>NZ_RQJO01000009.1 GCF_003858635.1 Larkinella rosea
GATATCTAGCTGCCCTGATATGATTGCCCCATGTCTGTTTGAACACCATTTCCAAAGTGTTATATAAGTGTGAATTATGTTGCTCAATTTACCTAAATACCAACTGTAAGCAAGTCCATTAAACGAGGGGAAAATATCTGTGGTAGAATGTGACTTTTCCCAACTTCCTGTATCTCAATACAAGTCATCAACCCGGTCAAGAAATTAACGTCAAGAAAACGTAGGTTAATTGACCGGGATTTATTGACTACTCCATTAGTAACCTATTTCATTGGATTGACAGTTGGATATACCTACAAGGGCCAAATGAATTTTGTCGGTTTTTTCAGTTTGCCGCTCTAGAAATTCTTATTTCCCTCAATAGGAGCTCGTTTATGAATCCGTTGAGCCTGAAAAATTATGTTGTTGTCTACATATGAAAAACAGGCTTATCCCCCTCTGAATTTTGCACACGCATACGAAAGACTAGGCTAGCGGTCGCAGTTCACGGTTTAGCTAGAGAATTGCTGTACCCCTCCCTGAATACCTACCAATGAGCCATCAATTGATTTTACGAATTATGGGTAAAGGCGTTAGAACTGTTCCATTTTTTGAGTAAATAGCCCATCACATTTTTAAGTACTCATATCGTCGTATTCACCTGTGACCTATACTGAATTTGAAGCTCGTTGGAAACCGGCGGGCGGTGCGGAACGTGCCAACTACGGTTTGTTCCTGCAAGACCTGTGCGATTTAATCGGCGTTACCCGGCCTGACCCTACGACCGATAACCCCGCCCAGGATGCCTACGTACTCGAACGGGCGGTTGAGTTTAATGACCATGGTAAACGCAGCATTGGCCGTGTTGACCTCTACAAACGCAGCTGTTTCGTGCTGGAAACCAAACAGGGTACCCAAACGCCGGACCAGCAAAAGGCCGCTGAACGCGCTGAATTGGGGCTATCTCCCGAAAAACGCCGGAAAGGGCACGCCGTCCGGGGAACAACCAAATGGGGGCAAATGATGCAGACCGCCCGCCAACAGGCGTTAGGCTACGTGCGGGCCTTACCGGCCGACGAACCCCGGCCCCTGTTTGTGCTGGTGGCCGATGTAGGTTACTGCATTGACGTATACAGCAACTTTGCGGGCGTTGGCGATCAGTTTGTGCCCTTTCCCGATCAGACCCGCTACCGGCTCCCCTTGTCGAAACTGGCCGATGAGGAAACGCGGGACATGCTGCGGCTCATCTGGACTGACCCGCGCGAACTGGACCCTGGCCGCCGGTCGGCCCGCGTGACGCGCGAACTGGCCGAATACCTTGCCAAACTTTCAACGCAATTAGAAAGAGCCGGACAGTCTCCGGATTTGGTCGCTCAGTTCCTGATGCGGTGTCTGTTTACGATGTTTTCGGAGGACGTGGGCCTGATTCCCAAAGACTCCTTTACGGGGATGCTGCGCCAATACGCCCAGCCGGACCTACGGGAATTTTTACCGGATGCCTTACAGGCCCTTTGGCGAACGATGGACACGGGCGGTTTTTCGCCCGACCTGAAGGCCAGGGTACGCAAATTCAATGGTAAACTGTTTCACGATGCCCGAGCGTTACCGCTAACCGCCGATCAAATGACTTTGCTCCTAAAGGCGGCTGAAGCCGACTGGACCGCCGTCGAACCGGCCATTTTTGGCACGTTGCTGGAACGGGCCTTAGACCCGCGCGAACGGCACAGTTTGGGGGCACACTACACCCCGCGCCGGTACGTCGAGCGGTTGGTTCTTCCTACGGTGCTGGAACCCCTGCGCCGGGAATGGGCGGCTGCTCAGGCTGCGGCTGCGCGGCTGTTGGAAGAAGGCAAAGACAAAGCCGCCCGCGCCGAACTGGAACGGTTTTTACGGCGGCTGACGAGCATCAAAATTCTGGACCCAGCCTGTGGTTCGGGCAATTTCCTGTATGTGACGCTCGAACACCTGAAACGATTGGAAGGGGAGGTATTGGCGGCTATCAACTCCTACGGCCAAACCGCCCTGCTCAACCTCAGCGGGGGGACGACCATTTCACCCCGGCAACTGTTGGGCCTTGAACTGAACCCCCGCGCGGCTACGATTGCCGACGTGGTGTTAAAGATCGGTTACCTGCAATGGCACCTACGGACCCACGGCATGAGTGAACTACCCGAACCGCTGTTAGATGAATATGAGAATATCCAGCAACAGGACGCCGTGCTAACGTACGAAAACGGCCTGTCTAACGCCCGGCCTACACAGTGGCCGGAGGCAAATTTCATTGTGGGGAATCCTCCCTTCGTTGGTGATAAAGCGATGCGGGGAGCGCTGGGAGACGCATATGTTGATGCACTGCGTAAAACCTATAAAGGTGTCGTACCGGAATCAGCCGATTTGGTCATGTACTGGTGGGAGAAGGCTGCTGAAACTGTACTTCAAAACCGAACAGAAGCCTTTGGATTCATTACGACCAATTCAATAACGCAGACGTTTAACCGGCGGGTAATACAGAAGTATCTTGATGCCGAAACACCAGTTTCTTTGACGTTTGCTATTTCGGATCATCCGTGGGTCGATAGCGCACAGGGAGCCGCTGTTCGGATTGCTATGAGCGTAGTACGGGCGGGTTCGCAGCCAGGTAAGTTGCTAATCCTAACCAGAGAAACCGCAACTGACACTGACGACGCACACGAAGTAGAACTTACGGAAACTGTTGGGTTCATTAACGCAGATTTTACAATAGGAGCTGATTTAGACAGTGCGGCTACACTAAAGGCCAATAAGGATTTAGCGAACGTAGGAATGGGACTTTACGGGGCGGGTTTTTTGGTAACGCCCGATGAAGCTCAGCAACTAGGTTTAGGTATAAGACCCGGTTTAGAAAAACATATTAAACCTTACGTCAACGGGCGTGACCTGTCGCAAAAGTCGCGCGGTTTTATGGTGATTGACCTATTCGGGTTGCAGCCTATGGAAATTATTGAACACTACCCTGAAGTTTATCAGCGAATTTTTAACTTAGTAAAGCCTGAGCGAGACAAGAATAATAGAGAGTCATATCGTAATAGGTGGTGGGTTTTTGGAGAGCCACGAGCAAATTTCAGACCCGCTCTTAAGGGCTTAAAACAATTTATTGTCACTACATATACGTCCAAGCATCGTATTTTCTCAATCATAGATGGGAGTATAGTTCCAGATAATACTATCGTCGTATTTGCTTTAGATGACTTATATTATCTTGGAGTAATGTCAAGCAAAATTCATCAAGTATGGGCCTTTGCGTCAGGAGGTTGGCTAGGTGTGGGTAATGATTCACGTTACAGTAGTTCTCGAAGTTTTGGGCCATTCCCTTTTCCCGATACCACACCCCAACAAAAAAACCGTATTCGTGAACTGGCAGAGCAGTTAGACGCACACCGCAAACGCCAACAGGCCGCACACCCGACCCTAACGCTAACCGACCTCTACAACGTAGTTGAAAAGTTAAGGGCGGGCGAATCATTGAACGCGAAAGAGCAAACGATCAATCAGCAGGGTTTGGCGTCGGTGGTCCTCAGTTTGCACCAACAGATCGACGCGGCCGTGGCCGATGCCTATGGCTGGCCGCCCGACCTGCCAGAAAGTGAAATCCTAACCCGACTTGTAAGGTTGAATCACGAACGAGCCGCTGAGGAAGCCGCCGGGCATATTCGTTATTTGCGTCCATCGTATCAGGCTCCCGGGCAACAGCAATTAGGTATGGACCTGCAAACTACGGCAACCGCAACAACAAACGCCCCCGTTGCCGATGTTATTAAACAGGAATGGCCGAAAGAGTTGGCCCAACAAATGCAGGCCGTTCGGGATGCCGTTCAACAGGCGGGCGTTCCACTTAGTACCCAACAGGTAGCCGCCTTGTTCCAGCGAACCAACGCCGGGAAAGTGCAACCGTTGTTAGATACACTGGCTGCACTGGCCTTGTTACGGCAAACGCCTGAAGGAGCCTATGCTATGTAAACTGCACTTCGTAGCGCGTCCCTTTCCGGTAGTCAATTCCTGCCTGTATTCGCTCGGTAAGTTGCGAGGTACTAACCGGGAATGGTAGTTGCATTTGACCCACTTTGCCACGTTGATATTTTTTAATGCGACGTAATGGATTGTTGAATTGATTGGTATAGGCATTTCGGATATTATGCGCCATATAGTAGCATTGCTGGTCAAGGTTTGCTCCGGCCTGTTTCGCGGTCAGAAATTGCGCGGCTACTTTGTCGAATGTTCGTCGGTCGGCATGATATAAAGTTTGCAACATCGACGCCGATGCGAAACGTTGACGCGGGCGCGGACATTCAATCTTAATCCCTGTAACCGGACAGATAACCGCACCCGGTTCGGGATCATTGGTTACTAGTATAGCGTCGGGTTGTAACGCTGAATCGCGTATACTGATAACGAAAAACGAGGTAGATTAAAGTGGGGGTAGTGGAGCGCGGGTCTTTTAACAGGCACTTTGCAGCCTGATCGGTAATGGTTCGCATGTGTACTGACTGGTTTGGTCAATGGTAAGATATCAAACAATATCAATACAGGGGACGAATTAGGGGACGAATAAACCTTATAAAACCGTATTGCGATTAATAAAGCTATATAAAGCAAAAAGGCTAATTCGTTGATTTAGAGTACTTACACTCTGAAACGAATTAGCCTTTATACGAACTGTGAGCCTCCTACGGGACTCGAACCTGCGACCTACGCATTACGAATGCGTCGCTCTACCAACTGAGCTAAGGAGGCAAAATGAAGCAAATCTTCAAATTGTGGGTGCAAATATAACGGGTTCTTTGCAAACCATGCAAGCAAACGCGCCAAAATTGCGTAAATTTGCGGCCATGATTTCTCTTACAAACCTGTCTTATTACCTCGGTAGCCGGGCGCTCTACGAAAATGCGTCGATGCACATCAAGCCCGGTCAGAAAATTGGTCTCATTGGCCTCAACGGAACCGGAAAATCGACCCTGCTGCGGTTGATCATGGGCGAATACCAACTCGATGGCGGAACCATCTCCAAAGCGGGCGACGTTACCATCGGTTTTTTGAACCAGGATTTGCTTTCGTACCAGACCGACGACTCCATTCTGTCGGTGGCCATGCAGGCTTTTGAACGTCAGAACCACCTGCAAAAACGCATCGACGGCCTTTTGCACGAAATGGAAGTCAACTACCGCGACGAGCTGGTCGACAAGCTGGCGCGGGCGCAGGACGAATTTGCGGCTTTGGACGGGTACACGATTCAGTCAAAGGCGGAGGAAATTCTGGAAGGTCTGGGCTTTTCGACCGACGACCTGCACCGACCACTCCGGCTCTTTTCCGGGGGCTGGCGGATGCGGGTGATGCTGGCAAAACTGCTGCTGCAAAAACCGTCGTTGCTCATGCTCGATGAGCCGACCAACCACCTGGACTTACCCTCCATTGTGTGGGTTGAAAAATACATTCTGAACTACGAAGGAGCGGTGATTGTGGTGTCTCACGACCGCGAATTTCTTGATAATGTGGTCGATAGCATTGTGGAGGTGTCGGGTGCCAAGTTGAATTATTACGCGGGCAATTATTCTTTCTACCTCGAAGAGAAGGCGTTGCGGAACGAAATTCAGCAGGGTGCTTACGAAAACCAGCAGGCTAAAATCCGGCAGACCGAGCGGTTTATCGAACGGTTTAAAGCCAAGGCGACCAAAGCCAAGCAGGCTCAAAGCCGGGTGAAAATGCTCGAAAAAATGGATCGGGTCGATGCGGTTATTGACGAAAATGCCCGCGTTAACTTCCGTTTTAACTTCTCGACGCAACCCGGTCGGCATATTCTCCATCTCGATGAGGTAACGAAAAATTACGGTGAGAAAAAGATTCTGACACATACCACCGCCCGACTCGAACGGGGCGATCACGTGGCGCTGATCGGGGCCAATGGTCGCGGGAAATCAACGCTGCTGCGGATTATTGCCGGAACCGAACCGACCACCAAAGGCGAACGGCGGCTGGGGCATAACGTCTCGTTCAGCTTCTACGCCCAGCACCAGCTGGAGTCGCTGAACGTGGAGGATAACATGCTGGAAGAGCTGAAATCGGCGAATCCGACCAAATCAGAGTCGGAATTGCGGACGGTTTTGGGCTGTTTCCTATTTTCGGGCGACGATGTATTCAAGAAAATCAAAGTGCTTTCCGGGGGCGAAAAATCGCGGGTGGCACTGGCCAAGGTGCTGCTTTCACAGGCCAACTTTCTGCTGTTGGATGAACCGACCAACCACCTGGACATGCAATCGGTCAACATCCTGATTCAGGCGCTGGATCAATACGAAGGCACGTTTGTGGTGGTTTCCCACGACCGGTATTTCGTGTCGCAGATTGCCAACAAAATCTGGTATATTGAAGACGAGCAGATCAAGGAATACCCCGGTACGTACGACGAATACGAATGGTGGCTGGAAGAGCGCAAGTCGAATCCGGTAGATACGAAACCCGCTACGCCCCAGCCTTCGAACGGGAAATTGGCGGAAAATGGAAAACCGGCGGATAAAACCGGGCAGAACACTTCCAATGGCTCGTTGAACGGCAAAAAACCGGTTACGGCCAATGACGAAGAGCGGAAAGAATGGCAGCGGGCGTTGAAAAAAGCAACGCAGCAATCCGAGGAATTTGAGCAGAAAATTGCAGGTTTGGAAAAACAGATCAAGCAGTTGGAATCCGAAATGGCCAGTCCCATAGTTGTCGCTGACGGCAAGAAACTGCAGGCCAAAACCGCCGATTATCAGCGATTGAAAACCCAGCTTGACTCGGTTCAGGAGCAGTGGGAAGATGCCATGCTGGAAGCCGAGGAGTTGGAGAAGAAACTGGGGTAAAACCTCCCTTTTAGTCGCCATATCGGATATATAGAAAGCCAATTCCAAACGAAAATACCCACCAGGCCGTCAGAGACAGCAGGGAAGACAGGGCGGTTTTCAGCAATCCGAAGGAACGGTGTCCGGGTAAAAACCGGTAGTAGGCAATGGTCAGGCGGATCACATGCTGCAATTGGATCATCCAAAAACCGGAAATTAGTTTCAGCAGTGGGGTGAGCAGCACAAAACAACCAATGCATAAAAACCGGTAAAGAATACATGTGCTACCAGGTGTTCGGCATAGTGAACGCCCGAACGCAGAAAAAAAAGCCAGAAAACGAAGGCCATCAACGGAAGGAGAGGAAGATAATGAGATTCTTCTTCTTCTCAACAAACGACTGCATTATCTGCCGCCGTTCCACATAACCGATCGTTCCTTGCCGCTTTTCCTCGCTGCGGTATTGGTTGACTTCGGCCCGTGTAACCAGATTTTGCGTTTTCCGTACGGATGAAACACCGAGTTGGCGAATAACGTCAGGCCCACCTTGATGGCCAGAAACGTAAACGGAGTAACATTCTGGGCGGTAGTCATACTCATGGAGTTAGGATGAGATGAAGCTACCTGCAAAATAGTGGTTTCTGGCGGAACAACAACTCAGGAACGATCCGAAGTCGCGCTTGCATTGAACGATTCGGAAACCGGCAGGAGTTGCCCCGTCGAATTACGGATATTTTTGCAAATGGTTTCGGCGGGCAAATCATTGGCGTCGGTACCGAACGGGTCTTCGATTTCTTCGGCAATCACTTCCAGACTGGCCAATACGTAGAAAATAAAGACGACAAACGGAACCACAAAGTAGTGCAGGCTGAAAACGTAACCGACCGGGAGCGTCAGGCAATAGATGAATATGAATTTTTTCATGAACGAACTGTACGAGAAGGGAATGGGCGTTTTGTTGATCCGTTCGCAGGAACCGCAAATATCCATGAAGCTCAGGAGTTCGTTGTTCAGAAAAAGCAGGTGTTCGGGAATCAGGACGCCCCGGCGATGCAATTCGTACACTTTGCGGGTAAGGGCGGCCGAAATCTGCGCCGGAACGTGTTCGTGCCGCTTCAAGTCAGTAAGTCGAAACGACGCACATTCCGTAAACTCCTTCTCGTTGAAATGGGCCCGAAGGTGGTTTTTCATCGCATAAGCAAAATTGGGAATCATCACCCGAAAGAATTCCCGATCTTCGGCAGAGGCTTCGTCCAGCAGCGGTTCCAGTTTCAGAGCCAGATTTCGGCTATTGTTCGTGAGCGATCCCCACATCCGGCGGCCTTCCCACCAGCGATCATACGCCGTATTGGTTCGAAACACCAGCAACAACGAAATGACAAAACCGAGCAGGGAATGCATCACGGAAATGTGTCGCAAATCCGAGTTGTCGGTCAAATGAAAAATAGACAGGGTGATAAAGGCCACCAAAAACGAGTAAATGGCCATTAGGCCCAAAAACGGCAACAGCTTGCGAACGGTATCCGCTTTGGGGAAATTGACTAAAAACTGGAGCCACGCTTTTGTGTTGTAATTGACCATAATAGGTTGTTTTTCATGATGCAGAGTCCAAAAATACACACTGAAATGTTTTTTATACCGCCATTTCCTAAAATTTCGTTCCTATAAATACCAAATGTAACGAATCATAAATGATGCCGTCTCGTCGACTTTTTCTGCTGTTTCCAATTTTCGTATTCTTCCGGGGCTCGGCCCAAAACCTGCCGACGGAAGACCGGATCTTTGAACAGGCCATTAAAACCGTGCTGTTGTATCCGGTGTTGGGCAACGACCCGACCAATCCGGCGCAGACGCTCAATCCGCCGGTGGTCGATCAGGCGGCCGAGACGCAGCTCATGCTCGAATTCGACGATCTGACGGCCAATTTCCGCCCCTTTCGGGCCAAATTCGTGCATTGCAATGCCAACTGGCAACAGTCCATTCTGAACGACATCGAGTTTACGTACGAGTACAACGACTATCCGATTCAGGATTACCAGATTTCGCAGAACACCAAAATTCCGTATTATCATTACCGGTTTCCGGTTCCGAAGGTAAAATTGCCGGGCAATTATGTGCTGGTGGTTTATAACGAGCGGAATCCGCGTCAGATTTATTTCAGTCGGCGGTTTTGTGCCTACCTCAATCGCGTGGGCGTTTCGGCTGCCGTGGAGTTTGCCAATGACCCGCAATTGCGGTTTACCGACCAGCAGATTAACTTCGAAATCAGCTACCGGGGCTATCCGCTGATCTCTCCGCAGGACGACCTGAAAATTGTGGTCCGGCAGGATTACCGCGACGACCGCGTCGTTACGGGGCTGCGGCCGACCAACGTCCGGGCGTTTGATAACCTGCTGGAATACCGCCTTTTCGATTTGAAAAACACCTTTCCCGGCGGCAACGAATACCGGTATTTTGACACCCGAACGGTTTTATCGCGCGGCAATTACATCGACCGGATCGACCGGAAGGAGGACCGCAACACGGCTTTTGTGAACACCGACGGTCCGCGGAGTGTGGGCGTTTATGTGCAAACCGATGATTTTAACGGGCAATACGTCATCGATCACCTGGAAACGCACCTCGGTGCCACGCAGTCGGATTACATCAATACGGTTTTTACGCTGCGCATGGATGAGATCGCCAATGCCGAGATTTTCGTGAACAGCGCATTCAATTTCTGGCAGTTAAATGATTTGAACCGGATGAGCTATGTGCCGGAGTTGCGGGCGTATCGGGCGGAAATTCAACTGAAGCAGGGCGTTTATAACTATAATTATTCCGTAAAAGGAATTCCCCCGCCCGTGACGCGCTCCGGAATGAACCTTTCCGGAAACGAAATCCTGATCGAGGGAAATTACTCGGCGACGGAGAACGACTACGAAATTTTGGTGTACCACCGCCCCCCGGCCTCGCGGGCCGATCAGCTGGTCGGTTACCGGCGGATGGGTTACAACAAGCGGAAATGAGTTAGTTCAGCAGTAAATCCAGCAACTGATCTTTCATTTCGCCCGCTTTTCGGACATACGGGCCATCGGTCAGCGTACCCATGTTCGTGCCGACAAAGACATACAATTGTTTTTCGGGGAAATAATACAATCCGCAGCCCGCGCCCAAACCGGCTCCGCCATGACCGTATGCGAGCTGGCCCGAAAAATAGGAATGGTACAACCCCATGCCGTAACTCGGTTCTCCTTTTTTGTCGTTTACCCAGGTGGTCATCATTTTCATGCTTTTGTCGGACAACAACTTTCCCGCAAACAATCCTTGCAGAAACTTGACGTAGTCGAATGGAGATGCCACCAGCCCGTCGTCGCCGGTCAGTGAATTGACGTTCACCTGCTGCATTTGCGAGACGTTTTCCAGCTTCCCGTCGCCAAAGCGGTCGAAATAACTGTTGACCAGATTCGGTTGATTCTGAAAGTTGTGATAAAAAGTTTGTTGCAGGTTCAGCGGAGCAATGACGCTTTCCTGAATCAATTTAGCATGATCGCCGTGAACCTGGTTGGCGATGAGAGCCAGCAGCAGGTAATTGGTATCGGAGTAATCGAAATAACTGCCCGGTTTGAAGAGCAAAGAAGCCTTCCGAATGAACGACAGATACTCCTTGCCGGTGTATGACCGCAGCGGATTTTGCAGGAAAACCGTAATGTAATCGGTATCAAGCGAATAGCTGGGAATACCAGACGTATGGTTGAGCAGATTCCGAACCGTAATCGTTTCGGCATCGGAAATGTTGTCGCTGAGAGTAGCGGGCAAATAGGCGGTAATTGGTTTGTCAAGCTCAATTTTTCCGGCTTCCACCAGCTTTAAAATGCCGACGGCCATGTAGGTTTTGGCAACGCTCTGGCTGTATTGCAGGTGGCAGATTTGCATCGCGGTTTTGTCTTCCAGCCGCGCAAAACCGGATGCTCCGGCCCAATAACCTTCTTTAGGTGTATATACCGCCACGGCAACGCCGGGTAGTCCTTCGGCCGTAAAACCGTCCAGCAGTTTCTGGACTTGTTGGGCTTTGGAGTACTTGGCGTTCAGCGGAGTCGTTTCGGTGCAGGAAACCGTGGGCGTCGCGAAATCATTGGGCTCGCAGGCCAGCAAACCCGCCAACAGCGCTCCAATAATAAGGTATTTCATGATGGAATGGTGTGTGAATTAATGAAGAAGATGAATTCGGGAGCCAACCTGAATCAACTGGTTTGGCAAAATGGGCACATCGGGATTGTAACCTTGCAACACAAAAAACTGGTAACTGACGAAGGGCTCAAAAACCGGTCTAGTTTTCTTGGACTGATAGCAAATGGAAACACCGACCGGTACCATCAGCAGCCCTTTCCCTTTCTGACTAGCCGACTGCCATTCGCCGTTTGTAAACACACGTGTGGTGTTCGGGTGAAAAGCAAAATTGTAACCCAAACCTGCTTTGACCTCGGCATAAACCGGCCCGACGTGCGGACGATAGGCGGTTTGGGTGAAAACCGATAAACCGTTACCAGCGTATTTATTCCGGTAAACACCGACCTGAATCTGCTGGAGAAAGTTGCTCCGGCGGTTGTAGGCCAGCTCCGTGCCGAGGCTGATGCCGACGTTCGAGAAGGTGCTTTTCAGGTCCTTAAACGGCATCGAAATCGAATGGAATTGCAGACATACGATGAGCGGCCAGTCGCGGTTGGGCCGTTCAGGCGACGGAATTTGTTGTGCGAAAACCGGCACTAAGCCCGGCAGGATGAGCAAAAGAAGATGGAGTAAAATTGATTTTGCCATGGCGTGGTCATTTTTGCTGCTGCAAATTACCGCCAGGAAAATGGGCTAATTCTTGTTTTTAGGACTGTTTTTCGGTGAAGTGTAGTGAAAATCGTCGTGAAGTGTAGTAGGATTTAATCAATAACAAACCATTTTTTGAAAACCGGTGCCTTGATGCGACTCATCGGAATGCTTTCCGGAAAACCGGGTGTGGGTTTGAGCCGAATGTTGAGCTTGCCGTTTTCCAGCCGGTCGAAAGCGGCCAGCGTCTGGCGGTGCAGAATGTACTGGCGGTTGAGCCGGAAAAACCACTCGGCGGGGAGTTCCTGTTCCAGTTTGTCCAGCGACTGATCGATCACGTACCGCTTTTGCTGATCGGTCAACACCATCGTGTATTCGCCGTCCACGTAAAAACCGCTAATCTCGTGGAACGGAATCGCAATGTTCTGTTTGCCGGACCGAACCACAAAACCGTCCTGTCGGATGCGCAGCGCTTCGTTCTTTGTCAGATCGGCCTGCTGAAACTGAGCGTGGAAATGGGCGCCGATGTAGATCCCGTTGATAGCCAGAATCCAGATGAAGAAAATAAAAATGTCGTGGGTGTAAAACCGGCGCGGAACCGGCTGATCGCTGGCCAGAAAATTGACGAATTCCGTCGTTAACGCAATGACTAAAATACCCGCAACGGATGTCGCAATACACTGAACGATAATGCGTTGGATGATACTTCTCTCGTATGGAAAACGCTGATCCAGTTGCTGAATCAGAAACCGGATTAACCACCAGGCGGCATAACCTTCCAGAGTATCGATCAGAAAAGTCGCAATCAGCCGCCAGCCCGACGGTATGTGTGTATACGTCAGGTAATAATTGAGGGCGTTGATAAACGGAATCAGAAACAGAAACAGCCGGACGTCGCGGAACGGATGCAACTCGACCGGTTTGGTGGATGACTCCATCGTTTTCCCGTTGTATGGTAGACCGTCAGACAAGAGAGAAAAGAAGTGAGATGAACTTAAAAACGATTAGTCGTTTATCTTTCCTCTCTTTTCTTTTGTCTCACTAAATAAAAAAAGCGGGTGGTTAGCCCGCTGTCGTTATGCGCTGTGCAGAAACTCCATGACATCGCCGTCGGCCACGACGTATTCCTTGCCTTCGACGGAGAGCTTTCCGGCTTCCCGAACGGCAGCCTGTGATTTATACTGGACGAAATCGGGTATCTTGATAACCTGCGCCCGAATGAAGTGCTTTTCGAAGTCGGAGTGAATCACGCCCGCAGCCTGTGGCGCTTTCCAGCCGCGCTGGATCGTCCAGGCGCGAACCTCCTTAACACCCGCCGTAAAATAAGTAATCAGATTGAGTAACCGGTATGATGCTTTGATGAGCAGATCCAGACCGGATTCCTGCAAACCGTATTCTTCCAGAAAGAGCTGGCGTTCGTCCGGATCTTCCATTTCGGCAATCTGGGCTTCGATGGCGGCACACACGATCACGACTTCCGCGCCTTCCTTTTTCGCCATTTCTTTCAACTCCTCGGAATATTTATTACCGCCGGGCAGCGATTTTTCGTCGACGTTGGCCACGTAGATGACCGGTTTGACGGTCAGCAACTGAAGTTCGCCCACAGCCGCAAAGCGTTCTTCGGGTGTCACGTCCACTGCTCGGGCGTTCAAGCCGGATTCCAGCGCTTTTTTGTAGCGGATCAACACTTCCAGTTCGGCTTTTGCTTTGGCATCGCTACCGGCGCGAACGGCCTTTTCGGTCCGCTGGAGTTTGCGATCCACCGACTCCAGATCTTTCAGTTGTAGCTCAATATCAATGATTTCCTTGTCGAAAATCGGACTCACGCGCCCTTCGACGTGCACGATGTTGTCGTCTTCAAAACACCGGATGACGTGGACAATGGCGTCGACTTCCCGGATATTTGCCAGAAACTTGTTGCCCAGCCCCTGGCCCTGACTGGCACCTTTGACCAAACCGGCGATGTCGACAAACTCAATAATCGTGGGCACCACTTTCTGGGGTTTGACCAGACTTTCGAGGGTATCCAGCCGCTCATCCGGAACCGTTACGACGCCGACGTTGGGATCTATGGTACAGAACGGATAATTGGCCGCTTCGGCTTTCCCGCTCGAAATCGCATTAAACAACGTGGACTTCCCCACATTGGGCAGCCCGACAATACCGCATTGAAGACTCATGAATTTTTAATGTTGAATGAGCGAATGATAGGATGAGTGAATAAATCCATGAGCTTGCCTTGCCCATTCTATTATTCACTCATTCTATCATTCAAAATTATTTTGTAAAGTTCGGACATTCGGGGGCGAAAAACAAAAAAGCCTCCGGTGGATCAGAGGCTAAGTTGTGGAAGAAGGGTAGAGTTGGTTATTCCCACTTTAATTCGGTGCCGCCAACATCTTCGAGTTCGTCTTTGACTGCGTACTGCGAAAAGTCGAATTCCGGCATCAAATCCGATTTAATGTATTGAATGGTGTCATGTAAAGCCTCCGAGAATTTGTCAAAATCTTCTTTATACAGAAACATCTTGTGTTTCTCATAGATAAAACCGTCGCCCTGCGGATGCCGGCGACTTTCAGTAATGGTCAGATAGTAATCGTTGGCGCGGGTGGATTTAACGTCAAAGAAGTAGGTACGTTTTCCAGCCCTGACGCGCTTGGAAAAGATTTTTTCTTTCTCTTTTTCTTCCACAATCTCTGGTGGTTTGGGGTGATTCAAACGCTAAAATAAGCGGATTAGTATAACTAGCAAAAATATTGCCTTAAATTAATTTTTATAGCGTACGGTCCAAACTGGACAGTTTTAAGAGAACACTAGAATAAATTAAGAAAACAGTTTGCTCCTTAAGCAGTTGCTGTTATCTTTGTAAGGAGGGAATTGTTAAATTTCTGCTAAAGGTGGGGCATAAGTGTCTGATGCTCAACCTTTTTTTGTTTTCCACCAAACCTCAAACTGTATGAGTATAATCGTCACGATCATGCTGCTTTTCGGCGGTATGAAATCAACGGAGGCCTATTCAGGTCTCATACAGAAAGGAAAGGCTTCTTTCTATTCAAAACGCTTTCATGGGAAAAAAACCAGTAGCGGAGAACGCTATCAGAATGAAAAACTGACGGCAGCACACATTTCTCTACCCATGAATACCCTGGTCGAAGTGACCAATTTATCCAACAACCAATCCGTCGTCGTACGGATCAATGACCGGGGGCCGCACGGCAAAGGCCGCATCATCGATCTGGCGTATTCAGCCGCCAAAGCCCTCGGAATCGTCAAAACGGGCATCGCCAACGTGGCGATCCGGGTTGTTGGGAACAACCGGAAAATAATGGATCCGGCCACCGCCGACTTGTTTCCTCTTAATCCCGGTTTGGAACCGCTGTTGGCACCTGTCGACAACATTTAAGCGCGCCCAACGTTTTCGTATCGCGGTTAGATCACCGAAACAGAAAGTAGCTGGCACCGGGTGCATTTCAGACACGGAATGTAATTAAGGCTTCCGGAGCGCGAACTACCTTTTGATTCCCTTGGATGATCTGGCCGCGATATGTATTTTTACGACTATGGCATCGCAAGTAGATTTACTCAAAGTCCGGGAATACGGCAATGTGGAGTTCCTCGCCCGTCAGATGGTGGAGGGATTTATCACCGGTTTACACAAGTCGCCCTTCCACGGTTTTTCGGTGGAATTTGCCGAACATCGGCTCTACAACACCGGCGAAAGTACCCGCTACATCGACTGGAAAGTGTTTGCCAAAAGCGAACGGCTGTTTGTCAAGCGGTTTGAAGAAGAAACCAACCTGCGCTGCCACCTGCTGCTCGATACGTCGTCGACGATGTATTATCCCGAACCGGGTTACGGCAAAATCACATTCAGCATTCTGGCGTCGGCCTGCATTGCCTACCTGCTGCAACGCCAGAAAGATGCCGTCAGCCTGACCACGTTTGCCGAAGGAATCGATATTCAAACGCAGACGAAATCGACGCCCTCGCACGTTCACAAGATCTTCCAGCAACTCAATACGTTGCTGCAACAACCTCCACCGCTGCGAAAAACGTCGGCGGCCGAGGTGATTCACCAACTGGCCGAAAAGATCAATAAACGCTCGCTGGTGGTGATTTTTAGTGATATGTTCGAAAACGTGTCGGATGTTGATCACCTGTTTTCGGCCCTGCAACACCTGCGGCATAACCTCCACGAAGTGCTGATCTTTCACGTGACCGACAAAAAAACCGAGGAGGATTTCGCCTTCGACGAGCGTCCGTACGAATTCATCGATCTGGAAACCGGTGATAAAGTGAAGGTACAGCCGAATCAGGTGCGAGACAGTTACCAGACCGCCATCAAAAATTTTTACCACGAACTCAAACTCCGCTGCGGCCAGTACCGGATCGACTTCATCGAAGCCGACATTGCCAAAGGCTTCGATCAGATTCTAACCAGTTACCTGGTGAAGCGGACGAAGATGAAGTAAAAAGGAGGAGGGAGGAAAGGAAAAGGGAAGTAAACCCTCATACTTTCATCCTCTCCTCCCTTCATCCTTTTCTTCTTTACTTCCCCTTCACACTTGCTTTCGCGTCCTTCATCGGGGCCGGTTTTCTGGTTGCTTTCTGCTGCTGTAGAAAATTGAAATACCCTTCCAGATCTTCGACCGGTAATCGGCGGGCCAGGATCTTCTTGTCTTTGTCGAGCACGTAAACCGTCGGCGTCGAATAAACATCGTACTTATTTTTGTAATCGACCGGCGCACTGGGGCCGTAGACGTTGATCAGGCTTTGAAGTTTGAATTCCCGGATAAATTTTTTCCAGAGGGCCTCGGATTTGCTAATCGCTACAGCGTACACCTGGACGCCTTTCGCTTTATTTTTATCGTAAAACTTTTTCAGCGCCGGAGCCGACTCGCGGCAGTGCCCGCATTCCGGATCGTAAAAGAAGGTAATCGTGTATTCAGCCTTTACGTTGTGTAGGGCCTGAAGATGTCCCAGGGTGTCTTTCAGCGTGACGTTCGGGAGGGTTTTTCCGGCCAGCAGCGGTTTTAGAATCTTCACCCGGTCGCGCATGCTGGTGAGCGTCGAGGTGTCACTCACAGGCATAATACCGCTCAGCCAGTATTTTTCGGCCATGTGAATGAACAAACCGTCGGTGTTCAACACCTTTTTCTGCTCTTCGTATTGGTTGGTAATGTACCAGATGGTGTACCGAAGAATATCCTTGTTGGCTTTCGCTTTATTGACAACGTAATCAGCCGCCGGAATGAGCGAATCAACCGTCTGAACGGTCAGTTCTTTCATGTAGCGGTCAATTTTACTTTGCAGAAACGGGGTGTATTCCAGTCGTCCGTCCGAAAAATCAAAGCCGTCGAAGAAGTGGTTTCGGTAATAATTAAAAACAAAATTGGAATCCGGGCGTCCATTGGCCAGCTTCGGCGCTTCCGGAATTTCGGGTTCCTCGGCGGCCCTGAACAGCTTCACCGTTAAGGTGTTGGCATTTTTGGCAATAAAGTCTTTGCGATACTCCTCCACTTCCTTTTGTCCGGCGGCTATCTGGGCGGCTGTAGCTCCCTTTTTTTGCAAAGCACCGATTTCTGCGTACTTTTTGCTCAGGAATTTCTGGTAGCCATAAAAAAGCTCATTTTCATTTGAACCGGTAATTTTCATGGATTCGATGACATTTACCGTATCAGCTTCAATCGAAAACCGCTGTTCGCCAATGACCAGTTGCAAGACCGGCTTGGAATCCACCACGATCATATACAGACCACCGGGCAGTTCCTTGGCACCGTCGAACACCAGCTTTCCCTCCGCATCGGCGGTGGCGGTGTCGCGGGGGGTGAAGGAGGTTTGCCCGTAGAAACTGGCGAGGTAAGCGGTTTTACCCGCCAGACCTTTGATGCGGGCCGTAACGAGGTGACCACCGGGCGATTGCGCGAGCAGGATGGAGGCAGAAAGAAACAGCAGTAAAGCCGTAAAACCGGATCGGCGATTCATGGATAGAGCGGTTGATTGACCAGAGTCTGGTACACAAAGATACTAGTTATAACGATTGGGGCATTGGCCTTCGCATACACGATGTTCTACTTTCTTTCCAAAGTGCTTTCCTTTCTGATAATGCCGCTGGGGCTGCTCACCATCGCGCTATTAGTTGCATTACTAACCAAAAATCATGCCCGTCGACGTCAGGCGCTGCTTTCCGCCGTCGTTCTGCTGTTGATTTCGGGTAATGGGTTTATTACAAACGAGTTAGCATTGTTCTGGGAAGTTTCACCAGCCCGTCTTACTGCCCGTAAAAATCCGCGCATCGGGGTGGTTCTGACGGGAGGAATGATGCAGGTCGACGGCGAGCCGCGCAATCACCTCTATCTGGGCGATCAGGCGGATCGGATGGGGCAGGCCCTGCTGCTGTACAAATCCGGGCAGATTCAGAAAATATTGATCAGCGGGGGGACCGGCGGAATCATCCAACGCGACGTGGCCGAAGAAGGGCGATTGACGCGGCAATTTTTGCTCATCGCCGGGGTTCCGGCGCAGGATGTTTTACTGGAAAACCGGTCGCGCAACACGCACGAGAATGCGCTGTTTTCGGCACCGATCCTTCAAAAACAATTTAAAGGATACGAATACGTGCTGATTACCTCCGCCTGGCACATGCGCCGGGCCGTCGGGTGTTTTCGGAAGCAGAACATTTCTGTCACTCCATACCCGGCGGCTTTTGTCGGAGGGCCACGCGAGTTTGCTCCCACTCATCTTTTACTTCCCTCAGAAAAAGCCCTGTTTGACTTCTACTGGCTTCTTCACGAGTTTGTGGGCTACTCGGCTTACTGGGCCGTGGGCTACCTGTAGAGCTATACGCTGAGAATCCGCACCATCCGCAGCAAATCCTCATTGATCGGTTTGGGCAGTTTGATGGTGTCGATAAACGGCGTGTACAGCAGCTCGTTGTTGACAACGCCCGCCATCACGTTTTTCTCCCCGTTCAATAAGCCTTCCAGCGCGCCCAAACCCAGGCGGCTGGCCAGAATCCGGTCGTAGGCGGTTGGAATTCCTCCGCGCTGAATGTGCCCCAGCGTGGTTACGCGCATGTCGACATCAACGCCCACCTGCGTGCGGATTTTCTCGGCAACTTCGGCGGCATTGCCTTCTTCGTCACCTTCCGCAACGACGATAATCGACGACGATTTAGAACGGCTCCAGCCTTGTTTCAGGGTCTCGACGACTTCCGAAATCGGCGTCAGCACTTCCGGAACCATCACCATTTCGGCCCCGCCCGCAATCCCCGACTGAATGGCGATATACCCGGAGTCACGGCCCATTACTTCAATAAAAAAAATACGGTCGTGCGAATCCGCCGTATCGCGGATTTTATCGATGGCTTCGAGAGCCGTATTCACAGCCGTGTCAAAACCGATGGTGTAATCCGTGCCGTAAAGGTCGTTGTCGATCGTGCCCGGTGCGCCAACGGTAGGAATCTGGTATTCTTCAAAAAATTTCAGTGCGCCCGTAAAAGTCCCGTTTCCACCAATGGCAACCAGGCCTTCAATGCCGTGTTTGAGCAGTTGATCGTGCGCTTTCTTCCGTCCTTCGGGGGTCATGAATTCTTTGCTGCGAGCCGATTTCAGGATAGTTCCCCCCCGTTGAACAATATTACTGACCGAATGGGACGTCATTGGAAAAATATCGCCGTTAATCATTCCGTTGTACCCCCGACGGATGCCGAAAACTTCGACGCCGTGGTAAACAGCCCCTCTGACAACCGCCCGAATACAGGCATTCATGCCAGGTGCATCACCGCCGGAAGTAAAAACAGCTAAGCGCTTCATATAAAAAGTCTATTTTAAATTCCTTGTGTGCAAAAAAATATTCGTCTGCCTTTCGCTCGCGAACCGCAAATTTATTTTCATTTTTGGACAAACCGACAAATGTGTTCAATGAAAAACGAATTTAATACAGGCGTAAAGCAGAAAACCGCCGGTTAATCAATCGTTAATCATTATTTAGTTTATCATAAATAATTGACCATTAAATAATTAAGTGTTATTTAATGGTTGTCTATGACGGCATTGCAACTTACGTTTAATAACCGGGTAAACCGCATACGTTATCTTTACCGAAGCGATTCCGATACCCGCTCCGGCCAAAACATCGGCCCAATGGTGCTGATTGTTGGCTACTCGCAACACCGCCGTCGCAGTGGCCATCGCATAACCGGCAACGCTGATCCAGGGACTTTTATGCTTATACGCCTGATGCAGTAATTCGGCACCCGTAAAAGCCACCGCTGCATGGCCGGACGGAAACGACCGGCGATCGGAACCATCGGGGCGCGTCGAGTGAATGGTGCGTTTGAGACTTTCCGTTGCTCCGGCCATCACGACGTTCGACAAAACCGTCACGGCAATTTCGTCGCCGAGTCGAATCGCCGGTTTGATGCCCGCAATTTGCAAGGCCACCCGAAGTCCGTAGGGGCCGAACCGCAAGTACTCATCCGCCGAACTGATGGGACCGGTTTGGTCGAAAGGCGCACGGGTGGGATGCCCGAGCAGGGCCGCACCTCCGCCGATGAACGTGGCCGGAACGATGAACGATTTGAGCGGAAACCGGCGCGCCGTCGGAATGGAGTCACCGGCGGTTTGCGCAAAAAGCGGAAAGGAGGTGAGCCAGAGTAAAAGAATGATCCGTATGTGGTGTGCCATAATTTAAAAATAAAACGGTTAAAACCGTTGGAATCAGGCGGTTTTGAAACCCTGTACCCAGGGCTTTAGCCGTGGGTTAAAATCGAAATCCCACTTCCCTCGAGTCGTTTTAACGACTTTAACTCATTCATCAACCGAAAAACCGAAACCGCACCGCGCGCGCGACAATTTTTACATGATTCCAAACCGCCGTCGCTGTTCCGAAATGATCGGCCAGCACTTTGAATCGGTCCGTGAGCGATTTCCGGTGTTGCTGAACCGATAACCCGCCAACCAGGTACTTGCACAGCACAAAATCGAGCCAGACGATCTTGCTGGCGGTTTTCAGACACCGGATTTCCCAGTCTACATCTGCGCTGAGGTTATCGACAAGAAAGGGCGGAGATAACGTCCGACGGGCAATAAAAGCCTGGTGGCAAACCTTCATGCCCATTGCCATATCGCGCCAGTTCAGGTTGTGCGGTAAGGTATGCGGGGTAATTTTGCTGCGTAACCCCAACGGTTTTCCGGTATCGTCGACAAACAGGGCGTCACTATAATAGACGTCGGCGGGGTTGTTTCGTAACTGATTGAGCAAATTAAATAAAGTCGAAGCGTCGTGCATTTCGTCCCCGGCGTTCAGAAACCAGACAAAATCGCCGGTAGCCAGCTGCTGGCCTTTGTTCATGGCGTCGTACAGCCCGCGATCCGGTTCGGAAATCCAGTGGCTGACGTGCGTTTCATAGTTCCGCACAATGTCGAGCGTCCGGTCTTTGGAATTGCCGTCAATGATCAGGTACTCCACCTCGTCGCCCGGCTGGTTGGCCAGCAGGCTTTGGATGGTGCGCTCCAGAAAGCGTTCGGCGTTGTAGGTGACGGTGATAATTGACAGTAATGGCATAGTGAGGAAACGGGCAATTCGCAAAAAAACGGTATTTTTACGTGCTAACCAACGGCTGAATGGAAACGAATTCAACAACCTCATCGGCACTTCAGGATGCTTACCGCTCGCAATACGCTGATGCTGACCGGAGTTGGCGGGATATGGGCGCCCGGATGAAGGCCGAAACCATTCACCGCCTGTGTCACTCGTATCGGTTTCCGAAGATGCTGGATGTGGGTTCCGGCGACGGAGCGGTTTTGCAGCAACTCGACCAGTTGCGGTTTTCCCCGGCGATGTATTCCCTCGAAATATCGGAAAGCGGTGCCAGCCGAATCCGGGAGCGGAAGTTGGCTTCGTTGCAAAACGTGCAGTTGTTCGATGGGTATAAAATACCGTACGGCGCGAAGGAATTTCCGCTGGCGACCTGCTCGCACGTGATCGAACACGTGGAACATCCCCGGCTGTTGCTGCGCGAAATTGCCCGGGTTTCGGAGTATCAGTTTTTCGAAATTCCCATCGACTTCAGCTTTTTCGTCGACAAAAAAGTCGATCATTTTCTGGCCTACGGACACATCAATATCTTTACGCCCTCGCTGTTCAAGTTCCTGCTCAAATCCGAAGGCTTCGAAATCCTGGCCGAACACAGCGTTTTTTACGACACGGCTGCTATTCGGCGATCGGCGCCAGGCACGCTGGCATTCTGGGCGATCTGGCTCAAAACGCAGATTCTGAAAGCAGTTCCGGCCTTGCGGAAAATCAAACCGAGCGCCTACGCGGTGTTGTGCCGGAAAAAAAGCGACATCACTATTTTTTAGTGGTGCTGTTACACAGGGTTAATCAGGGAACATCAGAGGTGATCAGAGTTTTCCCTGATTAACCCTGATGTTCCCTGATTAACCCTGTGTAATAACACCGTACAAATCGATGTAACGCCGGGCAATCACGATTTCGTCGTAATTTGCCACGACATAATTGCGGGCGTTAGCGGCCAGTTGACTGAAAACCGCTTCCGGTTGTTCCAGAACCCACTGCATCCCGCGGGCCAGATCATCCACCGAGCGGTATTGAACCAGGTAGCCATTCTGCTGATGCTGAATCATTTCCGGAATACCGCCCACCTCAAAACCAACCACCGGCGTTCCGCAGGCCATCGACTCCATGATCGTATTCGGCAGGTTTTCTTCCAGCGACGGAATGACGAACAGATCGGCGGCACTGTAAGCGGCCATGATCTGCCGGGGATTTTTCAGCGATCCTAAGAAGTGATACGTGAACGGCAATTCCTGCAACAAGCTTTCATCACCACCGCCAAAAATCAGCAATTCCACTGCTTCGGGTTGCGCCAGCTGTTGCCGTAATTGGTGTAATGCTTTCTGAAAATACGAGAACCCTTTGCCCAGTGCCGAAACTTTGGCAGCCGCAAAAAGAATAAACCGCTTGCGGTCGGGTAGTTTCAATTCCCAGCGGGCAACGGCTTTAGGCAACGGAATAAACTGCTTTGTATCCAGCGGATTCGGAATCGATTGGACGGATAAACCGCCAAATAAACTGCTTTGCCGTGCCCGCTTGGCCAACCATTGACTACAGCCCACCGGCGTCAGGCGCGCATTTTGATACGCGGTTTGCTTCCGAAGCCAACCGCTGTTTGATAAATCGTCGGGGGCCGGTAAGCGCAGGAACGGGCAGTTGCCGCACTGGTGTTGATAACCTTCGCACGATCCGCTGTGGTGACAGCCGCCGGTGAACGACCACATGTCGTGCATCGTCCAGACAACCGGTTTTTGCAGCGCAAATAGGGTACTTAATGAACGGGTCGATAAAAAACCGAAGGTTGTCCAGTGAAGGTGCAGAATGTCAGCCTGTTGAACGAGCAGGTGCTGGCTGATGTCCGTGCCGATCAAGGCGGGTGAAAACGCAAACCGGACGTCGCGGCTGCGTTCGAAGGGCAGAAATGTCAGGCGGTCGAGCGCAAACCGGGCGGTGGCCCAGCGTTTCTGCCAGGTAGTTTGGGCGAGGGAAGTGACGGTTGGTTCGTCCATACGGGTTTCAGAAACCAGCATTTCCGACGACAACCCCGCCCGGTTCAGTGCCTGATTGAGCCGACTGGCCGCGATGGCTGCCCCGCCGGATTGATGATACGTGCTCAGGTGGAGAACCTTCATTTGGTGGCCGTCAGAACGATGTAGGGCGAAAATGCTTTGGTTTCCAGCGGAACCAGTTTGAAAAACACTTTGATCGGGAGCCAGAGGATTTTTTTGAGCAGTCGCCCCAGCAGCGGTTTTTCGGATTCGCGTTCGAACCAGAGCATAAACCGCCCGTCGTAATATGTCTGAATGTTCTGTAAACCAAGTTGTCCGGCGGTTTTTCGGAGCAACTCCAGGTCCATCGAACGAATGTTGTGTTTGGCGTAATTCTCCGGGTCGAAGGTTTTCTGAAACCAGCCGTTCAGTCCCCGGAAATTGGGCAGGGTAACCAGCAGCAAACCGCCGGGATTCAGCGATTCGACGTGTTTCTCGAGAATAGCCTTCGTGTCGTCGAAGTGTTCGATCAATCCGTTCGACATCACCAGATCAAAACCGCGTTGGGGTGTATACTGAAACAGATCCGTTTCGATGACCCCAACCGAACCTTCGGGCAAGTCGTTCGCTTTTTCCAGCTCGTGCAGAATCTTAGGGTGAACGACGTAGTCGAGCAAGGTGGCAGTGATGTTCAGCCGTTTTTTCATCCAGACCGAATAATGGCCCGGAAAACCGCCCAGTTCCAGCGAGGTTTGAACGGGATGAGCCGCCACCAGCTGCCGGATCAGGGGTAAAAACGGATATTTGTCCGGTACCTGAAAAATGAGTCCTTCTTTCGATTCCCAGTAATTGAGCCAGAATTGGCGGTCGGTCAGCGTCAAGTTGGTAGGGGCTAATTTAAAAAAGCGGCCGGTTTTTCCGTTGGCAAAAATAGCCACTTGTGAAGCAGATTCACAAGGGAGGCAAACGGGAATTCGGGAGTCGGCGGGATGGCATGCAATAATTTGGCCGCAAAGTTGTACTTTTGCCACCTGAATAGCCTGATTCGTCGTTTCCTCTTTATACCGATTTTCGGATGCACGTTTGCTTCATGATGGCGGGTTTGCCGCATTATTTTACCTTGGTTTTGAACAAGTTAGCAACCGATTATTCGATTGAAGTCAGTATCATCAAACCGAATAAACGCAGCAAAAGCATCGGGTCGGGCGTGCACGAGGAAACGGGAAATAACCGCTTTCAGATTCTCGATCTGGAAGAATACACGACCTGGTACGGAAAACCCTTTTTTAGGGACATCAAAGCGGTTTTGCTGGAAAAAAAGCCCGACCTGCTGGTCGTCAGCTGGCCGTATATTCTGCATTTTGCGATGAGCCGCTCATTCTGGCAATGGACCCGGCGGCAGGGAATCCGGCTCATCTACCGCGATATTCCGTTCAATGTGCCCGAATGGGGCAAGATCCGGGAGTTCTATTACGGCGTAGGCAACCAGAACGAAGATTTCAGCCTGACGCAGAAAAAGACCCTGAGCGGTTATTTGAACACGCTGGCACTGACGCTGATGCGCCGGATTTACATGCACCGGGCCGACGCGCACGTTTACTACGTGGACGATGCGTACCGAATTGCGGGCAGTTACGGCATTCCGCGCGAAAAAATATTCATCACGGCCAATTCGCCCGATACCGACGAACTGCTGGCGGCTTTTGAGCAGGTGCGGCACGAAGAACCGGTTTTGCCGCCGAATCCGTACCGGCTGATTCACGTTGGGCGGCTGGTGAAGTGGAAGCGCGTCGATCTGATTATCGAAGCCATCAAGCGACTGCAAAACCGGTATCCGTCGATTGAACTGGTGGTGGTGGGCTACGGACCGGAGGAGGAAAACTGGAAAAAACGGGCGGTTGACGAGGGCGTGGAAAACCGGGTGATGTTTGTCGGGGGCGTTTACGACTCGGTTTCGCTGGGGCGGTTTTTGCACGCGTCGGCGATTTACGTGCTGGGCGGTATGGGCGGTTTGTCGATCAACGACGCCATGTGCTTTGCCAAACCGGTGATTTGCTCCGTGGCCGACGGAACCGAAAAACGGCTGGTGCGGGAAGGCTACAACGGCGGTTATTTTGAAAATGGCAACGCCAACAGCCTGACCGAAAAGATTGACTTCCTGCTGGCCGATCCGGAGCGTGTGAAAACCTTTGGCGACCATTCCCTGCAAATTATTCGTGACGAAGTGAACATTCACACCGTCTTAAAAGAATATGTTCGGGCGTTCGAGTATGTCGTCGGAACAAAAAAAGATTCAGTTGAAAAACCTGCTGTTTAAGACAACCAATGACAAAAATCCTGAATATCGTTGGTGCCCGGCCTAATTTCATGAAAGTGGCTCCGCTGCACCGTGCTTTCCGGCAGTATCCTTCGTTTCAGTCGAAAATCGTTCATACCGGGCAGCATTACGACGCCAAAATGAGCGATGTGTTTTTTAACCAGCTTGAATTGCCCAACCCGGATTATTTTCTGGGCATCGGTGGTGGCTCGCACGCCCAGCAAACCGCCCGCATCATGCTGGAATTCGAGAAAGTGATGGAAGCTGAAAAACCGGATGTAGTGCTGGTGGTGGGGGATGTAACCTCGACCATTGCCTGCGCGCTGGTGGCGGTTAAAATGCACATTCCGGTCGTGCACGTCGAAGCCGGTTTGCGGAGCGGAGACCGCCGGATGCCCGAAGAAATCAACCGGATTCTGACCGATAGCATTTCCGACCAACTGTTTATTACCGAACAGGCCGGAATCGATAACCTGAAACGCGAGGGTGTAGCCGACGAAAAAGTCCATTTTGTGGGCAACGTCATGATCGATTCGCTGGTGCATTACCGCCGGAAAGCGGCCGAAACCCAAACCGTTGATAAACTGGGTCTTGAATCGGGCAGCTACGTGCTGATGACGATGCACCGCCCGGCCAATGTGGATGCCGAAACCGGTTTGCGCAGTATTTTGCAGGTCGTGGAAGACACCGCCCGCTACAAAAAAGTGTTGTTCCCGATTCACCCGCGAACGCTGCATAACCTCAGCAATTTCGGCCTGACCGAGCGACTGAACGCCATTCCCAACCTCCAGTTGATGGAACCGCAGGGCTACCTGGAGTTCCTGAATCTGATGGAACATGCGGCCATTATCGTTACCGATTCGGGCGGCATTCAGGAAGAAACGACGTACCTTCAGGTGCCGTGCCTCACCTTCCGCGACAGCACTGAGCGGCCCGTTACCGTCGAACTGGGAACGAACCAGTTGCTGGCCGATCTGGATCCCGAAACCGTGCATCAGAAAGTCGTTGAAATTTTGGACGGAAAAGTGAAAAAAGGCGTGATTCCGCCCCTGTGGGATGGGCAGGCCGCCGGGCGAATTGCCGAAATTATTCATACGATTTATGGATGAAAAAGGGACGCACCGTGCTGATGATTTTTCAGAAACGCTGTGTAAACCAATTCATTGACCAAAAATGACCGATTCAAACGTACGTGCCGAAGCGATGCCCGACAATCCGTCGGAACATTACCGGCTAAAACCGCCCCTGACCAATCCCCGCCGGTATTACCTGATCAAACTGCGGGAACTGGTGCAGTATGCCAAAACCACGTTTATCGACCCGCTGACGAAAAGCGCCCCGATCAAACTGGCCGATTATGGCTGTGGCACCAAACCGTACGTATCGCTTTTCCCGGCCAATCAGGTGCAGTACATCGGCATCGACCTCGACTGGAATCCGCATGCCGACGTTTATATTGGCTCCGACAGCCGCATCGATATGCCTGATGATCAGGTGGATGTGGTATTGTCGACGCAGGTGCTGGAACACGTCGAAGATCCGGAAGGCTATCTAAAAGAAGCGTGCCGCATTTTGAAACCGGGCGGTTTGCTACTGCTGACCACCCACGGCTACTGGATGTACCACCCGGACCCGACCGATTACTGGCGCTGGACATCGGCCGGCTTGCAGAAAATTGTAGCCCGCAACGGCTTCGAAATTGTCTCGTTTCGCGGGATTATTGGACGGTCAGCGATGGGGTTGCAACTATTTCAGGACGGTTTTCTGTTCAAAATTCCGCGGTGGTTGTGGCCGCCATTTGCGCTCGTGATGCAGGCAGCGATCAGCCTTTTTGACAAAACAACTTCCCAGCAAACGAAGGATAAAGACGCCTGTACGTTTTTGGTGGTCGGGCGAAAACTATGAAACTCTGCATTGCCTATCCGAACAAAAACCGGTATTCGGAAACGTTTATTCACAACCACCTTACCTAC
Organism: Larkinella rosea; assembly: GCF_003858635.1. Classification (GTDB taxonomy): domain Bacteria; phylum Bacteroidota; class Bacteroidia; order Cytophagales; family Spirosomataceae; genus Larkinella; species Larkinella rosea. The sequence continues at coordinate 27,477 of NZ_RQJO01000009.1, forward strand.
CTGAAGCCCGCGTTAGCGCTCTCGGGCGGCTGGCGACCGTACCGCACGGAAGACGGCCATTCGATCATTCGAATGCCGCTGGCCGAGCCGATTCGGGTGGGAATAAAGCGGGGTTTGCCGAGTCTGTATCCGGCGTTTTACACCCATTTCCTGACCCGGTTTTTGCAGGAAAACCGCCCGGATGTGCTGCTGGCGGAATATGGCCCGACGGGCTGCGCCGTGATGGCGGCCTGCCGGAAAGCCAATGTGCCGCTGGTGGTTCATTTTCACGGGTTTGATGCGGTCGAGAAAGCGACGATTCAGCAATATGGCGCGCAATACCGGCAGCTTTTTGCCCAGGCCAAAGCGATTGTGGCGGTTTCCAATGATATGGCCGAACAACTCGTCCGGCTGGGTGCCGATCCGGCGAAAGTACACCGGAATCCGTACGGCGTCGAAACCGGTCTGTTTTCCGGGGCTGAGCCCGAAAAAGCGGAAAAAGTCATCGTGGCGGTTGGTCGGTTTACGGCAAAAAAAGCGCCCCAGCTCACTATCCGGGCGTTTGATAAAGTGCTGGATCGTCATCCCGATGCGCGGCTGGTGATGATTGGCAACGGCGAACTGTTTGAGACCTGCAAAGCGTTGGTGAATGAGTTGCAACTGAAATACGCCGTTCAGTTACTGGGCGTAAAACCGGCCGTCGAAATTGCCGAATGGCACCGGAAAGCCCGGCTTTTTGCGCAGCATTCGATGGTCAATCCGACGAATGGCGATTCGGAAGGAACGCCCAATACCGTACTGGAAGCGTCGGCGGCCGGTTTGCCAATTGTCAGTACGCGCCACGCCGGGATCAAAGAAGCCGTCGATCACGGAAAAACCGGTTTTCTGGTCGAGGAAGGCGATGTTCAGGGTATGGCCGCGTACATGGTACAATTGCTGGATGAGCCGGAACGGGCCGGTGAAATGGGCCGGAATGCCCGCCAGAAAATGATCGATGAATACGAAATGAGTGCCCGTATTCAGGCGTTAAACCGCATTTTAGAAACGTAGCAACGGACTTTAGTCCGTTAGTTGGCTAAACTTACTTATAAATTATGGCCGTATTATCACCCCTGACCAATTCGCCGGATGTATCGCCCGTTCGGAGCCTGAACGCCCGCACAATCGAACAACGGTATCGAGATCAGTTTGGGATGGACGTCAGCCGGTATTTTGCCGGTCTGGACGAGGTGATGATTTACCGCTGCAACCAGTCGAAACTGAAATTCTATTACCCGTTTTCGCTGGCGGGCGATGCCGATTTTTACGCCGATTTGGCCAAACACTACACCGGTTATTACAGTCCCTGGAAGTGGGAGCACGAGCAGGTGTTTCAACGCATCAAACCGGGGGATCGGGTGCTCGAAATTGGCAGCGGTAATGGTTATTTCCTGAAAAAACTCCCCGAAAAAGGAGCTACCGGCCTGGGCCTCGAACTGAACGACGATGCCATTGCATTCGGCAAAAAGATGGGCGTTGAGATTATCAATCAGGATTTGAAGATTCACGCGGAGCAGCACGCCGGTCAGTACGATGTCGTCTGTGCGTTTCAGGTGTTTGAGCACGTCAATCAGGTGGGTGATTTCTTCCGGCAGGCGGCTCAGTGCGTCAAACCGGGCGGTTTGCTGGCGGTTGGCGTTCCCAACAATGCGTCGTATTATTTTCGCGAAGATCCGTATCACACCTTAAATTTGCCCCCGCATCACACGCTGCTCTGGGAGCCGGTTTCGCTGCAATACGCCGGGTCGTTCGTGGGTTTGCAAAAGCCCGACATTCGGGTGGAAACCGCTTCGGTGTTGCACCGCAGCGCGGCTTACCGGTTGTGGCTGGAACAAAAACTGGGTCAAAATTCGGTCACATCACTTTTATACAAAACCACCCGGTTTATTGCCAAGCGTCTGCCGCTACCCATCGACGGGGCCACGGTTGTCGCCATTTACCGGAAATAACATGGGAATTGTCATTCGCCAAAGCCTGAAAGCCAGCGTCGGTTCCTACATCGGGGTCGGCATCGGGATTATCAACCAGTTGTACGTTTCGCTGAAATTTCTGTCGACCGATCAATTGGCGATTTCGCGTCTTTTGCTGGAGAACAGCCTGCTTTTTGCGGCTTTTGCCCACCTCGGTGCACCGTTTATCACCGACCGGTTTTTTGGCTATTTCCGGGATGATAAAACGAAGAATAGCGGTTTTCTGGGATTTCTGCTGGCGTTTCCGCTGATCGGGATCAGCCTTTTTTCAGCCGCTTATTTTATTTTCGAGCAACCCATTCAGGATTATTTTGCCGAAAAATCCGCCGGTCTGATTCCCTACCACGTGCTGGTGGTGCCGCTGACGATTTTCTGGATTTACATTTCCGTGCTCGAATCCTATTGCCGCAACAACGCCCGCATTGCCATTCCGACGTTTATTCGCGAAGTCTACCTGAAACTGGCGAATGTGCTGGTCATCCTGTTGTTCGGACTGGGCTGGTACAATTTCGACTGGATGCTGTACCTGATGGTGGCGGCATACGGGTTAGCCGTCGTCATTTTGCTGGTCTACATTTACCAGCTCGGTAAGTTTTCGCTGCGGTTTGATGTGGGTCGTTTAAAAGAGGGAATGTTCCGCCAGATGGTCTATTTCGGTCTGTTTGTCGTGATGGGCGGTGTCGGTACGCAGGTGGTGTATTTCATCGACCGAACGATGCTTTCCGGGGGTGAAGGGCTGACCAATGCGGCCATTTTTATCATTGCCACCTACATTGCCGGGATCATTGAAATTCCCCGAAAAACCATTACGCAGATTTCTACCCCTTTGGTTTCCAATTCGTTGCGTGAAGGCGATATGGCGCATGTTCAGGAGTTGTACCACAAATCATCGTTGAATCAACTGCTGGCGGGCGGGGTGGTTTTTTTGCTGATCTGGACTAACATCGACGGTATTTTCAGCATCCTGCCGAAAGCCGACATCTACCGCCAGGGTAAAATGGTCGTGTTTTTACTGGCCTCGGCGAAGCTATTTGAGATGGCCACCGGCGTCAATGGCGAAATCATCAACTACTCCAAACATTTCCGCTACGCCACTTACCTGATGATTCTGATGGCGTGTCTCGCGATTGGTGCCAACTGGTATTTCATTCCGCGCTACGGAATCGATGGGGCGGCTTTTGCGACTACGCTGACCACGCTGGTTTTTGCCCTGAGCAAAGTGGGACTGGTGTGGGTGTTTTTCCGAATCCTGCCGTTTACGGTTGCAGGGATCAAAGCCGTGGCGGTTTTGGGGCTGGTGTATGCCGTATCGCTCATTTTGCCGGAATGGAACGGTTCGTTGTGGCTGGTGCTGCTTAGTATCGCGCTGCGATCACTGATTCTGGTGAGCGTTTTTGCCGGACTGGTGCTGTGGCTGCGGGTGTCGGAGGACGTGAATGGGCTGGCGGGGTCGCTGTGGAGACGAACGCGGGCGTTCCGGCAGCGGTGATCGGAATGTTGGATGATGAATTATGAACGATGTTGGTTTATCAAATCAAAACCGCATCTCAAATACAAACTTCGCTGACTCGACCGCGCCCAACCGCTTTTTAAACTGAATCAATCCCTCATTCCGGACGCTGCGGCTCGTTGAAATGCCTAGATCGAGCAACGAAATCTGCTCCTGCTGGCAATGGGAGTAAAGCGATTCCACCAGCATCACCGACGGACTGAATTGCTGGTAATCTTCGTGGTCGGCGGGCAGAAAGTAGTAGAGAATATCGGAAGTAACCCGAATGCCCAGACACGCAGCAATCAGCCGATCGCCATCCCAAACCGTAAAAACCGGAGAATCACTTCTGAAATTGTTTATTAAACTGGCAAGCTCTTTGCTGTTCATTGACAGGGGCAGGTTCTTGCGCAACCGGGCTTTCTGAATGAAGACAAACAATTGGTCAACGTCCGGGTCGGTCCAGATTCGGGTTGTAAAACCGGCCTGCCGACATTTTCGAAGCCGACGCCGTTCAGCATCGTGCAACGGTTCGGTAAAGGAACCGTTGCTGACCGGCACGTGTTGATTCAGTTCTTCATACTTAACCGAAAAACCGGTGTTCTGCAATACGTACCGAAGTCGTTCAGCCTCAGCCGGTACATAACAATCCGGGTAATTTACTATTCGAATTCCCTGAACTGGTAATTTCTTACTATACGTCACAGCGGCTTCAACTAACCGACGCAACTCGTCGTCCGATAAATCGGCTTTAAATTCAAACGAACCAAAGGAGGCCGCACAGGGACTCACGGCCCAGTCGTCGCGGATAAAAACCGCAAAGCGGGCATCGGCCCGGCCGGTTTCGGAATGAACAAGCGCAAAATAATGGAGTGGTCGGCCGGCTTGGTTGAGCAAATGCCGGGCTTGCAAAAACAGAAAACCGTCGCGGCAGAACGGTGGAATCTGTTCCGGAAGCGGATTTTCTACATGAAGAATTTCGTACACAGGCCGTTCGGAAAGGGCGTCACAACTCGCCAATAGCTATTTCTTCTTTCGCTCCTGCTTTTTCGACCAGCGTTCGTGGACCAACTGAATGATACCGTCTTTCAGGCCGAGGTCGGGAACAATGATGGTGTCGGCACCCGCCCATTTCATGACCGAAATGTAAATATCAGCCGCCGGAACAATGACGTCGGCGCGGTCGGCGTTCAGACGAAGTTTGTTGATCCGGTCTTCCAGGCTGTAGCCCGAAATGTAATTCCGCATCCGCTCAATTTCCGCCAGCGTTGTCGTATCAGAAACTTTGGCGACCAGGTTGAAGATTTTGTTGATGTTCCCACCCGTTCCAACGGCCACCAATTCCTGCGAAGTCAGCACGTTTTCTTCCACCCATTCGCGCATCTTGTTCCAGGCACCTTTGGTTTCTTTGCCTTCCAGCAAGCGCACGGAACCGATTTTAAAGGACTTGGAGTTGACCTTTTTTCGGTTCACGTAGAGGTTCAATTCGGTGCTGCCTCCCCCGACGTCGATGTGCAGGAACTGCCGTTCGTCGAGCGCCTGAACCACCACATTATTAATCAGTTGGGCTTCTTTCTGTCCGTCGATGATGTGGATTTCGATGCCGGTTAGCTCCTTGATGCGGGTCGCTACTTTGTGTCCGTTGACGGCTTCCCGCATGGCCGAAGTGGCACAGGCCATGTAGTCTTCCACTTCGTGGAGTTCCATCAACAGCTTGTAAACCTGCATCAGTTTGTTGGTACGGACCTCGCTTTCCGGCGTAATCTCCCCATAATTGAACACATCGTGACCCAATCGGAGCGGAAAACGGACGTATTCAACCTTTTTAAAGCTTATCACATCGTCGACGTGCAGAACCGTTGAGATCTGGAGCCGGGCCGCGTTAGAGCCAATATCAATGGCAGCAATTTTCAAAGCGAAGTTGGGAAAAGTGGTACTGAAACGCCCAAATATACTGAATTTACATCCCCAGACGAAATTGGGCGGCTTTTCTATGTTGCGGTATTCCGATTCGGATTTCCCTTTAAAATCACCACGGTAGTGTGCAAACTCGGTTAATTTTTCCGCATATTGGCAATTTATGTTTCATCTTTTCGGAAACCGTTACCTGTAAAGAGAAATCCGTGCGTTTTTTGACGTTGCGGTTCGTTTGCTAATTCCATGCTTATTTTAGGAATCTCTGCTTTTTACCATGATTCGGCTGCGGCTTTGATCGACGACGGGCGAATTGTGGCGGCTGCCCAGGAAGAGCGGTTTACGCGCCAAAAGCACGACGCCGGTTTTCCGGCGAATGCGATTCGTTTTTGCCTGGAATACGGCGGAACGACCCTGAATGAACTGGATGCGATTGTTTTTTACGACAAACCGCTGCTCAAATTCGAGCGGTTACTGGAGACTTACTACACCTTTGCTCCGCGCGGCTTGCGATCTTTTCTGATGGCGATGCCGGTTTGGATGAAGGATAAACTGTTCCTGAAACGACTCCTCCGCAACGAACTCAAAAAGCTGGGATACGATTCCAAAAAACCGGTCAAACTCCTGTTCCCCGAACACCATTTATCCCATGCCGCCAGTGCGTTTTATCCTTCCCCGTTTGAAAATGCCGCCATTCTGACCATTGACGGGGTGGGCGAATGGGCGACGGCATCCATTGGTCTGGGCAACGGAAAAACCATCACCATCCTGAAAGAACTGCATTTTCCGCATTCGCTGGGGTTGTTGTATTCGGCTTTTACGTATTTTCTGGGCTTTCGGGTCAATTCCGGGGAATACAAATTGATGGGACTCGCGCCGTATGGCAATCCCCGTTCGCCGGAGGTGGATCGGTATGTCGAGCTGATCAAAACCCAGCTCGTTGAATTAAAGGAAGATGGTTCGATCTGGCTCGATCAGACGTATTTCGATTATGCGACCGGTTTGCGGATGGTGCCCGAAAAAAAGTGGGCATCCCTGTTCGGAATGCCCAAACGAAACCCCGAAGAGGAACTGAAACCGGAACACGCCAACCTGGGGCTGGCCATTCAGCGTGTGACCGAAGAGGTGGTGATTAACATGGCCCGCGAAGCCCGGCGACTGACTGGTTCCGACAATCTGGTGCTGGCGGGTGGGGTAGCGCTCAACTGTGTGGCGAACGGAAAAATACAAAAGTCGGGCATTTTCAAAAATGTCTTTATTCAGCCCGCAGCCGGTGATGCGGGTGGTTCGCTGGGAGCGGCTCTGGCGGCTTATCATATTTATTTCGACAAAAACCGCGTCATCGACTACACAGACGACGCCCTGCACGGTTCGTATCTGGGCCCGACTTTCTCAGATTTGGATGTGGAGTTGATGGCGAAAAAATACAAAGCGGTTTTTCGCCATTACGATGATTTTAGTACTTTAAGTGATGAGGTGGCTCGGTTGCTGGCCGACGAAAACGTGGTGGGCTGGGTGCAGGGGCGGATGGAATTCGGGCCGCGGGCGCTGGGCAATCGCAGCATTCTGGGTGATCCGCGTTCGGCGGACATGCAGAAAAAGCTGAACCTAAAAATCAAATACCGGGAATCGTTCCGGCCTTTTGCACCTTCGGTGCTGGCCGAAGATTGCCGCAACTACTTTGATTACGATGGGGTTTCGCCCTACATGCTGCTGGTGCATCCGGTTCTGGAAAATCGCCGAAAACCGCTGCCTGCCGATTATGACACTTTGCCATTGCGTGATAAACTTTATGTTCAACGTTCTGATTTACCGTCGGTTACGCACGTCGATTTCTCCGCCCGGATTCAAACCGTACATCATGAAACGAATCCGCGCTACTGGCAATTGATCGATGCGTTCAAGCGACTGACTGGTTTTGGAGTACTGGTCAACACCAGTTTCAACGTCCGGGGTGAACCGATCGTCAATACGCCGGAAGACGCGTACCGGTGTTTCATGCGAACGGAAATGGATTACCTGGTCATTGGAAATGCGGTTTTTGATAAAAAGCAGCAACCCGATTGGCCGGAAAAAGACAACTGGCAAACGGAATATGTGCTGGACTGAAGAATAGGAGCGGTTTTTTGAAGAATGTATCTGATTGATTTATGAACGCATTGGATCGGGCTAAAGCGCAATTGGTTATCGTAACCGGCCTCGTCATTCTGTATTTTATTTTTAAATCGGACTACTGGCTGTATGCCGCTGCGGGTGTTGGACTGCTGAGTGTCTTCATCCCGGCAGTGGGCAACAGGATCGTCTGGCTGTGGTTCAAACTGGCCGAAATGCTGGGGAAAATCAATAGCACCCTCATTCTGACCGTTCTGTTCGGACTGATTTTAACGCCGATTGCGGCTTTGTACCGGATCACGACGAAAAATCCATTATCGGTGAAAAAAAGCAAATCGGCGACGCTTTTTCACGAACGCAATCACACGTATACGAAAGACGATCTCGAACATCCGTGGTAACGGAATTTTTTGCCGAAAGCGCCTGTTCCTGAACTGAGCGAACCGGTTTGGTGAAGACCGTCGCTTTTTCTATTTTTGTAAAACGCTTATCGAGAAAGACGGAGGGATTGGACCCGATGATGTCTTGGCAACCCGTCAGCTCCCTGAAAAAGGTGCCAAATTCCGCCCCGGCAACGGGGGTAGATAAGTTGAAAGCCTGCACCCCGCTACCTTTCTTCGATAAGCAGCTTATTTGTGTTTACATCTTTCTGGAACAGAAGGCTGATTTGCGGTGAACCATTGTCCTAATCAATACAATAACTTGGAAAAAATAACGGAACTTCTTCAGCAACGTATCCTGATTCTCGATGGAGCCATGGGTACGATGATTCAACGGTATAAACTGGGAGAAGACGATTACCGGGGCGCGCGGTTTGCCGACTGGGAGCATGATTTACAGGGGAATAATGACCTGTTGTCGATTACGCAACCGGAAATTATCAAGGAAATCCATCGGCAGTATCTCGAAGCCGGTTCCGATATCATCGAAACCAATACGTTTAGCAGTACGACCATCGCCATGGCTGATTACCACATGGAAGAACTGGCGTATGAACTCAACTTCGAATCGGCAAAAATTGCGAAAGAAACCACGGTTGAATATACCCGGAAAAATCCCAAAAAGCCCCGGTTTGTGGCCGGAGCCATGGGACCCACCAACCGGACAGCGTCGCTATCGCCCGACGTCAACAATCCCGGCTACCGGGCCATTACGTTCGATCAACTCGTGGAGGCTTATTACGAGCAGGCGCGGGGACTGGTGGAAGGCGGTGCCGATATCCTGTTGATTGAAACCATTTTTGATACGCTAAACGCGAAAGCCGCCCTGTTTGCGGTCGATAAATACTTTGCCGACAGCGGGCGCGAACCGCTGCCGATCATGATTTCGGGCACCATCACCGATGCGTCAGGTCGGACGTTGTCGGGGCAAACGACGGAAGCTTTTTTGTATTCGGTTTCGCACCTGCCGCTGCTGAGTGTTGGTTTAAACTGCGCCCTGGGGGCTGAACTGATGCGCCCGTACGTGCAGACGCTGGCCAAGGAATCTCCGTTTTTTACCTCAGCCTATCCGAATGCCGGTTTGCCCAACGAAATGGGTGAATACGATCAGTCGCCGGAGGAAATGGCGGCTCAGATTGAAGGATTCGTGCAGGACGGTTTTGTGAACATTGTCGGCGGTTGCTGCGGATCAACGCCTGATCACATTCAGGCGATTGCCAAAGCCATTGCGAAATACCCGCCCCGTCAGAAACCGCAAGCTGAACCTTACCAGAAACTGAGTGGTCTGGAGCCGTTGAAAATCACGGAGTTGACCAATTTTGTCAACGTAGGTGAGCGTACTAACGTGACGGGTTCCAAAGCCTTTGCGCGGCTGATCAAAACCGGCGATTACGAAGCGGCTCTGTCGGTGGCCCGTCAGCAGGTCGAGAATGGCGCGCAGGTGATCGACGTCAACATGGACGAGGGCATGCTCGATTCGGTGGAGGTGATGACGACTTTCCTGAACCTGATTGCGGCCGAACCAGACATTGCCCGCGTGCCGGTCATGATCGACTCGTCGAAGTGGGAAGTGATCGAAGCCGGTTTGAAGTGCGTGCAGGGAAAAGCCATCGTGAACTCGATTTCGCTGAAAGAAGGCGAGGAAGCGTTTATCGAACGGGCCCGGCTGATCAAACGCTACGGAGCGGCTGCGGTGGTGATGGCGTTCGACGAAACCGGCCAGGCCGATAACTACCAGCGACGCATCGAAATTTGTGAACGCGCCTACCGGATTCTGGTCGATAAAGTCGGTTTTTCGGCGCAGGACATCATTTTTGACCCCAACATCCTGACCGTTGCGACCGGGATTGAAGAGCACAACAACTACGCTGTCGACTTCATTAATGCCACGCGCTGGATCAAAGAAAACCTGCCGCTGGCCAAAGTAAGCGGTGGGGTTTCCAATATTTCGTTTTCATTCCGGGGCAACGAAGTGGTTCGGGAAGCGATGCACTCGGTTTTTCTATACCACGCGATCAAAGCCGGGATGGACATGGGAATTGTCAACGCCGGGCAGTTGGGTGTGTACGACGATATTCCGAAAGACCTGCTCGAACGGTGTGAAGACGTGTTGCTCAACCGCCGTCCCGACGCGACTGAGCGGCTGGTCGATTTTGCCGAAACCGTAAAAGCCAAAGGCAAGGTGGTGGTTCAGGACGAAAGCTGGCGGCTGGAACCGGTGGCGCAGCGGCTGAAACACGCGCTGGTTCGCGGGATTACGGATTACATCGATCAGGATACGGAAGAAGCCCGGCAGCAATTCGAGCGACCGATCGAGGTGATCGAAGGGCCGTTGATGGATGGTATGAACGTGGTTGGCGACCTGTTTGGGGAAGGGAAAATGTTCCTGCCGCAGGTGGTGAAGTCGGCGCGGGTGATGAAAAAAGCCGTGGCGTATCTGCTGCCGTTTATCGAAGCCAGCAAGGAAGAAGGTGCCCGGGCCGCCGGGAAAATTCTGATGGCGACCGTCAAAGGCGACGTTCACGACATCGGCAAGAACATCGTTGGCGTGGTTTTGGGTTGTAACAACTACGAAATCATTGATTTGGGCGTGATGGTGCCGACCCAGAAGATTCTGGAAGAAGCCAGAAAACACGATGTCGATATCATTGGATTGAGCGGTTTGATTACACCTTCGCTCGACGAGATGGTGGGCGTTGCCAAGGAAATGGAGCGGCAGGGTTTCAAACTGCCGCTGCTGATCGGTGGCGCCACGACTTCGCGGATTCACACGGCGGTCAAGATCGATCCGCATTATTCCGGCCCGGTGGTTCACGTGCTGGATGCCAGCCGGAGCGTGCCCGTTGCCGGGCGATTGATCAGTGAGCAGGAAGAAACCCGCGACCAGGCTTTTCACGAATTTAAGAATGAGTACGTCAAACTCCGGGCGGATCATGCCAAACGGAAGCAGGACAAAAAAACGCTCACGATCGACGACGCCCGCAAAAATAAAACCGTCATCGACTGGTCGGTTTTTGAACCGGTCAAGCCGCAGTTTCTGGGGAACCGTTATTTCCACGATTATTCGCTCAGCGAAATTGCCGAATTCATCGACTGGACGCCCTTTTTCCAGACCTGGGAATTGCACGGAAAATACCCCGCCATTTTGCAAGACGAGATCGTGGGGGTGGAAGCCACGAAACTGTTCGCCGATGCCAAACAGCTTTTGCAAAAAGTGATTGACGGGAAGTTGCTGACAGCCAAAGCCGTGGTCGGCTTTTATCCAGCTAATTCAGCCGAAGACGACATTCTGCTGCACGAGTTTGAAGAAGTAACCCGCGAAATTCCCTGCGAACGGCACGGTTCACATACCCACATCGAATACAAACTTAGTCAGCTGGCTCAGGCGGTTGGGCAGGAGAAATCGGTGGGCGAACTGGTATACGATACCAAAACCGTGTTCCATTTTCTGCGCCAGCAAAACCAGAAAGCCCCCGGTTTGCCCAATTTCTGCCTGTCGGATTTTGTAGCTCCGATGGAAACCGGTCACACCGATTACATGGGCGGTTTTGCCGTTACGGCGGGAATCGGCATCGAATCGCTGGTTGAAGCCTACGAAAAAGATCACGACGATTACAACAGCATTATGATCAAGGCCATCGCCGACCGCCTGGCCGAAGCCTTCGCTGAATTGATGCACAAGCGGGTCCGGACGGAATTCTGGCCGTATGCGACGGATGAACACCTGACGAACGAAGATTTGATCAAGGAGGAATACCAGGGCATTCGTCCGGCGCCGGGCTACCCAGCCTGCCCCGATCATACCGAAAAAGCCACCTTGTTTGAGTTATTGGACGCCGGACAGATCGGCATCGAGCTGACCGAGAGTTTTGCCATGTATCCCGCTTCGTCGGTAAGCGGTTTTTACTTTTCGCACCCGTCGTCGCGGTATTTTGCAGTGGGTAAAATCAACAAGGATCAGGTGCTCAATTATGCCCATCGGAAAAACCAAAGCGTCGATGAAATTGAACGCTGGCTATCCCCGGTTTTGTCGTACGACGCGTAGAGATGCATTACGATTAAACCCTTTCAGGGTTGGATGTGAAAAACGATGGATTTGAGTCTCAAAAAACTTTCTCACGAGAAAGTTTTTTGTTTTTGTGTATATATTGGAAACTTTTATATATTTACTCCAGACAATACTAAACGAATTTTATTCTGCTCAGAATGGAACCATCAGGTAATGAATTTTTGCGGGGAACCCTGAAAACAATCGTGTTGAAACTGCTCACGGAACGGGGACGAATGTACGGGTACGAAATCACGCAATCCGTCAAAGAGCGCACGCAGGGGGAGGTAGTTCTGACATTTGGGGCTTTGTACCCGGTTTTACACAAATTGCAACAGGAAGGCTTATTGATTACAGAGTCGGTGGAAGTGGACGGGCGGTTGCGGAAATACTACACGCTGACCCCGCGCGGCAACGAGACGGCTCTGCAGAAAGTGTCTGATTTCGAGCGTTTTGTCGAAGTAATGAAACATCTTCTCCAACCCGCGCCGGTTTTGTCGATGGGTCAGTAGCACCCCGAAGAACCAGCCGCTAAACCCGATACGACTATGGAAAAGCTCAACCCGCAACAAGTTGCAATACTGTACCGTCACCTGGACCAAAATGGCACGGACGACGCCCTGATTGAAGAATTGCTCGATCATCTGGCCTGTGAAGTCGAGCATTTTATGTGGATTGGTCTTTCGTTCGAAATGGCTCTGGAGAAAGTGCGGCTCGAAGCCAATGCCAAAGCGGTCAGTCATTTGCGTGATGTGTACAAGATTGAGCTGACCATGACCGACGAGCAACTGCGGCAGGCCAGTCTGGACGATATCGTGTTTGAGTTTCGCAACAAAGCCTACGGCGCGTACGATCTTCGGCAGGAGTACCGGAAATCATTGCGCACGGCTTTGGTACTGAGCCTCGGTCTGTCCATGATGCTGGTGGCGCTGCTGTCGGTTTTTAGCAATCGCAACTGGTCGTACATGAGCGTCTGGGGAGCGATGTGGATGCTGGGTCTGGTGGCCGTTGCCTATGCCGCCGGCACCTGGTTTCACCAGCGCATCCAGCATAAATACCGGATGGCGGAATAATTTCGATCTGTTACTAACACAAAAAGGGGCGGTTTTATGAAAACCGCCCCTTTTTGTGTTCATTCTAATTAATTCTTTAAGCCTTCCAGCAGACCGAAGAAAGCGGGTTTCTTTTTGTACTGGCTATCAAACAAGGTTGGTACATCGTGTTCGTTCCGCATTTTAACAATCCAGCTATCGCTATCGCCCATATCCCACATGGTAATACCGTATTGCTGGCTGACAGGAACCAGTTGCTTATAGGCCGTAGCTACAAACTGATACTTGGCCCGTTGCTTGTTCAACACTTCAGTTGTAAAGACCATGTTATTGTCACCTTTGGTGTTCACTTTAATATCCATTTCGGAGATATGTACCTGTAGGCCCGTTGCGGCCAGCGCCTTCAATGAGCTCTGGATACCGGCTTCCGGAGTATTGATGTCGATGTGCATCTGAGTACCCACGCCGTGGAGAGGAATTCCGTTACGTTTGCAATCGGCAGCAAACTTCAGGAAGCCATTCAAACGGGCCGGGGTGTTGTCAAAGGCATTGTCGTTGTAAAACAAAAGTGCATTTGGATCGGCTTCATGCGCCCAAACAAAACACCGTTGTACAAAAGCCATATAGGCATCATCGCTTGCGTACAGCGCCCGGAAGATGGTGTTCTTGATATTGCTGTTAGGATTAGAAGGGTTCGCTTCGAAAATTTCATTGATCACATCCCAGCTTTTGATTTTGCCTTTGTAGCGGCTAACGACTGTCTGAATGTGGTTTTTTACCACGGCTTCGAATTCACCCGTTGCTTTGATTTTGGTCAACCAATCGGGAGTCGCAATGTGGTAAACCAGGCAATGACCATGCAGACGCATCGGGTTCGATTGGGCCTGTTGAACCCAGTAATCGGCTTCTTTAAAATTAAACTTTCCTTTTGACTCTTCAATGTTCATGTAGGCGTGGACCGTTTTTGCATCGAACTGTTCGAAGAACATTTTATACGCGTTCGTGTTTTTCACCACCGCTACTGAGGGACCTGCTCCAATCGGGAAAGAAGCAACCATTTTCAGGGTGCTGACACTGTCATTTACCGAGGCCCGGGCGGAGTTTAACGTGATTTCCGATTCCGGATTGATGTCAGAATCCTTCGGGCTACAAGCCGTCATCAGGATGGTCAGAACCACAAAGAACAGGGCGAAAAATGAATTGGTAGAGGCAAAAGTGGTTTTCATAAAATTGAGATTTGTACGTCGATTACTTAGTGACAGTACAAATATCAAATACCTAAGTATATTTACCAAATCATTAACTTGTAGTTAATGAGTAATTGTACGTATGAAAACCGCAGATTTGCCTGATAAATAATTGTTACTCAAATCAAAAATGTGCTTTATTTGCTTATAATGGCCATTTTTGATTCTTTTTGACTACTTAGATACTACCTAATTTTAGTCCGATAATATAATGTGAAATACTCAAAATTTATTGAAATTTAATTTCATACTACTCAAATTTCCTCCTAAAATGGATTAAAAAAGCTAAGTATATAAACTGAGTAATTATCAGACAAATTGAGTAATTGTCGGACAAAGACTAAGTAGTTCGAAAGGGAATGAGTAGAAAGGAGACACTCGGAGGGGAGTCAAGCTCTGGATTGACGCATGATCCGCTTAATTTGCGGTTGTCGTGCAGTTGGAAAGGCCGTGAAAAAGGAGCGATGACTCCGGCTTTCCCGATTACCGTTGCTTGAAAACGGGCTGATGCTTTTTATGAAAAACCGTACCTGCATCGGGTAGCAGATTGAATGACGGAACGGATGAACGCTACATAAACCGACTAAGCAGGATGCGATTTATGTCTGGTAAAAATCACTGAAAGTACTGCCTTCGTTCGCTCATCGAAAACGATCACAGAATCATCTAACTTGGTAAAGAATTCGAAAAACCGGTCGCGTTAGAAAGGAATGAAGCCGCCTGAAGAAAAATCAGGGTGATGGAGTGAAAGATTAATTCGGAGCAGAAAACCGCCGGATCGGCTGGGCTTGGGAGGAACTATAAAAGGAAATTGGAAGTGTCCGGGAAAATCAGCTTTTCGCACGGTTCCACTTCCAATGTGAATTCGGAAACAACGTTATGATTTAAATCAGTCGGTAATAAGTGGCCAGATCTTTCATTACCAGTACGTTATCTACTTTGAGTTTGCCAAATATCCGGGCTTTGTGCGTGCCGACGGTCGACGTATGAATGTTGAGCGTATCGGCAATATGGCTTACGGATTTTCCCTTAACAAGGTGATAGGCGATTTCCAGCTCCCGGTTCGAGAGGGCGCCAAATGGGTCCAGCTCCTTATCAAAGTGGTGGTCTTCCTGTATTTTTTCCAGTAGTTCCGGGCAAACGCAACGTTTACCGCCTAGGATCGTGTGGACGGCTTTCAGGATTTCGGCATCCTCGGCCTGCTTGCTGATGTAGCCCTTTACACCCAGTTGCAGATACCGTTTGGCGAACGCATATTCGGTCATGATCGTAAAAATCATGATCGGTAAATCCGGCACAATTGTCTGGATATTCTGCAATAAACTGAAGGTGTCGGTATTGGGCATGTTGATGTCCATCACCACCAAGTGGTAGGTATTGTCCATAATCTTGCCAAAAGCCGCACTGCCGTTTCGGGCTTCATCAATCTGAATGGCACCATAGTGTTCTTTCAACAATAACCGGATGCCCGAACGGACAATGGAATGATCGTCCACTAATAAGATCTTGTACATGGTTTTCCTGGTTTAAAACTCCCAATTGTATTTCATCACCGGCTGCGCAGGCCGGTATTAATAGTCCAGTGCCGTGAACACGGAGTTGTTGCTGATGTATTCCGGAATCAAGCGTTTAATAGTGCCAACCAGCTGATTATCATTTCCGTGGAGCATCAGGTGACGCAGCTGGTCGATCGTGGCTTTCATCTCATCCGGGTCCGGTATAACCACCTGAGCGATCATGATTTTCGGATGGTGAGTCGCCATGGTGCGTTCGTTGTCCTTGAGGAGCTCTTCATACAGTTTTTCGCCCGGCCGCAGGCCCGTGTAAACAATTTTGAGGTCTTTATCGACCGAATAACCGGACAGGTGAATCATCTTGCGGGCCAGTTCAACGATCTTTACCGGCTCACCCATATCGAACACGAACACCTCACCGCCCTTGCCCATACCCCCGGCTTCCAGCACCAGTTGGCAGGCTTCCGGTATGGTCATGAAATACCGGATGATGTCGGGATGCGTCACCGTAACGGGACCGCCGGACTGAATCTGTTGTTGGAAAACCGTCACCACCGAACCGTTCGAGCCCAGTACGTTGCCAAACCGGGTGGCGATGAAGCGCGTTTGCCGCAGGGCTTCGTCGGGGTGATTCAGGCTCTGGACGTACATTTCGGCCAGCCGTTTGGTGGCACCCATCACGTTGGTCGGGTTCACCGCCTTGTCGGTCGAAATCATGACGAACGTCCGGACGCCGAATTTCAGGGAGAGATCCGCGACAATCTGGGTGCCCAGGATGTTGACCCGAACGGCTTCGTACGGATGCTCTTCCATGAGCGGTACGTGTTTGTAGGCGGCCGCGTGAAAGACAATCGTGGGTCGGGTTTCGCGGAAAATATGCCGCATCCGAAATTCGTCGGAGATGTCCGCAATTTTCACAATGACATTCACCTGGCGCGCAATCGCCTGGTATTCCCGGCGGAGTTTAAATTCCAGATCGAACAGCGACGACTCGGCCTGATCGACCAGCACGACGGTATGGGGACGGTGGCGTAATACCTGGCGGATCAGTTCGGCCCCGATCGAACCGGCGGCTCCGGTTACCATCACCACCTGATCGCTGAGCTGTTCGCGGATGGCCTTGTTCTCGAGTTGAATCGGCGACCGACCGAGCAGGTCTTCAATCCGGATATCGCGGATTTGGAACGAGTTCAGCCGGCCGTCGATCCATTGTTCAACGGTAGGGATCGTTTTGACAGAGACATGGTATTGCAGGAAGAAATCAGTGATTTCAGTTTTCTTTTTGGGGCTGATGGCGCCCATGGCCAGCAAAATTTGCGGGGGAATGGTTTGTTTGCGGATATAGCGAGCGTAGGCTTCCTGGCGCGAAACGACGGGCAACCCCTGAATTACTTTGTGAATTTTGTAGGGATTATCGTCGATGAAGGCTAAAACCGTATAGCGTTGCGTCGGATCCTGCGCCAGGGCATTGCGGGTGAGCAGACCGGTTTTTCCGGCACCGTAGATCAGGATCGGTTGCGGGGGCGTTCCGCGCGTAATCGACCGCAGGTGCCAATAAAACGCTTTGACCAGAAACCGGACCAGCGACAGGGCAACCAGGCTGCAGAAATAGTCGATCATCAGAATCGAAACCGGCACGTAGTACAGGATGTAACCGGCCTTCCAGGCGAAATAAGTGCCAAATGCCGTCAGCGTACTGCTGGCCGTGACCGCGTAGAGCAGCAACAGAATGTCTTCTAAACTGGTATGGCGAATGATTCCCTGGTGTGAGCGAAACAGGACAAAAAATAACGACCGGATTCCGATGGTGACGCACAGACAGTACAGAAAATAGCTGACGTGAATGGCGGCTGCCTCGAAATTGAACCGCAACAAAAAGGCTATCGAAAACGAACCGATGGAGATAAATATATCGGCCAGCAAAACGAAATAGCTGGATACGATGCGGTTGGAATGGATTTTTAAATAGTGCTCTATCATCACTTTCTAAGCTTAGATGAGTTTGGCAATGAAGATTTTTCGGCAAAAGGGAGCCAGATACCGCCGTTTTTCAACTTCGGTAGCAAACACGCCTTGATGATCAATAAATCTGAGTCTGTTCAGCCGATTACTGAACAGCAACTTTGACCAGCCTGGGTTGCGTTAGCGACGCGTTTTGTAAGGTGATGACGTAGATGCCGGTATGCAGGGATACGCCCGGGAACTGCACGGTATTACGTCCTTTTTCCAGCAGAACATCCTGCCTGCTGACGACCCGGCCCGCGTTGTCGATCAGGTTCAAACTGGCCTGGTTGGCAAGGTTTACATCCCCGTAATCGACGTAGGCCTTGACAACGCCGTTGGTCACCGGGTTGGTCGATAGTTTGAGTTCGATACCGACGTAACCGTCGAATGTCAGTGAGCGAATGGTCGAGAACTCGTATTTCCCATCGGTGTCTACCTGCCGTAACCGGTAATAATGAACCGTGGACTGGTCGGGATACTCCTGCAAAAACCGGTACTGGTGCGTTTCGAACGTTGTTCCGTGACCGGCCACTTTCCCGAGCACGTCAAAATCGCGGGCGTTGGTCGAGTGCTGTACTTCGAAGAACGCATTGTTCTTCTCCGACGAAGTGGCCCACTCCAAAACCGCATGTTTGTTGGCGGCCTTGACGGTGAATGAGGAGATCGTAACCGGCAAAGGGGAAGCACCGACGGAGGTTTCCCGGTTACTGGTGTTATTTAACGCATTGTTCTCAGATAGATCCGTGGGTTCGACCAGCGAAGCGGTCGAAGTGATCGTCGTATTGGCCACCTGCTGGACAGCGACCACATTGATAGACAGGACGATGGGTGACGCATTTTCGTCGATGGGAATGGTATTGATCAGGTAGACGCTCGTCGCGCTGGTATTGCCGGGTACGACAGCAAAACCGGGGATGGACGCAGGAGAGACATAATTAACATACTGATTGAGTGTAATAACCACGGACATCTGTCCGGCGGGAATCGGAGGGGTATTGTTATTACCGACCGTCACATTCACTACACCGGTATGACCTGTGCCTAGAAAAACGGAGTTGTTCTGATCTGAAACGATATCGGTCGGAGTGGCGTAAACGTCAATCACCTGTGCCTGACTATAATAGGAAAGTGAGAGCGTAGCCAGGAAAATAAGTACGATACGTAGTTGCTTTTTCATGGATTTTTGTTGGTTTCGAAGGAGAGATAAGAGTCTGAGGAACAGAGCCCTCAGACTCTTTGGCTTTTAAAGGGTAATGTTGACGGACGTAATGGTGGTGTTATTTTCATTGTTTATTTCGCCACCCGAACCCGTCTGAATGCGGGTATTGATCACGCTCGCTCCAGAATTGGCACCGGTACTGAGCGTCAGCGTCAACCCAATGGTTTTTGCGTTAGCCGCCCCCCCGTCAATGGTGACACCTGCTTTAGAAACCAGTTTGAAGAAACTTCCCGAATCGGTTAACGTCCAGTCATCGCCCGCCGAGCCCGAAAAGGCAACCGTCATATATTGCGTTGGCTTGGTGACCGTCAGGGTAATCGTGCCGCTGCTTTTGGATCCAGCCGGGATGTTCTTCACCGTTATGGTCAGGTTTCGAGATTGACCAATAGCCGTAAATCCAGCGTTTGGCATTAAATGAGTTGGGGTCAAATCCACCGCCGGGTCGACAAAGTCCGGCGTGTTATCGGTATCGTTATCCGGCAGCGTTGGATTCCCGGAATCGCCATACGTAGCCGGAGCGCCATCCACCGTTTGCGGAATCCCGTCGTTATCGGCTCCATCGGCGGCATCCACTACGCCATCGCCGTTGGTATCCAGCGAGCCGGGGTTCGAAATACCGCTTTCGTAGAGGTCTTTAATGCCGTCGTTGTCGCTGTCCAGATCCCGGTAGTTGGGCGTTCCATCGTTATCAGCGTCGTTTGGCGTGGTTATACCATTGGTAGCTGAAACGGAACCTGGAATACCGTTGCTATTCGGTGCGCCATCGGCAATGCCATCGCCATTCGTATCATTATTGGTGTTTCCAGTGGCTTCGATCACGTCATTGATCCCGTCGTTGTCCGAATCCAGATCGAGATAATCCGGCAGGTTATCGCCATCGGTATTGGTTGGATTGGTGCCATCCGATCCTTTTTCGACCGAATCCGGAATGCTGTCATTGTCGCTGTCGAGATCGCGGTAATTCGGAACCGTATCCCCCGTGCTGCTGTCGTTATTCGGCAGGGCCGGACTATTGGCGTCGCCGTAGGTACCGGTTGCCCCATCCGTCGCCGTTGGAATCCCGTCATTGTCCGTTTCGGACGCATCGTCGATGATACCGTCTTTGTTGGTATCGAGTGAAGCCGGGTTCGATACGCCACTTTCGTAGAGGTCGAAAATGCCGTCGCCATCGCTGTCGACATCCTGGAAGTCTTTTTTGCTATCGTTATCCGTATCCGGCGGGGTCAAACCGCTTCCGGCGGTTGCCGGAATTCCCGTTGAGCCCGGGGTGCCGTCGGCAATGCCATCGCCGTTCGCATCGGTGCCGTTGCCTTCCACCACGTCGTTGATGCCGTCGTTATCCGAATCCAGATCGATGTAATCCGGTTTTCCGTCGGTGCCGCCATCGCTGTTCGTCGGGTTGGTTCCGTCGGAGCCTCGTTCCACCGAATCCAGAATACCGTCGTTATCACTGTCGAGGTCGCGGAAGTTGGGGTTGGAATCGCTGTCGGTATTGGCCAGGGTTGGGCTGTTGGCATCGCCAAAGGTTCCGGTTGCACCATCCACATTTTGTGGGATACCGTCTTTATCAGCTCCGTCGGCATCTTCGATCTTACCATCTTTGGTGGCACCATCCAATGTGCCCGGATTGGATAAACCGCTCTCGTAAAGATCCGGAATGCCATCGTTATCACTGTCCAGATCCCGGTAATCCGGGTTATCGGTTCCATCGGTGTTGGGTGGAGTCAGACCACCGGTTCCGGCGGTTGCCGGAATCCCCGTTGTTGCAGATACGGTACCGTCGGCCATCCCATTGCCATCGCTGTCCGTTCCGCTGGCTTCCAGTACATCATTGATACCGTCGTTATCACTGTCCAGATCCTGGAAGTCCTTTCGGGTATCGCCATCGGTATCCGGTGGGGTCAGGCCCGTGCCTGCCGATGACGGAATACCAGTGGTTATGTCGACTCCCCCGTCGGCTTTCCCATCCAGGTCCGCATCGGTTCCACCGCCTTCGATGACATCGGGAATGCCGTCATTATCCGAATCCAGATCACGAATGTCGGGAATGCCGTCACCATCCGTATCCAGCGACGCATCCGCCGTACCGTATTCAACTACATCCGTAATGCCGTCGTTGTCGTCATCCTGATCACAACTGTCAAGAATGCCGTCACCATCCGTATCCGTCGTTCCCGAACAAGTATCCTGGCAGTCGGGGACGCCATCACCGTCGCCATCTTCGATGACGAAAACGTCATAGACATAATAATGTCCGAGTAAATTTAAGACGGCACTAATATCAATTTGTACCTGGTCAAATGCTGCGTTCGGAACAAAACCGACAACGGATCGACTGGTACCACCCAGGAGCGATGCACCGAGTAAATTGGCGGTAGTGGAAGTTGCAACTGGCGTTGAATTGCCATCTTTGTATACCCGAATGGTAATTCCATCCAACAATCCAACATCGATCAATCCGGTTTCAGAAGCAATGTGAAAACCAACGAATGTTTGACCGGCGAAATCGGTACCGTTATTTTTTACGGTTAACCGTACTCCTCCCGCTACCGATGTTCCGGTATAATAGTCGACAAAATCAGACGTAGAGGCTGTTGTAAGACTGCCCACACCTGACAGGCTGGGAAATACGGCTAATCCGTATAGACCCGTGTTTGAGGCACCACTGACAATCGATACGCTGTACGGGGTGTTGGTCGCGTTGCCGTCATTAAGCGCTTTTTCACAATTCGTACAGGATGTGGGTTCCACAAAAGCACCATAGAGCCGGATAGCCCCGATACTGGCATTCAATACGGGATTTATTCGGATTCGAACTTCATTGAAATCTTTGCCGGTCGTGGTTGCAAAACCTAATTTTAGTTTCGCGACATCGGTCGTTCCAGACAGGAGCGCTAAATTAAGTGCATTGGTTCCGCTGGTAACATTTTTGGATTCCTGCAGTGTTCCAAACAGATACGTCTCAATCGTAATCGTATTGAAAACATTGGCCGCCAGCAGGGCATTGGCGGTGGTTCTGGAAATAACAAAACCAACGCGACGGCCATTCGAGGAATACACCCGTTTGGTGTCAATCACACCCACTGCCACCGCAGAACCCACTGTTGCAGTTGGAGTTAAAATCGCATAATCACTTTTATCGGCGTCGATTAAGTTAGCTCTGTCCGTGAGCGAACAACCTACGCATACAGATGATTGCGTGTAGGTTACATCAGTACCGGATCCATCGATAAAATCGTCACAAACCGTAGAAGATTGCGGAGTCGAACAATCAGCCGCAAAAGCCACGGCAGCATAAATTCTCAGGGTTGAAAGAGCGGCTGCATTTACCCCGGTCGTAACCAACCGTATTTCATCAAATGCATTGGCCGCCGTAAATGTCGCGTAGAGCTTTTCGCTGGTTCCTAAAACCGTGCCTGTAGCGAGCGAGGAACCCACGCTGATTGTTTGAGATTGTGGAACTCCGGCATTGTAGAGCACCATTTTTACACCTGAAAGCAGACTCAAATCGACCACGCCGTTCCCGCCCAGAACAAAACCGGTTATCGTTCCTGAAGGATACGTGCCGCTCGATTTCTTTACCGTGAGACCGTCATTAAAAATACTGACGTTGACCAACGAACTTAAGTTGGCATACGTTTCCAGGCTGCTATCCGTAATTTTCTGTAGCTCGTTATAGTTCGCCGATTGTAAGCAACTCTGACCTAAGCAAACCGTAGCCGTCGGTCCATTACCAGATACTCCGCCCACCGCCGTACCGGAAATGGGCGTGTAACACGCCTGGGAATAGGCGGGTAAAACCTGAGCTAAAACGAAGAAAATGGCCAGAAGACCAACGAATTGGTGCCTTAGCCTTTGAATAAGGATGTGGTTAATTCGCTCCTTTAAACAGTAAAATGAAGCCATAGCGAATTGGTGTTAAATGAGTTGAGTAATGACTTTTGTGATTCTGAACGATATGGACATGCCTGTCAACTACGGTTGTTTTTAACCGCATTTTAATGTTAGATAATCGTTACCCAGCCCATCGTAAATGCGCAGATTAAAGCCCATTTATACAGGAAATGATAACAGATTAAAACGCATGTTTCTGGAGCTATTCCCGAAGAAATTCACGGCGTGCTGAATAAATGTGTCTGATAATTATTTGCAGAGCATAGGGAGCCCAGCCCGTGAAAACACGGAATTCAGATGTCAGACGCAGTTCTTCTTCAGGGTAATAGGGTATTAAATGTAAGTAACCGAATGAAGACTGAGGAGGTGGTTTGGGTCTTCAATTCGGCCGTTTCGTACTCATACATTTAATAGGTAATCGACTTTCTGTTAAAATTACAATGACACTGTGGAGGTAAGTGTCTGAAATAAAGATTGTTATTAAACAATCCACAGAAAAGCAGAGTGATCAACCGGCTGTCGACTGCTGGCGGTTAGCGCGCATCTACCAATTCGGTCAATAAAGGAGTAAGTGCATTTTTTTTCATACGTTGTTCAGCGAAATTTGAAAAGACAGAGAGTTTGTATGGGCAACTTTAAACGGTTTTTAACGGAAAATCAAATATTTGAAAGTGTTTTTTGTGTCTATTTATTATATGGTACATTTCGACCTTAAAATTATTAATATCCAATATAATCCAATTAATTATCAATAATCATGTAACTGTTTAAGCAAATAGTTTGCCAATTAAATTTTATTTATCTCGAATTTTAGTCTGATAATTATTTGAATAGCGCTGATTTTAACTCTTTCGTTTCATATGACAAAATCGGTTAGAACAGTGAAGTAATTTTAGCCCTTCTTTTCAATTATTATCCGGGTTACCTATTATAAAGTGTTAAAAATGTAATTTTTTAATATGCTTAGCGAAAACCGGTGACCGATTTTGTCATCCAAAGTCCCATGATCCCGTATTTTAAGAAAATTGCCTTTGCTGATAAAGCCACTATGTATCTATTTAAATAAATAAATATATAAATTTTTTAAGACGTATAGTGTTACGTTCGTTGCCGTAAAGACGCTGAAAAACGGGTAAGAATATACGTAGGCTACTTTCTTGTACCGGAGTACCGGTCTGATGGAGAGTGGAAATTTGTAACGTGAAATTTTATCTCATTTTTTACCTTATTTTTTTTCGCAGCATTCTGACTCCGATTTCATCAGGTTTGGCATTCAATATGATGGTAAAATGAGGTAACGTTTAGGTAAGTACGTCGTCATCGCTCCGCTTCCCAGCCAGACGCTCTACAGCTGGGGTAACGCCCCGTCGTCCACTCGGTCAGTCATCCCGCTTATTCCTGAAATAAACAATCGACTGCTTATTCGGGCCAGGTACACTCCTTAGAGAAAAACCGGCCGGATTGGTGACTTTTAGCCGGGGCACAACTGGTTTTCAATCTGTCGTGAATAAATGTTCGGCTCCTCAAAGACCGTTGAATAGCAAAGTGGCTGACAGTCAGTCGATCTGTTGCTTTTCAGAGAAAAAAAAGGAATTTTTGAGTGTATTCTCTTCATCCACCAGGACAATCTCAGGGCCTTTCCGAACGATAGCGGGGATGCGGTTTTTTTCCGAAGTCCATCGGCTGGAACGTTGTAAGTCTTTGCCGGTACCGTAGTGCGGCTCCAGGATTTGGCTCCCTCAAAACCGCTCTTTTGCGTCAGGTATTTACCCCCGGCTGCCAGTTATCGGTTTTAACTGGCCGACCGCGCTGGCGGTAACTATATTTAATGCGTCAACATACACACCTATCCAATCACACCCAATCCACTTCTTATGAAAACTAGTCTACTTATTTTTCGGTCAACGGATCGTGCCATACTGTTAGTAGGTTTCCTGGTGCTGACGAGCCTGTCGGGTTTTGGCCAGCATATCTATTATGTTACCGTTGGTGGAGGAGCTGTTACCAAAGACGGTTCTTCCTGGACGAACGCCTATGCCGCCACCCAGTTACAAACCGCCATCGATGCCGCCAGCGCGTTTGCCGACGGAGAAGTTTGGGTGGCCGGCGGGCTGTATAAACCCACCAGCGGAAGCGACCGGACGATCAGTTTTTTAATGCGCGACCATGTGGCCATTTACGGCGGTTTTGAAGGCGATGAAACGCTGTTGAGTGAGCGCCCGCCGATTAGCCTGACCACCCCCTCCAGCACAACCCTCAGCGGGGAAATTGGTGGAGCCGGTTTATCGGACAATTCCTACCACGTCATCAACAACACGTCCTCAGCACTGAGTAACAGTGCCGTTCTGGACGGTTTTGTCGTTACGGCCGGAAATGCCAACGGAGCGGGTGAATTGGAGTTTGTGGGCGGAGGAATCGCTAACCAGAACAGCAGCCCGACCCTGCGGAACTGCTGGTTTGTCGGAAATTCGGCCAGTAAAGGCGGAGCCATTTATAACCTTGCTTTCACCGGTACCTGTAGCCCGGTGATCACCAATTGTGTCATTACGCAAAATACCGCTTCGTTTGGGGGAGGAATGCACAACGGCGTCACCGGGGGCGGTTCGGCCAGCCCGAAAGTAACCAGTTGCCGTTTTGCGAGCAATTCAGCGACAAACAGCGGAGCGATTGATAACGAAGGAGGAAGCCCGGTTGTCACCAATTGTTCTTTTACGGGTAATTCAGCGACAACAAATGGCGGAGTTTCATTTAATTATACCCTGCAGAAATTTACAAACTGTACTTTTTTGGGCAACACGGCCAGCAGTGGCGGGGTGATTCACCACACATCGGGCAACACCACGTTCAATAACTGTGTTTTCTGGAATAACGGTGGGAGTTCTACGTTCAACAACACCATTGTCGTTACGGCCAATTATTGTCTGTTCGAACTGGCGGTAACGAATTACAGCGGGAGCAATAACCAGACTACGGCGGTTTTACCGTTCATAAGTACAACCGATCTGCAGCTTACGGCTTGTTCTCCAGCCATCAACGCGGGCGATCCTGCCAGCACCACGACGACCAGCGGCACCACCGATCTGGCGGGCAACCCCCGGTTTTTTAGCGGTGGCCTCATCGACATCGGTGCGTACGAGTTTCAGGGCTCGGCACCTACTCCGCCGGTTATTGCTTCTTCGGGAGGAAGTAGCCTGACGGTTACACAAGGCTCTCCGGCGGTGTCATTAACGATTACCGGTTGCGACGGTGGGATGATCAACTGGAAAGGCACCGGTGTCGATGCCAGTACCGGAACCGATTGGGCAATCTCCGCGTCTACTTCCGCTATCGGCACGACGGTTTATTCGGTTACCTGCACCCTGGGCGGTTGTGCTTCTGCGCCCGGTTCGGCCACGGTAACGGTGACTTCCGCAGTGGCATCCGGCAGTTACGACGGATACATTTACGGAGCGGATTGCAGTTCGTTCCGGGGGTGGGCCTGGGATCGCAATAAAATCAATACACCGATTTCGGTTGATATTCTGGATGGCGATGTGGTGATTGCAACGCTTTTGGCCGGCGATTTTCGGCAGGATTTGCTCCAAGCAGGCAAAGGGAATGGCAAACATGCCTTCAGTTTTGCAATCCCCGATGACCTGAAAAACAACCTTCCGCACGTCCTCAAAGCGAGAGTGAACGGAAGCAGTTTCATTCTCAAAGATTCGCCGAAAGCACTGATCTGTCAGAATAGCACGTCTCCGGCCGGTAATAAACCGCCCGTTGCACCCAGCCCGACGGTGTTGATCGCTCCGCTGACTGCGCAGGAAAACGTGCCGTTCTCGGGAACGCTCGTGACCTTCACCGACCCGGACAACGATCCCCTAACGTATGCCCTGATCGGATTGCCGTCGGGGCTGAGCCTGGATGGAACCAGTCGCGTCATCAACGGTACGCCCACGGAATCCGGCACGTTTTTACTCACCTACACCGCCACGGATGTGCCAGGCGCTACCAACAGCGTGAGTTTCAACCTGACGGTTTTGCCCGAACCCAGTGCATCGGTTACCGGCGATTTTGAAGGCTTTCTGGATAAACTGGATTGTGGAGGCATTCGGGGCTGGGTCTGGGATCGCAAGAAGGTCAACACCCCACTGACGGTTGAGTTTTATCTGGAAACCAGTTCGCCCGCGAGCACCACGGTTTTGGGAAGCTCGCTGGCGAATATCTACCGGGTGGATCTGAAAAATGCCGGGAAGGGCAACGGAGCGCATGCGTACAACTTTACGCCCCCGGCGGGTTTGACCAACGGCACGCTGGTCTACGCCCGCGTTTTGGGGAGCAATTACGTCCTGAAAGGTTCACCGAAAGCCTATCAGTGTGCGCCCGCCCGTTTGTCGGCGGAAGAAAGCAACCCGCTTCAGGCGAGGCTGCTGGGCAATCCGGTGACGGATCAGGTTCAGGTCGAAATCCGGGGTGCGGAAAACCAGCCGCTGCGGTTGACGCTGACGGATGCCACCGGACGGCTGATTGGGGAGCGTCTGCTTGAAAAAGCCAGCGCCGAAGAACGGCAAACTCTACCGGTTTCTGATCGATCGTCCGGGCTGTTACTGTTGCGGGTGACGAGCGGGCTGCGAAGTGTAACCTTGAAGGCGCTCAAACCCTAACGAATGAGGAGTGAATAATGAACCATGCAGAATGAACAAAGTGAAATCCGTCAGACGGACATTGTTCATTCTACATTATTCATTTACTAAGTGATTGGCCCCGAGCGGTTTTACGGCTTAATGCCCAGCATCAAACTGGCGTTGCCGGTCGAGGTGGTTGGGAGTTTGCCGTCCCATTTTTCAATCCATTGCTGTTGAATCAACATCGGCGTCAAGGTGCGCTGTTTCAGCGAGTTGGCCTCCGATTCGGCCTGGGCGCTGATCAACTTTGCCCGGGCGGCTCCCGTGGCGCGGGTAATGGCAATTTCGGCCTGTGCCTTTTCTGATTCGATTTTATTCCGCAGCGCCATTGCGGTTTGAACCGCCGTATTTTTGGCATCGATGGCGGCTTGCAGCGAGGGCGGGGGGGTGACGGCTGACGTCAGGCGTTCATAAATAAAACCGTCTTCCCGAAGCGACTTCCGGAGTTCGGCTTCCACTTTCGCTTCAAACCGGGCGCGCTGGCCCACCAGACTATCCGACTTAAACTCGTTGGTCGTGAGTCGGTACGCATCAAAAACCATGTTCCGAATGATGGTCTGTTCCAGCATGGGCAAGGGCCTGCGATACTGCCGGTAAATCTGGGGAACCTTCGTCGGGTCGGGGTGATAAGTCAGCGTGGGGTCGACCGTAAACGACGCTCCGTCGTTGGTGTTCACAGTAAAAGGTTGGTAGTCAACGGTCTGGGTAAAGGTAGGAAATTCTTCGATTTTGGTGAGCCAGGGCGTATACCAGACAAAACCAGTCACTTCGGTGATGTCGCTGACGCCCCGGTCGGAGCCCGACATATTAATTTTCAATCCGACGTGCCCGGCATCAATCCGGGTGTAGAATCGGCCAATGAACGAGAAAAGGATAAAGAGAAAGAAAACCGCTATGCCAATTGAAATCAGGCGTTTACGATGGGGTGCTTCCATTGTCGGGGTTGTGTTTTTTGAGTGGATTGGATTTGAAAAATTTGGTTTCGAGGAGTACTAACCCCCACGAAGCAATCAGCAGAAAGCCTGCCAGATTTAACAGCGAATTGGACCGGTTCAGCAACGCGAATGTCCAGTTGATCACATAGAAAGTAGCCACCAGCACAAGCAGGTAGCGGGCGATTGATTTCGTATCCATTGCGCAAAAAAGGGTAACGGTTGATTGACGGACAAAAACCGATGATTTAATCAAACGGGCAGCTAATTTACTACTATTCAAGGGGGTTGGAAACATTGTTTTATCGATGTACCCCCGGAATTATGGACGGCATTTATTCGGGTTGATTGATTGACAGAGGGGAAGATTTCGTTCCCGGCGCGTAAACCGATTCTCGTTATTCACTAAAATCACCGAAATCCGTGACGGAAAATCACGGATTTCGGTGATTTTTTTATGGGCAGCAACCAGGACCTTTGCCGCTTTCAATTCCACACTACTTATAAAAGATCCGTTTGGCGGATTCAAAAACAATGAAAAAGCACACCCTGCAATTTGCAAAACCACTGTTCCTGACGCTGCTTCTGTCAGCTCCATTTTGCCACGCCCGGAGCACTGATCCAGACTATGCGAACTCGAACGAGCCTTCATTCGACATCTGTATGTTCATGGGCGCTCATCAGAAAGTAAAACTGAACCTGGCCGTTCGTCAGGCAAAACCGGTTTCGGTCATTTTGCGGGATGCCAGAAACACCATTATGTACCGGGATTTTCTGAAAAAATCGCCAACGGCTTACCGCTTAAGCTTCGATTTTGCAGCATCCGAATCCGGCATATACCAGCTTGAAATCAGCGACGGGCAGCGCACGATTGTCCGCCGTGTCGAGGTACTGGAGTTTCCGCCTATTGAATCCAGTCGGCACATTGTTTACAACCCGCAAACCAGTAGATAAGCCGCTGTAAATCCTCCATTTGCCGATTATTTGTCGCAAAGCCGAACATCCCGGTGAACGGCCCATTCGTTTGATGAATACCAAAACAGCCCGGTCGTAGAAAACCGGGCTGTTCTATTTTTGCAATTCTGTCTGAACGGTTTTCACCGTCAACGCGCGATCACACGTAATGAGGGGGCCACCAGAGCGCCCAATGCCGGCAAAAATCAACCGGGGATTCGTTACCGGGTGTGGCAATCGGTCTCCTTTTTTTCTTAAGCGCCCTAAACCGGATTACCCGTTCCCGGAATGGCGTGGATACAATAATCTTCATGAGTATTTGTTGTTGATAAAGGAACGGGAAAGACCGTTCCTCCGGCAAAATTCACCGGTTCCACGCTCCGTGTCAAAATAAGATGGGCCGAAACGGGAAAAGGAAGGCTTGAAGCGAGCGAAAGCCGGTTTTGGGTCATTGGCCCTGAATGGGATTTGAACCGGTTTTGTTCGTATTTTGGACAATGCACCGGTAGGCATCGAATGTCTCGATGCCTCACTACCCGGTATGAACGACCGATTCAGATGAACTACAAACTGGTTATTTTCGATTTTGACGGCACGCTGGCCGATACATTTCCCTATTTCCTGCGGACGATCAATACCCTGGCTGCGACCTATCATTTCAGCCCCATTAATCCCGATGATGTCGATCAGCTGCGTGGGATGGATGCGCGTCAGCTGATGAAAAATGCCCGGGTGCCGCTCTGGAAAATACCACTCATTGCCAATGCCTTTATTCGTCAGATGGGCCAGGACATTGGGCAAATCCGGTTGTTTGAAGGCATGGCGGATTTGCTGGAACAGTTGTCGAAGCAGGGCGTTCGGCTGGCCATTGTCAGTTCCAATTCGGAAGCCAACATCCGCCGGGTTCTTGGCCCGGAAACCGCAGCCCTCATTACGCACTACGGGTGCGGATCATCTCTTTTCGGGAAACAGCACAAGTTCAGGAAAACGATGGAGCATTGTGGGGTTAAGCCCGGCGAAACGCTTTGCATCGGCGATGAAATCCGGGATATCGAAGCGGCAAGAGGGGCTGCCGTGGCATTCGGGGCAGTTTCCTGGGGGTATACCCGCGTTGATGTGTTGCAGGGGCATCCCGGCATTCATGTGTTTTATACCCCGGAGGGTATTGCCCGGACGGTGCTGGGCGAAACCGGTCGATGAGCGGTTTTTCGAAAAATAGTTCGAAGGAAAGCGGGCCATTCATAACTAACCTGCTGGTTGGGTTGTTATCGGTAAATCGGGATTGCGCCAAAGGGTAACGACGGAAGGACGTAAAATAAGTAGGCAACAACACCGCCGATTCGTGAAGAGAGTCAGGTCCAAAGGAAGTAATGAAATAGTCTGTAGTGGAGTGAAATCAGTAAAACAATAGATGTTGTTACTTTAATAAAAGTAAGCCAGAGCTTGTCACCCGTTTTGCATAGGCCGATTATTTCTACCTTTCGATTTTTGTTTTTTCTGTTAACCACCCTGCCTGCATCCGGTCGGCTGTGGGCTCAGGATTTTCGCTTACCCAAACCCGGACAGATTACGGACCGGGAGGGGTTACCGCAAGCCTTCGTACCCTCGATTCTTCAGGATAAACAAGGTTTCATTTGGGCCGCCACCCGCGATGGACTCTGCCGTTACGATGGACACCGGTTCAAAGTGTTTCAACCGGATCCCGACGGAAAACCGTCTATTTCCTTTGCCGGATTGAACCAAATCGAGCTGGACCACCAGGGGCGAATCTGGATTGTATCCGACGAGGGCGATATCGATCAGTTCGACCCCCGCACCGAAACGTTTGTCAATCTATCCAGACAACCCGCTTTCCGCCAATTTACGAAAATAAAAGTGCCGTATCGTCTCACCGCCGACCGAAAGGGTCGACTGTGGCTGATACCACTTGGCAGAGGCATTATTTGCTGGGATCTTAAAAAAAAGAAGGGACAATGGTTTTGGCACCAACCCACTCAGTCCGGATCGCTCAGTAGTAATCATGTGACGGATGTGACAGAAGGAGAGGATGGCAGTATCTGGCTGGCAACCGCCAACGGCCTGAATCGTTTCG
This sequence comes from Larkinella rosea, assembly GCF_003858635.1. Lineage (GTDB taxonomy): Bacteria > Bacteroidota > Bacteroidia > Cytophagales > Spirosomataceae > Larkinella > Larkinella rosea. The sequence continues at coordinate 59,040 of NZ_RQJO01000009.1, forward strand.
ATGAAGCCACCCGCAGTTTCACCCACGTACGCCACCAGGTGGGGAATCCCCGGTCATTGCCGGAAGATTCTTTAGAACGGGTCTACCGCCGACCAACGGGCGAGGTCATGGTTTTTTCCCGGCGCTACCTGACGCTGCTTCAGCCCCGAACCGGCCAGCTCCGCTCGTATCGGCTGCCCGACCAGGGAGACGAGTGGATGTTTCCTCGAGTGGCGATGAATCGGGAGGGCACCACTTATTTTTCTCAGAACAACATCCTGTTTCGGTTTACCGATCGGGAGGGGATTCGAGTCATGTCCCGCTGGAAGGAGCTCAACGACGGTTGTAGCAGTTTGCTTCTCGATCGTACGAATGTTTTATGGATCGGTACTGATGGGGCCGGAATCCGCACGTACGATCTTCAATTAAGTCCATTCCGGACTCGTCGGTACAGCCGCAATTTCTACCAGGATCTGCTTACAAATGACTCGCTGGGGCTGCCGCCCGTTTCGCGGGCGGCCCAGGCAACGCTGAGCGGTCTGAGCAGTTATAATTTTCGCTCAACCTTCGATGCCCAGGGCCGCCTGTGGTTTAACGTTGGTGCTTCCGATCTCTACCGGCTGGATCGGAAAACCCGCCAAACCGAGCGGTTTCCACTACCCGTTACCTTTCGCTGGAATGCCCCCGGCTACATTCCCTGTCCGATGACGACCGATCCGCAGGGCCGAGTTTGGGCGGTTTACGACACCACTGCCTATTTTTTCGATGAGCGAACGAGCCACTGGAATCGTTTTCCTTATCCGATACCGAGTCAAATTACCAACCCGATTACGGAACTGGTGATCGATGCGCAGTTTCTCTGGCTGGCGAGTCGATCGGGTGGGCTCTGGCGGATTGACCGCCGGAGTGGCCAACGGCACCAATTTGTCAATCGTCCGGGTGACCGGGCTACGCTGAGCAGCAATTCACTCTACAGTATTTCGGCTGATCCTGCCGATCCCAACCGCCTGTGGATCGGGACCTTTGGCAGTGGGCTTTGCCTGTTTGATAAACAAACCGGGCGGGTTCGGCGGTTTAGCAAATCCGACGGTTTGCCCAACAATGTGGTGTATTCGGTGAAACCGGATCGGTACGGTTATCTGTGGATGGGAACCAATAAAGGGCTCTGCCGGATGAATCGCCGGACCTTCACGACCCAGACCTTTACCCGGGATGATGGAATTATGGCCGACGAGTTTAACAGCTACCACTACGTCCAGTTTCCCGATGGCAAAATTTTGATGGGCGGGCTGGAGGGCTTCACGTCTTTTTATCCGCAGCAGATCGGGCAGGATACCTTTGCTCCACCCATCGAACTGACCGAACTGGAAGTCAACAACCAGATCATTCAGCCGGATTTTCCGGGCACCAGCCTCATCGATACGGTCGCTGCCCAAAACCGCTCTCTCCTGGGCGAGTTACCGATTCAGGCCACGAATCAACTGACGCTGGCGTACAATCAGAATTACCTGACCATTCGATTCGCGGCCCTGCAATTCAATCAACCCACCAAAAACCGGTATCGCTACCGCCTGGCGGGGCTGGAAACCAACTGGAAGCAGGTTGATCGACCCGAAGCGATTTATACCAATTTACCACCGGGGAATTACACTCTGCTGCTGAATGCCTCCAACACCTCGGGGAACTGGAGCCGCCACGTGCGCAAACTGGCGATTATGATTCAGCCCCCCTTTTGGGCCACCTGGTGGGCCTTTGGGTTGTATTTCCTGATGGGTTTGAGCCTGGCCTGGGGTCTTCTTCAGATTTACCTGAATCGGCTGCGGTTACAGCAGGACATTCAGTTGCGGCAAAAGGAGGCCGATCAGCTACGGGCCGTCGATGCGGTCAAAACGAACTTCTTTACCAACATCACCCACGAGTTCCGGACGCCCCTGACGCTGATTTTGGGACCGACCGAACAAATGCTGGAAAGCAAACTCGATACCGCTAACCAGCGCCGGGCTTCGGTGGTGGAACAACAGGCGCGTCACCTCCTGGGGCTCATCAATCAGTTGATGGATTTGTCCAGGCTGGAAGCCAGTGTCATGCCCATTCATGAATCCAGGGGAAATCTGACCGAATCCGTCGGGCGGTGGGTGCAGCCTTTTAGCGATCAGGCAACCGCTCAGGGGCTTAACCTGAGGTTTCATTCGGAAGTCGAAGGTGATTATTGGTTTGATGCCGACAAGCTGGAACGGATTGTTTATAACCTGACTTCCAACGCATTAAAGTTTACGAAAACCGGCACCATTACGGTTTCGCTGGAAAACGCTTCGGGCCAAATCCGGCTGAGGGTGGCCGATACCGGAATCGGTATGGAAGCCGATCAGCTGCCCCATATTTTCGACCGGTTTTATCAGGTGAATGAGTCGGCTGCCACACCGGGTACGGGAATTGGCCTGGCGCTGGTTCAGGAACTGGTTCAGTTGCAGGGTGGACGCGTTTCTGTGGAGAGCCAGCCCAATCAGGGAACGACGTTCGTGGTTCTGTTGCCGTATCGCCGGGTTGACGTGCAGGATCATCAGCCGGACAAGACCGAACTAAGTCACCGGAATAGCGAGGCCGATGCCTGGACGACAGAGGAAGAAACCGTCGATCCCCGCGTGCTGATCGTGGAAGATAACCATGAGCTGGCCCAGTTCATGGCCGACAGTCTGCCGGAACACTACCGCATTCGGCGGGCATTTAGCGGACGCGATGGACTGGATCAGGCTTTGGCGTATTTGCCCGATCTCATTATTTCGGACGTAATGATGCCCGTACCGAACGGGCCGGAAATGGACGGTTTTGCGCTTTGCAGCCAGTTGAAAACCGACCTGCGCACCAGCCATATCCCGGTGATTCTGCTAACGGCCAAATCCTCGGTCGAAAACCGGGTGGCTGGTCTTTCGATGGGGGCGGACGATTACCTGACCAAACCCTTTCGGGTGTCGGAACTCCAGCTTCGGGTCCGCAATCAGCTGGTCAGTAAACAACGGCAGCGGGCGTGGGTGCGGGCCAATCTCCTCCATCCGAATCCACCTTCGGCGCAGCCGGAAGCGGTTGCTGAGCCTGCCGATCCGTTCCTGACCCGACTCTATGAACTGCTGGACGCGAACCTGAGCGACTCGCAGTTTGGTACCGAGCAAATGATGGCAGAACTGGGCATGAGCCGGACCAATCTATTCCGGAAAGTAAAAGCGTTGACCGATCTGTCGGCGAATGATCTGCTGCGTAATTACCGGCTCAAACGGGCCGCTCAACTCCTGCGGGCGGGCCAGAGTGTCAATCAGGCCGCCTACCAGGTGGGTTTTACCAGCCCGGCTTATTTCAGCAAATGTTTCCGGGAGCTTTACCAGCTCACGCCCCGCGAATTTGCTGCTCAATCCTGATCAGGCCCTGTTTTTTGCCTGAATTCCCTTTTTGCCACCTTTTATCGACAACTGATCGGTTCTGGAACCTGGTGTTTACCATTGTGAACGCATTTGCGTCGCTGAATGGGCTGTTCAGCACCGCCAAAACCGTTGGACTGCAAAGCGGTATCGATTCAGGTCCAGCCAGCGGACCTGCTGTTGTTGCGGATCAAAAAACGTACGGATGAAGGTCTTGAAACCGTAAGGTTTTCTGGTTTAATGATCACCCCAGGCTGGATCTCCGGGCTAGGGTATTTTTTACATGGGCGGTTTTTTCTCTGTATCTGGCATCAAAAAGAAAACAAACCCGGCCTTACGAAGACCGGGTTGTCGAAACATCCTCTGTTTTACTCTCGTTACTACGTACGCGTTTGACTTCGTTTGTGATGAGCTGGTGATCAGTTCAGCTCGCTGTCACAAACCTAGCGAGTGCAACGGCGATAAACGATAACACTTGTTCCAAATACCATAACGGCTGTTCCAAATGCCCCGATCAATCTCTGAAATGACTAGAAAACAAGTGAAAGGGGCGGTTTTTGAATCTCCCAATTGGGAAAAGGCCATCGGGCTTCCATGAGATGTCGAAACCCGGAACTGCCTATCCGCAAAAGAAACGGTTTGGGAAAACCGCAAATAGTGTGTTGGGAACCTGTTGGCATGATCCCTGCGAACCGGTTACGAGCAATCAATCAACCGTTTTGCCGACTTTTTATCCGGCCTGGAACAGGCGTTATGGTTTTTGGAACAGCCGTTATCGTCGGTTGCTGATGTACTCACTAGGTTTGTATTCGATCGTTTTCCCAAACCCCTTAACGCCATGTTCCTCTATTTTTCCCTTACGACTTCCGATCGTTCAGTCAACAACCCCTGTGTTTGTTGTGCGGAATTTGATATCCAACTGGAAGTGTTAAACAGCTTTGTCGCCCTTGGTAACGTTCTCTCATCCGCTTACCTGATCGACGATGATGGCACGCGAATTGACCTGCCCGTAGGTGCTTTTGATGGCTTACCCGTCGGCGACCTCATGCGAAATTTGACGAAGGAGTATCAACAACTATTGCGTGCCTAAAATGGGTTATATCAACTCGTTTCAACAATTAAGGGGCAATAGTTTGCCGTTCTGTTTTGCCAATAGAGCGGTGACGCTTTTTCCGGGAAATGCCTTCTCCAATCCTAGCCACATGCAATAGATTATTGGTCATGACAGGGCCGGGAATTCGGTTGGTTGTTGGTAAACCGGTTTCGTCGGATCAACGGCATCCGATTAATCGCCGAACCGAAACCGCTGCCGCCCGTTCCGGTTTTGGAGTCTGCCCTAAATGTCGTATTTTTCAATTCAAACTACTTTTTATGGGTCTATTTCTACTAATCAGCGTCGTTTTTGGAATTAGCGGACTGACTATTTGTATCCAAAACAGTTCTGCGCGCCCAGGTGCCTGCCCTTAACGGGGCGTGGACGCCTGGTTGCATCTTCTGACACCGTTCGGTACGATTCGTAACCCGTTTATCCATGCATTTTTTAAATCGTAGGGAAAAAATAAATGAAAAAAGTAACCGGAATTGGCGGCATCTTCTTCAAATGCGATGACCCGCAAAAAATGAAAGACTGGTACGCTCAGCATCTGGGATTACCCGTAAATGAGTATGGAACGCTGTTCAAATGGCGTGATAGCGATGATCCATCTAAAGAAGGGACAACCGTTTGGGGCGCCTTTGACAAAAGCACCAGCTACTTTGAGCCTTCCAAAAAGGACTTCATGATCAATTACCGGGTTGAGAATTTGGAAGGACTGGTGGAAGAGCTAAAAAGCAATGGCGTAACGATACTGGATGAAATAGCCGTTTATGACTACGGTAAGTTTGTTCATGTGCTTGATCCTGAAGGGAATCGTGTCGAACTCTGGGAAGATATTGGCTAATCAGCCAAAGGTGAGTCATCCCGAATTTCAAGCCGGTGTCTTCAAAATTCGGGATGACTTAGGGTACTTTTCTCCTCTCACTGGCCTTTAGTCCAGCGGAATAAGGCCGGCGTTTTGCTCCAGCCAGGTATCAAACGACTGCAATTCGGGATTCAACTCCCGGGAGTAGGCTACATCTCGGACCGTGTTACACACCTCATCGAAATCCCGGTAAAACTGGAACATATTGCCCATGTCATCGGCGCCCGGAAAGCCGAAACCCCGGTATACCTCCGGCGTAACGTAGTTGTAGATGACCTCCTGTCCGATCGCGCTGGAAAGTTTCGAAGCCATTTCCTCGCCCGTCAGCTGATCACCCGCCACGCCGATGATTTTCCCAACGAATTCCGAACCTCCCTTGAAGATGGCGTAAGCGGTTTTGCCGATATCTTCCGAACCCACGCCGGCCATCTTCTTGTCGGCCATCGGTAAGGTCAGGTACAGCTTGCCATCGGATCCTTTTTTCGGTCCGGCCCCGAAATAGATGAAATTTTCCCAATAGAAAGAAGCTCTCAGGAAGGTCGTAGGTACGCCTAAATCGGTAAAGATTTTGTCGGCTTCGCCTTTCGCATCAAAATGCGGCACTTTGTAGTTGCCCTGAAGGGTTGGCATCCGGTCATCGTCCAGCGGAACCCAGTGGCGGGTATCTTCCAGCGTTGACCAGATCACATGCTGCAGCCCGGCCTGTTTAGCCGCGTGGGCCATACTGCTTGCTTCGTTGTACTCCCGCTGGGGCGAAAAGTGCGCCCAGAAAAATGTCACAAAGAAGGCTCCATAAGCGCCCTCCAAGGCATTGAGCAGACTTTTTTCGTCATCAATATCAGCCACAACTACTTCGGCTCCCAATTGGGCGAGCTCCTTCGCCTTGTCTGAATCGGCATCCCGCGTGATAGCCCGGACGGCAAATTCACTGTTTTTATCGTTGAGGATGGCTCTGGCGACTCCACCACCTTGCGCACCGGTGGCACCGAAAACGGCAATAATCTTTTTTTCTGACATGGGACTTTAGGTTCTTTTGGTTTAGAAAGAGAAAACCCCGGCCACGGCGGGACCGAGCCCGTAAGTTATTACAATAGTGGATAGCTTGTTAACTACGTCACCTATTTTACGCTATTAGCCGTCAAATTTTGCAGGCTGGTGGGTTTGAAATAAACCGAATGGGCTGCCTTCATACCAGAAAAGCGCAGATCATCGCTCCATACCATTCCCTTTTTAGTTATTTTGTTTTTAAGATTATTAACTAGAACTCACTTTCGATACTTTCAAGTGACTTTAACAAAAAGGTCACAGTAACCGTAAGGCCATACCACCAAAATAGTTTTATTTTCGTTCCAAAACACCGACCCGTTGGTTGCGGGTTATTAATACCCCAAATCCGGATTGTATATGAAAAACCTGTCCATTGTTTTGCGCGGATTGAGCTTGATTCTGGTCCTTTTGCTACCGTTGTTCGGATGCCAGCGCAAAGGAAATGCGGCCCAGCAGGCGGAGGAAATTGCCCTGTATAAAGAGCTGAGTGCCAAACGGGTTAATCTGCCAAATGGCTGGGCACTGACTCCGGCCGGCACAAGTCTCGATCTGGATGATCTGCCGCTGAACCTGGTGGTTTCGCCGACCCAAAAGTACCTGGCCGTGACCAACAACGGACAAAGCACGCAGAGCATCACGCTCATTGATGCCCGCGCCGAAAAAGTGCTGGATACCGTTCGGGTTGGAAAAGCGTACCTGGGGTTGGCATTTAGCCAGGATGAGAAACGCCTGTATGCTTCCGGGGGCAACGACAACAAAATTCTGGTGTACAAAATCGAGGATAATCAACTCGTGGCGGATGCGCCGATTGCGTTGGGAAAACCGTGGCCAGTAAAAATCTCGCCCACTGGTTTGTGCCTCGACGATGCGAAAAACCGGCTTTATGTCGTAACCAAAGAAGACAGTTCCTTATACACCTGCGATACACAAACCCGGCAGAGTCTCCACCGGGTGAATCTGGGAGCCGCTGCCTACACCTGCCTTCTTTCTCCCGACAAAAACACCCTCTTCGTCTCGTTGTGGGGCGGGGCCAGTGTTGCGGTTGTTGACCTGGCCACGCAGCAGGTGACCGCCAAAATCCCGACGAACAAGAATCCGAACGATCTGCTGTTGACGCGCGACGGCAAGTTTCTGTTTGTCGCCAACGGCAATGACAATACCGTTGCGCTCATCGATCTGACCAAACGGGCGGTGATCGAAACCCTGACGGCGTCGCTTTTTCCCAATGCGCCCGTTGGAACCACGCCGAACGGTCTGGCACTGAGCGACGACGAGAAGACCCTCTACATTGCCAACGCCGATAACAACTGCCTGGCGGTTTTCGATGTAACGGAAAAAGGACATGGGCGCTCCAGCGGTTTTATTCCGACGGGCTGGTACCCCACGGCGGTGAAGGTGATCGGTTCCAAAATTTTCGTAACGAACGGAAAAGGGTTTTCGTCCAAAGCCAATCCCAAAGGACCGAATCCGGCTTTGTCCCGGGTTCCGCAGCAGATCGGCCCGAATCCGCAGGCCAACACGGGTCGCCAGCAATACATTGGCGGTTTGTTCAAGGGCACGCTTTCGATAATCAAGGTCCCGGAAAGCCAGGAACTGGCGGCCTATTCCCGGCTGGTTTACGCCAACACCCCGTACACCAAAACCAAAGAAACGCTGGCGGAAGGCGAAGCCGGAAACCCCATTCCGCGCCGGGTTGGCGATCCGTCGCCGATCAAATACGTTTTTTACATCATCAAAGAAAACCGCACTTACGATCAGGTGCTGGGCGACATGAAGGAGGGCAACGGTGATTCGTCGCTTTGTCTGTTTCCGCAGAAAGTGACGCCCAATCAACACGCGCTGGCCCGCGAATTTGTGCTGCTCGACAATTTTTACGTGGATGCCGAAGTCAGCGCCGACGGCCACAACTGGTCGGCGGCCGCGTACGCCAACGATTACGTGGAAAAAAACTGGGTGACGAGTTACGGTGGCCGGGGCGGTACGTACGATTACGAAGGCCAGAAGGAAATTGCGCACCCGCGCGACGGTTTTATCTGGGACCATTGTTTGCGGACGGGAATCAGTTTCCGGACCTACGGCTGGTTTGCCGATGACGCCAGACCGAACATCAAAACGCTGGAAGGGAAGTTCTGTCCCGAATTCAAAGGATACGATTTGGGCTACATGGACATCGACCGGGAAAAAGCCTGGGAAAGGGATTTCGACCGACTGGTTACGGCCAATACCGTTCCGCGTTTGAGCACGGTACGGTTTGGAAACGATCACACCTCGGGCGCTGCCGTGGGAAAACCGACGCCCTATGCGGCTTTGGCCGATAATGATCTGGCCGTCGGGCGGTTTGTCGAGCACTTGTCCCAGAGCCCCATCTGGAAAGAATCCGTGGTATTTATTCTGGAAGATGATGCCCAAAACGGCCCCGATCACGTGGACGCTCATCGATCGATTGCCTTTGTGGCTGGCGGTTTTGTCAAACGCGGTTTTGTGGATCACACCATGTATTCGACCTCCGGGATGCTCCGGACGATGGAATTAATTCTGGGTTTGAAACCGATGAGCCAGTACGATGCGGCTGCTACGCCCATGTGGCGGTGTTTCAGCAAGGCTCCCAACCTGACGCCGTTCAAATCCCGGGAAGCGGGCGTGGATATTCACCAGCGAAACATGGCGGCCAATAAAAACTCCCGGCGCAGCCTGCAATTTGATCTGTCGAAACCCGATGCAATCGATGATCTGATTTTTAGCGAGATCGTCTGGCAAACCGTGCGGGGTGAAAAAAGTGTGATGCCCGCCCCGCGCCGGGGCGCTTTTGTTCGGCTGGGCAAGGACATGGACGATGAGGAGGAAGAAGGCGACGATGACTGATTGATGATACAGAGGAATAATTAAGAAAGGTAGTTATGACGTGCGACCTGGGAGGTGGTACGCCCACTTTTATCACCCAGATCGGCTACGTTCAATGATGGCATGTTGACCGCATCAGGGGCTGGCCCAAGGTGTTACCCGCCAAAATAGTCCGGTCAGTTACCAGTAAGCTTGCAGAGCCCGCCTTGACCACTTGGTTAACGGACCATTAAAACTAAATAGTTGGCGTTGAGGGATTCGAGCGGCAGCGGGCGACCGTCCACTCACCCAAAGGGACAGATTTACAGTCTGCTTTAACTCTCCCGCGTTGCCGAACGCCAGTTTAAACTACCCAAAATGGGGAGTTAATTTTGCAGGGTAGGCCGGATGGTCCGCCGATGCCGTTCGAACCGCTACGGCGGACCGCCGACGACCCCTTGGTCTCCAACCAAGTACGCTACCAGCTGCGCTACTACCCTGAGTGAAAAGAAAAAGCCCCTGTCGATCGATTTCAGCAGGGGCTTTCCATGGAAAAAGTCTTTGAACCTTAATCAATAGTCATACCCCTCCAGGCCAATATTGGCTTTGTGGTTGACAGGGGTGATATGGATTGCCCTTGTTCATAAGGCAAATGAACGGACTTTTTCAACTACTCTAAAACTGCGGCTGATTTACTAAAAGATGGCTTTTTATCGGCGCTTCAAGAGCGCATAGGCACCTGCTGCTGCCAATCCGCCGATTACGTACCAACTTATGGTCATCGCAGCCGTAGAAGCAGTTCGCTGAGTAGGGGCGGTTCCGAGCCCTAACGGACCAGTCAAGCCAACGGCACCAATTCCCGCTGCGAGTCCCAGGGCGGTACCGGCCAGAAGTTCGTACCGGGGCTTTGCCAGTCCTACCAGGCTGTAATAAAGTGCATTGGAAACCAGATCGCCCCCTAATGCCCAGTCGTGTAATTCTTCATCCGAAGGTGTGGCTACATCTATTTTAGTCAGTGTATTTCTGATAGCCCGCATGCCCAATACGTCGGCTCTGGGGGCGTCATCAATATAATGACGGGCCGTTTCATGGAGAGCGGTCAGCACACCTGCTCCAATCACCCCACTGGCCAACGCTTGCATAATTGTTGTGTTTCGATCATTCATGAGAGTTTAACTAATCGGATCAACCATGTGTTACTTTTATTTCGCTTGTTGCAAGAAACTAACCGGAATAAGCATAATCAGGAATCAGGCGGGGCATTAGCAATCAGCTCGATTGAGATTCCAAAGCGGCAACGGGAAAACTGTTTCGGGCTACTCAGGCGGTGCGGTTGCCTCAACGAACGATTGGCAGTAAACAGGCTATGTAAAAAAATAAAAGTTGTTTTCTGGGCTACAGCTCGTACAGTTTCTACAAACACATATTTTGGCTATTCATAGATTGACGCGGATGCCGGTAACTCGCTGGAAACGCACATTTCAGGGCAAAATCCGAAAAAAGGACTTTGGCAAAAGGTAATCTTGGTTAACGTTTTAATTCCCCGATTTCGATGGTTTAAAAACATCCGATACCCCCATGGGAGTTTATCAATTCATTATGGATGTACCTGACTGGATTCGAGAATATGCCAAATCGTCGCATTTTGAAGCCGATGATATTGAGGCACTATGGAAGCTGGTCAATGAGGACAAAGCCTTTTTTGATCGAATAATGAAACACGCTCTGGCAACTGAAACGAGACGGAGCTTTCCCTCATACATTCAGAGGCTAAGTCAAATGTTCTCCAGCTAATAAAATAGCTATTAACAGATTATTTGGTAAAGGTCCTTACATGCACATCTGGAAAACCGCTGTATTTTTCTTAGCCCAGTGTGTACTTTTATGGTGTATGGAAATCTCACATCAAAATGAAAAAATTCCACCTTTAAAAGACGTATGTTTGAATTAACGCCACAACTCCCGTGTATCAGGGTGGCTGTCGTTGCGGTTCTGGTATTAAATCAAAGACAGAATCGACATATGGATGGGGTACAAAAATCGATCTGGACGCCTTGCTAGAAGAAATGCAACGGAGACAAGCGCAGACACTTGCGTTCCTGCGCGAACTGGGCCTGGCATGGTGTTCCGGAATGGATTGTCGAGGTGGCCGACTACCGGACGTTACCGGCTGACCAGGCTGCCAAATTCGGTTATATAAGTAGTTCGAGGTAAGGTTATTGGATTGTTTTCCGGGATGCCAGAAAGTTATCGCTTATGTACTTGATTATCAGCGTAAATCTCAAAAGTCAGGTGAGTTAACAAGACCAGGTCGGCTTTCGGTTCAATCACTTAAGGGGTTTTCGATCGATTGGCGTGATGTATTTGATTCGTAAGTCGAAGCATCTAAGCAACTGTGTAAAAATAGGGGAGACAAAAATTGTACCTGAGAGGAAGTGAAATTAGGAAGCCGATCAGTAAATGCGATCCGATAATACCTTCTAATCGTACTAACCAGAGACGTCAAATCGTATGAAGCAAGATGTGATCGTTCGGATTGTCCTGCAAAAACCGCCGGATGGGGTAGATTTCGCACTCCAGAAGGGCAGCGGACATGTCTATGAAACGGTACAGGTTCAGCAGGCCCATGCGCATGACATTCGATTTGAGTGCTCCGTCACCGTCAAAGCCGACCGTCAGAAGGATGAGAAGCCGGGTTTTTCCGGGCCTTTTGTCCAGGGTGCTCCGCCGGAAAAATTTATTTATATCGCTATTGGTACCTACGCTGGGCAGGCGGAGTCTATTTGGGGACGGCGGCTGAAAGTGCCGCTTCGCGGAATTACCTGGGATACCCTCGAACAAGTCATCACCTCTTCGGAATTAGTGCTGGAAACCCAGGTGCCGGGATCTGGAAAAGACGGAAGTCCGGCTTGTGCCACCGTAAAACCATTCGACGGGTGGAAAATTACTAATTTAAACGGATGAATTTAGCTCTGCCACGACGATTAAGGATCAATACGAACATTCGGTTACAGGACAGCGAACAAAACCGCCAATTCACAGGCGACCCATGGGGTAGGGAGGATGTAGAGAAACTATCCATGCGACGAAGATACATTCGGGACAGAGTTTGAGCGGTGATTTATAGGACCACTACATCGATTTAATCTACTATTTGCCTCCATAGCGAGTTAAGAGCCTGTATTAAAATCCTCAAGCCATGATCACGCATATCTATCAATCCGCCAACCATCCAACCTGGTATCTGGTTTTACCAGAAGACCTGAAAGACGACTTTTCCGGAGTTCCTGACAATGTAATCACCCAGTTAGGTGCATTACAAAAAATAGAATCGTCCAATGAGGGGCCCGGTTCGCTGGGTATCGATTTACTCCAGGTAAGAGATGACTTTGACACCCAAAACTACCATATAGCTAAACCAGTGGAATAAACTGAAACAGGAACAGGGTCATTATGCCTTATTCGTCAGTATGAATCGATTCATACTTTATTTTTTTCTTGCCCTTATTCCGGCCACCTGCCACAAAGCCGATCAACCAACCCCGGATTCCAGCATACCCACCCGCGACGCCAACTTTGCACTCGGTAATCCCAGCAACACCAACGCATCACAGGAAAACAACTACCTCATCGAGCGGCCAGCGTACAGGCTGAGCTACAACCGCAGCACCAGCATTGCTTGCCAACGGGTGCTCCTGGCATTTGTCGAATGGCAAAGGCAGAACCGGTGACAACGGGACTGCCAGCACCAGCGCATGCAGATAGGGTGACTGTGCAGGTGGTGAAGATGGGGCAGGATTGGTGAAAGACAACCGTGCATGCATCACGGTGTAACAATAAGCATAGTCAAACTATGTCTATGATCATTTGGGTATCAATCTGTCTCGTTTCATTTCGACAATTCAGCCCCATTTTTCATCAATTCGTACGATGCCAATTGAAAATACTAAGGCTTCAGACTAGTTTTAGATTGTTCTTTTCTTAACATCTGTTATTAGTTATGAAGTCCATTTTATACGCAATAGCTGCGTGCGCTAGTCTGTTTATAGTACTCGATGGCTGCTCCCAGCAAGATCATCAGCCGTCAATTCAGAAACCCGCCTGCCAGGTGCTGACACTTTCAATTGAAAACAAATCTTCCGGCACAGATGCGTACAGTCGCAATGAACAGGTGATGCTGGATGGCCAGTCCATACTGATTGGGAAAGTGTCATCTAATGTCTACAAATTTGATGAGCAAAACCGGCTCATCGAAAGTAACTGGTCCACCTATGACCGGGGGGGGAATGGTGGTCAGGACCTATTTGAATATACTGCCGATCAACTAATCATCACCTCTACCCACCTGGGAATGGATAACGGAGTACACCCCGTACCCCTGAATAAACAAGGGTTGTCAAGTGGGGATGGAATAAAATACGATGCAGAAGGGTTTCTGATCGAAAAGGTAGAAGGTGAATATACGACCACCTATACGATTGAAAACGGTAATATTGTTCGCGAAGAGCGAAAATCGACACTCCCCAATTCGAAGGTCTACGTGACACTTTACGAATATGATCTCACGAAACCGAATCTACCAAACTCGCACCCGTACAGTGGCAAAGTCAGTAAAAACCTGCCAGTTAAGGTAACAAACAGCGACGGTGTAACCACCAACTCTTATTCTTATTCGTATCTCTTCGATGAATCCAAAGGACTAACCCGGCGCTATCAGAAATATTCAAATGGGCAATACAGCGTGATCGATTATTCCATTACCTGCCGATAATGGTATCTTAGGTTTAAGGAGATGGTATTTTTCTTGGGGCTGTATGAACCGGATCTTCCTGAATCACTAAAAGCCAAGTGGGTGACTTTGCCAGTGTGCGAACCTCTAATGAGGGATGAAAACACTACTACTCTATTCTGTGAAAAGCAGGACTTGGGTAGACCTTATCAAATGTCTCACAAATGGCTCGTGGCTGTTGCACAACTCCGCTTGCTGCACCGATTTTCACTGACTGGCTGAGCAAAACAGAAATAGCTCAGTTGAAAATAAGCATTGTAAAGCCGAGAAAAGGGTCTTGACAACCCAATGACCATTCCACCTTCAGGGCTAGGGCTTGGCCGATGGTAGTTAAGTTTGCGCGCTTTGCCCGGCTTGATTGAGATGCGGGCCTCGGGGTCAGTAGGGCTGTAATGGGTTTTGTTACTGAGTAACTTTGCCTTTTCGTTGCCAGCTCCCAAAATAGTCGGTGCGCGCTTCAAGTTTTGCTGGTACTTTTTCAAGCGTCTTAACCGATGATCGGCCGCAGCGATAACCGAGGCCGCTTGCCGGTTGCTGGGTTCAGATCTTGAGTCCACAACCTTATTCTGATCCTCAACCGACTGGACCAGCCTGGGACCGGGTAGATTGGGTTGTTTTTCTAACAGCCTTTCCGGGGAGGCATTCACTTTAACGGGGGCTGGGTCAATGGCTACTCGACGGTCCGCCACCATTTTGTTGGCTACACACAGGCTGAATACTTTATCGAACACAGCTTCAAAGAGCGCTTCCGGATAAAGTTGGCGAGTACGGCTCAAGGTAGAGTGCCAGGGCAATGGCTTATCAATGTTGTAGCCCAGGAAATACAGTATATCCGTCCGCAGAGAGCAATGCTCGACCAGCTTTCGGTCGGAGGGAGGTAATATTCTCCAGACAACCGATCAGCATGAACTTAAACCGGGCCGCGGAATACTACTAGGTCAATAGAAGGATTGCCTGTATGGCCATGGAGCTGCTTAGTGGCCTCAAAGATAAAGGGCAGGTCGAGCATTTCCGTAGAACTGGGCCGCCAGTGCGGTTATGCTGTGGGATGCGGATGGACAGCTGAAAACAAGTGATCTGCTTTTCGTTGTGGTCTTTTCGGCCTTGCATACCTTAAGATAGAGAAAAGGCCACTTACATCCCTGATAAGGGTTGTGCAACAGCCACAAAGGCTTTGGAGGTGTCAGCTAGTTGTTTCCGTCCTGTTTGTAATTGGGGAGCTTCTGACGAAGCGGCTGCTTAAGACAATCCGGACAATTTCCCCTGTAACCTTTTGGCACAGGCCGAGTTTCCCGCTCAATTCGTTAAGATAGCCCAAGCAAAACAGCTTCCATGCGTTCGATTACCTGCCGACTTTTTCTTTTTGTCTTTTTCTCCACCTCATCCGCTTTCGCTCAGCCCTTAGCAGATTCGACGGAACGGCTGGTAGATAACCTTTTTCAAAAATGGGTGGGCAACCAGACCCCAGGTTGCGCCGTCGGCATTGTGCGGGGTGATCAACTCGTCTATGCAAAAGGCTTTGGCCTGGCCAATTTAGAAAATAAGGTGCCCATTACTCCCAACAGCCTCTTTTACATGTGTTCCGTCTCCAAGCAGTTTACTGGATATGCCATCGCCCTGCTAGTCCAAGCGGGTAAAATCAACTTAACCGATGATTGTCGACGCTATCTGCCTTGGTTGGCCGACTTCGGTCACCCCATAACGGTTCAGCATTTACTGCATCATACCAGTGGCTTGCGAGACGATATTTCGCTGGCCGAGTTTTACGGCCTCAATCTGGATGGGGTTTTGACACAAGAACTGGCCCTACAAATCCTAAAACGACAGCGTACCCTTAACTTCGTGCCGGGTGAGAAATTTGCCTATTCCAACTCGAACTACGTTTTACTGGCCGAGATCGTCAAAAAGGCCAGCGGCATGCCTTTCGAGGCTTTTGCCGATTCTGCCATCTTTCAGCCCTTGCGGATGAGTGATAGCCGTTTCGTTACCCATTCGAACGAACTGATTGCGGGTCGGGTCTCTTCGTATGAACCAGTCAATAAGGGGTTTAAGAATGCTACCCAAACCGTGTATACGCTCGGTGACGGCGGCCTGTTTACCAACGTGATAGACATGGCCAGGTGGATCAGTAATTTCTTTCGCCCCCAAGTAGGAGACCAGCAGACGATTGGCTTACTGACCAGGCCGGGTCGGCTAGCAACGGGCCAGCCGCTACGGTATGCGATGGGGATCAATGTTGACGACTATGCTGGCCAGAAGCGATTTCTACACAATGGTGGCTTAGCGGGTTACCGAACCATCGTGGCCATCTATCCCCAGCAGCAACTGGGATTGATGGTGTTTGGCAATGGAGCTAATGGGGAGGTCTACAGTACGATTGATCAATTATCAGCGCTCTTGATGGGCAAAAAAACGGCTGTTCCACCGATTACACAAGTCGCTGCCCCCTCTCCGCAGCCGGTCGAAATTGACTCGGTTACGCTGCGTCGATGGACGGGCGATTACATTGCCGCTGATGGCTACCGATTGAGCATCACCTTGAAAGATGAGCGGTTGTACCTGAACGGTTCGCAGGCGTTAACACCTCAATCGGCCCAGCGCTTTTACTTAACCAACCGCCCCAACGTCAACTACCAATTTGAGGTTGATCCCCAAGGGACACCCGTAGGATTGCAGCTGAATAGTCCTGTGTTGGCCAAGCCGATGGAGCTGGCTAAAATACGGCAATCTGCTTTGACCACCCCCATACTGGATACCTATACTGGCGATTATTACTCCGATGAGCTAGACTTGAGGGTTCGGATTGTTAGGCAAGAAAATGAACTCTGGCTATTGAGCAGCCGCCACCCAGCGGCCCGCGTTAGCTGGATCGGTGGCGATCACCTGTATACAGACTATGGCTTCATGCACCATTTGCTGGTTAAGCGAGACGCCAAGGATCAGATTGTTGGCTTCGAGGTGAATAGTGGCGAGTTGATGCACTTACCTTTTCATAAACAGAAGTAGAATTTCCAGCCATTAGATGCCAACAACTCCGTGTACTTGTTGGCCTTTTGAAGCGCCCGAATAAAGAACATGACTATTCCTTCGTCTCAGGTGGGGGCATTTGATTGAACCCTTAGTCTTTACTGTATCGTCCTCCGGAAAAATGTTGACTCTTGGCTGAGCCTCGGTACGTTCGCTATTGAGAGAGTAAATGAGTGGGAGCAATCCCATACTTCTTTTTAAAGGCAAAAGAAAAATGAGAAAGATCTTCAAAGCCTACTTCGAGATATACCTCCGTGGGTCTTTTCTTCTTTTCGGCTAATTGGTAATAAGCTAGTTCGAGCCTTTTATCGGTCAGCCATTTCTGGGGCGTTACATTGAAAATTTTCCTGAAATCCCGGTTAAAGGTCGACAAACTGCGACCCGTTAAATAGCCTAATTTTTCCATCGGCAAATTGAACATAAAATTGCGCTGCATAAAATCAATCAGGTCAATTTTTCCCGGTTCATCAAAATGAGCCAGTATATGATCAATGCTTTTATCGATTGCCCTCAGAATACTTATGGCTTCTGTAATTTTTAACGAGGCAATATTCGAAGGCAGTTCGTTCATCTCAAAGTACGGAATCAAGGAAGACAGGCAGCTTGCCAATAAAGGATGGTTGTTAAAGTGGTATATTTTTTGTGATTCCGGGGCACTTGGCTTTACTTCCAGATGGGCATAAAAATCCCGCAACCGTGCTGTGGAGAGGTGCATGACGACTGTTTTATGCGGTTTTCCGTCCTTGGGGTAATTGATGATAGTAGCCAACTGGTTTCTTGGAATCAGGAAAATATCACCCTCCTTAAAAATAGAAGTGGCATCAGCCTGAACGATTTTTGTCTCGCCCGAAATGAACCAAATCAGCATGTGGTGCTCAAACAGGATGTCCGATTTGAAAAACTTGTCCTCATAGCAGGATAGTTTGATGTCATCCGTTATATATTTTGCTTCGTATTGCATGGCTGGTTCTTAGTTCTTTCCCGTAAGAAAAATAATACTGTAAAAACAAAAAATATCATTTGGTTAGCTTTGTTTTAACGTCCGGTTTACCAGTTAAAGAACGGCAGTATCCCTATTGTCCACTACCGTCCTTTTGATGTTGTTCGTCCATTCAACAATCATACGGATTGTCCGCCGTCGATTAGATAATTAGCCCCGGTGATAAAGGCGGCATGATCGTCAGACAGGAAGGCAATCAACTCGGCTACCTCGCTAGCTTTTCCAAACCTTGCCAGGGGAATGCTACTGATCATTTGCTGTTCAAGGGTATCATTTAATCCCATTTTATTCATAATCTCGGTAGCAACAGGGCCCGGACTTACCGCATTCACTCGGATTTTTCGTGAAGCTAACTCAAGGGCCGCTATTTTCATCACCGCATTGATGGCTGCTTTACTGGCTGCATAGACCGAAGCCGTTGGCGGTGAAATAGTTGCTGAAGTTGACGACAGAAAGATCACCGAAGCACCATCGTTTAGGATCGGGATGAATTTGCTCAGGGTAAAATAAGCTCCTTTGAAATTCACATCCATGATTTCATCAAATACCTGCTCGGACGTCATTTCTATTGGGGCAGATTTTGTTATGCCGGCGTTAATGAGTAAAATATCGACCTTACCAAATTGTCCTGAAATAGCCGAGACCAGCCTGTCGATATCCGCTAACCTGGATTGGTCAGCCATCATTCCGGTGATATTCAGTTCCGATGCCGCCTTTTCTACCGCTTCCTTTCTTCTGCCGGTTATAATGACGTTGGCACCTTTTTGATTTAATTCGTTTGCAGTGGCATAGCCAATACCGCTGTTGCCGCCCGTAATGACGGCAACTTTATTTTTGAACGTTTTCATTTGGTTGGGGTTGGAATTAACTAATTGAAAAGAATATGCCACTGGCTTCTTCGCTCCATTTCCACAGGCGTTTGGCATCAGCCTCGTCCAGCGAATAACGTTTTACCCCCGGCGATATCTGGCTATCGGATGCTAATGGGGCTACATCCGCATCTTCACAATACACCCCACCGAGGTTATCGAGCAAGGGTGTGGTGGCACACCAAACGGTTGTGGCAGCCCCCTGTTGTATGTTTTTAAGTGAAGCCAGTACTTCGGGAAGCATATTGCCCTGTTCATCCACAAAACCCATTTTCTGGAAAAGTTCCAGTGGGGCTTCCCTTCCTAATTCCGTTCCTCCGATAGAGCCCGGGTGAACAGAATAGACTCTTACGCCAAATTGTTTAGTACGATTATCCAATTCGAGTGAAAATAGATTGACAGCCGTTTTGGATTGACCATACCCTTGCAAGGTTTCGTATGGCCGGTTTATAAAATTGGGGTCCTCAAAATGAAATGTTCCAAACTGGTGGCCATGAGAAGATACATTGATTACCCTCGCTCCGTTTGCTTTTTTGAGTGCTGGCCATACTCTGGCCGTCAACTGAAATTGTGCCAGGTAATTTGTGGCCAGTTGCGATTCAATACCACGGCTATCCCTGCGTAAAGGCACCCACATGATGCCTGCATTGTTGATTAGCAGATGAAGCGGTCGGCTTGTTGCGATAAATGCTTCGGCAAATGCATCGATCGAAGCGGGGTCCATAAAATCAATGCTCTCCAATTCCACATTTGGAATACCGGCTAAATTTTTCCGGGCCTTTTCCAGGTCCCTCGCCGGAACAATTACCGTAGCCCCGGCTGCGGCCAACACCCTGGTGGTTTCTAATCCAATGCCCGTATTGCCGCCGGTCACGATCGCAATTTTTCCGGTGAGGTCAATCCCGTTAATTACCTCCTGTGCAGTCGATGTTGCGTTGAAGCCTGAACCGATGGCCTGCTGTAAAGCTCCTTGATAATTAGTGTGTCCCATGTTATTTTTAATGAATTGTGATGGAACAAAATTACCTGGTTGTTAGCTGGCACACTTTGTTTAGAATGTCAATTTGCTTTGTTTAAACTGTCAGGTTACCCCTCCTGCACAGATCATTTTGTAGGTTCATTCAGGATGCGGATTGGGTACTTTTCGGCTTAGCCTATTCAACATAGGTAAGGGGGAATTATTTATTCCCTAGGCCAGCGGAAAGATTTGGTTATCTTACGGGTAGAAGTCTGACCACCTTTAAAGGTAATGTAACAAATGCGTTTTACTAAGCTGGGCAACGGCGGCTTATTCAGAAATGACTGAAACTAGCCCATTTCCAACTTTCCGAAAAAAGTAACACTTGGCTTGAAACCGATTTAGAAACTTCATGCTTTATACGTACGCTCTCAAGAAGCCTGGTGGTTCTCCATTCCTAAAACCGGTCACTCGCCGTTAACTTGGCAAGATGAATTCTATGGACAAAAAATTTGAATATACCACCCTGGCCCAGCGATATACCGCCCGTTTCCCGGTACTAACCTATGTGGGTATTCAGGTGAATTTTTGGATCATTGCCAACTGTTTGCTACTAACCATTTTGACTTTACACGCTCGACTAATTAACCACGTAGTTCAGATACCGGTAGCAGCATTCGGCCCTTCGCTGTTAATAGCTATCCTGTTTGGGGGAGTATGGGGGGTAAGTCTGGGATTAACGGGTTATTATCTGGATCGGAAAATAGCCAGAAAACGATCGCTCGGGAATGTAATTCTAGTTAAGACCGGGGGAATGCTGATCCTGCTTTGTCTCATTTTCTGGGCCTTACAATTTATCCTATTTGATTTGTCAACTACCTCTCATGTCAATATAGCTGGTGTTATCCTAAAAAAAGAGACTTGGGGTCTTGTATCCGTCCTGCTACTCGTCTATTATTTTTTTATGACCCTGATCATTAGTTTCATCAATCAAATTAACAAGAAATATGGACCGGGCGTTTTATTACCCTTGTTGTTGGGGAGATACCGAAATCCAAAGGAAGAAGAACGGATTTTCATGTTTATGGATTTAAAATCGTCGACTTCCACCGCCGAACAATTAGGTCACATCCGCTATAGCTCCTTTATCAGAGACTGTTTTGCCGATATTAATGAGGTGCTTTTTCCCTTTGGTGCTCAAGTATACCAGTACGTTGGCGACGAAATTGTGATCATGTGGCCCGAGCGTGAAGGCCTGAAAAACTACATCTGTATCCGATTTTACTTTGCCTGTACGGAACAGTTCCGGCATCGAACGGGATACTATAAGTCAACCTATGGTTTTCTGCCTACCTTCAAGGCCGGTATGCATACCGGTAAGGTAACCGCCGTAGAGATCGGCGAAATCAAAAAAGATATCGCTTACCACGGAGATACGCTGAATACCGCAGCCCGTATTCAGAGCGTTTGCAATCACTATCAAAAAGATTTTCTAGTCTCCGGACACTTAATAACTAAAATGGACCTCGATCAACGACTGAAAATTGAATCGCTGGGCAAGATTCTGCTTAGAGGTAAAACAGAAAAGGTTGAGATTATAAGTGTTGACTGGCGTGATCCTGAAGATCTGACGAATAGACGTGTTGAGTTTAAATGATAAAGAATGATTACCAAACGGGCCCCGATGGCAATCAAGAACTAACCATTGCTTGACCTAAATGGAGCGATCGCAGGGACATCTCATCTCACGTTCATTCAATATGTAACTCATCATGGTGGCCTGAGAGCCCGGATTGAAGCAGTGTGCGTGGAATGCTTCTCGCTTGCCGGGAAATGGTCCAGTATGCTAGTGACCGAGCGAAGCAAAAATGCTGTTGCATGGTCCAACTCACGACCGACAAACAACTCCCCGAAGCCATTAAGTTTTACAAATCCTTACTGATTTGAATTGAGTCTAAGGTCTGGGGATAAGGAGGTGTATCCATAAACCCGATCTGGATTGCCAGCCATCGCCCATTTAGTAAAGTCAGTACAATCCCAGTGCGCTGTAACCAAGGTCTGTTATTGGCATGAAATTAAAACCAGCGTGGTGCTATAAACCAGATAGGTTATCACCCCAGACCTGGAATCACCTTCGTGTATTTACCTAGTCGTAGATATAGTGTTGCTAGAATAAGATAGACAGGGGTTGCGAATGAAGTCACTGTCACTAGCAGTCCCACCCAGAAAGTCGCCTTATACTGTTTGTGGTGATAATAGATCAGCAGTAGAACGCCTAGATGAGTGCCATGAGATGGCCTCCCAGAAACCAGCTATGAAACGAAACTAGCCTGTAAAGATCGATGCCCAATTCAAAATGGATCCAGTGTGCCGCTAAATCGGACCACCTCAGCTTTCACCCGGTTTGTCATTTAAAATAAGGCTACTATACAAATTTTCGTTCATCATTATCTAAAAGGGTACCCTAATATGTCAAAATAGGTGTAATAGTAGGCCCGTTGTTGAACAAAAGTAATTACTTCAAACTCCACTCATTATTATTTGTAAAGAAATCGTCCGACTTATATAGAAGAGAAAGTATTACTGAAAGGGGGCGGGGTTGGATCGGGGCCAAGGTAGGGGATTTTGGGAAGTGGCGGGCGGAAAAGTTAGGGTGTGGTGGGTCCGGCTGTCCACCGGGCTTTTTATTGCCACTCACATTCCAGAATCCGGTACCCCGCTACGGCGCCACCTTTCACACTTCGAACCCGCAATACCCCTGAATCAATGTATTGTTCGAATAGGTGATGACTGGTTTTATCCACGACGTAAAATCTCGGGAACCGATCCTTCGTAAAGCTTAATTCGGAAACCACCTCGCCTTTGTCGTATTCCCTCTGAATGGCACCAATGATTTTGAATCCGAGTGTATCGTGATTTTTAAGCGACACCTTCCAATTGAGCAGGTAATGCGCATCGGACAGACCGTAATAGTCCGCAGTCAGGAAGTCTGAACCCGTTTCAAAAAACACCGGAAATCTGGCGGGGATAGCTTTCGATAGCGTTTCCAGATAATCAGGGAACAGCGTTACTTTTCGGTTCTGACGAAACAAGTACGCCCCGGCACTGATCGCAAAGATCCCAATCAGGTACGGATAGAAACGCGGCATGGCAACCACCGGGCTATTTCGGCACAGGTAGACGATTTGCACGATCACCAGCAAATGACTCGGCCAGAAGTAGCGGCTATAAAAGATCGGCGTAAAACCAAAGCTGATCAGCAGGGTAAGCGCAAATACCATCCAAAAAAGAAGCGCAGAAGCCAGAAACGTTATCCGTACCGGGTCCCGGAATGTCTCCCTGAATCCGGCTTTAAGCGACCTCCACAGACCAGCCAGAAAGAACCCCGCAAACGCAAGCACCTTTGGAATAATGATATACAGACTGGTTTCGCTTAATACCGGGATTCGCGGCAACAGGCTGTCGACCGTGACCAGAAAGCTGGTGAATGTCGGCAATTTGATCCAGCCAAACGGCTTACCGGTATCGGCCTGAATCAGAAAATGCGGGTACCAGATCACCACCCATAGGCAGAAAATCAGTAGTCCCACGGCGACCCCGCTCAAATACCGGGCGTCTTTGGCCCATAGAGTCAGCAGCGCAAGGACGCCCATCGAAGCCGCGATGTAAATGAGTCCGAAGTTGTGGGCAAAGGCCAGAAGCATTCCCCAAACCGACAGCCGGACCAACAATGCCCGGCCTTTCGGGTTGACCACAAATCGAAACAGGTCCGTGAAATACAGGGCTGAAAGAAACAGAAACAGCGAATAGTTGCGGATTTGCGATGACAGGTTGTAATTCATCGACGTGAGGGCGACGATAATCAGGGTCAGAACAAAAACGAGCATTGGCTTTTTAGTAAGCCCGCTGAGGTATCCCGAGATCACCGACACTCCGCCGGCAAAAAAGAGGATTGAGATGATTTTAAGCGTTAATTCACCGCGGCCAAACAACGAATACAGCAGGATGAACAACGGCGGGTTGGCATCGATGCCGGTTGTTATTGCCTGAATCCGGTGGGTAAATGAGTCCTCAGACAGCAGGATCATGCTCAGAATCTCATCCAGCCACAGCCGGTGATCTTTTAATGCCGTGGAAGTGGCCAGTGCCACGGCCATGATGAGAAACAAAAAGAAGGAGAATTGGGTGGATCGATTCAAAAGTGTTCTGGTTATTGCCCTGACAACCTACGCAAAGCCAGCCCATTTTGCAAATTATAGGCGGCACACCGGGCCGGGCTTGTCTTCACCAAAATTAAATAGTTGTTTTACAAAAATCCTGCAACCATGCTTGGCGCCGTCATCGGAAAAATCGTTGAAATGCTGCCCTATTCGTACCGGGCAACCTTTTACAATTTCAAGATTCTAAGCAAAGATTACGGCCATTTTAAAAGTGCCGCAAACTGGCAATCCATCGACAAGGACGCCAATCCGATCCCCTGGTATAGCTACCCCGCCATTGAGTTCATCAAACAGCTTGATCTCTCCAATAAAACCGTTTTTGAATACGGCTCCGGCAATTCAACCTTGTTCTGGGCGTCCCGGTGTATGCGGGTGGTAGCCGTTGAGGACGATCCGAAATGGTTCGATACCATCAAATCCAAACTACCACCGAATGTAGAATATCTGATGGCGGCCGACAAAGAAACCTACCTGAATGCCATTGGAAATTATGCTGACCCCTTCGATATTATCATCATCGATGGCAGTCACCGGCTGGAATGCACCCAGGCTGCGCTGAACCGATTGTCGCCGACCGGCTTTTTCATTCTGGACAATTCCGACTGGCATCCGATTTCTTCGAAACATCTGCGGGAATTGGATCGGATCGAAATTGACTTCTCCGG
Organism: Larkinella rosea; assembly: GCF_003858635.1. GTDB lineage: Bacteria > Bacteroidota > Bacteroidia > Cytophagales > Spirosomataceae > Larkinella > Larkinella rosea. The sequence goes on from NZ_RQJO01000009.1 coordinate 83,785, forward strand.
CTTTAACCCGATCAACGGATATACGACAACCACCTCATTGTACCTATCCCGGCAGGTTGATTTTAAGCCTGCTCACGACCGGCAGCCCATTGCGGGGATCGGCGGAGCGAATAATAATTTTGGGTGATGTTCTTACCTGGCGTTAACCTCACTCACTTTGGCACTATCAACCTGAGTATTCACAAAGCCGGTATTGATTTCATCAATCCGGATTGAATCGCCATGTGAATCAACTTTGTAAACAACCTCCGACTCATGCCCAAAAACAGCGAAGAGTTGCAAAATAAAATTGACGATCGAAGTACTGATTTCAAGCGAGGCATTTCGATTATCCATTTTAAAGGTCTCTATACTAAAATTGGTTGGAGAGATTTGTTGTAAAGCCTCAAACTCAGAATGGATAATACCATAGCCTAATTCGGCAGAAAGGAGCACGTTACGATTAATAAAGTAAGCAACACCCACATTCGGTTTTAGCACCGTTGAATAGCTCTTCAGCTTTATGTCGGTCGGATAAAAAGCCACAAGCGCCCAATTGGACGTCTAGCTGGGGATTCGCCCGGATATTCTCGGCTAATCCAATTATCTCCTTGTTCTGATTTTTATCAACAATTGTTTGGGACTTAATGAATAGGTATAGCCCCAGAAATCCCGGTCGGTTTACCAGTATCCGGATCAGGAATAGCCGGGTAAAAATCTAGGTAGAGACTGGAACGCCTATCTTATACGGAGTTTGACCTTGATCATGATGGGGTAACGGTTGGGGAGAAAAGTTGATCGATCCGGAATTTGGGCATATAAGCATAAATCCCGTTTTATTGCTTCGGTATGTCGTTTCTGTGGATCAAATCATGCAGTGCTTTCTCTGATATCCAATATTTTTGAATCACTTCTTTCATGGTGTAACAATCACTATGTACAGGGTTTTACTGAGGAGTAGAGAAGTTATACTACGTAAAGTTACTTTCCGATACAGAAAGTAATAATATAGCATAACAATATGTAAATCAATGATTTAATTTAACATAATTGATGATAAGGTACAAATAGTGTACAAATTCTCTTTCAATATCAAGTTTTTAGATAAGTCGCAACACTTTGATGGTGGAAGAGATAAAGTCACTATCTAAATTATCCTTCATTCTATTAAAGCTACCATTTTCAGAGTTGCAAATAGATCGCAGATTACTTATAGTATTATAATATATGACTTTTGTCATTGGAGGGTTGACACATAGTCAAATGTCAAAAATATTCGTTTAAACATTCTAGATCACTATTTTTTTGAGGGCATACATGGAATATTTAATAAAGATATTTTGCTGAAATTACAAGGTAACTAAAATTAACTATTGCTTATATAGTATCTTTAATTTGTCTAATTCTACAACTGCATCATTTATATTTTTGCATTGATTTATAATTTTTAATTGTAATAAGCTATATTGATTGTTATATGATTTTATATTTTCAAAGAGTTTTTTTTGGGTTTCTTGCCAGATGTTTTCAGCTAAATTAGAAGCGTGCTTTATATTATCAATAATTTGTGATAGCATTTTAAAATGCAAATCATCATGCCTGCTTTTAAGTGAATCTTTTTGGTGGTCGTAATCAAGTTCAATTTTTTTATGGTTACTAATGGCATCCAATTTTATTTTATTGTATGTTTCTAAAAACGGGAAAATTTCTTTATTAAAGTCCTCTTGTATTTGTTCCAAATCAAACAATAGTTTATTTTTAATTGGGGAATATCTTTGATATACTATTGAACGTTCTTTTTGTGACTCTGCTTTTAAATTTTGACTTTTTAGTTCTGCTAACGCTAATTCAGATGTCATTAAGGTACTAATTTGTGACTTAAGTCTCATTGCCTCACGCTCAATAGTTAGTATTTTATCATTGGTTTCTTTATTTACCTTAGACAGCCATTTTTTTAAAGATTCGGCTCGGTCGTCGCCAATCTGTGGAATTTTCACCCATTTACCATTTGATTTTTTTACATTTCCACCATTTCCAGTAGATACGGCAGTATCAGTATAATCTGCGGCAGTATTGATACCAAATAATTTAAGATTATTTAGAGCTATTTTAGGGACCATTCCGAAAATAATGGATGCATTGTCTTTAATAATATATTTAGAGAGCATTAATTTAATTAGATAATTTTTGTTGTCTAATCCTAATTCCTTGTCTATTCTTAATTTATAATTATTCTCTAAAACTGAGATTTCATTCTTTATTTGAAATAGCTTACTATGTAATTTATTATTAATAAAGGATATGTCTTTTTCCTCTTGAATTTTTACCTGATTTAATTGATTTTTAAACTGCTGTTTTATTGCATCATACTTATTTTTTATAGGTTGAACCGTTTCATTATAATGTCTATTATTTGTCTCAGTTACACTTTTTAATTTAATATCTGTAGCCCCTCTTATTGATTTAAGCTCTTTAATTTCCTCTTGGCACAAGGACTCTGTTAGAATATCTAAATTATCTATTTTTTTAGTTAGATCGATTTTGATATTTTCAATAATTTTTTTTTCTTCTTTTAAAATAACATCTTGAGTAGATTTAAACCCTAAAATAATTGAATGTACTTCTTTTAAAAACTGATCTTTTTCTAAAATGAGTGTTTTTATTTTCTTTTGTTGTTTAATTATACTTACTTTTATATTCTCAATATCAGGACGACCAAATAAATTATAATAAGCTGATTTGAATATATTAGTATCTGGAAAATATAAGAAAGAAGCTGTTAGTAATGCCGGTGTCGGTGCTTGAGAAAAAGACAGTTCATTTGATAATTTGAAAATTGGTATGTCAATTATAGATGACGGCAGGGGCCGATCTATTTTGATAACTGGTTGAGGTGACAATACGTTACACCAATCATCTGTCGTTGGACGTTGTTGTGGGGAAGAATGACCATTATCAAAGCATCGAATAAATAATTTACGAATTGATTCATCTAGCTTTGTGAATTGTTGATGTGGCGGAGGTATTACCCTGAAATGATGTCTTTTCGATTGGCTATAAGGAAATAATCCATTTTCAACCATTTCTGACAAACTACTACATGCGTTATAAGGTGGGTTACAACTCCCTGTAAACGGATGAATTCCACAAAGAAGTCTGTAAAAGATAACAGCTATACTAAATTGATCCCAAGTGATATGTGCTCCATCATTCGATAAATTCATACCCTTATAATACTCTGGTGGAGTGTATTCGGGTGTGGCAACTGGAGCAGAAAATACAAGTTTTCCATTTTCAACCACTTGAACACTATCAATATCAATAAAAGAAATCAACCCATTAGGCTGTATTTTGATATTAACTGGCTTCATATCAACTAATACATACCTTCCTAAGCTATGAATCTGATGTAATGCAACTGCAATATTAAAGCAGATTTTTAATCTTAATTCGATAGCATTTGAGTCTTGGAGGTTAAATCTATTCCAAATTGAACCTAAATTCTTGAAACTCTTAGGATGTAAAAGGAGCTCTAAGTCTTCCCCTTGAGCTCTATGCATTGTTAATCCCAAGAACTTGTTATTTTGATAAACGACAGCAGTTGGCCAAATCACAGAGTGGTGGCTATTTTGAACCTGTAATAAGGGAGGGTTATCGACTAAATACTTTGTTTTAAATTCTCGTTCTTTTGTCCTTTTTTCGGATTTGTAAATTTTTACTACTTGGTTATTAAATGTTTTTGGGCTGATAATAATATATATATCACCTTCACCTCCACTAGCAAAGGCCTTATCTTCTATTGTTAAAGTAACACCATTGTGAAGTTGTACCTGTTTGGGCATACTTAAGAATTGGTGTATTAAATTGCTTGTATAATTTTCACTCCCAAAACCATAGTTTTGTCATCTGTCTCAAGTCGGAGTTTCTCGGTTCCAGCAGTTAAGAATTCAGCCCAAAGGTTATTAATATCATCTTGGCTTTTAAGCTGTTCGTGTAACTTAGTTAAACCTGTTCGATTCGGATTAAAGAATGCGGGAAAGGGCCGATTTGGATCATAGTAGATACTTTTATCGGAATTATATAAGTTAACTTCAAATGCTGCTTTCTCACAACCGTCTGATAGTAAGCAAAATGCACTTACTTGCCCGGAAATTACATTGCTCTCAATATATAGATCTACAAGATCATCATTCCAGATATCAGAAGTAATGAAAACTGTTTCATTAGCAACTTCACCGTGAAATGGCGTTATCATAGGTAACCACTGACCTTCTTGTGTGCAATAACCCGCCCTGCCATCTCCTATGTGAGTAATCAATAGACCATCCGGCAAGCTAATAGCCATTATAACAGTACATGCCAATGATTTAAAATCAATATCATGCTCTATACTATAATTTTCTAAATCTTTTCTTACTGTTATAAGGATTTGCTTAGCAGTATCATGCCAAACTTCTTGATTCGGAAATTCAGTTACCCAGCCTTGTCTGGTAATTAACTTCTCGGCATGATAAATGCAAAAATCAGAAACTTGGTTTGATCCTAGATGTGAGTTTTTACATGATCCCGCACCATCAGTAACTACCGATACGGTAAACTTGTCAAAAACCCCAACACGGCAAGCATCTTGGCAAGGTATATTCTCAGATATGTGCGAGTTTCCTATAACTGAAGCGAAAGCGAAAATCCAATCTGTTTGTTGCATTCTACATTTCCATTTGAGTCCATCCACTAACAGGTGGAAGTAACAATCTTTCTCCTTCTGCTGATTTTGTAATTATACCTATACTATTACTCAACCATTTGAAGAATTCCGAAAATTTATAACCTGCTAAAGAAAGAGGAGGGGTGTTTGGCGGACAAATTTGTGAGAGTTTTTGATGGTTATAACCTTGCACTCCTAGGGCCCAAAAGGTAAACTTTTTACTATCGTTAGCTTGTCTAATTTGTGTAGAAAGCCCTTTTACATCTTGATCTCCATCAGGCTCACCATCAGTTATTAACACAATCATGGGACGAAAGTAATTTTGCCCTGTGTTTCTGTACCATTCTTTACGGTTCTCAACCATATCGGCAGCTAATCGAACACCATCAACTAATTTAGTGCTGCCACTTATCGAAAGAGTTGGCATTTCAAAATTACCAACTAATGCTGGGTCTTGAATGCATTTTACACTGCTTCCAAAGGTAACAATACTTACCTCAAGCCGTTGAGATGCAAGAAAGTCTTTTGTCACCTCTTGGTGAAATTCTTGTAACCCTTGGTTAAGTTGTCTAATTGGTTCTCCACCCATAGAACCAGAGACATCTAAAACCAACACACAAAGGCACTTTTGTTCGTAATTATCTGGAGATTCGCCGGTAAACATGTGAAATTGTAATTTTTTTTGATAGTTTATTGTTTTTATGAAAAGCAACCAAGTGGCAATATAAATAAAGATAAGTATATTATAATAATTGGCTCAGACTCATACTTTAGGAATACTTATAATTTTCACGAAAAAGACGACCAGGCTATATTCTTGACATATTCGTCGCTGCCATATTACTCTTACTATTTTATATCCCAGAAGGTATCAGAATTGTGACAGGTTGAACGCATAAAAAAGTACAACGGTTTTTCTTTGTAAAATACAACAATTCGGTCTTTGAAAACCCTTTGAGATCTCTCTACAGCTAAAGCCGCTTTATTTTCCGACAAACTTTAGCCAAAGACCATAGCCATTGGGTTGTAAAAGCTCCTAAAGTCGTCACCAGAAACCGAATTGCATTTTTACCTGTGCCCAATTTGAAGTATTGTACCTTTAGATGCGTTTAACCTGGAATTGTGAGACTGTATTCACATTAAATCCCGATCTTTTTAGAGTAGGGATTTAGAGCAAGTAATTTTGAAATGCCTTCTTTGATACTAGAGCGCCTTACTCCTTCCAGTGTTCTTCTTCGTTCGGTTCAAGCTGTACATAGACTTGGCTGAGGAAAGAGTGTATAAACTCGTATTGGTTTAATGTCTATGGGTTTGGGAAGTCCTATCTGATTTATAGCGTATCTGGTATTCGCTCAACAATTTTCATTGTTTCTACAATTAATGTGCAAACCCTTTGTAATAAGGTCATAACTTGTTCCTTGTAGTCCGAAAAGCGATATATATCGAAATTGGTCGCTCTAGTTGGGTCAGATGGTTCTGTTATATACTCTAACCTTTAGTATTGGATTTGTTTTATTTCATATGTGCCGCTGTTGAGGAATTGAGCTTGCGAAAGATTCAAGAATTGTGTAGGTTGTAAATCTGTTTTTAAAATACCTTCAAAAGGAAATGGTGAAACTTGATCATCCTCCGCTTTTAGGGGAAGGGTTTAGGACGATTGGTGTATGGCAGCTTGATGAATATTTCTTGCGTCCGTTTCAGGATACAGTTGTTGATCCCGCAAGGCGTCGGTATTTAATCAACAACTTCAAACTATATTTGCGCGAACTGGTCAAATTGCAAATCCAAATTGAAATTTGGATTGATGGGTCTTTTACAACAAAAAGCCCTGAGCCTGATGATATTGATATAGTAGTATGGATTGATCAGCCTGATTTAGACACTCTGTCAGGACCGATGTTAGTATTATTTGATAGAATGATTACAGAAAGAGAGCTTGTAAAAGTCAGATATAATATTGATGTTTATCTTGGGGAAAGGGGGAATGAAAATGACGAAGCAAAATTCCTAAAATTGTTTACCGGAGGACATTTGGCTCACTACACGAAGGGGTTCTTTAAACTGATTTTAACGGATGTATAACATTTCCAGGCTTGAAGATATTCTTGAAGACGCTAGGGGTATGCTGTCCGATCACCAGGGACGTCTGAGAAGAAACCCAACTAGCCATTTTTACAAATCGCTGGTAGCCTCGTCTAAAGCAAGGGTTGAGGAATATACTACATTATTAATACAAGAGAAAGAGCGCAGGGGTAAGGAAATTGTTGAACTACGGCTCATTGGTCCAAAGGCAAACTTCGGAAGCTTGCCAGCCAATTTATTCAGCTTAGTAACGGAATATTTTGAAGAGATGCTTGTACAGGCCGGACGGTTTATTCGATATGGTCACCATAATAAAGGAGCAACAGGTCAGACTCGAAAGCAGATGAATATCCAGTTAAGCCAGATTTCTTCCGGTTCAACTCGACTATTCTTCACAATAGACTCACATCCTGATATGTATGGCAATAGCCTTACTGAGGATTGTTTATACAAAACCTTTGACGTACTTCAGATACAAAAGACCGATGATATATCTGATCGTATTTCTCAATATGGAAAAGGTGGTGTCAAAAACATGAACAAACTTCTTAGGGGCCTTATCAATGCTGACTTGGAAGCTGAAATAAACTGGTTTGCGCCAAACGACAAACAAGTCTATTGGGAAGGAAATAAAGAAAAGCTCTTCCAATTACAAACCACCCTAGAAAGTATGGCTCAAGCCGAGCCTGAAGAAAAACCATTTTATGGCACCATTATCACCGAAAGCATAAAAGGTCCTGGAAAATTTGAGGTAAAACTATGGCCAGCCGGTACAATTAGTGGTACAGTGCCAAAGGCGGTAATGGGGCAACTACTTTCTCTACATGTGGGAGAGACGTGCAAAGGGGTTGTTTATGAATTTATTAATGAGAATAGACTGACTGGAGATGTTCGACGATCCTACCAACTCAAATCAATTGAGGCAGCCGAAATTCCACCCGGTACCGCGTTTAATCAACTATCACTATTTAACTAGTTGCCTGAATATCTCTAGTTTTTGCAGGAACAGACTTCGGGTAAATTATTAAAGACCGCTTCTGACTAATCTTATCATACATAACCTGCCTGTTTCCCATTTCCGTCGCTTTACCACGAGAAAGAGATCCCGAACCAGAACCATCAACTGCCGATCGAACTCGGCCAGCTTTAACGGGTCTGATTCGCAAAGTTAGCAAAGCTCGGATCACTTGATGATCCAGCCATTTGACTTAGTAAGATGTTCGGGCTTAGTCGGCAGGCTTGGCGATCACCACCAAAGTTAACGTACCAACCACACCGATAAAAACCCAGATAAGGCGGCTGATTTGCTTCTCCATTGGCTTCCATGCCTTATGCTGGGCCTGTAAGTGTTTCTCATTACTAGCCTGCATCGGATCGTAATAGTGCACAGAGTCTGGAGTGGAATGATATCGGGCCTTGACAGGGTAAGTGCGGAGTAAAGGAGGAGCGTCTTCATCCATCATTAGACAGAATTGACGGGAAAGTCACATTCCTAATTTATACGAACGCTTAGAAGCTGACATTTAGAAATTACTTAGCAACGTCTAAAGGTATATTTAATAAGAATAACGGGTATTTCCCCTTTGTTTATTATTCATTCATTCTCTAACTTCATCTACTTGAAAACTTATTTTAAAATTTAGCGTACTTATGTGTAAATTTTTGTTGGCTTTTTTTATTCTGATACTAGGAATATCGACCAGCAAGGCGGATGATATTATGAAATTTTCGGTACTGTTAGATTCACTGTCAATTAGAACTGAAAAGGTTTTTATTCTTATTGATAAAGTGATTATTAACGACATTTCGGATTCTGACTCATGGTTAATCGAAAATTACAGAAAAGTTATTGAGGAGAATTATGATACAACTTATTATAGGTGGAGATTTCCCCAAAATAAATTTTATATTTGCAATCGACCTGTTCAAATAACAAATTGTAATTTCCAAAATGCAATTACATCTTTTTTTCCAAAAATTATATTTCAAAATTCGATAGAAATAAATAATTCCTTTAATAATAATAGTGCGCTAATTTTTTCAAATTCACTTTTTTATGGAGATGTTAAATTTAGTAACATTAAAAATATGCTTTTATATAAATGTAATTTTTTCAATGATGTTTTTATTGAACTTCCTGAGAAAAGTGGAATTAATATTGTAAATTCTCTTTTCAAACCCAAATTTAGTAAACAAGATGACTGGGAAAGTTTATTTTTGAGTTTTCTTAGTTTAAGAGGTCAAGATGTTGATTTTGTGCAAATAGTTAAATCAAAATTTATTAAAGGTAACCATCAAGGATTAATTGATTTTGAAAACTTTAGTGTGAAAGATTTTTATTTTAATGATAATTATGTTGAGGCAAAAATCCTTATACAAAGAACCTTTTTTTGGAACACGCTAAGTATAAGTAAATGTCAATTCAAGTCGAATGTAATTATGAATTCGTTTAAATTGCCGTCAGATAATCTTTTCTTCCCATTTGATCAAATAGAAGATTTGCTGAGTATATCAAGGGAATCTGGTGAAGCAATAGTTTTGAAAGATACTATTGCAAAAATAACAAATATTGAGCTATACAATGGATATTTCATTGATAAAATGTTAGAAAGTTTAAAAAAACTAAATCTTTCTTTTAAAAATTCTGGTGATAAAATTAGTGCAGATAATACATTTCTTTTATCAAAAAAAATAGAATTACAACAATCAAAGCTTCATTTAAAAGAAAAAATTTCTTTAGAAAATTCTATAAATTTTTCTCTTAATTATTTTATTAGTTGGTATTCTGATTTTGGAACAAATCTAACGAAAGCGTTTATTAATAGCATACTAATAATAATTTCATTTTCACTTATATATACTTTAGACTTTTTTATAGAATCTCAAAAAAAACCATTTAAAGTAAACAGAAAATATATATCATTGAGAAATAGCTTAAATTTATTGATCAAAAAATTAAACAAAAATGCTGTTACCATTTTGGGCAAATTTGGTATTTCCTTCAAAAAAAGATATTATTATAGAAAGAAAAAAATGTTATTTTTACTGTATTTTAGTTATACAATTGAGGTGTTTTTTATTATTATGCATTCAATTTTATTAAGTGTTAATGCCTTCTTTACTTTAGGATATGGAGAACTAAGTGTCATGGGGAGTTTTAAATATGTAAAATACATTTATGTAATCGAAGGTCTTATTGGCTGGTTTTTACTAAGTTTTTTTGTAGTAAGCTTATTAGCTCAAACAATTGGATAGTTAAATTATTATTCTGCTGACAAAAGCGAGAATCATATTTAATTGCATATAATTTGGGCGAAAGGGGGAGATGGTACACAGGATGGCGCATCAAGTAATGGTACAGGCAATGTATTTGTATGAGGAATGATGAAAGATTATTGCGCTTTCACATTATTTAATAAATAAAAAACCGGCGAGTTAGCCGGTTTTGTCAGTAGGTAAGTAAAATCAAAATTTCTTCATTTTAACCTCATTTGAAGTAGATATTTAATTCTCTAAGTTCTCCTCCTCGCTTGATTCAAGCTGTACATGAAGATCTCCAATGAGTGAGCTTAGTTGTACGTAACGCCGTGTATTAGCCTCTATAACTGCGAGGTCGTGGGTGGTATGTGGATCACGTAATGAGGCCGAAAACCATTCCGCTAGACAGGTTCGTAATTGGTGAGAAGACTCAGGATGGCTGAGTGTTGCGAGGATGCTGTCTGGAATGCGTACCGAGGCTGATCCTAGACCCGCTTGGTTAATCGTTGAGTTTGACATTTTTGTTTTCGCTGTTGTCCTTATGTAGCATCGGACGTGAAAGATTAAAAGGGCCGCTATATGTCCCGTTGCGAAAGTCCAATGTCAGGGGCTTGCATACGCCATTACAACGTAGGCACGGGGTTATAGCGACCCTTCAAATATAGCAGAGCTATCAAAGGGTAGCAAAACCAAAAACCGTCTGTGGGTTAACGTACCCATAACACTATAACTTTCGCGAAGGCTAAATTATGAAAAATAAAACATTTTCAAATTGTTTTTAATGCCAGAGATAAAATAAAATATCGAGCATTTTAAATTGCAATATTGGTTTGTTAATTTGCAATATATCAGAGTATACTTGTTCATAAGTGGTTATATTTTAGTGTATTAAATTTATTTTATCCTATTTAAGTTTTTTGTAATTCAATAATGTTAGTGTAGCTTTATGAAATGTATTATCAGCAAAATATTTGTATTTATGCTTTTTTCAAAGCTTATATTCTATATTACTGGCGAGGCTTTCCCAATTAGTTTTAGCGGTAGCAATGAGAGAAATGTAAAAATCTTACCTTCACTAGTTATTGGAGTAGTTGATCTGGGAAATAATAATGCATATAATCAATACGGATGGAGCAGTGTGAAACCTGTAGTGGTAAATGAAAATCAGTTATATGTGGTAGACTTTCCCGAATGTATCTGGTGGGCTAGGGTGGATGAGAACTCATGGCCTGAATCGGACGGCGAATTGAATCAGACGGAAGATGAGTCTTGGCTGTGGGAGCCGGAAAAATATGGTCTGCTTATTTTTGGAGAAGAGTTCAGGAATAGGATTAATCAAATTTACTTGTTTTAATTCCTGAAGCGATTTTCGCAACTCATAAAAAAATACGAGAATAATAAGTGTAATATGTACGTTTATAAAAGATTTCTTGCTTCGTGTACATGCAATTTCGCAAGTCAGAATTTAGTCAAAATAGCGATAATGAGGGGTCGAGGACGCCCGCATGATAAATAGGTCGGAAAGGACCCATGCATGTTATTTATGTCATACATAAGGCGTGATCTCGGTGTTAGTGGAACTAATCACTTTCTTATAGATCGCGTCTCTACGGGCCTAAAATCAATTCTCATTCTGCGCTCTAGGAGCATGATTGCCGATAATATAAAAGCTGCCGGGCCAATGAGTAGATTTCTCACTAACCCGGCATACTGTCATAGTATTACCGTTTACCGTCTGCCTAAAACTTCCGCTAGGACTTGGGGTAGGTTTTCGTATTCTGTCTCGCCCGGTGGGGTACCGATTTTGAATAACCAGCTATCAGACCAGGTAACGTAGGGGATAGACATTCTGACCCTTCTATTAAACTTAATATTGGCTTTTAGGCATACTTCTTCCATCCCATACCTAAAACCGCGCCGGTAAAATATTTCTTCTTTACGCGTTGTCGGCGGTAAAACTTTCCGTCCACTTGCATATACCTCTAATGATTCTTGGTTAGCTTGGAGTATATGATCAATGTTTTTCTTTAACGGTCTAAGTTTTTCCGCAAAGGTCACAAATCCATCGTAATAGCCCGCATTCCAAAACGCTGCTTCGCGAGTTGAAGTGTTGCGATCAAGGTATCCATCAATTTCGTTCTTTTCATTTTTCCACATGAGATAATAATCACCTAGTCCTAAATACTTCATAAACGGGTAAAAAACATCATTATAATTTCGAAAGAAAAGATAGAATTCCCAATTAACAGATTTAGCCGTTTGTTCTTTAAGATTTGCAACAATGGCACTAAACTCGTCAATGTATTCTTCCTTTACTCCACTGGCGAACATAAGTTGTTCATAATACCGGACCCGGTTTAAATATTTCTCTATATTGGTAAACAGCTTTTTAAGTTCTCTGTTATTGGGGATTTTAGCCTGCATTTGAGTTGAAAATTAAAGATTATTACTATAAACATGATCTGGCTCGATTTCGGGATTAATGTAAGTTTTCCTCCCATTAATTTAAAACCTTACGGCCCCCGTATACGTGTCTGCTGTCGGATCTTCATGGCTGGAAAGAATAAATAGCTAACTGATCCTCTGCGACTCCCAGCATCTTCGCCCATTCCGCCCGACGCGGACTTAATACTAATCGAAGAGACTCTTTCTCTCTGGGTTTGGCGTCCCATAATGCCGGGTAACCAAGATCAAAATCCGGCGACTTTTCTAGTCTTAATATGGTAGAATGTTTGTTGGGTCCGGCAGGGGCTTTTAGTTGGATCTCTCGGAAGTCCTTCGGGTCAAACTTTAGCAGGTAGTCTGCTAGGTCAAATCCTTGTTTTCGCTCCTCTGGTGTGGCTATTTTTTCGAGAAGGTCCGAAACTACTACCTTCGCAATCTGAGCGATTCCGGTAGCCTTTTCCTTCCATTTCTCGTAACCGTTCAGGTCGGGGAACAAGTAAATCTGACGGCCTCTCAACGCACTGCAACGCTCTCGACTCAGTAAGCTTAAACCACCCGACGCTATCCAGATAAATTGCGGAAAATAGATACCTGCAACCAGTGCGGTTTTTTCGCTTTCGACAACAGCAACCGGCGCTTTAGGACGTGTTTTCAATAAATGTTCACCAAAAAAGCATTGGCGGAGATGATAAGGTTTTTCTCCTACCTTATTGTGCCACCAGTCGATTTGACCACTTCCGTCCGCTCTTTTTCTACGCCGACCGGTCCTAGCATCATATGCCATAATTTTGGCTGTGCGGACTCGACCCTGAGCGTCAATCTGGGGAAAGATGGTGGCTCCCGGCCAGCGGTTTGAGGTACCAATGAAATAAGCGCCGATCAGATTACTGACTATCCGTTGATCATATCGACTCTGAAAAAACTGGATTAAATGGTTGGTTTCGTATCCTCGCAGACTCTCTTTCAGTTTATCCAGGGGAATTGTCGATATTAGACCCGGCGCAGAGACCGTTGGCTGTAGTCTAGGTCGCCGTAGCCAAACCTGATCTGACGCTGGGTTTTCCCCGAAAAAGAGTCGAGGTGTAACATGATAACCACAATTCACCTCCCGGTCACAGCGTCCAATGTGTTCCGCTAAAGTCTCGCCAGTACCCGAATCTATGTAACGGCTAAACTTCCGAGGTGTCTGGCAAGCAGGGCATGTGTAGCGACTCGCCGGACCTTTATAGGGTTCTAGGATATATTGCACGGACATGATTTTTAGATTTGTTGGAGTGAAAAAGGATACTGGTAATGGTAATGGGTATATATAGGGTTTACCAGTTACCAGCATCCGTTTTACCTGTATTATACTCGCTCGGCTAGTTGATAAAAATGATTCTTACCATCCTTCACACTGCCATCCAACCGCATAGGGCATAGGGCGACCATGTTGATCCTGGAGAACTGGCCCCTGTTGCTCGATGTCTTTCAGCCTGTCACGGATCGTTTTGTCAGAGGCTGAAAATTCTTTCATCAGATCTTTGACCAGGTCACCTTTCGCTATGGGCCCTTCTGCCAATAGACTCTCGATTTTTTCAATCAGGTCTTCCTGGCTAGCCTTTTGTTTGCGATTGTTGATGTGTTCGGCAATGGCCCCACTGCTGGCCAGGGTGAGTCCTTTTGCTTCGGGACTATATTGTAGGTATATCGGTTCGGGTCGTTTCCCTCGACGCAGTTTCAGAAAGCGTAATCGAATCAATTCACCCTCATTTCCTGCCGAATCCCCTTCGAAACCAATTTGCATCACTGTGCTGGCTTTGTTGATGGCTTCTGTTCCGGTATGACCTCGGGCCTTCTCGGAGCCGGGGTTCTCGTGAATTATTAGCACGAAGGTGGAGTTGTAGCGGTCGCAGAGATTACCAATAAAATCAAATAACTGCATGGCCTGCTGGTCATCATTAAAGCTGCTCACGCAGTCGGTGACCACGTCCAGAAATACCATCAGATGGTTGGTGGTTTGCTGGCGAACGTGTCCGACAAAAGCCTCGGAGGCTGGTAATCGATCGGGACGCAACACGTCTTTGATGCTGGTATATCGAAAATTGGGTATCGACTCGGAGAGATTGTACCCGGCTTTTATTTTGATGGTCTGAATGGCATTGGGAAGCTCCTCTGTTAAGTTACGTTCGGTATCGATATAGCAGACGGTAACCGGCTGGCACTCGTTGCGCTCAAAGCCCAGAGGGTGGGCAGTCCAGCCCTCCTTTTTAAGAAACAGGACGGCCAGACTCTCGCCCAATCGGGACTTGTGGGAACCGTGTCGCCCCTGGATGACATTGATGGTGCCGGGCCCGATCAGGTGCACACCCTGCCAACTCACCAAGGGAGGACTGAATACCACTTCCTGCCGGGACAACTCATCGAGTTTTCGTTCCCGCTCCAGCATGGCGGGTAACAAGTCGGCGGTGGTTTTGCTGGATCGATTCTGGCGAGTGCCGATAGGAATCGAGGGTTGAATATCATTGATAAAATCCTGCGGGGTTAACGGGCTAGTCCGTTCAAGGGAGGCAAAATCAAAGCTGGGAGTTAGGCCGGGGTCGGTTTCATTTTCCAGCGTTTCGGGACGGAGGTCTGTGCTGTTAATCTCCATCACTTACGCCCGTTTCTTCGTTGACAGATACGTGTTTACCTCCGCGTCGATTTCCGCGTTTGTTTTCCGGCGTCCGGATCTTGCCCAGTCGAGCAATTCAGGTTTAGAGAAATAAAGCCGTTTGCGCTTTTTTTGGTGTGGGACCTCACGACGATGGACTAGTCCATAAATGGTAGTCACCGACAAATCTAGGATTTCAGCGGCCTGATGGATAGTAATTAGTTTGTCCTCTTCTGGGACACATGACGGCTTGGTTTCCATTAGTAGAGACTCAAGACGGTCAACTTTGGAGAGTAGCTGAGCGATTGCCGAAGGTAGCTGCTCGAAGGTGATAGTGCACATATAACAATTGTTTAATTGAAAATATGTGCAATCTATCATTTGTTGTTATACACGTCCTATGGCTGTGTATAAGACGTGTATAAGTTTTTTTTTGTGATGATATTACTTTGCTCGATTCCGTGAATGTGGTAAAGGGGGGAGCCACTCAAATACGCAAAGTCTGTCCTCTTTCTTGGGGTGGTTTCGAGTGAAGCCCTGCCTGACGCTGTCCGCATTTACGGGCTTTAATGTACCAGAGGAGTCGAGACAACAGAAGGCATGACTTACCCAATTACTAATTTCAGTTTTCTCTCCACTGATCTTTCGCGAAAACTCCAATCGTGCAAAGAGGTCGGACAATCGGTTTTGACGGCCTTTAAAGTGTAATGGATTATTAACAACTAATCCTTTAAAAAGCTGTTCTAAGGTGGAGTGCTGATCGGGCGGGAAAAATTTGGATAGACATTCGCAAAGCTGAGCCACCTCACCATCGTCAAGCTGAAAAACAACGGGTGGTATTGTTGGCTCTATTTGGTCAATAGGTTTTGATTGAACAAAGGGGAGACCAGGATCATTATATTCAGGAATCTTACCACCCTCCTCGATTTCAACCTGTTCTTTCTCGGCTTTGTATTTTTTTAGCAACCACTTTTGTAAATGGCTCCCCTCACCAAAACCCCCTACCCTAGAACTGTTCAACCAAAAATGTAGATACTGAACGTGGGTTCTCGCTGGCTCTTTAACAAGAGAGGCCAGTTCGGGCAAGATTTCATTTTGGATTATGTCGATTTGAGCTTTTAGTATTGGGTCCATCGCAAAAGAACTATTATAGTTTTAATTTAATCCGCTCCGAAGCATCTTGTTTTTTCTGATCCACGATTTTGGCGTAGATCTGGGTGGTTTTCAACTCCCGATGTCCCAGCAGCTTGGATACCGTATAAATGTCGGTTCCTTCTGTCAGTTGCAGTGTGGCATACGTATGGCGGAAACAATGGAATGTGATGTTTTTCGTAATTCCTGCATTCTTGATCCACTGCTTTAATAGCCGATTGTTGTAAGCGGAATAGGACAGGTCTGGGAACACTCGGCTATTAGGTTCACCACGTTGACCCAGTAGTTCGTGTGCCTGCTCAGGAATCGGTAGTACCTCAACTCCCTGGGTCTTTTGCTGGCGGAACTGAACACTGTATTTGCCATTCGCCGATTGTCTTACTTCACTCCAAGTTAGATTTTCAATGTCCGAAAACCGTAGTCCCGTCAGTGCCGAAAATATGGCGGCTACTTTCAGCACGGGCATAGCACACTCCGTACTGGCTACAGCCTGCAATTCCTCTAATGTTAGAAATTCCCGGCTTGTTTCTTCCGGCTTAATCGACGCCGCTCTCGCATTTATATCTGTACCTAATAAACCATCGCTAAAAGCATCCTTTAGCGCGGATTTGAACTTATTGAAATAGGAGAGGGCTGAATTGATAGCTAATAGATCGCCGTTACGCCGATTAGGAGCAGACAATAAAAATTCACGAAATTCCGAGCATTTCTTTACCGTGAGGTCCGACATTTTGATGGTGCCGCCTGTGAACGCTTCCAGGTAAGCCAGGGCACTCGTCCAGTTGTCCTGATTACTGCCACTTCGTTTAGCAACCTGCTGTTTGAAATAAGCGACAAAACACGTTTTACGCTGCCGGTCGGACAAAAAACCGTATGCACCCTGCTGGACGTCGATCTGGCGTTTGGCCCGTATACCCTCGGCTAACGAAATCGTTTCTTTGTTTTGATCCTTATCAACGATAGTTTTGGGCTTATTGAACACATAGAGACCCAGAAACTCCCGGCGTGTCGGTTTACCGGTATCGGGATGCGGTATGGCAGGGTAAAAATCAAGGTAGAGGCTTGAACGCCCATCGCTAATCGGTTTCCTGCGTAGTTTGACCTTTATCATAACTCTGGAGTGTAATTAATTAGAAGTTCATCGATTCGGAACTTAGGTACATAGGCATAGATACCCTTATACTGTTTGGGGATTTCATTACGGCGAATCAGGTTATACAAGGCGCTGTCTGAAATGGCGTATTTCTCGATGACTTCTTTCATGGTGTAACACTCTGATAAGGGAAAAGGGGTCGGTGCAGGCTTAGGATTGGGCTTCGGATGCTCGAATAAACGATCAATATCTGAACGACGAATAACGCTACGGCGACTTAATTTAACGAATAATAGTTCGCCCCGTTCATTCATCCGGTACAGAGTCCGGCGGCTAATGCGTACCAGGCGGGCCGTTTCATCAATTGTCAAATACTCCTGCTTACGCAGGTCTTCAACTGGCTTAGCTTTAATCCGTTTTACCTGTTCATTATTGGCTTCGATCTTGGAGGATCGTTGTCGGGCCTTGTACGCCCGCTTAGCACAAGCATCGCTGCACGTTTTGGTTACCGTCGTGCGGGCTTCGAACTCTTTTCCACATTGTTCACAAATGCGGTTAATACGAAGGTTTGAACTCATATGTCAGTAGTTGTCAATACGTGTCTATAAAAGACATTACGTGTCAGTATGTGCCATATTTTCGCTCAAAAAACGAGCTATTGCGGTTAGCTCGTTTTTGGGGTACAACTAAGGTACAAATTATTGCTGAACATCCAACTAATACTGCTGAACATCTAATAGTATTTAGCTTCTATTTACTATTTAAATAGCCTTTAAATGATGATTTAATGATACATGTTCATGTATTCATTATTGAAGTTACTTTCCGATACAGAACTTACTAAAAATCGTTGCCAGCAAATCATCCGTGGTGATTTCGCCCGTCAATTCGCCGAGGTGATGGAGGGCGTCGCGGAGTTCGAGGGCGATCCAGTCCTGCGTCGTGCCTTCATCAAGGCCATCGAGGACGCGGAGGAGGGCCGCGTCGGTTTGGGTAAGGTGTTCGAAATGGCGCAGATTCGTGACCACCGTACTGCCCGGAATGGCATTGGTCTTCACAAAACCGATCAGCCGTTGGGCCATTTTGTCCAGGTTTTTACCGGTGTTGGCCTGAATCAAGACGAGTTCTTTCCCAAAACGAAGCCGCCATTCGGTCATTTCGGCCTCGGTTAGTTTATCCATTTTATTGCCAACCAGTAGATACGGAATCGTCCGGTTTTTCAGGTCGGCTTCCATTTCGGCGATTTCGGTCAGAGCGGTTTCGGCGGCATCGAAGAGGTAAACGATGATGGCGGCTTTGTCCATCTGCTGTCTGGTCCGTTCCACCCCGATGGCTTCGATGGTGTCGGTGGCTTCGCGGAGTCCGGCCGTGTCGATGAGCCGAAACCGGATGCCGTCGAGGAACAAGTCGTCTTCGATCACATCGCGGGTCGTACCGGGAATGTCCGAAACGATGGCTTTTTCTTCGTTCAGCAGGGCATTCAGCAAGGTCGATTTTCCGGCATTGGGTTTTCCGGCAATCACCGTCGCCACGCCATTTTTAATGGCATTCCCGACCGAAAACGAGTCGATCAGGGGCCGCAATACGCGCTGAATGGACACTACGAGTTTGCGCAGATCATCACGTTTGGCAAATTCCACATCTTCCTCCCCGAAATCCAGTTCCAGTTCGATCAATGCCGCAAATTCGACCAGCTGCTGCCGCAGGGCCTTCAACTGCCGGGAAAAACCGCCCCGGAGTTGCGTCAGCGCAGCCCGGTGCGTGGCTTCAGAATCGGCGGCAATGAGGTCGGCAACGGCTTCAGCCTGCACCAGATCAAACTGCCCGTTCAGAAACGCCCGCTGCGTAAACTCGCCCGGTTGCGCCATCCGTACGCCTTCTTTCAGCAATAATCGCAAAATCTGCCGGATCACATAATCGGAACCGTGGCAGGAAATTTCGACCACGTCTTCTTTCGTAAACGACGACGGACTGCGGAAAATCGAGATCAATACCTCATCGATGATCGTGTTTTCCGAATCCCGGATGGTGCCGAAATGAACCGTGTGCGACGGTTGCAGCGTGAGATCCTTGCCGCGAAAAATCCGGCTGGTTAGCCCGATGGCGTCGATGCCCGAAACGCGAATAACCGCAATGGCTCCAATGCCGGGCGCGGTCGCCAAAGCCGCAATCGGTTCCTGTTGTAGAATAGTCATTTATAACTCTGATAAACCCTGATGTTCTCTGATAAGCTCTGATTAACAATGAGTTATTTCTCAGGGTGGATCAGAGGGAATCAGGGTTTATCAGGGATTGTAGGGCAATAGTTTGGGGAAAATGGGCAATGAATTGGCCAGTCCGACCAGCCTTTTTTCCAGCGGAACAGCGGGAATATCGAGCAGATCGGCCAGTTCATCGCCGAGAAAGAAACGCATTTGGGCCGCCGGGAGGTTCCGCAAGGCGGGCGGAGACAGATTTTCGAGTGCCTGAAGCAGTGAATGCGTCAGCCCTTTTCCGGCTTCTGAGGGCCGAAATTGCCGCCGGGTGATCGTGCGTTCGAGGTGAAACGCTTCCCGCCGGTTTTGGGGTAAAAGCTCTTCCGAAACGCCCAGAAAATAACCGGCTACGTTGATCTGGTGCAGGTAAGCGTCCTCTTCTTCTTCGGTCATGGGAATACCGGTTTTTCGCAAACCGCGCACCACAATGTACGAGAACGCGAGGTTGGTAGCGGCCATGTCTTCCTGATTGATCGGATAACCCCAGTCATTGTTCCACTGACCACTTTGCAGGGTAAACCAGCGGATGGCTGCGTGCAACAGGCGGATTTTCAACGTCCGGCGAATGGCTTTAGCGGTTTCCCACTCCCGCTTTTTCATGATTCCAAACACCCATTCACCGGTTTCTTCCAGCCGCTTGTGCGTATCGTTGTGAATCCGTTGCGACATCCAGAGCACCCGGGCGCCATCCGCTCCCGCGTAGCAATACGGCAACGAATAACATCCCAGCGTTAAGCCAACGGCTACTTTATTTTTTTGAAAAAACCGCATGGCGAGTTCCATTTGTCGCGGGTTGGCCCAGTCGGGGAGGTGCGTTTGGGTACGCATGAAGTCCTGAACTGCCGGGTGTTGACGGCTCTCGTCCCAATCAGCGGTATTGCCCAGCCAGCGCATCAGCAAACCGATTCCTTCGCGGCCGCCCTGAGCCGCAACCAACGCAATAACGGCGTCGGCGGCAGCATCGCCCTGTTGCCGGTAGCGGTTTAACCTTTCATCCGAAAATGTGCGGGTGGAATTGACGGTTTTTAGCATACGTGCACGGACTAACGTCCGTGATTATACAAATCAATGGCGATTACAAAATACGGACGTTAGTCCATCGGTACATTAAATCGTATCCCGGTGTACCGTATCAACCGGCGCGGGCTGCGATTGTTGCGGAGACGGGGTTTGTGGAACTGCCTGATTCGGGTAAACCGGTTGCCCCGGCACGCCATAGTGGTATTGGGGGTCCACAATTTCGACGCCCGTTACAAAATACTTGGTTTCGCCGTTCCAGGGAAGTTTGACCAGTTTTTCTTCGTAATGCAAGGTCACGCGCTGACCGGTTTTGACGGCCTGATTGATTTGCTGGGCCACTGAATCGTCTTTTACCGAAAAATCGAAATACTGCGGAGTGAGTGAACCGGTTTCGCCCGAAAAACCGCCGACATTCAGAACGCCTTCCCAGGTTTTAAAAACAAAGCCCCGGCGGCTGTATTTGGATATGGTACCGGCACGTTCGCCGTCGCTATAGCTCCAGGCCGTCAGGTAATACACAATACCGAAAATAACAAGCAGAAAAATAAAAGGTATCAGAAAACGTCTCATGGAATAAGGACCTGTTTGATTTGATTGACATACAAATGAACACGTTGTGGGTTGCAATTGCAATCCGGCTTACTTGGAACGGATGGCAATGACCGGGTCCATGCGCGCAGCAACCAGCGCCGGAAGTATCCCGGAAACGGTACCGATAATGCTCGATACACCCAAACCCAGCATGATGTTGGCGGGTGACAAAATAATCACCAGACTTCCCAGCTTCATAAATGACAACAAATAAACGAGCAAGATGCCGACGCCACCGCCAATTAAACTTAAAAAAACCGCTTCAAACAGAAACTGGAACAGAATAACGTAATTCTTGGCGCCCAATGACTTCTGAATTCCGATCAGATTCGTGCGTTCTTTTACCGACACGAACATAATGTTGGCAATACCGAAACCACCGACCAGAATCGAGAAACTACCGATTACCCAACCGGCTACCGTCAAAACGGCAAACAGGCCGGAAATGGCCTTGGCGGCCGCATCGGGACGATTGATCGCAAAATTGTCCTCTTCGACCGGTTTCAGGCCGCGCCGGGCGCGCATCAATCCCCGGATTTCGCTTTCCAGTTCGAGCAGTCCTTCGTCCTGATCAAAACCTTTCACCGCGATATCGATGCTCGGATAAACGGAGTGGTACATTTTGGCAAAAGCGCCGATCGGAATGAGGCATTTGTCGTCGGGATTGCCGCCAAAGTTGAGCAGACTTTCGCCCTTGCGCTCCTGTACGCCAATGACAATGTATTTCAACCCATTCAGTTTGAACTCTTTCCCAACCGGGTCCTGGCCCGGAAACAGCGTTTCGGCAATGTCGGCGCCGATGATGGAAACATTGCGGGCGGCATCGATTTCCTGCTGGGAAAAATACCGTCCCTGAACCACCGGCACATCCGAAATCTTGTTGTAATCCATTGACGTGCCCTGAATCAGTGCCTGAAGGCTGTTATTGCCGTTTTTGACCGTCACCTGACCGCGAAAATCCATCGCAACAACCGCCTGGGCGGTTTCCAGATTTTCGGCCAGAAACTTGTATTCTTTCAGGCTGGGTTCGGGGCGCTGGAAGTATTTCCACCATTGAAACTCGCCCCCAAAGATCCAAGGCCATTTCTGAACGTATACCACCTTGTCGCCGATGCCCGACAAACTCTCTTTGATATTCCGTTCCAGCGAATCGACAATCGTGAAAACCGCAATGATGGCGAAGATACCGATGGTGACGCCCAGCAGCGAGAGCGTGGTTCGGAGAAGGTTCGAGCGCAGAGCCTGCCACGCAAACCGGAAGCTTTCGTACGTCTGACGGATGAATTTCACGGGATTGACGGTTTATTTCGATTAAAGGTATCAGACCATTCGGAATCTACCAAACGATTTGAAAGCGAAGGTAGTTTCAGCGGATGTTTGGTTAGTTTTTGTAGATTAGTGGTTTACGACTCGCCGAGACTGACGCTTTTATGAAAAAGGTAACTCATTCTTTCCATAGTACAATTCTCCTCTTTCTGGTGCTTTTGGGCGCCTGCCGAACGGGCCAAAAGTCGCCGGGCGTGGGCCGGAGCTCCGGGGTTTATCAGTATGAAAATGAGAAGAAAACCGCTGCTCCGCGCCGAACGGGTCCGTATTATTCGGATCGTCAGGCCGTAACCGGGAAAAACGGAATGGTTGCTTCGGCGCATCCCGAGGCTTCGAAAGTAGGCGTTGCGATTTTGAAAGCTGGGGGCAACGCCGTCGATGCTGCGGTGGCCGTTCAGTTTGCGCTGGCAGTTGTTTATCCGGGGGCGGGCAACATCGGCGGGGGCGGTTTTATGGTCTATCGGGAGAAAACCGGCCAGGCTTACACGCTCGATTACCGCGAAAAAGGACCCGAAAAAGCGCACAAAGATATGTACCTGGATTCGGCAAAAAATGTCATTCCGCAGTTGAGCCTGACGGGGCATCTGGCGAGCGGGGTTCCGGGATCGGTGGACGGTATGGTGGAAGCGCACCGGCGGTTTGGCAAGCTAAGTTGGGCGCAGGTCTTGCAACCCGCCATCGACCTGGCCGAAAAAGGCGTGGCCCTGACTGAACGCGAAGCTCTGGGACTGAACCGCACCAAAAAGTCATTTTTGCGGGTCAATCCCGATAAACGGTATTTCATGAAAGCCGATACGACGGACTGGAAAACCGGTGAATGGCTGATTCAGAAGGATTTGGGGCAAACGCTCCGCCGGATTCAGGAACAGGGTCGGGCTGGTTTTTACGAGGGCGAAACCGCTCGTTTGCTGGCCGCCGAAATGCAGCGCGGGGGGGGTATCATTACCGAAAATGATCTGAAGAACTACCATGCCGTCTGGCGCGATCCGTTGGTTGGCTCGTTCCGCGACTACAAAATCATTACGATGCCGCCAACGTCGAGCGGGGGGGTAGCTTTGTTGCAATTGTTACGGTTGGTGGAACCGTATCCGCTGCGGAAATGGGGCTGGAACAGCGATTCGACGGTGCAGGTAATGATCGAAGCCGAACGTCGGGTGTATGCCGACCGCGCTAAGTTTCTGGGCGATCCGGATTTTGTGAAAGTACCGGTTGAGCAGCTGATCGACAAAGCGTATTTGCAAACCCGGTGGTCTGATTTTACTTTTGCCAGAGCAACGGATTCCCGGAATGTAAAAGGCGGGATGTTACCGGGGTACGAAAGTCTGGAAACCACGCATTTTTCGGTGGTCGATCAGGAAGGCAACGCGGTTTCAATCACCACCACGCTGAACGGCGGTTACGGCAGCCGGGTGGTGGTGAACGGGGCCGGTTTTCTGATGAACAACGAAATGGACGATTTCAGCATCAAACCGGGCGTGCCGAATATGTTCGGACTGATTGGAAATCAGGCGAATGCCGTTGCACCGGGCAAGCGGATGCTGTCGTCGATGACCCCGACGATTGTGGAACAGGACGGAAAACTGTACATGGTGGTAGGAACTCCCGGCGGTTCAACGATCATCACCTCGGTGTACCAAACGATCCTGAACGTGCTGGAATTTGGCATGAGCATGCAGCAATCGGTCAACGCGCTAAAGTTTCATCACCAGTGGCTGCCCGACAAAACCACGTTTGAAGAAGGGGCTTTTTCGGAAGAAACCGTTCGGAAGCTACAATCGCGGGGCTATATGCTGGAGCAGCTAACCAATTCGCTGGGGCGGATGGATTGCATTCTGCGCCGGCCCGATGGCAGCCTTGAAGGCGCTTCCGACCCGCGGGCCGATGATACATCGGTGGGGTATTGAAAAATTTAAACCTTGCAGGCCGAAAACCGGTTTTTATCAAAACCACGTTAAGCTATTGATTTACAATCATGAAAACGAAATTCCTCTCTCTGCTCATTCTGTGTTTCATCGGTGCCAATGTCTGGGCACAGGCCACTAAAAATACCGCTGCGATCGCGGATGCCCGCAAGCGGCTGACGCAGATTTACGAAAAAGACCAGAAAGAACGCTCGGCATATGACGCCATCGAACGCCAATACGGCTGGGGCGCGAAAGAAGCACAGGACGCCCGGCAGAAAATCAAGGATATGGACAAAGAACACCTGGTCGAAGTGGAGAAAATCATTTCCCAGGTAGGCGGTTATCCGGGCAAAAGTGTGGTCGGGCAGCCGCTGGATCAGGTGGCTTTTTTGATCATTCAGCACAGTACGGATCGGGCGATTCACGAAAAATACCTGCCGATGGTGACGGAGGCCGCTCAAAAAGGCGAATTGGACAAAGCCGGGGTGGCTTTTCTGACCGATCAGGTAAAAGTTCAGAAGAAAGAAAAACAGGTGTATGGTACCCAGATTCACATCAACAATAAAGGTCAGAAAGATGTGTATCCGATTGAAGATGAGGCCAATGTCGATCAGCGTCGCAAGCAGATGGAACTGGAGCCGATGTCGGCGTATCTGGCCCGGATGGGGGTGAAGAAGTAACGGTTTTCGGCGAGGAAACCACTTGAGAAATTTGCCTGAGTGAAGGGTTTTTGCCGCTTGAAACCGGTGCCGGTTCGTCAGAAAAAAAGGTTTTTGACGAACCGCTCCAATCCAAAGCAGAACTCTTCGCGTAGGTATCAACAACTTCACAATATGTGTGGAGGAGTTATAATTAATTTCTCAACATCATGGAAAACTCCCCTTTGCAACGTAAAACGGGATTAACCGGGCTGATTTTTGAGCCGGTTAAGCGACGGTTTTTTCTGCGAATTGCCGGTGTCTCGGTAATCACCTCCACCGCTTTGCTTTCAGCCTGTAATAAAGACGACGACATGTCTCCCGTGGCCGACGGCGCGGTCGATTTGGGAAAGGACGATACCGGCATCCTGAATTATGCCTACGCCCTGGAGCAACTGGAAGCGGCTTTTTATACGCAGGTCGTTAAAACCCCTTATGCCAGCATGCCGGCGGCTGAACTGCAACTGCTGACCGACATCCGGGATCATGAAATTGCGCACCGCGAATTTCTGAAAGCGGCCCTGGGAGCAGCGGCTATTCCGGCGCTGGAAGTCAATTTTTCGGCCATCACCTTCACCGATCGCGCCAGTGTCCTGGGCGCTGCCAAAACGTTTGAAGATCTCGGCGTGTCGGCCTACAATGGCGCGGGTAAGTTCATTATGAACAAGGATTATTTACTGCTGGCCGGAAAAATCGTTTCGGTCGAGGCCCGTCACGCTGCCGCTATCCGCGATTTGCTCAATCCAAAAACCGCTGATTTTGCGCCCGATGCCCTCATCGATGGCAATGGTCTGGAGAAAGTCAACGACTTCAATACGGTATTGACTGCGGCTCAGCCCTTCATCAAGACGATCATCAGTGGAATGAATCTCCCAACCAAATAAGCCCTGAGAACCCATGAATTTGTTTGATATTTTTGGAAAACTGGAAAAAGTTGACCCGGAGCTTGGCGAACGCGTCAGTTTCAATCGCCGGAAAATGTTCGGCCAGCTAACCTCACTGGCGGTTTCGGCGGTGCCGGTAGCTGCGGCTACGTTGCTCACCAAATCGTATGCCGGTCCAAAAGATGCCATTACCGATGTGCTGAATTACGCCCTGACACTGGAATACCTGGAGAATAAGTTTTATGCGACGGCACTGGCTTCCACCGTGATTCCGGCGGCTGATAAGGCGGTTTTTACGCAGATTGGCAAACACGAACAACAACACGTTGCTTTTTTGAAGGGCGCTCTGGCCGCCAATGCCGCAGCAGAACCCACCTTTGATTTTACGGCCAAAGGCACATTCAAGGATGTTTTTACGAACTACCAAACGTTTCTGGCCTTGTCACAAGCTTTTGAAGACACGGGTGTTCGGGCCTACAAAGGGCAGGCTACGGCGTTGATGGCCGATGATGCTTTGCTGACCTATGCCTTGCAGATTCACGCCGTTGAAGCCCGTCATGCTTCGGTTGTGCGCCGGTTGCGCGGCCAGAAAGGCTGGATTACCAATAACGACGGCGGAGGAACACCAGCCGCAATTTATTCGGGTGAAGACAATGTCATGCAGGGAACTGTCGATATTACGATGCTTGAATTAATGGCGGGAACGAAAATTAGCAAAAACGCGGCTACGGAAGCGTTTGACGAACCCCTGTCGATGGAGCAGGTGTTGCCGGTTGCCAAATTGTTCATTGTGTAAATTGACTGTATGAAAATGAAAAAGGAAACTGAACCGCTCAGTTTCCTTTTTTGCATTACGGGAAAGCGGTTTTAAAACTTTCCGTGGTTTTTGGCGATTTCCAGCAGCTCCGGAATGCCGGGCGTGGAAACGTCTTCCGGTGATTCAAATTTAAAATGCCTCAGCAGTTTGCCGGTTCCTTTTAGCAAACCATTGGGGTCGGGCAACTGGGTGCCGTAGTTGAAGCCCAGATTGACGCTTGAGGAGAGCGGAGCGATGTAACAGATTTCATCCGACATACGGGGTCCGGTTCCGTACGTAATGGTTTTGTAGCCGGTGTGCACCGATTCGTGTGCTTCCGGCAGGATGCTTCGTACCAACTCCCGAACCTTGAGAGCAAGGTCACGAACTTCGGGTTTGTAGTCGGCCAGGAAGGTTTCAACGGGTTTTGTCATACGCGGGTTTAGTTTGGTAAAACTACAGTTTATCCAAAAAAAGTGCAATAATCGCGCCGATATTAATTGTTTAATACAACAAAATCTCGTTTAGAGGCTTCAGGAGACCGTTTATAGCGCTATTCGCTGGATAACGATTCGATTCGCGGAATAAAAGTGATTTTCTGGTTTTCGGATAAAAACCGGTCGGGCAGGTAAGGAGCGGCAGCGTGACTTATGCGTTGATTTTACCGATCACTTCGCCGAAGCTGACTTCGTCATCGCCCGCCCATCCACGAAAAATAACCGTGTCACCGTTGTGCAGGAATGTTCGGGTTTCGCCGTTCGGAAGTGTCAGCGGCCGGTTTCCATTCCAGGACAATTCAAGTAATGAACCGTAACTATCTGGTGATGAACCTGAAATGGTTCCGGTGGCCAGCAGGTCGCCGACGTTCAGGTTGCAACCGTTGACCGTGTGGTGGGCAATCATCTGGGCCGCATTCCAGTAGAGGTGACAGGTATTGGTCCGGCTGATTACGATTTCCTGCGGATTTCCGGGCGTTTTTAAGACTACTTCCAGTTCGATGTCAAAGTGCTTTTTTCCGGTTGATTGCAGATAAGGCAGCGGAGTTGGTTCCTGTTTGGGGCCGTCGATGCGAAACCGGTCAAGTGCTTCCAGGGGAACGACCCAGGGTGAAATGGAAGACACAAAATTCTTGCCCAGAAAAGGGCCCAACGGCTGGTATTCCCAGCGTTGAATATCGCGCGCCGACCAGTCGTTGAACAAAACCAGACCAAAAATGTGCGACTCTGCTTCGTCAACCAAAACCGGTTCGCCCAGTTTCGACGGTTTTCCGATCACGATTCCCAACTCCAGTTCAAAATCCAGCGCCCTCGACGGCCCGAAAACCGGTTGCTGATCCGGGCCTAAAAACTGCCCGTTGGGGCGCTTGATCGGTGTTCCGGAAACCACGATGGACGAAGCCCGGCCGTGATAGGCCACCGGCAGATGCTTCCAGTTGGGCAATAACGGTTCGGCCTGCGGCCGAAACATGCGGCCGACATTGCTGGCGTGTTCTTCGCT
The DNA here is from genome assembly GCF_003858635.1 of Larkinella rosea. Lineage (GTDB taxonomy): Bacteria > Bacteroidota > Bacteroidia > Cytophagales > Spirosomataceae > Larkinella > Larkinella rosea. Next base: position 112,102 of record NZ_RQJO01000009.1, read on the forward strand.
GGCGTAAAAATCGGTGTAATCGCCAATGCGAATCGGCAGGTGAAGCGTCGCCGATGCTGCGTCGATGAAGACAAAATCGCCGAAACCGTCGAGCGGTTTTTCGGGATCATTCAGCAACTCGATCAGCCGTTTCCGAACGGCCTGGCAGGCGGTTTTTCCCAGTTCCATAAAGTCGTTCAGAACCGGTTTGGTAAAAACCGCAAGGTCAATTTCCAGGTCATCGAAAAAAGCGAGCCGACCGACCATGTCCAGATCAAGAATCTGATTACCAAGTTGTACGCCAACGCGCGGGCTGGAACCTGCGGTGCTGAATATGCCGTAGGGAAGCGTCATTCACTGATGTTATTGTAAATCGAATCCATAATCCGGACAAAATGCCGGTAATCTTCCTCGCTGAGGTCGCCCCAGCCTTTCCGCCGGATATCGACCACCGTGGGCAGTACTTCGTCGTATTTGGCCTGACCTTCGGGCGTCAGAAAAATCAGGAATTTCCGGCGGTCGTCTTCGGCCATGCGCCGTTCGGTTAGGCCTTTTTTGCAGAGTAAATCGATCATCCGGGTGACGGTCGGGGCATCTTTCGTGGTCAGGTCGGCCAGCACGTTCTGACTGATGCCGGGATTGCGGTAGAGGTGATCGATGAGTACCCATTGATCGACCGTCAGATCAAAACCGGTTTCGTTGAACTGCTTCTGAAGCGCATTCCGAATCTTTTTAATGGTCGTGTCAATCTTAAAAAAGTAAGCCCGGTGATCGGAAGGATGCGTCATTCGTCAGTTAGCCGTTAACAGGTTCTTTGGTCACAAGGCAATGCCCCGTGACAAATCCAACTGCAAAAGTAGTCCAAACTAACTGACTAACAATTCTTCGAGCTTCCCTTCAATTTCCGGGATGGAATGGTAGAGCTGCTCAAACGAGTCGATCACGAAATACCGATCCTGAAACCGGTCGATCACATACGGCGTTCGCAGCAGCGTTCCAACGTCGTACGGAACGCGTTCGGGTTGCGGACTCGACAGGCTGTACGACGTTTCGCCGGTGGAAGACAAAATGCCTCCGCCGTAAATCCGCAGCCGATCGCGACCCGAGCCCGCAGGCTCCTGAATCAGCCCGAATTCGACCGTGTACCAATACAGCCGCGAAATCATTTCGATGGCTTCCGGATGATCGACGTGCGCCAGTGCAATTCGGCTTAGAGCGGCCAGAAAATCACAAAACGCCTGATTCGACAGCATCGGAACGTGCCCGAAGGTGTCGTGAAACATGTCCGGTTCCTGCAAATACTCCAGTTGTTCGCGCCGACGTAACCAGGTGGTAGCCGGAAAGTTGCGGTTTTGCATCAGTTCAAAAAAATCCCGGTTGGAGATCAACCCCGGCACCGCCGAAACCCGCCAGTTGGTTAGTCGCAGCAGGCGCGGGTTCAGTTCCTTCTCAAAGTTCGGAATGTGATCCGCCACAAAACCAACCTGCCCGATTCCATCCAGATACTCCTGGCTGGCTTTGCCCGGCAACAACTTCATCTGCCGCTCAAACAGCAACCGCCAAACGGCCTGGTCGTCGGCGGTGTAGGTGTGATATGCTTGGCTCATGATTTTATAGTTTACGGTTTCCAGTTTACGGGTTTTGCCGGGCCACCGAAACGCCGGCCCGGCGAAACCCGTAAACTGAAAACCGGTCACAATGTACCTCGAAGTTCCTGTTCGTGTTCGATGGCTTCGAAGAGGGCTTTGAAATTGCCTTTTCCGAATGATTTGGCCCCTTTTCGCTGGATGATCTCGAAAAACAGCGTCGGGCGGGGCCCGACCGGTTTGGTGAAAATCTGGAGCAGATAGCCTTCGTCGTCGCGGTCGACCAGAATGCCGAGCGAGCGTAGTGCGTTCATTTCCTCGTCGATGTGGCCTACGCGGCCGAGCAGGTCGTCATAGTAGGTGTCCGGTACTTTCAGGAATTCGACGCTCCGGTCGCGCAAATCCGTTACGGTTTTTACGATGTCGTCCGTCGCCACGGCGATGTGCTGGATGCCCGGCCCGCCGTAAAAATCCAGGTATTCTTCCACTTGCGACTTCTTTTTACCCTCGGCCGGTTCGTTGATCGGGAATTTGATGCGCCCGTTGCCGTTACTCATGACTTTACTCATTAAGGCCGTATAATCGGTCGAAATGTCTTTGTCATCGAACGAAACCAACTGATTGAATCCCATGACGTTGGCATAAAAACTGACCCAGGTGTTCATTTCGTTCCAGCCCACATTACCGACCATGTGATCGACGTATTTCAGACCCACATCCTCCGGTTGATACTCGGGTTGCCAGGCTTGATAACCGGGCAGGAAAACGCCCTTGTACTGGCTCCGCTCCACAAAAATATGCACGGTGTCGCCGTAGGTGTGAATTCCCGACCGAACCACAAAACCGTTGGTATCCTCCTCGCGCGCGGGAACCATGAAAGGAGCGGCTCCCCGGCTAACGGTTTCTTCGAACGCACTCGTTGCGTCGTCGACCCACAACGCCACTACCCGAACACCGTCGCCGTGTTTGTCGATGTGCTGGCCGATTTCGGTGCCGCCGTGCAGGGGCGAGGTCAGCACCAGCCGGATTTTTCCCTGCACCACGACGTAGGATTCGCAATCCCGCCAACCGGTTTCCAGTCCGGCATGGGCCAGTGGCTGAAACCCGAACGCCGTCTGAAAATAATGCGCCGACTGCCGGGCGTTGGCGACGTACAACTCAATGTAATCGGTACCGTTGAGCGGTAAAAAGTCGATTTTTGAATCTGAAACCGGTTTTGTTTCCGGTAATTCCAACGTTTCCATAGGTGTTGATGAGTTATTCTATCCAGGATTTGTAATACTTTCCATCGTCAATTTGCAGGCCCGCTTCCGTCAGCATCAGCGGGCGGAACGTATCGACCATCACGGCATATTCCTGCGTTTCTTTCTTGCCAATACTCCGTTCCATCGCACCGGGGTGCGGCCCGTGCGGAATCCCGCCCGGATGCAGTGTGATGTGGCCCGGCGCAATGTCGTTGCGACTCATAAAATCGCCGTCGACGTAATAAATCACTTCGTCGGAGTCGATGTTGGAATGGTTGTAGGGGGCCGGAATGGCTTTCGGGTGATAATCGTACAGCCGCGGACAGAACGAGCAGACCACAAACGCGTCGGTCTGAAACGTCTGGTGCACCGGCGGTGGCTGGTGGACGCGTCCCGTAATGGGCTCAAAATTAAAAATGGAAAAACCGTACGGGAAATTGTAGCCGTCCCAACCCACGACATCGAACGGGTGCGTGGCATACACCAGCGAATGAAGTGCCCCCTGTTTCTTGATCTTGATCAGAAAATCGCCGGCTTCGTCGTGGGTTTCGAGGTTTTGCGGGCGTTTGATATCACGCTCGCAAAAGGGTGAATGCTCGAGCAACTGGCCAAACTGGTTTCGATACCGTTTGGGCGTATAAATCGGGGAGTGCGACTCCACATACAACAAACGCGGCTGGGTACCTGCGTCAAACTCGATCTGGTAGATCATGCCGCGCGGAATGACCAGATAATCACCGTATTCGAACGGAATGGTGCCCAGTAAAGTGCGGAGTTTTCCCGAACCCCGGTGGATGAACAGCAGTTCGTCGGCGTCGGCGTTCTTGTAAAAATAGTCGGTCGTGGAACGGGTTGGGGCAGCTAATCCGATTAGTACATCTTTATTTAGTAATAAAGGCACACGGCTTTCCAGAAAATCGGCCTGCACGGGTTCCAGATTGAAACCGATCAGTTTGCGCGAAAGAATGTTCTTTTCGACGGCCAAAACCGGCGTTGTGTCCACACTTCCCAGCACGGCTTTCACCATTGTGGGCCGGTGAACGTGGTAGAGCAGCGACGACATGCCTTCGAAACCAATGGTGCCGAACAATTGCTCGTAATACAGATTCACGGCCCCGGCCGGCCCCGGCGGTTTTTCAAACTGCGTGTGCCGTTTGGGCGGAATTTGACCTAAGGTATGGTAAAATGGCATGGCGCTGGCGGAATTTAGGCGTATAATACTTGCTTTACTAATTATTGTTTTACTTACAATTATAACGTCAATTATTGAATATATTGAACAATTTCAGGAATAAATTTTCTTATAAACTGATTTTATGGATTTTTCGGACCTAAAAAGCATTTAATGAAAACCGCTATAGAGACCAAGCTGCATTTCCTTATTTTTGCCCGCGCTTAGCACCTTTATTGATTTATCATCTGAAAACGAACCTGATGCAACCCACACTTCTGATTTTGGCCGCCGGTATTGGCAGCCGCTACGGTGGAATCAAACAACTGGATCAATTTGGTCCGAACGGTGAAACGATCATCGACTATTCCTTGTATGATGCCATTCGGGCCGGTTTTGGCAAAGTCGTATTCATCATCCGCGAAGAATTGCGAAAAGATTTTGAAGCTATTTTTCTGCCGAAACTGGCGGGTAAAATTGAAGTGGATTTTGCCATTCAGGCGCTGAATTCCTACGTGCCGGACGAGTTGGGGGCTATTCAGCGGACCAAACCGTGGGGAACGGGCCACGCGATGCTGTGTGCCTGGGAGCAAACCGATACGCCGTTTGCGGTGATCAACGCCGATGATTTTTACGGGCAGGAAGCGTTTCAGATTCTGGCCGATTTCCTGGTAAACAACACCGAGGAAGATTTGCATTCACTAGTGGGCTACGAAGTTCAGAATACGCTGTCGGACTACGGTTCGGTTTCGCGGGGCGTCTGCGACCTGAATGCGGATGAAACGCTGTCGTCGGTTATCGAGCGCACCAAGATTTACCGGCAGTCTGAAGGAGACAATGTTGGTGAGATCGTATTTGAAGAGTCGGATGGTTTAACGGTATTGGCCCCCGAAACGCCGGTTTCGATGAATTTCTGGGGATTCAAACCGGCGGTTTTTCCGCAGGCTCAGGAGCAGTTTGCGGAGTATGCACGGGCTAATTTTAATTCGCCGAAAGCCGAATTTTATATTCCGACCATTATGACGAATCTGATCCACCGCAACCAGGGCCGGTGTAAAGTATTCCGCAGTCGCTCGGAATGGTTTGGGGTGACGTACCCTGAAGACAAGCCGCTGGTTCAGGCTTCATTCAAACGACTGCACGACGAAGGAAAGTACCCTTCAAACTTATGGTAGTTTTTGAAAATCAGTACCATTTCCGAGCGAGCTAACTTTATTTTAACCCTGAAAATCGGAAAATTGGCTTTGATTACGACAAAATAAGATAATTTCTGTGGTTAAATTCAAAAAACCGCAAAAGCCCGAAACCGCCCGTTTCGGGCTTTTTTCATTCCCGGACGAATGAATTGTACTTTTTTATAAAACCTGGTATTTCTCCGGGAAAAATGGCATTTCACTATTTAAAGTATTAGTAGTAAACAACCGTAAAGTATTGTATTTTGGTAAGTTTTACCTTCAAATTATAAACAACTTTTCGGTTCTTAACAATTTGGTAATTGACTTGTATTCAATGTTGTATAAATTTGTATCAACAAAGGAGTTGACAAGGATTGAGTAAGGTAAGCATTTAGTTTATTGTACTATATCAAGTGTCTGAATACAACCTGTAGAAAAACCATGAAAACGAATTTTGTAAATAATAATGTCAAGTTGGGCCTGGCGATGCTGGCCGCAACGACGCTGTTGGCAGTTGCTCCTTCATCAGCAAACGCCCGTGTACTGGATGGCCCGAAAGCTGAAGTAAAAGCATCTGGCGTTTCGATCCGGGAAGTTGGTAACCTGAAATTCAAAGTATCGGTCAATCAACCGATTGATGATAAAATTGTGGTTTCAATTGTTGACGATTCGAACAACAAACTGTACCACGGAACGCTGGCCAAGGCTGATCAATCGGGTCGCGTGTATGACTTCTCGCAATTGGCGGACGGCAAATATGTCATTGAAGTATCGTTTGGCAAAGAGAAAGTTTCTCAGTCATTCGCCATCAAAACGCAAGTGAGCCGTGTGGTTCTGGCGCGGAACTAAGCCCCTGGGCCTTTCCGCTCTTCCCCACTAATTCTCGTCCACCTTTGTAAAAATCGGAACCGATCAGGCTTTTAAACCTGATCGGTTCCGATTTTTTTGACGATTGCCCGTTGACGAAAGACTATGGTCAATCGTCGATCGTCGATGGTCATTAACACCTCACCCTTCCCAGATCACCATCTCTTCCCGCTCAAACCAGGGTTGCAGGTGGGGTTCGTAGCGCGATTCGATGATTCTGCGTTTTATTTTGAGTGAGGGTGTCATCATGTCGTTGTCGACCGTCCACGGTTCTTTCACGATGACGGCTTTTTTGACCCGCTGGTAAGTGTGCAGATTCGGATTCAGGGCTTTAATGGTTTCTTCCAGGCTTTGCGAAACCACGTTCTTGTCGGCTTTCAAACCGGTTTCCGACAATACAATGAGGGCGATCGGCTGCGGCAACTGCTGCACGGCCACGCAGATTTGGTCGACAAAGGTATTATCCGCAAAACCGGTTTCAATCTGCGCCGGAGCAACAAACTCGCCTTTCGTGGTTTTGTAGATTTCCTTGACCCGACCGGTTATTGTTAAAAAACCGTCGTCATCCAACTTGCCAACGTCGCCGGTATGGAGCCAACCGTCGGAGTCCAGAGCCGCGGCAGTCATTTCCGGTTCGCGGAAATAGCCCCGCATCGTCCAATCGGAACGGGTCAACAATTCACCCGTAACCGGATCGAACTTGACCTGAATCCCACTGTAAAGCATCCCGACGGTGCCGTCTTTGATGACATTAGCGTGCATCAGCGACACCACGCCGAGATTCTCGGTCATACCGTAAGCTTCCTGAATCGTAATGCCCAGTTGCCGAAACCACCGGATCAGGGCCACCGGCGTCGGAGCGGCTCCCGTCAGAATGATTCGGGCGTCGTTCAGGCCGAGCGCCGTGCGCAATTTTCGTTTAATGAAACCGGAAATCAGCGGGATTTTTAACAATTGGTCGAGTCGCCCCTGCGGTATTTTGGCTAGAATGTTTTGCTGAAATTTGAGCCAGATGCGCGGAACGCCCAGAAAATGCGTTGGTCGGGCGACCGCGAGGTTTCGGGCAAACGTGGCCATTGATTCGACAAAATACACCGTGCCGCCCGTAATGAGGCTGAGGGCTTCCACTATGTTCCGTTCGGCAACGTGACAAAGCGGCAGATACGAAAAAAAACGGGGGTCAGGCACATCGATGCCCATCAGCGGCTTGGTCGAGTCGATGGCGCTGATCATGGCTTTGTACGGCATCATCACGCCTTTTGGACTTCCCGTCGTACCGGACGTATACACAATGGTAAATAAATCGTCGGAATGGGGTTGCGGATTATCCGTCATGGGTTCAAACCGGGCCAGAATATCATCCCACTGCGCGTGATCCGGGTCGGGCGGGGCGGCCGAAACGAGGGGCGGAAAGGCAATGCAATGCATGGTTTTCGGCACACCGACTTTCATCTCAGCCCATTTATCCAATTTCCCCACGAATAATACCTCACAACCGCTATGACTGACAACTTGATGCAACTGGCTGGCAGTCAGGGTCGGATAAAACGGAACCGAAACGTGACCGCTCAGCAAAATGGCCAGATCGGCAATGATCCAGTGGGCACAGTTTTTCGAGATAAGACCAATGTTACTTTTTGGGGGAAGATTGAGCGAATTCAGGTAGGATGCCAACGTGCGGGCCTGTTTTCCAACTTCGCGCCAGGTATAGTCGCGATATCGGTCGTCTTCGGGCTGCCGCAGGTAGACTTTTTTGGGTTGTTGTTGCTCCCAATAATAGAAATAGTCAAGCAGCGTCTGTCCTTTTCGGAAATCAGAGCGTAGCGTATTCATAACAAAAAAGTTGGGCTGGATTTTAAAGATGTAAAATAGTATTTGTTTTTGAAATAATTGTAGATAATGTGGAAATACTTAGTTAACAGCCCTGAAAGGGCAGGTAGTCGGTTTCATACAGGACAGGTTCGCAATTTTCTGACAATACTTAGGTTACCTAATCCGGGAAAAACAGTCTCAACAGATAAGCCGTGCTAAGTAGCCTGGCGTTGACTAAAAACCGTACTTATCCATGGCTAAAAATGTACTTCTTTTGCGCGGTGTTTGCGCATTCGTTTTCTTCCTGAGCTTGCTTCGGAATGGATATGCTCAATCGCCAACAAATTTAACCTCCAACGTTGCGTTGGTAGCTCCTTCGCAAACCGACTTCGCTCCCAGCGCTTTTTTCTCCAGTACAGCCCAAATTGTTGCGGCTTTCAATGCGGCACGGCGGGCGGAAGAGACGCAATTGGGTTTACCAACGAATAGCCTGGGGAATTTGTCATTACCTGCGAACTACGCTACGTTTTCAGCCAACGACAGGGCGTTGTTTCTGATCAACCAGGAACGAATTGCCCGATCCGGTCTGGTGTATCCCGGAACAACGGCGGTTTTGGGTTTGCCGATGGAAGCTGTTGAAAGTGCGTTGGTCAACACCGCTCAAACCCACGCAAGCTATCTGGTGGCCAATAACGTTTTCTCCCACACCGGCTCAGGCGGTTCGACACCATCTACCCGGGTCGGGAATACGTATCCGGCAAACTGCCAAACCGGTATGGGCTACTCGGAAAATATCTACGTCGCCTGTAGCAGCAGCGCAACAACGCCGACGTTTCTGGTCGAACAGGCCATTTTCAACTGGCTTTACCGGGATTCGGCCAACAGTTGGGGGCACCGAAAAGCCATGCTGATTCAAAATGACGACATTTACCTGGCTCCGCCACCGAACACACTCCGGGGCTACGTCAATGACCACGGCAGTGCTTCGAGCGAAGGCTTTCTGGGAATTGGCATTGCTTCAACAACGGTGGGCGCCTACAGCGCATCCTGTAGCGGCAGTTTTGCCGGACACGTCGTAGTGATGAATATTGCCGATCCAACGGCGGATGCCAGTTGTACCTTTTCTACCTCAGATGCGTTGCCGGTTCATTTGCTTCATTTTTCCGGTGTTTCCCGTGAAGACAAGGCCGTCCTGGGCTGGTCGACAAATTGGGAAGATAACAACCTGGGATTCGATGTTCTGAAAAGCCGGGATGCCAAAGCATTTGAGAAGATCGGTTTTGTGCAGGGAAACGGGACGCGTTCCGAAACGAACACCTATAGCTGGACGGATGCGGAAGTAATCGCGGGCGAAACGTATTATTACCGCCTGCGGCAAATCGATGCCAACGGCCGGACGGAACTTTCGAAAATAATTGCCGTTCCGATCGAATCCGCCAATCGGGACCGTTACCTGTTCCCAAATCCAAGCGCGGACGGGCGATTTACGCTGGTTGCTGCGGACAGTGAACAACTTACCGTCAAGCTCGTTAATACGGCCGGAATGGAATTGCCCGTTCGAACCTTGGCCAATGCCGCTTCCATGAACGTTATACCGGGTCAGTTACTGCCACCGGGCCTGTATTGGGTAAAAGTTCAGGATGCCAATGGCCGGGTACAGAAAGTACTACGCTTGCTGGTTGGGCATTAAATGGCGGCAATCAAAAACCGCAAAGCATAACGGAAACGATTTCGGCACTAGCTGGAATGGTTGCGCTTTGCGGTTTTATTAGTATCTATGCAAAAGACCCGGTTTTTGCCAATACTACTGCCGAGATGCGATCATTCATTTGTCTGCTTCTGTTCATTCCTTGCTTCGCATTCGGTCAGGCACCGAAAAACCTGAAGGCAGATATTAAACTCCCCAAAGACCCGGCCTATACCGCTGCCCCCAATGGCTTTCCGGTTTTTGATACAGAGAGCCAGGTACTGAATGCCTTCAATTTTGCCCGCCGTCAGGAAGAGAAACAGCTGAAATTGCCGGTCAATAGCCTCGGAACGCTGTCATTCCCGGAAAACTATCAACAGCTCCCGGCAGCTCAGCGGGCGTTATTGCTCACCAATCAAGAGCGAACGGCCCGCGCCAAAGTCGATTACGGTGCGGGCAAAGGGCCCGGTTTGCCGCTGGAAGCGCTGGAAACACATTTGAACGAAGTCGCGCAGGCGCATGCAACCGATATGGCAACGCATGATTTTTTCGGACACACCAGCCATAACGGTCGCACGACGCTGCAACGCATCAATGCACAGGCGGTTTTTAGCGGGAAGTGCTACGAATTTATGTCGCGGGCCGAAAATATTTACATGTTCTGTTACTATTCAAGTGAAAAACCGGCGCTGCAAATGCCGGTTTTTATCACGGAACAGGCCATTTTTTCCTGGTTGTATCAGGATGCGACGGTAGCCTGGGGCCACCGGGAGACGTTGTTGATTCAGGACAAAGATGCGTCTGGCGGCACCGGTTTTCACAATGATCGCGGGTCAGCCGGCAGTGAAGGATTTTTGGGGGTCGGCTTGTCTACCAAAGTCGATTACAGCCCCTGCGCCAAATTTCCCGGCTACCAGCGGGTGGGGCATGTTGTAGTCATGAATTTCGTTGATCCGGCGGCTAATTGCTCCTATACGCTTCCCTAGCTACTTTCCAAAACCGCTTCCGGATTGATTAATTTTTTGATGATGTTTCCAGAAAAATACTTGAGTATTTTTCTGGAAACAGGCTACTGGATTAAATCTTGCCGAAATTCTATTGAAATTTCTCCGAAATCAGAGATGAAAAAAAGTATCATCATCAAATTTCAAAGTACGGCAAGTAGAACATTTCACGGGTCTACTTTTACGCTATAGTAAACTTTATCTACTAAAAATACTAAATGAAACACTTCTCCGCCTATACTGCCGAGGAGTTAGCCGCTGACGAATTGTTTATTCGGTGGGTTCAACATCCTGACGACGCTGAGGTTTCGGCGTATTGGGAAGGTTGGTTAGCGCACCATCCTTACAAATCGGAAACGGCCGATTTCGCCCGCGAACTGGTCCGCCTGGCTTCCAGCCCGGCATCGCGGCCGATGGAAGGGGAGGAAGTGGTATCGTTGTGGGGACGGATCCGGTCATCGATTCAGGAAATGCCGGAATTACAGCCTTTGCAGCCTGAAATTCAAAGTTGGGTAACCAACTGGTACATCTTTCGCTGGGTAAGTGCCGCGGCCGGTATCGTGCTTTTCGTAGGCTGGGTACTCTGGATGCAATGGTCGCAGGCGATGGAAACCGTCCGGACGCCGGTTGGCGTGGCTAAAACCGTGAAACTGCCCGACGGAACCCTGGTGAAAATGGTGGGCGACAGTCAGATTCGTTTTGCGCGGGTCTGGTCCGAAGAAGTGCCACGGGCGGTTTGGCTCGAAGGGGAGGCTTTTTTTACCGTGGCCGAACGCAGTGGCTCCGGAGATGGAAGCAAGTTTCGGGTTCATACCACCACGCTCACTGTGGAAGCGCAGGGAACCCGGTTCAATGTATCCCAACGGAAAAAAGGGACGCGGATCGAATTATCGGCCGGAAAAATAAAACTGATGCTCAACGACCAGCCCCAGATTATTGAAATGAAACCGGGCGAATCCGTGGAAATACCGGCACAGATTACGGTTCAGAATAAAACATCCTATATCCAAAACTATATTGATTGGCAACCCTTTCCGGTTGTGTTTTTTACCTAGTCAAATTCCAGCAGCAATCCAATCTCTATTAATATTTTAAATTTTAACCAACCAATCTCTATTAGTATGAAATACACGATTACCAGTCTCCACTTGGCCTCCAACCGGGCCAAAATGGTAGCCCGTTTGGGTGCCTGCGGGCTGGCCGGTCTGCTGGCCGGCAATCTGCAGCTTCAGGCAGCCATCGGGCCGAACCGGCAACCCGCGGATTTACGCGCTGCCAACACAAAAAATGTCCCGTTAAAAACCGTTGCCACAACGGATCCGGCTCTTCAGGAACGGACCATCACGGGGCGTGTCCTGAGTTCTGACGACAATTCGCCCCTGCCGGGTGTGAACGTTACCGTGAAAGGGTCGACGCGCGGAACCACCAGCGATGCCGACGGCAATTACCGCCTGGCCATTCCGAACAACAACGCCGTGCTGGTTTTTTCATCCGTTGGGTTTATTTCCCAGGAAATTGCCGTTGGAGCCCGTTCAGTGGTCGATCTTCAACTCAAAGTCGACGACCGGACACTGAATGAAGTCGTTGTGGTCGGGTACGGTACCCAGAAAAAGAGTCAGTTAACGGGGGCTATTACCCAGGTTACGGCAAAAGAAATCCAGGAAATGCCCATCACGAACCTCGGGCAGGCTTTGCAAGGTCGTGCAGCCGGGGTGGATGTCACGCAAACCGGGTCGAAACCGGGTACGGTGCCGACCATCCGGATTCGGGGACGTCGTTCGTTCAGTGCCAGCAACGATCCGCTCTATGTTGTCGACGGCATTCCGCTGTCGGCGGGGTATGAAGACATGAACCCGAGCGATGTCGCGTCGATGGAAGTACTGAAAGATGCCACCGCTACGGCTATTTACGGGGCACGGGGAGCCAACGGGGTCGTCCTGATTACGACCAAGCGGGGTGGTCAGAAAGGCAAAACCACGGTATCGTATGATGGGTACGTTGGGGTATCGAAGCCGCTGGATAAACTTGAACTGTTCAATGGTCCGGAGTTTGCCGAGTTTGTTCGGGAGTCATACCGGGCTACGGGGGGCTACAATGATGCCAGTGGCAAGCCGGTTCCAACGGGCGTTGCCGATACCTACGCCGATTCGAAAGTGGCTGTATTGGGTGGCGATCCGTCCGTCGCCAAGGGCCTTGCCAACGGAACCGATACCGACTGGCAGAGTTTGATGTTGAAAAACGGGGTGATGCAAAACCATTCCATCGGTATTCAGGGTGGGAATGAACGGACTCAGTTTTACGTGGCAGCGTCCTACTTTAAAGACAAAGGAGTCTCTGACGGTCTGGATTTTACCCGGTATTCATTGCGGGCGAATATCGACCACCAGATCAATAGCGTCCTGAAAATTGGTCTTTCGTCGTATCTGATGTACAGCCTGAGGAATGGTGAAAACCTCAACCCCTATCAGTTTACGATTCAGCAAAACCCGTTGGCATCACCCTACAACGACGATGGAACGTTGAAATTCTCGCCAACAAACGATGCCCTGCTTACCAACCCGTTGTTTGAAACGATTAAGGGGGCTCAGGTCGACCAGACCAAAAAGTACCGCATCTTCAACAGTATCTACGCGGAAGCGAAAATTATCGACGGCCTGAAATACCGGGTTAACTTCGGTCCCGATTTCACGATAGGTCGCTGGGGGCGGTTTATTGGCGCACAAACGAACGCCCGCAAGTTTGGGGATGCGCAGGCCATGAATGAAAACCGCTTTGGTTTCAACTGGACCCTGGAAAACTTCCTCACGTACTCGAAGACATTCAAGGAAAAACACAACCTGAATGTAACCTTGCTGCACTCAATCCAGCGGGATAATTACGAAACGTACCGGACTGATGTGCAGGGCGTTCCCGCTGAAACGCAGGAGTTTTATAACCTGGGGGCCGCAAGTTCGATTCTGGCAACGGCCAGTGGATTGACGGAGTGGACCATCAACTCGTATATGGCCCGCGTTAATTATGATTTCAACGATAAATACCTGATTACGGCCACGATTCGTCGGGATGGTTCGAGTCGGTTCGGTGAAAACACGAAGTATGGTAATTTTCCGGGTGTTGCCCTCGGCTGGAATGTGAGCAATGAGCCCTTCCTGAAAACCGTAAGCTGGATCGACCTGTTGAAACTGCGGGCTGGTTACGGTTCGGTGGGTAATACGGCGGTTACGCCTTACCAAACCCAGGGTCTGTTGGCCAGAACCGCCTATGCCTGGAATACAACGGCCGCTTTTGGCTATCGTCCTAATACCATTGGAAATCCGGACCTGCGCTGGGAAAGTTCGGCAACTGTCAACTTAGGGGTCGATTTCAGCTTCTGGAGAGGTCGCCTGCAAGGTTCACTCGAACTGTACCAGACCAACACCACGGCCCTGTTGCTGGCCGACCAGCTTCCGGGTTCTGTTGGGTTCGGTTCCGTAACGCGTAACGTTGGTGAAACCCGCAACCGGGGTATTGAACTGGGTTTTACAACCTACAACATCAACGCGCCTTCCGGCTTTAAATGGTCGACCGATTTCACGTTCATGAAGAATACCGAAGCCATTGTATCGCTCTACAACGGGAAGATCGACGACCTGGGTAATGGCTGGTTCATTGGCCGGCCGTTAAGTACGGTATTTGATTACAAGAAAGTGGGCATCTGGCAGACATCAGAAGCCGATCAGGCCAAACAATTCGCCAGCGAAGCCGGTCAGATCAAGATTCAGGATACCAACGGCGATGGTCGGATTAATGCCGATGATCGGGTCATCATCGGTTCGGATGTGCCTAAATTCAGTGCGGGTATCACTAACCGCTTAAGTTACAAAGGGTTTGACTTGTCGTTCTTCTTCTATGGCCGCTTCGGTAACCTGATTCGGAGCGATTTCCACCGCAACCGGAACGCCCTGGCTGGTCGGTATGAGCAAATTAAAGTGGACTACTGGACGCCCAACAACCCGACCAACGAATTCCCCCGGCCGAAAAGCAACCAGGAATTCCCGGTTTACAACAGCACCATCTCCTATTTCGATGGAACGTTCGTGAAGCTTCGGAACATCAACGTTGGTTATAGCTTTAATCAGGCTTTCGCTAAAAAGCTGAGAATGGAGTCGTTACGGGTGTATGCCAGCATTCAGCAACCGTTCATCTGGTCGAAATACCGGAGCAAGTACAACGGTGTCGATCCCGAAACAACGGGTCTGGCGCTGAGCGAAACCGGTATTGTGCCCGCCACTTCGGTAAGCACGTTCGGGCTGAATGTCCGGTTCTAATCCGAAGACGAAGTTGAATTCTAATTTTTAGCCAGTAGGAACTGATGAAAATCAAACATATAACAAACTCAATAAAAATTGCTGGTGTAGCGGCTATGTTGCTACTCAGCCAATCGTGTAAAGATGTGCTGGACGAAAAGGTCATTTCGGGCATCGGCAACGATTACATGAATACGACAAAGGGTTTTGATGATGCCGTCAAGGCCGCTTATTCGTCGCTCCGGTATTATTACGCCAGCCAGCAAGGGTTGACCATGTCTGAATACGGAACGGATATTTACGCGACGGGTGCCGACGGAGGTTACAAAGGCTTTCACTTTTACGATGGCCAGTTAAATCCCACGGTTGACTATCTAATCAATACCTGGGATGAACTGTATAAAGGCATTAACACCTGCAACGCCATCATTGAACGCGCTCCCAAAGTGACGGGAATTGCCGATGCAACCAAGAAACTGCGGGTGGCTGAAGCCAAGTTTTTAAGGGCCCACTATTATTACCTGCTGTTTATGCAGTGGGGTGGTGTCGATCTGCGGATGACCGAAACCGTGGTTCCTACCAAGGATACGAAGCGGGCCACGGATGCAGAAATGTATACGGCCATTATTAAAGACCTGACCGAGGCCATTACGGATCTGGAAGCCAAGGCCCAATCGGCGGATTATGGACGGGCAACCAAACCGCATGCCGAAACCCTGCTGGCCAAAGTGTATCTGACCAAAGCCTATTCGAGCTCGAAAGCGGCTGACGATTTTTCGAAAGCGGCCGCACTGTGCAAAAACGTAACGACGGCCTACGGATATAAGCTGCTGGATGATTTTGCCAGCGTCTTTGATGAGAACAATCAACTTAATTCGGAAGTGGTGTTTTCGGTCCAGTATACATCCGATCCGCTGACGAACCTGACCAACAACACGGGAGCGACCAATGGAGGTAACAACCTGCACTTGTTCTTTGGAATGCAGTACGATGTTCAGCCGGGGATGAAGCGCGACGTGTTTTACGGACGTCCGTTCAAGCGCTTACGGCCCACCTCCTACTTCCTGAATACGGTTTTTGCCGATCGGACCAACGATTCACGCTACAAGAAAACGTTCCGCGATACCTGGTACAGCAACAACCCGGGGACCAACCTGAACGCGGCTTCGTTTGATGATTCAAAAACCAAAGTATCGTTTGCCGCTGGTGACACGGCTATCTTTATTCCGGGGGTTGAGTGGACGAAAGCCGAGCGTGCTGCCAAGAAATACCAGGTGCTCGTGCCCAGTGCGTACAGCGAGGCCCTGTTTCCAACGCTGATGAAGTTCTTCGATACCAAACGCCCGGACTTAACGTATGAGGCTGGTAGCCGTGATTATTTTGTGTTCCGGCTGGCCGACGTCTATTTGATGCAGGCCGAAGCATTGCTGCAATCCGGTAATGTTGCCGATGCCGTTACGGCCATCAATGCGGTGCGGTACCGCGCGGGCTGGCCGGGTAAAAAAGAGGCTATGCTGTTAACGGCGAACAACCTGACGATGGAAACGATCATGGAGGAACGCGCCCGTGAACTGGCTGGGGAACAAATGCGGTGGCTGGATTTGAAGCGCTGGAATCTGTTGATCGACCGGGTTAAAAAATACAACCCACAGGCCGCCGTCAATATCAAGGATTATCACGTATTGCGCCCGATTCCCCAGACCCAGATCGACCGGAGTGCCAAAGGGACGGACGGTAAATCGGTTTTTGCCCAGAATCCCGGCTATTAAAAATACCGTATTAATTCAAACAGGCCCCGAACCGCCCCGCGTGTTCGGGGCCTGTTTGTTTGTAGCCCTGCTGAGTAGATTCAGGCGGGGAGGGTCTTCTTACTGCGGAATCTTTCAACCCTAAAACGTTCGGTTAATTGGACAAATTAATGATACAGAATACCGTGAACAGACGCCAGTTTCTGGCCACCGCCGGGTTATCGGCGCTGGTTCTGGCTACCAAAACCAATTTGCTGGCCGAAACCGCTAAAAAGTCGGGACTGATGATCGGCTACTCCGGGATTACCTGGGGGGGCAAAGACGAGCAGGCCATCAAAGACCTGTCGTCATTGGGGTATAAAGGTATACAGCTCCGGGCCAACACCTTTGCGCCTTACAAATCCAAACCGTCGGAATTAAAAGCCCTGCTCGATCAGCATCACATCAAACTGGCGATGTTTTCGAGCGGTAACGTAGAAATTGATCCGGCAAAATTCCAGAGCACCATTGATACGCATGTCGCTCACGCCAGTTTTGTGAAGGCATTGGGCGGCTCGGCCTTTCAGATGACCAACAGTTTGCGGAAAGACGGCCAGGCCCCCACCACCGACGAGTTGAAACAACTGGCCAAAGTGATGAACGAAGTGGGCAAGCAAACCGCCGACATGGGCGTTCAGGCGACTTACCACAACCACATGAAGCAGTGGGGCGAAACCCCCGAAGAAGTAGATATTCTGGTGCAGGAAATGAATCCGAAATACGTCAAACTGCTGCTCGACATTGCACATTACAAGCAGGGCGGGGGCGACCCGGCCAAGGCGGTTTTGCAATACAAAGACGTGCTGCACGCGTTGCACCTGAAAGACACGAAAAGCCCGTTGCCCGAAAAACCGGATAATCCGAAAGCGTATAAGTTTGTGGAACTGGGGCAGGGAAATGTCGACGTCCCGGCGGTTTTTGCAGCCTTGAAAAAAATCAAATTCAAAGGCTGGGGCGTGGTTGAACTCGATCAGGTTCCGGAAACGAACAAAACACCGCTGCAGTGCGCGCAAATCAACAAAGATTACATTACCAAAACACTCAATTTCCCACTTTAACCCTGATAAACTCTGCTTTTCCCTGATAAACCCTGTGTAATACTTATTGGCTGTTACACAGGGTTTATCAGGGAAAATCAGCGTTTATCAGAGAAAAATTATGAAAGCATTACTGATAACAGCGGTTTTATGGGTAGGCCTGATGGCGGCTGAGGCCCCGCAGGCTCCTAATACGTTGACTGCGAAGGAGAAAAAAGAAGGCTGGAAACTGCTTTTCGACGGAAAAACCTCTAAAGGCTGGCGGGGCGCTTACAAGGATAATTTCCCCGAAAAAGGCTGGCTGATCGAAGACGGTTCGCTGGTCATTTCAAAGACGGATGGTTCCGAATCGACGCACTACGGTGACATTGTAACCGACGGCGAATACAGCGATTTTGACCTGACATTTGACTTCAAACTGACCGAAGGTGCCAACAGCGGTTTGAAGTATTTTGTGGTGGAGGAATCTCCCAAGCCCAAAGGATCGGCTTATGGTCTGGAGTTTCAGGTACTGGACGATGACAAACATCCGGATGCAAAACTGGGCCGCAACGGAAACCGCACCGTGGGTTCGCTCTACGACCTGATTCCGGCAAAAGACAAAAAAGCTAACCCGATCGGTCAGTGGAACACCGGGCGCGTGGTATCGAAAGGCACGCACGTCGAGCACTGGCTGAACGGTAAGAAAGTCGTTGAATACGAGCGGGGTAGCGAAGCATTCCGGAATGAAGTTGCTCAAAGCAAATACAAAGCTCCGTCGTATAATGCCCACGGCCGGTTCGGCGAAGCCCCCAAAGGCCACATTCTGTTACAGGATCACGGTGACCGGGTTTCATTCCGGAATATGAAGATTAAAACGCTGTAGGTTTACGGTTTTCAGTTTGTGGTTTACGGTGGCTGACGCGAGCTAACTAGAATGCGTCAGCCACCGTAAACCATAAACTGAAAACCGTAAACTATTTTACAGTATACTTCTGACAAATAAATCTTTCAATACTAGTCTTTTGTCAGCATTCAGACGTATTCTATTTATCATTTAAACGACCAGCCGCATGGAAAATCGTCGCGACTTTATAAAGAAATCTGCTCTGGCGGGACTCGGAATGAGTTTCTCAGCCGCCAGTTATGCCCGCATTCTCGGCTCTGCCGACCGCGTTCGGGTCGGTATTGTTGGTTTCTCAGACCGCTTTCGGGGTGCTTTGGCCCCCAGTTTTGCTGGCCACGCCAAAGAACTCAACTTCGAATTCGTGGCGGTTTCCGACATCTGGAGCCGTCGGCGCGACGAAGCGCAGGCGTACCTCAAGGGAAAAGGATTTATCAGCGGTGACAATTTTGTCAAATGCCGCAACAACGACGAGCTTTACGACCGCAAGGATGTCGACGCCGTGATCATCAGTACGGCGGATTTTCAGCACGCCCTGCACTGTGCGGAGGCTGTTGACGCCGGACGCGATGTGTACGTCGAAAAACCGTTTGCCGAATCGCTGGAAGATGCCCGCAAGGCGCTGAAAGCCGTTGAAAAAAGCAAGAAAATTGTGCAGGTGGGTTCACAGCGCCGGAGCACGCCAAACTACTGGGCTGCCAATGAATACATCAAATCCGGCAAATTTGGTGACATCACCATGGTGGAAATGACCTGGAATGTCAACCAGCCGGGGCGCTGGCGCCGGGCCAAACTCGTTTCCGAAATCCGGAAAGAAGACACCGACTGGAAACGGTATTTGATGAACCGCCCGATGGTGGAATGGGATCCGCGTAAGTATTTGGAATTCCGTCTGTTCTATCCCTATTCATCCGGTATTCCGGGCCAGTGGATGTCACACCAGATCGATACCGTACACTGGTTCAGTGGCTTTGATCATCCACGCAGTGTGGTGGCCAATGGTGGTATTTATGTCTGGAAAGACGGTCGTGTAAACCCCGATACGTTCACGGCGGTTTTCGATTATGGCCCGGATGACGACAAAAGCAAGGGTTTTCAGGTGCTGTATAGCTCACGGATGAACAACGAAGCGGGCGGAACCAAAGAATTGTACTACTCGAACGGTGGTATGATCAACCTGGATACCAACAAAATTAGCCCGGAAGGTGGTCTGGAAGCCAAAGCTGCGGCTGAAATGGGCATGAAACCCAATTTGCTGGTGGCACAGTCGCTGGCAACAACCGGTGAAAAACAGGTGACTTCGGCCAATACCGGCGCTGACCCGATGACTTCGGCGCACATGCGGAACTGGATGGAGTGCGTTCGCAGCCGGAAAGAACCGAATGCACCGGCCAAAGTCGGCTATAATCACTCCGTTGCCAGCATCATGTCGACTATTGCGTACCAAACCGGTGAGCGGGTGACGTTTGATAACTCCAAACAGGAAATCCTGGCGAGCGGGAAAACCGTAAAAGTCTAATTTTGATTGAATTTTGATAGGAACGCGGATTAGACGGATTGAACAGATTTGAACGGATTTATCAGTTTTAATCTGTTCAATCCGACTAATCCGCGTTCCCATAAATAGCCACCTGAAAATGAAAAAACTAACTTTTGCCTTCTGCCTGCTGGCGTTTGGTGCGATGGCTCAGAAGCAGTCCGTTCAGTTGATCAACAATACCGCGCAGAAACGCGTGGATGTGACAATCGACGGAAAACCGTTTACTTCCTACATTTATCCGGGGCCGGATGTGCTGAAAAAACCGGTGCTGTACCCCATCCGGACGGCGGGTGGAAATTTCATTACCCGTGGCTGGCCGATGGATCCCCGGCCGGGTGAACGCGTCGATCACCCGCACCACGTCGGCATGTGGCTGAATTACGGCGACGTAAACGGCCACGATTTCTGGAATAATTCCAACGATGTCAAAGGCCACGGCGGCCCGTTTGGTACGATCGTTCACACCGCCATCAAGTCTCTGAAAAGTGGGAAAGACGTGGGCGAACTGGTCGTTACGGCTGATTGGCTGGATAAAGACGGCAAACCGATGTTGCAGGAAACAACCACGTTTGTTTTTCGGGGGACGGCTAAAGACCGCACCATCGACCGGACTACAACGTTGAAAGCGCTGGACAAAGACGTGACGTTCAAGGACAACAAAGAAGGCATGGTCGCCATTCGGCTGGCTCGCCAGCTGGAACATCCGTCCAACAAACCGGAGGTATTCACGGATGCCAGCGGAGTGGCTACCAAAGTGTCGCAAATGGACAATACGGGCGTTACCGGTAAATACAAAAGCAGCGAAGGCATTGAAGGCGAAAAAGTGTGGGGCACCCGCGCCAAATGGATGAACCTGACGGGCGTCATCAACGGCGAGACCGTTTCGGTGGCGCTTATCGATAACCCGAAAAACATTGGTTACCCAACCTACTGGCACTCGCGGGGGTATGGGTTGTATGCCGCCAATCCATTGGCACCCAGCATCATGAGCGAAGGCAAAGACAAACCGATGAACTACGTGCTGCCTGCCGGGAAATCCGTCACGTTCAAATACGAGGTATTGATTACATCAGGTGCCGTTTCCGATGAGGTACTAAGCCAGAAAGTCAATCAGCTAGCCAATTAAACCACTAAAACGGTAACGAGGCATAGTAATTGCCTGCGCCCTTTTTGTGTAACCAATTTGGCTCGCTATAAATACACTTGATTGGTGTTAGTTTGGCACTGGTTACTCCTTAAACCGTATACTAATCGAGTTGTTGCTAAAAGTCACTTCTTGCCATCTGCTCCGTCAGATGGCTTTTTTTTTGACTATTGTCTGTGTGAGAATAACCCAAATCACATTATAAGACAATCAGAATGGAATCATTACAACAACTGCTTGACTCGTACATGAATACGTACCGAGCCATTATGTGGCGAATGAAAGACGGAAACGTAGACAGCCGGGGTTTGAGCGAAACCGTCCGTTTAACCGAAAACACCATTCGTCTGCGCCGTCAGAAGCCGGAGCTTTGGCGGGTCAGCGAAGTTCGGTTACTGGCGGAGTACTTTGGTTTGCCCGAAAATACCTGCGTCCGGCTGGAAAAACAGCTCGTACCTTTTATGAAAAAGGCCCTGCAAATGCCTCCCGCCAAACGTCGACGCCTGGAGCAGGCGACTCAGTTGCGGTTGCGTCGAATGTCGGCCAACAAGAGCATGGACTGGCCGGTTGAGGATATCGAAAAGTTGAGAAAAGGGTTACAACTCTTTGAGTCCGACGAGCGCACCGGAATGGTTCCTGGTTTTTAACGCAGGTTGCCGCTAGTTCAGGTACAAACCGGAGGGTGCTTTATAGGAAATCCGGTTTCGTTTCACGTTGATCCACAGGCGAAAATCCGGGCTATTGAGTCCCATTTTACCCAATTCATCGTCGATTTGCCGAAGCAGAAAATTCAGCTGATGAATCATCAGCCACTGTCGCCTGACCTGTTGTTTCAATTGGGAAGGGGATTTGATGGCTGATGTTTCGTCCATCAGCCGCCGAACCGTAGCGCGCAAATGGTATTGGATAACGACCAGACGCCCAGCCAGGGCATGATCAGACGGATGTTTTTCCAGAAATGAAATGCCATCGGTCAGAAGCTGGTTACGGCCCTGTAGGTGATGAGTCACGGTGATCCAGGCCTGATCAGCTTTGATCGACTCGTAGGACACGGTTTTCATAATAGTAGGTTATTTTCAAGTTTTCGGTACGGTTATCCCAAAAATAGTAAAATAATCCAAATAAGCTACAGGTATTTATTGCTAAGTAAAGAATTTTAGTTGGTGGTAATTTGAGGGTGGAACAACTGCTTTCTTTTCGCTGAATTTGTGGATATTTGTCAATTCCTACACTTTCTTCGAATCTTTATGAATTCTGCCATTCGGGCGCTTATCGTCTGCACCAACCATACGGAATACAAAACCAAATCGGAAAAAACCGGACTGTGGTTAAGCGAGGCTACGCACTTTTATGATGAATTATCAGACAATGAATTGCCGTATGACATCGTCAGTCCGAAAGGAGGGAAGGTACCGATCGACGAGCGTAGCTTGAAACGGAAAGACAACACGAACGATAAATGGTACCACAATCCGGAGTTTAGGGCGAAACTGGAGAACTCGCTCAAACCGGAGGAAATAACCCCGTCCGATTACCAGTTAATCTACTTCACCGGCGGGCACGGAACGATGTGGGATTTCCCGGATAATGAACGACTGCAGGCAATAACCCGACAGATATACGAAAGCGGTGGAATGGTTGCTGCGGTTTGTCACGGCGTAGGCGGTTTGTTGAAAACCAGGCTTTCAGACGGTAGCCTGCTGATTGAAAACCGGCAGATAACGGGCTTCGCCAACATCGAAGAAAAGCTCCTCGGATTAACGGACGAAGTGCCTTTTTTGCTGGAAGATGAACTTCGGAAACAAAAAGCGGTGTATCGGAAAAGTATCATTCCATTTCTCCCGTTTATTGAGGTGGACGAACGGCTGGTGACGGGGCAAAATCCGTTATCGGCCCGGAAGGTCGGCAAAAAAGTGATGGAAGAAATGTTTGAGAAATAGACTAAATCAGTGTATTATTTAACAAACCTCCGTCAATAACCTTCTGATAATAGGGAAGTTTTCGGGCCTGCTTGATGGCGGGCAACTGCGTTTCGTGGTAAATATCCGTTCCGACAAACGAAACCAGCCGCTGATCGATCATCCATTCGGCCAGATTGCGGGCTTCCCGAGACGGTTGACCGGATAAGGAAAGCAAGTTCAGCTGGAACTTAACCCCTTGGTAATGAAGATCACGAAGGGCTTCCGGATTTTTTTGCAGGTAAATATATTGCTCCGGGTGGGCCATAACCGGCACCAGATTGCGCTCCTGCAGTGCCGTAATCACTTTATCCAGTTCAAATGGTCGCTTTACCAGACTTGTGTCAAACAGCAGATACTTCTCCGTAGTACCCTGCCCGAAGGTTAGTAATTCGGTTTTGGAATATAAAATTCGCAGCAGATTGATGTCAACAAAATATTCGGCGGCTACGTCGATGTCGATATTGATCTTCAATTTCTGCAATTCGTACTTCAACAACGTAGCGGCTGCAAATATGCTATCATGGGTGTTTTGATAGAAACCATCCATGATGTGGAGGGTGGCAATTACCTTTCGAAATCCCAGCGCCGAAAGCTCACGAAGAAGACTAATGCTGTGTTCGACCGAATCGGCTCCGTCCTGACTGCCGGGTAGCAATTGGGCATGAACGTCGACACGCAACTCGGAAGCCGCAGCCGGTGAATCGGACTTAGCGGTTTTGGTGCGGGAACGTGTCAGAAAACCGAAATGCATTGTTCTGTTTAACGAAAGATGTTACGGAGGTTGAGCCGGGCTAAAAAGTTTGGCACGGCATCGTGGATATCTCTGTTTAATGGACATGAATCGTGCCAAAACTACTCTTGTGGGATGTAACTTCTCCGGAACAAGGCACAAAAAAACCGCTTTCGAAAGCGGTTTTTGAAAAAATTTATCAGACGGCTGAATCCAGACTTATTGCGGATACAGTTCGCGAAACCGGGATAACTGCTGATCTTTATCAGACACGGTTGGATTGTCGACACCCCAGTTGATATTCAGATCCGGATCATTCCAGATAATGCCTGACTCGCACGACTTATTGTAGACGTTGGTGCATTTGTAACTAAAAATACTGTCTTCCAGGGCTACAAAACCGTGGGCAAATCCTTCCGGAATGTACGCCATGTTACTCAGCTCGGAGTCGAGAATAAAGGATTCATATTTTCCGAATGTCGGCGAGCCGACGCGCAGGTCTACGGCAATGTCCAGCACTTTTCCGGTAATGACCCGAACCAGCTTTCCCTGGGCAAAGGGGGCGTTCTGGAAATGCAGTCCGCGCAAAACGCCTTTTGTTGAAAACGACTGATTATCCTGCACAAAATGAGCGGGCAATCCCAATCCCTGAAAAACCGGTTGATTGTATGTCTCCAGAAAACTTCCCCGGGAGTCTTTAAATGTCTGAGGGCGTAGTTCGATCAGCCCTTCGATCGACGTTTTGATAACCTGCATGAAATACGTAGTGGCCTGATAAACCGGTTTGTCCGGCATCAGCGGACAAATTTAGGAAACTCTATCTACTTCCAGTAATTTTGGGGCGCACCTTTTTAAGGAATCCCAAGTAATTTAACATTCGAAGACGAGGAAGCAATGACGGCTAAGGAGTTGTACCATACTATTTTAAGTAAAAAATCCTATTTGTGTGTGGGCCTGGATACCGATATTCGTCGAATACCGGCGCATCTCCGGGCTGAGCCGGATCCGGTGGCGGCTTTTAACCGCCAAATCATCGAAGCCACTGCGGAATATGCTGTAGCCTATAAACCCAACATTGCCTTTTACGAAGCGCAGGGGCCGCGCGGCTGGGAAAGTCTGCAACGAACGCTGGAGTACATTCCTAAAAATTGCTTTACCATTGCCGATGCCAAGCGGGGCGATATTGGCAACACCTCCGGCTTATACGCCCGTACGTTTTTTGATCCGGCTTCGTCCGGTCTGGAGTTCGATTCGGTAACCGTAGCGCCTTACATGGGCCGGGACTCCGTCGAGCCTTTTCTCGAATTTGCGGATAAGTGGGTGATTTTGCTGGCCCTGACTTCCAACGCCGGAAGCTCCGACTTCCAGCAGTTGCCGGTTTCGGACGAAAAGCTCTACGAAAAAGTGATCCGTACATCGCAGACCTGGGCGGGGGCCGACCGGATGATGTACGTGGTGGGCGCCACCCGCGCCGACGAACTGGCCCACATCCGGACGATTATTCCCGATCATTTTCTGCTGGTCCCGGGCGTGGGCGCGCAGGGCGGCAGCCTGGCCGAAGTTTCGCGCTACGGGTTGAATAGCCAATGCGGTTTGCTGGTCAACGCATCGCGCAGCATCCTGTATGCCTCCGGCAACACCGATTTTGCCCTGCGAGCCGCCGACGAAGCCCGAACCTTGCAACAGGAAATGGCGAGCTTTCTTTGAATGATGCGTGATGAATTAAGAGTTAAGGATGAAGAAGTAGATGGGAAGTGTGACTTTTTCCTGCTTTTCACTTCTAATTCATAACTCATCATTCATCACTCCCCGAGGTGTCCGAAGATTTTATTTATTTCCTCTGGCAGTTTCAATATTTCCGGACGACCGATTTGCGGACGGTGGAAGGAGAAGCCGTTCGGGTGATTCATCCGGGATTTCGAAATCCTGATGCCGGGCCGGATTTTACGCAGGCCCGGCTGTTTATTGGGGAGGTCGAATGGGCGGGAACGGTTGAAGCGCACGTTCGGGCTGCCGACTGGCTGGTTCATCGCCACCAGTATGACCGGGCTTATGACAATGTCATTCTGCATATTGTCTGGGATAAGGACCCGGTTTTCCTGCAACGATCCGACGGTACGGTTATTCCCACGTTGTGTCTGAGTGAATGGGCCGATGTGACGTTATTGCAACGGTATCAGACTCTTCTGGCCGAGTCGGGCGTGATACCTTGTGCGGGCCGGATCACAACCGTAGAACCAGTGCGCCTGACGGCCATGTTCGATACGGTTTTGCTGAAACGCCTGGAACGAAAAGCCGCCGGGGTGAAGGTGCTGTACCATCGTGTTGATCAGGATTGGGAAGAAACCACTTATCAACTGCTGGCGGCTGCGTTTGGGTTTCAGGTCAATACCGAACCGTTCGCCCAGCTGAGCCGTCAGGTGCCGTTGAAGATATTGCTGAAACACCGGGACAATCCCATGCAACTGGAAGCGATGTTGTTCGGAACGGCGGGGCTGCTGAACAGCGAAAAACCGGATGAGTACGAAGCGGTTTTGCAGCGAGAATATCAGTTTCTGGCGGCAAAATACCAACTTTTGACCCGAAAGCTGCCCGCTTATTCCTGGAAATGGTCGAAGCTTCGTCCGGCAAATTTCCCGACACTCCGGTTGGCTCAGCTTGTCAAACTCCTTGCATCGACGGGTAGCCTGTTTTCGTATCTGATCGAAACCAGCAACAGTGCGGTTTTACTAAAACAGTTGCAGGTAACGCCTTCGGCCTATTGGCAATCGCATTACCGGTTTGGGAAGACTTCGGAAAAAGTATTGGCAACATTGGGTCAGACAGCGGCTGAAAACCTAATTGTCAACGCCATTGTTCCGTTACTGATGGCTTATTCGCACCACAAAGATTGGCCGGACTATCGGGAGCGGGCCGTCGGTTTACTGGAACAGTTACCGGCCGAAAATAATCGGATAACCCGAATCTGGCAGGGGTTGAACATTCCGGTTCGTACGGCTTTCGACTCGCAGGCTTCCATTGAACTATACAAGATGTATTGTCAATCGAAAAAGTGCCTGTCGTGTCAGATTGGGGTGAGCTTGTTAAAATAGAGGAGTGACCGGCGCCGGTCACTCCTCGTGTTAGATAGTCGTTTGTTAGATAGTCGTTAAAAAACGGGGTCGCGTACCTGATCCCGCAGGCTTTCGCGGTCGGTATCGTCGTCGCTGTCCGATTCCATTTTGGCGCGTTCGTTAATGAACGATTCCGCAATCTCGGTTAGCTTTTTGTCCGTATTTTTCTCTTCCTCCAGGCTTTCTTCAATTAGGCGGGCAGCTTCATGAAAGCCCAGGAGTCGGGCCAGTGAATGGAGTGAGCCGTAAGCTGCGATTTCGTGGTGTTCAACCTTTTGTCCGGCAATGATCAAACCGGCATCCCGGGTTAACGAACCGGCGTCCGTGTCGGAAATAACCACTTCACCATCATCGATCAGGCCATCGACGGCATTGCAGGTTTTCTCGTCGGCTTCAACGCCCAAATGTTGAAAAATCTGCTCGACCCGCCGAATTTGATTCCCGGTTTCGGAAAGATGTTGCCGGAACGCATCGCGTACCACGTCGGTGGTTGCAGCCTCGGCCATGTCGGGCAGTGCTTCGGCAATTTGTTTTTCGGCATAGTAAATGCCTTTCAATTCGCTGATAAACAGCGCACGGAGGGAGGTGTCCGTTTCATTGGCGCCAAACAATTTGGCTAACTGATCGGTGAACGAAGCCATACCGGTATCTGATTATTGGGTTAACTGAATGGTTTTGTAACCATCAGTGCCCAAATGTTATACCAGTTATTAAATGACTGATTGGTAATAGATTACAGTTAAATCGATGTGGATAAACAACCCCGATTCGGGAAGGTAGTTCCTCGGCACCTGAACGGTAAAAGGGGGACTACGAGTTATTGATTAGGCTCACACCGGACCCCAAAAAGACCAGACCGACAATAAAAGGGGCCAGCGATTCCCATTTGTTGATGCTCATGCCCAAAACCGGTTTGGCATCCGACAAAAAAGCCACGCAGGCAAACAACACGACGATGATGCCTAGAATGGTGAGTGTTGCGCCAAAAAAACGCCGAAAGTTATTCTTATCCATTGTGCAGTAAATGAAATGATAGGTGGTTTCGTGAATCTAATTCGTATTTTCCGATGACGTTGAGTTCAGAATTGTCAGATCCTTCACGGGTTCCAGTCCCATTTTACGCCCTTCTTCAATCATAAACGGGATAGCCGCTTCGAGCGTGTTGACGACGGTTCCTTCCAGAATGGCTTCCCGAATGGCAATCTTGATCAGCCCGACTTCCTTCGACGGTTTCAGACCAAAGGCTTCCATGATGAGTTCGCCCGTGATAACCGGCTGAAAGTTACGGAGTTTATCCCGTTCGTCAAGCTCGCGGAGTTTGCGCTCCACTTTGTCGAAATTGGCGATGTGTTTCTTGACCTTTTCGTAATTTTTCGAGGTAATATCGGCCCGGCACAGATTCATCAGCGCTTCCAGATCATCGCCCGCTTCGATCAACAACCGCCGGAGTGCCGAGTCCGTAATTTGTTCCTTCACCAGCGCAATGGGCCTTAAATGCAAGCGAACAAGCTTTTTGACAAACCGCATCTTCTCGTTCAGCGGCAGTTTCATCTGGCGGAAAATCCCGGGGACCTGTTTGGCACCCAGATCCTCATGGCCGTGAAACGTCCAGCCGACTCGCGGATCGAAGCGCTTGGTGGCGGGTTTGGCAATGTCATGCAGCAAAGCGGCCCAGCGCAGCCAGAGGTCGTCCGAGCGTTCGGCCACGTTGTCCAGCACTTGCAGCGTGTGGTAAAAATTATCCTTATGTCCCTTACCCTCAATGGTTTCGACGCCTTTCAGGAGCAACAGTTCCGGGAAAATAAAATCGAGCAAACCGGCGTGGTACAGCAGTTTAAAACCGTAGGACGGTTTGGCCGAAAGAATGATCTTGTTCAGCTCGTCGGTAATCCGTTCGCGCGAAACGATGGACAGCCGGTCTTTCATTTCCACAATCGCGTCGAACGTATCCGGCTCAATGTCGAAACCGAGCTGCGACGCAAACCGGATGGCCCGCATCATGCGCAACGGATCGTCGGAAAACGTAATGGCCGGACTTAAAGGCGTTCGGATCGTTTTCCGGCGCAAATCCTCCAGCCCGTCAAACGGATCGAGTAATTGACCGAAGTCGTTCTCGTTCAGGCTAATGCCCATCGCGTTGATTGTGAAATCCCGGCGGTTCTGGTCGTCTTCTAGGGTGCCGTCCTCCACGATCGGTTTTCGGGATTCCGAACGGTAGGACTCTTTCCGGGCGCCCACAAATTCCACTTCCCACCCCAGCGTTTGACCCGTCGGAACGGTTTCGGAATCTTCGGTTGCTACGTCCGGTTCCTTGCCGGACGGCAACATGGCTGTTCCGAAATTTTTAAAAACGATCACCGGTACTTTCAACTCCCGGCCAACGGCTTCGGCCAGGTCGATGCCGCTGCCAATGCACACAATATCAATGTCTTTCGACGGACGTTTCAGAATCAAATCCCGCACAAAACCGCCAATGACGTACGCACGCACGTCCAGCGCAGCCGCCTGCCGGGCGATTACTTCAAAAATGGGATTGGTATGTAAGGTTTCAGCAAAATTCATAGAACGAATCAACAATGAATCGGGCCACGGACGGTCGGCGACTGCGGTTTGGCTCATTATTTTCTTAAAAAGGCTACTTCTCCTTTCGGGCCCAACTCCATGATGCGCGGCAATTGGATTTTAACCGGCAATTCACCCCAGGAAACGGGCGGTTTTGCCAGACCAACCGGCCACTCGGCATCTTCAAACGGCAGCGTCAGCAGTCCCCGGCCAAACGCACCGATCAGTTTGCGCACCGGTTCGCTGAGCGTTTTCCGCACCGGAACCTGCGCCCGGAACGCTTCGGGCAGGTTGACGCCGTTGGATAACAAAACCGTCAATGGATTTTCCGCAAAATCGATCAAATCCCAGGCCACATCGGGCACCGGGCGAACATACAAGTTCAACTGACCACTATCAGTAATTAAAATTGTGGGCAATGGGGCCGGAACCAAATCTTTCCGGACGTCCAGCAAATGCTCAACGGCTTCAGCATGACCCGGATCGCAGGCCAGCGAAACCCCGGTTTCGTCGGCCAGCCGGATGAGTCGTCCCTGCCGGAGTTCGGCAACAATATCGCGCGGAGTTGGTGTCATAATTAGTATAGTCCGCAAAAGTACAGCAAGTTTTTGGAATGCTTATTGAGGTTATAGAGTTTTCATATTTGCTAACCTAGGTGCGGATGCTTAACTTAACCCCAAAAAAGATGATTTACATTGCAGAACGAATAACGGTTGACGAAAACCTTTGTAACGGTAAACCAACGATCAGGGGTTTGGGAATTACGGTTAAAACGATCCTTGAGTTTTTGTTTGCTGGGGAAAGCCGTGAAGAAATTTTGCATCAGTACCCGGATCTGGAAATGGAAGATCTTGATGCCTGCTTAAATTTTGCTTTACAAATGGCAGACCACAAGCATACTATTTTGCCAATTGCTGCCTAATGTCTTCACTTCGCTATTTGATTGATACAAATCTTCCGTATTATTTCTCTATTTGGCGCTCAGACCAATATATTCACCAACGTGATATTAATAGCAAGGCTGCCGATACGGATATCTGGGCTTATGCAAAAGCCAATAATTTAACCATAATTACAAAAGACCGTGATTATTCAGACCGTATGTTGTTGAGTTCAACTCCTCCAAGAATAATCCATATTAAAACGGGCAACATGAAAATGCGCGAGTTCTATACTTTTATAGATGCTAATTGGCAGCTTATACTTGAATTAAGCGAAACCCATAAGCTCGTGTATGTTTTTCGGGATCACATTGAGGGAGTTGAATAGTCAACCATGAAGAAAATAGTTTTAGTCGGATTTTTTTGCTGGCTGTTGCCACTTTTGATACAGGCGCAGAAACCCGTTGCAGCCTCCAAAGAAGCTATTGCGCTTTCCAAACTCTACATCATTCCCGACAAACGCTATATTATGCGGGGCGACGGAAAACCGTTTTTCTGGCTGGGCGACACCGCCTGGGAATTGTTTCATCGGCTAAACAAAGAAGAGGCTGATTTGTACCTGAAAAACCGGGCGGCCAAAGGCTTTACCGTGATTCAGGCGGTTATTCTGGCCGATATCGACGGACTCAAACAGCCGAATCAATACGGCCAGATTCCCTTGATCGACAGCGACCCGGCCAGGCCGAACGAAGCCTATTTCCAGCACGTGGACTGGGTCGTCAACCGGGCGGCAGAGTTGGGGTTGGTGATGGGCTTACTGCCCACCTGGGGCGACAAATTCAATAAGAAAACCGGGTTTGGTCCCGAAATTTTCAATACCGCTAACGCCAGGACCTACGGCGAATTTATCGGGAAACGGTATCGGGGAAAACCGGTCGTCTGGATTCTGGGCGGAGACCGGAATCCGGAAGGTGAGCAGCGGCTGGCCATCATCCGGGCCATGGCCGAAGGCATCAAAAAAGGTGACGGTGGCTCCAAACTAATGACCTACCATCCGCAGGGCGATAGTAATTCGGCCGGTTTTTTTCATAGTGACAAGTGGCTGAACATTAACATGTTCCAGTCGGGGCACAATGCGAAAAACAAAAAGAATTACGTGATGCAGCGGCAGAACTACGCGATGTTTCCACCCAAACCAACGCTGGACGGCGAACCGCGCTACGAAGATCACCCGGTGAACTGGAAACCGGAATTGGGATATTTCGACGACTTCGATGTGCGGCAGGCGGCCTGGTGGGCGGTTTTGTCGGGCGGTTGCGGCCATACGTACGGTGACCACAACATCTGGCAGTTTTTCGATGCCGATCGGAATCCTCCGGCCGGTTTGGCACGCACGCACTGGAAGCGCGCACTCGATCATTCCGGGGCGTTTCAGATGGGGATTCTGCGCCGGTTGTACGAATCACATCCGTGGACGCGGCTGATGCCCGACGAGCGGTTGCTCCAGAACACCAATCCCGACGACGGGAATCATCAGGTGGCCGCTATTTCGGAGGATGACAACTTTTTGTTTGCCTACACGCCCAACGGTAGTCCGCTGAAAATTGACCTCGCCCGGCTGACGGCGGCCCCGAAAATTCTGGCCTACTGGTACAATCCCCGCGATGGAAAAAGCCAGAAGATCGGCGAGTTTCCCAACACCGGTCCGCAGGAATTCAAACCCACCATTGCCGGGCCGACGACCGATTGGGTGCTGGTGCTGGACGACGCCAAAGCGCCGTTTGCGGGGTTTGGGTTGAAGAAATGATTGAGAAGAAAGCGACAAAGACCAGCGATGTGAGAGAAAATGGGGTTTGTTTTACTTCGAAATCCGTTTCATTTCAACGTCCACAAAACTGCCGAGCTGACCCAGTAAATATCTTCAAAACCGTTCTGTACGCCGTTCAGCCGCTGCCGGAGCGTTTCCGCGGTAAATCGTTGCGTCGGTTTCGGCTGCGTGCGTTTACTGGAAAAAAAGAACCATTTTCCGTCGGGCGAAACGTACGGGCAATAGTCGATCTGGCGGGAATTGAGCGGTTCCGGAAGCATTTTGGCGGGCTGCCAGTTACCGGCTGCATCGCGGAAACTGATGAAAAGGTCCCCGCGACCTAAACCTGCGGGTCGGCCATATGCCGTGTAAATGAGAAACCGTTCCTGCGGATCGACAAATGCGTTGAATTCGTAGTTTTTCGAATTGACAGCTTCCGGCAGCAGCACCGGTTTTTGGTATTGTCCGTCTTGGATTCGACTGACGTAAATGTCTTCTTCGCCGGTGCCGCCGGAATAATTGGCCGTAAAGTATAAGTTACCGTTTTGGGCAATGCTAGGGTAATATTCGTCTTTTTCGGTATTAACCGGACCCTCCAGCCGGACCGGTTCCTGCCAGACGCCATTTTTACGGTCCGAAAACCAGATGTCGTAGTCTTTTGAAGAACCGCCCGGTTGTTTGGGGCGATTGGACGAAAAATAAAGGCGGTTGTCGTTGTGTGCCAGAAAAGGCTCAATGTCGTTGTATTGACCGGAAAAAGAAACCACTTCGGGCTTGCTCCACCTTCCGGCGGTTTTTCGGGAAAACAGAATCACGCTGATTTCACCCGACTGCCCCTGAATCGTGAAGAAGACTTCATCCTATTTCGCCGAAATGGCCATGTCGCGCTCCAGATACGGCCCGCAAATAAAACCGGGGGCAAACAGTTGGGGCGTTTCGCCGGGTTGATCGGTGGTGAAAAGAGCGTTTTTCTGGGCCAGAACCGGATTGAGAAAACCGCAAAAAAGGATAATTTGGGGGAGAAGTCGAGGCATAGGCGATCAGGATGAGCGATTTTGAAACAAATTAATCAACTCGCTGGTGAATCGCTATCCCGCATTTTGGGTTATAAGCGCAAAAGGCTCACGGAATAAAGTCCGTGGGTACGTTTTAGGTAGGTTATGAACGCAGGAATTGGTAAATACCTGATTGGCATCGGGATTGCGGTGATTCTGATCGGGTTGGTCGTCTATTTCTTTGGCGACAAGCTTGGCTGGCTCGGGCGGCTGCCGGGCGATATTCGGGTGGAAGGAAAAAACGGCGGTTTTTATTTCCCGATCGTCACCTGCATCATCGTCAGCATTTTGCTGAATCTGATTATTGTTTTGATTCGGAAGTTTTTCGGGTAGCATTTCCGCCTTCCGGATTAGACGACCAGTTGGCTGGATTGGCGTTCAGATCCTTGAAGTTACAGGTCACTTTATTGATGTAAAATACCTCGCGTGGGGGGGCCATGGAGCGCTCCGTGGAGATTTTCTGAATACCGCAGGCCAGAAAATGGCCGTCGTACCAGGCTTCCAATTGATCATTTTCGGAATACACCACTTTTTCGTGTTCGCCCAATTTTTTCAGCGAATATTTCTCCTGAACTTTCACCACTTTACCGCCCTGAATGACTTCCGCAGTGATTTCGCCCTCGTGCGGATAGGCCAGCACCGTTGAATTGCCGTGCCGGACTACCTGAACCATCTGGTGCAGATCGTAGCTGCTCAGGTCGGGAATAGACAGTGAATTATCCCACAGCAACTTTCCTTTTTTGTCAAAACCACACAGAAACGCGTGGGTATACCGGTAGCCTTCCTGATACCGGTCATACGCACGGCCACTGCCCAGATACGGATATGCACCCCCGCGGTATTGGGGATAATAGACCTCGGCCAGCAGCATCAAGCCCTCATCAGTCGGCACCAGATCGTGCACCAGCAGCCGGTAACGGAACTTGGTGTCTTTGCCCTGATCTTTCCGACGAGCCAGCCGCTCCAGCAGCTTCTGCTGGCGCTTGGGTTTCATGTAGTTAAAGAAATTCTGAAGCTCCGAAAAGTCGATGAAGCGGGTATCTTCCGTGGGCGTAATCGCCATATTTTCACCCGTTTCGGACGCGCCGACCGTAGCCGCCGAATTGCGAATCCGGGTCATGTAAACGCCTTGTGAATAGGGCGTACAATCGTTCGAATAATTACCGACCAGCAGGGATTCTTCGTCGTTGATGGGGAGCAATTTGCCCGAAATCAGGCTGTGTGCCCGCCCGTCCAGATTGACCGTTCGAACCAGTTTTCCTTCGTAGGAATACGTCCGAACCGTAAATTCACAATTGCGCTGGTGCGTAGCGTCGGTCATGACGTGCACCAGTCGCCGTTCTTCATCGACTTCGATGTTGTTGAGCTGGATGTGATTCGTGTATAAACCGGGTAAAACTTTGGAAGTCAGATCGAAAAAGGAAAACGAAACCACCACCGGGCGGGAGCGGTAATAACCGCCGAGGTAGGCCACGTTGTCGAGCACTTTGAAGTGGAAAATATCCATGGGCGTCACCAGATCACCCTTAAAGGTTTCAATGACACCGTCTGCCAGATGAACCCGCATTACCGCAACCTTTTCATTCTGCGTTTCTTTGAGTAGCCAGTAAACATACTGTTCCGTTCGGCAGGAGCGCACCGGTTCGTAAAACGGATCGATTTTATACTCGTTGGCCCACAATTGCTTGAAGTTGGTATCCAGCCGCCGGAACAAAAATTTGGTGGGTGCGGATGAATAATAGTCGCTTTGCCGGATGTTGAGCAGTAAGCCCTGATCGCCAAGGGTAGTTACGTCGAAAAACTCTTCCGTGTTCGGGCTAATGGGTAATTCCAGCCGGGCGGAAGGTTCAAACTGGGCCAGTGCCGGAAGACACGCCACCAGCAGCAAGCTCCACAACCCGATCGCGAGACGTTTGATCATCAGCATTTTGATTAAATACTGATTAAAGGTACACAATCCCCTTAGATTGTGCAAAACCGAACGGATGAACTTATCACTGAAATTCTCCTGACAATTGATCCGGTCGGAAAGAAAATAAAGTGATAGGAACTGATTCGGATGGCTGAAAAGTAGAGAGAAAATCAGTGCAGTATACGGTTTTTCGGATGTTTAAAGGAAATCCATGAAAGAAGACGCAAAAACAGGTTCATCAGAAGAAGAGTTAGCGTATTTTTGCAACCGGATTGGCCAAAACCGTACTTGTCGGTCCGAATTGTATACTCGTTAATTGAATGGACATTCAGGCACAACTCAAACAGGCCGTTGCGGAAGCGATCACGTCGCTGTACAACTTACCCGTTGAAAACGTTTTAATTCAACCGACTAAAAAGGAATTTGAAGGATTATACACCTTTGTTACCTTCCCGCTAACCAAATCAACCCGAAAACCGCCGGTCGAAATCGGGCAGGCCATCGGGACATATCTGAAAGAAAACACGCACCTGGTCAGCAAATTCAACGTGGTTCAGGGCTTTCTCAATCTGAGCATTTCGGATGCGGTCTGGGTCGACGAAGTGAGCGGTATGCTGGCCGACCCCCATTGGGGCCAGTTGCCGTCGCGGAACGAATCGGTGATGGTGGAGTTTTCGTCGCCGAATACCAATAAACCGCTTCACCTCGGCCACTTGCGCAACAATTTTCTGGGCGATTCGGTCAGCCGGATTCTGAAAGCCAGCGGTTACGATGTCGTAAAAGCCTGTCTGGTCAATGATCGGGGCATTCACATCTGCAAGTCGATGCTGGCGTATCAGGAGTTTGGCAACGGCGAAACGCCCGAATCGACGGGCATGAAGGGCGATCACCTGATTGGGAAATACTACGTCTGGTTTGACAAAGCCCACAAGCAGCAGATCGAGGAGTTGATTGAGGAAGGCATGTCGAAAGAGGAGGCCGAGAAAAAAACGCCGTTGCTGCTCAAAGTCCAGGAAATGCTGCGGAAGTGGGAGCAGGGAGATCCCGAAACCGTCGAACTCTGGAAACTGATGAACAGTTGGGTGTATGCCGGTTTTGCCGAAACCTACCACGAAATCGGCGTCCGTTTCGATAAAACCTACTACGAGTCCGAGACCTATCTGCTGGGCAAAGATGTTATCGAAGACGGTTTGCAAAAAAATGTGTTTTACCGGAAACCCGACGGTTCGGTCTGGATCGATCTCGCCGACGAAGGACTTGACCAGAAGCTGGTGCTGCGGTCGGATGGCACGTCGGTGTACATGACGCAGGATTTGGGTACCACCGACCTGAAATTCCAGGATTTTCCGATTCAGCGCGGCATCTGGGTGGTGGGCAACGAGCAGGATTACCATTTTGCGGTTTTGTTTGCCATTCTGCGCCGGTTGGGCCGTCCGTACGCCGACGGTTTATTCCACCTGTCGTACGGCATGGTCGATCTGCCAAGCGGCAAGATGAAATCCCGCGAAGGAACGGTCGTCGATGCCGATGATCTGATCGAAGAAATGGTGGAAACCGCCCGAAACCGCACGCGGGATCTGGGGAAAATTGACGATTTTGAGAGCGAAGAAGCCACGCTGTTGTACCACATGCTGGCGATGGGGGCGCTGAAATACTATTTATTGAAAGTCGATCCGAAAAAACGGATGACCTTCAATCCGGAAGAATCGATTGATTTTCAAGGCCATACGGGTCCGTTTATCCAATATACGCACGCCCGAATCTGCTCGGTTTTGCGGAAAGCCGAGCAATTGGGCGTAAATCCTGTCGGTACATTAAATTCGGTTGAACTGGCTGAGAGTGAGCAACAATTGGTATATTTGCTGACGCAGTTTGTTCAGCGGATTACCGAAGCTGGCACCGACTATGCACCGTCGTATCTGGCCCAGTATGCCTTCGAATTAGCCAAGGCGTACAACCAGTTTTACGGTGAGTTGTCGATCCTGTCGGAACCGAATGCCGACAAACTGAAATTTCGGGTAGCCTTATCAAAAGCCGTTGTCGAAACTATCCGGAAAAGTATGGAGTTATTAGGCATTGAAGTACCTTCAAAAATGTAAACCTTTTTACCCAGCAAAAATGAAAAAACTGCTTTTTATCCTGACCGTAGGCGTTGTAGCTGTAACATTATCCAGCTTTATGTCCGTCAAAACCATTGTCAACATGTTGGCGCGCGATAATAGCGCAGCGGCAGTTGCCCCAACCAAAAAATTGTACGATTTTACGATGACCTCCATTGAGGGAAAAACCGTGCCTCTGAAACAGTACAGAGGTAAAAAAGTGGTCATTCTGAACACCGCTTCGAAGTGTGGTTATACCAAGCAGTTTGCTGATTGGGAAACATTTTACAAGGAACACGGCGATAAAGTTGTCGTTTTGGGTTTCCCTTCCAACAACTTCAAGAGCCAGGATCCGGGTACGAACGCCGAAATTGCTGAGTTTTGCAAAAAGAATTATGGTGTATCGTTCCCGATGTTCGAGAAAATCGAAGTGATTGGCGAAAATCAGGCTCCGCTATACAAGTGGCTGTCAGACAAACAGTTGAATGGTGGCGTAAACGACCAGGTTCCGAGCTGGAATTTCTGTAAATACGTGATCAACGAAAAAGGCGAACTGGTCGCTTTCTTCCCATCCAAAGTGTTACCAACCGACGCTGAATTCAAAGCAGCCGTTGGAATTTAATTACTAATGAACAATGAATAATGAATAATGAAAACCGGTGCGATTCCTTTTCATTGTTCATTATTCATTGTTCATTTTTCATTCGAAAAATGAAAAGTTGGCTTGCGGCTGCCCGGCCGCGTACTTTACCGCTGTCTTTGGCCAGCATCATTCTGGGTAGTTTTTTGGCTTCATCGACAGGCCAGTTTAGCTGGACGATCTTCGTTCTGGCTTCTCTCACCACGATTTTTCTGCAAATCCTCTCCAATTTTGCCAATGATTACGGCGATGCGGTTTCGGGGAAAGATACTGCCGAGCGCGTTGGCCCTCGCCGGGCCGTTGCCACCGGCTTGATCACCAAAGAATCCATGTTTCGCGCCATCATCTTGATGTCGGTGCTGGCGTTGATTTCCGGTATCTGGCTACTGGTTGAGGCATTGAAAGAGGCCCCCTCAGCCTATTTCTGGATTTTTATGGGGCTGGGCGTTTTGTGCATTGGAGCCGCCATCGCCTATACCAATGGGAAACATCCGTATGGCTATAGCGGTTTTGGTGACCTTGCCGTACTGCTCTTTTTTGGTTGGACGGGCGTTCTGGGAACCTACTTCCTGCATACGCTATCGTTCGAACCGCTACTCCTTTTACCGGCTACCAGTGTGGGTTTTCTGGCAACGGGTGTACTGAATATCAACAACATCCGCGATATTGAAACCGATGCCAAAACCGGGAAAGTCTCCATTCCGGTACGACTGGGCCGCGAGCGCGCTATTCGCTACCACTGGCTTTTGTTACTGGGCGGAATGATTTGCGCCGTTGGCTACACCCTGATTATTGGTCACAACTGGTTTAGCTGGCTCTACCTGCTCGCTTTTCCCCTGTTCGTATTGAACGGTCGGGCGGTTGCCAACCACCAGAAACCAGGGGAGTTGAACCCGCGACTGGGCCAACTGGCCTTGTCGACGCTGCTCTTTGTCGTGCTGTGGGGCGTGGCGATGGTCATCTGAAAACCGTATTCTTTC
Source organism: Larkinella rosea (assembly GCF_003858635.1). Lineage (GTDB taxonomy): Bacteria > Bacteroidota > Bacteroidia > Cytophagales > Spirosomataceae > Larkinella > Larkinella rosea. The sequence continues at coordinate 151,044 of NZ_RQJO01000009.1, forward strand.
AGTAACTTTCTCAGAAAATGAAAACCATCGGTATCATTGGCGGCATGACCTGGGAAAGCTCAGCAGTCTACTATCGAGTTATCAATCAGGAAATCGGGCGACGATTAGGTGGTCATCATTCGGCGAAACTGGTGATGGCAAGTGCTGATTTTGAGGATTATACGATCTGGCAAAAAGCCGATGACTGGGCATCTATCGAAAAAGCCGTCGATGCGCTGGCGCAAAGCCTTGTTCGGGCCGGAGCCGATTGCGTGGTCATTGCCTGCAACACCCAACATGAAGTGGCCGAGGGCGTTACCGAACGGTTGTCTGTGCCGCTTCTGCACATTACCGATGTAACCGCCGAAGCCATTCAGATAGCCGGTTTTCGGAAAGTGGGGTTACTCGGAACCCGCTTCACGATGGAGCGCTCGTTTTTTCGCGGGCGGTTGAAAAACCGTTATGGGATTGATGTCATTCTGCCCGATGAGGAGGAACAGGCATACGTTCACCAGAAAATCTACGAAGAATTCAGCAGGGGAATTTTCAGTGAAAGTACCCGAAACCGCTTTGTTGCCATTATTGAAAAACTGGCGGAGCAGGGGGCCGAAGGCGTTATTCTGGGCTGTACTGAAATCCCGCTGCTGGTTCAGGCCGAACATACCACCGTTCCGTTGTTTGATACCACGACTCTGCACGCGATGGCTGCCGTCGAATTCAGTCTGGAAACCAGCCCGGCTGTGGACTAAATTTGGCGTTCGATAAATACTTTACAAAATAGGCTCATCTGAGCATTAGTTTTAAACAATCCCACCCTGCCGGTGTTTATTTTGGTAAGATGGTGGGTGAGTGTGACGTATGGAATGTGCAGGATGTGCCCACCATCTTCTCTTTCAGATTCTTGATACTAGTAATTGTCAGACACTAATGGTATTATTGTAGTAAGGTATGTTTCTATCTTTTACTGCAATAATGCTATGAAAAACCGGTTTACCCGTCTGGCCAATTCGGCAGCGACATTTTATCGCTTCTTCTGTTGTTGCTTCATATTCAGCTTGCTGTACCTTTCTCTTCCGGTTAAAGCCCAAACCCTCAGCAAACAAATCATCGTCGATCAGTTTGGCTGGCGCGCTAATGCGAAAAAGATCATTGTTTTCTCCGATCCAATTAACGGACAGAACGGGAGCATTGGTTATACGCCAGGAACGCAATTTCAGGTTCGGAAAAAGTCAGACAACAGCGTCGTTTTTACCGGAAATGTGGTGGGCTGGAACAACGGAAACACCCACGGTGATTCGGGTGATAAAATCTGGCATGGCGATTTTTCCGGCTTGACAACGCCCGGAACCTACTACATCGTTGATCCGACCCGAAACGTCAAATCGTATGATTTTGAAATCAAAAACGACATTTACGCACCGGTTTTAAAAACGTCGGTCAAGACCTTCTTCTACCAGCGCAGTGGCACCGCCATTTCGGCCACCCACGGCGGCAACTGGAATCACCCGATGGCCCACGGTCAGGATACGAACGCACTACTTTACACCACTTCGGCCCAAACCGGTACGGCCCGGAATGTAACCGGCGGCTGGTACGACGCGGGTGATTACAACAAATACATTCCGTTTTTGAGCGGTACGCTCTGGGATTTACTGGTGGCTTACGAATTGCGTCCGGCGGTTTTTACGGACAATACCGCTATTCCGGAATCGGGCAATGGTATTCCGGATGTGCTCGACGAGCTGAAATGGGAGCTGGATTGGATGCTGAAAATGCAGCAAAGCAACGGCGGAGTTAATAACCGCGTGGCGGTAACGAGCTACGAAAATGGCACCGACAATCCGGCGACCGACACCCAGCCCCGGTATTATACCAATGTTACCACCTGGGCAACAGCCACTTTTGCGGCTTTGACCGCTCATGCGGCCCGGACTTATCAGACCGCTAATCCCGCATATGCCACCACGCTTAGGACGGCTTCTGAAAAAGCCTGGATGTATTTGGAAGCCAACGCGTCGATGAGTCCGGCGTCGGGAACGGACGGAGCGGCCCTAGCCGCTGCTGATGCCGGAGCCAATACCAACGCCGACAAACGCCTGCGCGTTTACGCGGCTGCCGAGTTGTGGCGCACCACCGGAACGGCTAAATACAAAACATATTTTGAGAGTAATTACAAAAATATCAATGCGACCAGTGAGAACGGTTTTCATCCTTTCTCAAACGGCAATCTGGATGCCTCGCTGTGCCTGGATTTGAACCGGGCATATTTTGTGTATTGTCAAACGCCGAATGCGACATCCTCTATTGTTACCGAGTTAAAAAGCCGTTTCCAGAACGCGATGGACTGGAACATCGAGTCAAATTACGTTAGTAAAAACGACCCGTATCTGGGCTTCATGTGGAGCGGTCACTACACCTGGGGTTCCAATCAGTTAAAAATGAAATGGGCTCAAATTGCTATCCTATCGGCCGAATTGGGCATCAATCCGGCTAAAACCGCTCTCTATAAGGAAATTGCCGAAGAGTACCTGCATTACATGCACGGCCGAAACCCGCTGGCGTGGCTGTATTTGAGCAACATGGGCACGAAAGGGGCCAATCTGGGTGGCGACAACAGCGTGATGGAAATTTACCACAGCTGGTATCGCGACGGTTCGGCGAAGTATGACGGCGCTGGTTCGCAATTTGGCCCGGCACCCGGTTTTGTGGCGGGTGGTGCCAATCAATATTATTCCGGCACAGCGACGCCCCCGAAAGGCGAGCCGCCGATGAAAGCCTACCGCGATTGGAATACGGTTTGGCCGGATGCGTCGTGGGAAGTCACGGAACCTGCCATTTATTACCAGGCGGCCTACACGTTTGTGGTGGCTTATTTTTCCGAAAACGGTGGAACAACTCCACCGACAGTTGCCGCATCGAGCAACAGCCCGGTTTGTGCCGGACAAACGCTGAACCTGCTGGCATCGAACATCGGAACCGGCGCGACCTATTCCTGGCGTGGGCCGAACGGGTTTACATCCACCCAGCAAAATCCGACAATTCCCAACGCCAATACCACTGCAACCGGTTCGTACACACTGACAGCGACGCCATCGGGCGGGACGTCGCAAACCGCGACGACCTCCGTAACCGTCAATGCGATTCCGACGGCGGTGGCGGCTAGCAATAGTCCGGTAGCAGCCGGTCAAACGCTGAACCTGTCGGCGACAAATGCCGGAACGGGCGCAACGTACAACTGGCGCGGGCCGAATAATTTTACGGCCAACACGCAGAATCCGTCCATTGTCAACGTGACAACGGCGGCTACCGGATCGTACTCGCTGACGGTGGGGCTCAACTCCTGCACCAAAACCGCCACTACTTCGGTGACAGTAACCGGTTCATCAGCAATAACTTATTTGATCTACGAAGATGCGCTCAATAGCAATTGGGCCGATTGGTCGTGGAGTACCACCCGGAATTTCAGCAACACAACGCCGGTTCAAAGCGGTACGAAATCATTGTCGGTGAAATACGATGCGGGCTGGGCCGGGTTGTATCTGCACGCCAATTCTCCGGTGAGTCTGTCGGGATTGACGCACCTGAAATTCTGGATTCACGGCGGTACCAATACCGGGCAGCAAATTCGCATTATCCTGAATGGGGGAGGACCGTATTATACTGTCACGACAACAGCCAATCAGTGGAAGCAAATCACCATTCCGCTTTCGACATTCAATAGCCCAACTTCGGTGTCTGATATTTACTTCCAGGAAGCGACGGGAAGTGCCCGACCGGTTTGTTATGTGGATAAAATTTACCTGGCCAGTTCGGCTTCGGCGCGGGAAGGAATTGTGATTGAAAATGGAGAAAAAACCGATGTACTGGTTTTCCCAAATCCAGTCACCACTCAGTCGGATGTAACTCTGCGATTTTTGGGTTTTGGCGCTCACGAAACCGTTCAGACGACGCTGACCGATGTTCAGGGACGGCTCATTCAGGAACAGGCTTTCCAGTTGAATGGAAACGAAAAGCGGTTTTTGCTTCCGAAATTATCCAGCGGCCCGTATTTTATTCAGATTACAGGAGAAAACCGGCAGTTCGTGAAGAAACTGCTGGTGAAATAACGTACCCACGGACTTTAGTTCGTGAGATCCTAATAATTCCAAAATTCAAGCTGTAATTGGGATCTTACGGACTAAAGTCCGTGGGTACGTTTACGCGACTTTGACGGATAACCGCAGCAGGAATTCATCCATTTCGATTTCCGTCGCGTTGCCGTTCAGATCGCTGACCAACTCCAGCGACAACGCCTGTACTTCCTGACAAATGTAGTCCCGGTGTGTTTCAATCGCGCTGGCCAGAACATCGTTCGGGCCTTCAGCCCGGTTTTGCTCCAACTCGATCCGAATCTTATCCGTGACGTCGAAATTCTGGTCTTTCCGCAGATTCTGGATGCGGTTGATGAAGTCGCGGGCAATGCCTTCCTGACGCAATTCGGGCGTGATGGTCACGTCCAGCGCCACCGTCAACCCATTCTGGCTGGCGACAATCCAGCCCGGCACATCCTCCGTCCGAATCTCCACGTCAGCCATTGTGATCTCCCCGATAGCCAGTTGCATGCTTCCGGCGGCTTCGAGTTTGCGGATATCGTCTTCGGTCATCGTGTTGATCGTGGTCGCTACGTCCTTCATCATCGGACCAAATTTCGGTCCCAGCGTTTTGAAGTTGGGCTTGATTTTCTTCTTCAGAATACCGGACGCATCGTCGATAAACTCCACAGATTTTACGTTTACTTCCGACTGAATGATGGGTGAAACGTGCTCGATCTGCCGCCGGGTGGTTTCGTTCAAAACCGGGATCAGGACCTTCGTCAGTGGCTGGCGAACCTTAATTTTGTGCCCTTTCCGCAGCGAGTGAACCAGCGAACAAATGTCCTGACCCAGTTGCATGGATGTCTCCAGGTCGCTGTCGATCAGGGCGGTTTCTGCTTTCGGAAATTCCGTGAGGTGAACCGACAATTCGGCTTCTTTGGTCAGGTTGCGGTACAGCCAGTCGGCGTAGAACGGAGCAATGGGCGACATCAGTTTTGAAACCGTTATCAGACACTCATGCAGGGTTTCGTAAGCCGCGCGGGTGTCTTCGGTTAATTCGCCCGTTGCGGTTTTCGGGGCATTCCAGAAACGCCGGCGTGAAAGCCGGACGTACCAGTTCGACAACTGGTCGTTAACAAAATCCTGAACTGCCCGCCCGGCTTTGGTCGGGTTATAGTTCTCAAACTGCTGTTCCACTTCCAGCACCAGCGATTGCAGTTTCGATAGAATCCAGCGATCCAGTTCCGGCCGCTGATCAACGGGAATCGTGCGCACACCGTCGAAATCGAACTGGTCGAGGTTGGCGTACAGCGCGAAGAACGAATACGTATTCGAGAGCGTTCCGAAAAACCGGCGCTGTACCTCAGCAATGCCGTCGATGTTGAATTTCAGGTTGTCCCAGGGCTCGGCGTTGGTAATCATGTACCAGCGCGTGGCGTCGGCGCCGTAGGTTTCCAGCGTCGCAAACGGATCGACAGCGTTCCCCAGCCGCTTCGACATTTTGTTGCCGTTTTTGTCCAGCACCAAACCGGTCGAAACCACATTTCTGAACGCGACCGACGAATCATTTTCGCCATCCATGCGGCCGAGCATGGTCGAAATGGCGTGGAGCGTAAAGAACCAGCCACGCGTCTGATCGACCCCTTCGGAAATGAAATCGGCGGGGTACGCCTTATCAAAGACGTCCTTGTTCGCGAACGGATAATGCCATTGGGCGTAGGGCATGGCCCCCGAATCGAACCAGACGTCGATCAGATCGGTTTCGCGTTGCAGCACTTTACCAGACTCCGAGACGAGGTAAATATCGTCGACATAGGGCCGGTGGAGGTCATAATCGCCCGTTGCCAGATGGTCCAGATAGGCTTCATTTTGTGCTTTTTGCACGTCTGATAACAGGCCGGAAGCAATGGCTTTTTCAACACCGGTTTTCAGCTCGGCAACGGAACCGATGCAGATTTCGTCGCCGGTTTCGTTGCGCCAGATCGGCAGGGGCGTTCCCCAAAACCGGCTGCGGCTCAGGTTCCAGTCAACGAGGTTTTCGAGCCAGTTACCAAACCGCCCGGTTCCGGTGCTTTCGGGATTCCAGTTGATGGTTTTGTTCAGCGCCACCAGTTGGTCTTTCACCGCTGTCGTTTTGACAAACCAGCTATCGAGCGGGTAATACAAAACCGGTTTGTCGGTCCGCCAGCAGTGCGGATAGGGGTGTTCGTATTTTTCAACGTGGAACGCCTTGCCTTCAGCCTTCAGTTTGATGGCAATCAGAACGTCCGTCGGTTTGAACTCCGGAGCTTCCTGTTCTTCGTCGGAATAATATTGCTCTTTCACGTAGCGGCCGCCGAATTCACCGATTTCTTTCACGAACTGGCCGTGTTTGTCGACAATAGGCACCTCTTTTCCGTTCTCGTCCTTCACCATGATGGGCGGAATGCCGTTTTGCTGGGCAACCCGGAAGTCATCAGCACCGAAGGTCGGGGCTGTATGCACCACGCCCGTACCGTCTTCAGTTGTCACGAAATCACCGAGGATGACGCGGAAAGCTGGCGTTTCGGGCTGAACGTAGGGGAGGAGTTGCTCGTATTCGATTCCGGCCAGTTCCGACCCATTAAACTCGCCCACGATCGTCCACGGAACCAGCTTTTTGTCCGAAGCCGCATACCCTTCAAAATCGCCGTCCCGTCCTTTTTCGTTGAACCAGCGACCCAGCAAGGCTTTTGCCAAGACCACATTCACCGGTTCATACGTGTACGGATTGAATGTTTTCACCAACACGTAGTCGATATCCTTCCCAACGGTCAGCGCCGAGTTGGCGGGCAGGGTCCAGGGGGTGGTCGTCCAGGCGAGGATGTAGGTAGAAGGGGGAAAGGAGGAAAGGAGGAGGGGAGGAGAGGAGACCGTATCCGTTCCTCCTTTATTCCCTTCCTCCACTTTCCCTTTGATCTTAAACATCGCCACAATTGTGGTGTCCTTCACGTCTTTGTACGTGCCGGGCATGTTCAGTTCGTGCGACGACAGACCGGTTCCGGCTTTGGGCGAATACGGCTGAATGGTATACCCTTTGTATAATAATCCCTTGTCGTAGAGCTTCTTGAGTAAATTCCAGACGGATTCGATATACTCGCTCTGGTAGGTAACATACGGATTTTCCAGATCGACCCAGTAGCCCATTTTTTCGGTCAGGTCGTTCCAGAGGTCCGTGTATTTCATGACGGCTTCCCGGCACTTTTTGTTGTATTCCTCAATGCTGATGCCGCCTTCAGATTCGGGTTTGCCGATGTGATCTTTCGTGATTCCGAGTTCTTTTTCAACCTGCAACTCAATGGGCAAACCGTGGGTATCCCAACCGCCTTTGCGTTTTACCTGAAAACCCTGCAGCGTTTTGTACCGGCAAAAAATATCCTTGATCGCCCGCGCCATGACGTGGTGAATACCCGGTTTTCCGTTGGCCGACGGAGGGCCTTCATAAAACGTGAATGTCGGTCGGCCCTCGCGGGTTTCGACGGACTGTTCAAAGACGCGATTGGCTTTCCAGAAGGCTAAAACGGCATCGCCAACCTGCGCGTAATTCAGGTTCTTATGTTCTTTGTAACTCACGATCGTACGGGGATTTGAAATCAAGCGCAAAGATACGGATTTTTAAAGTGCGTAGCAGCGAATCGCTCAAAGTAGAATCTTTTGATGGGAAGGATTCACACCGCTGACGTATAGTAATAGGAACAGAAACGTTCGGGCAATGGAATCTGCTTTACGAGGTTTTCGCCTGGTTTGAAAATGGATTTGGATTGCCAAAGAGCGAATCCCGGATCGGCTGGTGACAAAATGGTAAGAAATGGGCTGTATGCGGCTCGTTGGCTTGTCGGGCAATATCCGGTGGAATTGAAACTATTTTCTACAAAATTATCCCTATTTTGGCATTAACTTTGTGCGGATTTCCTTGGAAACGAGGAACAAAAACTAAATTGCATCAGAAGCCGGTTAATGCTCAACCAGAAGGTCTGCATCTGATTAATGCGAATTTGTTTCATTAATATGGGATGGCATGAATGAATTTGATCGATCAAATGGGAATGGGGCCTTACGGCAACAACAAACTCCTGTTGATCAGCGAGCCTTATACGATCGCTTTGGCGCAATGGCTTACGGGGTTATCCTGCAAATACTCCCGCAAACTCATTTAGCTCAGGAAGCTTTATTGCAGGTCTTTACATCCACACAACTAGCTTCATTTTCGAATACAACGGTCAATCCTGCTATCTCGATTATCCGGGTAGCGCGTTCCAAAGCACTGGAATTGAAAGGGAGGTTGATGGAACGGGATACGGCCTGTCAGGAACCATTTTCGTCCACCGGAAGTTACTCACCGGAGTCTGTTTTTGATTTATCATTTCGTCAGGGATACTCATTTGAAGTAATTTCCGAACAATCGGGCCTGTCAAAACCAGAGTTGCTAAAAGCCGTTCGTGATTTTATTCATGTGTTTCGCAGATCGTAATTAGGTAGAAAATTGGATATTCAGCAATATATAGCGAGTGGCGTTTTAGAAGCCTATTTGTTGGGAATAGCCTCCGAAGAGGAACAGCACGAAGTCCAGCAGATGAAGGTGCTTTATCCGGAAATATCCTCCGCAATAGACGATCTTGAAGTGGTCATTGAATCATATTGCCTTGAAAATTCAGTTCCACCACCTACGGGCACCTGGGAGCTGATCGAGGCCCGAACCGTTCGCCGGGATATTAAAAAGCGGGAAAAAAGCAATGACGATGGCAAAACCGCCGAACCTCAACCCGAAAAACCGGATTACTTAGAAGTTGCCTTTAGCGATACCTACATTCGCGTCCATAAATACTGGCGCATCGCTTTCGTTGCCGTCTTTATTCTATCCAAGATCTTTCTGATTGCCGGTTTGTATTATTACTTCAAAGCCGACAGCCAGAATCAGGAAATCGAACGCCTGAAAACCGTCATTCAACAGCAATCCACGCGCTGATTTCCCGGTTCTGTTCAGCCTGCCACCTCTTTTACGGATTCGGCCATTGCCCATTCTGAATCTCCGTCAGTTTTAAGTTGGCCGGGTCCAACACCACGTATTTTATTTTTTTCCGGTGATGCGTGTAGGTAATGTGCACCAGCCCGTCGCGGGTTTGGATCACCGCCGGATACGAAAATTCACCACCGGGCTCGTTTTCCAGCACCACAGCCGCCTGCCAGCGTTTGCCATCGGGCGATACGGCCACATTGAGCGGTGAGCGTCCTTTTGGGGTGTGGTTATACACCAGCAATTGCCGGCCGTCTTTCAAGGTCACGGCATCCGTTCCGGAGTTGGGATTGGGCAATTCCGTGGGTTTCAACGCCGTCCAGTTCGTGCCGCCATCGTCCGACCAGGATTCCAGCACTTTCTTGTTTTTACTGCGGCACAGCAACTGCAACCGCCCGTTGGGATGGAACAGAATACTGGGCTGAATGGCACTGAATTCCTTGCCATCGTTGAGGGCAGCGGTTTTTTGCCAGGTTTTGCCACCGTCGGTGCTGCTTTCCATGTGTAACCGCCAGCCGTTGTCTTCGCTGCTCGACGGGCAAAGCAATTTGCCGGAAGCCAGCAACACCGGTTTGTTCTTGATCGGACCTACAATGCCGTCGGGCAGCCGCGTGGGTTTCGTCCAGGTTTTACCACCGTCGTCCGAACGCATCAGCATGCCCCACCAGGTCGAAGGACTGGGGCCGACTTTATAAAACAGGAGCAGCGGGCCTTTGGGCATCTGAAATAAAACGGGGTTCCAGGTCGGTTGCCGGGGGCCGGTGGCCTGAATCCCGTTGGCCAGTTCGACGGGTGCCGTCCAGCCCGAACCGGTTTTGCGACTGAACCAGATGCCCACATCGGGATCGCGTTCATCCGTGCCGCCAAACCAGGCCGCTACGACGCCCTCGGGTGTTTCGGCCAGCGTCGACGCGTGACAGGATGGGAACGGTGCGGTTTCATAAATAAACTCGGATTTAACAACGCCAATGGCGGTTTGGGCCATGACAAAACCGGGGAACAGGCTGATCAGGAAACTAAGAACTCGAATTTTCATTGAAACGAAATGCGGTTTTTGAAAGGGTTAGGAAGTTGAATTGATTGTAAAATTGGCTAAGCGGTTTTACCGGAAAACCGTTATTTCAGGCGGTTTCCGAGAAACAGGTAGGGTTTCAGCAGGTGGTTTTTGAACAACTGCTTTTCCTCGACCGGAAACTGCTGGTAATACGTTTCGTCGGCATCCAGCACGATGGTTTGTCCCGCCCGAACGAAATGACTGCTCGGGAAATAGGCGGCTGGCTGATAATCCGGCAGCGTTTTTCGAACGATCTTGCCGACATAGCCACCCAGGGTCTTTTGATACCGCCGTTGGGCTTTGCGGCTCGGTTTGTCCAGCTTGTTAAAGACGTAGTTGAGGGCCAGCCGGTTGATGAATTTCTGTTTTTTGATGGCCTTTTTGAGGGTCGTAAACGGATTGGTCAGGTTGAAGTCGTCGGTCGTTTGCACCGTCATCGGAAATTCGGGCACCCAATCCGCCGAGTTCACTACGTTGAAAGCCCAGCCGCCCTGGGTCATCACCTCGTAATCGTAGGCATACGAAAGGTTGCCCGGTTTGGGGGCGGCAATGCAATAGGTCTTAAACTGCAGATCGGCGGGCAGGCGGTTTCCCAGCAGACTATGCAGATACGAATTCATTAAAAAGGAAATGGCCCCGCCCTGGCTGTCGCCGGTGATGATAAACTCCTTCGTTCCTTTCTGAATGCAGGAATCCAGTTTGGGAAGTATGTCTTTGGCGAGATAAACCGTACCAATGAGCCAACCGGCATGTACCCCCGCCCGTGGATTTTTGGCCAGTTTGTAGGAAACGGTTTCCGTCGAACTCAGTTTAATCTGGCCCGCAGCGGGTACCATCGCGGCATGGAAGTTTTCTACCCAACCCAACGGATCGAGCGTCGTTCCCCGAATGCTGATGATACCGACGCCGTCGTCACGCTGCCAGAGTTCCCATTTGTTGTCCAGGCCGACGGTGGGCGAGCGGTATAGTTTCTTGCATCGCTGGGGCAAATCAATCGTTACGGAGTCGACATGACCAGCCGCTACCCGGAGCATTTCGATGAATTCAGCTTTTTCAAAACCGGGTTTCAGCCGGTTTTGCTGGGCCGATGCGGAACCGGCTACCAGTCCAAGAAGCAAAACCGGGAAGAGTAGAAATCGTGTTTTCATCGGGAAAACTGGTTAGTAGAAACAGTTTATAGTCGAACGTTTATGGTTCATTGGCAGGTGATTAGAGTCCCAAACTATACACTTTATCCGATAAACAAATGAAACGGCTTATGGATCGGCAACGGAAGGGTTGGTTGCAAGATACAGGACATTCCGAAAGGTGCCGGTTTTCCAGACAACTTTTTCTTTCCGTCGTGCTGAAAACCGGGTATTTTGCTGACGGTTTTTTCTCAAAACCACATAAACAAAAACCGCCGGGCTGTAAAGCGATTTCTCCCTTACAGCCCGGCGGTTTGTTTATTCACAAAACGCTTACATACTCTTGTTCAACACCCGCACTTTGACGTGCGACGGATTTTTGTTCGAAAAGTAAACCCGTTGGGTCGTTTTCTGGAAATCGGCTTCCGTGGCGTCATAAATGTTCATGAATTTGCCCGGATTTCGGTCCACCAGCGGAAACCACGAACTTTGCACCTGCACCATCAGTTTGTGCCCTTTTTTGAACGTATGGGCCGCATCCTGCATGTCGAACTTCACTTCCGAAACCTCGCCCGGTTTCATCGGCTCCGGTTTCGAGAAGCTGTTGCGGAACTTCGCCCGCATGACTTCACCCCGCACCAGCAGCTGAAAACCGGCCATTTTGGTCGTCGGAATCGGGCTGGTCAGCGTCGTGGAATCGGGATAAACGTCGATCAGTTTCACCACAAAATCGGCGTCGGTGCCGCTCGTCGTCACAAACAGATTCGCCATCACGTTTCCGGTAATCGTCAGGTCTTCGGTCAACGCTTCCGACTCGTACACCATCACATCCGGGCGGGCAGCTGCAAACCGCTGGTCTTCGTACATGAAGTCACTGCCCCGAATGATCTGGACGTTGTTGGTATACGGAACCGGTTTTTTGGGATCGTTCGTGTATTCGTCAAAAACCGGCTCATTTTCCTTCGGCGGTTCAAACGACAGTTTGCCGCCGGTGTGCAGGTAAATGTTCCGTTCCTGCGACTCTTTCGGCGGCCACTGGCTGTATTGTTTCCACTCGTTGGCCCCCGTCAGGAAGATCGACGCATCCGGAAGTTGCGGGTCCGGACCGTCTTTCAGGTAATGATTGAAGAACGGAAACTCGATTTTCTCCCGGTAATACGGGGCGGTTTTGGCACCAAACCGGATGTTTCCCAGCGTTTCGCCCGTGCTGCGCGCCCAGCCGCCGTGAATCCACGGACCCATCACCAGTTTGTTGGTCGTCTTCGGGTTTTTACTTTCGATCCCCGCGTAGACTTTCAGCGGACCGTATAAATCCTCCTGATCGAACCAGCCGCCAACGGTCAAAATCGCCGGTTTGATGTTCTTCAAATGCGGAACGACTGCCCGGCTTTGCCAGTATTCGTCGTAATTGTCGTGCACCATCATCTCCTGCCAGAGCGCGTTTTCGCCTTTAAAATACTTCTCGTTGACCTTCGACAGTGGCCCGACATTCATGTAAAACTTGTAGGAATCCGGCGTGTCGTAGCCGGTAAAACGTGGCCCTCCCTTCGATGTCGGAACGGGGCGAGGCTGGCCGTACGACGACAGGAAGGCAAAGGTTCCCATCAGGAAAAACGCGCCGTTGTGGTGCCGGTCGTCGCCCATGTACCAATCTGTAACCGGTGCCTGGGGCGAAACCACTTTCAGCGCCGGATGCGCGTCGATGGCCGTCATGGTGGTGTAAAAACCGGGTGCCGAAATGCCCCAGGTGCCCACACGTCCGTTGTTGTTCGGGATATTTTTGATCAGCCAGTCAATGGAATCATACGTATCCGAACTCTCGTCCACATCGGTTTTGGATTTTTTGTTGGCGATGTGCGGCCGAACCGCTACGAAATTTCCTTCTGACATCCAGCGGCCCCGAACGTCCTGATAGACAAAGATATACCCGTCGCGCGCGAACACCATCGAAGGCCCCAGCGAGGTTTTATACTTGTCTTCGCCGTAGGGTGCCACGCTGTAGGGCGTCCGGTCGAACATGATCGGGTATTTCTGCGAGGTGTTTTTCGGAACGTAGATCGACGTAAACAGTTTCACGCCGTCACGCATCGGCACCATCCGCTCCAGCTTGGTGTAATTTTCCAGGATGTACAGCGAATCCGCTTTATTGGCGGGCAATTGCGCCAGCAGTGGCTGTTCCAATCCCCGCCAGACGATCAGCAGCAGGATCAGCGACAGTATTTTGACAGTAGTTTTCATAGGATCGATTCACTAGTTGGCTTTTGTGGTCGCACTTTTTGCCGGAGCCATTTTTTTAATGTGGGCATCCATGATCTTGAGCAATTCGCCGTTGGAATAGGGTCGCCAGCTATGACCTCCCCGGTCGCCGTACGTTACCGAACCGCCATAAGCCGGATTGGTCGTTTTGCTCAAAAACTCGTCGACTTTATACACCCCAAAGTTAAGGAAGAAATCATCCATCCGCCCCACAATAATGTTCAGTTTACCCACCAGTTTCGGACCCACCGTCGCCCAGTTTTTCTCCAGGTAGTAGTGCAGGTCGTAATGCTCTTTCCAGTAAGTGGCTACGCTGGGATCGATCACCCCGGTTTTTTTGTCGAACAGCGGTTTGAAATACCCGTCGGCACCCACCGGCCCGAACACCGAGCTCCAGATGTCGAGCTGACCCCCCGAGCGGCCTTTCGTGCCGTTCACCAGTTCCATTGTGTTCCGCTGCTCGGAGGTCAGACGGGCTTCACCCGTGGCCGGAATCCGCGTGTTCGTCGTCGGAACCTTGTACCATTCATACTCTTTATAGAACGCATTTTTGTCCTTGTAAATATCGATGCCTTCGACATTCCAGAAATCGAGCGGATCGGGCGCAAACGACCAGGTTCCGCCGTAAAAATCCGGGTACCAAACCTGTAGCGCGAACGATTCCCAGCCGCCGGTCGAACCGCCGGTCAATAACCGGGCGTAACCTTCGCGGATGCAGCGGAATTTCTTCTCGATTTCCGGAATCAGCTCTTCGTGAATGGCGTCGCCAAACGGGCCGTTGTTGGCCGAGTTGACCGCGTACGAATCATCGAAATACGGCGACGGATGTTGCAGCGTAATGGCGATAAACTTGGGCGCATTGTCCGCCGTCCAGTCTTTGTAAAACTCGTTGTTCGGATTTTCGGCAAACCGGAACGGGGGGGCGGTGGAGAAGTGTCCCTGCTGATAAACCGTCGGATACATCCGGCCCGGTTCTTCGTCGTAGCCTTTTGGTAACAAAATAGTCGCGCCGATGAAAATCGGGTGACCCCAGAATTTCGTCAGTTTTTCGCTCTGAATTTTGATGTGCTTCACCCACTTGGTGTCGGCTGGCACCGAAATCGGCGGAATTACTTTCGAGACTTCCAGCTTGATGGTTTCGCTTTTCGTCGGATCGATCGTAATTTTCTGAACGGGGCTATAGACATTGCCCGGCGAGCGGGTCCACTGCTGGCCTTCCCACTGATCCATGTGCATCCAGACCGTATGCCCGTCCGACCGCTTGAATTCCGTGTATTTGTTCAAAACCGCCTGTACAAAATACTCGCCTTTGGGAACGTCTTTCAGGGCGTTGATCGGGTAGCCCAGCGTTGTGCCGTCGATGGTCACGGCCTTGCCCGAAGCCAGTTTCTCGAAATCGACACCCCAGAACTGCGTCCCGTAACGGCCCACCTGAAGTCGCGGTTCGGTGCTGTCTTTGCGTGAAATGATCAGAAACATCCGGCCCGTGAGCGGAGTCGAACTGATGGCCGTTGGATACGAAATATCAAACTTGAGCTTCGTCTGGGCAAAACCGGTCAGTGTGGTGAGCAGGGTCAGCATGACCAATGCCCACCGGACCGGCGGAGTTGAATGGATTCGTGTCATAGTCATATAGGAAAGGATTGGGTTTGGATTCTTACTGCGGATTTTTTGCGTCCCACTGCACTTCGGCAAACGGCCGGATCAACTGATCGTACACCTTGTGGTTGGGTTGATCGTTGGGCAATTGAGTTAACCGACCATACCGGCGCATATCGAACCAGCGGTGACCTTCGTAAAACAGCGAATACCGGCGTTGATTCAGCAATTCGTCGATCAGGCCGTTTTTGTCGTTGACAATCGCCGGTTTGGCCGTCGCCAGGTCTTTCAACCCGGCAGCCACCCGCACCTTGTTCAGGGCCGTAACGGCCTCGGCCAGTTTTCCGGTTTGAATCATGGCTTCGGCATACATCAGAATCAGTTCTTCGTTCCGGATGATCGAAATTGGCGCGGTGCTGGTCGTATAGAGGGACGCATCGTATTCCCCGATAATTCCACTTAAAGCGCGCGATGACGTCCGTTTCGTTACTTTTTTCAAACGCGTATCGCCCGCTTCGGCCTGCGAAATGAACAGCGCCTGGGCCACCACGGGCGAAGCCGTAGTATTCATTTGCTGGAACTGCGGATTCACAATGTCGCCCGAAGTGGTGGAATACGTGAAGTTCGGACCGGTCGTCATCGCACCGTTCAGATCGAAAAATGAGTCGTTCAGGAGCGTCAGTAAACCGGTCCAGTCCGATTGGTACATGGCCGTGCGGGCCGCCAATGCCCGGTTGAATTTCCGGAAGTTGGCAGGCGTGTTAAAACCGGCGTAGCCGCTCGTCACCGTAAAGCCAAACGCCGTACCGCCAGCCGCCAGTTGCGTGGCTCCTTCGTCGAGCAGTCGCCGAATTTCCTTCAGACCGTCTTCGTACGAAACAAACGGACCCGGTTTCAGCATGTCGCCCGGGCTGTACAAATCCGTATACTTGATCCGAATGCCATTTTTATACTGCATGTTCAGCATAATCAGCATCGTGTAGGCATCCACCGTATTGACGAAACCCTTGATCCCTTCCTTCTCGGCATCGGTCAGGGCGCCCGGTGCGGAGTTTTCGGCGGCAATCCGGAAGTACTCAGCCCGTCGACGGGTCTGGGCGAAGTCGGCATAATACCCGTTGAACAGGGTCGTGGCGCTAAAACCGCCGTTGGTACTGCCGAGCAATTCGGTGGTCCAGGTCAACTCGGTCGACGCCAGGTTGTAGATTTCCCGGCCAATCGACCCGGCCACCAGAACGTAGTTGGACCGCCCGTTGCGGATGGCCGACTGAATCCCGATGCCCAGCTGGTTGATCTGAATGCGGGACGCATTGGTCAAAACCGATTCGAGCGGAGGGTTGTTGGGATCGATGCTGTTTTCGACCTCGAAAAAGCTGCAGGAAAGCAGGGTAAATGCCAGTCCGGCCAGTAGAACGATATGTTTCAGAGAGAATTTCATGTAGAATAATGTTGGGTTAACCGTGACTTAAAAATCGACCGCCAGGTGGAAGAACAACCGCTTGCTGTTCGGGAAAGCCGCGTTATCGACGCTGGCACCCACCGACTGGTTTCCGAAGTTGGAAACTTCCGGATCGTAGCCCTTGTAGTTGGTCCAGGTGAGCGGATTCTGCGCCGACGCGCCGACCTTTACGTTGGAAACCACGTTACCAAACGCCTTGGTTAACAGTGCTTTCGGAATGGTGTAGTACAACGAAACTTCCCGCAGCCGCACGTAGCTGGCATCCTGAATGAATTCGCGGGCCGTGACGTTCGGGTTGGTTGGGAGCCGCGCCCGGCCGTTTGGCAGACCCACATTGCCGTACAGGTTCTCAACTTTGCTCCAGTCGGTGGTGGTGCCGCCCGTATCTTTCTGCTTGATCGTCAGGTTGGAGTTGTAATTACCCTGGCTGGTGTGCAGCAGGAACGACAGATCGAAGTGCTGGAACAGTTTGAACTGGTTCGAAAACGAAATCTGGTAGCGAGGCTGGGCGTCTTCGTAACGGGTTGCCTGCGCAACGCCCTGGGCATCCGCTACGTTCGGGGAGCCAAACCAGCGCGTCGGCGACTCGCCGAGCCGCAACTGGTTCCGGCCGTAAATACTGAAACCAGAGCCAACCGTCGTGTTCGGAATTTCGAGCCGCGTGATTTTGCTGCGGTTGAACCAGTACTGCACCTGCGAGGTCCAGGTGAAGTTCGACAGTTCGACCGGTACGACGTTCAAACCCAGCTCAACCCCTTTGTTTTGCAAATCACCAACCGGATACGCGTTGAACTGCGTTACGCCCGTTCCTGATGCTAACGTATACGGATTCAGGAGGTTAAAGACTTTTTTGTCGTAGTAGGTCGCTTCCAGATTGATGCGATTTTTGAACAAGCCGAGGTCAACGCCCCATTCCACTTCCTGCGCGGTTTCGGGCTCGATGGTCGGATTCCCCACGCTCGTTGGCGTTACCGAACCAAGCTGACCGTCGATGATCGTCGTACCCAACGAGGTAAAGATGTTACCATATGCCGGCACACCCCCGGTTCGACCGAACGCTCCGCGCAGTTTCAACTGGCTGATCGGTTCGTAATCCCAGAAACCGAACTTCGCGACGTTGACGGCCAGCGATGCCCGTGGAAAACCGTACCACTTCTCGTTGTCGCCGTTCAGACTCGATTTGTCAAACCGAATCCCAACCGTACCGATAATCTTGTCCTGGTAGTTAGCTTCCTGTTGGGCCACCATACCCACATCCTGCCAGGCCTGCCAGGTTTCGCTGAACGTCCGGACGCTACCGGTATTCGGGTTTTTCTGTTTCGGTAACAAACCGTCGCCCTGAATCCAGCTAAAGTCATTGTCGGTCGTTAACCGAACCGTTCCCACCTGCGAGGTCAAATCAAGTTTGCCACCCATCAACTGCCAGTTGTAGATCAGGAAAGCCTGCAAATTGGTGTTGAAGCTCCGGTTTTTCGAATACCGCGACGCCCCCGGAGTCGCCCGCGTCAACTGCGACTGCAAATCTTCCGGGAAATAAACCTCGGCTTCCGTGTTCACATAATCCAAACCGCCCTGCAAGGCCAGTTTCAGCGTGCTGTTGGGTTTTTGCAGGAAGTAAATGTTGCTGGTGAACGACTGAATAAACCGGTTGGTATTTTCATCGTTGATCGTGCGCTCGGCAATGGCAATCGGACTGTCGCCGGTGTAGCGTGAGAGCGGATACACGCCGTTGACCGGGAACAGTTGGGCGTAATTGGGTGTGTACGCCAGCGTGTAACCGATCGAAACCCCGCGGTTGTCGTTTCCGCTGAAGCTCCGTTGCGCACCGGTTCGCATGTAGTTGGAGCCAATCGAGAAGTCGACCCACTTCGCCAGTTTGTGATCCACATTCAACCGGATCGATTTTCGCTGAAAACCGGTGCCTTTCTGAATGCCGGTTTCGTCGTTCAGCGCCGTAGCGAAGTAAAACTTCGTTTTGTCGTTCCCGCCCGAAACGCTCAGGCGGGTGTTGGTGATTTTTCCGGTATTGCCGTAAATGTATTTTTCGTAATCGTAGATTTTCCCTTCGGCGGTGGCTTTCTGCCAGAGTTCGATCTCGGTTTTACTCCCGCTGCCGACCGTTCCGTTCCCGAATACATAATCAAATTTAGTCTGTCCTTCCGGGCCGATCGGGTCCAGGCTCCAGCCTTCCGAACCCAATAATTTGATCGCCGACGAGAAACCCACGTCCTGCCCAAAGCTTACTTTGGTTTTCCCGGCTTTCCCTTTTTTGGTCGTAATGATGATGACCCCGGCATTGGCGCGCGTTCCGTAGATGGCGGCTGCACTGGGGCCTTTCAGGATTTCCATCGACTCGATGTCGGCAGGGTTGATGTCCGAAATCCGGTTGGGTGCCTGGTCCTGATTTGTACCAGCCCCGCTGAACGATCCGGAACCCGCACCGGTAGCAAACTGCGAGTTGTTAACAAACACACCATCAACGACATACAGCGGTTCAGAGCTTCCGTTGATGGACGAAATACCGCGCAGTTTCACGGAAATACCACCACCGGGCGCTCCGCTGTTCTGGACAATGTTGGCCCCGACAATTTTTCCGCTCATGGCCGCATCGAGCGTTACCGGGCGGGTTTTACCCACCAGCTCATCCGACGAAATCCGGGTAACGGCGTTGGCCGCGTTGCTTCGTTTGACGCTCGTCGCCAAACCCGAAATAATGACTTCATCGAGACTCTGGGCGGCTTCCGTCATCGAAATGTTGTAGACGTTGGTCGAGGCCGAAACGGGCGATTCCTGCGTCAGAAAACCGATGTACGAGAAAACCAGTGTTTTCGTACCGGCCGGTGCGAGCAGCGTATAATTTCCGTTAACGTCCGAAACGCTCCCCTTCGAGGAACCTTTGGCAACGACGTTGACGCCGGGTAACGGAGAGCCATCGGCTGAACTGGAGATTTTTCCGGATAACGTTCGGTCCTGAGCCCAGGCTTTTCCGACTCCGCCGACAACGATCCAGACGAGCAGCAGTGCATAGATTTGCTTCATTACTTATTAGTTTGGGTTGTATAAAAAAGTTAAGAAATTCACGCTGAATGGGTGGAGGTAAAGGCAAAGCAAAACCGTAGCTCCCGATTGGCCGGAAGACCTCAAAAAGAGTCAATGCGGGGAGGAATAATTGGCAAACCGGAAGTTTGCAAGAGATTGTATTCGCCTGGAGGTTTTGTTGTAAGGAGTCAGGTTGCTGACGATACAATTATAGGTATTTATTCTTAAGCTACAAATTATATTTTGACAATATTGGAATTGTCAAAATAATAAGTAAATTATTACTGGTCTTTTAGAATTAAAATTGGTATATTTTTATCTTTATTGTAATATTTTGCAGAAATAGGGTTGTAGGATACAAACTATTGCCTTTAAGTAGTTATTCGGCTAATCGTATCACAAAATTCTTAATAGAGTTCTTTTTTATAATTTTTATCAATTTTCCTTTTTCATAAAAATACTCGTCTTCCCGGTCGGCGACTCTAACGCGGTAACTTCCTTTTTTAGTTGGCTCGATGGTGGCGTAATCACCAAAATATTCCGCAAAAACGCGGGTGCGGCCAATGGGTTCTTCGTAGTATAACCGCATGGCCGTGAAGTCGATAGGCTGCGATTCAGTCGCTTTCCGTTCGTATTTATATTGCCGGACATTGATATCGTAATGATCTTTTTGCCAGATAATGTCTGACTGATAATTCCCGTGGTTCGATAGGGCGTCGATGTCGGAATGGAGGAGTTGGCGAGTAGCCGGGTCGAAGCGGGATACGGTTTTGTAAAGCACTTTCACCTTCCCGAAAAACCAGCATTCGACGTCGCTGACCTGATCGTATACCACCGAATTCGGGCTGGTAATTTGCGCGACTGCCATCGTTCCAATCCGAAAACCGGCCACTTCGATGTTGTATTTTTGCGTAACCGTCTGGCAGAAACACCGCGCTCCGGTCAGTACCAGTAAAGCAATAATGAGAAATCCGTGTAGCACGCTGGGACTTGTTTTCGTTATTATTGAATGATCAATACTTTATCTGACTTGATTATGCCCGGAATTGTTTGGTTGTCGTTGGGTTTGTTGTTGTCGTTGACCGGTTTTTGCCAGTCGGTTCATTCCTATTCGATCATTCCAAAACCCGCTAAACTGGAAGCCCGCGACGGGCGGTTTTCGTTGACCGGTTCGACAACCGTGCGAGTGCCTTCGGGTCATTCGGAACTGCAAACGATTGCCGAAAACTTTATTCATCAATTCAATACCGCCAGCGGTTTTACGATCCCGATCCAGACTGCTTCCGAAACCCGATCGACCGGTAGTTTGCTTTCGTTTGTGTCTGTCAATGAAGCTTCTTTGGGTACGGAAGGCTACCGGATTGATTGCAAACCCAACACGATAACGATTGAAGCCGCCAAACCCGCCGGTTTTTTTTACGCGGTTCAGTCGATTTACCAATTGCTGCCACCCGAAATTTTCCGTTCGAGTCCGGCAACTGCGCCGGTGAACTGGTCGATTCCGGCCTGCCGGATCGAAGACAAGCCACGTTTTAACTACCGCGGCTTGCACCTCGACGTAGCCCGGCACTTCTTTCCGGTTTCGTACATCAAAAAATACATTGACCTGCTGGCGCTGCACAAATTCAACACGTTTCACTGGCACCTGACCGACGATCAGGGCTGGCGAATTGAAATCAAAAAATACCCCAAACTGACGCAGGTTGGCGGTTGGCGTAAGGAAACCCTGATTGGTCATTATTACGAGTCGGATCCGCAACAGTTTGACGGCCAACCCTATGGCGGTTTCTATACGCAGGATGAAGTGCGTGATGTGGTGCAGTATGCGAAATCCAAATATGTAACTATTATTCCTGAAATAGAAACACCGGGCCACGCGCTGGCGATTTTAGCGGCTTATCCGGAGTTTGGTTGTTCGGTTGGTCCGTACGAAACCGCTACGAAGTGGGGCATTTTCAGTGATATTTTATGTCCGTCCGAAAAGACGTTTACGTTTCTGCAGGACGTGCTCACCGAAGTCATGGATTTATTTCCCGGTCCTTACATTCACATTGGTGGGGACGAATGCCCGAAAACTGCCTGGAAAAACAGTGCATTTTGTCAGCAGTTGATGAAGCAGTTGAAGTTAAAAAATGAGAACCAGCTGCAGCGCTATTTTACGGCCCGCATTGATCGCTGGGTGAACTCGAAAGGGCGAAAAATCATTGGCTGGGACGAAATTATGGATGGCGAAAGCCCGGCGGCCCGCGTATCGGCCCGGGCGGTGGTGATGAGCTGGCGCGGGACCGAAGGCGGTTTGAAAGCCGCCCGGCAGAACCACGATGTGATTATGACACCCGAAAACTACGTGTATCTGGATCATTATCAGGCTGATCGCTCGCAGGAACCACTGGCATTCGGGCGGTTTACTCCCCTGGAAGAAACCTATTCGTACGATCCTACTCCGGCGGATTTACCGGCTGGTGTTCAGCAACATATCCTCGGTGTACAGGCCAGTGTCTGGACGGAATACCTGAAAACCGCCGGAGAGGTTGAATACATGGTCTGGCCGCGGGCGGCCGCGGGCGCTGAAGTTGCCTGGACTCCTTCCGAACAGAAAGACTGGCCGGATTTTACGCAGCGTCTTCCACAACTTTTTCAGCGGCTCGAAAACGTAGGAGTGACCTATTCCCGATCGTATTACGACGTACTGGCCGAACAAACGTCCCTGATGGATGGACGTTTGCAGATACGCCTTGAATCGAAAGAAAAGACGGCCGAGATTCGGTTTTCGACGGATGGCTCAGACCCCACGGCGCAATCGAATCGCTACGAAAAACCGGTCGATCTGACAAAACCGACAACAATAAAAGCCGTTACGGTCAAAAGCGGTCGGATCATCGGCGAAGTGCAATCGTGGAATTTTGCGGTTTCAAAAGTGACTGGTAAAACCATTCAATTGGCGACGGCAACTACCAAACCGAGGAATGCGGATGCGCCGATCCTGATCGATGGCCGATACGGCAGCACCATTGGCTACCTGGAAGAGATGCAGAATGTCGCCGGGGTGAAAACCGCTGACCTGAATGCGACCATTGATCTGACTGAAATTCAGTCGATTCAATCGGTGACGATCGGGCTGGTGAAAGCAACTGCCGGAAATATCCTGCTTCCCAAAGCGGTTGAGGTAGCGGTTTCGGACGATGGAAAGGCGTTTCGGTCGGTCAAAAACGTACCGATGGACCCAACGGAACGCGGGAAAAAGGCAATTATCCGCCAGACCCTCACCTTTGAACCGGTTTTGTGTCGTTATATACGGATAATTGCCCGAAATGTAGGCAAAGTGCCGGTTGGAATGCCCAAAGCCGGACAGGATGCCTGGGTAATGGCCGACGAAATTACGGTCGAATAAACCCGGTTTTATTTGGCTGCCAGGGCTTCTTTTTCCTTGTGGGCGATGTCATTCTTAATTTTCGGTACGGTTTTGAGGTACTCAAAAATGGCTCCCGCTTCATAATCCGTCAGTTGGTGCGGGAACATCGGGCCGCGAATCAGGCCGCCATCCGGCCGAACGCAGGCTTTCACGGCCTGAATAAACTGCTGTTTGGTATATTTTTTGGCGATACCGGTTTCCTCATCGAAGGTCAGGTTTGCCGTAAAAATGGGTTTTCCATCGGCGGTTTTCATCTCGTTGCCACCTCCGTAATAGCCTTCCGACAATTCCGGATGCAGCGGATTCTGTTTGGTGAAGTCAGCCGAGTGGCATACATAGCAGGTTCCCAGACCGTCGGCCACGTAGCGGCCAAAGGCCAGTTCATTCGTGCTATCCGGAATCAGAATCGCTTTTTCGGGAAAGGGGAGCGGTTTGATAACGGTATTGGCCAGCAATTTGGAAAACAACGAAAAATCAGATTTGGGCGCTTCTTTCGCCACCGCCTGAACCGGTGCCTCGCCGGAGCGTAGCCAGACAATCACCGATTGCAGATCTTCGTCGGCCATCGTCGCAAATTTTGGCATGATCGGGGCAAATGAGCCGTCTTTCCGCAAACCGGTTCGCAAAAAATAATACAGTTCACCATCGGTCCAATTACCGATTCCGACGGTTTTATCCTGGGTAATATTCATCGAATAAATGGTTCCGAACAGGCTGGGAAGGTCGCTCAGCTGGCGACCGGTCAACTGTTTGTTTTCATCGGCATGGCAGGCAATGCAGTGCATCTGGGCAATTTTCGCCCCCCGTGCCAGTCGCGCCGGTGAAGCGTTAACGGAAATGTCCTGAATGACAGGCGCATCGTAACTGGGAACGCCCCGGATGGCCGCGAAACTGATAAAGCCGAGCAGAGCTACCACCACAAAGCCGACGACGAACAGGAGTATACGCAGTGCTTTTTTCATACAGAGAAAGTGAGTGAGTACTTGTGTGTTTATAATCCGCAAAATAAAGGCGTTATGCCAGCCATGCTACTGTCGGAACACGTCAAAAAAGAGTCATTTCCCGACAGAAACGGGCCATACGCTCAATGCGGTTTCTTTACAAGGTAGTTTTTGTCGAAGAAGTTGTTTTCGGTGACCTAAAACTTGTTTTTCAGACCGGTTTTACCGAATCAGTGGATTTTTTCTTTATCTTCCGCTTCCATCCGTTCCAAGCCTAAAACCCACCTATGTCTGATTCTACAAACCTCCTAACTGAAGAAAAAACCGAACTAAAACGCTCGCTGGGTTTTATCGACGCGACCCTGCTGGTATCCGGTTCCATGATTGGTTCCGGTATTTTTATTGTGAGTGCCGATATGTCGCGCAACGTCGGATCGGCGGGCTGGCTGATCTTTCTTTGGGTATTGACGGGCGTTATTACGGTTACGGCGGCCCTCAGTTACGGCGAACTGGCGGGGATGATGCCCAAAGCGGGCGGCCAGTTTGTGTACATTCAGCGCGCTTACGGTTCGCTGCTGGGTTTCGTATATGGTTGGACGGTATTTGCGGTGATTCAGACCGGCACGATTGCCGCCGTCGCCGTGGCTTTTACCAAGTTTACGGCGGTTTTTGTCCCCGCCTTAAATCCCGAAAATATTCTTTTTTCCATTGGGTCGTTCCCGATGAAAGCGTCGGCGCTGTTTGCCATTGGTAGTATTGTTTTGCTGACCTGGATCAACAGCCGGGGAATCCAGAGCGGAAAGCTGATTCAAAATGTGTTCACCTCAGCCAAATTGCTGGCCTTGCTGGGTCTGATCATTGTCGGAATCGGGTTCGGCTCAAAAACCGGCACACTTTCGGCGAATTTCCAGAACGCCTGGGACGCAACCCAAACCACAGCCGACGGTTCTGTACTGCCGATCAGCGGCATGGCGTTGCTGCTGGCCCTGGGCGTGGCCATGATCGGCTCTCTTTTCTCCGCGGATTCGTGGAATAACGTAACGTTCATTGCCGGCGAAATCCGGAATCCACGCAAAAATATTCCGCTGAGTTTGTTCGTCGGAACGCTACTGGTAACTACAATTTATACCCTGGCGAATATCGCCTACCTCTCGTTGCTTCCCCTGCAAGGTTCGGCCAGTGCCATGGATGTGGTGGGCCGGGGCATTCAGTTTGCGTCGTACGACCGGGTAGCTACGGCTTCGGTTTCGCTCATTTTTGGCGATGTGGCCGTCGCCATCATGGCGGTTTTAATCATGGTTTCCACGTTTGGCTGCAACAATGGACTGATTCTTTCGGGTGCCCGGCTGTATTACGCGATGGCCAAAGAAGGGTTGTTTCTAAAAACCGCTGCAAATTTAAACCGCAACGCCGTTCCCGGAATTGCGCTCTGGTTGCAATGTGTCTGGGCATCCGTCCTCTGTTTGTCTGGCACTTACGGCGACTTGCTGGATTATTGTACGTTTACGTCGCTCGTCTTTTACACCGTCACCATTGGCGGACTGTTTTTGCTTCGACGGAAAGAACCCAATGCCGAACGGCCCTACAAAGCGTTTGGTTATCCGCTGATCCCTGCCATTTACATGGTGGTAGCGATCGTCATCTGCCTCATCTTACTCAAGGAAAAAACGTTCAACACCGGCATGGGTTTACTGATCGCCGGGTTGGGAATTCCGATTTATTTCATGACGTCGCGGGGACGGAAAAACTGAGCATTTCGTGCGGGTAAATTGCAATTCCCACGGCGGTTTATACAGTACAAACTTCAGAAAAAACAATTCGGTCGGTATTCTTTTCAGAAATTGAAAGAAATACGATTACTTGCTATCGTTTCCTGAAAAGATGTTCTGATGAATGTATTAATTGTTGAAGATGAAGACCTGGCCGTGCGGAAGTTGCGAAAACTGGTGCAGGAAGTGGATCCCTCGCTTGAAATTGCGGGTGTAACGGCCAGCATTGAAGATACCGTCGACTGGCTGAAAACGAATGCGTCGCCCGATTTGATTTTTATGGATATTGAACTGGCCGACGGGCAGAGTTTTGAAATATTCGAACAGGTCGAGGTGAAAAGCACGGTTATTTTTACGACTTCCTACGACGAATACGCGCTGCAGGCGTTCAAGGTGAACAGCATCGACTATTTACTGAAACCGATCCAAAAGGATGATTTACAGCGCAGTCTGAAAAAATTCCGGGATCTGAATGTTCGCCGGACCGAGGTAAATGAGTCTTCCAATCAGGCGATCAATCTGGATAAACTGCTGCGCGAACTCCAGCTACAGCAACCAAAAGAATACCGTCGGCGGTTTCTGGTGCGGCTGGGACAACGATTGCTGTCGGTCGAAGTGCAGGATATTGCTTTTTTCTTCACCGACGAACGGTTTAGCTTTTTCAAAACCTGGAACAACCAGAAATACCTCATTGACTATACGCTCGACGAACTGGAAGAAGCACTCGACCCCGGTATGTTTTTCCGCATCAACCGGGGCGTTATCGTTACCCACGGCACGGTCGAGCAAATTCAGCCTTATTTCGGCAACCGCCTGTCACTGACCCTGAAACCGGTTTTTGAAAAAGAAGCCATCGTCAGCCGCGAAAAGGTCAGCGATTTCAAGATCTGGATGGGCAAATAAACTGCCGGGTGGTTTTTTCTGAAAACCTTGCCCCCTGAGTAGTCGTTTAAATCGTAAACGACTACTTCTTCATGTGCCGATTCTTCATCAACCGACTTCTAATTATACTCTTGCCGGGTTTGCTGGGTGCCTGTACAAGTGTGGGGCCGGGGCAATTGTTTCGCTCGACCTCACCACACGATCAATACGCTCAATCGCTTCGCAGCGCCCACCTGGAACAAACCGCTTTGGGTACCGACTGGTTGACCACCGCCGATCGGGCGTTGAAAGATTCGGTACTGGTCAATGCGCCCTACCGCGAAAGCGGTTATTTTTCGGCCACCCGGCCTTTTGCCCTCGGTTACCGCCTGAATGGCCAGCGGGGCGACAAATTCATCATCAAGGTGGACGTGCAGGGGCAGGAATCGGTTCAGGTTTTTATCGACGTTTTTGAACTCGACGAACGCAATCAGGACCCGAACCGGATGGCATCCGCTAAAGCCGATACCAATCAGCTGGAACTGGAAATCCGCCGAACCCGAACTCACCTCATCCGGATTCAGCCCGAATTGCTGCGCAGCGGCCGTTATACGCTCTCCATCAGCCGCGAACCGGTGTTGAGCTTCCCGGTCAGCGGCCGCGACAGCCGCCAGATCAGCAGTTACTTTGGCGTTCCGCGCGACGCCGGTCGTCGGCGACACGAAGGCATCGATATTTTTGCACCCCGGGGCACACCCGCTCTGGCCGCGTCCGACGGGACGGTTTCGGGCGTTGGCACCAATAATCTGGGCGGCAACGTCGTCTACGTATCGGATTCCCGGCGGAACCAGACATTGTACTACGCCCACCTGGATTCCCAGGCGGTCCGGCCGGGACAAAAGGTTTCGGTGGGTGATACGGTCGGGTTTGTGGGAAATACCGGTAACGCCCGGACGACCAGCCCGCACCTTCATTTTGGTATTTACAGCTCGAACACCGGTGCGGTCGATCCGTTGCCCTTCGTTCGTCGCGGAACGGGGCCGGCCCGGCAGTCGCTGATTGCCGCCGAAACATTGGGCGATTCTGCCCGGGTTTCCGCCGTTCGGACGGTCATTCGGCAGTCGCCCAACGGTGATGCACCCATTCTGCGCACGCTGCCACGTTCGTCGGCCTTTATCATTACGGGTGGAACCGCCACCTGGCCGCGGGTGGAATTACCGGATGGCATAATGGGTTATATTGCCAGCAACGCCATCGAACCCGCCCGAAAATCGTTGCGTCGGGCTTCTTTGCCCGTTGGGACGGATTTACTGGAAGCCGCCACTCTAAAAGCAGCGGTTATGGAAACGTTGCCAGCCGGAACCGCCGTGGACGTGCTGGGCGTTTTTGGCTCCTACCAACTGGTTCGTCGGGCGAGCGGAGGAACGGGCTGGTTGTCGCAAACGCCCTAAAATCAAAAACCGCTCACTTCGTTGGAAGCAAGCGGTTTTTGATAAAACCGTTTAGACCGGTTTCTTACCGTTCTCTTGCCGAACCGTAGTCCGATCCGGCGCTTTCCGGCAATTGTTTCATGATGCTGTCGACGGTAGTCCGATACGCCACATCGCGGCTACGGTCTTTTTTGCTCTGGTTCAGCTGACCCGAAGCCCAGCCCTGCCAGATGATGTCGTTTGTGCGGGAATCATACACATTGACAACCACCCGGTTTTCTTCGTACTGGCGCGTATAAACGTTGTTGTAACCGGGGTTATACCACATGGCATACGGTGACCACATATTGTTCGACTGCACTTGCTGACGGTCTTTTGAATCGGAGAAGAACCGGATTACGAGATCGGCCTCTCCACCCACGACGGGCTTGTACCCTTTTGCCAGCATTGCTTTTTCGATCTGATCGGCAATCCGGCGTTGGTTCAGGTTGCTGCCCGCAATCGGGTCAGCATTACTACGGCGTTGGTCGGCTTCAACACGGAAGGTGCTGAACTGGCGAACATTTACTTTTGGGTCGTAGTCATATTTGACGTTAATGGATGGCGAACAGCTTGCCAACAGACCCAACATGAACAGACTGGCAATTATGCTCCGGGTATTCATAGGTGATTTGCGTTATGAGAGTTAATGTAATCGGGTTTACTATTCAAGTGAACTACTTGTTAACGCTTACTGATTTCTCGTTAGTATTTTGTCAGTTAAATAACTAATTTTTAACAAAGTTAGTTCGATCATTCAATTGTAGAAATTGCTACCGGTTTTTTCTGAATGTTGGCTTTAAATGACTGAAAATCACATTTATGAGATCAGGTGTTGCCGACGCTAAGCCCATAAAAAAACCATTCATCCGGGGAGATGAATGGTTAAAAATAGTTAAAATAAAATGCTTATTGATGAGCGATCTGAACGTCCAGCAAAAGTTTGACATCGTCGCTGACCACGACGCCACCGGCTTCGGTAACGGCGTCCCACGACAGGCCAAATTCTTTCCGTTTGATGGTTCCGCTCAACTCAAACCCGGCTTTGGTATTGCCGTAGAAATCGCCCATCTGTCCGCCGTGTTCGGCTTTCAGCGTGATTGATTTCGTCGTTCCCCGGATCGTCAGATCACCCGTGATGTCGTAGGTATCGTCGCCGGTTTTTGTAACCGAGGTTGATTGGAAGGTTAGTTTCGGGTGATTTGCGGCATCAAAGAAATCGGCGGACTTCAGGTGACCGTCGCGTTGCTCATTGCCCGTTGTAATGCTATCGATATCGGCCGAGAAAGAAACCGAAGCGTTTTCGAAATCGTCACCAACGGTTTCAACTTTGCCGTCGAATGAGGTGAATTTACCGGTTACGTTAGACACCATCAGGTGACGTACTTTAAACTGAATGACGGTATGGGAATGATCGATCGTCCAGGTAATGGTTTCGGGAGCAGCAGTTGTTGCCATGATTGTGTTTTATCTTTCGTTAATAATGTAGTGACATTTAATGTTAATACATTTAAAGCTCAAAAAATGTTTCATCAACTTTAACTTTTTTTGTAAAAAGTTCGATCTCCAGGCTGAAACAGCTACAAGAATGAATCAAAATAGTGTATATTTTTTTGATTATCAGCCAAATAACAGATCGAGCGCTGCGCCCAGATTATCCTTTCCTTCTAAAATTTCCGGATTATAAAATTCGGTATAACTGCAACGAGCGCAGGAACAGGCGATAAATACATTGTGTTCGATGTCAAAAATACGTGAGAAGCCCGTGCCCGTTGTAGCAATTCGCTTGATATACACTTCATGATTCCGGCATTTGGGGCAGGAGTACCGGTTGGCAATTTCTTGTTCGATGAACATTGGACGCGCGGTTTTGTTTAAATCAGAAACCGGGTCAAAGCTAAAATTTCCATCAAAACCACACGGAATTACTGGTAGAGAGTTATTGACGCCTATAAAGGGTTCAAAAAAGTTACTGACATAAAAAAACCGTTACCTACCGGAGTAGCGTAACGGTTTTTCGGTTCAGATCAGTCTATTATTGTTGCGCGAGCGCTTCGGCACCGCCGACAATTTCGAGGATTTCCTTGGTAATGGCCGCCTGACGAGTCCGGTTGTAAACCAGTTTGAGTTCTTTCAACAACTCCCCGGCATTTTCAGTGGCCTTGTCCATCGCCGTCATCCGAGCGCCGTGTTCCGATGCGTTGGATTCCAAAACGGCTTTATACAACTGAATTTTCAGCGTTTTCGGAATCAGTTCGGTAATGATTTCCTCTTCCGAAGGTTCAAAGATGTAGTTGACATTGTTCGCTTTGGTAGCCGAATGCGTCGGTGCTGCCACGATCGGCAGGAATTGCTCGGTACGAATGATCTGCGTCGCGACGTTCTTAAACTCATTGAAGACAATTTCCACTACATCGTATTGACCCGCCGTGAAAGCCGCCATTACCTCTTCGGCAGCTGCCCGAACTTTGGCAAAGCTCAACGACTGAAACGTATCAATAAAATGGGTATTGACCGTAAAACCCCGGCGTTGAAACGCTTCTGCGCCTTTTTTGCCGATGGCCATAATTTCGACATTGCCCCGACGCGCCTGTTCCGCGTAGCGGTTATTGATCACGGAAAGCGCTTCCTTGAGCACGTTGGTGTTGAACGCCCCGGCCAAACCACGATCCGAGGTTACCACAATGAGCAGCACCTTTTCGATCGGGCGAATCTGGTTGTACGGACTTTCGGCCGCCAGTTCGGCACCGGCCGCCACCGTGCTCAGCATGTCGCTGAGTTTACGGGCGTAGGGGCGCATCTGAATGATATTGTCCTGTGCCCGGCGCAACTTAGCCGCAGCCACCATTTTCATGGCTTTGGTAATCTGCTGCGTCGAGATGATAGAAGTAATCCGGCTTCGTACTTCTTTTAATGAGGCCATTGTTGTCAGTTGTGGCTTTTGGGGTTCGAGACGTTAATTCCCGAACCCCAAAAGCCTATATTTCAAAACTTGAAATGTTAAGCGTAACGAACTGCCAGTTCCGTCGCCACTTTCTTGATAACGGCAATGATGCTGTCGTCAAGTTTGCCGGCACGAAGCTGATCGAGGGTACTTTGGTATTGCGTCGTCAGCAGAATAGAGAATTCAGTTTCGAATTCTTTCACCTTATTGACGGGCACTTTGTCGAGAAAACCGTTGGTCGAGGCCAGAATGATCGCAACCTGGTGTTCCACCAATACCGGCGAATACTGCGGTTGTTTCAGAATTTCCTGGTTCCGGCGACCGCGCTCGATGGTCAGTTTCGTCGAGGCATCAAGGTCCGAACCAAATTTGGCAAACGCTTCCAGCTCGCGGAACTGCGCCTGATCCAGTTTCAGTGTACCGGCCACTTTCTTCATCGACTTGATCTGGGCGTTACCACCCACCCGCGATACCGAGATACCCACGTTGATGGCGGGCCGGATACCGGAGTTGAAGAGGTTGGTTTCCAGGAAGATCTGTCCGTCCGTAATTGAAATTACGTTTGTTGGAATATACGCCGAAACGTCACCCGCCTGGGTTTCGATGATCGGAAGCGCCGTCAGCGAACCACCTCCTTTGACTTTGCCCTTCAGCGAAGGTGGCAGGTCATTCATGGTAGCCGCAATGGCGTCGTTGTTGATGATCTTAGCCGCCCGCTCCAGCAGACGGCTGTGCAGGTAGAAAACGTCTCCCGGATAGGCTTCGCGGCCCGGTGGGCGACGCAGCAGCAGCGATACTTCGCGGTACGATACGGCCTGTTTCGACAAGTCATCGTATACCACCAGGGCCGGACGACCCGTATCCCGGAAGTACTCACCAATGGCAGCACCCGTAAACGGCGCAAAGAATTGCATCGGCGACGGGTCAGCGGCAGGAGCGGCCACAATTACCGTATAAGCCATCGCTCCGGCCCGGCGCAGGGTTGCTTCCACCTGCTTAACGGTCGATGCTTTCTGGCCACAGGCTACGTAGATACAGAAAACCGGCTGGCCTTTGTCGTAAAATTCCTTTTGATTAATGATGGTGTCGATTGCCACGGCGGTTTTGCCCGTCTGGCGGTCACCAATGATCAATTCGCGCTGACCCCGACCGATGGGAATCATGGCGTCGATGGATTTGATACCGGTTTGCAGCGGTTCGGTTACCGGCTGACGGAAAATTACCCCCGGTGCTTTCCGCTCCAGCGGCATGGCAAACGTTTCGCCAACGATCGGTCCTAAACCGTCGATGGGAATACCGAGTGTATTGACAACGCGCCCCAGAATGCCTTCGCCAACATTGACGTAAGCAATCTGATTCGTCCGCTTTACCGTGTCACCTTCTTTAACTTCGCTGTAGTCACCCAGCAATACGGTTCCGACGTTGTCTTCTTCGAGGTTCAGGGCTAATGCCTGTAATCCGTTTTCAAACACCAGCAATTCACCGGCCTGGACTTTGGAAAGTCCGTAAATGCGGGCTACCCCGTCACCGATCTGCAATACCGTACCGATTTCCTCGAGTTCGGCGGTGGTTCTGGAGTTCGATAGCTGTTCCCGGAGAATGGCCGAAACCTCGTCGGGTCTAACTGATACCATATGAGTGGAAGAATCGTTTTATGATGGTTCTAAGAATTCGGGTGCAAAGTTACGCACTAAATTTCACTAAAACAGACGTTATCAAGAAAATTCATCGCTAAAGTTTATACTTTTCTAAGAATTGGGGATCTGGGTTTGGGGAATATGGACCCGGATGGTTTTAATCGCATTTTAACGGCTTGGGAGTCGTCGCTCAAAAAAATTAACAATAATTAACTTTGGCTAGTTGAGATACTAACATTTGTTTTTTACTTTAGTGAGTTGTGAGCATTTCAGAGTCAGACAGCGGTTTTGTTGGTTGATCGATTTGTCCGTCGGAGACGCCCGCTAACCCTTGCCCGTCGCCATTCATCAATAATTTGTTTTATTAAATCCCGCTATTGCCAAACTTTTGACTCACATCTTTACGTTTTCAGCTTAAGCACTTTTTGAATACAACTTTTGTATCGAACACATGACGATTAAACAATGGACTTTGGCCGGCCTGCTGTCGGCTGTAATGGTAACGGGTCAGGTCGTGGCTCAAACGAAAAAGCCGGCTGTGAAGCCTAAACCGAAAGCTCCGGCAGGTGCTGCCGTTCCGGGAACTTCTTCCCCTCTCAAACTAAATAATGCCATTGATTCCGTTAGTTATAGCATTGGAGTGAATGTTGGGTTAGGTTTGAAACAGCAAAATCTGGGCAATGCGAACCTTCAGGCCCTGACAAAAGCGTTGCAGGATGCCCTTCAGACGCAGAATACGCAGATTGCTCCGGAGCAGGCCAACCGGATCATTCAGGAGTTTTTTATGAAGGAACGCTCGGCAAAAGCGGACGCCAACAAGAAGATCGGGGAGCAGTTTCTGGCTGAAAATAAAAAGAAGCCCGGCGTTAAAATTACCGCCAGCGGTTTGCAATACGAAATTGTAAAAGAAGGTACCGGTCCGAAGCCGATGACCACCGATACCGTTAAAGCACATTACACCGGACGACTCATTGACGGAACGGTTTTTGACAGTTCCGTTGAACGGGGGCAACCGCTCGAAATTCCAGTCAATCAGGTGATTCAGGGCTGGAGTGAAGCGTTGCAGTTGATGCCGGTCGGTTCAAAATGGAAACTCTTTATTCCGTCGGCACTGGCGTATGGCCCGCAGGGAACCGGTCCGCAGATCGGGCCGAATTCAACGCTCGTTTTTGATATTGAATTATTGGAAATAGTGAAGAAGTAATAATGGAATGATTGGATGGTCAGCTGGTTAAATAATGGTTAAAAATGGCTGAAAGGTTGAAAATGGTTGGATTGTTTTACCCATTTTACAGTTATTCAGTCACCTAATCATCCTTAGCCAGTAAGCCATTCACCCCTGATTAGTTAAGAGTGATGCTACATTAATCATACGAAAGAGGAGCATGAGAAAGTACCTCATTACACTAGTCCCGGTGCTGATGCTAAGCCTTCAGCCGGGTCCACAGGCAGGGATGTCAGCGGTGCCGCTGCCTCCTCCAAGCGCTGACGATCTGAAACCGTCGGTGTCGCAGGAACATGTCGAACAACTGGTCGCGCGCTTGCTGACGACTCATCACTACCGCAAAGTGAAACTGAACGACTCCCTGTCGTCGGTCGTTTTCGACAATTATCTCAAAGAATTAGACGGTAATAAAGCCTATTTTCTGGCTTCAGACGTGAACACGTTTGA
The DNA here is from genome assembly GCF_003858635.1 of Larkinella rosea. Classification (GTDB taxonomy): domain Bacteria; phylum Bacteroidota; class Bacteroidia; order Cytophagales; family Spirosomataceae; genus Larkinella; species Larkinella rosea. The sequence continues at coordinate 185,367 of NZ_RQJO01000009.1, forward strand.
GAAATACCGCAATAACATCGACGATCAATTGATCAATGGTGAGTTGACCGCTGCTTACGATATTTACAATGTTTTCCGGAAACGCTATCAGGAGCGGAATAAATTTGTTCAGGAGAACATGGTAAAACCGTTTGATTTCACCGTCGATGAGACGTTCAATACCGACCGCGAGAAAGCCAATTGGCCGAAAAGCATCGACGAACAGAACGATCTGTGGCGTAAACTGCTAAAAAACCAGTCGCTCGAACTGAAACTGACCGGCAAAGCCGACACCTCGGTGGTCAACAGCATGAAGTCGCGGTACAAAAACCTCGATCGGTACATGAACCGGATCAAAGCCGAGGATGTGTTCCAGATCTACATGAACTCGTTTGCCGAATCACTCGATCCGCACACGAACTATATGTCGCCCCGTTCGGCCGATCGCTTTAATCAGGAGATGAGCGCATCGTTGGAAGGAATCGGAGCCTTGTTGCAGGAAGATGGTGACTACATCAAAATTTCCGAGGTAATTCCCGGCGGCCCGGCTTTCAAAAGCAAACTCCTGACGAAAGGCGATAAGATTCTGGCGGTTGCGCAGGGCGACGGTCAATTTGTAAACATTGTCGGCTACCAGGTCGATGACGCGGTCAAACTGATCAAAGGCCCCAAAGGAACGACCGTCCGGATGCATATTCAGTCGCTGGACGCCATTGCCGGTGCTCCGCCGAAGGAAATCAGACTGGTCCGCGAAAAAATCAAGCTGGAAGAACAACGCGCCAAAAAAGAAGTGATCGAAGTTACCCAGAACCAGAAAAAATACAAATTGGGTGTCATCACGATCCCGGTTTTCTACCGTGATTTTGAAGGTGCCCGCAAACGCGAAGAAGGATACGCCAGCACAACCGGCGACGTTCAGCGGTATTTGAATGAACTCAAAACCGAGAAAGTAGACGGCGTGGTGATCGATTTGCGTGACAACGGGGGTGGATCGCTCACCGAAGCCATTACGCTGACCGGTTTGTTCATCTCGCGCGGCCCGGTGGTTCAGGTGAAAGAAGCGCAGGGTGATATCGAGGTGCAAACTGACCCGGATCCGTCGATTGTTTATGACGGTCCGCTGGCCGTGATGGTCAATCGGTTTAGTGCGTCGGCATCCGAAATTTTTGCCGCTGCCATTCAGGATTACAAACGCGGTTTGATTATCGGAAGCCAGACCTACGGCAAAGGAACCGTTCAGACGATGGTTGACCTGAACACCTGGTTGAAGGAAGCGGATAAAGTAGGGCAGGTCAAGATGACAATTGCCAAATTCTACCGCATCAATGGCAGCAGCACGCAGCACAAAGGTGTTACACCGGATATTGAATTTCCATCGGCCTTCAGCGCGGAAGAATTTGGCGAAAGCTCGCAACCCAGCGCCTTGCCCTGGGACCAGATTGCTTCGGCACGCTTTGAAGTTACCCGCAGTCTGGACGATAAAATTATCAATAAATTACGTGACCGGTATGAACAACGGCTGAAATCAGATTCCGACATGAAGCAGTTGATCGCCGATTTTGCGGAACTGAAGAGGGCCAAAGAAAAAACCGTTGTATCACTCCAGGAATCGAAACGGAAGAAAGAACGCGACGACGCTGAAAAACGCCGGAAGTCGATCAGCGCTTCCGCCGGTGAGCCGGTAGCGACGAACGATTCGTCGACACCCGCCAAAGATCCGAAGGATGCTAAAGCCCCGAAAAAGGATTTATTCCTGGATGAGTGCGGTAAAGTACTGGCCGATTACATCGCCTTTACGAAGAATCCGCAGTAAGGCCTTTTTAGATAAAAACAAAAAACCGTGTCGAGCAGCTCGACACGGTTTTTTGTTTTTGTGCAACTGGCGAATTCCACTGGTCAATGAAAGCGTGCCGTTGAGCTATCGTTTCTTGCATATCGTCAATCTAATTTTCCTGCCAAAATTGATATCATTAATTTGAAGACTCGTTTGGCTCACGCTATTCTCTTTCTTCCATGCCGAAATACACCTTATCGATCAACGGAAAAAAACACACGGTGGAAGCCGACGCCCAAATGCCCCTGCTTTGGGTCATTCGGGACCTGGTGGGCCTGACGGGAACCAAATACGGTTGCGGCATTGCCCAATGTGGTGCCTGTACCGTCCACTTCAACGGGGCACCGATCCGGTCCTGTTCGTTTCCGGTATCAGCCGCCACGGGTCAGCCGATCACCACCATTGAAGGGATCTCGAAGGACAACTCGCATCCCGTGCAAAAAGCCTGGATTGCCGAGCAGGTGCCCCAATGCGGGTATTGCCAAAGCGGGCAGATTATGTCGGCTGTCGCCCTGCTAAAGACCAATCCGCATCCCACCGATGCGGAAATTGATGCGGCCATGCAGGGAAATATCTGCCGTTGCGGCACCTACCAACGTATCCGAAAAGCGATCAAATCGGCTGCTGGTGCAACCAGCCTAAAATAATTCTGATGAAAAACCGTAACCAGAAACGATCCCGACGGGATTTTATCCGTTCGGCCGGACTTTCCGGTATGACCCTGATGCTTGGGATTTCTGCACCGGTTCTGGGTAAGCCGACAACGGAAATCATCAATCTATTGTCGGCGGATGACCGGGGCACGGAGCTTATTGCCTGGATTTCCATTCATCAGTCCGGGCAGGTTACCCTTCTGAACCACCGCTCGGAAATGGGGCAGGGAACCTTTCAGGTCATTCCCCAGATGATTGCGGAGGAACTGGAAGTCAATCTGGACCAGGTTACGGTTCTATTTGCCCCCGCGCACCCGAAAAAATATGGGCCTCAGCCGCAGGAAGGAAGCTTTTCGGTTCGGGGCTGGTATCAGCAGTTGTTGCAAATTGGCGCGACGGCCCGCCAAATGCTCATCGAAGCGGCCGGGAAACAATGGAATGTCCCGGTTTCAGAATGTTTCGCCGAAAATGGGCAGGTCATTCACCGACCGACGGACCGAAAGCTCGGATATGGCGCACTCGTCGAAGATGCTGCTAAACTGACTCCACCGCCCAACGTCCCGTTAAAAAAACGCAAGGAGTATAAGATCATCGGAAAATCGCTGCCCCGGAAGGATATTCCGATGAAAACCAACGGAGCTGCGGTATTTGGGTTGGATAAAAAAGTACCGGGCATGCTGTATGCCGTGGTGGAACGCAATCCCCGGTTTCGTGGAAAAGTAAAACGTTTTGACGATGCCAAAACCAGGGCAGTACCCGGCGTTAAACAGGTTCTTACTGTCAAGCGTGCGGTTTTTGGTAATTTGTACGAGGGAGTTGCTGTCGTGGCTACTTCGCTCTGGGCCGCGATGCAGGGGCGTAGGGTATTAAAGGTTGAATGGAATGATAATGGTTTTGAACACCTCGATTCGGAACAGCTTTCGGATCGGATGCGGGAAAACCTGAAAAAACCAGCGTCCTCCGTACCGCTTGAAACGGCGCTGCAGACTGCCCCAAAACAGCTCGAAGCGGTTTATGAGACGCCTTACCAGTCGCACAGCTGCATGGAACCGCTCAACTGCATCGCACACGTGCAGGAAAACCGCATTGACATTTGGGGACCGATTCAGGAAGCAAACTGGATACAAGCCGATTTGAGTGAACGCTTTAGTGTTCCGAAAGAAAATGTTACTGTCAACATGACCTTTCTGGGGGGCGGTTTTGGACGAAAAGGATTCACCGATTATCCCTACGAAGCGGCCCTGATTTCCCAGGCCATAAAGGCACCCGTTCAGGTGGTCTGGACCCGGGAAGATGACATGAGTCTGGGCCCTTTTCGGACCGGTGCCTTTTATGGCTGCAAAGGCGGTATTGACGAAAAAGGAAACATGGTGGCTTTCCAGACCGTTACGGCGGCTCAGTGGTTCTGGCAGGAGTGGACTGCTGAGCCGTATCCCGATCCTGAACCGCTTAAGGCTAACGACGGTAACCTGGACGGACTATTGAGTCCTTATCTGAAAGCGATTCCCCACTACAGTTTCGGCGGTGTCGGCACGCGGGCACCCATCCCGGTGATGTGGTGGCGATCGGTTTATGCCTCCACGGGCGGTTTTGCCTGCGAAAGTTTTATCGACGAACTGGCGCAAGCCGCTGGAAAAGATCCGCTGGAATTCCGGAGAAACCACCTGCCGGATGCCCGTTATCAGGCCTTTATCGATCGACTCGAAACCGTTAGCCGGTGGAAATCGCGGAGTAAGAATGCAGGCTGGGGGGTGGCGATTACGGAAAGTTTTGGCAGTATTTGTGGTCACGTGGTCAACGTTTCGCGGAAAACCGACGGGAAACTGAAGATCGATAAAGTAATCGCGCTGATGGATTGCGGCTGGTACGTAAACCCGGACATCATCCGGGCGCAGGTGGAAGGCAGCATCATTATGGGTCTGGGCGCGGCCATTACCCACGCAATTACTTTTAAAGACGGGAAAGCCGTGGAGCAGAATTTCAATACCTACCCCATGCCCCGAATCACCGATTCGCCGGAAATTGAAGTCCACATCATGGACAATGACGAAAAAGCCGGTGGGGTTGGCGAACCCGGTTTGCCACCCTTCGCGCCCGCTTTGTGCAATGCCATTTTCGATCTGACCGGAAAACGGATGCGGACGCTGCCGTTTAAACTGGACGATGTGTAGCGATCCAATCCAATAACTAGTTTTCCAACGATCCTTTCAGGATCATTTCGCGGTGTAAAACGCCCCATTTCCGGAGTGATTCAATGACCTCGTCCAGCGATTTGCTGTGGGGCGTCAGGGCATACGTTACTTTTACCGGAAAACTATCAGTAACCGTTCGCTTCACCAGTCCGTTCATCGTCAAATCCTGCAATTCTTTGGAAAGCACCCGATCCGTAATGCCGTGAACTTCTTTAGCGATTTCGGTAAAACGCTTTTCCCCGAAGGTAAGCGCAACAATAATCGGGAGTTTCCACTTGCCGTTTAACACATCCAGCGCATCACGAATGGGCCGCAAAATTCCCATGCATTCCGAGTGTTGTAATTCCGTCCGGTTTTCCATTCTGTTTATGTTTACTATCCTGAAGTATAGAGCTATTATAAAGTATAGTGCTTACAAATTGATAGTAAATATACGTAAATTTGTTGTATAAAAAATAACGGGAGCGGTTTAATCAAAACCGGTTGAATCGCTTCCCTCACCAAAATCATGGAAACTCAATTCACTGCGCAGCCCGAACTGGCGATCAAACGAAAACTGGCCAGCGTATATACACCGCCCGCACAACCGGGCTTTCTGGGCCCCGATCACACCGCCCGGCCCGTTATTCTCAACAACTTTTCGCAGAGTGATCCCTTCATTCTGTTGATGGACGACTTTCTCGATAAAAAAGACAACGAGCCGGTGGGCGGGCCGCATCCCCATGCCGGATTTGAAACGGTTTCTTTGTTAATCGAGGGCGAAATGGGTGATGATGAACACCTGATGAAAGGCGGTGATTTTCAGATGATGACCGCCGGGAGCGGCATTGTTCACACGGAATCCATCGACCGGAAAACCCGGATGCGGCTTCTGCAATTATGGTTGAATCTGCCCAAAAAAGACCGTTGGACAACGCCCCGTGTGCAGGACATCACGCTGGAGAAGGTGCCGAAAGTAACGCAACCGGGGTTGGAAATCCGGCTTTACAGCGGTTCGCTGGCCGGGATAACGTCGCCTGTACAAAACTACGTGCCGGTGATCATTGCCGACATTCATTTACAACCCGGCGTTCAGACGACCCAGTCGTTACCCGCTTCGTTTAACACCTTTCTGTACGTAATTGAAGGAAGCGTTGAGATTGGAGAGGAGCGTAAACCGTTGAAAACAAATCAGGTCGGCTGGCTCGACCGGTTTTCGGAAGATACGCAAAGCGAATTGCAATTAACCGCCGGAGCGTCCGGTGCCCGGGTGGTTTTGTACGCGGGCCAGCCCCAAAACGATCCGATTGTTTCGTACGGTCCGTTCATCGCCGACACCGAAAATGATATCAGAGGGTTATATCAGGCGTTTCGGCACGGTAAAATGGGGCACGTTACCGAGCTGCCCGAAGCGCAGCGGCTGACGTATTGAGCTGACCTGAGAAGCTCTTTTTCATCCTTTTATTACCTGGTCACAAACCGGTAAAATGCCAGCGGCCCCGGAAAATTTCGGGGCCGCTGGCGTTCTGGTGTGGAGGACAGGTGGTTTTGGGTCAGATCAAACGGAACCGGACTTTGGCCAGATATTCCTGGTTTTCGTTCGAATTCGGTTCGGTCAGAAATACTTTTTTGCCCATCAGTTGTTTGATAAGCGTCGCATTCAGGGTTTTGTTGTCACCGCTCGAAATCCGCAGGTCGGCCAGCCGTTGTTCACCGTCAACCCGGAATTTGATAACCACAAAATCTTCGTTGTCGATTTGTTGTAATACGTCCGGATACAGGACATAGGAAGCAATTTGCTGTTCCAGTGTTTGTTTTAGCGTAATTTTTTTATGACCCGATGCCCGAAGTGTAATGGCAAGGGCGAGGCAAAGTGTACTGAAAATCAAGACCGTTTTCATTAGTTTGTTGCAATTAGAATAGTATCAATGGTGTGGATATGTCAGATTCGACCCTACAAAAGTACAGGATGGTCGACGGCGGTTTTAGCGCACAAGTACGCTTTTTGAAAAATGCGTAGTTTCCACGTATGGGTTGCCGGAAGTACGCGACATCCGAATTGGGTCGTTTAGACCGGAAAAGTCCGGTTGAAACGGAAGAAAAATTAGAAGTTTTAACTATTTGCTTCGCTATTATTTGGCGTATATAGCGTTGTGAAAATTTTATGATTACCTTGGGTACCAAACGCCATATTTCCTCCTGATCAATGTCTACCCGCAGAACGTTCTTCCGCCAAATGGGCGCAGCGGCCGCTACGCCACTTGTTTTGCCCGATTTCCTGAACGAATCAACCCGTACGGTTTTGCAGCGGCTCCAAAAAAACGGCAGTCCGCAGCAAATCGCGCAGGACGAAGATTTCTGGTCATTGATAAAAAGGGAATATACGGTTTCACCCAACCTCCTGAATCTCAACAACGGCGGAGTGAGTCCGCAACCCAAGTCGGTGCAGGACGCGCACATCCGGTTTTACCAGTACTGCAACGAAGCCCCGAGTTACTACATGTGGCGGATTCTGGATCAGGGCCGGGAATCGCTGCGGGCCAAACTAGCGGATTTGGGTGGTTGTTTGCCCGACGAACTGGCCATTAACCGGAATGCAACGGAAGGATTGAACACGATTATTTTCGGCCTGACCTTAAAACCGGGCGACGAGGTGGTGCTGGCAAAACAGGATTACCCCAACATGATGAATGCCTGGAAACAGCGGGAAAAACGCGACGGCATCAAACTCGTCTGGCTCGATCTGAAACTGCCTTCCGAAAACGAAGATGAACTGGTCCGGCAATACGTCGGGGCAATGACCAGCAAAACTAAAATCGTTCACGTCACCCACCTTGTGAACTGGACGGGGCAGATCATGCCGGTACGGAAAATTGCCGATGCGGCTCATAAACAGGGCATTGAAGTGATTTGTGATGGCGCGCACAGCTTTGCCCACCTGGATTATAAAATTCCCGAACTGGGTTGCGATTACTACGCGACCAGCCTGCACAAATGGCTCAGTGCGCCGTTTGGCAGCGGGATGATGTACATTAAAAAAGAGAAAATCAAGAATGTCTGGGCGCTGCTGTCGAGTCCGGAGCCCGACGGCGCCGACATCCGGAAATTTGAATCGCTCGGAACGCGTTCGTTTGCGGCTGAGATGGCGATTGGCACGGCGGTCGATTTTCAACTGAGCATTGGGGCTGCCCGGAAATTTGCCCGACTGCATTACCTCAAAAACTACTGGGCCGAAAAAGTAAAAGACGTTCCCGGCGTGAAACTCTTCACTTCGCTAAAACCGGAGTTTGCCGGGGCGCTGGCCGTGGTCGGAATTAGCGGTATGAGCAGTGCCGACCTGGAAAAGCAGCTTCTGGAAACCTACAAAATTCATACGGTACCCATTACTCTCGGGCCCATCGATGGCGTCCGGGTGACGCCCCACGTATATACGACCCCGAAAGAACTGGATCGACTGGTGGTTGCGATGACGGAACTGGCCGGAAAACAGAATCTGGCCACGAAACAAAAGAAGAGTTGATCATTTATCTTGGTTTGCGGTTTTATAGCGTTATTGGTGGTAAAACCGCTACCTATGAAACCAGTAATTATCCTTGTCTCTCTGTTTTGCCTACCAGTTGTCGCAAAAGCCCAACTAATCGTGAATCAGGTTGATATCAATGAGTTAGATATACAATACTGCCAGTTAATTTGTGAATATGCTGCGCCGTTGAATGAGGCTCATGTATATGTCGATTACGGACAATCGGGTTTTCGGGAAAATAAGAATAACGAATTACATCGAATCGGCCCGGAAGGAAAACCGACTTTACGTTTCAGGACGGCGATGCAGGCTGTAAATTTCGCTGAGAAAAACGGCTGGGAAGTGGTCTCATTCCAGGTAACGCACACGGGTGGGGGTACGTCCAGCCAGTTCATTTATTTGATGCGCAAAAAGCAAAAGTAGAGCGTTTTTTGTCCTTGTCGCTAATTCAGCCCATTTTTCCACAGGTTTGCCCCATTTCACCCATGGATGTGCTGCCCCCACGTAGCTTTGTTCAAAAAACAAATTACCGATGCGGGAATTAGCGGGTATCCGACGTGTTGAACTCTGGTTTGCGGTCAGTATTGCAACGATTTATGTCATTCGGCGGCTTTTGAATGAAGTCAGGGAGATTGACCGAATGGTTCAGTCACTCGGAGATGACATCCCTTCGGCCACCATCTGGCACGATCTGGCGGGCTACAACCACACGATCAACAACAATTTTCCGCTGATTGTCGGTGTGACGCATTTTCTGGCAGCCTGGTACGTTTTTCACTACCTCACCTTTCCGAACTGGATTAACAACAAAAATGATGAAAAAAACCGGTTATTAGCCGGACTGAGTGCCTTATTGGTCGTGAGCAGCGTCTCCTTTTATTACTTTTCCAAACAGCATGTTCATTACCGGCAGGACGATCTTGAGAATTATATTGGCCTGAAAGTCTATTCGTTATACAGTAAACGAAACATACTGGCGGATTCCATCGGATTCGGAATCCTGATTTTTGCGTACGAATTACTCAGCCAACTGGCGTACTACCTCCATCGAAAAGTCCGGCAGGATTTCCGGTACATCAGTTTGTTGATCTGGATTCCGCTGGCGATTTTTTTGATTGTCTTTGCGTTCAGTGCCAACCTGCCCGAAACACTCTGGCGCAGCCCGGTTCGCGAAGTATTGGCTTTTCTGGCCATTCCGCTCCAGATTTACTTGCTTCAGGGCTTTATCTATACGTCAATCCTACCGAATACATCGAATTTTCGTACTGCCGAATTCCAACTGCGGATCATGGCAGGAGGGCTGTTCTGGGGATTGATGACGGTTATTTTCTGGGGCGCCCGGACCCATTTTGTGTATTATGACGCGGGAATCAATTACGCCCTGGCTTTTCTGGTTCTTTTTGCCGCTGTGATTACGGCATTGATGCGCCGGGTGTTGAACAAAGAAAAAGTGCAGCTGCAAACCCAGGTTTCGCACACCTCTGCCGAACTGGCGGGGCTGCAATCCCAGATCAATCCGCACTTTCTGTTCAATGCCCTCAATAGTCTTTACGCGACGGCATTGAAAGAAAACAGCGAAAAAACCGCCGACGGGATTCAGAAACTGGGGGATATGATGCGGTTTATGTTGCATGAAAACAACCGGGACCGCATTCCGTTGCCGAAAGAAATCGATTATTTGCAGAATTACATCGAACTCCAGCGGATGCGGCTGGACGAAACCCACGGCATCGAAATTCGGGTTACCATTCAGGAATCGAACCGCGACCTGTATATTGCGCCCATGATGTTGATTCCCTTCGTGGAAAATGCGTTCAAACACGGCATCAGTTTGCGAAATCCGTCCTGGATCTACATCACCCTGACGCTGGATTCCTCAACGATTTATTTTAAAGTCCATAATTCGCGGCACCCGGCGCCGGGCCATGATCCGGAGAAAGAGCATTCCGGTATTGGCCTGGAAAACGTGAAGAAACGGCTGGAACTGATCTATCCCGGACGGTATACCTTAGCGATTCAGGAGTCGGAACAAGACTATTTTGTGGCACTCACCATTCGATATTAATCAAAACCGCCTATGTTGACCGCCATTGCCATCGACGACGAACCGCAGGCTTTAGAAGTCGTGCGATTGCATGCTGCTAAAGTTCCGTTTCTCGACTTGAAAGCGGCTTTTACCGACGCGTTTGAAGCCATACCCTACTTGCAAAAAAACAAAATCGACCTGATTTTCCTGGATATAAAAATGCCGGATATTTCGGGAATCGAGTTTGTCAACTGCCTGCAAACCGTGCCGATGGTGGTGTTTACGACGGCCTATTCCGACTACGCCGTTCAGGGATTCGAACTGGACGCCATCGACTATTTACTGAAACCGTTTCCGCTGGCCCGGTTTTTAAAATCGTGTAACAAAGCATTGGATTTCAAAAATTTACGGGAGAATAGTGACGAAGAGTTCATCTTTGTAAAAACCGGTTATGAAGAAGAAAAAGTCTGGCTGGACGATATTTTATACCTGGAAGCCGACGGCAATTATGTTACGTTCGTGCTGAAAAACCGCAAGCTGTTGAGCCGCCAGACCATGTCCGACAGTTTGCGAAATCTGCCCGAAAACCAGTTTATCCGGGTTCACCGTTCCTACAGCATTTCCTTCCGGAAAATTGAGAAAATTGCCCGGAGTGAGATTACCGTCGCCAGCGTTAAAATTCCGGTGGGCGCTTCCTACGAAGATCGGTTAACGGAAATCAAAGCCCGGCTTTCCAAAAGTTGACCTTTTGTCCGTACGTCGCCTAAAGGCGTAGTTTGAATGACGAAAGTGGGGCCAGAAACTAAAAACCCGTTTGTGTAGGACTTTAAATAGAAAAATATAAATTGCTTGACGCAACCATCCAATGGGCCAGACCGTTACTCCTATGTGCGGGGAGTTCCAGATGATGGTTCGCAGACACGGGCGAGGATTTCGTAGTGTCAAAGTAATCTGTTATTTTTATCCTTATAAAGTTTTTCAACACGACCGTGTCACGAGTTTTACAGATAGTATCCATCCTGGGTTTGCTGCTGACAGTGCGCAGTGCGCATGCCCAAACCACCGACACCGACGAAGATAAGTACACCACCGTAACGACGTACGGTGTTACGACGAATACCAATTCCGGCATTTTGGGCGGTTTTGTTTTCCGGCATTCCAAGGCCTTACCGAATTTGTTCCAGGGCAAACGGCAGTTTCGCTACCTGGCGCTTGAAATCGTCAATGTAAAACATCCGAAAGAAGTACAATCGCAGACGCCTTATTCCGGAGCCCGGTATGTATATAACAAGCAGAATTATCTGTTCGTCGTTCGTCCGCAATACGGTCGTGAAGTTTCGCTCTTCTCGCGTACGGCCGATGAAGGCATTGCCATCAATGGCATTCTGGCCGTAGGCCCGTCCATTGGGGTGATCAAACCGTATTATGTGCAGTATACGGCGCGGCCCGGTCAGGTCGATACCCGCCCGTTCGATCCGAGTTTGCAGCCCGAACTCATCGTTGGAGCCGGAAGCTTTTTTCAGGGCTTCGACAAATCGAAACTCACGCTGGGCCTGAACTTCAAAGCCGCCGTAGCGTTTGAACTGAGCGCTTTCCGCAACAACATGACCGGTTTGGAAATCGGTTTTCTGGCCGAAGCCTTCCCCAAAGAAGTAGTTATCATGAATGCGACCAATAACCGCAGCGTGTATACATCCGGTTTTGTAACGCTGTTTTTCGGGAATAAGAAATAGATTTAGGAGGAGAAAGGGAGGAAGGGAAGAGTGGAGGAAAGGGTATCGGGTGGTTCCGAATGCATCCTCCCTTCTTCCCTTCCTCCTTTTTCCTTTCCTGCTTTTTCCCGAACTTTACTGCCCGAAAATCCATTGTGTAAAAAACTGGATTGAGGTTTGCTATGATTGAACTTCCCGTAATACCCTCCGAACAGCAGCGTAAGAAACGCCCCGATTGGCTGCGGGTGAAACTACCCATTGGCCCGGAATACGCCAAAGTCCGTAAATTAGTCGATACCTATAAGTTACATACCATTTGTGAAAGCGGCAATTGCCCGAACATGGGTGAGTGCTGGGGCGCCGGAACGGCCACGTTCATGATCCTGGGCAACGTCTGCACGCGCAGCTGTACCTTCTGCGCCGTCGCCACGGGCCGCCCGAACGAATATGATACCGACGAACCCCGCCGGGTGGCCGAAGCGATTCTGCTGATGAAAGTCAAACACGCCGTCATTACGTCCGTGAACCGCGACGAACTGAAAGACCGGGGTGCCGAAATCTGGTACCAGACCGTTCGGGCCGTGAAAGATGTGTCGCCGACGACCACCATCGAAACGCTGATTCCCGATACCAAAGGCAATTGGGATGCGCTGACCCGGATGATCGAAGCCGGTCAGGAAGTGGTTTCACACAACATGGAAACCGTTGAACGGCTGTACCGACGCGTGCGTCCGCAGGCCCGGTATGAACGCAGTCTGGAACAGATCCGGCGGACGAAAGACTTCGGTCAGCGCACCAAATCGGGCATCATGCTGGGGTTGGGCGAAACCGTTGATGAAGTGCTGAAAGCGATGGATGACCTGGTCGAGCACGGTCTAGACATTCTGACGTTGGGCCAATACCTGCAACCAACCAAGATGCACCACGAAGTGATCGAGTGGATTCACCCGGAAACGTTCGCGATGTACAAGGAAGAAGGCTTGAAACGCGGGTTGAAATACGTCGAATCCGGCCCGCTGGTGCGCTCGTCGTACCATGCCGAACGCCATGTGAATGTCTGAGAAGAAGAAACGGAGGAAGGAGAAACGGAGAAAGGAGAAACGGAGGATAGGTTTTAAAGCCTTTTTCCATTTCTCCTTTCTCCTTTCCTCCTTTTTTCTTTTCTTGTTATGAATGAAAAAATACGACTTCATCATCGCCGGGGGCGGAATGGCCGGATTAAGTCTGGCCTATTACCTGAGCCTTTCGCCCCTGCGCGACCGTTCCATCCTGATTCTTGATAAAGAAACCAAAAGCCGCAATGACCGGACCTGGTGTTTCTGGGAGGATAAAGACGGCCCTTTTGAGTCGATATTGTTTCGGAAATGGAATACCGTCGAATTCTTTGGAACGACCTTCAACGGCTTGCTCGACATCGGCGATTACCAGTATAAAATGCTGCGGGGCATTGATTTCTACGCGTTTATGAAGAATCACCTCGCCCAGTTCCCCTCCATCGAATTCCGGCAGGTTACCGTCAATCGCGTTAAAGATACACCACAAGGCGGTTTTGTGATTGCTGACGACGAACCCTACATTGCTGATTTTGTGTTCGACAGCACGCACGCGCTGAAACTCAACCGGCCCGAAAACCACAACCTCTGGCAACATTTCAAGGGCTGGACGATTTCCACCGAGAAACCGTGTTTTGATGTCGAAAAACCGTGTATGATGGACTTCCGGGTCGACCAGCAGGGGGATTGCCGGTTTTTGTACATTCTTCCTTTCGACGAACGGACGGCGCTGGTAGAATACACCATTTTCAACAACCAGCTCCTGTCGGATGAACAGTACGAAACCGCTTTGCTAACCTATATTGACCGGTTTGTGGACACCGGTGGTTATTCGGTTCAGGAAACGGAATTTGGCATTATCCCGATGTCGGACGAACCCACCAACGAACGTCCGGGCAAGCATGTGGTTCGGATTGGTACGGCGGGTGGGTACACAAAACCGTCAACCGGTTACACCTTCCAGCGAACGCAGCGGTACCTGCAGGAAATTGTTCAGAATCTGGTCGCCGAGGGCAAACCGAAACGCCATAAACCGTGGATTCGGCGGGTGTTCAAGCGGTTTCTGGACAGTGTACTGCTGAATGTATTGGAATACCGCCGTCATCCCGCCGATGATATCTTCACGCGTTTGTACGAGCGAAATCCGCCGGTTCAGATTTTCCGGTTTCTGGACGAGGATACGACGTTCGCCGAGGATCTGAAAATCATGACGACGGTTCCGCTGGGTGCTTTTACCATCGCAGCACTGGACGTGTTTCGCAAACGCATTTTCCCCGGTTTGGTCCGAAAACCGCCGGTCAGCTAGTGGGCTTAACTCTATTTTCTCCTAATTCATTCAGGAAATTTGCAAAATCCGTCAATACCGGCGAATTTCATGAGTAGTATTTTACCAAAAAAACTTTATTATGTAATAATGACAAATTGAGCCTCATGTTCAAGCGCGCTTATTCCATTTACCTGATTGGTGCCGGACTTTTAGGGCTGTTAAGCTTTAAAACCAGCTTCGTGACAACCGGGGACGAAGGTCCTTCTCCGGCCAAAACACCCGCCGAAGAACTGGCTACTTTTCAGATTGAACCGGGTTTGAAAGTGCAACTGGTGGCAGCTGAGCCGATGGTTCAGGACCCGGTTGTTATCACGTTCGATGAAGACGGGCGACTCTGGGTGGTCGAAATGCGGGGATTCATGCCCAACATCGACGGAACCGGTGAGGATAAACCGGTAGGGCGCATTTCGGTACTGGAAGATACAAACGGCGACGGACAGATGGATGTCAGCAAGATATACCTGGATAGTCTGGTTATGCCGCGCGCGCTGGCCCTGGTTCCGGGTGGTGCGTTGGTGGTTGAAAACGGTGGACTGTGGCTGACCAAAGACACCAACGGCGATCTGAAAGCGGATTCAAAAACGATGATCGACCCGTCGTACGCCGGGAGCGGCCTGCCCGAACACTCCGGAAATGGCCTCTGGCGCAGCATGGACAACTGGTACTACAACGCCAAATCCCGCCTTCGCTATCGGCTGAACAACGGCAAATGGGAGCGTGACAGTACCGAATTTCGGGGGCAGTGGGGCATTAGCCACGACGATAAAGGGCGGTTATACTACAACTACAACTGGTCGCAGCTCCACGCCGATCTGGTGCCACCCAATTACCTTTCCCGGAATAAAAACCATACCTCGACAACCGGCATCGACCATGGTTTGACCATCGACCGGCGGGTGTATCCGATCCGGCCCAATCCGGCGGTCAACCGGGGCTATATTCCCGGGACGTTGGACAAAGAAGGGCGTTTGCTGGAATTTACGGCGGCCTGTTCACCGCTTTTTTACCGGGGAACCGCTTTGCCGAAGGAGTATTACGGCAATGTGTTCGTTTGCGAACCTTCCGGGAATTTGATTAAACGCAATGTAGTCGAGGAAAGTGGGATCCTGATCAGTGCGAAAGATCCGCATCCGGGGCGCGAATTTTGGGCTTCGACCGATGAGCGGTTTCGACCGGTTCACCAGACAACGGGCCCCGACGGCGCCCTGTACGTGGCCGATATGTACCGGGGATTGATTCAGCACAAAGCCTATGTGACGCCGTATTTACGCGAACAGTCGATCAATCGGCATCTCGTCACACCAGTGAATCGGGGGCGAATCTGGCGGGTTGTTCCGGCCGACTGGAAACCCGGAAAACCGCTTAAACTTTCAACGGCTTCTTCCAAAGACCTGATTCAGGAATTGTCGAGTCCCGACGGCTGGCATCGCGACGTGGCGCAGCGGTTACTGGTGGAACGAAACGACAAAACCGTTCGTCAGGCGCTGACCGATCTGGCGCTTAAAGGCGAAAATCAGTTCGGGCGGTTTCATGCGCTGTGGACGCTGGATGGGTTAAAACTGAGCAGTTCGAATGTTCTTTTAAGTTTGATCGCCGACCCCGATGCCCTCCTTAAAACCACTGCCCTGCGCTTACTGGAACCGATTGCCAAAACGGATAAAACCGTTCGGGCGAAACTGGAGCAACAACTGCTGAAACAATGGGAAACCGCCCCGATTGAGCAGATTCTCCAGATGACGTTTACCGCCGGGCTTCTTGATCCGACCGTTTCGCACCAGCTGCTGGCCGGGATTGTGAATAAATACGGTTCCACAGCTTTGATCCGGGATGCTGCCCTCAGCAGCCTCCAAAATCAGGAATTCGCCTTTTTGCAAACGCTGTTGAAAGCACCGCAGTGGCAAACGCATGAGCCATCGAAAGAGATTTTTCTGGAAATGCTGACGACATCCATCGTTCGGAAGCGAAACCCGGCGGAACTGGCTGCAACGCTCACGTTACTGGAAAAAGAGCCGCTGGGCTGGCAGGAAAAGGCGGTTTTAACCAGCCTGGCCATTCAGGGCAGTACGACGAAGAAACCGATCAAACTGGCTTCGGCACCTAAATTACTGGCCCGGTCGAATTCGGGCATTGAACCGTCGCGGCTGGAGAATCTGGCAGCCTTGTTCGAGTGGCCCGGCCATACCGCCGTCAAGGTGAATACGACCCAAAAGAGTTTGTTAAGCGATGACGAGCAGAAATTGTTCGCTGCGGGGCGACAACTTTACCTGAGTACTTGTTCCGGTTGCCACGGCACCGATGGCGCAGGATTGAACCGGTTTGGACCTCCGCTCATTGGCTCCGACTGGGTATTGGGCGACGAAAAACGACTCGCCCTCGTTCTCCTGCATGGCATGGAAGGGCCGGTTGAAGTGGCGAAGAAGGTGTACGATGTGCCGGATATTCTGCCGGTGATGCCCTCGCATTCGACGATGGATGACAATTCGATTACGTCCATTCTGATGTACATCCGCAATGAGTGGGGCAACAACGCCGGTCCAATTGGAAAACGGACAGTGGCCATGACCCGTGTGACATCGCAGGGACGCGTGGTGCCCTGGACGGCCAAAGAACTGAATAATTACATGCTGGAAGCCAAAACCTCGGTCGGAAAGTAAACCGGCTGAACTACATATCTGACTATTCCTAAACCCGTTGTAACCATGTACAGACGTGAATTTATCCAGAAAGCAGCTGCCGGAGCCTTCGCGCTCTCGTTGCCTAAAATGCCTGCCTTTCTGAAAGACGTGCCGATGGGGGTGGTGGTGCATTCCTACGGATTTCGCTGGAATTCAAAGATTGAAAGCAGTAAGTTTCCCGGTTTTACGAACGCCATCGAACTGGTGGATCACTGCAAGGAAATTGGGGCGGGGGGCGTGCAAACCGTCGTGAAAGACTGGTCGGCGGATTTTGCCAGAAAGCTTCGGAACGAGCGCGAAAAAGTGGGGCTCTATCTGGAAGGTTCCATTGGATTGCCCAAAAGACCGGAACAGGTGGCGGCTTTTGAGCAGGAAGTGATTAACGCCAAAGAAGCCGGAGCGACCATTTTGCGGACGGTTTGCTCGAGCGGGCGACGCTACGAAACCTACCACTCCAACGAGGAATGGCAGAACGTCAAGAAAAACGCGCTGGTGTCGTTGCAATTAGCCGAACCCGTTCTGCGGAAACACAAGGTCAAACTGGCGGTTGAAAACCACAAAGACTGGCGGGCAACGGAACTGGTTGCCGCGCTGAAACAGCTGAATAGCGAGTGGATTGGCGTCACGCTGGATTTTGGTAATAGTATTTCGTTGCTCGAAGATCCGATGACGGTGGTTGAAACGCTGGCACCGTACGTCTTCACAACGCACGTCAAAGACATGGGCGTCGCTGAATACGCCGACGGTTTTCTGCTGTCCGAAGTGCCGCTAGGGAAAGGTATTCTGGATCTGCCGAAGATGATTGCGCTCTGCAAAAAACACAATCCGGCGGTGACCTTCAACCTCGAAATGATCACCCGCGATCCGCTGGAAATTCCGTGTCAGAAAAAAGAATATTGGGAAACCTTCGGCGATATTCCCAAATCGGATCTGGACCGCACGCTGCGCATGGTCAAAGCACAGACCTATAAGGCGGGATTGCCCCGGGTTTCCCAGTTATCGGGTGATGAAAAACTGGCAGTTGAGGAGAAAAACATTGTCGAATGCCTTTCGTACAGTAATAAGAAGTTGGGGATTAAATAGTGGTATCCGGTTTTCAGTTTACGGTATTCGGTGGCTGACGCATGTTTGCTAGCGCACGAAGTATAATGCGTCAGCTACCGAATACCGTAAACTGAAAACCGTAAACAAATGAATAATGAGTAAAGACATACTACCTGGTATTAAGCAATTTGATTTGAGTGGGCGGGCGGCCATCATCACGGGCGGTTCCAAAGGGCTAGGGCTGGCCATGGCTGCCGGACTCGCTTCGGCGGGGGCCAATGTGATGCTGGTGAACCGGAATGCCGAAGAAGGCGCGAAAGCCGCTGAAGAACTGAGTCGGGATTTTGGCGTCAAAGCCATTGCGTTCAGGGCCGATATTACCGACCAGGCACAAACCGAAGCCATGGCGCAAGCCGCTATCGACGCCTTTGGCCGGATCGATGTTCTGATCAACAGCGCGGGCATCAACATTCGCGGACCGATCGACGAGGTAACGCTGGAAGATTTTAATAAAGTAATGAATGCCAATGTCAACGGCACCTGGCTGAGCTGCCGCGCCGTGACGCCCTTCATGAAACAGGCCGGCCGAGGCAGCATCATCAACCTGGCCAGCACGCTCGGCATTGTCGGACTGGCCAATCGGACGCCCTACACGTCCAGTAAAGGAGCCGTGGTGCAGATGACCCGCGGACTCGCGCTCGAACTGGCTCCGTTTAACATCACCGTCAACGCCATTTGTCCCGGCCCTTTCCTGACGGATATGAATGTACCAATTGCCGACACCGAAGAAGGCAAAAAATTCGTCGTGGGTGCCACGGCGCTGGGTCGCTGGGGTTTGCTGCGTGAAATTCAGGGAGCCGCCATTTTCCTCGCCAGCGATGCCGCTACCTACATGGTTGGCTCCATGCTTACCGTCGATGGCGGCTGGACGGCGAGATGATAGACGGTTTACGGTTTTCAGTTTACGGTTTTCGCCAGGCCGACGCTTCGGTTGTCTAACGTGTGAGAAATGAATGCGTCAGCCTCCAAAAACCGTAAACTGAAAACCGTAAACCAAAACCCAAATTTCCCTAAACCGAAAACCCTAATGGAGCAAGTCATTGGCAGGATGCCGAAAACCCGGGTGCGCTACGGAATGCTGGCGCTCGTTTTTGTCAACGTGGTGATCAATTACCTGGATCGCACGAATCTGGCCGTGGCGGCTTCCAACCTGAGTAAAGACCTGGACTTGTCGCCGGTCAGTATGGGGTATATTTTTTCGGCATTCGGCTGGAGTTATGCGGTTTTGCAGATTCCTGGCGGTCTGGTGGCCGACCGGTTTGGCCCCCGGATTCTATACGCTTTTTGCCTGATTACCTGGTCGTTTGTAACCATGCTTCAGGGATTTGCCAGCGGATTTGCCAGCCTATTTGGCCTGCGGCTGGCGACCGGAGCTTTCGAAGCGCCTTCGTACCCGATCAATAACCGCATCGTAACCAGCTGGTTCCCCGACAACGAACGGGCGGCCGCGACGGCCATGTACGTGTCGGGACAATTCATTGGTCTGGCCTTTCTGACGCCGATTTTGGTGACGGTCCAGTATTACACGGGCTGGAAAGGGCTGTTTCTGGTAACCGGTCTGGTCGGAATGATCTGGGGCGTTGTCTGGTATCTATTCTACCGCGATCCGCTGGATCACTCGACCGTCAATCAGGCCGAACTCGATTACATTGAAGAAGGGGGCGGTTTGTTCCGGAGACAAAAGAAAGCCGGAACGCAAGCCAACGTCTGGACCTGGGCAAATCTCAAACTGGTTTTTAGTGGACGAACATTATGGGGCGTTTATTTTGCCCAGTTTGCCGTCAACGCCACACTCTGGTTTTTCCTGACCTGGTTTCCAACCTATCTCGTCAAATACCGAGGACTGGACTTCATCAAGTCCGGTTACCTGGCTTCGATTCCGTTTCTGGCCGCTTGCGCTGGGGTGCTTCTGTCCGGTTTTGTGTCCGATAATCTCGTAAAAAAAGGCTGGTCGGTCAGTGCGGCCCGGAAAACACCGATCATCATCGGCTTGATTTTATCCGTCTCGCTGATCGGAGCCAATTACACCAACGACACCGCCTTAGTCATTTTCTTCATGTCATTCTCGTTTTTCGGAGCCGGAATGGCGCTGATTTCCTGGGTTTTTGTTTCTTTGCTGGCTCCCAAACACCTCATAGGCTTAACGGGGGGCGTTTTTAATTTCATGGGCAATCTGGCGTCGATCATTGTTCCCATTGTGATTGGGTATCTGGCCAAAGACGGCGATTTTAAACCGGCGCTGGTATTTGTCGGAACTCTGGGTTTCCTGGGCGCCTGTTCCTACACCTTCCTGGTCGGTAAAATCGAGCGGAGAGGGGAGACGATTGACCATTGACGATGGACCATTGACCATTGTCAGGAGAGCAGCATACCTGGCGGTTTTTCTGTCAATGGTCCATCGTCAGCGGTCAATGGTCAACAATCCATCGTCAGCGGTCAATCGTCATTTTTCAAATCTTAACCAAAAATGAACCATTCAAATTACTTTCCTGACCGCTACAAGGGTCAGGTAGCTATTGTTACCGGTGGCGCGGACGGGCTGGGAAAAGCCATTGCCAGTCGGCTGGGAGCGGAAGGCGCTTCGGTGGCCTTATTCGACCGGAATGCGGTTTTGCTGGAAAAAACCGCTCAGGAGTTGACGGCCCAAAAGAATTCCGTTCGGACCTATACCGTCGATATTTCGCAGGAAGAGCAGGTGAAAAATGCGGTTGAACAAACCGTAGCGGATTTCGGGAAAATTGACGTAGTCGTTCATTCGGCGGGGATTGTCGGACCGACGAGTACCAACATCACCAACTACGCGACCGCGGATTTTGAAAAATTACTCGCGATCAATCTCTTCGGAAGTTTTCTGATTACGAAGCATGTGGTCGGTCATATGGCAAGCCGGAAATACGGCCGGATTCTGCTGATTGCGTCCATTGCCGGGAAAGAAGGGAATCCGGGGATGGTGGGCTATTCGGTCAGTAAAGCGGGCGTGATCGGCCTGGTGAAAGCCATCGCCAAAGAATACGCCACCGCCGGTATTACGGTGAACGGCCTGGCTCCGGCCGTCATCAGAACCGCCATGAACGCCGATACGGCCCCCGAACAACTGGCTTACATGACCGCCAAAATCCCGATGGGGCGGCTGGGCGAAACCGACGAAGTGGCGGCAATGGCCAGCTTTATCGTTTCGCCCGAAAACAGTTTTTCGACCGGTTTTATCTACGACATTTCCGGTGGGCGGGCCACGTATTGACGCAATCGGGTTGAAAAATATAACCGCTTATTTGTTACCGAAGCGCAACATATGGTTGCTTTTTTACGTAATGGTAAGTAGAGCTCCTGAATCTCCGAATGCTCGATAACGGGTATTTTGGGGTATGATCATCAGCCCGGATGGATCGAAACCGCCATCTATCAAACTGTTAAAAAAGACTAAAAAACAACCTTACCCTAAAAACCGAACATTCTATGACGGAACTGTACGTTACTTTTTAAACGTGAGTCAGTAATAACCTGAATCATCCCCAGACCATGAAACGTACATCCGTCATTCTACCGGCCAATCAGCCGCAAGCCGCATCGTATTCAGCGTTGCACGTGTTATTGTCTCAGTCCGAAGATGAGTTCTATGGCAGTCTCCAGCGTATCTGGAACAACGTGCTGCACCTCGAAGATATGGGAATTATTCAGCAGGAAAACGATAAGTTTATGTATGCTTACCGGTTTGCGGAAGCCGAACTCAAACGTGCTTATTCAACCCAGGCAACGCTGGGTGTAACCGCTCAATCCAATCAACCGGCCTCACTGCGGTCGTGATGAAAACCTATCAGAATGAGCACGTTGGGGTAGAAGTTGATTGCAGTATTCACCTGTTGCAGCAAACCTGGCGGGGCTTGCCGACCAGCGAAAGTTTTCGGGAAGGCTCGCTGGCAATTCTGGCGCTGGCCAAACGATACCAGGTCAAACGCTGGCTGATTGATTTGCGTACCTTGCGGATGTTCAATCCGATCGATTTGCACTGGTACATTCAGCACTGGCTTCCCCAGGCCGACCTGGGACAAAAATTACCCCGGCCGGCGCGGGTGGCCATCGTTCTGAAGGACCTGAACCAGTTCGGTAAACTTGGGTCCGACCTAGTCTTACGCGCTTCCGGCAGTCTGAATGAATCACTGACGAGCCGGTATTTCATTGGCGATGAAGACGCCCGGCAGTGGCTACTGGTAAAACCGTAAATGGCTACCGTGCCACTGCCAGCTCAAAATAAGACCGGTTTTTATCGGTGAAACGGCTCTATGATCGCACCGCATTAAAGCACGTTCTCCACTACTGTAGGCTTGAGCTTTTCGCACAAAGCATTTAATTTATCTTCATCATTATTCAATATTTGGTTCGCTTCATCAAGAAGGGCATCAATATTTTCCTGAGACGCATCATCCATATCGTCGTTACCTAAATCCAGCGGTGTTTGAAACCGGTAGTAATTATCTTTTAATCCAAAAGCCTGCATCATTTGCCGAACCTGATAGTCGACTGTAACGCTGGCGCCCTGGAACATAATGCTAATGATCGGATTAATCCAATCCAGTTTCCCCCAGTTCTTCGCCTGGTTGTATTCAAATCGCCGGACCAGATCGCCGGTTCCCAGCGATACAATCATCACCGGTTCCTGCGGACCAAATAATCGAAGGTGTTCGGCCAGCGCACACATCGTTGGATTGTTGGCAAACAAACCCCCATCCACCAGGGCAAACGCCCCATTGGTCGGCTCGGATTTTAACCGAATGGGTTCGAAATAAGTAGGAGCGGCACTCGTGGCCCGGCTGATGGATTTCAGGGGGAAATCCGGTTCACTACCGTCTTCTGCCAGCCAGCTTTTGAAAATAACCGGCATTCGTGAGTGAATATCATAGCTCGTCACCATGGTATTCGTTACACAACTGCTCAGGTTGGCGTTAAAAAAGTAATCATCTAACACTTTTTCAAGGTGTTGCTTGTCGTAGAGCTCTTCAAAAATGCCGTACGGATTGGTGAATTTTTGGAGTTTACCTTTGGCGAAGATTTCTTTCCCTCGTTCCGTGTATATTTTTAGGACATCTTCCGCTTTGTATTTAGGGGCGGATTTATCCGAACTGGGCATCGTAAGCGCCAATGCTATTAAACCGCCGGTGCTGGTTCCGGCAATCAAGTCAAATAAAGCAGCAATTGGTTTGCCGGTCTTTTGCTCGATTTCACAAAGGATTTTAGCCGGAATGATTCCTCTAATTCCTCCACCATCGATAGATAATATTCTTTTCATATAAATATTTATTAGTATTTTAATTTATTCGATTGGCAAGAATATTTAGAAATACTATAGAATCATAAAAGTTAGGTTTCTATTTATTTAACGGCAATTTAAGTTACTTTTTTGACCGTTAAATAAAACGTAAAGATATTCCGGATTTTCAACAGGTAAATGCCTTACTATTACTGAATTTCCACCTCACTTACCTTTCTTTTTGCAGCCATGAACAGTTTTATCTATTCGTTTCAATGCTTGACAACTGCCTATCCTTTTCACGAAGATTTTGATAAAGAGTATTTAGAAAAAAAAGATGACTTCGATAATGAATTAAAAGAGTATGAACTTTTACCAGAATCAAATCATGAGAAGAAAGAAAAGATTAAAAAGCTTAAAAATTATCTAACAAAAAATGGCGAGCATCTTAGAATCTTAAATAGTTTAAATGCAGCGGAAGATTCCATTGTAAAATCACTTGAAAAAGAGGTAAGATTTCTTTTACCTCCTGGACTTCTGGTGAAAGCAGATGTAACGTTTAGCGAGGGAAGCCTGGTCATGTACGGGACCGTTACATTGATCAGCTGGGCAGGAACGCTGGTATTTGATACCATCAAAGAAGAAGTTACCGACATTCTAAAAGGTTGTGTAAAGCGGTCATTCAAATCCGCTCTTGCCAGAGCTGGATTGGCAATAGGAAGCAATCTCGAATTTCAAGATAATCAGCCTTTGACGCAGCGTCAAGCACCCATTTCCCAGACTCAGAGCGATGAACCCCGTTCCGTTCCCGCAGTTCAGCCAAAACCTTTGCTAGCAGAGGGACGAACTCAATTGTTGCTTTTAACTCTGATTCTATTCTTGCAATTGATCTTTTTAATAGATCGTTTTTTTTTAATAAATATTTCACTGGAATCACGAGAATCTGGTAGAACCGAAAAATCAGGAACTATCCTTCCGAGCGATACCTTGAAAAAATAAGAACTTATGATCTTTGACTTTGAAGGTGGGTTATTTGTTTTTACGAAATTAACTAATAAAAACAGGTCTTACAGTATCTATTCTACGAAATTGATTATTGATAAAGCTAATAGTTTCGGTGTCTTTTATTTGAATTGTATTGTTAAGGAAATAAATCATTATCTATCTCCCTTTTTCGGAACTTCAGGAAGGTTGCTATTTTTAACAGATCCCGATAAAGAAACAATTTCCAAGGAAGAAAGAACATTCGAAAGAATACGGTTTGAAGGCTCGTTTTTTTTAGAGTGCGAATCTAACTCCTTTTTGTTGACACCGTTTCTCGAACAACAGCTTATTGCTGTTTTTGAAACAGCAGTTAAAAGAGGATTTGAATATATTCTAAGGCATTTATTTACCAGCGTAGAAATCCAATTGCTCGAAGAACAAAAACAACCTATGATGAACTCCTTCGGGAATCTGCAATGGGATTTCAGGAAAGTTGGGAGAATTTCCGTGTTTCAGCACAAATAACCTTTTGCCCTTTTATTGATTCCAGAACTTTATCGATTTATCCTGAAATTTACCGGCAGATTATACCGGCAAGCGACCGGCTGGCCAGCCTGTTTGGCCGGTGTCCAGGTGGGCATACTTTTAATGAGTCGCAGGGCTTCGGCATCCAGTTCCGGATCAAGATTTTTCAAAACGTGAGCGTCCTCAATCTTGCCCTGTTCGGTGACAATAAAGGATACGAATACCCGGCCTTCCAGACCGGTTTTTCGGGCAGCTTCCGGATATCGCAAATTTTTAGTGATATAACCATCCAATCGGCGCATACCACCCGGAAATTCGGGTGGTAGTTCGGTAACGGTGAATACCGGTCGATTGGCTCTCGATGTTGAATCCTGTATTTCTACTTTCACCGTCGCCTGCTGAGCGTGAGCGGACCGGCAGCAGGAAATCATCAGCATTACGAACAGGAAGGCATAGTGTTTCATGGCTGTTTCAGCCTACCGATTTATAAAATAGTAGGATCAGTAGTGAACTTAGGATATTTCACTGAAAGCCCCCATTTTACTTTTAGGGAGCGGTCAAGAAATTTGATGAAGCGGCCCTTTTGATGGAAACAAAGTCAGCGTAAAAGCTGCGTGAAGTGGTTCCATCAATTACTCCCCAATTCACTCAGATACCGGATTAAATCCCGTACGTCTTCCTCCGAATACGTGTCCATCAATCCAGTCGGCATCAGCGAACCGTTCTCGGTCTGGCTCGTCAGTTCCTTTTTATCGATGACCCGGTTTTTGGTGGCAGCGGTCGTTTTGATGTGAATGACATCGGCGGTTTCAAAAACCTTGATGCCCTGAATGATCTCGCCCTTTTTCGTTTCCACCCGCACCTGGTTGTACCCTTCCTTGATGTTCTGATTGGGCCAGAGAACTTCCGTAATGATTTCGCGCGACGACAATCCCCGGCCAATGGCCGACAGATTCGGGCCAATCGTGCCCCCTTTTCCGTTCAGCGTGTGGCAGGCCGAACAGCTTGGGTTTGCCTGATAAATCAGCTCGCCCCGTTTGGCGTCGCCCTGCTCTTTGACGGCTTTGGCCAGTTTCTCGACGTAATCCGGGCTGTATTTCCGGGCGCTGATCGTTCGTTCTTCAGCCAGCTGATTCAGTCGGGCGCTGAGTTCGGGCGCGTTGATGCCTTTCGTGGCCAGCGCTTCCAATGCCAGCCGGGCCTGTGATTTGGAAAGTACGGTTTTGGCCAATGCCGCAACCAACGCTTTGATGCCCGACCGCTGATCGATCACGGGTGCAATGGCATCCCGCATGTCGTTCACCGAACCGCCCGAACGCTGCATTTCCTTCACCGTTGCGTTGGCGGCTAGTGTAACGTCCAGTTCACTGATGCCTTTCAGCGACGCCAGCCGAATAATACGGGGTGTTTCGGAAGAAACCGCCAGTTTTTGCAACAACGGCAAAACCGCCCCGCCGTTCAGTTCGACCAACGCTTTCAGTCCCTCCGCCCGGACCCGCTGATCGATCTGGTTGTTCGTCGCCAGTAGGTTAATGGTAGCTGCTACCGGTTTGATTTTCCAGGCTCTCGCCAGTTGAATGGCGGCAATATTCAACTCGGCGGTTTTCGTTGGCGCCAGGCTGGTTTTTAAATTCGCAGCCGCAAGCGCCGAAACCGGTTTGGCATCCAGCTTACTCAGATTTTCCAGCAAAACCGCATCTGTTTGCGCTGAGGACTGCCCCAAAACAAACTCAATATCAGGAGCTTTACCGGTTTTGGCCAGACTCAGCAGCAAACTCCGCCGAACCTCCGGCGATCGACTTTCGGTCTGAATCAGCTTTCGATATTGTTCGGGAGTATACCACGAAGGCGGCAAAACACTGACAAGCCACGCCAGATGAGCCGGTTTTTTGAAAGCAAGCTGATCGGCTTTCAAAGCCGGTTCCCAGGCTTCCTGCAACGCATAGGCGGTTTTTTCCAACGCATACCGAAGAAATTTGTCCATCGGTTGATCCAGCACCTGAGTCGCCAGCACCATCGCTTCGGGGCGGTGAACCGTGCTGACCGCCACCAGTGCTTCTAATCGAACGCGAGAATTTTGGTCATTAACCAGTGGTTCCAGAATCGCGAGCGCATTCGGTAGCCGGTCGGACCAGCGACCGGCCACGTGGGCCGCATACGCCCGCGCACCCAGTTCTTTTCCGGTCGCCAATTGCTTGAGTAAAGCTTCATTGACGACTTCGTGGCTTTCAAAAACGCCGGTTATTTCCATCAAATGATGTTCGTAGTGCGAATCTTTTGGGTCCAGTTTTTCCACCCATTCCGTTAAATCCGGTCGAACCTCTTTCAGCGATTTTTCGGCCAACAGTCGTTTGACCTGATAGCGCACCCAATGTTCATCGGATTTCAACTGATCCAGCAAAACCGGAACGGGCTGATCGGCGAGTTTGGGAGGCTGGACGAGCGGTCGGTTGGTGGCCGTAATCCGCCAGATCCGTCCGTGGGTTTTGTCGCGGTCCGGGTGCCGCATGGAAGCCTGGTAGTGTCCGATAATGGGGTTGTACCAATCCAGCACATAGAGCGCACCGTCGGGGCCCACCTTGACGTCGATGGGCCGGAAACTGCGGCTGCTCGAACTCAGAATCGGGTCGAGCAGTCGGGCCTTGTAGCCGGATGAATCATCGGTTACCCGCATCCGCTCGATCTTGTTGTTGTAATAACCGGCAATCACAAAATCGCCTTTCAGGTCGTCCGGGAGGTGTTTCGTTCGGATAATTTCGATGATCGAGCCTTTGATGACCAGCTTACCAATGGGCGGAAGCAGGGCCCGGTGGGCGGTTTTGACCAGGCCCGGAACCGTGTAAAACAATTCGGGATCATTGGCTTTGTGGAACATTTCCCCCCATTCGCCGAAGTTCATACCCCACGGATTGACGCTGGCCATGGAGCCATCCAGAAAATTATCGAGCTGACGGCGCAGCGGACGATACCGCCAAATGGCCGCCCGATCGGCTTTTTCGATGCCCCAGGCGGTTTCGACCCGGCTGTAGATGCTGTGTCCCTGCGAAAAAAACAGCTCTCCGCCCGGACTCCACAGAAACGAATTGATCGTCTGGTGCGAATCGTGCGTACCAAAACCGGCCATCAGTACTTCGCGTTTGTCGGCTTTTCCGTCGCCATCCGTGTCTTTCAGAAAGACCAGTTCGGTTTGCTCACCCAGGTAAACCCCACCGTGGCCGAGTTCAAAACCCAGTGGCATCATCAGCCCGTCGGCAAAAACGTAGGAGGTGTCGGCTTTGCCGTCGTGGTTGCGGTCTTCCAGAATCGTCAGTTTATCGACCGGTTTTTTGCCCGCTTCCAATTGCGGATACGACGGAATGGTCAGCACCCATAACCGGCCTTTTTCGTCCCACCGCATGGCGCAGGGATCGGCAATGCCGAGTTCTTCGGAAGCAAACAATTCAATTTTATACCCATTGGCCAACTGAAACGATTTGAGTTCGGCCGCTACCGAATTGTCCGCTTCGGCCGGCGAAACCGACATCGGATTGATCTGTCCCAAACAGAGGTTAATCTGGCTGAAAATGAGTGCAATCAGTAACGGTATTTTAAACATAATGGCTTTTTGGATAAGTACCATTTGGAAGGAAATTCAGGTTTTTAGGAAGTGATTTAGGAGTTTACCGAACCGGAACCAGTTTACGTTGTTCGCTCTCAATCCGCTGTTCAGCTTCCCGAATCAGCGGTTCAAAAGCTTTCATTTCTTCGGGAAAAATCCGGCGGGTTTTGTCTTTCCAGTCGTGGCTGAAGGGCTGCGTAATCCGGTCGCCGTTCAGAAACGCCCAGTTGCTTGGCCGCCAGTAATTGAACCACAGGACATTTTTCGTTAGAATTTCCTCACGTAGCGGGGTCAGATTCCCGGAAAAAGCACCGGGAAGATTCAAGCCTTTCAGGATCAATTCCGCCACCAGCCGTTGCCCATCCGGATTCAGGTGCAGGCCGTTGGTGGTCAGCGATCCGAACGAAGCCGACGACCGAACCGGGTGGAACAAATCGACAAAACCGTATCCTTCTGATTCTGCTAGCTTTTTAATGGCGTCCGCATACGCTTCCACGGGTGCGGTTTTCAGCAAATTGTCCGACTTTCCTTCCGGTGTCAGATACGAACGATCAGGTTCAAACGGAATCGGCGAAAGCAGAACAATGCTCCGACCGGTTTTCCGAATACCGTCCAGCAAGGTCTGATAAGCCGCAATAAACCGGGGAATTTCGTTGGTGCCCTCCAAGGATTCCATCTGACCGAACTGCGCAAAAACGACATTCGCACCCAGACTGTCGAGGTTGCGGCCCCATTTTCCGAAACCGACATCCCGGAATTGTTCAAAAGCCGTGTCGCCGTCCCAACCCAGGTTCCAGACGTGGAGCTTGGTGGTCGGGTGAGCCGCCATGATCAGCGTTTCCAGAATGCCGTCTTTCCGCATCGTGGCAATGTTGGTTCCTCCGGTAAAAACCACCACGTCTTCCGGTTTGAACAGTAGCGAAGTGCTGCTCTGGCGTTTGTCTTGCGGCAGTTTCAACTCCTTATCCAGTTGCGATTCGGTCAAACCGGCGAGTTCTACTTTGGGGTTGTGTACCAGCCTGTTGATTTTATACGTAACGGTCTGTGGATCACCGCTGTGAATCTGGAGCGCGATGTACCCCGACGCATCTCCGCCGGGGTCTTTGACCGCGACGGCCAGTTTTCCATTAATTGCCGTCCAGATCCGGTCGCCGACGGCCAGAATTTCGTAGTGATTCCACTGCCCGCGCTTGACGGCTTTTTCGCCCCGATCCGACCAGTCCAGTTTCTGGCGGCCGTGTTCGTGGTACAGCCGTCCCCAAACGTCTTTGCCCATGTCGGCCTGATACCCCAGCGCCTGCCCGCTGGCGTCGGCTTTTTGGGAACGGAACTGAATCCCGGCATTGCGGTCGTCCGGTTCGAGTTTGACGTCGATACTGAGGTAAAAATCAGCCACTTTGACGGACGACCAGAGGAACCGGTTTTTCTCGACCGGCTGAACGGCCCGGCCCACAATGGCTCCGTTTTTTACCGACCAGTATTTCATGTCCGTTGCCGACCAGCCCGCCAAATTCGTCCCGTTAAAGAAGGTCTTATCGGTTTGGGCTTGCACGAAACTGGCTGAGAAGGGTATCCAGATAAGTATAACCACGAAAATCCTTAGTACGATCATACGTTTGTCTCTTGAATGTATAAGCGATTAATCTTTAGCCCCTTTAGGGGATAAATGTTTGTAGAAAATGCAAGTTTTTGAACGTTTCGGGCGTGCCATAGGTACGCAACCTGTATTCCTGTTGCGTACCTACGGCACGTCTGAAAATCTCATTTGAACTTTTTGCTACAAACATTTTGTGCCGATGGCACTAAAACAATTCCAATGATTCAAGTCATCACTCAGTACCCCGGATTTTGTTTCATGTCCGGGTTGATGATGATTTCGCCGATGGGAATCGGGTACAGCAAATCCCGGTCGGTGACGTTAAAAGCAGCCGCTGCGGGCGCACTACCCACCGGGTAATAGTATTTCTGCGGATTGGCTTTGATTCGGGCGCCGTACTCGCTCATCGTCTTGACGGCCAGTCCACTACGGACCAGATCATGCCAGCGTTTGTTCTCGAATGCCAGCTCGATTCGGCGTTCGCGCCAGATGGCCTCGCGCAGCGCGGTTTGGGTGGTGGCAGTCGTATTGGCGAGCCCCGCCCGTGCCCGAACCTGATTCAGAAAACCGCCTGCATCTGCCGAACGGCCCTGTTCGTTGGCTGCTTCGGCCAGCAACAGCAAGACTTCCGCATACCGATAAACCGGCCAGTTGACCCCGGTTTCGCCGTAACGGGCGTGCGGAAACTGGTATTTTTTGATGTAGGGCGTGTTTTTATACGTCACACCCACCAACGGCGAAACACCGGAATAGAAGCCAATGGACGCTTTATACCTTTTATCTCTGAGCGTATCCTCGTAGGCCGCCAGCAAATCCGGCGTCGGCGTATTGTAGCAGCCATCCGTATTCGACGACGACGGTTTGACACCCGTAATAACCGATGGATCAGCTAATACCGGTAAAAATTTATAGGGCATGTAGTTGCTGACGGCCTGCGAAGTGCCTTCGGCGTACTGGACATCAAAAACCGTTTCGGTATTTCCCTTGTTCGTCGGTTTGAAAATATCGGCATATTCCGCCAGCAGCGTATACCCCTGCGTGGTTACCGATTTCAAAGCGGTTTCGGCTTCGGGCCAGCGTTTCAGGTTGATGTAGACGTCGCCCAGCAAGGTATAAGCCGATCCCGAACTCGCCCGGCCGATGGTCT
Source organism: Larkinella rosea (assembly GCF_003858635.1). Classification (GTDB taxonomy): domain Bacteria; phylum Bacteroidota; class Bacteroidia; order Cytophagales; family Spirosomataceae; genus Larkinella; species Larkinella rosea. The sequence continues at coordinate 216,519 of NZ_RQJO01000009.1, forward strand.
GGGTGGCGCGGTTGGGCAGTAGTTTGGCGGCCTGTTCGGCGTCGGCGATGATTTGCTTATACACCTCCGCAACATCGGTGCGCGACTTGAAGGTATCTTTGTACGAACTGGCGGGTTCCAGAAAAACCGGTACACCGCCGAAGTTTTTCACCAGATCGAAGTACGCAAAAGCCCGCAAAAAATACGTCTGGCCTTTCAGATTATCCTTCACGGCCTGCGTAAAATCGACTTTATCAATTGTGCTCAACACCTGATTGGCGCGCGAAATAATGAGGTAATCGTTGGTCCACTTGCCAGCGGTATTGCGGTTGTTGTTTTCGATGGTAAACGTCGACGGATCTTCTTCCGGTTTGGGGCCGCGCTGGGCGATGTTGAACACAAAATGGGTGTTGTCGGAACGCATTTCGTTCAGCACCCAATCCTGATTATAAAGCGGTTGCAGGGGTGCATAGATACCGCCGGCGGCCTGTTCAAAATCCGCCTGCGACTGGTAAAAACTGGCCGGAGTCAGCACGGTTTCGGGAACGACATCCAGAAAATCCTGGCAGGCGGTAACGGTCAACAGCAGGATTCCCGCGAGTATAAATCGAGTTTTCATGGTAAATCGGGTTTGAAGTTTTTAAAAACCGACATTGACGCCAAAACTGACCGTGCGCGGCACGGGATAGGAGTTTTCGTCGATGCCCGGCGAACTGCCACTGGCCGAATTGCGCGTATTGACCTCCGGATTCGGGCCGGGATACTTCGTGATGATGAACGCATTCTGAACACTGCCATACACCCGCAACCGCCGGATGGGACCGCTCGCTTTCAACGGGATTGCATACCCGATGGTGATGTTTTTGAACGACAGGTAACTTCCGTCCTTGATGTAGCGCGTGTGCCAGCGGTCGCGCTCGAGGTAGGTGGTGCCCTGTTGCGTGCTGCCGTATTTGCCCGCGCCCGGATTTTCCGGCGATTTCCAGCGGTCTTTTACCTCCTGAAGGACGTTGAAAACACCGTCCAGATTGGTCGTCCAGTTTTCATACTGCGTCAGAATCTGGTTGCCGTAGGTGCCGGTGAGGGTCAGCGATCCGTCAAAATTTCCGTAGGTAAACGTGTTGGTCATCCCGAAAATGAAGTCCGGCCAGGGGTTGCCAATGTCGGTGTAATCTTCCGGGAACGTAATTTTTCCGTCGCCGTTTAAATCCCGAAACTTGATCGTTCCGACTTGTGAATCAGCGTATTTGGGCGAGCTGTCGAAATCCTGCTGGTTTTTATAAACGCCCTCCTGAACGGCGCCGTAGAACATGCCGACGGGGTGGCCGACCTGTGAGCGGTGGCTGTAAAAACCGTAGCTCAGAATGCCGTGGAAAAGGGCCGTGGTTTCTTTCGTCGTCAGGCTGACGGTTTTGTTGCGGTCGAACGAGATATTGAAATTGGTGTTCCACGAAAACCGCCGGGTGTTGATATTGTAGGTGTTGATTCCGATTTCGTGGCCCCAGAGTTTCAGTTCGCCGATGTTGGTTTGAATGTTACTGAAACCGGAGGATTGGGGTACTGCAACGTTAAAAAGCAGGTCGCTGGATTTCGTCGAATAATAATTGTACGTCAGCTGGATGCGATCGTTCAGAAAATAGATGTCGGCACCCAGGTTAAATTGCTTTTTGCGTTCCCAGCCTAAGTTGCTATCCCCCAGGTTGTTGGTGGCCCGGCCCTGAAACAGCGTGTTGCCAAACGCGTAGAAAACCGGGCTGACGGTGGAGCGAAAGGTGTAGTTCCCGATGTCGAAATTACCGGTTGTGCCGTAGCTGGCGCGGATTTTCAGGAACGAAACCGGCTTGACTTTCCAGAAATCTTCCTTCGACACAATCCAGCCCACGGAGGCCGAAGGGAAGTTTCCCCAGCGGTTGTCGGGCCCAAACCGCGACGAGCCATCCCGGCGAACTGAAGCCGTGAAGAGGTATTTGCTTTTGTAATTGTAGTTCAATCGCGCCAGGTAGGAGAGGAGCGCCCACTCCTGCACCCCACTGGTGACGACCACCCGACCGGCGGCACTGACGGCCTGAATCTTGTCATCGGCGTAGTTGGTGGCCGTGACGAGTGTGCTTTCGCCCCGGTAGCGCTGCGCCGTAAAATCGACCAGCGCGTCGAGGCTGTGGCCGTTGAAATCGGTCTGGTACGTGAGCGAATTTTCGTTGATCCAGTTGTACGAGCGGGCGGTATTGTCGGAGCCAAACGGAATGCGGGGCGGGGGCGTGAACATCACCCCAATCGTTGACGGGTTGAACTGAAACGTGCTGGAATTGCTCAATTGCACATTCACGGTCGTTTTGGCCGTCAGCCCTTTCCGGATTTTGTATTCGACAAAGGCATTCGACAGCAGTTGGAGGTTTTTGCCCTCATACACCTTCTCTTTGGCCACCCGCAGCCAGTTCGGATTGCCAAACGTGGCGGGGTCCGAAGCCGTTAGCGTCAGGCTGCCGTCGGGGTTGTACGGACTGGCGAGGGGCGTGGTGGCCAGGGCCGCCGAAACAATGTTTTCGGAACCGTACGGGCCGCCGTCGGTCGCAAAGTTGGTGTTGGTCGCGTAGTTCGGAGCGACATTAAAACCGATTCTTACTTTGTCGCTGGGGGTGAAAACCGAATTGACACGCAGCGAAAGCCGCTGATACCCCGTGCCGACAATGACGCCCTGCTGGTTGAAATAACCGCCCGTAACGGAGGTCGTAAAGTTTTTCATGCCTGCGTTGACGGTCAGGTTGTAGCTCTGGATGGGAGCGGTTCGGGTGATGGCGTCGTACCAATCCGTGCCCTTTCCGGCATATTGGGCGGGATTTTGAAAAACCGTATTGACCGGACGGCCATTCTGCTCGGCAATTTCTTTCTGGAATTGCGCGTATTCTTCCGCGTTCATCATCGTCAGCCGACGCGATTTCGGGATTTGCTCAAAACCGTAGTAGGCATTGAAATCGATCAGCGTTTTTCCGGCAACAGCGGTTTTGGTCTGAATCAGCACCACGCCGTTGGCCGCCCGGGAACCGTACAGCGACGACGCGGCCGCGTCTTTCAGAATGGTAATGCTCTCAATTTCAGCGGGATTGATGGTGTTGATATTGCCGGAAATCGGCATGCCATCCACCACGTACAGCGGGTCAGCCCCGGCAGTGATCGAAACCGCTCCCCGGATCTTGATGTTCATGCCCTCGCCGGGACGACCGGAAGTCTGATCAATGCGTACTCCGCTCAGTTTTCCCTGCAGCAATTGTCCCACCTGCGCTACGGGCGCGTCTTTCATCTGCTTGTCCGAAATCGTGGCAATGGCGCCGGTAATGTCTTCTTTCTGCTGCGTTCCGTAGCCCACCACCACCACTTCCGCCAACGCTTTGGTATCCGTTTTCAGGGAAATATCGACCGCTGACCGGTTTCCAACGACGGTTTCCTGCGGCAAATAACCGACAAACGAGAATACCAGCGTGGCATTGGCGTCTGGTACCGCGAGCGTGTATCGACCCTCGGCATTGGTCGTGGTGCCGCGTTGCGATCCTTTCATGACCACACTGACGCCCGGCAACGGTTCATTTTTTTCATCGGTTACCTTTCCCGAAATCGACAGATCGGCCTCGGGTTGGATCTGAATCGGCGTGATTTCCCGCATGAAACCACTGATATTCAGGAACGAAGTCTTTTTCCGGTTTCGCTTGAGCACAATCTGCTCGTTGGTGGACTTGTACTCGATTTGCAGGGGCGACAACAGCCGGTCGAGCACCTCGGCCAGGGGTTCGTTGAGTGCCGTAATGCTCACTTTTTCATCGACCGGAATCATGTTCCGGCTGTACGCAAACCGCACTTTGGCCTTGCTCTCGATTTCGGCAAGCGCTTTTTGTAACGGTATATTTTCAGCCTTCAGGCTAACATTTCGTTTGAGAAGGTCCTGGGCGTCGGTTTCGCGGGCATTGGCAACGGCCGTAATAAAACCGATCAGCAGGAGTTGGAGTACCGATAACCGCATAAGGGCATAGGCTGTCTTGCTTTTTAGAAAAAAATGCATAGGTTTGGGTGGTTAAATTGAACAATAAAAGCCCATCATCACCTTCCGAGTGATGGTAATTAGAGAGCTTGTTCAGAATCAGGAGTGCCGCAATCACTCCTGATTTCCTTTAAAAGCTTAAAACGAGCGTTGGCTTTTGTTTTGGCATAGAAGGGGGTTAAAGGGTTGGGTAGTCGATTCTCTTCTGATTTTTGTTTTACTCCGCATTCCGGCAACCTTCGCCGTCGATCACAATACTATCTCCGCGCATTTCGTACGTTGCTTCCACCATTTGCGTTGTTATTTCCAGAATTTCCGCCAGCCGATTGTGGTCGAACGTCGCTTTCAGGCGGCAATTTGCCAGATTGGGATTCGCCAGTTTGATTTTGATGCCGTATTTCTTTTGTAACCGCACCGCAATTTCCGACAGCTTTTCGTCCTCAAACGTGAGCGAAATGGGTTGCCAGGGATCGACCCGTTCCCGGGAATTCGAGAGTTCCGTCGAGGTCAGCAGCCCCGAAGACACCTCAAAAACCGCCTGCTGACGGGGCAATAACAGCACCGATTTTTCCTGCCCTTGGCCATCGGGTGCCGACACCGACACTTTGCCGGTCACCACCGAGACTTCATACCGCGATTGATCGGAATTGGATTTGACGTTGAAACTCGTTCCCAATACCTTCACCAGCAGTGAGTTACTTTTTACGAAAAAGGGTCGAGCCGGATCTTTCGTCACTTCAAAAAATGCTTCTCCTTCGATACTGACCGTGCGCGAGGTTTCAGAAAACGCGTTGTCGGCATACCGAATCGCTGCGTTGGGGTTCAGCCACACCTTGCTGCCATCCGGCAATTGATGGCGAATGACCTGTTTCTGCGTGTTGACAATTGACGTTGCCTGAGCTGCCAGTTCCTGAGCCGGTTTTGCAGTATGGCGATAGAAATAAAATCCTAAACCGCTCACGATCAAAAGAATGGCAGCCGCAACATAGCGCCAGAAGCCGGGCACGAAGTAACGGACGTTGTCGGGCAACTCCGGTTGCATTTCGGCTCCGGTTTTGAGGTTGACAATTTCCTGCACTTTTTTCAAATGGCGGTTCTGATCGAATTCGCGGGGGTTGGCATCACCGGCGTTCAGGGCCGCGTACCACTGCTCCACCTGTTCAACTTCTTCCGCGTTGCAATTTCCCTCCAGGTATTTTTTCAGCAGTTCGGGTGAAATGGCATTTTTGCTCATAGGTTCGATCGGTCGGCTTCCCATTTGGTGGCCTCTCTGGAGATAAGACGCACGAAAACCCGGCAACCCTGGTGGGATTTGAAGAAAGTTTATAACAAATGCTATCTGAAAGCTTAGTATACTTGCAGTCAGCATGTTTTGAAAGTGGATGCACAACCCGTACCGCGATCGTGACGCCCAGGCATTGTGGCAATTGGTGAAGCTGGAGGCTGATGCAACAGCCTTCGCGGAACTGCATGCCCGTTTTTCGGCGAAACTCTACGCACTGGCGTACCGCAAAACCGGTGACAGTGACGTATCCGAAGACCTGGTGCAGGATTTATTTGTGACGCTCTGGGTCCAGAAAGAGACGCTGACCATCGACAAAACCATCAATGTCTATCTCTTTTCGGCGCTGAAAAACCGCATCCTTTCGCATTTTCGAAAACAACTGCTCCGCAATTTGGTGCCGCTCGACGACGTCTATCCGGAAGTGCTGGTTTCCCATTCGGCCAACGTGGTGCAGGACTGGATTCAACTCCGGGAAGTGCAGGACGTATACCTTCGCGAATTGAACAATTTGCCCGAAAAAAGCCGTGAAGTTTTTGAACTGAGCCGCAGTGGTTTAGCCAATAAGGAAATTGCCGAACAACTCGGGCTCGCCGAAAAAACCATCGAATTTCACATCAGCAAATGCCTGCGCGTATTGCGGGTCAAGTTGTTGTATATGGTCGGGCTGGTGTCGGCGTTGTTGCTGCTTCATTGACAAACGCGGGTTGGAAACCATTTTAACGGTTTTGGGAAATGGCAATGACGGTCGGTAACCCACGGTTAAAACCGTGGCCTGGTTCTTACGGTTTTCTTTTCGAGGCATTATAATTCCCGATCACTTCCGAAACCGTCAACGCCCGGTTGTAGATGGAAACCTGGCTAATCTGTCCATTCCCCGGCGCGCCAATTCGGAGCTTTGAATCCCCACCGGCTGATTTCAGATACGGATTAAACCGCCCCCAGCCGAATTGACGGGTGTCGCCCCCGTCGTTCAGGTTGCCATCAACCACGAAGGAAATAATGTGCGGTCCGCCATCGACGATAATGCTGACGTGGTGATTTTGATTCGGTTTTAACAGGCCTTCGTCGCAGGGCCAGGAGGATTGCGTTCGCCCGTCGTTCATCGAAAATTCGACGGTTTTTGCATCGGTCGTGCGTACAAACCAGCCCTTGCCGGTCGGGTCGCGGGCGTCGAGCAGGAGCTGATTACCGGACAGGCTCGCCAGATTAAAACCGAAATCAATCGTAAAACCGTTCGGCACATTCATGCCCGGCTGTTCGAGTTTTTTCGTGTCCCGTTTGTAAAATTCGGGCAGGATTGGCGCCGATACGGTTTGCGGAAATTTCCCCGATTGATACGACCAATCCGTTACCAGACCGTCCGTCGTTTTCTTTGGATTGTCGAACTGATTCCACAGGTTGGTGAGCAGACTTGTGTTGATTTTGTGGACGCGGGCGATGTCTTTCTGCGTTTCCGTGATGAAATAGGCACCTTTGTCCTCGACCAGATCGGGATAACTCATGCGAATGAGCGGATCTTCGTCGTACAGCAAAATTTCCGGCTGCGTCCATTTGATGATCCTTCCCCTGGGCGAATCGATTTCCACACCACCCGAAACCCAGGCCGGATTCCGGTCTTCATACGCCATGTTACGCCGGTTGGGATGCTCCCGGATAAACCGTCCGCCGTGGTTGTGAAACCAGTAGAGGTACTTGCCGTTTTCACATTTCCAGACAAAATTGGCCGCTCGCGGATGCTTCACCAACTGGCCATTCCCATACCGCATGTACTGGGGCGGTTCCCAGGTATGCCCGGCATCACGGCTGTAGGTATACGCCGGATGACCGTCGATCGTGCGGTAAACGCAGTAAAAAGAACCGTCGCTCAGCACCACGAAGTTTTGCTCCTCGGCAATCGGGCCACCGTCTTTGGACGGCGTTCGCAAGCCAATTTCCCCGTCGGGCAGCGTGTTCCAGCGGGCTTTCGCCGGATCGTTTGCGGTCAATAAATCCGGACTTTGCAGCAAGGCGCCTTCGCTCGACGTGAAAAAACCGTCGCCAAAACCGCCGACTTTGTGAATGGGCACGTACGCGGATTCCTTGTGCGTGAACGCCCGCCCGACGTTCCAGAAATATTGGATTTTGCCCTGATAGGGGTTCTTTTTGTCGATTTCGAAATTCCGGATCGGAATCGTAATCCGGTTGGGCGACCAGGTTATGCCGTTGTCGTCGGAGTATTTAAAGACAAAATAGCCCTGGCTATCCACCCGTTTCACCAGACCATCTTTGTACGGCGGATTGTCGGCCCTGACTGCCCGGATGTTGTCGGTATTGTGGTTGTAAAAAACGAAAATCCGGCCCGAAGGTGCTTTCAGCAGCACGGCATACGACGCTTCCGGCCCGTCGCCGGGCTCGACGTCCCGTTTGTCGATCCAGGTTTTGCCCTGATCGAGACTCCGCTGCGAGATGATGTGCTGACCGGAAGCGCCCTCGTGCCCGGTTCCGGTGGTCAGCACGCACAGCCACGCGCCGTCGTTGGTTTTGACGATATAGGGTTGATCGCTGTACGTTTCGTCGGGGATGACGGTTCCGGTTTTTAAATCGCGGGCATCCTGCGCAAACAACCAATTGTTCAGCACAAAACACAGGCTTACGCAGCTAAGGGTTCTTTTCAGGTTTAGGGGCATCGTATCGAATAGCTTGTCTGAAAAAGCCGTCGTCGCATTCAGACTACTGATGCGCAGCCGGATGGAGCGGAAGTTTTGAGTTGAATCTTGTTAAAGTGACCCGGCGGCTTTGCTTCTGTTTCAGGAATAATATCTTTGGTCAATGGAAAAGAGATTGCGTCCATCACTATGAAATCCAACCAGACTCGTCGTCAATTTATCAGGTCGTCGGCACTGACCGGTACCCTTCCTTTTTTATCTTCCCACTTTGATTTTGGCGGAGAATGGCCCGGCCAATACAATCCAGTACAACCCGAAATGGCAGCAGAAATGAAGAGTATTATTGGCTCCTACGGGCCCTGGGCGGCTTCGCTCCAACGGCAGGGGGCGCTTTCTTTCCGAAACGACCGCTGGAAACCCGAGCAACTGGCTCGCTGGAAAAAAGAGGCCCTGACCAAGACCCGTGAATTAGTAGCGGCTCCACCCCAACCAGCAACACCTAGCGTCCGGGTCGACCGCACCTTCGAGTATGATGGCCTCCAGATTGAAGAACTGACGTGGCAGCTTCCGTATGGCCGCCCCACGAAAGCGGTGGTCTTGAAGCCCAAAGGAGTGACAGGGCGTTTGCCGGCTATTCTGGCGCTCCACGACCACGGCGGGAAAAAATATTTTGGTTACCGAAAAATTGTCAAAACCGGTGATGACCAGCATCCGTTACTTACCGAGCACCAACTGGAAGATTACGAAGGAAGGGCCTGGGCCAACGAGATCGCCAGGAAAGGATACGTGGTTTTGGTGCACGATACCTTTACGTTTGGCAGCAGACGGGTTCTGTATCAGGATGTTGAGGGATTGAATTACGGAGTTTTGAATACGAAGGATAAAACCGATGCCGATCCTGAAAAGACGGAGCACATCGAAGCCTACAACCAATGGGCCGCCGAGCACGAACACGTGCTGTCGAAGTCCCTTTTTTGCGCCGGAACCACCTGGCCGGGCGTTTTTTTGAGCGAAGATCAGGTTGCCCTGTCGATCTTGTGCGCCCGATCCGATGTGGATCCGCAACGGGTGGGTTGTGGCGGATTATCTGGTGGAGGTCTAAGAACCGTGTACCTGGCGGGGCTGGATTCCCGAATCAAATGCTGTGTCTGCGTCGGTTTCATGACCACCTGGGATGACCTGACCCTGCATAAATCCTTCACGCACACCTGGATGACTTATACGCCCTTATTGTCCCGATACCTCGATTTTCCGGAACTGTTAGGCCTGCGGGTGCCCCTTCCCACGATGGTTCAAAACAACAACCAGGACGAGTTGTATACGCTCCCAGAAATGCAGACTGCCGATAAAATACTGGCCGGGGTATTTAAAAAGGCGGGAGCTGCGGATCGCTATTCGGGCCGGTTTTACGACGGAGCCCACAAGTTCGATAAAACCATGCAAACCGATGCCTTTGACTGGTTTGACCGATGGCTGAAAGGAAAATAGAAGTTGGTATTTGACGTTTGTAGGGTAGTATAAGGCGACTTCGGGCGGCTTTTGTGTCTGATATATCCCTGAATTATGCGAAAAACCGTTCCCCATTTTCTGCTTTCCTGCCTGTGTTTGCTGGCAGTTGAATCGTATTCCCAGACGATTTATGTGACTCCTTTGGGCAATGATCAAAATCCCGGAACCCTCCAGAAACCGCTGGCAACACTTACCGGTGCCCGCAACCGCGCCCGACTGCTACGACGGCAGAAAACGCTCACCAAACCGATTGAAATTGTGGTTCGGAAAGGCGAATATATGATGACCGAGCCGTTGGTGTTGTCGGCAGAGGACTCCGGATCAGAAACCGCTCCGCTCGTTTTCAAGGGCGAAGCGGGCAGTACACCGGTTTTTTACGGCGGAATGCGTCTGGGCAAGTTTGAAAAAGTGCAAAATTGGCTCTGGAAAGTCGATATTCCGGAAGTTCGCCGGTACGGGTATCAGTTCGAACAGTTGTACGTCAACGGGCAACGGGCCACCCGCGCTCAGGCACCCAACGACGGGTTTTACCAACCCAAAGCCGTCACCGAAACGGTTTTGAACAAGGGAACCGGCCGGTCACCCGAATTTGCCGCCCAGAAAATCACGGTTCCGGTCGAAAGCATGGCCTGGCTTTCCAAACTTTCCGATGCTGAATTGAATAAAACAGTGGTGACGTTTTATCACAACTGGGACAATACCCGGAAACCGATCCTTTCGGTGAGCCCGGCCGATACGGCCATCTACATTGCCGGTGAGGGCATGAAGCCGTGGAATAAAATTACCAATCAGTCGTTGTTCGTCATTGAAAACCTGCAAGCGGCCATGGATGCGCCGGGCGAGTGGTTCTTAGATAAATCCGGTACGCTGTATTACCGCCCCCGGCCCGGCGAAACCATTGCCAATACCACGTGTTTTGCGCCCGGCAACGAAAAATTTGTAATCATTAAGGGGGACGAAAAAACCGGTAAACGCGTATCGAATGTCCGGTTTGAAAACCTGTCGTTTCAGATCGCGGGTTATCGAATGTCGCCGTTTGGCGTTGAACCCGAGCAGGCAGCCGCGCGGGTCGACGCCACGATTCAACTGGATTTTGCGGATAACGTGAGCATTGTTAACTGTGAAATTGCGCATACCGGCGGCAGCGGCATCTGGTTCCGGCGAGCCTGCGCCAACGGGAAAGTCCAGCAGTGTTATCTGCACGATCTGGGGGCGAGTGGCGTCAAAATTGGCGAAACCATCATCCGTCCCGATTCGTCGGAACTGACGCACCACATTACCGTCGACAACAACATCATGCGGTCGGGCGGCCATGTTTTTCCGTGTGCGGTGGCCTTGATTATTTTTAATGGTCGCGATAATGCACTGACTCATAACGAGATTGCCGACTTTCGGTATTCCGGCATTTCCGTTGGCTGGGTTTGGGGCTATGCGTTCAGCCCGTCGAAGCGAAACCGGGTCGAATTCAATCACATTCACCACTTGGGTTGGGGAGTTCTGAGCGACATGGGCGGAGTGTATACGCTCGGCGTGTCGGAAGGAACCGTGGTCTCGAACAACGTCATTCACCACATTTATGCTTTCGATTACGGCGGATGGGGATTATATACCGACGAAGGTTCGACGGATATTGTGATGGAAAACAACCTCGTGTATGCCTGCAAAAGCTCCGGTTTTCACCAGCATTACGGCAAGGATAATGTCATTCGGAACAACATTTTTGCCGACAACATCAAGGCGCAGCTTCAGGCCACCCGCGTCGAACCGCACCGCTCGTTTTCGTTTACCAACAATATCGTTTACTTCAACAGTGGCACGCTGTTGAGCAGTCGTTGGGATCAGGTCGATCTGGTGTCGGATCAGAATTGCTATTGGGACACCCGTGCCCGGCAAGGGCTGACGTTTGGGAAACAGGCCGCGCCGGACTGGCAACAGAAAGGCAAGGATCAACATTCGATTGTGGCCGATCCGGGATTTGTGAATCCGGAAGCCTTTGATTTCCGGCTTGCGAACACCGAGGTGGCCCAAAAGATTGGTTTCAAACCGTTCGATTACAGCCAGGCCGGTGTTTATGGTACGCTGGCCTGGAAAAACAAGGCCCGGCTTGATTCAGCGGTGGCGCAGGAGTTCGACGAAATGGTGGCTCAGCATGAGAAAAAATAATCTAAATCTTCGGGCTGACGAACCCTGAAGAGGTGAATTGGTAATCCACAATGGCATAGCTCCGATGAGTATACCAGAACAAATCGAAACGTATATCACCAGCCAGCCTGAACCCAAACGCAGCGATATGCAAGCGTTGCACCACATCATTTTGCAACTCATGCCCGCCTGTCAAGTATGGTTTCTGGATGGCAAAAACAGTGAAAATAAAACGGTTTCCAATCCTAATATCGGCTATGGATGTTACACCATGCGATATGCCGATGGAAAAACCAGGGAGTTTTATCAGATTGGTATGAGCGCAAACACAAGCGGAATCTCCGTCTATATCCTTGGTATGGAAGATAAGAAATACTTAGCGAGGACTTATGAAGAACAACTGGGCAGGGCGAGCATAAGCGGCTATTGCATTAAGTTCAAAACACTAAGCGACATAAACATGGATGTACTTGAATCAGCAATCCGGTATGGGGTTGAGGTGACAAGTAGAAATTAAACTTTAAACAGAGGCACGACCTGACTATGCGGTTTTTCATATTCGTACTTTTTTTAATTTCATTCGTTACGTATTCTGCTCAGGCACAGACGGATACTTTATCGGAAAACCGGGAGTTTCTGGTTCGGGATGGGTTGCCCAATTTCTTTCAGAAGCTGCAAAAAGGCGGCCCGGTTTCGATTGCCTATTTTGGTGGCAGCATCACCGAAGCGGGTAACGGCTGGCGGGAACAATCGTTGAAGTGGTTTCAACAGCAGTATCCGAAAACCAATCTGACGCACATCAACGCAGCCATCGGCGGAACCGGTTCTGATCTGGGCGTTTTTCGGCTGCAACAACAGGTGCTGGTTCATAAACCGGATCTGATTTTTGTTGAATTTGCGGTCAACGATGGCAGTCAGCAACCGGCCCGAATTCACAAAGCAATGGAAGGCATTGTTCGGCAAATCTGGCGGCAAAACCGGCGAACGGACATTTGTTTCGTTTATACCCTGAACGCGTCGATGGCGCCGTCCCTGCTTGCCCACCGGATGCCCAACTCGGTTCGGGCGATGGAAGAGATTGCGAACCATTACGGAATTCCGTCGGTTCATATGGGCCTGGAAGTGATCCGGTTAGACCGACAGGGAAAGCTGGTTTGGGGCGGTAAAAAAGAAGAGTTTCCGGATAAAATCGTTTTCTCGCCCGACAAAACGCACCCGTATTCCGACACCGGCCACCGCTTGTATACCGAAGCCTTAAGCCGCGCCATGCAGCAGATTAAAACCGCAGGTCGGCCCGGATCGCACCCGGTTCCGAAACCGTTTGTGTCCGACAACTGGGAGGATGCGCAGATGATTTCCGTCCAATCGTTAACCCGTCAGGGCGACTGGCAGGAACTGACGCCGACCAACGATACCGTCGCCCGGCAGCTCCGAAACCGGTTTTCGTACCTGATCAAATCGAACCAGCCCGGCGCGTCGATTCAGTTCAAATTCAGGGGAACGATGGCGGGAATCTACGACGTGATCGGCCCCGGCTGCGGTCAATATGCCGTTACCATCGATGATAAGACCGGTACGTTATATCCCCGTTTCGACAGTTACGCCACCTATTACCGGTCGCATTATTTCTTCCTGCCGACGCTGGACGAAGGAACGCACACCATTACACTAACGGTTTCGCCGGAACTCCTGGACAAAGCCGCCATTCTGAAAAACCGCAACCAGACCATCACCGATCCGCATCGGTACTCGGAAAATGCCGGTTATGCCAGCCAGCTATTGATCATCGGAAAGCTGGAAAAATGAAAATTTGATGGCATGCGGATGGAACGGATAGGTCCGGATAAAATCAGTTGTAATCCGTTCCATCTTTTCAATCCGTGTTCCTATCCAGAATCCGATTGAAATAGAACCCCGTTTTTGGCCTTTTAGGGATTTTTGATCATTTTCGTGATCATTACTTCTCTATTATGTAAGGCAATTGATCTAAATTGCCGAAATCAGGTTTCAAATCTATTGTCAATTCCGAATTTGACCGTTTTATCTATTCATCAACAAACCCATGAGAAGAAGAGATTTTATCCAGCTCTCCGGTTTGGGAATGAGCGCCCTCATGGGCAGTTCCATCCCCGTTCTGGGCAGTACGGTTCCGTTGTCACAACTGCTCGAACCACGCGCTGACGCAGCCGCGAAAAAAAAACTGGCTGATGTGGCTCTGAATGCAGCCAGAAGCAAAGGTGCAACGTATGCGGACGTTCGGATCGGGCGGTATTTGCAGCAGTTTCTGTTCACGCGGGAAATGAAGGTGCAGAACATCACCAACGCGGAGTCGTACGGGGTGGGCATTCGGGTGATTGCCAACGGAACCTGGGGTTTTTCGGCTACCAGCGACGTTCGGCCGGAAGCCATTGCCAAATGCGCGGAAACCGCCGTTGCCATCGCCAAAGCCAATTCCAAACTGCAGAAAGAACCGGTCGATCTGGCTCCGCAAAAGGGTGTCGGTGACGTAAGCTGGAAAACGCCCCTGAAGAAAAATGCCTTCGAAGTGCCGGTTCAGGAAAAAATCGATTTGCTGATGAAGGTGAACGGCGAAGCGATGAAAAACGGAGCCGGTTTTGTGACGTCTAACCTGTTCTTTATCAACGAACAAAAATACTTTGCCTCCACGGACGGTTCCTACATCGATCAAGATGTTCACCGCATCTGGCCGACCTTTACCGTGACGGCCGTCGACCGCCAGGCCGGTAAATTCAAAACCCGCGACGCGCTCAGTTCGCCAATGGGCATGGGTTACGAGTATCTCGACGGCTCAGCAGCCGACAAAATTCCCGGTCCGAACGGGCTGATCAGCTACCGCAATTCCTACGACATGGTGGAAGACGCGACCGTTGCGGCCCGGCAGGCGAAGGAAAAGCTCACGGCCAAATCGATTCAATCCGGAAAATACGATCTGGTGCTCGATCCGAATCACCTCGGGTTGACCATCCACGAATCGGTCGGACACGCCACGGAACTCGACCGCGTGTTGGGCTACGAAGCCAATTATGCCGGAACAAGCTTCGCGACGCTCGATAAATGGAAATCGAAAAACTTTCAATACGGCAGTAAACTGGTCAATATTGTGGCCGACAAAACCCAGCCGCACACGCTCGGAACCGTGGGCTACGACGACGAAGGTGTTCCGGGGAAAGAATGGGATTTGATCAAAGACGGTATTCTGGTGAATTACCAGGCCATTCGCGATCAGGTCAAAATGTTGGGCGGTACCGAATCGAACGGCTGTTGCTACGCCGACAACTGGGATTCGATCCAGTTTCAGCGGATGCCGAACGTTTCGCTCAAACCGTCGGCGGAAAAACGCAGCGTTTCCGACATGATCAAAGGTGTCGACAAAGGCATTTACATCATGGGTCGTGGTTCTTATTCCATTGATCAACAACGGTATAACTTTCAGTTTGGCGGGCAATTGTTCTACGAAATCAAGAACGGACAGATTGTCGGGATGCTCGACGATGTGGCCTACCAGTCGAACACGCAGGAATTCTGGAACTCCTGCGTACAGCTTTGCGACAAGGACGATTACCGGACATTCGGTTCTTTTTTCGACGGAAAAGGCCAGCCTTCGCAAGTGAGCGCCGTCTCGCACGGTTGCCCCACCACCCGCTTCAACGGCGTCAATGTGATCAATACCGGGCGGAAGATATAAAATCAGTATTCGGTGAGAACGTACCCACGGACTTTAGTCCGTGTTCATTATCGGGTCTAAAAACACGGACTAAAGTCCGTGGGTACGTTTTACCGAATACCGTAAACCTCTCTAAAAACATGGCGATCTTAACGAAAGAAGAAGCGAAAAAGATAATCGATAAGGTTTTGGGCTATTCCAAAGCCGACGAGACAAGTGTGAGCCTGAACGGAAACCGGACCGGTAACATTCGCTACGCCCGAAATACGGTTTCGACGAGTGGCGAAACCGATAACCTGGCGCTGGCCGTTACGGCGGTTTTTGGTAAAAAAGTCGGTTCGGCAACCATCAACGAATTTGACGATCAGTCGCTGGAAAAAACCGTTCGAAGAGCGGAGGAAGTAGCGCGGCTGGCGCCCGAAAATCCGGAATATGTACCGATGCTGGGTCCGCAGAAATACATCGAAACCGCATCTTACGCCGAAAGCACGGCCAAAATCAATCCGGAATTCCGGGCGCAGGCGGCTTTCGACAGCATTGAACCCTGCAACAAGAAGAATCTGACCGCAGCCGGTTACCTGGAAGATACGACCGGTTTTTCGGCCATTGGAAACAGCAAGGGACTCTTCGGCTACAATCCGGTTACATCGGCCGTTTTTTCAGTAACGACCCGAACGGCTGACGGCACCGGTTCCGGCTATGCGTCCCGCGATGTTAATGATGTGTCGAAACTGAGCACCAAAGAAGCCACCGAAGTGGCCATGAACAAGGCGCTGGCGTCCGTCAATGCCAAAGCGCTGGAACCGGGGAAATACACGGTGATCCTGGAGCCGACGGCGGCTGGTGACCTCATCAATCTGATGATGAATAGTTTAGATGCCCGCAATGCCGAAGAAGGCCGGAGTTTTCTGAGCCGGAAAGGCGGAGGAACGCGGCTGGGCGAAAAATTCTTTGACGAACGCATCACGATTTTTTCCGATCCGGCGAACGTTGAAATTCCGGGTTCGCCCTTTACCGGGGGTGGGGGAGGCCGGTTTGGTGGGGGTGGCGTCGACGGTCGTCCGCAGGAAAAAACGCTGTGGGTCGAAAACGGCATTGTCAAAAACATGAGTTATTCGCGGTATTGGGCGCAGAAAAATAATGTCAAAGCCGTGCCTCCTGCCGGCGGCTTTATTGTGCAGGGCGGAAATCAATCACTGCTGGATTTAATTAAAAGTACCCAAAAAGGAATTCTGGTTACCCGGTTTTGGTACATCCGCGCCGTCGATCCGCAAACGCTGTTGTATACCGGTTTGACCCGCGACGGAACCTTTTTGATTGAAAACGGACAGATCAAATACCCGGTCAAAAACTTCCGGTTCAACGAAAGTCCGGTGATTATGCTGAACAACATCGAAGCACTGGGGAAAGCCGTCCGGTCGGGCGGCAATCTGATTCCGCCGATGAAAATCCGCGATTTTACGTTCAGTAGTTTGTCGGATGCGGTGTAGCGGTTTTCCGCCGTTGGCCAAAACGGCCGGTGCGTGAAATAAACTCGTATTTTGCGCACCGACCCATTTTCATTCCCATGCACGTCCTGTTCCCGAATTATTTCCGAAGTATGGTTGGCCTGATCCTGCTGGCCGGTTTTTCAGCATGGCGTCCACCGGTTTCAACGACTTTTGCCACCGATTATCTCCGGTTCAGTTTCGACCAGTCCGGTAATCTGTACAGCCTGATCGATAAAGCGACTTCCAACGAGTATGTGCCCACCGGCGAAAAGGCTCCGTTGCTTTCGCTGATGCAGGATTCGGTGGTGATCAAACCGCTGTCGATGACGTACAATGCCGCCAAAAAGCGACTGGTTTTGCGGTATCCCAACGGGTATTCGGCAACGATTGCGGCCGAAAACAAAGGAAGTTACCTGCGTTTCGAACTGCTTTCGCTGACACCCCGTAACGACATCAAGCTGGTGGTTTGGGGACCGTATCCGACCACGATCAACCAGCAGATCGGCGAAACCGTTGGCGTGGTGCACAACGGAACGTTCGGCATCGGAATTCAGGCGCTGAACGTCAAAACGCTGGGCGGTTATCCAACCTACGACAACGACATCGACCCGGCTTACGACATTTTCCAGACTAATTCACTGGTGGATATTGCCAGCGATCAGAAAGTGCTTTACCGGGGTCAAACCGCCAAACCCACGTCGTCGGGCAGTGTTTTGCAGGCCTATTGCCGAAACCGGTTTGCCGACCGGATTATTTCTAACTGGGAACATAAAAGCTACCTGGCTCCGGCCTTCAGAGATGGCGGTGTGATTGGTTCCAAAATTGCGCTGTGGGGCGCCCCCGAAGCGCAGCTTTTGCCGGTTATTGAAAAAATAGAACTGGGTGAAGGCTTGCCGCATCCGCTGCTCGATGGCGTATGGGCCAAGCGGAATCCGCTGGCGACGGCGTCGTACCTCATTCTGAATTTTGGCGAAAACAACGTCGAGGACGTGATCAGCCTGACCAAGAAAGCCGGTTTGCAGTACTTTTACCACGGTGGCCCGTTCGACACCTGGGGTCATTTTAAGCTGAACACCAAGGAGTTTCCGAACAATTGGGCCAGTCTGCGGGCGTGTGTTGCGAAAGCCGAAGCCGCCGGGCTGAAGGTGGGTGTGCATACCTTGTCCAACTTTATTACTACCAATGATCCCTACGTAACGCCGGTTCCGGACGGGCGTCTGGCCAAAGTCGGAAAAAGCGTGCTGACGACTTCGGTCGACGAAAAGGCCACGCAGATCGTGATTCAATCGCCGGTATTTTTCGATCAGATGAAGAACAATACGCTCAAAGCCGTGGTGGTGGGCAATGAGATTATCCGGTATCGGGCGGTGTCGGCCACGGCTCCGTGGACGTTGCTGGATTGTGTGCGTGGCGCGTTCAAAACCACTCCCCAGAGCCATCCGGCAGGCGCGGAGATCGGCAAACTGATGGACCACGGCTACCAGGTTTTTCTGGCCGATTATCCGTTGCAGGAAGAAATGGCCGGTACGCTGGCGAAACTGTACAACGAAACCGGGTTGCGTCAGATTTCGTTTGACGGGCTGGAGGGCACCTGGGCCACCGGCATGGGCCAGTACGGGATTCAGTTGTTTGTTAAAACCTGGTATGACCAGTTGAAACCGGGGCTGAAAGGTGCCGTTATCACCGATGCCAGCACGCCGGGGCATTATTTCTGGCATTCGTTCACGCGCATGAACTGGGGCGAACCCTGGTATGCGGGTTTTCGGGAGAGCCAGACGCAGTACCGGCTGAAAAATCAGGATTATTTCCGGCGCAATCTCATGCCGGGCATGTTGGGCTGGTTCAGTATCAAGCCGGAAACCAGTCTCGAAGACCTGGAGTGGATGCTCGCCCGGGCCGCCGGTTTCGACGCCGGTTTTGGGCTGGCTACGTCGATTGACGATCTGCGGAAACACGGTTTTAGCGATGTTCTGCTGAATACCATCAATGTCTGGGAAACCGCCCGGCTGTCCGGTGCGTTTTCGGCGGAACAAAAACAGCAACTGCGTGACATCGGCCGGGAGTTTCATCTGGAAAGCGCGGGCGATGGCGTCTGGCGGTTAGCGCCGGTTCATCAGGCTTACCTGGTTCATGAACAGAAAGTCCGGCAGCCCGGCGAACCAGTCGCTTCGACCTTCGCATTCACGAATCCGAATGATGAGCAACCGCTGCGGTTTACGCTGCAACTGACGGCGGGCGAAAAAGGAACGACTTCCGGGCTGGAAAATCCGGTGATCGAAATCAACAACTACAGCCGGATCGAACTCCCGTTTACGCTCGAAGAAAACCAGCTGGTTCAGTGCGACGGCAAATCCCTCAATCTGCTGGATCGCCAGTGGCATGTCCTGAAAACGATTACCTTACCTGCCGGTATTCCCAAACTGATGCATGGTAACAACACGGTTCGGATCGACGGGGCTTTTCAGGGATCGAAAGCCGCCACGGCCAAAATGGAAATCCGGTCGATGGGCGAGCCGCTATTGATCCGGAAAGGTACCCGGTAAATGCTTTCCTGAAGTGGCCAATATCCTCCAATCCGGGGTATGGTTTCAATGGAGTAAAGTTGCATTTTAGCCGGAAGTCAACTGGTTTTTGACGAAGCTCCGGCGCACTGACGCCGGTTAGATTAAAGGAGGATTTACTATTACTTATTCCTTTTTTGAAATAAATTCATTCGATTGGGACTGAATTTCGTTTAAATTGAACAACCTAACTTTATCAAAAACTGATTTTGAACCGTCGAGATTTTCTTCAGCTGACCGGGTTGGGCACCGGCGCTTTCCTCTTGCCCAACAGCACGGTTTTCGGCCGCTCGGTTGCGCCGGAAGCGTTGCTGGAACCCGGGTTAGACGTGGCCGTTAAGAAACGCCTGGCCGATGCCGCCCTGAATGCGGCCAAAGCCAAAGGAGCCAGTTACACCGATATTCGGATTGGCCGGTATTTGCGGCAATTTGTAACCACGCGCGAAGACAAAGTACAGAATATTGTCAATACCGAGTCTTTCGGTGTCGGGGTACGTGTGATTGTCGATGGCTGCTGGGGCTTTGCTTCCGTGGTCGATGCCAAGAGCGAAGCCCAAACCGCCAAAGCCGCCGAGGATGCCGTGGCAATTGCCAAAGCCAATGCCCGGTTGATGAAACAACCCGTACAACTCGCTCCGCAAAAAGGGTTTGGCGAGGTAAGCTGGAAAGCACCGATCAAGAAAAATGCCTTTGAAGTGCCCATCAAAGAGAAGGTTGACCTGCTGTTGACAGTCAACGATGCGGCCCTGAAAAATGGGGCTAACTACGTCAATTCGGTCTTGTTCATGGTCAACGAGCAGAAGTACTTTGCATCGTCGGACGGTTCGTACATCGATCAGGACATTCACCGGATGTGGCCCACGTTTAATGTAACGGCCATCGATCCGAAAACCGGTAAATTTGAGACGCGGGGCGAATTGAGCGCGCCGATGGGCATGGGGTACGATTACCTTCAAGCGAATCCGAGCGACAAAATAACCGGGATTACAACCCGCTACAACAGAGGCTACGACATGCTGGAAGACGTGACGGCGGCCGCTAAACAGGCGAAGCAAAAGCTCACGGCGAAGTCGGTTGAAGCCGGAAAATATGACCTTGTGCTGGACCCATCGCACCTCTGGTTGACCATCCACGAATCGGTGGGCCACCCGCTGGAGCTGGACCGCGTGCTGGGCTACGAAGCCAATTTTGCCGGAACCTCCTTTGCCACCCTCGATAAATGGAAGTCGAAAACCTTCAATTACGGCAGCAAGCAGGTGAATCTGTTTGCCGATAAAACACAGGTGGGTTCGCTGGGCGCCGTGGGTTGGGACGACGAAGGCGTGGCCTGCAAAAAGTGGGATCTGGTAAAAGAAGGCACGCTGGTAAACTACCAGGCCATTCGCGATCAGGTGCACATCCTCGGCGAAAACGAATCGCAGGGCTGCTGCTACGCCGATAGTTGGGGTTCGGTGCAGTTTCAGCGGATGGCGAATGTGTCGCTGGCGGCTGGCAAAACGCCCTTGTCGGTGGAGCAGATGATCAAGGACGTCAAGAAAGGCATTTACATCATCGGCGATGGCTCGTTTTCGATTGATCAACAGCGGTATAACTTCCAGTTCGGCGGTCAGTTGTTCTACGAAATCAAGAACGGACAGATTGCTGGAATGCTGAAAGACGTGGCGTATCAATCGAATACGCAGGAATTCTGGAACTCCTGCACCCAGATTTGCGACGAGCGGGATTACCGTCTGGGCGGTTCGTTCTTCGACGGAAAAGGCCAGCCCATGCAGGTAAGCGCTGTCTCGCACGGCAGTTCGACCACCCGTTTCAACGGGGTCAATGTGATCAATACAGCACGGAAAATATAAGTTCAGTTTACAGTTTTCAGTGTTCGGTTTTCGGTCGGCTAACGCGAGCTATACGAATGCGTCAACCAGCCGAAAACTGTAAATCGAAAACCTTAAACCCATAACCGATCTTAAAAATATGGTTCTTCTAACCGAAGCGGAAGCGAAGGCGTTGCTTCAGAAGGTGTTAAGTTATTCAAAGGCGGACGAATGCGTGGTGAATTTGTCGGGCGGGGAGAGCGGCAATATCCGCTATGCCCGGAACGAGGTGTCGACCAGTGGGTCCACCATTAACCAGAATTTGCAGGTGCAGTCGGCCTTCGGGAAAAAAGTTGGTGTGGCCACCATCGACGAGTTTGATGATGCTTCGCTGGAAAAAGTGGTGCGCCGGGCCGAAGAACTGGCACACCTGGCCCCCGAAAATCCTGAATATGTCAGCGTTCTTGGACCGCAGCAATACCTGAAATCGACCGGTTTTTTTGAATCGACAGCCAAAATTACCCCCGCAACCCGCGCTGAAGCGATTGCCAAAAGCTTAGATGTATCGGGGAATCAAAAGCTGGCGGCTGCCGGTTTTCTGGAGGATTATCGCGGTTATTCGGCCATGATGAACTCCAAAGGACTGTTTGCGTATTACCCCAGCACGAACGTGAATTTTTCGCTGACGGTTCGCACGGACGACGGCACGGGTTCGGGATACGTGACGCGTGGCTACAGTGATTTTTCGAAACTGGACACCAGTTCGGCCACCAAAATTGCGGTCGAAAAATGCCTGGGTTCGGTGGGCGCACGGGCGCTGGAACCGGGAAAATACACGGTGATTCTGGAGCCGACGGCGGGCGTGGTGCTGCTCGAAAATATCTTTTTTGGGATGGACGCCCGCAGCGCCGACGAAGGACGGTCGTTTCTGAGCAAACCGGGAGGCAAAACCAAGCTGGGTGAAAAGATTGTGGATGAGCGGGTTACGATTTTCTCCGATCCGACCAATCCGGAATTGCCGGCTTCTCCTTGGGCGGGCGATGGTCAGCCGCGGGAGAAGATCAACTGGATCGAGAAAGGCGTTGTGAAAAACATGGCCTACTCGCGTTTCTGGGCGCAGAAGAAAGGGGTAAAACCGGTTCCGTTTCCGAGTAACGTGATTATGGCGGGGGGCACAGCCTCGCTTGATGACATGATCAAGAGCACGCAGCGCGGCATTCTGGTGACCAAACTCTGGTACATCCGCACCGTCGATCCGCAAACGTTGTTGCTGACCGGTTTGACGCGCGACGGTACGTTTTACATCGAAAACGGCAAGATCAAGCACCCAATCAAGAATTTCCGGTTTAACGAAAGCCCGGTCATTATGTTAAATAATCTGGAAGCATTGGGAAAACCGGAGCGGGTGGTCAGCACCGAATCGAATTCAAACTACCTGATTCCGCCGATGAAAATCCGGGAGTTTACATTTAGTAGTCTTTCAGACGCGGTATAGATACAAGGTGTTACACAGAGTTTATCAGGGAACATCAGAGGTAATCAGAGGAGTTCTCTGATAAACCCACATAATCTCTGATTAACCCTGCGTAACAATCTTTATCTGAAGAATTTTGTTAATTCGCTAAAACAATGCGGCTATGAGCAGAACAGAAGTAATTATTCAGGAAATAAACACGCTAAATTCGGATGAATTAGAGGTCGTTTATCGTGAACTTCTTAAACGACTGAACCGAATTGGCCGAATCAAAACAACCCTGACTAAATTCCGGGGAAAAGGCGAAAACGTATGGGCGCAGGATGCGCAGGAACATATAAATAAATTACGGGAAGATGACCGTTTCTAGAATTTTTATTGATACGGCACCGCTGATTTATCTACTACAAAATCATACTGAATTCTACCCAAAAGTGGCTGAATATCTGTCTCAGGCCGTTGAAAACAACGTTGAATTTGAAACCAGTGTGCTGACTGTCAGCGAATTTTGTGTTAAGCCCGAACAGACTGGACGGTATGATTTAATCGAAGATTTCGATATTTTTCTAAAAGAGCTTGACTGCCGGTTAGTTGATGTAACCTTGGAAATTGCAAAAACCGCATCGAAACTCAGAGCCAAATACTTGTTTTTAAAAGCTGTCGATTCGTTACAGATTGCCACTGCAATTGAGAATCAATGTGACAGGTTTCTGACGAATGATAAAAAGCTTAAAGGCATACAGGAAATCGAAATAATTGTGATTGCTGAGCTTTAACCAGGTTCGCGATCAGGTAAATAGTATATTTCATCAACGCATTTTGAAACCGTTCTTTTTCACGCGCATCCAGTATACTTCCGGCGATTGGGATACGGACCAGCGAATGCCGTCGAATCTGCTGCATTCCCTGGTCGAGTATACCACCATTCCGGTCGATGAGAAAGAGAAAGTGGTGCCATTGACGAGTAATGAGCTTTTTAAAAGCCCGTTCTGCTACCTGAGCGGCCATAAGCTGGTCGAGTTTTCGACGCAGGAACGCGATCACTTCAAACGCTACGTCCAGAACGGCGGTTTTGTGTTTGTCGACGACTGCAACCACGACATCGACGGTCTTTTTGCCAAGTCGTTCGAGCAGGAAATGGCCCGCACGTTCGGCCCGAAAGCATTGCAGAAAATTCCGAATACCCACCCGATTTACAATTGCTTCTTTCATTTTGACGAAGGCCCGCCCACTACAACGTTCGAGTTGAACGGCTGGGGCGATGACCTCGTCCACGATTACCTCAAAGCCGTTCTGATCAATGGACGCATTGGGGTGCTTTACAGCAATAAAGATTACGGTTGCGAATGGGATTATGACTTCCGCAACAAACGATTTCTGGCCGAGGATAATACCAAATTTGGGGTGAATATTGTCACGTACGCATTAACCGCCTGATCATTGGAAACAAAGGAACTGACGCATTATAAAACCGTAGTAGCCAAACTTCCGCAGCTGAAAAAAGAAATCGGCAAGGTGATTGTCGGACAGCAGGAAGCCATCGATGAAATCCTGATTTCGCTGCTGGCGGGCGGTCATTGTCTGCTGGAGGGTGTGCCGGGATTGGCGAAAACGCTGATGGTGAAAACAATGGCGGAGGCTTTGGAGATGAATTTTAAACGGATTCAGTTTACGCCAGATCTCATGCCGGGCGATATTATCGGTACGGAAATTCTGGAAGAAGATCACAATTCCGGTAAGAAATTCTTCAAATTCAACCGGGGGCCGATCTTCGCCAATGTGGTGCTGGCCGACGAAATTAACCGGACGCCCCCCAAAACGCAGGCAGCTTTGCTGGAAGCCATGCAGGAATACAAAGTGACCTATGGCGGAACTGACTACGAATTGCCCCGACCATTTTTGATCATTGCAACCCAGAATCCGATTGAACAGGCCGGAACCTATCCGCTGCCGGAAGCCCAGCTTGACCGGTTTTTACTCTACATCCGCTTGCGTTACCCGTCCGAACAGGAAGAATTGAACGTGTTGAAAAGCACCACCGGAACCAGCCGACCGGAACTGAAAACCGTATTGACCGATCAGGAAATTATTGATTTGCAATACCTTACCCGGCAGGTTCACATCGGTGATGAACTGATCGGATCCATTAATAAACTTGTTCGTTCAACGCGCCCGGAAAGCAGTTCGTCAGCCTTTGTCAAGCAATGGTGCGACTGGGGGGCGGGGCCGCGCGCCGGACAGGCCCTGGTGTTGTGCTCGAAAGCGAGAGCGGTTTTGAATGAGCGGTTTTCAGTGATTCCGGAAGATATTCAGACATTGGCATACCCGATTCTGCGCCACCGCATCGCTCTGAATTTCAGGGCCGAAGCGGAGAATATTACGACGGATCAGGTGATTCGGGAGTTATTAAAGTGAAGTTATTTCGCAGAGTTGAGCGGAGTTAAAAAGAGTTCAGCGAAGAAATACTATTTAGAACTCTGCTTAACTCATTTTTTACTCCGCTCAACTTCGCGAAACAATCTTTATCATGCTAGCAACAGATCTCATCAAACTCAACAACCTCCAACTCGCCGGGAAACTGGTGAGCGACGAGTTGTTGCTGGGGATTCATGCCAGTAAGCGGTCGGGTTCGGGGACGGAGTTTGAACAATACCGCCATTATGAACCCGGCGACGATCCCCGGCGCATTGACTGGAAACTGTATGCCCGGACGGACAGGCATTTAGTGCGGGAATCGGCGACGGAAAGCAATTTGCAAATCCGGTTTTTGCTGGACTTATCCGGTTCCATGAATTACAGCGAACAGAGCGTTAGCCGACTCGAATACGCAAAAATACTGCTGGCTTCGCTGGCTTATTTAGGCTATCGGCAAAGCGACCAGATGAGTTTATACGCGCTGCAAAACGGAGCATTACAAACGTTGGTACCGACCGGTAAACAGGCGTTTCAACGGATTTTATTTGCCTTGCAAAAGGCCGAAGCTTCCGGGCAATGGTTGCCGCAACAGGCTCGCTTTCCGGAGTTTCAGCAGAAACAAAAAGAACTGCTGGTGATGGTTACGGATTTCCTGCAAGCGGATAACGAATGGCTGGAACTGATTAAAACCGTAGCCAGTCCGCGCCGGGAAATTGTGATCTTTCAACTGCTGGGTGATCAGGAAACGGATTTTAACCTGAGCGGTTTTTACCGGTTTAAAGATTTGGAAACCGATCAGGAAATTGAAGTTCAGGCAGAAACTATTCAGGGAACTTTTCGTCAGGCGGTTTCTGATTATTTTAAAAAAATAGAGGAAGAATTGTTGCTGCCGCACGTTCATTTGATTCGTACAAAACTCAATGAACCTGTTGCGAGGGCATTGAAGGGTTTTCTGACCAGACGGAGGATTTAATGGAGTTTCTACAACCGGTATTGCTGTGGGGAATCGGGGCCATTGGTATTCCGATAGCCATTCATTTCTGGCACCAGAAAAGGGGTAAACCCATGGCGTGGGCGGCTACCCGTTGGTTACAGGAAAAGAACCAGCAACCGCAGCGGGGAGCAAAGCTGGATAAAGTTTTATTGTTGATTATCAGGTGTTTGCTGCTTATTGCGCTGGCCGTTTTGTTAAGTCGGCCCGTTGTTACCTGGTTCGCTAAATCAGCAGCTGTTCCGAAAATTCACCTGGTTCAGCCTGAAAAACGGGTGGTTGATAATTTTCGATTTGAATTGGAAGAAGCGATCAAAAAAGGCGAAACCGTTTACTGGGTTAATTCCGCAACGGAGTTAGTAAAAAAAACGGATCAATTACCTGAAGAACGGTTTTTTAACCCGATACAATTGCAATCATCGATTAACAAGGTAATCGGCAATCGGTCGGAACTTCATCTGTATCTGATGAATAACCAGCAGTTGGCAACCGTACCGTTTATTCGGGTTCCGGCCCGGTATAAATTGCATACGGTTAGTGATTCTTCCAGCAAACCGAATAGGAATTACCTGGAGTTAACAGCTACTAAAAAAGTATTTGTAAACCAATTCAATCAGTTGGCAAATCGCCCGGTTTTAGAATCGCCCGGTCGATTTCAAACAGTTCCGGTGCATACCGGCTCATTAACGGTGTTTGTTAATTACCAAAATAAACTGGAAGAAAAAACCGTACTCGCGGCACTCAATGCACTTTCGGAAGTGTATGCGCTCGATTTAGTCATTGATTTCCGGGCAAATCCGGCTCGAAAATACGACTGGATTTTAACCGATCAGGAGGTTCATAAACCGCTGCCGGAAATACTTTACGTTGTGTCAGGAAAACTTAAAATTCCGATCCGATCCAATGTGATTTATACAGAAGAAAAACTCAGTCCGAAAACCGCCGAGATCGCCAGGAACGGGCAATTGCCGGAATGGTTGGGTGAGTTGTTAATCCGGCATTTTAAACTCAATCCGAGTTCGATGTCACTCACTCAGGAGCAATTAAATGCCCTGTTTATTCCCGTAAATCAAATGGATCAGAAGCAGCCGGAACGTATCCGCAACTGGATTTTGCTGGCATTCGTTTGCTTGGTTGGCGCAGAGCGTTGGATGGCTTTGACGAAGAACGCATGAACGAACTGAAACGCACGGTATCGGCCCTTGTTTATCAACTCATTGCCAATGCGTTGCTGAAGAGTATTTTGCTGGGTATCGCGGTCGGTTTTGGTTCCCGGATTTTCCGTTTTTCGTTCGAAATGACCGCTTTTTTTGGCATTCTGGGGTTTGGTTTGGGAGCCTGGTTATCCCGGCTTTTTCAGAACAAAAAACCGCAGGCAATCGCCATTATTCACCGAACGATTGGTGATGCGGAATATAGTTTGCCGTTGCTGGATAAAGACGAGTTGAATGTCGCCGAACGGCTTCAACTGGAGCGATTAAATGACCGAATTCAGACCATCCGGATTCCGGTTCGGCAGCTCTTTTCGGTCGTGTTTTCCAAAACCGGTTTGTACGTTTTGCTGGTTTTTATTTCCGTGGTTATTTCTTACGGTTTTACTGATTTTAAACCGTCCAATCCGGTTCATAAATGCTTATCCGAATCCAATTTTTCAAGTCAGAAAGAAAACCGCCCGGTTATTCCTGTTTTTCAAACCGCTTTGGTGCACACTCACCCGCCGGATTATACCGGTTTGCCCGACAAAGAATCGTCCGACCTGAACGTTACGGCTATCAGTGGGTCACGTCTGACCTGGCAAGTACGATACAGCAATCAGAAGAATGTATCTGTTCGATTGATCAATGGCCGCGGTGAAGAACTGGTATTTAGAAAGACAGCGAATTATTTTGAATACCGCGACCAACTGGTGAGTTCAGGGGTTTATGCCATCAAAGCTTACTGGAATTCTCCGTCGAAAAAAGATTCGTTGATTTATCAATCCGACTTCTACCGACTGGAAGTTCAACCTGATCTGGCGCCTAGAATTCAGCCGGATTCCAAAGAGTTATACCGTTTTCATTTCCTGAACGATGATAAAAATCTGCGTATTTCGGCCCGGGTTTCGGATGATTTTAAAGTCAGGCAGTCGTTTATTGTAGCAACCTTAGCGCGTGGTTCCGGAGAGAATGTCAAGTTTCGGGAAGTAAAATTTCCGGTGCGGCAATCAAATTTTAAAGATGCCCATCTAACCAAAACAATTGATTTGAAAGCGCTCCATTTCGCGCCGGGCGATGAATTATATTATTACTGGGCCGCTATCGATAATAAAGAACCGGAGGCCAATTTCGCCAAATCGGAAACGTATTTTGTCGTGTATAAAGACACGTCGAAAGTAGAAGAAGCTGAATTGGCTACGATGGCGGTTAACATCATGCCGGAGTATTTTCGGAGTCAGCGGCAGATTATTATCGACACGGAAAAACTGATCGCTAAACGTAAAAAACTCGCAGCCAGGGATTTTAAAAGCACGTCGAACGAAATCGGTTTTGACCAGAAAGTGTTGCGGTTGCGCTACGGACAGTATTTGGGTGAAGAGTTTGAAAATTCGATTGGCGGACATGACCTGGCGGCTGAAGGGAATGTGCTGGAAGGATTTATCCACAAACACGACACGGAAGAAGAGAAAAACGCGCCGAAATCCTTCGCCTTCAAATCCATCGAAAAAGCTGAAAACGAGCAGAAAAAGACGTTGCCTGCACCGGATGAACATGGTCATGACCACGGCAAGAGCGAGTCCATGGGTGGAAAGGACGACCCGGTGGCGGCTTTACTGGAACAATATATTCATTCGCACGACGATGGTGAAGTCAATACGTTTTATGAGCAATCGACCCGAAGTTTACTGAAGATGGCGCTGGAACAGATGTGGCAATCGGAGTTACACCTACGTTTATATGAACCGGAAAAGGCGTTGCCGTTTGAGAATAAAGCGTTGATTTATTTAAAGGCAGCCCAACATAAAGCCCGGACTTTTGTAAAGAAAAGTGGTTATGATCCGCCCCCAATTAAAGAGAAGGAAACCCGCTTAACCGGTGAATTAAACAAAGTCAATACCAGCTATAGCCAGGAACGAATGTATAATCAAATTCAGATTGAAAAACTGGTAAGTAACGTATTGGGTTATCTGGACTTGAATGCATTGACGCCCCAACAGCGATTAAGGGTTCAGCAATTGAGCGCAGCACTCACTTCTGAAGTCGTCAATAGCAATTTATCAAATTGGTCAATCATTACGGTTTTGCAAAAATTGGGTGCAGGCAAACCGCTTTCGGAAAAAGAGAAAACAGGATTAAAGACAAAATTATATCCCCTCGCCGGAGCCACAACCCGAAACGGACAGCGATCCACGATCGGATCGTATTCGAGCGAACGGAGACTTGAACAGTCGTTCTGGCGCCATTTGAAATGAGATTATTCGATTCTTTTACCATCACGTTTAATCCCTCTGAACCAATTAGCTGGGTCATTCTGGCCCTATTGGTACTGTTATTTATTGTAAAAGTTTGGTTAATCGTCAGAAGCAAATCACTTTCGATTCAGCGAAGATGGATTCGATTTGGTTTAAACGGGTTATTGTGGATTCTTCTGGTTGGATACTTTTTGCAATTGGAATGGGTGATACCGGCGAATTCAAACCCGGTTTTAATTGCCGATGCAAATGTGCCCGCTACCTATTTAAACAAGCTGAAAGATAGCCTGAAAATTGCCGACGTTGTTCGGGTTAATGCGTTAAATACCGCATTGTTTCGTTCGCGTCTTTTTGATGGGATGATCGATTCGGTTACGTTAATTGGTACCGGTTTTGCACCCGATGTGCTGGGGCAATTGAGTCGTCAGACTGTGCAATGGATTCCGTATGATCCACCCGATCAACTACAACTTATCAGGTGGAAAGGAATGATTCGGAAAGGCGAGATGCAGCGCGTGAGCGGTTCGATTTATTCCTCGCAGAAACAGGTACTTAAAATACAGTTTGGCAACCAGACGTTGGACAGTTTATCGTTGCGCGCCGGGCTGAATGATTTCACACTGGAGTTTCCCACTTTTGTGCAGGGCCGTACTGAAGTGGAGTTGGTTCTGAATCAAAAACCGCTCGATACGCTTCGCTTTTTTGCCCGAAATCCGGAGCCGGTTTCCTACCAGTTTATTCTTGACAGCCCCGATTTTGAAAGTAAAACGCTCGCCGATTGGCTGGGCAAACAGGGGCATTCCGTTCAGTTGATTGCTACCATTTCGAAGGATATCCGCAACCGCGTTAACATCAACCGGGGGGATGTCGCGGACGTGCTTATTACCGATCCTGCTAATGCCACCAATCCGGTTGTAAAGAAAGCCGTTGCGCAGGGTAAACCCGTTCTGATCATGAATGTATCGGATGCCGAAACGGAGTGTAAAACCGTCAATCAGGCATTGGGAACGAACTGGAAACTCAGGAAAACCGCCAACGAAACCACCGTTTCAGTCGGAAACGGAGTTCGGGCACTGCCTTACCAATTGCTGGATGCGGTCAACCAGTTTCCGGTTCCCGGTTTTCCGGTGGCTGTTCAGAAAACCCCTGCGAAAATCGGACTGAGCTTGCTCAGTGAAACTTTCCCCTTGAAATTGAGTGGCGACAGCATTGCGTACGGGCGCATCTGGACAGCTATTCTGACGCTTTTGCAACCCGTCCACACGAATAATGTGGAGATTGAAGCACCGGTTTTTAAAGGAATCCGTTCCCGAATCCAGTTGAATCATTTAACCGGTAAACCCACTGCGGTTCGCATCGGAAAAGATGCGGTTAAGCTGGATTATTCGGCCATCAATGGCTTGTCGGCGGAGGCTTCGTATTTGTTTGGGCAGGCTGGCTGGCAGTGGTTTCAGGATTCCTTGGCGATTTATGTGGATAAACCGGACAACAAAACCGGATTTGACAACCGCCTGATGAGCGATTATTTGCGGAGCCGTTCAATGGAATTTTCCGTTCAGAAAACCGCTTCACTCCATGTTCTTCACGTTAAAATCCCAGATTGGGTTTGGATACTGCTATTCATCTGCACTTTAACGATGCTTTGGATTGAACCGAAACTTAGCATTTGACCTGTCGTAAAATTCCAGTAGCTTTGTGGCTGTTTTTAGTCTTAAATCTTACGTACGATGCCCTATCTATTTACCTCAGAGTCAGTCTCTGAAGGACATCCCGACAAAGTTGCGGATCAGATTTCCGATGCATTGATCGACCATTTTCTGGCTTATGATCCTTCCAGCAAGGTTGCCTGCGAGACACTCGTTACAACCGGACAGGTAGTTTTGGCCGGGGAGGTAAAAACGACAACATACCTCGACGTTCAGAAAATTACCCGGGAAGTGATCCGACGCATTGGGTATACCAAAAGCGAATACATGTTTGAAGCCGATTCCTGCGGCATTCTTTCGGCCATTCACGACCAGTCGGCCGACATCAATCAGGGCGTTGAACGTTCGAATCCGGAAGACCAGGGCGCGGGCGATCAGGGCATGATGTTCGGGTACGCAACCAACGAAACGGACAACTTTATGCCGTTGCCGCTCGATCTGGCCCACAAGATTTTGCAGGAAATGTCGTACATCCGGAACAACGATTCGAGCATCCTGCCGTATCTCCGCCCGGATGCCAAATCGCAGGTAACGATTGAATACAGCGATGATCACAAGCCCGTACGGATCGATACGATCGTGGTTTCGACGCAGCACGACGATTTTGGCAGCGACGAAGCGATGCTTGCCCGGATTCGCGAAGATGTGATCAATATTGTCATTCCGCGCGTGAAAGCCGCCCTGAAACCGGAATTACAAGACCTGTTTACGGATGATATTACGTATTATATCAACCCAACGGGCAAATTTGTCATTGGCGGACCGCACGGGGATACGGGTCTGACGGGCCGTAAAATCATTGTCGATACCTACGGCGGAAAAGGCGCCCACGGTGGGGGGGCATTCTCCGGCAAAGATCCCTCGAAAGTAGATCGATCGGCGGCTTATGCTACCCGGCACATTGCCAAAAACCTGGTAGCGGCCGGTCTTTGCGATCAGATTCTGGTTCAGGTTTCGTACGCCATTGGGGTGGCAAAACCGTGCGGATTGTACGTCAATACGTATAATTCCGCGAAAGTTGACCTGACCGACGGTGAAATTGCGACCAAAATCGAAGAGCTTTTCGATATGCGTCCGTACGCCATCGAGCAACGCCTGAAACTGCGGAATCCGATTTATTCCGAAACGGCAGCTTACGGCCACATGGGTCGGAAGAATGAAGTCGTTATGAAGACATTTGGAATGAATGGCAACTCGAAAGAAGTAGAAGTTGAGCTGTTTACGTGGGAAAAACTCGATTACGTCGATAAAATAAAAACCGCATTTGGATTATAACGTACCTACGGACTTTAGTCCGTGTATATAATCTTACGGACTAAAGTCCGTGGGTACATACGAAAAAAGCCGCCTTTTTAAGGGCGGCTTTTTTGTTGAAAAACTCAGCAACTAATACTCGATGTCTTCATTTACGACATCTGCTTCGACTAAATCCTTTGATTCATTGATCTGCTGGGCAGAAATATTTCGATGTTTATCTTTATGACGCTTCAACTTGTTTTTGAGCATATCGATCACCACGTCGGTTGATTCTTCGAACGTAGTGCCCTGCTGGCGGACGAAAATGGAGTCGCCCGGCAAAAACAGTTTTACTTCGACGATTTTCTGTTTGACTTTACTGGTATCACTTCCTTCTAACCTCAAATACACCTCACCACTAATAATCTGGTTGTTGAAGGTGTCTAATTTGTCAAGCTTCTTCTGAATGAAGTCCAGCAACTTTTGGTCTGCCGTAAAATGGACGCAATGAATCTGAATTCTCATACGTGTCACATGGTTTTAAGTTAAACAAGGAACCCACGGACTACCTAAGTTTGGAAAACCATTTGACAGAGTCAATAGGCTGAAAGAAATGTCCAACTTAGGATATTGTCCCAATTGATGCGAATGCTACCTTACGGCTCATAACCAACACTTATCGTACCAATCACAAACCGGGTTGGTGTAAAAATTCTTTTTATTATCTAATTATTGAATCTGAAAAATACGGTTTTATGGCCTCTTTTTCCGGTAATTCAGGAATTAACAACCTCGCCACCGTTGACGTGCATGACCTGGCCCGTAATGTAGGAAGCGTCTTCGGAAGCCAGAAAAACGTAGGCCGGAGCCACTTCTGCTGGTTGTCCGACGCGTTCCAAAGGAGTATCTTTCCCAAACTCAGCCACTTCTTTTTCTGTTTTGGTCGATACGATTAAGGGCGTCCAGATGGGGCCGGGCGCTACGGCGTTGACCCGGATACTGCGCTCCACCAGATGTTGTGATAAGGAACGGGTAAAAGCCGTCACGGCGCCTTTGGTTGAGGCATAATCGATCAATGCTTTACTGCCCCGGTACGACACGACGGACGTCGTATTGATGATGCAATCGTAAGCGCCCATGTGCGGCAATGCCCGTTTGGTAAGCCGGAAAAGGGCCAGGATATTAAGCTCGAACGTTTCGATTAACTGCTGGTCGGTAATGTCGGCAAACTCCTTTTGCTCAACGTGATTCGCTGCGTTGTTTACCAGTATATTAAGGTGTTGGTATTCACTGATTACCTGATCAATTACTTGTCTGATAAAAGACGGATTTCGAAGGTCGCCCGCGATAAGCAGACAGCGCCGTCCTTCGGTTTCAATCAGTCTTTTGGTTTTCCGGGCGTCTTCTCCTTCGCGGGGATGATGGACGATCGCCAGATCGGCACCCTCGCGGGCAAAATGGACGGCAACCGCCCGGCCAATCCCGCTGTCACCACCGGTAATGAGAGCTATTTTATTCTCCAGCTTTCCACTGCCGACATAATCGTTCCGAATGTAAATCGGCTGGGGATGCATTTCGTATTCCAGACCCGGTTGCTCATCCTGGTGCTGGGGCGGGGTTTCAAGTTCTAAATTCATGGTTGTAAAGAAGTTGAATCAGGCGTTGACAATCGTGCCGCCGTTGGGGTGGATGGTCTGACCGGTCACATAACTGGAGTCGTCGGACGCCAGATAAACATACGCCGGAGCCACTTCGCTGGGCTGTCCGGGGCGTTTCATCGGCACATCTTTGCCGAATTGCGCCACTTCCTTCGCCGGAACCGAAGCCGGATTCAGGGGTGTCCAGATGGGGCCAGGGGCCACGCCGTTTACCCGGATTTTCTTCTCGGCCAAATTCGACGACAGCGCCCGCGTAAAACTCATGATGGCACCTTTCGTCGCGGAATATTCCGGCAAATCGGCCTTGCCCTGAAAAGCCGTGACCGAAGTGGTGTTGATGATACTATCGCCCTCATGCAGGTGTTTTACGGCCGCCCGCGTCACCCGAAAAAACGAGTAAATGTTGATTTCAAACGTATTGACCAGGTCATCGTCGGTCATCTCTTCAAACTTCTTGTGCATCAGTTGAAGTGCCGCGTTATTCACCAGAATGTTCAGTTTACCAAACCGCCGGATGGTGTCTTCCACAATCTGTTCGCAGTAAGCCGGATCGCGCAAATCGCCGGGTAAAAGCAGACATTGACGTCCTTCGGCTTTCACTAACTCACTGGTTTTCTGCGCATCACCTTCTTCCCGCGAGGTGTAGGAAATCGCTACATCAGCGCCTTCACGGGCAAAATGAACGGCAACGGCCCGGCCAATGCCGCTGTCTCCGCCCGTAATCAACGCTACTTTTTCCTTTAATTTCCCGGAGCCCACATAGGTGTACCGAATCACTTTCGGTTGCGGATCCAGCTCGCTTTCCAGTCCCGGCTGTATATCCTGATGCTGGGGCGGAATTTTCGTTTCCATACCGTTCCTTTTGTCGTTGAGTAAATCAGAAAGCTGATTAGATAAAAGAGGTTAGACAAGAGAATAAAGACCATCTAATTCGCAGAATCTAGCCTCTCACCTCTTTTATCACTTGTCTAGTTAATAAACCCGTTCGTTTGTTGATTGATCGGATTCTATTATTTAACGGGCCAATAAAAAAGCCCAACGTTCGCAAACACCGGGCTTTTCGAAGCAATAAGGTATTAATTATCAGGTGGTTTTCTGCGGGATTTCGGCGGTCAGCGATTCCCAGATTTTTTCGTAAACATCCACCGCTTTGAGCGGTTTTTGTCCCAGCCCTTTCCGCGACGATACAAAAACCGGGTGATAGGCGGTTGGTGTCCCCACGCGGCCGTGTGATCCCTTGATCAAGGTTGCATCGAGCGGAATGACGTTCATCAGGTAACGGAAGCCCAGTTTTTTCCGGATCAGTTTGTAACCAGCTTTCAGCTTGATCATCGGATTGGCCGGATCCATAAACATTTCGACCGGATCGTAACCCGGTTTGCGGTGAATATCGACCAGTCGGGCATAATCCGGGGCTTTGGTGTCGTCGAGCCAGTAATAATAGGTAAACCAGCTTTCGGCATCGGCCATGACGACCAGATCGCCCGCCCGTTCGTGATCGATGTGGTATTTTTCCTTCCCGGCTTCGTCCAGAATCAGCTCGACGCCCGGCGTTTTCTCCAGAATCGAGCGCACCTGCGCGGCACAACTCGGATCGTTGATGTAAATGTGGGCAACCTGATGATCGGCCACGGCAAACGCCCGCGACGCGCCCGCGTCCAGTAATTCCAGCCCCTGTTCGACCCGTACGTTGATCAGCCCGGCGTCGCGGAATAACCGGTTTAAATGAATCGGTTTGCTGACGTTCGTAATTCCGTATTCCGACAGAATGATAATTTCCGCGTTTTGCCGTTCGTAATGCTGAATCAGGTCGCGCAAAACGGCATCGATCTCGTTCAGTTCTTTCGAAATTTTACTAAAATCAACCCCGAACTTTTGCAGGCAATAATCCAGATGCGGCAGATAAATCAACGTCAATGTCGGGTTGTGCCAGCGGTCGACGAGCAGCGACGCATCGGCTATCCAACGGGTCGATTTGATGTTGGCGTTGGGTCCCCAGAAACTGAACAGCGGAAACGTACCGAGCGCTTCCTGAAGCCGGTCGCGGAGGTCGGAGGGGTGGCTGTAGCAGTCGGGTGCTTTGACGCCGTCGGCGTGGTATTGCGGTCGTGGTGTTACCGAAAAGTCGGCGGAGGAATACATATTGTACCACCAGAACATTTTGGAAACCGTAAAGGACGGATCGAGTTGCCGGGCGCGTTCCCAGATTTTTTCGCCACCGACCAGCTTGTTCGATTGCTTCCAGAATTTGACTTCGCATTCGGTCCGGTCATACCAGCCATTGCCGACAATCCCGGTTTCGGTCGGCCATTTCCCCGTGACGTACGTCGATTGAACCGAAGTCGTAACCGCCGGTAACATCGGTTCGATAGAAGAAAGTTGTTTGTCAGACACCCACTGCTTCAGAAAGGGCGTATGCTCACCAATCAGCGAAGATGATAAGCCCACAACGTCGATTACTACGGTTTTTTTCATTTTTTGATTTCATTCATCACCCATTCCATTTCCCGGATAATCGAATCATTCAGGCGGTGTCGGAGATCTTCGGGCAGCACTTCCCAGGTGTAGGTTTCCACTTCCATCTGGGTTGTAAATGGGGTTTGTTTCTGTAAACGAATCACTTCCGAAATATCATCCTGGGTCGATTGCAGCAGTCCGTAATCGGCTACAAACAGCGGAACGTGAAAGTGCGACCGCCACTCGACGTGGTTTTTGTTGAAAGCCTGTAATGCTTCGGGCAGGTCCGGAAACCGGAGCAGTTCACCCGCCGAATCCCGCGCTACCACCTGATGCAGATAGGTCGGTTCGTTGAACTGCCGGAATTGATCCAAAACCGCTTCCCGGCTGTTGCGTTCCAGCGGAAAAGTTGCCTTCAATGCCGCGCTGATCTGGATCTTGCCCACTTTCAGGTCGTTGTCGTTCAGCTTTTTCAGCACTTCCCCCGGGCGTTCGTACCCCACCGCAAAATGGCAAACGTCGTAACA
This sequence comes from Larkinella rosea, assembly GCF_003858635.1. GTDB lineage: Bacteria > Bacteroidota > Bacteroidia > Cytophagales > Spirosomataceae > Larkinella > Larkinella rosea. The sequence goes on from NZ_RQJO01000009.1 coordinate 253,565, forward strand.
AAGTTGAACGTGTTCGCGCAAAGCCGCTTCGCATTCGCCCGCCGACAAGCCGAACTCGTCGTTCAGTCGTTCAATCCCAATCGGTAACAGATACAGGTTAAACCATTCGATGAATTCGTCCGCGGTTTCCAGCAATCCGTCGGGTTCGGGCTCGAGATCGAGGTGCAGACTGACGCCGTCCTGTTGTTTGATCCGGACCAGTTCTTCCACCACGGTCATCAGCCGCTGCGTCGTCACTTCAAAAACCCGGTCGCGTTCCCCCGGTTTTTCCCACTGGAACCAGTGACGGTAGGAGAGAGGAGAGGTTGAAATACCGCCTTCGGTAAGTCCACCCGCAGGTAGCAGAGCCGCCAGCAACTGGAAAAGCCGGATGGTGTAATCGACGCGTTCGGGCGTTTGCCAGTCGGGCGTGTGAACCTGATCCTTCACACGGGTCCGGTGAAAACCGCCGTACGGAAAACCGTTCATCGTGAAGACGTAGCAGTCGTTTTCGGCCAGCCAGTCCTGAAACTCTTTCAGACGCTCCGGCTGGTTGATTTCCTCACTGGCGATGTTCGACAATCGCAGTCCGATTCCAAACGGCGCATCGGGCGAAAGCCGTTGTTTAATAGTTGGAATGGCTTGTTGAAGGGCACTGAAATGCTCCGTCCAATGTTCACCGGCATGAATGTTCGTGCAGTAACCGAGGTGTCCCAGCGGGGTTTTCATGCGGGCTGTATTTCGTCTTCTTTTAAGATACCAATCACTTCGCGAATCAGTTCCTGATCCATTTCGTGTACTTCCACGCCTTTCCCAATCGCTTTCAGTAACATGATGGTCAGTTGGCCGCCGAGGTGTTCGCGGAATTCATCCAGTCCTTTCAGAACGCCGTCGCCGTCCAGCGCCGGATGAAAGAGGGGAAAACCGAGCGTCCGTTCCAGGTTCAGAATGCGGTTGGCGTCGCTTTTGCTCAACCAACCCAGGCGCTGCGAGTATAGACTGTCAAGGGCAATGCCAATGGCCACCGCTTCGCCGTGACGGACTTCAAAATCAGTGAGTTGTTCGAGTTTATGGGCGCTCCAGTGCCCAAAATCCAGCGGTCGCGACGAGCCCATTTCGAACGGATCACCGCTGGCAATGTGGTCGAGGTGGAGTTCGGCGCAGCGGTGAATAAGCTGTTGCATCGTGCCCAGATCGCGGGCGGCCAGTTTTTCAGCATTAGCTTCCAGCCACTCGAAGAACGGTTCGTCCTTGATCAGAGCCACTTTGATGGCTTCGGAAATGCCCGCCCGCCAGTCGCGGTCATCGAGGGTTTTCAAAAACTCCGCGTCGTTGAAAACCGCTACGGGGGGGGCGAATGAACCGAGGAAATTTTTCTTCCCTTTGTAATTAACGCCGTTTTTTACGCCGATTCCCGAATCATTTTGTGACAAAACCGTCGTCGGAATCCGGATGTGGCGAATGCCCCGATGGGAGACGGCGGCAACAAAACCGACCAGATCCAGCACGGAACCGCCACCGATGGCAATGACGTAGGAATGCCGGTCGATGCCGTACCGATCCACGGCGTCGATGAGTTGATCGACCAGCGCCGGATCGTTTTTAGACCCTTCGCCCCCCGGAATAACGATCAGATCCGGAATCAGATCGACCATCGAAATACCGGCAAAATACGCTTTAATTTGGTGCAGTAAATCCGGATGACTGTTGGTAACACCTTCATCCAGAACGAATAAAAGCTTTTTGCGAAATCCTTCCGAATGCCGTTTTTTCAAAAACTCAAGCAACGTTGGATTGGTACTTTCGAACAGACGATCAGAAAAGAAAACGTCGTAGGTGAACTGAACGCTAAAGGATTGGTGAAGGGTATTCATTCCCGAAATAACGATTAAATAGAATGCAAAGGTACTTAAAAAACAAAACTGACGGTTTGTCTTTTAAAACAACGTATTAACCGGATGGGTTCGGTTATGTTACGGCAAATACTTTCGCCAGCAGTCGCGACAGGGGCAGCAGACAGACCACCAGCATCGCTAGTGGAAACGAAGCAAAAGCTGCCACCCAGGCTGCATTCATCACAATTAACGACAATACGCCCGATTTGACGGCCATGCCGATGTGGCGCCCGGTCGGTTCGCGGATAGCCTGCCAGAGGGGTGGAAAGATGAAATATCCGAAGAGTAACAGGAAAGGAACAGCGGTTCCGAGCTGATGTTGTTGTTGGGCAATTGCACCAATGCATCCGATGACCAGGCCGTAGAGCAAACCGGCCACCCGCAAAACCATCGGATTTCCACCGTGCACTTCGCCCCGGCTGATCATCGTGATAGCGGCAATGTAGACGATCGGAATGACGCCCAGCGACGCCCACAGCGGCACCTGGTCGGGCAGAACGCTGATGCCCATGACCAGATTCAGGCCCCGGCAAAGGCCCATGTTCACCGGACCCAGAATGGCATTGTGTTTCCCGAACTTGTCGTACACCAGCGACGCTACGCTGATCGCAATGGCCAGCATACCCGCCGTCGGATTGACCATAAAGGCTGCGGCAATACCAATAGCTAATAAAAAACCGCCCAGCACAGCTGCCTGCGTCAAACTCACCTGCCCGCTCGGAATGGGTCGCTCCGGCCGCTCGACGGCATCAAGTTCAGCGTCGAAAACATCGTTAAACACTACCCCACCGCCATACAATCCAACCGTCGACAGGCACAGCCAGCCCACTGGTGCCGGTGCGGCATCGGGAATGACGTAATACCCGGCAATGGCCATTCCGGCCATGACATCGGCAACGGACGTGATGAGGTTGGCAGGGCGGGTTAGGCGGAGGAGGGGAAGGAGCATTGAAATGAACAATGAACAATGAACAATGAACAATGAACAATGAACAATGAACAGAAGCGGCAGCCAATTCATTGTTCATTCTTCATTGTTCATTTATTTTATTATGGTTGATGATTTGTCGACCCGGGGCGCTTGCCCTCCGCGGAGAATGGAACTGCCGTTGTAGCGCTGGCTCTGGTCGATGTCGATGGGTTGTTCGAAATCTTCGGGGCTGATTTGGCCGCTTTGGGCAAACGCCGTGACGGCATTCTGGAACGTGACCAGTCGGATGGTTTCGTCGGAAATACCGCTTTCTTTCATCAGGGCTGCGGTTTTGGGCAAGGCCAGCGGATCGCTGATGCCCCAGTCGGCAGCCGAATTGATCATGATTCGTTCCGGGCCGTATTGTTTGACGACCTCAACCATCCGCTCGTTGCCCATTTTGGTAAACGGGTAAATCGTAAACCCGGCCCAGAAACCCCGGTCGAGGACTTCCCGGACGGTTTCTTCGTTATTATGATCGACAATCACCATGCCGGGTTCCAAACCGTGTTCGAGCGCAATGTCCATGCTGCGGCTGGTTCCCTGTTTTTTGTCGCGGTGGGGCGTATGAATCTGTACGGGCAAACCGGCTTCCCTGGCCAGATCCAATTGAGCCCGGTAGTATTTTTCTTCGGCGGGTGTCTGGTCGTCAAAACCGATTTCGCCGACACCGACCACTCCTTCTTTGTAAATAAACAGTGGCAGAATTTCCATCACCTGCTCGGCGAGGGCTTCGTTGTTGGCCTCTTTAGAGTTCAGGCCGATGGTGCAATAATGCCGAATCCCGAACTGCGACGCCCGGAACCGCTCCCAGCCCACCAGACTCGCAAAGTAATCGCGGAACGAATCGACGCCCGTGCGGGGCTGCCCGAGCCAGAAAGCCGGTTCGATAACGGCCACAACGCCAGCGTCGGCCATGGCCTGGTAATCATCCGTGGTGCGGGACGTCATGTGAACGTGCATGTCGAAAAACTTCATCCCGCGTACTGTATCTAAGAAACTCATGATTTTGTGGGCTTTAAAAAGCAAAGTTAGCTGGCCTGCAACCCAGTTGCAACGTACTTACGGACATTCGCCGTGTTTTTCTATTGAAATAAGGTTTTTCAGTGGAAATCATACTCGGGAAAATAAAAACTAAACCGGTCGTTGCCCCATTAGATTTTAATTAAAAACCGAATTACGCGCCGTTTGATTAATCAAATGCCCTGCCTTAATCGTTATTTATTTAAAAGTTGATTTCTAAATTTTATTTCGAAACGATGAAAACCGTATTTCAGATTCTGCTGTGGGCGAGCATTAGTGGAGGAATTGGAAGTGGGATCAGTTCCTGCCGCCCCGATCCGCTCAACGACCTGACGCCGGAAGACAGCCAGGTTTTTATTACCAACCACGACCGATCGGTCAATTTTGCAAACTATAAAACGTACAGCCTGCCGGATTCGGTGGTGGAAGTGGCCAATGACCGGCAAACCGTATCGATGACACCCCTCGACCAGCGTGTGCTGGATAAACTGGCGACAACGATGACCGGTTTGGGTTATCAGCGCGTAAGCGGGAAAGACAGCTCCGATTTGGGAGTCGCCGTGATGAAAATCAACAACAGCTACGTGGGCGTTACCTCGAATCCCTATTCATCGTACTACCTGAATTACTGGGGCTACGGTGGCCTGGGCGGTTATGGCGGTTACAGTCCCTATTACCCAAGCTATTACTCATTTTATGAGGTAAGCGACACCTACTGGCTGATCCAGTTGATTGACCTGAAGCATCCCAACACCGCCGATCAGAAACTGAATGTTGTCTGGCAAGCCCAGGTTCGCGGCAACGGTATTTTCGACGAAACGTCCGTCGATTCCATCATTACCAGCGTGTTCAATCAGTCGACGTATTTAAAAGGGAATAAAGAATAGAGATAAGGGCGATGAGATCATAAAATCTCTTGTCTCTTGTCTCTATTCTTTACTCTAACAAAGATCATGAAAAAGAGAATCATATTTAGCCTGATTGGGCTAATCTGGGCGCTGGGAGCGGCTGCTCAGTCGGATAAGGAAGAAAAGGAACAGAAAGAGCGATCCCAAAGTTTTTCCCAATCGCTTTACGAACGCTTCGTGTCGGGCCGGGGAACGGTTTTTTACGGCGTCGGAATTCCAATGGGCAGTCAGCAAGATTACATCAATAAAACGGGAAACCGCAATTTTGGGCTGGCGGTGGAAGCTATGTTTCCGGGGCGGTTTTCGGTGGGCGCACGCATTGGTCAGCAATACGTGAGTGAGCAGCTGCCGCGCCAGGTGTATACGTTCGACGACGGCTCGGAAGTTTCGGCGGTACAAACCCGGACGTTGAACATCGTGCCGCTGATGGCCATCGGATCGATTTATCTGAATGATATCAAGTCCGTTTTCAGGCCATACCTGCAATTGGGAGCCGGTGGCGCGTACGTCAATTATGCCAAATACTACGGCACCCTGATTGATCAGAAAACTGGAGTTCGGGCAGCTTTGGCTCCGGCGGTCGGGGCTAAGTTCCAGTTTGGAAAGACCAGCAACCTGGGCGGAGAAATCCAGGCACAGTATCAGAACGTGTTTTTCAAGTATAACGAACTGAAAAACAGCAGTAACCTGTTACTGTCCGTTGGTATATCCTACCGCTGGCTCTAACGTAAACGTACCCACGGACTAAATGGGAGCGCCCGCCGGTCCGTGGGTACGAAATAAATCCTCCAGTTCGGTTCGATTTGTCTCGGTAACGAACGGTTTGACCAGTGTCCACAATTCCGGGTGAATGGCGCGTCCGGCCGCCCGGCGCTCCTGGGCATAGTCGATGGCAATTCGGGCTAGTTTTTCGTTGGTTCTTTCCTGAAAACCGGTGATTTGCTCCACCGGTTTATCGCTGAAGAACGCTTTCATAATCAGTTGGTTCCAGGCTGGTTCGTCCAATTGCTCGGCCGGATACGGATTGTGGAGCATAATGGCTTCCTGCACGGGGCCCATGTTGCTCCGGACGGCTTCGGTAGCCTGAAACCGCCAGTGTTCCGGGTAATCGAGAACAGGGAGGGCCGAGTATAAAGCCGCCAGTTCGTTCATTTCTGCTGCCAGAAACAGATTCTCGATGGTGCTAAAATAAACCGCTGAATCATCGGAAGCGAGTTGCCTCAACCACCAGACGCGCGCCAGTCGGTCGAGCGACCAGCCACCGACCGTGAAACCGGGCCGGAGTGCCTGAATCTCCTGATTTTTTTCGGGTGAAACGGTTATCGTCTGTTTACCGACAAAGCGCGGAAGTGCGGTAAAAACACGGTAGAAAACCGCCTGAGCCGGATTGCTGTGGTAGGAGTCGGCCTGTTGTGTCAGGTACGTTACGGCTTTTTCGGCATTGGGCTGCTGCCGGATCAGATCGAGTAGGGTTGCGGAAAGTGCTGATGCATTCATGCCGTAAAAGTAGTAAGCAGATCGGCGACTGGCAACTTACCCGGCTTTGGGATGCGCCTGATTGTATGCTTTCTTCAGTTTATCGATGGTCGTGTGCGTATAAATTTGCGTCGCAGCCAGACTGCTGTGGCCCAGCAAATCCTTAATGGCGTTCAGATCGGCGCCCCGGTTGAGCAAATGCGTCGCGTAGGTATGGCGCAAAACGTGCGGACTCTTCTTCTCCAGCGTGGTGACCAATCCCAAATACCGCTTCACAATGCGCTGAATCAGAACCGGATACGATTTGATGCCCTGGTCGCTCAGAATCAGATAAACCGGGTCGGCTTTTCCCGCAAATTCGGTTTCTTTCAGTTGCTGGTACTGCTGAATGAGCGCAAAAAGCGGGGGTGGAACCGGGATAATCCGGTGTTTATTGCGTTTGCCCAACACCGTAATGGTTTTTTCGTAGAGATTCACGTCGGCCGTTTTCAACCCTACCAGTTCCGCCAACCGGATGCCGGTGCCGTAGAGTAATTCCAGGACCAGTTTGTCCCGTAATCCCTTGAAATCATCCGGAAAATCGACATCGTCGAGCAGCGTTTCCATCGGTTTTTCTTCGACAAAAACCGGTATTTTTTTGCTCGTTTTGAGCGCCGATACTTTCAGCATCGGGTCGGCGGCAATGACTTTCCGGCGCAGCATGAACCCGAAAAAACTACGGAGTGTGGCAATTTTCCGATTCACCGACGTCTTATCCAACCCGCTTTCGACCAGACTGACAATCCACGACCGAATCATGTGAAAGGTCGCATTCTCAGGCTGTTCCAGCTCGTACTGGCTTTTCAAATAGTCCTGAAACTGGTCAATATCAATGCGATACGCCGTTAGCGTATGGTGACTCAGGCGTTTCTCGTAGCGGATGTGTTCAAGAAAAAGCGAAACCATAGGGCGCGGGGACGAAGAATACAGGACAAGATACCATAAAAAAAGCAGTAAGCGAATGCCTACTGCCAACCCATGCTGTTTCGGAAAATGGTCTTAAAGACTATGCTTCACTGTTGCTGCCGTACATTTTTTCGCGGTAGACGGCTTTCAGAATTTCCTGGCGACGTTTGATCGACGGTTTCTGGAAAGCAGTCCGGGAACGTAGGGCGCGCAATACGCCGGTTTTTTCAAATTTTTTCTTAAAGCGCTTGAGGGCTTTGTCAATTGACTCGTTTTCTTTGACGTTTATGATAAGCATATCCTGCAATTCGTTAATTTTCTGATACCAAACGGATTGCAAAGGTATGTTTCCGGAAGGAAAAAACCAATAGTTTTGTGCGAAATGATTAACAGCCAAATCCGTGTTCCTATCCAAAACCTTATAACAGTAAACCACCAGAATTGCATGAAACAAGCCGTTATTGACCTCGGGACGAATACCTTCCATTTGATGATTACAAACGCAGGTCAGACGCTGTTTCGGGAAAGCCGCCCGGCAAAAATTGGCAAATCCGGCATCAATCAGGGCTTGATTACCGACGAAGCCACCGAGCGGGCAGTAGCGGTTTTGCGGTATTTTCGGACCATCATCGATCAGCATCAGCTACCGGTCGAACAGGTCGTAGCCATCGGAACCAGTGCTATCCGGAACGCCGGAAATCAGTTGGCGTTTATCGAACGGATTCAGCAGGAAACCGGTATTGTGATTCGCTCCATTTCGGGCGACGAAGAAGCCGGTTACATTTACGCCGGTGTCCGGGCCGCCGGAACGCTCGACGACCAGATGGCGTTGGTGGTCGACATCGGCGGGGGCAGTGTTGAGTTCATTCTGTGTACGAAAAAACGGATTTACTGGAAGCAGAGTTTTGAGATTGGCGGTCAGCGGTTGCTGGAGCGGTTTATGGAAACCGACCCGATCAGCCCTTCAGCGGTGAGTCGATTGAACCGGTTTTTTCAGGAACAATTATTGCCGCTCACCAATGCGGTTCATCAATATGCGCCGGTTGTTCTGGTGGGGTCGTCGGGCTCGTTCGACACACTGATCGATTTGCAGTTCATGCACGAAAAAGGGCAGTTACCGGACGCAAACCGGACGGCTTTCGACCTGTCGGTCAGTGAATTTTACCGCTCGTATGAACAACTCCTGACCCGAAATCACGCGGAACGGATGCAACTGCCGGGCATGATCGAACTGCGGGTCGACATGATTGTGGTGGGTGTTTGCCTGATCGATTATGTGTTACGGGCGTACGGCATTCGGCAGATTCGGGTTTCCACCTATTCGTTGAAAGAAGGGGTTTTGGCGGATTTATTTCAGCCTGAAAATGACTCATAATGAGACAGAATCCGGGCGGTTTTTGTTTTCAAAATGGGGGTATATACATTTTAACGAGTTTACATTTTACTACAATTCTTCAAATCACTAATGGCAGCAGACGAAAGAGAACGATCGTATAATTGGGAAGATCCCATGCAGGGCGCACAGGCCGCTAAAACCATGTCCGGACTGGAATACCTACAAAGCATTCTGGACGGTGTTAATCCGCTTCCACCCATTTGCCAGACGCTGGATTTTGATCCGGTGGCGATGGAAGACGGGAAGGCGGTTTTTGCCGTTACGCCTTCCGAATTTCATTACAATCCGATCGGCGTTGTGCACGGCGGTTTATTAAGCACACTTTGCGATTCGGCCATGGGCTGCGCCATTCACACTAAACTGGCGGCCGGAGTGGGCTATACCACGCTGGAACTGAAAGTCAATCTGGTGCGACCGGTGACGGCTAAAACCGGTAAACTGATTTGCACCGGAACCGTCATCCACGTTGGCCGGAGCGTCGCCACCGCCGAAGCCCGCGTCGAAGATGCCCAGGGCAAACTCTACGCCCACGCGACTTCGACCTGCATGATTTTGAAATAAAGGAGGAAGGGAGGATCGGAAGAAGGGAGAAACGGAAAAGAGAAATTAATCCTTTCCTTCCTCCCTTCTTCCCTTCGTCCGATTTTCCCTTCCTCCTTTATTTCCGATAAATGGTTGTGGCTGCGGCCTGGGCGGAAGCCAGAATCGTGATGTCGGCGATGGTGACGTGGGCCGGAGCAGAAACAGCGTAGGCTACGGCGTCGGCAATGTCGGTGGCGGTTAAGGGCGTAAAACCTTCGTAAATCTTGGCGGCCCGTGCTTCGTCGCCTTTGAAACGCACCAGCGAAAATTCGGTTTCGACGGCGCCGGGAGCGACGTTGGTTATCTTGATGCCGTGTTGGGTCAGATCCAGTCGCATGCCTTCGCTGAGAGCCTCTACGGCAGCTTTCGAGGCACAATAAACGCCACCATTCGCATAGGTTTGCTTTCCGGCAATCGAACTGATGTTGACGATGTGGCCGCGACCGTTTTTTACCATTCCCGGCGAAACCGCCCGGGTAACATAGAGTAGCCCTTTTACATTGCCGTCGATCATCGCATCCCAGTCGTCAACGTCTCCTTCGTGAATCGGCCCCATGCCGTGGGCATTTCCGGCGTTATTGACGAGTACATCGATGGTTTGCCAGTCTTCGGGTAAAGACGCAACGGCGGTTTCGACGGCGGCCCGGTCGCGAACGTCAAAGTTGAGCGTGTAGGTATCGATTTCGTTGCCGAGGGTTTGCTGTAATTCATCCAGCCGTTCCTGACGGCGTCCGCACAGAATAAGGCGATAATTGAGTTTGGCAAATGCGTTGGCAATCGCTAGACCAATGCCGGAAGTGGCGCCGGTAATGAAGGCAGTTTGGGCCATATTCGTATTCCTATTTTAAAAAAACGGTTTAAAACAAAGCCAAAGATCAGGATAAATCAGAATAGAATTGGCTTTGCAGGTGTTTTAAGCGGCTATAAATAGTAATTTTTCAGCTATTCTTTTCTATCTTGGGATTTAGACCTGACGTAATGAACCCCATTCTTGCCCTGTTTCTGCTTCTTGCTATTTTCTTCCTGCCTGCCGACCGGCTAACGCGGAAAGCCCATAAAATCCACCAGCGAATACTGACGCTCGATACACACGCCGATGCCCCGATCAACATGGTAAAAGACGGATTTGATGTGGGTGAACGACACGATCGGGTGCGTGATAAATCGCAAATCGATTTTCCCCGCATGAAAGAAGGTGGCATGGACGCCATGTTTTTTGCGGTGTATATGGCACAGGGGCCGCGCACCCCGGAAGGACATGCCGAGGCCAAAGCCAAAGCGCTGAAAATCTTTCAAAGCATTAGCGATGCACTCAAAAAACACCCCGATCTGGCCGAACTGGCGACTACTCCTGACGATGCCTACCGCATTGAAAAAGCCGGGAAACGAGCGGTTTTTATCGGAATGGAAAACGGCTATCCGGTTGGCGAAGATCTGTCGCTGCTGAAAATATATTATGACCTGGGGTGCCGGTACATTACACTGTCGCACTTTGCCAACAACGCCATTTGCGACTCTGCTACCGATCCCGATGGCCCGATTCACAACGGATTGAGCTCGTTTGGGCGGCAGGTTGTGCAGGAAATGAACCGGTTAGGCATTCTGATCGATGTCTCGCACGTTTCCGACAAGTCGTTTTACGACGCGCTGGAATTGTCGAAAGCCCCCCTGATTGCGTCGCATTCCAACGCCCGCGCCCTCTGCGATTTTCCGCGAAACATGACCGACGAAATGATCAAGGCCATTGCCGCCAAAGGGGGCGTTGTGCAGGTGAATTTTGTTACCGATTACCTCCGAAAACCGTCCGATGAGCACCGTCAGGCCCTGAATTCAATTCGGATGGCGGGTGTGGGCCGGGTGGTAACCCCGGAAATGCGGGCCAGACTGGATGCGAAAGAAGATTCGATTCAGAAACGATACGCCTACGAACGGGCAAGCGTGTCGGATATTGTCAAACACATCGACTACATTGTGCGGCTGGCCGGCATCGACCACGTCGGGATTGGCAGCGATTTCGATGGGGGCGGGAGCGTCAACGGCATGGAAGATGTTAGCGAGATTGAAGCGCTGACGCTGGAACTGGTCAAAAAAGGCTATTCGGAACAGGACATTGCCAAAATCTGGGGTGGTAATTTGTTGCGGGTTTTGGGACAAGCCAAAGTGCCGCAGTAACTTACAACCGTCCGACCGGTTTTTTCAGCATTGCGGCATTGCGCGTTTGCCAGATGGTTTTCCGTAAACTGATAAAACCGCCCGTTGCGTTGTCATACAACTGCCCCGAATCCACCGCAACTGCAGCGGTCAGCCAACTGCCGCCCAGCCAGGAAACCGGTAACCCAAACTGGATAATCGACGACCATTGCGGCAAAGTTTTCGGGAATGGGAAATTATATGTGCCTTTATTTTCACTATAAGATACTTTAGCAATGACGTCGATCTGATTAGCCAGCGTGGCTTGTAGTCCAAAATGAGCCATTTTAACCCGGTTATTATTGATAACGTAGCCGATCCGATTTTCCGGTTTGGCATCGATTAACCGCGTCAGGAAGGGCGACCCGATCACCCGATTTCGATAAATCCAGCCTTCCTGATATTGGGCGTGGTTAAAATTATTATCGCCACCCCATCCAAACTGTAGATTCTTCTGATCCGGATCACCACTTTGAAAAACTGTCGATAAAAATTCCACATTCAGGCCATTCAGACGGAAAAAAGCGTTTGAGGTACCGATCGTTCGCAGCCGGATTCCGTAAAGACCGTCCGGAAAATTCTGGAAGAGAAAACTGGATGCGTCTTCGTAGGAATGCTGATGATACAGCAGCACATTAAGCCACGGAAGCAGCACTTCCGTGGCTGCGTCGATACTGCCAACGTGATTCCCGTACATGTTTTCCCAGTCGAATCGCGTAATGCGATCATTGTTCAGCCCATTGGTGCGGATGGCGAAAACGACGTTGGGCAGGTCGCTGAACCGATTGGGCATCTGGCCATTGATGGAGATGGAGTTGTCCGGCAAGTAATCGGTATGTCCGGCCCACTGGACGTTATGGTTGATGCCCGCGTAAAACCGCACCCGCGAAGATGGCTTTCCGATACGCCAGGTAACATTTTTCTGGTGCAGGTACGAACGTTTCACGTACCAGGTGTTGCCAAACCATCCGTGCGCAAAAAACGCACTAACGGCCAGCCAGCTCCGGCGGCTGAAGGGGATAAAACCGCGGGTGCCAATCTGGATTTTTGGAAGAGGCAGGGCATTGCCTGAATAGCCATACGACCCGCTGGACAGCGTGGAATCAACCAGTCCCATTACTTCCCGGCGACGCCCCGCGACAATCTCCAGCCCTTTGTGGGTGAGTTTAACGTAAGCTTCCGGGACCAGAATCTGGTTGACGTTTCCGGCGTTGCCGACGCCTTCCGCTGCATAAGATAAAGTCCATTCCCGGTTGGGACGAATAAACGAACGAACGGAATTTGTGTCTGTTAATAGGAGAGAGCCCTGCACCCCCAGCCGAAACGTACCGACTGGAGCTGATAGTGGAATAATTCCATATTGATTGGCTCTTAACCAGAAAGGAGTTCTATGGGTTGTTGAACCCATTACCCCGATTTCAGCATATGCTGATGCCTGATGAGGGTATAAATTTTGAGCCAGGCTGACAGATGAATATAAAATGCAGGCAATTAACAGACGGTAATTGTTTTTCATGTCACAAGAAAATACAAAATTTTTCTATTTTCAATAGTTGACAATGCCAGCAATCTTTATTTTTTCTGTAGTAATGTAAACAAAAAAACCGGTAGTGGTCAACTACCGGTTTCGAATATTTAAAATGTTAATGGTCAGGCTTTTTCGCAAAATTCTTCAAAAGCCATTTCCAGGTGCTGCGCGATCATCTGGGCCGAGCGGCCTTCAATGTGGTGCCGTTCGATAAAGTGAACCAGTTCGCCATCTTTGAAAATACCGATGGCGGGTGATGATGGCGGATAAGGCAGCAGGTATTCACGCATCCGGGCCGTTGCTTCAAAGTCAACACCAGCGAAAACCGTCACCAGTTTATCCGGTTTGATACCGCTCAAATTCAGAGCTGCTTTTACACCCGGACGGGCCGCGCCAGCCGCACATCCGCAAACCGAGTTGACAACCACCAGCATGGTGCCTTCGGCATTGTCCATTACCTCATCGACTTTTTCGGCAGTATTCAGGTCCTCGAAACCGACACTAACCAGGTCGTCCTTCATCGGAGCAACTAAATGTGGAGGATACATTATATTGAGTTTTTAAAGTGTAAGTTAACTATTTATGGACTAATGGTTTGATGGCTAAAAATGCTTAAATGGCTTTTCGTTATTTCAATGATCAGGTCACTTTATAACCACTTAATCAGGAAATCATTACAACCATTTAACCGTTCATTTTACATAAAACCTAATTCCAGTTTCGCCACTTCCGACATCATTTCGGTCGTATAGGGTGGATCGAACGTCAGCTCGACGCTCACGTCGTTAACGCCTTCGATGGCCCGGACTTTGGCTTCGATCTCGCCCGGAATGGTTCCTGCGGAAGGGCAGGAAGGCGACGTCAGGGTCATCAGGATATAAACGTTATTGATCGGGAATATTTTTATTTCGTAGATCAACCCCAATTCGTAGACGTCCACCGGAATTTCCGGATCATACACGCCTTTCAGGGCTTTGACTACTTCTTCTTTCAATTCTTCGTCATTCATAATTTTCTGCATTAAATCGCTGACTGCCCGGAGGGCTGGATTTTACCACTATTGGCGGCCGAAAACTGCTTCATTTGCTGAATCATTGACGCCAGTCCGCCCGCGCGCCGTGAGGTTACCAGGTTACTCAATCCGATCCGATCGATGAAATACAGGTCGGCGTTGGCAATGTCTTCGGCTTTTTCATTCGACAGAATTCGGATCAACAAACTCACCAGCCCTTTACTGATCTGGGCCGTGGGTTCGCTATCGGCTTCAAAATGAACCGTGTCTCCCTGCATTTCGGAGTGCAACCACACTTTTGACTGGCACCCGCGAATCAGGTTTTCATCCGTCTGGAACTGCACCGGCATAGGTGGCAGTTTCTTGCCTAAATCAATGATATACTGCGTCTTATCGAGCTGATCATCAAAGAGATCAAAATCCTCGATAATTTCATCCTGTTTCTCGTTGATGGTCATAGTTATAATTTCACCAATCGGCGACAATCAGGTGTATTTCAAACGGTAATTACGGTTACAACATCATCTTCTTAACCCGCAACAACCCCTGTACCAGTCGGTCGATCTCTTCTTTTGTGTTGTAAACCGCAAAGGAGGCCCGGGTGGTTCCCGTAATGTTAAACCGGCTCATCAACGGCTGGGCACAATGGTGGCCCGTCCGAACGGCGATGCCCTGCTGGTCGAGAATGACACCCGTATCCTGGTGGTGAATGCCATCCATTACAAACGAAACAACGCTGATTTTCTGCGCGCCCGTTCCCACAATCCGTAAACCGTCGATGCTTTTCAGTGCTTCGGTAGCGTATTCGAGCAAACCGTGTTCGTAGGCCGCTACATTTTTTTTACCAAGTGTATCGAGGTATTCCAGGGCGGTATAAACCGCAATGACGTCGGCAATGTTGGGCGTACCGGCTTCGAATTTGTAGGGCAGATCGTTGTAAGTGGTTTTCTCAAACGTAACTTCCTTGATCATTTCACCACCTCCGCGCCAGGGCGGCATCGCATTCAGAATATCCTTTTTGCCGTACAGCACGCCCATGCCCGTCGGGCCGTACAGTTTATGGGCCGAGAAAACGTAAAAATCAGCATCCAGTGCCTGAACGTCGATGTCGATGTGGGAACTGGCCTGGGCGCCGTCGATCAGCACTTTGGCGCCAATGGCGTGGGCTTTTTCGATGATGGTTTCAACCGGATTAATAATCCCCATCGCGTTCGAAACGTGCACCACCGAGACAAATTTAGTCCGTTCGGAAAGCAGGTTTTCGTATTCTTCCAGAATCAGGTCCCCGTTATCGTCGATCGGAATCACTTTCAGCACGCAGCCTTTTTCCTCACACAACATCTGCCAGGGCACGATGTTGGAATGGTGCTCCATCGTGGTGATGATGATTTCGTCACCCTCGTTCAAAAACCGCCGTCCATAGGTTTGAGCCACCAGGTTGATGCCATCCGTTGTGCCGTACGTAAAAATGATTTCCTCCACGTGAGCGGCATTCAGGAACTGCTGAATGGCCCGGCGCGACGCTTCGAATGCCGAGGTCGCTTTTTCAGCCAGGGTATGAATGCCCCGGTGAATGTTGGCGTTGTACCCTTCGTAATAGCGGGCGAGGGCGTTGAGAACCGGGAGCGGTTTTTGCGTGGTGGCTGCGTTGTCAAAATAAACCAGTTGCCGACCATTCACCACCTGATCAAGAATCGGAAAATCCCGGCGAATGGCAGCTATATCAAGAATTTCGTGTGTCGCAGTTTGCATAAAATAACGGTAATCTCTCAGGAGGTAACACGAAAGGAAAGCGAATGGTGCTATGAAGAAAAGTAATAATGAATAATGAATAATGAATAGCGAATATTGAATAGCGAAGTAAAACACACTCTTCAATTTCAACATTCGTTACCGCGCGGGCGGCCCCGTCAATATTCATTATTCGCTATTTTAGCCTTATTACCGGGCGAGTTTGGCCTGAATCCGGCGCTCCAACTGCTCGCGGAGGGTATCAATTTTGATCTTTTTGATCACATCCTCGGCGAAGGCATACATCAGCAGCGACTGGGCTTCCACCTTCGGAATACCGCGCGAACGGAGGTAAAACAAGGCTTCCTCGTTCAGTTTACCGGTTGTGGTTCCGTGCGAACATTTCACGTCGTCGGCAAAGATTTCCAACTGCGGTTTGGTGTTCATTGTGGCGTCGTTCGAGAGCACCACGTTTTTGCACGATTGGTAGGCGTTGGTTTTCTGGGCGTCCTCGCGTACGAAAATTTTACCGTTGAAAACACCCGTTGAACGGTCTTCCAGAATCCCTTTGTAGAGTTCGTTGCTGTGCGAATTCGGTTTGCGGTGATCGACCAGCGTGTGATTGTCGATGTGCTGGCGACCGTTCGGAAAATACAAACCGTACATGTGCGCTTCGCATTCCGAACCGTCGAGGGCGATGTTCAGGTTGTTACGGATAAAACCGCCATCGAGCGTCACCGTGGCCGAATAAAAGTGGCTGCGGTCTTTCTGATGCACCTGTGTGGTACCGATGTGGTAGGCCATGTCCGACTCGTTCTGGATTTTGTAATATTCCACCCGGGCATCTTCGGCCACGACAATTTCCGTAACGACGTTCGTAAAGCTGGCCTGATCGCCTAGTGTGCGGAATGATTCGGCTATTTTTATTTCTGCGTTGGTATTGACAATGAATAGATTGCGGGGCTGTGAAGCTACATTTAAGTGCCGGGCATCGGAAACAAACCGCAGAATGGTTGAGGCTTCTACCGTTGTATTCGCTGGTACGTTGATCACGACACCATCCTGCGCAAAAGCCGTATTCAGCGCCGTAAACGCGTTATCCTGGAAGTCGGCATATTTGGCAAAATACTGATGCAGCAGATCCGGCGTGGTTTTGACAGCTTCGGCCAGAGTCGTAATCGTCAGCTGGCTGGCGGGGCTTACAATTTTCGATAAATGCGGCTGATACTGACCGTTGACAAAATACAGAACGTTCCCGTCTAAACGCGACGATTCAAGCTGAGCCAGGTCTTCGACGGTCAGTTCGGAAGACGCATTGAATTCGAATACTTCCTTAATTAAACTATTGACATTGGTATATTTCCACTCTTCGTGCTTGACGGTTGGAAAACCCAGTCGATCGAACTGGTTGAGGGCTTCGCGCCGGATTTGGTGCAACGCCGACTTGCTGGCGCCGTTCATCCGCTCTTCCGAGGTCCGAAAATCCGCCAGTAGCTTGGATTTGAGATCGTTATTGGGCTGATTATTCATTTCAGTGAGTTAAGAATTAAGAGTTAAGACGGGGCCGCCCGTGCGGTTAAGAGTTAAAAAAGCGTGCATTAGCCAACTTATCACTCTTAATTCGTAACTCTTAACTAAAAAATTAAACCGTTTCCACTTCTGCTTTAATCCAGTCGTAGCCTTTTTCCTCCAGTTCGAAAGCCAGTTCTTTCGGACCGGACTTCACGATACGGCCTTTATACAACACGTGAACGTAGTCGGGGACGATGTAATCGAGCAGCCGCTGGTAGTGGGTAACCACGATGGTGGCCCGTTCCGGCGAGCGCAACTGGTTGACCCCTTCGGCCACAATCCGGAGCGCATCGATGTCCAGACCGGAATCGGTTTCGTCCAGAATCGCCAGTTTCGGTTCAAGCATGGCCATCTGGAAAACTTCATTGCGTTTCTTTTCACCACCCGAGAATCCTTCGTTCAGCGACCGGCTCAGCAACGACTGGTCGATGTTCACCAGTTTCATCTTCTCCTTCATCAGTTTCAGAAACTGGACGGCGTCCAGCGGTTCCAGCCCCCGGTATTTCCGAATCTCGTTCATGGCGGTTTTCAGGAAGTTGGTGGTACTGACGCCCGGGATTTCAACCGGATACTGAAAAGCCAGGAAAATACCTTCGGCGGCCCGTTCTTCCGGGGCCAGATCCAGGAGGTCTTTGCCTTCAAAAAGCACGCTGCCGTCGGTCACGTCGTAATCTTCGCGACCCGCCAGCACCGATGCAAGGGTACTTTTTCCGGAACCATTTGGCCCCATAATCGCGTGTATCTCACCGGCTTTGACTTCCAGATTGATACCTTTCAATATTTCTTTACTGCCAATAGACGCTTGTAGATTGCTAATAGTTAGCATAACAGAAGATTGATTACTACTTAATTAAACCGCAAAGGTAATGAGATGCAACGATAGCTACACGATCGGGTAACAATTTAGACCCGTTAAAAGTTGACGTTCACGGCATTTCCTTGGCCTGAGATCACCGACTTTTTTTTTCAGTACCCAAAACCTTACCTTGCAATCGGAAGAAGTGTTCCCTTTTTTGGCAAGTAATACTATGCAAAATGGCAATCATCAGGTACGTTCGCAGGAAATCAGAGTGACTTCGGAAGTGGGTTCGTTGAAGCGTCTGCTGATTCACAGTCCGGATCGTGGCCTGGGCAAAGTGATCCCTTCCAAAGCGCAGGACTGGCTTTTTGAAGACATCGTGCATCTGGAAACGATGCGCAAGGATGAATATGATTACTACGTAAAACTGCTATTGTATTTTCTCGATCCGAATAAAATTCGCGGGAAACTCGCCCGGATCAATGCCGATCCGGAACGGAATTTTTTCAAACCGGATCATCCGGATTATTTTCGTTCCGATTCCGTTGTTGATATTCAGTACCTGCTGACCGAAATTCTGGAAGATGAAGTCATTCGGACCCGCCTGATATCGGGTATTTGCGCCGTTGAACGCTGTCGGTTTCACATTCAGAACCAGTTATATACGTATGATGCGTTCGAGTTAGCTAAAATTCTGATCTCCGGTTCGCTGCCCGATCGCACGATGTTGTTTGCACCAATGCCAAATTTTATTTTTACGCGTGACATTGGCATAGTTATTAATAACCATATCCTACTCAACAAACCCGCTAAACTGGCCCGCACCCGCGAAGCTTTTCTGGCGCAGTATATTTTTTTCTACCACCCATTATTTAGTGGGTACCGGGATAAAATCATTGAAATTCCGGACAATGAACACCATTTTTTGTTACCTGATAACGAGGTAAGTAACGACTATTCGCGTTCGACCCTGGAAGGGGGGGATGTCATGATGGTGGCCAAAAACCACCTCTTGATTGGCTGCAGCGAACGAACCACGCTCTATGCCGCCCAACAGGTGATTCGAATCATGTTTGACCGGAACGTGGTTGATAAAGTAACCATCATTAAAATCCCTAAGAAACGGGACTACATGCACATCGACACCATTTTTACGCAGGTCAAGCGGAATACCTGGGTGTTGCTGGGGTCGCTGGGTCGGGTGGGAGATGAGGCCAAAAAGCGGGATTTGCTGCATTTTCTGGCACCGAAAGACGTCCCGGACGAACTGCGGATTATTCAGTTTACCAAAGGTTCGGAGCATAAACCCGTCGAATTCGAAAACCTGGAAGATTTGCTGACGTCCATCAGCCGGGACGATCTGGGATGTTCGGAACCGGTGAAATTTATTTATTCCGGGAACAACGAATTTCCCTTCGGAGCCCGTGAACAATGGACGGATTCGTGTAATCTGCTGGCATTGAAAGACGGGGTTGTGATCGGCTATGACCGCAATGATAAAACCCTGGAAGCCTTTCGCCAGGCCGGATTTGAAACCATACAGGCGGCCGATCTGCTGGACCGGTTTGAGCGCGGAGAAGCCGATCCGGAAACCCTCGAAAATACGTTTATCATGCTGCCATCGGCAGAATTGTCGCGGGCGCGGGGCGGTTCCCACTGCATGAGTTTACCTTTATTACGTGCCGAATTATAACCCTAACTCCTATCCGTATGCAAGCCCAGGCCACCTCAAACATCCTCATGATCAGACCTGTACGGTTTGGTTTCAATGAACAGACTGCCGGAAGTAACTCGTTTCAGGATCGGACGATGGCGACTAAAAACCGGGATGAGGTTCAGCAGAATGCCCTGCGTGAATTTGATGAAATGGCTCACCAGTTGACGGCCGCCGGAGTCAATGTCATTATCTACGATGACTTGCCGGAATTGTATACGCCCGATTCTATTTTTCCCAACAATTGGGTATCCTTTCATTACAGCGGTACGGTTGTTGTTTATCCGATGGAAGCACCCAACCGGAGGCTCGAACGGCGAATGGACATCATCGACGATCTGGGCAAGAATTTTCACATTGCCCGGATTATCGATCTGACGCATTTTGAGAAGGAAAGTAAATACCTCGAAGGCACCGGCAGTATGGTGTTAGACCGGATGAAACGGATTGCCTACGCCTGTTTGTCGCCCCGAACGGATGTTGATGTACTCAAGGAGTTCAGCAAACAGACCGGCTATCGGGTAATCACCTTTTCGGCGACCGATGCGGCAGGCATACCGGTTTATCATACCAACGTGGTGATGTGCATTGGCGACGTTTTTGCTATTGTGTGTTTGGCGGCCATTGCTGATCCCGACGAACGGTTGATGGTCAGGCAGTCGCTGGTCAATAGCGGGAAGCATGTCATTGATATTACGATGGATCAGATGGCGCATTTTGCCGGGAACATGCTGCTGGTGATGACCCGGAAAAGTCAGAAGTTACTGGTTATGTCGACGCAGGCTTTTCATTCATTGACGGTTCGGCAGCGCGACGAATTGGACGATTTCGCTACGCTGTTTCATTTTGACTTAGAAACCATTGAAAGCAATGGTGGTGGTTCGGCCCGCTGTATGATTGCCGAACTCCACCTGCCATCCAGATAATGAACATTTGTTGATAAGAAAGTGTGGAAAGGCCATCTGAAAGGAGGTTTTAGCGCGTTTGACCCGGTATGTAAGTTCGGTGGGTGGTTTTGCTGTTAAATTGTATTTATTGCATATAATCTTGTGCTTAAATACCGTTTAATAACTTAATTGTATCAGCAAGTATCATTGGTTTTTGAATTCTGGCAAAACTATAGTCATTTGTGTTAACAAATTAATACTAATGGGATTGTATTTTTTTTAATCAATTGCTTTGACAAACTAATTTCAATTAAGTTCGTTATATTTACATATCGGTAACATAGTAGAGTGTGCTAATTTTAAAACCCTAGCAATCATGATCGCAGAAAAAAAACGGATTTCAAAGTACAGCAATTGCCTTAATTTCACGGCAAATGCACTAGCGAGAGTAATGACTAATATTTCCGACGACGAATTTGGTCGGTTGGGACTGACGGCTTCCCATGCATTTGTGTTGAAGGAGGCCATCGAAAACCCCGGTATTCAGCCTAAAGAATTGAGTGGCGAGCTGCATTTAACTCCATCAACCATCACCCGTTTGATCGAAAAACTCGAATTGAAAAAACTGGTAGAGCGGAAGATCGAAGGAAAACATACGCTGGTTTACGCTACTGAGAAAGGGATTGTCATGTTACCGGATATCAAAAAAGCATGGGATAATCTGATGCGTCGCTATGCGGATATCCTGGGCGATGAAAGTTCCCGTAAGATGACGGATTTGCTTTATGGCGCTGTAAAAGCGCTGGGGAAGGATTCCTGATCGCTTTGTTTTGGAAAATAGCGTATTGATTGTGCAATCATGATTAGGTTGCGAACACCAAACAGACCGTTTTTTTGAACAATTTTGATGGTTGGATTGTAGACTTGATAGGATAAATTCCCGGGCCTTGGCTCCGGGTGAAGTTCAGGTCTACAGTTCAATCATTGAAGTTATGAACACCAATCACGAAAAAGTTGCGCTAGTGACCGGTGCTAACCGGGGACTTGGAAAAGAAATTTCCCTGGAACTTTGTAAAAAGGGGTATGCGGTTTTCATGGCGTCCCGGGATATCGAAAAGGGGCGAGCGGCTGTTCACGAACTGTGTGAACAGGGCTACGAAGCCATTTTCCTTCACATGAATGTGACCGATCCGGTCAGCATCAAAAACGCCTACGGAACTTTCTCCCAAAAAGCCAGTCATCTGGATGTACTGGTCAACAATGCGGCCATTCTGGAAGATTCTGACCGGCATGTGTCTATCTGCAAACTCAATATCGAATCGCTGGAGCGGGCCCTCAAAACCAATCTGATCGGCCCTATTATGGTGATTCAGGATTTTCTGCCTTATTTGGAAAAAAGCAAAACCGGTGGCCGGATCATCAACCTAACGAGCGATCTGGGTTCGCTGGCGCATATGCAGGACAGTTATCCGGCCTATAGTCTTTCAAAAACCGCCCTGAACGCCATGACCCGGCAATTTGCAGCTGCGGTGGCGGGCAAAAATATTGCCGTCAATTGCGTCAATCCGGGCTGGGTAGAAACCGACATGGGCGGTTCCGGTGCCAACCGCTCCCTCGAAAAAGGCGCGGAAACGACGATTTGGCTGGCAACCGAAGCTTCACCTCACGAAACGGGTAAATTCTGGAAAGACAAGCGGGAAGTGCCGTGGTAAACGGAATTCGCTATATTTGCCTATTCCTGAACCTCAAAACTACTCCTATGATTTTTAGTAGAAAAGCCGGACTCTTTTTTACGGTATTGATTCTGTGTGCCCCCAAAAGCTTCAGTTACGGGCTACACTCGGGCCGAGCAGATTCCGTGAAAGTGACGGCTGTCGGAGCGACCCCGAAGCAGATTTCCAACCAGTTTAAGTTTACCGAAGGGCCGGCCGTCAATAAAAAAGGGGATATTTATTTCACCGATCAACCCAACGACAAAATCTGGAAATACGATACCGACGGAAATCTGACGCTTTTCATGGACAAAACCGGTCGGTCGAACGGGCTTTATTTTGATAAGAAAGGTAATATGATCTCCTGCGCCGACGAAAAAGACGAATTATGGTCGATCAGCCCGAAAAAGAAAGTCACGGTTTTAATGACCGATTTCGAAGGCAAGCGCTACAATGGACCCAACGATTTGTGGATTGACGCGAAAGGCGGCATCTATTTCACCGATCCGTATTATCAGCGGGATTACTGGGAGCGTAAAAAGCCGGATCTCGAAGGACAGAAAGTGTATTATCTGCCCAAAGGGAAAAAAGAGGCCGTGGTGGTGGATGGAGATCTAAAACAGCCAAACGGTATCGTGGGAACGCCCAATGGCAAATTCCTGTATGTAGCCGATATTCGGGATAATAAAACGTATAAGTACCAAATCAATGAAGATGGGTCGTTAACGAACCGCCAGCTTTTTGTTTCGCAAGGTTCTGATGGCATGACACTGGATAATCAGGGAAATGTTTATCTAAGCGGCCGGGGCGTTACGGTTTACAGCCCGACGGGTGAAAAGCTCCAGGTCATCCCGGTTCCGTCGCGCTGGGTCGGTAACATCTGTTTTGGCGGAAAAAAACGCAGCACGCTGTTCATAACGGCCTCCGAGTCGGTTTACACGATTGAAATGCAGGTAAAAGGGGTTGAGTAAGGCTCCGGATTTTCCGTAAACAAACAAAAAAACCGTTCCGATGCCGGAACGGTTTTTTTGTTTGTGAAGAACAGCAGATTACGCCAGCACCCGAATCCGAACCGGTTGGGCCACGACTTGCGAGCCATCATCCAGTGTTACGAGAAACATAAAAGCAATTTCCCGGAAGTTTGGTAAAGCCACCGGCGTAATGGCAACGGCTGGACGTTTGGTTGCAAAGTCCTTCAGTGTAGTCGTAAAATCGACCGTTGTGCCACTACCGGCGATCGGAGCTGCAATGTAGTTCGTTGAAACCGTGTTCAGCGTAGCCACGTTGATGCTGGTCGCACCAGCCGCCACCCGCGTAATCTCTTTGATCGTCCGGCCACTGGACGCAGGGATCGAGATCGAGATCTTGATGTTACCACCCGCTGCGGTCGAAACTTCATAGTAAGGATCAAAACCGTAGGTTGTAGCACCCGTATAGGTCACCGGTACAGCAGGGCGATTGTCCCGAACCAGATCGCTATAGACGCCGTCGTCTTTGCAGGAAACTCCGGCCAGAGCAACTACGGCGAGTAAAAGAAGTTGAAACGCTATTTTTTTCATGAGTATAGTTTCGTTAACGAATGACCGATTAATCAACATCCCACCACAGTTTTGCATTGGATTGCGGGCCCGGGTTGGGGAAATTCGGATTCCGCTCAATTTCCTGCGTGATGTAAGCCGCGCGCACCGGACGCGTACCGTCGATACCAACGGCGTTTTGCGAAGCGGTCAGCCTGGGATAACCCGTCCGACGCCAGTCGTTCCAGGATTCCAGACCGTTGCCCGTCCAGGCAATCCATTTCTGGGTAATGATCTGCTCGAGCTTTTGTTCGTTCGTGCCGGTCAGCGTGGCAATGTTTGGATTTGCCGTCAGGTAAGCCGCGATGGCTGCATCCGTAATACCGGCCAGTTTCATCGAAGCCGTGATGCCTTCGGTATACAGCGCCTGAGGATCACCCGCCGTGCCCAGCGTTAAGGCCGATTCGGCCAGAATGAAAGCCCGCTGGAAGTTGGTAATCAACCGGACTGGACCTTCGCCCTGCGCGCCCGTTACGTAAGCACCATACCGCGACCAGGTAGTGGTCGGCGTTGGCAAGGTTCCGGCAAAACCGTTATCGATGGAAACATAGTCCGTCGACGGTTTGGTGTAGAAAACCGCCAGACGCGGATCGGTTTTGGTGGCATCAGTGGCGCTGGGGCGGAGTACGTTCAGGAAACGCGTGCTCAGAATCAGTTCGTTGCTGAACGATCCAAAAACCGCCAGGTTCCAGATGGCGCTGGTACTACCGACGCTGCTACCAAATTTAACGTTCAGATCCTGTGCGTTGCTGGTGATATACAGATTTTTGGCCAACACTTCGGTGATAATGGTTTTCGCCAGCGCGGGTTCTTTTTTGCTGATTGTGTTGGCCATTTTCAGCATCAGGGTGTAACCGGCCCGTTTCCAGTTGTCGATCGTTCCGCCGTATACGATGTCATCAGCGGCCGGTTTGGACGTACTGGGAGCTTCCAGATCAGCCAGCCCTTCGCGAACCAGATCAAACAGGCTCTGAATACCGGAAGCCTGGTTACCTTTGTAGATGTCCTCCTGCTTATCCAGACGCGGTTGAATAAACGCTTCACCCTGCAATGCCTGTGAGTAGGGAACATCGCCCCAGATATCCGTCACCATACTGAAGGTATACGCCTTCATGATTTTGGCAATCCCCGTATAGGCTTTTGAATTTGTTTTATCAGCAGCCTCAATCAGTTTCTGATAACCTACCAGCGCACCCCCGTAGATATCGAAACGCCATTGGTTTCCAAAATCAGCCCCGTTCGTATTAAACCGGTCGTAGTTCGTTGGGCTACCACCCGCACCTGACAGGTAATTCATCACCACCGATCCAAACCGGTTTAGCTCGCCGTTATTGGCAAACGCGGAACCGGCCAGTGCTGAAGGCAGCAAAACGGGCGGGGTTACTTCCGTCGGGTTATTCGGCGTCACATTGACGTCGAGGTAGTTACTACAGGCACCCATGGAAAGCAGGAAGGGCACCAACAGAAATTTTTTATAGCTTGAAATCTTCATTGTCGAAAAAATGATGAAGGTGATTAAAACGTAAACCGCAGGTTAACACCGTAATTCCGCGTGTTGGGAATACCGTTCAAATCAAGTCCCTGAATGTTACCGGCACCTTGCGTGTTGGTTTCGGGATCAGCCATGTAGTTGGGCGCATAGAACCACAGGTTACGACCGCTAACCCCAATGGAAACCGCACCGAAGGGCGTTTTGCCAATCAGGCTGGCGGGCAGGCTGTAATTCAGGGCCAGTTCGCGCAGGCGGTAAACCGTTGCGTCGAAAACCGCAGCCTCGGAAGCCAGACCACCCAGATTCGCCCAGTAGTTTTGGGCGCTCAACTGAATGTTGTTCGGGTTATAGGTTTTCGAACCATCAGCGTTGGTTACTTCGATCACACCCGGCAGAATACGGGGCTGATCCCGGTCAATTCCGGTTACGGCTAAGTGGCCCTGACCGCGTAAATCGACGGCGCCAAATGAGTACAACTGGCCTCCCTGGCGGGTGTCAAACAGAACCGAAAGTGCCAGACCTTTGTAGCTAAACGTGTTGGTCAAACCCGCCGTCCAGTTCGGGTTCGGGTTGGAAATCACCTGTCCGGCAATACCTGGTACGAACAAACCGGTGTTCGGGTTGATCAGGTATTGGCCCTGCGGGCTGCGGGCATTGGCTGTGCCGACAATGACACCGTATGGCTGACCCACCACGATCGACGGGTTGATCCCGACGAATGCGCCCCCTGTGATCGGCGATTGCGTTACACCCGGAGCGATTTCTTCCACTTTGTTCCGAATCCGGGTAAAGTTCAGCACCAGATCCCATTTGAAACCATTCTGCAAACGAACTGGCGTCGTGTTCAGCACTAATTCGATCCCTTTGTTGCTCAAGGCACCAACGTTGGTGGTGCGGGTATCGTAACCGGTTGAATTAGAGACCGATACGTTGAAGATCTGGTTGGTACTGCGCGTGTCGAAGTAAGCCAGATCAAGGCTTGCCCGGTTGCGGAACAGCCCCAGATTCAGGCCGAATTCATACGAACGGACAAACTCGGGCGTCAGGTTGTTGTTACCAATCCGCGTACTGGGGCTAAAGCCCGGCAAATTGGCGCCACCCACGGAAATTGGGAACGTGATGCTGGCGGAATTGTTCCCATAACTGGAAGCGACAAAAACCGAGTTCAGCAGATACGGGTCGGCATCCCGGCCTACCCGGGCTACGCTCGCGCGAACTTTGGCATACGACAGCACGTTCGAGTTGAGCTTGAAGGCATCGGTCGGAACAAAGCTGACGGAAGCCGCCGGATAGAAGTAAGTGTTGTTCGCTTTCGGCAGCGTCGATGATTGGTCAACCCGGCCCGACAATTCCACGAATAAGTAATTTTGGTAACCCAGCGATAACTGACCGTAGTAACCAACCAGTCGGCGCTTCGTGTTGTTCTCCTGACTGGCTGTAAAAACTGACCCGTTGCTGACGTTGTAGAAGCCCGGAATGGTCAATTGCTGTGCCGACAGGGTGGTGTTCTGGTCTCTCCGCTGGTTAATGTTATTACCCAGCAATATGTTGGCGTTCAGTCCTTCCAGAAACAGGTTATCTTTGTGGGCATTGATCAACAGGTCGCCGTTCAACTCTGAGCGGAAGAACATGTCTTCGATAATCTGACCAGCGGGACCGCGGGCCGATCCGATCGCGAAGCTCATTTTCCGACGGTCGGTGTAGGTATCAGCCGTTACGCGGTACGATACGTTCAGCCATTTTGCGAAGTCGTAACCTACCTGGAAATTTCCGAAAACCCGGTCAACCTGACTTTTCATCGTCTCGTTGTAAGCACTCCACAAAGGATGGTTTTGCGTAGTCGAGTAATAAATACTTTTACCCTGCGCATCCTGATACGGCGTTCCGTTCAGGTCATAACTCCGGGGAATCCGGGTGATTTGACCAAACGCGCTACCACCGTTACCAACCGGCGTTCCGTTCTGGGCGGTTTTTACATAAGTAACCGTACTGCTCAATTTGAGGCCGTTTTGCAGTTTGGATTCACCACCCACCTGCACATTGGTTCGGTCGAATTTACTGTTCGGGACGATCCCTTTTTGCAGCGTATTTCCAACCGCCAGAATGTAGTTACGTCGTTCGTCGCCCGAAGCGATGTTGAACGAGTTTTGCCACACACTACCTTGATCGTAGAAATTCTTGACGTTGTCCGGATAGGCCTGGTAAGGAACCGTATTTCCCTGAAGCGTCGTCACCTGGGTCAGGCTACCGCCGAATTTGGGGCCCCAGGAGTTACCGGATGTATTGATGAAGTTATTCTGGGTACCTTGTCCGTAGTCGTTTTGCAGCGGAGGTAATCCGTAAACGTTTTGAACATTAAAAGAAGAATTAACGGTTACTTCGGTTTTCCCTTTCATATTCCGACCGGTTTTTGTCGTAATGACAATCGCACCGGCGGATGCGCGGGAACCGTAGAGAACCGAAGCGGCCGGTCCTTTCAGCACGTTGATGGACTCGATGCTTTCCGGGTTGATGTCGGCCAGTCGGTTCGAAGCCTGTGCGCTGAACAGCGAGTTGTCCGTGGAAGGATTCCGGTTGACGTCGTTGTTGAAAATAACACCGTCGACCACGATCAACGGCTGGTTACTTCCGTTAAACGACGTAATCCCGCGGATGTTGATGTTAGTCGAAGCACCCGGCGCACCGCTGGAAGGCGTAATATTCACCCCGGCCAGTTTCCCTTGCAGCGCGTTCAGGACATTGGGTTCCGAGCGCTGGGCCAGCACATCTCCCCGAACATCCTGGGTCGAATACCCCAATGAACGCCGGTCGCGTTCGATCCCCTGGGCAGTGACAACGACTTCCGACAACTGGCTTGCGTCAGATTTTAGTTGTACATTGATCGTCGATTGATTGCCGACCACAATTTCCTGGGTCGCGGTTCCGATGAAGCTAAAAACCAACCGGGCGTTGGCTGGAACGTTTGGCAGACTGTAATTTCCGTCTGAATCCGTGGTGGTACCGCGGCTGGTACCTTTCAATTGGATGCTCACACCCGGGAGAGTGGAGCCGTCGTCGGATGAAGTGACTTTACCGGTCACCGTCCGATCCTGGGCTAATGCGGGCAGGGCAAAAAGCACGCACAATAGCCAGAATCCGGCTAAACGTTTTCTCATAGATAGGTTTTTAATAGATGAACGTAAAAAAATGGATGCAAAACTACTTTTATATCCGCAATAAATAAACCAAAAAACTAGTTTGGTGACATTTTTTTTAGAAGTACTTATAAAAATGTCTTATTAAGGTTGATAGATATATGATCAAGTTAATAAAAAATAAAATAAAACCTTTGTCTACGCTGAAATAAATGCGCCAGATTTTCATTTCAAGCCGCGTGGCTTAGGAGAATTTGCATGCGAGGATCAGGATAACTAGTAGACTGTCTGACGATTAGTCGATTTTGGTGT
The DNA here is from genome assembly GCF_003858635.1 of Larkinella rosea. Taxonomy (GTDB): domain Bacteria; phylum Bacteroidota; class Bacteroidia; order Cytophagales; family Spirosomataceae; genus Larkinella; species Larkinella rosea. Next base: position 282,399 of record NZ_RQJO01000009.1, read on the forward strand.
TCTCGCGGGGAAAACCAGGGGCGGAATGATTGTTGTATTTTTCCATTTTACATTAAATTTATTATGCGCGCTGCTAAACCCTTTTATTGGCATATAACATTGCCTTTTTTTGTTAAAATTTGCCGTAATTAGGAAACAAAACGATACTGTTGTCTCGATGAAGTTAATCATTTGTACTTACAAAATACGTTTAAAAATGAGCAATAAGACGGTTTACGCACTTTTTTGCACCCTTTTGCCTTTTGCTTTGCAGGCACAGTCACCTCTAAAAAGTCAGATTACTAAAACCGCTGACGGCCTGGAGAAAAAAGTGGTTGCGTGGCGACGCGAGATTCACCAGAATCCGGAATTGGGTAACCGTGAATTTCAAACCTCCGCCAAAGTGGCCGCTCACCTGCATTCGCTGGGAATCGAAGTAAAAACCAATGTGGCTAAAACCGGCGTAGTCGGCATTTTGAAGGGCGGGAAACCGGGTCCGGTTGTGGCTCTACGGGCTGACATGGACGGTTTGCCGGTGACCGAACGGGGCAATCTGGCGTTTAAATCCACGGTAACCACGGAATTTAACGGACAGAAAACCGGGGTCATGCACGCTTGTGGCCATGATTCACACGTCGCTATCATGATGGGCGTTGCCGAGGTGCTGGCCAGCGTCAAAAACGATCTGAAAGGAACCGTTAAGTTTATTTTCCAACCGGCGGAAGAAGGTCCACCGGCGGGTGAAGAAGGTGGAGCGCAACTGATGGTGAAAGAGGGCGTACTGGAAAATCCCAAAGTCGATGCCATTTTTGGGCTGCATATCAATTCACAAACCGAAGTGGGCACGATTAAATACCGGCCGGGTGCGACGATGGCCGCCGTCGATTTTTTCAGTGTGAAAGTCAAAGGCAAACAGACGCACGGAGCAGCGCCCTGGTCGGGCGTCGATCCGATCGTGACGAGCTCGCAGATTGTAATGGGATTGCAGACGATCGTGAGCCGGAATCTGCCGATTACGGAATTTCCGGCGGTCGTAACGGTGGGCGCGGTACACGGCGGAATCCGGCAGAACATCATTCCGGAAGAAGTCAATATGATCGGCACCATCCGCTCATTCACGCCCGAAATGCAGCAAACCATTCACCGTCGGATCAACGAAGTGGCCACGAATATTTCGGAAAGTGCCGGAGCCAAGGCCGATGTCAAAATTGATGTAATGTATCCGGTAACCTACAACGATCCGGCGCTAACCGATCAGATGGTGCCGACGCTTGAAGCCGTGGCCGGAAAAGACCACGTCCACATCCGGCCGTTGGACACCGGTGCCGAAGATTTTTCCTTTTTCCAGCAAAAAATACCCGGTTTTTTCTTTTTTCTGGGTGGCATGCCGAAGGGGACCAAACTGGAAGATGCCGCCCCGCACCATACGCCGGATTTCCACATCGACGAAAGCGGTTTTGGATTGGGCGTTAAAGCCCTCTGCCATTTGACTGTGGACTATATGGAACAGTGGAAGGGCGCGGGAACGGCCAGTGTGAAAAAGAAATGAAGGTGCTATTGACCATTGTATGGAGGATTGGTTTTACTTAATCCTCCATACAGGACTGATTGGCTAGGTGGATCAGCCGCCGAACCATCGGACCGGCGTAAACCGGAAACCTATTTTCCCTTATACTTCGCAATTGCTTCCTTAATCCGTTCGATGCGGTTATCGGGATCAGGGTGGCTGCTCATGAACTCGGATGGGCGATTGGGACCACCGGCGGCTTTCAGGATTTCCATCACCTCGATCATCGCTTCGGGTTTGTAACCGCTCTCGATCATCCAGCGTACACCCAGTTGATCGGATTCAATTTCGTCATCGCGACCGTATTTCAGACCGATCAGGTTGGCAACATAAGCCGCAATGGCGGAACTGCGGCCCGGCGAATTGGGGTCTTCCGTAGCAACCGCAGCGGCTCCGGCCAATCCCTGCGTTAGCTGCTGCTGGGCAATTTGCTCGGCCGAGTGTCTGCCGACCACGTGCGTAATTTCGTGGCCCAAAACGCCCGCCAGCTGATCTTCGCTCTTCAGTTTGTCGAGCAAAGCCGCTGTTATAAAAATCTGTCCGCCCGGCACGGCAAACGCATTGACGATTTTATCGTCGGCCAGGACGTGAAAATCAAATTTGTACGGACTGGTTTTGACGCTGGTCGCATTGACAATTTTCTCGCCGACGCGCTTCACCGATTGCTGCACTTTTTCGTCCGGGTAAAGCCCGCCAAACTCCCGGGCCATTTGGGGGACACTTTCCAGCCCGAGTTGAACCTCCTGCTCGGGCGTCATGCTAATGTGCTGTTTTTCACCCGTTACCGGGTTTTCCTGGGTGTTTGTAAAATAGGTAAACAAGGCCACCAGGGCCATTACCAAACCAATAACAACTCTTGTCGCCCGCGAACGCATGATGGGAAAGGATATGGAAGTTCTATTTAGTCGTATAGTTAACCAAAAAGGAACAGAATGTTCCCGCGTATATTTCGAATGTGTAAAAAAAAAGCAAAAAAACGACTTTCTCCGGCGCTGATTTTAAGCCATTTGCCGGTTTTTCAAGACCATTCTTCTCAACTTGCCCTGAATCGGCATTTCAAAAAACCGGTGCGACAGAAAGCTCAGTGCAATTAACACGGCGAAGAAAACCAGTAATAAAACCGGAGATTCAAAAACGGCATGGGTGTAACCTAATTTGGTGGCCAGCAAAACCGTCGCCAATTGAAGCGGGAAATGCAGTAGGTAAGACGAGTAACTGATGTCGCCGATAAAAGCAATCCGTTTCCCCAGCGAACCTTTTCTAACTTCCCAGACCACCAGCGCCAGGATCGTTACGGGAAACAAGAAAACACTGATAAAAAGAGGAATAAACCGATCAACTAAAAAAACATATTTCTGGGCAATAGCCAACTGATTTAAAAAACCAGAAAAGAGGGGTTTTGAAAAAGAATAGTGAACTTCCAGAACTACAAGAGTCCAGACTAAAACAGTTGCAGTCAGGAGAAAAACAGCCATTTTATCGGAAATCATTTTTGAATAGAAAGTGGAAAATAATCGATACGTTATTCCACCGATAAAAAATGAAAAAACGCCCTGTGCCAGTTGATAGCCCCGAAAATAGAAGATTACATAACTGGCGATTATGAGAAGAATCAGGAAAAGCAGTTTGTCTTTTTTGTACCAGCTAATAGTGAAGAAAATGATGTATAGCAGGATTTCTATCGAAACCGACCAGATTGGCCCATTAAACGAAAAACCCTTTTCAAAACCCCAGTTTGAAGCAAAAAATAGCTGTAGAATAAAATGATAGGAATCATTGAATGGGTATATGAAGTAACACCCCACTGATGATCGATACACGGTTTGAAGAAATAATACCAGAAGAAGAGTTGAAAAATGGAGCGGATATAATCGGGAAAATCGAAGGAGTGCAAACTCGTTCAATGAAATTTTATGCTTACTAATTCGATCGGCGTATAACCAGAAAAATATAAATCCGGAGAGCGTAAAAAATAGCTCGACGGCTTTTTGACCTTGTTCGTAGAAAAACTGTAAAAAAAAGAAAAATGGTTGATTTTCGGCCACAAAACCGGTATGCGAGGTACACTGATAAAAGCCATGACGCCAATGAAATAAAACAACGGATAATGACGCCAATCCCCTTAAAATGTCTAAAGAATAAAAACGCCTGGGAAGCAAACCGTTCTTCGTTTTTGTCATCCTGCCCTTCAGGTCACACCTGTTAACCTTACCCATCCGAGTGAGATAGGTTAGGGTGATGATGTAACTGAACAATTGATTTTAGTAGGTAATTAATGACAAATCTAACACCCAACGGGTGTCTAGAGTGAAATACTTATTTACTGGCTACTGATGATTCTATTCTGAAGAGCGGGAAAGTTGAGCGCTAATCGGGCGCAGGGAAATTGAATATACGCTTATTTTGAAACTTCGACCCGCCAGTCCGGGCCGCTATTGACTTTATACTTTTCGGAGAAATTTCCCATGTTGATCGCTACCGAAAAATCCATCAGGCTGTTAAAATAAGCCACATTTTCGCCTTCTTTCGACTCACCGAAGGTGTTTACCAGCACCATTCGTCCGTCGAATACTTTTTCGTCTTTGTTATAAAACCGCACCTGCAGGTTTTCGCCGGTTTTTATGCCCAGTTTGGCAAACCAATCTTTGGAAATGTTGGTCCAGACGTTGCCGTATTGCACATCCAGCACCGGAATCATTCCCTTCAATACACCATTTTCAAACGTTGGTTTCTGGTACGGAATTTTCACAACGGCAGGTGGCAACGGCTTCCCTACCTGCGCATAGGTAATCACTTTGGCCGCCAGACGAGCCCCCGTATAGGCGTACACGTCGCGTCCGTGGAAGGTGTATGACTCGTTTGAATTTCGACGGCGGTTGATGGCTTCATCGATTTCCCGTACTTCCTGAATACCCAGTTTTTCGGAAATGAGCGTGAGCGTTCCGTTGTCGGGAGTTACAAAATAATGCCCGGATTTGGTGAGTAAAACCACTGATTTCCGATCTGTTCCGACGCCCGGATCACAAACTGAAACGAAAACCGTTCCTTTGGGATAATACGGAGCCGTTTGCAACAGCCGATACGATGCCTCCCAAATATTAAAAGCTGGAATCTCGTGGGTCAAATCAACGATTTTAAGCTGGGGAGAAACGCCAAGCGATACGCCTTTCATGGCCGAAACCGCCCCGTCTTTTACACCAAAATCCGATTGAAAAACCAATATGCCGTTTTGAGCAACCAGCACAGAGGACACTAACCAGCAGTGGATAAAAAACAGGGCGGTTTTGCGGTTCATGGCGTTACGGTTTTCCGTTTTCGGTATCCGGTTTTCAGTGCTGACGCGTTCTCTTGCATGCGTCAGCCAACCGAAAACCGGATACCGAAAACGATTTACTTGCTCGTTCCTTTCAATTGCTGAACAATCCAGTTTGTCATCAACTCGGTTTGTTCGGGATAAGTCCAGTGACCGGTGTCTTCGTAAAGTTTGAGCTGTTTCGGGGCCGAAATAACATTGTAGGACGCATACATCGAGGTTGGCGGGCAGGTCTCGTCGTTAAAACCCCATGAATAATAACCGGGTACTTTGATCAGTCGGGCGAAATTGACCACGTCATAATACGATACGGTTTTGATTTTTGCGGGCGTATTGTTGTAGGCCAGCGACTTTCCGGTGAACAAATGCGGCCATCCGCCCGCCCGGCCTTTCAGGTACCCCGTGACGTCGGACAGCGCCGGATAATACGCCCCGAGCCACTTCACGCGGGCGTCCAAACCAGCGGTGGTGATGGACAACGCGCCCCCCTGACTACCGCCCGTTACGGCCAGATTGCTTCCGTCGTACTGCGGCAAACTCACCAGAAAATCGTTGGCCCGAACGCAGCCGAGGTAAACCCGTTTGTAGTAATACCGGTCGCGGTCGTCGAGGTTAATATTGAAATAACCGGTTAAGGCTCCGGCACTTAAATTGGTATAAACCACGGGGTCCATATTGACCGGAATGCCATGAATACCGATTTCCAGCGTAATGATGCCTTTTTCGGCATCGGACAGGTTCCCGGCATAAGGCCGAATTCCGGCTCCCGGCACCCGCAGCAAAGCCGGGTATTTGCCTTCTTTTTTGGGGATACACAGAATACCGTATACCCGCGAGTTGGCGTAATTCTGGATATTGACGTGATACACGTTCACGTTTTCGGTACAGCGCTCGGGCATCAGCGTCATGCGGGCGTCGAGCGGAATGCGGCTGAGTTCGGCTTTGGCACTGTCCCAGAACATCTTAAAATCCGCAGGATTATCGACGGTTGGGGGTATTTGCAGCGGATTGAACCCCGCCGTTGCCAGGTTCCGATACGTTTTGCCGTTGATTTCGGCCGTCGCAACACAGCGCAAAAAACCGGGTGTTTTCATCGTGCCGCCGTCAACGGTGGTCGTCCCGTTGGCGAGAGTTACGGTTTCCTGTTTGGTTGGATCCATTTTTTCCGGCCCGATTTCGTACTTGATTTTGGCCCCTTTGATTGGGTTTCCGTACTGCAACACCGAAATGGTGAATTTTACCGGTTCGCCGGGGCGGTATTGCCAATCGGTATGATCGGGAGCCACAACGATTTTAATGGGTCGTTCGGCGGGTTGAGCGAACGCGCAAATTGTCACCAGCAGGTACAGACCAACCAGCAAAGCGTATTTTTTCATAAAGGTTCAGGCATTGAAATGTTAAGATTTTATATTGGTAAGTAAAAAACACGCCTTTTCTACCTGTTAGAAGGCATTTGCTTTCAATCTTGGATCAGAGCGCCGGTTTGTTTTTAGCCCAGGTTTCATAAACCTGATCAATTTATGAATCATATTAACCAACAAGGCCCGGATTTGCGTCCGGGCCTTGTTGATGAATTCCAGTTTTACAGGCCCCAGCTCTACAGCTTCCCAACGGAACCGTCCGGTTTGGAGTACATGAAATCCGTATTGATTGGCGCTCCGTAGTAATTGATTTTCAGCGCATCCAGGCGTTTTTTATGGACGTCCAGCCGCCGTTTGAAATCGTCGATGTTTTTGCGGTCTTTGGGCGTCCAGCCGGTTTCAGCCATCGCGATTGCGCGGGGAAAGAGCATGTATTCCACGTGTTCCGGCGTTTTGACATATTCCGTCCAGAGGTTGGCCTGAACGCCAATGATGTGTTTCTGTTGCTCGGCTGTCAGGCTGTCGGGGGCCGGATCATACGAATACGTTTTTTCCAGCGGCAACAAACCGCCAATGGACAGCGGCTGCGGGGTGGTTTTGGGGTCCGCCTGGTAATAATCCAGGTAGAAATAGGTAGTCGGTGTCATGATGGCATCGTGGCCTTGCCGGGCCGCAGCAATACCGCCGTCGACCCCACGCCAGCTCATCACCGTAGCGTTGGGCGACAAACCGCCTTCCAGGATTTCGTCCCAGCCGATCATTTTGCGGCCTTTTGCTGTAATAAATTTGTCGATTCGCCCGATGAAATAACTCTGCAATTCGTGTTCATCTTTCAGACCCAGTTTTTTAATCAGATCCTGGCAAAACCGGCTGGCAATCCACTGGGTTTTCGGACATTCGTCACCGCCGATGTGGATGTATTGGCTCGGGAACAAATCAATTACTTCGGTCAGTACTTCCTGCAAAAATTGAAAAGTTTCTTCGCGTGGAAAAAGTACATCTTCGTGGACGCCCCATGTACCCGTAACCGGCACAATCTTGTCCGCGCTGCTGCCCAGTTCCGGATAAGCCGACAGAATCGCCATCGCATGACCCGGCATCTCGATTTCCGGAATGACGGTAATAAACCGGTCCTGCGCGTATTTGATCACTTCCCGGATTTGATCCTGCGTATAAAAACCGCCATAAGGCGTTTTGTCGTACTTGTTATTCCGGTATTGCCCCAACATGGTTTCTTTCCGGGTGGAGCCGATTTCGGTCAGTTTGGGGTGTTTCTTGATTTCAATTCGCCAGCCCTGATCGTCGGTCAGGTGCCAGTGAAATGTATTGATCTTGTGGAGTGCAATCTCATCAATGACTTTTTTCACTGCGGGAACCGGGTAAAAATGGCGGCTCACGTCCAGCATAACGCCCCGATAGCCATACCGCGGCTGGTCTTCGATGGAACAACACGGCACCGACCAATCGACACCCGACGCCACCGATGCTCCAAACACCTCGGAGGGCATCAATTGCAGCAACGACTGCACCGCGTAGAAAAAACCGTTCGGCTGTTGGGCCGTCAGCGTAATGCGCCTGGGCGTTACGTTCAGAAGATAACCTTCCTGGCCTAATTTGGGACTTTGTGCCGACGCAAAAACAATGGAACCACTTTTGCCGGTTTTGATTTGGGCCTTTCGCCCCGTTGCTTTACCCAGTTGCGCAGCCAGCATTTCGGCCACCCGGCGAACGTCGGCGTTATTGCTTTCGACGCTAATGACAAGATTGGCCGGTACTTTAAAATCCCCTTTCTGTTCGTCCAGACGAACGGGCTGAGGAACCAGCGCATATCGGGAGGGTTGTGCTTCGGAGAACTGAATTGTCAGACAAAGAAGCGCAATACATAGAACCAGATTTTTCATTCGGGAATCAGATTTGTTAAGGAATTTCTTCGTGATCCAGCAAGCACTGAACCACATAGGCCTGGGTGCCGCAGAGTTTAGCCATTTCGCCCAGGCGCGAAACCGCAATGACGAGTTTTGTTCGAAAATCGGCCAAACAATATTTGTCGATGGCCTGTTCGATGGGCCGGGTAATTAGCCGTTCGGCTTTGCCCACAACGCCATTAACGATGATGAGTTCGGGATTGAATAAATGAACGGCGATGGAAAGACCCTTGCCCAGTTCGTTGCCTAATTCGGTCAGCAGATCAATAGCCAGTTCATCGCCCGCTCTGGCTTTGTCAATCACCAGTTCGACATCGATGTCCTCAAAATTTTCTTCGGCGAGTTTTGAAACCCGACCTTCGCGCAACCCGGCTTTTACCCGACGAATCAGCGACGAAGCGGAGGTCAGCGTATCCAGACAGCCCACTTTTCCGCAGGTGCACAATTCACCGTCGGCCTGTAGCTGAATGTGGCCCAACTCACCGGCAAAACCGGCTAACCCCTGCAAAATTTCGCCGTTATTGATGACGCCTAATCCCACACCCCAGTCAATGTTGATGGATAAAACATGGTTTTTGCCTTTCGCGAGTCCGAAGCGGTGTTCACCCAAAATAGTGGCTTTGGTATCGTTGAGAAGGTAAACCGGTGCGTCGAAGCTCTCCGCCAGCAACTGCCGCAGCGACTGTTCGGGGCGGTTTAATTTTTTGTAGGTATAGTTGATTCCGGTGCGCGGGTCGACCAAACCGGGCAAAGCGCAACCGACGCCAATGATCTTCAGCTGTTTTTCCTGAATGCGCTGCGCCACTTCTTCCAGTGGACCTTGTAGCGCTTCCAGAAAAGCAACGGAATCTTCTAATCGCAGATTGACATCCAGGCGGTCGAGCACCCGATTGGTCAGATCAAAAACCACCAATTTGATGTCGTGAACACTGATGTCAATAACGACAATAGCCTGATTACCAGGCCGAAGTCCAAATAACGCTGGTTTGCGACCGTACTGCGCAACACCGGTCCCGATCTCCTGGACCCAGCTCTCGGATGCTAATTCGTCGATCAACATCGTGACTGATGGCACGCTGGCGTGCAATGCTTTCGCCAACTGAGCCAGCGTTCGGGAGCCCAAGCGGTACATTTCTTTTAAGATACCGCGCTTTAAACGACTTTTTTTCTTATCAACAATCGATATAGTATAATTTGCCTCCATACAAAATCAATGCTCACCGAAGAGCTCCATGAGATGAAAAACGATGAAATATAAGGAGGATATTTTTAAAATAATTTATTAATAGTGCGATTTAATTAAATTATTTACAAAATAACAAATTTTTGTTGTTTACCATCCTTACAAACACATTCGAATTTCTACAAAAGCGGAAGAAACAACGGTTTTTACTTATCCGGCAAATCAATTGATTTAATTAGTCAACCGCGACGCTGACCAACGATTTCCGCTCGTCCATCCAGTTGCGAATGATTTGGGATAGTGGTTTGGTTTCGATCAAAAAACCATCGTGGCCATAAAGTGAATCGATTTCTTCGTAGCGGGCATCGGGAATGTGCCGGGCCAGAATTTTCTGTTCGATGGGAGGGAACAGGATATCGGATTTGATGCCAACCGATAAAGTCCTGGAAATCACCTGCTCAAGAGCCAGGGTGATGCTCCCCCGGTTTCGCCCGACGTTGTGCGAATCCATTACTTTCGATAACGTCCAATACGTGAAGGCATTGAACCGGCTGGCTAGTTTCTCGCCCTGGTATTGCTGGTAACTGGAAGCCTTGTAGTGATCGATTTGCTCGTTATTGTCCAACGCCTGCGTAAAACCGTAGGTGTCATAGTTCCGGTACGACAACATCGCAACCGCCCGGGCGGCTTTCATTCCGGCTTGTCCGGCATCGGCACGGCGCTCAATCCAGGTTGGATCGGCACTGATCGCCATGCGCTGGGCTTCGTTGAACGCAATTCCCCAGGGCGACATCACGGCGTTGGTAGCGATCAGAATCAGATTCTGGATTACATCGGGTTGCTGAATAGCCCATTCCAGTGCCTGTTGACCACCCAGTGAACCGCCAATGCAGGTTTCAATTTTTTCGATGCCCAATTCCAGCCGCAGCAAATCCAGTGCTTTGGCAATGTCATGAATCGTGATGAGCGGAAATTCGTGGTAGAAGGGGCGACCGGTTTGGGGATTGACCGCCAGCGGTCCGGTGGAGCCGTAGCAGGAACCCAATACATTGGCACAAATAATAAACTGGCGCGCCGGGTCGTAGAATTTACCCGGCCCAATCATACCGTCCCACCAGTCACCGGCATCGGCACTACCCGTCAGGGCATGACAAACCCAGACCACATTTGAACGGTCGGCGTTCAGTGTTCCGCGGGTTGTATAGGCTAGCCGGAAGCCCGGTAAGTCAGCGCCACACTCTAAAGAAAAGGTGTATTTGTAATCAAAAAATCGGGTTTCCAATCGAAAAAGAATTGTCTGTTTACAGTGACGGTTTTCAGTATACGGTTTTCGGTTGCTGATGCATTAGCCTTCGTGCGTCAGCAACCGAAAACCGTATACTGAAAACTGAAAATCGTGCACTAAATATTACGCACTAATGGCCGCAAATGCCTGCTCAAGATCGGCTTTAATGTCGTCGATGTGTTCCGTACCGACCGAAATACGCAGCAGACCCGGTTCGACACCCGCACTGAATTGCTCTTCGGAACTCAATTGCTGGTGTGTTGTGGCCGCCGGGTGAATGATCAATGTTTTCAAATCGCCGACATTGGCCAGGTGGCTGATCATGGTCAGGCTATCGATAAACTGATCCGCAGCGGCTGAACCGGCTTTCAATTTGAACATCATGACGCCACCAAAACCGCGTTTAAGGTATTTTTTGGCTAATTCATGATACGGACTGCTTTCCAATCCCGGATAATAAACGCTTTCAACGCCCTCGTGCTGTTCCAGCCATTTGGCAACAGCCAGCGCATTCTCAACCGTGCGGTCAACCCGCAGCGACAAGGTTTCCACGCCCTGCAGGAGTAAGAACGAGTTGAACGGACTCAGCGCCGGTCCCCAGTCGCGGAGCCCTTCTACCCGGGCGCGAATGATGAACTGGATGTTACCAAAAGGCCCGCCAATGCCGAATACATCGTTGAAAACCAGGCCGTGGTACCCGTCGGCGGGTTCGGTAAATTGCAGGAATTTCCCATTGCCCCAGTTGTAATTACCGCTATCGACAATCACACCTCCAATGCTTGTACCGTGTCCGCCGATCCATTTTGTGGCCGACTCCACCACCACTGCCGCGCCGTGTTCGATGGGCCGGAACAAATAACCGCCCGCGCCGAATGTGTTGTCGACAATCAGGGGCAGATCGTATTTCTGAGCCAGAGCCGCAAAAGCGTCAAAATCAGGAACATTGAACTTCGGGTTACCAATCGTTTCCAGGTAAATGGCCTTTGTTTTGTCGTCGATCAGTCGCTCGAAGCTTTCCACGTTGTCACCTTCGGCGAAACGGGCTTCAATGCCCAGCCGTTTGAACGAAACCTTGAATTGATTATACGTTCCACCGTAAAGGAACGGACTGGTAACAAAGTTCTCGCCGACGGTCAGAATGTTGTTCAGCGCAACAAATTGGGCCGCCTGCCCGGACGCAACGGCCAAAGCTGCCACCCCGCCTTCTAGAGCCGCCATGCGCTTCTCGAATACGTCGGTGGTAGGATTCATGATCCGGGTATAAATATTGCCAAATTGCTGTAAAGCAAAGAGTTTAGCACCATGTTCGGCGCTGTCAAAAACATATGAAGTCGTCTGGTAAATAGGAACAGCCCGTGAATTGGTGGTGGGATCGGGTTCCTGTCCTGCATGTACTTGCAAGCTTTCAAAGTGCAATGGGGTTGCCATAATTTTGTTGTGGATTTATGAGTGTAAAACAGAAGGATTTGATTTTTGCAAAACGGACGCGCCATTGAGCCAACCGCCAAAACGGATCCATTTTCGGGTGATTGGCTTGCCGTTGGATATAACTTAAGCAGTCAATCTGTAGCCGATAGCCTCTCCCGGATGTCGGTATACTGGAAGTGTGTGAGATTAGTTGCCCGCCGGGGGCATACACCATCGGATGTTGATCATGAGCTTGTTCGATTTATATCTCCTATCGGTTTTGCCGGAGCAAACCGTAGGCGGGATGTAGCACCTTGCCGCACGGCAGGTTGCCAGAGGTTCACCGAGCCCGGTCTCTTGCCTCTTCTTTATAAATCAAGCGCAACAGGAAATCCGCTGCAACGATTCGGAAGTACTCGAACCGGTCTGGAAACTTGATTTGAGCCGCAAGTATAGCGAAGGAAGTCCGTTGCTGCAAATTTTTTCGGTCGAAACAGCCACCATACCGCCGAATAGCCAAAATGGATTACCGAATGGGTTTGGTTAAACATACGAAAGCCTCCCGTTTACCAGTCCAGGGACTTTAAAACGGGAGGCTTTGAGCGCGTTACGATAAGTTCAGCGTTTCAAGTTTATCATTTGCGGCATAACCCACTGATAATAAATCGGGTTAGTGCTCATTTTTCGAAACTATCAACACTAAACTGTAAACGGGGTAACTATTTTTGCTTACATCGAGAGCTTCCAGCCATCACGGTATTGCCGCGAAACAAACTGGTTGGCATCGTCGAAGTTCGTAATTTTCATATTCTTACCATCCCACATCAGGCGTTGACGACCGGGATAGGTAAAGCCTTTTCCGTCGGCTTTCGGCGTCCGGAGCATGTAGCTGCGAATGGCCAGGTTACCCATCAGAACCGATTCGGTCAGCGGACCGGAGAAGTCGAACGAAGACGTTAACCCTTTGTGTTCCTTGCTGTTAAAGCCGGCTTTGCAGGCTTCCGTCCACAGAATCTGGTGGCCATTTTCGGGCCAGGGTTTGCCATCGGTCGGTTTTGGTTTCGCCGGAGCTACTATTTTCTGACCATCTTTGGTATACAGAATCGGGTCATCACCGTACATCCCGCAGGCAATCAGCCCTTTATCACCGATCATGAACATGCCGTTTTCGCCACCTTCGGGGTAGGCTTCGCCCGCGGGCAGCATATCTGGCCGGAACGGACGAATACCGCCGTCGGACCAGACCAGTTTCACTTCGGATTTATTCTTGGCCGATGCCGGGAATTTCAGTTCCACGTGCGATGCGGGCGGACAACCTTCGGGGTTGTATTCCGGCGTCCAGTCTTTCAGAAACACCGAGCTGATGCTGGTTTCCACTTCCGTTGGATAGCCCAATCCCAACACACGGAACGGAATATCCATGATGTGGCAACCGATATCGCCGAGGGCGCCAGCACCAAAGTTCCACCAGCCGCGCCATTTGAACGGGTGGTAAGCTGGCGTATAGCCCACTTTCTGAGCAGGTCCCAGCCACAGATCCCAATCCAGGTCGGCAGAAGGTTCGGAGAAATTAGTCGGCACTGGAATGCCTTGCGGCCATACCGGGCGGTTGGTCCAGATCTGAATGGTACTTACTTTGCCCAGCAAGCCTTTGTCGAACCACTCCACCATCGTTTTTTGCTGCGGATTCGATGAACCCTGGTTTCCCATCTGGGTTACCACTTTGTATTTTCGGGCTGCTTCAGTCAGCATCCGGGCTTCGTGGATGTTGTGTGTCAGCGGTTTTTGTACGTAAACGTGTTTGCCCCGCGACATAGCCGCCATTGCCACTACGGCGTGGGTGTGGTCGGCGGTCGAAACCGTGACGGCGTCAATGGTTTTTCCTTCTTTTTCCAGCATTTCACGGAAATCCTTGTAGCGTTTTGCGTTCGGATGTTTCGTGAAGTTCTCTTTCACTCGGGGAAGACCCCAGTCCACGTCGCAAAGTGCGACAATGTTATTGGCTCCGTTGTTGTACGAATTGTTCGTATCGCTAAACCCTTTTCCGCCGAAACCGACTCCGGCAATGTTCAGTTTGTCACTCGGAGCAATAAATCCTCTCCCCAATACATGACGGGGTACGATGAAGAAGCCACCAGCAGCCAGTGCCCCGGCCTGAATAAATTTGCGACGCGATGTTTGCGACGGTTTGTCAGAAGATTGCATAAATCAGTTAAGGACTATGGATTAATCAGTACAAATAAAGTCCAAATTAGGAAAGATTTACCAATAACGGACGAAAAATGGTTCTATTGCCTGAAAATGGTTGGACGGCTGAAGGATGAGTGAATGGTTCTTAGGGTTAATCTGGCTGAAGGCTGGTTAAGGATGATTAGACAGTTAATGGCTTGAATGGTTGAAAGATACTAAAAATTCCAACAGCCATCCAACCATTTTTTACCCGTTAAAACCATTCAATCCTCTCTTTTTAGAAACTAAAATTTTTCCGTTGTTGGCTTGCCATTCGTTCCGGGCGATCGTTACCTTTGTAGTAAGACACCGTTTCGTATGGCACAATATTATCGTTTTGACAAAGAAAATGCTTCCCGTCGCGCCGGGACGGTTGCACTAAAAGATGCCATCGGGCAGATGTTGAAATCCTATCAACTGCAAACCCGCTTCAACGAAACCTACCTCGAAGCTTTTTGGGAGAAAATGATGGGCAAAGCGATTGCTTCCCGGACCAACCGGCTTTACGTCAAAGACCGTAAGCTACACATCGAAATCAGTTCTGCCCCGCTCCGCAGCGAACTGGTGATTGCCAAACAGAAAATGATTCAGCTGATCAACCGCGAAATGGGGGCTGATGTGCTGGAAGACGTCATTTTTATCTGATCCGGAGCCGCTTGTGTCCATAATTGCCACTGTAAACGGGCCCAGACCAGCACGCAGCCAACGGCTTTGATGCGGTACGGCACAAAAAACTCGTTCCGTATAAACCGGGGAAAGATGTCCGTCGGCGACAGCGAGGTAAACACAATTACCGTCACTAATAAGGCCCAATCAAAACGAGTTGGCGATTCGAGCGTCAGCCACCAGATTGCCACGCCCACTACCGCCAGCACGTAGGTCGGTGATTCGGCCATTTTGTTGAAAATAATGATGAACAGCAGGAAATAGGCAATCATCCGGTGCTGAAACAAGCGGTTTTTCCAAAGGGTGAATCGCAGAAAAGGCAGGAGAAAAAGCACGATTCCGACGGCTTCCACCATCCGCAGATTGGCATCGGTTTTGGCCATGCCGAACCAAACCTCCAGAATGCCCATCACGGAAACCAGTCGGCCTAAGGTACTGACCATTACCACATTGAACCATTCAACGTATTCGTTTTTTAAGCTGCTCAACGGAATGATCGTTGCCGGAGCCAGCGCAAACAAAACCGTCCAGACGGTCATGGCCAGCAAAAACTGCGGTTTTTTGGGATAAAAAACGAAAAACAAGGCGGCCGTAATACCGTAAAACTTCACAAAACCGCATAATACAAAGAAAAAAGCCGCCTGCCAGACCCGCTCATTCCGCAGGTGGTACAAACCAAGCAACATCGCCCCGATGATCAGGTTGTTGCTTTGCATGTTCTGGGCCGTAACGAGCGCTTCCGGAAAAATGATCAGCAATGCAACCCAGCGTTTTCGGGCGGCATCTTCTTCATCTTCCAGAAAATACCAGATTCCCACCGCCAATACCACCGAATTGATCAGGTTCCAGAAGAAAACCCCGAGACCGATCGGCATGTAATAGAAAGGCCCCATCAGCCAGGCAAACGTCGGGCTGTATTTGTAGTTGTCGTTGTAGAGATCGGGATGTAAACCGTAAATACTCTTGTCGAGCAGCAGGTTATGAAACGGTTTGGAAAACATCAGGTAGTTATTGATGCTCCCCATCATGTATTTCTGAAAGGCCGCCCCGGTCAGGATGAAGATAAACAACCCCAGCAGTCGGGGCAGCGTCAGCCAACGCAAACTCATACGTTTGAAGGAAGAAAAATGGTTTCCGAAAATTCCCGCATCGTCCGGAATTCGCCTTGCGGAGCCAGGTAGCGCAACAATAGTTCGACGCGGTCGAGCAACCGCTGGTGGGAATACCGCCGGACATAGGCCGGAATTTTGGTGTAATCCGACAAATCCGTAAACTCCCAGGGATGAACGTAGAGATTCAGGAAACCGTCGGTTCGAAGGGTGTTCATGCACAGCCGCTTGTAAATCTCAAACGGGAAATTTTTCAGACTCAGCCAGAACAGCGGCAACCGCAATCGGGGCGTTACCGACGCCGGAATGTGCAGGATATTCCCGCTCTGAAACGGTTTGCGCGGCTCCCGAAGGTGGTTATAACGCCCCGGCAGAAACGTCGGATGCAGGGATGAATTGTAGCGGTATCCCGCCAGAAACAAATCCGTTTCATCCACCGCGGCCATCCGCGCCCGGCGAAAGCCGACCACCTCCTGGCCCGTTATCGATTCCAGCGTCCGGCGCGATTTCAGTAAATCGGCGGGTTCAAATGTCGTGTGATAAAAACCGTGCGACGCGATTTCGTGCGTTTTAGCCAGATTTCTAACCAAATCCGCTTCGTGAAAAGCATAATTGGCGGTCGTAAACAGCGTTGCCCGGACGTTCAGCGTAGCCAGCCGATCGGTCAGCAACCGCAAGCCCCGCGTCGAAACAACCAACTGTTCGTCGAGCGACAAATTGTGCCCATACTCCAGCGCCGTGTCGAATTCCTCGACATCGACGGTGAACATAATCTGACGGTTTACCGATTCCATGCTTCCGTTTCCACACTGACGACTTTGTCCACCAGGTTCGATTCGTAGATCAGGTAGGTGGGCCGATGCTTCACTTCCTGGAAAGCCTTTCCGAGGTAAATGCCAATGATGCCCATCATGATAAACTGAATGCCGCCGATCAGCACAATGAGGAGCACGATCGAGGTCCAGCCGGAAACCGTATTGGCCGTGAAATATTTTTCGTAGAGCACTTCGGCGCCGAATAACAGTGCAAACAGAAACATCCCGAAGCCCAGCACAACCGACAGATAGAGCGGTTTGGTGGTAAAGGACGTGATGCCCATCGTGGCCAGATTGAACATCTTGCGGAATGAATACTTGCTTTTTCCGGCATACCGCTGGGCGGGCTGGTATTCGACCCGGCTTTGCCGAAAGCCCATCCAGGAAATCATTCCCCGCAGAAACAAATCCGTTTCCTTGTATTGTTTCAGGCTATCGACCACCTTGCGGTCGAGCAACCGAAAATCGGCCGCCCCTTCCTCCAGATTTACGTCGGAAACCATTCGGATAAACTTGTAAAACCAGCGGGACGTTTTTCGTTTCATCAACGGTAGCGTTGGATCGGCTTTCCGGATGGCACAAACCACATCGTAGCCTTCTTCCCACTGCGTAATGAGCGTCGGAATCAGTTCGGGAGGGTGTTGTAAATCAGCATCGAGGCAGATGACACAATCGCCGGTGGCATGATCAAAACCGGCTCGCAGGGCGGCCTGGTGGCCAAAATTGCGGGAAAACGACAGATAACGAACGGAATGATACAGGCTGCTCAATTGCTGCAAAACATAGAGCGTATCATCCTTGCTGCCATCGTCGATGATCAAAATTTCAAACTCCTGATAGGGCGCCAGCACATTTTCCAATCGACTTACCAGGACGGGCAAGTTCTCCTCTTCATTGTGCGCCGGAACTACAATACTGATTTTACCAGTACGTTGGTTCAATAATACATTCGGCATTTTATCTTTGTGTACGAGATGGTAGGTAGTTTACTCTTTTGAGTAACAGTAAACAATAATAAGTATTTTTGCAGCCAGTTCAAGTAGGTAGTTCCCATTACTTCAAAAAATGGTCTTTAAGTCCTGCAATATCAATTAGTTATCGGAAATTAATTTTTCATTAGAATTGCGGTCAAAGGGCTAACCTACTGGTTATCTTGTTTATACAACAGTCGTCGATGCCGCTGGTCGGCATTGGCCGCGACGATTCAGCCCGGTTTGAAACCGGAGCGGATTCATTCCTTAAAAACCTGAAAATATTTTGATACAGCCTCCTTTTTTACAACCCGGTCAGCGTGTGGGCGTAATGGCTATGGCCAGCCGTCTGGAGTATGAGTCGCTCGAGCCGGCCTTCCGGATTCTTCGCGAAGAGTGGCAGCTGGAGGTGGTCGAAGGCGAATCGCTTCGGAGTAGTTATTTTCAATTTGCGGGCGATGACGATTTGCGCCGGCGCGATCTGCAAGGCCTGCTCGACGACCCGACCATCCACGCCATTTTTTCGGCGCGCGGAGGCTATGGCAGCTACCGGATTCTCGACCAGCTTGATTTTACGCAATTCCTGAAACACCCGAAGTGGATTATCGGCTTTAGTGACATTACGGTTTTGCATTGCCATCTTCACCGGCTCGGCGTTCAAAGCTTACACGCCATCATGCCCCGGTTGTTTGGAAATGACGGCGTAGCCGACTCCATCGAAACGCTGCGCCAATGCCTTTTTGGGGAAGCTGTTACTCCTTACACCAGCCCGATCAACTCCCTCAACCGGGCCGGAGTTGCTGACGGTCAATTGATTGGTGGAAATCTGGCGCTGCTTTTGCACTCCTTAGGAACGCCTTCGGACATCGATCTGACCGGTAAACTTTTTTTCATTGAAGACATCGATGAGACGCTTTTTTCACTGGATCGCATGATGATTCAGCTCCGGCGCTCCGGACGGCTGGCGGGTTTGGCCGGAATGATCGTGGGACAGTTTACGGACATGCGTATCAACGAATCGTCTCCCTTCGGAAAAACCGCCAATGAGATCATTGCCGAGCATCTTCAGGGCTATGCGTTTCCAGTTTGTTTCGATTTCCCGGTCGGCCATGTTCCCCGCAACCTGGCCATGCCACTCGGGCGAATGGCCCGGCTTGAAGTCAACGAAGGAGCGGTTTTGAAATTTTGAGGAAGAGATAACGGATTTGACATTTCGAAGGTTTTGGGGAAAAACCGTTTCGCTCCGGTGACCCACCGAAACGTCGGCCCGGCGAAAACCGTAAACCGAATTCACAACTCCTTTCCGCAATGGGGGCAATGCGGCTTATGAACGGCTTTCTGGGAGCGGATATGTTCAGCGAAACCGGAGGCTAAAATACCGGTCGGGAGGGCGAACAGGCCGATGCCCAGCACCGCCGTAATCCCCGCGAGCATTTTTCCCATCGTTGTCATCGGATGGATGTCGCCGTAGCCGACCGTCGCCATTGCGTTGATGCCCCACCACAACGTGGCCGGAATACTCGAAAATTTATCGGGCTGGGCCGCGTGTTCGAGGTAATACATGACACTCGAAATGATGACGAGCATGAACATCAGAAACGAAACGCTCAGCACGAGCTCTTCCTTTTTGTCTTCCACCACACTCTGAATGACCTGAAACGCGCGGGAGTAGCGGGTGATCCGGAACAGCCGGAAAATCCGGAAAATCCGCAGAATCCGAATCAGGGCCAGATCGGTGTGGAAAAGCGTGACATAAAACGGCAGAATGGCCAGCAAGTGAATGATGGCGGTGGTCGACAGCATGTAGCGTAATCGCCCGAAAACCGGGTGGCGGTATTTCTCGTTTTCGACGCAAATCCAGATGCGGACGAAGTATTCGATCGTAAAAAAAATGACCGAGAATACTTCAAAATCAACAAAAAAATGGTCGTAGTGCAGCTTGAGCGACGGCACAGTGTTCAGAATAATCGCCAGCGCATTGAGCGTAATGACACTGATCAGAATGAGGTTGAACACCAGACTGAGCCCTCTTTTTTTACCCGTCGTAGTCTCCAGAATCTTGTACAGGTTTCGGCGCAGCGAGTTGGCAGGGTGATGGTCGACGCGAATGGGGGGTTGCATAAGGCTAAAAAGAATGGAATAGATCGGAGGGTTCAGTTCAAATAAGTTGGATTACCGCTGAAAAAGTTTTTCACCACCAACCCACGTTTGCGCCACTTGTACTTCGCGGAGCTGCGGGGCCGGAATCGTCATAATGTCCTGTTGCAGAACGACAAAATCGGCTTGTTTACCCGTTTCGATGCTACCGCGGAGGTGATCTTCAAAATTAGCAAAAGCCGCCCAGCGCGTCATGGCTTTCAGGGCAGCCGCCCGATCGACGGCATTTTCCATCTGAAAACCACCCGCAGGGTAGCCTTTCGCGTCGACCCGGGCCACGGCGGCATGAAAACCGTAGAGTGGATTGGGGGATTCGACCGGAAAATCACTACCGAAAGCAATCAAACCGTTCTGTTTCATCAAATCGTTGAACGCATAGGCACCCTTGACGCGGTTTTTTCCGAGACGATCACCCGCCCAATACATGTCCGACGTTGCGTGCGTGGGCTGCACCGACGGAATGACCGAATACCGGTTGAATTTCCAGAAATCATCCGGCGAAACCACCTGCGCGTGTTCGATCCGCCAGCGACGGGGATTCGGTTTCTTCAGCATTTTGCCGTATAAATCCAGAATCAGGTGATTGGCCGAATCGCCAATGCAGTGCGTATTTGCCTGAAATTTACTTTTTTCCAGTAAGGTCAATACCCGTTCGAGTTCGCCGGGATTGAGCAATAAAAAACCGGAAGTTTCGGGCCGGTCGCTATACGGTTTTCGAAGGCAGGCTCCGCGCGAACCCAGGGCTCCATCAGCATACAGTTTGAACGCGCGAACCGTCAGCCGGTCGGTTTGAAAAGGGCCACGTTTCAGGTAATACTCCAGATTGGGTTCGCCGAGGCTGATCATCACATAATCACGGATTTTTAGCTTGTTCCCTTTCTGCAATCTTTCGATTAGTTCGATATCTTCCCGGTTTAACCCGGCGTCCGAAACCGTTGTCAAACCCAAGGATAGACACACTTGCTGAGCCGCCAGCAGCATCCGTTCCTTGTCTGAGGCATCGGGCTGCGGAATCACGCGTCGGATCAATCCCATCGCGTTATCGACCAGCACGCCCGTTGGTTCGCCGTTTGCCATCACCACTTCGCCACCCGGAATTTTTGCCCCCTTGCCAATGGCCGCGAGTTTAATGGCTTTGGAATTGATCAGCAGGGCGTGGCCATCGACACGGGTGATGCAAACCGGGACGTTGGGAAATGCTGCGTCCAGCTTTTCTTTGGTCGGAAACTGTTTGTCGGGCCAGTCGTTCTGGTCCCAACCCCGGCCAAGCAGCCAGGAATTGGTCGGGTGTTTTTCGTAAAACGCTTTCAATCGCTGCACTATCTCCTCGAATGAATTAGTCCCGACCAGATCGGCCTGATCCAGTACCTGCCCCAGCCCCAGAAAGTGGGCGTGCGGATCGTAAAAACCGGGGTAAACCGGCTGGCCTTTCAAATCGACGACGCTATCCGCCCGATAAGTTGCCAGAATCGTTTCGGATGTCCCGACGGCGACAAATTTCCCTTCTTTCACCGCAAAAGCCTGTGCGTTCGTAAACAGGGAATCGGCGGTGTAGATAACCGCGTTGTGGACAATCAAATCCGCACTCTTTTTAGACGAACAGGCTGTTAAAAATGCAATTAAAAGGCAGGCAACCAGGCAGCGGTTTGGCATAGCGCATTGAAAGAAAGATCGTTTCGGAAAGATTAGATTAAGAATAAATCCGACCAAATCTAATTCCGGAATAGATAGAATGACAGAATATAGTTTAATTTTGAAGGTCAATTACCTAAAAATAATACCAGAATGCGCTTCTTTCTTAGCTTAACCTTCTTCATTTCGTTTATTACCGCCTGGTCCCAGCCCGTACAACCGCTTTCTCCGCGTACCCGACGTACTTCCGTGATCACTCAGCAGGGCGAAACGCTGAATTTGCAGGAAGCGATTTCAGCCGCTCTTGAAAAGAGTTACCAGATTCGCATCTTCAAGTCGCAGGAGCAAATCGCCCGGACGGATTTCAGAACCGCCAAGTATAGCTTTTTCCCGAACGCAACGGCTAACTTCACCAACAACAGCAACTTACAAAATTTACGGCAGGAATTTCTGGACGGGCTGCGTCCTCCGCAAAATCTGTACGGCATTACCAACCGCAATACGCAGGCTGGGGTAGCTTTAAACTGGCTGGTATTCAACGGGTTTGGGAATTTTATTGCCTACGATCGCCTGGGCGAAGTCGTGAAAATTACCGAAGCCAATACCCGCGCCAATGTGGAAGCCACGGTGGCGAGTGTCGCGACGGCCTATTACGATGTGATCCGGCAGTTGCAGCAACTCGTATCGCTCCGGCAGGCACTCGATATTTCCCGTGACCGACTTGAACTGGCCCGCGCCAACTACGAAGTCGGCACCCGTTCGCGGGTCGATTACCTGAGCGCGCAGGTGGATTACAACGCCGACAGTTCGGCCCTCGTGGCGCAGCAGCAGAATGTGCGTAATTCCAAAGTTTTCCTGAACACGCTCATTGTCCGGGATCCGGCTACGGAGTTTGCGGTTCGGGATACGATCATTGTCCGGACGGATATTTCGCTCGACCAGCTTCGGCAATCGCTGACGAACAATAACCCTTTGCTGATTGCTGCGGCTCTGAACCGGCGGGTTGCCAACCTCAATGTGAAACTGGCGCAGTCGCAGCGGCTACCGACGGTCAACCTGGTTGGCGGGTATAACTTTCAGGCCATCAATAACCAGGGCGGTTTTGGGGTGGGAAGCGCCCGCAACGACGCACTCCAGTACGGTTTTCAGGCCAGCGTTCCGATTTTTACCGGTTTCAATCAGCGCCGGTTGATCTCCAACGCCCAAACCAACGCGTTAGTAACAGAATATCAGGAATCCGATCAGCGGCTGCAACTCCAGCAAGCCCTCGAACAGACGTATTCGCAATACCGTAACAGCCTGATTCTGGTCAACCTGGAAGTGGAAAGCTACCGAATTGCGAACGAAAACGTCGAGATTGCTTTCGAACGCTACCGGGTCGGCAACTCCACGGCGGTCGAATTTCGGGATGTGCAGCGCAACGCCGTCGCGGCTGAAACCCGCCTGATCAACGCCGAATACAACACCAAAATCGCCGAAATCGAACTTCTCCGTCTCAGCAGCCAGATTCTGCAGCAAAACAAATAGAATTAAAAATGAACAATGAAAAATGAAAAGTAACCAGAAAGAACGGGCGGACGATAACAATCTAAGCCTGACCGGGTTTTAACTTTTAAATTTTCATTATTCATTTTTAATTGTCATGCCCTGGACGAAGAAGGATTATCCGGTGTCGTTGAAGAACTTTATGGCACCGGTGCGGAACAAGGCGATTTCGATTGCCAATGCGTTATTGAAAGAAGGAATGCCGGAGGAGCGGGCGATACCGATTGCCACCTCCCGGGCCGAAGAATGGGCGGCCAGCCGACATCTGAAAATCCGGAAAGATAACGCACCTGAACGTTCGAAATCTTAATCGATGAATAAAGAGGAGCCATTTCAGGCTTTTGACTGGCACCGCATCGCCATGCACGACTTTCCGTTGAGCTACCTCGCCGAGGTGGCTTTGCGGACGGTTATCATGTTTCTGATTCTGCTCATTGCCCTGAAAATATCGGGCAAGCGGGAGGTCAAACAACTATCGGTTTTTGAACTGGTGCTGGTCATCGGGCTGGGTTCGGCCGCCGGCGATCCCATGTTCTACCACGATGTGCCGTTGCTGGCTGCCGCCGTGGTTTTTGTGGTGATGATGAGCTGCTACAAGTTTTTCACCCGACTCAGCGACAAGAGTAAACCGGTTCGGGAGTTTCTGGAAGGAAAACCGGTCTACGTCATTGAAAACGGCTGCATTCTGGTTCAGAACTTCGACGACGAAGACCTTGGCCTGGATGAGTTATTTGCCGAACTCCGGATGGCGGGTGTCGAACACCTGGGGCAGGTCCGGACTGCGATTCTGGAACACAACGGCGAAGTCAGTATTTTTCAATACAAAGACGACGAGGTAAAACCTGGCTTACCGATCCTTCCCCACAAATTGGATGAAACCTTCAACACCATCGCCGAAGCCGGGCGTTACGCCTGCTGCCGGTGTGGGCAGGTGGTCAAATACGGCAAAGACCCCATTGCAAACTGTCATCGGTGCGAACACCAACGCTGGGTGAAAGCGGAGGGTTAAATCAGGCACTTACGGAATATAATCGGGGGGGCTACCGCTGGTATTTCGTGCTGAAAGTGTATTTTTAGCCTTTCCTGTGATGAATCATGGCGAAGAACAAAAAAACCCAGACCGAAAATAGTGTGACCGGTTTTCTAAGCTCGATTTCCGACGAAACCAGGCAAAATGATTCGTTTCGTTTAGCCGAGCTGATGCAAAATCTGACCGGTTTTGAACCCCGGATGTGGGGTGCCAGTATCGTCGGTTTTGGCAGCTACCACTACAAATACGACAGCGGCCACGAAGGCGACGCGCCTCTGATCGGTTTTTCGCCCCGGAAAGACGCCATTTCGTTATACCTCGCCCTCAACGCCGAACAGCGCGACGAACTCCTGCCCAAATTCGGCAAACACAAAACCGGTAAGGGGTGTATTTACATCAAAAAACTCAGTGATGTGAACGCCGACGTTTTCAAGGACATGATTCAGGCTTCCGTCGAGAATATGAAAAACCGGTATCCGGCGTAAAGCCGGGTTTTGCCGTCATCTTATCGTCAAAAACCGTAAAATTTCCTGCCGGTCTATTGCCACAGTTGAATCGAATCGTTACCTGATGTATAAATATGACTGAACGTATCATCGGAATCATGGGGGCCATGACCGAAGAAATTAGTGGCGTGGTTGATCTGCTGTCGGAGCGGGAAGAAATGACCGCAGGCATGCGAACCTATTACTCCGGAAGGCTCAACGGAATTAAAACCGTGGTTGTGTTTTCGAGATGGGGCAAGGTGGCCGCAGCCACTACCGTATCGAACCTGATTCTGGAATTTAAAATCACTGAATTGATTTTTACCGGAGTGGCTGGCGCCCTCAATCCGGATTTACGAATTGGAGATATTGTGATCGCAAAACGCCTTGTTCAACATGATATGGATGCCCGTCCCATCATGAAACAGTTTGAAATACCGCTGTTGGGCATAACGTTTTTTGAGTGCCAAAGGGAACAAGTAACGATTGCTTCGAATGCCGCCACTGAGTTATTGGGAAACAAACACCTTCATACGGTTTTTGATCAAAAAGAATTAGAAGAGTTTGGAATCGAAAATCCAAAACGAGTCATTGGCGATGTGGGCAGTGGGGATAAATTCTTTTCAAGCAGTCAGGACAAGCATGACTTACTGGCTAAACTGCCCACCATCCTGTGCGTGGAGATGGAAGGCGCAGCGGTTGCTCAGGTCTGCTACGAATACGGCCTTCCGGTGACGGTTATCCGTACCATCTCAGACGTAGCTGATGAGAAATCACCCATTGATTTCGTATCGTTTATTAAAAAAATATCAAGTACATATTCCGTTGAAATCATCAAAAATATCTTTCGGCAATACGCACTGTAATTTCTCTTTTCGGTGAAACAAATGCACCAATTGGGCGTAATAAAACGGGTGGATTATCCTTCAAAAACCGCAGTCAAACCTTGATTCTCGCGCGTATATTTCCAACGCCTTTGACGATTGACTTTATGCTATGAATGTTGAACGGAATTATATCGCTGAGATTAAAAGCATTTTAGCGGCTGCCCGAACAAAAACTTACACGGCAATCAACAGTGCGATGGTGAGGTATTATTCTGTGCACTGAAAAAAGCGAAACCGTAGTAAAATATTCCGTCATGAACGACACGCCACAACTTTTGCCAGCAAATACATGCCTTTTCTCCCTACGGAGCAGGAGTTAATCGCCGAGATTGAACGGGAAAAGCTAAAACTGAGATTTTTAAATGATCAGTAAGAATGAAGGTCGATAATGAACCTGTCACTTCTTCACCTTATCCTTCAAAAAACGCAGCAGCAATTTCTCAATGGGGTCTAAACCGTATTTTGACGTTTGCCGAAACTGGTTTTTGCGTTTCAGGTACGGGGTCAAATCCTGGCATTCGTAGGCTTCCAGAATTTGCGGATGAACGTAGTATTTCCGGCTGACGGTGCGCGTGTTTCCTAGCCGATGCGCTACTTGCTCCAATACCGTGTTGATGTTTTTCTTCGCTTCTTTTTCCGTCGAACAAGGTTCCAGTTCGGCCAGTAAC
This sequence comes from Larkinella rosea, assembly GCF_003858635.1. GTDB lineage: Bacteria > Bacteroidota > Bacteroidia > Cytophagales > Spirosomataceae > Larkinella > Larkinella rosea. The sequence goes on from NZ_RQJO01000009.1 coordinate 308,613, forward strand.
CGCAGGGCATTGACGGTTCCGGCCCAGGTGCGGAGGTCTTTGGCCGAAAACTCTTCACCGGTGCATTCCCGCAGGTATTCATTGACCATCCCGGAGTCGATGCTGCGGTGTTCACCGGTTTCATCGTAGTATTGAAACAACTCCTTGCCCGGAATATCCCGACAGGCTTTGACCAGCCGCGCCAGCCGCCGATCCTGCACCTTTATGTCGTGGTAAATGCCTTTTTTGCCCTTGAATCGAAACTGGATGCCGGTGGTTCCGACGTTCACGTGTTTGTCTTTGAGGGTGGTCAAACCGTAATGTCCGTATTCTTTTTCGTAGGACGCGTTACCGATCCGGATCAAGGTTTGTTCCATGACGCTGAGCGCAATGGCAATCACTTTTTCTTTGGTCAGCTCCCGGTTTTTCAGATCCTGTTCGATGCGGGTGCGGAGTTCGGCCAGCTGTTCTCCGAAGGCAATCATCCGAAAAAACTTGGTTTCGCTGCGAATGGCGTTCCAGTTTGCGTGGTAGCGGTATTGCTTCCGGCCTTTCGTGTCGATACCGGTGGCCTGGAGGTGGCCGTTGGGTTTGGCACAAATCCAGACGTGTTCCCAGGCGGGTGGCAAGGCCATTTTTCGAATCCGCGCGAGCGTTTCCTCATCGTCAATTTTGTGGCCCAGGGTGTCTTTATACGTGAAATGGTCGCCCGCACGATGGCGCGAAAAACCGGGTGTTGCGTCGCTAACGTAGACTAATTTGACGGCCTTGGCCGCTTTGGCAGGATCATGGATAAGTTCTGCGAGATTCATCGGATACGGTTAAAATCTCAGCATAAACTCGCCGTAGCAGCAAATGGTTAAGCTGACCCGGCGATAATTTGGTAAAAGATATATGAACAAACGCCAATTGATCGTTTATCGGACGCACAAGATCTGATTTCGATGAAAAAGTGCTTCGGTTTCTTTTTTATGCTGGGATTGTTGTCGACCCATTTGCGGGCTCAGATGCAGGTTGGCGTACGGGCGGGCGTTCATTGGTCCCGGATTCAAAACCGGTCGATGGGTGCGGATCATTCATTCATACCCGGTTTTTCGGTCGCCTTTCCAATTCGGATTCCCGTTACAGATCGGTGGAGTCTGCGAGTCGAACCGTCGATCATTCAGAAAGGTTGGCGGTCGAAAGCGGATTATACCGTTCCTTTGGGCCAACCCGCCGGTACCGGCGATCTGGTGCTGCGGTACGAAGAAGCTGAAGTGCCGCTGTTGTTTTCTTACCGGATAAATCAAACCAATCGATTGGCTTATTACGTGTTAGCTGGTCCCGGTTTTTCGTATGCACTCGGCGGACGATTCAAAATTACAGATAAAAATACACTGATTTTGAGTGATAAACTGACGTTTGAAAACCGGATTCAACCTGGAGGCTGGATCGGTGGAGGGGTAGAAATTCCGTGGGGCACCTTAACCACTTTTCTGGATGCCCGGTATCAATTCGGGCGATATCCAGCAACGTTACGATCGGCTGATGCAGCGGAGATTATCCACGGTTTTTCACTGTCCGTCGGCTGCTGGCTGCCATCCAAAAAATAAGTCTGACCGGATTCGCCAGTCAGACTTATTGACTTCTATGACACAAAGTTTACTACCTGATTTTCTCAATTTCGCGCAGATGCCGGCTGCGCATGGCACTGATGGATTCCGGAATGGGGGGACGGTCTTCAACGGGCTCGCGCAGAAAAATGAGCTGAATGTTACGCTGGAAAGCCGTCTCCTTGAAATTATCGATGGTGTTCATCACATCACTGTCAATGTATGACGAATTGGTGCAGTCAATTTCGACCACCGCGTTGTTCGGAATACTGGTCAGTAATTTTACCATGCTGGCTTTACTCAGAAACGACACGTAATCACCCATACTGATCCGGATTCGTTCGTTTCCGCCCTCCTGAAACGTCTGGATGCGGTGTGCGTTCCGGTAGTTTTCGCGCAGAATAAAGAACAGCGCCACCAGCATTCCCACGGCAATACCGGTCAGCAAATCCGTCAGCAGAATGGCGGCAACTGTGGCGATAAACGGAATAAATTTGGCGATTCCTTCGTTCAGCAGCTGCTTGAAAATACGCGCATGAGCCAGTTTATACCCCGTAATGAGCAGGATAGAGGCCAGGGCCGCCCAGGGAATCCGGTTCAAAACCGTCGGCAGCGCAATGGCCGAAACCAGCAGCAGTAGGCCGTGAATGAGCGCGGCCCGTTTGGTGCGGGCACCCGCATTGATGCTCACCGAACTCCGGACAATGACGGACGTCAGCGGAATGCCACCAATCAAACCGCTGACAATATTGCCAATGCCTTGCGCCTTTAACTCGGTGTTGGTGGGCGTTTTGCGTTTCTGAGGGTCCAGTTGGTCGGTTGCTTCGATGGCCAAAAGGGCTTCCAGGCTGGCAACGAGCGCAATGGAAAGAGCCGAAATGTAAACCTGGGGATTGTGCCACTGGCTAAAATCCGGCATGGTAAACAAGCCGAAAAAACCGCTCAGGCTATCGGCCACCGGCAACTGAACCAGGTGATTCCCTTTCAAAATCGAGGACGGTGCAAGGAGTCCCACCAGTTCATTGATCGAAATGCCCAGCACGACGACCACCAGAGCTGCCGGCATGTTTTGCAGCCACTTGATTCGTTTTAGGAAAGGACGCTCCCACAGCAGTAAAATACCCAGCGACACGGCCGCAATCAGGATCGCAACCCCGTTGAGCTGGCCGATCGCCATCTTAAATTGACTGACAATGTTGAAACCTTCCGGCTGAAACAGCGAAATTTCTTCCGCCGAATCGGCATCGTAGCCGACCAGGTGCGGTATCTGTTTGATAATCAAAATTAACCCAATCCCCGCCAGCATCCCTTTAATCACGGACGACGGGAAAAAATTACTGATGATCCCCGCCCGCAGGTAACCGAGCCCAATCTGAATCAGGCCGGCTAAACAGGTAGCAAGTAGGAAAGCCGGAAACGAGCCGAGGGATTCGATGGCGGCCAGAACAACCACGATCAAACCGGCTTCCGGCCCGGAAATACTGACTGCCGACCGACTGAACAAACCCACCACGAGCCCACCGGCCAGTCCGGCAATAATGCCCGAAAAGAGGGGCGCGCCAGACGCCAGTGCAATGCCCAGACAGAGCGGCACGGCGACCAGAAAGGAAACAAAGCCCCCTCGAATGTCGCCTACCAGCGTGCTGGAATCACGTTTTTGGGGGCTTTTTTGGGTTGTTTTTATCGGATTCATTTGCATGTTGTCTCAATAGGTTGGTATGGAAAAAGCCGCTATGGCAAAAGCCGTTGCGTGTTGTATTCGTTTAGGACAGGAGTAGAAAAACCGGAAAGGCTGCGCTAACCGGTTTAATCATTACTTCTTAACCTAAACTAATTGTTGATTAATTGCCCGCTTTTGAAACCAGAATCGCTTCGGAATCGATCTGATTTCGGCCGCTTAACTCCTGACTTTTTATCCGGTTCTGACCGGATTTAATCTCAAGTAACTGGCGTTCCAGCTGGCTTTTTACGGCGCGCAGCGAGTCCGCTTCCGAAACCTTGGCTTCGTATTGTGAGCGAATAACTTCTTTATCCTGTTTATCCTGACGGTAATCGATGTAGAAATTCAGCGCGATAACGGCAAAGATCAATCCCCAGATGGTTCCCCAGTTAACGAAGTCGCTTGCCCGTTTTCTGAAATTGGAGTTGGTAGCCATAGCATTGAAACCGGTTTAATTGTGATTCATACAAAGTTACCGATACAATACAATGCTCTAATTAAGAGGTAATTAGAAGTCGATGAGAAGGCGGTTATAAAATGATTAGAAACCGATTAGAGCGTTTTGGGAAATTTCAATAAAAAATTGGTTCCTTCGTTGATCCGCGAAAAAACGTTGATCTCTCCCCGGTGTAACTGGATAATCCGGTAGGTAAGTGGTAACCCAATCCCGTAGCCATGAATTCGTTTCGCGTTTTCGGCCCGGAAAAACGGTTCGTAAATATGCCGGATGTCGGCTTCGGCAATTCCGATCCCATTGTCTTTGATTTGAATGGTAACCCACTGTTCGTCAGCACCTAGAATAACTTCGACCTGATTGTCGGGCGAGAACTTGCAGCCGTTTTCCATCAGGTTCAAAAAAGCCGAAATCAGCAGCGAAATGCTCCCCTGAACGGTTAGTGACGACTGCATGGCTTCCGTTTCGTTCGCGAACGAAAAGATGACGTGGTAATCCGGTCGGCGGGTTGTCAGCATTTTGGTTGCCTGATAAATGGCATCATCCAGCGACACTTCATTGAATTTCATGGTGGCGTCGTCGAGGCTGACCTGGGCCAGTTCGAGCAGGTTGTTGGCCAGCACGTTCAGCCGCTTGATAACGTCCTGAACGGCTTTCCACTTGGCTTCGTGTTCTTCAACTGTCCGCTGTTTGATCAGCGTGACCTCAATCTGTCCGGTAATGATCGTGAGGGGAGTTCGTAGTTCGTGCGACGCATTGGCCACAAAATTGCGCTGCACTTCAAACGCTTCCTGAACCCGGTTGAGCATCGAATTGAAGGTATGCGCCAGTTGGGAAATTTCATCGTTGTTATCGCTCACGTCCACTCGTTGGTTCAGGTTCGAAACCTTGATCTGATCAACCTGGTGAATTACCTTGGAAATCGGGCGCAGAAACCGTCCGGCAAATACCCAGCCCGACCACCCGACCAACGTCAGACTGAACGCCAGTCCGAAGGCAAGAATGGTCCTCAGATGCGCCATTTCGGTCAAACCGTATTCGTCATACGCCGACGCAATGATCACGTATTCCTGGTTTTGATGGGTGTAAGTCAGTCCGGCAATTTCCCGGTTGCTGCGACGTAGATAAATCTGTTTCCGCTCCCGAATCCGCTCCAGCAGATCGTTATGGGGGCCCAGATCGCCGGTCGTATCCGCGCTGGCGTAGATTACTTTATTTTGCTGGTTGTAGACAATGATGTGCTCTTCCGGGAGCGAAGTAAGGTTTTTACGCTCGATTAACTGGAGAAGCTTGGGATTGATTTCGTCTTCTTCGATCAGCAGCAAAGCCGTCGTTTTGGCTTTATCGCCCAGCCGCGTATAAAAATGTTTCTGGCGAAAATATTCCGAAATAAAATAGATAACCAACGAAAAAACGACCAGATTCGCGGCCACAATAGCGAGAAATGTAACGGAGATTCGAGCGCGTATTTTCATTCGTTAATCTTCAGATTCCTGCATGATATATCCAATGCCGCTGATCGTATGAATCAATTTGGGTGAGAAGTCTTTATCTATTTTTTTTCGCAAATAATTGACGTACACATCAACCACATTGGTTCCGGTATCGAAATTGACATCCCAGACTTTCTCGGTAATTTCATTCCTGGAAAGGGCTTTATTCTGGTTCTTCATAAAGAATTCCAGCAGTGCCAGTTCACGCGCGGTCAGAATGATTTTCTGATTGCCCCGTTTCACGGTTTTGCTTTCCAGATTCAGCTCCAGATCGGCAATTTTAAGTAAAACCGTATCGGATGGAGAGGTAATCCGGCGTCGGTTTAACGCCCGTAACCGGGCAATCAATTCCCTGAATTCGAAGGGTTTAATCAAGTAATCGTCTGCTCCGGCATCAAAACCACTCAGCTTGCTATCCGTGCTGCCCAGAGCGGTCAACATCAGAATCGATACATCTTCGTACCGGCTTCGAATGATTTTGCACAACTCAAAACCGTTGATCACCGGAAGATTAACATCCAGAATAATGGTATCGTAAGTGGCATTGGCCAGCTTTAACTGGGCTTGTAGCGCATCGTTGGCAATGTCGGCACTGAAACCGTAATCTTCCAGTCCACTCTGAATGAATGCAGCTACTTCCTGCTCATCCTCTACGATTAAAATCTGCATAAATGGTCAACACTAATTTTATAAATCCCGCAATAACTCCGCCATCGCCCGGTATAACTTCGGAGCGGTTTCCGGTCCCGTGGAGTTGACCTCGCCGTAAGGTCTATCCTTCGAATTGTAATTATGGGGAGCTTCGGTATCCCATTCACTTTTCGGAATAATATACCCCAATTCGTCGTTTGCTAACCCAATCACAAACTTATATTTTCCCTGCATCAGACTCCGAAGGGGTGGCGTTTCGAGCGGTTTCATCCGGAAATCGGCTCCGACCGGATTTTCCACTCCACCGTTCACAATTTCGGGGTAAATCTCGCCCGGTACACACAGGAACGACGCTTCGCCTAACCGAAAAGCCGCAATTTCGCTCCGGAAGTTCCCCCAACTGCTGTAGCCGGCATCCAGAATCCCCAGGCCAACCGCCAGTTGGAACAGTTTGTTCGAGAGCGGAATCTCAATGTTTTGGGCTTTCAGCCGGATATCCGCCGGTCGAACCGTGGTTGTATCTTTTTGTAATGACTTGTAAATCAGCATCGCCAGTGCTTTTCCCTGCGCATCGGCCTTCTCAAACGTCGGCTCTTTAAACCGTTCGCCCGTCAGCGGGTCCTGCACCGTCACTTTCGGCGAGGTAGTCATCAATCCACCCACGCAACCCGACGCATACACTACCGTGCCACCCAGCCCTTTCTGAACCACCGAATCACCTTTTAGAATGCCTTTCTCGAGATAATCCCGAACGTAATGCGGGAAATCAGAGGTTAGCAGCAGGTTTTTGCTCCAGAGCGTTTCGGGATGATTTCCCCAAACGACCAATGTTCCCAACGTGCTGTCTTTCACCGCGTCCAGTGCCTGCATGATGTACAATCCGGAATCGGTGACCAGCGGTTTTCGGGTATCCATCAGCAGCGAATCCGCACCGGTCAGATCCTGCGCAAACCGCAGCCGGGCCGGACGCAGGTTTTTTGCCGCTTCCAAAACCGCCCGCGTAATCTGTTGCTCAACAAACCGTTCATACGATTTGTTAACGCCACTTTTTAGCGGGCTGCCGCCCCACATGCCCAGAAAATCCGGGGCTTCGTGGGTGTGCGTGCTGCAAACCATCGTGTAGGTAATGCCCGCACTCGACGGCATGGATTTCCGGACGTTGATGACATTTTTATTCGGAAAACCGATCAGATCGACGGCAACGATGGCTAGCCGGGTTTGGCCGTCATCAACCACGACGGCGCGCGCCCATAAATCGTCGTGAACGCCATTGGCCGCGCGTTTCTGGCTGAATCCCGCCATCCAGTACGCATCGAATTCGCCGTTGGTATTGCCGTCGGTGTACGAATCACCGTCACCCGTTTTATAAGCGGCATCGTGGTTTGTGTCCGTCCAGCGGTCGGGGAGATGGGGAGTGATTTTCAGGGCCGCAAACCCGACTTTGAGCGGTTTTGGCTGGCTAGGTGCCGAAATGTTGAGGTTAATCGAATAACCGGGGTGCCGGTCGCGGCTGTTGTAATAACCATACCCGGCGCCGAGTAGCACCACGGCACCAATAAAGATCAGAAATCCAATGAAAAATTTACGCACGGGCAACGGGTTCAGGAGGTTAAAAAGAGGTAATTCCCAAATTAACTGACAAAACCGGTTATTTGCGAATGATCAAATTAAACTTCCTCAAGCTTTTCCCGGGAGTAGTTAAAAAAGACATTGCCACCGCTGACCGGGTCTTCGACCGCTGGCAGGGTGTGGCTGGCCCTGCCAGCGGTCAAAGACCCGGTCAGCGTCCCTTTTAAATTTACCTCCTATTCCAAAACCGCCACAAAATTACAATCCATAACTATCCCAATACCGCTGCATCGACTTGGTAAAAACCGCCATGATGTTGTCCGTAAGATCCTGATTCTCAAATGCTCCGTAGAGCGAATCAAACGCCAGGTTTTCTGCTTTTTTGTAAAATGCCACAAATTCATCCCGCGTCAACAGAATCTGGTTGGGGTAGCTGAACATCACCGCGAGGTGGCGTTTGCTGCGGGAAAGCAGCAGCGTGTCCCCACAAAGCAGGGTGCCCCGGTCCGACGAAGAAGGAATATGCAAAACGCAGCTGCCCGGAAAATGGCCGCCGGTGTGAATCATGCGAATACCATCCCAAAACGACAGACTGTCACCACTCCATAATTGAAGTGAATCGCTCGGATACATGATCCAGGGCTGGTCGTTTTCGTGAATATACACCGGACAATCGAACAGCGACGCCCATACGTTCATTGTGCTGTAATAATGCGGGTGCGAAAAAGCAATGGCTTTTAGCCCACCCATTGAACGGATCAATGCAACGGTTGGGGCGTCGGGCAGCGGAATGCAGTCCCACAGAATGTTACCACCGGGTGACTGAACCAGCAACGCCCGGTTGGCGATGGCAAAATCAGGCTGCATTTTCAGACTGTGAATCCGGTCGGTCAGCGGGCTGATTTTTACGGTGTAGGTTTTTTCCAGATCCGGCAGCGTGGTCCAGTTTTGGCCGTTTTCGGGAATGTACTGGCGGTCGTCGTTGCAGATCGTGCAGAGTTCGGGTACCGGCTGATGGGGCGGATACTGGGTTCCGCAGGTGGTACAAATCAACGGATCATTTAACGTCATTGCAGTTGTTGTTTTAAAGCTGGAAGCATTTCCGAAGCGGTTAGCAAAGATATCAAACCCAATCCATTTTGTTGAATCGGGTCAGGTAGTAGAAAAGGATACGGTTTCCCCTTTATTTATACCGGAAAGCGGTGGTAATTTCGCCGATCAAATCAGTAGTACGTCAAAATAAACATGCATGAGAAAGATGAAGGCAGCAGCCTCGCTTAAATACCTTTTACTCCTCTTCCTTTTTCTGCCCGGGAAATGGGCCATCGCTCAACAGACTGCCCAGCCGGTTTCGGAATCTCCGAATGCACCTTTTACGCTGAAAAACGGCGATCGGGTGGTTTTTCTGGGCAACTCATTGTTTGAGAATGACTACCAATACGGTTACCTGGAACTGGCCCTGACCACGCACTTTCCCGACCGGGATGTAACGTTTCGGAACCTGGGCTGGGCAGGCGACAACGTCTACGGCGTGGCCCGCAGCACGATTACGAACCCACCGACCGGCTACGAATTGTTGATGGAACACCTCACCAAAACCCAGCCGACGGTTGTTTTTCTGGCATTCGGCGGCATTGAAGCCCAGGATGGCGAGGCTGGGCTGCCGGTTTTCCGGGAAGGGTTGCTAAAACTCCTCGACAAGATCGACCAACTGGGAGCCAAAGCAATTTTGTTGTCACCGATTCCTGTTTTATCCACCGATACGATTGCGCATAAAGCGAAGAATAACGCGTTGCTGGAAATCTATTCGTCGGCCATTGCGAAGATCGCTTCGGAACGCGGCAAGCGGTTTATTGATCTGTATAAACCCGTTCAGGAACTGAGTAAAACCGTAGCCATTACCGAAAATGGCATTCATTTAAACGAAACCGGCTACTATTACCTGGCCAACATACTGGAAAAGAGCCTGGGGCTGGCCCCGCGGACGGAGACGGTTTCCATCAACATTTCCAAAACCGGTGCCGAAGCTTCAACTCCCGCCAAAATGATGAATGCCGGGAAGAATGCGGCAACGCTGACCTTTACCATGGACGAAAAGTACCTGCCGCTTCCGCAGCCCGCGGGACTGGCCGAAAAAACAACGAACGCCCGTGTCCTGAAAGTAACCGGTTTGAAAAAAGGATTTTATAAGCTGACAACTGAGAATCAGGAAGTGGTCACCGCTTCGGCGAAGGAATGGGAAAATGGAGTCCTCATTCAGCAGGGGCCGTCGTTTAATCAGGTGAACGAGATCCGGCACATGATTCTGAAGAAAAATGACCTGTTTTTTTTCCAGTATCGCCCGCCCAACACAACCTATATTCTCGGGTTTCGCTCCTACGAACAAGGCCGTCACGTGAAAGGGCTGGAGGAACAAAGCTTCATCATTAAATGGCTGGAAAGCCAGGTTGCCCTCAACCGAGCGCCCCGATCAAGTGTGTATCAACTGACCTTATTGAAGTAAACGAATGAAAAATAGCCCTTCCCTGACATTTTTGCGCAGAATCCTGATTCTTCCGGCCATTCTGCTGATGACATCCTCCGTGACGCAGGATGATCAAAAAGATGTACCGAATCCGGACGTAAAGCGCGAACTGGAATCGTTTAAAATTGCCGACGGTTTTGAAGTATCCCTGTTTGCCTCCGAACCGCTGGTTGCCAAGCCCATTCAAATGAACTGGGACGCCGACGGTCGGTTGTGGGTGGTCAGCAGTACGGCCTATCCACACCTGAAAACCGGGGAAGAAGGCAACGACAAGGTATTTGTGCTGGAAGATACCGATGGCGACGGCAAAGCCGATAAATCGACCATTTTTGCCGAAGGACTGATCACTCCGACCGGAATCCTGCCGGGCGACGGTGGCGTTTACGTGGCCAATTCAACGGAAATTCTGCATTTGATGGATACCGATGGCGACGGCAAAGCCGACAAAAGACGCCGGGTCTTGTACGGTTTTGGAACAGCCGATGTGCACCACCTTATTCACACGTTTCGGTGGGGACCGGAGGGCAAGCTGTATTTTAACCAGTCGATTTACACCTATAGCCACGTTGAAACTCCCGGTGGAATCAAACGGCTCGAAGGGGGTGGTGTCTGGCAATTGAATCCGAAAAACCTCGAGCTGGACATTTACGCGCGGGGCCTGATCAACCCGTGGGGGCTGCAGTTTGACCGCTGGGGACAGTCGTTCCTGACCGACGGAGCCGGTGGCGAAGGCATCAACTACGCCTTTCCGGGCGCGACGTTTGTGACGGCGCCGGGTGCCGCCCGAATTCTGCGGGGCTTGAATCCGGGACAACCCAAGCACAGTGGTTTGGATGTGGTGTCGGGGCGGCACTTGCCGGAATCCTGGTTGGGAAGTGTGATTACCAACGACTTCCGGGCCAATCGGATTAACCGGTTTAAACTGGAAGAGCAGGGCAGCGGGTATGCTTCCAAACAGGTTGAGGATTTGCTCTGGACGGATCACGTCGCGTTCCGGCCGGTCGATATCAATGTAGGGCCGGATGGTGCGATTTACGTAGCCGACTGGTACAACCCGATTATTCAGCATGGCGAGGTGGATTTTCATGATCCGCGCCGGGACAAAGAACACGGACGCATCTGGCGGATTGTGGCTAAAAACCGCCCGCTGGTTAAAAAACCACAACTGAGCAAAGCCAGCGTCGGCGAATTGCTCGAAACCTTGAAGTTGCCGGAAGACTGGACGCGCGCCCAGGCAAGACAATTATTGAAGGAACGCGGAGCTACCGAAGTGGTTCCGGCCCTGCAGAAATGGATGCAGGGGCTGGATAAACAGGAGGCCAACTACGAACACAATCTGCTCGAAGCACTGTGGGTTTATCAGTCAGTTGAAGTGGTGAATGAGCCATTGCTCTTAAGTTTGTTGAATGCCCAGAGCCACAATGCGCGGGCTGCGGCTTTGCGGGCGCTCGAATTCTGGTCGGCCAAACTTTCGAATGTACCGGCTCTGCTGGCTAAAGCCGTGTCCGACAAACATCCCCAGGTGCGTCTCGAAGCGGTTATTGCTTTGCGAAAAATACCGAGTGCCGAAGCCGCCCGAACGGCTTTGGTGGTTCTGGAAAATCCGATGGATGAATTTCTGGATTACGCCTTGTGGCAAACCGTTCGTGAACTGGAGCCGCAGTGGTTGGCCAAACTGAAGGCAGAACCCGGTTTTCTGGGAAATGCCCGAAAAACCGCTTTCGCCCTGAAGTCGGTTAGTAGCCCGGCTGCGGTGTCCCAACTGGCGCAGCTGTACCAAAAAGATCAGGTCCCCGAAGAGTATCAAAAGGATGCACTGGCTTCGATTGCAAAGTTTGGAAACGGTGCGGATGTGGATCTTCTGTTCGACAAAGCCGTGCAGGGAAATGCGGGGCAGAATAAAGCGGTGGCAGCGCAACTGGTTACTCTGGTCGAAGCGGCCGGTCGGGGTGTCAAACCGTCCCAAAATCTGAACCGGATTACCGGTTTTATCGGTAATGAAGACGATGCCATTGCGACCAGTGCAATTCGGTTAATTGGTTTGTGGAAACTGGCCGATCAGACGGGAACGCTGGTCAATCTGACCCAAAAAGGAGAAACCACAACGAAGAAGGCTGCTTTAAATGCGTTGGCTTCCCTGGATACGGAACAATCCCGGAAGGCGTTAGTGGACATGACCGGTGTGAAAAATTCGCCGGAAATTCGGATGGCGGCAACCGCTCAACTGGTTTCGGTAAATCCAGCCGAAGCCGCGCGGATTGCGGGCGATTTATTGCGGAGCCTACCGGCACAAACCGATGTTTCAGAACTTTTCCAGGCCTTTATACTCAATAAGGCGAGTCTTCAGGCCCTGGCCGACGAGCTGGTGGCCCGGAAAATTCCGGAAAACCGGGCGAAGGAAGGTCGGCAGATTATGCAGCGTCGGGTACCTTATAACCGGCGGGGCGAAGCTGCGGTCAAGGCGGTGGCGCTGGCGCTTGAAGCCTCGGGCGGAACGTTGCCTACCGAAAAAATGCCGCAGGAACTGAACGCTCAGGCCATCAGTAGTCTGGCCAAAACCGTAGCCGAAACTGCCGATCCGGTGAAAGGTGAACTCGTTTTCCGGAAAACCGCCCTGACCTGTCAGACCTGCCACGCAATTGGCGGAGCGGGCGGACGCATTGGCCCGGATTTGAGCAGCCTCGGGACCAGTTCGCCGGTCGAAACCATCATTAAATCCATTCTGTATCCAAACGAGTCCATCAAGGAAGGCTATGAACTGCAGCGGATCGCGAAAAAAGACGGCAGTGATATGATGGGTTATATCGTCAGCAACGGCACCTCGGATATTGTGGTGCGCGATATTACCGGACAGGAAGTCTCCATTCCGAAAAGCCAGATCAATGTCATGGAAAAAGTGCCCGGTTCGCTGATGCCGCCGGGTCTGACGGCCAGTTTGGACAAGAACGAATTTATCAATCTGATCGGTTTCCTTTCCAAAATGGGCGAATCCGGCAAATTCCGGGTGCCGACGGCCCGGTTTGTCCGTCGCTGGAGTACGGTTCCGGCTACGAAAGAAGCGGCCAAAAAGATTTTGACTGATGGCCCCGGTTTTATCGTGAAAGACAATGCGAAAGTGTTCTGGCAACCGGCTTACAGCAAAGTTTCCGGTGAACTGCCGTTGGATGAACTGCCGGTTGTGGAAGCCAGCGCGGCTAAACGGTACAGCCTGATCCGGTTTGATATTGAAGTACTCAGCAAAGGAAATGTCAATCTGACTATGAGCTCGACGGCGGGAACCAGCGCCTGGATTGGTCAAAAACCCGCCAAACTGACTGACCGTGGATTGGTTGCCGATCTGGCGCCGGGCGTTTATACCGTTACGCTGGCCATCGACCGGAATGTTCAGAAAGACGGCCCGCTGACTATTCAACTGCTGGATGCTGAGAATGCACCCGCTCAAACCCGTTTGGTGATGGGGAAATAAGAAAACCGCTCCCAAAAAAACGCGAAGTCGGCCCGTTCAAGCCAGCTTCGCGTTTTTTTTGCCTCATGAGCCCGGTGAGCCTGATTCATGCCATTTTTGACTTTATTTGAGCTTTTTTTTAAATCAGCTAAGGTGATTGTCGTGCAAAGTTGTCTGTACTTATATAAGGGGATGATTTCTTCTGAGGGAATCTCGTTTTAAAATCAGGTTAGGCAAACCCGCCAACGGGTCGAACCGCTGATTTATTCATCAGACCCCAACGAAATCGCAGGAATCCAAAGCCCTGGTTCATTGCTGCTTCCGTTTTACTGGTTGTCAGCGTGGCGGCTTTTTTATTCCGGAATGCCATTCAGTACCAGACCTTCGAGACGGAATTCGGCGAAACCCGCTCGTTGGAAGCCAGCAAAGCGGTTTTCAAACCCTGTCAGCGGTTAAATTGAGCCTTACAACCTGGTCAACACTTTTACAACCGCTGTCAGGGTTGTAACTTCCCGACAATGGTCATCACCAGATTGGCAGAATTGCGGGCGGCAATTTTGAAAAACGTCAGCATGTCCTGCCGGGCGTTGGAATTGGCTTTGTCGCTCAAACTCCGGATAACCAGACAGGGAACCTGCTGTTGGTAACATACCTGCGCTACGGCGGCCCCCTCCATTTCGGTGGCATCGGCTTTGAACTCCGACCACAAACTGGCCACTTTTTCTTCCGAAGAAACAAACACATCCCCGGTTACGACTGTGCCGACGATGATCGAGGGTGGCCGTGAGGTCGATGGAATGCTTTCGAACGGGACGGTTTTGGCCGCTTCCTGTGCGGCATGCATCATGATTGAGTCGGCGGGAAAATACGTCGGATTGAGCTGTTTGGTGATCGCGTTGCGGGTCTGGTTGGTTTTCTGTTGCTGAAACGTGATGTAACCGTAATCGTGGTGGGCGGTTTGCCGGGCAATGACGATGTCGCCGGGCTGCAGATCCGGATTCGTACCGCCCGCGATTCCCGTGAAAAGGACCTGTTCCGGTTTGAAATAGGCCAGCACAAACGCCGTTGTCATGGCCGCATTCACTTTGCCAATACCGGTTTCGGCCACCACTACCTTGCGGCCGTTGATCCGCCCCGTCATGAAATGGATGCCGTTCAATGTCCGACTTTTTGGGTTTTTTAGTGATTTTTGCACTAGCTTCACTTCTTCGTCGAACGCACCAAGCAGGGCGGTGATCGGTCGGGTTTTATACGTCTGGGCGTTTGTTGAAACCGCACTGAGGAAAAGCCAGATTACGCACAGGCCGGTTTGCAAAAGGAGGTTCGGACGAATGGATTGGGAGGATTTGTCTTGCATGATTCACCTGGTTAAACAACTAAAATACGATGGAAAAACGGATCCTTTTTACTTTGGCGGTGCTTTTGATAGCGGTTTTTAACGGTGTTTATGCACAATCCGGTCAGAATGCAATTGAAAAACAGAAATTTCATTTTGGTAAAACCGGGGAAGATGGCGCGGGGTATTCGCAGGCCGTCAAAGTCGGTAAAACGATTTACATTTCAGGAACCGTCGGCGTGGGCGATGCGGCTACGGCCCTGACGAACGTGTACAACGGGCTGCAGAAAACGCTGGCTTTTTACGGCGCCACTTTTCAGAATGTGGTCAAGGAAAACTTGTACACGACCAATATCGAGGAAATGAAAAAGCACAACGACATTCGGAAAAAGTATTATAACAACGACTTTCCGGCGGCTACCTGGGTTCAGATTCAGCGGCTTTACATGGAAACGGCCTTGGTCGAAGTGGAACTGGTTGCCGTACTTCCCTGAAATTCAGTGCCCGGAAAAGAGCGACAGGATGCAGAACAGATCGACGATGAGTAATCCGACCGGGACCTCGTTGGTTTTTCCCAGCGATAGCTTGACTATTGTCCAGGTCAGAAAGCCCCAGGTCAGTCCCTGCGTGATCGAGTAGCTGAACGGAATCAATACCATCGACAGGTAGGCGGGTAAGGCATTGTCCAGTTGGTTCCAGTTGATTTTTGTGATCGGTTTCATCATAAACGCCCCGACCAGCACCAGCGCCGGGGCGGTGGCAATGCCCGGTATAACCGATAGCAAGGGTGACAGAAACAGAAACGGCAGAAAGAGCAAACCGGCTACGATGGCCGTTAGCCCCGTACGGCCACCCTGGGCAATGCCCACCGCCGATTCGATGTAGGCCGTGCCGGGGCTGGTTCCCAGTAGCCCCGCCAGTGTGGTGGCAACGGCATCGGTCAGCAGCGAGCGGTTCATGTTCCGCGGATTTCCATCTTCATCGTACAAATCGGCGGCTTCGGCAACCCCCACGAAGGTGGACAGGCTATTGAATAAATCGGTAAAAACGAAGGCAAAAATAACCGGCCAGAGGGTCCATTGCAGCGAATGGATCAAATCGAGTTTCCCGATTAAACTAAAATCCGGGGCGGCAAAAATACCGTGGAAGTTAACGAGGGTTTTGGTTCCGAAATTCACCGCCGAGGCATCTCCCCACCACCGGCCAACGGGCACGGCAGCCAGGGTCGTCAGGACGATCCCGATGATGATGGCGCCCGGAACCTGACGAATCATCAGAACGCTGGTGAGCAACAGGCCGAAAATAAACGTCAGGACGATGGGATCTTTCAGGCTGGCAATACTGACCAGGGTGGCCGGATTGGCCACGATGAACCGGGCGTTTTCAAAACCGATGAGCGTGATAAAGAGACCAATACCCGCTGAAACCGAATACCGCAACGTTTTCGGAATGAGTTTGACAATGGCGGAGCGGACATTTAGTACCGACAGGATCATGAACAATACGCCCGCCCAGAAAACCGCACCCAGCGCCACTTCGGGCCGAACGCCCATGACCTTGACGGCAGTAAAGGTGAAAAACGCGTTGATACCCATGCCGGGAGCAACCACCATCGGATTGCGGGCGTACAGGCCCATCATCAGGCTGCACGCGAACGACAGCAAAATCGTGGCCGTCAGGACTCCGCTGAACGGCAAACCGGACTGACTCAGAATGGCCGGATTGACCACAATGATGTACATCGTCGCCAGAAAGGTAGAAACACCCGCCAGAATTTCCGTGCGGATCGAAGGAGTGGCAAGGCCGGTTTGCATGCGGGGCGGTTGGATGGATCGAAGTCCGAAAATACGGATTAGAAACGCCAATGCAACTCTCAAACAGCCAATTGAAACCTATTTTACCCAAAAAAGCCCCCGGTTCGGCGCAAAATGCCCAAACCGGGGGACTCGAACCAATTTAACCAAATTATTATTTTGAGACGGGAGAAAATAGACAAGAGAAGTGAGACGTAACGTCATCGATTACAAAGTCTCTATTCTCTTGTCTTACCTCTCTTGTCTATGCGCTCAATTCAACTCCGCGGCCAGCCACTGCTGATCGTTCTGGATGGGGTTGCCACCGGTTTTTTGCGAAACCGCCCATTGCCGCAGCGCCTGTTCCAGAACCGCTTTCAGACTTTCCTGGGTTTTAGCCTGTTTAATATTGAGTCGTTTTTTGGAAAGGACTTCCTTGTAAATGAGCTGGTTATCGTCATTGTAAAAGAGCGCAACGCTTTTTTGCCTGGGTTGCGATTCAATGACCCAATACCCTTCGCGGGGCGAATTGGTCAGGCGGTTTTGCCGTCCCTGCCCAAAAGTGGCTGCCGTTACCGATAGGGATAAAATCACAGCCAGGAGTGTTAGCCGGTAGTACGTGTTATTTTTCATGGTCGTGTCGCCGGAGCGATTCGTTCGTAGATGTTGTTTATGTCGTAATTGACGGTTTAAAAGTAATGTCCACGAAAATTCCATGCTTGCCTTTTCGTCCAATGGGCGGGTTGGCGGTTGATACGTCAACCGAATGGCGACGAATGAGAAAAGGCCAGTAAATCAGGTCGTTTAGCGACGAAGAGCCGCCGTTCGTCTACAATTTGCCCGGATCATAGCGGTTTTGGTGTCGTTTGTCTATATTCGGTCAGCCATCCGGTCGTCGTATGCAACTTGCCAACAACAACTTCATCTTTTCCAATCAGCTTCGCTACCGTCTGGCGCGTCACGGGCTTTTCTGGGGTGTCGTCTGGCTGTATTTCACGTTGCTGTACGGCGTTTTTCCGATCATCGATTTTGTGAATAAGGGATACGGCAATGCCCTGTCGGTTTTCATGGGTTTGCTGTCGTCGGGTATTGGTGCCGTCATTTTTATGCCGGCCCACATGATTCTGGCCTACGGCATTATTTATGTCCTGTTTGCCCGCTACCTCGACAAGGGGCAGTACCTGAAGATCGTCATCGGCGTCATCTTCTTTTCGTTTTTGAGCGCTTCGGCTTCCGCAGCTCTCTCGGTGGGGGTGGTCACGCCCTTGCACAACTGGTTTGGCACTCCGCGGGTCCGGGGAGCAAATTTGAGTTATCTGCTGATGGCAGGTTTGCGGGGTGGAATTACCGTGGCTGGTTTTGTAGCCGCTATCAAACTGGTCAAAATCTGGTACCTGAAAGAGCAGGCTTTCCGGCAAATCGAGAAGGAGAAATTTCAGGCCGAATTACAGTTGCTGAAGTCGCAGATTCACCCGCATTTTCTGTTCAATACGCTGAATAATCTGTATGCGTTGACCTTGCGAAAATCCGAACAATCACCGGCGGTGGTGCTGAAATTGTCGCAATTGCTGAGCTACATGCTTTACGACTGTAATGCGTCGGAAGTTTCGCTCGAAAAAGAGCTGGCTTTTATCAAAAATTACGTTGGTCTGGAACAATTGCGCTACGGCTCGCGGCTGGATATTTCACTGAATTTTCAGGGTGATTTGCAGGGTAGGCAGATCGCGCCTTTATTACTGATTCCGTTTCTGGAGAACGCCTTTAAGCACGGAACCAGTGAGCAACTGGAGCAAGCCTGGATTTTTATGGATCTGGCCGTTGATGATAACGTGCTGACTTTTAAGTTGGTAAATAGTCGTGATTCGGATACTTTTGCCCCAGCCTCCGTTGGGGGCATTGGTTTGCAGAACGTTCGGAAACGGCTGGAACTGTTGTATCCGGGAAAATATCAACTGACGATTCAGCCCGAGGAAGAGACTTTTCTGATCGACCTGACGTTGCACTTGCCGAAGAAACCAGCGGTTTTGAAATCGGATACGTTGCCGGTAGCGGAACTACCGGTCTAGTTTACAACAACAAATACATACCTTACTATGAACTTACGTTGTCTGCTGATCGATGACGAACCCCACGCTGTGGAAATTATCGAATCGTACATCGAAATGGTCGATGGACTCGAGATCGTTGGCAAATGCCACAATGCCGTTCAGGCCTTCAGTCTACTCCAGTCCATGCCGGTCGATCTGCTGTTTCTGGATATTAAAATGCCCAAACTCACCGGGACCGACTTCCTGCGGAGTTTGCGGAATCCACCCAAAGTGATTTTTACGACGGCCTATCGCGAATACGCCCTCGACGGTTTTGACCTGGATGTGATCGATTACCTGCTGAAACCAATTCCGTTCGAGCGGTTTTTGCGGGCGGTTTCCAAGGTCATGCAATTGGAACCCCAGTCGGTTTCGCTTCAGGGGGCTGAACCGGATCAGCCGTTGGTCGAAAAAGAGCTGGGGCCGTCGGAACGCGGTGCATTTCTGTACTTCCGCGCCGATCGTAAAATGGTGAAAATCTACACCAGGGACATTCTGTACGTCGAAAGCCTGAAAGATTACATTAAAATCATCACGACGACCGCCAAACCGCTGGTGGTGAAACAGGCCATTAGCTCGGTCGAATCCATGCTACCGAACCGGGATTTTCTGCGCATTCACCGGTCGTTCATCGTCGCCATCGACAAGATAACCGCCTGGTCGCCCAGCCACATCGAAATCGCCGGTCAGGAACTCCCGATTGGGCGGCTCCATCAAAAAGAAGTGGGAAAGGCGTTGAAAATGGAGGTATAGTTTGCTGCAATTGGTGAGCGGTTTGCGGTTTTAGATTCCGGGTTGTTCAACTGGCGTTTCTGGCTTAGGGACAGTATATTGACCTGAAAACCAGCTGATTTCTAAAAACCGTTTCCTGTCATGTTCATCGAACGAAATGTATTTTACCTGAAATTCGGGGCGAGTCGGGCCGCGATTCAGCTTTGGAAGGACTATTTGAGTGCTGCTCACGAGTTTGATGACCAGATTCAGGCCCGGCTACTGACCGACCTGAGCGGCACCGGCTACGTGTTGGTGCTGGAACTGACCTATCCTACCTACGCCGAACTGGAACCGTCGCGCTGCCGACTGACCCAACTGCCTTCCTGGCGGGAGTTTTATCAGAAATTCATCCCCTTGTGTGAGCGCTCGGAGCGAACCTTGTATAAGACGGAAGTTGCGTATTGATTCTTTTTGCCGGAAAAACCGTATTTTGCAGTAAATGATATGATATGGAGACGCTTGAGAAGAAGGAAGTTTCTGGACAATCCCGTAAAAAAGTAGGTGTCAAATCCTCGGTAAAAACGTCTAAACAAACAGTAGCGCTTGAATCACTGGTTTACGAAGTGCTAGATGGGCGACCACTATATTACCGTGGATACGAAGACGTTTTGATTGGCAGAAAAACACCGGAAGAAATTATGGGTTCCAGTTCATTGCAGTGGGTTCTTGTCACTTATTTCATGAGAATAATGATTCGTTCGCTGGATGAGAAAAAGTATTGGTTTGCTTCAAATGAAGCGGGTGTACATCTCGATCATCGTAACAATTTATCCCACGCTGTAGCGGTTTATGAGAAAATGGTTCTAACGCCCGATAAAATTAGTGTCCATTACGTTGATGTCCCTGCCAAAGTTGTCATTGAAATTGATGTGAAAGCTGACATTTCTAAAATCGAAGACTTCAACTACGTCAACAAGAAAACCCGGAAACTGCTCGATTTTGGTACCAGTAAAGTAATTTGGGTTTTCACCGACACCCAGCAAGTGATGATTGCCGAGCAATCCGCCGACGCCTGGCTTACGATGGATTGGAACCGGGAGTTGGAATTACTGGATGGTCAGTATTTTAATATTGCCCGGTATTTAGACGAAGAGGGAATTAAGGTTGGGGAATGATTTTAAGCACATTAGCAGAAATTGGTAACGTTTTTTAATGTGCTTAAAATCAATCGATACGGTTAGTTTTTCAAATACTTTTCCAAATATTCAGTATACTGCTGGTGAAGCAGGAGCGAGGTCGTGCTGTTGTAGGCAACCCCGTGAGCACCCGGCGGATAGATGCGCAAATCGGCGTCTTTTCCGGCGTCTTCCAGCGCATTCATCAGCTGCATGGTGTTCCGAACGTGCACGTTTTCGTCCATCGTCGAGTGGGCGATAAACATTTTGCCCTGCAAATTTTTGGCGTTGGGCGAAACTGCGCTTTTCTGATAAAGGGCTTCATTTTCAGGCAATAAACCCATATAGCGCTCGGTGTAAATGCTGTCATACAACCGCCAGTCGGTGACGGGAGCACCCACCAGCGCCACCTTGAAAATACCGGGATGAGTCAGCATCGTGTAACTGCTCGAATACCCGCCGTAGCTGTGGCCTTTGATGGCCATCCGGCCCGCGTCGATCCAGGGCAACGTGCCCAGGTATTTAGCGGTTTCGACGAAATCGCGGCTTTCGTAGAGCCCCAGTTTTTCGTAGACAATTTTCTCAAAAGCCGAACCGTAACCCCCGCTGCCCCGGTTGTTTACGCTGACGATCACGTACCCCTGCTGCGCCAGAAACTGGTGCCAGCCCGAGGTTGTGAACTCATTGTAAACCGATTGCGCGCCCGGCCCCCCGTAAATATCGATTAAAACCGGATACTTTTTAGTCGCGTCGAAGTCGAGCGGTTTTAGGATTGAGATATCGATTTTCTGCCCGTCGGAGGTGGTGAAATGGGTAATTTCTTTCGGGACATACGCATAATTGTCCAAAAATCGGCTCACATTCGCATTGGCTTCCAGCGTTTTCAGCGTCTTGCCTTTGGTGTCGCACAGATCCACGCGCAAAGGGGTGGTGACGTTGGAAAACCGGTCGATGTAGTATTGACTGCCCGGCGAAAAATCGATCTTGTGTCGGCCCGGCGTCTGGGTCAATTTCTGTTTGTTTTTACCGTCAAAATCAACGACATACAACTGCCGGTCCGTCGGAGATTGCTCTGTCGATGTGTAGTAAATTTTCTTGTTTTTGGCGTCGACATTGTGCACAAAAACCACTTCCCAGTTGCCTTTCGTAACCTGATTCAGCAGTTTACCGGTATAATCGTAGCGGTAAATATGCGCCCAGCCGTCGCGCTCCGAAACCCAGAAAAACTCCTGTGAGTTGGCCGGGAAGTAGAAATAATGCAAAATACCGGCGAAAAAATCGAATACATCGATCCACGATTTCGAGCTTTCTTCCATGATCAGTTTCGCGTCGCCGGTGCGGCCATTTGCCAGAAACAACTTGAGGTGGTTTTGCTTGCGGTTCAAATGCACCAGCGCCAGTTGCCCTTCCTGCGAGGTCCAGTAAATGCGCGGAATGTACCCGTCGGCCAAATCGACTTTCATCCAGTGCGATTGCCGGGTGCCAATTTCAATGACACCGATCCGCGCCGTCGGGTTTTTGTCGCCCACCCGCGGGTACGGCAGTTTGGTGAAGTTTTCGTCAAAACCCTTGTAATCCGTCATGGCATAAATCGGAACCTGGCGTTCGTCGATCTGCCAGTAGGCAATGAATTTGCTGTCTGGCGACCATTCCCAGGCTTGTGCCAATCCGAACTCCTCTTCATACGCCCAGCCAAACCGGCCGTTGTAGAGCGACGGAGCCGCGTCGTTGGTCAATTGGCTTTCTTGCTGCGACGCAAAATCGAAAACGAACAGGTTTCCGTCCCGCTCGTACCCAATTTTCGAACCGTCGGGCGACAATTCGGCGGTTTGGGCGTCTTTGGCTACCAGCTTCAAACCTTTGTCGGCTACCGAATACACGTAATAATCCGAAATGCCCGACCGACGCCAGACGGGCCGGAAATTCGTCTGGAACAGGAGATTCTTGGAGTCTTTCGACCATTGAAACGATTCGTAGGCAAACGCTTGGGCGGTTCCGGGAAACGTCAGTTTACTCCCATCAAAGATGACTTCTTCGCGTTGTTCTTTGGGCGAATAAGATTTGATGACGCCTTTGTCGATGAACGAAAACCGGGTGCCGCCATCGATCCAGTTAACGCTGGCCGGCCCCTGTGAACCAGTTAGTTGCCCCGTTGCAGCCAGTGCCTGTTGCAGGTTTTGAAACCGCTGTTTTTGCTGAGAAAATGCGGGAAAACTCAGGACAACGACGAAACCATACAGGAAATATTTTCGGAACATAAAAACCGCTGTTTGTTGATGCAACGTCAAATTTAACGAAAAAAATAGATTGAATTTATGGGCGATAGTTGAGTAGATAAGTAGGGTAACTGGGCTCTTATCGCGTATCGGCAATCTTTTTTACAATCCGGAATGATTTATTCGGTAACAACGGACGATAAAACCTTGTGGCAGGCTTTTAAGCGGGGCGATGAAACCGCCTTCTCGCTGCTCTACCAGCGGTATGTCCGGGTGTTGTTCAGTTACGGCAAAAAAATAACCGGTGACGAACAGGCCGTTGAAGATGCCGTTCAGGATTTATTCGTTGACTTGTGGCAGAGCCGCAGTCGGCTGAGCGACGTCGAATCGGCCCGGTTTTATTTGTTTCGATCGCTACGCCGAAAAATTCACCGGTCCATTCGCCCGGATCAGGTGCTGTCCGAACGCTGGGAAACCACTGACGAACTGCTGTTGCCCATCAGCCATGCCGCCGAAACGGAAGTGATCAATGCGGAACTGTTACAGATTCAAACCGCTGATTTACAGGCCAAACTAAAATCGCTTCCGCTGCGGCAATACGAAGTTTTGATCCTTTACTATTACCAGGATTTTACGTATCCTCAGATTGCTATGATGCTGGGAATCAATGAACAATCGGTCCGTAACCTGCTGCAACGGGCCCTGCTTAAACTCCGGCAATTTGCTTTTTTGCTGACCTTCCTCGCCTTTTTTCTACTTTTTTTGCCTGAAGTGAGTTAAATGCCCGCTGCGTCGTCTCTTTCCTGATAAAGGGATAATCTAATTTTTTACCCAAAAAACCGCATAATGGATTTCGCCAATTCTGACCTGGAGGCTTTGTTAAAAGATGAAACCTTTCGGCAATGGGTGTTTGAGCCAACGCGCGAAACCGACGCCTTTTGGCAGCAGTTGCTGGATCAGTTTCCGGAGAAGCGGGCCCTCGTCGAAAAAGCCCGGGCGGTTTTGCTGGGGATTGATCAGGAGGTGGTGGAAAATTTCCCGGATGAGGAGCAGGTTGGGCGGATGTTTGCCAATGTGCAGGACCGCATTCAGTCGGCTCCAGGCTCCCGGTTTCAGATCGGCTGGCGGTGGCTGGCGGCTGCGTCGGTGCTGCTTTGCCTGGGGGTGTGGTTGTATTCGAAAAACCGTCCGGCCACGCAATATGAACAATTGATCGATCAGGCTTCGGTGGCGCTGCTCGAAAAAGTGAATACGTCCGGAACGCCCGTTACGGTTTCGCTGCCCGATGGAAGTACGGTTTTGCTGCAACCCAACAGCCGGATCGGTTACGCCCGGGACTTCAATCGACAGGACAAGCGGGAAGTGTATCTATCGGGCGATGCGTTTTTTCAGGTGACCAAAAATCCCGGTAAACCCTTTTTTGTCTATGCTGACGAGTTGGTTACAAAAGTGTTGGGAACCAGTTTCTGGGTGAAAGCCGCCGAAGTCGGGAAACAGGTGGTCGTGCAGGTGAAAACCGGGAAAGTGTCGGTTTTTGCCCGAACCGACAGCCGCGCCAACGAAATGCAGGCCAACCGCGAACTGGAAGGCGTGGTATTGACCCCCAATCAGCAAATTCTGTTTTCCCGCGATGACATTCGGATGAAGAAAACGCTGGTGGCCGAGCCGCTGCCCGTTCTGGTCCAAAACTTTGAGTTTAAGGACGAGCCGGTTTCCAAAATATTCGCAGCGCTGGAGCAGGCCTACGGGGTCGATATTGTGTACGATGAAGACCTGCTCGGTCATTGTTTGTTAACGGCGTATTTATCGGACGAACCGCTTTTTGAAAAACTTTCACTGCTCTGTAAGGGTATCGAAGGGCGATATGAAGTGGTTGACGCCCAGATTGTTATTTCAGCCAAGGGTTGTCAGTAGTTGAACTGGATTGACAACTTGATTTATACTTACAAAAAAAATGTATATAAAATCTACCGGTTTTGTGAAGTAAAAAGCTCCTGATTGATCATAGAGCTATATATTTGCCCTATCGGAGCAATGGAGAATCTCATTATGCAATCAATAACCCAACTAAGTGACTAGATGAAAATAAATCTTCCTACCTTGATTTCCTGGCGAAAAGCCTTGGAAATGAGTTGCCTGCAACTATTTATTTCCGGTTTCTTAACCAGCATCGCTTTAGCCACCGGTATTCGTGCACAGGCCATTTTAGATACCAAAGTGACGATTCAGGTGCAAAGCCAGGATGTAAAATCCGTGTTGGCGCTCATTGAAGAGCAGACCAAAATCCGGTTTCTCTACAGCACCAGTCTGATTCAGGCCGAACGAAAAGTGTCGCTCCATGTGCAGCGCGAAAAGCTGGGAACCGTGCTGGAAGAAATGCTAAAACCGCTAAACCTCGGCTACGAGGTGTCGGGTAAACAGATCATTCTGAACCGTTTACCGCTGGCGCCGGTTCCAAACGCCAAATCATCTTCATCTGAATCGTCCGGGCTGGTGCAACCCGCCGAGGAAACAATTACCGGAACGATTGCCGACGAAAAAGGAGAGGGGTTGCCTGGTGTTTCCATCATTGTGAAAGGCACCCAGCGCGGCACCACCACCGACGGCAACGGCCAGTTTCGGATTCAGGTGCCGGATAAAGCCGCCGTGTTGGTGTTCAGCTATGTCGGTTATCTGACGCAGGAAATTCCGGTCGGCACCAAAACCGTTCTGAACGTCACGCTGGTAACGGACGAAAAAACGCTGAGTGAGATCATTGTAGTAGGCTACGGAACCCAGAAAAAACGGGATTTGACGGGGGCTATTTCGTCGATTTCCAGCAAAGATATCGCCGAAACGCCGTCGGCCAATTTTCTCGCCAATGCGCAGGGCCGGCTGGCGGGGGTCGACATCGTACGGGCCAATGGCGCTCCGGGTTCCAACCCGACGATTCGGATTCGCGGAAACCGGTCGATCAACGCCAGCAATAATCCGCTATACGTCATCGACGGCATTCCGACCGACGTGAATATCAACGACTTCAACCCCAACGACATTGAGTCGATGGAGGTTCTGAAAGATGCCAGTGCCGTCGCCATTTACGGATCGCGGGGCGCTAATGGTGTGATTCTGATTACGACTAAACGCGGCAAGGAAGGGAAAACCGTGTTGAGTTACGATGGCTATTACGGCGTCAAAAAGGCCAAAAAGGACCTGAATCTGATGAATGGCGAGGAGTTTGTCCGGTATGCACGCATCTCGCGCGGACTCGCTCCCGACAACGCCAGCCAGGATGCTTCGCTGCTCAGCAGTGTGGAAATCGACAATCTGGCGAAAGGCCTTTCGACCAACTGGCTCGACCTGATTCTGCGCGACGGCGTTCAGCAAAGCCACCAGCTTTCGGCCAGTGGCGGGTCCAAGAATACGACTTATTACCTGTCCGGTTCGTTTTTCGACGAAAAGGGCGTCATGCAGAAAAGTGATTACCGGCGCTATTCGTTTCGGGCCAATATCGACACCAAACTGACCGAGCGGCTTCGGCTGGGGGTAAGCGCAACGGTTTCGACCGATGTACAGAACCTGATGGCAAACGCGCCTTATACCAATGCCCTGACGTTTTCGCCCCTGGTGGCACCGTACGATGCCAATGGCGGTTTCTTAGCGTATCCGAACCCCCGCGAAGGCAATATTACGAGTCCCTTGCTGGAGTATCAGCCGAATCAATTCGTAGACGAGCGGAAGAAATACCGGATTTTTGCCACGATTTTCGGCGAATATACAATCGCCGAAGGGCTGACGTACCGACTGAACTACGGCCCGGATTTCAGTACCTACCGCCGGGGAAATTACAACGGCACGCTGGCCGGAAGCGCCAGCACGGCCACGGTCGAAAACCAGCAGAATTTTGCGTACACGCTTGAGAATCTGTTGAGTTACAACAAGAAATTTGGGGCGCATTCGCTGAATGTAGTGGGGCTGTTCAGTACGCAGAAAAACCGCTTTGAATCGTCGAGCGCGAGCGGGCGGGATATTCCGATCGAAACCTCCTCCTTCTACGATCTGGGAAGCGCCACAACCGTTACCGGCATCACCAGCTCCCTGACGCAGTGGGGGTTACTGTCGTACATGGGCCGGATCAACTACGGTTTTAAAGACCGGTATCTGCTCACGCTGACCGGCCGCGCCGATGGCTCCTCGCGCCTGTCGAAAGGAAATAAATGGGCGTTTTTTCCGTCGGTTTCGGCGGGCTGGGTAATTTCGGACGAGGCCTTTCTGTCGGGTAATAAAACGCTCTCGTTTCTGAAACTCCGGGTGGGTTACGGCGAAGTCGGCAATACGTCGATTGCGCCATACCAGACGCTGGGCGGGCTGGGCCGTTCGATCTACGCCTTTGGCAATGATCCCGGTTACGGCTACGGCTTGAGCGTTATCCCGAATCCCGATCTGAAGTGGGAAATCTCCAAAACCCTGAACGTTGGGTTTGATTTCGGTTTCCTGGGCGACCGGATCACCGGTTCCATCGAACGGTACGACACCAAAACCAGCGATTTGCTGCTGAGCCGGCTCATTCCGATTTCGTCTGGTTACGCATCGGTTTTGCAAAACATCGGCGCCACCCGCAACCGGGGCTGGGAACTGACGCTGAACGGCACGGTTTTAAACACCAGTTCTGGTTTTAAATGGGACGCCGGACTGAATCTGTTTGCCAACAAGGAAGAGATTGTTGATTTGTTCAACGGCAAGGACGATGTAGGTAATCAGTGGTTTATTGGTCAGCCGATCTCGGTTTTTTATAACTTCAAACAATTGGGTATCTGGCAGACCGGCGAAGCGGCTCAGGCGGCTGCCGAAGCGAAACAACGCCCCGGCGATATTAAAATTGCCGACGTTAATGGCCGGGATGCCGCCGGAAATTTGACCAACAAACCCGATGGCGTGATCAATTCCGACGACCGGACGGTGTTGGGTTCTACCGTTCCGAAGTGGAGTGGCGGTTTGACGAACCGGTTCAGTTTCAAGGGAATCGACTTTTCGTTTCTGGTCTATGCGCGGCAGGGGCAAATGCTCCGGAGTGATTTTCATAACCTGGGCGGAAACCAGTGGCAGGGGCGGTTCAATAGCCTGAATTTTGATTACTGGACGCCCACGAATCCCTCGAATTCCATTCCGATGCCCTACGCGGCATCGGCGCCTTTGTACGCCGACGCGGTGCGGTTTTACGATGGGTCGTTTGTCAAAATCCGGAACATCACCCTGGGCTATTCGCTGCCGAAAAGCCTGCTGGCGAAAGTGCACATTTCGAGCCTGCGGATTTACGGAACCGCCGATAATGCCTTCATTTTCTCGCCGTACAAACTGGTTGATCCCGAATCGTCGACGGGCATCGTGGGCGGAGCAACGCCAATGACATCGGCAACCTACGTATTCGGTCTGAATCTTAAATTTTAAGTCGTGCCTCAAACCATGAAAAATAGCAACCTTCTACTTAGTTTACTGATTCTGGTTACGGGCTTTTCCGGTTGCCAGAACATTCTGGAAGAAACGCCCGTGGGGCTGGCCACCGCCGATAGTTATTACTCGACGCCAAAAGGGCTGGAAGACGGTCTCAAGGCGGTTTACACGCCACTCCGCCGGTTTTACGGCCGGGAAGAAGCGTTCTTCCTGACGGTTCCCGGAACGGATGATTTCACCAACGGTTTTGGCGGGGTGACCAATTACCCCGATATCAATAATTATTCGGCCAATTTCCTGGGTTCCAATGCGTTTGTAACGGTAATCTGGGATAATTTTTACGTCGGAATTAACCAGGCCAATGCCGTGGTCAACCGGGCGCCGGGCGTGGCCGGGCTGACCGAAGCAAACCGAAACCGCATCGTGGCCGAAGCCCGTTTTCTGCGGGCTCTGTACTATTTTCACCTCGTTCAGCAATTTGGTGACGTTCATTTTTCGCTGGAAGAAACCATCGGCGTGGTCACAACGGCCAATCGAACGCCCGTTGCGACGATTTACGAAAAAGGCATTGTTCCTGATCTGCAATACGCCATTGCGCAACTTCCGGCCAAAGCGGCAGCCTACGGGCGGATTACAAAACCGGCTGCGGAAGCGCTGCTGGCGCGGGTGCAACTCACCTTGGGCAACTGGGCCGAAGCCGAACGACTGGCTAATCTGGTAACGAAAAGTTATGATTTTCAGCTGGTTAAACCGTTTGCCAATATTTGGGATATCAACAATGAACTGAATTCCGAGGTGGTCTGGTCGGTGCAGTATACTGCCGATCCGCTGACCAATGGCGAAGGCAATCAAAGCCACCTGTTCTTTGTTTTCGACTACACCCAAAACCCGACCATCATCCGGGATTTGCCCAACGGGCGGGCGTATCAGCGGTTTATGCCGACAAATTACCTCATCAAACTGTTCGATCCAGCCAAGGATAGCCGGTGGGACGGGTCGTTTAAAACCGTCTGGTTTGCCAACAATAAGGGAACGATCAACGGGAAAACCGTTATGCCGGGCGATACCGCCATCAAAATTGTTCCTTACTCCGTGCCCGACGCGGTTCAGAATCAGGCACCTTACTGGTACATCGATTTTAAGGATACCTGGGTGGGGGCGTCAACCATTACGAACAATGAAATCGGTGGAGGGCAACGTCGGCGGTTTCCGGTGCTCAAAAAATACATCGATCCCCTGCGGACGAGTGTAAACGCCACCGATGGTCGCCGGGATTTTATCGTGATTCGGCTGGCCGAGATGTACCTGATTGCGGGCGAAGCAGCCTGGCGTCAGAACAAAACCGCCGATGCTGCGGCTTATTTCAACGTGGTGCGGACCCGGGCGGCACTGGCCGGAAAGGAAAAAGATATGCAGGTGACGGCCAATGATATTAACCTCGATTTTATCCTGGATGAACGGGCCCGCGAACTGGCGGGCGAAATGCACCGCTGGTATGATTTGAAACGCACCGGGCAGTTGCTGGCACGGGTCAAAAAATACAACCTGGACGCGGCCCCCAATATCAAGGAGACGCATCTGGTACGGCCGATTCCGCAAACGCAGATCGACCGCGTGACCAATCCGGGCGAATTCACCCAGAATCCGGGGTATTAGTATCTTATCTGGTTTAAAGGTTTTGGTTTATAGTTCAAATACTTCTGTTATGTAGCTTGGATTAAGTGGGTTATCTACTAATATCTATACGAATTGAATGATTTGGTTGTACCCCACCCCAACCCCTCCCCCGTAGGGAGGGGCTTTGCAAGCAGACCGGTTTAGCCCCTCCCTACGGGGGAGGGGTTGGGGTGGGGTTGTCGCGGTCCGGCATAATGATAGGAATAATCTAATCACTCAATACAACTATAGACTATAAACTCTAAATTTTTTAAACTTTTACAGGTCAATGAAATGGATTTTGGTTTGCGCGATTACCATCGGTTTGCTGGGTATGCTGGCTCTGACCCGAACCGGACAAAAACCGTCCCGGCATCCAAATGTGCTTTTGATTTGCATCGATGACCTGCGTCCTGATTTGAACTGTTACGGAAATCCGGTCATTCATTCGCCCAACATCGACCGGCTGGCGAAGCAATCGGTTTTGTTTAGTCGTCAGTACGTGACGCAGCCGACCTGCGGGGCGTCGCGGTATAGCCTGTTGACGGGCCGGTTGCCGCGCCATCCGGTGGATGTCACGAACGAAGCGCTCGAAAAGCAGGTGGCCGGAAAACCGCGAGCCGAGGTCCCGGAAACCTTCATTGACAATCTGCGCCGGAATGGCTATTACACCGTGGGCATGGGCAAAATCAGTCATTCGCCCGATGGTTACGTGTATGGCTACAACGATCCGAAAAGCGATAAGCTGGAACTGCCGCACAGCTGGGACGAAATGCTGTTCGATCCGGGGAAATGGGTGACGGGCTGGAATGCTTTTTTCGGTTACGCGGATGGCTCAAACAGACAAGGAAAGAAGTCGAAAGTAAAACCGTATGAGGAGGCCGAGGTGGGCGATGACGGGTATCCGGACGGGTTGACGGCCCATCTGGCAGTGGGGAAATTGAAGGAGTTGGCGACGAAAAACCAGCCCTTCTTTCTGGGCGTCGGTTTTTTCAAACCGCACCTTCCCTTCACGGCGCCGAAAAAATACTGGGATCTGTATGACGAAGCGAAAATTCCGCTGACGGATTCACCGACGATTCCCGAACACGTTAATCCGGCGAGTTTACACCAGAGTTCCGAGTTCAACCAATACGCGCTGGGCGACGAACAGGCGTCGCTGGAAAAACCGGTTTCGGATGCCTACGCCCGGAAGTTGCGCCATGCGTATTACGCGGGGGTGAGTTACACCGATGCACAGGTGGGCAAGGTGCTGGACGCGCTGAAGCAATTGGGATTGGATCAGAACACGATTGTGGTGCTGTGGAGCGACCACGGCTGGCACCTCGGCGATTACCGGGTGTGGGGCAAACACACCATTTTCGACCAGTCGGTTCGTAGTGTGCTGATTGTCAAAACACCCGAACAAAAAACCGGTCTGGTTCGGAACGAGATTATCAGCTCCATCGACATTTACCCGACGCTGATGGAGCTCTGTGGGGTCACATCACCGGCTCCGGTCGACGGCAAAAGTTTCAGCAGTCTTCTGAAAAAAGGAAAACCGGCAAACTGGAACAACGTGGCCTATAGCTATTTCAAACAGGGCATCACGGTGCGGACCGATCAATACCGCTACACCCGGTATTTCCGGGCGCAGCAGCCGACGGTGGAACTGTACGATCATCAAACCGATCCGCACGAAAACCGCAACGTCGCCGATGCCCATCCGGACGTGATTAAACAGCTCGAACCGGTTTGGGCAAAAGGCAATACGGGTGTGTTTAACTAATCAGATGTAAAAAGTAAAACCGTATAGGATTATGGTAATCAAATTATTAGCACCCTTTCTGGCCTTGTCACTCTTTGTTTCTCCGGCGCTGCAACCACCGCCCAAAAAGCCGAACATCATCGTGATTCTGGCCGACGATATGGGGTATTCCGATATTGGCAGCTTCGGATCGGAAATTAAAACGCCCAATCTGGATGACATGGCGAAAAACGGGCTTCGGATGGCGCAGTTTTACAACGCGTCGCGGTGTTGTCCCACCCGGGCGTCGTTGCTCACCGGTTTGTTCCAGCACCAGGCCGGGGTGGGCGATATGGTGAACAGCCGGAAGCAACCCGCCTACCAGGGCTACCTGAACCAGAATTGCGTCACCATTGCGGAAGCGTTGAAGCAAAGCGGTTACAAAACCTACATGGCGGGCAAATGGCACGTGGGCACCAAACCCGAATACTGGCCCGTCAAGCGCGGTTTCGACCGGTATTTTGGCCTGATCGACGGTGCCAGCAGTTATTTCGGCAACGAATCCTACCGCCCGAATCAGAAGCTCACCCTTGCGCTGGATGATCAGGAATACAAGCCGGAAAAGGGCTATTATGCGACCAACGCCTTTGCCGATCATGCGGTGGAGTTCATCGGGCAGCATCCCAAAGACCAGCCTTTTTTTCTGTACATGGCCTTTACATCGCCCCACTGGCCGTTGCATGCGCTGCCGGAAGACATTGCCAAATACCGGGGAGCCTACGCCAAAGGCTGGGACAAACTCCGCGAAGAGCGGTACCGCCGGATGCAGGAATCGGGCATTCTGACGAAAAATACGAAGCTTTCACCCCGCGATCAAAAGATTCCGGCCTGGGAAACGCTGAGTGAGGAGGAAAAAAAGAGCTGGGAAGATAACATGGCGGTTTATGCGGCCATGATCGACCGGATGGACCAGAATATCGGCCGCATCCGCCAAAAATTAAAGGAAACGGGGCAGGATCAGAATACGGTGATTCTGTTTTTGTCGGACAACGGTGCCAGTCACGAAGACATCAAACCCACTAATTTTTTACCGGCTATTTACGAAAGCAGCAAGAAACCGTCCAGCGATCCCTCGTCGTTTACGGCCTACGGAATGCGGGGTGCGAACCTGAGCAACACGCCTTTTCGGCAGTACAAACACTGGGAGTATGAAGGAGGAACAGCCACGCCTTTCATTGCTTACGGGCCTTCGATCGTAAAACCGGGTCGCATCGACCAACGGCCGGGCCACATCATCGACATCATGGCGACCTGCCTCGACCTGGCGGGCGGCACGTATCCCAAAACCTACAAAGGCAACGCCATCACGCCCACGGAAGGCGTAAGCCTGGTGCCGTTGTTTCGCGGAACGACCTGGAAGGGGCACGATGCGCTCTTTTTTGAACACGAAGGGCACCGCGCCGTTCGGCAGGGCGACTGGAAACTCGTTTCGGAATACCCGGAAAACCGCTGGGAACTCTACAACCTGAAAACCGACCGGTCTGAGCTGGAGGATGTCAGCGCCAAAGAACCGGAGCGCGTCAAACAACTGGCGGCCCTGTACGACGCCTGGACGCAGCGCGCGGGCGTCATTCCATTCGCGGAACTGGGCAAATCCAAAGGGGAGTAAAAACCGGTTCTTTGAACAATTGTGGAAGCTCAAAGAACCGGGTGTTTTTTGTGGAAAACCGTCGCATCCTGATAGGCTTTGGCAACGGCCAGCAATCGGCCTTCGTCAAACAATTGACCCATAAACGTAATGCTCGTGGGCAATCCTTTGGCGGTAAAACCGTTTGGAAGGGCCACGCAGGGATGGCCGGTCAGGTTGGTCAGCGCCAGATTTGAATTGCCAAAAGTCGGGGTAATGTACACGTCGAAACCCTTCAGGGTTTGCGCCATTTCGTTGATGAGTTGGGTCCGAACGCGGTTGGCCTGAATGTATTCGACCGCTGGGATAAACCGGGCCGAACGGAACGAATTCGGCCAAGCACCGCGAACCTGCCGCACCAGTTGATCGTCCTTACCCGAACGCGTTAGTTCGTCAAAAGCCGCAGCCGCTTCAGCACTCAAAATGTGGGACATTTTACCGACGGGAATGTCCGGTAGCTCAAACGGTACGAGCGTGGCACCGAGTTTGCGGAGCGTTTCGAGCGTCGCCTGATCGTTGGCTTTGTTGGGGTAGTCGGCATCGAACACTTTTTTCACGTACCCAATCTTCACATTCTGCAACGACGCCAGCGGAGCATACCGGAATGGAGCCGCCAATACCGTCGGATCATGCCCGTCCGGGCCGTAGATCGCGTTGAAAACCAGCGCACAGTCTTCGACCGACCGGCACATCGGCCCAATTTTGTCCATCGACCAACTCAACGCCATCGCACCGTAGCGGCTGACGCGTCCGTACGTCGGGCGTAGGCCGGTGATGCCGTTGACGGTGGAGGGCGAGACAATGGAACCGAGTGTTTCAGTACCAATTGCGAACGGGAGCAATCCCGCTGAAACACTTGAACCGGAGCCTGCCGACGAACCGCTGGAACCGGTCGACGGGTCCCACGGATTCCGGGTTTTTCCGCCAAACCAGACGTCGCCCATCGCCAGTTCGCCCATTGTCAGTTTGGCGCACAAAACCGCTCCGGCTTTTTCCAGTCGTTGAATGATCGTCGCGTCGTAATCCAGCGTCTGGTTCTGGTAAGGCACTGATCCCCAAGTCGTTTTATAACCTTTCTTCGCAAACAAATCTTTCGCGCCGTACGGAATACCGTGCAGCGGTCCCCGGTATTTGCCCGCCTTGATTTCGGCATCGGCCCGGCGAGCCTGTTGCAGGGCGGTTTCTTCGGTAAACGTGATGACGCACAATAGCTTGTCGTTGTGGGTTTTAAGCCGGTTGAGGAAGAATTTGGTCAGTTCTTCGGATGCGATCTGGCGCGTGCGGAGGAGTTCGCCCAGTTGGCCAACGGAATAATAAGCCAGTTCGTCCCGATTAGCGGGCAGTACGGTTTTCCCAACGGGGCTGGCTTTGAACGAAGCTGCACCCTGCGGCATTTTAAAACCGGTGGGTAACGGATTGAAATACAGGGCCGGAGCCACGTCGTTGGTCAGCTCTATTTTCCGGATGGCGTCGTAGTTGCTGCGGTAATTGTTGAGGTTTCCCAGCATCGAATCGCGTTCGGCGGCAGTAAAAGTCAGTCCGAAAACGCTGGAAGCTGCATCGACGATTTCGGAGGTTAACGGTTTGGCCGGATCGTTGTCGGCGACAAAAGCTCCGGCCAGAAAACTAAGCCCGCAGGCGGCAATGAATAGCAGTTTTTTCATAGTACTCACGGACTTCAATCGTGTTTTTTAGAGAACAATTTACAAAATAGCCTCAAAAAAATACGGACTGAAGCCCGTAGATACGTAAAAAAGGCGGATTATTCCTGCGCTCGGCTGAAGATTTCGTGAAGCCGGATAACCTGGGGAATCAGCAACTGGGTTTCGTTATTATAAATCACGTAATCAGCCATTTCGATGCGTTCCTCGTCGCTGATCTGCCGACTGATGATGTTCTTGATTTCTTTCTCCGACCGGTGCGGATCGCGTTTGTGAACGCGTTGAATGCGAAGCTCCAGGGGCGACTGGACGACGATCAGTTTATCGAGGTTATTACCGTCTTCACCGGCTGCCCGCAGCAAAGCCGCTTCCTTGATAACATACGGTTTTTCCGAAAAATCGCTCGCCCAAAGTGCGGTGTCGGCATACACGCGCGGGTGAATCAACGCGTTGAGCTGCAGCAATAAATCGGGTTTCCCGAATACCTGCGCGGCCACCCAGCTCCGGTCATAATACCCGGTGGGGCCGTATGCTTCGGGACCCAGTAACCGGGTAATATCCGCTTTCAAAATGGCATCATGATCGACCAGCCATTTGGCCCGGTCATCCGCGTAATAGACGGGAATTCCGAAGGCTTCAAAAATGCGGCATACAGTGGTTTTTCCGGAACCGATTCCGCCGGTGACACCAATCAACAGGGGCCTTTTCAACGGTAGGCTCATTTTTTACGGACAGATTTCGCTTTGGCAGATTTCTTAGCTTTTACCGCTTTTGTCGTTTTAGCGGGTTTTTCGGGTTGGGGGGCAGGAGGGAGCGGAAGGGGCTGAAGTAATTCGGCGACTTCAAAACTGACCGTTACCTGATCGGCGCTGGCCCGAATGAGCGGATGGCGGGGAATAGGCAGCCGCAGTTCTTCGTCGTAACTGAGGGCCAGCCGCCGGGCCGGAATCTTCACTTTAATCGTGTCGGGCATGGCGCGCAGCAAGCGGGCCGGGCCCTCAAACCGGATGGTTCGGGGCGATACATTGATGAAACTCGACACCACCATGCGATCTGCCAGATCGATGCCTGCGCTATCGACAATAATCGGCACCTCCTGTGCGGCCAGTCGGTCGAAATTCAGCGTTAGCGTATCGCCAGCCACAAAATTGACCCGGACATCCTTCGCATGATCGGTTAAAGCAGCCGCCAGCGAAGCGGTGTTGATGAATTTGGTTTGCAGCGGATTCGCAACCGGATAACGAATGGGTTGCGACCGAAACGGAAGCCATGATTTCCGGAAAAGCTTCCAGCCGTTACCCGTTATACTGACGCCAATCGTTTTGGGCAGGGGCGTTGTGGGAACGTACAGTTTCTGGTTGTAAACGAACTCGATTGGATACTGCACGCTAACCGTATAATTATTCTTGTTGAGGGCATTCAGCAACCAGATAACAGCAGCCGCCACCAGACACAAAACCAGCGTCGGCAGTTGAACAGGGCGTGATTGGGTGGTCGTTAGTGGCACAAGCGAAGAAGGGAATTATGGATGATGACGGAGCCGCCCGCGCGGTGCTGAATTATGAATGAGTTTTGTCGATAAACATTCATCGTTCATCACCGTGCGGGCGGCTCCGTCATCATTCATCATTGAATTTTAATTACGCTGGCAATTTGACCGTTGCTTCGCGGGAGATGGCGGTTTTTTCAAACGTCAGTTTCAATCCTTTGTCAACTTCCAGTGTGATGGTGGTGCCTTCAACGGAGTAGACTTTGCCATGCAGACCACCGATGGTGACCACGCCGTCGCCTTTTTTGAGGTTCTCGATGAAATTTTTCTGATCCTTTTGCTTTTTCTGTTGCGGCCGAATCATGAAAAAGTAGAACACCACGAAAATACCGACCCACAGAACGATATTCCAAACCATGGAATTGGACGATCCGCCCGGTAATTGCACTAAAATTGACTGAAAATTCATTTTGACAAGGAGAAGTTTAAAATGGATTGATTGCTATTTTGAGTGGTTATTCGGTGGCAATAAAACCGGTTTATTTCGCACGGCTAACCGAACTGGAATCTGCCCGCGGGTTTACCATGACCCGAAACGCGAGTTCGGTATAGGCCGGATCAGTGTTGGCATAAACCGTTACGGTTTTATTCTGAACCCCCCGTTTTCCCTGGCTGTTGAACAACACCTTGATGGACGATTCCTGGCCGGGTTCAATCGGCGTTTTGGGCCATTCGGGGGTCGTACATCCGCAGGAAGCCTGAATGTTGTTGATAATCAGCGGAAATTCTCCTTCGTTTTTAAATTTGAACTGGCGCGCAATCGTATCGCCTTCGGTCAGGTCGCCAAAATCGTAAACACCTTTGTCGGCGAAAACAATTTTGGGCATCTTACCGGCCAATTCTTTTTTCGAGTCTTTCTGACTCTGGTTGCAGGCTACTGCGCCAGCGAGGAGCAGCAGACCCATGATAAGGTTTTTCATCACGTGGTGTTAACAGAATAAATGGTCAGAAAACCGTTCATTTTCTGACCATTGACTATATAAATTTAGGAACCCTGCTGTTTGATTTGGGCCATCAGACGGTCCACGTCTTCCAGCAATTTTTCGGCTTTTTCACGGGCATCGTTCACCACCCGCTGGCCTTCGGTTTTGGCCACGCTGGCGGGCAACTGATCGGTTTTTAAGATATCATCCAGCAGGGAGCGAAGTTGCTCGCGGTATTTCGACAGGCGGTAAGTCAGCCGGTCACGGGTGACGGCTCCTTTATCAGGTGCATACAATAGGCCCAGTGCGGCTCCGGTGATACAACCCGTCATGAAAGCAGTCAGTATTTGGCTTGTTCTGTTCATAATTGTACTTGATTGTCAGTGGTTTGTTGTGTAATTGACAGTCAGACCAGAGCGAATAGAAGCGTTTAAAGCGACGAGTCGTTTAGCTCTTCTCTTTGTTCTTTTGTCTTCCTCTATAAACGCAAAACCACCGGAAAGATAAACTTATTTATTATCCAGTAAACCCCGGCCACTCTTGCGGAGTTGGCCCGACGTTTTTAATTTCTCCGACAAACTATCCAGGATACCGTTGACAAATTTGCCACTTTTCGGCGTACTGTACACTTTTGCCAGTTCGATAAATTCATTAATCGTTACCTTAACCGGAATGTTTGGGAAATTCAGCAATTCGGCCAATGCCAGTTTCAGAATGATTTTATCCAGTTGCGCCACCCGTTCGACATCCCAGTTGGTCAGTTGATCGGCCAGCAAACTTTCATATTCGTCGTCGTTTTCCAGGGCTTTTTTGTACAGCGTTTCCAGAAAAAACCGGTCTTCTTCCCAATCGTCGGTCAAAGCCAGCAACTTCAAACCGTCCGCCGTCTGAACGGATTTCAGCGTTTTTATGGCCATGCTCCGCACCACTTCGCCGTTTTCGGACCAGCTCAGGTCCCACTCCTCAAAATAGCTTTTGGCGGGCTCCTGTTTCAGCAATACGTTGCGCAGTATGTGCTGAACCAGTTGCTGGTCCTCGTCAGCGGTGTGTTGGGTGGTTTCACAATACGCGCGGTACGTGTCGTCTTCTTTCAGGATGTCGTTGTAGATTGTCCGCACCATCTGAAAATCTTCCCCCCACTCGACTTTTCGCCGAATCTGCTCCACTTCCAGCGGTTTGAACTCCCGGAGGGCTTTGATCATCCGGTTTTTATCCAGACCCGATTCCTTCGCAATCGGGCGGGCGTCCACGTCTTCGTACAGCCGTTCACGGTCAATCTGGGCCACGTGGGCCAATTCGAGGAGCAAGGTCAGCAGCCGGATGTAAGAGTTGTCCAGTGTCCGAACATCGTCGATCAAAGCCTGCAATACCCGCTGACGTTCTTTCGTGGTGCTATTTCGGTATTCGACCAGGGCCTGATTGGCGGCAACGAGCACTTTCCGTGGAATGTCCTCCTCTTCCGACGGTTTGCCTGCTTTCAATCCTTCTTCAAACAAAACCGTTGCCAGTCGGCGGTAGCCTTCCAACTGCTGAAGGTTCTGCACCTCCATCGAATTCAGGTC
This sequence comes from Larkinella rosea, assembly GCF_003858635.1. Classification (GTDB taxonomy): domain Bacteria; phylum Bacteroidota; class Bacteroidia; order Cytophagales; family Spirosomataceae; genus Larkinella; species Larkinella rosea. The sequence goes on from NZ_RQJO01000009.1 coordinate 347,555, forward strand.
ACGCTGAAAAGTTTCGGTAATGGCGTCGACAGCCAACTGCCGACTTGATAATTCGGATTGGCGCAGCGCGTAAAAAGCCTGCATCACTTTAATCCGCAATAAACGTCTGTTTAGCATTCTGGTCCGGCAAGAAACAAAGAACTCGGTTCGATATTTCGAAGATTGGTAATTGGGTACAAAAGTACGGAAAATGTCTGAAATTGTCTTGAACTCGGATTACACAGATTAAAGGATTAAGAGTCTTGAACTGGGATTCCGCAGATTAAAGGATTAACTAGGATTGTCATTGGTGTTTTTTAGCCGGAGGCTATCCTCTTAATCCCTTAATCTGTGCAATCCGGGTTCAAGACAACAAACTATTCCCACCGGTTTTCTGTTACCGACCCAGCAGCTCTTTTTGTTCCATTGAAAGCCGTCGCCTGAAGTGAAAGCACTTTCCCACCTCAACAAATACTTACTCAAATACAAATGGTACCTGATCTGGGGAACCGCTTTTACCATTATTTCCAACCTGTTTGGGATCATTCCGGCGCAGTTGGTGCGGTATTCGCTCGATCTGGTGAAGGAGACGCTCGATATTTATTTTCTCTACAATGGCAGTCGGCTGCAAAGTAACTTATACGATGTCTTTGCGTTCAGTATCCTGTTTTATGGATTGCTGATTCTGGCAATGGCCCTGTTAAAAGGCTTCTTTCTCTTTCTGGTCCGGCAAACGTTGATCGTAATGTCGCGGCACATCGAATACGATCTGAAAAACGAGATTTACATTCACTACCAAACCCTTCCGCTGAGTTTTTTCCGCCAGCACAATACCGGCGACCTGATGGCCCGGATCTCGGAGGACGTCAGCAAGGTGCGGATGTATATCGGCCCGTCGATCATGTACGGTTTGAACCTCATTACCTTATTTGTGCTGGTAATCAGCTACATGGTTTCGATCAACGTTCGGCTGAGTCTGTACGTGCTGCTGCCCTTGCCGGTTCTTTCGGTCGCGATTTATGTTGTCAATACCATTATCATTAAACGTTCGGAAGAAATTCAACGGAGCCTTTCGCGGCTTTCTACGTTTGTGCAGGAAGCATTTTCGGGGATTCGGGTGTTGAAAGCGTTTGTACGTGAAGACAATTCGGCGGCCAATTTTACGACTGAAAGCGATGTTTACAAGCAAAAATCATTGCAGCTGACCCGCGTCGATTCGCTGTTTTTTCCGCTGATTATGTTACTAGTCGGTTTTAGCAATGTACTTGTTGTTTACGTGGGCGGGCAGGAAATTCTGACCGGGCGACTGACACCGGGCAACATCATGGAGTTTATTCTGTACGTCAATATGCTGACCTGGCCGGTAATGGCGCTCGGCTGGACGACCAGCCAGACGCAACGGGCTGCGGCTTCCCAGCAACGGATCAACGAGTTTTTGAACGCCAAAACCGACATTGTTTCGGAAAAATCGCTGGAACGCGAGGTTGTGGGGGAAGTTGAATTTCGGAATGTGCGGTTTGTTTACCCGGATTCGGGAATCGTCGCCATCAAGGATTTTAACCTGAACGTCAAAGCGGGCGAAACCGTGGCGATTTTGGGCACAACCGGTTCGGGGAAGAGCACACTGGCGAACCTGCTCACGCGCATGTACGACCCCACCGAAGGCCAGATACTGATCGATGGGATTCCGCTGAAGGATTACAGCCTGACGAGCATTCGCCGGCAGATGGGGTATGTGCCGCAGGAAGTGTTTCTGTTTTCCGAAACGATCAGCAACAACGTCAAATTCGGGATGCCGGACATGCCGCAGGAAAAAGCCGAACAGGCCATTAAAGACGCTGATTTATACCAGAACATCATTGATTTTCCGGAGAAGTTCGACACCCGGATCGGCGAGCGGGGTGTTACGTTATCGGGTGGTCAGAAGCAACGGCTTTCCATTGCCCGCGCGATTGCCCGCGATCCCAAAATCCTGATTCTGGACGATTGCCTGTCGGCGGTCGATACCAATACGGAGAATATTATCCTGAACAACCTCCACCGGATTATGGAAAACCGCACCTCCGTGGTGATTTCCCACCGGGTTTCGTCGGCCAAACTGGCGGATAAAATCATCGTGCTCGACGAGGGCGAAGTGGTCGAACACGGTTCGCATGAGGAACTGCTGGCGGCCAACGGCGTCTACCGCGAACTGTATGAAAAGCAGTTGCAGACCGAGGAAGCTTGAGAATTTCCGGTTAATTCAACGCGTTCCAATTAGGTGAAAACCAAACGAAAGTCCTGAAACAGACCGAGTTTATTAAACGTTTGAGACGTTTTCAGAGTAAAGATCGACGCGACAAAGCCAGAAAATTACAGGTCCGGGCACTTGATGACCTCTTCGAAGAGCTTGATGCTGAAATGCCTGGTGTTGAAATGTCAACAGAAGAAATTCAAGCGGAAATTAATGCTCGTCGGGGTGAAAAAAGGCAAAAGACTCAAAGTCATTCAGTTCACAAAAATCAGGTATTCGTTCCGGTGATTCATAGGCAACAGCTGCCGCATAGCCTTCCGTCATCGCAAAGCTACTGATGATCCAGCGGTTCGAATTTCCAATTCGTTGACTTTCTACTTCGTATGAGCCGTCCTGTGTCGGAATCTGCTGGAAATGCTCGTCGATGCCCTGGCCGGTCGCTTTCACGAGGGCTTCTTTCCGGGTCCATAACTGGTAAAACCGGGTGCGTGGATCGGGACTTTTTTCAATGAAAGCCTGTTCTTGTGGGCTGAAACTTTCGGGAAGTATATCCTGGTACCGGAAATCCCGGTCTATTTTTTCAATGTCAACTCCGACGGCGGTTTTGCTCAGGGCGATCAATGCCCAGTCGCCGGAATGGGATACATTATACTGCCAGTTGCTCCCCCGAACCGACGGTTTTTTGTGACTAGTTTGGACAAATTGAATGGCACCCGGTTTTTGACCGGTGTAATGACCCAGCAGACTGCGTAACAAACCCCGCGTAATGATGAACCGATGCCGGTCTTTTTCGTGGAAATACCGCTGGGCCCGCACTTCCTCATCCGGTGATAACAAAGCAAAAAGCTGCGAAATCAATGCCGAAAACCGTGCCAGCTCGATTCGAATAACAAGCAGTTCGGAAACCGGAAACGGCTCGGCCAGCGGTGACCATTTTACGGCCGGAAGTGTGTTGTAAACCAGAAAAGCGGAACGCATCGCCAAAGATAACAGCCGCTTAGCTGTTGTCCAGCACTTTTTGTAATACACGGGCAAATCCCTTGTTATGGGGCGGATACAACATCGTTTTATGATCGCCCTGAACATCGTGCGCCCGAACGCCCTTCAACGCAAACCGGCTCCAGCCCAGAAACTTGAAATCGTCGATGTAATACGGTCGTTCCGTAGCCCGGAATAAATGGATGACGCCATCGTACGGTTCCATGATGTATTTTTGAAAAACGGCTTCATTTTTGTCAATAATCGCCATGATCGCATCCGAAAGCCCTTCCGGTTTGGGCCGCTCGGCCAGGCCCAGCGCAACCAATACGGTGGTCAGCTGGCGTTTTACGTAGCCTTTCTGGTAGCGCAAAGTAGCCCCCGGTTTTTGCAGCAGTGATTTGGTGAACCACACTAATTTGGGAATCTGCCGGTGCAGCTTCTTGCCCAATTTGTAGAGGGCCGATTTGTGCGCCATGACCTGATGCGCCGAGTATTCGTCGGCATTGGTATCAAAAACTCCTACCAGTTTTACTTCTTTGCCCATTGCCTGTAATTGCCGGGCCATTTCAACGGCAATGTAACCGCCTGACGAATAGCCCGCTATGGCGTAAGGGCCGACCGGATTTTGCTCTATAATCTCACTGATGTAGAACGTCGCCGTGTCTTCGAGCGTTTCCATTGGCTGCGCATTGCCGTCGACTCCCAGCGCCTGTAGGCCATAAATAGGCTGTTCTTCGTCCATGTGTTCAACCAGATTCTTGAAATAGAGCAGATTCAGGTCGTAGCCGTGGATGATGTAAATCGGCATTTTTGAACCCGTTGGCTTAATCGGTACCAGTGATTTCCAGATGGTTGATTTTCGCGATTTCTGAAGCAGGGCGGCCAGTTTCTGGATCGTCGGATATTCAAACAGCGTGGCCAGCGGCAAGCGCTTGCCGGTTTCTTTTTCGAGCTGCGTCATGACCTGAATGGCGATCAGCGAATGGCCTCCCAGCGCAAAAAAATCGTCGGTGATGCTGAGGTGATCAATCCCCAGCAGACTTTGCCAGATGTGTCGGATTAGTTCTTCCTCGGCCGATACCATCTCGGAAATTTCCTGCTTCTGATGAGCCGAAGTCAAGGGCTTGGGCAGTGCCTTCCGGTCAATTTTTCCGTTTGGAGTGAGCGGCAGCGATGGCAACACCACAAACTCCGCCGGAACCATATACGGGGGTAATTCCACCGCAATGGCCTGTTTCCATTGTTGAATCTGATCGGCAGAAACGGCCAAAGTCGGTGTGTAGGCATGACTGGCAAATGCTTCGATGGGCTGGTTGAGCCGAATCTGGCCCGGTTTTTCGGGAATGGTATTTTTGAGGAAATTCGGGATGAAAATCACCTCAAAAGTTCCGTCCGATCCGTTCGTAGTCCAGCGGATGTGGGGTTGGAAACCCAAGCGGGGCCCCAGCTCAAAAAATAGTTCCGGGTCCGACCCTTTCGGAGCCGCATCCAGTTCCGGTTTCAGGTCTTTCAGGAAAGAAGTTGGTGCTGCGTCCGCAAGAATTTTTAGGAATGTATGATCGCTGGTAGTGCGGTTATTAACAATAGCGGATAACCGAACGACTTTGTGCGGGTGGGTGAGCAAATCTTTTTCCAACTGCTCAGCCGTATAAGCTGCGGTCCATTGAATCTGTTTGGCAGCCGTAACGGTTTGGGGAGGAGTCCCGACGTACAACCAGACATCGTAGTGGTATTTGGTGGTTTCGTTCCGGAAAGTACCCCGCCGGAGCTGAATGTCAACCGCCGAAACACCGGGAATTAGGGACGGAAGCAAATAGAAAAAAGCCGGGTCTGCGGTAAAATTATCTTCCAGTCGAACCCGCCGATCAACGATTTTAGTGAATTCGGCAACCGTAATTTCGGACGTCGATCGTTGAAACTGATCATAGGCATGATGCATGCGCAGCGTATCCTTGCCGTGAACATCCCCAATGAAAATGCAACCGCCCGATTGAACCGCTTTGGACGCCTGTCCGATGACCGTGATCAGGTAATTAGTGTCTGGCAAATACTGAGTAACACTGTGGATCAAAACCAGATCGAGCGATGAATCTTCAATCTGCGAGAAATCGTCGGCCATCGCACTTTTTACCGAAACGTGCCGCCATTTTTCGGGTTGAAGGGCCAGTTTCCTGTTCAGTATAGTCAGAGCGGTTTCGGCGTAATCCGTTGCAATATACGATTGCGTATCCGGTGCAATTTCGAAAACCAGTTGGCCCGCTCCGCACCCGATTTCCAGCACCTTTTTCGGTTTCAGGGCTTTAATCCGTCGAATGGATTGCTGCAGCCACTCATCGACTTCCGGCCGGATGTCTTTTCGGGAACTGATCAACTCCACAATGGCAACGTCCAGATTCTGATCCGATAGGTGCATGTCGCTTTCGTGCAAAATACCCTGATCGTAAATGACCCGCCATTTTTCTCGCCAGTCGGGGCTGGTACGCCGGTTTTTTTCCTGTTTCGTAACCACGTACGCAACCAGACGCTGATCACCAGGGCGGTCTTCGCGGGCTACTACGACGGCTTCCTGAATCGTATCGAGTTTCGTCAGCGTGTGTTCGACTTCGCCCAGTTCAATGCGATGTCCACGGATTTTGACCTGTTGGTCGATGCGCCCCAAACAGACAATTTCACCGTCGGATGTAAATTGACCGAGATCGCCCGTTCGGTATAAAACCGCTTCTTCGCTCGGATCAAACGGGTTTTGAATGAATTTCTCGGCGGTTAATTCGGGGCGGTTCAGGTAACCAGGTGCCACGCCATCGCCACCAATGTAAATTTCTCCCGGAAAACCCACGGGCAGCGGATTCCGTTTTTCGTCCAGAATATAAACCACCGTGTTGGCAATGGGCCGACCAATAGAAATAAGTTCACCGGTCTCGTTGTGGATTTTTTTCAGCGTCGACCAGATGGTGGTTTCGGTTGGCCCGTACATATTCCACAACTCGTTACCGGCAGCGTTCAGTTGAGTCGCCAGATCTTTCGGCAGCGCTTCTCCTCCGCAGAGAACTTTCAACGGAGGCACGTCGTTCCAGCCCACCGCCAGCATCATGCGCCAGGTCGATGGTGTGGCCTGCATCATTGTAATCTGTTCCGACCGGATCAGATCGAGTAAAACCCGGCCATCCTTGCTGGATTCCGCATCCGTCAACACCAGTTCGGCCCCACTCATCAGCGGCAGATACAGTTCCAGTCCCGAAATGTCGAACGAAATCGTGGTTACGCCCAGCAGTTTGTCTTCAGATCGAATGCCGGGAGCGGTTTGCATGCTGAGCAGGAAATTGACCAGATTCCGGTGCGTAATCTGAACACCCTTGGGCTTCCCGGTCGAACCGGAGGTATACAAAATGTACACCCGATCCGTCGCCAAAACCGTCACCTTCGGTTCAACCGTGGAAAAAGTTGCCGATTCCGCCAATGCCTGTTCAATCGAAAGTTCGGTGGCCGTTGTCGGAAACCGGTTCCGGTATTTGTCGGAAACGATGAGCATTTTGGCCGCCGAGTCGGTCAGCATAAAAGCGATCCGCTCAGCCGGGTACTCCGGATCGGTCGGCACATAAACCGCTCCGGCTTTCATGACTGCGAGCAAGGTAATGAGCATTTCCGGGGATCGATCGACGGCAACACCGATGATATCGCCGACCCGAATTCCCTTCCCGATCAAATAATGCGCCAGCCGGTTTACGGCGGTATTTAACGCTTCATACGTTCGTTTCTGATTTTGAAAAGTCAGGGCGGTTTTGTCGGAAAACCGGTGAGCAGCCTCCGCAATCAGGTGATGAAGCGGGGTGTTGCGCGGATAATCTACCCCGGTTGCATTCCACCGCTTAAGCTGCTCAAGTAAATGGTTGGGATTTGAAAACTGGATGGCATCCAGCCGAATCGTTGGTTCGGCCACCACGGCTTTGATCAACGACTCGAATTCGGCCATCATCCGGTCGATCGTTTCGGCTTTGAACAACTGCGTGTTGTATGACCATTCCAGCGTCAGGGTTTTGTTGGAGTCGCTGACATTCAGGAAGATCTCAAAACTTTCGAACGCTCGCGGGTTGTTGAAAAGCCGGTAGGTCAGCCCCTGAAAATGGACACCTTCGGTCATTCCCATGTCGATGTTGAACACCACCGGCACCATCGGAATCCGGGACGGATCGCGCGGTATTTTTAGCTTTTTCAGCAAACTGCCAAACGTCAACTGCTGATGATCAAAAGCATCCAGAACGGCTTTTCGGCGCTGTTTCAGGAAATCCAGAAACGACAGTTCGCCTTTCGGAAAACTCCGCAACGGCAATAGATTAACGCAATGGCCCATCAGCCGGTTGTAATCCAGCAGCGTTTGCCCGGCTGCGGGCAGTCCAATGGCAATATCTTCCTGTCCGGTAACCCGGCTGAGGAACACTTCAAACGTGGCCATCAGCGTAGTTACAAAACTGCAGCCGGCCTGTAAGCCCCGTTTTTTCAGAGCCGAAACCAGGTTGGAATCGAGCGTGTAATCCTGCCGGTTACTTTTGAACGTTCGCGCAACGGGCCGGGGAAAATCCGTCGGTAAATTCAATACCGGAACGTCCTCCTGGTATTGATCGATCCAGAATTGCTCGATTTGGCGGTATTCTGTGCTTTTTGTAAATGCAAACTGCTCGTGGGCATACTGACTGAACTTCGGCGATCGGGGCAGATCGGGTTGCGTATTCAGCACGTAGGCCGAATAGATTTTTCCCAGATCCTGCAACATCGTGCCGGTCGACCAGCCATCGCAAATGATGTGGTGAGCCGTGATGACGAAGTGGTGTTCGTTGTCGGTTAATTTGATCAGGCTGGCTTTCAGGAGTGGGCCATTCAACAGGTCGAATACGTAAAGAACTTCCTGTTTCAGGTAATTACGAATCCACTGCTCCCGCTCCGTAACTGACTTCGTCGAACAATCCTCGTAAAAAAGAGTAATCGGAAAATCCCGGAAAACCAGAATCTGGCGACCATCGGCACTGAACGCCAGCCGCAACGCTTCGTGACGCCGGATTAACGTCCCTAAGGCTTCTTCCAACGCATTTCGGTCGAGATGACCCTGAAACCGCAGCGAACTTGATTCGTTATAAGCCCGGTTGGCATCGTCACCGCCCAGTAAGCAGGCCGACCAGATTTCTACCTGCGGTTCGGTTGCAGGAGCCAGCCGAATGAGCTCCGGACCCGCAAACGGATCGAAATCGACAGGGGTGAGGTGTGGAGAAATAGCGTGATCAACCATGCAAAATCATTTTAACTCAATGCTCATGTACTTTCCAGGTTGGTCTGGATTTTCAATGAACCAGCCGGGGTTCCCATTGCGATCTCTTCCTAATTTTGCACCGGGAACGGGGAATATATCAGACGAAAGGTGAGCGGAATTATCTTCGTTTTCTTCAGTATCTAACGATTTTTTTACAAAAAAACCGGCTTCAATTAGTTCATTGACACTTTCGAGACAAGCCTTGATGATCAGGTCAATTTCTTTATCAGAATGTGCAGCGGTAATAAAACACGGAAAACCGTCCCAGATGTGAATGCCTTTTTCCCGCATCAGGGTAAAGAGCAGCTCGCTGTACGGGATTTCTTCGTTGAATTTCAGCTTCCAGAGTGAGCCAAATTGCGCCACGAAAAAGGGGAGTTGCTGCCGCCGAAAATCGGCATTCAATGTTTCGGCAATCCGTTCGGCTTTGCGGGTTAATCCTCTTTGCAAATCCGGCCCCAGCTCTTTCATGCGGGTGAGCGAGGCTTTGGCGGCTGCCAGCGCCAGCGGGTGTCGGACAAAGGTTCCGGCAAAGTATGTAACGCCAATTTCCGGAAAAGACGCATCGCCGTATTGCCAGAAACCGCCATCGAGGGCATCCATGAACGCCTTTTTGCCGGCAATGACGCCGATGGGTAAGCCGCCACCCACCACTTTTCCGTAGGACGCCAGGTCGGCTTTGATGCCAAACAGGGCCTGGGCACCGCCCGGATGCATGCGAAAACCGCTGATGACTTCGTCAAAAATCAAGGCCGTTCCCGATGCAGCCGTAATGGCCCGAACTTCTTTTAAAAAGGCAACCGGTTGAAATTCAGGACGGCGGCTTTGCACCGGCTCGACCAGTACGGCCGCCAGTTCGTGCGCACGTTCCCGAATGATGTTCAGCGATTCGTCGGTGCCATAGTCCAGAATCAGCATGTTCTGCACCGCTTCCGGCATGATGCCCGAAGCCGCCGGAAACGACTTCAGTTTTCGTGTTCCGCGCACGATCACCTCGTCCACAATACCGTGGTAGGAGCCCGTAAAAGCAACAATCAGTGAGCGACCCGTAACCGTTCGGGCAATGCGCATCGTTCCTAAAACCGCTTCGGAACCGGTGCTGCACAAGGCGATCCGATCCATGCCCGTAAACTCGGCAATCAGATCACAGACCTCTCCGGCCAGCTCGTGCTGCGGCCCGATTTCGAAGCCCAGTTCAATCTGTTCGTGGAGCGTTTCTTTGATTGCATCGGGTTGATAACCAAAGAGATTGGAGCCAAAACCGTTTAGGGCATCGATGTATTCATTGCCGTCGATGTCCCACAACCGGCTGCCTTTTGACTTGTTGACCACCAGCGGATAAACGATTTCCTTGGTCAGTGGCTTAAAACCCGAAACCACCCGTGGATCGGCCATCGCAGCCCGGTGTTTTTGCGAGTAGGCTTTACTACCACCGGTTTTCTGGTTGTACCGGGCCGTCAACTCCTGTAAAAACCGCTGTTGGCGCGGAGTCAGTTCGGTCACCTGACGGTCGATACGGGCTGTTGCGCCGAACGGTTTTTTGATCTCGATCGCTTCTTCGGGTGTCAGATCCGCCAGTTTGGTCGAAGCTGGTTTTCCGTTGGAAGAAACCGAAACCGGGGCAGCGGACGGAACCGCTGGCAATGTCGATTGGCTTCCTTCAAGCAACGCAACCTGCTTCGCCAGAATCTGTAACTGCTGGGCAATCAAGCCAATGGCTGAATCGTTGGCTGTTAAAACCGGTGATGCTCCGTTTTGGGCGACGGTCATTGGAACTTGAAACTCGGGTTGAGTCGGCGCAGGCTGGTAAGCATCGGCGGGCAACTGCTGGTCCAGATAGGTCGCTAACTGATCGAGGTTCGTGAATTCATCGTTCAGTTGCCGAAATGTGATGGGCAACCCAAACTCTTTTTTCAGAATGATCGCAACCTGCGTGAGCAGGAGAGAGTCCAGGCCAATCTCCAGAAAACTTTGGTCGGGCGAAACCTCCCCCATTTCGATCCCCGAAGCTTCCTCCAGCAGTTCTTTTACCTTTTCAATGAAGGTTGTTTTTCTCATGATTGGATGTGGTACGGAGGAATTATCCGGACGGGTAACCAGCTCGGTTTGAGCCGGACGAGTTGATGCTGGTTGAATCGTTTTCGGCGGATCAAGCCAGCAATGTTTTCGGTCAAAAGCATACGTCGGCAAGGGCAGTCTGACCCGATGCTGTTGAGCATAAAAAGCGTTCCAGTTTGGTTGTAAACCGTTGAGCCAGAGTTGCCCCAGCGCCTGGAGCAGGGTCTGGCTTTCGATTTCTACGCCTTTGCAGTTTCCCAGACTTGTCACCACCGGATGCTTGCCGACTGCCGGATGTTGTCGCGCCAGTGTCGCCGTGACATTGCCCGGTCCGACTTCCAGACAAAGCGGATTGTCCAGTTCCGAAACCACCTGCAGGGCGTCGGCGAAGCGGACGGTTTGTCGCAAATGATTGGCCCAATAGGTTGGGTCGGCGGCCTGTTCGTCGGTCAGCCAGGTGCCGCTCACGGTCGAAATAAGCGGTTTTCGGGGACGATTCAGCGAAATTGTCGCGACGCCCTCCCGGAACGTACCGACAATCGGATCCATCATGGCCGAGTGAAATGCGTGACTCGTCACCAGTAACCGGTTTGGAATTTCTTGTTGGTCCAGCAGATTAATAAAGTCGGCGATGTTCGGCTGAGGGCCAGCTACGACACAATGTTTCGGGCTGTTGATGGCGGCAATGGACAAGGTTTTCGGTAAAATTGCCCGCAACGCGTCGGCTTCGAGACGCACGGAGAGCATATCGCCGGTCGGGAGTTCACTCACAAGCTGCCCGCGCATCGCGATGAGTTTCAGAGCGTCGGCCAGCGTGAAAATACCGGCCAGATGAGCGCCCACAAATTCGCCGATGCTGTGACCGCAGAAAATACTGGGTTCAATGCCCCAACTCATCCACAACCGGGCCAATGCATATTCGGTAACGAAAAGTGCGGGCTGCGTATAACGGGTATCTCGCAGCCGTTCATTGGCTTTAGAATCAGGGATTTGGGCGTAAATAATGGCGCGGATGTCGATTTGCAGGTGAGGCTGCAACAGCTCCGCACAGCTATCGACAGCTTGCCGAAACACGGTTTCGGTTTCGTACAACTGGCGACCCATATTGAGGTACTGCGCGCCCTGTCCCGGAAATAGAAAAACGACCTCCCCCGGTTTTTGGGTAACATTTTTTTGGTTCGACAAATCCGGACGAATCAGCAACCGGTTTTCGGTTATTGGGCCATCTTTGGGTAAAACCAGAAACCGCCGATGGCTGAAATCGGGCCGGGTCGTTTGGAGGGTAAAAGCCACGTCGGCCAGATTCGTAGTGCGGTTTTTCTCAAGATAGTCGAACAATCGAGTGCCATACGCTTCCCGGCTGGCGGGTGTTTTCGCCGACCAGGTAAGTAATTGGAAATCACGGCCTGGTGAAGAAAGTTGCGGCCTGTTTTCAAATTCTTCGAGCACTACGTGGACATTCGTGCCCCCTACGCCAAATGAACTGACGCCCGCCCGACGCGGACCGTCCGACTCCCATTCACGGAGTGCGGTATTGACAAAAAAGGGACTATCCGCAAAGTTGATGTGCGGATTTGGTCTCGAAAAACCGAGGGACGCCGGAATCTGGCGGTGATGGAGCGCGAGGGCGGTTTTGATAAAACCAGCTACTCCGGCGGCCGCCGTTAAGTGTCCCATGTTACTCTTGATGGACCCAATGGCACACGACTGAAGAGGAACTGACGGCCCGAAGGCCAGTTTAAGTCCCTCCATTTCAATGGGGTCACCCAGCGGAGTCGCAGTTCCGTGGGCTTCCACGTACTGAATTGTGGCGGGGTCGATGCGGGCGTCGGCCATGGCCGTGGCGATGGCTCCGGCCTGTCCTTCGGTGTTGGGGGCGGTAAAACTACCCTTTCCGGCGCCGTCGTTGTTGACTCCCACGCCTTTTATGACGGCATAAATCAAATCACCGTCCTGTCGGGCGGCTTCCAGGTTTTTGAGGAGAACAACGCCCGCGCCATCGCTGAAAACCGTACCACTGGCGTTGGCATCGAACGACCGGCAGTGGCCGTCCCGACTCAGCATTGCCCCTTCTTCGTACAGATGACCGCTGTTGATGGGTGCGGTAATGCTGGCACCACCGGCCAGGGCCAGCTCGCATTGACCGTTTCGGATGCTTTCGACAGCCAGCGAAATGGCCAGCAGTGAGGTGGAACAGGCCGAATAAACACTGACGGCAGGTCCTTTCAGGTTAAGCTGGTAAGCCGTCCGGGAAGCGATGTAATCTTTTTCATTAACCGTCATGGCCTGAAAACCACCGATTTGAGTCATTACCTGCTGGTTGCCGTGCACATTGTTCAGGTAATATGTGTTGTTACCGCATCCGGCAAATACGCCAATTAAATCCGCAAATTTGGAGGGGAGATAACCGGTTTGTTCGAGAACCTCCCAGGCGATTTCCAGGAAAATGCGCTGCTGCGGGTCCATTACTTCGGCCAGTCGGGGGCTCAGTCCAAAAAACGCCGGATCAAATTGATCGGCATCAGAGAGGACTCCCCGCGCTTTTACGTAATTGGGTGCGTTTTTGAGGGCATCCGGAATGGAGGCATCCAGCTCAGCTTCAGAAAAAAACCGGGTGGTTTCTTTTCCCTGTTTCAGCAGTTCCCAAAGTTCCGGAATGGTGTTGGCTCCCGGAAAACGGCCCGACATGCCAATAACGGCCACATCCTCCCGATTCTGTCTGGTAACCCCTTTGTTTTTAGTCGCTTTTGGTAAATTGATGGGTTCACCGTCGATGAAAAGACTCAGTGCCCGAACGGTCGGATATTGGTATACTTTGGTTACGGATACGTCGCGCTCAAATTGCTGTTTTAGAAGGCTAATGCATTTAACGCTCAGGATAGAAGTGCCGCCCAGCTCGAAGAAATTGTCTTCCAGACCTACTTTATCCAACTGTAGGAGAGAAGCCCAGAGCGTGGCAATTTTCTTTTCAGTTGGTGAAACGGGTGCTACGTATAGAGCATTTAATTCGGATCGTTTTGTTTCCGGTTTTGGTAATAACTTTCGGTCTACTTTACCGTTGGGTGAAAGCGGTATTGAATCGATTTTTATCAATAACGCCGGAATCATAAATTCCGGTAAGCGGTTTTTTAAAAAAGCAAAAACCGCACTTTTTTCGAGCTTATCTTCGTTGCTGACGTAATAGGCAACCAATCGTTTTTCGCCCAAACTTCCCTCAACTGCGTGAGCAACACACCGGATAATTCCGGGATATAGCATCAAGGCATTTTCAACTTCGCCGAGCTCAATACGGAATCCCTGAATTTTAACCTGCTCATCGATTCGGCCCAGATATTCGATATTTCCATCGGGATGCCAGCGGCCTAAATCACCGGATTTATACATCCGCGCCTTCGGCTCATTCGAGAAGGGATCAGTCCGGAATTTTTCGTTGGTTAATGCCACATTATTCAGATAACCGCGGGCTACCTGCACACCGCCGATATAAATTTCACCCTCCGTTCCGACCGGGACAGGTTGCAGCGATTCGTCCAGCAAATAAATGGACACATTGGGCATCGGCTTGCCAATCAACAGCCCATTCTGAAAAACCGGAACACGATTCTGAACAGAAAATCGGTACGAAATGCAGCCCACGGTGGCTTCTGTAGGGCCGTATTCGTTGATGATTTCGGCGTTGATGCGGTTGTTAATGAGGAATTGAAAATGGCGCTGGTGCAAGGCTTCTCCGCCGACTACGTAGGTTCTGGTGCTCTGTTTTGCCCGATCGTCCGTTGCGCTTTCCAGCAACAGAAACTGCGCGGGTGTCAGTTTCAGAAAGTCGAACGGGGCCTGACGGATCAGTGAATCATCGTTGAAAACATTCAGCGGAGCTGCCGAACTGACAACGATGGTTTTTCCCGTTAGTAAGGGAACGAACAGCGCCGTTAACGATGCATCGAACGTCAAAGGGAGGTGAAAATAACTACCGGAATTGGAAGGGTTGGGAGACGAATAGTGCTGAATACTGCTTTGAATATAATTAGAAATTGACCGATGTTCAATCAAAACCCCTTTGGGTTTACCGGTCGAACCCGATGTATAAATGACGTAGGCTAAATCCGTGGGGGATACTAAAACCGGGTTGGCATTGTCGGAATTTATATAAGCGGTTTCGTTCGAATAATCAATTTCCAGAAGCGTAGTAGTTGAGTTGCTGATTAATGAAGCAGGCAATTCCGGGTGCGACTTCCGGCTGCATAAAATCAGCGGCATTTCCGTATCCGTAACGATATAATTAATGCGTTCGGCAGGATATGCGGGATCAATCGGTACGAATGCACAACCCGCCTTTAGAATAGCCAGTACCGCCGTGATCATCTCAGCGGAGCGATCCAAATAAATACCAATGAACTGTTCTTTTTGTACGCCTTTTAAACGAAGGAAATGAGCTAATTGAGACGATCGGTTATTGAGTTCGGCAAATGAAATAGCACTGGAAGAATCCAGGATGGCAATGGATTCCGGTGTTTTTGTCGCCTGTTGTTCAACCAACTGATGAAGTAGCAAAGCCGCATTTTTAGCCTGAAATGCGTTGATATCATCCGTTGAGTGCATTCTTTTATTGGTTAGGAGAAAACAATAAAAGAATGCAAATTCTATACCAACCTTTGAGGAAGTAAAGCTGCTTAAAGCGGGAATAAGTTACCGAATCGTGTAATTTTCCAGCGACTCAAGAAATAGGGCATCGATTTCGGCCCCGATTCCCCAATTGTCTGATAACCTAACTGCATATCCGTCATAAACAACACCGTCAACCACCGGATCGGCCGCGTGCTCGAAAGGAGCATCCAGATCGAAAAACGTAATATTTCGGCGGGCAGAGGCAAAATGGGCCTTCGCGGTAATCGCCAGCCGGGATTCGGACATACAGCCGATCATGCACGGAATACCGGCGGCTTCGGCAATCGTATTTATTTTCAGAGCGTTGAAGATACCGCCACTTTTAGATAATTTGATGTTAAAGTAATCGACCGCAGCTTCCTGCGCCAGCCGCAGCGCATCACGATGATGAAACAGTGATTCGTCGGCCATGAGGGGAACGGTGGTTTTTTGACGAAGTTGTTTCAGATCGGCTATATTCCAGGCTTTGACCGGTTGTTCGCAGTACTCAATATTCCAGTCCTGAATGGTTCTCAGCACATTCACCGCCGTCACATAGTCCCAGCCCTGATTGGCATCCGTTCGAATCGGAATCCCCCCGCCAACGGCTTCCCGAATTACTTCCACGCGCCGGATGTCGTCGCGCTGGTTGGTACCGAGCTTGACTTTGATGGCTACACCGCCTTTTTCCTTGATTCGAATGGCGTCCTGGGCCATGCGCTCCGGCGAATTGAGGTAAATCGTTTCGTCGGTCACCAGCGTCCGTTTGGTTCCGCCCAGAAAAGCATACAATGGCATTCTGGCGGCTTTCGCGGCCAGGTCGTACAGCGCCATATCGAAGGCACTTTTTAGGGTTGGATGATTCGGCAGGTAAGCGTCGAGCCGGTTCAGGTTTCCTTCGATATCCAGTGCGTTTTGCCCAATCAGCAGTCTGGCAAAATCACGCGCAGCAGCATACCCGGTTTCCTGGGTTTCGCCCACAATCATCCAGAACGGCGAACCTTCGCCCCAACCGATCAAGCCATCGGCGTGAATCCGGACAAGCAGATTCCGGGCGCTTTCGATGGTTCCCAACGAAATAGCGATCGGGGCTTTGAGCGGAATATTGAACTTGAAAACGTCGATGTGGCTGATTTTCATGCTCGTACCCACGGACTTTAGTCCGTGTAATCTAATCACGGGAGTTGATATGCGCTGCTGAAATGTAATAATCTCACGGACTAAAGTCCGTGGGTACGTTAGTTCGGGAACTGGGATTTGTCCAAACCCGGAATGATCCGCAGGGCGTTTTTGTAATACACTTTTTTCAGCACCTCGTCCGGCAACGCCATGCCGTACATCCGCCAGAACGCGTGGTATTTTTTGTGGTACGGGAAATACTCGTCATCGGTTTCCAGCACGCGGAAATAAGTTGCGTATTCCGACGGAACCCAACTGTCTTTGCCGAACAAAATCCGGTCCTGATACTTTTCAAAGAACTTGCGGGAGGCCCGCGGTTGCCGGCCGAGTTCGGCAATCACCGCCCCGATTTCGACGAGCATATTCGGGAACACCTTCATCAGGCTGTCCAGTTTGACCAGATCGTTCGGGTACCAGCCCATGTGGGCGTTGATGAAAGTGGTTTTCGGGTGTTTCCTGAATACATTGTGCTGTTCCGCAATGAGCTGCTGCCAGGGCACCGGATTGTCGGATGAGCGTTTCCGACCCGGATTGAGCTTCAATTCAAGCCAGCGTTCGTTGAAGCGGTCCATCGGGTCCCAGAACGGTTTGGGATCGGCGGTATGAATCAAAACCGGTACGCCCAACTGACCGCACTTGGCCCAGATCGGATCCAGGCGCGGATCATCCACCCGAACCCGTTTGCCGTCGACATCTTTTACATTGAAACCCAGACTCTTGTAGATTTTTAACCCTTTAGCGCCTTTTTTGATGTCGTCTTCCAACTGCTTGACGGCTTTCTCCGTCCAGCCTGGTTCGCCCACGTTGACGAAGTTGATGTTAGTAAAAACCGCCAGCCGTTTCGGGTAGCTTTTCTGCACATTCGCCAGGGCATTCTCCAGAAACGTGGTGCTTTCGGCGGTGTTCGACGTAAAACCGCGTCCGCTCAGGTTGACCATGATGCCCATATTCAGGCTGTCCATCTGAGTGACCAGCTTCCGCAAATCGGCCCGGTCCATCTCATACTGGTGGTTGTGAACGTCGATAAAGGGGTATTTGGCGCGGGTCAGTTTGTGTTCCGGTGTCTTGAGCGTCGAAACCGGTTCGTATTCCTCAAAATCGATCGGTCCGCTGGGGGTCGAAACTTTGGGTTGCGCGTAAGCCGTACCGAGCAGGAGGGACAGCGCTGAAAGAGCGGAGAAAAAGCGCAGGGATAGCGTCATATTTTATCAGGTAAATCAGTGGAATACAATCGTTTGCCGACAGACTCAGGCATAAATCAACGCAACGCAAAAAGCCGCAATGCCTTCTTTCCGGCCCACAAAACCGAGGTGTTCGGAGGTTGTGGCTTTAATCGAAATGTCATCTTCCGGGATTTGCATGACCCCCGACAGGCAGGTTTTCATCGCCGGAATGTGCGGATTCAGTTTCGGTTCCTGCAACACAACGGTTACGTCAATGTTCGAAACTTCATAGCCTTTTTCGCGAATCATTTTAAGCACTTCGGCCAGCAGCAATTTGCTGTCGACGCCTTTCCAGCGCGGATCTTTGTCCGAAAAATGGTAGCCGATGTTCCGCAGGTTTGCCGCGCCCAGCAACGCATCACAGATCACGTGACAAACCACATCGGCGTCGGAATGCCCCAGCGCGCCATGCGTGTGCGGAATCAGGATACCACCCAGCCAGAACGCCCGGTTTTCGGTCAGTTGATGCACATCGTATCCTTGTCCGACGCGGATTTTCATATTGGTTCAATTTATTCAGCCCGACCTACGCGGCCCGACCTACGCGGCCCGATAAAACAAGGTTGAGCGGTTTTCTTTTCGGAGTATCTGGCTGGCCGTCCGTTGAATATCGTCCGGTGTAATGGCCTGGATCCGTTCCGTTTCCTGATTGACCCAATCTGCATTACCGGCATTGGCTGCATACGCCAGGTTCATGGCCCGGTTGAGCAGTTCAACTTCCGAAAATGCCAGCGAGGCTTCCGCCTGATTCTTCACTTTCGCCAGTTCGTCTTCCGACATGGTTTGGCCAATGATCTCATTCAGAACCGATTCAATGGCCGCGTCTGCTTCCTCCAAAGAGACGCCCTGGTTCAGCGAACCGCTGATAACGAGTAAACCGGGATCGAGTGAACCGCTGGTGTGGGCCGAAATACCGGTAAACAGGGCCTGCTCTTTCAGCAATTTCTGGTATAACCGCGACGATTTTCCCCGACCTAACACATCGCTTAGCAAATCGGCGCTGTAGTAGCCTTCGGAGAAACGACCCGGCATGTGGTACACTTTATAAAGCGCATTTAAAGGGACTTCGGCAACGGTTTCCAGAAACCGGGCTTCGGTTTGTATGGGCTCCTGGGGCAGACTGCGAGCGTATACGTTGCCCGCCGGAATGGGTTCAAACCATTTCTTACACAACTGCTTGACCTGCTCGACGGTAACATTGCCGCCCACCACCAGATTGGCGTTGTTGGGGAGATAATGCGTATAAAAAAACTGTTTTACATCATCAAGCGTGGCGTTTTCGATGTGGCTGATGTCTTTCCCGATCGTGGCCCACCGATATGGATGCACCTTATACGCCAGCGGACGCAGTTTCAGCCAGATATCGCCGTATGGTTGGTTGAGATATCGTTGCTTGAATTCTTCGATCACCACTTTTTGCTGCACATCCAGAACTGCCGGGTCGAATGAAAGACTCAACATGCGGTCGGATTCCAGCCAGAAGGCGGTTTCCAGGTTGGCGGAGGGGAGCGTGATGTAGTAATTCGTGATATCGGGTGAGGTAAAGGCGTTGTTTTCGCCCCCGACTTTTTGCAGCGGTTCGTCGTAACTCGGAATGTTTCGGGAGCCTCCAAACATCAGGTGTTCGAACAAATGGGCAAAGCCGGTTTTTCCCGCATCCTCATCCCGCGACCCGACATTGTACAAAATATTAACCGTAGCCATCGGGCTCGTTGGGTCTTCATGAACGTAGACCTGCAAGCCGTTATCTAACACAAAATGCTCGAATCGAATCATGGCAAACTTTTTCGGTGGGGGTATCGTTAGGCGTTTTGAGAATAAACAAAAGTAAGGGTCAAATCGTATTCTTCAAAAAAGAACATTCCCGTAACTTGCCAACACGCCATCTCATGAAAAAATTCTGCTTTATTCTTTTCTTATTCGCCCCGTTTTTGGCTGTGGGTCAGTTGCTTGACGACGCCGGAGTGCAGCAGCTTCTTCTAAAAGCTTCGGATAAAATTTACAATTACGAATTTGACGAAGCCGACGATTACATTCGTCAGGTGAAAGCCAAATATCCACAGCATCCGGTGGTTCCGCTGCTGAAAGCCGTTGAAATGTACTGGCAATATTTACCCATCAAAGACAACAAATCGGCAACGGCGCAGTACACGAACTACCTCAACCAGAGCGTTGCGCTGTCCAAAAAAATGCTGGACCGGAATGAAGAGGACCCCGAAGGTGCCTTTTTTTCGCTCGCTTCCCACGGCTATCTGGCCATGAAATACCACTACGACAACGAGATGATGAAAGCCGTCGGAGAAGCTCAGAAAGCCTATAGTTACCTGAAAAAGGGTTTTAAATTAATGGAGAAAAACCCGGAATTCTATTTTTCAACCGGGCTTTACAATTACTACATCGAGCGGTATCCAATGGATCATCCGGTCTCAAAACCGCTGCTTCTTTTTTTTCAGAGTGGCGATATGGCGCTGGGTATGAAGCAGATGGAAACCGCCATCCGACGGGGCGTTTTTACCCGCACCGAAACGGCACTTTACCTGGGTCAGATTTACATGCAGCACGAAAGTCAATCCGCCCGGGCGGCTGCCTGCCTGAAACCGCTGGCGGATAAATACCCGCAGAACCCCATTTTTACGCTACGTTGTGCCGAAGCGCTGGCGCAATCAGGCCGGTATCGCGAGGTCCAACCGTATCTGGAGCGACTGCGGACGCTCCCGCAGAAATTTCTGGCCATGCCGATCAAAGTATTGGACGGGATAATCGAGGAAAAACTGAATGGCAATCCTAAATTGGCGGTTGAAAGCTACCAGGCTGCCCTTAAACTACCCGTCGACGATGTGTTTACGAAAGAGTTTGCGGCCCATGCCTACAGCGGTTTGGCCCGGATTTCGGCTCAGACGGGCGACCGAAACCGGGCGAAGTCGATGTACAAAAAAGTATTGAGCCTGGCCGAATACAAGTCTTCGATTCAGGAAGCGAAGAATTATCTGAAATCATAAGCACGCGCCAGGCAGGATGAAACGCCGGACATTTCTGAAAACGTCAATGGCCGCCGGGCTTTGGCCGGTTTTCCGAACAAAACCGGTCCTCCAGACCGTAACGGGTCCCGTCCGGGCGTCGGAACTGGGCCTGACGCTGATTCACGAACACATTCTGGTCGATTTTATTGGTGCCGACAAAATCAGTCCGGAGCGGTGGAAACGCCCGGACGTGGTGGCCCGAATGCTGCCTTACCTGCAAAAGCTGCACAAGCTGGGCGTTCGGACGCTGATCGAATGTACACCCGCCTACCTGGGCCGTGATCCGTTGTTACTGAAAGAGTTATCGGAACAGTCGGGTGTCCGGATGCTGACCAATACGGGGTATTACGGCGCGTCGAACGACAAATTTTTGCCCGCCCACGCCTTTACGGAAACCGCTGATCAGCTCGCCGACCGCTGGGTGGCCGAATTTGAAAACGGGATTGACGGAACCGGTATCCGACCGGCTTTCCTGAAAATTGGCGTCAATCCCGGACCCTTGTCCGACCAACACCGCAAACTGATTACCGCAGCCGCCCGGACTCACAAACGCACCGGTTTGACCATTTGCTCGCATACCGGGCCGTTCGTTCCGGCGTTCGAGCAGATTGAAGTTTTGAAAACGGAAGGGGTTGATCCGTCGGCTTTCGTATGGGTTCATGCGCAGGGGAACAATATGGTGCATTACGCCCGCGCCGTTCGTGAAGGAGCCTGGGTCAGTCTGGACGGTTTGGATGCGACGAATGTGAATCAGTACGTCGATACCTTGTTGCTGATGAAAGAAAACCGGTTTTTGCATCGAACCTTGCTTTCGCACGACGCGGGCTGGTACGATCCGGCGCAACCCAACGGCGGTTCCATCGGTCGGGATTATACGGTTTTATTCACCAAACTGATGCCCGAACTCAACCGGAAAGGATTTACCAAAAAAGACTGGAAGCAGATTCTGGTCGAAAATCCGAAGGAAGCGTTTTTAATTAAGGGTTAAGAATTAGCCGCCCTCTAGTTGGCTGAAAATTCTTACTATGCCTACATTTTGATGAGTCAAAGATGAAAAAGGTTTTCATTTTTAGCGGTTTAGGAGCGGACGAGCGGGTATTTAAATACGTAACGTTTTCGGAATTTGACGTAACATTTATTCATTGGATTTGCCCCGAAGAGAATGAAACCATCGAGCATTATGCGGGAAGGCTGATTGAGCAAATTCATGTCAACAGACCCATATTGGTTGGACTTTCATTTGGCGGGATAATGGCAACGGAGGTAGCAAAACTCATTGATACTGAAAAAATAATTTTAATTGCTTCTGCAAAGAACCGCCAGGAAGTCCCATTCTATTACCGATTTGCAGGCTATTTTAACTTTCATAAGTTTTTGCCAACAAGACTTTTGAAAAGACCCACTCGGATCAGCGATTGGTTTTTCGGGGTACAGACCCGTGAAGATCGAAGAATGCTGGCGGCAATCCTGCGCGATACCGATGATGTATTTTTGAAATGGGCAATAGATAAAATTGTAAACTGGAGGAATACCATACTGCATCAAAACCTAAAACACATTCATGGTACAGCAGACCGAATACTACCGATTCGATTTATTCATTGCGATTTGAAAGTTACTGGCGGAGGTCATTTTATGACAGTTAACAAATCCATTGAGCTTACTGAGAAAATAGCGGCTTTACTGCATGAATCACTATAGTAGATAGAAATTATACGCGCCTGTCAATTCATCGTTCATCCTTTTAATAATCAACGTCCAGCCCCAGTGTCCGCTTTAATTCCAGGAGCGCCGGATTTTTTTCTGCCAGGTAATTGAATTTATCCTGGGGTGTGTAAATCATTTTTCGGATTTCCTGCGCGGCAATATCGTGAACCAGCTGAATCTGGCTGTTCTGGAGTTCCTGCCGCAGATAGGTCAGCAAATCCTGCCGCAGATCGGTCAGCAGATCGACTTGCAGGGAATTGTCGAGGGCAATGTGAATCGTGGTTTCCTCCAGCCGGATGTCCCGGTTGAGAATCACCTGCTCGGTTTGTGAACCGCCCTGTTGATCACGGATGCGGGCGAAGGTTTGCCAGGCGGCTTTCAACTGTTCAAAAATGAACGGTTTATCCACTTTGGGCTGCTCGGAAGCTTTCACCAAAATGGTTTCGGCCACCTCGGCAATCACCGAAACCGGTCGTTCGACGCTCACCAGATTGGCCGTTGTACGTAGCTTACTGCTGACTGGTTTTGGAATTTCGGTACTGACGGGGCCGCGTTCCGGCAGCGGTTTTACGGTGCCGTTTCCGTTCGGCCGCGGATGATACCCATTCGTGGGTTCACTCGTGAGCGACGGAATTGCTGTGGGCTCCGGCGTTAGAACTGGAGCACTAGACTCGATTAAGCTGTCCTTTTTTTTTTCGGCCCGATCGATTTCGTGCGGTATTTTCTGAGCAGAATCGGCGGATAAAACCGGTATGGAGGAAAGATCGAGCACGTTCGGCAGGTTCGCCAGTTTCATCAGGCCGACTTCGACGTGTAACCGCTGGTTTTTAGCCGCTTTGTAATTCAGATCGCACTGCGCACCGACGCTCAGGGCCGACAGTAGAAAGCTCAAAGGCGCTTCGGCGGCCTGTTGCAGGTACTTTTGCTGAATGCTTTCACCGACCTGCAGCAACTGAACCGTGGCCGCATCCTTGCAAACCAGCAGATTCCGGAAATGCTCGCTCAGCCCTACGATAAACTGGTGACCATCAAAGCCTTTGCGCAGGATTTCGTCGAACAGCAGCATGCTTTGCGGGAGGTTGGCCGCCAGCAGCAGATCCGTTAACCGGAAATAATAATCGTAATCGAGAATGTGGAGATTTTCGAGCACTTCCTTGTAACGCAGCACCCGGTCTTCCGAAAACGTAATGTTCAGGTCGAACATCGAAAGGGCATCGCGCAAACCGCCATCGGCTTTCTGGGCAATGAGTTCGAGGGCTTCGTATTCGGTTTCGTACCCTTCTTTTCGCGCAATGCTGGCCAGGTGGTCGCTGATGTCGCGCGGCTGAATCCGGTTGAAATCAAAGAGCTGGCAACGCGACAGGATCGTTGGCAGAATTTTATGTTTTTCCGTGGTCGCCAGAATAAAAATGGCGTAGGAGGGCGGTTCTTCCAGCGTTTTCAGGAAGGCGTTAAACGCAGCCTGCGACAGCATGTGAACCTCATCGATGATGTAAATTTTGTACTTACCCGACTGGGGCGGATAGCGGACCTGATCGATCAGATTCCGGATATCTTCCACCGAGTTGTTGGAAGCGGCATCTAACTCATGGATATTGAACGACGCATTTTGATTAAAACTGACGCACGATTCGCAGTGATCGCAGGGTTCGACGGCATCGCTTTTGCCGAGGTTCTGGCAGTTGATAGTTTTGGCCAGAATCCGGGCACAGGTGGTTTTCCCAACCCCCCGCGGCCCGCAAAACAGGAATGCCTGGGCCAGGTGATTGGTGAGAATCGCGTTCTTGAGAGTGGTCGTAATATGTGCCTGTCCGACGACGGTATCGAAGGTAGCCGGACGGTATTTCCGGGCCGAGACAACGAAGTTATCCATGTCGGCAAGTTAGCCAAAAAAAACGGTCCGGCGTAGTGGTTGGCGCCCCGCAGCTTAAATTTACTTTCCACCCGACCGGTTTCTCCACGGCCGGTTTTGTACCGCTTTCCCGAAGCAAAGCAGTGATAATGAGAGGGTATAGTGATAAAAATCAATCGGATGAATGGGAATGTTTTGGTGCCAGCCTGCGCGGGTGGCCAAAGCGATAATCATGACGGCCAGCACAATCCATGACGCACGCGGGTCCCGACGAACCACTCCCAGAAAGGCAATCAGCAACACGATCACCATGCCCAATGACGGCACGACGGGCTGGAACGTTCCCACCAACGGAACCATCAACAACAGCAGAAATAGTAGCACTCCCACCGAAACCGTCAGGATAAAACCGGTTCTCGAAATAGTTTGCTTCTGGATCAATCCCCACACGCCGACAATCACGCTCACCACCCCCAAACTGGCCGCCAGGGTTTCCAGCGATTCATGCAGTGGAATAACGCGCTGAATGCCCGCAAACCGCAGAATTCCGACCAGCGCTGTCATTGAAATTGTAATCAGAAAGAGGCCCCACAACACCCGATTATACCAGCTCATTTCCCGAAAAAACCGCCAGAAAACCCAGACACCCGTAAAGCAAAGCACGGCGTCGGACACCATATTTGATAGGTTCATGCTGGAAGTAACAATTTTTCGGGGAAAAAGACAAAAGGCGGGAATGACGAATGGTGGATGATGAACGAGGAATGAAGGTGTCAACCATGCATCCTGCATCATTCATAACTCATAACTTTGTTCTTTAGCCATTTCGCTCTACTTTTGCGCCGGTTCCAAAGGCTTATACCTTCACACGCATAGCACAGCTTTTCATTCATCATGAGCGTATTAGTTAACAAGAATTCCAAAGTTATCGTACAGGGCTTTACGGGCTCTGAAGGTTCATTTCATGCGCAGCAGATGATCGAGTATGGTACCAACCTCGTTGGCGGAGTAACGCCGGGCAAGGGCGGACAAACCCATCTCGACCGCCCTGTTTTCAATACCGTGAAGGAGGCTGTTGAAAAGGCCGGGGCTGATGTCTCGATTATCTTTGTACCACCGGCTTTTGCCGCTGATGCCATCATGGAAGCCGCAGACGCCGGTATTAAGGTGATTATCTGTATCACGGAGGGAATTCCGACGAAGGATATGATGGTTGCGAAAGAATATCTGACCGGTAAAGACGTTCGGCTGATCGGACCCAACTGCCCCGGTGTGATGACCGCCGAAGAATGTAAAGTCGGGATCATGCCCGGTTTTATCTTCAAGAAAGGCACCATCGGCATCGTTTCCAAATCCGGTACGCTGACCTACGAAGCCGTCGATCAGCTTTCCAAAGTCGGACTGGGACAGACCACCGCCATCGGTATTGGCGGGGACCCGATCATTGGCACAACGACCAAAGAAGCCGTTGAGTTGCTGATGAATGACCCCGAAACCGAAGGCATTGTCATGATTGGCGAAATCGGTGGGGGCATGGAAGCCGAAGCCGCCCGCTGGATTAAAGCCGACGGCAATAAAAAACCGGTTGTTGGATTCATCGCCGGTCAAACCGCTCCCAAAGGACGCCGGATGGGCCATGCCGGAGCCATCATCGGTGGCGCGGACGATACGGCAGCCGCCAAAATGCGCATCATGGCCGAATGCGGCATTCACGTCGTCGAATCACCCGCTCTCATTGGTGAAACGATGTTGAAAGCTTTAGGAAAGAATTGATAGTTAAGAGTTAAGAGTTAAGAATTAAGAGTTAATGCGTCGTCAGCCAAACTCTTACCTCTTACCTCTTAACTCATAATTCCTAACTCGTGCGGATTCGTTTTATTTTGTCCACATTGGCATTGGCACTGTGGGTGGTCGGAGGTTTTGCGCAGGGCGTTGGGCCGAATCAACAGTTTTTTCCCGTCCACGATTTCCGCAACGACTGGCTGGTTTATGACCAGGCTTACAAATCCTACGTGCCTTTTATCGACGAGCAGCACGAGCTGGTCCCTTCCGTTAGTTTTTTCCTGGATATTGAAAGCAATCGGCGGTATTCGCTCCTGATTTCGACCCGGCAGGACGGGTTTCTCTTTATAGATGCGGCCCTGATGCGCAAACTGACCGCAAACGAGTGGCTGGTGCTGAATCTGGACAGTTTATACCGTGCGTACCGCAAACCCGAGTTATTCCTGACGCTCCACGGAAGTCCCGGTGTCGATGACAAAATGGTATTCATCGGCCACCGGAAATCAACAACCCAGAAAAACGTGATTGTAACCGACACCCGGCTGAGTATTCTGCCGCGTCGCCTGTCGGTTTACACCGATTTCTTCACCCTGTGTTTGCTGTTTATCGTTGCCATCAACGCCTATTTATTCAACTTTCATCACCGCGCCTTTCTCCGGTTTTTCAACCTGGCCGATCTGTTATCAGTAACGGTTCGGGACGAATTATTCCTGGTAAACCGCCCCCTGAGCCGAACGAATCTGCTTTTTTTAATGAACCAGAGCTTCATTACGGCTTATTTATACCTGATTATTCAGAGTAAAAATATCGATCTTTTTCTGTCGAGGGCGCTGTTGTTGCGGGGGCAGGGGTTGCTGGATCTGACCCTTACGTTTTTCGAACTGAGTGGGCTGGCGTTTTCGCTGCTCCTGGCAAAATATCTTTTTATCGTGACGATTGGCGGCCTATACCGGCTGGAGGAGATTGTTAATTTGCACTACTTCAAGGCCATGCAGTCGTCGCTGTTCTTCTTTACGGTGGGTGCCATCTGCGTAGCGGCCATTGCCGCCAATACGCCAACCACCAGCACCTGGCCCAGTATGTGGCTCATTGTTCCCTTTGTGGGTTTCTACGTGATCCGGCTGGCGCTGTTATATGTTGTCATTGCCAACAAAGCCATTGTCAAAAATCTGTATTTATTTTCGTACCTTTGCATCGTTGAATTGATACCGCTAACCATTGGGGTACGGTTCGCCCTATAACCTTTGGGCACGCTCTAAACACAAAACGCGAGTTATTCGATGAGTGAGATTTCTGCTAAGTACGACCAGGAACGACTGACCAAAGTGGCTAGCATCTTAGTTACTCAAGCCCGCCCTGCCGACAACAATTCACCTTATTTTCAGATTGCCAGTAAGTACAATCTGAAAATTGATTTCCGGCCCTTTATTGAGATTCAGGGTGTTTCGTATAAAGACTTTCGGAAGCAGAAAATAAACATTCTGGAGCATACGGCTATTATTTTCACCAGCCGTAACGCGGTCGACCACTTTTTCCGGATCTGTCAGGAAGCCAAAATGGAGATGCCGGCCGATATGAAATATTTCTGCGTGACGGAGCAAACCGCCAACTACCTGCAGAAATACATCGTCATTCGGAAACGGAAAATCTTCACGGGAAACAAAACCGCTGCCGATTTGTTCGATCTGATCCGGAAGCATAAGAGTGAGAAGTTTCTGTTTCCATGCTCCAACATCCGGGGGAACGACATTCCGGATTTTATGGATACCAGCGGTTTGCACCTGTCCGAAGCCGTGATGTACGAAACCGTTCCATCGGATTTATCCGATCTGGACGTCCAGTCGTTCGATATAATCGCCTTTTTCAGCCCGTCCGGTGTCAATTCTCTGTTGCATAATTTCCCGGAATTTACGCAAAACGAAATCCGGATGGCGGCTTTTGGCCCCACCACGGCGCGGGCGGTTACCGAAGCCGGATTTCTGCTCGACATCGAAGCTCCTTTGCCCAATGCTCCCTCGATGGCGGGTGCACTGGAACTCTATATAAAGAAGGCCAATAGCTGATTTTTTTGCGTGCCGATTGCGCTGATTGAATGAGTAAAGACCCTGATTTCGCAGGAAACCGGTCGATCGTTCAACCAGCGCAATCGTTGTTTGAGCCCATCGCTTTTTTTATACCAATATTTTTGGAAAATCTCCGTTTAATAGGTAACATGCCGCTTAAGCAGGTTTGCCGGTCGAACGATAAGGTCGACGGGCGCTCGGAAATTGATCTGGTGATTGCTCTTTTAGTATTAGTATATGAATCGTAAGTTCTACGCTGTCCTGCTTGTATTTGCCTGTACACTACCGGCTTCCGGCGTTTTGGCACAGGATCAGGATCCGCAATTCAGCCTGTATATGTTCAATCCGGTTTACTACAATCCGGCCGCGGTCGGTTCGGAAGGCGTAACCCGGTTTCAGTTGGTTCACCGGACGCAATACATGGGCTACCAGGGCACATTTGACGAAGGTGGATCGCCCAGTACCCAGTTGTTTTCGTTCAATATGCCGTTGAATAAAATCCGGGGGGGAGTTGGGTTATACGCAGCCAACGAAACATTTGGTCCCCAGGGTTTTCAAAAGGTTCAGGCGGCTTACGCCTTTCGGTTACCACTGAAAAAAGGAACTCTTTCGTTTGGGGTGGAAGGCGGTATCCACAATCGATCGATTAACTATGACCGGTTGCGGCCCAATGATCCCGGTGATCCGCTGATTCAGAACGGACGGGTTAACCAAACCCAGCCGGATATTGGCGCCGGCGTGTATTATAATGCCGATACGTATTATTTCGGTGCCAGTATGAAACACCTGACGCAACCTGATTTTAAATTGGGAAACGACACGGGTTTGAATCCACTTTATCGCACGGCTTATCTGACGGCCGGTTATCGATATGCGTGGAATGAACTGATCGATTTTATGCCTTCGGCTATTTATAAATTCAATACAAATGCTACCTATTCGTCGGTGGAAGTAAGTGTACTGGCGATGTATGACAAGCGGTATTGGGCCGGAGTCGGCTACCGGCAGGGCGACGCTTTCACCGCCACGGCGGGGATCAGTTTACTGCGGAACAACGCCTTGCGGTTTGGGTATGCCTTTGATTTTGTGGTCAGTAACCGTGATGCTAAAAGCCCGACTTCGCACGAAATATTGCTTTCCTATTCCCTTCCTGAACTCCGTTCGGGCACAAAACCGATCATCCGAACTCCCCGATTCCGCTATTGAAAGAACAATTACGTAAACTGACGTCGTTTCACCAACCGCTTGCCTTTACTAATATTGGCGTAATTATTGTTAGGCTGTTTAAAGTCAAAGTGATAATTTTGAGAAAATTAGTAGGCTAAGTGATAGAACTGATCGCATGTTAGTTTGTACTTTTTTTGAATAATAGATGCATTTAATCAATTCAAATGTACGTATACAATAAAATGCTTTATTTTCGTTCTAAGACTGGTTTGCACGCGAAACAGATTTTAACGTATCCTACAACTATGAGTAACAAGTGGTTTACCGGCAACGCAGCCCGAGGGGTGATGGTGGTGGCAACGATTCTGCTGATGCAGGGTTGCGGGTTTATCAAATCAAAATTTGGTGGTGGAAAAGGCAAAGGCCAGGATGTCGGGGTGGTCAATGGTGAAATTACCGCCAATGGCCGGAAAGGCTGGAAACAGACCACGCCGTATGGGATGGTGTTGATTCCATCGGGCTCTTTCATGATGGGGCAGGCCGACGAAGACCTGGCAGCTACCCAGGCGAACATGAACCGCCGGGTAACCATCAGTTCGTTCTACATGGATGATACCGAAATTACCAACCACGAATACCGGCAGTTCGTCAACGCCCTGCTGACCGACTCGGTTTCGGTGCTGGGCGAAGAAGAGATCATGACCAAGTTCTACCCGGATACGACGGTTTGGAAAAACGATTTTACGTACCACAACGGCGATCCGATGCTGGAGTATTACTTCTCTCATCCGGCGTTTGACACGTATCCGGTGGTGGGCGTAAGCTGGCAGGCAGCCCAGTATTTCTGCACCTGGCGGACGAACCTTTACAACGACTACCGCACGAAAGAAGGTCAGTTTGTTTCGCCCCGCTACCGGCTCCCGTCGGAAGCCGAATGGGAATGGGCAGCCCGGGGTGGACGTAATTCCGCTAAATATCCGTGGGGAGGTCCTTATGTCGCTAACGGAAAAGGCTGTTACCTGGCTAACTTCAAACCACAACGGGGTAATTTCGACGCCGACGGTTATCCGTACACGGCTCCCGCCAATGCCTATAATCCGAACGAATACGGCCTGTATAACATGGCTGGTAACGTAGCGGAGTGGACCCGTGATGCTTACGCCGAAAATGCGTCCGCCATTGTTTGGGATATGAACCCCGACAATCAGAATGCCGACGAGCCCCGGAAGGTGGTGCGCGGTGGTTCGTGGAAAGACATCTCCTATTACCTGGAGACGGGAACCCGCTCTTACGAATACGAAAACAACAAGCGCTCGTATATCGGTTTCCGCTGTGTCATGGATAACCTGCAGGGACGGACTGCGTCAAAAGGTGCCCGTGCGTCACGCATGTAATCCATCCGGTTTTCAATCGTTTATTTGTAACTCTTCCTTAAACAAAGTACCAGGCTTATTTTCTCTAACATCATGGCTAAAGGTAACGGCTCAAGTGTTTTTTTCGACAAGGTTCTTCCAACAATATATAGCGCCGGGGCGGCAGTCGTCGTTCTTGGAGCGTTAGGTAAAATTCAGCATTACGATTGGGGTGGCCCGATGCTCACCATTGGTCTGTCGGTGGAAGCTGCCATTTTTGCTCTTTTCGCATTACAAACGTTTTTTCAACCGAGCCAGACCGAACCGGACTGGACGCGGGTTTATCCGGAACTGGCGGATGATTACAAGGGTGAGCTGCCAAAGCGCAGTGCGGTTTTGCAAAGCAATGGCCTGACTGCCAACATGGATAAAATGCTGGCCGATGCGAAGGTGTCTCCGGAGATTTTTGAAAAATTAGGAACGGGACTGCGCAGTTTTACGGATACCGTCGGCAAGATGCGCGATGTTTCGGATGCGACGATCGCAACGAACGAGTATACGCAGAATGTACGGCAGGCAGCCGGTTCCATCAACGAAATGAACAAATCGTATGGGGTGGCCGTAACGTCGATGAACGCCAT
The DNA here is from genome assembly GCF_003858635.1 of Larkinella rosea. GTDB lineage: Bacteria > Bacteroidota > Bacteroidia > Cytophagales > Spirosomataceae > Larkinella > Larkinella rosea. The sequence continues at coordinate 378,732 of NZ_RQJO01000009.1, forward strand.
GGCGGATGCCACGCAGGATGCCAAAGAATACCGTACGCAATTCCAGAAAATTACCCAGAGTATGGGCGCGTTGAATGCCGTGTATGAACTGGAACTCCAGGATACCAATAAGCACCTGAAAGCGATGAATGCTTTCTATAGCAACCTGACGAGCGCTATGGAAAACATGTCGGAAGCCAGCCGCGATACCCAGCAGTTCAAAACCGAACTGTCGAAACTGACCAACAACCTGTCGTCATTGAATAATGTTTACGGCAGCATGTTGACGGCAATGCGTGGAAATGGCGCTAAATAACTCCCACTTTACTAATCGCTACACTACCATACACTAATGGCAGGAGGAAAAGAAACACCCCGGCAGAAGATGATCGGGATGATGTATCTGGTATTGACCGCTATGCTGGCTTTACAGGTCAGCTCGGCATTACTGGAAAAGTTTATTCTGTTGAACAATAGCCTTGAGACATCCACCGGTTCAGCTAATCGAATTAATCAGTCTACCCTTGATAATATCAGATCTACGGTTGAAAAATCAGGTAATCGGGCAGCTGATTTAGCGGTGGTCAAACAGGCTCAGGAAGTTCGGGAAATTACATCTGGAATTGTTACCGAATTAGATGCCCTGAAAGATCAGATCGTTACCGAAGCCGGTGGTGGTCGCGATGAAGAAGGAAATATCAAAACCCCGAATGAGGAAACCAAAGTGGGCGCCATCATGGTCGGGAATAACAAAAACGGTAAAGCATACGCCTTGCAGACGAAGCTGAATCAGTATGTACAACAGCTTCAGAAATACAATCCGAACGCGAAATTTACCCCCCTGGCGGTTGATGCCAAAGATGATCCGATTGCCAGTCGTTCGAAAGAGCAAAAGAATAAGGATTTTGCCGAACTCAACTTCGAGCAGACGCCGGTTCCGGCGGCTTTGGCCGTGTTAAGTCAGCGCCAGTCGGATATCCGGCGGATGGAAGGTGAAGTCCTGGATTATCTGGCCAGCAAGGTAGGGGCGCAGGACATCAAATTTGACAAAATTCTGGCTATGATCAGTATGGAGTCGAAGGTGGTTGTGGCCGGTACCAAGTTTAAGGGTGAAATGTTCCTGGCAGCCTCATCAAGCGGGATCACCCCCCGAATGAGCCTCAACGGCGGTGCTGTGCGGGTTGATGGCGGAGTCGGTAAAATCGAGTTCACGGCTCAGGGTGGTACCTACGACAAAAACGGGTTAGCCAAACGGGCACTGGTGGGCTCCATTAGTTATCAGGCTCCCGACGGGATGAAAACCGTTAATTTCAATCAGGAATATTTTGTGGCAAAACCGTCGTATGAAATCGAAACGGCTTCGATGCCGCCTTTGTACCTCGGTTGTGCGAATAAACTGAGCATTCAGAGTCCGCAATTGGGTGCCTTGTGGAATCCAACGTTTACGGCCAACGGCGCAGCGGTATTGACCAGCGGAGAACGGGGTAAAATTACGGTTATTCCCAATTCCGCACAAGTTAGCCTGAACGTGAATAACGGCGGTAGCTTGCTGGGTACAAATGAGTTTAAAGTAAACCGGGTTCCCCGTCCGACCTTGCGGCTTTTGGTTGGCGGTGCGGAATACGACGATCGCCGGGGTGTCTCGATTTCGAGTGCGCGCACGATTCAGGTTCAGGCCATTCCGGATGAAAGCTTCAAGAACTTTATGCCGGATGATGCAAAATTCCGCGTGACGGGTATTCAGGTATCGCTGGCGCAAGGGAGTCGCCGGGTGGCCGGACCAATCACCTTAGGACCCGGTGGGGGTAGTGTCGGCAATCTGGCGTCGGAAGCACAACCCGGTATGCGGTATGTCGTCGAAGTACAGGGCGTACAGCGTCAGAATTTCCGCGGGGAAGTCAGTGATGTTCCGGTTGCTCAAAAATATTTTCCAATTAACCTGAATTAACCGTACGAGAACTGATCCTCAATTCGTTATTGTGAAAAATAAAAGCAAAAAGCACAAGGTCATGAAACAGGCGGGAAGCGTAGCAGTAGCTGCTGTATTGGCAGTAATGGCAGGTGGGGTGGCACAGGCGCAGGAAAGGGACAATACGAAGACCAATCCGTTATCCGTTCGGGAAATCAATGAAAACGACATCATGATGAAGAAAACATTGTGGCGTCGGGTCGATCTGAACGAAAAACAGAATCAGGCCATGTTTTCCAAGAACAATCAGATTACCAAATACCTGATTGATGCGGTGAAAGCAGGTGTCCTTGTTGCTTATCCCAATGATTCGGTCAATACGCCTATTCAAATTGAAAAATTTGCGGAAAAGCTGGCGGTGCCTGAACAAACGACTACCTTAACCGCGGAAGAAAAGGCCGCCGGTTTCGGTAATGAAAATAAGGTTGATGACGGCTGGGGCGATACAAAAGACAAGAAAGCTGCCGCTAAAAAACCGGCTGACGATGGCTGGGGAACACCGGCTCCGCAAACCGCAAAGGCCAAACCGGTTGATGATGGCTGGGGAACACCGGCTCCCAAGAAAAAAGCAACGGCTAAGAATACCAAAGGCAAGAAGGGTGTCAAACCGGCTCCGGTTGTACCCGAAGTGCCGAAAGTTGATTCATCTGCCATGGCAAAGGCCAATCCTTTCACCGGCGTTGAACGTCTGAACGATGAATTCAGCGTTCTGGATATCAAGGAAGACTGGGTTTTCGATCGGAAACGGTCGCGTCTCTATTACGATATTCAGACGATTGGGATTGTGATTCCGGCGGATAAAAACCCCTCGGGTCTGGAGCAACCGGTTGCGTATTTTAAATACAAAGACCTGGATAAATTATTCCGCAGCGACCCGAAGAAATTCATCTGGTATAACTCGCAAAATCAGGCTCAGCACAAAAACCTGGCCGATGCCTTCGATCTGCGGTTATTCTACGGTCGTATTTACAAAGTATCCAATCCAAAAGATCGTGATCTGATCGGTCAGTATGGCAGCGAACGGGAAGGCTTGATGAAGTCCTACCAACTCGAGCAGCAATTGATGGAGCAGGAACACGGTTTGTGGGAATACTAAGCCGAAAGGCATTATAAAAAAGGGGAAGCGTCGCTTCCCCTTTTTTATTGGCTTGTCTTTGCTCCCTTGCCTCTATCACTGCTGATCAATCGTTTCGAAATACTGCTTGATTTTCTGCGCTTTATCACTCCCAACCACGGTTACGACATCTTCGATGGGTGCCTCCCTGATTTTTTTGACGCCTTTAAAATACTTCAGCAGTTTGGCTGCGGTTTTTTTGCCAATTCCCTCAATGTTTTCCAACTCGCTGATCAGGCTGTTCCGACTGCGTTTGTCGCGGTGGTAGGTAATGGCAAACCGGTGCGCTTCGTCGCGGATCCGTTGAATCAGTTTCAGCGATTCGGATTTTTTGTCGATGTACAAAGGCAGGCTGTCTTCCGGGAAATAGATTTCTTCCAGCCGTTTGGCGATACCGATGATAGGCACCTGGCCATATAAATTCAGTTCTTTCAACGCTTCACAAGCCGCGCTCAACTGACCTTTGCCACCATCAATGACAATCAGGTCCGGTAAACCGGTTTGCTCGTCCAGAACGCGGATATAACGTCGGCTGACGACTTCGTGCATCGACGCAAAATCGTTGGCGCCGACGACGGTTTTAATGGAAAAATGGCGGTAATTTTTGGGCGACGGTTTTCCGTCGATGAAGCAAACCATGGCCGAAACCGGGTTGGTACCCTGGATATTGGAGTTATCGAAACATTCGATTCGGTTGGGAAGTGTTTTCAGTTGCAAATCCTGTTTGAGACGAATCAACACCCGGTCTTTTTTGCTGGCATTGCCAGTTGCTTCGGCGGCTGCGCGTTCGGCCCGTTCGCGTCGGAAATACAGCACATTCTTCAACGACATATCGAGCAGCTTCTTCTTGTCACCAATCTGCGGAACCGTGATTTCGGCTTTCAGATCGGTTTCCAACGCAATGTTGGTAATGATCTCTTTAGCTTCGCTGCCGTACTGCGTCCGAAATTCGACAATCAGCATCGTCAGAATATCGTGGTCAGATTCGTCCAGTTTCTTCTTGACTTCAACGGTATTTGTCTGGGTGATGGTACCGTTGACTACTTTCATGAAGTTGATGTAAGCCGCCGACTCATCCGACGCAATCGTAAATACGTCTGCATCCGAGATTTTGGGATTGACGACCGTCGATTTGCTTTGGAAATTCTGTAATACATTCAGTTTCTCCTTGAATTGCTGCGCCTGTTCAAACGCCAACTGGCTGGCGGATTCAAGCATGCGTTCCTTGAAGTAATTCTGCGCGGGCGAAACATTTCCCTTTAAAATATAATGCACCTGATCGACATCTTTCAAGTAATCGGCTTCGTCGACCAGCCCTTCGCATGGGCCCTTGCAGTTGCCAATGTGGTATTCCAGACAAACCTTGAATTTTTTGGCTTCGATATTTTCCGGCGTCAGATTGAGGTTACACGTCCGCATGGTAAACAGCTGGCTGAACATCTCCAGCAAGGTATACATGGGCCGCAACTGCGCGTAAGGGCCATAAAACGTACCCATTTTACGGTCGATGCGCCGGGTGGTCAGAATACGCGGGAAATGCTCATTGGTCACGCAAATGAACGGATACGTTTTGTCATCGCGCAGCAAAATGTTGTAACGGGGCTGAAACCGCTTGATCAGCTGATTTTCCAGCAAAAGCGCATCGAATTCCGTATGAACAATCGTAAACTCGATCTTCCGGATTTGGCTCACCAGCCGTTGCGTTTTGCGGTCGTGCTGATTGGATTTGACAAAGTAACTGCTGACCCGGTTTTTCAGATCTTTGGCTTTTCCCACATAAATCACCTCGCCCGATAAATCGAAATACCGGTAGACACCCGGTTCGTGCGGAACCTTCGCCAATTCACTCTTATAATCAAACTCGGCCATTTTTTTGGATGGGAACGCGGATGTAAGGGATTTAACGGATTTTTACGGATAAAATCAGTTTTAATCTGTTCAATCCGTGTTCCTGTTTAACAACCGAAGGACATTAAAAGTTGTCTGACGGACTGCTTCGTATGCATTGGACAGGGCTTCGTCGAGCGACTGGGGATGAGTCAGGACAGAAAACGCAGCCGTTAAGCCAATGGCGGTAATATCGTGCGGTTTTGCGTCTAATGTTCCGCAGAGCGCAACTGTCGGTACGCCGGATTTTTTGGCTTCCAGCGCAATACCGTTAATGAGTTTACCCTGCAACGTCTGATTGTCAATTTTTCCCTCGCCAGTCAGAACCAGATCCGCATCGTACAGATGATCTGCAAATTGGGTTTGCTCCATGACCATCTTGACGCCTTCTTTCAATGTTGCGTTCAGGAAAAACAAGGCCCCGGCCCCCAGCCCCCCCGCAGCTCCGGCACCCGGCACATCGGCCAGATCGACGCCAAACTGACTCTGAATGAGTTGGGCCAGATGACGAAGCCCCTGATCCAGCTTTTCGATGTTTTCGGCAGAAGCCCCTTTCTGTGGTCCGTAAACAAAAGCCGCCCCATTGGCACCAAAAAGCGGATTGGTCACATCACAGGCAACGTCAACGGTTAAACGCAGGGGCGAAGTGGGTGGAATAATCCGACGGATTTGGGAGAGATTTTCACCAGTAGCATCCACTGGCTCATCCTGATCATTCAGAAATTGCCAGCCCAACGCGGCTGCCATCCCGATTCCGGCGTCGTTAGTCGCACTGCCGCCAATCCCGAGAACAAGGTTACTAACGTTCCGACTCAGCGCATCCTGAATCAGCTGACCGGTTCCGAACGTGCTTGCTTTCAGGGGATCGTATTCATGCCGGTGTAATAACCGCAATCCCGACGCCTGGGACATTTCGATAAAAGCCGTCTGCTTATTGGCCGAAATACCGTACGAAGCCTGAACAGGGCGTCCCAGTGGGTCGAGGACGGGAATGGTTACCCATTCGCCACCGGTAGCCAGTGTCAGAACTTCCGCTGTTCCTTCACCGCCGTCCGCCATTGGCAATGCCACAATTTCGGCGTCGGGATGCGCCAGCCGGATGCCTTCCGACATGGCGTCGCAAACCTGTCGGGCTGTCAGGGAACCTTTGAATTTATCGGGAGCCAGCAGAATTTTCATGCGATAGAGTAAAGATGTGAGACAAGAGACGTGAGACAAAAGAATTGAAAAACTGAATAACCCGCGCGTCTCACCTCTCTTGTCTCACATCTAACGTCTCATTCATCAATTCAAAATTTCTTCTTCTTCCGATTCAACGACCTTCGGCGGAATGTAGCGCTGGCTGGAGTCGATGGCATACCCGCCACAATCCAGCGAGAGGTTAAAACCGTCGGGTTTTCGGAAAGGAACTTTCGGATGGGAGCGTCTCAGTGTCGGATCGGCGTAGACCTTCTGCATGTACATCCCCCAGGCGGGCATCGCTACCCTGGCGCCCTGGCCTAACGAGATATCACGAAAGTGGATGCTTCGGTCGTCGCCACCAACCCATAAACCGGATACCAGATTTTGGGTCATGCCCATAAACCAGCCGTCGGAGTAGCTGGAGGTCGTACCGGTTTTGGCCGCAATTTCGTTCCCACCTTCCAGCAATTTATATTGCGTCCGAAGTCGCTGGGAGGTACCGTCGGGATCTTCTACCGCGCCCCGCATTAAATACAACATCTGGTAAGCAGCGTTGGCATTGATTACCAGCTTATTTTCCGCGAAGAAACTGGTCAGCAGGTTGCCATTTTTATCTTCAATTCGCAAAACCGTGAGCGGTTTTACCCGGTAACCGGCGTTGGCAAAGGTGCAATAAGCGGCCACCATTTCGTATACTGAAACATCACTCGTGCCCAGACATAAGGTCGGATTTTCGGTGAGCGTACTTTCAATGCCCAGTTTGTGGGCATATTCCACAACGGAAGCCGATTTCGCCTGCTTGATCAAATAGGCGCTAACCGAATTGATTGAACGTCCCAGCGCCTGACGTAAGGACAGCTGCTGGTAACTCCATTTGCCATTCGAATTGTTTGGAACCCAGGCGCGCGGGCCGTTGTGATCCTCATACGGTTCGAACCGTACCGGCTGGTCGGTGATTCGGTCGCAGGGCGTCAGGAAATTTTTATCGATCGCGGCCAGGTACAGGAACGGTTTAAAGGTCGATCCTGGCTGACGTTTGGCCTGTTTAACGTGGTCGAACTTAAAGTATTTAAAGTTAATCCCGCCCACCCACGCTTTCACGTGACCGTTGCGCGGGTCCATCGACATAAAACCAACATTCAAAAACCGCTTGTAATACTTGATGGAATCGAGCGGACTCATCACGGTATCTTTTTCATTCCGACGACCACCGTAGACGAATACCTTCATCTTTACCGGCTTGCGCATTTCGGCCCAGATGGCTTTTTCATCGTCGCCGTATTCGCGTTTCAGCGCAATGTAGCGCGGGGTTCGTTTGGCCACCTGCTCGATGAAACCCGGTATTTCACGGTAAGCGCCGTTGATTTTCTGGGTCCAGGGGTTGCGACCGCGCCAGTGTTCGTAGAATTTCCGCTGCTGTTCCCGCATATGCTCATAGACGGCTTCTTCCGCAGCTTTCTGGAGTCGGGAATCAATGGTAGTATATATTTTCAACCCACTGGTTTCCAGGTCTTTTTCATCATCCGGATGCGCTTCATTGTATTCGTCCAGCCATTTCTGAAGATCGCTCTTGATGACCGAACGAAAATAGGCGGCCGGACCGGTATTCTGGTTCTCGATGTTGAAATCAAGCTTGATTGGTTTCTGTTTGTACAGCGCAAACTGGTCATCGGTCAGAAAACCGTATTTCCGCATCTGAAACAGCACCACATTCCGGCGCAGCAACGAGCGATCTTCGTACAAACGCGGATTGAACCGCGATGGATTCTGGAGCATGCCCACCAGCATAGCGGCTTCCTCCACGTTCACCTGCCAGGGTTCTTTATTGAAATAAGTCTTGGCCGCCGTTTTAATCCCAAACGTATTATTCCCGAACGAAACCGTGTTCAGGTACATCATCATGATTTCCTGTTTGGTATAATTGCGCTCCAGCCGGACGGCCAGAATCCATTCCTTGGTTTTATCGATGATGACGCGGACGTAGGGAATGCTACCCAGAACGCCCCGAAATTTTTCGGTTCGGGTTTCAAACAGGTTTTTGGCCACCTGTTGCGTCAGCGTACTTCCTCCACCCGAACTGCTGCTGCCCGTCAAAATCCCGTTGATGGCCCGAAAAATACTGCGGGCGTCGATACCGGAGTGTTTCACAAAGCGAGCGTCTTCGGTCGCCATCAGGGCTGAAATGACATTCGGAGAAACCTGGGAAATCTCGATCGGCGTCCGGTTTTCGACGTAATATTTACTCAGCAGAACGCCGTCTTCCGTATAAATTTCGGATGCCAGATTGCTCTGCGGGTTCTCGAGGGCTTTCAGGCTGGGCATACCGCCAAACAGCCACAGAAAATTGAAGCTTACTGAAACGATATACAGAACCAGCAGGAGAATACCCGCCAGGGTCAGTTTCCAGAGTCTTGCAATCAGGCGTCGATACAAACCCGGTTGTAACTCAAACATAGGGGAATCGGGGATTAAACTTGAGATTATAAAACGTTTCCGCTTTTGTCAAAAGTACACATTTTAACCAAAAACGCTACTTTCGTTTGGCCGTTGGCTGCTCGGCGGCCACCTGCATTTCCCGAACTTTCGGAAGTAGGGAACTGGCCGGATAATCGCGGATGAATTCGGTGAGCGCCTGGCGATACGGTTCAACGCCCCGGACTTTGCCGATAAGGATCACCCGTAAAACCGCCATTTTATCTTCAATCAGGCTACCGGTCAACGTGCTCATGGCGGTTTCGGCCCGGCTGAGCGCTTCACTCAGGTTATTGGCTTTATATAAATCGTAGATTTCGGTATAGACTCGTTGCGCTTCAGCTTCGCCCGACGCGGTATGCGCCCCGGCGGTACCGGTTTTTCCGACCTGGCGGGCATACGATGAGGTCGGAAATTCCGCCAGCAGTTTCTCTTTCCAGGTCGAGGTCCGGTTCAACTGATCGTTCGAAACCATCAGCAAATAATACACTTCCGGTTTTACGGCGGTGTTGGGATAGCGCGTCAGCAGGGTTTCAAACGTCGGAATGGCTTTATCCGGCTGATTGAACTGGAATTTGTACAATTTACCCAATCGATAATAAGCGTCCTCCAGCTTCTGATTGGATTGTTTCAGGGCTTCGGGGGTAAACGGAATGGTCGCGTATAAGGCCTCTTTTTGCAATTTTCGTTCCGAAGCCGACAACTCCGCCGGTGCCGCGCCCAGCGCTCCGTTCGCGTTCGTAACCGGAGCGCTCACATCGGTACTGGCGAGTTGTGCCGACGATTCTTTCTGGCTCCTTCGCCAGTTGTCTTCCAGTTGGCGCGTGCCCCATTTTTGCAGAAACTCGGTTTTTCCCTGGGTAATCATAACGGGATTATAGAGCAGCCACCGCTGTTCCGCCGGAATATCCGATGACGTTGCGGGGCGGTTTGCGGCCTGAGCGGCAATTTCCTGGGCTTTGGCCAGCAAAGCCTGCTGTTGTTTCTGTTTGCGGTCGATGGCTTCGTCCAGGTGCCGGTCGAGCGCGGCCGGATTCATCTGCGCCAGTTTCTGCAAACTGTCTTCGGTCTGAATGATTTGCTGCTGCTGCACAAATTCATCCAGAAAAACTTTCCGGTTGGCAAGGGCTTTGTAGTCGGCCGATTGCTGGGGTAACAACGCCAGGGCACTGTCGTAATACGCCTTGGCGGTCGGGAAATCCTGCAATTTTTCGAAATACAACTTTCCCATTTCCTGATACGTATACGGAATCTGGAGCGTGTTCGTGGTCGTTTCCTTAATGGATTTTTTCCAGTATTCGATCGCTTTCGGGTAGCGTTCGTTCCGGGCTTCCAGCAACCCCATCGTATAATAGATCTTATCTTTTAAGTCGATATTTTTCCGGTCATTGAGCATACGGCTAAATCGCTCATTGCTGGTACGTCCGCCCTGAATCGAATAAATAGTGGCATAAAACGACTGTTCGTACGAAGGGCGGTTTTTTAAAACCTGACGGTAATGCGCAATGGCCTGATCCGATTTTCCAATCAGGTCAAACATTTGACCGGCAATCAGGTGCAAACGGGCTTTGGTTTCGCCTTTTTTCAGAAACGGAAAGGTCGCATCCAGCAAAGCCGCCGAAACCGCATACTCCATCTTTTTCTGGTGTAAATACGCTTTCGTCAAATAATAATCCCGGGTGTTGGCGTTGTTGAGCGGCTGGGCGCGAAGGTATTCGGCCACGTTCAACCCATTCGTATAATCACCGGTTTCGATATACGTCCGCATGAGGCCAATCAGGGCTTCGTGCTTTTCGTCCTCGCCTTCGCCCTTCGTATTGACGTACTTGAACACTTCCATCGCGTTGGCGTAATCCTGACGATACATGCGGGCGGTTCCCAGCAAAATGTAGCTGTTATCCAGCCATTTGCTGTTTTGATGGCGTTCGGCTACCAGCGACGCTTTCTTGATGGCGTCGTCCAGTTGCGCCCGTACGGGTTCCAGTTTGGTCGAATCGAGCGGCAACAGAATTGGGAGCGGCTGGTTGTAGTTTTCCTGATAGGTCTTCAGCTTGTACCGCTCCACTTCGCGCAGTCGGTCGCGGGCGATGAGGTAAGCATTGTAGCGGGCATTCAGGTTGTGGTAGGCAACCGGCAGTTTTTTCTGGCTGTATTGCGAACAACCACTGAGCCAGACTGTTATAATGGCCCACAGGAGGTAGGGCCGGAACCGGTCAGTTACAGAATGACACAAAGAATATCGGTTGAGGAACCCGCCTTGCATGGAAAATAGTAAGATTCTTGGTAACCGACGGAAGGCTTTCTACCTTCGCAGGCCCAACTCTGTAGTAACGTCGCCGGCACAAAAACCGTATCGAAAAGTGTGCCATGCAGACAAAAATACGAAAATCCTGACACCAAACCCGAAGTATTGACGTATGGAACCCGATAAATCCAATTCCGACGACCCGGAAAAACCGCTCGGGAAAGCGACCCGCCGGACCAGTTCATTCGTTCAGTATTCCGCCATCGGTTTTCAGATGCTGGCCACCATTGGGCTGGGCGTTTGGGGCGGTATCAAACTCGACGAGTGGCAGGGTAACCAGAAACCGATCTGGACGCTGGTGCTGTCGCTGTTTGCCATCGGTTCATCGCTGTACCTATTTATCCGCAGTTTACCCAAACAACCCTGATATGCTCCCCAGTATTGGGTTCACCGCCCTGTTAGCAATTGTATTTTTTGTAGCCGAACAGTATGGAGCCACCAACTGGTTACATCCATACTGGAAGTTTATGCTGATTTTCTTTCTGAGCGTTTCGTTCCTGATTCACCGGTTGATGGACGTTGGTTTTCAGAATAATCGCGAAAAATTCGTGCCGTTTTACATGGCAACGCTCGTGGCCCGGCTGATCCTGTGTCTCGTCTTTGTCGGCTTCTTTCTCTGGCGGGGCGTCGGTGGTGTCAAACTGTTTATTCTGAACTTTCTTGCACTATATATATTTTATACAGCCTTTGAAATCTACATTTTGAGTCGTAACTTGCGACGCGGTTTGTGATACATACCATTTACTTCATATGTTTCGTCTCCTGATTCGTAAGGCTTTTTTAAGTATTGTATTGTCTCTGAGCACGTTGGTTGCGGTGAACGCTCAACATGAAGATCATCATGACCACGAGGCAGCAGAAGGAAAGAAAAAATTCAATGTGGGCGACATGATCATGCACCACATTAAAGACGACCACGGCTGGGAGTTTGCTCACGGTCTGACGCTGCCGTTGCCCGTCATTTTGTATACCGAAGAGCGCGGTTTGGACGTGTTTTCATCCTCGCATTTTGCCCACGAAGCCAATTACGAAGGTTACGTCAAAGAACACAACAAAATTTACCGCGCCGGTGCCGATGGCAAACCCGACAAGACGATCAAAGTGCTTGATTTTTCCATCACGAAAAACGTCGCTTCCTTATTGTTGAGTGCGGTTTTACTGATCGTTGTATTTTTCTCCGTTCAGAAAGGCTACGAAAAAAACCGGGGTAAGGCACCCAAAGGTCTGCAGTCGTTTCTGGAACCGGTTATTCTGTTCGTTCGCGACGAAATTGCCAAACCGAATATTGGTCCGAAGTATATCAAGTACCTGCCGTTTCTGCTGACCTTGTTTTTCTTCATTCTGTTCAATAACCTGCTGGGACTGGTTCCGGGTGGTGCCAACCTGACCGGTAACATTGCCATCACGATGACGCTGGCCGTCATTACCTTCCTGATTGTCAACCTGAGCGGAAACAAACATTACTGGGCCCACCTTTTCAAGCCAACCGGCGTTCCGGTGGCGCTGCTGCCGATCATGATCCCGGTCGAGATCGTGGGTGTTTTCATGAAACCGTTCTCGCTGATGGTGCGGTTATTTGCCAACATCACGGCGGGTCACATCATCATTCTGAGTTTATTAGGTTTGATTTTTATTGCCAATGACCTGGGCGGTACCGGTATGGGTTGGGGTGTTAGCCCGCTGATCGTTGCGTTTTCCCTGTTCATGAACCTGATCGAGTTGCTGGTTGCGTTCCTGCAAGCGTTCATTTTTACCCTGCTCGCGTCGATGTACATCGGTAGTGCGATCGAAGACCACCACGAAGCCGATCACGGAATTGGCTACGAAGGTCCTGAAGCGCATTGAGTGGGTGTTTGCCGTTCATTCAAGTTTAGTTTTTGTTTAACCATAAATTGTTTCTCGAGCATGTTTGCAATGTTGCTCTCTATTCTTTTGGAAGCTACAGGTAGCTTCGCAGTAATGGGTGCCGCCATCGGTGCCGGTCTGGCCGCCATTGGTGCCGGTCTGGGTATTGGTCGTATTGGTGGTTCGGCGATGGAAGGTATCGCCCGCCAACCGGAAGCTGCTGGTCGGATTCAAACCGCGATGTTGATCATCGCAGCGTTGATCGAGGCCGTTGCGCTTTTCGCAGCCGTTATCTGTCTGCTGATTTCCCTGGGCTAACCAGCAATCCGCACAGGAGCCGCCAATTGCATTAGGCGTTGGCATACCGCTCCGCAAAACTGGAAAAAGCCCGTCGATCTGAATTAGTCAGCCGACGGGCTGCTTTCAACTAACTTTGAATTATCCTATTCATATATCCAAATTTCGTTAGACAATGGATCTGCTGATTCCTGACATTGGGTTGTTATTCTGGATGGTGCTCGTTTTCGGGCTGCTGTATTTCATCCTGTCAAAATTTGCCTGGAAACCAATTACGGAAAGTCTGAAAGAACGGGAAGACGATATCCAGAAAGCCCTGGATATGGCCGAAAAAACCCGGATCGAAATGGCCAAGCTGCAATCGGATAACCAGAAACTGCTGGCCGAAGCCCGCGCCGAACGCGATGCCATTTTGCGGGGCGCCAAAGAAACCGCCGATCGCGTTATTGCCGAAGCCCGCGATAAAGCGAGCGAAGAAGGTAATCGCATTATTGTGAAAGCCCGCGAAGAATTGCAGACCGAGCGTCAGGCTATGGTGGCCGAAGTAAAACGTGAAGTGATCGAATTGTCGCTCGACATTGCCGAAAAGGTACTGAAAAGAGAATTGAGCGATAAAAAATCACAGGAAGAATTGGTTAAAGGTCTGGTAGCAGAAGCACGATTAAATTAAGAATTAAGCGTTAAAAGTGGGCTGACGCATGTAACTCTTAACGCTTAATTCATCACTCAAGATGGCAGAATCTACAGTAGCATTCCGATACGCTAAATCCCTGATCGACCTGGCAAAGGAAAAAGATAAGGTCGAAGAAGTATACAAGGACATGACGTTTTTCAGGGAGGTGGTTCGCAATAATCGCGGCCTGATGCTGGCCCTGAAAAGCCCGATTCTGCGGCATGAAAAAAAACTGAACGTGTTGCGGGCGGTTTTTGAAACCCGCGTTGATCCCCTGTCGTTCTCGATCTTCAACATCATTTCGAAGAAAAACCGGGAAGGTATCATGGACAGCGTAGCCGACGAATACGTCCGGCAGTATAACGACCTGAAAGGAATCCAGAAAGTGCAGGTTGTGACGACGCAACCGCTGACGGAAGAACTTCGAAAACAATTTATCAGTGTGGTTGCCGACGCTACGGGCAAACAGATTGAGCTCGAAGAAATCATTGATCCGAAGCTAATCGGTGGCTACATCCTCCGCATTGGCGACCGCCAGGTTGATGCTTCCATCCGGAACAAACTGGCCGAACTGCGGTTGAGCTTCCTGAATTGATTTTTTCAGAAGACAAGAGAGGATAGACGAGAGACATCAGACTTGTCGAATGGAATGTCTTTCATCTCATGTCTCTTCTCTTTCTTCTTCAAAAAAACCGGACATCCGAGCGCTGCTCAGATGTCCGGTTTTTTGATTATTATGCAAGGCCAAATGGATCGCTGAATGGATTTATTGTCACTGGCTCGTACGATTGACATTGTCCGTGTAGTCACGGATCTGGGGTATGAACTGCACGAAAACCGCAAGATCGTGTGTCCGTTTCATGCTGAGAAAACGCCCTCACTCGTGATCTATCCGCAGAACAATACCTACCATTGCTTTGGCTGCGGCAAACACGGCGATGTGATCAACTTCTACGCCGGAGTTGCCGGTCTGGACTATACACCAGCCATGCATGAACTGGCGTTCAATTATTTGCCCGAATACCAGCCGGATTTGTACAAGCGAGGCCAACTGAAAAAAATACAGTCGGCATTTCCTGTTAAAACGGACAAAATGGTGCTTCCGTCGGATACCAGCGCGTACGTTTACAAACCGCTGCACAGCGTCATTTACGAGGATTTTCAACGGATTTGCGAAGCTCAACCCGCTAATGAGGTCAGAACAGAGGCCTGGGCGTATTTATTGGCGCGCGGTTTTACCGAGCCAACCTTACGAAAATTTCGCATCTTCACGGTCAATGACTACTCGGACGCGCAATCGCAATTGCGGAAAAAGTACAATTTACTGGATTTGCAGGAGTGCGGGTTATTCAACGAAAAAGGGAACCTGATTTTTTACCGCCATCCAATCATCATTCCGTATTACCGGAAAAACCGCATTGTGTTTTTGCAGGGGCGCGTCATCCGGAATGCAACCGAAACCGTGTCTCGTTACCAATTTTTAAGTGGTGTTCCCGTGGAGTTATTCAACGCCGATGTGATGGATCTCATCAAAACCGGTCAGACATTATATGTAACCGAAGGAGCTTTCGATTGCATGACGCTGATGCAGGAAGGCATGCCCGCCGTGAGTCTGGGCAGCGCCACGATGTTCAAACGGGAATGGATGAAACTCTTCCGGCGGTTTGAAGTTTGTTTTTACTTCGACAACGATGCCGCTGGTCAAAAAGCCGCTCAGGAATATAGCGACTTATTCAGTCAATACCGCATTTCGACCCGCTCGAAAACCGTGAAGGAGGGCTACAAGGATGTAAATGATTACTTCTCGAAACGGGAGTAAAGGCTACTGAAACTCCTTCACAAATTTGAAATGCGACGGGCGGAAAGTGAGCTGCTGGTAAAACCGGTGTGTATGGGTCCGCTTCTGATTCGCCGTTACTTCGAGGTTTACAAAACCGTGTTCCGCAGCCAGTTCTTCGAGAGCCGCTACGAGTTGCCGACCAATCTGCTGGTTGCGGTATTCCGGCATGACGTACAGTTCCTGAATTTCGCCCACTTTCCCGGTATGATGAAGCAGGTATTGAACGTGACAGCTGATAAAACCCACTACTTCACCGGCAACTTCGGCCACCAGATAATGCACCCGCCGGTCGGTGAGGTTCCGCTGAAAAACCGCCCGGAATGCCGATGCATTGAGATCGGATTCTTCCAGTTCGCAAATAAAACGATAAAGCGTTCCAACATCCTGATAATCAGCCGGACGAATGTAGGCAGCGAAGTTCATGATTGGAGAAAGATTAAGACGGTTTTCGGGATGTGAAAAAGATGTGGTTAAATTTCGGGAAATTCTGACGAATCCTAAGCCAAATTATGAAAAAAATGAGTTTTTGGGTGATCTTGCCCCTGCTGATTGGTGCAGTAGCCTGCCAATCGACCTCCTCTACTGACGATAAAACTTCTCAAACCGACACAACCCAAATGAATCCATTTGCCGCCGATGCCGCTTTTCTCCAAAAACACCACACCGATTTAGTAACGTTGCAGGACGGCGAAGCGCAGGTTTTGATCTGCCCCGCGTATCAGGGGCGCATTATGACCAGCACCGCCGATGGACAGACGAGCTACGGCTGGATCAACCGCGAACTGATTGAATCCGGAAAATTTGGCCCACACATGAACGCGTTCGGCGGAGAAGACCGCTTCTGGCTCGGTCCTGAGGGCGGTCAGTTTGCGATTTATTTCAAACCGGGTGTGGAATTCAACGGCGATAACTGGCAAACGCCCGCACCCATCGATTCCGAACCGTTTGCGCTGGTGTCGAAGGATGACCGCTCCGCCCGGTTTTCGAAAGACTTCGAGTTGACGAATTATTCCGGAACGAAGTTCAGCGTGGGCGTCGAGCGGGAAATTCATTTGTTACGTCCGGAACAGATCCGCATGGTTTTGGGGGCCGACGGCGTGCCCATGAGCGATTCGCTGAAAGTCGTCGGAATTGAATCAGTCAATACACTGATTAACAAAGGAAAAAATCCGTGGACGAAAGAGAAAGGCTTGCTTTCAATCTGGATTCTGGGCATGTACAACGCTTCGCCGGAAGCCACCATTGTGGTGCCGTTTCAGCCCGGTAAGGGGCAAGCAGTCAACGATAGCTATTTTGGGAAGGTACCGGCGTCGCGGCTGATTCAGAAAGACAGCGTGGCTTTCTTTAAAGCAGATGCCAACCAGCGGGGCAAAATTGGCGTGCCACCCGCCCGCGCCAAAAACTGGCTCGGTAGTTACGATCCTGGTTCCCAGACCCTGACGCTCGTGACCTTTACCTTCGATCCGAAAAACCGGGAGTACGTCAATTCGGCCTGGGAGATCCAGAAAGAACCGTACGCGGGCGATGTCGCCAATTCGTACAACGACGGACCGATGAAACCGGGCCAGCCACAAATGGGGAAATTTTACGAACTGGAAAGCTCCTCACCCGCAGCCGCGTTGCAACCCCAGGGCCGTCTGACACACACCCACACCACCCTGCACATTCAGGGCGATGAAACCCAGCTGGACAAAATTGCCCGCCACTGGTTGGGGGTTTCGCTGGAAGAAATTGTAAATGCGTTCTAGCTTTCCCACTCCAGAAAAGCCGTCGCGTAGGGTATTAATTCCAGTTGCAGGTGTCCTGTCTCATCCGGCAACCGGTTTTGTTCAATTTCGTCCCAGAAAGAAGCGGGAGCCACGTTGGCTTTGGGCCAGGAAATCTCGTCCAGTATCCACTGCGAAACCGGTTGATGGATCGGTACGGAAACCGTCTGAACTTCATCGGTCTGATTGGCCAGAATCAACACCTTACTCTGGTCGTTTTGCAGCAGCAGGGCCTCCACTTTCAACGGATGACTGCTGGTGGTTGAAATGATTTTGCCACCCCGAAAACCGTTCAGGATCTGGAAAACCCAATATACGGGAAATAGGGTACCGGCTTCCGAAATAAACTGGTCGGGATAAGCCGACGGCCGATCACCCTGCACAATGCCCTGCTCACCCACGGTTTCATAATACGTGAGCGAACGGGCTCCGGCCTGCATCAGATTCTTCAGGCTGGCCACCGTCCAGGCGGCACAGAACAACGCCATTTGCCGTGGATCGGTCGAAAAGGGCATTTGATGCGGTACTGAATCGGGATCGTCGCCCTTTGCATCGGGATTGAAACGTGGACGCAGGGTCACGGGGGAAATGTGGACGTTCTGCGTCCAGTGCCGGGCATCCCGAACGGTATCCGCCTGAGCCGCCGTATTTTCCATCATTGTCAGATTATCAATGGCATGAGCCTGCGGGCTGATGGCATAACTGACGAAATCGACGGTTTGAAGCGGTGGTGTTTCCCGGTTGACGGCGACGAAAAAAGCATTCGTCCCGGCACCCACCAGCGCCGTCGGAAATGCCTGACGGAGTGGCGGAACCACTTGTTCGATGAGGGAAACGGGTGTCGATTTGGAAAAATTACTGAGAACAGTAACGGAATAAACCAGGGCCGGATCGATGGTTTGTTTGAGAAAAGTATACAGTTCGAAATTAGCTAACTGGTTGAAAATTAGAGCTATTTCGAGTTTTAGTTGCAATTGAGTGGCGTCGTCAACGGCTTTGCGGAACACCTCGATCCAATCCGGTTTCTGAAAGTTGACCTCAACGCGGAGGTGATGAAAACCGGCATCTTTGAGCATATCAACCACTGAATCGGTTAGCGTCTCCGAATTACTGCCGATGCCAATAGCGGGCATTGGCTGGGTCGACGAGCCAAACGAAAGGACGGTTTCAGCAGGCTTTGACTGGAAATGCAATGGGCTGGAAACCGCTCCAACCAGTCGGAGTTCAACCGACTGTTCGATTTTGTCGCCGGGTTTCAACAGCACCGGAAACGGTTTTGCCAACGGGGTACAATAGGTTTTGTAGGACGCATCCGTCCAGTTGCGCTGGTCTTCGGTTTCAAAAACATCGCCCACAAACCACAAAACCGCAGCTCCACCATTTGAAATGGGCCATTGCATTTCCCGAATGTTGAAAAACGGCTGGTGGGGGCTGATCGCCATCGGAAACGTAGCAACCGACTGACTGCCGTCGGGATGCGTCAGCGTGCAGGCTTGTCCGGTACATTCCGGAATGGGATGGAGGACGCAAAAACCGGCGCGGTTTCGTTGAAATTCGGAAAGCGCTTCTCCATTGATGGTAAACTGAAGGGTTCCTTGCGGATCGCCGGTAATTTCGCACTGCCAGCGCAGGTGAATCGTTTCGTTCCGGCACACATACTGGTACCGAATGCGGAACGAATCGTCCTGTTGCTCAATGACTTCGTCTTGAATTTCGCCGATGGCCGTTGCCCAGTTGTGGTCGCGGACGGCGTGGTAAATCATGCGTAGAACTTCGTGATCGCCCAGGCGGATATACCGGAGAAAACCGCGATCATACAACATAGTAAGCGGACCGGCGCAAAGCATACGCGGCTCTGCCAGGGGCGCAGTAAGGCCGTAGCGGATCAAAGAGGCAGTTTGCATAAATTAAAAATTCTGAAGCTGATCCGACTCAAAAATATGCGTTCCGGTCAGTCCAAGCTGGGCTTTCTGACTCATGGCATTGGCGACGCTATCGACCTGAACACCCTTGTATCTGGCCGGTATCAGCGGATTGAATAGTTTCATCAGGCTTTCCCCGATGCGTTCGCCCAGGCGAAACTCTTTGCGATCGCCCAGCAGGAGCGAAGGCCGAAAAATCAGAAGCGCCGGGTAGTTTAAGGCCATCAGATCGCGTTCCAGTTCGCCCTTGACCCGGTTGTAGAAAAAAGAAGAATTTGGATTGGCTCCCATGGAGGATACCAATAAAAATTGTTTTGCCCGGTTGACCAAAGCCCGTTTTGCAACGTCTAAGGGATATTGGTAGTCAACTTTTTGAAAAGCTTCTTTGGAGCCGGCTTTTTTCATCGTCGTCCCGAGGCAGCAATAAATGTCATCGGCCTGAATCAGCAAACCATTCGGGTGATTGAAGTCGTATTGAATTTCCTGTAAATGAGGGTGTTGCCAGCCCAGCGAATGACGAACCAGGACTTTCACTTTTTCATAAGCCGACGAATCGACAAGGCGATGAGTCAGCAGGTTACCGATCAGGCCGGTTGCTCCAACGACAAGTGCAGTTTTACGGGTTGGTTTGGTCATTTTTTGGGGGACTAGCCAATCAGGTTGCTAATTTATAGGCGAGTATTTGTTTTATTACCATATTATTTTGAAATACTACTCAATGAATCTACGAATTGTTTCATTTCGGCGTTTGGGCGGAATGGTCATTATTCCGGTTTTACTGGCGTTCGGTTTTGCTGCGGATGATTTTCCGACCCGTTTAATCGATCGGTTTCGGGCGTACCACACCGCTTATCCGAACGAAAAAGTATACGTTCAGACCGACAAACCGTATTATACCGTTGGCGAAACGATCTGGATGAAAGGCTACCTTTTTGACGGTCCCGAGCACCTGGCCGATTCGATCAGTAAGGTATTATACGTTGATTTACTGCAAATCGAGAGCCGGAAAGTCGTGGTTCATCGCATTCTGCGGGCGGAAAACGGTTACGCTGCTGGCGATATTGCCCTGGGCGATTCGCTGGCGGCTGGCGGTTACGTGTTGCGGGCGTATACGGGTTGGATGCGGAATTTTTCGGAAGATTATTTCTTCACGAAACCGCTCACGATTTTGCACACGGATACGGAACCGGCGCAGGCCGGCAGCAACCAACCCCCGAACGTTCGACCCGGCGTGCAGTTTTTTCCGGAAGGCGGCCAACTGGTGAACGGCATCGAAGGGCGAATTGCGTTCAAAACCGTGAGTCCGTCGGGAAAAGGGTTGATGACCTCCGGTTTTGTAATGAGTTCGGCGGGCGACACCGTCTCCGGGTTTTCGACCAAACACCTGGGCATGGGTTTTTTTTCCATAACGCCGGAAACGGGGCAGCATTACACGGCATACGTGAAACTGGACGATGGCAGCATCCACCCATTTCCGATTCCCGACGCCCGGCCGGAGGGCTACGTTTTGCTGGTCGATAACATTACCAACCGGGATAACGTGCGGGTATATATTCGGAACAACAAACCGGCGAGCGTTCAGGGAAAGTTTACGCTAATTACGCAGTCGCGTGGTGTAAACATTCAGGTTGCGCAGGGCGACGTGAGCAAAAAATCGGTAGTGCTTCAAATTCCCCGAAACCTGTTTCCGGAAGGTATTGCTCAGATTACCCTGTTCGACGAAACCAACCAGCCGGTGGGCGAGCGACTGGTTTTTGCCGAACGAAATAACCGCCTGACCGTTCATCTGAAACCGTCGAAACCGGTTTTTAGCCCGCGCGAAAAGATTCAGATGGATATTGCCGTAACGGATGCGTCCGGAAAACCGGTTCGGACCAATCTCTCACTGGCGGCAACTGATGCCGGACAGGTGCTGGAAAAGGAACTGTACGCGGCCAATCTGGTTTCGTATCTCCTGCTGAGTTCCGATCTGAAAGGCATTATCGAGCAGCCCGGTTACTATTTCGATCCCGCCAACACAGAACGGCTAACGGATCTGGATGTGCTGATGATGACGCAGGGCTGGCGACGATTTGTCTGGAAAGACGTGTTGCAGGACACGTATGCACCGCCGAAGCACCTGGTCGAACAGGGACTGGTTTTGGCGGGGAAAGTGGTACGGCCTAACCAGAAAACACCCGGCGTTGTGGCACTGACCTTTATGATGATGCGTCGGGACAGCACGCAGAACGTGTTAACGGGTGAGTCGGACGAGAATGGGCAATTTAGTGTCTATGGGCTGGATTTTGGCGATTCGACCCAGATTATGATTCAGGCCGTGCTGGGCAAGAATAATCGAAATCTGGAAATCTCACTCGAAAACCTTACCAGTCCGACGGTTACATGGACCCAAATACCCTACAATCCGATTGTTTTTCAGCGCGATGAATTAGCTGATTACCTGAAACGAGCCAAAGAATACCTGGACATTGAACGCCAGATTCGCCGAAACCGGGAGATCACGTTGAAAGAAGTCACGGTACGTAAGAAAAGAGAAGCACCGACGGATTCCCGGAAAATTTACGGACAAGCCAGCAATACGTTGAAGTTAGACCAAACCATGACGGGCGGTGCGCAATCGGTGCTTCAGATTCTCCAGGGCCGGATTCCGGGTGTCAATGTATCGGGTAATCCCATGAGTCCAACCGTTCAGATTCGCGGATCGGCCAATTTCTCGGGCGTTATCGAACCGCTGTTTACGATCGATGGCGTACCGGTTTCCAAAGATGCGGTTTTGGGTCTTTCGGTCTATGATGTGGATTACATTGATGTACTGAAAGGTGCCGCAGCCACGATTTTTGGGAGCCGGGCGAGTGGTGGCGTCATTGCTGTGTATACGAAACGCGGAACGACGGATTACGATTACAGCAAAGACAAAGCGCCGGGCACGCTGGTAGCGACGCTGCCCGGTTTTCAAACTGTCCGCGAGTTTTACGCTCCGAAATACGATGAACCTAAACCGGAGCACGTTCGCCCGGATTACCGCCCGACGCTGCACTGGGCGCCCATGATTCAAACCGATGAAACCGGCAAAGCACAGGTTACGTTCTTTGCAACTGATGCCCGCACCACGGTCCACGTCGTTGCCGAAGGTGCAACGCCCGGTGGCTCGCCGGGCGTTGGCCGGGCGGTCTTGGAGGTGAAGTAATGAGGGAGAGTAGAGAAGTTAGACATGAGATGAAAGAACAAGCGGCTGACTATTCGGCGGACTTCGTTATTCTCTTGTCTAACCTCTCTCGTCTTATTCATAATTTCGTATTTTGCCCATCAAATCCTAACGCCTTACCGAATTTCATGAAAAAAAGTATTTTGTCGATCCTGTTGATGGCGGGCACTTGCCTGGCAGTGGCCCAAACGCCGTATCCATCCATTGGTTTTATCGAACGACTGGACCCGAAGCTGGATGCATTATTGCCCAAAGACGCCAAACTGGAGGTCCTCGCAACCGGTTTCGACTGGTCCGAAGGGCCGGTTTGGATCAAAAAATCGGGCAATGCCGAAGGATATCTGCTGTTCTCGGATGTGCCCCAGAATACGGTTTTCAAGTGGACGGAGAAGGAGGGAAGCAAGGCCTTTATGAAACCGTCGGGCTATACGGGAGTCGCCGATTACGGCGGTGAACCGGGAAGCAACGGCTTGGCGCTCGACGGAAAAGGTCGGCTGATTTCGGCGGAACACGGCGACCGGCGGATTTCGGCACTGGGGCTGGACGGCGTATCGGGTGGCAAGAAAACGTTGGCCGACAATTACAACGGTAAACGCTTCAACAGTCCCAACGATGTGGCTCCGCATTCGAACGGCAGCGTTTATTTTACCGATCCACCGTATGGATTGCCGGGCCGGGAAAAAGACACTAAAACCCGGGAACTGGACATTCACGGCGTCTACCGGGTGACCCCCGACGGCAAGGTGACGCTGATCATCCCGGATCTGACCCGACCCAACGGCATTGCATTCTCGCCCGATGAAAAAACACTCTATATCGCCCAGTCTGATCCGGAAAAACCGTATGTCATGGCGTATCCCGTGCAGGCCGACGGAACGGTTGGCAAAGGCCGGATTTTTTACGATGCCACCGAGGGCGTCAGGCAAAACTGGCCGGGCCTGCCCGATGGCTTGAAGGTTGATAAAAACGGAACGGTCTGGACGAGCGGTCCGGGCGGAATTCTGGTCATCGCGCCCGACCGGGCCGATGGGCCCGGCAAATTACTGGGCCGGATCCGTACGGGTGTTGCCACGGCCAACTGTGCGTTCGGCGACGACGGTTCGACGCTCTACATCACGGCCGATATGTACCTGATCCGGGTGAAAACGCTCGCCAGAGGATTTTAATAAGTTTGATAATAGCCAACAGCCGACACCGTAACTTTTAATTCTTAACTCCTAATTCTTAACTCGTAATCTCGTTATATTTGTATCTAAGTTGGTATGGTGTGTAGCGGGATTTCCGGGTTATGTTTTTATGATTGAGAACAGAAAATACATTGTTATCGGCGTTTTCTGTCTGGTTGGACTGGTCTATCTGTTGCGGTTGTTTTATCTGCAAATTCTGGATGACAGTTATTCCCTTGAATCGTCGAGTAATTCCATCAAGCGGATCATCGAAATTCCCTATCGCGGCCAGATTTATGACCGGAGCGGGAAGTTTATTGTCTACAATACACCGGTTTATGATCTGTACGTGACGCCCAAAAAGGTGCAGATTGCCGATACAGCTGCTTTTTGCCGGTTAATGGAACTGGAGCGTTCGGAATTTGACAGCATCATGAACAATGCGAAATCGTATTCCTACGTAAAACCGTCGTTGTTTCTGCGGCAATTATCCAAAGAAGATTTTGCCCGGATTCAGGATGCGTTGGTCGATTACCGCGGTTTCGAGCACGTAACGAGTTCGATGCGGACCTATCCGGCCCATACCTTGGCAAATGCGCTGGGTTACGTCAGCGAAATCAGTAAAAAGCAACTGGACGAACAGGAAACGCCCTACTACCGGCAGGGCGACTACATTGGCCGAAGCGGTTTGGAGCAGCAGTATGAGTCGGTTTTGCGCGGCCAGCGGGGGGTTAAATTCGTGATGCAGAATGTGCATCAGGTTGTCAAGGGCTCCTGGAAAAACGGCGCTTTTGATTCGCTGGCGGTTGCGGGCAAAAACCTGTATACGGGCATTGATGTCGAGATTCAGCAATATGCCGATACGTTGATGCAAAACAAAGTCGGCAGCGTGGTGGCCATCGAGCCATCGACCGGTCAGATTCTGGCAATGGTTTCGGCACCGACCTACGATCCGAATTCTTTATCGAGCCGGTTTTTCTCCAAAAGCTACGCGAAACTGGCTAAAAATCCGTATAAACCGCTGATCAACCGTCCGGTGATGGCGAGTTACCGGCCCGGTTCGACATTTAAGTTGATCCAGGCGATGGTGGCGTTGCAGGATGGCGCAGTGGCACCCAGTTCGATATTTAGTCACGCGGGTTCGCCGATGAAATGCCACTGCAATCGCTCGGGTCGTTTAAACCTGGCCGGAGCGGTTCAATATTCCTGCAATCCCTATTTCTACCATGTTTTTCGGCGATTGCTCTACAATAACAACGAACGGAATACCTTTAAAGCGTCGGCGATGGGGCTGCACCACTGGCACGATATGGTATCTAAATTCGGAATTGGGCAGAAACTGGGCGTCGATTTGCCGGGTGAGTTGAAGGGTAGTTTGCCGGATGCGGATTATTACAACCGGATGTATGGCGAAAACCACTGGAAATTTTCGACAGTTTATTCCCTCAGCATTGGCGAAGGTGAATTGCTGATCAATCCCTTGAAAATGGCGAATGTGGCCGCCATCGTTGCCAACCGGGGCTGGTTTTATACTCCGCATATTGTGAGCGGTATTGGCAAACCGGGCGAAGGCATTGATCCCAAATACCTTGAAAAACACGAAGTCGGTATCGATCCGCGTCATTTCGAGATCCTTGCCGAGGGAATGCAGGGGGCCGTTGAACACGGAACAACCACGATGGCTGCCAACATTCCGGGCATTACCATCTGCGGAAAAACCGGTACGTCGCAAAACAAAAAAGGAAAGGATCACTCCATTTTTGTCGCCTTCGCTCCACGCGAAAATCCCAAAATTGCCATTGCGGTTTTTGTCGAAAACGCAGGTTGGGGCGGTATTGCTGCCGCTTCCGTGGCTTCACTGGTGATCGAAAAATACATCAAACGGCGGGTCGACAATCACGCGCTCGACAAGAAAGTGAAGGAGTCCAATTACCTGCCCGCTGTGACCTTACCCAAGAAACCCGCTCCTAAAAAGTATGAAATGCCGAAGGATAGTGCGGCAAAACCGCTGATCGTCAAAACGATACCACAGCAGCCGACGCCTGTCCCGGTGGAACCGAAATCACTGGCATCACGGCCCGTGACCACCAACGGAAATTAATTCATCATTCACCATTCATAATTTAGTATTCCATTGGTTTCCCGAGAACCGCAGATTACGCAAAACATCGATTGGGTAACACTCATGCTATACATTGCCTGCGTGCTGATGGGCTGGCTGAATGTGTACGCAGCGGTGTATAGTCCTGAAATCCAGACGAATCTGTTCGACATGTCGACCAACGCCGGTAAACAGTTGATGTGGATCGGTACGACGGTTTTGCTCATTATTGCCATTCTGGTGATCAATTACCGGTTTTGGGACACCTTCGCTTTTGTCATTTACGGAGCCACGATTCTGTCTCTGTTACTGGTACTGGTGGCGGGTTCGAACATCAACGGTTCGCGGTCCTGGTTTAAATTTGGCGGTTTTTCCATTCAGCCCGCCGAGTTTGCCAAGCTGGCGACGGCCCTGGCACTGGCCCGATACATCGACTATCCGAACGTCAACCTGACCAAACTCAAAGACCAGCTCTGGTGCGCTGGAATCATCGCGCTGCCGGCCGTGCTCATCATTGCATCGAACGAAACCGGCTCGATGCTGGTTTTCGCATCGTTCATTATCATGCTGTATCGCGAAGGCTTGCCGGGCGTTTATCCACTGATTGCGATTGTGATCGTCACATTGTTTATCCTGACGCTGATCGTGCCCAAACTCTTTCTCTTTGGCGGTATTTTAGCACTGGGAATACTCGTTTTCTTCCTGACTCCACGCTACCAGCGTTCGTTCCAGAATGTGATGGTGATTGGCATTACGGCGGTGGCAATGATCGCCATTGTAGCCGGTGTTGATTTTTTTGTGAACAGCGTTTTGCAAAAACACCAGCAAAACCGCATCAAGGTGTTGATCAACCCGGCCGCCGACCCGCTGGGCGCGGGCTGGAACGTGACGCAGGCTAAAATTGCCATTGGTTCCGGACGGTTGCAGGGCAAGGGTTTTCTGGAAGGGACGCAAACCAAACTCGATTTCGTTCCTGAACAAAGCACCGACTTTATTTTCTGCACGATTGGCGAGGAACACGGTTTTATCGGGAGTCTGATTGTGGTATGCCTGTTCGTTTTTCTGCTGTGCCGCATCGTGTTGCTGGCCGAAAAACAACGGACGCGGTTTGCTCGGGTCTACGGGTATTCAGTGGCCGGAATCATCTTTTTCCACCTCATGATCAATGTTGGTATGACCATTGGCCTGATGCCCGTCATCGGTATTCCCTTGCCGTTTTTCAGTTACGGCGGCTCGTCGCTGTGGTCGTTTTCAATTCTCTTGTTTATTTTCCTGAAACTGGACTCCCGCCGGGTAGGGATGTTTACCCGGTAGTCATTGGTTCGGATTTGAACGCGTATGACGCTTTTTTAACGCGTGAGCAAACATTCGAATCTGGATAAACTAGCCGCAGCCGGTTTGCTGGTGGCGGTCGGAATCGTTTTTGGCGACATCAGGACCTCCCATTATACACTTACCGCGCCATTATTGAAGATCGGGTTATTACTGAGGATCTGACCCTGGGCGGGGCGTCGGCCATTTTCTGGACGCTGACCTTCCAGACAACACTCAAATACGTGCTGATAACCCTCCGCTGCTGTTTCGGAAAGTGGTCGAAGAACTGGTTCGTAATGAAGAACTGGTTCGTAATCAGGAAGTTCAGTTAAATCCGAAATACCGTCCGCTCGACACCCATCCGAACTTTATCGGCGATTTCCGGTTCATCATCATCAACCGGTTTTTGTCGTACGAAAATGAACTAAGTCTTATTGACAAGCTGACCATGAATGGGTATTTTGGCCTGAAGCGCCTTAGTCTGGCCGAAGAACGAGCCTACGGTATTGATAAACAGAACGTTACGGCGGAGCAGGTGCCTTTGATTGTGCGCCGGGCCGAAAGGGTACGGCTTCGGCGGATACACCCAACGGGCAGCCACCGAAACCATCCCGCCCAATAAGGCTTAAACGACCTTGACCGCAATCCGGTGGCAGGCATTGTTGCAATAGCCTTCCGGATTCCACTGGGGCATCACCATCGGTTGCGAAACACCGGCATCGTCGACGGCCCGCGCCCAGATTTCGTAATACCCTTTTTGCGGAAGTTTCAGCTCAATCGACCACTGTTGCCAGGCCAGGCGGTTTTTCGGATTTTGTACTTTGCAGCTCTGCCACGTACTGCCGAAATCAAACGAAATCTGAACGGTTTTTACCGTTCGGTCGCCCGCCCAGGCATGTCCGCGCAACGCAATGGACTGGCCCAAATCCACCGTCGCACCGGTTTTGGGAAACGTGATGAGCGATTTGACCGGCATGGATTCAATGATCCTGAACTGATCTTCCGGCGGATCGACCCCGGGCTGAACGGGGTTGATCGGAACTTTGTAACTTTTTCCGGTCATTTTTGCGCCGTCGTGGACTTTGTTACGCACCGAAATGGTGTGCAGCCATTTACCCGAAACCGACGCGGGCCAGCCGCCTACCACCAACCGCAGCGGGTGGCCGTGCGTCAGGGGAATATCTTTGCCGTTCATGGCCCAGGCCACCAGGGTTTCGTCTTCCAGCGCTTTTTTGATGGGAACGCCCCGCGAAATAACCGGTTTAGTCGGGTCCTGACTGACGTGAAGATCTTTGCCCAAATACCCGATGTAAACCGCATCGTCTTTCAGGCCGACATCGGCCAGGATATCTTTCAGCCGCACGCCCGTCCATTCGGCGCAGCTTACCGCTCCGTCAGTCCATTGATTGCCAGCGGTTTGGGGCGTATAGCCCGCCCGGCCATTTCCGGCACATTCGAGTACCAACTGGTAGGTATACGTCTTGAAACGCTTCTTTAAATCGTTTAGCGTGTAGGTTTTGGGCGCTTTTACCGATTCGCCGTTGATCGTGAGTTCCCACTTGGCAAGGTCGATGCTGTCGGGAATCAGACCGTTGTTGCGGATGAACATTTTATCAGCGGGTGTAACCGCATCGTCGAGCAGGGAAGCCGGTGCTTCGACGTTCCAGGGTTTGTCATTCAGCACAACCATGTCTTTGTGCTTGATTACCATGGGATTGGGTTCCGCAAAAACCAGCGGAATATAGCCGGTCGGCATCCGGTCAGCAAAGGCAATTCGGGTTCCTACCAGCCCGGCCATCGTGGTCAGCACTCCTTTTTTAAGAAAACCCCGACGATCGAAAAGTGAAGAATGGTCCATTGAAGTTGGGTTTAAGATTCCAAAAGTAACAAAAAAAGACCTGCCAAAGGTTACATCCCAGCAGGTCTATGAAATTTGTATGGTGAACCGATGCCTGGTTAAACGACGGCTTCGCGGTGAATGATCGCTTCCCGATCCGGGCCGGTGGAGATAAAGCTGATGGGCAGACCCAGCTCGGCCTCCAGGAAGTCGATATAAGCCGTTAATTCGGCCGGAACTTCTTCGTAGGTGTGGAAATCCGTCAGGGCGGTTTTCCAGCCTTTGAATTCTTTGTAAACCGGTTTTACGGCCGTATCGCAAAGGTCGTAAGGCAATTGCTCCGAAACCGTACCGTCCGGCAATTCATAATGCGTGCAAATGTTGATCGTATCGAAAATATTCAGCACATCGACCTTCATCATGATCAGTTGCGTCACGCCGTTGATCATGATGGTGTATTTCAACGCGGGCAAATCGAGCCAGCCGCACCGGCGCGGACGACCCGTAGTCGCCCCAAACTCACGACCTTCGGCGCGCATCCGCTCCCCGGTTTCGTCCGACAGTTCGGTCGGGAAAGGGCCGCTGCCGACGCGTGTGCAGTAGGCTTTGAAAATACCGAACACTTCTCCGATTTGCCGGGGCGCAATCCCCAGACCGGTGCAGGCACCCGCCGTCATTGTGTTCGAACTGGTTACGAACGGATACGAACCAAAATCAATATCAAGCAGTGAGCCCTGTGCGCCTTCCGCCAGAATTTTGTGACCGGCATTCAGGTCGCGGTTGACTTCGTATTCGCTTTCGACGAGCTGGAATTGCTTCATGAACTCCACGGCTTCAAAAAAATCCACTTCAGCCTGTGGTAAAACTGACTGATAATCAAACTGATGATGGTCCAGCGTGACCTTGTGCAGATCGACCAGCTTGGTGTATTTCGCCTGAAAGTTCGGCGACAGCACATCCCCCACGCGCAGACCCTGCCGGGCTACCTTGTCCTGGTACGTGGGGCCGATTCCCCGCAGGGTCGAACCAATTTTCGATTCGCCTTTGGCTTGTTCATAAGCCGCATCCAGCAGCCGGTGAGTCGGCAGAATGATCGACGCCTTTTTGGAAATAAAGAGGTTTTTGGTCAGATCAAGATTGTATTTGGCTAAACCGTCGATCTCTTTCCGGAACACAATCGGGTCGAGGACGACGCCGTTTCCGATAATATTTTTAATATCGGCCCGGAAAATTCCCGATGGAATCTGGTGTAAAACGTGCTTAAAACCGTCAAATTCCAGCGTATGGCCAGCGTTTGGCCCACCCTGAAACCGGGCAACCACTTCGTACTGCGGGGCCAGTACATCCACAATTTTCCCCTTACCTTCGTCGCCCCATTGCAGGCCGAGTAATACATCTACCATAAAAAAAAATTAAAAAATGACTGCGTTCATCGAGTTAACCTTTAGTCGTTGAAACGAAGTGTTTGAGCGGTTTTGCCTTTTAATATCCTATAAAATGGAAAGCCAAAACCATGAAATTATGCAACTTTTCTTGTTTTCGCCATGCGGATGATAGGCTCAAGTTCCAGGAAGTGATTCAACTCTTTCCTGTCTTCTTCCGACGCAAGTCCGGCTTTCTCTTTGGAAAGTGAATCGTAAAACCGGCTGCGCATTTCATCCAACGCTTTGAAAGCCGGAATTTGTTCCGGTGTCACACCGGCAGAAACGAAGTCCGTAAATGCTGCGTAGCATTCATTAGTTCAGACGATTTACGAAACCAGTGGTTGACCGCCGTGTTCCTGCAAATCCTTTTCTTCCTCGTTTTTTGAGCGGTTTTCGCAATGATCGCGCTGACAGCTTCCGTAGAAAATCAGCGAATGGTGCATCACGTTGAATTTCAGCATGTCGCCCACCAGCGACTGAATGTTCTGGACGCGGGGGTCGCAGAATTCCATCACGTGGTGGCAATCCGTACAAATAATGTGGTCGTGCTGTTTGTAACCGTACGATTTTTCGTACTGAGCCAGGTTTTTCCCGAACTGATGTTTGGTCACCAGGTCACAATCCACCAGTACATCGAGCGTGTTGTACACCGTGGCCCGACTCACCTGATATTTTTTATTTTTCATCGAGATATAGAGTTCATCTACATCAAAATGATCTTCACGGTTATAGATTTCGTCAAGAATGGCGAAGCGTTCCGGCGTCTTCCGGAGTGCTTTGCTTTCGAGATATGCCGTAAAAATTTTCTTTGCGGCATCCAGGTTGGCTTGTTTCGCTAGTGGCATAACTTCACGGGTATGGGTTCAGGGCTTGGGGCGAAGGGTTTTGAAATGAGATAATGAATGAAATTCCAATACGCGAGCCACCGCTGTCAACCCTAAACTTGCTAGTTAAAAACAAAATTAATCAAATCGGGCTACTTTCACGACTCCGTCGACTTTTTCGAGTTTTTTCATCAGCTCTTCGAGGTGGCGGGTGTTGTGAACGTATAACTTCAGGGTTCCTTCAAAAATTCCGTCTTTCGAATCGATCGTGATCGAACGGATGTTGATGTGCAGTTCGTTGCTGATGATTTTTGTGACGTCATTGACCAGCCCGACGCGGTCGGTGCCCGTGATCCGCAAACCGGCCAGAAACGCCAGATCGCGCTGCGAGGTCCATTTGGCCTTGATGATGCGGTTGCCGTGGTTCGACATCAGCTCGACGGCATTCGGGCAGGTGGTCCGGTGAATTTTGATTCCCTCGTTCACGGTTACAAACCCAAAAACGTCGTCGCCCGAAATCGGATTGCAGCACTTGGCCAGCGTGTAATCGATCCGGTCCATGTCTTCCCCAATGAGCAGCATGTCGGCATCGGCGCGTTCGCCGTGGAGCTTTTTCAGTTCTTTTTCGAACTGCTTACCGTCCTGCAGCGTATCGGTATTGAGTTTGTTCTGGCGGTTTTCTTTCGACTCCTTGTCGGACTTGAATTTTTTAAGTTCCTGAACGTCAATGTGCCCCTTCCCAACCCGGTAGAAGAAATCATTGGACGTTTTAGAGCCGAAATAAGCCCGGAGCTGGTTCAGGATTTCGTTCGTGAGTTCCAGACGCAGCGTTTTCAGTTTCTTCGCAACCGCTTCGCGCCCGTCCGTAATATGCTGTTTGTTTTCCTCCTTAATGAGGTCCTTGATCTTGGTTTTGGCCTTCGACGTCACCACAAACCGCAGCCAGTCCTCATTCGGTTTTTGCTTGTTGGAGGTAATAATTTCAACCTGATCGCCATTGTTCAGCACGTGACTGAGCGGCACCAGCGTCGTGTTGACCTTGGCCGCCATACACCGCGCCCCGATCTGGGTGTGAATATCAAAGGCGAAATCCAGGGCCGTAGCTCCGCGCTGAAGTACTTTCAAATCACCTTTGGGGGTGAAAACGAAAACCTCTTCGCTGTATAAATTGCTCCGGAAATCGTCCAGAAACTCAATGGCACCGGTTTTCTCGTTGCTGGCCGATTCAAGCATTTCGCGAACCTGGCTGATCCAGGTGTCGATGCCCCGCCCGGTCTGGGTTTCGTTGCCTTTGTATTTCCAGTGGGCTGCGTATCCCTTTTCGGCAATTTCGTTCATCCGGGCGGTCCGGATCTGCACTTCCACCCACTGCCCGGCTTTGCTCATCACCGTTGTGTGCAGTGATTCATATCCGTTGGCGCGGGGGGTGCTGATCCAGTCTTTCAGCCGGTCCGGATTGGGTTTATAGTGATCCGTAACAATCGAATAAGCCTGCCAGCAACCCGCCTTTTCGCTTTCGGGCGGAACGTTCAGAATGATCCGGATGGCAAACAGGTCGAAGATTTCCTCGAACGGTTTTTTCTGTTTGCTCAGCTTGTTATAAATGGAGTAAATGGATTTTGGGCGGCCTTTGACCACAAAGTCATACCCCATTTCCCGCAAATCGTCCTCGATTGGTTCAATAAACCGGGCAATAAAACGATCCCGCGATGTTTTGGTTTCCCGCAGTTTTCGGGCAATGTCTTTGTAGGCTTCCGGCTCGGCGTATTTCAGATACAAATCTTCCAGCTCCGACTTGATTGCGTTCAGACCCAGGCGGTGGGCCAGCGGGGCATAGATGAAAATGGTTTCGGAGGCAATTTTGAGCTGCTTGTCGCGGGGCATCGAGTCGAGTGTCCGCATGTTGTGCAGCCGATCGGCCAGCTTGATCAGGATTACCCGCACATCATCCGACAACGTCAGCAGCATTTTGCGGAAATTCTCGGCCTGTTGCGAGGAGCCGTACTCAAACTTTCCCGAAATCTTGGTCAAACCGTCGATGATCCGGGCCACTTTCGGCCCAAAAAGCCGGTCGATGTCGGCAATCGTCATTTCGGTATCCTCAACCACATCGTGCAACAGGGCAGCCACGATGGAAGTCGTTCCTAATCCGATTTCTTCGACGGCAATCTGGGCAACGGCCAGCGGGTGATAAATATAAGGTTCGCCCGACCGACGGCGCATGTTCTGGTGGGCTTCCAGCGAAGTATTAAACGCCTTTTTGATCAATTTGGCGTCATGATCCTTCAACATTGGCTTGGCTTCCCGCAGTAATCGCCGGTAGCACTTTAAAATTTCTTTCCGTTCCTGGTCAAGGTCAATGACCGGTTCAGCAGTTACGCTCATAAGGGTGTGTCCTTCTTCTTCTGTTACACTCTGCATCGCATTCAGGTACAGGATACACAATAATATTAAAAAACTGGCTCAGCAATTCAAAGGAATCGTTAGAAAAAATAATCCTCTTTCCGGAAGTGGTTGTTCGATACAGAAATCATTTGTACTTTTGCAGGCCAAAAAATAGTTTTGGGGCTGGACGTTCAGGGATTTGGTATCCGTTGAATCCATAACGTCGGGGTCTGAAACTAATTTTATTCGCGGGCGTGGCGAAATTGGTAGACGTGCCAGACTTAGGATCTGGTGCCGCAAGGCATGGGGGTTCGAGTCCCTCCGCCCGTACAGTTTAATTGCGAATGAGTGAATGAGTGAATGAGTGAATGGATCGTTAGCGGTTTTTTCACATTCTCACATTCACTCATTCTTACATTCAAAATTAGTGTATCGTGGAAATTGCATTAGAGAAATCGACGGAAACCAATGCTTCGCTGAAAATCAAGTTGTCAAAAAGCGATTATCAGCCGGAAGTCGATAAGAAATTGAAAGATTACGGTCGTCGGGCCAGTATCAAAGGCTTTCGTCCGGGTAAAGTACCGTCTTCGTTGATTCAGAAAATGTACGGCAAAAGTGTGCTGGTGGAAGAAATCAACGAGTTGCTGAAAAATACCGTCAGTAATTACATTCGCGATAACAAACTTCAGGTTGTTGGTGATCCGCTGCCGGACCGTGAACAGGCCGATGCCATCGACTGGGATAGCCAAAACGAGTTCGAGTTCAATTATAACCTGGGTCTGGCTTCCGATTTCGAAGTCGATTTCGATGCCATTCCGGCCGTTACCGCGTATGAGATCGAAGCGGGTGAAACCGAACTGAATTCGACCATCGACGAGCTGAAAACCCGGTTTAGCGGTCAGGCCAACGTGGACGAGTCGGCAGAAGGCGACATGATTTACGGCGAACTGAAACAACCGGCGAAAGAAGAGGGGGGTGAACCGTTTGCAACAAAAACCGCCTTCCCAACCAAGCAGATTGCGGCTGACGAACTGCCGAAGTTTGTGGGTTTGAAAAAAGGCGATACGGTTACGTTCGATATTCAGAAAACGTTTCCGGATGAAAAATCACGCGGTTTGGCAACGGGGTTGAAGAAGGAAGAAGCGGCTGAACTGGCCGGTGAATTTACCTTTACCGTCGATGATGTGACCCGCCCGGAACAGGCCGAAATCGGTCAGGAGTTTTTCGATAAAGTATTGGGCCCAAATGTCGTGGATAGCGAAGAGCAGTTTCGTGAGAAAGTGCTGGAAGTGATCAAAGGCAACTACGGTCGGGAATCCGATACGCTGCAACGGCTCGATATCGAGCAGGCGTTGCTGGACAACATCGCCATTTCGCTGCCGGACGACTTCCTGAAACAATGGCTTTTGACGACCAATGAAGGAAATGTGTCGGAGCAGGAAGTGGAGGAACAATACGATGCGTTCGCCCGGTCGGTGAAATTGCAGTTGATCAAGAATAAAATCGCCAGCGAAAACGAAATCAACGTGTCTTACGAAGATGTGTTGAACGTAACGCGCGGCATGGTGCGGGAGCAGTTCGGTTTTTACGGTGATGACGAACAGATGGGGCAAACGATCGACAAAATTGCCCAGCAGTATCTGATGGACGAAAAAGGGGAGAATTACATGAAAATGTACAACCGCCTGTCCGACGATAAGGTCATCGACGTCATCAAGAGCAAACTGACGCTGGCACCCCGGACCGTTACCGTGGATGAATTTAAAGAACTTGTTGCCGCTCGTCAACCACAAGCTTAACCCTGTTTAGCGGTCGTCAGACCCTGACAGTGGTTAAGTAGATTAAGCGGTTTATAAATTGCAAATAGTAGATTCGGGTTTTAGTTGTCACCGCCGTCAGGGTCTTCGACCGCTGACGGGGTGGGAATTAAAACCCGATTCGGTTTCGGTTCGTGGGTGGAACAAAATGGCGGACCACTTCGACCAGCGCCAGATCTTCGGCTTTCCGCTTCCAGTAGGCCACTTCCATCCGGAGCTTTTCAATTTCGAGGTCTTTTCGTTCCTGTTCCGATTTCAGGGTTTCCGCCTGATGAACGACTTCGGCCGGGTACAGTTCCGGTTGCGGAGGCAGTTCGCCCGAAAGCAGCTGGGGAGCGGTGGTGCCGAGTGCCGTCGCAATTTGTTGTAAACGCGAAATCGTTAAATCGGTTTTTCCCCGCTCAATGTCACCGTAAGCGGTCGTTGACAGGCCCAGCATATCGGCCATGTTTTCCTGCGAATAGCCCTTCTTCTGGCGCAGTAAACGAATTTGAGCATTTGTATCCATGATGTCTCAAGAAATTCTGACAATATAATAAGTCAAACCGACTATCAAAACCGGGTTTGATGCCCATTTTTGTATCACAACACCGGCGAAGGGGCAGTTGGTTTCAACGCGTTGGCGGTCTTTAAAACCCGCCGTCGGTAAAAAAAGACCGATGCCACTAAGCGGGAACCAGAGAGTAGGTTATGTTTGTATTTTCGTTGCGCTAAACAGAAAGCAGATCAGTATGAATCAAGGAAATGAATTCCGCAAATTTGCCGTTCACCACATGGGACTGAACGGTCTGACGGTCGATGGTTATATGAACCATACGGTTGAAAACATGACCCGCTCGGTAATCGAGGAACGTCCGATGAACTTCCGGGAAGTGGACGTATTTTCCCGTCTGATGGCCGATCGGATCATCTTCATGGGCATGGGCGTCGATGACAACATTGCGAATATTATTGTGGCCCAGTTATTATTCCTCGAATCGGCCGATCCGAAGAAGGACATCCTGATGTACATCAACAGTCCGGGTGGTTCGGTGTATGCCGGTTTGGGAATTTATGATACCATGCAGTATGTCCGGCCCGATGTCGCCACGGTTTGTACGAGCCTGGCTGCTTCGATGGGGGCGGTTTTGCTGTGTGGTGGAGCCGCAGGCAAACGGTCGGCACTGCCACACGCCCGGGTGATGATTCACCAGCCGTCGGGTGGCGCCCAGGGCCAGTCGGTCGATATTGAAATCACCGCCCGCGAAATCGTTAAACTTCGGGACGAACTGTACGAAATTATTGCCAGCCATTCCGGAAAAACGAAGGAGCAAATCGAAAAAGATTCCGATCGTGATAAGTGGTTCCGGGCCGATGAAGCCAAAGAATACGGCCTGATCGATGAAGTACTGCGTCGGGAACGCTAAGAAGGGGTTCATCGATCAGCGAAAACGGAAACTGTCCACGACGGTTTCCGTTTTTTTGTAATCGGAAAGTTTCTATTTTTAAGCGGAGTTAATTTGGAAGACCATTGACCACCGACCATTGACGATTGACAAGGGTCGGTGGTCAATGGTCTATCGTCAACGTAAAACCCTTCCTCCAATGATGAAAAAGGTACTCATCGGTATTGCCGTATTGCTCATCGGTATTCAGTTCATTCGTCCCGACAAAAACGAGGGCAGCGCCGATTCGCCCCAGGACATTACCCATGCCGTTCAAGTGCCCGAACCGGTTATGCAAACCTTGAAAGTGGCGTGTTATGACTGCCATTCCAACCACACCAAATACCCCTGGTATGCCAACATCAGTCCGGTGAGTTTGTGGCTGGCCAATCACGTCAATGAGGGCAAATCAGAGCTTAATTTCTCTAGCTTTGCCGCGTACGACAAAAAACGGATGGATCATAAACTGGAAGAAATCGGCGAAGAGGTGGAGGAAGGGCACATGCCTTTGCCGGCTTACACGATGCTGCACCACGATGCCGAATTGAGTGAGTCGCAGAAGCAGCTTTTGGTCGAGTGGGCCAAAACCGAGCGGACGCGACTGGGTTACGTCCCCGAAAAATAAAAAGTTGACGATCAACGGGACATTTTATCACGGGTAGTTCGTTCTTTTTTGCGGCATATTATCCATTCAGTATGAATTGGTAGGGTAGAACCGGATCAGAATACTTTAGCAGACATTTAAACTGCACAAACCGCACAACCAAAATTTCTAGTATATTTGTTCTGGTTCGCTCCAATTCCTCTGGCCGGTCTGACCTTTTACCCGTTTAATCGGAAACCGGCTGCATAAATCCAACGTTAAAGCGAGAAGCTACCTATTTAGTTAAGATACATTTCTATGCCACAAGTGAGCTGTTCGTTCTGCGGACGACGCAAAAATGAGGTGACCCTCCTGCTATCGGGCATCGATGCCCATATTTGTAATTTCTGCATCGAGCAAGGCCATCAGGTAGTGCTGGAGGAAACCAAACCCAAGCGCTCGAACCCCGAAGATCGCCCCAACTTCAACCTCATCAAACCGATGGAGATGAAGAGCTTCCTCGACCAATACATTATCGGGCAGGACGAAGCGAAAAAAGTGATGACCGTGGCGGTTTATAACCACTACAAACGGTTGATGCAACCACCGTCGGACGACGAAATCCAGATTGAAAAATCCAATATTGTGATGGTGGGCGATACAGGAACCGGTAAGACCTACCTGGCCCGGAGCATCGCCAAAATATTGCAGGTGCCTTTCTGCATTGCCGATGCCACGGTGATTACCGAAGCCGGTTATGTGGGCGAAGATGTGGAAACGATCCTGACGCGTTTGTTACAAGCCGCCGATTACAATGTTGAAAACGCCGAGCGGGGCATCGTCTACATCGATGAGATCGATAAAATTGCCCGGAAATCCGATAATCCGTCCATTACGCGCGATGTAAGTGGCGAAGGCGTTCAGCAGGCCATGCTGAAACTGCTCGAAGGCTCCATTGTCAACGTACCACCCCAGGGCGGCCGCAAACATCCCGACCAGCGGATGATTGCCCTCAATACCGAAAACATCCTGTTCATCTGCGGAGGAGCGTTCGACGGCATCGACCGGCACATTGGCAAGCGCGTCAACGCCCGGCCGATCGGTTTTTCGGGCGACCGTCGCCTGAACGATTCGCTGGAACGCGCGAATCTGATGCGCCATGTTTCGGCCCAGGATTTGAAATCATTCGGTTTGATTCCCGAACTAATTGGCCGTCTACCGGTTTTGACCTACCTCGAACCCCTGAGTTCCGAAGCGCTGCGCCGGATTCTGACCGAACCCAAAAACGCCATCACGAAGCAGTACGCCAAGTTGTTTCAGATGGAAGATATCAAACTGTACTGGGACGACCTCGCCCTCGACTACGTAGTCGATCAGGCGATGGTCTACAACCTGGGTGCGCGCGGTCTGCGTTCGATCTGCGAATCGATCATTACGGACGCCATGTATGAGCTTCCGTCGACGAAAGAAATAAAAGAGTTGACAATCACGGTTGATTATGCCCGGGAGAAGTTTGGCAAGTCATCGCTGCACGTGCTGCGCTCTGCCGCCTGACAAACGGAATCAACCTGAACTGACTGAATTGAACCAAAACGTATAGGGGGTTCAACTCAGTCAGTTTTTTTTTAGGGAAACAGAACAAATACGGTTTTGGGAAGTTTTGGATACGAAGCAACCATCATGCTTTGTCATAACCTCAAATTATCCCGTATGAAAACCTCTTCCCGAAACGTGTTTTACGCGTTGATCGCCACGGTTCTGTTCAGCGCCTGCAGCCGTCCCTATGCCACCTACCAGAAAATGCCCGTCGAGCATTTTGCCAGTCAGAAACCCAAAACCGCCCCGGTTTTTTCTACTGAAGCAGCCCTTCCGGTAATGGAGCAAACGGTAGCAGCCATTCCTTCCGAATCCCAGCCGGTTTCGGCTGTTCCACCATCCAGCGCACTGAATCAGGTTCAGAAGGCGATGGATCAGGTAACGGCCAGCAGCGACAACAAAGTGGTCAATAACAAGCTGCAAAAGCGGATGGCCCGGATTCAGTCGATGCTGACGACTACTTCCAACCAATCAAATCTTGCTTCGACGCAAAACAAGGTGGCCAAAAAGCCGAATCTGGCCGAGCGTCTGATGTTGAAAAACGTCGATAAAAAAATCAAGCGGGCGCTGGCACCGAATCACCCCAATGCTCCCAAAGCCGTGAACGTCATTGTAACGGTGGGAGCCATTGTGGCCCTGGTCGGCTTAATCTTATTCCTGGCAACTACCTCAAATGCCATCGGCGTCACCCTGCTGATCGTTGGTCTCGTTCTGCTGCTGGTCGGATTGATTGTCTGACGGCCTACCCGATGACGGGCCCGGTGGCTTAAACCGGGCCCGTCCGTATTCATTTTGGCGTAAAATGACGCTTTTTGAATGCGGTAAATAAATAAAAGCCATTGTCTATCGACTTTTTTACAAAAAAAGAGGCCAAGTTTTGCAGGGATGATAATCATTCTGCTTTTTTGTCCGGAATACACATTATTAATCATATCTCCTTTTCAAATTTCATGAGAACACTTTCCAAACTAGCAGTGTATTCACTGCTGACTTCAGCCTTGTTCAGTGCTTGTAGCCGTCCGTATGCAACCTACCAGAAAATGCCCGTCGAGCGCTTTGGCAGTCGGCAGGAAGTTCCGGCGGTTTCGACTCCTCAGACGCCGGCCGAAGACGTTGCTGTTGCATCGGTAGAATCCCCGGCTGTTGCTCCCGCCGAGACAGCCACCCCGTTGACAACCGCTGCAGCCCTGAAAAATGTTGAACAGAAATTACAGGAAACCGTAGCTCGCAGCGATAACAAACTGGCCGGTACCAAAAAGCTTGAAAAACGGATGGCCCGGGTGCAGAGTTTACTGGCCGAAGCCAGCGTGAAAGCCACGACGACAGCCGAAAATAAAACCGCTTCGGCATTGACCACAACGCACAAAATGAATTTGGCGGAGCGGATGATGATGAAGAAAATTGATAAAAAAATTAAAAACTCGCTGGCGCCGGACGAAGCCCAAGCCATGAGCCGGACGCTGCGGGCGGGGATCATCATCGCCATTATCGGTTTGATTCTGTCGCTGCTGGGCGGGGTTTTATCCCTGATCGGGGTGCTGATGTTAATCGCCGGTCTGGTATTGATTCTGGTCGATGTGCTTTCGCAGGCTTAGTCTTTCAATAAATAATTAATAATGAACAATGAAAAATTAACAATGTAAAAGCGCTTCAAATCGGGCACATTTGCATTATTAATTTTTCATTTATTTTTTGGCGTAGTTACGGCCTTCGGGTTAGTGGCTACGCCAAACTGTTTTCGGACTTTCTGGTTAGTAGAATAGACACACCTTCAATTCAATCATCCGATGAATGCGAAACCAACTCTTGTACTGATTCACGGTCACGGCGTCGATGCTTCCATCTGGAATCAGGTTTATGACGATCTGGCTTCGGACTATAGCGTTGTAAAACCCGACCTCTCCACCCAGTCCAGCCACGAAACCATTGAAGCCTACGCCGAAGATTTGTTTAGTCTCCTGCAATCGGCTCAGCTCCAGTCCTGTGTGCTGATTGGGCATTCGATGGGCGGTTACATTGTGCTGGCCATTGCCGAACAACATCCCGACCTTGTGAGCGGTTTGGTGTTGCTCAACTCCACGGCTTTTGCGGATGATGAGGCTAAGAAACAGTCCCGGCAAAAAGCGGTCGAATCTTTGGAGGAACAAGGGGCAGGGCCGTTTATTGGGCAAACCGTGCCCAAGATGTTTGGCGAAGACTTTAGTAAAAACCATTCCCAGGAAGTAGCGCAATATGTCGAGCGGTTTTCGCATTTGCCCGCCAAGGCGCTCAGTGCCGGAATGAAGGCAATGGCGTCGCGTCCGGATCGTACGCACGTGCTGAAAGATGCTTCTTTTCCGGTTTTGATCATTGCCGGGCAGCAGGATCAGCTGGTGCCGTTTGCCAAAAGTCAGGAATTGGCTGCCGCCGTTCCTAATGCGCAAACCGTGGTGCTCGAAAAAGCCGGTCATCTGGGCGTGATCGAACAGCCGGATACCGTGCTGAAAGCAATTCGGAATTTTATCGCGGAGCTGTAAAACCGCCAACCGGTTAGTAAATCGTTTCGTTGGTTTTGGGTAATCCGGTTACATTCCCGGCCAGAGACCAGCGGCTGGGCGGCCAACTTTGAACTTCTGGGGTTTTTCCATTGTATAAAAAGCAGGTAGTAAGCCTGCTTTTTACATTTTTAGCAAAAATTTACCGCCAGAATGCGTAAAATTGCAGGCCAAAAGCCATTCATCTGAAATTAATTAATTCGTTTAATCCCGGTTCAAAATGCTTTTCAACGTCTATCCGCTCTACGACATCGAACCCGTTCGGGCGCAGGGCAGTTACTTATGGGACACCAAGGGTGACCGTTATCTTGATTTGTACGGTGGTCACGCCGTTATTTCGGTTGGTCACACACATCCCAGGTATGTCAGGGCGCTGACGGAGCAGTTGAATCGGATTTCGTTTTATTCCAATTCCGTGCGGATTCGGCAGCAGGAAGAATTGTCGGAAAAACTGGGTGCGATGTCCGGTTATCCGGATTACGCCCTGTTTTTATGCAATTCCGGGGCCGAAGCCAACGAAAACGCCTTGAAACTGGCTTCGTTTCATACGGGCCGCAAAAAAGTAATCGCGTTTAAAAAGTCGTTCCACGGCCGCACGGCGGGTGCCGTAGCCGCCACGGACAATCCGTCGATTGTCGCCCCGATCAATTCGAACGACCATGTTACTTTTTTGCCTTTCAACGACATAGCCGCAGCTGAGGCTGCCATTACCGATGAAATTTGTGCCGTAATCATCGAGGGCATTCAGGGCGTGGGCGGTATTCAGGTCGCTACCAGCGAGTTTCTGCAGGCGCTTCGTCAGAAGTGTGACGAAACCGGTGCGATTTTGATTCTGGACGGGGTTCAGTGCGGCTACGGGCGTTCGGGTAAATTCTTTTCGCACCAGTTCAGCGGTATTACGCCCGATCTGATCACGATGGCGAAAGGAATGGGCAACGGTTTTCCAATTGGCGGGGTGTTGATTTCTCCGAAGTTCAAGGCTACCTACGGTTTGCTGGGAACGACGTTCGGCGGTAACCACCTGGCCTGTACGGCGGGGATTGCGGTGCTGGACATCATGCAGGAAGAAAATCTGATCGAAAATGCGGCTGAAATCGGCGATTACATCATGGACGGTGTCCGTCAGATTGGCGGTTATAAAGACCTGCGGGGCCGGGGCCTGATGATCGGAATTGAGTATGATTTTCCGGTCGAATCCCTGCGGAATACCCTGCTGTTCGACCACCGAATTTTTACCGGCGTCGCAGGAAAAAACACCATTCGATTGCTGCCTTCACTGGCGTTGGGTCGTGACGAAGTAGACGTATTTCTGGAGGCTCTGAGCAAAGAAGTGCGCGTAGTTTCTTAACCGCTTTAACCTGACTTTGCGACCTGAAATGACCAATTTTTTAGCGTACGACGACGTAACTGATTTGAATGCCCTCATTCAGGAGGGATTGAATGCCAAACAGAATCCATTTGCCGATCAGTCGCTGGGCCATAACAAAACCATTGGCCTGATTTTCTTCAATTCCAGTTTGCGCACCCGGATGAGTACCCAGAAAGCCGCTCAGAACCTCGGAATGAACGTCATCATGATGAACGTCGGGCAGGATAGCTGGGGGTTGGAGATGGAAGAAGGCACGGTGATGAACGGCGACAAGGCCGAACACGTCAAGGAAGCGGCCGCTGTGGTCGGAAAATACTGCGATATTGTGGCAGTTCGGGCGTTTGCCGGGTTGCAGGATCGCGAACAGGATTATCGGGAAGTGGTTTTGAACCAGTTCAGGAAATACGCCGGTGTGCCCCTCATCAACCTCGAATCGGCGACGCGCCACCCGCTGCAATCGCTGGCCGACTGCATCACCATCGAAGAATTCAAAGTCCGGAAACGGCCGAAAATCGTGCTGACCTGGCTACCGCATTTCAAACCACTGCCGCAGGCCGTGGCCAATTCGTTCAGCGAGTGGATGAACCATATGGATGCGGAATTTGTGATTGCCAATCCGGAAGGCTACGACCTGGCACCTGAATTTGTCGGTAACGCCCGTGTGATGCACAACCAGAACGAAGCGTTTGAAGGGGCGGATTTTATTTACGGTAAAAACTGGTCTTCCTACCAACAGTACGGCCAGGTGCTGACCCAGGACCCATCGTGGATGGTGACAATGGACAAAATGCGCCTGACCGACAACGGAAAATTCATGCACTGCCTGCCGGTTCGGCGCAATATGAAAGTGACCGATGAAGTGCTGGACAGCCCGCAGTCAATTGTAATTGAACAGGCGGCTAATCGCGAATGGTCGGCGCAGGCGGTTTTGAAAGGTGTTTTGCAAGGTTTATGAACAGTCTGATTATCATTAAAATAGGCGGTAACGTCATCGACAATCCCGACGCACTAAAACAGTTTCTGGCTTCTTTTCGCGGGATTTCCGGTCATAAAATTCTCATCCACGGGGGTGGTAAAATCGCCACCCAGGTCGCCGAAAAGCTGGGCATTTCAACCACGATGGTGGAAGGCCGCCGGATCACGGATCAGCCCATGCTCGACGTCGTTACAATGGTTTATGGCGGTCTGGTTAACAAGCAGATTGTGGCTCAGTTACAGGCCATTGGGGTCGATGCCATCGGGTTGACGGGGGCGGATGCCAATACCGTTCTGTCGAAAAGGCGGGCGGTGGGCACCATCGACTACGGTTTTGTGGGCGATATCGAAGAAGTCAATTCGGGCCAGATCCAGTATTTCATCCGCCAGAATCTGGTACCGGTTTTTGCACCCTTGACCTACGACAAGACGGGAAGTCTGCTCAATACCAATGCGGACACGATGGCGTCGGCGATTGCGGTCGATACGGCGGTTCGCAACGAGGTGACGCTGGTGTATTGCTTCGAAAAGAAAGGAGTGCTGTCGGACCCGGAAAACGACGACAGCGTCATTGCGGAACTTACGCCC
This sequence comes from Larkinella rosea, assembly GCF_003858635.1. Taxonomy (GTDB): domain Bacteria; phylum Bacteroidota; class Bacteroidia; order Cytophagales; family Spirosomataceae; genus Larkinella; species Larkinella rosea. Next base: position 423,125 of record NZ_RQJO01000009.1, read on the forward strand.
GAAAGTTATGCCGACTACAAAAACCGGGGCGTCATTAACAAAGGCATGATTCCCAAGCTCGACAATGCGTTCAAGGCGCTCGGGAAAGGCGTTAAAAAAGTGATCATCTGCCACGCCAATCAGGTGGCCGAAGCGGTGAGCGGGAACGGAGTCGGAACGGTTTTGCGCCCGAAAACTCAGGAGTGAACCACCCGACGGATGCCGACGTAACGCCGTTGGTAGTAGCTTGCGTGGAGCCAGTCGTAGCGCACTCCGCCATTCCAGGCCGAATGGATGAACTTGATGCGGTCGCCCACAATTTCGACAATCATGCCAACGTGGCCGATGCTGCTGCTCCGTGAACTGTGGCCTTTAAAGAAAATCAGGTCGCCGGGTTTGGCCACTTCCTGCTCAATTTCAACCCCCACATTACTCTGGGCCGCACTCGAATGGGGCAAGGTAATGCCAAATTTACTGAAGCAAAACCGGGTAAAACCGGAACAATCGAAACCACTGGGTGAAGATCCACCGGAGCGATACCGCGAAGAAAGGTATTTTTTGGCGTAACCGAGAATGTCGTGAACCAGCGGAATCCGCTCGTAAAATGCAGCTTCGGTTTGGGTCGTATCGGTTATAACCGGACGTTTAACCGAGTGTTTTTTAACGATTCGTTTGAAAGGCCGGTGGGCTTGAGCAATGCCAAACGAGACAACGCAGAGCGCCGTCAGGAGCACTTTTCTAATCATAAATTAGTAGGTCAAGTCAAGTTTCGATTTCTAAAAATAGAACCGTTTGGTAAAAAATCCAAACAATTTACTGCTTTTGGTATAGTAGTAACAAATAAATAATGGAAGCGCTTTTGAATGGCCTTACTATAAGTGTAGCCGTAATTTATTGAACGTTAGTAAGTTTCAGGACTCATTAGCCGTAGAAGACGAAAGAAAAACTTTACCCGTGGCTATTACCGTTTGATCAATTCAGTTAATCTGTAATTCCAGCAGAATAATTTGCGTCCACTGGTTTTTGCTGGCATTGTCGTCGGTCATCACAACCAGTATTTTTTTGCCGTCGAGGTCTTCGCCCCAGGTCATGGCTTCGACATTATCGGGATGAAAACTGTTGCGTCCATTAAAATCGAAAGCCGGTTTTTCCTTTTGTTTAATCAGTTGGTGCGTAGCCTCGTCGATCCGGGCTTCGTATAGTTTTGCCGTAACGGTTTTGGTCGAGTTCTCATAACATCGTTCCAGAACCAGTAACCGGGTTTCGTCACCGGGAATGGCAATGATTTCCGAAATACCGCCCAATGCTTCACTCGGACAAACATTCCGGTCGATCTGATAACTGAACTCCGCGTCGAACACCACCGATCCGTTGACTTTCTTGTACCGGTAAAAATGAATCAGTGAATTGTCGACGCGGGCTTCTTCGAGGGATCCGGCTTCGGGAGCGACCCAAAGGTAATGGGTCGTTAAAGCCAGAGCCTCAACACCTTTGTTCTTTTTAACCGGCAGGGAATGGGGCAGTGGCAATCGCTCAAACGACTCACCGGTTTGGGGTATGGCGTGTTTCCGATAGCCAACAAACGATTCGTTGTTGTTTTCAACGGTAAAAAAATAGGTATCCGAAGCGGCATCGTAACGAACCGCTTCGAGATAGAGGCCGGTTTGGAAACTGGAATCCGGCCGACAAGCCCAATCGGTCAGTTGGTGGATGTTCCGAAACAGGAAATACTGCCCCCGATCGCCCGCCAGCTGCCATTCCTGCCGCTGCGGAATGTATTCCAGACCCGAAATAGTATGCAGATTTCGACTGTGCGGAAGCGTGAGGTAATCGTTAAAAGCGAAGGAGACGGTTTGGCTCTGGCCCGAAAGAAAGGAAAATAAGCAGAGAAATGCCGATAACAGTAATTTCATTCCGGTTAGCAATAGTCTCGTTCTGAGCGGTTTTTGGCAGTGCAAGATAAAGAATAAAGTTTATCTTTTCGGACGGGATTCCTGCTCCAGTTCCTGATAGACGGTTGCAAATGATTCGCCTTCCTGAACGGCACCCATCAGCTTTCCCAAACCGCTCCGCCCAACGATCGACAGCCAGCGCGAAACCTCCTGACCGGCGGTCATATACGCCAGCATCACCCGGTTGGCATCACCCGAAAAAAAATCGGGCAGGGATTCCAGTTCGTCCAGTTTCAGGACCATCTGCTCCCCATGCGACTGTTCGAGCCAGTGATCGTGAAATTCGTCGTAGCGACGCAGGCTGTCGGTTGTGGTTGTAAACCGCTGGTCGATCATGAGTGCCAGACCTTCGTTAAACCATTGTGGAATCTGCCGCTGGGTTTTCAGCCAGCCCAGACGGGTAAACAATTCGTCGTGGCACAGTTCGTGTGCCAGTACGTCGGGATTGCGGCCGTATGGATTGACGATGACCCAGGAATCACCCCAGGGAGTGCCCAGGCTGCATCCGGCGCCCTCGCCGTCCTGGCAATATTGTTCATATTGTTCGGGTTTCTGGCAAAAAATGATGGTCGCCCGGCTTTGGGGGACACTTTTCCAAAGATTTTGCAGCCGCTTCCGCGCTTCGTGGATTTCGAAAAGTAAGTAAACCCGCTGGTGTTTCGGCGTATCTTTATCCACCCAAACCGCTTCGGCAATTTGTTGAAAATCAGAGGTATAATGAATGAGCTGGCAGCGAAAAATCTGCGGAAAAGCGGCAAAATAAGCCAGCGGCAGAATCAGCAGAAAAACCAGGAAACGGACTAACCAACGCATTAAAATGAGGTTTACGGTATTCGGTTTACGGTTTTCGGCGGCCCAACGAAAACCGTAAACCAAATACCACAAAATTGTTAAGCAACGGCTTCATTCGCTCGAATCAACTCAGCTACTTTTCGACCGGTTTGCATGGCGGCATTGAGTGATGGATAGGCCGTCTGGTCACCGCATTGGTAGAGATTTGCGGAACGCTGTAGCGGGGCGTGTGAAGTTCCCGGGTAATAAATCGGCAGCGATTCGGGAATGTGGTACGTTTTCAGCCAGCGCCACTGGTCAACTTCAGGCCCAAACCAGCCCGCTAATTCTTTCTGAATCCGTTCGGCCAGCGCTTTTTCGTTGACCACTTCCAGCCCCTGCGTACTGACCGAAATGAGCGATTGGCCGTTGGGGGCGTAGGAGGGAGCTACCTCGTTCAGGATCGCAACGTTATGGACGGCCGATTGCCGGTTCGCATTCAGCAGCAGCAGTTTCTCGGGGCGATTCTGTATCCGTTTAGGCGATTGACCGGCCGTAAAATAGGTATTCGTGGTCGCGTTAAATAACCGCTTCGGGGTTTCGATGCCCAGCAGGCGATTGGCCGCTGCGGCATCAACGGCCAGTACGATGTGATCGGCCGAAACGGTTTCACCGGTTTTGAGAATGAGCGTCGAACCCTGAATTTTCTCCACTGGCGAATTCAGCCGGATTTGAGCCGGATCAAGTCGCCCGGCCAGTTGTCGGGGAATAGCTTCCATGCCGGCTGCCGGAACCGCTGCGTCACCGGCGTAGAAATTCCGGAAACAGAACTGGAAAAAATTACTCGAGGTAGCCAGCGCATCCTCCAGAAAAATACCGCCAAAAAAGGGGCGGAAAAACCGGTTGATGATTTGCTCCGAAAAACCGAACGCTTCCAGAAACGATTCGGTATCCGTGGCTTCCTGATTGAAAAAATCGTCGGTCTGCAGGCCGGAAACCTGCCGCATCAGTTCGACAATCCGCAGTTTATCACTGAACGTTCCTGCGTCGGACGACAGCGTCTGGAACAAGGCTGAAGGTTCGCGCAAGGGGTTGATGAACGAAAGCCAGGCGCCTGTACTTCGGGCGGTCTGGACGTGAATCAGGGCGCCGGGTCGAAATGATTGCAGGTTCAGGGCGTCGTAGTTCAACAATCGGCGCGCTTCAGGATAGGCCGTGAGCAGGATTTGAAAACCGCGGTCGAGCCGAAACCCGTCGATAACGTCCGTACGGATGCGGCCGCCGACTCCATCGGAAGCTTCCAGAATAGTAGCATCAATACCCGCTTGGCGGAGGTAAACGGCGCAGGTCAGGCCGGCCATGCCTGCACCTACAATGACAACGGATGGATTGGACTGCATCGGAATTTCGGTTCTAATTTTTACAAAAATACAGGTTACCGGTTAGGATGATTACTTTTGCATTTTTAGTTTACGTTTCCGATGAATTTACTTGTTCTGGACAATATCGATTCGTTCACCTACATGCTCGTTGATTATTTGAAGCAGGCAGGGGCAACTTGTCGGGTGGTCCGGAATACGGCATCAATGGACGAGATTACGGCGGAATCGTACGACGGCATCGTCCTGTCGCCCGGACCGGGAACACCCCGGCAGGCCGGTTGTCTGTTAAAGGTCATCGATCGGTATTATCAGCAACTGCCGATTCTGGGTGTTTGTTTAGGTCATCAGGCGCTGGGTGAGTACTTTGGAGCCCGATTGGTGCAGGCCATCAAACCGATGCACGGCAAGTTATCGGTGGTTCGGAAAAGAGCCGACAGCGATTTATTGAGAAACCTTCCCAACGAATTTACGGTTACCCGGTATCACTCGTTGGTACTGGTTGACCTGCCCGCCGGTCTAAGCGCGCTGGCAGATACGGTTGAGGGTGAAAATATGGCTTTTCGGCATCGCAAATGGCCCCTTTGGGGAATCCAGTTTCACCCCGAAGCCGCATTGACCCAATACGGATTAGAAATATTAAGAAATTGGATTACCTTTGTGAAAACAAGTAAATAGTGACCATTTCGTTGTACTTTTCTAATTTTTTTACGACAAAACAAAGACCGCTATGAACTATCGTGTTCGGAAAGAAGGGAACTTCCGTTACATTGATGAAGGACAAGGCGAAGTATTGCTTTTACTTCATGGATTATTCGGCGCATTGAGCAACTGGGAAGGTGTGATCAATACCTTTGGCGGCCGGTATCGGGTCGTCATTCCCATGATGCCCATTTATGAAATGCCGATTCGGGAAGCCGGGTTGGAAGGATTGGTTAAATTTATTGAAGAGTTTTTGGCTTATAAAGACCTGGACAACCTGACGCTGCTGGGCAACTCGCTGGGCGGTCACGTTGGCTTGTTGTATACGCTGAAACACCCCGATAGGGTGAAGCGGCTGGTACTGACGGGTAGCTCCGGTTTATTTGAAAACTCGATGGGCGGTTCGTACCCGAAACGGGGCAGCTACGATTACATTGCCGAGCGGGTTGCATACACCTTCTACGATCCGAAAGTTGCTACCAAAGAACTGATCGACGAGGTATTTGACATTACGAACAGCATTCCGAAATGCCTGCGAATTGTCGCCATCGCCAAGTCGGCGCAACGGAACAACGTGGCGAAGGACATCCAGAACATCACCATCCCGACTTTGTTGATCTGGGGCCTGAACGATACAATTACCCCACCGGAAGTTGCCCACGAATTCAATCGGCTGATTCCAAACTCGGAATTGCACTTTGTTGATAAATGTTGTCATGCTCCAATGATGGAACACCCGGACCGGTTTAACACCTTGTTGACCGAGTGGTTGGAAAAACAGCCGCTGAGTGCCACCAGTCGGCAGAGTGACCTGAGTATTGCCTGAGGTGATTAAGAAATTTCCGAAAAGATTTTGAAACTCTAACGGAAATTTCTTAGTTTTCAGCTATACTGCTCTGTCCGCTTGACACCGTGCTCCCGCTGATGTGATTGGACAAAAACAGCAAACCGATTGTAAACAACCGACACCATGCTGGCCGCCGAACTAATAGACCCGATGATACCGGCCCTGAAGCCGACGGATACCGTTGGGCAGGCCCTCGACTGGATGCAGGAACACCGCGTCGGGCAATTGGCGATCGTTGATCAGGGGCAATACAAAGGGTTGGTCAATGAAGACCTGCTGCTGGATGTTCCCGACGATACGCAGCAGCTGAGTGACGTCATGCGGCTTTTCGAACACCTGTACGTTAACGAAACGCAGCATCTTTACGAACTTCTGAGCCTGATTACCGAACACCGTCTTCAGGTGCTTGCGGTAGTGAATGAGGATCTGGAGTTTATGGGGACGGTTTCTGTTACCGAATTGCTGAAACAATTTGCGCAATTACTGGGTATTCAGGAAGCCGGAGCGATTCTGATTCTTTCCATTAACGAACGGGATTATTCGATGGCCGAAATCAGCCGCCTGGTTGAATCAAACAATGTTCGGATCATCAGTAGTTATTTCGCCGGAGCGGCTTACGGCATGCCCGACAAATCCCGGTTGACGCTCAAACTCAACCGCAAAGACATTACGTCGGTAGTTGCCACGCTCGAACGGTTTGGCTACACCATTGAAGCGGCTTTTGCCAATACACCCATCGAAACCATCGATCAGGGCCGGCTCGATATGTTACTCCGGTACCTCGATTCCTGATTCAGGACGCAATCCGTCGGCCGTTCTTAGCAGAATATTGGACTTTTCTCTCATCTTTGCAAATCTGACTGACGAACCGACTGACGTTTCTTATGAAGATTGCTATTCATGGACGCAATTTTGTTGATTTGGCTACACCGTTCATCCAATCGATGTTCGATGAACTGGCCCGGCGGCAAATCGAAGTGCAACTATCTGAAATCTACCGTTCGTTTCTCGATTCTGCGGGTATTGCCCATCATTCTACCTCCACCTACACCTCGTATCTCGACATTTTTGATGCCAACTTCGCGTTCAGTCTCGGGGGCGATGGAACCCTGCTGGAAGTATTGACGCATGCCGGTCCCCGTGGTATTCCCATTGTTGGAATCAACATCGGTCGACTTGGTTTTCTGACGACAATTTCACCCGAAAACCCGGAGTCCATACCGAGGTTGCTTCAGGCGCTGTCGATCGGTGATTTTCGGCTCGACGAACGGACGCTGGTAAACCTCCAGTCCGATGAAGACCTGTTCGACGGCGTTCCGTTCGGCCTGAACGACGTAACGATTACCAAAACCGAGACCTCGTCGATGATCACCGTGCATACGTACCTCAATGGCGAATTTCTAAACTCGTATTGGGCCGACGGATTGATTATTTCTACCGCCACCGGCTCAACCGGTTATTCACTGAGTTGCGGAGGGCCTTTGCTGTTGCCGCACGACCGCAATTTTATCGTTACACCGATTAGCCCGCACAACCTGAACGTCCGACCGATGGTGGTGCCGGATTCGGCGCAGTTGTCGTTTGAAGTAGAAAGCCGCAGCAATACCTTTCTGGTTTCGGTCGATTCCCGGTTTCGCACCGTTACCATCGGCACCCGTCTGAGCGTCCGGAAAGAGAATTTTGTTGCCAAACTTGTTAAAATGAGCGACGATAGTTTTTTAAATACGCTTCGCAACAAGCTCAGCTGGGGCTGGGATATTCGAAATTAGCGGATAAATAAGTTGCGAAAAAAGGGCTTCCCTATACGATAGGTACGGATTTTGCGCATTATCCACAACAGTTTTATCGCCCGACCCAATAAAATACCAAAACCGGGCGTTTCAGAGGAGAAGCTTGACGAATGCGGTCAGGTTTCAACCCGATGAATCAGAGGCTCCGGGTTTCCGGTGCGGTAGTAAGCAAAGAAACATGAAGAATAACCTACTGATTACCAGTTTGATGGCGGTTGCTGGTTTGGCATTGCAACCGGCCGATGGACAAGCCCAGAGCCGACGAACTCCTTTTGTACCTTATTCTGAGGTGGGTTTGGGACTGGGAACATCCAGCTATTACGGCGAACTTGCCGGTTACCGTAAACCCATTAAATCGACATTTTTGATGATGCGCTGGAGTGCGGCAGCGATGTACACCCGGCATTTTACACCCCGTCTGGCCGCTCGGGCTTCGTTTACCTGGGCGCGGATTGCGGGGGATGATTATACGTATAACCGCAAAGATCTGAATTCAGGCATCGTTCAATACGTCCGAAACCTGCATTTTCGTAATGATTTGAAAGAATTTGCGCTGAGCGGTATTTACCAGTTTGTACCGGATGGACGTAACCCGAATTACCGCGCCAAACTGACTCCGTACATCACTGTTGGAATTGCGGCCGTAGCCCACAGTCCGGAAGCACGCACGCCGGTTGGGTTTGGAACGTCGCCCGAAGATACCCAGCAGCGTTGGGTGAAACTACAGTCGCTGGGCACGGAAGGGCAGGGGCAGAACGGCGTTAAACCGTATTCCCTGATGACGTTGGCCATTCCGGTCGGTTTCGGAGTTCGCTACCGGCTAAATGACCGGTTTGGGTTCGCGGGTGAGATTTCATACCGCTTTACATCAACGGATTACCTGGACGATGTGGGTGGAGCTTATCCGGACCCGACTATTTTGAAGGATGACCTGGCCCGGGCCATGTCCGATCGTCGTCTGGAACCAACGGCGGCCCGCAAAGGGGGAGACCGCGTGGCGGATCTGCAAAAATACTTCAACACGAGCGATCCGCTATCAACAATCACCAGTGATCCCAACTTCACCACGCGGGGAGCCGACGGGGTGTTCAACGATGGCTACATGACCATCAATTTTCAGGTACATTACGTTCTGACGCCACGAATTAAATGCCCGCCGATCAGATAAATTACCAGTTGTCAGCTTGCTCCGGTCAGCGGTTTTTCCAGCCAAACCGTCAATCTCTTATCCGGTTTTCTGCGGTTTTGGGATTGATCGCAGGTTTGTCTATTCTGGGTTGTCCGGCAGTTCAGGCCCAGTCGACCTGGGAAGTGGGTGGTGGTTTAGGCGGCATGGTTTACAAGGGAGATCTGGCGCCGAGCATTGTGCCCGGAAACCTCCGTCCGGCGGGTAATCTGCTGGTGCGCTACAACGTCAGTCAGCCCTTTACTGTGCGGATTAATGCCGGTTTAGGGCAGATTGCGGGCCGGGACACCCGGTTTAACGATCCGTTTCAACAGGCCCGTAATCTGGCTTTCAAAACCTCCATTCGGGAGGTAAATGCGCTGCTGGAGTATAATTTCCTGAATTATTCCAGCCTTCGCCGGGTGAAGAACTGGACACCCTATGTGTTTGGTGGACTGGGTTTGTTTACGTTTAAAACCAATCCTCAAAATCCGGGATACCAGCGGAAATCAGTCTTTCATTTTCCGCTCGGGGTTGGGATCAAATACGAATTTAAACGGCCCTGGAGTTTGGGGCTGGAATACGGTACCCGGTTTTCCGGTAGCGATTATCTGGATAATTTCGGACCGAACACCTTCGGCGGAACCAACAAGCTGCAGAATGGAAACCCGGATTCCAAAGATACGTATACCTATATTGGCGTCCTGCTGACCTACCGGTTTTACCGGATTGTATGCCCTGAGTGACCATTTTTCGGGAGTTTTCCGTATTTTCGGCCGCAGGATTGAATACAGCTCGTCAACGTGAAATCAGGATATTGGAAAGTTATGCGGTGGGTCGGCATCCTAAGTGCTTTATGGATTGGATTGTCAAATTCGGCTTCGTCGCAAACCGTTACCTGGACCGGCACCGGCATTCCCCGCATCGACTCGATGTGCCAGCAGTTCCAGCAATTGTATACCCGGATTCGGGAAGAAAGCGTTTTGCCGGATTCGGCCCGGAAACAATTTAGCGACATCATGTTTGGGTTGCGGGGTAAATTCCAAACCGCCGAACCCTTCCGGCTCGACAGTGCCCGCCGTGACAGCCTGCTGCGCTCGGCCTACTTCTCATTTCCACTGCGTAATTACACCCCGGATGCCATTGGCGGCACGCACGGCGAAGGCTACCGCGCCAAAGGCTTCGATTTGTTTGACTACAACGTCCGGGGAAGTCATCCCGCCCAGGATATTTTCATTACCGACCGAAATCAGGACTGCATCGATGATCATACCGACCGCCCCGCCGATGTGCTGGCGATGACCAGCGGCATCGTATTAGCCATCGAAACCGCCTGGACTCCGGGGCAGGAGTACCGGGGCGGCAACTGGATTTGGGTGTATGATCCCATTCTCGATGGGTTGTGGTATTACGCCCATAACAACGCCATTTTAGTTCGGCCGGGCGATTGGGTGCAATCCGGTCAGAAAATCAGTGAAGTTGGACGGACCGGTTACAATGCCTATCCCGCCCGGTCGCCAACGCATCTGCACCTCATGTACCTGCAACTCCAACCCGACGGACTTCCCCTGCCCCAAAATCCATATGAGTGGCTCCTGACCGCCCGAAACTTGAACTAGAATGATGAATAAGGGAACGCAATAATTCATAATCCATCATCTTTTCCTGCCCGCCCCGTCCCGTTTACCGTTAAATAATACATCGTTTCTCTCCCCATTTTCATCGGCTGTAGGTAGTCATTCGTCCGGCGCGAAAGCCGGAATCCGTTGTTGTGCGGTGCTGTGATTAATTTTGAATCAACAATCACAAACAACAACATACTTACGCTCATGAAAAAAATAGTTTTAGTGCTTGTAACCTTTCTTGCCGTTGTTAGCTGTAAAAATAACAACGAAGTGAAGCCTGAAGATTTGGGTAATTATTTGATCTACACCAGTTTAACAGCATCGAAGTTTGATAAGGTCGAGGTGAAGCTGGATGGCAAAACCGTCGGGGTGCTGACAAAACCGTTCGTGCCGTCAACGATCATCAGTGTGCCGCCCTGTGGTTCCGAAACCGAAGGAATCGTGCTCAACCTCAGCCGACCCCTTGGAAGTTATTCGCTCGATGCGGTTGCGACGCTGAACGGAAAGCAGGTCACCAAGTGGTCGAGTTCACTCCGGTTTGAAACGGGCAGCTGCAAAAGAACCCGGTTGACGTCCGATCTGTAAGCGCCACTGAATTGGGTAATAGCCACACCACATGATCCGAGAAAGCCGTACCTCACCGTACGGCTTTCTTGTTACGGGGACCGGAAAGATAGGAACCAGGGGGGAAATTAGAGCTCCCCAAAAGCCCTTTTCGTCGGTTCAGTTTCCCGGCCATTGTGATACCGCGGCATCCTTCGTACATTAACTGTTATCATTTTTGCTCCAGAATGTCTAGCCAATTCTTCCCGTCACGAAACCGCTGCCTCAACCGGGTCCTGCTCGGATTGATCAGTTGCTGCTGGACTGTCGTGGGGGCGGCACAGCAATTCTCCGACCGGACGTTTGGGGTCTACGACGGTTTGTCCTACGTCTACGTGTCGGGCTTGTACCAGGATCGGGTGGGCCGAATCTGGATCGGAACCTATTTTGGGCTGAACTTTTTCAACGGCGTTGCGCCGATTATCAACCAGCGGCAAATTCCGGCCTTACCGGACGGGGGTGATAATCTGACTGATTCGCCCGACGGGACGGTTTGGGCCTGTGCGGGCAACCGGCTGTTTCGGATGAATGATATTACCAATACAAGCCTGAAAATCAAAGAGTTTTCGGTTAATTACGGACGCAATAAACCGGAACAGCAAGTGGTGTTTATGACCGCCGACCACCAAAACCGACTCTGGTTTGCGGCCCGAATGGAAGACGAAACCGTGGGGCAGCGGCTGTATTGCTGGGAGAAGGACCGGATGACGGATGTAACGAAGCGGTTTTTTGCCAATCCTGAACAGCGGTTTCGCGGCATTCTGACCGATTGGCCGAATCGCCGGATGTTGCTGCTGACGGCCGAGGGGCAGTTGTGGGAAATGAAAAACGATCGTCTGACCTTGATTGTCGACAAACTTCCGCTGAACCAGTTACTGGCCGATCCGGCAGGGCGTTTTTATGCCCGGGCAGGTTCGGTGGTTTACCGAATTGAAGGACAGGTCGTTAGCAAACTTTATGAGATCCCCGTACCGGTTTCGGAGTTGAAACTGTGCGCAATGGGATTGAACGGTGAGCTGGCTTTTCAGAAAACCGGGAACGATCGGGAAATCTGTTGGTACGATGGTAAAAACGTGATCAATTCGCACGTCCGTTCATCGCAGGCCAACCGGCTGCTGTTTGACCGGCGCGGTGATCTCTGGGTCGGGACCGCACATCACGGACTGATCAATATCAAAATGAGCGGCTGGCAATATTTCAATCAGTCGGAAGGCTGGCTTGAAGAAACCAACAGTATTGTCGAGGATCGGAAAGGTATTATCTGGTTTGGTTCGTGGGGAAAAGGGCTGAGCCGACTCACTGAAAAAGGGATTGTTCCCGACCAAAGCTTTCGCAACGTAATGCCCGCCGATCATTTCCAGCCCGCGAGCCGAATGGATGCCAACGGAAACCTGATTCTGGTTGCCGAACCACATAAGGGTGTTTTTCAGTATGATGGCGAAACGTTTCATCCGTTACCGGGTTCCGATACGATTACGCTGGCAATGGGTTTTTACGATGATGTTCAGCGGAACCGGTACCTGATTGTTTCGCCCCAGAACCTGTATATCTACAATCGCCGGACGCTGGCCCTCATGGACAGAATCCCGATACCGCCCGACCATTATGACAACATTGAAGCTGACAAATTCGGACGATTCTGGATAAGCGGTTTAACGAAATCCCTGTTGTGGGACGGTTCAAGTCGTCAATTCCGGCAACTCACCAAGGCGAATAGAGGCTTGCCGACCCGGACACTGGCTGAAATCCGGCGTGACAAACGCGGAAATTTGTGGCTGACATCCGGAGAAGGACTCTGGTTTTACGACTACAAAAAATACCGGCAGATTGCTCCCGGTTTTATTCAGCGAACCATCACGTATGCCCGGCCTTTGGGCCGTTACCTGCTGGTGGGTACGCTCGAAGGGTTGTTCGTGTTTGATAGGGAACGGTTTTACGAAACCGGGGAAGAATGGCTGGCTTATTTTGACCAGGAAAACGGGTTTGGGGGAAGCCAGTGCATTTTCAACGGTATCCTGCTCGACTCGCGCAACCGGTTGTGGGTGGCAACCCGTGACCGCATGATGATGATCTCGGAAAAGCGGCTTTTTCAATTGTTAAAGCCGGTGCCAACCCGGATTCAGGCGTTTCGGGACATGCGCTCCGGGCGGGTGGTGAAACCGCTCATCGGCGAACTCTGGTTCAAATCCAGCGAAAATGACCTGGAAGTGCAGCTGCGGGTCAATAGTGAGCGGAATTTGCTGACGAATACCACCTACCAATACCGCCTGGAACGGCTTGACGGGAATCCGACGGCGACCGAGTGGTCGAAGCCCATTCGCGAAAACTCGTTTACGTTGCAAAACCTGACCGACGGTTCGTACCGTCTGACGATTCAGGTGCTGCGGGCCGAAGGACTCTGGAACACCCGGCCCATTGTTCAGGATTTTCGAATTGCCCCGCCCTGGTACGCAACCTGGTGGTTCCGAACGTTGGTAATTATCCTGATTGTGGGTGGATTGTTTTACGGGCGATTGCGGCAGGTGCGGGTGCTGGCAAAGCGTCGTCTGAAACAGCTCCAGTTACAGCGCCGGATGTCGCAGCTGGAAATTGAAGCCGCCAATCGGGAGAAACACGAAGCCGAAATCCGGCGTGAACTGGCCGAAGCGAGTCGAAAACGGGCGTTATTGGAAGTGAAAGCGATTACCAATCAGATCGATCCCCATTTTGTCGCTAACTTCCTGACGGCCATTCAGTCGATCACGTACGAAGCCGACCCGGATCGGGTAGTAGGCTATCTGGCCAAGTTTGGCTCTATTTTCCGGAACCAGCTGATGACCCGGAGCCGGGTTTTCTGGACGTTGCATGAAGAACTGGCGTTTGTCCAGAATTACCTGGACCTGGAACGCTTGCGGTTTGGCGACCGGATTACCTTTACAATTAGCGTGGAAGAAAACATTCCGGTCGATACCCAGCTCCCGAAGATGATCATTCAGGGCTACGTTTCCAATTCCATCAAACACGGTTTGGAGAACAAGCCGGAAGGCGGTTTTGTCGACGTATTCGTTTGTGAATCAGATGGCTGTCTGTTGATCAAGGTAGAGGATAACGGTGTTGGACTGGAAAAAGCGAGGTTGTACCGGCGCCGGAGCACGGGACGCGGGCTTAATATCATTCAGGCGGTTTTTGACCAGCTGAATCAATACAATGAATTGAAGAGTTCGCAGCAGGTGATCGATCTGACCAACCCGGAAACCGGTATTTCAGGTGTTCGACTGGAAGCGATTGTGCCTTTGCACCCGGTTTTACCGCCCGAAGAAGGCGCGGCCGATGCCGAATAATGTTTCTGAGTTTCGATACTATTTCATTTACTATGAACCCATTACTTGTACGGGCGGTCATTATCGACGACGAACTTCCGGTGCGCCGGACGTTGCGCAACATGCTCTCCTCGGTCGCTGAAGTGAGTGTGGTGGGCGAAGCCGGAAATGTGACAGAAGGACTCGACCTGATTGCGGAGCAAAAACCGGATCTGATTTTTCTGGATATAAAAATGCCCATTCGCAGCGGTTTTGAACTGCTGGATGAACTCACGCAGCAGCAACGTTTCTACGGCGTCATTTTCGTTTCCGGTTATCCCGATGATGCGCTGACGGCGGTTCAGAAAGCGGCCCCGCATTTGCACTCGGATTTTGTGGTCAAACCCATCGATCCGCTCCTGTTGAAGGAGAAAGTCCGGTTGTTTTACCACAAATGGAAGGCGGACAAAGAGCACGAGCTGGAGGTAACGACCCAGTTGGAAAAAGCCTTCAGCCATAATCCGGACCTGGGCGCTCCGACTGGCCCCCGGTTTTTGACCTTCCAGAACTCGGTTGTGCTGCACCGGATCGAGGTGGCCGACATTATGTATTGTGAATCGGCTAACAAGCAGATCAACGTGTATTGCTCCAAACAGGAACACCTGAATGTGCCCAATCTGACGCTCGATACGCTTGAAAAACTCCTGCCGCCGGATCATTTTATCCGCATCGGCAAAAGCCACATTCTAAACCGGGAAGCCATTAGTTACCTCGAAAAAGGTGCCCGTCCAAAGTGTCGGCTCGTCCTCGGAAACCGCGTCCGCGAACTGCTCATCTACGCCAGCAACGTCTGGAAAGTGGAGGAGAGTTATCTTTGATTGACGATTGACCATTGACGATGGTCAATCGTCAATGGTCATTTCCCCTTTCACTGCCCCAAAAACATCTTACTCGTCACCTCCTGATCGATGGTGATGTAGCCGGGATAGTCAACTTTTTTGTTGCCCAGCGCCAGGGTCGGTTTGATTTTGATCGTCAGTTTCGATGATTTGGAGTTGTTCGATCCGCTCATGTTCCGAACCAGATCCGTGAACGCATCCCGCGTTTTATCGTCCGTCATCAGTTTATACGCATTGGCATTCAGCTTGACCGGAACGCGTGAGGCTCCCCCCGGAGCCACTTCGATGCGCTGGTTGACAAAACCGTTGAACAACTCCTGTTCGGCCAGTAAAATCTTGTATTCCAGCTGGTCGATGGCGGCCGTTTTATTGGTGGGGTTTGTGATGTCGATGTTGAGCCGGGCACTGATGGGAATGCTTTTCGTCATGAAACCCGTTGCCAGTTGCGGATATTTCATGGGATTCAGATCTTCCAGATTTTTCAATTTCCGGACGTCGATCCCGGACAGATAGACGCTGTCGGCCGACGTGATGTGGAATTTACAGTCACCGAGGGCCTTTGCCTGTGTGATCTGACGATTGACGCTGCATTGGCTGAAGATCAGTGTGAAAGCGAAAATGGCTACAAAGAACAATAATTTTCTCATGGAATTGGTATTCTTTAGGGATGTTGACCTTAGATAGACGAAAACCGGGTTGGTTTAGTTTAGAAATTGTTTAGACTGGAAAAAAGAAGCTTCCTAACCGCATCGCTGCCGGGTCCCGAACCGCGCTAACCGGTGCCGTTTAGCTTCTGATAAACGGCAACAAAAAGAATCTGAGTGAGTTATACAATCGGGCTGTAAAGGTAAGCGGGTTGGCTGGTTCAAATGGAATTTCCAGGTGATAAATTGGGTAAAAATGCCGGTTATTGTTCATTTTCGCTGTTTTTAGTAAACGCAAAATTTTGCTGTCCATTGTTTTGTAGGTATATTTATACGTTAAGCTGAATCGGGTTAGGAAATGACCCGGAAAATTTGTATTTTTACTATCTGAAAACGCCTATTTAACCGCATTTCTTATAACAATTCCGTAAATCGGAACTATACTGATTGCATTCTATGACAAACGAATTGATTGAAGCCGACATCGCACCAGAAGAACGCTCGAAAGGTAATTACGACGCCGACAATATTCAGGTATTGGAAGGTCTCGAAGCCGTTCGGAAAAGACCGGCCATGTACATCGGCGATGTGGGCATCAAAGGATTACACCATCTCATCTGGGAAGTCGTCGATAACTCGATTGACGAAGCGCTGGCCGGTTATTGTGATACGATTCAGGTCATCATAAATGAAGATAATTCCATAACGGTTAAGGATAATGGCCGGGGCATTCCGACCGGGATGCATGCAAAATTAGGGAAGTCTGCCCTTGAAGTGGTCATGACCGTGCTGCATGCCGGAGGTAAATTTGACAAAGATACCTACAAAGTATCCGGCGGTTTGCACGGTGTGGGGGTGTCCTGTGTGAATGCACTCTCGACGATGCTGCACGTTGAAGTACACCGGGAAGGGAAAGTTTTTGAGCAGGAATACCACATTGGAGCGCCGGTTTACCCGGTGCGTGAAATCGGTACGGCCGAAGATACCGGAACAACGGTGCGCTTCAAACCCGATGATACCATTTTTACCGAAACCGTTTACAAATACGATACCGTAGCCGGTCGTTTACGCGAGTTGGCGTTTTTGAACAAAGGAATCCGCATTACGCTGACCGACCTCCGCGACATCAACGAGCAAGGTGAACCACTGCAATCGGAATTTTATTCACAGGGTGGTTTGACCGAATTTGTCAAATACGTCGATGAAAACCGCCCTTCGCTGGAAGGGATGGAACCGATTTACATGGAGCGGGAAACCGGTTCGACGCCGGTACAGGTGGCGATGGTGTACAACCTCGAAGCAGGTGAAAACATTTCGTCATACGTCAATAACATCAACACCATTGAAGGCGGAACGCACGTTCAGGGTTTCCGAACCGCGCTGACGCGGATTCTGAAGAATTACGCCGAACGCAACGCGCATTTGCTGGGGAAAAACTCGGGCAAAGTGACCTTCGACGGCAGCGATTTCCGGAAGGGCCTCACCGCCGTTATTTCAGTAAAAGTGGCTGAACCTCAGTTTGAAGGACAGACCAAAACGAAGCTGGGAAACAGTGACGTAGTGGGAGCGGTAAGCTCGACGGTCGCCGAAATGCTCGAAATGTGGCTGGAAGAACACCCGAAAGAAGCCGCGTCGATTGTCCGGAAAGTGTTGATTTCGGCCCAGGCCCGGATTGCCGCCGATCTGGCCTACAAACGCATCATGACCGACCGCAAGGACTTCATGAGCGGCATGGGCTTACCGGGTAAGCTGGCTGATTGTTCGGATACCAACCCCGAAAATTGCGAAATCTACCTGGTTGAGGGTGACTCGGCGGGTGGTTCGGCCAAGCAGGGTCGGAATCGGGCTTTCCAGGCCATTCTGCCGTTGCGGGGTAAAATTCTGAACGTGGAGAAAGCGCTCGAACACAAAATTTACGAAAACGAAGAAATCAAGAACATCATCACAGCGCTCGGGATTCGCTACGAACGCGTCAACGGGGAAACCGTGATGAATCTGGAGAAATTGCGCTACCACCGCGTCATCATCATGACCGATGCCGACGTCGATGGCAGCCACATCCGGACGCTGATTCTGACTTTGTTTTTCCGGCACATGCGGTCGCTGATCGAGAACGGTTTTCTCTACATCGCCCAGCCGCCGTTCTATCTCGTGAAGAAAGGGAAAGAAGAACGGTATTGCTGGACGGAACAGCAACGCGAAGCTGCCGTTCGCGAGCTGGCCGGATCGGGTCGGGAAGAAAACGTGAACGTGCAGCGCTACAAAGGTCTGGGGGAAATGAACCCCGAGCAGTTGTGGAGCACGACGATGGACCCCTCTAAACGAAGCCTGAAACGCGTGACGATCGAGTCGGCCGCCGAATCGGACCATGTCTTTTCGACCCTCATGGGCGATGAGGTGGCCCCGCGCCGGGAGTTCATTGAACGAAACGCCAAGTACGCAAAAGTTGATGTGTAAGACAAAGCGGGCGAATAGCCCGCTTTTTTTTTAGTGTCTTTTTGTATATACTACTAATCTGGTACAAAATCTGATTGTAAAAATCGGTAAACGGGGCCAATAACTAAAAAGCCCGTACGAAGTTGTTAGAAAGTACGTTACTTATTGACAAGTAGTCCACCCTACCTATGAACGGCAAAAATTCTTCACAAAAAGATAATATAGAAAGAAAGGGTTCTTTCGGAGGGCTTTTCTCGTTTTTCTCAGGTCGTAAAGTAACTTTACCGTTGGAATCGGAAGACGGTAAGGCCATGAAAATAAATGAAAAGCTGGCGAACGTAATCGACCAGAGCAATTACATCAGCCGTGACCTGAGCTGGCTGAAATTCAATGCGCGGGTGCTCGACCAGGCTCGTAATCCCGAACGTCATTTGCTCGACCGACTCAAGTTTCTGGCCATAACGGCCTCAAACCTGGACGAGTTTTTCACCATTCGCATCGGCAGCCTCTACAACTACCTCGACTACGGAAAAGAGCGCGTCGATTATTCCGGTTTGCGGGAAATCCCGTTCCGGAAAGCCCTGATGACGGCGGCTCAGCAGTTCAGTAAAGACCAATTGGCGGTTTTCGGCGAACTGAAAACCTCGTTCAAAGACATTGATTTTCGGTTTATCGGACTCAATGACCTGACCGAAGAAGAACGGGCGAAGGCGGTTGATTATTTCGACCGGACCATCTACCCGATGCTGACGCCGATGGTGTACGACTACACGCATACGTTTCCGATCTTGCTGGCGAAGGTCCTGATTTTTAGCGTTGTTACGCAGGACCCGAACCGCCCGGTCAAAGCCGGGGATGACGATGAAAACCAGCGCTTATCCTTCGTTCAGATTCCAGCCAACCTGCCACGTTTCATGCCGTTTGAACGAACTGACGAAACGTGTTTTCTGCCCATCGAAGAAATTATCCGGCAGGAAATCAAGAAGTTATACCGGAACGTAGAAATCGATTCGGTCAATCTGATGCGGATTACCCGAAACGGTGATTTTACCCTGGAAGAAAGTGATGATATCGAAACTGACTTCATCGACGAAATCAAGCAGAAAATCAAAAACCGCCGGCTCGGTCGGGTCGTTCGGGTTGAAATTGAACCCAATGCGTCGGACTGGATGATCAATTTGCTTAAAAAGCGTTGGGAAATCGATGATTACAACTTTTTTGAAAATGCCGAGCTGATCGATTACACGAGCCTCTGGCAGGTTATCAGACATCCGGAATTCCGTGACGAGCTGCCGGCACCTCCTGCACCGGTTCCGGCCCTGGGCATGCGCCGGGAGAAAAATACAGACATTTTCGAGTTGATGAAGGAGCGCGATATCCTGCTGCATCACCCTTACAACAACTTTGAACCCGTAATTTCGTTACTAGAACAAGCCGCCGAAGATCCGAACGTTCTGGCGATCAAGTTGACAATCTATCGGTTAGCCAAGCGATCGCGCGTAACGGAAGCCTTGCTGAAAGCTGCCGAAAATGGCAAACACGTTTCCGTTTTGTTCGAAGTAAAAGCCCGGTTTGACGAAGAAAATAACATTCGGGAGGCCCAACGGCTGCAAAAAGCCGGGTGTTTTGTGATTTACGGAATCAGTAGTTATAAGACACATACAAAACTGCTGTTGATCGTTCGCAACGAAGGGCAACGGGTGGTTCGGTACGCGCATTTGTCGAGTGGAAACTATAACGAAGAGACATCGAAGCTGTATACCGACATTGGTCTGTTGACGACCGACGAGGTTTATACGCACGATATTTCGGAGTTTTTCAATGTCATTACCGGACATTCTCTGCCCAACGATTACCAATATTTGATTACGGCACCACGCGACATGCGAAAGAGGCTCGTCAAGCTCATCCGGGCCGAAGCCGAGAATGCCAGTCAGGGTTTGCCGAGCGGTATTTGCATTAAAATCAATTCACTGGAGGACCAGGAAGTCATTGACGAACTGTATAAAGCGTCGCAGGCGGGTGTCCCCATCCGACTCATCGTACGTGGCATTTGTTGTTTACGGCCACACCGTCAGGGATTGAGCGAAAACATTACCGTTCGATCGATTGTCGGTGACTTTCTGGAACACACGCGACTGTTTTATTTCCACAATAATGACGATCCGAAGATTTACGGGGGAAGTGCCGACGTGATGGTTCGTAGCTTCGACCGTCGCATCGAATCCTTGTTTTTGCTGGTCGACAAACGGGTGAAACAACAGGCCATTCACCTGTTAGATTACAATCTGCGCGATAATGTCAACGCGTACGAACTCCACGAGGATGGCGAATACGTGAAGTGTTGCGTGGAAGAAGAAACCGAACAACCCTTCAATATTCAGAAAAGATTCTTCGAAGTCACGCAGAAGGAAGTCATGCAGGCCAAGTTATTCGTCAACGAAAAACCGCTCGAACCGGAACCAGCGGTGGAGCAGCCGGAAGCGGCCGAAGAGGTGCATGAGTAATCGTTATCGTTTACGGTATTCAGTTTTCGGTAGCTGACGCAAGCTTTAATAAGAACGCGTAAGCCACCGTAAACTGAATACTGTAAATCGATCACCGATAGCTTATTTACAAAATTCCGGCGATGCAATTTCAAATGCCAGACGGTTATTGTCCGGTACAAAATGCGTTTGTTCCAGTGGCCAGGTCGCTCCGCCGTCGGTACTAACCCGAATAGCATACGGTTTTTTTAGCTGCAGTTTATAAGACATCGCATTAGGATTTTTCCGTTCCAGCGTAACCAGGTCATGCCATTCCCGTTTGCCTTCCACACTATATTGTAACCTGATTCTGGCTGGTAATAACGACTCATTGAGTTTGGTGGGAGGGGGGCAAACGAAATCAAAACTTACGGTAATGGCCGGCGGAACCGCCAATTTTTGCAAATCCAATGTCTGCGGAGTTGGGTTGCAGCTTACTAAAGGGGCGGTTTCGAACAGCGGTTGACCCGGATCACCGGTGCTGTAGGCATCATTATAATTGTAAATCCGCAATTGTACTTTTTGATTCTGACGCAGGTGCGTCAACGTGATGCGTTCGCCGTTATTTAAAAAGGTATAAAAAGAACTTAATTCCTGTTTCGTGTCGGCATCCACGACTTTGCATAAATACCGGATATCGACCTGATTGAATTTGCTGCTTACCCTAAAAACCGGTCCTTCGTCACAAACCGCCTGCGTCCAGCCAGCTACCCATAATTCAGGATGAGCGATGCTGATTTTACACTCCAATTGATTTGTGGATGCATTCCGGGTTACAGCAACCGGATTTTCCTGGTGCCAACGACCCGTAAACCGGTTATACCGCCAGAATGGAATCGCATCACTCGCTTGAATGGAACGACCTACTGTCGGATTGATCAGTTCCGGATTGAGCGTCATCGTGCATAAAACCGGTCTTGAGACCTCTTGCGCCATTCGGAACTGATCATCATACAATTCCAGTGAAAAAACACCCGCAATCTGACTGAATTGCTGCGAGCCCAGGTCTTTTCCGTCTAAACCCGCAACGGCAGCCATGACCGAACCTGTAGGCAAGAAACTGGCGGGTGAATTGCTCCGGTTTTCGATATGGGTAAGGGCTGCGGTGAAAGGTCCGGCCAACGCTGTTCCAGTAGCGTCCGTGAGTTCGGAGCCGGGAGCGATTACCGCCGTCATATTGTCTTTTTTCTGGTTAATCACCGGAGTTACGGCGATTAAACCGGCGGCTGGTTTAACCCCGGTAAGCTGCGTTGCCGATACATGGAATGGCGGATCCGTCAACTTGAGCCAGGCTGGCGATACCGTATGTCGGCTCGTATCAGTCAATTGAACAGGTTGAATAATGTCCAGATAGTCAGGCGCTTGTGCAACAATGAAGAAGTTGAGCGGATTTGTATTCGAATAATCGGATTCGGGCGAAGCCGCCAGAATCAGTACGCCGTCTTCATTTATTTTAAAATGAGTCGTGTTTAGCGTGGTCACAACCGCGTCGGCATCGGGCCCCGCCAGTGTCAATTTAACGGATTTTGGAATTGTTCCTTTCAAACTCCGGAACCGCACCTCCACAATTCCTTTTTCGATCGGATCTTTAAAACCAATCGACACATTTTCCAGCGGATTCTGACAGCAGTTGGTCAATAGTAGGAAAACCGTTACCGTCAATGAAGTCAGAATGTTTTTCATATTTGTCTATTAAACAGGGGTAGGAATTGTTTAATATGTTAATAGTCAACATAAATATTATAACAAATGATACTGTTTTTTGTCTGTTAATTTTTTCAGTAAAATGAATCTGATTGGTACCGAATAAACACGTTTGGATGAGTAGAATAAAATTGGAAATAAAGCTTACAGGCAAGAAAAAGCGGATTATTCGCATTCGAGACCAGGCATTCCTTCTTATCTTCACAAGTTTTTTGTAAACTACCGTACACGTAAACTAATCGACTTATTGAATGAGCCGTTTTACCGGACTGATCGGCATCGCACTGATTTTGGGCATTTCGTATGCCATGTCAAACAACCGCAAAGCAATCAATTACCGAACGGTAGGCGTTGGCCTGCTACTTCAATTTGGACTGGCGGTTTTTATTCTGAAAACAGACATTGGACAACAGATTTTTCAGACACTGGGGCAATTTGTTGACCGGCTTCTTCAGAAATCCGTTCGGGGTGCCGAGTTTGTTTTTTCTCCCCTCGTAAACCGCGAACTGCTCAGCAAAGCATTTGGTCCCGAAAACGGCTTTATTTTCTTCTTTCAGGTTATTCCAACCATCATTTTCGTGGCGGTTCTGGTCAATATTTTCTATCACCTTGGCATCATGCAGCGGGTTGTAGCGGTTTTGGCGCGGGTCATGAAATGGCTGATGGGCGTGAGCGGAGCGGAGGCTTTATCGAACGTGTCGAGTACCTTTGTCGGACAGGTCGAAGCGCAGATCATGATTAAACCGTACCTGAAAACCATGACGAATTCGGAACTGCTGGCATCCATGACTGGTAGTTTTGCCTGTATTGCCGGGGGCGTTCTGGCGGTTTATATTTCACTGGGTGTTCCGGCTCCTTACCTGCTGGCAGCTAGTTTGATGGCTGCACCCGGGGCGCTGGTGATCAGTAAAATTGTTTTTCCCGAAACGGAAGTCTCAGAAACCGAGGGTATTGTAAAATTGGAGATCAAGAAAAGCCACGCCAATTTGCTCGATGCGATTGCTTCCGGTGCCAGCGAAGGACTTAAAGTCGGTTTTAACGTTATTGCCATGTTGATCGGTTTTATTGCCCTAATGGCGCTGATCGACAGTATTTTGTTCCGAATCGGTTACTACATTTTCGGCTTTCCGAACCTGAGTCTCAACTATTTGCTAGGCAATATTTTCTCCATTTTTGCCTGGGCAATGGGCGTTCCTGCAAAGGACGTTCAGGCGGCAGGCTCGCTGATGGGGACCAAAATGGTCGTGAATGAGTTTGTGGCTTACCTCGATTTGGTGAAAATCAAAAGCACTCTCGATCCCAAAACCATCGCCATTACCAGTTTTGCGCTCTGCGGTTTTGCCAACTTTTCATCCATTGCCATTCAGGTCGGCGGGATTGGCGAACTGGCTCCCTCGCGCCGGAGTGATCTGGCTAAACTGGGTTTCAAGGCATTGATCTGCGGAACGCTGGCGTCGTATATGTCGGCTACGCTGGCGGGACTTCTTCTGTAAAATTAAAATCGGCCGGGCGAAAGGAATTGTCTAAAATAATATAATTTTAGCAAGATAATCTTGGCTAAATTTAGCTCTGTTTTCTTTTTTGGGCTATTCCTAAAACCTTTCGAATGACTACTACGAAACTGATTCCGCGAACCGCTTCGTCTCAGGAGCAACCGCTTTTGGTAAAAACACTATTGGCTCAATCGCTTAAGTATGAGCCACATCGGGAGATTTTATACCGCGATCTATTCCGGATGAATTACGTGGAATTCAACCAACGCGTTCGACGGTTGGCCAATTTACTGACTGACGAAGGCGTAAAACCGGGCGATACGGTGGCGGTTTTTGATTGGGATAGCCACCGGTATCTGGAATGCTTTTTTGCCATTCCGTGCATGGGCGCCATTCTGCATACGATCAACGTGCGATTGTCTCCGGCCCAGATTCTGTATTGCATGAACCACGCGGAAGACAAAGTGGTGATTATTCACGAGGATTTCCTACCACTGCTGAATGCGATTAAAAGTCAGTTGACGACCGTCGAAAAAATTATTCTGATTAGCGATAACGTTTATCAAAATCAGGAAGTTACCGTGCCGGACGGTTTTGTCGGTGAATACGAAAGCCTGCTAAAAACCGCTTCGGATCACTACGATTTTCCGGATTTCGACGAAAACACCTGGGCAACTACATTCTACACGACCGGCACAACGGGCAACCCGAAAGGGGTGTATTTTTCGCACCGTCAGTTGTTTATGCACACGATGGGGCTGGTTACCTATATCTGTGGTTACGAAGCCGTTCCGTTTCATCCCAACAATGACGTGTACATGCCGATTACACCCCTGTTTCACGTCCACGCCTGGGGTTTTCCGCTTTTGGCAACGATGCTTTCGGCCAAACAGGTTTATCCGGGGCGGTATGAACCCGATCTGATACTAAAATTATTAACGGAAGAAAAAGTGACGCTTTCGCATTGTGTGCCCACTATTCTGACAATGGTCATCAACTGTCCCGGCATCAAACAGGTGGATTTGAGCCGCTGGAAGGTAATCATCGGCGGATCGGCGCTCACGAAGGGGCTGGCAAAAGCCGCGCTGGAATTGGGTATTCAGGTGTATGCGGGCTACGGTTTGTCCGAAACCGCTCCCATACTTTCGTTGACGTACCTGAACGATGCCGAGCGGGATTTGCCATTCGATGAACAGGTTGAATTCCGGACGCGGGCGGGCCGGATTGCGCCTTTTGTTGACATTCAATTGCAAAATGACGAAGGGGAAGCGGTTCCGCACGACGGGCATTCCCTGGGAGAGTTAACCGTCCGCGGTTCCTGGATGACGCAGGGCTATTACAAGGAGACCGAGCGGGGCGAAGAACTCTGGCGAAGTGGCTGGATGCACACCGGCGACGTGGCTGCCATCACGCCCGACAACTGGATAATTATTGCTGACCGGACCAAAGACGTGATCAAATCCGGGGGCGAGTGGGTTTCGTCGCTGGCCATCGAAAACTGGCTGTCGCAGGTGGAGGGAGTCGCCGAGTCGGCGGTGGTGGGTTTCCCGGACGAGAAATGGGGAGAACGTCCGAATGCGTTGGTCGTTTTAAAACCGGATTTTGTGGGGAACGTTACGGCTGAAACCATAAAAACCGCTTTACAAGTCCACGTTGCAAATGGTGAAATCAATAAATGGTACGTGCCGGATCGGATCGTTATTGTGACAGAAATTCCCAAAACCAGCGTCGGGAAACTTGATAAAAAGAAAATTCGATCTGAAATGAAATCGTTGATTTTATCCTGAAAATTCAGGATAAAATCAACGTAAAAAACAATTTAATCAGCCGTTTCTTTAAGGTTATATTTCTCATGACTGACCGATTTATTTCCTTAAGAACCACATCATTCCAATTCCCGGATTCTCAGGCCGGCTGATAATGCAGGACAACAATTCCGCAGCTAAAAGGCGATGCTTTGACCAGTTTTAGATTGAGTTTCTGATCGATTTCTTTAAAAATGGACATCCCGCTACCAATGGCCGCCGGATTGATAAAAAGGTGATAGTCATCAATTAACCCGTGCTTGATCAGGTCGGAAACAAAACGACCGCCCCCGTAGGCAATCAGGTCCTGGCCCGGCTGGTTTTTCAACTTCGTAACTTCTTCCACCAGGTCGCCGGTTGCCAGTGTAACCTTTTCCCACGGACTGGTTTCCAGGGATTTCGAAAAAACAACTTTGGGCGTTTCGTTCATTTTTTTCGAACCCGGTTCGGCTGTTTCGGGATTGGCAGCCCGTTCGGCCCAGGCCGGAATAAAGCCTTCTGCCAGCACACGGCCCAGCAAAATGCAGTCTACGGGTTCTGTGAGCGCTTTTACGTAGTTCATTAGCTCCTCATCCCAGTTCCACACCAACCAGTCCATTTCGCCGTTTGGCCCGCAGATGAAGCTGTCGAGCGATAATTGGGTTTGCAGTTTTAGCTTTCTCATGTTTTCTTTTTTTACGTACTCACAGCTTTTCGTCCGGGTTTTCCAACCATTCGGTGGGTTAAAAACACCGACTAATGTCCGTGGGTACAATACAAAAATACGGTTGGAAAATGGATTGGAACGGGTGTGAAAACGACAATTTACGGTGGAAATCCGACACGTTTTTTGCAGAACATTTCAGGAATTCAGGCGCTCCTTTGCCGTCGATTCCACCATTTTATACAACTCATTGACCGTTCGCCAGTTGCGTGTTGTGGCGGTTACTTTGAGCTTATTTTCAAAAAATGTATTGCTCAGTTTCGTATTTCCATAACCGCCGGGGCAATACACATAAACGTCTTTTCCGACGATGATAAACCGGTCGGAGCCGAACGTGACATTTTTTAGTTTATCGCGGTTTGATTCGCTCGGTATATCCGCCAAAAACGTTACGTGAAGCTTGTCAATTTCAATGTCTTTCTCCTTCAAAAACGGATTGTTTTGCGCAATCTCCGCTAGTTCGGGCTGCGACCGAATGAGTACCGGCACCTGAAAACTGTAGGCATCAACGATCTTTTTTTCGATCTGCCGGATTTGTTCTTCCTGGTTGCCCACTTCCTGATTAAACACAATATTCCCGCTTTGAATATAAGTCTTGACCTGCGTGCAGTTCAGATCCTCAAACAGACTTTTTAACCCGGCCATCGGTATTTTTTTTTGACCGTTTACATTGATACCGCGCAGGATGGCCAGATAGGTTTTCATGATTTTTTGGAAGGTTCGTATTTCAAATTCTCAGCTAAGATCAGCACTTTTTCTGATTTTGATCCCACCAGTCTGCGAACTCTTTTGCGTGATCGGTGTTTACTTTTAAATGGCTGTAATTAAATGCGTTACTACGCAGAATGTTCATCAATCGAAAAAACCGGTTGCCGAACCTGCGGGGTTGGCGCAAGGTTGCTGCAAAGGTCCGGACAGCACCTAAATTGTAATGATCGGAGAAAAAGCAGTAACTATTTGCCATATTTGGCCTTTTGTTGAAATAATAGTTGCATATTTCCGATATAAGTGTTTAAATTGATAGTGTATTCTTTATAAGAAGAAATGAGTAAACGGCGAAAAAACTTCTTTCTGCACCGGTTATTCTGTTGGTTAATGGCGTTGCACATCATCAACATTAGCGTTGACGTGCCCGAACATTATTCCCACCGATTGATTCATGGTGCCCAAAAAGAAGATTTATCCGTTAACCGAATTGAAAGTATCGGAGAATTGGTTCTGGAAAACTGGCTGGGTATCATCGACGCCGTTCCGGAACAGGACGATACTAAAGAAGAATCCGATGTCGCCAACATCGAGCATGATTACTTCTTTGCACCACTCTTTGCCTTTGAACTGAAACCGGTTTTCTGGCATCTCATTTCCCGACCCGTTCGGCTACTGTCGATCCGCGTGTTTTCGCACGTTCAGGAGATCACGTCCCCGCCACCTCAGCACTGATTTCGATCCGCATTGGCGGCAATTCGTGCACTAGCGTACTACAAAACCAGGTTACTTCCGATTAACAGGCCGGACGGGCATCCCTCACGGATGAACCACGTCGTGGCTTATCGTTACGCTTAACTTGAAAACATACCCCTTATGAAAGCATACATTCTTGTAAGCTCGCTGCTAGTCAGTGTTTTACTGAGCAGTTGTGGCAATCAGACCGAAGAAAAAGCCGAGGTTGAGAAACCGGCGCTACCCATATTTGAAATCACCCGGCAATCGACCACCCTGCAACGGGAATATGCCGGCAACGTTGAAGCCGTTCGAAACGTCGAGGTTCGCGCCCGGGTCAGCGGTTTTCTGGATAAAATTCTCGTGGACGAAGGCCGTCAGGTGAAGAAAGGCCAATTGCTGTTTCAGATCAATCAGGCTGAATATCAGGCGGAGCTGGCCAAAGCCCGCGCCAATCTGAAAAGCGCGACGGCCGAGGCCAAAACCGCCGAAGTCGAACTGGGCCGGGTTCGGTTGCTGGTCGATAAAAAGGTGATTTCGGCCTCCGAACTCGAATTGTCTAAATCCAAGCTGGATGCGGCTAAAGCGGCCATTGAAGAGGCTCAGTCGGCTCAGGACAACGCGTCGCTGCGGTTGGCGCACGCCAGCATCCGGGCACCGTTCGATGGCGTGATCAACCGGATTCCGTTCAAAATGGGGAGTCTGATCGAAGAAGGCACGCTGCTGACCACGGTTTCGGACATTCAGGAAGTCTACGCGTACTTCCACGTTTCGGAAAAAGAATACCTGGAATACATTAAAAAAGGCAAAAACAGCCGGAATGGGCAGGAAGTTACCCTGTTGCTGGCCGACGATTCGCCGTATAAACAGCCGGGAAAAATTGAAACCATGGAAAGCGTCTTCGACGACGGCTCCGGGACGATTGCGTTCCGCGCCCGGTTTCCAAACCCGGACAAAGTATTGAAACACGGTGCGACGGGCAAAATCCGCCTGAGAAACGAAGTTGATAACGCCGTTTTGGTACCGCAAAAGGCGGTTTTTGAAATTCAGGATAAAAACTACGTCTACGTGGTCGATGCATCCAACAAAGTGAAGATGCGAAGCTTCGTACCCCAAAACCGGGTGGCCCAGTTCTACCTCGTGAAATCCGGCCTGGAACCGGGCGAGAAAGTGGTTTACGAGGGCATTCAGAATATCCGCGACGGCATGCAAATTGTTCCGCAGGCCCTGTCTGCCGAAAGTCTGCTGACCTTAAACCCCGCTAAATCCGAAACGCAGGTGGTTGCCAATTAACCGGCTGAGCTTTCCGATCGCTACATCCATCTCTACACCTCCAAGCAGCCTTGTGTCGTACCCGCGGTCACAGGGTGGCCGCATTGTAGATTTCACTATCGCTTACTTATGTTTAACACCTTCATAAAAAGGCCTTTACTCTCCGCCGTGATCTCGGTTTTGATTACGTTGCTGGGCGTATTGTCGCTGATGAATTTACCCGTTACCCAATTTCCGGACATTGTGCCGCCTTCGGTGGTCGTAACCGCCAATTATACCGGGGCCAATGCCGAAGTGAGTACCAAAGCCGTAGCCATGCCACTGGAGCGGGCAATTAACGGCGTCCCGAATATGACGTACATGACCGCCATTTCGGGAAATGATGGCTCCACCCTGATTCAGGTTTTCTTCAAAGTCGGGACCGATCCGGATCTGGCTGCGGTCAACGTTCAAAACCGGGTGACAACGGTGTTGGATGAACTTCCCGAAGAGGTAATCAAAGCCGGGGTTACGACCGAAAAAGAAGTTAATAGTATGCTGCTGTACCTTAATTTGATCAGCAGCGATTCCACCGCTGACGAAAAATTCATTTACAACTTTGCCGATATCAATATCTTGGCCGAACTCAAGCGCATCGATGGCGTTGGTTTTGTCGATATTCTGGGCGCGCGGGAATACTCGATGCGGGTTTGGCTCAAACCGGATCGCATGACGGCGTACGAGGTTTCGGCTGATGATGTCGTGGCGGCAATCCGCGAACAAAACGTGGAGGCCGCACCGGGAAAAGCCGGTGAAAGTGCCGACCGCGACGCGCAGGTTTTGCAGTACGTGTTGCGCTACACGGGCAAATTTATTGAACCGACGCAGTACGAAAATATCGTGATCCGGACGCAGGATGATGGATCGATTTTGCGCCTGAAAGACGTGGCCGAAGTGGAATTTGGCTCGCTGGATTACGGAATTCTGTCCAAGAACGACGGGCGGCCCTCGGCGGCTATCATGCTCAAACAGCGCCCCGGTTCCAATGCGCAGGAAGTTATCCAAAATGTGAAAAACCGCCTGGCGGAGTTGAAAGAAACGACTTTTCCGCCGGGTATGACCTATAATTTTGCTTACGATGTTTCGCGCTTTCTGGACGCTTCGATTCACGAAGTGGTCCGGACGTTGTTCGAAGCGTTCATTCTGGTATTTATCGTCGTTTTTTTATTCCTGCAGGACTGGCGCTCGACGCTGATCTGTGCGCTGGCGGTTCCGGTGGCGCTGGTCGGTACGTTTGCGTTTATGGATGTGATCGGTTTTTCGGTTAACCTCCTTACTCTCTTTGCGTTAGTATTGGCGATCGGGATTGTGGTCGATAATGCGATTGTGGTGGTGGAAGCCGTTCACGCCAAAATGACCGAAGAGCACCTGACTCCGCGCGCGGCCACGTTTGCAGCCATGAAAGAAATCAGCGGGGCCATTGTTGCCATCACGCTGGTAATGTCGGCAGTTTTTATTCCGGTCGCCTTTCTGTCGGGGCCGGTGGGTATTTTTTACCGGCAATTCTCACTGACGCTGGCCATCTCGATTGTCATTTCGGGGATCAATGCCGTGACGCTGACCCCCGCTTTGTGCGCTTTGTTACTGCGTCCGGTCCACGGTGAACAAAAAGGATTGTTAGGGCGGTTTTTTGCCGGATTTAATCGCGGGTACGAATCGCTGGCCGGCAAATACCGGCGCGGTCTGCGCCCGTTTGTAACGCGGGGCGTTGTAACCTGGGGCGTTCTGCTGCTGTTTTTTGTGGCAACCTGGGGGATCAATACCATTCTTCCCGCCGGTTTTATTCCCACAGAAGATCAGGGGATGATTTACGTAAACGTGACGACACCCGTTGGAGCGACCGTTGAGCGGACGGAGGAAGTAATGGATTTGGTTCAGCAGGCGGCTTCCAAACTGGAGTCTGTCGAAAACGTTTCCACATTGGCGGGTCTGAGTCTGATGACCGACGGTGCGGGGGCGTCCTATGGGATGGGCATGATCAACCTCAAAAGCTGGGACGAACGGAAAGAATCGGTTGACGATGTGATTGCGATTCTGGCCGAAAAAACCAAAAACATCAACGACGCCAGCATCCAGTTCTTTTCTCCGCCCACGGTACCCGGTTTCGGTAATTCGAGCGGTTTCGAAATCCGGCTGCAGGACCGGACCCGGAGCGATAATTTGCAAAAGACAAAACAGGTAACCGATCAGTTTATCGCGGAACTGGAAAAGAGGCCGGAAATCAGCCGGGTTTTCACCAGTTTCGACCCCAGTTTTCCCCAATATGTGCTGCATGTGGATCAGGATAAAGCTGCTCAGAAAGGCGTTTCCATCGACAATGCCATGAGTACACTCCAGACGCTGATGGGGAGTTTTTACGCGTCGAACTTCATCCGGTTCAATCAGATGTATAAGGTGATGGTTCAGGCTGCGCCCAAATACCGGGCCAAACCCGAAGATGTGCTGAACTTGCGGGTGAAGAACAAACAGGGCGAAATGGTGCCGTATTCCAATTTTATCACGATGGAACGCGTCTACGGGCCGGAGCAGCTGACCCGCTATAACATGTTTACTTCGGCCATGATCAACGGTGAATCGGCACCCGGTTACAGCAGTGGGGACGCCATCAAAGCCATTCAGGAAGTGGCGAAGGAAAAACTGCCGCGCGGTTTTGCGTTCGACTGGTCGGGTATGACGCGCGAGGAAGTGCTGTCGGGCGATCAGGCGATCTGGATTTTTGTCATCTGTCTGGTGTTTGTGTACCTTCTGCTGGTCGCGCAGTACGAAAGCCTGTTTTTGCCGTTAGCGGTTTTGCTGTCGCTGCCCGCCGGAATATTCGGGTCATTTCTGTGTCTGCAGCTGGCCGGTTTGCAAAACAACATTTACGCACAGGTTTCGCTGGTCATGCTTATCGGGTTGCTGGGTAAAAACGCGATTCTGATTGTTGAATTTGCGCATCAGAAGCAGCAGGAAGGGTTGTCGATTCTGAAGGCTGCGATGGAAGGGGCGCTGTCGCGTTTGCGTCCAATTCTGATGACTTCCTTTGCGTTCATTGCCGGACTGATTCCGCTCTGTATTGCTTCGGGGGCGGGCGCGCTCGGAAACCGCTCCATTGGTACGGCGGCTGCGGGCGGGATGTTCATCGGTACGGTTTTCGGGCTTTTCCTCATCCCCGGACTGTACGTGGCTTTTGCCAAACTCGCCAAACTGCTCCAGTCAAAATCGCCCCGGGACGACGACTCGGATCGGGCTCCGGTATTCACTCAAACTCACGAAAATGGCACAACCATTCATTCATAAATCGAGTATTCAACGACTTATCTTTTTCATTGCCCCGGTTTTCGTGCTGAACAGTTGCCGGGTTGCCGAACCACTGCGATTACCCAACGCGAGACCGTTGCCGACTTCTTTTTCCGGAAATACGGATTCAACGACCATCGGCAGTCTGGACTGGAAAGCATTTTTTTCGGATTCGGATCTGGAAAGCCTGATTGACACGGCGCTGGCCCGGAATCCGGATTTGCAGATGGCCACCCAGCGCATTGAAATGGCCCGGGCCAATTTTGAGTACACCCGGGGTGCGTTGGTTCCCTCCGTCAACGCGGTTGCCGCCGTTGGCGTCGATCGGTTTGGGCAATATACGCTGAACGGCGTTGGCAATTTCGATACCAATCTGTCGCCCAACATCAAGGGTGATAAGCGGATTCCCACCGTAACGCCCGATTACTTTCTGGGTTTTCGGAGCAATTGGGAGATTGATCTGTGGGGTAAACTCCGAAACCGCAAACGAGCCGCTTACGTCCGCTTTCTGGCAACGGAAAAAGGGCGTCATCTGATCACTACTTCGCTCATTTCCGAAGTCGCCCGGCTGTATTACAGCCTTCTGGCGCTGGACAGTGAGCTGGAAATTATCCGCGAAAATGAAGCTTTGCAACGGCGGGCTTCCGAACTGGTCGTGGTGCAGAAAGCCGCCGGTCGGGTGACCGAACTGGCGGTGCAGCAATTCAACGCCCAGTTGCTCAATACCCGGGGGCTGGAAGCGCAGGTGCAGCAGCAGATTGTAGAAGCTGAAAACCAGTTGAATCAATTGCTGGGGCGGTTTCCGCAGCGGATTCCGCGCAGCAAAACCATCAGCTACCAGGAGCTTCCAGCCCGGGTCTCGGCGGGCATTCCGAGTCAGATGTTACGCCGTCGACCGGATATTCAACAGGCTGAACTCGCGATGGAAGCCGCTAACATCGACGTGGAAGTGGCCCGCGCCGAATTTCTGCCTTCGCTGAACCTGACGCCATACGTCGGTCTGAATGCGTTCCGGGCGTCGGTTTTGCTGGACCCTGCTTCGCTGGCCTTCGGGTTGGTGGGTGGCCTGGCAGCTCCGGTTTTCAACCGACGTTATCTGAAATCGAATTACTCGTTGAGCGTCGCGCAAAGTCGGGAAGCTTTTTATGGGTACCAGAAAACCGTATTGACCGGTTTTAGTGAAGTGATGACCAGTCTGCGGGGCATTGAAAATTACCGGAAAGTGGCCGATTTGCAGGATCAGGAAGTGAAGGTGTTGGGGCAGGCCGCGACAATTTCTGACGAATTATTTGCCACCGGTTACGCGTCTTATCTGGAAGTAATCACGGCGCAGCGGAGTGTACTGGCGGCCGAACTGTCGTTGATCAATACGAAACGGGCGCAGTTTCTGTCAGTCATTGATTTGTACCGGGCGTTGGGTGGGGGTTGGAAGTAATCTTATGTTATTTCACAGGGTTAATCAGGGAAAATCAGAGGTTATCAGGGAGTCTCTGATTAACTTTGATTTTCTCCGATAACCCCTGTGTAACTTGATCCGAATCGGCCTGCTTTCCGACACCCACGGTTTTTTGGACCCGCAAATCTTCACCCACTTCGCGCAGTGCGACGAAATCTGGCACGCGGGGGATGTGGGCTCCGTCAAAATCATCGACGAATTAAAGGCTTTCAAACCGTTTCGGGGCGTTTACGGAAACATCGACGACAAAGCTGTGGCCTACGAATGTCCCGAGAACCAGCGGTTTGAGCTGGAAGGCTTATCCATCTGGATGACCCATATCGGGGGTACTCCACCCCGGTATAATCCTATTGTTCGGCCCAATCTGCTGATGCATCCGCCAGATGTATTTATCTGTGGGCATTCCCATATTTTGAAAGTTACCCGCGATCCGAAAATCAATAACCTGTTGTTTATCAACCCCGGAGCAGCCGGGAAACACGGTTTTCATTCGGTGCGAACGTGCCTTCGATTTACGCTTGATGTGGGTCGTGTAACGGACATGGAAGTGATAGAATTGGGTACGCGGTAAATAAAGTTGCCAAAAAAAGATACTATATTGGCATCTGTTTTACCTGAATTGGCGGTCATTGATGAAAATTGCAGTTTGGCATAACCTGCGGAGTGGGGGAGGAAGTCGGGCTTTACACCAGCACATTAAGGGACTGGCACAGCGCGGGCATACGATTGAAGTCTGGACGTCGTCGGAAGGCGACAGCAAATTTCTGGATGTTGATCAATACGTGACCAAAACCCATGTATTGCCCCTCTCAATGGAAACGCGCATTCGCGATGGCTATTGGGACAAGTGGTGGGCCATGCAGTTTGAGCCTGAAACGCGCATTCGGCGGATGCTTGATTTTTGCCGCCGATGTGCCGATGAAATCAACGCGGGCGATTTTGACGTTCTGTTTGCCAATGCCTGCATTTTTTTCTCCATGCCCTACATTGGCCGGTTTATCAACATTCCCAAGGCGTTGTACCTTGGCGAACCCAACCGGTTTTTGTTCGAATCGTCGCCGAATCTGATCTGGGAAGGGCTGCCACCCGCCAGCGGCAATTGGAAAAAAGCCGATTACCGCGACAAATATTGGGAAGATATTTTCAAAATCCGTCAGGCGCGGGTGCGGGTGCGGGAAGAAATCTACAACTACCATAGCTACGATAAAGTACTGGTCAACTCGTATTTCAGTAACGAAAACCTGTTGCGGGCTTATGGCGGAGCCGGTGAAGTTTGTTACCTGGGCATTGACGCCAGCCTTTTCCCCTTTCAGAATCTGCCCCGCGAACCGTTTGTGATGGGCCTGGGTGCCTTTTTTCAGCACAAACGCCCGGACCTGGCCATTGAGTCGCTGGCCCTGATTCCCGAAAAAACGCGCCCCCGATTGGTCTGGGTGGGCGATATGGGCGATACGGTTTACGTCAATAAGCTGAAAGAGTTAAGTCAGCAGCGGAACGTGCAGTTTGAACCCCGCGAAAAAATACCGCACGAAGAGCTCATTCGGCTGCTCAATACGGCTTCGTGTTTACTCTACACCTCGACGCTTGAGCCGTTCGGCCTGGCTCCGCTGGAGGCCAATGCCTGCGGGTTGCCGGTGGTGGCCGTGGCCGAAGGAGGAGTTCGGGAAACCGTTATCGATAATTACAACGGCTTGTTAGTCAATCGGAAACCGGAAGAAATGGCGCGGGCCGTTGAGCGGGTTTTGACCAACAGTGGCGAATTCGAGCGGCTCTCGCGCAACGCCCGGCGGTTGGTGCAGGAACAATGGACCTTCGAAAAAGCCATCGACCGGATCGAAGACGCACTATTCCATACGATCGGGAAGGAGCGGGGCGTGGTGGTGAAGTAAAATATGTAAAAATTGAGCACGAATTATGGATTCGTTTCTAATCAAGTTAGCGAACGCTTTGGAGTAGGCTTTACACTATCCGTTTTTCGAATTGCTTTTTTACCGGTTTTTCGGGTTTTTAGAAAATTACTGAATGATTGTTTTTCTGCTTCAGTCCACGGTTGGTCGAGGAAAATAAAATCTTGCTCGTCCATTTGCTTAAAATTTGCCATTCTCGAAGTCTTTAAAATATTGTTTAACTAAAGCCAGAGACTCGCGAGTATCAATGAACATTCGGTTCCCTGCAAACGGTTTTGCTCCCAGCGTTTTCTGATAATGGGCAATCAATTGCGTTTTTGAAACGAAAGAGACGATTCCATCAAAGCCTAGTTGAAATGCAGTTTTGCAAGCAAAGGCCACCAGATTGCCTGCTACACCCTTGTATAATTTTTTGTTACCCTTATTAAAATTGGCATTCTCGATAAGGTGCATGAATACGTGGTCGTGCGCGTTGCTAATACTAAGCAAACCTTGAATAATCGTCGGATTGCTAACGGTAGTCAGCTTATAGGTTTCTTTTTGCTGATCTTTCAATTCCTGTTTCCAGTTAAACACCCAATCTTTCTTTTTGATTTGTTTTCGTTCAGAACCGTCAATCGGGTAATTTCCGTATCGAATACTTCCCCACTGACGGTGTTTTCAATGGAGTTTGTTAATTTATCAATCTCAATATTAAAGGCGGTGGACAGGTAATCAGGCATACTTAAAGATACAAAAAAGCCCGGTTATTGACAAACCGGGCTGCTTTGCTATCCAACAGAATTGCCTTTTATCACACCGGAATCTGCTCAAAAACCACCGCCGGTTTTTCCGAATCCTTGAATGCTTTACGCGGACGAATGTTCAGCGTCTGGAACAACTGGCGATCCTGATCCTCTTCCGGATTGGGCGTAGTCAGCAGTTTGTCACCGGCGAAAATGGAATTGGCACCGGCCAGGAAACAGAGCGCCTGCTCCTCGACGCTCATCCGCACCCGGCCCGCCGATAACCGCACCATTGCTTTGGGCATGATGATCCGCGCCGTGGCAATCATCCGAACCATTTCCCAAACCGACACCCGTGGCTGGTCTTCCAACGGCGTTCCTTCCACCGGAACGAGCGCGTTGACGGGTACGGATTCAGGGTGTTCGGGTAAGTTAGCCAATGTCAGCAGCATACCGATGCGGTCCTGGTGGCTTTCGCCCATACCAATGATACCACCTGAACAAACCGAGATACCGGCCTGGCGAACGTGGCCGAGCGTATCCAGCCGGTCGTCGTAGGTGCGGGTCGAAATAATGTCGCCGTAATATTCTTCGCTGGTGTCGAGGTTGTGGTTATAGGCGTATAAACCAGCGTTTTTTAGCTTTTCGGCCTGGCTTTCGGTGAGCATTCCGAGCGTGCAGCACACTTCCATCCCCATCCGGTTAACGCCCTGCACCATTTCCAGCACTTTGTCGAAATCCCGGTTGTCGCGCACTTCCCGCCAGGCGGCTCCCATGCAAAACCGCGTGCTGCCCGATTCTTTGGCCCGGTGAGCAGCCGTCAGCACTTCGTCGACCTCCATCAGCTTGTGAACCTTCACATTCGTGTGGTACCGGGCCGCCTGCGGGCAATACGAACAGTCTTCGGGACAACCACCGGTTTTTACCGACAACAACGTGCAAACCTGTACTTCCTGCGGATCATGATGCTGGCGGTGAACGGTCGCGGCACGGTAAATCAGATCGAGAACGGGGGAGTTATAAATATCGGCGATTTCGTCGCGGGACCAGTTAGTGCGAACTTCAGTCATATCGATTGATTGCGTAAGTAAATTCAAATATAGGTGGTGAAGGAGTTTGGCGCAAACGAAAACCGCATTCAATCGGCCTGACAACGATGGTTTATGACCAGATGGGCCGGAAAGGCTCGGATGAACGAACCCTTATCTCGTCTACAGGAAACCGCTGATCATTAGGATTGAGCCGCAAACGATGGCTTTGTCGCCCGATCCAGCGTTTTTACATGCGTGTAAACCTTCCTGACCAGTACGATCAGCAAAATGACTTCCACAACCTGAATAAGGTAATCGGTGGTACAGGCCGCCGTCGAAAAAACAGTTTTCCAGTCATCGTAATTCTGCATTCCCCCGTAAACAACCCAGACGATGGGTTGGATCACCAGCAGGACATTGAGCAGGATGAGTTGAAACGCAAGGGCTTTGTCCTCCATTTTCAAGACCTCGAACGCTACCACAATCAGGTAAATGTAGAGGTAAAAACCGGGTGCGCTGGGTTGAGCCAGCATGAAAATCGCAAAAGTGAGAATAAAAAGTGACGGGAAGAGCTTCTGGTAGCCGAGGTGCTTATACCGAATTGCAACCCAGGAAGCCAGACTCATGGTGATCAGCAGGCTGATGGTATTTAGGCGGGTCAGGCTGATCTGGTTGTATAAACCGCTCAAAACCGGGCGGGTGACGCTGACAATGTTGGGGGTCATGTGGTAGCCGGAATGTTGCAGCGGCATCAGAAACGCATCGCCCATCAGCAGGTATAAAATAACGACGGACGGAATGCCGACGAGCGCTAGTCCGAGTACGTATTTGAATTTATTATCGACCAGAAAAAACAGCGGAATCAGCAGCACGATCACCATACTTTTAATGACAATCATCGAAAGGCCCCAGATGACCCCGATCCAGAGACTGCTTTGTTTGCGGCTGGCATACGCGAGCGTGATCAGGCCGACGCCCCAGAACCAGATGTCTTCTTCGCTCTCCAGAACGATGGCGATGAATGAAACCGGCAGCAGGAAATACAACACCGCCATCAGCAGGGCATCCGGTCGGGTCGAGCGGTAGTAGCGCCAGGTTGCCCAAACAATGGCAAACTCGAAGATGGCCATGAACGGAACCAGAATTTTGGCATTGTTCCACAGATAGAGCGGTAAACTGATCAGGTAGCCAAACAGTGGGGCGTGGTAGGAGAGAAAATCCCGGTAGACCATTTTGCCCTGGAAAGCCGAATACGCTTTTTTATAGAAAAACTCGGTATCGTTGCGAGGCCCAAAATTCAGAATCAGGTAAACCACGACGAAAGGGATGAGCCGCAGAAGGATAAAACTGCTCCAAAGTGTTAAACCGGGTCGTTGGTTGAGCGAGTGCCGAAAGGGAGCAGGAAACCGGATCAACAGCCAGCTTGCCAGCGCAAGCAGTACCGATACGGCTATTTTAACGATCGAAACCGTATCCTGAAGAAAATTCATGCCAATAATGGTGGTTATATTTTGGGGTAAAGTTCGCTAATGGCGCTCTAGCTGCCAAATAAAAAAAATGATAGTCGTCAATCCATCAACATTGTTGGCTAAATGAGCATATTTGGCGATATTTGTATTCGAACTACGATTCTGACTTGTGAACACCGCCTGCCCGACTTTGCCGCCGATGCCGATAATGCAACGTCAGCGTCCTGTCCGATTCCGGTTTTTGGCAAAGGCTTGTTCACTAATCTACTGATTACTAGCTGGTCCCTTCCGGTGAAAAGCAGCATTTGTTAGTTGGCCCGTAGTGGCCCGGTTTTTCGCTGTAGCCTTTTTGTGCGATTCAATTTTTGCGGTGATGATTCAAAGTCAGGCGCGTCATGAGCGGGCTAGAATAACACGGTCTTTTTTTTTGATTTTAAAAAATACAAATTTTCATAAGTGACAAAACCAACCTGTATGTTTTACCTGGCTCGTTTAACGAATAATAATAGGGGATACAAAGAACCATCCGGTCCAAATTACAAATCTGAAAATGCCACTTCCAGCCGAACGGCTTTTGAAGCGACTTACGGTTTTGGGTTTGAAGAATGGTTCCGCAACGAACGGCATTCGTACGAAGGGTATCAATATGCCTACATCGAAGGCCTGACGTCGGATCTGAATCCGGAGATTCCCATTTTATTGTATACCCTGCGGTTTGCCGAAAACGGGAAAGGTTCGGCAAAAAAACTGGTTGTGGGTGTTCTGAAAGAATGGCAGCCCATTGCGCAGTGGGATGGCGAATTGCCCGCTGAGGTGATCAGCGAATGGCACGAAGAGATGAAAGCAGAATTGGGTAACTTGCTGGAATCGGTGGCCCCGGAAAAACGGTCTGCGGCATTAAAACAGTTGCTGGCCCACAGCCAGTATCCGGAAAAACCAAAACCGCTGTTCAATGTCCGGTTTAAGATGGATCAGTTGGATTACCGGGTTGCTAAAGTGATCGATGCGAGCCCGTTCGGAAAAAACAATTCGTTCGCTTTCGAATTGAAAACGCTGGACAGCTACGACGCTAAAACCCAAAAAGTACTAACCGATTTAGGGCTTAATTAATTGACCGGCATTCCGTTTTTAGGAGCTTATAGTCAAATCCGCTTTCCGGCTGTTTAAGTACCCAACGCCCTTGCTTCTCCATGCGTTCGCCTTCGCGCCAGGTCACGGCGTCACCAGTCAGCAAGAAGTTGATTTCGTGCGTTTGCGTAACGCCTTCGCCCGAACGCTGCCAGTCGGCCCGGATTTGATTATTTGTTAATGTACCTTCGATCCGACCACGCGCCCGGTCTTTTTCATACGGCAAAATGGCCAGTTCGCCGGTAACTGTCGCCCCGTTGATGACGAGCCGGAGCGCCGTTGTGTCGCGCCCCACCACCTGCCGAAAGCAAACCGTATCCGTAGAAATTGCCGTCGAATCCGACGGCTTTTCCGCTGTTTCCGAACGGCGGGCGCGATCACCGCAGCCGCTTAGAACGAAAAGGAGTAACCCCAAAATGACAAAATACTGCATTTGGCCGTTGTTTAAACGATATAAACGGATAACCGGGTTGGAGCGGTATACGTTATCCGTTACCTACAAGTTAACGTTATAGGTGTTTTTGTTCTCGCACATCACAAATGTGCTGTGCGTGCTTCCAATGCTTGTTACCGAACCAAGTTTATTGAAGACAAAATCCTGGTAGTGTTTCATATCTTTTGCGTACACTTTCAAAAGAAAATCAAAATCCCCGGAAATATTATAGCATTCAACGACTTCGTCCAGCCGGAGAATATCGGTTACAAAGTCGTGCCCGATACTTTTATCGTGCTGTTTGAGCTTGATGTTACAAAAAACAATTAATCCGAAATTGAGCTTTTCAGCGTCGATCAGGGCGATGTATTTTTTAATGTAACCCCCCGCTTCCAGCCTTTTCACCCGCTCAAAAACCGGGGTGTGGGAAAGGTTTACCCGATCCGCTAA
The DNA here is from genome assembly GCF_003858635.1 of Larkinella rosea. Lineage (GTDB taxonomy): Bacteria > Bacteroidota > Bacteroidia > Cytophagales > Spirosomataceae > Larkinella > Larkinella rosea. The sequence continues at coordinate 464,054 of NZ_RQJO01000009.1, forward strand.
TTCTTTAATGGTCACGTTCGAATTTTCTCCCAATAATTTGAGCAACTGCGTGTCGATCGAATCCAGCTTTTCCACAGAAATTATTTCCTTTTATCGGGTAAATGCAATAGGCTAAAAGAAGAATAGTCTTACTATTTTGTAAATATAGAATTTTATTCTAAAAAACTATTATAGCATAGATATTAAAACTAAGAAAGTAGCTTTGTGGGGAATTTTAGTTTTACTCTGAATTCAATTGCGATGAGCTGTCCCTTGCTTAATTACCCGGAAGCAATGCTACTGTAAATGCTGCTACAAACCGGGAGAATGGCCATAAACAGGTCATGACGCCCCACAATTTCGGGTGCCATCATAACTCGCTTTTTCTTCATGTTCGACCATTTTCAGGGCCGGGTGGGAGTATCATGAGCGTTGGTGTCGCTGCGGGAGGGGGTAGTAAGTTCGGCGAAGAATTCGGTATCATTATTAACCATTACCACTATGGTCATCACACACAACCTCGGCTATCCGCGAATCGGTAGCCACCGCGAATTGAAAAAGGCTAATGAAAGTTACTGGGCCGGAAAAATTACCCACGCTCAATGGCTCGAAACCGGTCAGCGCATTCGTCGCGGAAACTGGCTGACCCAGCAGCAAGCCGGAATTTCACTCATTCCGTGCAACGATTTCTCGTTTTATGACCAGACGCTGGATTGGTCACTGACGGTCAATGCCATTCCGGAGCGGTTTCGTCTCCTCGCCGAAAAACCGGATACGAACGAAACCGATCTGTATTTTGCGATGGCGCGCGGTTTCCAGAAAGACGGTCTGGACCTGATTGCGATGGAAATGACCAAGTGGTTCGACGCCAATTACCACTACATCGTTCCGGAATTCAGCCGGGATCAGGCATTCTCGCTGCGTTCCGAAAAAGTTTTTACGGAGTTCGACGAAGCCAAAACCGTATTGGGTACTGTTCCCAAACCGGTGCTGTTGGGGCCGGTTACGTATCTGTTGCTGGGAAAAGAGAAAGAAAGCGGTTTTCACCGGCTGGACTTGCTCGATCGCTTGTTGCCGGTTTATGAACAGGTTCTGAACCGCTTACAGACGCAGGGCGTCGAATGGATTCAGTTTGATGAACCGGGTCTGGTGCTGAATTCGGATGAACAGCAACGGGCTGCCTACGCGACGGCCTATCGTTTTTTGCGCGACCGGTTTCCGAAGCTTAAATTTCTACTGGCTTCGTACTTCGAATGTTTCGGCGAAAACCTCACGCTGGCGACGCAACTGCCGGTCGATGCGCTGCATATCGATCTGGTTCGCTGCCCGAGTCAACTGGATGACATTTTGAAAACCGCCTTTATCGACAGCAAAACCGCACTTTCGCTCGGTGTAGTCGATGGCCGGAACATCTGGATCAATAACCTGAACCGGTCGCTGGAACTGATTCAAAAGGCAACCGACGCGCTGGGCCGCGACCGCGTGCTGGTGGCTCCTTCGTGCTCCCTGCTGCACGCACCCGTTGACCTGGATTCGGAAACGGAAGTCAGCGGTTTAACGCCCGAAATCAAACAATGGCTCGCTTTTGCCAAACAGAAACTGGCCGAAGTGGTCAAACTGGCGACGATTGCCGCGCAGCCCGACAGCGAACAGGCAAAAAGCTGGCTGGCCGAAAACGAAGCGGTTTTGACCGCCCGCCGACAATCGACGCTGATCAACCGCCCGGATGTGCAGGCCCGCGTTAACCAGCTGACAGACAGCGATACGCACCGGCAGGCAGCTTTTGAAAACCGCCAGCCGCTTCAACATGAACGTTTGCAGTTGCCACTTTTCCCAACGACGACGATTGGCTCATTTCCGCAAACGGACGCGGTTCGGGTCAACCGGGCGAAGTTTAAAAAAGGTGAAAAAACGCTGGCGCAATACGAGGATTTTATTCGACAGGAAACCGAAAAAGCCATTCGCTGGCAGGAAGAAATCGGGTTGGATGTGTTGGTGCACGGTGAATTTGAGCGCAACGACATGGTCGAATATTTCGGCGAATTGCTCGACGGTTTTGCGTTCAGCCAGAACGGCTGGGTGCAGAGTTACGGTTCGCGCTGCGTCAAACCGCCCATCATTTACGGCGATGTTTACCGCCCCGAAGCCATGACGGTGCGCTGGACCGAATACGCGCAGTCGCTGACAAAAAAACCGGTAAAGGGGATGCTGACCGGCCCGGTGACGATTCTACAATGGTCATTTGTGCGCGATGATCAGCCGCGCCGGGATACGTGCACGCAAATTGCACTGGCCATCCGCGATGAAGTAGTGGACCTGGAACAAGCTGGCATTCAGGTGATTCAGATTGATGAGCCCGCCATTCGGGAAGGCCTGCCGCTGCGTCGCGAAAACTGGGAAACCTATCTGGAGTGGGCGGTAAAAGCGTTTCGGGTGTCAGCTTCGGGCGTACGCAACGAAACGCAGATTCACACCCACATGTGTTATTCGGAGTTCAACGACATCATCCAGCAAATTGCCGACATGGACGCCGACGTGATCACGATCGAGACCTCGCGCTCGCAGATGGAATTGCTCGATGCGTTTGTGCAATTCAATTATCCGAACGAAATTGGCCCCGGCGTTTACGATATTCACAGCCCGCGCGTGCCAACGAAAGCGGAAATGGTTGCGTTGTTGAACAAAGCCGCCGATGTGCTGCCGGTTCGGAATCTGTGGGTCAATCCCGACTGCGGTTTGAAGACCCGTCGCTGGCCCGAAACCGAACAGGCGCTCAAAAACATGGTACAAGCCGCGCAAACCGCTCGTAGTCTGGTGGTTGAAAATGCGTAACGAAATAACGGATGGAAACTCTGGCACGTAAACACGAAACCGTTGGTTGCCCGCGCTGCGGAGCGGTTTTCGAATGCAAAGTGGGAAACATTAATCTCTGTCAATGCATGGCGGTTCAGTTGACCGATGCACAGCGGGAGTATGTTCGCGGACAATTTACCAATTGTTTGTGTGCCAATTGTTTGCAGGAAGTTCGGGCAGAATACAACAAAAAGTAAAATAAGCTGATAAGTCAAGAGTTGTTTCGCGGAGCTTAGCGGAGGTAAAATGAGTTGCGCGAAGAAAAACTCTGCTAAACTCATCTTACCTCCGCTAAGCAACTGTTGACTTCCAACTTATTTCCCAGAACCCGCAACCTCTTTTTCCATTTCGTTCCAGTTTGGCGGATCGATGCCCAGCAGATTTTTAACGAAGAAATCCCGGCGTTTGCGCTCGCCGAAGTCACCACCGGCCGTATGGGCCTGGCCTGGCAGCGTCACCAGTTCGAAGTTTTTGTTGGCTTTGATCAGCGCGTTGGCCAGTTGGTAGGTCGAAGCCGGATCCACATTATCGTCTACTTCGCCCACGAGCAATAGCAGATTTCCTTGAAGTTTATGGGCATTCGTCACGTTGGAGCACTCGTCGTACTGCGGTCCAATCGGGTAACCCATCCACTGCTCATTCCACCACATTTTGTCCATGCGGTTGTCGTGGCAGCCGCAGGACGAAACGGCGGCTTTGTAAAATTCGGGATGGAACAGGAGCGCAGCGGTCGAACTTTGGCCGCCCGCCGAGGTGCCAAAAATTCCTACTTTGTTCAAATCCAGTTGGTTGTATTTTCGGGCCGCGGCTTGCAGCCACAGAATCCGGTCGGGAAAGCCGGCGTCTTTCAGATTTTTCCAGCACACATCCTGAAAGGCTTTGGAGCGGTTGGAGGTTCCCATGCCATCGATCTGCACCACGATAAAACCCAGTTCGGCCAGTTCATGCATCGACAGGTAATTGCTCATGAACGACTTCGGAACGAACGAGCCGTGCGGCCCGGCGTAAATATTCTCGATCACCGGGTATGTTTTGGCGGGGTCGAAATTGGTAGGACGGATGATGATGCCCCAGATGTCGGTTTTGCCGTCGCGTCCTTTGGCCGTAAACACTTCCGGCGCTTTCCAACCTCCTTTTTCCCAAACGCTGATGTCGGCTTTTTCGAGTTCCAGCACCACGCTGCCGTCGGCCGAGTTGCGCAAAACCGTTACCGGCGGCAGGTCCACGCGGGAATAGGAATCGACAAAATAGGTGAAATCCGGCGAAAAGGTAGCCGTATGATTGGCGTTTTCCGATGTCAGAGCCGTCAGGCCCGAACCGTCGAAATTGACTTTGTAATACTGCACAAAATAGGGGTCCTGATCCGGATTTCGGCCGCTGGCAGCGAACAGAATCGTGCGGTTTTTGTCGTCTACGTGCACCAGATTGCGCACCACCCACTCGCCTTTGGTGATCTGCTTTTTCACTTTTCCGGTCGCGCCATCGATCAGATACAGGTGATTCCAGCCGTCGCGTTCCGACGCCCAGACAATTTCCTGCCCGTCGTTGACGTCGTGCCGCGCGCGTTTGCCGCTGTAGTCGATAAACGTGTTGCTACGTTCTTCAATGAGCGGTTTTACGGCACCGGTGCTGGCATTCACGTCCAGCACCCGGTAGATCTGATGGCCGCGCTGGTTGTATTCGAAGGTGAACGCCCGGCTGTCTTTACGCCATTCCAGCCGCGACAAACTGAACTGCTGGTTAAACAGCGCATCGTCGACCGAAATCTGTTTTTTCGATTCCGGCAAAAACAATTGCGGCCGCTGGACGGGCAGCGCATCACCCGGTTTCAGGTATTCGCGACTTTCCAGTTTGGGCTGAAGCTGATCTTCGGGCGATGAGCGGACGAAGTAGATCAGGTGTTTTTTATTCGGGCGTATCTTATTCGTAACCAGTTTCTTACCGTCGGGCGACCACTGGATATACCCGGAATAATAGTCACCTTCCGAGCCATCAAAGCTAAGCTGGGTTTCCTGCTTCGTTTTTTCGGAACGGATGTAGACGTTGTAATTTTTGATGAAAGCGGTTTGCGAACTGTCGGGCGAGAAAACTGGTTTTTCGTCAAGTTCATCGCGGCTGTTTCCCCAATACCGGCGGTCGGTGGGTTCGGCCCGGAACGGCCCTTTTTTCCGAAACGCGAACGAACCTGTTGCGTATTGCCACACCGAACCTTCGGCGACAAATTCGAACTCTTCGTCGTCTTTGCCGAAGGTGATGGACGTAAATGGCAAATTGAACGGATCAATTTTCCGGCCGGTGGCTTCAGACAGTTTTGTTGCCAGTTGTTCCTGATTGAACGCGGGCTGGCGGGTCTTTTTCTTCGGATCGATCACGACGAATTCGAGTCCGCGGGTGGTTCGGACGACGTACCAGGCCTTTTGGCCAGTAGTCCAGTAAACGTTATTCGGGGCATTATAGACTTTATTCCGCAGGTTTTCCTTCAGGGCCGCCGACCGTTTGTAATCCTCGATTTTTCCCTGCGCCCAGGCGGCACCCGAAAAACCGCAAAGCAGGAAAAAAAGGACTGTCTGGAGGACAAGAAGCCGTTGTTTTCCGCGATGGATCGACGGAAGAAGTAGTTTCATGGAGAAAGGGTTTGTGATCAGGTGTCCGATCGACTCCCACGAAAATACTAAAAAAAGAACACCCGGCCATCCCAATTGGAATCGGAGCGACCGGGTGTATTTATAGAGAACCTCATGACGCGAACCGGTAACATCAGCGGTTCCCCTGGCGCTTCGTTATCATAGGTAGGTCGAGTCAAAGGCTTCTGTGACACATATACGAATCGAGTTGACAAATGGTTGCGTTGGTGCGAAAAAAAGATTTCAGAAAAAAACTAACGGTTTTCTAAGGCAACTGATACGCCACCACGTAATCGCCCAGCTTCGTTCCCACTTTCGCGTGTCCCCCGGCGGCAATAACGACGTATTGTTTGCCATTGAGTTGGTAGGTCATCGGTGTTGCCTGCCCTCCTGCGGGCAACGGCACCTCCCACTGCAAACTGCCGTCGCTGGTTTTAAAAGCCCGAAAATGGCCATCCAGCGAAGCCGCTACAAAGATCAGACCGCCCGCAGTGGCAATGGCTCCGCCAAAGTTGATCGAACCCCATTGTTTGGTTTCCGGGTATTTCCGGGGATCGTACATGAAACCCAGCGGCACTTCCCATTCCAGTGCACCTTTCTTGAGGTTGATGGCGGCCAGGGTTCCCCAGGGCGGAGCGGTTTGCATGGCAATGCCCTGCTCATCTTTCGCGAATAGATAACTGCGTTTCATGACGTAAGGCGTTCCCGACTGCATGCCGGTTTCGGCCCGCATCAATTCCTGATCGTTCTGGACCGATTCGGCCAGTTTAGCGCGGGGTATCAGTGTAATAACGGCCGCCAGCCGATTGACATTGGTGATCAGCAAACCGGATTCGGGATCGTAACACATGCCGCTCCAGTTGATGCCCCCCACGTTGCCCGGCGCAATGATTGAACCTTGCAGCGAGGGCGGAGTAAACGGCCCTTGATACTGTAAGGACGCCATCCGTTGCTGGGCAGCGGTTTTGGCTTCCGGAGTGGCGCCCCAGGCTTCCGGTTTTTGCAAGCCCAGGAGTGGGAGGGTAGCCGGAAAAGGCTGGGTAGGATGCGCTTCTTCGCCGGGAATTTTCGATGCCGGTACGGGCCGTTCCTGAACCGGGAGCAACGGGACGCCGGTTTCACGGTGGAGAATAAACACGTGCCCCATTTTGGTCCCTACCGCAACGGCCGGAACGGTTTTTCCGTTTTGGGCAAATGAAAACAACAAAGGTTGAGCGGCATTGTCGTAGTCCCAGATGTCGTGGTGAACCGTCTGAAAGCTCCAGACCACTTTTCCAGTAGAAGCCCGAATGGCAACGATGGAATTGGCATTGGTGTTTTTGCCCAACCGTTCCCCCCCGTAATAATCGGGACTGGGCGAGGTGGTCGGTACAAACACCAGATCGCGTTCGGCATCGGCCGAAATGATCGACCAGGCATTGGCTGCACCGGTTTGCGTGGCGCTGGGGCCTTTCCAGGTTTCGAAACCGGCATCCGTTGGTGTGCGGGGAATCGGGTCCCAACTCCAGCGCAATTTTCCGGTTACGGCATCGTAGGCCCGTACAATCCCCCGCTCGTAATTAAACCGCTGATTGTCACCCATCGACGAGCCAACGACGATCGTGTTTCCGATGACTGCGGGTGGCGAGGTCACGCTGATATTTCCGACGCCCTGCCGCAAATCGACGGTGCCGTCTTTCCCGAAAGAAGAAACGGGCCGGCCGGTTTTGGCATCCAGCGCAATCAATCGACCGTCGAGCGTGGGAATGAGAATCCGTTTGGCCGTGTTACCAGCCGTTTTGTCGCCAACTGCGGGCCAGACTGAAACGCCCCGCGAAGTGACCTCGGAAAGATCCTGCCGTAAATACACCTGGGGATCGTACGACCATTTTGGGGCGCCGGTCGCGGCATCAACCGCAAAAACCCGTGACGAAGGTGTGCTGAAAAACAGTGTTCCGTCGACCATAACCGGAGTGGCCTCAAAGGCGGCTTTTTCGTCGGCGTTTGTGCCTTTGTAGTGCTCCAGTTCGCCAGTTCGGAACGTCCAGGCAACAGTCAACTGCTTGACGTTAGCGGTGTTGATTTGTTTCAACGGCGAAAACCGCATCCCGCCCGGATCATTGCCGTAAGCGGGCCATTCGACAGAACCGCTGTTTGGAGTTTGGCCGTAAACGGAAAAGGCCGAAAAGAGGAAAACAACTGCGCTACACAGAAAGCGAAATTTCATTTCGGAATAAATTAAAGTGGAAAATCGGTTCAATCCAGACAAAACCGGTTTAATCGGAACAGCCAAAGTCAACGACAATGCAGTGAACTCCAGCCGGGCTGTGGATCAGTTTTGAAACCAAAAATCGGGTGTTTGGAAGGAAAAACGCCATTTTCCGATAATCAAGAACTTCAAGCCGACCGGGACGAAGTCGCCGTGGCCCGAAATTGAGCCGGGGTCTGGCTGGTCAGTCGCTTGAATGCCGTATGAAAAGCCGAGCTTGAATTGTACCCGACGCGTTCCGCAATTTCGTCGATTTTTAAGTTGACAGTGGTTGGATTCTGCAACAGTTGCTGTGCTTCGCGGATGCGGTACGTCGCCAGTAAATCAAAAAAGTTCTGCTCCAGCCGGTCGTTCAGCAGTTGGGAGAGGTGGTGGGGGGAGGTGTTGAGCCGCTGCGCCAGCTTGGGTAACGAAAGATCACTTTCGAGGTACGGTTTTTCGTCCTCCATCACCTGCGTCAGCTTTTGCAAAACCGCTTCCTCGACTTCTCCCGACAATGACGATTTTTCGTACTTTTTGCGGGGAGAAGGCAGATCGGTTTCGGGCTCCGCATCAGGCTCTTCTGCGAAAAAATCAGACCCCCGCATGACCAGAAAACTCGTTGTGTAAATGGTCAGCGTGATGTAACAGGCCAAGATATAATCGCCTAAGTCCTCGTAAAATTGCGTTTTGACGGCCGAGCCGAAAATCGGGAAGGTGAGGTTTAACAGCACCAGATTGCGGACCTGCTGCAGACCCGGTTTTGCTTTTCCCCAAAACGGATCGTTATGCTGCCGGAAGGCGTTCCGAAGGGCGATGAACGCCAAAACCGCATAAACCAGGCAGCTTACCATCGTCAGTTCACTGACAATCCCACGCAGGTGGGTAAAATCTTCTTCGATGTAATTTACGTTCGGAACAAAGTCCAATTCCGGGTGATAGGCGCTGATGTAGGAGTTGTATTTAAACGCAACCGACTGGTATATCCAGGTGAACGAGTTCATCAGCCAGATCAGCGCAGGCAGTAAATGCCATTGCCAGTACGCAGGAAGTCGTTTTTGTAATCGGGCAAAAACGAAAAAATAAAAAAGTGGCCCCAGCGTAAAGTTAACCGGTTCCGAAAAATCGACCAGCCAAAGCACCTGAAACATGTAGTTGGTGTAGCACAGGAATATTTCGGCAATAATGGCTGAAAGTCCCAGCATGAACCAGCCGATACATCGGTTGGTCAGGTTTTGTCCTCTCGATCCGGTCAGGAAAAAAATACCCAGAAACAGCCCCTGAGCAACTCCCAGCAGAATGATCAGCGCAAATAAATCCAGATAAACCGGGAGTATTTTCATAAGACGGGAACAATGCGTTGGCTAAGATACAAAAAGACCCGCAAGGTTTTGAAATCTTGCAGGTCTTCACGTTCTCAGGACTTCAATCCGTGGGTACGTTATTTGATGTCCAGTCCAAACGGCAGCCGCGCCTGCGTTCCCTGCATGTTTTTCAACATTTTGAGGTAGTTGACATACGGAGCCAAATCGCCCAGTTTGGCCTGTAATTGCTCGTCTTCGTTGCCCGTGAATGATTTGATCAGTTCTTCAACGGCGTTTTTCTTTTCGGGCGTGTAACGAACGCGGTAATCGCCTTCTTTCAGTTTGGCGGCTTTGGCGGCCAGTTCTACGGCTTTGTCCAAACCGCCCAGCTCATCGACCAGACCGTTGGCCTTGGCCTGAACGCCCGACCACACGCGGCCCGACGCCAGTGCTTTCAGGCTATCGATGGGCAATTTACGACCCTGAGCGGCTTTGCTTGTGAAGATTTCGTACCCCCGGTTGACGCTTTGTTGCAGCACATTTTTTTCGAAATCCGTCATTTCACGGGTAAACGACGGGAAATCGGAGTGCGTGTTGGTTACGACACGGTCGTAGGTGATACCTAATTTGTCTTTGAAGAAACCTTCGGTATTGAACAGCATCCCAAAAATGCCGATGGAGCCCGTAATGGTGTTGGGTTCGGCCACAATCTGACGGGCGCCCATGGCCAGGTAATAACCGCCCGAAGCGGCATAGTCCGACATGGAAGCAATGACCGGTTTTACCTTGTTGGCCAGCACCACTTCGCGCCACATTACGTCCGACGCCAGGGCGCTGCCGCCCGGCGAGTTGACCCGGATCACGATGGCCTTCACTTTTTCGTCCAGCCGGGCTTTCCGGATTTGTTCGGCTACGCGGTCGGAAGCGATGTTGTCGTCGTCTTTTCCGGAAACAATTTCGCCATCGGTTACAATGACGGCGATGCGGTTTTTGATATTTCCTTCCTCGATATACTTCTTGGCGTTTTCGTATTTACTGAGCGAGATAAAGTCGATTTTTTTCTTTTCATCGATTTTCAGCGATTTCCGCATGTCGGCTTCCACTTCGTCGTAATAAGCCACTTTGGTGACCAGTTTGGCCCGCAGCGCATCACCGGCGGTCTGGATCGACAGCTCGTCAGCCAGTTTTTTCAATTCCGGCACCTGCAAGCCGCGGCTTTGGGCCACACTGACCAGAAAATGATTGTTGATGGAATTCAGGAAGGAAGTCGTCTGCGCCTTGTTGGCTTCGCTCATATCTTCCCGGATGAAGGGTTCAACGGCGCTTTTGAACTCACCGACGCGGAAAATAACCGGCTTGATGCCCAGTTTGTCGAAGGTTCCCTTGAAAAACGTATATTCGGCATCCAGGCCATTCCACTCCAACGCTCCGGCAGGATTGAGGTAAATGTTATCGGCTACGGACGCAATGTAATACCCTTTTTCGGTCATCACTTCGCCGTAAGCGACCACAAATTTCTTCGATTTTTTGAAGTCGATCAGGGCGTTCCGGATTTCTTCGAGCGATGCCCAGCCGGTTTGCGGGTATTCCGTCTGCATGTAAACGCCTTTGATGTTCGGGTCCAGTTTGGCGTTGGCCAGAGCCGCTTTCAGGTCGATCAGGCCGATGACATCACCTGACGAATTGATGGGGCCAAAACCGCCGAATGGATTGTCGACGCCAATTTCCTTGATGGGACTGTTCAGGTTGAGTTTCAGAACCGAATTTTCCTTGACGGCCACCTCATCGCCCGATGCCGCCGAAAAAGCCGACCCGATTGCCAGCACCATCAGGAAGGCAACAACCGTAAAAAGCAATAAACCAACGATGGTTGCAAAAACGTATTTAAAAAACTGAAGCATGTTTTGGGTTAACGAATAACGAGTTAGTGAGAGAATCAGACTTTAGACAAGAGATGAAAGACAATAGAATTTCTGATCTCTTTTGTCCCATCTTTTTCGTCTGGCAATGAACTTCATTGTTTCAACAACAATATAACTAACAAAAATAAAAAGGAGACGGCTCCCCATCTCCTTAATTTATGTTGAATGTGACTATTTGCGGGAAGAAAGGAAAGAGAAGCGGAAGGGAGGAAAATGAATTGTCCATTTTTGCCTTCTTCCATTCTTCATTTTATCCATTTTGCTTATTTTGACTGATTCCGTACCAGCAGCCAGTAATCTTCGATGGACCGGCGAATAACTTCGTGGGCTTCATCCCGGCCGTACACATTGACGATCTCGCAGGTCATCGGTTCGCCGGGTAAGTTTTTGTACGTCAGGAAGTAGTGCTTGAGTCGTTGTACGACGCTGTCGGGCAGTTGGTGCATGTCTTCGTACCCCATGTACATGCCATCGCCTTTCAAAACCGCAATGATTTTATCGTCGGCTTCGCCTTTGTCGAGCAACCGGAAACCGCCGATGGGAATGGCTTGCAGAATGATGTTACCGTGCGTAATGGCGTGCTCGCTCAATACACAAATATCGATCGGGTCACCGTCGCCTTTTTCGATTTCGCGCCCCGATTTTTCGCGCGCCAGCGACGCCACCTGCTCGTCGCAATACGTCATCGGAATAAAACCGTACAAGGCCGGGACGATGTTGGAATATTTCTGCGGCCGGTCGATCTTCAGGTAACCGGTTTCCTTGTCAACTTCATACTTCACCGTATCGGTCGGTACAATTTCGATGAAAGCCGTTACTTGTTTAGGCGCGTTTTCGCCAATGGGAATCCCGTGCCAGGGATGTGCTTTAAACTGATTGTTCATACTTTTTTAAAATGAAAGTCTTATCTATGGTTGGTTGATATGGCGTTAAATGGTTAAAAATGGTTGGGTGGTTAGGGGCTATATTTTTAGATGGTCGCGGGTATATTTAATTTCCTGATGGATCAATTTCGGTAGCAGAGACAGGCGGAAATAAATGGAATTGTAGTGTTGGTCATCTATCAGGTTTCTGTTTTTGGCCTTATTAACCGAATCAATGGATTCCCGGAGCGAACCGGATAAGATGAAATAAAACCGTATTTTATCATTTCGTCCGTATCGCCCGTAACCCTCCGCAATATTGGCCGAAAGGCTGTCTAGGGCTCTGACGAACTGTTTTTCGATAGTGTCCTTTGCAAATGGACTCCATTCCATTACCACTTTCCAAACCAGATTGCTCCGATCAAAGGCAACTTTGTAAACTTCTAAATCCGTTACGTCAACGTATTTCGGCTGCTCCGAACCCATTTGTCTACTCAGCTATTTGACCGTTCAACCATTTAAACCATTTTTAACCATCCAGCCATTCAACCATCAAAACCCGGCCCGCTCAGCAATCAGATAATCACCGGTTTTATTCGTTGATTGTCGGACAAGCATTTCGCCCAAAAAGCCCGCCAAAAATAACTGAACGCCCAGAATAATGGCAACCAGGGCCAGGAAAAATAAGGGGTTATCAGTCACATTCCGGTATTTCAGGTGGTTGGCAATGTTATATATTTTTTCACCGATGAGGTAAACCGTGATGACGGTTCCGATAAAAAACGATAGCGTCCCGAAACTGCCGAACAGGTGCATCGGACGACGGCTGAATTTATGAACGAACGCAATGACCAGTAAATCCAGAAAACCGTTGATAAACCGGTTCAGGCCAAACTTGGTTGTGCCGTATTTGCGGGCCTGGTGCTGCACTACTTTTTCACCGATTTTGTGAAAACCGTTCCATTTGGCCACAATCGGTAAATTTCGGTGCATTTCGCCGTACAGATTCATGGATTTGACCACTTGTCGCCGGTACGCTTTGATGCCGGAATTGAAATCGTGCAGATAAACGCCCGAAACCCAGCGCGACACCGCATTGAAAAATTTGGTCGGAATCGTTTTGGTCAGCGGATCATACCGTTTTTGTTTCCAGCCCGAAACCAGGTCAAAGCCATCCACGGTAATCATCCGGTATAATTCCGGAATTTCATCGGGACTGTCCTGTAAATCAGCATCCAGTGTAATTACCACCTGTCCGTTGGCAGCCTGAAAACCGGTTTGCAATGCCGCCGTTTTGCCGTAATTCCGCGTAAACCGAATGCCCCGAACGTTCGGGTTTCGCTCCGAAAGCTGGCTGATGGCCTCCCAGGACCGATCGATGCTGCCATCGTCGATAAACAGAATTTCGTACGTAAACCGCTGTTCGGTCATCACCCGCACGATCCAGTCGTGCAGTTCGGGTAACGATTCGTCTTCGTTGTACAGGGGAATAACGACGGAAATTTGAAGCTTATCGGTCATACATGGCGTTCTAAACACGGCTGAAACAACACTGGGGGCGACGACCTTCCCCATCTGTTCAGGCGCGGTGTTCAGGATTAATTCTTCAAAGGTCGTAAGGATTTTAGAAATTCAGATAAAAAGGTTGCAATAACTCGCGGAATGATTCGGAATACGTTTTTCCGTTCGGTTCAAAAATAGCTAATTCATTGGTTTCGGAAGCTCCGGAATCGCCAAAAGCAAATCCGGCGATCACCCGAAAAACCGGTTTTTGGGCGTTATGCCGAAGATTCAGTTGGCGATAAGGCCTTAAACCGGTTTTTTCGGCGAATGTAATCAACCGTTCCATTTCGAAAGGTGGTAACAAAACCCAGAATTGCCCCTCCGGTTTTAAGAGCCGGTGGACACTGGCTACCAATGCTTCGAAAGGCAGTTCGCCGTTGTGCAGCGCCCGGTTCACCGCCGAATCGGGAGAACGCAGGTGATTGGTGTAGAAAGGCGGATTGCTCCAGATCCGATCAAACGGTTCGGCCGAAAACGCCTGAATGGGAGAATTTACTACCTGAACCCGTTTCGCAAATGGACTATCGTTCACATTATCAATCGCTTGCTGAAAAGCCGCATTGTCAATTTCCACGGCCTCAATTTGGGCGGTCGGATTTCGCTGGGCCGCCATCAGTGCAAGTAAACCCGTTCCCGTACCGATGTCCAGCAAACGACCGCCCAGCCCAACATCCGCGTACGACCCCAGAACGCACGAATCCGTGCAGACCTTCATGGTGGTCCGGTTCTGGTGAATGGTGAATTGTTTGAAGCGAAACAAATTTGCTGGAGTGATGGATGGTGGATAACTGACGATTGACGATTGACGATTGACAATGGTCAATCGTCAATCGTCATTTTCTCCCGAAGTCTGCCGGGTTTTCGCCCCAGTGTTCGGTTTCCCATTTCAGGATTTTATTCAGGAAATTATTGGTTTTCAGCCAGTTTTCGGCTCGGTCAATGAGTTCGAAGAGCGGGGCGTTGCGTGCGGTTTCTTCCAGTTTGGTATTGGCTTTCTTTTTCAGGACCCAACTGATGGCGGTTCGGGAGTCGGAGTAGATGGGCAGGTTGCTGTCGCGTTGTTTCAGCCATGCCAGCGCATGTACGATGGCCAGAAACTCGCCGATGTTGTTCGTGCCGTCGTGATGCGGCCCCTGGTGGAAGAGCAGTTGTTTGGTAGAAGCGTGAACACCCTGGTATTCCATGTCGCCCGTTGCGGTATTCCAGGCGGCATCGACGGCGATGCTGTCGGCAATTGGTTTTCCAACAAACAGCTTTTGTCCTTTGCTCTCTGTTCCCGTTCCTTTACCCTGCAAATGCACATGCGGTTTTTCACCCAGGGCTTTATCGGCCACCGTACGACTGTCAAACGATTTATAGAGTGCGCCGGGAAAATTCTGGATTTGCTCCTGACAGGCCTCCCAGGTGTCGTAAACTCCTTTTTGCCGCCCCTTCCAGACGACGTAATATTTGGGCGATTTCGCCATTATAAATTGGTTGATTACAACGCCAAAGATACAAATTGGCGGGAAGGTGTGTCAATCGTTTGTTGAAGATATAAACCGTAAAAGCTGGAAAATGGCGCATATTTTATCAAAATAAAGCGCAGATAACGTGGCCGTTGGGTAAGAAATTGAAAAAAAAAGGGGTTGTGACGCAACTAAAGTTGGGTTCGAGTCGTATGTACCCCAAATTTGTACCCACAACAACCCACATCGTCGACACCCCTCAATGGAAGTATTTTTTTATAGTGTAATTGGTTTAGCGGTTCTTTATGGCCTTATTCTGTTTGGAATCGTATGGAAGACACAGAAAAAATGTGAATGCACTCATTGCCGGACTGCCATGCACCTGGAACGGACCAACCGGCCGCTGTATGTCCGACGGTTTTACGATTATCTTCCCCTGAAGTTTTTCCGGTGCCGACGCTGCCAGCGTACATTCTATCTCCACAAAGACACCCCCGATTCGGAACCGGAGAGTATGAAGGAAACCGCGCCCAAACCGAAGGCTTCGTACACCTGATCGGCCGTAAAACACTGACGCCCGCTGAATCAGCAGGCGCCAGACGACAGATAAATGGCAGGATAAAAACTACAGAATCGGGTTTTCTTTCATCTGACCGCGAATTAACCGCAGTTTTCGATTCAGATCCCGCAACTCCATCTGGTATTTATGGTAAGTAGTGGGATCATTGTTTTTGAGTACGTCGTTGGTGCTGTACAGTAAAACAGCATTTCGGCGGGCACTGAGCCGCTGGTAGAGTTCGCTGGTAAGGTTCATCGGTTGTTGTTTGGTTAGGAATAGAAAAAAGCCCGGATTTGCCGCGCATCCTGACTATTGTAACTATAACGCTCGTTGCACGGCAAATTACTTACCGTTTATCAGTTCATCGTCGCGCTTATCATATACTACGAAACAAAGTGGGGGATGTACTATCCTGATAAGTAAGTTTTGGCCCTAAAAACAAAAAACCGCCCGCAGAGCGGACGGTTTCACAGACTTCTCTTTTTCCGTTGCTTTATAAGCGTTCGATTTTTGCGCCAATGGCATTCAGTCGGCCGTCGATGTTCTGATACCCCCGGTCGATCTGCTCAATGTTATCGATAATGCTGTCGCCTTTGGCCGAAAGAGCGGCAATCAACAGCGCCACCCCGGCACGTATATCGGGGGACGTCATGCGAATTCCTTTTAGTTGCTGCTGACGGTTGAGGCCGATCACCGTCGCCCGGTGCGGATCGCACAGAATCATCTGCGCACCCATTTCAATCAGTTTATCGACGAAAAACAGCCGGCTTTCGAACATCTTCTGGTGAACCAGCAGCGTGCCCTGCGCCTGAATGGCGGTTACGAGAATAATGCTGAGCAAATCGGGTGTAAAACCGGGCCAGGGAGCGTCGGAAACGGTCATCATGCCGCCATCCAGAAAACTCTCAATCTGGTAGTGTTCCTGAGCCGGAACGAAAATATCATCTCCGCGAAATTCCATCTTGATACCCAGCCGTTTGAAAACATCGGGAATGATACCCAACTGCGGAATCTGGCAGTTTTTGATCGTTATTTCCGACTGCGTCATGGCCGCCAACCCAATGAACGAACCAATTTCGATCATGTCAGGCAACATGGTGTGCTCGGTTCCGCCCAGTTTTTCAACACCCTCGATGGTGAGCAGGTTGGAGGAAATACCGCTGATTTTGGCTCCCATGCGGTTCAGCATCGAGCAAAGCTGCTGTAGATACGGTTCGCAGGCGGCATTATAAATCGTGGTAGTGCCTTCGGCTAAAACCGCTGCCATGACGACGTTGGCGGTTCCGGTTACCGATGCTTCATCCAGCAGCATGTAGGTGCCTTTCAGATGGCTGGCATCGACGTTGAACATGCCGCTCTCTTCGGAGTCATAATTGAATTTTGCCCCGAGTTTTTCAAATCCCAGAAAGTGCGTATCCAGCCGCCGACGGCCAATTTTATCACCTCCCGGCCGAGGAATCCGACCGGTTTTGTAACGCCCTAACATGGGCCCCAGCAACATCACCGAACCACGCAAAGCCGCTGCTTTTTCGCGGTACTGGGCCGTGTCCAGAATGGCAATATCGACCTGATCGGCCTGAAAACGATAGGATGATGCGGCTAGTTGTTGAACTTTTACGCCCAGATCCCCCAGCAGTTCAATAAGTTTATTGACGTCGCGGATGTCGGGAATATTATGAATCGTAACCGGCTGATCGGTCAGCAAAACCGCACACAAAATCTGGAGTGCTTCGTTTTTAGCACCTTGTGGATTGATTTCGCCTTTTAAATGTTGATCACCGGCAATTCGGAAAGATGCCATAATTTAAAATTATGAATGATGAACGATGAATGATGAATTCTGAACGAGCAGTCTGCACCCATGAAGGATGCAAAACTCATCATTCATAACTCATAATTCATAATTCTCAATATTGTTTAACGTCTTTTGCGGTTATTCGGATTGTTATTTCCCCGGAAACGGTCGTTGCGGTGGCCCGAATCGCGGTTGTCGCGGCCGCCGGAGTTGTTATCGCGGTTGCCACGCGGTCCCTGATTCGAGTAAAAATTGTTATTATTCTGGCGATTGCCGGAGGTTTCATTCCGGTTATAAGGCTGGGATGAGCCGTCATTGCGACCGTGTGAAGAACCCTCGTTCCGGCCGTATGAAGGGCCACTGGGGGTACGGCGGGGCGGTTGGTCGCCCGTCCGCTCGCGCGGGGTCGCTTCCACAAAACCGTTGGTGCGAATCGACATGATGTCGGCATGGAGTTTTCCGTTTGCCATCTCGTCGAGGTTCGTCAGGATCGTTTCGTCTTCAACGGCTTCTTTGTTCCAGGTCGAATAGAACGTTTTCATCAACCGGGCCATGTACGATACGAAGGCCAGGCGCTCTTCGGCATCTTCCAGCGAAATGGCTTTGGCAATCAGCAGGTTAATGTTCTGGCCGTAGTGTTTGTAGCGCAAACCGTGGGTATTATACGGAACCGGTTGCGGTTTTTTACCCAGTACATCGGCGGTTGGGGGCGGATAGGGGCTGTCTACGTCCAGTCTGAAATTTGACATGATGTAGAGGTCGTCCCAGAGTTTGTTGTAATAATCCTGATTATCCCGCATGTTGGGATGGATTTGCCGCATCAGTTCTACCAGGATATGCGCGTAGCGGGTGCGCTTCTCGCGGTCTTCAATAGTCTGTAGATGTTCGACTAATTTTTGGATGTTGCTGCCGTACTCTTTCAATCGATGGGGCGTCTAGATAGTGTTCTGACAAAAGTAAGAAAAAAAGCGTTGAACTGGCATCATTCCTTTCGGGATCAATTTACCGGAACAACCGGCAAAAAGTTGCTGTTGAGGGAACATGAAGCAGTGGTATCAAATTTTTAAACCGGAACTGACTAAAACCATCCGACTGGCGATCCCGATTGTGATTGCCCAGCTGGGAGTGGTCCTGATGGGGGTGACCGACAATCTGTTCGTCGGCCGGTTTTTGGGAGCGGTTCCACTGGCGGGTGCTGGCTTGTCGGTATCGCTGGCTTTCCTGGTTTCGAGCATCGGGGTGGGCGGTCTGGCGGTGGGGGCCGCGTTGATCTCGCAGGCCAACGGGCGGGGCAACGCAGCCGAAATCAATCAGTTGTTTCGGGCGGGTTTGCGGGCGGCATGGCTGTTTGGAGTCGTTTTTGGGCTGGTGGGAGCGGGCTACGCCTATTATTACAACCTCTTTGGCCAAACGCCGGAAGTGACGGTCATTGGCCGGAATTTTACGCTCATTCTCAGCTTATCGAACCTGCCGTTGTTTCTCTTTATTGCGGCCCGGCAGCTTTGCGACGGTCTGGCGTATCCGCGCGTTGCCATGTCCATCACCCTGTCGGCTCTGCTGTTGAATGCGGTTTTCAATTATGTACTTATCACCGGAGCGGGGCCGTTTCCGGCGCTCGGCGTGTATGGGTCGGCAGTGGCCACGCTGCTGTCGCGGATTTTTATGGCGGTTGCGGTCATTGCCTACATTCGGCGGGCCACGGTGTTTAAACGGTATTTTCAACCTTCGTTTCGCCAGTTGTCCATCGGCAGTTACACCCGAAAAATTCTGCGACTCGGCTTACCGGGCGGGTTGACCTTTTTCTTCGAAGTGGCCACATTTTCGCTGGCGGCCATGATGGCAGGCTGGCTGGGTGCCAACCAACTGGCGGCTCACCAGATTGCGATCAACATGGCCTCGACGACCTACATGATGGCAACAGGTATTTCGGCTGCCGGCGCCATTCGGGTCGGCAATGCGCTCGGTCGCCGGAACCAGATGGCGGTTCGGCGGGCGGGCGTTGCTGCATTGGTACTGGTAACCGGTTTTATGAGTTTATGTGCGCTGGTTTTCCTGACGGGCAACGATTGGCTGGTAAGTTTGTATCTTCGGGGCAACCCGGAAGTGGCAAGTCTGGCGGCAACGCTGGTCGTAATGGCCGGTTTTTTCCAGTTATCGGACGGGGTTCAGGTGGTCGGCATTGGGATGTTACGGGGATTGTCCGATGTCAATGTTCCAACCATTATATCGTTATTTGCCTACTGGATCATCGGTTTGCCAATGAGTTATATCTTTGGTTTTTGGCTGCATTTCGACGTGGCCGGTATCTGGATGGGTTTGCTGGCGGGTCTAACCATGGCCGCCCTTTTATTGCCCATGCGGTTTTTCAGGCTGGTACGTCAGATCAGGCCGATGGATACGGAAGAACGAATTTACACGCATTGACTGGTCTAAAATGAAATCACTGTTTTCGACGTCGGTTCCACCGGCAGAGCGGTTTTTGAACGCACTGACTCTATTGTTCTTGATCGGGCAGCTTGCCCTGATTATCGGGTATTATCCCCAATTGCCCGAAACGATTCCGGTTCATTTTGGCCTCGAAGGCAAACCGGATCGGTGGGGAGGCCGAGGTAATTTGTTGGTTGTACCGGCCATCTCCACTTTTTTGTACCTGCTATTTTGGGGAGTTCGCCAGATTCCGGCTGATTTTTACAACATGCCCGCGCCACTCACCCCCGAAAATCGGGAGCGACAGGTCCGGAACTCGCACGAAATGATGGCCATGACGACGGTTGTCATCATGATTTTTATGCTATGGACGCTCTGGGACTGGGCGCGCTCGGCGGCCAATGCCCAACTGGTGCGGAGCAAACTTGTTCCGATGATTTTTTTGGGCGTGTCGCTGGCGGGAACTTTCATTTACTACATCCGACGGGGCTACTCCCTGAAATAATGGGTGCCTACGTCGCGTCTTTCGTACCCCGGATCAGACTGATGCCGGAAAAGAAGAAAATACCGCCCATGATGAGATAAACCCAGGATGCCCGGGCGACACCACCGCTGGTGAGATCCATTCCCCCGTAAATCAGCCCCACCAGTCCGGCTAATGTCAATAAGATACCAAAAATGCTTTTGACGCTCATAATCTGTTGAAGTAATTGGTTTGTAGGCTATAAACTGTTTTGGACCCAAATTGTCTGTGATGAACGCCCGATCTTTTTTTGCGAGGGGGCAGCTGCCCGCTGATTTTGTTTTTTTTCGGTAAATTCGTACCTAATTTCGCCGGTTCCCAGACCGGATAAACCCTTTATGTTTAAAATTCCTGCCCCTACGTTCTCACCGCTCGTGCAGTCGTTCGATGGTGAAATCTACTTTGATCAATCCCCCGAACACGAAGCCATGCGGCTTCTTTACGCCACGGATGCCTCGGTTTACCAGGAAAAACCGCTCGCTGTTGCCATTCCGAAAACCGTTGAAGACATCAAACGATTGGTGCGGTTTGCCCGCCAACACCACACATCCCTGATTCCCCGGGCCGCCGGAACTTCGTTGGCCGGGCAGGTGGTCGGCGGTGGCATCGTGACCGATTGTTCCCGGTATTTTACGAACGTGCTGGAAATCAATCCGCAGGCGCATTGGGTGCGGGTTCAGCCGGGTGTCATTCGCGATGATTTGAATGCGGCTCTGAAACCACACGGGCTGATGTTCGGGCCGGAAACCTCGACAGCCAGCCGGGCGATGGTTGGTGGCATGATCGGGAACAATTCCTGCGGGTTACACTCGATTGTCTGGGGCAGCACGCGCCACCACTTACTGGAAGTCCGGGCGATTCTGAGCGATGGTGCCGAAGTGACGTTCAAAAGTTTGAGTGTTGAGGAGTTTAACCAGAAATGCCGGGGCGAAAATGTCGTCAGTCCGCTCGAGCAACGGCTCTATCAGCAAATTCAGGAAGCATTGGGTAATCCGGAAACGCAACAACAGGTTCGCGACGGTTTTCCCAAACCGACCATCACCCGTCGAAATACCGGTTACGCCCTCGATGCCTTGCTGCCGTTTTTTGAGCAAAACGCCGATGGGCGGTTTAATTTTTGCCAACTGATTGCGGGTTCGGAAGGCACGCTCTGCTTTATTACGGAAGCCAAACTGAATCTGCTGCCGTTGCCGCCGAAAAAAAGTGCGCTGGTTTGCGCCCACTTCATCACCATCCGGCAGTCGCTGGAAGCCAATCTGGTCGCGCTGGAACATGCCTGCTCGGCGTCTGAACTGGTCGATGATTACATTTTACAATTAACGAAAGGCAATATTGAGCAGGCCAAAAACCGCGATTTCGTCGAGGGTGACCCCAAAGCGGTTTTGATGATCGAGTTTTTCGACGACACCGTTGAAGCCGTTACCTTGAAAGCCAACCGGCTCATTGCGGCTTTGCGCGAAAAGGAATTAGGCTATGCCTACCCGGTTTTGTACGGCGAAGAAGCCGTGAAAGCCTGGAATTTGCGGAAGGCTGGCTTGAGCATTATGTACAACATTCCGGGCGACGACAAACCGGCCAACCTCATTGAAGACTGCGCCGTCGACGTCCGCGACCTGCCTGATTACATCGACGAACTGGATCATATGGCCGCCGAAAAACACGGCCTGACGCTCGAATATTCGGCCCACGCCGGAGCGGGTGAACTCCATGTGTTGCCATTAATCAACCTCAAATCGAACGAAGGGCGACTAAAATTCCGGGCGTTGCTGGCCGATACGGCCGCTCTGGTGAAAAAATACGGCGGTTCGCTGTCGGGCGAACACGGTGACGGACGGCTCCGGGGCGAATTCATTCCGTTCATGATTGGGGAGTCGAATTTTCAACTGGTGCAGGATGTCAAGCAAACCTGGGATCCGCAGCGCATCTTTAATCCGGGCAAGATTGTCGATACGCCCCCAATGAACGAATTTCTGCGGTATGAACCGGAGCAGAAACCCGTACAGATCGACACCATTTTCGATTTTTCGGCGGAAGAAGGAATCCTGAATCTAGCCGAAAAGTGCAGTGGATCAGGCGATTGTCGAAAAACCGCCGTTACCGGCGGAACAATGTGCCCGAGCTATATGGCCACCCGTCGGGAGCGCGACACCACGCGGGCGCGGGCCAATATTCTGCGCCAGTTTTTAACCCATTCCGACAAGCCGAACCAATTTGATCATGCCGAAATCAAGGAGGTGATGGACCTGTGTCTGTCGTGCAAAGGCTGCAAGTCCGAATGTCCGTCGAGCGTAGACATCAGCCGGATGAAGGCGGAGTTTTTGCAGCATTATTACGATGCCAACGGCGTTCCCCTTCGCTCCCGGCTGATCGGAAATTTTACCAAACTGATGTCGCTGGCGAGCCTGGCGCCCTGGGCTTACAACGGTATTTACGATACCCCCGCCCTTCGCCGGATTGCCAACCGGATGGCCGGTTTTCACCCGGAGCGAACCATGCCGGAACTGGCGGGAACGACATTGAGAAAATGGTTTGAAAGGAGGAGAGCAGGAGAGCAGGAGGGGAGGAAAGCGGTGGAGTCATCCTTACTCCCTTTTTCCTTTCCTCCGTTCTCCAAGGTTTACCTTTTTTGCGATGAATTCACCAATTACAACGACGTTGAAGTCGGAATAAAAACCGTTCAGCTGCTGGAACGACTGGGTTATGAGGTAGTCATTCCCGATCATCTGGAAAGTGGGCGGACGTATTTGTCGAAAGGATTGGTGCGCGATGCGCAGAAGATTGCGATCGAAAATGTAAACCGGCTCAAAGAATTGGTGACGGACGAAGCGCCACTGATTGGGATCGAGCCGTCCGCCATTCTGGGCTTCCGGGATGAGTACGTGGATCTGGTGCCGCAATCGCTCAAGGCGTCGGCGCAGCATTTGGCTAAAAATGCCTTACTGGTCGATGAATTCATTGCGCAGGAAATCGATCGGGGACGGATTTCAAAAACCGCTTTTACAACCGAAAAACGACTGATCAAGCTGCACGGCCACTGTCATCAGAAAGCCATTGCGTCAATGGTGCCGACGAAGAAAATGCTTTCGTTGCCCGAAAATTATGAAGTACAGTTAATCCCGTCGGGCTGTTGCGGGATGGCGGGTTCATTTGGCTACGAAAAAGAGCATTACGAGTTGTCGATGCAGGTGGGCGAACTGGTGTTGTTTCCGGCAGTCCGGCAGCAACCCGCTGACGTTCTGATTGCCGCTCCGGGAACCAGTTGCCGGCACCAGATCAAAGACGGAACGGGTCGGGTTGCCCAACATCCGGCTGTTATTTTGTATGAGGCATTGGTATGAAAAAGGAGTTGTTTTGCAGAGTTTTTTTCTCCGCTCAACTCCGCGAAACAACTCCTTTTTCACTCGATGCAGTTGTATTTTAACGTTTGCTGGTAATATTCATCCTTCGGAAAGGAATCACCGGGGATGGTGATGCGGGTGTGCTGGGTCGAACGGACCGGGTTGAAATTGCTGTCGAAATCGGTTGTAAATTGAGTCAGTTCGCGCCGGGAAGTCGTGCCATTCGTGGAAACTATTTCGTGGGTAACGGACTTAGAGTCATACCGTTGTAGGTACTGGGCCGCATTGGATTCAGAATGATTCGTCAAGGCTAGCAGCGTCAGAACGATGGCCTGATTGGTATCGTAATAGGGTGAATGATTTTGCGCATCTTGCTCAAAGGTAAATTCTTCCTCCGTACGTGAACCGTCTTTGTAGCCGTTCTGGACCGTTTGGGAAACGATGTCCTGGGTATTTCCCGCAATTTCCTGGTACGAAAACTGAAACGTTCGACTGGCGATGAACGAATTGGTAGGCAGCATAACCCGCGTTTCAACGACCCGGATGAGCCGGACCGACCGGTTTTCCGATGCGTAAAAAAGCGAAAATACCGTTTGCTCTTTATCGTTGATTAGAAAGGATGCTTTCTCGATCCGTTCGTATTTATCGTATTCGAGACTCAGGACGGTGGAATTGTCGGCAGTGTAGGCCGTTGCCACTTTCCCGCCAATATACCGAAAATAAAAGGCAGTGGATTGATCCGGCGTCTGATCCTGATAGTAGGTTAACTGGCCCCTTTCGTAGGCAAACGATTGTCGGCTAATTTCTTGTAAACCAGTGCTTTTTTGTTGAAACCGGGTCATTTCAGTGACCAGGCACACCTGATCGGAAGGAGTGGGGTCATTGAGTGTACAAGCTACCAGCAACACGGCCAACCCCCCGAAGCTAAACCATTTTTTCATATGCAAGACGCCCTAATCAACAACTGAATTGCCAAAATACGAACTATTTGCTAAAATGTAGTAGCTTCGGTAGGCAGGATGCCCAACAAGATCATGACCCTGACCCAACAACGACACCAATTAATTGAAAAATTACGGACCATCGATCAGCCGGAAGCAACCCGAAAGTTTTTTGGATTGCTCAAGGAACTGATCGAAACGGTGAATCTACCCAACGGTGATGCGCGGCTGGCGTTTGTCGTCGATCGGGACCGGAAGGGCATCTCGGCGCAGATCAACTTTTTTCTGGCATTGCGGTTATTCCGGCCGCGTCAGGGCGAGATCGAATACTGGCTAACGGTTAAGAAAGCTTGCCGTGACCGGATCGAATCCATCGCCGAGATCGATGTGATTCCGTTGTCGGAAAAATCAGATTACATCTCCGTTGTTATCGGACAATCGTCGGATCATTTGCTGAACCATCCGGTTTTGCGGAGTTGCTGGGAAGACTGCCTGATGGAACTGCTGGTAACCACCAAACGCGGTCCGCATATGGCCAGCCATAACCCGGTTATTTACCAGGCGGCTGATGATGAAGCCAGCCGCGGAGAAATCCTGACGGCTCTCTTGCGCCCAGATCAGACCGCCGATGAGTGGAGTGGGGTAGAGGAAGAACCGGAGGTTTATGAAAAAACCGTTCCTGCCCGGCCACCCATTCCGCAGAATTACATTCTGTACGGTCCTCCGGGCACAGGCAAGTCGTTCGAATCCAGCCAATTGAGCCAATACTATGCGGCCGAATGGATTACGTTTCATCCGTCGTTTGGTTACGAAGAATTCATCGAGGGCATCCGCCCCGAAACCCGGGGTGGGCAGATCAGCTACAAAGTGGGCAAGGGTATTTTCTATAAATCCTGCCTGGCCGCGCTTCAGCAAGCCGGTTATGCCACTATGGCCGACTGCCTGAACGATTCGCCGGAAAACCGCCAGCAGAAAATGGCGCAGGCCGACGCCCAGTTGCTGATCATCGACGAAATTAACCGGGCCAATATTTCCAGGGTTTTTGGGGAATTAATCACGTTGATCGAACCGGATAAACGACTGGGCGCGCCAAATGAGTTGTGGTTAACATTGCCGTATTCGCAGGAGCGGTTTGGAGTTCCGGCCAATCTCTTTATTGTGGCTACCATGAACACCGCCGATCGTTCCATTGCCTTGCTGGACATTGCGCTACGTCGCCGGTTTCATTTCCGGGAGATGTTGCCCGACCCGTCGCTGCTTGCTCCGGTCAACGGGGTCGATCTGGGGGAATTGCTCCGAATTATAAACGAACGAATTGAATACCTGTACGACCGCGATCACCTGATTGGCCATGCGTATCTGATGAACATCCAGTCGCACGAGGAGCTTTGCGATGCTTTCCGTGACCGGATTATTCCCCTGTTGCAGGAATATTTTTACAACGATTGGCGTAAAATCCAGTTCGTACTGGGCGACAACCCCGGCTGGGGAAAATCACCGGAGCAAAAGCTGATTCGGGTAAAAAAGCAATATCGACCTGCGCTCACCAAAGAATTATTCGGCGAAGAACCGGATGATCTGACGGAAGTGGTCACCTTCGAAATCAACCCGGATCTGCTCCGACGAAACTACGGCCAGGTGCCCAGCGAAGTATTTATCTCTATTTATCAAAAATAATGACGTATCCGTGGACGAAAGTTCATGTTTTTGTGTTACCCTTTTCTGTTCACCACAAAAACTGTGGAATTTAATTCTGCGGGCCCGTCAAAAATTATGAAAGCTCTCGTCCTAACTGAGTACAAACACTTTGAATTACAAGACCTTCCACGCCCCCAACCCGGCCCGACCGATGTGCTGGTGAAGGTTCAGGCCGTAGGTATTTGCGGCAGCGACGTCCACGGTATGGATGGCAGCAGTGGCCGACGGATTCCACCCATCGTCATGGGACACGAAGCTTCGGGCATTGTCGTCGAAACCGGTGCTAGTGTCAAAAATTGGCACATCGGTGATCGGGTTACGTTCGATTCAACCGTTTATTCCCTGGATGATTGGTACAGCCGGCGGGGGCAATACAACCTCAGCGATGGTCGTGAAGTGCTGGGCGTTTCGACCCCGGATTTCCGGCGTCAGGGCGCATTTGCCGAATTTGTCGTTGTGCCACAGCACATTCTTTACCAGATTCCCGACAATGTCAGCTACACCCAGGCCGCTTTGGTCGAACCGGTGGCCGTTGCCTTGCACGCCCTCAGTCTGACGCCCATTCAGGTGAACGATTCCGCGGTGGTGGTCGGTGCGGGCATGATCGGTTTGTTCGTCATTCAAGCCCTGAAACTGGCCGGATGCAGTTCGATTATCGCGGTTGATCTGGACGACGACCGCCTGGCGCTGGCGCTCAAACTGGGTGCTACGGTGGCGATCAACGCCGGTCGGCAGGACGTAACGGCCGAAGTCCAGGCCCTGACCCACGGACGCGGAGCCGATGTTTCCTTTGAAGTAGTTGGGATTGCTCCGGCGGTAAAAACCGCCATCGATTGCGTTCGGAAAGGAGCCACAGTAACGCTGGTAGGCAATCTGGCCAAAACCGTTGAAATGTCGTTGCAGGCCGTAGTGACCCGTCAGTTGCGGTTACAGGGTTCCTGTGCCATCAACGGTGAATACGAAGCCGCGCTGGAACTGATTTCTTCCGGTAAAATTAACGTCGAAGCCATTTTGAGCGCAGAAGTGCCACTCGACGAAGGTGCCAGCTGGTTTCAGCGGTTATACGAAAAAGAAAAAGGGCTGATCAAGGTGGTGTTGAAGCCGTAACAGTCTTCATCTTACGACATATACTTCGCTATTCACTATTCGTTATTCAGGGTTCGATATTTGGAGGTTTGGATAGGAACACGGATTAGGCGGATTGAACCGATCAAAACGGATTTTAATCTGCGCGAATCCGTTCAATCCGCCTAATCTGTGTTCCTGTCCAAAAGTTTAAACAGCTTTATTATTTAGCACAAAACACCGAATAACGAATAGTGAATCGCGAAGTTAAAAGCTGTATACTACGGAGTTGCCTCATAACGAATTGAAAAGGCTGAACCAGCACTGTTCCAGAAATCAAGTACGAGCTCGGTATCACTGAGCGACAGGATGTGGAGTTCCGAAACGGCGACACAACTTACATTGGCACATGGGCCAGTCGTACCGATTTTAACTACTTTCAAAATCTTCTTTTGCCGGTCTAATTGAACGGGAGAACAGCAAGTCATGGACCGGTTTTCGTATAAAACGGTTCCATCGGCCACAAATTCAACGACTTCCTGTGGGGTAAGTTCCCGCCAGTCCTTTCCGTTTTTGCCAATTTCCACGGATTTCCAACGTTTGTAGAACTGATCGGAGGGCGCAACATAGTGCCTCGATTCATCGCAGGCCAGCGCAATAAATGCCGTAAGGAGGAGGGAAAGGGCGGTTTTCATGACCGGTTTCAATGGTTAGGAAAAAAGGGTTTGTATCACTTCGCCGGTTTGTACTTCAAAAAACCATTGCTGACCGGACTGTTGTTCCCCAAAATTGATTCAATAACCAGCTCATGGGTGGTTAAGGATACAATTCTTAGTTCTGAGGGCGAGGCACAATCGACGTACTCGCAACCGGGACCTGAATAGGTTTGAGTCACCTTCAGCACGTCCGACTTCCGGTCTACCTGAACCGCAGCACAACAGGGCGGATTCGGCTTTTCGTAGCGAATGCTGCCGTCGATACGGAACTCAATAAAGGACTCATCCGTGACGGTTCTCCAGGCACTATTGTTGCCTTTATACTCGATCAGCTTCCAGTTTTGGTACAACGGGTCTAAAAGCAAGGTGTCCGGCTCCGATTTTTTGCAGGATAGTACAATGCACAAAGTAAGCAGTAGATAACCAAGGGTTTTCATAGCATTAATTCATTAAAATGTACTTCATACTGACATGTCCATTTAGATTGGTGTACTCATAAACACTGTCCAGAATCAGCTCGTTAGCCGTCAGCGAAACAATCTGGTAGGCCGACAATTTCACACAAAGTGCCTCTGGACAGGCATAAATTTGGGTAACTTTTAACGTATTCAGTTGACGATCGACTTGAACAGGGGAACAACAAGGTCTTCCATTTGTATGGTTTAAAATACGGCCATTGGGTCGAAACTCAATCACGGACTGGTAAGAAGCGGTTTCCCAATCTCCCGTGCGGCTTTTAGTCTCAATCAGCTTCCACTTTCGGTAAAGCGGGTCCGCAGTGACTGGATCCTGGTCAAGTTGTTTACAGGAAAGCACAGTGATCAAAATAAGGCAGAACAGAACCAGTTGTTTCATGACTTTCCTACATTTGTAGACTAGGAGCCGTTTTGCGGGGAAATCGTTGGAATGGCTTTTTAATAATCAATACTTGATTTTGTAAACCCTGAATTCACTGCATTTCTCTCCCGAATCGCAGCATTAATTTAAACGACTAACATGCCCAAAACCCTCAACATTGCCTTAATCGGACCCGGTAAAGTTGCCCACAATCACGCCCGGGCAGTTCTTGAAACCCCTGATACCAAACTCGTTGCCATTTACGGCCGCAATCACACCAAAGCCGACGAATTTGCCAACCAATACGGTATCAATGCGTACTCCGACATCTACGACATGGTCGATCGCGAGAATGTGGACATCTGCATCGTCTGCACTCCGCACCCGGCCCACCGCGTCGTAACCGTGGCGGCTTTGGAAGCCGGGGCCAATGTGCTGGTCGAAAAACCGCTGGCTTCCTCGCTCGAAGACTGCGACGCCATGATCGAAGCCGCCCGGAAAGCCAACCGGCAACTCGCCGTGGTGAGCCAGCGCCGGTTTTACGAACCGTGTATGCGGATGCGGCAGGCCATCGACGACGGAAAAATTGGAAAACCGGTGCTCGGCATGGCCCAGTTATTCGGCTGGCGCAGCGAAGAATACTACCGCAGCGACCCCTGGCGCGGTTCGTGGGAACACGAAGGCGGGGGCGTACTGGTCAACCAGGCACCGCACCAACTGGATTTGCTGCTATGGTACATGGGCGAAATGGAAGAGGTCTACGGCGTTTGGGCTAATTTGAATCATCCGGATATCGAGGTGGATGACACGGCGGTGGCCATCGTTCGGTTTAAAAATGGCGGGATCGGCAACGTCATCGTCAGTAACTCGCAAAAACCGGGGCTGTACGGTCGGGTTCACATCCACGGACAAAACGGTGCCTCGGTTGGCGTGCAGACCGACGGCGGTTCGATGTTCATTGCGGGCATGACGTCCATTCAGGATGCGCCCTACAACGACATCTGGTCGGTGCCGGAGGAAGCCGATCAGCAGCCGGTCTGGAAAGCCGAAGACGATGCGGTTTTCAACAGTGTCGACTCGTCCAGCCATTATTTTTCGCGCCAACTGGCGGATTTTTGCCAGGCGATCAACGAGGGCCGAAAACCGCTCGTCACGGGCGAAGAAGGCCGGAAAGTGGTTGCTCTGTTCGAGGCCATTTATGAATCAACGCGCACCAATCAGCCCGTTCGATTGAGTTCTTAGCCGGTTTTCAACAAAATCCGATGCGTATACGTTTTGCCTATAACTCATCGGATTTATGAAGAAACTTGCACACTTTTTTTGCGTCATTGGCATCTTTGTACTGGCGGATGGCTGCCGAAAAACACCCGTTACCAGCAGTCAACCGTCGGATGCGGGTGAAATCACCACGAATGATTTTGGCAGCAAACGCCGGCAGGGTATCGATTTTACGGCGCAGGGCGGAACGCCAACCTGGTCGCTGGACATCGATTTTACGAAAGCCATTCGGTTTCAGACCCAGAACGGCCCGGTTTTGATGGCCGCCGTACCTAAATCACAGCGCGATCCGCGCGGGAACGGTATTCTGTTCGACGCCCAACTGATGCCCGAACAAACCGGATCAGGAAACCGGTCGGTCAGTCGGACGGTTGCGGCCAACCGCCGTCTGAAAATCATCATCAGCCCGATCGTTTGCCGCGATAACAAAACCGGTCAGTCGTACGCCTACGCCGTTGCAATCGAAACCAACGGGCAGAAGTACAGCGGCTGTGGCACGTTCCTCAATGGCGTTTCCCGACTGAACAGCCAGTGGGTGCTGGAAACGTATCACGGACAGCGGTTGCACGCCGAGCAGTTTGTAAACCGGCAGATGCCGACACTGGCCATCAATCTGAAAGAGAAAAAGTTGCAGGGTTTTACCGGATGCAATACGATGCAGGGACAAGTGCAGGCCGACGGCGACAACGTCCGGTTCGAAACCATTTCGACCACGCGCCGGGCGTGTCCGTATAATTTTGAAAGCGGTTTTTTGACGGCACTTCAAAGTGTCACGCTCTACCGCATCAGTAACAACCGCCTAACGCTGCTGGCCGATGGCAAGTACGTGATGACCTTTCGGAAAACGGCTTCTCAATGACCCTTTCCATTACCGAGTTTGGCCTCATTCGACGCTCACGGGATTTTCCTGACGTGGCTAATTCACTGACGGAATTGCAGGTGTCGGATGCGGTTTTTGATGCATTGCGCAACTTCGTGACCGAGAGCGAGACCGATTCGGTCATGACGTTTTTTCTGCAAAAAGGCCGGGAGTGCATTCGGGTGAAGAATTACGTCGGTTTGCTCGAAACGAAAGACGGCACTCAACTTGAAATTCTGCCCAAAGCCATCGATGTCGAACACGCGCGGAAAACGCTGCTGCGCATGCTGCGGTATTTGCGCAACAGCCCTTTCCGATCGATCCAATCGGTTCATCTGGGAACGAGCCGTTTGCCGTTATGGGAAGTGTTTATATCGCTGTTTCTGGATGAAGTAATACCGTTGATTATGAGAGGGTTGCAAAAGTCTTACGTCTCCAGGACGGACAACCAGCGGTTTTGGAAAGGGAAGCTGGAACTCGCCGATCAGATCCGGCAAAACGCGTTTCATGCCGAGCGTGTGGTGACGACCTTCGATGAGCAAACCGCCAATCTACCGCCTAACCGCTTGCTGAAATCCGCCCTGGAATTTGTGCAGCTTCGCGCCCGAACGGTTTCCAATCAAATCCGCATCCGACAGTTGTTATTTGCGCTGGAAGACATTCCGACTTCTGAACGGATTGCGGATGATTTACGGTCTGTTGCCACTAATAACCGGCTTTTTGCGCATTACCAACCGGCTTTGCGGTGGGCCGAAGCCTTGTTGAGTGGTCGGGCATTTGGCCTGACGCCGGGACGGTACCTGACGCTCGCGCTGCTGTTTCCGATGGAACGGATTTTTGAAGACTACGTCGCGGCCGGTTTTAAACGGTATGTGTCCGACGGCGACGTGGTAATTCAGGAGTCGTCGCAACACCTGATCGACAACCACAGCGGTTTGCGAAAATTCCGATTGCGCCCGGATATTATTCTGCGGCAGAACGGCGTCACGACGGTGCTGGATACCAAATGGAAACGCATCGATGCCACCAATGCTGCCGGAAATTACGGCATCGATCAGGGCGATCTGTATCAGTTGTATGCGTACGGTAAAAAATACAACGCCACTGAACTGGTTCTGATTTACCCCGCCACCGACCAATTTCAAAAACCGCTCGACCTCTTCGGCTACGACGAAAACCTGCACCTCCGCGTCGTTCCGTTCAACGTCAATTTGCCGCTGGAAGATGCGGTTTTGGGGGTAATGAATAATGAACAATGAATAATGAACCGGGCCGGAGTGGGCTCGCTCAGGTAGTCTCACTCCTCCATTATTCATTGTTCATTATTCATTAATTACTATCTTACGCTCTCCTAAACAATCCCAATCCTCTTAAATGCCACTTTTACTCACTTTTCTGGGCATTCTGGCCCTGGTATTCCTGATCGCATTTGTCAAGATCGACACCTTTATCTCCTTTGTGCTGGTTGCACTGGGCATCGGGCTGGCGTCGGGGATGGATGTGGTTGCGGTCGGCAAGTCGATTCAAACCGGCATCGGCGGCACGCTGGGCGAACTGGTGCTGATTGTCGGATTCGGAGCCATGCTGGGCCGACTGGTGGCCGAAAGCGGAGCCGCCATGCAGATCACGAACGTCCTGATCAAGCTTTTTGGCATCAAAAACCTTCGCTGGGGGCTGGCGCTGGCCGGTTTTATCATCGGCATTCCGTTGTTTTACAACGCCGGTTTTATCATCGTTTTTCCGCTGATTGTTACGATTACAGCTTCGTCGGGATTGCCGATGATGACGGTGGCAGTTCCGATGCTGGCGGCTTTGTCGGTGGCCCACGGTTATTTGCCACCGCACCCGTCGCCCGCGGCCATTGCCGGACAATTGGGCGCCAACATTGGCCGGACCCTGATCTACGGTATCATCGTTGCCATTCCCGCCATCATTGTCGCGGGACCGATTTTCGGGCGAACCTTGTCGAAATACAAACCGCAAATCGATCGGGATCTTTTTAAAGTCAAAGTCATTCCGGAACATGAACTACCGGGTGCTGGCATCAGTTTCTTCGTCGCACTTTTACCAGTTTTGTTATTGACTCTGACCGGCCCCTTGAAGTCGGTTTTGACGCCGGGATCCGTTGCGCATCAGATCGTTACGTTGCTGGCCGAACCGTATATCGGCATGTTATTGTCGGTTCTGGTGGCGGTTTATACCCTGGGCATTCAGCGCGGCCAATCGACGAAAGTAGTCATGAAGGACCTGGAAGAAGCCATCAAAGCAGCCTCGCCGGTGTTGCTGGTCATTGCCGGAGCCGGGGCATTGAAGCAGATTTTTATCGATAGCGGCACAAGTAAATACATTGGTTTTTTGCTGCAGGGCGTCGAAATTTCCCCCTTGTTGCTAGGCTGGGGAATAGCTGCGGTCATCCGCGTTTGCGTTGGCTCGGCCACGGTGGCCGGTTTGACAACCGTTGGTATTATTTTGCCACTGCTTGAGAATCAGACCCATGTAAAACCCGAATTGATGGTGTTGGCCATTGGTTCCGGTAGCCTGATGATGTCGCACCTGAACGATGGCGGTTTCTGGTTATTCAAGGAATATTTTAATCTGAGCATCAAAGAAACCCTCCAAACCTGGACGGTGATGGAAACAATTGTGTCCATTGTCGGGTTGGCTGGCGTTTTAGCCTTAAATTTGGTGGTTTAATTCCGGTGAACGGTATACGGTTTTTGGTTTACGGTTGGCTGCCGCGTTCCAGTTGCACGCGTCAGCCACCGAAACATCGGCCCGGTGAAAACCGTATACTGAAAACCAAAAACTACTACGACAATGGAATACATGGCTCATCATTACCTGAACACCGGATTTGAACCGGACAAAAATTTAAATTTCGATTTGGAACCTGAGTCTGATCTTACTTCTGAAACTGCGCCTATGACGCCTGACGAAAAATTTGCCCAACTGGGCCTGACCCTGCCGCCCGCGCCGAAGCCGATGGGCGTTTACAAACCCTGTCTGATCGTTGACAAATTCGTTTACGTTTCCGGCCACGGACCGGTGAAGAACGACGGAAGCCGCATCATTGGCCGGATTGGGGCCGATATGAACATCGACGAGGGCAAACTGGCCGCCCAGCAGGTTGGTTTGACGATTCTGGCGACCCTGAAAGCTAAATTCGGCACCCTGAACAAAATCAAACGCGTCATCAAAACCCTGGGAATGGTGAACGCAACCGCCGATTTTGAACGCCATCCGTTCGTGATCAATGGCTGCAGCGAACTGTTTGTGTCGGTTTGGGGCGAAGACAACGGTGTGGGCGTTCGTTCCGCTGTGGGCATGGGCACGCTGCCGGAAAATATCCCGGTCGAAATTGAAGTCATGTTTGAACTGGCCGACTAAAATACCGCATCGACGGCCCGGACTATTCTTCGTCACCTAAAAAGCCGCTTCATGGGCGGCTTTTTCCGTTTCAGGCACTCCTTCATTTTCGGAAAGCAAATCCGGGTTCAATTTTGGCAGCGTAAACAACACACTGCCAATGAACAAGTTATTTGCCTTTATCCTGAGCCTGACGCTCATCGTGTCTGCGGTTTCCTGTAAACACGATACGGACCTCATGACACCCGAAGAATCGGGCGGTTCTCGGGTCGATCCTCCAACCACACCCCAGCCCGAAGGCGTCATCACGCCGGTGGGAACCCCCGAAGGCGAAGCCATAACTGCCCTGATTGGACCGGCGGGTGGTACCCTCGAATCCAAAGATCGGCGCGTTCGGGTGGTTATTCCCGCCGGAGCGCTCGCCAGTTCGCAGTCTATTTCGGTACAGCCCATTACGAACAACTGCCCGTCGGGCGCAGGGCAGGCGTTTCGGCTGACGCCCCACGGCATTACGTTTGCCAAACCCGCATCCATTACGTTCCAGTACGATGAGTCGGACGTGCTGGGGAGTGCTCCGGAAGCGCTCCGGATTGCCTTTCAGACGGACAAGGGAAGCTGGAAATCACCGGCCCGGCGCTCACTCGATACGACGGCCCGAACGCTGTCGGTGGAAACAACGCATTTTAGTGACTGGACCTTTTTTAAGAATATTGAGCTGGATCCGGGTCTGGGTGTCGTCAATCCCGGCGGTTCGATCAACCTGAAAGTTCGGCAACACATTGCTGACCCGGGCGCCTTAATGGAAGATTTGTTTGTTCCACTTGCCTCGGTCATCAGTGAGAAGTACATCAAACAATGGACGGTGTCTGGCCCGGGGGCACTGGCACACAACCAATCGACCGCAACGTACTACGCTCCCGAGCACATTCCAGCTAAAAATCCGGTTGCCATTACGGTTTCCCTCAATCAATCGATCACCATTGACGGCCAGGTTTTTAAAAACATTCGGCTGGTATCCAATATTATGGTGGCGCCGGAAGGCATTTCGGTGCAAATTGACGGCGCAGAATGGAAAACCTATACGGGTGGCATCAATGTTCGCGCGCAATCAACTATTCTGCTCGGTCGTAACGGCTCGGAACTGTGTGAGTTGGCCTTTCCCGGCACCAAAACCGGCCTATTTCGCTGGACGATGGGAGCTGATGTGGTTTTCAATCTCAATATGGGAACGATTATTTACCAGCACATCTACGAGAAGAACAAAAAACCGGTTCTCAGTGACGGTAATCTGCGGGTGATCGACATCAGTGAGGAATGGGTTTGGGGGACGTTTACCGTGTTACCGGCCGGTTGGATTATGCCGAAAGCCACGCGGGAACCAACAGGAACGGCGAATATTAATGGGATTTTCCGATTACGACGCGTGCCCTAAGTCGGATACCGATAGCCGGAATTTACAGCAATTGCCGTAAATTCCGGCTATGAGTCAATCAACAGAACATTCATTCCAGGCCCGGGCGGAAGCGTTTCGGGCTTTGCATCGGGAAGCCGGCCTTTTTGTTATTCCCAACCCCTGGGATGCGGGTTCGGCGCGGGTATTAGCCAGTTTTGGGTTCAAAGCCCTTGCTACCACCAGCGCGGGGCTGGCTTTTGCGCTTGGGAAACCGGACGGACACGCGTCGATTACCCGCGCTGAAACCCTGCAAAATGCCCAAAGCATCGTAGCCGCTACGCATTTGCCGGTTGCTGCCGATCTGGAAAACGGCTACGGAGACGAGCCGGAAACCTGCGCCGAAACGATTCTGCTGGCCGCCCGGGCCGGGCTTTCGGGCGGTTCCATCGAAGATGCGACGGGTAACCCGCACGACCCGATTTATCCCTTTGACCTTGCCGTTGAACGCGTGAAAGCCGCCGTTGCGGCCGCCCGCAGTTTACCTCATCCGTTTACAGTAACCGCCCGGGCCGAAAACCTGATTTACGGCCGACCGGATCTGGCCGATACGCTCCGGCGGCTGGAGGCTTTTGCCGATGCGGGTGCCGATGTATTATTTGCGCCCGGTTTAAAATCGCGGGAAGAGATCGAAGCCGTTGTGAAAACCGTTGCTCCCCGACCCGTGAATGTGCTGATGGGGTTCATCGGCGGCAGTTTTTCACTGGAAGAACTGGAACAGTTGGGGGTGAAGCGGGTAAGCGTGGGATCTTCGCTGGTGCGGGCCGCTTACGGCGGTTTATTTCGGGCGGCTGAAGAGATTTTTCAGCAAGGTACATTTTCCTACGCGAATGAGGCAAAACCGTATGCCGATCTGAATAAACTATTTAAAAGTACTGATTAGCCGGCTACGGTTTTTATGAAATCAAATAGCCCAGCCTGCTAAGGCTGGGCTATTCTAATTTATAACTGTCAATGTTAAGACAAAACTCAGGCGACTTGTTGCGCTTTTGCTTTCGGGTCAGCGCCGTATTCGTTTGCTCCGTGAACGCCTTCCGTACAGGCCAGAATCAGGTTGTAAATGGGAATCAGCGCATACCAGCCACTTTTGCCCACGTCGTGCATCCGGCGGATGGCAACGGCAATGGATGGAACCAGAATCGCCAGGTTGAACAGCATCACGACCCAGCCAATCAAAGCCAGATTGTCGAATAACAATACGTTGGTGAAATTTAATGCCTGGGAAACAATTACATTAACCAGTACGAAATACCAGTATTCGCTGCGACGGGAACGGCCGTTAAAATCACTGAATTTTTTCAACACTGAAACGTAATTGTCGATAATTGAAAAACCGGTGGAAGATGAGATGGAAGTGTTCATTGTTTTTGTGTTTAGTAGTGGTTTAGAGCCCTTGTGGCCGTTTGATGATTCAAAAGTATCCGGTTGACGAAGGCGCTGCAATCGCGGAACGGTAACTGGTAGGAAAAATCTGGTAACTGGTGGAGAGTACGCTTTAAATAGCTTTTTTCCAAAACCCGCACAAAAACGATTCGCATTAAACCGTAGCTTTACAACGATAAATAAGTATCCTGGAACCCTACCGAAAGATTCTAAAACGATGAAATTCAAAACTGTACCGGTACTGATTGCCGCTCTGGCGACCGCAAGCGGCTGTGAGCCCCAAAAACCGCTTCCGCTGGTGGGAACCTGGGAATTGATTTCGGCGACGTCTACCGAAAAAGACAGCACATTTTCGACATTCGATCCAAACCGGAAAATGATCAAGATCATCAATGCGACCCATTTTGCGTTCCTGAATCACGCGGTGCAACCGGGAAAAGATTCGACTGCGGCTGCCTTTTCGGCGGGCGGAGGCACGTACACGCTGGCGGACAGCACGTACACGGAGAATCTGGATTACTTTGTGGACAAGCAATGGGAGAATCACAAATTCCGGTTTACCGTGAGAATCAGTAACGATACGCTGACCCAAACCGGCATTGAGAAACTGGAAAAACTGGGGATTGATCGAATTATTGTCGAAAAATACAAACGGGTAATAAACTGAAAAACCGCTTTTGCCGCGTTTTCAATCCGGTTAGAAGGAGAGAAACCGTACCGGTTTTAAGGATTGTTCTCCAATTCAGTTAGAAATAAACTTTTTGACGGTTATATTGAACCGTCAATCATTCGCTTTTTCATGAACGAGTATCAGGTTCAAAATATCCAGTTGGTCGATTCTCCGGCCCTTTTGATTTACCCCGACCGCATTGCCCACAACATCCGAACCATGCTCGCTATGGTGGATGGCGACGCCGACAAACTGGTTCCGCACGTCAAAACCCATAAAATGGCGGAAGTGGCCCGGATGCAGGTCGAAGCGGGGATTACCAAATTCAAATGCGCCACAATTGCCGAAGCCGAAATGCTGGCCGACACCGGCGCGCGTCACGTGTTGATTTCCTACCAGCTAACGGGGCCGAAACTCCACCGGTTTTGCGAACTGGTCCAAGCTTACAACTGGGTCGAATGGGCGTCGCTGGTGGATAATCTGGCGTCGGCCGAAGAACTGGCGCAGGAGTTTGCCAAAACCACCCATAAACCGATCGTTTACATCGACATCAACCTGGGCATGAACCGCACGGGCCACGTGGTCGATGCGGAACTGGAGCAGTTATACCGCACACTGAAAGCCGACACCCGGTTGGATCTCCGCGGTTTTCACGCCTACGACGGGCATATCCGCGATCAGGATGTGGCTGAACGTCAGCTCAAAGCCGATGCAGCCGTCAAACCGCTGGAAGCACTTGCCGACAAACTGGAGCAGGAAGGCGAATCGCGGCCGCTGATCATTGTGGGCGGAACGCCGACATTTTCCAATCATGCTCACCGCCCGAACGTCTGGTGCAGCCCCGGAACCTGTCTGTTGTGGGATTGGGGATACGGTGATTTATTAACCGAGCAACACTTCGAATGGGCCGCCTTGCTGGTGACCCGCGTGGTGTCGAAACCGGCACCGGGCATTGTTACGACCGATCTGGGCCATAAAGCTGTGGCCGCCGAAAATCCATTGGCGAAGCGGGTTAAATTCCTGAATCTGACGGACTACGAACTGACCGGACAAAGCGAAGAACACCTGGTTTTGAAGGTTCAGAACTGGAACGACATCAACATCGGCGACGTGCTGTACGGCGTTCCGTATCACATTTGCCCAACCGTTGCGCTGCACGATGAAGCGCAGGTGATTCTCGGTGGGGAAGCTACCGGCCGCTGGGCCATCGACGCCCGCAAACGCCGGATTACGTATTAAGTGACTAACTAAACCAAATCCCTAAATTGAATTGATTGATTATGAGAACGTTTCCCATTCTCCTGCTTACGTTTATGTGGCTGGCCCTGACTCCATCGAAACCGACCCGCGTCGTTTTTTTTGGTGATTCCATTACACAGGCCGGCGTGAGCCCGGGCGGTTACATCACCCGCATCGGCGACATGCTGAAGAAACAAAATTTAGCGAATGAATATGAACTGATTGGCGCGGGCATCGGCGGTAACAAAATTTACGACCTGTTTCTGCGAATGGAAGACGACGTTTTGGCCAAGCAGCCGACCATCACGTTTGTGTACGTGGGCGTGAACGATGTCTGGCACAAGCGGACGTACGGAACCGGCACCGATCCGGATAAATTTGTGAAGTTTTACGATGCCGTAATTAAAAAACTTCAGGGTGCTGGGAGCAAGGTAATTCTGTGTACGCCCGCCGTGATTGGCGAAAAAACCGATTATTCCAACGATCAGGATGGCGATTTGCAGCAGTATTCCAAGCTGATTCGCGACCTGGCGGCCAAACACAAACTGCCCCTTTGCGATTTGCGGAAAGCTTTTCTGGAGTATAACCTGAAAAACAATCCCAACAATGCCGAAAAAGGCATTTTAACGACCGACCGCGTTCACCTGAACGATACCGGAAATCAGTTGGTGGCCGATGAAATGTACAAATTGATGGTGGCTGCGAAATAGCAATGCTCAGCAGAAACGTAAAATATGTTCTCTTCGGACTCGTCGCTTTGCTGGTCGGGTACATGGTCTACGATGCGGTTTCGGAACCCGGCATCAAGGACCTGAAGGGAACGTATAAAGAAGTGGCGATGTACCGGAACGAGAACAACACCGGCCCGATTGTGCGGATTTATGCCGTAACCGTAACGGATACGCTGTGGGACGAAATGGAGAAATACGGCGATTATATGCTGTATACCAAATACGGAACCACCAAGGTGTATTTCTTTCCCGAAGGCCAGCCCGCGCCGGCGCAGGTTTTTCCGAAACGCCCGAATTTTGATCACAAATACGAAAAATCCTGCCTGGCGATGTATGAGAAAGATGCCATGAGTCAGGTGACTTTCCGAAGGAAACCGTTTGCTCAGCCCACGGCGGACGATAAACACGAATTGATCGTAGGCGCGAAATAATACAGGGGCGCCACAATCCGGAGGGTTACAAATGACCCGGTTGACCGACAAACGGAGATCAACCGGGTTTGTTTTTTAGAACGGTGTGGATATGGTTTCAATTTTTTATTCAGAGCAAAGAGGTTAGACGTGAGACAAGAGACTTTAAAAATTGGCCAAATTGTGTTTTAGTCTCTATTCTCTTGTCTCAAATCTCATGTCTATTTTTACACTTCAAACGGAAGTTCGTATTCTTTGATGACCGGTTTGGACGAGCGGGTTTTTACCTCGACCCGGGCTTTGAGCGGAGAACCGATGATCAATGAATTTTTGATGTACTGATCTTCGTAATACGTCCAGGAATAATCGGTTAGTAAATATTCGCTAACGCCCGCTTTGTGAGCCTGATACGCCAGACGTTCCACAAACAACGGTTCGTAGTTGATGATGTTTCCCATGTACATCACCTGGATGCCGGGTCGCGATTCGTTGCCGAGTTCGGTGCAGCCGAGGACGGCGATTTTCAGGGACGAACCATCTTCGAGGTCCTTGACGGCCCATTCTTCGATCACGGTTTTTACATTAGCCATTGTTGCGTTGGTTTTGCGTTGAACGATGACTCAAATGTAAAGCGGTTTCGGAACCGCCACCATCCGGATTTGACAACGAGCGGTTTTGGGTGGATAACTGGCGTAAATGAGAGTCATTCCGGTTCAGATTTTGGCTTTTTCCGGCAAAATGACCCGCAAATGTCCCGGCCAGATTTCAGCCGTCAATTCCCGGATTCTTCCCCGGTATTCCCCGTCGATCTGAAAATACGCTTTCCGTTTGGTGACGATATGGACCGAGGTGGCCGGAAAAATTTCAATGTATTTCGGATCGAACGGACGGAAGTGAATAAACATTCGTAAGATGGAAAGCAGCGAAAGTTTGCGGATGACGACTACCTCAAATTTGCCATCGGCCACATCGCCATCGGGGTTGATAACCGCACCCGTTCCGTACATCCGGGCGTTGGCGAGCACAACCATAAAAGCCGCACGATGCACCACTTCGTCGCCGGTATTGATCTGTAGTTTCAGGAGCCGTCTTCGCATCAGAACCCGTAACACGCCCCGGGCGTAGCCGATTTTACCGCGCATTTTGCCTTCATCGAAATATTTCACCAACTGGGCGTTCATGCCGATGTCGCTCAGGTGCAGGCAATGTTCGGTGCCGTTGACGCAAATCAGGTCGATCGGTTTTTCAAGGCCGTTGACTAACACTTCCAGACTTCCCTCCAGGGTTGCCGGAATATTCAATTCTTTGGCCATGCCGTTTGCCGATCCCGCCGGAATAATCCCCAGCGGTATCTTGGCGTTTAAAGCGTGTTCAGCCACAAATTTGATAGTCCCATCTCCGCCCACAGCCACCAGACGGTCGGGCCGATAGGATTCAATGTGTTTGGGAAGTTCAGTGTCGTCATTTTTACCGTCCAGCAGGAACAGTTCGGCCGAATGAGGTTGTTTTTCGAAGAAAGCACGGATGCCCGATTCCCAGGTAGATTTGTCCTGTCCGCCGGAAATCGGGTTGATGGCGAACAAAAATTTTAACTTTTTAGCTTCCTGCATGTTCCTGAGTTAGTTCGATAAAATGGTTTACGGTTTTCGGGATACGATTTTCCGTTTTTGCTGGACCGGCGCTGCGATGGATGGCGGGCGCACGAAACCGGAGCGCGTCAGCCACCGTAAACCGTAAACTGAAAACCGAATACTTTTTCCAATAAACAAAGAATGAAGGCAAGTGGCGGATTAAAACATAAAATCTTACGATGGCTCCGGATTAGCGACGAGCCCGTTGTGAAAGTTTACCGGGGGTATGTTCATCAGCAGAAGATTGTCGTGTTTGGTCACGTATTGCGCCGGAGCCCGCTGCCCCGTCAGAAATACCGCCAGAATTTCTGGATCAATTCCTTTTCGCTGCTGCGACTTTTTATGATGCGACCGGTTTCGGGCGCCACGGTGAAAGCGAACGGCATTCGGGAAGATGTGCGGTTTATTACCGAAAAAGACGGTTTTTTTCGGCTGGAATGGACGTCCGACGAACCCATCGCACCAGGCTGGCATCCGGTGAAAGTCGATTTGATTACGGAAAACCTGGGTCCGGAAAATCCGGTGGCCACGGGCGAAGGCGAAGTCTATCGCTCGCATTCAACGCAATACGGTTTTGTGTCCGACATCGACGATACGTTCCTGATTTCGCACTCGGCCAATCTGCGCAAACGGATTCACGTGATGCTGAGCGAAAACGCCCACAGCCGCGACCCGTTCGAAGATGTGGTCAGGCATTACCAGTTGCTGGCACGCGCCGAAACGGATGCCAATGCTCCGAATCCGTTCTTTTACGTGTCGAGTAGCGAGTGGAATCTGTACGACTACATTCTGACGTTCTGCGAAAAGAACGACATGCCCGACGGCATCTATTTGCTGAGCCAGATCAAACGGTTTCGCGAAGTCTGGAAAACCGGTCAGAACAAACACGTCACCAAATTTGCGCGGATTGTCCGAATTCTGGAAGCGTTTCCCGAAATGAAATTTGTGTTGCTGGGCGATGATACGCAGGAAGATCCTAATATTTATACGTCTCTGGTTCAACACTTTCCGACCCAGATTCGCTGCGTTTACCTGCGTCGGGTGCACAAAGATAATGAAGTCCGTACGCAGGGCTTTGTCGATCAGATTATTGCCGCTGGCGTACCCTGTTGTTATTTCAAACACAGCGCCGAAGCCATTCGACATTCCGCCCGAATTGGATTGGTGGAAAAACCGGAGGTGAAAGAATAGCCCGCTTTTCAAAAAACAGCCTTCATCACAATCCGTTTAAACGGATAAAAAACCGGTGCTTTTGCAAACTGTTTTTGCAGGCGGTTTTTGAATTCGTTTATAAACCGGTGCTGGTTTTCGTCGTTTAATTTTTCGGTATACGGAATTAAAGTCGTTCCCGACGCCCACTCATAAAGTGCCGTTGAATCTGACACAACCAGTGGATAAATCTTTTCGAAAACCGTTATTTCCCGGCCGCCATTCTCAAATAACAAGCGCGCATATTGCTCAATTTCTAAAACCGGTGGAGTCCGTTGCCAGCCCTGTAATTGGGTTTTAAAAGGTTCTTCGTCAGCCAGATCGTTCAACATTTTATTCAGGGCGTTGTGATGTTGTGCCGGGAGCTGGATGGCTAATTGCCCAGTTGGTTTGAGAAGGGAAATGATTTTTGGCAACAGGGCTTCGTGGTCATCGACCCACTGAATGGCGGCATTGGAAAAAACCAGATCCCACTTTTTGTCGGAATTTCGAACCTGATCTTCAATGGATTTCTGCTCGAACCGGACCTGCTCATTGGCAAAGGGGAGTGAGTCATTCAGCATTTCCTGCGAAGAGTCAACGCCCAGCACATTGGAATAGGGGAGGGCATCGGCGAGTTTGCGGGTCAGTTCGCCGGTTCCGCAACCCAGGTCAATGACGTCCATACGCTCGCGGACTTCGATCAACGCCAGTACGTCATAAAAAGGGGCAAACCGCTCGGATTTGAACTTGTTGTAGGTGTCTGGGTTCCAGGCCATTGAACGTTTGTTTTGTAGCTAAGGGTTTGAATTTCAATAAAGTAACTATACGTTACTGCCCGCCCAACTCCGGCATGAGCTCTTTCAGTATTTTTTGCGCGGCTACCGAAATAACCGTGCCCGGTCCGAAAACACCTTTCACGCCCGCATCGTAGAGAAACTGGTAATCCTGCGCGGGTATTACTCCGCCCGCAATGACCAGAATGTCGGCCCGGTCGATTTTCTTCAATTCTTCGATCAATTGTGGAATCAGCGTTTTATGCCCCGCTGCCAGACTCGATACGCCAACAACGTGAACATCGTTTTCAGCGGCTTGACGGGCCACTTC
The DNA here is from genome assembly GCF_003858635.1 of Larkinella rosea. GTDB lineage: Bacteria > Bacteroidota > Bacteroidia > Cytophagales > Spirosomataceae > Larkinella > Larkinella rosea. The sequence goes on from NZ_RQJO01000009.1 coordinate 508,048, forward strand.
TTCCGGTGTCTGGAAAAGAGGTCCCATATCGACATCAAAGCCCAGATCGGCGAAGCTGGTCGCGATGATTTTGGCACCCCGATCGTGGCCGTCCTGTCCCATTTTAGCGACCAGAATCCGGGGGCGACGACCTTCCCGTTCGGCAAACCGGTCGGTGAACTGGCGGGCGAGCCGGAAGTTTTCATCATCGGATACTTCGGCGGAATAAATCCCCGACACGGCGCGGATGGTGGCTTTGTGACGGCCAAATGCTTTCTCCATAGCGTACGAAATTTCTCCTAAGGTGGCGCGGTAACGGGCCGCTTCGATGGCAAGGGCGAGGAGGTTTGATTCCTTGAACCCCGCCCCCGACCCCTCCCCCGTAGGGAGGGGAAAAGTGGACTGATTAGGTAACTCGACTGCTTCTTTAATTTTGGATAAGACGATATTCATACTATTAATGACCTCGTCATTAGTGAAACGGATTACCCGTAACCCATTAGCATTCAGATACTCCGTTCTTAGCGCGTCATATGCCTGTTGTTTTGCATGTATTTCGCCGTCGACTTCAATAACTAACTGTTTGTCAAGCGACACAAAGTCAACAATAAAATCCTGGATAGCGTGTTGCCGGCAGAATTTTGTATTGAGCAATCGTTTACCTCGTAGTTGTTCCCATAACAGTTCTTCCGCTTTTGTAGGCTCTTTCCGGCTTGCACGAGCAAAGTTTTTAAGCACTTTCCACTTCTCTGCCTCGCTATTGAAAAATGGTCTCGTGCCAAATGTCTCTGGTCCTTCTCCCCTCCCTACGGGGGAGGGGCTGGGGGTGGGGTTCATAGCTGCGTCAGTTAGCGCCTGCAGTGCTGCTTCAACCTTCTCCGTATTCCGTTTCTGCTTTATTTCGTTAATCCGCCGGATTTGACCCTCGCGAACCGCTTGATTATCAACTTCCAGCAACTCGATTTCTTTCTCGGATTCGGGCCGGTATTTGTTCACCCCGACAATGACGTCCTTGCCGGAATCGATCCGGGCCTGTTTGCGGGCGGCTGCTTCCTCGATGCGCAGTTTGGGCAAACCGGTTTCGATGGCCTTGGTCATGCCGCCGAGCGCTTCCACTTCCTGAATCAGTGCCCCGGCTTTCTGGATCAATTGATCGGTCAGGTATTCAACGTAATACGAACCGCCCCACGGGTCAACAATGGCGGTAACATCGGTTTCGTATTGCAAATAAAGCTGCGTGTTGCGGGCAATTCGGGCCGAAAAATCGGTGGGCAGGGCAATCGCTTCGTCGAGCGAATTGGTGTGCAACGACTGCGTATGACCCAAAACGGCCGCCAGCGCTTCCACACACGTTCGGGCTACGTTGTTGAACGGATCCTGTTCGGTCAGGCTGTAGCCACTTGTCTGACAATGGGTTCGCAACGCCAGCGATTTCGGATTTTTCGGATCGAACGATCTGACTAGTGTCGCCCACAAAACCCGGGCCGCCCGCATTTTGGCAATTTCCATGAAATGGTTCATGCCGATTCCCCAGAAAAACGACAGGCGGGGCGCAAAGTCGTCGATGTTCATCCCGGCTTTCAGACCCGTCCGGATGTATTCCAGGCCGTCGGCCAGCGTATACGCCAGTTCGATGTGGGCGGGCGCTCCTGCTTCGTGCATGTGATAACCGCTGATGCTGATGGAGTTGAACTTCGGCATGTAGCGACTTGTGTAGGCAAAAATATCGCCGACCAGGCGCATCGACGGTTCGGGCGGATAGATGTACGTGTTTCGCACCATAAACTCCTTCAGAATGTCGTTCTGAATCGTTCCCGACAACTGTTCCGGCCGAACGCCCTGTTCCTCGGCGGCCACGATGTAAAACGCCAGAATCGGCAAAACCGCTCCGTTCATGGTCATCGACACCGACATCTGATCGAGCGGAATCTGATCGAACAGAATTTTCATGTCCTCAACGGTATCGATGGCAACCCCGGCTTTTCCGACATCCCCGAACACGCGAGGATGATCCGAATCGTAACCCCGGTGGGTTGCCAGATCGAACGCAACCGAAAGCCCTTTTTGCCCGGCGGCCAGATTCCGGCGGTAAAAAGCATTGGAATCTTCCGCCGTCGAAAAACCGGCATACTGGCGAATGGTCCACGGCTGTGTCACGTACATGCTGCTGTACGGTCCGCGCAAAAACGGCGGAATTCCGGCCACGGAGCCGAGGTGCTGCGCATTGACGAGGTCAGCGGGTTCGTACTGCGGTTTTATTTTAATGCCCTCGGAAGTGACGAAAGGACGTGCGGAGCTGGTAGCCGACGGCGGTTTTGAGTCGGCGGAGGGTTGAGGGGGTGTCGTCTTGAAAGTCGGGCGCATACCGGTTTGGCGGATATAAGTTATTCAAAACGTTCGGCTAACCGTCGTTCGGCTAAGCCCGGTTCGTTAGTAGGGGAACGTTCGGGGCTGGCAACGGCCGCTTCGTTGCTCCGAAACTTCGTTACGCCCACCAGAATTCGCCCATTTTCCACGGCATCAACTTTGGCCTGATACGCCTTGTCGATTTCTTCCTGAATAAAACCGCTTTCGACTGCTTTCAACAAACCGCCCAGGTTTTCCACTTTCAAAAACAAGTCCCAGGCCGATCCAACCAATTGTTTCGTCAACGTTTCGAGGTAATACGAACCCGCCGATGGGTCGAGCGTTTTGTCCAGGTGCGCTTCTTCCTTCAGCAAAATCGAAATGTTGCGGGCAATCCGGTTGGAAAACGCGTCGGGTTCTTCGAAAACCGCATCGTACGGATGAATGGTCAGCGAATCACACCCACCGATTACGGCAGCCATGGCTTCGGTTGTCGCCCGGAGCAGGTTGTTGTAGGGCGTGGCTGTGGAATCATAAAACGTTGACGTTTGAGCGTGGATAAATGAGGATTGAGGAATTGGTCCGCCGGCTTGGATGAACGATGCATCATAAAAGGCTAAAAGCCGCTGCCAGAGGATGCGGAGCGCGCGGAGCTTGGCGATTTCAGTGAAATAACTCGTTCCGACGGACACCGACAACGCGGTTTTCGGAGCGATTTGCTCAACGGTTAATCCGGAATCCGTCAACCGGTCATACAGGTCAACGACCGTATTCAGGGTAAAAGCAAGTTCCTGCGTGGCCGTTGCTCCGGAGTTGTGAAAAACCGTACTTCCGGCAGTAATGGTTCGGAACTGAGGAGAATTCAGGGTCAGCCGTGTGGCTTCAGTTACCTGCGCAATAGCTTCTTTCGGATCATTTCCGAACTGGAGACGACGGGCAATCGGCTCATCGAAAAATCCGCCTTTCAGTTGATACGGCAAAAACCGGTTCAGGGCGTTGGCCGCCTGCCCTGATTGTCCGTTGGTCCGGAGCCAAACCGGCGTCTCACTCAGTTTCAGGCCATTTAGCAGCCGGAGCCAATCCAGTTGAGCAACCTCAAAACCGCTCAGGTCGATCCGAAAACCGTCCGCACCTTTCGTGAGCCAATCCCGCAGGATCGTGTTGGTTTCCTGTTCAGTCGTGAATGGTACATCGGGAACCGTTAGCCAGCCCAGCGGTCGACCAGTTGTCAAGGTTGATCGGTTTTCGGTACGTGACTGATTAGCAAGGTCTTCGGCAGTGTAAAATGGTTCTGTCTCAAGGCCGTCCAGCGTTGTTCGATTCAGCGATTCAATGGATTTTCCTTTCAGGTCGGTTGTAACCTGCTGAATCCATTCCGCTTTGGTGACGGACGGAAACCATTTTTGTATAGTGAGATCGGGCATAACGAACATCTTAAAGGGGAATGGTTGGATGGTTAAAAATGGTTAGATGGCTTTCATTACAGCAGCGATCGTGAATCACTCAAACTACGTTATCTGGTTAACCGTCGAAACCATTTTGAATCATTCAACCCTCAAAACCATTCAACCATTTTTTCAAAGTTAGGTCTTTTCGGAGTAAAGCCACAGCAGAATCCGCGACTGTCCACCTCTGGGTTGTATTATTTTTATAATCTATTTTACTGTATTGATAGATAAAAAATCGGGCCGTATTTTTATCCGCTCAGAGTTGGGTAAGCCACCTTGTCTGCTCTGATTTTTTTTCTACTTTTGTCTCCCTTTTTTCACCCACCGGGCTAATTGTCGCTTGGCAATTTAGCTTTATGTTGGCAAAAATGTAACTGTGAACCTATCCGTACCCGGCATACAGCGCGAAGCAGTGACGGTCTGGAACCGCTGCTTGCAGGTGATCCAGGAGAACATTCCTGACCAGAGTTTTCGGACCTGGTTTGAGCCAATTGTTCCCCTGCGCCTGAACGGCAGCGAACTGACCATCCAGGTACCCAGCCAGTTCTTTTACGAATGGCTGGAGGAAAACTACGTACATTTGCTGCGGAAAGCGCTCGATTTTGCCATCGGTCACCACGGGCAATTACAGTATTCCATCATTGTGGATAAAGGCGACGAAGGGAGTAAGCCACTGACAGTCAACGTACCGACCACCAAATCGCCCCAGACGGCCAAGCCCGATAATGTGGACGCCGATATTCTGAAGAGTCCTTTCGAAATGAAGGACCTCGATTCGCTGCAACTGGATTCATACCTGAATCCAACGTATACTTTTGATAATTTTATCGAAGGCGACTGCAACCGCCTGGGTCGCTCGGCGGGTTTTGCGATTGCCCAAAATCCGGGAACGACGGCGTTCAATCCGCTGATGATTTACGGCGGGGTCGGTTTGGGTAAAACGCATCTCGTGCAGGCCGTTGGCAATTACATCAAGAATAATAATCAGGATAAATTCGTCCTTTACGTCTCTTCCGAAAAATTCACGACCCAGTTTATCAATTCCATCCGGACCGATTCGCTGCGGGATTTCATGGGTTTTTACATGCAGGTCGACGTGCTGATCATCGACGATGTGCAGTTCTGGGCAGGAAAAGAAAAAACGCAGGAGACTTTTTTCCATATTTTTAACCACCTGCACGGCGCGAAAAAGCAGATCATCATGACCTCCGACCGCGCCCCGCGCGATTTGCAGGGCATGCAGGACCGGCTTCAATCGCGGTTTAAGCAGGGACTGACGGCGGATTTGACCCAGCCGGATCTGGAAACGCGGACGGCGATCATCCAGAAAAAACTGCTGGCCGAAGGCATTTATATCGAAAACAACGTCATCGAATACCTGGCCCACAGCATCAATACGAACGTGCGGGAGCTGGAGGGCGTGATTGTATCGCTGATGGCGCAGGCATCGCTCAACCGCCGGGAAATCGACCTCGATCTGGCCCGCAACACGCTGCGGAATATCATCATCGACTCGGAAAAAGAAGTTACCATCGATACGGTTCAGGACGTTGTAGCGGCTCATTTCAGCGTTACAGTCGCCGATTTGAAGAGCAAAAGCCGCAAGAAGGAAGCGGTTTTTCCGCGTCAGATTGCCATGTTCCTGGCCAAAGACCAGACCGAGCTATCATTGAAATCAATCGGTTACCACTTCGGCGGCCGCGACCACAGCACGGTGATCCACGCCATCCAAACGATCAGCGACCTGACCAACACCAACCCGCAACTCCGCGAAACCATCGATAAGCTGAAAAGCTCATTGAAATAAGGTAATTTGGTTTACGGTTTTCAGTTAACGGTTAGAAATAACCGCGTCAGTTCCGGCGGGAAACCGCAACCGAATACCGTAACCCGAACACCGAAAACTGCAATCCCCTTGGTTCGCTACCTCTCCCGAAATCAAATCGATGATCAGGCATATGACCGGTGCATAGCGCTTTCTCCTCAACGGATGATTTATGCGTTTTCGTGGTATCTGGATGTGGTATCGCCGGGTTGGGAATTGCTGGTAGCAGATGATTATGCGTTTGTGATGCCATTACCCGTTCGGAAACGGTATGGCGTTAAGGCGGTTATTCAGCCGCTTTTTTGCCATCAATTGGGGCTGTTTGCTGCGGATAAAACACCCGATACGGCAGATTGGGACCGGTTTTTTCGGGCACTTTATCATCACATTCGCTACATCCCGTCGTACCAGATTCATCCGGCCAATACCTCTGAACGCTCCACCGATTCTACGCAGGTACTTCCGCTGACAAACCACGTTCTGAATTTACAACGCCCTTACAGTGAACTGTTTGCGGGTTATTCCAAAGATCGGAAAACGAATCTGAAACGCGGATTGCACTACGGTTGGGATTTTGCAGATACCGATGACGTAGAACCGCTCATTGATTTGTTTCGGAACCACAACACGGCGGGCATCGGTCGGGTTGCGCCGGGGGCTTACGAGCAGCTCCGGCAACTGGTGGCGGTTTTACAGCGTCGGCAGCAGGTTCGAATCCGGGTGGCGGTGCAAAATGGTCGGGTGGAAGCGGGTTGTTTGCTGGTGACGGATGTAAACCGGGTCATCCATCTCTTCTGTTCAGCCAGCCCGGAAGGCCGCAAAGGCAACGCGCGGACGCTTATTCTGGATCAATTTATCCGGGAATATGCCGGGAAACCGCTCTGGTTTGATTTTGAAAGTCCCGAAGTGGAAAATCTGGCGGCTTTTAACCGCAGTTTCGGGGCTGAATCCGAATCCTATTTCCGGTTGGTGAGTAACCAGTTGCCGGAATCGGTGCAGTTCTTGCACCGGATAAAGAAATGGCTGCACCAAACGCTTTTTCCGTGATGACTATTCGGTATCTGGATCGCGCCAACATAAACCCGGTTTTGTGGGATGACTGCGTGGGTGTATCGGCGCAGCGGCTGATTTACGCGTTTTCGTGGTACCTGGATGCATTGACAACGGGCGCCGGCGCACCGTACTGGGGGGGAGTGGTGGCCGAAGATCGGGGAAGATACGTGGCCGTGATGCCGGTCGTCTACCAAAAAAAATACGGTATTCGCTACGTTTACCAGCCGGATTATTGCCAGCAACTGGGCATTTTCAGCCGGGATACCTTCGATCTCCCATCTGCATCAGCTGTTTTTTTTCGCCAGTTAACGCACACTTTTAAGTGGATTGTTTCGTACCGGTTTAACGAAACAAACGAAACCGAGCTGCAATTTCCAGACAGTTTTTCGGTGATCAAGCGTCACAATCACGTGTTGCCGCTGGATAAACCGTATGTAGACCTCTTCCGAAACTACGCCATGGATCGGAAAATAAACCTCAACCGGGCGCGCAATACGGATTGGGTCGTGGAGGAAAAACCGGACATTCGGCCGCTGATTCACTTGCATCGGAAACACAATGAGGAGAAAGCCGTTGGGGGAATAAACCTCGATTTAACGATCTACGACCGGTTTGCCAATGCCGTCGATGCATTGCAAAACCGGGGATTGGCGCGCATCTGGCTGGCTCGAAAACCGGATTCGGAAACGGCCGAAGCAGGTGGTTTGTTCGTTCTGGATCGCGACCGAATCATTTACCTCTTCAATGGGGCATCTACATCCGGCCGGAAACAACAGGCTCGACTTTGGATGATCAATCGACTGATTGAGGAGTTTGCCGGACAGCCGATGGCGTTCGATTTTGAAAGCCCGGCGGTGGGTGCGGAGTCGGTGAAGGCGTATTATCAGAGTTTCGGAGCGGAGGAAAAACCGTATTCGGAAATTTCCTACGACCATTTGCCGGGGTTCATTACGTACGCCCGAACTTTAGTCCGTGGCCTTCAGAATAATAAGAAAGCCACGGACTAAACGGGGCCACCCGGCGGTCCGGGCATACGTTCGTTACTGTTTAAAAAACCGCAGGTCGTTGCGTAAACCGGAATGCTTTTTCAGGTCCATTTCCATCGAACCGACCCACAACTCCACTTCGATTTTCACCGGGATTTTGTTGGCATCGTCCGATACCCAGATCCGAATGGCATCTTCGCCCTTAAAGAGTTTGTTTTCGGGCAAAACTGGGTTGAGCTTGAGGACGTTGATATGGCCAAACTTGGTTTTGATGGTTTCCTTGCCGCGGTAGCGGACTTTCATATTGTAAATCTGGTCGTCGAAAAACGCCGGAACTTCGATAGTCTGGTTGGTATTGACCCGGCTGAAATCGATGGTCCGCAGGTAGTAGTAACCACTGATGACATCGTGTACGTTGTCGGGCACCTTAAAAATATCCTTTTCGGTTTTTTCTTCTGACTGAACGGTGTTATTGAAATGATTGAAGGTGACGTTTTCTTCCTTGCGGTGGTTGCCTTCTTCAATGTGCGCAAAAAATTTCTGCGGCAGAATGGCCGTGGTGTCAATGTAAGAACGCCAGGTGTTGCGAATGCGGGTAATGAGATCGAAAGCGCCCACCGTGCGACCGTAAATATTTACCCGGTAACAAGGCCGCTCATTGACTTTATACAGCGTTGGAGCGACATCGACAGTAGCCTCTGCTGCGTTAAAAATTCCGTAATGGACCTTATATTCCAGGTGTTCGCCCGCGCCAAAACTGGTGTTGGCAACCCGGCGATAGGCATTATCCGGTTTTAACGCCACCTGCGACAAAGCCGCGGTGGTGATGATGGACAAAATGAGGACTACTTTTTTCATGATCGCTTGACCCATGGCCCCGCAAATTTCAAGATTAGAGATAGGTTATTACCACTAGAAACGCATGAACCGCCATAAAAGGGTACTCAACCGTCACAGAAAATTACAGGGACGGATACGTTTTTTTCAAATACGTCAGATACTGACTAAAATTACGGTTAAACTTCTCTTCAAACTCGCGCCGAAAACTGTTTTGTTGCTGCCGGTACGTTTTGTAGGCTACGAAGTACGCGTTATTTGGTAAATTCTGTTTATTGAACCGACGCTTTTTAGTAACCGGTGGCCCCGTTACGGGCTTGGTTTCCAGCGTATCAACGGTTTCCACAATTTGGTCGATCAACTGCCACTTCTTTTCCTCTCTGACCCGTTCGGGTGTTTGAGGGTTGTAAGTGGCGTATAAACTATCCAGTTTCAGCGTCCCCCGCAACACGTGCTCGTCGTATTTTTCACCGTATTGTTTCGAATCCAGGTAATCGAGTGCCGCTGGTGAATCGGCACCGTATTTCTGGGTCAGGAATTTCAATGCACCATATTCACCGACAAAATCGGCGAGGTTTTCGTTGTATTCCAGGTTGTCTTTCACAAACAGCGTGCCGTGTGTCAGTTCATGAATAATCAATTCGGCCAGCTGCCCTTCGGAACGTTTCAGCATCGACGACAGAATCGGGTCGCGGAAAAATCCTAAGGTCGACCAGGCCGATACTTCATTTAAACGCGTATCGTAGCCCTGTTGTTTCAGGGCGTCGAGTTCCTGCATGGCGCGTTCGTGTTCAAAAAAGCCTTTGTAAGCAAACGTGCCAATGATCGGAAACGCCCATTCTTTTGCATTGAGCCGGTATTTTTCCGAAGCCACCACTACCCACAGAATCGGTTGACCATGCTGGTCATAAAACGTAGTATAATTTTTGGACGGATTAATACCCAGAGAATCAACGGCATAACGCTTGATTTCCTGAATAAGTTCAATTTTCTGCTTCAGCGAATCCGGAAACGACGCGTCGGCCAGTACTTCTTCAACCGGGCGGGTATTCCACAAAATCCTGAATTGCCCCCGGGCCTGCATCCACCCGTACCCGATCAACTCGTGGTACGCGATTCCGAGCACGATACATACGCCTAAAAGCGCCAGCAGGATTTTTTTTACCATAAACAAAAGTAGAGACTCTTCCGGTTTTTTACCGCCGAAAATTGATATAAACCCCTTCCGAATGCTCAAATTTTCCGTTGTTTAAATCATAATGCGGTTCAAACCGCGCCGTGACCGAAACTCCCTCGCTTACAGATATATCTTTTAACAATCGCACGATCACTAACTGGCGATTCTTCTCCTGATAGACACTGTTGAATCGTCGGGTATAACTTTGGTATAAATCCCCACCGTATTCGGCCCGGTAGTTCGTTCCGCGCCAGTAACTGATCAAAACCGTCAGGGGCTTGAACTGGACGGTCAGATTGGGATAAAAACCGCCCCCCGCGTAGTTCTTCTCCGCATTTTCGGAATAACCCACCACGTAAGTATCCAGCCGGGCCGACCGCAAAAAACCGCTCGTTCTGCGCTGCCACTTGGCACTCAGGCTCGCGGCAGCGTTCAGAGCAGTTCGTACCGGTAATGGGCTGACGATGTTCTGCCCTCCGGCGTGAAAAACCGTTAGCTGAACCGGAATCGAAAGTTGAAAACCAGGTTTGTGCAGCAACGACCGCTCCAGCGAAAATCCTCCCCAGAAGTGTTCCTGTCGGGTGTAACCGGGAAGCGTATTTTGCAGATAACTGATCCAGAAGTCGAAAAATGTCCGGGTGGTTTGGTGGTTGATTTGCAGACCGTTCTCAATGCGTTGCCGCAGCAACCGCTCGAAATTGTAAAGCGGCTCGATCAGCTTGTGACTAACGGAACCTTCCAGCGTCCCAAAGAGGTAATTCCAGTTTTTGTGCCGGAATTTCACCGTGAACGTCGGCGCAAGCTGGGTGATTCGTTCCTGGCCAAAGTCGCTCTTCAAATAGATACCTGCTTCCAGCACCACGTTCGGAGCAGGTTGATAGGCTAATCGGGGATTGAGCTGGTAACCGAAAAGCGTGTAACCGTCGGCGATCGGTCCAAAAAACTCGTTGTTTTTGGCAAATCCCAGGCTGTTGAAGCGAAAATTTAGTTTTCGGGTGCTGTCGACCACCAACCGCTGATCGAAGGACTGGTTGTCCGGTTGTGCGAAAGTTATATGCGTTCTAAAATAGAAATAACATATAAATAATATATATATCCAGCGAAAATGATTGTTATTTTCGCAACTCTGTTTAAATTGTGTGAGAATTTGACGGTTCGGTGTGCGTATAATACGCTTCATGTATTATTTATTTTTTACAACGGCCCTTGCAAATCTGACCGCAAAATCGTAATTTTATAAGGCTAATCATACTAAAAATCATTTTTTGAGGAAAAACACATCACATGGCACAAGCAACCGCTAGTACGGCTACGGACAACAAACTGAAAGCCCTGCAAACAACCATTGAAAAGTTGGACAAAGCCTATGGCAAGGGCACTGTCATGCGGCTGAGCGAAAGTAAAGTCGTTGATATTCCGGTTATTTCGACGGGTTCGCTGGGGTTGGACCTGGCGCTGGGTATCGGTGGTGTTCCGCGCGGACGGGTCGTTGAAATCTACGGGCCGGAATCGTCGGGGAAAACCACACTGACGATGCATTGCATTGCCGAGGCTCAGAAAACCGGTGGTCTGGCTGCATTTATCGACGCCGAGCATGCGTTCGACCGCTCCTATGCTGAAAAATTAGGAATCGACACTAAAAATTTATTGATATCTCAACCCGACAACGGGGAACAGGCGCTCGAAATTGCCGAGCACCTGATCAGCTCCGGTGCCATCGACATCATTGTTATTGACTCCGTGGCGGCTCTCGTTCCGAAAGCCGAACTGGAAGGCGATATGGGCGAAAGCAAAATGGGTCTGCAAGCGCGCTTGATGTCTCAGGCGCTGCGGAAACTGACCGGGGTGATTAATAAAACCGGTTGCTGCTGCATCTTTATCAACCAGTTACGCGAAAAAATCGGCGTGATGTTTGGTAATCCTGAAACGACAACGGGTGGTAACGCGCTGAAATTCTATTCATCGGTTCGTCTGGATATTCGCCGGGTTGGACAGATTAAAGACGGCGACGATATTATCGGAAACCGCACGAAAGTGAAAGTGGTGAAGAATAAACTGGCCGCTCCGTTCAAAGTGATCGAATTTGACATCATGTACGGTCAGGGAATCTCGAAAGTGGGCGAAGTGCTTGACTTGGCGGTTGAGCTGGAAATCGTGAAAAAATCCGGCTCCTGGTTCTCGTACGAAGGAAACCGTCTTTCACAAGGTCGTGATGCCGTTAAAAACCTGCTGTCCGACAATCCGGAATTGATGGCCGAACTGGAAGCGAAAATCCGGGCGATGGTCAACGAAAACGAAGACGCATTGGTTGATCCAGTCGGCGGGGCAGGAGACGGCGACGATGCGGTTGATTAAAAAAATCGTCGTGCGGTTTTGCCTAACCGTAGCAGAAAAATAAATTTTGTTTGACAGATGAAGAGGTGGTTGGCGGTTTGCTGACCACCTCTTTTTTTGTTTGGAATGTTTACTGTCGGACAAGATGCGTAACAGTTAGTTAACCGGTATTCGGAACGTACCTTCAATTAGCATGACGGTTTGCCCCGTCAGACGAACCCGGTCGCCCTCCAGCCGAACTTTCAGAATACCACCCCGTTCCGACGCCTGATAAGCCAGAAACTCAGTTTTCTCCAATTTGTCGGCCCAATACGTCGCCAGACAGCAATGGGCTGAACCCGTCACGGGGTCTTCGTCAATACCGGCCCGGGTCGTGAAAAACCGGGAGACGAAATCGAAAGGCGAACCCAGCGCGGATCGGCTGGTCACGATGGCGTGGTCGTAGGGCGATAACGCCCGGAAATCGGGTTTGAGATTTCGAACCTGCTCTTCCGTGGCAAGTTCGATCAGATACCGGTCTTCCATAAATAACGCCGGAACCGGCTCAATACCCAATGCCTGGCAGAGCCCGTCAGGTAACGTAACGGCAGTGCCGTACTGAGCCGGAAAATCCAGCTCAATCCAGTTTGCGGTTCCCGGATGGGCGATCAACTCCCCACTGAGCGTTTGAAACCGGATCGGTGAATCCCGCGATGCGCGACCGGTTTCCCACAAGACACTCGCACTCGCCAGTGTGGCATGACCACAGAGCGCCACCTCGACGGCGGGTGTAAACCAGCGGAGGTGATAGCCATTGGCGGATGGCCAGAGAAAAGCGGTTTCCGAAAGATTCACCTCGGCGGCAATGGCCTGTAACTGGTTGTCGGTCAACTGGTGGTCTTCAAACAAACAGATGCCAGCCGGGTTTCCGGCGAAAGGCTGATCGGTAAAAGCGTCGACCTGATAGAAAGGGATTTTTGTCATGATTCGGATCCTGGATGGTTCAATTAGTAAACAGGTTGTTATCGTTTTGTAAAAAACGGGAGCTGAACGCTCGAAAAACAGATTCAGTTTTTTAAATTTCGAGCATAACAGATTGCCTAATGACTAAAATTACTGCGACGGATTCTTCCGATTTTTTATACCAGCAGATGGCCGAACGGTTTGAGCACCTGATTATGACTGGTGTCCTGAAAACCGGTGACAAACTTCCGTCTGTCCGGGCCCTGAGCGAAGAGCAGGGAATTAGCCTGAGTACGGCCTTTCGGACGTATTGTGAGCTGGAAAAGAAGGGGATGATCGAAGCGCGCACCAAGTCAGGCTATTATGTGTGTTACCGCAAACGCCATTTGATTCCTGCACCCATTGAATCAAAACCGGTAACCGATCCGGCCCGAATCAGTGTGGATGACATGATTGCGCAGGTCTACCAGCATCGCAGTGATGAAGAAATGACGCAGCTGGCGCTGGCTACGCCCGCTCTCGAATTACTGCCGCAGAGTAAACTCAACAAAGCGCTGGCCGAAGCGCTGCGGAAGCATCCGGCCAGTTGCCTGAATTACGAGGAAGTGCAGGGAAACCGGTTGTTACGCACGCAGATTGCCCGCTATGCGGTTTCGGGTGGTATCACCGTTACAGAAAATGAAGTGGTAACCACCCACGGCTGTGTCGACGCGCTGATGATCTGCCTTCGGGCCGTGACCGTGCCAGGCGATACGGTGGCAATTGACAGCCCGACGTACTTCGGAATTTTCTCGGTTTTACAGGGTCTGGGCTTGAAGGCGTTGCAAATTCCGACGCACCCGGTTTCCGGCCTGGATCTGGATTACCTGGAAAACGCGCTGAAAACCGTCCGAATTGCAGCCTGTCTGTTTGTGCCGACGTTCAACAATCCAACCGGCAGTTGCTTGTCCGACGAGCATAAACGGCAGTTGGTAAATCTGCTCGCTCATCACGAGGTACCATTGATTGAGGACGATATTTATGGCGAACTCTATTTTGGCAAACAACGCCCCCGAACCTGCAAAAGTTTTGATCAGAACGGGCTGGTAATGCTCTGTACGTCGGTCTCGAAAACGCTGGCGCCCGGCTACCGCGTAGGCTGGTGTTTACCAGGGCGGTTTTTACCCAACGTCCTCAATCAGAAACGGATGACGGCGGTTTCGTCCACCACGGTGACACAGTTGGCGGTTGGTCTGTTTTTTGAAAACGGGCGATTTGATCTCCACATGCGGAATCTGCGGAAAGCGCTGCATACCCAATGCCTCCAATACAGCCGGGCGATTTCGGAGTACTTTCCGGCGGACAGCAAGATGACCAATCCGCAGGGCGGGTATGTGCTGTGGCTGGAAATGAATCAGTCGGTCAATGCCTATGAATTGTTTCAAACCGCCTTGCGGCACAAAATCAGCATCGCTCCCGGTCAGATTTTCAGTACGGACGGGCGGTTTTCCAATTACTTCCGATTGAGTTTCGGCCGACCGTTCGACGGGCAGATTGCCGATGGTTTGAGGAAACTGGGCAGTTTAATCCAATAAAAAAGCCCCAATCGGAACGATTGGGGCTTTTACGTACCCACGGACTTTAGTCCGTATTTTAAATTTTATACACAACCGAGTTGCCAGGAACGCACGGACTAAAGTCCGGCGGTACGTTCGTTAACGGTCGCCGATGGCTTTGAATTCCCGCAGCGTGGCACCGGTGTAAATCTGGCGCGGACGACCGATCGGTTCTTTTTGCTCGCGCATTTCTTTCCACTGGGCAATCCAGCCCGGCAGACGGCCAATCGCGAACATGACGGTAAACATATTGGTTGGAATGCCCAGCGCGCGGTAAATGATACCGGAATAGAAATCGACGTTCGGGTACAGTTTGCGCGAAACGAAATACTCATCATGCAGCGCGGCTTCTTCCAGTCCTTTGGCAATTTCCAGAACCGGGTCGTTCACGCCGAGTTTGCTCAGCACGTCGTCAGCGGCTTTTTTGATGATTTTAGCGCGCGGATCGAAGTTTTTGTAAACCCGGTGGCCGAAACCGAACAGGCGGAAACCGGTCGTCTTGGCATTTTTCGCCATATCGACGTACTTGGCGACATCACCGCCGTTGGCTTTGATTTCTTCCAGCATCTCGATCACCTCCTGGTTGGCGCCCCCGTGCAATGGGCCCCAGAGGGCGTTGATACCGGCCGAAATCGACGAATAAATATTGGCCCGCGACGACCCCACGAGCCGCACCGTTGAGGTTGAGCAGTTTTGTTCGTGGTCGGCGTGCAGAATCAGCAGTTTGTTCAACGCGCTCGTAACCACCGGATCGACCTGGTAATCCTCTACCGGCAGCGCAAACATCATTTGCAGGAAGTTGGAGCAATAGTCGAGCTGGTTTTTCGGGTAATTGACCGGATGACCCTGCGATTTTTTGTACGACCAGGTAGCAATTGTCGGCAGTTTGGCCAGCAACCGGATGATGTGCATCTGGGTTTGATCCGGTGCTTTTTCGTCGTACGAATCCGGGTAGAAAGCGCTCAGGGCACTCACCAGCGACGACAGCACGCCCATCGGGTGCGCGTTGTTGGGGAAGCCCTCAAAAATCTTCCGCATGTCTTCATTCACCATCGTATGCCGCCGGATGCTGTCTTCAAACTGAGCGTATTGCTGCTGAGTTGGCAGATCGCCGTAAATCAGCAGGTAAGCCACTTCCAGAAAACTGGCTTTGTCGGCCAGGTCTTCAATGGAATACCCCCGATACCGCAGAATGCCTTCCTCACCATCTAAAAAAGTAATCGCGCTCTGGGTCGCACCGGTATTTTTGTATCCTTTATCTAACGTAACATAACCCGTCTGATCGCGGAGATTGGAAATGTCAATGGCTTTTTCTTGTTCGCTACCAACAACAATTGGAAATTGGTAGGATTTACCATCGACAGATAGTTCGGCAGTGTTTGACATACGTATTTGGGGTAGAGTAAATCGGTTATGGTAACAGAATCATTCAGGTTGGCGTATCTTCCGTAAGATGCCCCCGCCCAACGCGTGGACGTCGCTGGACGAATAACTACCGGGCGAAATTAGCCAAAAACCCGTAACGACAAGTGAATACTTTGGTAAAAACGCAAGGATTACCCAAAATCTACTTATTTAACCTAAAATGGATGGGATTAGTTGCGGTTATGGTTTTGGATTTACCCCGCCTTTCAGCACCAGCCGAACCTTGCGGATGGCTCCGATCGTTTTCGTCGGATCACCCTCGACGGCCACCAGATCAGCCAGTAAACCGGGACGAATGCGCCCTCGGTCGGTGAGGTGAAACACAGCGGCATTGCCCGAAGTCGCCGAACGCAGCGCATCCAGCGGTTTCATTCCGTATTCCACCATCATTTCCAGTTCGCGTGCATTGTCGCCGTGGGCAAATACGCCAACATCGCCCCCGAAGCAGATTTTGACGCCCGCATCCAGCGCCTGTTTGAATGTTATTTTTTTGTTACGAATCCGTTCCGGGTCGGGTTCAGTGCCTTTTTTCCAGCCCCGGTACTGGATGGTCGCGTCGCCTGCCGCCAGCGTGGGGCAAAGCGCTGTACCGTGTTGTTTCATCAGGGCAAAGATTTCGGGCGTTCCGGCATCGCCGTGTTCGACGGTTTCGCAACCCGCCAGAATCGCCCGGCGCATGCCTTCGGCGGTTGTTGCGTGGGCCACTGTCGGCCGGCCGCTGCTGTGAGCTACTTCGACAACTAATTTCAATTCGTCAAGCGTAAACGTTGGCCGGGCTTCACTCATCAAACCCCAGCGGTAATCGGCGTACACTTTGATGACATCGGCGCCCTTCCCGATTTGTCGCCGGACGGCCTGAATCAGCCGGTCGTGGCCGTCGGCTTCTTCGGCACCCTGCGGCACGTCGATGTCGGGGCTGAATCCTTTGGGCGCATAACTGCCGGTCGCAATCAGGGCGCGGGTGGCCACAATCATGCGCGGGCCGGGAATAATTCCCTGATTGATGGCTTGTTTGAGCCCCACGTCGTCGTAATCTGCACCTTCGGTTCCGAGATCGCGGACGGTCGTAAAACCGGCCAGTAGCGTGTTCCGGGCGTGGACAGTGGCGCGGGCAATGCGGTAGGAGCGCGGTTCTTTCAGGACCTGATCGTCCCAGGTCGTCTCGTTGTACGGATGAAGCAGCAGGTGCGAATGGCCTTCAATCAAACCGGGCAAAAGCGTGGTTCCTTTCAGATCGATGACTTCCGCGCCCTCGCTCCGAAGGCTGGCGGCTGGCCCGACGGCTTCAATTTTGTCTCCTTTCACCAAAACCGCCCAGCCTTCGTGCAGCGTTTCGCCATCGAAAACGCGGTCCGGTTTATAGAGCTTGTCGCCGGCGGTCTGGAGATGGTAAGTATGGCCAGATTTTGGGTGAGTAGTCGGAATCGGGAAGGCCGATGCGCTGAGTATCAGGATAAAAAGTAAATATGGATTCAAACTGGAGGTAACGGTTTTGGTTTGAAAAACGAATTAGTAAGTCATTGGAAGATACACTAAATTTAGTGTCCAAACCCATCTCTGCTAACCTTCTATGAAAAAAAAACTTGCCCTCCTGCTGATTGCCGGTTTTCTGGTTTCGGCCGGATTTGCCCAGTCAACCCAAACGCTGGTGGAAACCACTACGCAGTTTCTTCAGACGCTCAACGCCGGGGAGTTGCAAAAAACACAGTATGCGTTTACCGATAGCCTTCGACGCAAGTGGACCAATCTGCCGGTCGGAATGGTTCCGCGCCCCGGTATCCAGTACGGAAGTTTGTCGGACAAAAGCCGAATGGCTTTCCATCGGGTGTTGTCGGCGATGTTGAGTTCGCAGGGCTATTTGAAAACGACCAGCATCATGCAATTGGACGATATTCTGAATACGCTTTATCAGCAAGCGTTCGACAAGGGCGAAATTGACCAGAAAACGCTGACAATGACGCAGAATCTGAAATGGGCGCACGGTAATTATTACATTTCGGTCTGGGGAAAACCGCAGGCCAGCGAACCCTGGGGCTTGAATTTCGGCGGTCATCACATGGCGTTGAGCCTGACAGCCGACGGCCCGCGCGTGTCGATGTCACCTTATTTTGTCGGGACGGATCCTTCGGAAGTGAAGTCGGCCAAATACGCCGGTTTTCGGGTGTTGAGCAAAGAAGAAGATTTCGGTTTTATGCTCATCAACGCCCTGACCGACAAACAGAAAGCCATAGCGGTTTTAAAGCAGGATGTCCCGAAAGACATCATTACCAGCCCCCAGGCCAACCAGCGGATCACGAGCTATTACGGGATTGCCGCCAAACAGTTCGACGAAAGCCAAAAGGAGCTATTAAAACTGCTGATTCAGGAATACACCCACAATTTTGAGCATCAGAAAGCGCATCAGCTATTCGACAAGATTTTAAAATCGGGCATCGACAAGATTTACTTCGCCTGGGTCGGCAGTCTCGAAAACAATAAACCGCATTACTACATCGTCAACGGCCCCGATTTTCTGATCGAATACGACAATGTCGGTTTTCAGAACGACGGCAACCACATCCACGCCATTCTGCGGGAAAAAGGAAGCGATTTTGGCGAAGATATCTTAAAGCAACATTATGCACAGAGCCACAAATAAGCGAATGTGACCCGATTGCCCGAAACCAGTAAGAGTTACCGGCGTTTCTTAGGTTTTTTCGTTGCTACTAAATCAAGTACGGTTTTGCCAAAAATAAGCGCCAGAATGATCGGCAGCAAAACCGCCCCGGTTTTAAATCCCGAACCCATGAACTGATTCGCACCGGTGGAGAATCGCATGTAGGTTTGAAAAACCGCATAACCGCAGATTGCCAATAAAGCGACGGCCAGCAAAATCGCCAGCGAGCCACTCAATGCCCGGCGGATGAGCAGACTGATCAGTAAAGCCACCAAAACCGTCACGGCTACGGTTGCCATGGCTTTGGGCAGGGTTTCGAGGTAATCGTGATCGTACCAGAAAATGGTAATTTGTCCAATCAGGTTCGGGTGGGCGAGGAGCCAGGCGTCCACAACGGTCAACACCAGCAAAAGGAGGTAATAAAAAAAGTCGTTACGCATCATGAAAAGGTTGAAAAGCCAATCTTCGGTAGTTTTTATGAATAAAAAAAGCCTCCTGAGAGGCTTCTGATGAATAATTCCGGTTGCCGTTTTAGGATAACGTTACCGTGTGACCATTTTGTGTGCGGTTTGTGGTTTACCGATCCGCATCAGCGAAATACCGGTGAACCGATTACGGAAACCGATCGGGCGGAATTGACGGATGCTGATCCAAGCGAGTATCGGTTTTTCGATCCGAAGATGTAATTGCCAGCTTCCCCAGCATAGGACGCCAATCAGAATAAAATTGGCCGTTACCACGTAATCCGAAAGGCTTAAACGCATCATAGCCTGGGTCAGAACCATGATGATGGGGACATGAATCAGGTACAGAATGTAAGATGCGTCACCCAGTTTCAGCAGCCAGTCCGGGTAGCGGCAGCGGTCGGATTGTTCCCAACTGACTAACCCCGCGAGAATTACCGAACCCGGTATACCAAACCCCAGAATCCGCTGCCAGATCAGAGCAGGGTCGATGAGTTCGCCAGTCAGAAAAAAACACCCGATCGCGGCTGCTACCACTGATCGGGAAATCTTGAACGTACACCGCCGGGTGAGAAAATAAACGCCGATGCCCAGGCAAAATTCAAGATTGAACGGACTGAAGAAAAAGTCATGAAACGGGAATTGGAATAGGGCGGTTTTTCCGAAACATTCCGCCAAACCAGTGAGGAGCGTGGCGCCAAGGATGAAAAGTGGAATAATCAGCAAAAACCGGGATGCAATGACCAGGCCGAACAAAACATAAAAGTAGATTTCGTAACTCAATGTCCAGGTGACCGGTAAGGTGCTTTCGTGGGTGGGTAAAAGAACTACAGCTTTCAGTACACCGACCGGGTTGACCGGAAAGGAAAGCCATTGGAGCGCAGGCGCCAAACGGCTTAGCCACAGGAGCAAAAGCGTGGCCAGCAAGACGGTTGGCCAATAGATGGCATAGATCCGCCCCAGGCGCTTTTTCAGGTAAGTCGGCAAAAGATGCGGGCAATTGATTTTGGTTAGATTGGTATGAGTGATGATAAAACCGCTGATGATAAAAAACACGTCGACACCACCAAAGCCGGATTTAAAACACCTCAGCACCGGGGAATGAATAGTGGTCGTCTCCATTTTCATCGCTAAATGGAAAAGGGTCACGAGCAGAGCCGCGACTGCTCGCAGCGCTCGGATGGATTCAATGGATTTAGGCCGACAGGTAGAAGTTTGTGTGATCATGGATAAAATATTTGCAGGTACATACATGTGGATAAAGTTCAAATGCAATGTTGATTCCGTTCATTGCCAGGGTGATAGCAATTAGCAGCGGTTTACCGGTCTCGAATGGGGCGAATCAGTAACTAGTTGGGCGAGGGTACTCTAAAATGGAAATTAAATGTTGTGCAAGCAATTATTGAGCCAATGTAAGTTGTCCTGACTTTAAGAAAAAACAGATGGGAACTACGATGTGTAATACCGCCGGGCAAACGTCATAAAACCGGCGGCCAAACCTTCCGGCAATCCTTGTAAATGAACAAAGCTGAACGTTCGGGGAAGGCGAAAATCCTTGATGGAAACCATTTTAAGCTGCCCGCTCCGTACTTCTTTTTCGATGGCCCGCGACGAAAGAATGGAAAGGCAATTGGCGTGTTCCAGAAACGATTTAATACTTTCGGAGCTGCCTAAGTGCATGATTACCATTAGATTGGATGGTTTAATTCCCCGTGCCTGAAGGGCGGTTTCCAGCACCTCAAGTGTTCCCGAACCGCGTTCGCGCAGCACCATCGGAATGGCACTCAGTTCGTCCAGCGTAATTTCTTTCAGGCGGCTGTAGCGGCTGTTGGAGTGAACCACGGCCACCAGTTCGTCTTCCAGAAAATCGTGGTATTTCAATCCGGCGTGGTGTTTTTTACCTTCCACAATGCCCAGATCGATTTCTTTGGAAGAAACCGCATTTTCGATCATTTCGGTGTTGCCGTTCATCAAACTGAGCTGGATCGTCGGATAGCGTTCGTAATAGGACGCCAGGAGGGGAGAAATCAGGTATTGAGCAATCGTGGTGCTGGCTCCCAGGCGCAAACTGCCTTTCTGATCGTTTTTGAAGGAGTTTAATTCAAACTGCGCTTCCTGGTATAGTGCAAAAATCTGCCCTGCGTACCGAAACAATACCTCGCCGGGGGGCGTCAAAACGATGGTATTACCTTTCCGGTCGAAGAGACGCAAGCCGAGCATATCTTCCAGCGCCTTAACGTGTTTGGTTACGGCGGGTTGTGTAATGAACAATTCCGCCGATGCTTTCGTAAAGCTGTGATGACGGGCAACGCTGTAGAATACCCTCAACCGAAAATCCTCCATTTGAACCAAAAATTAGCTATAGTTATAACCAAAGGTAATGGGAAGTTCGGGCCAAAAACAAGTTATTTCGAAGAGTTTCGCCGGGAATGCAGAGTTGAGCAAAGACTCTGCGTAACTTTGCTTTTCTTCGCGTACCTCCGCGAAATAACTTTGCCAACTATGCAGCGCACCGACCATCTCGAACAAGCCGAAAATCAGGAATTTGACATTTGCATCATCGGCGGAGGAGCGACTGGCGCGGGTTGTTTGCTCGACGCCCAAAGCCGTGGTCTGAAAGCCATTCTGATTGAAAAACACGATTTTGCTTCCGAAACCTCCAGTAAATCGACCAAACTGATTCACGGCGGGGTGCGGTATCTGGAACAGGCGGTTAAACAAGCCGATCTGAACCAGTACCACATGGTGAAAAAAGCCCTGCGCGAACGGCTGACACTCATCCACAATGCCCCGCATCTGGCGCATCCGCTGGCATTGCTGACGCCCTGCATGAGCTGGATGGAAGGTATTTATTACACCGCGGGACTGAAAATGTACGACACACTGTCCGGCGATCTGAGCATTGGAAAAAGCGAATGGCTGAATAAGGAAGAAGCCTTAAAGCGGAATCCATCGCTGACCCATAAAATTCACAGTGCGGTTTTGTATTACGACGGGCAATTGAATGATGCGCGGTACAACATGTCACTGGTGAAAACTGCCATGCAATACGGCGCCGTGGCGCTCAACCACGCCGAAGCCCGTGCGTTTGAGAAGGATTCGGTGGGGCGGCTGGCGGTTTTGCACATCCGCGACTCGTTGACGGGCCGGTTGCTCAGGATTCGGGCCAAGCGGTTTATCAATGCCACGGGACCGTTTTCCGACCGCATTCGCTTGCTGGCGAACCCGGCGATGGGCCGACGGATGCGGGTCAGCAAAGGCGTCCACATCATCGTGCCGGGCGAACTGATGCCGTCGGACACCGCCATTCTGGTGCCGAAAACCGACGACGGTCGGGTGGTTTTCATCATTCCGTACAACGGCAAACTGATGATTGGCACGACCGAAACCGAATCGGAACTGGGAGAAACCGAGCCGGTTGTTGAGCGGGCGGAGGTCGATTACCTGATCAGTTACGTCAACCGCTATTTCGAAAAACCGATCACCGCCGATCAGGTCATTGCCGGTTTTGCCGGTTTGCGTCCGCTGCTGCAGGCAGATCCGAACGCGGATACAAAACAACTCGTCCGCGACCACGAGGTGGAGGTGGACCCGACTTCCGGTTTGGTCAGCATTCTGGGCGGGAAATGGACGACGTACCGGTTGATGTCGAAAGACACGATCGATAAATTTTACGAGCTGGAAGAACGGCCCGAACAACCGTGCATCACCGATCACATTAAACTGGTGGGAGCCGAAGGATATGCCGATGATTTCTGGAAAGTGCTGGTCAATAAATTTGGCATCCCGGAAGACGTTGCCCGTCACCTGAACCGCCAGTATGGCACGGAAAGTCTGGAAATTGCGCAACTCATGCACGACCATCCCGACTGGAAAGCACGGCTTTCGGAGCAATTGCCCAACACCAAAGCCGAAGCGGTTTTTGTGGTGCGGGCCGAAATGGCGCAAACGCTCAAGGACGTTTTAGCCCGGCGGTTTGGCCTGGAACTGACCGACTGGCAATCCTCCGACCAGATTTCCGAAACCGTCGCCGATCTGATGGCCGCCGAACTCGGCTGGACCGACGACGAGCGCCGAAAAGCCGTATCCGACTACCACGCCGAAATTGACTGGTTCCGAAAATCCGCGGGATTGATAGTTTGATTTTTGATAGGAACGCGGCCGGGTCGCCGTCGCGATTGAACGGATGGAACAGATCAAAACGGATAGAATCTGTGTACATCCGTTTAATCTGTTCCATCTGTGTTCCTATTTCATTATCCCTTTCACGATCTGAACCAGCAAAACCGGGGCAACACCAGCCGCTGCAATGAGCTCCAGTTCGATGGTGGTCATGGGTTGAATGCTCAGCACCTGCACCAGAAACGGCACATAATACGTCAGCGCCATGATGAACAGGCACAGCAGTAACGCGTACCAGATAAACCGGTTTCGGGTAATTTCATTGACGAAAAACGAACGACCCGAACGCAGGTTGAAAACGTGCATCAACTGCGCAAACGACAACGCGTAGAAGACCAGATTATTCCCTTCTTTCTGGGTCAGACCCAATTCAGTAGTACCAATCCAATAGGCGCCAAGCACCGAAACCGTCATCGCCAGAGCGTAAAAAACCACCATCCGCCAGTCGCCGGCGTCCATGATCGGCGTTTTCGGATCGCGCGGAGGCTGGTGCATCAGGCTCGAATTTTCGCGACCTACGCCCAACGCCAGCGCCGGAAACACGTCGGTGACGATGTTGATGAACAGAATCTGCAACGGCAACAGCGGATTCCCGACGTTCAGAAAACCCGCAAACGTCACTACAAAAATTTCGCTTAGGTTACACGACAGCAGGAACAGCACGAATTTGCGGATGTTTTCGAAGATCACCCGGCCCTGCGCAATGGCCGCTACAATGGAGGTAAACGAATCGTCTTTCAACACCATGTCGGCGGTTTCGGCGGCAACCTGGGTTCCCCGCAAGCCCATCGCAATGCCAATATCCGACTTTTTCAGCGCGGGGGCGTCGTTAACGCCGTCGCCGGTCATGCCCACGATGTCGCCTTTTTGCTGATACAACTCGATCATATCCAGCTTCTGCGCCGGACTCACCCGCGCAAACACCCGGCATTTCAGCAACTCTTTTTTATCGGCGGCTTTGAGTTCGTCGAGCGGTTTGAGGTCTTTGCCGGTCAGCACCATTTCTTCGCCGGGTTCGATCAGTTTCACTTTGGACGCGATCGTCAACGCCGTCGCCGGGTGGTCGCCAGTCACCATAATCACCTTGATTCCGGCTTCTCGGCAGGCTTGCAGCGCGGGCGTGACGTCCGTGCGGGGTGGATCGAGAAAACCGATCAGGCCAACGTAGGTCAGATCGTCGTCCGCAAAATCGTCCCCCGGTTTTGAGTCCATTTCGCGGTAGGCAAATGCCAGCGTTCGCAGCCCTTCGACGGCCATTTTTTCAGAAACCTCGTAGTGGGTTTTCCGGTCTTGTTGGCTGAGCGATTGGCAACGATCCAGCACTTCCTCAGCCGCTCCTTTGACGGCCACCAAAAAACCGCCTTGGTTTTTGTGGAGCGTTCCCATAATCCGGGTGTCGGAACTAAACGCTTTTTCGGCTTTTCGGGGGAAATCTTTGTGAATCTGATCGGGATCGTGCCCGGCGGCAATCGCGAATTTCAACAGGGAAACCTCCACCGGATCGCCCACTTCTTTCGCTTTTCCGTTGACAATATCGTAATCCGCATTGTTGCAAAGCACGCCCACCTGAATCAGTTTCCGGTAGCTGTCTGATTCCGTGATAGCCTGATCACCGTCCACGATTTTTAGCTCTTTCGCTTCAGTATTTAATTGAATTTCAGCGCGTTGATCGGGCAACTGAATCGTGTTGACCTCGATGCGGTTTTGGGTCAGCGTTCCGGTTTTGTCCGTGAAAATCACGTTCGTGCCGCCCAGCGTTTCCACCGCCGACAACCGCTTGACAATCACTTTCTTCTCGGCCAGTCGCAGCATGCCGTAGGCCAGCGCAATCGTGGCCACCACCGACATCCCTTCCGGAATGGCCGCAATCGCCAGCGCCAGTGCGGTTTCGATCAATCGCAGCGGTTCTTCCTTTCGAATCAAACCAACGACCAGAAACAGCGCGGCCAATCCAACCGTGACCCAGATCAGCACCTTTGCCAGCGAATCCAGTTTTGCTTCCAGCGGAGTGGCCGAGCGTTTGGCGTCCTTCACCATCGTAGCAATTTTACCCAGCTCGGTTTGCTGCCCAATGCCCGTCACGATGGCGCGCCCGGTTCCGGCAGTTACGGGCGTACCTTTGAACAGCCGGTTGTGCTGATCGCCCAAAGGCGATTCGTCGGGCGGCAGTTCCGTATTTTTGTCAACCGGCAGCGATTCGCCGGTCAGGGCGGATTCATCGATTTGCAATTGACTGACCTCGAATAAATTACCGTCGGCGGCCACCAGATCACCGGCTTCGACCACCAGCACATCCCCAATCGTTACTTCCTCCGACGAAATCTCGCGAACCCGCCCGTCGCGCAGTACCCGGGCGGGCGTGGTGTCCATTTTTCGCAACGCATCCATTGATTGGCGGGCGTTCCATTCGAGGATAAAACCGGTCAGGGCGTTGATGAGCAACACGGCAATGATGGCAAACCCTTCGACGGTTTCGCCCAGAAAAAACGAAATCCCGGCGGCTGCCGCCAGAATGTAGACGATGACGCCCACAAACTGCCGCAGCAGAATGGTTAGCGCACTTTCGCGTTTGACTTCCTGAAGGGCGTTAGGGCCAAATTCGTCGTAGCGATTTTTGGCTTCGTCGGCGCTCAGACCGGTTTTCGGATCGACATGCAGAGCCTGGAATAAGTCGTCGACTGGGATTTGATGCGGTTTTTCGGGGGACGAAATCGTTGGCATAACGTGGAGAGGAAAGGAGGCTTAAGTAAGTACTGACTTTCTGGTGACATGGACAAGCCCAATTGCCGGAAAGAAGTAGAATTTTACGCAATCGCCTTATTTAAGTTATCTCGCGGAGTTAAGCGGAGGTAAAAGAGTTGAGCGGAGTACTAATTTTCTCTGCTTAACTCCTCATTTCTCCGCTCAACTCTGCGAAATAACCTTTTCAGTCCATGAAACCACTGCTATTTATTCTCATCTCTATTACTGCCTTCGCCCAGCAAAAACCGTATTCCCAGCGCATGGCCGATTCGTTCATGACGTGGCACAAAGACTCGATCCTGATCGGCGACCGCAAAACCACCCGCTGGGATTATGAACAGGGCCTGGTTTTGAAAGCCTTCGAAGGGGTTTGGTACCGTACCGGCGACCCCAAATACTTTACCTACACGCTGAACGACATCAACCAGTTTGTACGCGCCGATGGCAGCATCCGGACGTATGCGATGGACGAGTTCAACATCGACAACGTCACGACCGGGCGCGTTTTGCTGATGCTGGCGCAGCAATCACTGCCGGGAAAAGAGAAATTCCAGAAAGCCGCTTTTCTGTTGCGCGACCAGCTGGCGAAGCAACCCCGGACGAAAGAAGGCGGTTTCTGGCACAAAGGGCGGTATCCGAACCAGATGTGGCTCGACGGCTTGTTCATGGCCGAACCGTTTTATGCCGAATTCAGCCGGATTTTCAACCAACCGGAGAATTTCGATGACATTGCCAAGCAGTTTGCCCTGATCGAAAAACACCTGGTCGATCCGAAAACCGGTTTGCTTTACCACGGGTACGACGAGAGCCGCCAGCAGAAATGGGCCGATCCGAAAACCGGGCAGTCACCGAATTTCTGGGGCCGGTCGATTGGCTGGTACGCGATGGCGCTGGTCGACGTGCTCGATTATTTTCCGACCGATCACCCGCAACGGACCAATCTGGTGAAATACCTGCAACGGCTGGCGCCACCAATTGTCAACTACCAGGAACCGAAGTCCGGCTGCTGGTACCAGATGACGACGCAGGGCGCGCGCAAAGGCAATTACCTCGAAGCTTCGGCCTCCTGCATGTTCGTGTACGCGCTGGCGAAGGGCGTCCGGATGGGGTATCTGGATAAATCATTTCTGGCATCGGCGCAGAAAGGCTATCAGGGCATTCTGAAAAACTTCATCGAAACCGATGCCAATGGTACAATCAACCTCAACGGGACGGTCAGCGTGGGCGGTTTGGGAGGTACACCCTACCGCGATGGCAGCTACGCTTATTACCTGAGTGAACCCATTCGGAAGAATGATTTGAAGGGCGTCGGGCCGTTCATCATGGCGAGCCTGGAAATGGAAATCGCTCCCGAACTGGCGATGGGTGCCGGAAAAACCGTGGCCGTGGATTACCATTTCAACCACGAATTTCGGAAGGATTTACTCGGGCAAACCGAACAATTTCACTACACCTGGGAAGACCGCATGCATTCCGGTTTCTGGCATTGGGGCAAAACCTTCCGCGAACTGGGCGCTAAGACCGTCGCGGTTCGAACAGCACCAACTGCCGAATCGTTAAAAGGCGTCGATGTGTATATTATTGTTGATCCCGATTCGCCGAAGGAAACCGCCCGGCCGAATTACATACAAGCGGCTGATATCAAGGCCATTGACGAATGGGTGAAAGCCGGTGGCGTTCTGGTGATGATGGCAAATGATACCTCCAATTGTGAGACGAAACACTTCAATGAGCTGGCGCAGACGTTCGGCATTCGGTTTACCGACAAAAACCGCAACATGGTGCAGGGGAAAAACTATGAGCAGGGTAGGGTGACGATTCCGGCCAGTAACCCGGTTTTTAAGGAAACAAAGGCGGTTTACATCAAGGAACTGGCGGTTCTCGATCTGAAAGGCCCGGCCAAAGCCCTGGTTTCGGAAGGGGGCGACGCGATCATGGCGGTTGCGAAAGTGGGGAAAGGAACGGTTTTCGCCGTTGGCGATCCGTGGCTCTACAATGAATACACCGACGGGCGGATCATTCCGACGATTTTCGAAAACTACAAAGCCAGCAAGGAACTGGGAGCGTGGCTGCTGGGGCAAGCTCGCGCTAAGTAAAAGTTATATCACAGGGTTAATCAGAGAATATTAGAGGTTATCAGGGAAAACTCTGATTAACCCTGATCCCCTCTGATTAACTCTGTGATATAACTAAAATCTCCGCTTCACTCCCTATTTCCTCCGCTTAACTCCGCGAAACAGCCGGTTTAAATACTTTTATTAAAAACATTTTTAATAAATCGAATCACACTGCTACATTTGCAATCATGAAACCGAAACAGACCGAACAGAATACTGAGCAGAAGATCAAGGAAGCCGCCAAGAAAGTATTTCTGGAACGCGGTTTTGACGGTGCAAAACTCCGGCACATCGCCGAAGAGTCCCAGACGACGATGGCGATGGTGAATTATTATTTCCGGAGCAAAGAGCAGCTTTTTCAGAGTATTTTCCTGGAAACGATAGGGTCGTTTTTAGGCCGGATCATTTTTATTCTGAATGAAGAGGTTCCACTGGAGATAAAAGTCTGGAAAGTTGTCGATAACTATACTGATTTTCTGCACGCTAACCCCCATGTGCCGGTTTTTGTTTTGTCTGAGTTACAGAAAGATAGCAGCGAAGTCTTTGAAAAACTCAATGTGAAAGGCATGATTGAAACGGCTTATTTTACCAAACAGCTTCAGATCGAAGGGGAAAAAGGGACGATTCGGAAGGTAAAACCGTTGCAACTCATTGTCACAATGCTGGGCAGTTTGATCTTTCCGTTCATGGCCAAACCCATCGTTTCGTACATTGGTGACATGGACAATACCGCCTATCAGGCTTTCCTGGATGAGCGGAAAGTGATCGTCTTTGAAACGATTATGGCGTATCTGAAACCGGTCTGATTTTTTTTGATTCGATATTAAAAGAATTTTTAGAAAATAAATTTAGAATAAATTTTTAATGACCGCTTATGAAATCGTTTGCCACACTTTTACTGGGATTGTTCCTGACGACGATGGCACCGGCGCAATCCAAGATGACGCTGGAACAATGTTACTCCGCCGTCATCGCCAATGATCCGCTGACCAGGCAACGGGAAATTGTACAGCAAACCGGTGATCTGAACATCGCCAATCTGGACAAAAACCGTCGGCTACCGCAACTGGGCGTTAACGGGCAGGCGACCTGGCAATCGGAGGTGACGAAACTGCCCATCGAACTGCCGAATGTACCGATTCCCCAATTGAGCAAGGATCAGTATAAAATGACGGCGGATGTGAGCTACACGCTGTTTGACGGCAATCAAACCGCGCTTCAGAAACAGGTGCAGCGGGCCAGTACGGCGGTGGGTTTGCAACAGGTCGCGGTGGAGCAAAATCGGCTGAAAGACCAGGTTAACGCCTATTTTCTGAACATTCTGCTGACCGACGAAAACACCCGCCTGACCCGCATCCGGCTGGAAGAACTGCAAAACCGCATCCTGAAAGCCGAAGCCGGAGTCCGGTTTGGAACCGTGGCCACCGTGGGCGTGGATGTGCTGCGTGCCGAAGTCCTGAACGCCGAACAACAACTGGGGCAACTGGCGGCCACGCGCCGGGGACTGCGCGATCAGCTTGCTATTCTGACGGGCTTGACGATTACCGACAGCACGCGGCTGGAGATTGAGGAATTCAAAACCGACTTTCTGAATCTTACACTAAACCGCCCGGAGCAAAAACTTTTTGAATCGCAGCGGATGCTGCTGGATGAGCAAGTACGGCTGACCAACAACCGGTTGCAACCCCGGCTGAGTGCGTTCGCGCAGGGTGGCGCGGGCCGACCGGCGCTGAACTTTCTGGACAACAATTTTCGGGGATTTTTCCTCGGCGGCATCCGCCTGAGCTGGAACCTGTCGGCGGCTTACACCCTCCGCAACGACCGGGCGGTGCTGGCGCTGAACCGCGAACAGATCGGCGTTCAGCAGAAAGTGTTCGACCGGAATCTGGCGCTGCAACTCCGGCAGCAGCAAACCGAGATCGACCGGGTGAGTGCTTTACTGGACAAAGACCGGGAAATCAGCGCGTTACGCTCCAAAATCCGGCAAACCGCCAGCGTTCAACTCGACAACGGCACCCTGGCCGCCCGCGATTATACGTCCGAACTCAACGCCGAAAGTCAGGCACTTTTGAATCAGAAAACCCACGAATTACAATTGCTGTTGGCGAAAGTTCAGTACCGCACGCTGACCGGAAATTAACCACCATTTGATGTCTGTTTCTATGAAATCTATTCTGATTATCAGCGTATTACTGATCGGCATGATGGCTTGCAAAACCGAGCCGCAGTCGGACGCTTACGGCAATTTTGAAGCCGTTGAAACCATCGTCTCGGCCGAAGCAACCGGCGCTTTGCAACAACTGACCGTCGAGGAAGGCCAGATGCTGAAAGCCGGGCAAACTGTCGGGCAAATTGACCCGCTTCAACTCCAGCTTCGGAAGTCGCAACTGCTGGCGAGTCGGCGGGCGGTTGCCAGCCGTTCTCCGAATATTTCGGCGCAACTGTCGCCTTTTGAACAACAGATTGCGGTTCAGGAACAGAACCTCAAAACGCTGCAACGCGAGAAAACGCGCACCCAGAATCTGATAGCTGCCGGAGCCGCACCGACCAAGCAACTCGACGATATTGTGTCGCAGATCGACGTCATCGAACGCCAGATTGCGCTGATTCGGCAGCAGCGGGCGGCCCAGCAATCGGCCCTGACGACCCAGCGTACCGGCACACTGTCGGAAGAAGCCCCGCTGGAAGAACAGATCCGGCAGATTGACGACCAGATCAAAAAAGCGACCATCGTGAATCCGGCGGACGGAACCGTTACCGTCAAGTTTGCGGAACCCGGCGAAGTGGCCAGTTACGGAAAACCGCTCTACAAAATTGCCGATCTGAACAAAATCACGCTCCGGGCCTACATCAGTGGAGATCAACTGGTGCGCGTCAAAACCGGTCAGCAGGTGAAAGTGCTAGTCGATGCGCCGAACGGTCAGTTCAAGGAATACGCCGGAACGGTGATCTGGGTGTCGAGCAAAGCGGAGTTTACGCCCAAAGTAATCCAGACCAAAGACGAGCGCGTCAACCTGGTTTACGCCCTGAAAATCCAGGTGAAAAACGACGGCGGGTTGAAGATTGGCATGCCGGGAGAGATTCGACTGTAAGGTTACGTACCCACGGACTTTAGTCCGTGAGTCCCTGAAAATTTTAGAATAGACGCTTAATAGGTAGAATTCACGGACTAAAGTCCGTGGGTACGCGAAAAAAATGGATGCGATTATTATTGAAAATATTTCGAAAGCGTACAGCAAAATTCCGGCGGTTTCGGATGTCAGCCTTTCGGTCCGGCCGGGCGAGTTGTTCGGGCTGATCGGGCCGGATGGGGCGGGTAAAACGACGCTGTTCAAAATGCTGGTGACGCTTTTGCTGCCCGACAAAGGCCGGGCGACGGTGGCGGGACGCGATGTGGTGAAGGACTACAAGGCGCTTCGTCAGTTGGTGGGCTACATGCCGGGGCGGTTTTCGTTGTATCCCGACCTGAGTGTGGAAGAAAATCTGTCGTTTTTTGCGACGGTTTTTGGGACGACGATCAAAGAAAACTACCACCTGATTCAGGAGATTTACGTCCAGCTCGAACCGTTCAAAAACCGCCGGGCGGGGCAATTGTCGGGCGGGATGAAACAGAAGCTGGCGTTGTGTTGTGCGCTGATTCATAAGCCCGAAGTGCTGTTTCTGGACGAACCGACCACCGGCGTCGATGCGGTTTCGCGGAAGGAATTCTGGGATATGCTCCGCAAACTGAACGAACGCGGACTGACGACGCTGGTTTCAACGCCTTATATGGACGAAGCCAGCCGCTGCGACCGGATTGCGTTCATGCAGACTGGTAAAATCCTGGCGGTCGACCAGCCGGTGGCCATAACTAGCCGCTTTAAAAAGCGGCTCTACGCGGTGCGGGCGGCCGATACCTATCAACTGATTCATGATCTGCGGGAAGCGCCGTTTACCGAATCCTGTTACGCATTCGGCGAGTTTCTGCATTTGACCGTGAAGTCGAACGAGGGATCGGAACAACAGATTGGGCGGTTTTTGCAGGAAAAGAATCACCGGAATATCGAAATACACGCCATTCAACCCGGCATCGAAGACACGTTCATGGCTTTGATGACCCAGACGCAGCCGACGGCCTGACGATCATGGAAAAAGCAGTAAGTACCCATCAGTTAACGAAGCGATTTGGCGATTTTATTGCCACCAACGCCATTACGTTCGACGTGGCCCAGGGCGAAATTTTCGGGTTTCTCGGAGCCAACGGAGCCGGGAAAACGACGGCGATGCGGATGCTCTGCGGGTTGCTGAAACCGTCGTCGGGCGAAGCGACCGTGGCCGGTTTTGATGTCTATCGCCAGTCCGAAAAGATCAAGCAGAACATCGGCTACATGAGCCAGCGGTTTTCACTCTACGAAGATTTGACGGTGCGCGAAAACATCCGGTTTTATGGCGGCATCTACGGCTTGCACCGGGCCGACATTCCGGCCAAAACCCATCAGATTTTGCAGAAACTGGGCATTGAGTCCGTCGGCGATTCGCTCGTAGCTTCCTTACCACTCGGCTGGAAACAGAAACTCGCGTTTTCGGTGGCCTTGATTCACGAACCGAAAATTGTGTTTCTCGATGAACCGACTGGTGGCGTCGATCCGATCACGCGCCGGCAATTCTGGGATTTGATCTACGAAGCCGCCCACGGCGGAACCACGGTTTTTGTCACCACGCATTACATGGACGAAGCCGAATACTGTAACCGCGTGTCGATCATGGTCGACGGAAAAATGCAGGCACTCGACACCCCGGCGGGCCTGAAAACCACCTACGACGTGGATTCGATGGATGCGGTTTTCCAGATTCTGGCCCGGGGCACGTCGGCGAAATGAGTTTTCGGTATACGGTTTTCGGTTGGCTGACGCATTCTTTCTGGAGTGTTAGAAATCGTTGATGAATAGCCAGCGTCAGCCAACCGAAAACCGTATACCGAAACCCGTAAACAAAAAACGTATGAACCGCTTTATCGCTTTTGTAAGAAAAGAATTCTTCCACATCCTGCGCGACCGACGGACGCTGTTGATCCTGTTTGGACTGCCGCTGGCGCAGGTGCTGCTGTTTGGGTTTGCGTTGACGAACGAGATCAAAAATGCGAAAATCGCGATTCTCGACAACGATAAAAGTCCGCATTCGCAACAGATTACCAACAAGTTACTGGCTTCGGGGTATTTTCAGTTGCAGGAAAATCTGCGCTCGAATCAAGACATCGAGCGGGCCTTTCGGAAAGGGACGATCAAACTGGCGGTGGTTTTCCCGACCGGTTTTACGAACAATTACGAGCACGGCCGTAACTCGCAGATTCAGTTGCTGGCTGATGCTTCCGAGCAAAATACCGCCATCAGCCTGACCAATTACGCAACAGCCATCATCCGCGATTACACCGCCGAACGCAACCCGAATGCCCAACTGCCGTTGACGATCGACGTCCGCAGCCGCATGGTATTCAATCCCGAACTCAAGGGCGCGTTCGTGTTCGTGCCGGGCGTGATGGCGATGGTGTTGCTGCTGGTGTCAGCGCTGATGACCTCTGTAACGATTGCCCGCGAACGCGAAACCGGAACGCTGGAAGTGCTGATGGTCTCGCCCCTGAGTCAGGGCCAGATTCTGCTGGGGAAAGTGGTGCCGTACCTGCTGCTGTCGTTTCTGAACGGTTGCGTCATCATTGCGCTCGGGGTATTCGTATTGAATGTCCCGCTGAATGGGAGCCTGTTGCTGCTTTTGGCCGAAACACTGCTGTTCATTTTTCTGGCGTTGTCGATTGGTATTTTTATTTCATCGCTCGTTGAAACCCAATTGGTTGCCATGTTTGCGTCGCTGATGGCGATGCTGCTACCGACGATTTTCCTGTCCGGCTTCATCTTCCCGATCGAGAGTATGCCAAAACCGCTTCAGATTATTTCCAACATCATTCCGGCGAAATATTTCATCGGCATCGTGAAGGGAATCATGATCAAAGGTGCTGGTTTACAGTACCTCTGGCAGCCGACGCTGGTGCTGATCGGGATGTCGGTTTTATTTATGGGACTGAGTTTACGCAATTTAAAAACCCGACTGGCATGAACCGGATTCGATACATGGTTGAAAAAGAAATCCAGCAGCTTCGGAGAAATCCGGTGTTGCTGCGGATCATGATTGCGGCCCCGATCATGCAGTTGATTCTGCTGTCGTATGCGGCCAATTACGAAGTGAAAAACCTGAACATCGCTGTGGTTGATGGCGATCATACGACCTATTCGCAGCGGCTGGTCAGTAAGTTCCGGTACCTGGATAATTTCAAAATGACTGGTTATTTGCCCGGCGACAAGCAGGCCCGGCAAGCATTGCTCGCGGGCGATGCCGACCTGGTGCTGGTGATTCCACCCCATTTTGAACGCGATCTGGAAAAGGAGGGAAACACCTCCGTTCAGTTACTGCTCAACGCCATCGACGGTTCGAAAGCCGGGATTGCCAACGGCTACGCAACGGCCATTGTCCGCGATTTCAATTCCGATATTATTGCTGAAACCAAGGTCGTTACGCCGGGCGTGGTACCGCAGCTGGACATTGAAAACCAGTACTGGTACAACCCGAAGCTGGAATACAAAACGTTCATGGTGCCGGGTGTTCTGTTCGAGCTGCTGTTGCTGGTGGGCGGTCTGGTGTCGGCGCTGAACATTGTGCGGGAAAAAGAAATCGGAACGATGGAACAGTTGAACGTGACACCGATCCGCAAGCACGAATTCATCATTGGCAAGTCGATTCCGTTTGTGGTGATTGGGCTGGTGCTGTTTACGATTGGGTTGCTGCTGGGGCGGTTTTTGTTTCAGGTGCCGCTGGTGGGCAGCGTGGCGCTGATGTACGTTTTTGCGGTTCTGTTCCTGATTTTGTGCGTCGGCTTGGGCCTCTTGATTTCGACGCTGGCCGAGAACCAGCAGCAGGCGTTGTTCGTCTCGTTTTTCCTGCTCGTCTTATTCATTCTGCTGAGCGGTTTGTTTGCCTCGACCGAAAATATGCCGGTCTGGGCGCAATGGCTGAACGTCATTAACCCGCTGAAATACATCATCGAAGTGGGTCGGAACGTGATGCTGAAGGGTAGTACGTTTGCGGACGTGAGTCGGCAGTTTGGTGCGCTGGCGGGCATGGCAATCGGGCTCTTGCTGCTGGCGTCGTGGCGGTATCGGAAGACGGTTTAAGAGTTTGGTGAGTTGTTTCGCGGAGTTGAGCGGAGAAAAGGGAGTTAAGCGGAGGTTATTAAAAAACTCTGCTTAACTCCCTTTTCTCCGCTCAACTCCGCGAAACAACTCACCAAACAAAGGTAGATAACCACTACCACCTGCTTTCTATAGCTGGATTCTACTCTTTTTGAATTATGAATAAAGCTATTGGAAGGTACCGCTGGACGATTTGTGGTCTGGTTTTTTTTGCAACGACGATCAATTACCTCGACCGGGTTGTCATCAGTCTGCTGAAAGGCGATCTGGAAAAGGATTTTAACTGGACGGAAACCGACTATGCCAACCTGGTTTCAGTGTTTCAATTGGCTTATGCATTTGGTATGCTGGGGGTGGGGCGGCTGGTCGATAAATTTGGAACCAAAATCGGCTATACAATTTCACTGACAGCCTGGAGTATCGTCGGCGTCCTGACAGCTTTTGCCAAAACGACACTTGGTTTTGGTTTCGCCCGGGCGGGTTTGGGTTTGAGTGAATCCGGAAACTTTCCGGCGGCAGTTAAAACCATTGCCGAATGGTTTCCGAAAAAAGAACGGGCGCTGGCTACCGGTATTTTCAATTCCGGGACCAATGTGGGCGCCATTCTAGCCCCTCTTTCCGTCCCCTATATTGCCGAATTCTGGGGCTGGCAGTGGGCGTTCATTCTTACAGGTGCCGTCGGTTTTATCTGGTTAGCCTTGTGGATCACCATCTACGACACCCCTGCAAACCATAAAAAAGTTTCCAAAGAAGAGCTGGAATACATCAACAGCGATAAAGACGAACAGACAGAAGATCAAACTTCCACCGAAAAAGTCTCCTGGACCAAGCTCCTGACGTTTCGGCAAACCTGGGCATTTGTGATTGGTAAAATGCTCACGGATCCCATCTGGTGGTTTTACCTGTTTTGGTTACCGGCTTTTCTGAAGGCGGAATACGGGCTGACGGGCCGGGACGCATCGCTACCGGTGGCCGTCGTCTACACGATTGCCAGTTTCGGAAGTGTTTTTGGCGGCTGGTTGCCGTTGAATCTCATCAAAAAAGGCTTCCCGGTTTTCCGGGCGCGCAAAACCTCCATGCTGATCTACGCCATTTGTGCGGTTCCGGCGGTTTTTATTCAGTACCTGGGGAGCATGGGACTTTGGTTTGCGGTTTTAAGTATCGGTTTTGCAACCTCCGCCCACCAGGCCTGGAGCGCCAATATTTTCACAACGGTTTCGGATATGTTTCCCAAAAAAGCCGTGGCTTCCGTCATCGGGATTGGCGGTATGGCCGGTGGCCTGGGCGGGATGCTGATTTCGACACTGGCGGGGAAACTGTTCGACCATTACAAGGCGCTCGGGCACCTGGAAACGGGCTATTACATCATGTTCCTGATCTGCGGTTTCGGGTATCTGCTGGCCTGGGGCATTATGCACCTGCTGGTTCCGAGGTATAAGTTGATTGAACTTTCAAGCAAGAATACTTCTCAAGGTACTCCGGTCGCATAGGCGGTTTTTGGTTTTCAGTTTACGGTGGCTGACGCGTACCCACGGACTAAAGTCCGTGTTTTTGAAAGTCTTGACTTACTAAGAATCTCAAAACACGGACTTTAGTCCGTGGGTACGCGTCAATCTCATTTCTACCAATCTCAATTTTCCGGATGAAACAACGTATCGTTATCGGTTTTCTACTGATAACCAATTTGTTATCGGGTGCCATCGCCCAGATTGTGCGAAAGCCAATCCCCGACAAGCTGGTCGTGTTGACGTTTGACGATGCGCCCGTGACCCACGCGACGGTGGTAGCGCCCTTGTTGAAGAAATACGGTTTTGGCGGGACGTTTTACGTCTGCGAATTCCCGCCCGATTTTGCCGACAAGAAGAAATACATGAGTTGGGAGCAAATGCGGGAACTGGACCGGATGGGCTTCGAAGTGGCCAACCACACGCTGTCGCACAGCAACGTCGCGAAATTGTCGAAACCGCAGTTCACAGCCCAACTCGATTCGCTCGAAGCCCGCTGCAAAACCCACGGCATCCAAACGCCCCTGACGACCTTCGCATACCCCGGTTATGGCATCAGTCCCCTTGCGTACGATGTTTTGCGGGAAAAAAACTACCAGTTTGCGCGCGTGGGTGGGGCGCGACCCTACGATCCGAAGACCGATTATCCGTACCTGGTTCCGAGTTACAGCACCACCGAACCCAATAATTACGATAAGGAGCGGATTTTCAACGCGTTTCAGCAGGCCAGAAACGGCAAAATCGTGGTGCTGACCATCCACGGCGTTCCCGATTACGCCCACGACTGGGTGACGACGCCACCGGACATTTTTGAAGCCTACCTGAAGTACCTGCACGACAACAACTACCAAGTGATTGCGTTGCGCGATCTGGCGCAGTACATCGATTATCAGGAAGCCTTGAAAACCATTCCGCCCCCGCTGCCGCCGGTTTCCATCAAGGTCGATCTGAACAAGCCGAAAGGCCGCATGGACCCCATCTGGGCGTGGTTTGGCTACGATGAACCGAATTATACGTACATGAAAGACGGCAAAAAACTGCTGTCGGAACTGTCGGCGCTGAGTCCGGTGCCGGTGTACGTCCGGGCGCACAGCCTGCTGGTGACCGGCGACGGAAAAGCGGCCTTGAAATGGGGCTCAACCAACGCCTACACGGAAGATGCGAAGGGAAAACCGGTGTACGACTGGACCATCATCGACAAGATTTTCGATACCTACATCGAACGGAAAATGAAACCGCTGGCGCAGATCGGGTTTATGCCGGAAGCCTTGTCGTCGAAACCGCAACCCTATACCCACGACTGGCAGCCCGGACAACCCTATGACAAAATCTTCACCGGATGGCGCTACCCACCGAAAGACTACGGGAAATGGGCTGAATTGGTTTATCAATGGGTCAAACATTCGGTCAAACGCTACGGCAAAAAGGAGGTGGAAAGCTGGTATTGGGAGCTTTGGAACGAACCCAACGGTGGTTATTGGGGTGGCACCGTCGACGAATACAACAAGCTGTATGATTATTCGGTGGACGCCGTTCGCCGGGCCTTGCCAACCGCCCGGGTGGGTGGGCCGCACGTCACCGGACCGGCCGGAAAAAGCTCCGTGGCTTTTCTGAAAGCGTTTCTGGAGCATTGCCGGAGTGGCAAAAATTACGTCACCGGCAAAACCGGGTCTCCGCTCGATTTTGTGGCTTTCCACGCGAAGGGAGCGCCCCGGCTGGTCGATGGACACGTTCGGATGAACCTCGGCACGCAGCTCCGCGACATTTCGAGCGGTTTTCAGATCGTGGCTTCGTACCCCGAATTCAGCAAATTGCCGATCATCATCGGCGAGTCCGACCCGGAAGGGTGTGCCGCCTGCGGGATGAAAACCAATCCCGAAAACGCCTACCGCAACGGCACGCTGTATTCGAGTTACACGGCGGCTGCCTTTGCCCGCAAATACGAGCTGGCCGATCTCCATCAGGTGAACCTCAAGGGAGCGGTTTCGTGGTCGTTCGAGTTTGAGGATCAGCCCTGGTTTTACGGTTTCCGCGATCTGGCGACCAACGGCGTCGATAAACCGGTGCTGAACGTGTTCCGGATGTACGGCATGATGCGTGGCAACCGGGTTGAGGTGACGGGCAATATGGCGTACCAAACCACGGCGATTCGTGATTCGAGCGTTCGTCGGGCAGCTCCGGATGTGAACGCGTTGGCCGCCCGCGACACAACCTCCAACACCGCCACCGTGATGGTCTGGAATTACCACGACGACAACGTTGCGGCACCGGTTTCGCCGGTCGATTTGAGTATCAAGGGCTTAACGGCCAAGCAAGTGCTGGTGACGCAATACCGAATCGACGAGGAACACAGTAATTCCTACGCGGTTTGGCTGAAAATGGGCTCTCCCCAGAATCCGACGGCCGAACAAATTCGCGAACTCGAAAAGGCCGGTCAACTGGCGCAATTTGGCTATCCGGTCAAAACGGACGTTGCCAACGGCGAAGTCCGACTGAATGCGGTTTTGCCGCGTCAGGCGGTGGCCCTTTTCAAATTGACGTGGTGAGCTTATTTTGCCGGACGGTTCAGGTCTTCTTTATCCAGAATAATACCCACTCCTGTCATTTGTACTGGCCCGTAATACAGCCCGTAGCGTGGTTTGATGCCGTATTGAGCTTTTAATTTCTGATGAAGTTCGCCGGATTGCCGCACACCATTGACCACCAGTTCGTCTTCGCTCAGCCCAAACCAATCCACCGCAGCCGGTTCCGAAACGACCCGGGCCGTAACCAGATCGGCAATGACACCGCGAACCCGGTTTTGATCGTAGGAAATGTCGGGCATGGGCGGACGTTTTTTGGCAATCATTACCGGTTTATGAAACGTTGAATCGGGTTTGGCATTCCGCGCGTGTTTCTCTTTCCAGGCCGTCAGCGGTTCTGAGGGCTGACCTTTCAGGGTTTGGAGCTTCTCCGGCAAACCGTTCGGAATTTGTTTTTTCTGAGGTTTTTCGGCAGAAACCGGTTGCGGATCGGTAGCCATTTTGCGGTTTTTGGCCAACTGCTGTTCTTTCATCCGATCCAGTTGTTGCTGCCGTTCTTCAGCAGCTTTGGTGTTTTTATCGGCCATTGACTCCGCTTTTTCCCGTTGCTTCTGTTCAAGTACCTGATCGATTCGGCGAAGTAAATCCGCATGAGCCGCTAACTGATCAGTTGGAACGCCCTTGTCGTTGATTTCCAGTGCCGACAACTGATTGTCAGTGACTTTTAGATGGTAACGATTGCCCAGACCATCTCGTACAAACATTTCCCGGTTTGCCAGGTCGTAATTATTACTGCCGAAAAGAATACTGGTAAAATTCAAAACCGTATCCGCCGGGGCGGTAGGTTCGGTGCGGGTCGGAATTTTCGCCGTCGGCGGTGGAACAAGCCCTTTTTTTACCGCGACCGGACGTTCCACCGGCTGTTCCGCTTTTTTCGGCCGGATGGCTGAAACCGGACTGGGCTGTGCGGTTTTTGCTTTCTTCTTGATAACCTCCTGACGACTTTGTTGCTCGGTTTGGGGGAGAAACGCGAAGGCCGAAATGAGGAGAAAACCTGCCAGCAGCACAACAGTCTCCAGCGCACTTAATTTTTTGTTTTCCTGCGTGATCATGCGTTTGATTCGGTGAATGAGTTGATGACGACCCAGGCCCATTGCCATTGACGGTTGGGCCCGCGAACCCGCCTGTGTTTGAAAAGCCAGCAGGGCTTCGAGGTAGTGACTTTTGGCGGACGTATGCGCCAGCACAATATCGTCGCAGCAGATTTCCCGCTCTTCCCGAACCAGCGCCGATAGCCAGAGCAGCGCCGGATTAAAGAAAAAGAAGGTTTCGACCAGACTTTGCAGGAGGTTGACGAGGTAATCGCTCCGGCGGATGTGCGCCAGTTCGTGCCACAAAATCGTTTCAATCTGTTCGGGCGGAAGTTGAAACAGCAGGCCAACCGGCACCAGAATGACGGGTTTGAAATGCCCGATGGTTACCGGTACGCTGATCCGCCCGGATTGCAGCAGGGCGACGGGCCACCGGATGCCCAGCGTGTGGGCAAACGACAACACCTTGCTGTTCCACTCATCACCCGGCGCGGACACCTGTGTGTGCCGGATGCGGTGAACCTGAAAAAGCCCGCTGACCAGCCGAAGGCTTTTCACCCCAAAAAACAGTAGCCAGATCGCAAAAATCCAGTCGGAATGCTGGTTGATAAAAACCGTTATCGGATCAATCAAAGGAGCGGTTTTCATCACAAAATGTTCCGGTTCAACCGGAGCCGAAGGCAAACCGGCCGAAACCATCACCGCCGAAGAGTGGGCGATTGAAGCGGGTGCGATGCGGGTCCGTTCCCGGAAAAAGACAAAACCGGTCAGGAACACAAACAGCAGCAAGGTACCGGTCAGGAGTTGATACCGGAGCCGGGATGAAGCGGTTCGGGTACCGGAAATCAGCAGCCCGGCCAGCCCCGCAACGAGCAGCCCGATCCAGAGGGAATGAATGAGGGTCCAGCAGGTGGCCCGGACAAGCGGGCCGGAAGCGTGAGTGATGAATGGGATTTCCATCTTGTTTTACGGTTTTTCGTCCATTTTTTTGATCAGGTCCCGAAACGTCTCAATCTCGTTGGGCGACAGGTTTTTATTGCCCAACAACTGCATCATCAGGCTGCCCGCCGAGCCGTTGAAAAGCGTATCGACCACCCGGTTCAGCAGAAATCCTTTCGTTTTTGCTTCTTCGACGGCGGCCCGGTAGATGTGCTTCAGCTGGCTTTCGTCTTTTTTCAGGAAGCCTTTTTCGACCATGATCTGCATCAGCTTCAGGGTGGACATATAAATGACCTTCCGCCTGTGTTCATTGAGGTGGTCGTTCACAAACCGAGCCGTCGAAGGGCCAAACTCCCAGAGAATTTGCAGGATTTCCAGCTCCGATTTGGTCGGTTCGGGAGCGGTGTTTTTTTCATCCTTTTTCGCTTTCATGTTACGAAGCTAAGAAAAGTTTCTTAAATAACGTAAGAAATAATTCTTATCAACAAGAATTTTCTCTACTATTGCCGTATCGTTTCGAAATCAACGCTTTAAAAGTAAGAAATATTTCTTATTTGAGCCTTAAAAATTTTAGACTTACTGTAAACAATTGATCAACATGAACCCCAAATTCATTCACAAATCGCTTTTGATTCTGGTATTGCTTATAGCAAGTTGTGCCGGTTTTCGCAGGAAACCGCAACGCCGTCGTCTCGAATTGCCCGAATCGATTCACTGCTGTCGACGCTGGCCAGCCACGGCTTATTGAATGGGAGCGTGTTCGTTGCGGAGCAGGGCAAGGTACTTTATAGCAAGTCGTTTGGATATGCCGACAAGGCGCGTCGCGTTCCGCATACCGATACGACCCGGTTTAATCTGGCATCCTTGTCCAAACCGTTCACGGCCCTGGCGACGCTGCAACTCGTGCAGAAAGGTAAATTGAAGCTGGACGATCCGGTGGTGAAGTATTTTACGGATTTTCCGCATCCGACCATTACCGTCCGCCATCTGCTAAATCAGACATCCGGTTTGCCGGTTCTGGAGCGGTTGATGGATGCGTACGTGAATGCGCATCCGGACGAGGTTCTCAGCAACCAGCAGGTTTATGCGTCGCTGGTGATTTTGAAGAGTCCGCTGCTTTTTCAGCCGGGCGATACCTGGCGGTACAACAACCTGAATTACGTGTTGCTGGCGATGCTGGTGGAGAAAGTGAGCCGAATGTCATTCGCAACGTATGCGCAGCGCAACCTGTTTCGGCCCGCCGGGATGCCCAACACGTACATCCGGCTGGCGGGGATGCCTAACACGACGCGCTACATCCGGCCCAATCAGTACACGCTGCACTACCACAACGTCGATTTACTGGATCGTAAACAGGAGTATACCTATTATCAGCTGGGAAGTCTAATTGGCCCGAACAACGTAATCAGTACCATTCAGGATTTGTGGAAGTTCGATCAGGCGCTGATGGCGGGCAAGCTGGTCAGTCCGGCACTACTCGAAATGGCGAGTAAACCGCTAACGCTCAACAACGGGCAGGTATTTCGGATGGGCAGTAGCACGCGCTCGTACGGTTTGGGGTGGAGTGTTTACCACAGCAAAACCGAGCCTATTAACCATTTCATTTTTCACGACGGACACATCGTTGGGTTAACGACATTTCTGCACCACAATCTGACGAAAAATCAGACCATTATCTTCTGCGACAACACCGACAACAACCCGTTGCAGGTGATGGTGGCGGTTTCCAATATCCTCAATAATACGGCTCCACCGCCGATCCGGCTGACGGAATCGCTGGTGCGGCTTTACGGCGAAGCGCTGGTAGCCGGAGGTCCCGATTACGCCATCACCAGATTCAATGAGCTAAAAACCGACTCGACCCAATATCACGTCGATGAGCTGGAAATGAACCGGCTGGGCTACGATCTCCTGCGCGCTTCTTCTCCACAGTACAAAGCCTATGCACTGGAAGTGTTCAAAATCAATACGTTGCTTTTTCCGAAAAGTGGTAATACGTACGACAGCTACGCCCACGCGCTGGCGAAAAGCGGCCGGAAAGAAGAAGCGATCGCCATGTACCGGCACTCGATTCGGGTGTGGCCCGGGAACGAAGAAGGGAAGAAAGCCCTCCGGGAATTGTTGGAGCGAAAAGAGTAAAATTGGCGTCTTGTGATCTTACACGAAAAGAATTTAAGGAGCTACCGATCTCCCCGGATTTTCGCTGCTTAAACGCTACGAAAGCATTCTTTTCAAAAGTTCATGAGACGATATTTCTTAGTTGCCGCCGTATTCTTCAACTCCCTCGCCCTCGCCCAGCCGCGCTGGCCAGCCATTACACAACAGGCCAAACCCTGGACGCGCTGGTGGTGGATGGGGAGCGCGGTGAACCCAAAGGATCTGACGGGTCTGCTAACGCAGTACCAGAAAGCCGGTTTGGGCGGGGTCGAAATCACGCCCATTTACGGGGTCAAAGGCGAAGAGAAAAACTTCATTCCCTTCCTGTCACCCAAGTGGATGACGATGTTTGACCACACGC
The DNA here is from genome assembly GCF_003858635.1 of Larkinella rosea. Taxonomy (GTDB): domain Bacteria; phylum Bacteroidota; class Bacteroidia; order Cytophagales; family Spirosomataceae; genus Larkinella; species Larkinella rosea. The sequence goes on from NZ_RQJO01000009.1 coordinate 551,948, forward strand.
TGAAGGAAGCCAGTCGGCTCGGGATGGGCGTCGATCTGGCGCAGGCGTCGGGCTGGCCGTTCGGCGGGCCTTGGGTGACCCCGGAAGATGCCTGTAAATACGTCGCTTATAAAACCTACAGCCTGAAAAGTGGCGAAAAGCTAAACGAAGCGGTTACCTACATCCAGCAGCCGATTGTTCGGACAGTGGGGGAGAAGATCGACCTGAAACAACTGGTGGAGCCGATTACTAAAAATCCGAATCTGCAACTCCACGCGTTCGATCAGGTGCGGTTTGAAAAACCACTGCCGCTTCAGGCGCTGATGGCGTATTCCGACAAGGGCCAGACGCTGAATGTAACGGCCTACGTGGATGCCAAAGGAAATCTGAACTGGACGGCGCCGGACGGAAAATGGACCTTGTATGCGGTTTTTCAGGGCTGGCACGGCAAGATGGTCGAGCGGGCAGGACCGGGGGGCGAAGGCGACGTGATCGACCATTTTTCCAAAACCGCCACGCAGCATTACCTCCGGAAATTCGATCAGGCGTTTAAAGGACACGACTTGAAATCGCTCCGGGCGTTTTTCAACGATTCGTACGAAGTGGACGATGCGCAGGGCGAAAGCAACTGGACCCCGGCGCTGTTCGAAGAGTTTAAAAAACGACACGGCTACGATTTGCGCCATCAGCTGGCCGCGCTGTTTGGGAAAGATTCGGACGAAAAAAACAAACGCGTGTTGAGCGATTACCGGCAGACGATCTCGGAACTGCTGCTCGAAAACTACACCAAAACCTGGAGCGAGTGGGCCAAAGGAAAAGGTAAAATCATTCGCAACCAGGCCCACGGATCGCCCGCCAATATTCTGGATTTGTATGCCATTACCGACATTCCGGAAATCGAAGGCACGGAGATTTTGCGCATCAAGTTTGCGTCGTCGGCGGCCCATGTAACCGGCAAAAAACTGGCTTCGTCGGAGTCGGCGACCTGGGATAACGAACATTTCCTGTCGAAGCTGAGCGACATCAAAAAGGACATGGACCGGTTTCTGCTCGGCGGAGTGAACCACACGTTTTACCACGGGACGAACTATTCGCCGAAAGATGCTGCCTGGCCGGGCTGGTTGTTTTATGCGGCCGTACATTTCAATCCGAACAATTCGTTCTGGACGGATTTCGGGAAATTGAATCAGTATGTGGCTCGGTGTCAGTCGTTCCTGCAGTCCGGAAAACCGGATAACGACGTGCTCCTGTATCTGCCGATCTACGATGCCTACGTGCGGCCCGGTAAGGTATTGCTCCAGCATTTCGACGGCATCGAGCACGGTTTTAAAGGGTTGCCGGTGGAAAAACACGCCGAAACACTCTGGGAAAAAGGGTACGGTTTTGACTTTATATCGGACAAACAACTACTCAATGTTACCTCGGCCACCGGAAAGCTGCAAACCGGGGGAGTTGCTTACCAGACGGTTTTGGTGCCGAATGCGGAATACATGCCCGCCGGAACGCTGAACCAGATGATGCGACTGGCGCAGAACGGCGCAACGGTGGCTTTCGTCGGTAAATTGCCCGAAGGCGTACCCGGTATGGGCAACCTGGAAAACCGGCAGGCGGCTTTCAAAAACCTGATCGAGCAACTTAAGTTTACCAATGCCGGACAGGGCGTGAAGAAAGCAGTGGTCGGGAAAGGCGCTTTTCTGGTCGCCAAAGATGTGGAGGACCTGTTGACGGCTGCGGGCGTAAAACGCGAAAAACTGGTCGATTCAAATCTTCAGTTTGTGCGTCGGCGTCACGCAAAAGGGCAGTATTATTTCATCGCAAACTGGGGCGAAAAAACCGTCGACGGCTGGATTCCGTTGCAGACCACCGCCAAATCCGTGGCCTTGTACAATCCGATGACGGAGAAGCTAGGCATGGCAAATTTCCGGACAACCGCCGGGGGCAGTGAAGTCTATCTGCAACTGATGCCGGGCGAGTCTTGTATTCTGGAAACGTCGGAAACACCGGTCAGTGGTCCGGTTTATACGTACTGGAAACCGGCGGCAAAACCGCAGGAAATCAAAGGGACCTGGGCCGTTAATTTTGTGGACGGTGGCCCGCAATTGCCGACCAAAAAAGAAGTGGCCAAATTAGGTTCGTGGACGGAGCTGGAAGGCGAGGAGGTCAAGAATTTTTCGGGAACGGCGAGGTACACCCTTTCCTTTCCGAAACCGGAAGGCACCGGCACAAGTTGGCTGCTCGATCTGGGAAAAGTGGCTGAAAGTGCTCGTGTTCAATTAAATGGGAAGGATTTAGGGACACTGATTGGCCCGACATACCAGCTTGTTATTCCGAACGAACAATTGAAGGCCACCAATACATTAACGGTTTTTGTCTCGAACAGCATGGCCAACCGGATTGCGGAAATGGACCGGGAACATCTCATCTGGAAGAAATTTTACAACATCAACATGTCGGCGCGGCTGCGCGAAAACCGGGGTGCCGACGGAAATTTCACCGCCGAAAAATGGAAGCCGAGGGATTCCGGTTTGCTGGGCCCCGTGACGTTGACTCCGGTCGTTGCCGGAAAATAAAAACGGCTAAAACCGTTGAAAGACGGACATGATTTCGGGCGGTTTTCGGACGACTAAGATCCTGAGTTGGTGATTTTGCAATAGCCTACGGCGTTAGTCGTAAGGAAAAGACCCCCTATTCTTCAACAGTTCAGTCGTTCAAACGACTTTTTTACATCTTAATAACTATGCAGGAAATTGCTTTTACCATGAAATTAAAACCCGGTTTGGAGGCTGAATACCAGCGTCGGCACGACGAAATCTGGCCGGAGCTATCGCAGGCCCTGACCGAAGCCGGTATCCGGGATTATTCGATCTTCCTCGACCGGGCCAGCGGTACCCTGTTCGGGGTGCAAAAGCGGGTGGAGAATCACACCGCCGATCAATTGCCGACCCTGCCCGTGATGAAACGCTGGTGGGCCTACATGGCGGATCTGATGGATACCAATCCCGATCATTCACCGGTTGTGATAACGCTCGAGCGCGTCTTTCACATGGACTGACGGCTTTTATGGCGTGAATTTTCAACCGGAGAGGATCGGCCAGCAGGCCGGTCTTTTGTTTTATATTGCCGAACAGAAAATATCGAAACAATTCGGTGTAAAAAGAAAAAAATAAAAATGTTTTTAATGTTTTTTTTATCCCTCAAAAGTGTCCTATATTTCTTCCCCTGAGTGAACATTTGTACTTCTCTAATACATACTCCATCCATCCAACTATGTTAAGTAACATTCTATGAAGACACCTTTCCGATTTTATTACAAACTGGTGGGAATGACGGTTTTATGCGTCATTTTGTCCTTGCCCGTGTTCGCGCAAACAATCAAAGTCAGCGGAAAAGTACAAGCGGCTGCCGATAATTCGGCGCTGGTAGGCATCTCAATTCTGGTCAAAGGTACCAACAATGGAACGACTTCGAATGCAGCCGGGGAATACACCATCAACGCTCCTGCCAACGGCACCCTGATTTTCTCCTTTATCGGTTTTGCGAAACAGGAAGTTCCGGTCAATAACCGCAGCCTCATTGATGTGACCTTGCAGGAAGACAATCAGCAGCTGAATGAGGTCGTCGTGACGGCCCTGGGGGTAAAGCGGGAAAAAAAGCAGTTGGGCTACACGGTTTCGGAAATCTCCGGGACCAAAATGGCGGCTACCAACGAGCTTAGCCCCATCAGCGCGTTGCAGGGTCGGATTCCGGGCGTTCAGATTGACCAGGGCGCGGGCGGTCTGACGGGAAATACCAAAATCCTGATCCGGGGAAATTCGACGCTGTCGACCAATAACCAGCCTATTTTCGTGGTCGATGGCGTGATTCTGGACAACGACATCTACGACGAAAGCGGCCGCGATTTCGGTAATGCCCTCAAAAACCTGAATATGGAGGATTTTGAGAGTGTTTCCGTGCTGAAAGGCTCAGCGGCAGCCGCGCTCTACGGCACCCGGGCGATCAACGGCGTGATTCTGGTGACGACCAAAAAAGGAGTTCAGCGGAAGGGAATTGGTGTCAGCGTTTCGCAGACGTTTAACATGCAGAAAGCTTACCGGGGGCCGGATTTTCAGAATGAATACGGTGGTGGAACCGTCGGCGCATTTTTTACCGATACCCGGGACCCGAATTACAAACCCGACGAAAGCTGGACCACGAAGGTATTTCCGACTAATAGCCAGGGAAAACCATATATCGATCAGCAGATTAACCGGGAGCTGGAAAACTGGGGTCCGCGGTTTGCAGGCCAGCAAGTTCTTGATTATGATGGGAAACCGACCACCTATCAGGCGTATCCTAACAATTACCTTGATGCGTTTCAGACCGGTTTGGGTAATCTCACCAACGTGGCCATCGACGGTGGGGGAGAACGTTCGACCTTCCGGTTTTCGTACAACCGGGCCAAAAACCGGGGGATCAACTTCAAGAACGAACTGGAGAAAAATGCCTTCAACCTACGCGTGACGCAGAATCTGAACAAATTTCTGGTGGCTGATGTAACTGCCGATTATACGGTCACTGAAGGAAGCAACCCACCGAGTCTGGGTCTGAACCCTTTTACCTGGACTTATCCGCGTAACTATAACACCAAATACTGGATGCAACGGGAAAATTACCTTGGTTATACCGGTGGCGCCCCGAACGTATTCGATCCCAACGAACCCAATAAGGTGCCTCGTGCCGATTACTGGTTTGGCATATTCGAGAACGATTACCTGCAAACCGAGCAGATGGTGCGTGGTCGGCTGATGCTGACCGGGACGGTGACCGACTGGCTAAAACTCCAGGTCGAAGGAAATTTTAACAATCTGTACACGAAAAATGAAACCAAGGAATTAGGTACAGGTGCCAATTTTACGGGTGGCAAGTACGGTTTGGGTCACTCAGTCAAACAGGCCACATTTATGAAATGGATGGCTATTTTTAATAAATCAATCACCAAGGATCTGGATTTCAACGGTTACCTTGGCGGAGAAGCGCAGAACTACAACCTGTCGTACAACTATTCCGAAACGAAAGACGGGTTGACCTATCCGGGCAACTTCTTCCTGGCAAACTCCAAACAAGCGCAGGTTTCTACGGGCGGTATCAAAACCCGGCGGGCTTACCGGTCGCTGTACGCCAGCGCCGATTTTGCTTACAAGGATCAATTGTTTTTGCAGGCCACGATGCGGAACGACTGGACATCGGCCCTGACCTATAAGGACGGAACCGGTAACAACTCGTACAGCTATCCGTCGGTCAGCCTTTCGTGGGTATTCTCCCAGACCTTTCATTCGACGCTGCCGTCATGGATTACCTACGGAAAACTGCGCGGCAACCTGGCAGTTTTGGGGGGCGACATCGACCCCTTCATCCTGAATCCCGGTTTTGCGTTCAAGAATTATTCCAATGCGGGCGGTTTTGGCGATCAGCCGATGTCGACCTACAGTTCGAACTCGACCTTGCAGCAGAATGTCAAACCCTTGCGAAAAACCGCCAAGGAGATCGGGCTGGAGCTGAAAGTGCTGAACAACCGGCTCGGCATCGACGTGTCGGTTTACCGTGACAATTCCCGCAACCAGCCGATTCCGATTTCGGCCGCTATTGAAACTGGGGTGAGCAGCATCCTGATCAACGCCGGGAACATTCAGAATACCGGGATCGAAATTGCCCTCGACGCCACTCCGCTCAAAATCGGCGATTTTACCTGGAACACCATGGTCTCGTTTTCCCGCAACCGCAACAAAATTGTGGAATTGTACGGTGACCGTGAATATTACCCGCTGGCGGACGAGTCGGCCGGGGGAAACGACCTGATTCCGTACGCCAAAGTGGGCGGAACCTACGGGGTCGTTCGGACGAAAATTGCCGCCAGCCGGTTTCAGGGGGCCGACGCCAACGATCCGCGCAACGGAAAACCGATCCTGTCCTGGCGGGGTGATGCCCGGGCGGCTTTCCCGGCACGAAGCAATGAGTGGAAAGATGTGGGTGACATCAACGCCAAATTCCGCGGAGGCTGGGATAACACCTTTACCTATAAGCGGTTTTCGCTCAATGTGCTGCTGGACGCTAAAATTGGCGGAGATATGATCATTACCACCCTGCGCTACGGCACGCATACCGGGGTGTTTACCAACACCTTGCAGGGTCGTGATGCCGAGCACGGCGGGATTGTCTGGACCAGTAAATACGATAACAAGACCTACGACGACGGCATCATTCCGGATGGCGTTTTTGCCGCCGGACAAACCATCACGCAGGCCGACGGAACCGTGGCTAACGTGGGCGGAATGACGTTCAAGGATGCCTATGATAAGGGGTTGGTGGAACCGACGCACCTGCCGCAGTATAACTACCGCTACGGTTCGTTCTCGACCGCCGTGGGCGATTACTGGATTTCGGAAAATTCCTGGGTTTCGCTCCGGCAGGTTTCACTGAGTATTCAGGTGCCGTCGAACTGGGTGCAGAAAGTGAAGCTCAACAACCTGTCCGTCAATCTGGTAGGCCGTGATTTGCTGTACCTTTACAACACGCTGCCGCTCCACTTCAACCCGGCTTCCAATTACTCCAACAGCACCGCCGTACAGAAGGAAAACGGTTTTATTCCACCCATGACGCGGACGCTGGGCGTCACGCTGCGGGGGACTTTTTAACGAAAACCGGTTCTGAACGACTTAAACGATCTTTATTATGAAAAATAGATTGACCTGGAGTTTCGCGCTCATGCTGGTGACCGGCCTTTTCGTGACCACCTCCTGCAAGGAAGACTTCGCCAACATCAACACCGACCCGAGTGTGGTCACCGTTCCCGACCCCAAATACCTGTTCACGTATTCGTTGGACAACCTGGAGTCGTATAAAGGAAACGAATGGGTGTGGGAAAGCCTGGAACAAACCCTCCGGTTTTCGCAGCACCTGACCACCGACCCCTACGAGCTTTCGACCAACATCAATTCCCGGTATTCGGCCTATTACACGAATGTTCTCCCGAATCTGGTCGAAATCCGGAAGCAGATCGACGCCAAACCCGACAAGGATCGGTACCAGAAAATGCGGGCGGCAACGTACGTAGTGGCGGTTTATCAGGGCTTGCACGTCACCGACCTGAACGGCTCAATGCCGTATACCAAAGCCATTCAGGGGCGGTATGAAGAAAACTTTCGGCCGGAATACGATACGCAGAAAACGCTGTACGACACCTGGTTGACGGAGCTGACCGCATCCGTTGCCACGCTGACGGCCAGTCTGACGGAACAGGAAAGTTATGGAAACGCCGATATTTTTTACCACGGCGACTGGACGAAGTGGGCCAAACTGGCCAACACCCTGAAACTCCGGATTGCGCTGCGGTATGAAGGGCAGGACAAGACCAAAACACAGCAGATTTTCAAGGAGGTAATGGAAAATTCGGCGGGGCCGATCGTGGAGGATGCCGATCAGTTCGCTTACATCGACCCGGATTATGATCCGATTGGTAGCAACATCGACTACCGCAGCGCCCGCTTTGCCACCAATTCCATCATCACGTTTCTGAAAGGGACGAATGATCCACGGCTGAAGATTTATTTTACGCCCAACGATCTGACGGCCAGTGCGCTGGATACGATCAAAAAATATAATCTGACCCTGCCGTCGTTCATCAAAACCGGTGATCCGCTGATCCGCTACCAGGGTGGTCCCGCCGACTGGACGACCAATCAGGCGGTGGCGCAGTACTACAAAAACACGTTCAATGCCGGGACCAACAAGTACATCCTGATGTCGGCGATCAACCGGGTGTTTTTTGCGCCCCGTCGGAATGGAGCCACCGGTACGTTCCACGACTACCTGGTAACGAGCGCAGAAACCTGTTTTTACATCGCCGAGATGATCACGAAAGGCTACGGAACCGGCGTTAACACGAAAGGAACGGCGGAGTTCTGGTACAACAAGGGCATTACCTCCTCGCTAAAAACCATGAACGCCATTGCCGTTGCCGCTTTATCGACCCAGGGATTGACCAGCGCGGCTGATCAGGAAATTGCGGCTTACATCGCGCAACCGAAAGTAAAGCTCGACGGTACGAATAACCTGGAGCGGATTTATATTCAGCAGTATCTGAACTTCATGCGGCTTCCGACCGAGGCTTTTACGTTTGTCCGGCGGACCGGGTATCCGAAGAATAACTCGACGTATTACCCCCGCGATCCGTTCAACGAACTGATTCCGCGCCGGTTCTGGCTGGACGAACCGCCCCTGGGAACGAATAATGATAACTGGAAAAAAGCGCAGTCGGAGCAGGGTTTTACGCTCAACGACCACACGCCCCAGGCACTGAGTACCCAACGGCTCTGGTTCGACAAAAACAGCCCGGCATTCGGGCAGGGGAATTAAAAATTTCGTTTTGGGGATTCTACATTTCCCCAAAATGAACGTTTCAAGGAAATTATCAGCCCACGCGTCACGCGTAAAACCGTGGGCTGATACAATTCTTAGCATTATAATAACGGATCAAACTTACGTCACCCGCGTATAAAACGCCTTCAGATTATCCCGGTAACTCCGGCTCCATTTCAATTGTTGCCCCGTTGTCAATCGCACGATGTATTCACCGTTGAAATGCGTTTCAATTTCGGCTACGTAATCCAGATTGACGATGTGCGATCGGTGAATCCGAACGAAGTTGTCCGGGTTTAGCCGGGTTTCCAGATTCGTCAGGCTTTCGTAAATCAAGTGGTTTTTGCCCTCGGTATGCAGTGTAATGTAGTTGCCGTCGGCATCGAAATACTGAATGGCATTTGTGTCGACCAGACTCATTTTGCCGGTTTCTTTCACCAGAATCCGGCGCAGATACGCTCCGTCCGGCTGGTGAGCGGGTTCGTCGCGCAGCAATTGCCCCAATAATGCATCGACCTGCGGTTGGGTGCGCTGTTGGACCAGACGCTCCTGCGCCCGGTTCAATGCCTGATAAAAACGAACCTCGTTGAAGGGTTTCAACAGGTAGTCGATGGCATTTACTTCAAACGCACGGAGGGCGTACTGATCGTAGGCCGTCGTGAAAACGACCATCGGCTGGTGGTACGACCAGATTTCCTTCATGACCTCGAAACCGTCCAGCTCGGGCATTTGAATATCCAGAAAAATCAGATCGGGTTTGTGTTTCAAAATCTTCAGGACGGCTTCGGTGCCATTGGCGGCTTCGTCCACTGTCTCAAGGGTTGGCACGGGTTGCAGCAACGTCCGAATGGCTTGCCGGGCCAGAATTTCATCGTCAATGATGAGCGAGCGGTATTTGGTCATCGTATTGGGTTGTTAGCGAAAATAAGCAGGGAAGCGTCAGCGCAACGGTGGTGCCATTGCCGGGCGGTTGGGCGAAGGTCAGCCGAGCCTGATTACCGTAAGCCTGCTGGAGCCGGGAGCGCGTATTGCTGAGTCCCAGTCCGTTGCCGGCGGTTTTCCGCTTCCGGGGCTGATTGCCGACCCCATTGTCGAACACTTCCAGCAGCAGAAAATCATCGACCCGCCGGGCCGCAACGCGAATCCGGGCGCAGCCGGTCAGGTCGGCAATGCCGTGGGTAATGGCATTTTCGACCAGCGGTTGCAGAATCAGTTGGGGCACCAGACTTTCTTCGGCGCCGGGGTCGATGTCGTATTCGATCTGCAACCGATCCTGAAACCGGATTTGCTGAATGGTCAGGTATTGTTGCGTCAGTTTTAGTTCTTCCCGAAGGGTCAGAAAATTGTCGTCCTGATGGGCCAGTACGCCCCGCAACAAATCACTCAGCGCGGTGACCATGTCGATGGCTTTCCGGTTGTCGTGCTGCAGCATCAGACTCACAATGGCGTGGTGCGTGTTGAACAGAAAATGCGGATTGAGCTGCATTTTCAGAGCTTGTAGCTGAGCGTCGGTCAATTGTGCTTTTAGCTGCGAATTGGTTAATTCCGTAGCGAGATGCTGTTTTTCGAGTTGCTGATAGCGGTTATCGAATAAAAAAATGTTGTACAAAACCAGCACCAGCAGGTACAGGGAAGTCCCCCAGCTGTATTCGCCGACAAACCATTTTAGAATGTTGTTCCACGGTAATTCTTTGCCTAATTCCCAACGATAAAGCGGGCTGATAATCAGGTATTCGATGGACCGCACGGTGAACGTCAAAACCGTAAAGGCCAATAGATGAATGAGAAAGGTTTGGGCAAAACGCCACCGGGATTGCTGCCGGTTCAGGGGAAACAACTGCGCCATGTACAGCAGCAGGGGCGTACTGAGCGTCCACAAAATCCAGTGAAGCACCCACTGTGCCCAGCCCGCATACAGCATTTTATACGGATTGACCCAACTGTTGAGGCTGAATTCGATGAGGGTGATACCCGCCTGAAAACTCCAGAACAAAACGATGTATTTCCAGATCCGGCTGGATGAACAGGGCAAACCCGGCGCCTTTTCAATTAAGTGGGGGGGCAATTTTTTCATGTGCAAAACGTCCTTGGGAGCTTTCCTAAAATTAGGCGACTGCTTGCCGAATCCCCGAGGTGTTTTCTTTGAACCGACCCAAATTCAGGATGAAACGCGGTATTGCCCATTTGGCAGAAGCGGAGACCGGCGGTTTTTTAGAACGAAAAATAGCTTTTTGCGCCGTTGCATTTTTTAAATCGGATCACGGGTCGCTCAAATAATTCCGGTGTCGTTTCGCATAACGGTGGTTTCGGTTCGCAGAAGTCGGCGGTAGTTTTGTAACCGTAAACAACAATCAGGAGAACCTGAATTTAGGTAAGTATCCGTTATGGCATACGCAAACAAAACGCTATCGAATGCCAAAACCGGTCAGGTGATCCGGTTTATCCAGACCAAAAACGATACCGATGGTGAATTACTGGAGATGGAAGCTGCTTTTAGCCCTTATTCGGCGGAACCCGTGGCCCACTACCACCCGCAGCAGGTTGAAGATTTTCAGGTTCTTTCCGGTCGATTAGCGGTTCGCATGAACGGAAAAATACACTTGTTTCGGGCGGGCGACCGGTTTCATATTCCCAGCAATACCGTGCATTCCATGTGGAATCCAACGGATGGCAAAACCGTCGTCAACTGGCGGGTCAGCCCGGCGCTGGACACGGAATATTTCCTGGAAACAACAACCGGACTGGCCAACGACGGCAAAACAAACGCCAGCGGAGTGCCCTCGATTTTGCAGCTTTCGCTGCTGATCAACCGATTTTCCACCGTTTTCCGATTGACGAAACCCGGTCCGGCGGTTCAGAAATTAGTCGTCTTGCTGGTGGCTCCGCTGGCCTGCCTACTCGGCTACAAATCGACCTACGCCAAATACATCGATTAATACCTAAACAATCCGAAGTCAGGCTGGCAAGCCCGTCGGCCTGACGCATTTTTACCAGTAAACGACACAAAACGAATGAATACTTTAAGGCAGAAAACCGCTCAAAACCTTGTTCGGAGCGTATGGGTGGCCGGGATGTTGTTGAGCACCGGCTGTTCCAAATCGGAGGACGATCCTGCTGCGGGTGGAACCTCAACCGCTGGTTATCTGGCCGGTCGGGTAACTGATTCGCAGGGAAAACCGCTGCCGGGCGCGACGGTTCTGGCCGATAACACGCTCTTGTACAACAGTCATCTGGAAACCAGCAGCGATGCAAACGGGAATTACCGGATTAAGATGCCAAACGGTAGGTACCGGGCGATTGCGGAAATCCGGAAATCGTACAACGGCAAAGATTACAGGCTGTCTCTGAAACCGGACAACACGGCGGCTTTTGCCGGTTCCGACGGCGCGGTGCGCAATTTTCAGTGGGTGCTCACCGGCGAACACCCCGACCAGTCGGGCCTGCATTACGGGGGCGAGGTGACGCTCGATATGGATATTCTAAGTGAGTTGTACGACGTTGAAAATATTGAGTTCACGTTTGCGCCGGTGGGGCCGCTCATCGACGGTTCGGCGGGGAAAACGCTGAAACTCAAGTCCGGCGAACCGCATTCCGATTCGTACGGCCGCCTGGTGGATGTGCCGATTGGCCGTTACAAGATCACGGCGGTGCATCAACCGACGGGCCGGGTTGTGCAGGTCAAAAACAAGAATGGCACGTACGCAGCTGACGGTTCCGTAACCCTGGATTTCTACGGAGAAAACGCGCCCTGGGCCTGTTTCAACTGCATGATCCTGGAATATAAAGAACGACAATAGCTCGCCTTACACTTCATCAATTTTGCTGAATAAGTCCGCCGGACGCCGGTGACAGCTCATTCCGGGTTGTTGCAGGGGTCCGGTTTTTTTATTACAAACAATAGCGGAATATTCGTATTTAAATATGTATTATTGGATTTATATAAGAATTTTAAAAATTATTTAGGGATTTTTGGGTTTCAATTGACTATACAGAAAACCCGATTGACCATCTCTAATGAAGGCAGAAATCACCGATGACGAGTTAGTCTGTGCGCTCAGGGAAGGCGATGCCAGGGCTTTCGGGGAAATCTACAACCGGTATTGGTACAAGCTGTTTGGCGTGGCCTACCAGGAAACCGGGAGCCGGGAAGATGCCGAAGAACTCGTCCACGATTTATTCGAGAGCGTCTGGAACAAACGCCAGCAGGCCCAGATCCGCCACCTGAGTTCGTACCTGGTGGTTTCGATCAAACACCTTACCACCAATTACATCAAATCCAAAATTACGCGTCGGCGCTATCAGGAACACCTGATTCTGAATGAACTCCGGCAGACTGAATCGACCGACGAAACCGTCAATTTTTCGGATTTATCGAAAGCGATTGAGGAAGTGATGAAGAAACTGCCCGAAAAAACCTGCGAAGTGTTCACGCTGAGCCGGTTTGAAAATCAACCCGTTAAAGACATTGCCCGGCGACTGAACCTCTCGGAAAAAGCCGTGGAATACCACATTACCAAGTCCCTCAAAGTGTTGCAGGAGCAATTGAAGGCATACCATTCTGATAATTGATGCAGACCAATCAGGCCCGATGAATCAGTACGATTTCGATAAGTTGATAGAAAAATACCTGGCGGGGCAGTGCAGTCCGGAGGAAGAGGAATGGATTCGGGCGTGGTCGGATCAGCAACTGCATCAAACCGCACTGAGTTTTAGCGAGGAGGAGAAAAAAACGCTCCGCAAACGCATCTGGAATCGCATCGACAGCCACACGCTGGGCCGTCGGTCGTTCAGCGTGCGCTACGGCTGGTGGAGCCTGAGCGCGGCTGCATCGGTTTTGCTGGTGCTGACCGGTTGGTGGTTCTGGTCGCAACCGAATCCCCTTCATCGGTCGGTGTCCGACAAAGTTCAAACCCGCCCGGGCGCGGTCGATGTGAGCAATACCTCGGGCAAGGAGCAGAAAATCACGCTCAAAGACGGTAGCCTGGTGATTCTCAAACCCAACAGCAGCATCAGTTATCCCGAACAGTTTGGCGACAAAAACCGGCAGCTCAGTTTGCGGGGTGAAGCCTTCTTCGACGTCAAGCGCGATCCGGCGCGTCCGTTTATTGTCCAAACCGGTGATCTGGTAACGCAGGTGCTCGGAACCAGTTTTACGATCAAATCCTACGACGAAGCCAACGACATTGAAGTGGCGGTTTTGCGCGGCCGGGTGTCGGTTTATGAGACATCGGGCAAATTGCCCGGCAGCCGCAACGGCGTGATTCTGGTGCCCAACCACAAGATCACCTTCGACAAAGCCTCGCAAACGCTGACGCCGAGCCTGGTGGCCGCGCCCCGCCTTGTCCACCCGCCCGAAAACCGGACCAGTTTCATCTTTACGAACGTGGCCCTCGCGGATGTGTTTTCGACGCTCAACAAAGCCTACGGAATCGATTTTATCCTCGAAAACCAGACGATGAACCAGTGCATTTTCAACGGCGATCTGAACGATCTGCCCCTTTATACGCAGTTGGATCTGATTTGTAAGTCGGTGAACGCGACTTACGAACGACGGGGCACCACGCTCTTCATTCACGGCGAAGGCTGTGCCGATTTTTAACGATTATTCCTCCCCTTAACTACCATGACCAGACGTATCTACTTTCAAAAGATGCTATGTAAACTAACGCAGACGACGGCGGTGCAACTGCTGCTCTTCACGGTTTTGTATGGATTGTCGTTTGCCCGAACGACCCACGCGCAGGAATTGCTGAACAAGGAAATTTCGCTGAAGATGGAATCCGTTGAAGTTTGGAAAGTGCTGAAACGGATTGAAAGCCAGGCGAATGTGAAGTTTGTGTACAGCACGAAAAGTATCCTGGCCGAGCAGAAAACCTCGGTGAATGCCTCGAACAGCAAACTGTCGAAGGTACTGGACGAACTGCTGACGCCCCTCGATGTGTCGTACGAAGTGGTGGGTTCGCGGATTCTGCTGCGCAAAAAAGCGCCCGAAACGTCCAGTTTGATCCTGATCAACCAATCCGAAATCGTGGCCGCTACGGTCGAAAAGGTCGATCAGAACGTAAGCGGAACCGTCAAGGACGAAAAGGGCGACGGCCTGCCGGGCGTGACGGTTTTGATCAAGGGCAGCACGCGCGGCACGACGACCGACGCCAGCGGCCGCTACAGCCTGAGCGTTCCCGACGGATCGACTACGCTGATTTTTTCCTTTGTCGGATACGTGGCGCAGGAAGTTATGGTCGGCAATCAATCGACCATTTCACTGAGTCTGGTACCTGAAAACAAGGCGCTGGCCGAAGTGGTCGTGGTGGGTTACGGAACGCAGAAACGCGAGCAGATTACGAGCGCCATTGCCAGCGTGAAAGCCGAGGATTTTGTGAAAGGTCCGGTGCAGGATGCCGCGCAACTGATTCGCGGGAAAGTGGCCGGGCTGAGCGTCATTACGCCGGATGGCAATCCAACTTCGACGGCCCAGATTACGCTCCGGGGCAATGCCACCATCAACGCCAGTTCGTCGCCCCTGATTCTGATCGACGGGGTGCCGGGCGCGCTCAATACCGTTGCGCCCGAAGACATCGAGTCGATTGATGTGCTGAAAGACGGTTCGGCCGCGGCTATTTACGGCACGCGGGGCACCAACGGGGTCATTCTGATTACGACCCGGAAAGTGAAAGGCGAAACCCCCGCGACGGTGGAAATCAACTCGTATTTCACGACGCAGCGCCAGACCCGCCAACTGGATTTCATGAACGCCGATCAATACCGGCAACTGGTCGCCCAGAAAAAACCGGGGGCCATCGATTACGGTGCCAACACTGACTGGCTCGGGCAGGTAACGCAAAGTCCGCTGTCGCAGGTGCACAACATCAGTTTGCGGGGCGGTTCACGCTTAACCAATTACATCGTCAGCCTGGAATACCGGGACCTGAATGGGGTGATGAAGAAGTCGGACAATGTGACGTTTTTCCCGCGCATTGAAATCAATCACGCGATGTTCAACGGAATTCTGAAATTCAATGCCAACTTGAGCGGGTACCAGCAGAAGCACTTTGCCGTGGACGGTGGTACCTATTCAGGGCTGGTGTACCGCAATGCCCTGACCTTCAACCCGACGGAACCTTTGCAGGATGCATCGGGCAAATGGACCGAGCGGCCGGAAAAAACCGACTACATGAACCCCGTTGCGTTGCTCGAAGAGACCCGGGGCGAAAACCGCAACAACAACCTGCGGACGTATGGCAGTGTCTCGCTGGCCCCCATCAACGATCTGGAAATCAAAGCCTTGTTTGCGCGGGATATGTACAACAGCACCCGGGGCTACTACGAAACCCGCCGTCACTGGTCGACGGCCCGGAATGCCCGCAACGGGTTTGCCTCGCGCGGAACGACGCGGACGCAGGATGATCTGTTCGAGTTGACGGCTAATTACCAGAAAACCATCAAAGACCACAATTTTACGGTTTTAGGGGGCTACACCTGGCGGAAATATAACACGGAAGAATATTGGATGCAGAACTGGGATTTTCCGACCGACAATTTTTCCTACAACAACATGGGCGCGGGTTTGGCGCTGAAACGCGGACAGGCGCCGGAAAGCTCCACGCAGTCGGAAAACAAATTGATCGGCTACTTTTTTCGGTTGAATTACAGCCTGAATAACAAGTACCTGCTGATGGCCAGTATCCGGCACGAAGGCTCGTCGCGGTTTGGGGCCAACCACCGATACGGAAGTTTTCCGGCGGTTTCGCTCGGCTGGAATTTGCAGAAAGAAGGCTTCATGCAGAGCGTTCGGGCGGTTTCGGCGCTGAAGTTGCGGGCGGGTTTTGGCGTTACCGGAACGGAGCCGGGAAGCTCGTACATTTCGCTGAACAAGATCAATTTCAATACCTATACGCTCGTTAACGGGCAGTGGGTGCAGGCCATCAACCCCTCGAATAATCCGAACCCCGACCTGCGTTGGGAGCGCAAAGAAGAGATCAACCTCGGGCTGGACTACGGTTTCTGGAACGACCGGATTTCGGGTTCGATCGATTACTACAAACGCACCACCCGCGACCTGATCGCGAACTTCCCGGTGCCGACGCCCCCATATCTCTACAACACGATTACGGCCAACGCGGCTTCGATGGAAAACAAAGGCGTTGAAATTCAGCTGAATGTCGTGCCCGTCCGGACGCCGGATTTTGAGTGGGTTACCTCGGCCAACTTCTCGACCAATTCCAATAAAATCCTGTCGCTGTCGAACGATAAATTCGCGCTGGCCAGTGGGTATTTCGATACGGGCAACACCGGCGAACCCATTCAGCAAACCACGCACCGCGTGCAGGTGGGCCAGCCGCTCGGCAATTTCTGGGGTTTCAAAACCGTCGATATTGACGAAACCGGTCACTGGATTATCGAAGGAAAAGACGGCAAACCCAAGCCGATTGCGCAGCAACAGGCTGACGACAAGCAGATTATCGGCAACGGCTTGCCCAAACGCTACCTGAACTGGAACAACACGGTTTCCTACAAAAACTTCGACCTGAACGTGACGATGCGCGGGGCGTTTGGTTTCCAGATTCTGAACATGACCGAGATGTTCTGGAGCGCCCCGGTAATGCTGACGCGCGGCAATCTGCGGACGAATGCCTACGACCCAATTTACGGTAAACGCCCGCTGGCCGACGACCAGTCGCTGAATTACGTCAGTTATTACATCGAAAACGGCAATTACTGGAAGATCGACAACATCACGCTGGGGTATAACCTGAAGCTGAAAAGCAAGTACATCAAGCGGGGCCGGGTTTACCTCTCGACGGCCAATTTGCACACCTTTACCGGGTACAAGGGCATTGATCCGGAAGTGAGCATTGGTGGCCTGGCACCGGGCATCGACGACAAAAACCGCTATCCGGCCACGACCAGTTACACCGCCGGCGCCATGCTGACGTTCTGATTCCTATCCTGACCTAATATTCGTTGCCATGAAATCCCTAAAAAACTACCTAGCTACCCTGGTCCTGATCGGTTTGACGCTGTCCTCCTGCAACAACGACCTCACCGAGAACATTTTTAACGAGGTTACCGAAGAATCCTATACGTATACGGAAGCCTATAAGGCGATGGGCATTGCGTACGCCAACATGCGCAGTTTGATTTCACATACGCATTATTACATGGCGCAGGAATCGACGTCCGATGCCATTGTGATGCCTGCCAACGCGTCGGGTTGGGACGACGGCGGGATTTACAAACGGATGCACCTGCATACCTGGAACTCCGAAAATCCGCAGATGAACAGCATGTGGAACACGTTTTACACGGGCGTCATCAACGCCAACCGGGTGATCGACCAGCTGACGACCGGGCAAGTGCCACCCCCGACCGGCGTGACCAAAGAAGCATTGATTGCCGAAATGCGGGCGGTGCGGGCGTTTTTTTACTGGATGCTGATTGATAATTTTGGGGATGTGCCGCTGCTGACCGACCGTTCCGACGAACTGAAGGCGAAAACGCCCCGCAAGGAAATCTACCAGTTTGTTGTCAAGGAACTGACGGAAGCCATTCCGACGCTGAGCGAAGAACGCAGCACGCTGACCTACGGGCGGTTTAATAAATGGGCGGCTAAAACGCTGCTGGCCAACATCTACCTGAACGCCGAAGTCTACGCGGGTGAAGCCAAATGGCAGGAGTGCCTGACGCAGTGCAACGAGGTGATCGCGTCGGGAAAATACAGCCTGGAGACGTCCCTGAAAGCGCCGTTCAGGACCGAAAACCAGAATTCACCGGAAATCGTGTTCGCCATTCCGTTCGATGAAAACCTGGCGGGCGGTTTCAACGTCGAGATGTTTTCGTGGCACGGTTCGATGAAAGCCAAGGTCAACATGCTCGATACGCCCTGGGGCGCGGGTTCGGCCAAAGGCGTTCCGCAGTTCATCGATACCTACGACCCCGCCGACGAACGGCTGGCGGCTACCTGGATGATCGGCCCGCAGTTTGCTGCCGACGGCACAACGCCCCTGAAAGGTTCCTACGACCAGGCCGGAAAACCGGTCGTTCTGACCAAAGAACTGCCCGACGGGTTATACACCGGCGAAGCCGAAGGCTACCGGATGAACAAATTTGAAGTCAAAACCGGCGCATTGGCCAGCCTGAGCACCGACTTCCCGTTTTTCCGCTACGCGCAGGTGCTGCTGATGAAAGCCGAGTGCCTGGTCCGGACGGGCAAAAGTGACGAAGCAGCCGTGCTGGTGTCGCAGGTACGGGCGCGGGCGTTCACGGCCGCTCCGGCCAAAGCCACTGTAATCGGTGCCGATCTGGAGAAAAACAGCAGCTACAAATACGGATACGTCGAGAACTACAAAGTCGTCGATGCAGGAAATACCAATCCGGTGAAATACGGACGATTGCTCGACGAGCTGGGCTGGGAGTTTGCCTGGGAAGGGTTCCGGCGTCGGGACATGATCCGGTTCGGCGTTTATACGACCAAAAGCTGGCTGTCGCATAAACCCAGCGGGGAATACCGGGCGGTTTTTCCGCTGCCGCAGATTGCCATCAATTCGAATCCGAAACTGGTGCAGAACCCGGCGTATAAATAGTTGTAACTTGTGGGTCGAAAGCACTCCTACCTCATCAAAATGAAATTACTCATTACCAGCGGCTTCCTTTTTCTAATCACATGCACGGTTTGGGCCCAACCGGCAACAACGGTTCCGGCGGAAAAAATGCGGGCGGTTTTTGAGGAAATCAAAACGCCGTTCAAATACGGCATCGTGGTGCCGCAGCCCGACGCGGGCCGGATGGTTGACAGCCCGACGGTTTTTCGAAAAGGCGACACCTGGTACATGACCTACATCATTTTCGACGGCAAAGGCTACGAAACCTGGCTGGCGAAAAGCGCGGATTTGCTGCACTGGACGACGCAGGGAAAACTCATGTCGTTTACCGACAACACCTGGGATGCGACGCAGAAAGCGGGGTACGTCGCGCTGGTCGATACGGAATGGGGCGGTTCGTACGAAGTGGAAAAATTCCAGAACCGGTTCTGGCTGTCGTATCTCGGCGGTTCGGAAAAAGGCTACGAAGCGGGGCGGCTGGGCATCGGCATCGCGTCGACGAAGGACCTGAGCAAACCGTTCGAAGTAGAACGCTTGCCGCAACCCGTGCTGTCGGCGGTGGATGCGGATGTGCGCTGGTACGACAACAAAACGATTTACAAAAGCCTGGTGATCCGCGATAAAACGAAGAAAACCGGGTACCCGTTTGTGATGTATTACAACGCCAAGGGCGAAAAACCGGATGCGAAAGGCAACGGTTTTGAAAATATTGCGATGGCGGTTTCCAGCGACCTGACCCACTGGAAACGCTTCGGGCAGGAGCCCTTGATTACGCGGAAAACTGGCATTTGCGGGGATGCGCAGATCGCGAAAATGGGCGATTTATACGTCATGTTTTACTTCGGCGCGTTCTGGAAACCCGGCGCGTTTGAGCGGTTTGCCTGTTCGTACGACCTCGTGCACTGGACCGACTGGACGGGTGAGGATCTGATCGCATCTACCGAACCGTACGACAAAACCTACGCCCACAAGCCCTGGGTGATCAAGTGGAAGGGCGTCGTCTATCACTTCTACAACGCCGTCGGCGACAAAGGCCGGGTCATTGCCGTGGCGACTTCCAAAGATCTGGGAACGAGTCCAGTGGGTCGATAAATAGCTGACATTGAATAGATTTGATGCCAAGATGAAGCAATTTTTCTGTCGTTGTCTGCTTGTTTTACTGGGGTTGGGTTGGGCGGTTTTGGGCCGGGCGCAGGAGTTCGTCCTGAAAACGGATGCCTTCAAACCGTACATCACGGCGTTCAATGAGAACGACGAGGAGCTTTACAAACAACTGATTCCGAACGACAAAGCCTGGGATTTTCTGGCGCAGAACATTCCCTTGTTCGAATGTCCCGATAAACAACTGGAGCAAACGTATTATTTCCGCTGGTGGACGTTTCGGAAACACCTCAAACAGACTCCGGCGGGCTACATCATCACGGAGTTTCTGCCGGATGTAAACTGGGCCGGGAAGTACAACTCCATCAATTGCCCGGCCGGACATCATTTTTACGAAGGGCGCTGGCTTCGCGACGATAAATACCTGAAAGAGTATGCTCAATTCTGGTTCCGGAGCGGGGCCAGCCCGCGCTCGTACAGTTCGTGGGCGGCCGATGCGATCCATGCGTTTGCGCAGGTTCATCCCGACACGGTTTTTCTGACCAATCTGCTGCCGGATTTGATCACGGACTTTCGGGAATGGGAAAAAATGCGGCTGGATTCGACCGGCCTGTTCTGGCAAACCGACAACCGCGACGGTATGGAAATTTCCATTGCGGGGCTGATCGGACAAAAAAATCAGGGCTACCGGGCCACGATCAACAGCTACATGTTTGGCAACGCGCAGGCCCTGGCCACGATGGCACGCATGGCTGGCGACAAAACCGCTGAACGGGAATTCACCCAGCGGGCCACTACCATCCGGCGCCAGATTCTGACGCGTTTGTGGGACGACAAAGCGAAGTTTTTCAAGGTCATTCCGCGCGGAACCGGGTCGCTGATGCGGGCCGACGTGCGGGAGTTACACGGTTTTACGCCCTGGTATTTCTCGATTCCCGAAGAAAAACACGCGGTTGCCTGGGCGCAACTGACCGACGAAAAAGGCTTCCGGGCGCCCTACGGCCCGACCACCGCCGAACAGCGGCACCCCGGTTTTCAACTAGCGTATGAAGGCCACGAATGCCAGTGGAACGGCCCAAGCTGGCCGTTTGCAACCACCATCACGCTGACGTCGCTGGCCAATTTGCTGAATAATTACCAGCAAACTGTCATGACAAAACGTGATTTCTGGAATCTGCTGACGACGTACAGCCGGTCGCAGCAACGCATCTTGGAAGATGGCCGTCGGGTGCCCTGGATCGATGAAAACCTGAATCCATACACCGGCGACTGGATTTCGCGAACGCGCCTGTCGACGATGGAGAACGGGAGTTGGGCGACGAAAAAAGGCGGGCGGGAACGCGGCAAGGACTACAACCATTCGGCGTTCTGCGACCACCTCATTTCCGGGCTGGTCGGTATCCGGCCCGGTGACGGCAATCAGCTGACGATCAATCCGTTGTTGCCGGACAATACCTGGGATTACTTCTGCCTGGACCGGGTGCCATACCACGGCAAACTGCTGACGGTTTTGTATGATAAAACCGGAAAAAAGTACGGCAAAGGCCGCGGTTTTCGGGTGTATGTCGACGGAGTAGAAAAAGCGTCGAAAACCACTTTGGAACGTGTCACGGTAACGATTTGAAGAACTTCGCTACCGGTATTTGTACCTTATTAAACGCAACGAAATGAAATTTATCCTTCCCGTTTTCTTTTTAACTCTTGCCGTAAATGCCGTTGCTCAGGTGAAAAAACCGGTGAGTTATACCACAAGCCGGGCGCCTTTACGTCAGAATTCGTACCTGGAATTACCGCTCGGAGCCATCAAACCGCAGGGCTGGTTACGCGAAATGCTGGTGCGTCAGAAAACCGGATCGACCGGAAACCTGGATAAGTTATATCCGCTTGTCATGAACGAACGCAACGGCTGGCTGGGTGGCGACGGCGATCAGTGGGAGCGGGGGCCGTACTGGATCGATGGCCTTTTACCGCTCGCTTATATTCTCGATGATCAGGAATTGATTGCCAAAACCAAACCATGGGTTGAATGGGCTATTAAAAGCCAGCAATCGGACGGTTATTTCGGTCCATCCAAAGATTATGGTCCCGAACCGGGCGTTCAGCGCAATAATAGCCGGGACTGGTGGCCCAAGATGGTGATGCTGAAAATTCTGAAACAATATTATTCGGCAACGAACGATCAGCGGGTAATTCGTTTAATGACGAATTATTTCCGGTATCAATTGAAAGAATTGCCCCAAAAACCGCTCGATCACTGGACATTCTGGGCGCGGTATCGGGGCGGTGATAATCTGATGAATGTGTACTGGCTTTATAACATTACCGGTGACAAATTTTTACTGGAACTGGGCGACCTAATTCACAAACAAACCTTCGATTATACGAACGCATTTCTGAATACCGATCTGCTTTCGAAAGAAGGAAGTATTCACTGCGTTAATCTGGCGCAGGGCATCAAAGCGCCGATCGTTTATTACCAGCATCATCCGGAACAGAAGTACCTGGATGCGACGAAAAAAGGTTTTGCGGATCTGCGGAAATTCAACGGCATGGCGCACGGTCTATACGGCGGAGACGAAGCGTTACACGGCAATAATCCGACGCAGGGTTCGGAGCTTTGTTCGGCGGTGGAAATGATGTTCTCGCTGGAAAGTATGCTGGAAATCACCGGAAACGTCAATTTTGCCGATCAGATCGAGAAAATTGCGTTCAATGCCCTGCCCGCCCAGGTGTCGGATGATTTCATGGGCCGCCAGTATTTTCAGCAAGCCAATCAGGTCATGGCGACCCGGCATATGCGCAATTTCGACGTGAATCATAACGGAACAGATCTGTGTTTTGGCCTGCTATCCGGCTATCCGTGCTGCACCTCGAACATGCACCAGGGCTGGCCAAAATTTACCCAGAATTTGTGGTATGCAACCCCCGATAAAGGGGTTGCCGCGTTGATTTATGCTCCCAGTGAAGTTAAAATAACCGTTGCGAACGGAACCGAAGTTTCGTTGAAAGAAGAAACGAATTACCCGTTCGAAGAAACCGTAACGTTCACATTAACCACCGCTAAAACTGCATTATTTCCGTTCCATCTTCGGATACCGGAATGGTGTAAAAAAGCGTCGATAAAGATCAACGGAAAAGTCTGGCAGCAGGTGAATGGCAATCAGATTGTTCAGATTAAACGCGAGTGGAAAACCGGTGATGTGGTTGAATTGGAATTGCCGATGCACCTCTTTAAAAATACGTGGTATGAAAATTCAGTATCAATCGAACGCGGGCCGATTACGTACGCCTTGAAAATGGGGGAAGAAGTTAAAAAGGTTAAAAACGAGAAAGATCCCATCGAGTACGGTGATTCGTACGAAGAATTACGCCCGACAACCCCCTGGAATTATGGCTTGGTAGAAACTGCCGATAAAAAGCTGGACGAAGCGTATAAAATCGAAAAAACCGGTACGGTTTCTACGTTTCCATGGAACCTGGAAAATGCGCCGATCCGGATTAAAACGAAGGCAAGGCGTATTCCTTCGTGGCAGATTTACAACGAAATGACCGGCCCGATTCCGTATAGCCAGATGTATAAACTGGAAGCTGATCCGACCGAAGAGGAAATTATTCTGGTGCCGTATGGCTGCACCAATCTGCGGATTTCGCAGTTTCCGGTGGCTGGGAAAAGGAATTAATAATTTTACCTTGATGAAAAAAATATTTTCGATTGCCCTTTCGAGTGCGGTTTTATCCCTTTCGGCGTTTGCGCAAACGGCAAAACCGGTTTCGGAACAATACGGCGAATTGCCGCTTTCGGCCATCAAACCGACCGGCTGGCTTAAACACCAGTTGCAGATCATGCGCGACGGAACCACCGGCCATCTGGATGAAGTTCACCCGAAAGTTGGCGTCGATAACGGCTGGCTGGGCGGCAAGGGCGATGCCTGGGAAGAAACGCCATACTGGCTCGACGGCGCGGTTCCGCTGGCGTATTTGCTGGACGATAAACCGCTCCAGCAGAAGATTGCAAAATACGTCAACTGGGTGATCGACAACCAGCGACCGTCGGGTTATTTTGGCGCGATCACCAAAGACGAGCGCGAGAAAAACGTAAAAGTGGACGTAGCCAATTGCGCGTCGGGCGACGACTGGTGGCCCAAAATGGTGATGCTGAAAGTGATTCAGCAGTATTATTCGGCCACGAACGACAAACGGGTGATTCCGTTCATGACGAAGTATTTCAAATACCAGTTGCAGGCACTAAAAAGTTGCCCGATTGGCAAATGGACGGAATGGGCTACTTCGCGCGGAACCGACAACGTGATGATGGCGCAGTGGCTGTACGGCATTACGGGCGACAAATCGTTGCTCGAACTAGCGTCGCTGATCGAGTCGCAGAGTTTTCAGTGGAGCGACTGGCTGGGGAATCGCGACTGGGTCATTGGGGCGGCTGCGCAACAAAATAACGATTTCTGGATGCGCCGACACGCGGTCAATGTCGGGATGGCGCTGAAAGCTCCGGCGATCAACTACCAGCGAACGGGCGACGCCAATTACCTCAAGTCTCTTAAAACCGGTTTTACTGATTTGATGACGCTGCACGGTTTGCCGATGGGCATTTTTTCGGGCGACGAAGATCTGCACGGCAACGATCCGACGCAGGGCGTGGAACTTTGCGCCATTGTCGAGTCGATGTATTCGCTGGAAAAAATCATTGCGATTACCGGCGATACATATTACATGGACGCCCTGGAACGCATGACGTTCAACGCCTTACCGACGCAAACGACCGACGACTACAACGCCAAACAGTACTTTCAGATCGCAAATCAGGTGCACGTCAAGCGGGGCGTTTTCAATTTCTCGCTGCCGTTTGGGCGGGAAATGAACAACGTGTTCGGGATGCGCAGTGGCTATACGTGCTGCCTGGCCAACATGCACCAGGGCTGGACAAAATTTGCGGCACATTTGTGGTACACAACGCCGGACAAAGGACTGGCGGCTTTGGCCTACAGCCCGAATGAGGTGACGGCCAGAGTCGGCGCGAAAAACACCGAAGTGACGATTCGCGAAACCACGAATTACCCGTTTGAGGAAGGTGTTCAGATGGAGTTTTCGACAGCGTCGGCAGTGGCTTTCCCGCTGCATTTGCGCATTCCGTCGTGGTGTAAAAAAGCGACGGTTACGGTCAATGGCGAAGCCGTTCAGAATCCGGATGGCGGCCAGGTGATTGTGCTGAACCGCACCTGGAAAACCGGCGACAAAATCACCTTGCAACTGCCAATGGCCGTCACGACCTCCAACTGGGGCCGGAATTCGCGGGCGGTGGAACGCGGGCCGCTGGTGTACGCGCTGAAACTGGAGGAAAACTGGGAAAAAGAAAACCAGCAGGAAGAAGGTGACTATTTCAACGTATTTCCGAAAAGTGACTGGAATTATGGATTAGTCGACAAAATCGTGAAAGATCCGGCGGCCAATCTGGAGGTAAAAACCGTTAAACCGGTCACGGATTCGTTCGTCTGGAACCTGCAAAACGCGCCCATCGAAATCAAGGCGTCGGCCAAAAAGATTCCCGGCTGGAAAATCGTCAACGACGTAGCGCCCCAACCAGTCACGGATCGTGGAGGTCATTTTCTCGGAAAAGTAGATGAGAAAACCGAGACGATTACGCTGGTACCCTATGGCTGTACGAAGGTGCGGATCGTGGCGTTTCCGGTGGTGAAATAACCGGATCTTCGTGCTGCCGGTAGATCTGACCACTCCGCTACTTTTATAGGAAACCATTTCCAGTTTGCCAGCTGCAAACGTGGTGTCCCTTACCTATAAAATTTTTGATGATGTTGGATCGGATCAACAAAGGCTGTAAGAACCGTTGGGCCCGGTATGTTCTCCTGTTTCTGGTCACCTTTATTCATTCTTTAAGTAGCTTCGCTCAAAAACCGGTTCATCAACAATCCGAAAGTAGCTATGCCCAGGCGATGGCGAATGGCAAAGCAGCCAATGAAGCGTTTCGCCGAAGCCATCAATACCTGCTGGGTTGGCTCGCCAAAGCCGACTCGGTGTCGGGACTTATTCCGCGCAATCTGACCCAAAGTACCTGCATCTGGAATGCCTGGGATGCGGCTGCCGACAATTATCCGTTTCTGGTGATGACCGCATCCATGCTGGATCGGCCGATTTTTGAGGGTAAAATGCGGGAAATGCTCGCGACCGAAACCCGGCTTACCTCCCGGATCGGACGCTTGCCCGACACCTATTCGTTTTGCAAACGGGGATTCCAGAACGATCCGATCGACACCAGTCAGGTAATTTTTGGCAGCGCCGAATACATGAAAGACGGCCTGATTCCGCTGACCGAATGGCTCGGCCCCAGCCCCTGGTCGGAGCGGATGCTGGGAATTTTAGCGGACCTTGACAAACTGGTGGATGTACCCACGCAAATTAAAAGCAACGGCTTGGGGAAACACGCCGTGGTGGAAGTAGGCGGTGATTTGCTGCAGGTTCTGGCGCGCATGTACTGGCAGACCCGCAACCCCCAATGGCTGCAATGGGGCATTCAAATCGGCGATTACTACCTCTCGCCCGATCATCTTCCCACGCAGGCGCTCCCGCGCTTGCAACTGCGCGATCACGGCTGCGAAATTGTGTCCGGACTGGTCGAACTGTACGCCGTGGTTTCGGTGGTCGATCCGGCTAAAAAACGGCAATGGCAACCTTACATCCACGAAATGCTGGATACCATTCTGGCGAAAGGTCGCAATGAACAAGGTCTTTTTTACGACGAAATAAACCCGGTAACGGGGGAAATCACCCAAAAACGGCTGGCGGATAATTTTGGGTATACGCTCAATGCGTTTTACACGGTGTATGTGATTGACCGCGTGGCTGGTTACCGGGAAGCGACGTTAAAAGCCCTCGGTTCGCTTTCGGCGCATTACCGGAATCATGATTGGGAAAATGGCAGCGCGGATGGCTACGCCGATGCCATTGAGGGCGCGTTGAATCTCTATTTGCGGGAGCCGGTTCCGAGCGCAAAAGACTGGCTGGACAGCGAAATCAAGGTGCTGTGGAATTTTCAAAAACCGGATGGCATCATTGAAGGCTGGCACGGTGACGGCAATTTTGCGCGGACTTCCCTGATGTATGCCCTCTGGAAAACCGCCGGAATCCACGTTTCCAACTGGAATGCCGGAATCGTTTACGGCTCGGTTACCGACAAAAACACGGTTTACGTAACAATTACGTCACCAAAAGCGTGGCAAGGCAAACTGATCTTTGGCTCCAACTGGCATACGGAACACATGCACATGCCGGTCGATTACCCACGCATCAACCAGTTTCAGGAGTGGTTTCCCATCGAGAAGGACAAGAATTATACTGTGACCATTGGCAGTAAAACCCAGACGGTAAAAGGCTCGGCCCTGATTGCCGGTTTTCCGGTTCAGCTCAAACCCAATGAAGTTGTTCGGCTGAGTTGCTCCCGTTGATTGAGAATTTAGTTTCTGATCAGTTCGATTGATTTCCCGAAAGAACAAAGGCAACCAGGTCAATTCAATGATCGATAACGACACCAGCCGACTTTCCCGCCTGACGGCCATTCTGACGCAATTGCAGACGAAACGGTTGCTTACGTCGACGTTTCTGGCGGAGAAATTTGGCGTGAGCGTTCGGACCATTTACCGGGATATCCGGGCGCTGGAGCAGTCGGGCGTTCCGATCGTGACCGAAGAAGGAAAAGGCTACAGTTTGCTGGAAGGCTACCGGCTGCCACCCGTTTCGTTTACGGAAAGTGAAGCCAATGCGTTGATTACCGCCGAAAAGATTATCGTTAAAAACCGGGATGCATCGCTCGTTAAAGAATATACCACGGCGATTGAGAAAATAAAGGCGGTTTTGCGCCACACGACCCGGGCGAACACCGAACTCCTTTCCAACCGGATGCTGGTGACCCACAACTACACCGAAGATGCATCAAGTACGTATCTGGCAAGCCTGCAACTGGCTCTGACCAACTTCAATCTGACCAAAATCGCGTATCAAAAACCGGATTCGGGCGAAATCACGACGCGGGTCGTTGAGCCGTTTGCCTTGTTAAGCACGCAGGGAAACTGGTTGCTGGTGGCCTGGTGTCGGCTGCGAACGGGTTTCCGGCTTTTCCGACTGGACCGGATTACCCAACTGGCGGTTCTGTCCGAAAAATTTGAACCGCACAAAATGACCTTGCAGGAATATTTTGAACGGACCAGCCACCCCTGACATACCGCTGTCACCACGCCGGTTTACTTTTGTTTAACGAATCACTTTAAACAAAATCAACATGGCATCATCACACGTATTACGCGGACTTTCCACCATCAGTTTCTACGCATCCGACCTCGAAGCCGCCAAAGAATGGTACAGCGAATTGTTGGGTCTTGAACCGTACTTCAACGTGCCGGGCTATATCGAATTTCGCATTGGCGATTACCAGCACGAATTAGGTATCATCGACAGCGCCTACGCACCCGAAGGTGCCACGAAAGGACCCGCCGGGTCAATCTCCTACTGGCACGTCGACGATTTACAGGCAACGCTGGATCGTCTGATCGCTTTGGGAGCGGCTTTATACCAACCGATCACCGATCACAGTGGCGGAAAAGGAGCATTTATGACGGCATCGGTGATCGACCCGTTTGGGAATATTCTGGGCGTCATGACCAACAAACATTACCTCGAAATGCTGACTTCCCGCCAAATTAACTGATTACAAAAACCGGACGTTATCATGGAAACCAACCGAAATATCGAAGCCGTTTCGGCCGAAAACCGGCAGCAATGGCGGCAATGGCTGGAAAATAACAGCCAGTCGAAAACCGAAATTTGCCTTATCCTTTATTCGAAAAGCAGCGAAAAACCGAGTGTTTCTTATAGGGAAGCGGTGGAAGAAGCCTTGTGTTTTGGCTGGATCGATTCGCTGACGAACAAACGGGACGCCGAAAGCCGCTACCAGCGGTTTTCGCCCCGCAAGCCCAAAAGCAACTGGAGCCGCTCGAACATCGAACGCGTGGAACGCCTGATTCGGGACGGATTGATGACGGAATCCGGGCAGCGGATGATCGATCTGGCGAAGCAGATGGGGAAATGGGAGACAGCTGGGCTGGAATAATCCAACGAGTGAATAAGTGTGGAAAACCGTGGACAACTTAAAAACCGCATGCGGGTAGCCAATATTTACTATCTTTAAGTCATGGACATCAAGACATTAATAACCATTGATCCTGATATTCTGGGGGGACAACCTGTATTTACGGGAACACGCGTTCCAGTGGAGTCGCTGTTTGACCATTTGGAAGCAGGCGTTTCACTGGACGATTTTTTGGATGATTTTCCAACCGTGACGAAAGAACAGGCCATTGCTATTCTGGAACTGGCAAACCGATTGTTGACGTCTAAAAACGTAAATCAGTTTTATGCGGCTGTTGCTTGACGAAAATCTGCCCAAGCGGTTGAAGTTAGATTTTCCAGCGCATGAAGTGTTTACCGTTCGCGATAAAGGTTGGAATGGTATCAAAAATGGCGAGCTATTAAAATTGATGATTGCGGACGGCTTTGATGCTTTACTAACTTTTGATAAAAATCTGCAGCATCAGCAGAATTTTGAGAAATATACATTGACCGTTTTTGTTTTAAATGCTGAAATCAATACCTATGTGGTATTGACTGGGTTATCCGACAAGGTCAACCAATTTTTAAATACACCTATCCTACCAATTGGGCCTGTGGTCATCAATTAAGATTAAAACCGCTTCCTAAACCGTAACTTTCCTTAAAACATGCGCTCCCTTAGTTTGCTTTTTCTGGCATTCTTCTCGTTCACCAGTTTCGGCCAGACCATCGATAGATCGTACGACAAGTATGACTTTGTGGCCGGAGAAAAAACCTTGTTTGAAGATAATTTAACGTATAAAACGGGCGAAAAACCGCTGGGAAAGTGGGGCATGAGCGGGAAGGCTTCCATCATTGATTTCGAGGGGCAGAAATGTATTTCGATCGATGAATATTACACCAAATTAACGCCGATGTTATTCGGTGGGAAGAAAATACCGGATAGTTTAACCATCGAATACGACACCTGGCTGGATGCCGGTTATGATGGAAATCCGGGTATTGAAATTCTCCTGCTTCATGACGATAGCCAGGTGCTGATTACGCCCAATAAACACGCCCTGAGCGTTTATTATCCGAACGATGGGCATGACACCAAAGATAATCCGGCGGAGTATTTTGGAGAAGACAAGTTTTATAACCGATGGGTACACGTTTCGATTGCGCAGTTTAAAAAACACTTGGTAGTCTATCTTGATCAGTATAAGATGATCGATATTGCGGACTGCCGACTGCAACCGAATAGCGTTATGATAACGGGTAATAAGTCGGGCAAGATGAATATATTATTGAAGAATTTCCGAATAGGAACGGCGATCCCGAAAAAAATAGCGTTTGTCGGTGGGAAATTCATTACGCACGCCATCAAGTTTGACGTCAATAAGTACGAATTAAAACCGGAAAGCATCACGGTGATTCGGGAAATCGTTACGTATTTAAAAGCGAATCCGGCGGATAAACTGGAGATTGGTGGACATACAGATTCCGACGGAACGCCGGATTATAACCTGAAATTATCGCAGTCGCGGGCCGACGCCGTCCTGAATCAATTGGCCGCCATGGGCATTGATAAAAACCGCCTGGTGGCGAAAGGATACGGACAGACCAAACCGATTGACCCCAAACTAACGCCGGAAGCCAAGGCCGTCAACCGGCGGGTTGAGTTCACGAAACTGTGATCCATGAGTGCGCACAAGAAACCTTTTTAAAGAGGCACCATTTCCGACAGAATGGTGCTTTTTTTACGGCTAATGAAAAAAAACAAACGAGTCCCGCAGGATTTTCCAATCTTTCGTACCTAATCCCATGTGTTCACTTTTAACGATATCGACCGTTTGCAGGAGTCCGAACTAATCGCTGCGCTGAAAGCGGGCCGGGAGTCGGCTTTTCGGATGCTTGTCGAGACATATCAGGACAAGGTCTACCACATTGCGCTGGTGATTGTGCAGCAACCCCAGGAGGCTGAGGACATTGCGCAGGAAGTGTTCATCGAAGTGTACCAAACCGTCCGGCAATTTCGGGAAGAAGCCCGGCTGACCACCTGGCTGTACCGCATCACGACCTCGAAAGCGCTGGCGCATCACCGGAAACGGAAAGCGCAAAAGCGGTTTTCGATCCTGACCAGTTTGTTTGGCCTGAACAACGAAGTGTTGCACCATCCGCCCGATTTCCACCATCCGGGGGTTTCGCTGGAACAGAACGAGGAGATGAAGATGCTTTTCAAAGCAATTGATAAACTGGCCGATACGCAAAAAGTCGCCTTCATTTTACACTATATCGACGAACAAAGCCACCGCGAAATTGCGGAGGTGATGGAGGTCAGTGTTTCGGCGGTGGAATCGCTGCTGCACCGGGCCAAACAGAATCTCCGCAAACAATTGACACCCTATTATAAAGAAAGAAGTAATCCGTGACATCATGAACACGAACGAAGAAGATCAACTCTGGGAAGACCGGTTTCGGCAGTTGGGCAATCTGGAGCCCGCCCAACCGCGGCCTTTCTTTTATACGAGATTGGAAAACCGGCTGAAAGCCCGAGTGGAGCACCGAATGGGACAGCCGGAACTGGCGGCTTTGTTGCCGTGGTGGTTACAAAAACCGGCCTATGCCCTCGGCACGCTCGGCATTTTGATTGCGCTTAACGTATCGGTTGCGATCTGGAAAACCAGCCCGAGTACACCGGCGACGGAAGCCGAACCCGGCACCTACGAGGCATTTGTGCAGGATTATCAACTCGATCACCAAACCGTGTACGCCGATGAATGACCGCAATAAAGTTAGAATGCTGATCGGCATCATTGTCGCACTGGTGTTGCTGAATGCCGGTTTGCTGACCTGGATGTGGCTGGGTTCGCAGCGGCACGAGCGCGATGGACACGGCGACGGTCGGTCGTATTTGTCCAAAACCCTTGGTTTCTCGGACGAACAGCGGACCCAATACCGGGCAATGCGCCAGAACCATTTCAAGACGATCAAACCGCTGCTGGATTCGATGCGGCAGGAACGCAAACGGTTTTATGAACAGGTAAGCGATTCGACGCAAACCGATGCGGTTTTGATGGAGCAGGCCCGGCAAATTGAAGAGAAAAACGCCCGGCTGGACGTGCTGAATCTGCGGCATTTTCAAAAAGTGAGCGCGTTGTGTACGCCCGAACAACGGAAAAAATTGCAACAGGTGCTGGCCGAACGACCTGGTTTTGGCCCGTTTGGCCGCTCAGGGTGGCCGGGAAGACACCGGTCGGATTCCACGCGGAGGGACCGTTCAGAAAAATAATCCTCTTTTTTTGAAATCACCCGCAGGGTTTGCCGGAAATTGACATCTAAGCACTACAACTAAACAGGTTACCATCATGAAAAAAGTAATGTGTATTGCCCTGCTACTGGCCGGGATGACCGTTTTTGAAAGCAAAGCGCAGAATGGACAAGGCGGTGGGGGCGGAGGCCGGATGATGGAAGGCATGACGCAAGTCGAAGAAAGCGCCTTACCCGCTCCGGTGATGGCTTACGTGAAAGACAAATACCCCGGCATGACTGTCCGGCGGATCATGAAGGACAAAGAAGACAATTACAATCTGGTGGTGGTGGCGGATACCACCCGAAAAGTGGTGGTTTTTGACGCCAAAGGAACGTTTAAGGAAGAAAGAGCCATGCGGGGGCGTCGGCCGGGCGGAAATAAATAAAACAAAACCGCTTCACAGTCTGTATCCTGTATATTCCAACTGTCAGGATTGCGCTTCATCGAATTTTAGTCCAGTCGTTCGCCGGTTTTTGTCATCGCCGTGGTTTCCATTGGGATGACAAAACCGGTGAAACCGCCCGAATTTGTATTCACCCATTGAACGAATGAATGTAACTCTTCTACCCCCGTTTCGTTTTCGATTCGCCCGGTCAGGGCCATATCGGGCTCGTATCCATGCAGTTTTGGCCCTTCTGCTAACCTCGACGACTGCTCTTTTTGCGCAGACCAACCAATTAACCGGAAAATTTGCCGATGCCAAGAATAGCCTGCTGATCGGGGTACCGGTTATTTTGACGTCTCAGGCAGATACGACCCAGAAGCAATATGCCGTAACGGATACGAGTGGTGTATTTACATTCACGAACCTGAGTCCACAAGCGTATCGGCTGAAAGCCAGTTATTTAGGCTTTACAGATTACGACAAGATCATTACGGTTTCCGAAACCGTTCAGGATTTGGGAACCATCACGCTGGCGGAAGACTCCAAAATGCTCAAGGAAGTTGTGGTGAAAGGGCAGATACCGCCCGCGCAGCAGAAAGGCGACACGCTCCAGCTGAATGCCGAAGCTTTTAAAGTAACCCGCGACGCGACGACGGAAGATCTGATCAAGAAAATGCCGGGCATCACCGTTGAAAACGGCACCGTGAAAGCCCAGGGTGAAGATGTGCAGCAGGTACTGGTGGATGGAAAGATCTTTTTCGGCGACGATCCGAGTATTGCCCTAAAGAACCTGCCCGCCGAAGTCGTCGATAAGATCGAGATTTTTGACCGCATGAGCGACCAGGCTCAGTTTACCGGTTTTAATGACGGGCAGACCACCAAAACCATCAACATCGTCACGCGCGGAGACCGGCAGAACGGTACCTTTGGCCGGGTGTATGCCGGTTATGGCACCAACGACACCTATTCGGCGGGCGGAAACGTCAACCTGTTCAACGGCGCCCGGCGGTTTTCCATCGTCGGGTTGAGCAACAACATCAACCAGCAAAACTTCTCTTCGCAGGATCTGACCGGTGTCGCTAGTAGTGGTGGGGGGGGCGGAGGACCGGGTGGCGGAGGCCGTGGAGGTGGTGGCCGTGGGGGCGGAGGAGGTGGTCAGGGGGGCGGTGGCAGCAGTGCCGACAACTTTCTGGTCGGGCAGCAGAGCGGGATCAACAAAACCAACTCCATCGGTCTGAATTTTTCCGACGACTGGGGCAAGCACGTCACCGTTCGGGGCAGTTATTTCTTCAACAACAGCACCAACAACAACTCGCAGACGGTTTTTCGCCGGTATACGCTGACCGAAAATGCCAGTCAGAATTACCTCCAGAACAGCGATACCCGCAGCACGAACAGCAATCACCGTCTGGATTTCCGGCTTGAATACACGATCAACTCCAAAAATTCGCTGCTGGTGACGCCCCGTTTGCGGTGGCAAAATAACAATTCGTCGAGCAGTTCGCAGGGCATCACCTACCTGGCCGGCGACAGCACGTCCGAAAATCCGA
This sequence comes from Larkinella rosea, assembly GCF_003858635.1. Taxonomy (GTDB): domain Bacteria; phylum Bacteroidota; class Bacteroidia; order Cytophagales; family Spirosomataceae; genus Larkinella; species Larkinella rosea. The sequence continues at coordinate 586,379 of NZ_RQJO01000009.1, forward strand.
CCTTGGGCAACAACTTCAACCCGATTTTGCCACCCGACAGTTTGCTGCTCAACCGCAGTAACACGAACACGAGATCCCTGACCAAAGCATTCAACTTCAGCAACAATATTCTGTTCCGGCACCGGTTCGAAAAACGCGGGCGGTCGCTTTCCCTGAACTTCGGTACGCAGATCAGTACGCAGGATCGGGATGTGACGCAATTGTCTCTGAATGAATATTTTACCGGAAAAACCCCGGATCAGCGCATTCAGCAGGAAACGAACAACAACACACCGAGCTACCAATATTCGCTCAACGCAGCCTTCACGGAACCGCTTTCGAAACTAAGCCAGTTGCAGATCAATTACACGACGACCTACCGCTACAGCGACGCCCGGAAACGGACCAACCGCTACAATCCGGCGACGATGCGCTACGATCAACTGGATTCGTTGTTGTCGAACACGTTTCAGAACGATTACTTTACCAATCAGGCGGGTGTCGGTTACAATTACCGGTCGCCCAAAATGGGGTTGAATGTCAACCTGAATTACCAGCGCGCGGACCTGCTCAGCGACCAGACGTTTCCGCTGAACAACGACGTGCAGGCGCATTTCAACAACCTGTTGCCGTCGGCGATGCTCGACATCAAACTCGCCATCGACAGCCGCATCCGGGTTTTTTACCGCACCAATACGCAGGCACCGGGCGTGACGCAACTCCAGAATGTACTTGACAATTCGAATCCGCTGTTTCTGTCGGCCGGTAATCCGAACCTGAAACAGTCGTATAGTCACAACGTTTCGGCGCGTTACCAGCTCACCAAACCGGCAAAAGGCCGCAGTCTGTTCGTTTTTGTGAACATGAGTTCGACCAATAATTACATCGGAACGTCTACGCTGATCAGTAACGGAACGGCCACGCTGCCCGATGGCACGACGCTGGGACAGGGCGTGCAATTTGCCCGTCCGGTCAATCTGAGCGGTTTATGGAATCTCCGGACGTTTGTGACGTACAGCACCCCGCTCAAATTCATCAAGAGTAACATCAGCATCAATATTGGGAACACCTACGGATCATCGCCCAGTTTAATCAACAACCAGATCAACAACGCCAACAGCATGACCTGGTCGCAGGGCGTCAACCTAAGCAGTAACATCAGCCAGAAGCTGGACTTCTCGCTGTCGTACTCCGGAAACTTCAACGATGTGAAGTATTCGCTCCAGCCACAAAACAACAACAAGTATTATTTTCAGGTGCTGAGTGGCCGGGTCAACTGGATTTTTGGCCCCGGTCTAGTACTGCAATCGGACATTTCGAACCAGAAGTACACCGGTTTCAATGGCAGCATCAATCAGCATTACACCCTCTGGAATGCGGGTGTGGGCAAGAAATTCCTGAAAGATCAGCGGGGTGAACTGAAGGTAACGGTTTTCGATTTGCTGAAGCAAAACAACAGCCTGAGCGTTACGCAAGCGGATACGTACGTGGAAAACAGCCGTGCGCAGGTGTTGCAGCGGTATTTTATGCTGACGTTTACGTATAATCTCCGCCAGTTTAAAGCATCAGCTTCTCCGGCTCGCGGCACCGATCGGCCCGACGGCCAGAATTGGCGGAATGGCGGAGGAGGGGGACGGTTCCCCGGCGGTGGTGGCCGTCCGGGCGGGCCGGGTCCGGGGAATAATTGATTTATGTCCTGAAATAAAATTGTTAGCCCACGGTTAAAACTTCCAAACACTCGTTTAATTACAATCCGGCTTGTGTCGATGCCCGAATCACCAGCCGGGTTGCGATTTTTACGGGGTCGGATGATACGGTTTTCTGTTTTCCTTCGATCAAATCGATCAATCGCCCGGCGGCTACCTGACCAATTTCCAGCGCCGGTTGTTCGACGGTCGTCATCGGTGGGTCCAGCAAATCCGCCACGGTGATGTTGGTAAATCCAATCAGCGCAATTTGGCCGGGGATCGCAATGTTCCACTTTTTCAACGTGGCCAGACAGCCGATAGCCAGCCGATCACTGGCGGCAAAAAACGCATCCGGCGATTGAATAAGCAGATCATTGACAATGGGTTCTACTTCATTTGGGCCAAAACCGGCGTGCCGAACCAGGTTTTCATCGTACGGAATTCCGTATTTTTCCAGCGCAAACCGGTACCCCGCCAGCCGTTCCTGCGCAATGGAAATACTTGCCGGAATCGCCACGTGTGCGATTCGCCGGCGACCCATCTGAATCAGGTGTTCCGTCGCTGCAAAAGCCCCCGCAAAATTATCCGCCGTCACGCTCGGGACATCGAGGTCTTTCGAAGCCCGGTCAAACAGCACAATCGGTAGTTTTTTCTCCTGAAGCTGCCGCAAATACGACACATCGACGGTGTTGCTGGACAACGAAATCAGTAAACCGTCGGCTTTGCGGGCCACCACCTGCTGCACCGTTGCCAACTCCCGTTCGTACGACTCGTGGCTTTGGAAGATGCTGACGTGATAACCCCGGTTATAGGCCACAGCCTCGATGCCGTTGATAACCTGCGAGAAAAACAGATTGGCAATTTGCGGCACAATGACGCCGATCACCCGGCTGCGGTTTTCTTTTAAACTCACCGCAATCGGGTTAGGCCGGTAGTGCAATCGTTCGGCGTATTCGACGACCTGCCGCTTGGTTTCGGCGTTGATTTCGTAGCTGTCCCGCAGCGCCCGCGACACGGTCGAGGTCGAAAGGTTCAGGGCACGGGCGATGTCTTTAATGGTGATGGTGTCCAAGGTGGATATTGGTAAAATTCAAAAAATAACCCAGTCGTTTTTCCAGCTGAAACAACGTCCGGGAACGTTCCCGGTAACGATTGCGTGAATAAATAGTCAGTAAAGTTTTAAAATAAAAAACTTCCTGCCTAATCTTATCCTATTATCCAACTATTCCTCTCCGAATCCGGTTTTAGCCATTTCTGCGAAAAAGATAATTTTTTAACTGGATTGGTCCGTCCTGTTCCTACCGGTATTGCGATTCTGTAAACGAACAATGCACCCATATAAACTCTCAACGACGATGAATGTACAGCAGATGGAAATAACGGCATCGCATCCGTTGGCCTTACCGGTGGGCGTCACCCTGGACCGGTACATCATGCACCGGCAAACCGCCTTCCCGTATGCAACCGGCGAACTCTCGCAGTTGTTGCGCGACATTGCGCTGGCCGGAAAAATCATCCACCGGGAAGTAAACCGGGCGGGTTTGATCGACCTCACCGGCGGGATGGGCATCCAGAATGTGCAGGGCGAAAGTCAGCAGAAACTGGACATGATTGCCAACATCCGGTTCAGCCGGGCGCTGAAAAACGGGGGCGAAGCCTGTGCGATTATCTCGGAAGAAGAGGAAGAAATTATTTACACCGGTAACAACCATGCCAAATACGTTGTGGCCATGGACCCGCTCGACGGTTCGTCCAACATCGATGTAAATGTGTCGATTGGTACGATTTTCTCCATTTACCGACGCGTAACGCCGATCGGAACGCAGCCGACGATGGCCGATTTTTTGCAGGGGGGACGGCGGCAGGTGGCGGCCGGTTACATTCTCTACGGTTCTTCGACGATTCTGGTGTATACGACCGGCCACAATGCGAACGGTTTTACCTACGACGCATCGCTCGGCGAGTTTATCCTGTCGCATCCCGACATTCAAAGCCCGGCCGTTGGCCAGATTTATTCCTGCAACGACGGCAATCTGGACGACTACGAACCGGGTGTACAAGACTACTTATCCCAATGCCGCCGGAAAAAATACACGTCCCGCTACATCGGTTCGCTGGTCGGCGATTTTCACCGGAATTTGCTGAAAGGCGGTATTTATTTGTATCCGCCGACGAAAAAAAATCCGGATGGCAAGCTCCGGCTGCTCTACGAAGCCTATCCGCTGGCTTTTCTGGCCGAAATGACGGGTTGCCGGGCGTCTTCGGGGGACCAATCGGTGCTGGATATCAAACCGTTCAGCTTCCACCAGCGCACCCCACTCTACATCGGTTCGCCGACGATGGTCGGGAATCTGCTGAACATGCTATAGGGCATAGCCACTGGGTTTGGCACAGAAGGTGTTCCGCCAGGCGGTTTTACCTTCTGTTCCCAACCCAGCGCCTTTATTCGCTCCGTAAGCTTTTGACGGGATTTGTTAAGGCGGCTTTGATACTTTGGAAACTCACCGTCAGCAGGGCAATTCCAACCGCCAGAAGCCCGGCCAGGGCAAAAATCCACCAGTCAATCGTGACCTTATAGGCAAATTCCTCCAGCCATTGATTCATGCCCCACCAGGCAACCGGAGAAGCCAGCACCAGCGCGATCAGTACGAGTTTGAGAAAATCTCTGGAGAGCAAGGCCACCACACTGCCAACGGATGCGCCCAGTACTTTCCGAACGCCAATCTCTTTGGTCCGTTGTTCGGCAGTGTGCGTAGCCAGGCCGAATAACCCCAGACAGGCAATGAAGATCGTCAGGCTTGAGAAGAGCGTTAACACCTGCTCTATTTTTTGCTCACTGACGTAAACCTGCGCAAACCGGTCGTCCAGAAACGAATAGGAAAAAGGGGCACCGGGCGAATAGGATTCCCATTGCTGCTTCAATGAAGCCAGAAATTCCGGAAGTTTATCCGTGCGAGTTTTGACGAGAATGTTCCCTGAATTTCTACCCAAAAATAGGGCCAGTGGTCCGATCTTCTGCCGCAGGGATTCGAAATGAAAATCGCTGACCACACCCACGACCCGGTAAATCATCTGTACGCCATTATCATCCGTGTAGCCGATCAACTCTCTTCCGATTGGATTCTTCTGCCAGCCCAGCGCCTGGACCGCCGTTTCATTCAGAATAACCCCGGAGGCATCGGTAGGAAAACGTTTTGAAAAATTACGCCCCTGCACCATGTGCATTCCCAGTGTCGGAATGTACTCAGGATCAACGAAATAGAACCGGGTCATGACGCCTTGATCAGGATTTTCTTTGGCCCGTACGGTGGTATTATCCAGGTTTGTCCGGCCAACGGGTACCTGCCCGGAAATACTCCCCCTAACGACTTGCGGAGACCGAATGATCTGGTCGCGGAATACGGCTTCGTTGTTTCGGAGCATGTTGGTATCATGAATCACCAGTACCTGTTCGTGATTAAAACCCACTTTCTGAGCCTGCATGTAGCGCAGTTGCCGGTCGGCGGTAACGGTGGCAATGATCATCGAAATGGTAACAAAAAATTGAAACACCACCAAACCGCTTCGCAGGTTGAAGCTGCCGCGTCCGGCGGTCATCCGGCCTTTCAGGACTAAAACCGGCTTAAAGGAAGCCAGGTAAAAAGCCGGGTAACTACCGGCCAGCAAGCCCACCAATACGGTTCCCGCCACCAAACCAGCGGCAATGGATGGCTCGGTTAATAGATTGATTTTAAGAGTCTTGCCAGTCAATTGATTAAAGAAGGGCAGCGCCAGACTGACCACCAGCAATCCAACCAGCAGCGCCACCACCGCCAGCAGGACCGATTCGATCAGAAACTGCTGCTGCAATTGGCCTTTCACCGAACCCAGCACTTTACGTACCCCAACCTCACGGGACCGCCGGACGGCCGTGGCCGTCGACAGGTTCATAAAGTTCACACAGGCAATCAGCAGCATAAAGGCCGCAATAGCCGTCAGCACGTACACGTACGTAATAGTGCCCCCGGGGTTTGAATCAGTCCTGGAATACAAATGAATGTCGGTGAGCGGTTGCAGGAAAACCCCAAAATCGTCACCCCGCTCACGAAACTGTTTCGGGGTCAATTTCAGCCATTTCAGTAGTTCGCTCCCGATCTGTTTTTCAGCGAGTTGGGGGATTTTAGCCTCCAGCTTTTTATAATCGTAGTGTTCGGGCAGCAGCAGATAGGTTTGGTAGTTGATATTGTACAGCCATCCCGGCCAATCGATGATTTGGTCACGACCGACCAGCGTGGCCAGCATATCGAACTGAAAATGGGAGTTCGTCGGTACATTTCGGACCACCCCGGTAACCCGATAGGGCGTTTTGTCGCTGCCAAATGCCAGGGCTTTTCCAATCGGGTCCTGATTGCCGAAGTATTTCCGGGCGGTTTCTTCGGTCAATACCACCGTGTTGGGCTCCGCCAATGCCCGCCTGGGATTCCCTTTCAGGAACGGAATGGTGAATACGTCGAAAAAAGTGGAGTCGGCAAGCAGCAGATTATCCTGTCGGAACGAGGTTGTTCCGTAGCTGACAAACTCACTTCCCCCGCGGATGCGCGTTGCTTTTAGTACTTCCGGAAATTCCTGTTTCAAATCCCGGGCGGCATTCTGGCCCAGACTGTATCCGCCAACGTCCTTCCCGTTTAACTGCAAGTTGAGTCCAACCCGAAAAATCCGGTCCGCTTGCTCGTTGTAGCGGTCGTAGGAAAATTCATCCTGCACATAAAGCATGATCAGGATGCAGGTAGCCAGTCCGATGGCTAAACCGACGACATTAATGCTGGTGGAGACTTTTTGTCGTTTCAGGTTCCGAAACGCGATTTTTAGATAATTACGAATCATTGTCGGGTTTAAGCTGGAAGTTGTTCGTTGGTACTGTTCTTGTTTACTCAATTTTCGTCGGCGGACAAACGGCGGCAGTACCGACAGGACGTTCAGCAGGTAACGCAGCGTGGCCTGGGTTTGGCCTGAGCGGTTATACCAGTACGTATATAATTCATCCAGATCACCTTCTACCTCCTCCAGCGTATTGGCAGGATGCAGTCGGATGAGTAACCAGTGCGCCCAGCGGGGTGCGCGGCCCGACATTCCGGTCCGACGATTTGGTTTAGTCGATTTCATGGGTTACCAGATTGAATACCGACCATCCATAAAACCGCTCCTTTAAATTTTTCCAAATACGCATAAAACATAAGTACAGGCTATTAGTCTCTATTTTATCGTACAAATCTGTTGCCAACTAATTAAAAAGGCCCTCCCCACCCAGAAACGGCCTTTTTACGCAAAATAACCGGTTTGTTACTGTCCGCAAATGGACAGGTTTTGTCCCGCACCGGACAGTTGGGATACGTAAAATCAATAGCGGTGGCAAGCCTGGTTCACTGTCCTGGATTGCGGAAAGCAGATCTGGGGTAACCCATTTTCTGATTCGGAAATGGGGGGCAATCACGCTTTGGCTAACTCACTATTCCTTTTTTATACGCCCTGGCACCGCAAAAGCCCCACCTCCATTTACTTCGGAACCATTTGCCACAGTGTTGGAAAATTCCCGACCGGTTTTACAGTTTAACACGTTTGCTGAGGAGGAACATCCGCCACCCGCCGGACTTGGAGGAATGCTAATATTCTATAATTTGCCGAGAAAATGATATAGGTATTGCCGCATTTTTTAGCCTTATTTTGAGAATCAGTATAGCATGTAGCCAATGCGTTTTTCATAATCAGGCATTGCTTTGTTTTTGAGCGCATTAGCTACCTGACAGAAACCCTTTCACATGAAAAAGCGACTTATTCCGGTACTTGTTTTTGGCGTTTTACTTTTTGTGAAGCCAGCGGTTTTCGCCCAGTATCCGACCATTCCGCCGGAAGTTCAGAAGCAAAGCGATGACCTGATCAACGAATCTTACCGACAGTCGAACATCGCCTGGCAAAAAGCCCTGCCGATTATCGAAAAAGAGGCTAAAGAAGGAAAACCGTACATTCCGTGGGCCGCCCGCCCGGTCGATTTGCCGCAGGCCAGCATCCCGGCGTTCCCGGGTGCCGAAGGCGGTGGCGCTTACTCATTTGGCGGTCGGGGAGGTAAAGTAATTGTCGTTACCAGCCTCGACGATCAGGGACCCGGCACCTTGCGGGAAGCCTGCGAACAGGGCGGAGCGCGGACCATCGTCTTCAACGTGGCCGGCATCATCAAACTAAAGAGTCCGCTGATTATCAGGGCACCGTACATCACGATTGCCGGTCAGACGGCGCCGGGCGACGGCGTTTGCATCGCGGGCGAATCGGTCTGGATCAATACCCACGACGTCGTGATTCGGTACATGCGGTTTCGTCGGGGCGAAACCTTTGTCGGTCGGCGCGACGATTCGATTGGCGGAAATCCGATCGGTAACATCATGATCGACCACGTGTCGGCGAGCTGGGGACTCGACGAGAATATGTCGATGTACCGCCATATGTATAACGACAGCACTGGCAAAACCGAAGACAAATTGGGTACGGTAAACATTACAATTCAGAACTCGATTTTTTCCGAAGCGCTCGATACCTACAACCACGCATTTGGCAGTACGCTTGGGGGCGAAAACTGTACGTTCATGCGAAACCTCTGGGCCGACAACGCGGGCCGGAATCCGTCGATTGGCTGGAACGGCATTTTTAACTTTGCCAACAACGTGATTTTCAACTGGGTACACCGTTCGACCGACGGGGGCGATTACCGGGCGATGTATAACATGATCAATAATTACTACAAACCAGGGCCGCTCACACCGAAGAATTCGCCGATCGGTTACCGGATTCTGAAACCCGAATCGGGCCGGAGTAAACTGGGGTATCTGGTTTTCGGACGTGCGTATGTGAACGGCAATATTGTGGAGGGAAATGAGAAGGTGACGAAGGATAACTGGGACGGTGGGGTGCAGGTGGAGGATGGGCCGGATGCCGGGAAATACACCGCCAGCATCAAATGGAACGAGCCGTTGCCCATGCCCAAAATCACCATTTTGCCGACAAAACAAGCGTACGAGTATGTGTTGGAAAACGCCGGGGCCACGCTGCCGAAGCGTGACCCGGTTGATACCCGGATCGTTGAGCAGGTCAAAACCGGAAAAATTACCTACGATCCCAGCGTCAAGGCGCCGGAAACACAGTTCAAACACCGCCGGTTGCCGCTGGATTCCTACAAAAACGGCATTATTACCGATATCAACCAGGTGGGCGGTTATCCGACCTATACCGGAAAACCGTACCTGGATTCGGACAAAGATGGGATGCCGGACGAGTGGGAAACCAAAAACGGCCTGAATCCGAAAGATCCGTCGGATGCCAGTCAGGATAAAAACAAGGACGGCTATACGCACATCGAAGACTATCTGAATAGTGTCGTTCCCGTGCAGAAAGTACGTCCAAGAACGTAAAAAATATCCCCAATTTCGTCCAGTTGGGGTAACTTACTGAAACCGTGTTCAAGCCTAGCCTTTTTATCGCCCTGCTTACTTTTTCCGTCGCCTTGGTGCGGATGGGAGGGGTGCGTGCGCAGGGGAATAAACCGGAGAAACCCAAACCGATTGCACTAGGTTCGGATGGAAAATTGGTCTACACGGCGGACGAACGGGGAAACCGCATTCCTGATTTTTCGTATTGTGGATATAAGGCTGGTAGTCAGCCTATTCCGAGTGTAGGTATCAAGGTTGTTGTGCCGTTTCGAAAGGGTGATGCCACCCGGCGTATCCAGAGTGCGATTGAGTATGTAGCCAGATTGCCGGTTAATCAGGACGGTTTTCGGGGGGCGGTTTTGCTCGAAAAAGGAATTTACGAGGTTGCGGGGAGTTTGAAAATAACCGCGTCGGGTGTCGTTTTGCGTGGAAGTGGCATGGGGTCGGATGGAACGACGATTCTGGGAACGGGTTTCAGCCGTGAAAACCTGATCACGATTTCGGGAAAAAACGACCGCCGGACCGAACCCGCCGTACCAGTCGCCGATTCCTACGTGCCGGTCAACGCGCTGAAAATTCGGGTAGCCAAACCGGCGGGTTTCAACCTGGGGGACTTTATACAAATCCGTCGGCCTTCCACCAAAGAATGGATTCAGAAGCTGGGAACGGATCATTTCGGCGGGGGAATCACGTCGCTGGGCTGGAAACCGGGCCAGCGCGATCTCTACTGGTACCGCCAGATTACGGCTATCGACGGATCTGAATTGACGCTCGACGCCCCTTTGACCACGGCCCTGGATTCGGCTTATGGCGGAGGAACGGTTTCCCGTTATGCATGGCCCGGCCGGATTGCGCAGTCGGGCGTCGAAAACCTGCGGCTGGAATCAGTCTATAACAAAGCCAATCCGAAAGATGAAGACCACCGCTGGGTGGCAATTGGGCTTGAAAACGGGCAGGATGTCTGGGTGCGTCAGGTGGTTTTTCGCCATTTTGCCGGTTCATCGGTGCTCGTTCAGGAAACCGCTAAACGGGTTACGATTGAAGATTGCCTATCGCTGGAACCGGTTTCCGAAATCGGCGGAGAACGACGCAATACGTTCCTGATCCGGGGACAACAGGTTCTCTGTCAGCGGCTTTACGCCGAATACGGTTTTCATGATTTTGCGGCTGGTTTTTGCAGTGCCGGACCGAACGCGTTCGTGCAATGCGAATCGCACCTGCCGTTTGGCTTCAGTGGCGGCATCGATAGCTGGGCGTCGGGCGTGTTGTTCGATATCGTCAACAGCGATGGCAATGCCCTGCGGTTTTCCAATCTGGGGCAGGATGGCCAGGGCGCGGGCTGGAATGCCGCCAACAGCGTTTTCTGGCAATGCTCGGCTTCCCGCGTCGATTGTTACCAGCCGCCGACGGCGCAGAACTGGGCGTTTGGCACCTGGGCGCAGTTTGCCGGAGACGGTTTTTGGGATATGTCGAACGAGCATATTCAACCCCGCAGCCTGTATTACGCCCAACTGAAAGACCGGCTGGGCGACAGAATCGCGGACCGAACCATTCTGCTGCCGGTCGAATCCGAAGCGTCGAGCAGCCCGAAGGTGGAGGTAGCCGCAATGCTGACGAAACTCGCCGTTCATCCCGCTCCGACATTGTACGATTTTATCACGGCGGCTCCGCAACGGCAACCCATTCCAACGGCTTCCAATACAACGTCAATCGATGCGATTGGCGTTGCCAAAGAACCGGTTTTGGCAAAGACCGAACCGATGCTGATTCAGCATGGAAAACTGGTTTGGGACAATACGCTACTAACCGGTCGGCGGCAGGAAGTGCCCTGGTGGAACGGCAGCGCCCGGCCTTACGGACTGGCGAACGCCAAACCGCATATTACCCGCTTTGTTCCCGGACAGTCGGGTCGCGGATTGACCGACGATCTGGACGCAATGACTGATTCGCTGAAAACCGAGCATATCGTTGCCATCGACCACAACTACGGGTTGTGGTACGACCGTCGGCGCGACGACCACGAACGCATCCGGCGGATGGACGGTGAAGTCTGGCCCCCGTTTTATGAACAGCCTTTTGCCCGCAGCGGTAAAGAAACCGCCTGGGATGGACTGAGCAAGTACGACTTAACAACGTACAACCATTGGTACTGGAACCGATTGAAGCAGTTTGCCGACCTCGCCGACCAGAAATCGCTGGTGCTGATGCACGAAAACTACTTTCAGCACAACATTATCGAAGCCGGCGCGCACTACGCCGATTTTCCCTGGCGTCCCGCCAACAACCTGAACAACACCGGTTTTCCGGAACCAGTCCCGTATGCGGGCGATAAGCGGATTTTTATGGCCGACCCTTTTTACGACGTTTCGCATCCGGTTCGGCGAGCGTTGCACCGGGCCTATATCCGGAAATGCCTGGCTAATTTTGGGACGAATTCGAATGTGATTCAGCTCATTGGCGCGGAGTTTACGGGGCCGCTGCCTTTCGTTCAGTTCTGGATTGATACCATCAGCGAGTGGGAAAAGGAAACCGGGAAGAAAGTTGTAGTGGGCCTGAGCACGACCAAAGACGTGCAGGATGCGATTCTGGCGGATGCCAAACGGGCGTCGGTGGTCGATCTGGTGGACATTCGCTATTGGTATTACCAGACTAACGGCACGGTTTACGCGCCCGCTGGGGGGCAAAATCTGGCGCCCCGCCAGCACGCCCGCTTGCTGAATCCGAAGAAAAGCTCGTTCGGGCAGGTATACCGGGCGATATCGGAATACCGCCGGAAATTTCCGGAAAAAGCCGTTACCTACGCGGCTGACGGGGCCGATGCATGGGGTTGGGCGGTTTTGCTGGCGGGCGGTTCCATGCCCAGCATTCCACCCCTGAGCGACCCGCAGTTGCTGGCCGATGCCGCACGCATGAAACCGCTGGATTGGCCCCAAACGCCGGAAAATCACTGGGTGATGGGTGACGAAAAAACCGGCTACCTTCTCTATACGGAATCAATGAATGCTGTTTCGCTGGATTTGACTAAAGTGACGGGCTTATTTTCAGTTAGTTATGTCAATCCGAAAACCGGTCAGGTCGCCAAAGCGAAAGAAATGGTGAAAGGCGGCAGCGTGGTCAGCTTAAAAAAACCGACCGAAGGCGCGGCCGTAATCTGGGTTAAACGAAGCAAGGGATTATGAAGGCAAGGCACTTTATAAATGGGCTTAGAGGAGCCGCTGACAGGGTCTCTGACCGCGGTCAGCAGTGGCAGGTCGGAGTAAGAAAATCGGCCCCATTTTATTGCAGGCGAATTCTCATGTTTGTCGCCCTATTTTATATCGTGACCCACACCCAGGCCCAGGATACCGTTCGCTTTGTCGGACAAACGCTTTCCAATGTCGATTATCACCACGGGCAACTGAGTCCGGTCGTGGGCGTACACAATATCCAGGTTTTTCGAGCCAACCGCGAACACCCGGAACTGGCCGGAGGCACCAACTGGACGTATAACCACGCGCCGATGCTGGCCTACTGGAACAACACGTTTTACCTGCAATACCTCAGCAATCCGGTGGGTGAACACGAGCCGCCGGGGCAAACGCTACTGTTGACGTCCAAAGACGGCTACAATTGGTCGAAACCGGCGATCCTGTTTCCACCCTACAAATTACCGGACGGCTGGAAGAAAACCGGTCGGCCCGAGGTCGCGAAGGATTTGTACGCGGTCATGCACCAGCGGATGGGCTTTTTTGTCGCGAAAAACAAGCGGTTGTTGACCCTGGCTTTTTACGGAATCGTGATGGGCCCGAAAGACGATCCGAACGACGGCAACGGCGTTGGCCGCGTGGTGCGTGAAATCTATCCGGACGGGAAATGGGGTCCCATTTACTTTATCCGGCATAACGCTTCCTGGGATAAGTCAAAATCGACGTATCCGTTCTACACCAGCTCCAAAGACAAGGGGTTTGTAGCAGCTTGCGAAGAGTTGTTGGGCAACACGCTGATGATGCAGCAGTGGATCGAAGAAGCCGACCGCAACGACCCGCTGATTTCGCTCAAAAAAGACGTTAAAGCCTTCAGTTATTACCATTTGCCGGACAATCGGGTCGTGGGGTTATGGAAACACGCCCTGACCACCATCAGCCCCGACGGAGGAAAAACCTGGCTTTACAACCCGCTGCGGGCACCCGGTTTTGTAAACAGTAACGCCAAAATCTGGGGTCAGAAAACCGCCGACGGCAAGTACGCGACGGTGTATAACCCCTCGGAATTCCGCTGGCCACTGGCGATTTCCACCAGCAAAGACGGCTTAAATTATACCAATCTGCTGTTAATCAATGGTGAAATTACGTCCATGCGCTACGGTGGGGCGTATAAATCCTACGGGCCGCAGTACGTGCGCGGAATCGAAGAGGGCAACGGAACGCCCCCCGGCTCCGATCTGTGGGTGACGTACAGCATGAACAAGGAAGACATTTGGGTGTCTAAAATTCCGGTACCGGTTACCGAAACCGTGACGGCTCACCCGGACGAAACGTTCGCGCAATTGCCGGCGGGCGACGAACTGAAGGCCTGGAATCTCTACAGCCCGCTGTTGGCCACGGCGAAAATCGAGTCGGTTTCGGGAGCCAAAGCGCTGGTATTAAGGGATAAAGATCCGTTCGATTATGCCAAAGCCGAGCGCGTCATTCCCGAGTCGAAGAAGCTGGCCGTTGCGTTTTCGGTGGTGCCGCAGCCGGTGGGCAAAGGTGGTTTACAGATTGAATTTCAGGACGCCAAAGGCACGGCCGCCGTCCGACTGCTGTTCGATGCGGACGGCGTTTTCAAAGCTAAAGTGGGCTATCGCGATTCGGAAATTCAGAAATACGAGCCCGGAAAACCGTACGAAATCCGCGTTGAATTGGACCGTGACAAACGAATGTTTACGGTTTTCGTCAACGGGCAATCGAAAGGAAACCGGCTGTTTTTTGCGCCGGTGGCGTCGTTTCGGCGGGTAACGTTCCGCACCGGCGGAGTGCGTCGTTTCCCCGATGCTGATACGCCGACCGACCAGAGCTACGATTTACCCAAAGCCGGTGAACTAGACGCCGAGTCGGTATTTATTATTAAGTCCTTTAAAACGAGTGCGTTGCAAAACCGGGCGGAATAGCCGATTCGAAATCAACCCAGGCAGAACATGAAAAAGACCTTAAAATACGGTTTTCTGGCCGTCACATTGACGATGGCCATACCGGTTTTCAGCCAGACGCAACCGGCTCAATCCACTGCTTCGGCAACGGAATCGAAGGCAAAGGCCGATGCAGAACAGGAAAAGAAAGCCGCTGAGTGGGTTGCGTCGCTGGATCTGAATAACCCAGAAAAAGAAAATCGACTGACGGAGGTGGTCGCCACTCATTTAAAAGCCGTTCGCGACTGGCACAACGAGCATCCGGCCAGCACGGTTCCGGCGGGCATTAATCCGGTAACCGGTAAACCGCTGACGGAACTCGACCGGCAACTCATCGCCGATTCGGCCATGCCGCAAACCGTGCACCAGGCACTGATGAGCGGGTTGCAGCGGGATTTGGAGAAGAAACAGATCGACGCCATTCTGGATAAATACACGATTGGAAAAGTGGCATTTACGATGAATGGCTACCGCGCCATTGTGCCGAATATCACTGAAAAAGAGGAAGCTACGCTGCTCGGTTTTATGGAACAGGCCCGCGAACAGGCTGTCGATTACAAAAGCATGAAGGAAATCTCGGCCATTTTCGAGATCTACAAGACCAAATCCGAGCAATATCTCAACGCCAACGGGCGGAATTGGCGGGAAATGTACAACAATTACACAGCGGTGATCAAGGCCCAAAAAGCCGCTCAAAAGAAAGAAGGAAACCATTAATTTCTCTGTCCACCAGCCTTCCGCGTGATCGGCGCAGAAGATTTTTTTGAAGATGAAAAAGATACGATACATCATTCTGCTGATGAGTCTGACGCTGTTCAGCCCGGCATTTGCGCAGTTGTCGAAATGGCAATCGGGCTTGGTGATCGACGAATTTGTGGTCGAGAAACCGCCTTTCCCGGAAAGCCACGCGGCCACGATGGTCGAAACGCCGAGCGGTTTGGTGTCGGCCTGGTTCGGCGGAACCAAAGAGCGAAATCCGGATGTGTGCATTTGGGTGAGTCGGCAGGAGAATGGAAAGTGGTCGGCTCCGCAGAATGTCGCCAATGGCATTGTCAGCGAAACGCTCCGCTATGCCACCTGGAATCCGGTTTTGTACCAGATTCCGAAGGGCGACCTGCTGCTGTTCTACAAAATTGGCCCCAGCCCGTCTAAATGGCAGGGCTGGCTGAAGCGGTCGTCCGATGGCGGCCGCACCTGGTCGGCGGCTCAGTCGTTGCCCGAAGGCTACATTGGGCCGGTGAAGAACAAACCGGTTTTGCTCGCCAACGGCAACCTGTTCTGTCCGTCGAGCACCGAAGGCGACGGCTGGAAACTGCACTTTGAAGTCACGTCAGATTTTGGCAAAACCTGGCGGAAAGTCGGCCCGATCAGCGATGGTAAATCGTTGAATGCCATTCAGCCCAGCCTCTTGTTGTACGGAAACGGGAAACTCCAGATTCTGGCGCGCAGTAAAGACCGCGCTATCCTCGAATCGTGGTCGAACGATAACGGGGAAACCTGGTCGCCATTGGCCAAAACCGGTTTGCCCAACAACAATTCGGGAACCGATGCCGTCACGCTGAAAGACGGTCGGCAGGTGCTGGTGTATAACCACGTGTTGCCGCCGGGCGATCTGGTGAAAGGGCCGCGCACTCCGCTGAATCTGGCGGTTTCAAAAGATGGTAAAAACTGGTTGGCTGCGGTCATCCTGGAAGATTCGCCGATCAGTCAGTATTCGTACCCGTCGGTGATTCAGACGAGCGATAGCCTGATTCACGTGATTTATACCTGGCGTCGGCAGAAAATCAAACATGCGGTTATTGATCCCGCCAAACTAAAGCTAAAACCCATCGAAAACGGCGTCTGGCCCGCGCTGGAGGGGTACGAAGCGCCCGTTGCGAAGGAAAGTGCGAAAGAGTAGGAAAAGCGAGAGAATGACACAGGAGTTAACGATACATTTCCCCGGAAAGCTGGTCTTTGGCAGAGGTTCGCTGCGCAATTTGGCTGCGGAAGTGATGCAAGGATCACCCGAAAACGTGTTGCTGGTCACGATTGAGCCGCTTCTGAAATCTCTGAAAAATCTGATTGATGAGCTGGAAACCAGGCAAATCACCGTTCAGGTCGACACGAGCATTGTGCAGGAACCGTCTTTTGCGGATTTTGAAAATCTGATGAAAACCGTCAAGCCGTTCAATCCCGGTGTGGTGGTGGGAATTGGTGGCGGAAGCGTGCTGGATGTCGCCAAGCTGGTCGCTGCTCAACTGGAAAATAGCCAGACTTTGCCGGAAATGGTGGGCATCGGAAATCTGAGTGGGCGACGCAAAAAACTGATCTGCGTTCCGGCCACATCGGGAACGGGTAGCGAGGTTTCGCCCAACGCCATTCTGGTGGATGAGGCTGATAATCAGAAGAAAGGCATCATCAGCCCGTTTCTGGTGCCGGACGTCGTTTACGTCGATCCGCTGCTGACGCTCAGCGTGCCGTCGGCCATAACCGCAGCTACCGGAATTGATGCGCTCACGCATTGTCTGGAAGCCTATACGAACAAGTTTGCGCAGCCTTTCATCGACATCTACGCGTTTGAGGGCATGCGGTTGATTGCCGCCAACATCGTTCAGGCGGTGCGGAACGGCGCGGACGAAGAAGCCCGGACGCAGGTAGCCATGGGGAGTTTGCTGGGCGGTTTTTGCCTGGGGCCGGTGAATACCGCGGGCGTTCACGCGCTTTCGTATCCGCTGGGCAGCCAGTTTCACCTGGCCCACGGTCTTTCCAATGCGCTGTTGTTGCCGTATGTCATGGCGTTTAACGCTTCGGCGGCCGTAGGGCGGTATGCGCAGGTGGCGCTTGCGCTGGGTTGCGAACGCGGACGTGATGACGCCGAAACGGCCGCAAAAGGTATTCAGAAGATAAAAGAGTTGATTCGGGACTGCGGGATTCCGGCGCGGTTGCGCGAGGTCGGAATTCCGAAAGAAACCATTCCTCAGTTAGCGGATGATGCGCTGAAAATCACTCGATTACTAAAAAATAATCCGCGTGAAATGACCTTTGCGGATGCGATTGCCATTTATACAGCCGCTTATTAGCTATGAGTATGAACAAGAAATACCGGGGCGTTGTGGTTCCGCTGGTGACCCCCCTGACGGACACGTTTCGGCTGGATGAAGCGGCTGTGGAACGCATCGTGGCCAATCTGCAGGCCAACGAAGCGATGCCGTTTGTACTGGGAACAACGGGCGAAGCAACGTCCTTGCCGCTATCGGTCAAGAAGGCTTACGTAAAAAAAGCCGCACGACTGAAAACGGGCGATACGGTTTTGTACGCGGGTATTTCGTCCAACTGCCTGGAAGAATCGGTCGATTTTGCGAATTACTGTTTCGACCTGGGCGTCGATGCGGTGGCGGCTACGCTGCCCTGCTATTATACCTTATCGGAAAGCCAGATGAAGCGGTATTTCGAGCAGTTGGCTGACCGGTTAAACGGCCCTCTGATTATGTATAACATCCTGGCCACCACGCGAATGTCGATTCCGGTGGCGGTGATCGACGACCTGAGTTACCACCCGACCATTGTCGGCATCAAAGACTCCGAGCGCAACGCCGACCGCCTGACCGAATCCCTAAATCTGTGGGCCAACCGCCCCGATTTCAGCCATTTTATGGGCTGGGCGGCCCGGTCGGCCCATGCATTGCTGGCCGGGAGTGACGGGCTGGTGCCCAGTACGGGGAACCTGATTCCGGTTATTTACCGTGACATGCTGAAAGCCGTCGAGGAGGGCGATTCGGAAAAAGCATTTTACCACCAGAACCAGTCGGATGTGTTCGGCCATCTTTATCAGGGTGGTCGCACGCTGGGCGAGTCGTTGTGGGCGCTGAAAGTGCTGATGCAGGAATACGGTTTTTGCGGCACGACCGTCATGCCGCCTTTGCAGGCCCTTTCCGAATCCGAAGAAACCCAGTTAAAAACCGCCTTGGCGGAGGTATTGGTGAAGGAAGAAATACAGATGTGATAACGTACCCACGGACTAAAATCCGTGAGATTTTAGAATAGTTAAGAATCTAAATGTGCTCAAAAAACACGGACTAAACGGGGTCGCCCGGCGGTCCGTGGGCACGTTATCCGTAAACGTTTGATTATGAAGATGAATTATAAACCAATCGTCGGAATCACGATGGGAGATCCGGCGAGTATCGGTCCCGAGATTGCGGTGAAAGCCCTGCTGAATCCGGCGATTTACGAACTGTGCAACCCGATTCTGGTGGGCGATGCGGGGGTTTTTGCAGATATTTCTAAGCGGCTGAAACTGGATGCGGTTTTTAATGTCGTCACGTCGGTGCCGGATGCTCAATTTCAGTTGGGAACCATCGATGTATACGATCTGGCTAATGTGGATCTGGCAACGCTGAAATTCGGCGAAATCTCGGCGATGGCGGGGGAAGCTGCGTTTGCTTCGGTAAAAACCGTCATCGATCTGGCGCTGGCCGACGAAATTGACGCGACCGTGACCGGCCCGATCAACAAAAAATCGATCAACGAAGCCGGGCATCATTTTGCGGGACATACCGAAATTTACGCGCAGTTTACGAATACGAAGAAATACGGCATGTTGCTGGTCGAAGACCGGATGAAAGTCATTCACGTTTCGACACACGTTTCGCTTCGGCAAGCCTGCGATCTGGTCAAAAAAGACCGGATTTTGGAAGTGATCGAGTTATTACACAACGGTCTGATTTCGTTGGGCGAAACCAACCTGAAAATCGGTGTGGCGGGATTGAATCCCCACGCGGGCGACTCGGGTTTGTTCGGAACGGAAGATGACGAGGAAATTCGCCCGGCGGTGGAAGAAGCCCGGCGACGCGGTTTTGACGCGGACGGCCCGGTTCCGGCCGATACGCTGTTTTCCAAAGCCGCTACCGGTTATTACGGGGGCGTGGTCGCGATGTACCACGATCAGGGCCACATTCCGTTCAAGCTGACCGGTTTCAAATGGAACGCCGAGAAGAAGCAGATGGACAGCGTCAAAGGCGTGAACATCACGATGGGACTGCCGATCATCCGGACGTCGGTCGACCACGGAACGGCGTTTGAAATTGCCGGAAAAGGTGTCGCCAGCGCGGATGCCATGCTTCTGGCGATTGAATCGGCGGTGCAACTGGCAAAAAACCGGCGGAAAAACCTGCAACCAGCGTAAGATGATAGCGGTCATTGCCGACGATTTTACGGGCGCGGCGGAACTGGGCGGAATCGGATTGTCGTTCGGGCTTGAGGTTGAAATGGCCATGTCGGTTGATTCGCGATCAACGGCGGATTTGCTGGTCGTTGCCACCGATACGCGCTCGGTTTCGGAGGAGGTTGCTGTTCAGAAAGTAACCGAAATCAGCGAAGCTTTGGCCCAACTAAAACCACAACTGATCTACAAAAAGATCGATTCCGTGTTGCGGGGGCATGTTGTGGCGGAAACGCTGGCGCAGTTACAGGTTTTGGATATGCCAAAAGCCCTGCTGATTCCGGCCAATCCGGCGCTCGGACGAACGCTGGTCAACGGACAGTATTTCGTCAACGGCAAACCAATTCACCAGACGCATTTTGCCAACGATCCAGAGTTTCCGGTCACGGAATCGGACGTCCTAATGCGGTTTCAGGATAAATCCGATGCGGTTTTTGTTCGTACGCAATCGGAGCAATTACCAGACGACGGAATCGTTATTGGCGAAGTTGAAAAACCGGCGGATTTGGTTATGTGGGTAAATCGGGTGGACCAACGGACTTTAGTGGGGGGCGGGTCAGGGTTTTTTAGTGCGGTACTGGCGTCTCAGTTCATGCCAAAAACCGGTCTGGCAAAACCGGTACGCTGGGGCAAACGCTGGCTTTACGTATGCGGAAGTGCGTTTGGCGAACCTGTTGAGCTGGTGAAAAAAGCGGCAAGTACAGGCTATTCAGTGTATTACCTACCCGAACAGCTTGCTGATTTTGACGATCAAGACTGGGTTGACTGGGTGACCGACCTGGGAACGAGTCTGCAGCAATCGAAACCGGTGTTGCTGGCCATTGACCCGATTCGGGCCCAGCGTTCGGACGCATTGCAACTGCGAACGGCGATGGGTCAAGCCGTCAAGGCGGTTTTTGGAAAGATTTTGGTTCACGAACTGGTCATCGAAGGCGGCTCCACGGCCTCGGCGGTGTTGCAGGAAATCGGGATTACCAGACTGATTCCCACGGAGGAACTGGCAACCGGCGTTGTCCGGAGTATTGCCATCGGAAAAGTAGATTTGCATGTTACCGTAAAACCGGGAAGCTATCGCTGGCCAACGGGATTATGGCCATTTTGATTAATTCCTGAACCGAATGCAGAACCCTGGCCTGAGCGTAATCGATTACCTGATTATCGGTATCGTATTGGTAGTCAACCTCTATTTTGGATTACGATACGCCCGAAACCAGCGGACGACGGAAACGTATTTTGCCGCCAAAGGCCGGGTTCCGGCCTGGGCCATCGGTATGTCCTTGCTGGCAACCCTGATCAGCAGCGTGACGTTTCTGGGCTACCCGAGTGAAGGCTACTCGTCGAACTGGATTTTGCTGGTTCAGGGGCTGATGGTGCCGGTTGTGTTGCTGGGGACCATCTGGTTTATCGTGCCGCTCTACCGCAAGGTCATCGGCCTCAGTACCTACGAGTACTTCGAAAAACGCTTTGGTTCGCTGGCCCGGTATTACAGTTCCATTGCCTTCGTTCTCAGGCAGTTCTCCTCGATGGGAACGGTTTTTTTTCTATTGTCCGTTGCGCTGACCAACATGACCGGTGCCGACACGTTTTACATCATTCTGATCGTCGGACTGATCATCATTACCGTCAATTTGCTGGGCGGGATCGAAGCCGTCATCTGGCTGGATGTGTTTCAGGGATTTATGCTGTTTGCCAGCGGAATTCTGTGTCTGGCGGTTATTCTTTTCTCCGTGAACGGCGGTTTTTCGGAAGTGATCGAGGTGGCTGCCGCGAATAACCGGACCGGTTTTGGCCCGTACAATCTGGATTTTACGCAACTGACGTTCGTCGTGATGGTCATCAACGGCATGTTCTACGCCATCCAGAAATACGGCACCGACCAGACCGTCGTGCAACGCTACCTGACCGCCAAAACCGATAAAGCCGCCATCAAAGCTTCCATTCTGGGTATTTCGCTGACGGTGCCGGTCTGGGCGTTGTTCATGTTCATCGGCACTGCCCTCTTTGTCTATTACCGGCAACAACCGCTGCCTGCCGGTCTGCGGCCCGATGCGGTTTTTCCGTATTTCATCATGACCAAATTCCCGACGGGCGTCGTTGGGTTCATTCTGGCCGCCATGATTTCGGCGGCTATTTGCAGCCTGAGCGCCGACCTCAACTCGCTGGCGGCTGTCGGGCTGGAAGATTTCTATAAAAAGTGGCGCCCCGCCCGCACCGATCAGGAATACCTGGCGGTCAGTAAAACGATCGTCGTTTTTTCGGGTTTGATCGCCATTTTGATCGGAGCCATTTATTTACGGGCTGGGAATGAGGGTGTTCTGGGCATTGTATTCACGTTGTACGCCATTTTTTCGGGCGGTATTGTCGGCATTTTCCTATTGGGGATTTTTAGCGCGCGCGCCAATCGGCAGGGCGTTAACATCGCCATCGTAGTGTGCATTTTGTTTACGGCCTACGCATTTCTGACTTCCACGAAAATCGGTTACGGCGCCGACCAGAAACTGTTGCTCGATCTCGGCCCTTACAACTTTACGCATCACAAGCTGATGCTCGGCGTGTATAGCCACCTGGTCGTCATTGGTGTCGGTTACGTTGCCAGCCTGTTTTTTCCGAAACCAACGCTGGATAGAAATCTGCTGTATAGCGGCTGGCGGAATGGTACAGCGGGTCAGGTAACGGAAAGGGAGACTGGAGAAACGGATTCTTTTTCAAGCTTTGGAATGCAGGACCAGATGAAAGCAGGTAATTATAAAGTTTGATTTATTTCTCTGGTTTGCAATAGTTTATTGTATTACTCAATGTGGTGGACAATTTTAATTAGTTGCAATTGCCTGTTTTATAGTGTGTTAATGCAGTTAGCGATAGTTTGATTCTTGAAAAATCTAAAATAATAGCCCACGGTTTGAACCGTGGGAAAAAATGGAAATGTAACCGCGTCACCGGAACCGTTTTAACGGTTTCAAAGCCTCAAAACCGTTAAAACGGTTGTAAAAACCAATTTTTCGATCTGCTTTTCCCACGGTTAAAACCGTGGGCTGATGTTTAAAATCTAAATCTCAATGGCCCTGCATACATCTTTTTTGCGAAACACCTTCGGTCTTCTAACCGGAATAGTTATCACTATTACTACCAACGCCCAGTCCAAAGCGCTGGTCAACACCGCGCAGAGCAAGTTCGTCCGCTTGCAGGGTGTTAATATGAATGAGGTGAACTGGACGACCGGTTTCTGGGCCGATCGGTTTAAGGTCTGCCGCGATTCGATGGTGCCGCATTTGTGGAAAACCTATACCGATGCGAACCTGAGCCATTCGTTCGAGAACTTCAAAATTGCTGCCGGACTGGCTCCGGGGAATTTTAAAGGGCCTTCCTTTCACGACGGCGATTTCTACAAAACGCTGGAGTCCGTCGCCGGAATGTATGCCATCACGAAAGACCCGAAGCTGGATGGGTTGATGGATGACGCCATTGCAGTGATTGGCAAGGCGCAAACGCCCGAAGGCTACATTTATACGAAAGCGATTATCCAGCAAAAGAAGAACGGGGAGAAGAAAATGTTCGACGATAAGCTGAGTTTTGAAGCTTATAATTTCGGGCATTTGATGACGGCGGCCTGTGTGCATTACCGCGCCACGGGCAAAACCACCCTGCTCGACATCGCCAAAAAAGCGACCGGTTTTCTGATCGGTTTTTACAACAATGCCACGCCCGAACAGGCCCGGAACGCCATTTGTCCGTCGCATTACATGGGCATCATTGAAATGTACCGCACGACCCGTGAGCCCGCTTACCTCACTCTGGCCCAGAAACTCATCGACATTCGGGGCCTGACGGAAGGAACGGACGACAACTCCGACCGCGTGCCGTTCCGCAAAATGACCAAGGTGATCGGCCACGCCGTTCGGGCAAATTACCTCTTTGCCGGAGTTGCCGACGTCTTCGCCGAAACCGGTGACAGCACCTTGCTTTCAACGCTGGATTTGATGTGGGACGATGTGACTAATCACAAAATGTACGTGACCGGCGGCTGCGGGGCCTTGTACGATGGCGTATCGCCCGAAGGCACGTCGTATAAACCGGATACCGTGCAGAAAGTGCATCAATCGTATGGCAAAGCCTATCAGTTGCCCAATTATTCGGCGCACAACGAAACCTGCGCCAACATTGGGAACCTGCTCTGGAATTACCGGATGCTGCAAATTACCGGACAGGCGAAATACGCGGATGTGATGGAACTGGAGCTATACAACGGCATTCTGTCGGGCATTAGCCTGGATGGCAACCGGTTTTTCTACACCAATCCACTGAGCGCGTCCGACGATTATCCGTATCCCCTGCGCTGGATGGGTGGCCGTCAGCCGTACATCAGCAAGTCGAACTGCTGCCCTCCCAATACCGTGCGGACACTGGCTGAAGTGAGCAGTTACGCCTACAGTGTGTCGGACAAAGGGCTGTGGATGAATCTGTTCGGTGCAAATCAACTAACGACGACGCTGAAAGATGGCTCGGCGATTCGGTTGACGCAGGAAACGGCGTACCCCTGGGATGGCGCCGTCAGGTTAAGCTGGCAACAGGTTTCGGCGAAACCGTTTTCGGTGTTTGTCCGGATTCCGGGCTGGTGTCAGGGCGCTACGATTAAAGTGAACGGCGTTGCGGTTACGACGGTGATCCGGTCGGGGGAATACGCCGAGCTTAACCGGTTGTGGAAAGCGGGCGACAAAGTAGAAATCAATCTGCCGATGCCGGTCAAACTGATCGAAGCCAATCCGCTGGTCGAGGAAACCCGCAACCAGGTCGCGGTGAAACGCGGGCCGGTGGTTTACTGCCTGGAGTCGGTCGATAACCCGAACGCCAAGCTAACAAGCTTAGCGTTATCACCCAAAAATAACCTGAAACCCAAACTCGTCAGCATCGAAAACAGCGAGATAATGGCGCTGGAAGGCACCGCCCAACGCGTGGAAAACCGGTCATGGACGAATCAACTGTACCGCGAAGTGTCGGACAACGCGCCCGTTTCCATACCCGTTCGACTCATTCCGTATTATGCCTGGAGCAACCGGGGCCATTCGGAAATGGCGGTCTGGATTCCGTTAATTCGTTAATTCATTTTAGCATAATTACCACATCTTTCCGGCGCGATTCGGGCGTCACAACCAACGATTCAATCGTGCCGTTTTTCAAAACCGCTTCAACCGTCGTTTGGTACGGCGCGTGGAGCTTGACGTGAACATCCCAGCTTTGAGGCCAGGCCGGAAAGAGGTAGATTTTTCGGCCGTCGGCCTGCAACAACATTTCCTGCAAACCAATCAGACCCGAACCGCCCCAGTTGTGATCGGGCGTCCAGTCGAAACCAGGTCCCCAGAAGGCGGGAAAACGACGACCGGAGTTGCCCAGCTTCAGCAGCGTCAGTCGGGCGGCTTCGTCGGTTAAACCCAGTCGGGCGGCAAAAATATTATCCTGCTTCCAGCCAACGTGACTTCGGAATTTCAGTGCATCCCGGTCGAATCGGTACGTATTGATTGCCGTATCCAGACCCGGTTTTCCAATTCCAAAAATGCCCCACGGAAAAACCGGGTACAGTTGGGGTGTCTCGACGTTGTTGATCCGTTCCCAGAGTTTGGCGGGTGCAATTGTCGGATGGTCGTCGAAGGACCGAAAGCTAATACCCGGAATCCGGTTGAGCATTTGATGCCAGAACGCCCGTTTTTCGCGGGTCAAATAGGTGTCGGGCAGTTCCAGCAATCGCGTCAGAACCGTGCGCAGGGCCGCCACTGTGGATGAGGAGTTGTAGGTCATTTTGTAGGTTTCGGCGGCCGATCCCGGATACAGAATCAGTTTATTTTCGCCATCGAACGCCTTGCTGCCCCGTTTTTTCGCCAGATACTGGTAATGCTCATTGAAAAACGTCAGACAGCTTTCGATGAACGGAATGTCGCCCGAAATGTCCTTTCCGGCGTAGCGCTCGGTTTCGAGCATCATCAGGCAAAATTCCAGAACCGTATCCCATTCGTATTCGAGCCAGGCGTTGTATTCCATGCCTTTGTCATAGCCCGCCGGACGTTTCCAGCCGTATTCGGCGGAGTTGGGCAGCCCGAAATTCTCAATCTGTTCCGTAAAACTTGCGCCCTTGTGTTGCCAGTAAACGGCAGTACGTATCTCCGCAGTTTTCAGGCTGTTCCGGTAAAAACCGAACTGTGGTTGCATCAATTCCCAGTCGCCGGTTTTCAGCATCGGCCAGTAGACCAGTCGTTGATTCTGGGCCGTATGGATGCCTCCGCCCCAGTTGCGAAAGTCGGGCGAAAACCGCATCGTCGAGTCGATCAGGGACGGGTCGTAGGTAAACAAACCGCCGTTGAACTTGGTCGGAAACTTCCCCAACGCGTTGCAGCCCAGCATGTACCGGAACAATTGGTAATTCTTGGCCACCTGCCATTCCGGCGAATTCGGAGCGTTTTCGATGTAAACGAAACTTCGTGCCCAGTAATCATTCCACCAGTTTTGGGTCGGTTTCTGAGCGGTTTTCGCCGACGTGACCGCTTCTTTTTTTACGGTTTCCAGCCCTTCTTTCCAATCCTCGACGCTTGCCGCCTGATCCGTGTGGAGACACAGAACCAGTTCATGTTTTCGTGAAGCGGTTTGGCTGACCAGCTTCCAGCCCTGAAATTCCGTATCCAGGTACTTGCCCTGATAGGTTCCGGCCGGTTTTAGACCGGAACCCGACAAACTTCCGCCGAACGTCAGATTGGACAACGGATTAAACAGTTGATTTTTAACGCTATCCAACCCCTGCTGCTGAACGGTTACGTCAAAGGCCGAGCGTTCAGCGCCGTTTCGGTGGTAGAAAAGCACTTCATTTTCATTGAATTGAACCGCATCTTTCAGCGTTTTGACCTCACCCGGTGGCGCCCATTTGTATGAATTGGCGTTGTTTTCCCGGCCTTTAGTGACGCGATCAACGTGCCGCCAGCTTTCAAACGAAGCTTCGGTTTTTACGGGTTTATTGCTGGAAACAGCGACGTGAATCACCGGGCGAAACACATCGACCCAAACCGTGATGTGCGCCGAAAGACCGGACTGGTTGCCGGTGATTTCAATATGGCCTTTGTTCAGCACCAGTTCCTGTTTGAACGTGCCGCCCGCTTCGAACGGATTGGGCGAAAGTTTCAGCCGAACGCGGCCCAGTTTCAAAACCGTATTGTTGTGATCGAAGGGGCCGCTCCGGGCGACGTAAAACAGCAGTTCACCGTTTTCCACCCAGACGTTTAATCCGATGTCGCCCCCGCCACAGGGCATTGATTCCGATGAATTTTTGCTTGGGCTGGTCCAGGTTTCATTGTATTGATTGATAGAAACCGGTTGCGCCAAACCGGTGGTCAGTGTGTTAAAAACCAAGGCGTTGACCAAGAGAATTATGGTTTTTAACCGGTTTTTGAAAGGACGAATGAGGAGCGGGCTCAAGGCTAATATGGTATAATTATGGGAGAAAATAGTAGAGTTCTGGGGCAAATTTACAGACTATATTTGTGAAGCTACGGGGATTGAATGGCTGATGAAAATAGACAGAAAAAAATACATACTGGTGTGGTTGATCGGACTGTTGCAGTCGGCGGTTTGTGGGGCTCAACCGGCGGTTTTGTCGACCGCACAACTGAAAAGCTCCGTCACCTATTTCAATTCGATCGACGAGGAAGCCGTTAAAAATTACGTTCCCAATGACCAGTCATTCAACTGGCTTTCCGAAAATATTCCGTTGTTCGATTGCCCCGATTCCACACTTCAAACCGTGTATTATTACCGCTGGTGGGCGTTTCGGAAGCACCTGAAAGAGACGCCCGAAGGTTTCCTTTTTACGGAATTCATCACGAAAGTCAACCACGCCGGCAAATACAATGCCGTCAGCAGTGCGCTGAGCCATCACATTTACGAAGGGCGCTGGCTGCACGATCCACAGTACATCGACGACTACATTGCGTTCTGGTTGTACGTCGATCCGAAACACACCGCTCCCCGGTTTCACGCTTTCAGCAGTTGGGTGGATGATGCGGTTTACAACCGGTTTTTGGTCAATCTCGACAAACCCTTTATTCAAAAAAATCTGGCGGCTCTGGATGCGGATTACCGCAAGTGGCAGCAGGAGAAGCAGGTAGCGAGCGGCTTATTCTGGCAATTCGACGTGCGGGATGCCATGGAAGAATCGATCAGTGGTTCGCGAAAAGAGAAAAACCGGCGTCCAACCATCAACAGTTACATGTACGGAAATGCCAAAGCGCTGGCGGAAATGGCGGCCCTCGTCAAAAATGATACGTTGAAAAACCGCTATCAGAAGCTGGCAACGGAACTGAAAAAACGGACGCTGGATAGCCTGTGGAACGAGGACGACCATTTCTTTGAAGTGAAATCTGAAAAAGGCGGTTTTGCGAACGCCCGCGAAGCCATCGGTTTCATTCCCTGGTACTTCAACCTGCCCGACGACAAACCGGCATACGCCCGGCAGTGGGACCAGTTGACTGATACGACCGGTTTTTCGGCTCCCTGGGGCATCACAACGGCTGAACGGCGTCACCCGCTTTTCCGGACGCACGGTTCTGGCCACGGCTGCGAATGGGACGGTCCGGTCTGGCCGTTTGCAACGACCCAGACGCTGAAAGGCTTGTCGAATCTGCTCACCAATTACCGGCATCATGCGAGTATGACCAAAGCGGTTTTTTACGACGAATTGCTGAAATATGCGCACTCGCACACCATGAACGGAACGATTTACCTGGGCGAATACCAGGATGAGAAAACCGGCGAATGGCTGAAAGGCGACAATCCGCGCAGTAAATTCTACAACCACTCCGGTTTTGCTGATCTGATTATCAATGATTTAATTGGCCTGAAACCCCGCGCCGACGACGTGCTGGACATTCAACCGCTG
The DNA here is from genome assembly GCF_003858635.1 of Larkinella rosea. Taxonomy (GTDB): domain Bacteria; phylum Bacteroidota; class Bacteroidia; order Cytophagales; family Spirosomataceae; genus Larkinella; species Larkinella rosea. Next base: position 614,760 of record NZ_RQJO01000009.1, read on the forward strand.
GTTCCCGACCAGTGGGAGTGGTTTTGCCTGGACAATGTGAAATACCACGGAAAGATCCTGACGATTCTGTACGACAAAACCGGCAAACACTACGGGAAAGGCAAAGGCTTTCGGGTGTTTGCAAATGGCAAGGAAGTGATTCGGGCCGGGAAAGTGGAGCCGGTTTCAGTCAAGCGGTTTTGAGGAGTTGGATCGGAACACGGATTAAACAGATCAAAACGGAATAAATCCGTGAGAACCCGTCCCATCCGTTAAATCCGTGTTCCGATCAAGCTTTAACCAGCAACGATTTCGACTTATTCAGATACTGGCGTTTGTATTCCAGCGGGGTTACGCCGGTAACTTTTTTAAAGTGGCGGTAAAAGTTCGAAACGTTGTTAAAACCGCAATCGAAACAGATAACCTCGGTCAGGGTTTTACCTTCGATCAGCGCCCGACACGCGTGACTGATGCGAATTTCGATCAGAAAATCGTAGTACGTTTTGTTGGTCATCAGCTTAAAATACCGGCAGAACGAGGTGACACTCAGGTTGCTGATGGCTGAAATTTCTTCCAGCGAAATCTCTTTTTTGTAGTTGGTCAGGGTATAGTTACAAACCGTATTCAGGCGCTGGGTGTCCGTCTCGTCCGACTGGTAAAAAACCGCCCGGCCGTTCACAATTAGTTCGTATTCATCCGTTTCAGCCAGCGTTTGCAGGATCGAAAGCAGGATAATAATTTTGTCGAGATTGGTCGCATCGAGTGCCCGGTGCATTAGTTCTGCCAATTTTTTATTGGCCTTTCCGGTGATGACCATGCCACTTTTGGCTTTCTCGTAAAGCTTGGGAATTAAATACGCTTCCGGTAATTTTAATAAATCATCTCCCAGGCAATCGGGCAGAAACTGGATGACGATAACTTCAATGCCTAAATCAGGGTCGTTGTTAAAATATTCTTTTCCGCTGCGCCAGGTATGCGGCAAATTCTCGCCCACTAATACGATTTCGCCCGGTGAAAAGTTGGCAATTTTATCCCCGATAAACCGGACCCCTTCTCCCTTGATAATATAATGTAATTCAAGTTCGGGATGGTAATGCCAGATGTTTTTAAAATGCGGTAACGTAACGTGCCGGATGGTAAATGAGCTTTCCAGTTTATCCGTTACTTTTCGAAATAATGGCTTCATGGTATTGAGTGATATGAATCAATAGATCTGGTAACGCGGCAACTTTCATCGGGTCAATTCACTGACTGACCGCCCCAGCGGTTTTTAACGCCATTTTCGGGGCAACTAGTAACCGTTTCCGTTTTATCCTGACTTTCAGAAGCGAACCTCAAGTCATCGCCTGACTCCCGACCGGTTTTTCCGGCTTCCTGGATGCTAACGCGTTCGTTTCGGCAATCTATATACAAAAATAAAAGAAATAACTCCAATAATTCCTATTTAGCCCATGATAACTTCCTATAATAAATTGGCAAAAAAATGCAGCTATGCCCTAGAAATGTACCATATTTTTGTAGAGTATTATAGAAAAATAGAGTTTATTCCCGCTAAAGTCTTCTTTTAACGCGTCTATTTATAGACTGCGTAGCACCCTTTCGGGAAAAACGGGAATTCGCAAATACCGGGCTATTTCTAACCTTTTTATCGATTCACACCTGACCCCTATGACACCAAAAATTATTGCATTGAGTAGTTTGATCTGTCTGCTGGGCGTGGTTTCCGCCCGGGGGCAGCAAACGGCAAAAGCAAGCGAAGATTCCGCGTATAGGCATGTCGTTGCCGAGCGGGCTGCTAAAATTGTTGCTCCGCTGGAACTTACCAACCCGTCCGTTAAGGCGCGTGTTCAGGAGCGGATTGCCCGTCAGTATCGCGACCTGAATACGCTTCACGAATCCCGGAAAGACGCGATTAAAAACCGAAAAAAAAACGCGTCAACCGAAGATTTAGAAGATGAAAAAAAACGGATTGAGTCCGAAACAACTGAGCAATTAAAAAGGCTTCATGCTGCATTCCTTGCTGATTTATCCGCTGATTTAAATGACCAGCAGGTAGATCAGGTAAAAAATGGAATGACGTATGGTGTTCTGCCCATTACCTATAAGGGATATCAGGCGATGTTACCGGATTTAACTGATGAACAAAAAAAGCAGGTGTTGGCGTATTTAACCGAAGCGCGGGAACGGGCTATGGATGAGGGGTCTTCGAAGGAAAAACACGCGATGTTTGGGAAATACAAGGGCCGGATCAACAACTACCTGTCGGCGTCCGGAATTGATATGAAAAAGGCGAGCAAAGCGTGGGAAGAGCGGATTGCCCGCGACGCCCAAAAATCCAACGAATAGTCCCGATCAACCTATACCAAACTCTATCTTCCAATCCTTTCGACACCATGAAATCGGTTTTACGACCCAAAACAATGCGCATCGGCACGGGTCAGCTCTTCGCTGCGCTGCTGCTCGGATGGCTGCCCGGCGCGTTTTGCTACGCCGGATCCAGCGGAAATGCTGCGGTGGTTTCACCTAAATCCGCTGCTCCGCTGGAAAATATCACAGGAACCGTGAAGGACGCCAAAGGCGAACCCCTGCCGGGCGTTAACGTCCTGATCAAAGGAACGAAGACCGGTACGGTTTCGGACATCAAAGGAATGTTTCGGCTGAATCTGCCCAAAGGTGATGAAACGCTGATTTTCAGTTACATCGGTTTTAAAACGCAGGAGGTTCCGGTGAAAGGCCGGACGACGTTTGAGGTGCAACTGGAGGAAGATGCCGCTTCGCTGAGCGAAGTCGTGGTCGTTGGTTACGGGGTTCAGAAGAAGGTGAGCCTGACGGGCGCGGTGGCCACAATCGATATGAAAAACGTGCAGGATTTGCCGGTCAATAGCCTGTCCGCTGCGCTGGTCGGTCAGATGCCGGGCGTGGGCGTTTCGGGCGGAACCAGCCGGCCGGGTGAAAGTGCGCAGATTACGGTTCGAAACCCGATTATTTTATCAAAAGACGGCGGGACGCTGCGGCCGTTGTACGTGATCGACAATGTGGTTCGGTCGGAGGATGATTTCAACGCGCTGGACGTTTCGGAAGTCGAAGCCATTTCGGTGCTGAAAGATGCAGCTGCCGCTATTTACGGGGCGCGTTCCAACCAGGGCGTGGTGGTCGTGTCAACGAAGCGTGGGAAATCCGGCGCTCCCAAGTTCAGCTACAGCGGTTCGACCGGTATTTCGGACGCCAAGCTGCCGACGATGATGAACGGGTTTGAGCAGGCGACGTACCTGAATGATTTGAATTTTGCCGCCGGAAAAACCGCTACCGATCCGCTGATTTACACGCCTGACGAACTGGCTCACTTCAAAAGCAACAACACCGACTGGCTGCGGCAGGCCTGGCAACCCTCTACTGTTCAGCGACATGCGTTGAATGTCAGTGGTGGAAATGAGAAAGCGACTTATTTTGCGGGGGCTTCGTACAATGCGCAGAATGCGAATTTCGACAACATCAACTCGGGGAAGTGGACGTTCCGGGCGAGCGCGGATATGCAGGTGAATAAGAACCTGAAAGCCGCCCTTTCACTCAGCGGGGATCTGTCGGACAAGCGGATGTATTACCTGAAACAGGGTGGCGAAAATCCGGAAAACGACATGAAGAGCCTGCTCTATACACCCCAGTTTGCCGCGCCGTATGTGAACGGATTACCGGTATTGTTGTCGAACGGCGGGGCCAACGATTTCGGGGCTTTTCACTTTTTCGAAGTCCAGAAATCCAACAACTACACCCAGACCCGCAGCAGTGGCCTGAATGTAACGGCCAACCTGGATTATTCCGTTCCGTTTGTAAAAGGGCTGAAAACCAGGTTGTTGTACAGCCGGACGTTCGATAATACGTTTGGAAAACAGTATGGCACGAAATACAACGTGTATAGTTTTTCGATGCTGGGCGACCACAAACACATTTACGGGGGCGATGTCTTGAAGATCGTGACTCTGAACAACGGCGACCGCGTGCGGGCGAATCCCGGTTACATCGATACGTATCAGTTGAATGGCTATTTGAATTACGACCGGCAGTTTGGCAAGCACCAGATTTCGGCCATTGCCTTCTTCGAACAGTCGGAAACCCACGCCGATAATATTGCTGCAATGGCCGAGGGCGTGATTATTGGCGGCCTTGACAACATGCGCTACGCCACCGGCACGCAAACCACCACCGAAACCGAAACGGAAGTGGGTTTTCTGTCCTACGCGGGTCGGCTCAACTACAACTACGCCAACAAATATTTCTTCGAAACCGCCATCCGGTACGACGCTTCCACCAAGTTTGCACCCGAATACCGCTGGGGCCTTTTCCCTTCGTTCTCAGCGGGTTGGGTGATTTCCGAAGAACCCTTTTTCCGGTCGGGCGTTCGCTGGGTCGATTTCCTGAAACTGCGCGGATCGATCGGTTTTCTGGGTGGAGACGCTACCAAACCGTATAACTGGCTGACGAGCTACGGTATTCAGACGGGGAAAGGTGCGGTTTTTGGCGGGAATGCCGACCGCCCGCTGACCGTGGTGCCCGGCAACGCGATGGCCAACCGGGGCGCGCGTTGGGACGACAACACCAAGTATAACATTGGAATCGATGCGCAATTCCTGAAAAACCGCCTTTCGTTCACACTGGATGCGTTTTATGACCATCGCTACAACATGCTGACCTCGTTGACCTCGTCGGTTCCGCTGCTCGTTGGGGCCACGTTGCCGTCCGAAAACTACGCGACGGTCGACGGTTTTGGAACCGAAATTTCGCTGGGCTGGAGTGATAAAATCACCAGCGACTGGTCGTACAAAGTCAACGGTTTCTTCACCTGGAGCGACAACAAGCAGATCAAGGTGGACGTCGATAAGGGCAAAATCGGCACCTTCGAAGATCCGCTCGGAAAATCGTCGGATCTGGGTTTCAAAGGGTACAGGTACCTAGGCATGTTCCGGACGCAGCAGGACGTGGACAGCTACCTGGAAAAACACCCGGGCTATACGCTTTTCGGGGCGGCACCCAAACCAGGGATGCTGTATTACGAAGACGTCCGCGGCCCCAAAGATGCCTCAGGTCAATATACGGCACCAGATGGCAAAATCACCGACGCCGACATGCAGTTCCTGACCCGAAAAGCCAGTAACCACTACGGTTTTGGCTTCAATTTCAGCACGAGTTACAAAGGGTTCTCCATCGGGGCGGTCATCAGCGGTTCGTTTGGCGGGCAGGACGCTGTCGAATCAACAGCCCGGTCACAGGCGACGGCAACTTCCAATCGCCCGCAGTTCTGGGCGGATCACTGGACGCCCGAAAATCCAAATGCAATCTATCCAAGCCCTTATTACAAAGATACTTACAACATCGATTCGGATTTCTGGTTTCGCAGTTCCACCCAGGTTTCGATTCGTAACTTCAATGTTTCCTACGGTTTGCCCGCCGGTTTCAGCAGCAAACTGGGGCTGAATAATGTGCGGGTGTACCTGGTCGCGACCAACCCGCTCAATCTGTACAATCCGTACGATTACAAGACCTATTCGGGCAACTACGATGCGTATCCGGTTTTGCGTTCCTTCTCATTGGGTTTAAATCTGGGCCTGTAACCTTCTACACCATGAAACTTTCATATAAAATCCTGGCCATTTTCTGTGCGTCGCTGGCGTTGACCAGTTGCAAGGATGTGCTCGATAAAACCGATCTGACGTCAACCAGCGGAGTACTGATTTATAACGATTCGACGCTCACCCAAATGAACCTCGACTACGTGTACGATCAGAATTTGCCGACGGGTATTCCGACGCTGGGGCCGGGCAGTCCGAGCGTCACCAGCCTGACGGATGAATCGTTCGGAGAAAGCAAATTGCTGGAAGGGACACTTCTGGTTAACGAAGTTGGGGATTTCGGAACATCGCTGGACGTCAAAAATAACTACGGAAAAATCCGGGTGATCAACATGTTTCTGAGTGATACGAAAGCCGGAAACTTGCCGCCGTACACCAAAAACAAGCTTCGGGCGCAGGCTCAGTTTTTCCGGGCCTGGCGGTATTTCGATCTGGTGCGCTTGTATGGCGGGGTGCCGCTGGTGATGACGCCACTGGCAGCGGTTGGCGTTGAAGCGCGCGACCAGGCTTTTCTGCCGCGGAACTCGACCACCGAAACCTTTGCCGCCATCGTGAAAGACCTGGATTCGACCATTGCCTCCGTACCGGGCCGCTGGAGCTCGTCGGCTGATTGGGGGCGGATTACCAAAGGCGCGGCCGCAGCCCTGAAAGGCCGGGTTTTGCTGACGGCTGCCAGCCCGCAGTTCAACCCGAACGATGAGGTGTCGCGGTGGCAGACTTCGTATGACGCTAATAAACAGGCGTTTGATGTGCTGACAGCCAGTGGATACGGCCTGCATTCGTCCTTCGATCAGCTCTGGTTTCAGGAGGTCAATAACCCCGAAGCGGTTTTTGTGACGGGCTACAATACCGCAACGGGCGATCAGACCCGGAAGAATAATGGCTACGACAATGCGACGCGGCCGTCGTATACCGGAACGGGCGGAGGATCTAATCAGCCGTCGTGGGAAATGGTGAAGGCGTTTCCGATGCTGGACGGCAAAAAACCGGGCGAGTCGACCAAATATGCCTATACCGACCAGTTGTTTTTCAAAAACCGGGACCCGCGTTTTGATAAAACCATTGCCTATAACGGCGTGACCTGGCCCCTGAACGGGAGCAATTCCTACAAACTCTGGACCTATTTTGTGGGCGGAAAAACCGTGGAGCCGAAAGCAACAAACACTGGTTTTTACACCCGAAAAGCCGTTAATCCGACGCCGGCCATTGGTGATGTGCAGTTTTCGGGCACCGACTGGATCGAAATCCGGTTCGCAGAAGTGTTACTGAATCTGGCCGAAAGTGCCGTTGGAATTAACAAGCTGGATGAGGCTTACACGCAACTGAAAGCCATTCGCAAACGGGCGGGCCTTGAAGCCGGAACCGACGGTTTATACGGCCTGAAAGCCAACATGACGCGCGCCGAACTGTTCAGTGCCATTCTCTACGAACGCCAGATCGAATTTGCGTTTGAAGGCAAGCGGTTCTATGATCTGCGTCGCTGGAAACTGATCGAAAAAACGCTGAACGGCACCAGGCGGACGGCAGTGACGATTAATCTCAAAACAACCGGTGTTCCGGCGGATTTTGCCAACACCCGCGACAACGTCAGTCTGGAGCAGGCCTATACCAACTATTTTACGCTGGAATTCAAACCGTTGGATACGAAGTACAGCATCAACTGGAAACCCGAATATTACTTCTTCGCGATTCCGCAAACTGCCATCGACAACAATCCCAAGCTGATCCAGAACTCGACCTGGGGCGGGGCGTTTGATCCGTTGAAGTAAGACACAGAAAGAAATTTGTGTTGTAACAGCCTACGGTTTTAACCGTGGAACATAGTGAAATACGTTCTTCACGGCAACCGTTTTAACGGTTTTAAAATCTCAAAACCGTTAAAACGGTTCGTATTTTCCGAATCCTCTCACGATCCCCCGGTTTTAACCGGGGGCTATTATTTTTACTTCTGAAAATGATTTCATCACATTCTGGAACAAAATGCGGTTTTCTACTGACGTTCGTCCTGACGGTTTTCACGGCGATCAGCGCGTTGGCGCAGCAAGGCATTTACCACAACGTGTTGCAGTACGGCGCAAAAAACGACAGCAGCCAACTCTCAACGATGGCCATCAATAAGGCCATTGAAACCGCCGTGAAGGGTGGGGGAGGAACCATTTATTTTCCGCCGGGAAAGTATAAAACCGGTCCCATTCAGCTGAAAAGTAACATCACAATTTTGATCGACGCCGGAGCCGAACTGCATTTCAGCGACAATTTCGACGACTATCTGCCAATGGTGGCGTCTCGTTGGGAAGGGACGGATGTGACCAATTTTTCACCGCTTTTTTACGCGTACAAGGCTGACAACATTGCCATTCGGGGGCGCGGCATCATCGACGGCCACGGGAAAAAGTGGTGGCATTATTCGGAGGTGATCGTGAAGAATTCGCCGGGTTCGAAATGGCAGGACGAGTTTCACCGCCTGAACAAAGACATTCTGCGCCCCGATTTGCCGGGTTGGGTGGAGCGCGGTTTTCTGCGTCCGCCCTTCATTCAGCCGATGCATTGCAAAAACGTGCTGATCGAGGGCATTACCATTCGAAACTCGCCCTTCTGGACGGTGAACCCCGAATTCTGTGAAAATGTAACCGTCACCGGCGTTACGATCAACAACCCCAAATCGCCCAATACGGACGGTATCAATCCCGAATCGTGCCGGTACGTTCACATTTCCAACTGCCACATCAGTGTTGGCGACGACTGCATTACCATCAAATCGGGCAAGGATCGGGCGGGCCGAAAGATGAATGTTCCGGCGGAGAATTACACGATTACGAATTGCACCATGCTGGCCGGACACGGGGGCGTGGTGATCGGCAGTGAAATGTCGGGCGGAGTGCGGAAAATCAGCATTTCCAACTGCATTTTTGACGGCACGGACCGGGGCATCCGCATCAAAACCGCACGCGGTCGTGGGGGCTTGGTGGAAGAAATCCGGGTCGATAATGTGATCATGAAGAACATCAAGGAGCAGGCCATCGTCCTTGATATGCACTACGCCAAGACGCAACCCGAACCGGTTTCGGAGCGAACGCCCGCGTTTCGGAACATCCATTTTAGCAACATGACCGCCGAAGCGAAACAGGCCGGGTACCTGAGCGGTCTGGAAGAAATGCCAATCGACAACATCACGTTTACGGACCTCAACATCACCTCAGAAACCGGCTTTTCGATTAAAGAAGCCCGAAATCTGGAGTTTCACAATGTTTCCGTCGGCACGCAGAGCGGTCCGGCGATAGTCGCCGAAAAAGTCAAAACGATGGAAATCGACGGCGTAAAAACCGCTACTACGCACCCGAATACGCCGGTCGTGGAACTGACCAATGTAGAAGACGCCTTTATTTACGACTGCTTTCCAAAACCGGGCACCGACGTTTTTCTGAAACTCAACGGCGAGCAAACCCAGCACATCACCGTCAGCGGCAACAACTTCCGGCACGTCAAAACGCCGGTTTTGAAGGAAGGAAAATTGGAGAGTTTGAAAGTTGAGTGAAGTGTAAAAGAATGAAAAATGTAAAATGATGAATGCTAAATGTAAAAGTGACCGGGCTTCGCTGAAACACTTTTACATTCGACATTTATCATTCTACATTTTTCATTTACAATATCTTCAACTCCCCATCCAACCGATACGTTTTCCCCTTTTCGGTCGATAACTGAACTTCTTTAGTCCCGTAACGCAGCGTGCACGGCTGCCCGGCCTTGGAAGTAACTTCAACGTTACTCAGTTTTCCGTTCTGCCAGCGGATGTTCAGCACAAATCCGCCTGACGCACAGATTCCGTTGATCGACCCGGTGGGCAAATCGGTCGGCAGGGCCGGAAGCAGATCGAGCGTCTTTCCCTGACTTTGCAGCAGCATTTCCCCAATACCACTCGCGCCCCCAAAATTGCCATCGATCTGGAACGGCGGGTGGGCGTCGAACAGGTTGGGGTAGGAGCCGCCCCCGGTGACGCCTTCGGGCGAAATGGCCGGACGAAACAGTAGCTTAACCATGTTGTAAGCATGATTTCCGTCGCGGAAACGGGCCCAGAAGTTAATTTTCCAAGCCAGGCTCCAGCCGGTTCCTTCGTCGCCCCGCACCAGCAGCGACTGCCGGGCGGCTTTCATCAGGTCGGGCGTTTCGTCCCAGTTGATATCGGTGCCGGGGTGAACGCCCCAGAGGTGCGACACGTGCCGGTGGTGGTCGTTCGGGTCGTCGATGTCCGGCAGCCACTCCTGCAACTGGCCGCGTTTCCCAATCTGGTTGGGCGCGATTTGGCCGTACATCGTTCGCAGGGTGTCACGAAACGCAACATCGATGCCGAGAATTTCGCTGGCGGCTACGCAGTTTTTAAACAGATCGCGGATGATCTGGTGGTCCATGGTCGGTCCCGCAACCAGGCCGAGGTGCTCGGGCGAGTTGGATGGGGTGCTGATCAACCAGCCGGTTTTTGGGTCTTTTACCAGGAAATCCACAAAAAACCGGGCGGCTTCTTTCATGACCGGATACCCCCGGTTTTGCAGAAAAGCCCGATCCTGCGTGTAGCGGAAATGCTCCCAGAGGTGCCGCGACACCCAGGCGCCCCCGCTCACCCAAATGCCGTGGTTCGACGCGTTGATCGGGGCCGTTCCGCGCCAGAGGTCGGTATTGTGGTGCAGCACCCATCCCTGGGCATTGTAGTGTGCTCTGGCGGTTTTCCGACCGCTTTCGACCAGTTCGTCGATGGCGGCAAACATGGGTTCGTGGCAGGCCGACAGGTTCAGCAGTTCGGCAGGCCAGTAGTTCATCTGGAAATTGATGTTCGTCGTGTATTTGCTGCCCCAGGGTGGGGTGAGCAGGTCGTTCCAGATGCCTTGTAGGTTGGCGGGACGTGTGCCGGGTCGGGAACTCGAAATCAGCAGATACCGCCCGTATTGCACGTAAAGGGCCACCAGCGCGGGGTCGGGTGATTTCTCAAAACGGTTGAGTCGCTCGTCGGTCGGGAGTTGCTCGCTGGCGGTGTGGCCCAAATCCAGCGATAAAGTGTTGAAATAGGATTGGTATTCGGCGATGTGGGCGGTTTTCAGGGCATCAAATCGTTTCGTGCGGGCGGTTTGCAGCGGTTTCTGACTCATTGCGGCCGGGTCCCCGGAAACATCTTTGTAATTCTTGAAATTGGTGCCTGCCGTCAGATACAAGGTGGCTTCGTCGGCTCCCGAAACGATGAGTTTATTCCCCGAAACCGTAATCTGACCTTTCTGCGTCTGGATATGCAGCAGACTTTCACCTCTCAACGCGCCGTTCCGTACCTGAACCGACAACGCAATCGTCTGGTGATCAACTTTCCGAACGGAGCTTTCTTTGTGCGGACTAGCCAGCGATGCTTCAAAACTGATTTTCCCCGGCTGGCTGGCGGTCAGGTGAATGGCCACGACCTGATCGGGGGCGCTGGCGAGGTATTCACGGGTGAAATTTACGCCGTTGGCCGAGTAAGTAACGCGGGAAAGGGCCGTTTTAAGGTCCAGCTCGCGCCGGTAATGGACTGGTTTTGTGGTATTTCTGAACCGGAGCCACAGATCGCCAAAGGGTTGGTAATCGGCCTGATAGCGCGGCATGGCCGGGGGGGCGTCGTCCTGAATCCAGAAGCGGAACGGTTTTTTCAGGGAAACCCCATCGGCTGGTTGCTGGCCTTCGGGATAAACCACGAACGTTGGCTGGGCGGTTTTGACGCCGATAAAACCGCCTTTGTCAAACCAGTTGATGACCTGAATCGCCAGTTGATTGGTACCTACCCGCAGCTTGCCCGCCGGAATTTTATACCGCCGGTTTTTCGCAATGCCCTCGTCGGAACCAATCAGTTCGCCGTTCAAATAGGTAAAATCCTGATCACGAATCCGGCCCAGATCGAGTACGACATCCTTGCCCGCCCAGGCTTGCGGAAGTTCAAAGGACGTACGAAACCAGACCGCGCCGTCCAGCCCTTCCAGCCCAGCCCGTTCCCAGCCCTCGGCCGTCGGAACCGGCAGGGTTTTCCAGGAACGATCATCGAACGATGCCAACGCCGGATTGGCTTTTAAGTTGTCTAACTTGCGGATGCGGGCAAACCAGGCGGTTTTCTTTGCCTCATAATCTCCCTCGTTGCTTTGCCGCCCCATGAACTTCTCCTGCGCCAGTTTTTCGGCTTCGGCCTGTTTGCCCTCGGCGAGTAGCTGACGAATCTGCGGCAAATACGGAGCGGCTCCTTCACGCTGGTAGTCACGCGGTTCGCCGGTCCAGAGGGTTTCTTCGTTAAACTGAACGTGGTCCGTTTCCACACCGCCGAACACCATGCCGCCCAGTCGCCCGTTGCCGATGGGCAGCGCTTCCACCCACTGACTGGCCGGTTGTTTGTACCAGAGCGTCAGCGGTTGCGGAACTGGCGTTTGCGCTGTTGCTGTAAAACAGGAAAGCAGAACGAACAGGGCGTTTTTTTTCATCACGAACAGACACTAGTGAATGGCAATGTAAAGTTACACCTTTCTGATAATCAGCGAAATCCAGGCAATCCGGATGCGCCGGGTGGGGCCGAAGGTTTCGAAAAAAAACACGCAAGCCGTTTATTAGTAAGGAGTAACCATAAACTTATTTTTGCAAAACAACCGGCCGGAAATTGACCCACACTTCGCCCGGTTTGGTGCCGGGAATGCCTTCCTGGTAGCGCTTCATGCGGGCATTCCAGGCGTCGACGCGCGGGTTGTTTTCGGTGGTTTTGGGATTGAGTTTATCCAGCCTTTCGCCTTTCGGAATGCTGATCACGAGCATCAGTTGCCGACCGTTTTTGAAGAGCAGTAGTTGCTGAAACTGAGCGTTGCAGAAACCGTTGGACACCTCCGGCCATTTCTCAAACTGAGTAGCATGATCGGCCAGATACTCCTTCTGAAGCGTTTCATCAGCCACCAGATTAGCCGTCAGAATCGTGTGATCCCATTCACCGTTTGTCGGTCCGGAATCACAGCGACTGCGGTTGAACTCGTAAAATAAATCATAATAAGTCTTCACCGTTGCCGTCGGAAATGCCGAACGCAGCCGACTGGTCAGTACCGAAACATCCTGCACCTTGTCAAAAATGACGTACCGGTTTTGCCACTGATACAGAGCCTCCGGACGAAGGTTGGTTCGAGTCATAATCTCATTTATCCGCTGTAGGTCAATAGGTTGACTTGGGTTGGTGACCAATTCGACAATCACCGGATTTTCCTTATTGATCGACCAATTCGGATCGGGCTGAACCTTGTCTTTGAACAAAAAGCGATACGGTTTTTGAATTCCTGCGTTGGCCTTCACGCTGTCGGCCACCTGCGGCCCGTTGTGTTCCCAGACGTTGTTGGGGCCGTTGGCGTTTTGCAGGAATTTTTCCGACGGCGTCCAGTTGTCTTTGATCGTGAAATACGACGAACCTTCGTCGGTGTAGAGGTAAAACCAGTGCGTCGGCAGGTGCGCATAGGGTGCCTTGTAAACGCTGTCGATGTAATTCTCAGCGATCAACGAACCCGGTTGCGCCGACAGCGTATAAATCGCTGCCGCATCGTAGAGATGTTTGGCAAAATGGTGGATTTTATTCGCGACCACCCGGTTAGTGCGCATGGCGTTGATCGTGCGCGTCCAGCCCCAGCCCAGGCTAATGCCGCTGTACGACACCTCGCAGATTTCATTGTGTTCAATCGTACTACCCCGAAGGTAGCCCGCGCCAATGCCCACGCAACCCCAGTCTTCGTTCGTAACGTTGGTAATTAAATTGTTGGTAATGAGTAGATTCGTACAGATTTCCTGCTCGTCGGTGGGGTTGTAGGGCCGGTGAATTTCGGTGGCTTCGTCGGCAAAAACGCCCGCCAGAATGCCCGTGCCGCCGATGTCTCTGAACAGATTTCCCCGGATGACATTGTCGCTAACGCCCTTGTGGTAATCCAGCCCGGTAGCGGCCAGGTGCTCAAACCGGCAGTTCTCAAAACCGGTCTGGTTGGCAAAGGAAACCTCCACTGCCGCGGCCGGGCGACCCACCCAGGCCTGATTCTCCAGCGTTTTTTTGTCGGGTGTACCCGGCAGTTTCAGTTTGTAGGCATCCAGCATGTACAACCCGGTCTGGTGCGGCACGTGCCCCTGCTGCGACGGCCGGAGCCAGCCGGTATGCTGAAACGTAATGCCTTTGAAAAGGACGTTTGAAACCGGATGATCGGCGGTTCCGGCGACGCGCACCAGCGTTTCGAGCGAAGGGACAATCACCGTTGCCGTGGATAGATTTTCGTTGGGGCGCGGAATGTAGTAGATTTTTCCGGCCCTGGTATCCAGAAACCACTCGCCGGGCTGATTCAGGAATTGAATAGCATTGGTCAGGTAAAACGCCGAATTGCCGGTTTCTTTCGAAAGCCAGGGCGCGGGCCAGGGGTGCTCGGATTGAATACGGCTTTCGGGCTGGTGAAACCAAAGTTTAGCGCTATCGCCCTGAAATTCAATCTGTTTAATGCGCAGGTTGGCAATGGCCCACCACTGGTGAATCAGCATTTCCAAACCGACAGCTTTCGACAAATCACCGAATTTGGGAGCGGGAATCCAGCAGGTTTGCTCGGTTTTGTTCCACGACAGAATCCGGTTCATCAGCGGATAGGATGTGTCTTTGGCCCGCGTCGCTTTTTCGCCGTTCACCCACAACTGACGGAATTCCAGCATCCGACCGCCCACGTTGGGTACATCGGCCACCCAAGCTTTTCCGCTGGCTTCTTTGGGCAAACCCGGAACGGATGTTTTCAGTTTCTGCCAACCGGTTACCGGAACGCCACCGCTCAAAACCGGGTGAGCATTCGGCGCGGCTTCAATCACCGTCGGACTCGATGGTGTCCCCGAATCTTCCGGGAGGATGAAAACCGGTTCATTTAAAGCGTAAACGCCATTTTTTAGGTAAATGTGTGCGCCGTTTGCCACAACCGGGTCCGATAACCGGCGGAATTCCCGAATCTTCCGAAGCGCCATCTGTAAACTCATAACCGGTTTTTCGCTCGTTCCGGCATTCCGATCCGACCCGTTCGGTGACACCCAGATTTCGGCTTGCTGCCCGAAACTAAGTCGGGCGAGGAGGGAAAAAAGGAGGAAAAGTAGAGGGCGTTTCATGCGGTTATTTCCCGGAAAAATCAAAAAACAGGGTTAGCTCTTTGGCGCGGGCGGGTTCTTTTTCGTAATCGTAATAAATGTGCTTCATCCCCATCGGACCGGTCGTTTCGTTGCGCTGCGTTTTACTGCCAATGCTGCTGATGCCCTGCATAAACGAGAGGTCGCCCGACGGAAAAATTGGTTCGTAATTGTGCCACTGATCGGTTTTCCAGGCGGGCGTAAACAGACGGAAGAAAACGTCTTCGTCGTCGGTTGCCACCGTAAACGGCTGGCCTGTGGTTTCAAACCGACACCAGTACAGGTTGGCATGATAGCCCTTGAATTCGGGGTAAACAACCGGCGTTTCACCGGTTTCGGTCTTGTTATAGGCCTTGTTCCAGACGCCCAGTGCCCCGCCTTTCATCCGGTTTTTCCAGACCCGATACGGCCCTTTGCCCATCCATTTGACGGCTTTCATCGCGCTTTCGGGAAATGAAAAATTGACGCCGACGAGCGTGGTGAAATACCCATCGGGAAAATACCGCACCTTCATTTTGATCCAGCCCGACGGATAAATTGTCCATTGAAGGGTATTATAGCTGGTTTTTCGCTCAAACGTCGATTCAATGACGGCATTTTTTCCCTCGACGCGGTGCGTAAAGTTTTTGAAGTTGTTGACACCTTCCTGCAAAACCGGCCCGTTGGTAAACGGAATGGTTCCGTTTCGGTTGGCAACCTGTTTCAAAATTCCGGTTCGCTTGCTGAACAACACCTGAACCCCGTTGGCCGAGACTGTATACAAGGAATCGGATTCGGTGAAACTGACTGGCGCAGGGCCATCGGTTTTGACGAGTGATGCAGCTGATTTGTCAGGCAACGAAATGGGGAAGCTCCAGGTAAACAGTTCACGGCGATGCGGATCGGTGGCGGTGATGTACAGAAAATCGTAGTTGCGCCAGTCGGCGGGGAGCTGGGCTTTCAAGGCACCTTTTTGGAGCGGTTGTAGGGCCGGTACAGAAATTGAAAACCGCTTTTCCGGGGATTTAACCGCGTCGTTGGGGCCACTCATTTTCACCAGTTTGCCGATAAACATACATTGGCTCGTATTGGTAAAGTGATACCGGTTTTCAATTGGAAACGTACCGTCGAAGGTTGACGTCAGCTCCCGGTGTTCCAGTTTAATGGGCGACCAGACTTCCTTGATCGTGAAAAAGCTCCCTTCTTTTTCGCGGTACGGACCTACAATGCCGTCGGCGCCCCGGTTTCCGTCGGTATCGATGATGCCGTCCTTGTCGGTGCGAACCACGCCCTGATCGGCAAAGTCCCAGAGAAAACCGCCAGCCGCCAGCGGGTCGTGCCACATCGCTTCCCAGTAATCTTCCAACCCGGCCCCGTGGCCGCCGTCGTACATCCCGTGCAGAAATTCGGTCGGCAGCGTAATCGAATGGCCGTGGTTGTAGTTGCCGATGCCGTAATTATATTCCCGGTAATGCTGCGTGTCAAAACCGCCAAAATCCTCCCAGGCGTGAATCACGGGCCGCTTCTGAATATCTTCTTTCGTAAACAGCGGATCAAGTTCGTAGTTGTGACCACCTTCGTTGCCGTTGATCCAGAAAATAACCGAAGGATGATTGACGTCGTGCGTGATCAGTTCCTTCAGAAGTTTGGTGCCGGTTGGCGTGTCGTAATGACCGTGCCAGCCCGCCAGTTCGTCGAACACGAAAAGGCCGAGCGAATCGCAGACGTCCAGAAAATGCTCGTCGGGCGGGTAGTGCGACATCCGGACGGCGTTCATGTTCATGTCCTTCATCAGATTCACATCCAGCACGCTGAGTTTTTTGCTCAGCGCCCGGCCCGACGACGGCCAGAACGAATGCCGATTGACACCTTTCAGCTTGATTTTCGTGCCGTTGACGTAAATCCCGTCGCGCGGTTTCACCTCAACGGTTCGGAAGCCGAAAAACTTCGTCACCGTATGCACTGGTTTTCCGGCCTGCAGAAGCCGGAATTCAACTTTGTACCGATTCGGCGTTTCGGAGGTCCACAGCCGCGGATTCGGAATGATTTTCGCCAGCGAGACCCTGTTGTTTTCCGGCCCGGTTTTCGCACTGAACGGCGGACCCGCTTTTTGCCCGTTCAGCGTAAAAATCTGTGCAGAAACTTCGAGCGGTTTTTCATTTGTAACCAGCTGGACCTGAGCTTTAAATGTGCCATCGGCGCGGGCGTCGATGGCTACGTGTTCAAGGTGTTCGGCGGGCAGAATTTCCAGGTAAACCGGTCGGAAAATGCCGCCGAATAGCCAGAAATCACCCTTGCGCTCGGCTTCGTTGACGGATGCGTTGGCTGAATGCTTCGAAACGGTAACTTCCAGCAGATTACCGGCGCCATACTGAAGCAAATTCGAGACGTCATAGCGGAAGGCGTAGTACGATCCTTCGTGCCTTGGTCCCGCCGGTTTTCCGTTGATTTTAACCTCGGTGTCGGTCATCACACCCTCGAAAACCAGGTTGATCCGCTTGCCTTTCCACGACGCTGGCGCCTGAAAATCGTGTTTATACAAACCCTGCTCCTTGCCGCGCGCGCTGTCTTTGGCAAAACCGTAATTGTATTTGCCGAATCCCTGCAATTCCCAGTTCGACGGCACCGGAATGGTGGTCCATTTTCCCGAATTCCGACCGGCGGTGCAGAAAAACTGCCAGTTGACGGTCTGGTCGTTTCCGGTGCCCGACAGATACCGTTTTTCGGTAGACTGGGCGGTGACCAGCTGCGCCATCAGAAGAAGAAAAACCGTTGCAAATCGGTACGTCATGGAAGAGAATCGGGCGGTTACTTACTGTTTACTAATTTGGTTAAAATCCGCTTTTTTACCTTGAAAATCGTTCCGTGTTTGTGGCCTTCCGGCACCGAAATCCGGTCGGAAATAGCCGTGAATGTTTTGAAATCGCGGGTCTTCACGGCGTCGTAGGTTTTGTTCTGGTACGAATCGAAGTAAATCAGCCAGTCTTTGCCGACTTTTACGACCGAGGGGCCTTCTGTGAATTTTTGGGTAAATGGGGAAGATACGCCGGTAAATGGTCCGGTGGCGTTTGGGCCGAACGCGACTTTCAGATTGCGCTCCGGGCGGGTGTTATCTTTCAGAACGAGCACGTAATCAGCGGCTTTTCGTTTAACGATCACCGCATCGATGACGCTGAATTTGGGGTCGAGAAACAATTGGGTGGGCGCGAAGGTCCGGAAGTCTTTCGTGGTCGTGAAATACATTCGGTGATTGTTTTTCTCTTCTTCCACCCCGCGCTCAAAACGGTTCGGAATGGTGGACGCCCAGATGATGACAAACCGGTCGGCTTCCTGGTCGTAAAATAGTTCGGGCGCCCAGACGTTCACCGTCGTCGGTTCGTGTTCCATCACCGGAATAAACCGCTCTTCCGACCAGTGAATCAGGTCTTTAGAGCTTGCATAACCGAACCCTTTGTCCTCTTTCCAGCTACTTGTCCAGACCAGGTGGAACGTGCCGTCTTTGCCCTGCGCAATCGACGGGTCGCGCATCACTTTCTGGTTCCCAATTTCCGGTTTCAGAAATGTACGGTTCAGATCCGTCCAATGATATCCATCTTTGCTATACAAAAACCGCAACCCTTCGTTGGCCGGTTCGTGAAAGGACGTAAAGAGAAACACCTCTTTTGAACACGAACTCAACAGGAGAAAAAGACCAAAAAGGTAACTTAAACGCTTCATGGGTTCAGGGTCAATCCGCCCGGCCGATCAGGCCGGTTTTCGCAGCTACAAAGGATTATTTTTATTGGTTATAGGGTTTGTAGCATTTTAGCGGGGATGTGTAGTATTTTGTCAGCAACGTACCCACGGACTTTAGTCCGTGAGATCCTCTCAATTATTCTATCTTCAAGAATAGTTAGGGACTCACGGACTAAAGTCCGTGGGTACGTGATCAATACCCCGGATTCTGCGTAATGGCCGCATTTTGGGTGCGGACGATCTGCGGGATGGGCCAGAGCAGTTTTTGGGCGGTGATGGCTTTTCCCTTGGCGGTCAGAACCGGAACGGCGCGGTTGGTGCGTTTCAGGTCGAACCAGCGCTGGAATTCGATGGCCAGCTCCACCCGGCGTTCGTGTTCGATAGCCAGATCAAGCGTGGCGTATTTGGCGGTTGGGTAAGCCGCATCGCCAAATTTGGGCAGCTTCGCGCGGGTTCTGACCAGATTCAGGTACGTCGGATCGCCGGTTGCTTCGGAGAGCAGTAGCAGCGCATCGGCGTAGCGTAAGATTACGAAGTTATTGTTCGACAAGGGGTTACCACCGACCTGCGTCGCTTTCGTATCCGTCCACTTGATGGGGTATTTCTGCGCGATGAACGTTCCGGCGTTGTTGTACCCCAGCGCAATCGATGCATCCCGGCGGGTGTCACCGGTTTCGTATTCGTTGTACAGATCGTCGGTCACCTGGTTCATGCCACCACCGTAAAAACCGAGGAAGTTGTTGTTCGGGTAGAATGTCTGGTAATACCGGCTGAACGGCGCTGACGCATTGCCGCCCAGAAACTGAATCTCGAAAATGGACTCCTTCGTGTTTTTGACGCTTGGTCCCCACAAGTCGGTGTAATTGGGCAGCAGCGCATACTGGTTGCTGTTGTACACTTCCTTTAAAACCGTGGCCGCAGCCGCTTTGTCGCCGAGCGTCAGATAGACTTTTCCCAGCAGGGTTTGAGCCGCCCCTTTGGACGCCCGACCCGGTATCGTAATGGCTGTCGCCAGCGGCAGTTTGTCAGCCGCGAATTGCAGATCTTTCTTGATCTGATCGTAAACCGCACTCTGCGGAGAACGCAGCACGGCGTAGCTTTCCTCACCGGAAAGGGGCGTCGTCACGATCGGCAAATCACCCCACAACTGAACCATGTTGTAGTAATAAAGCCCGCGTAAGTACATCATTTGGGCTTTCACCCCGTCCTTGTAAGCGGCATCCAGATTCGCGCCTTCAATCTTGTTCAGGACAATATTCGCGTTGAAAACCGCCTTGTAGCAATCCTGCCAGAACTGGTACACCATTGTGTTGGCCGTAGCCAGGCTGTAATCCTTGAACTGCCATTTGTCGGCCTGAATCCCCGAAATATTGAACATAATGGCGTTGTCGCTCATTTGCTCGTTGGCATAGGAAACCGGTCCTTCGGGGTGATAAAACGTGTACAGCGAAGCGTAGGCCCCGTTGACCGCCAGTTCGAAATCGTCGCGGGTTTTGAAGTTGTCGGCCGTGGCATTTGACAGCGGAGTCAGGTCCAGAAACGAGTCTTTGCAGCCGGTAGTCAGTAGCCCGAAGCAAAGAATGGTTAGGAAATAGTTGATGGTTTTCATGAGAAATAAGTCTTTTTTCAGCTTAGAGATCAACTTTCAACCCGATGGTCACGACGCGCGGGATGGGGTAGGAGCCGTAATCGACGCCAATGAAAGCACCGTTCGGCGCGTTGCCCGAGGCATTCAAACCGTTGCTGCCGCTGGAATAATTGCTGGCGCCGTAGGTCGTGTTTTCCGGGTCGTAGTTGGTGTATTTGCTCCAGAGATAGACGTTATCGGCATTGACGTAGACCCGGGCAACGCGGAACGGGGTTCGGCGGGTCAGCGACGTTGGCAGCGTGTACGAAATCCGGATGTTTTTCAGGCGGGTAAACGATGCATCTTCCACCCAGAGGCTGTGAAACTGATCCTGCAAACCGGTCAGGCCAAGAGTCGCACGGAAGTGTTTGCCATCGCCGGGATCGGCTTCGGAACGCCAGCGGTTATCGACGCTCGCGAACATGTTCCGGCCGTTGTTCCAGAAGCCGAGGTAGCGGAAATTCTGGTTGACAATCTCCCCGCCATAGGTTCCCTGCAACAGAAACGAGAAATCGAAGCCTTTGTACGAAACCGTGTTGGTCAGACCCGCCGTGAAATCAGGCTGGTAATTGCCCAGCGAAGTTCGGTCGTCGGGCGTGATTTTGCCGTCGCCGTTCACATCCCGGATGATCGGATCGCCCGGCTTGGTGGTGCTGTAGTGCGGAGCCGCATCGACAGCCGCCTGGTTTTTAAACACCCCGTCGACCACGTAACCATAGAAATTGGAGATCGGCTGGCCGACTTCGGTTTTGACTGCGACCACAAAATCCGTGTAAATAATCGGTGCGTTGGTGGGGCCGAGTTGCAAAACCGTGTTGCGGTTTCGGCTGAAATTCAGGTCGGTCGTCCAGATTACTTTGCCCGTCGTGTTTTTCGAATTCAGATTCAGTTCAACCCCCCGGTTGCGCATCCGGCCGATGTTGGTGAGCTGCGACGAGAAACCGGAAATGTCGGGCACCGGCACGTTCAGCAGCATATCGCGGGTTACCGAGTTGTAATATTCCGCCGACAGCCCGATCCGGTCGTTCAACACGCGCAGGTCCAGCCCAATGTTCAGCTGCCCGGTGCGTTCCCATTTCAGGTTGGTGTTCGAAATGTTGGAAATCGTCAGCCCCGAAGCCAGAGCCGCACCGGAAACGTAGTTGGTGGCCGACAACAAACTGATGGCGCCGTAGTTCGGAATCTGGTTATTCCCCGCAATTCCGTAGCTGGCGCGTACTTTCAGGTTGTTGACGAACTTGACGTTCTGCATGAACGATTCATCCGAAATCAGCCAGCCCGCCGAAACCGATGGAAAATAACCCCAGCGCGATTCTTTCCCGAACCGCGAACTACCATCCCGGCGAATGGCCGCCGTCAGGAAATACTTGTTTTGGAAATTATACTGTGCCCGGCCGAGGTACGAGATCATCGACCATTCCGTGGCCGTGCTGGAGCCGCTCGTGACCACCCCGGCATTGAGCGTTTCGACCAGGTCGTTCGGGAAACTGCCCGAGGTAACGGTCGCAAATTCGTCGCGTTGTTTCTGCACCGAATAACCGGCCAGCACATTCAGGTTGTGGTCGCCGAAACGTTTGTCGTACGTCAGCGTGTTTTCCGACAGCCAGTTCAGCATGTACGACGACTGCACGTTTCCTTCCGCGGGGAGCAAACCGGAATAGCCATAGCCCTGGTTCTTAACGCGATATGAATTTAGCCGCGTGTTGAACAGGTTGCCGTTGATGCTCGTCCGGAACTTCAGATCGTTGGTGATGTAGTACTCCGCGAACGCTGTTGCGAGCGTATTGAACGACTTGTTCTGCTTGTGGTAAAACCGGGTCAGGGAGTACGGATGCCAGAGATTCAGGTCGTTGTAGGCGATGTATTTGCTCCAGACCGAGTTCGGGTCGCGGTAACCGAGGTTGCCGTTTTCGTTGTAAACCGGAAAAATCGGATCGCTCTGGATCGCCAGACTCACCACGTCGCTCTTGCCCTGCGTGCCTTCCGTCCGGTCAAAAACCGTGGTCGCACTCAGGTTCAACCCTACCGAAAACTTGTCCGAGACGTTGTGTTTGATGTTCGTGCGCAGGGACAGTCGCTTGTAATAATTTTCGTCTAAAACCGCCTGCTGACCAAGGTACGAGCCTGAAAACAGGAACTGCGTTTTCTCGGTGCCGCCCGAAACCGAAAGCTGGGCGTTGTGCGAGGGCGCTACCCGGAACATCACGTCCTGCCAGTCGGTGCCTTTGCCAAACTGCTGCGGATTGGTGGTAAATTCTTCGGGAATGCGGTAGGTCGAGGAGCGAACGCTGTTGGGGTCGGAGGCTTTGTTGACCGCCGGATTCAGATCGACCCAGGCGTTGTTGTGGGCGTCGATGTAATAGCCGATCCACTGCTGGGCGTCCATCATCGGCACCTTGCGGATCACCGTTTGCACGCCGTATTCGTAGCCCGCGCTGATGTTGGTTTTGCCCACTTTCCCCAGTTTGGTTGTCACCAGCACGACGCCGTTAGCACCGCGCGATCCGTAAATGGCCGCCGATGACGCATCTTTCAGCACATCGACCGACTCGATATCCTGCGGATTGATCAGGTTCAGGTTGAAGTTTTCGAGCGGCACGCCATCCACCACGAACAGCGGAGTGGTACCCGCCGTGATGGAACTGACGCCCCGGATGCGGATAATCGGCGAAACGCCCGGTGCGCCCTGCGACTGCGTGATGTTGACCCCGGCAATTTTGCCGGCCAGCGACTGAGTAACATTGCTGAACGACCGGTCTTTGAACTCATTGAAGCCCACCGACGCCACCGCGCCGGTGATGGCCCGCTTGCTTTGCGTACCGTAGCCCACCACGACCACTTCGTTGAGGGTTTTGTTGGAAGGCAGCATCGAAACGTCGATCACCGTCCGGTTGCTGACCGGAATTTCCTGGGTTTCGTAGCTGATGGAGCTGAAAACCAGCGTCGCGTTTTCGTCGGCCGAAAGGGAGTAAGCGCCGTCCTGATTCGAGATCGTACCGGTTTTGGCCGATTTGATCAGGATGGATACGCCCGGCAGCGGTTTTCCGTTTTCGTCGGTGACTTTGCCCGTAATAGCGACGGTTTTGCTCTGTCCGATGACCTGAACAAAAGAAAAGCAAAGAAAAACAAAGGCCAGGCAGCACTGCCAGGCTCGTTGGGCGGTTGGAGTAGGACTCATCGTGTAAAACAGTTATAAGTGTTCATAGAAATGGTCAATTAGTTCAGTATAAATTACCAGTTAAGGGAGGTTGAGTAATCATTATTTCGGAATGGTATTTTCTTATTTTTTCATAAAAGTATTTCGTTTTATTTGTTTTACTTTGTTTTCGAAAAATATTTTCTTGAAATATGTCTATACAGGCTCAAATCCGGCTTTTCTTTTTTTGCTTCATGTGTTTTCCGCAACTCCTTGCCGCCCAGCGACCCACGGCTTCAGAGCAGGCCGTTGAGCAATGGGGCCTTTATGAAATCACGCTGGCGGGGCCAACTGCCGGAAATCCATTTGCGGATGTCTGGCTGACGGCTGAGTTTTCTTCGGGGGCTAAAAAGATCAAGGTGAGCGGTTTTTATGATGGCGAGGGCGTCTACAAAATCCGGTTTATGCCGGATGCGACGGGCCAGTGGTCGTACCTGACGAGTAGCAACGCCAAACCGCTGAACGGGAAAAAAGGCAGTTTCACCTGTCGCGCGCCATCGGCCACCAATCACGGGCCGGTGAAGGTTCGGGAAATGTATCATTTTCAGTACGCCGACGGAAAACCGTATTACCCGTTTGGAACGACGGCCTACGCCTGGACCCACCAGCCGGAACCCTTGCAGGAGCAGACGCTGAACACGCTGAAGAATTCGTCCTTCAATAAAATCAGAATGTGTGTGTTCCCGAAAACGTACAGTTATGTGGAGGAAGAACCGGCCCTGTTTGCGTACGAAGCAAAAAACCGCACCAAGCTGGCGAATGGAAAGCTCAAATACGAGTGGGATTTTACGCGCTTCAATCCTGCCTTTTTCCGGCATCTGGAAAAGCGCATTACCGATCTGGCGAAACTGAACATCGAAGCCGACCTGATCATTTTTCACCCATACGACAAAGGCCGCTGGGGGTTCGACAGTATGGGTATGAAAAACGATCTGTTTTACATCAAGTATCTGGTTGCCAGGTTATCAGCGTACCAAAATGTCTGGTGGTCGATGGCGAATGAATTCGATTTTATCAAGAATAAACCCCGCGAAGCCTGGGACGTCTACAGCAAAGCCGTGGTGGAAGCCGACCCCTATCATCACCTGTGTTCGATTCACAACGGCACCGAGTATTTCGACAACTGGAAACCGTATTTCACCCACGTCAGCATCCAGAACGGGTCGACGGTCGAAGATTTCGGGCGGGCGGTTTTGCTGCGCGATGCTTACCGAAAACCGGTGGTCTACGACGAGGTTTGTTACGAAGGCAATCTGCCGCAGCGCTGGGGCAGGCTGAGTCCGGAGGAGATGACCGAAGCATTCTGGCAGGGCGTCATTGCCGGAACGTATGTGACGCACGGCGAAACGTACCGCACGCCGGGCGACACGATTTTCTGGGCCGAGGGCGGACGGTTTCACGGCCAGAGTCCGGCGCGAATCGGTTTTTTACGAAAGCTGGTTGAAGAAGAACCCGGCCCGCTGCAACTGGCGGACCCCTGGAAAGACCACCAAACGGCGCAGGCCGACAGCGCCCACTACCTGATTTATTTCGGAAAGCAGATGCCGCCGGAGTGGGTATTCAGTCTGCCGAAAAAAGGGGCACCACCCACCGGAGCGGTTTTTAAAGCCGAACTCATCGACACCTGGAACATGACGATTACACCGATTTCGGAGACATTCCGGCTCGGCGACGTGAAAGATTATCGGGTGTATGACGACGGTTTTAAGAAAATCCGTTTGCCCGCCAAACCGTATCTGGCCATTCGACTGACACAGGTTAACTAGGTAAGTTATTTCGTTTTGTATTTATTGTTTGTGGTTATTGTTGGTTAAGAACGAATGAGAAGTAAAGAAAACGAATTAGAAAATTCTGGTCCGAAGGCGATAAAATCGGGTTTAGTTAACAAACCGGGTCGGGTTCAATCATTTGATAGAGGAAAAGGTTCTTTTTGTTACTTTTGACACTTTCAGGAAGTTTAGAATAAAACCGTATGCTACCGAATCAACGTCGGGATAAAATACTTGAATTGCTGAAGGAAGACGGCTCCGCCAAGATCGTCAACCTCGCCCGGATCTTTAAAGTGACGGAGGTGACGATTCGTCAGGACATCGAGAAGCTGGAAAAAGACGGGCTGGTGATCAAGGACCACGGCGGGGCGTACCTGAAAAACGTGGAAGATCAGGTGCGGACGGTTTCGCTGGGGAACCAGGAAAACATCGATAAAAAGGAGCGGATTGCCACCAAGTGCCTGGAATTCATCGAAAGTGGCGACACCATTATTCTGGATTCGGGTTCAACCACGACCGAAATTGCCAAGAAACTGCGCGGCTACCGCAACCTCACCGTCATCACCAATGCCCTGAACATCGCCCTGATTCTGGGCGCCGAAACCGGTATCGAGGTGATCATGACCGGCGGGGAGTTTAAACCGCCCACCCTGTCGCTGACGGGGCAGAAAGCCGCCGATTTTTTCAAGGGCATCAATGTCCAGAAACTCTTTCTGGCGACGGCGGGCATTTCGCTTAAATCGGGCCTAACGTATCCGAGTATCAGTGACTTAGTGGTGAAAAAAGCCATGATCGATGCCGCCGATGTGACCTATCTGGTGGCCGATTCGACCAAAGTCGGCAAGAGCGCTTTTGCCAGTCTGGGCGCGTTGTCGCTGATCGACTACATCATTACCGACGCCACGATCCAGGAAAAATACAAGCAGATTTTTCATGATAACGAGATTGAGCTGATCATTGCGCCCTAACCGGGTTTACTCAAACAGCCAGTCGATGTTTTTCTTGTTACCCGTCAGGCCCGCGTCAAAAACCGGTATTTCCTGATTGCCGTCCACAAAACCGAGCAGCAGGCAGGCTCCTTTTCCCAGGTTGAGCGTATGCGTTCCGGCTTTGAACGAATAGGCATGCACGTTGACCGGTGGAAACCCCTTCAGCAGCAGGGCATTCGAGATTTTGATTTCCGACTGACCGTAGTCGTTGGCGCTGGCGTCGGTTTCGAGTTCAGGTGCCGGAAGGTAGTTCGGATTCTTTTCGGTAAAAAAGCCCACCAGCAGCTTAACGGGCACACTGGCCGTAAACGTCAGGCTGGTACGTTCCTGCTGCTGTTTCGCCTTCGCCAGTTGCAGGCCGTTCAGATTTTTTAGTTCGGGCGCCACCTCGCCGATCGCTACGGTTGTATCGGAAAAAACACGCTGCCCTTTTGCCACGGAATAGGTTTCCGCGGTCGGGCTCTGAATCTGAACGGGTGCGGGGCGGAACAAAACCGGTTGTTTGACAATACCTGGGGGCGACGATTTCAGCGAGTCGATGACGGATTTAAACCGCTCCAGTTCTTTCTGGTAAACCGGCAGCATTTCTTCCCAGGTTTTGTAAGTCCCATCGATGCCGCGCATTGGAATTTTGCGCTGTTTGGTCTGCATGCTATTGGCATACAGGTACGTATCTTTCGTCAGATTCACCAGATCGGTGTAATGAGTTACACTGCTTTCCAGCAGCGGAACGGCTTTTTCGAGGTCGCGCACGTCGGTTGAATACGTGTATTTCAAAACCGCTAAAGCCGCCCGGGCTTTTTGCGCGTAGAAATTCGCCATCGCATTCTGGGCGTAAACGTCATTTTTCAACCGGTCAAATTCATCCTTATTTCTGGTTACCGCACCAGCCGCTTTGTCGATGGCGGCCACCGCTTTTCGTCCGTGTTCGATGACCTCGTCGGCAACCTGAACCGGCGTTTCGCCAAGGTGTTTTTCGTGCTTCGACTCTTTCTCGGCATACTCGATAATCATTTCACCCTCAGGAGCTTCCGATTCGTACATCAGCGTAAACAAGCCATACCGAAACGGGTTAATGAGTTGAGTCATCAGCATACCCAGCGTGAGCGTCTGGCGGTTGCCGTCGGTGATGCCGTAGCGTCGCAGGAGCTTGGGCGAAATCTCACCGGTTTGTTCGTAAGCTTCCAGCACCGCTTTGCCTTTTTCGACCGATAAACCGTATTGATCGGCCAGTTGATGGCCCCAATACGCCACCTCTGCGGGCCGTTCCCGTTCGGACTTCCAGGCGTAGCGCGCCCAGGTTTTGTACCAGATCCAGTCACGGTCGAGCTGAAGCAAGCGGGGCGAGGTTTTGTCGGCGGTATACGGCCAGTCCCAATACGATGCCTGCGGGTATAGATGAAGGCCATTCGCGCCGTAAACGGTGTGCATGGCCTGAACGGATTTCTGGATGAAGTCGGGCGAACCGTAGCGGAAAGGCTCCAGATTGGCCAGAATATGCACATTTTCGACGTGCACGGTACCGATATTGCTCAACGTTCGGTGCAAATCCGCCCATTTGCCACGCGGAGTGTAGGTCGTCAGGGCTTCGCCGTTGTATTTTGCCATCGTGTACAGATTTTTGTACAGCGGCAGGGCTGCTTTCATCACGCGGGGCGCGTCGGAATCGTGGGCACGCAGCACAATGGGCGGTTCGTTGGTTTGGCCGAGGGCCTTCAACCCGTCTTTGACACCCGGAATAATCGTTTTGGTAAACCAGTCGACATCGTCCTGACCAACGCCTTCCATCGCTTCGCCAAGCGTGATGAGCAGGCCGACATTCGGGTATTTCTGGACGAATGCGGCAATGGATTTCTGGGTGTAATCGGCGATGAGCGGGGTAATGGGGCGGTTTCGGTCCTGGGTTTTGATGTGATGTTTTTCGGCAAAAGGCTTCGAAACGATGATGTTGTAGAACATCTGAATCACCCAGATGCCGCGTTTATCGGCTTCGCTGGTCAGAAACCGAAACATTTCCTCGTTTTTTTGAAAGGTGGCGTCGTCGACTTCCACGGCGTAGGGATACGCTGTAAGCCGAACGAGCGATGCAAACGGGTGACCATTCCACAAATACAGCGAATTATACCGGTTTTCGGCCATGGCATCCAGGTACTTGATCCAGAGTGCTTTGTCGTATAACCACGGAAAGGTTTCGGGGGTATACGGATATTCATACACCTCGCGGCCGGGCAGATAAACCGGTTTCTGAATGCCCACGGCCGTTCCCCGCAACACCATTTCGGGCCGATCGTTCAGCGCGATGGTTTCGGGAAGTTTCCCGGTTTTGTTGATTTGGTCGGCTAATTCCAGACAACCGTATAACACGCCGGACGGATCGAATCCGGCAATGAGCAGCGGTTTTTGACTGTCTTTTCGAAGGGTGAAACTTTCCTTGCCCGCTGCTTTGTCCGCTGTCTGGCCATAACGCGAAGCCAGCGGTTTAACAATTGCATCCGCCCACCGGCCCACCACAATCTGTTGATTTCCACTGGCTGAAACACCTTTTGAAACCGTGATTTGATAACCGGCTTTCGTCAACGCCCGTTTTACTTTTTCAACTCCGTAGGCAATCCGCGCGTGCGCCGAAACCGGCGTGATGATGGTTACTTTTTTCCCTGTACTCTGCGCAAATGCCGCAATCAGGCTGAGAAATACGAAAAGAAACGAAAGTGAAATTGGTTTGACGGAGCGGTTCATAGAGCAAAGCTTAGGAACTTCCCAAAAGAAACCGGTTCAATTCGAAAACCGAATCCGGGAGGTGGAGGAAGTGGACAAATTTACCCGGTTTTGATACCGGTAATCTCCAGCATTTTCTCAAAAAAATATACAATGTTAGCGTGAGCGGCTAAGCCCTGAATTCTACGAAATCGTATTTTCCGCCTGAATCGGCCTTGAAACCGGCGAAGTCAGCTTGCCCCGCAGGAACGAAATCAGGGCGCCGGTCAACACCAAACCGCTCATGATCAGGTACGCATTATGCATGCCCAGAAGCTGGGCTTCCGTTGATTCCGGACTGGCATCATGCGCCAGTGCCCACCGATTTCGGGTGCTATACCAGACGGCTGCCGCCATGGCAATACCGACGACAAAGCCCAGGTTTCGCATAAAGGCAATCATGCTGCTGGCAATGCCGCGTTGGGTGATCGGTGCCGCGTTGAGCGCACTGCTGCTGTTGGGCGATTGAAAAAGGCCAAAACCCAGACTCACCAGCGAACTCCGCCAGACGACATCCTGCCAGCCCCAATCCGTATCCAGAAATGAAAAAGCGAAATAGCCGCAGGCCGTGATTAACAGACCGGTGCTCGATAACCACCGCGTACTGACCCGGCTCGAAAGGTAACCACCCAGGGGCGCAATCAGGCTGAGGGTCACGGGGCCAGCGAGTAAGATCATCCCGGCGCGTTCGGGAGGAAGCCCCAGCAACTGTTGCAGAAAAAATGGAATGATGAACAGATTGCCCCCGGAAGCCACGAATCCGCAAAATGCCGCCAGAATTGCCGACGTATACGGCCAGATGCGAAACAGGCTCAGTTGCAACATCGGTTCCCGAACGCGCCTTTCCCACAGCAGAAACAAAAGCAGCAAAACCGCTCCGGTGGTCAGCAAAGCAACCACCAGCGGATTATCCCAGCCGTACGCCGGTTCGGGGCCAAAATCAAGCCCGGTCAGCAAGGTGGTAACACCAATCAGAAACAGGCCTGCTCCAGCCATATCGAAGCGTTGATTGGTAACCTTGGGGCTTTCGGGCAGGATGGTCCACGCCCGCCAGATCGCCAGTAATCCGATGGGAACATTGACAAAAAAGATGCTTGACCACCCGAATTTTCCCAGCAAAAAACCGCCGATCACCGGCCCGGCACTGGACCCGGCGGCCACGATCGAACCCATCAGCCCCATGGCCTGACCGCGTTCCTGCGGGGCAAAGGTGTCGCCAATGATGGCCGGACCGACGGCGTAAATCATGGAAGCCCCCAGCCCCTGAAGAACCCGAAACCCCACCAGCGACCAGAGGTTCCAGGCCAGTCCGCACAGCAGAGAGCCTAGCACAAACACGCAAAAACCGGTGATGTAAAGCGTTCGGCGACCCACCCGGTCGGAGATTTTGCCCATAATGAGCAGGGTGCTGGTGGTGGTCAGCAGGTAACATAATACGATCCACTCGACGCTGTCACCCGCGCCCAGTTCCCGCCGGATGGTGGGCAGGGCGATGTTGACGATGCTGCTGTCGAGCGTCGACATGAACGTGCCGAACATGAGCGTGCCCAGAATGATCCATTTATTGGGAGACGAAGACGAAACCGTTGAAGGGGTTGATGACACAGGCAAACGAAGTTACTACCGGGAAATAACCAGGGGATTGGGGTAGTTGTTTTGCATCCGTGTCCCGATCTTATTTCTGAAATATCATCACGTGCTGCTGCGGTAGTTTATCATACACGGTTTTGAGCTGTAAACCCACGGCTTTCATTTCCCTTTTCGCCTGGGCAATGCTCATTTTGTGGTGCGGTTTGATGGGAACGTTCGGGTCTTCGGCGCGGTATTCGACCAACACGACCCGGCCACCGGTTTTTAGGGCGCGGACGATGTTTGTCATCATTTCGCGGGGGTGCGAAAATTCGTGGTACGCATCGATCATCAGCGCCATATCGATGCTGTTGGCGGCTAGTTTCGGATCGGTGATCGTTCCTAAAACCGGCTCGACGTTCGTAATTTTAGAGCGGTTTTTGGTTTTATTCAGATCAGCAATCATCTCATTTTCAATGTCGACGGCCAGAATTCGGCCTTTCGGAACTTTGGGTGCCATCAAAAAAGTGAAATACCCGGTTCCGGCACCCACGTCGGCAATGACGTCCGTTGGTTTCAGGTTCAGGGCTTCCAGTAACAGGTCGGTGCGTTCTTCCTGCTCGCGCTCCGGGCGGTCGAGCCAGGCGGCTCCCAAATGACCCATGACCTGCGAAATTTCCCGGCCCATATACGTTTTGCCGATCCCGTCATACGCAGCTTTCCGGTACTGATAAACCCCTTTTGGGGCGTTGATAACCGGGTCAGGCTGCTGACCGAAAGCCCGTTCGGAGAACGAATAAACGGACACTAGCACGAGGCTGAGAAAAACATGCGGTTTTTTCATGGCGGGCTGAAATAATCTACGGTTTGAACAAGCGGCAAAAGAAAGTGTTTACAAATTGTTTTCCACCATTCTCCCGCACGTATGAACCTTATTTTGCACTTGTTACTCGATGCTGCCGTTATTTTTGGACTGGCCTATCTCATGCCGCAGGTCGATGTTAAAAGTTTCGGTACCGCTCTCGTGATTGCCATTATCCTGGCGATGCTCAATTTCCTCGTTGGCTGGATCATCCGATTTCCGCTTAACCTGGTAACGCTCTTTTTCTTAACCGGAATTGTCCGCATCGTGGTGACGGCCATTCTGCTGAAACTCATCGATAAAATGATGGGCAGTTTCACCATCGTCGGGTTTTGGCCCGCGCTGGTCATCGCAGTTTCTGTGGCCGTTGCCGGAGCGATTGTCGACGGCGCACTGGCTCCTTCCGAGGCTGTCATTGAAGAACGCCGTGTGGAAGCCGCGCTGCTGACGCCGGCGCCGGTTTCTGTTTTCCGGATATGAAAATCCGGTGATTGCAGCAAGCAAAAAGCCGCCGGAACTGAATCCTGGCGGCTTTTTACTTGCTATGAGGTGGGTTCAATCCACAATTTTCAAATCTACCGGAATGTTTCCACGGGTTGCGTTGGAGTAAGGGCAAACCTGATGCGCTTTCTCGGCCAGTTCCCGGGCTATGGCCCGCTCGACGCCCGGAATCTGAATTTCCAGCACCACGGCCAGACCGAATCCGCCCGCATCGTTCTTTCCAATACTCACATCCGCCGTTACACTCGTCTGACCGGCTTCTACTTTTTGCGTGCGAATGATCAAACTCAGGGCACTATCGAAACAGGCTGCGTAACCAGCGGCAAACAACGTTTCAGGATTGAGGTAGGTCCCGCCGGGACCACCCATTTCTTTCGGTACGCGTACTTCGACATCCAGGGCACCATCCTGTGATTTAACGTGGCCATTGCGGCCTCCGGTTGCGGTGGCTTTCGCCGTATACAATTTGTTCATTTCAAAACAACCGGCAGCAAACGCAAATGGTTGCAAAATCCGTTACTTCGCTTTGCGGATGTAGATATTGCCGTTCATGTTTTTCATCATCACCTCGCGGCCTCCGCCGTTGACTTTACCCTGCACCCAGTCGTCGATGCTGACCTTGTACATACCCTCCTGGCTGCTGCGGGTTGCTTTCGGCTGGGTTTTGTCGACATCCACGTCGAAGTCGCTGTAGATTTCACCCCGGTCGGATTTTAACTTGACGTTAAACTTGGCCGTTGCCGGAAAAGTAACATCAACGTTGCCATTGAGGGTCGAAAAAGCCATCGGCGCATCCGAATTGACACTTTTGAAATTGGCTTTCAACAACCCGTTGACGGTATTGGCCACCGCCGAACCGGCAATGTTGGTGAGTTGAATCGGACCGTTCACGTTATTGACCTCAAATTCGCCGGTTACATTTTCAATCGAAATCTCGCCGTGATTCACCGTGCTGACTTTCAACGAAAATTGCTGCGGTACTTTGATCGTCAGGTTGACCGTTCGTCGAATCGAGTTGGAACTCACATGGATGTTGTTGTTTTTTTCCTCGGCGCTGATGTCGAAATCGCCCCGGGTCGAGATCCGTTTCATGCCGTTGGCCAACTCGTCGGGTTTAGGCTCTTTTCGTTTATTGGAATTGGTATTGAGTTCCGCAACGGCATCGATGACGACTTCTTTCCCGGCGTAACCGACTACGTGAATGGACCCGTTGATCAGGCCGACGTGCAGTTTGCCCGGTTTGTTCGGATCGCTCAACGGCACGGTCAGTTGTTCCTTCACCTGATCGGTCTGGGCGATCAGTCGCGGGGCTCCGGCGAGTGAAACGAACATCAGAAGGGCGGTGGCTATGTGATTTTTTTTCATGTTTTCAGATTGTTTTTTACTATTTGATTCAAGATGATTGGCTTTTGACCATCGACGATTGACCATGGACCATTGCAGTTACGGATTGACGATGGTCAACTACCTACGATTGTTTTTTGATGTAGACGTTGCCATTGAACGTTTCGAACCGCAGCGTTTGGCCGCCTTTTCCGATGCGAATGGATGCGTCTTTCGTGAGTTTGTAAACCGTTCCGCTGTTGGTTTTTTCCTCGGTTTTGGTCACTTTGACCGGCAGCAGTTCGGCATCCGGGAAATCGGTGTAGAACTCGCCCTGAAAGCTTTTGAAGCTCAGATCGGCGGATAAATTGGCCGGGTAACTGATTTTAATGTCGCCGTTCAGCGTGTAATACTTCGATTTTTCGGGCGGGGTAGCCAGGTAATTGGCTTCTACATTTCCGTTGATTGTGTGTGCGGTGGTCGCTCCCTTGATGTTGGTCAATTTGATGGCTCCGTTGACATTATTCGCATGTAAAGAACCGGTTACGTCTTTTACGGTTACATCGCCATTATTCACCGTCGAAACGTGCAGGTTCATTGAGTAAGGCACTTTGACGGTAAATTCGAGATCGTATTTGTAGTCGATCCGGCGGTGGTTGGTGCCGTTGTTCCGCCAGTTGTTTTGATTCGGGCGCGAATCGTACGGCTGGGCGATGTAGGCCATGATCGTATCGGCGTCCTGATCAAACTGTAGCAGAAACTCCTTCTTGCCCTGTTCCAGCAACTCGGCGGTTTTAGCACTGATCCGGCGGTCGATTTCCAGGGTCACCTTCGTGCCCGAATAGCCCTCGACTTTGATAAAACCGCTGATGTTGTAGATGGCAAGCGTACTGCTGCCTGCGTCTTTCGACAGGGTGAATTCCTTGCTGATGTGATCCTTAAACTCCTGGCTCTGAGCCGATGAGGGGATGCCATAAGCCACCAGTCCCACCAAAAAGAGGGTGATAATTGATTTCATGATTGTTGTTTGTGTTAGAGTAAAGAAGTTGGGGAAAGGACCATTGACGATCGACCATTGACCATTGTTTTGACCATCGTCAATGGTCGATCGTCAATGGTCATTCACTCTACGTCAAATCCTTGATCGACTGTTCGATTTTGACCTTGACAAAGTCGTTGAGATTTTCCTGCCGGAGCAATTCCCGAAGCGGTTTGATCGATCGTTTTTCCTGCAATTTCACCATCACATCGGCCAGGGCCGATTGGACCATGGGCGAATCCTGTTTGACGATGGAATGCACCAGTCCTTCCCGGACTTTCGGATCGGCGGCCAGTTCGGCCAGTGCTTCCAATGTTACCAGCCGGACGTTCACGTTCGAGTCGTTATTGAGCGTACTCAGCAAGGCTTCAACGACCTGTTCATCCGCGTGTTCGATGTCTTTCGTGTATTCGACCGCCCGCAGCCGTTCGGTCGCCGACTGGTTTTCGAGCAACGACAGCAAAACCGTCTGCCGCATTTCTTTCACCTGCGTATCCAGTGCGCTGATTTGTTCTTCGTAAACCGGCGTTTTCTTGGCACTCAGCCAGTAGCCGCCCGCCAGACCGATCAGCACCAGCGCCAGGCTGTAGGCCACCCGAACGGCGAGTTCCGGCGTCAAAAACCGCTTGATCCGGCGCAGGATGCTTTTCCAGGAGCGACGGCGTTTTTTGGCTTCCTCGACCTGGACCGATTCCAGCATGGCGTAAAACCGGGAGCGGACTTTCTCGCCGGGTTCGGGCACCGGCACATGGCCCATCATTCCCCAGAGTTGCCGGGTGGCGACCAGTTCCGCCTGACAGTCAGCACACTGCGCCAGATGCGCTTCGACGGCGGCTCGTTCGGTTTCCGGAATCTGATTACTCAGCAAATCGATCAATTGTTCTTTTGCGCTTTCACAGTTCATGGTTGTATGATTATGTACCCACGGAATGATGTACCCACGGACCGGTGGTCCGTGTTTTTAAAGTTTAGGCTAACTAAAATCTCAAAACACGGACCACCGGTCCGTGGGTACATCATTCCGTGGGTACGTGTTTATGCTTTTAAAAACACCCGTTTCAATTCATTCATCGCCCGATGGACACGCACTTTTACGGCTCCTTCAGTGGTGTCCAGAATCCGGGCAATTTCTTCGTATTTTAGTTCCTGGAACCGGCTCAATATCAACACTTCCCGGTTTTCCGGGCTCAGTTTTCGCAGCGCATCGTGCAAGGAAGCCAACTCCTGTTCCTTTTGCATCTGCTCGTCGGCAGTGGTTCCGCCCCCGATGCGCTCGGCAAAATCCGCCACATCGTAATGATGAACCGAATGCTTGTTTTTCCGAACGTGATCGGCCAGAACGTTGCGAGCCAGGTGATACATCCACGTCCGAAACTCACCGTCGCCGGTGAACGTGTGCCGGTATTTCAGCATTCGGTAAAACACGTTCTGCACCAGATCCTCACTCGCATCGGTCTGTCCCGTCATGTGGTACAGAAAACCGAACAGCGCACGGTGGTATCGCTCGAAGAGCAGGCCCATCTTTTCCAGATTGCCGTCCTTCACCTGAATCATGAGTGAGTTGTCTGTCAGCGATTTCAACCGGGTACGTTTGCGTGTTTGGCTTAATTGTCTGTGGAAACTGAGCGAGTTGGGGAAGGTTACACAAAGAGATGAAATTTTTTCGTCTTGTTTTTTGTAACTTGCTTACAATGATTTTCGACAACCATAATCGCCCCATTACCTATCTCCGTCTGGCTGTCACCGACCGCTGCAATCTCCGGTGTTTTTACTGCATGCCCGAAGAGGGAATCAAGTACCTGCCCAAGAATCAGTTGCTGACGTATGAGGAGATGGAACGGCTGGTGCGCGTGCTGGCCCGGCTGGGGGTGTCGAAAATCCGGATTACGGGCGGAGAGCCCTTCGTGCGCAACGGTTTGATTGATTTTCTCTGGCGACTGAAAGCCACCGAAGGCGTTGAGGAACTGCACATTACGACCAACGGCGTGCTGACCGAACCGCTTGTGCCCGAACTGGTCCGGATGGGCATTGGTTCCGTCAACCTCAGCATTGATACGCTCGACCGCGAGCGGTTTCGGCAAATCACCCGGCGCGACGAACTTCCGGCGGTTTTGGGAACGCTCGATGCGTTATTGGCGAATGACATCCCGGTCAAACTGAACGCGGTGGTAATGGAAGGTAAGAACAGTGAAGACCTTCCGTTGCTGGCCGAACTAACCCGCGCTCATCCCGTTGAGGTGCGGTTTATCGAAGAAATGCCATTCAACGGCGAAGGCAGCCACTACCCGGTTTTGAACTGGACGCACCGCCGGATTTTGCAGGAGTTACAACTGCTGTATCCGGGATTAAAGCGGCAAACCGATTCACCGTTTTCAACCGCAGCCACGTATCGAATTCCCGGTTATCGGGGAACCATTGGCATCATTGCCGCTTTTACGCGCACTTTCTGCGGCACCTGCAACCGCATCCGTCTAACGGCTCAGGGAACGCTCAAAACCTGTTTGTACGACAACGGCGTGCTCGATGTCCGCGCATTACTGAGATCTGGCGCAACCGACGCCGAGTTAACGGCGGCATTTCTGAAAGCCTTTGGTCACCGCCCCAAAAACGGCTTCGAAGCCGAACACGAGCGCGGGCCGGTAACCGAATCCATGTCGACGATTGGGGGGTAATGAATCAATCCAACAATTGTCAATAAAACCACTCCTGAGAATCGTGGATGGTTTTCTTATTCTCCATTCATGCCCAATAAATTCGTTGGGCGTCGAACAGTCGCGTAGCGACGCAAGGTTTGTAGCCCGACAATCCTGCCGTTTGTACCCAGTCGCGTAGCGATCGGACCATTCAACCTTTTTGGCCGCTTGCAGAAAGTCTGGAAAGCCAAAAACCAGTACTTACCACTCATCGGATTATTTTACCTTCGATGTATTATGTAATACATAGTACCTGTTATTGCCAATACTTTTGGAGTATTGATAATGACATAAGTTGTACGAATCACCGGAAAAACCGGTTTGACGATCGCATGAAACGCTGGACACTTTTACTATTTCTGGGGCTGTTTTCGGACTTGGCCGGTTTTGGTCAGACACCTGACGCAAAGAAACTGGATAGTCTGTTCGATGCGCTGGCCAGCCGTGATCTGGCGATGGGTAGTCTAACGATTTCGGTTGATGGGAAAGTCCAGTATCGGCGTGCGGTGGGCGCTGCGTTTCAGGACGAGGGAAAAACCGTACCGGCCACGGTTCAGACCAGATACCGGATCGGTTCCGTGTCGAAACTGTTTACAGCGGTGATGATTTTTCAGTTGATCGACGAGGGTAAACTAAGTCTCGATCAAAAACTGGCTGCGTTTTTCCCGGAACTACCCAATGCGCCGAAAATCACGATCGGGCAGTTGCTCAGCCACCGGAGCGGTTTGCACAATTACACCGCCGATGATACCGGTTTTCCGGATTGGATGGATCAGCCGCAAACCCACGAGCAATTGCTCCGTGTCATTGCGTCGAAAGCCCCTGATTTTGAGCCCGAAACCCGGGCCGAGTACTGCAACACCAATTACCTGCTGTTGAGTTACATTCTCGAAAAAGTCGGTAAAATGCCGTATGCCAGCGCGTTAAAACAACGGATTACGTCGAAGATTGGCTTGAAAGATACGTATTACGGTCAGAAAATTTCACCCGAACAACACGAAAGTCGTTCCTATAAATTCGCCGAAGGCAACTGGAAAAGTCAGAAGGAAACGGACCTGAGTATTCACAGCGGGGCGGGTTCTATCGTCTCGACACCGACCGATCTGGTGAAATTCATTGAGGCTTTGTTCGCGCTTAAACTGGTAAAACCAGCGAGTCTGGATCGGATGAAAACAATGGTGGATGGCTACGGCATGGGCCTGTTTCCGTACGATTTTGGGGCAAAAACCGGGTACGGCCACAACGGTCGGATTGAAGAGTTTTATTCCGCCGTTCGGTATTTTCCCGAATCAAAACGGGCGATTGCTTATTGCACGAATGGCATCGTTTACCCGCGAACGGACATTCTGGATGCAGTTTTGAAAATCAGCTTTCAGCAACCGTATTCCGTGCCGTTTTCTAAAACCGTTGCGCTGAAAAGCAATGCGCTGGATCAATACATGGGGCAGTATGCGTCGGCGCACTTGCCCATTGTGGTGACCTGCACAAAAACCGGATCGCAACTCGTGCTGGAAACGAAGGGCAAATCGTTTGAGGTGGTTCCGATCAACCCGAACTATTTCATGCACGCGCCGACGGGGACGTTTTTTGAATTTCATCCTGACAAGGGCGAGTTGTTGATCAAAGAGACGGACAATGTGTATTATTTAAGCCGAAAATGATTCCCAACCAACTGTCCGAAACGGGACGGAAAGAATGTCCGTATCGGGACAATAGATACTTTTTTAATTCAGAAAAACCGCATAATTCACCAGAAAAGGCCTTTTTGTTGAACTGGCACCCGTTTTGATCACCTTAGTTTATTCATCGTTCAGCGCTATTTTTCCACTTTTGTTATGATCCGTAATTACTTCAAAATCGCCTGGCGGAATCTGATCCGCAACCGGGTTTTCTCGGCCATCAACATCGTTGGGCTGGCCATTGGACTGGCGACCTGCCTGCTGATCAGTCTGTTCGTACTCAATGAACTGAGTTACGACCGGTTTCACGCCAAGGCAAACCGCATCGTCCGCGTGGTGTTCCGGGGCACGGTGCAGGGCGGCATCATGAACGAAGCGCACGTGATGCCAGCCGTTGCCCGAACGCTCAAGGCCGATTACCCCGAAGTGGAAGAAGCCACGCGGTTACGCGTCGGCGGAACGCCCAGGTATCTGGTTGGGGAAAAGCTGTTCAACGAAGAACGGATGGCGTTTGTCGATTCCAATTTCTTCCGGGTTTTCAGCTTTCCGCTGTTGCAGGGTGATCCGAAAACCGCTCTAACGCAACCCAATACGGTGGTGCTGACCAAACCGACGGCGCAGAAACTGTTCGGTCGGGAGGATATAGTGGGGAAAATGATTCAGGTGAAAGGGGTCGATAAACCCATGACAGTCACCGGCGTGATGGAAGAAATTCCGACCAACGCCCACTTCCATTTCGATGTATTTACCTCGATGGCGAGCTTGCCGGAAGGCCAGTCGACCTCCTGGATGACGTCGGAATTCTTCACCTATCTGGTGCTTCCCAAAAATTACAATTATAAACAACTGGAAGCCAAACTGCCGCAGGTGGTCGAAAAATACATGGGGCCGGAAATCGAGAAAGCGTTCAAAATGAACTACAAACTATTCCGGCAGAAGGGCAACGACCTGGGGCTATTCCTGCAACCGCTGACGGACATTCACCTGCATTCGGATTCAGCGTACCAGATAGAGCCAACCGGCAACATCCAATATGTGTACCTGTTCGGGGCGGTAGCGGTTTTTGTGCTGCTGATTGCCAGCATCAATTTCATGAATCTGTCGACCGCCGGAGCGTCTAAACGGGCCAAGGAAGTAGGCATCCGGAAGGTAATGGGCTCAATCCGGCTGGAACTGGCGGGACAATTTCTGATCGAATCCATTCTGCTGACCGCGATTTCGCTGGTGGTGGCGTTGGCGCTGGTGTATCTGACGTTACCGGTTTTCAATAGCTTATCGGGCAAAGCCTTGACGTTCAGCTTTGTCGATGCGCCCTGGCTGTTGCCGGGTCTGTTGCTGTTCGGGTTATTCGTAGGTGTGCTAGCGGGCAGTTACCCGGCGTTTTTCCTGGCTTCGTTCAAACCGGTGGCGGTGTTGAAAGGGCGGTTTAGTGCCGGGAAAACCGGTATTGGCTTGCGCAGTGGTCTGGTGGTTTTTCAGTTCTTCATCGCGATTCTGCTGATGGTTGGAACGACCGTTGTTTATCAGCAACTTGACTACATTCAGAAAAAAAATCTGGGCTTTGACAAGGACCAGGTGCTGGTGTTCGACACCTGGGCGCTGGGTCCGAAAGAGGACGTATTCCGCGATCTGCTGTTGCAGGATCCGCGCGTAGTAAACGTCAGCCAGTCGGGCTATATACCGGCCGGTCCGAGCAACAACAACAATTTTATCGTCTATGGCGATAACAATTCGACCCAGTTGATCAAGACGTTACGCTACGATATCGATTATACTTACATTTCGACGCTGGGCATGAAAATAGTCGCCGGGCGGAATTTTTCCAAAGAATTTGGCACCGATTCAACGGGCATTATTCTCAACGAGACTGCCGCCAGACTTTTCGGGTGGAATGGAAAAGCATTGGGCCATACCGTGACGCGTCAGGATCGGGAGGGGATAAGTTCGACGTACCGGGTGGTTGGTGTCGTGAAGGATTTTCACTTTCGGTCGTTGCACGAGAAAATTACGCCTTTGGTGATGGTGCTGGCCAAAACCAACGGAACGATGATCGTAAAGGTGAAAACCCGCGAGGTTGCCGGGCTACTGGTCTCCGTTAAAAAGCAGTGGGATGCCTTCAAACTGGATCAGCCGTTCTCGTATTCATTTCTGGATGAGCGGTTTATGCAGACCTACGAAGCCGAACAGAAGATCGGTAAAATTCTCGGTATCTTTTCCGGGCTGACCATTTTCGTCGCCTGTCTGGGTTTGCTGGGCCTGGCCATTTTTACGGCCGAGCAGCGCACGAAAGAGATCGGCGTTCGGAAAGTGCTGGGCGCGTCGATTGGCAGCATCGTCGGCCTGCTCTCCCGCGAGTTCGTCAAGCTGGTGCTGATTGCGCTGGTGCTGGCGTCGCCCGTGGCCTGGTACGCGATGAATAAATGGCTTCAGGCGTTTGAATACAAAATTGCCGTCGAGTGGTGGATGTTTGTGCTGGCCGGTTTTCTGGCAATTGCCGTTGCCCTGCTAACCATCGGTTTCCAGTCGATTAAGGCCGCGCTGATGAATCCAGTGAAAAGCCTGCGGGCGGAGTAGGGCACTGGCGCGTAAAGAGGTGAGACAGGAGATCGGTAAAAAGAAGTCTCTTGTCTCATTTTTTTGCCTAATTACTTTGTATTGCAAAGTTCTTTTTTACTTTTGTGCTCAAGCTTTTTCTGCCAATTATTCAAGCATCTTTCACCCTATTTAGTATGATCAATTGCTATGGAAAAAAACCGGTTTTTTCACTACAAAGCGGTGGAGTTACGCTTTTTATGGCTCTTTAACGTGGCTAACGGGCCACTCACTGCCATACTAATGCTGGTGTGGCTGAACCAGACATATGCTCAGCCACTGGACAAAGCCAAACTGGATCAGTTTTTTGACCGACTGGCCGAAAAGAACAAAGCAATGGGAAGTCTGGTCATTGCCAAAGAAAGCGACGTGCTGTACAGCCGCTCCATCGGTTATGGCCAGATCAATGGCACCGAGAAAAAACCGCTGACCGCAGCCAGCCGATTCCGAATTGGTTCGATTACCAAAATGTTCACGGCTGCGATGATCCTGCAACTTGTCGAAGACGGAAAACTGAAGTTGACCGACCCGCTCGACCAATTTTTTCCGCAGGTTCCGAACGCGCAGAAAATTACGATTGCGCAACTCCTCTGGCATCGCAGCGGTATCCCGAACGTCAGGCGCGATCCGAAGGCTCAGGAAAAAGTAAACACGATTCCGGTAACGAAAGACGAAATGCTCGCCCTGATTGTCAAGGCCACACCTGAATTCGAACCTGATACAAAGCACTCCTACAGCAACTCCGGCTATCAGATTCTGGGTCTTATTCTTGAAAAAGTAACGGGCAAACCCTATGCGGAAGTCCTGAAGGAACGAATTACTTCAAAAATCGGGCTTGCGAATACGTATCTGGCAACCGGCCCTATCGACCCGGGCAAGAACGAAGCGCTTACCTACATGAACTTTGGCGACGGGTGGAAACCGGTGCCCGAAACCCATCCCAGCATTCTCTACAGCGCGGGTGCGATTGTTTCGACGCCGGGCGATCTGGCCAGATTCATCCAGGCGCTGTTCGATGGAAAGATCGTGTCGAAAGAAAGTCTTGACCGGATGAAAACGATCCGGGACGGCGAAGGGTCGGGAATGGAATCCTTTACGTTCGCTGGCAAGACCTTTTACGGACACACGGGCGGGGCTGACAACTACGGTGCCTGGCTGGCTTATTTGCCGGAAGAAAAGCTGGCGGTCGCGTATACCACGAACGCAAAGGTTTACCCGGTAGGCAATATCGTACGGGGCGTGGTCGACATTTACTACCATAAACCGTTCGAAATTCCTGCTTTGGAATCAATGGCCGTCAGCCCGGACATTTTGGACAAATACGTTGGCGTTTATTCGAGCCCCGACGCGCCCGTGAAATTGACGATTACCCGGGACGGTTCGACGCTTTTCTTTAAACCGCCGGGTGAGCAATCGGCGGCCCCACTCGAAGCAACGGCCGAAAACAGATTCCAGATCGAGGGGGCAGTTGTCATTGAGTTCGACGTGGCCAAGAACCAGATGACGGTCAAACGGCGTGGTGGGGAACGGGTTTTTACAAAAGAAAAATAACTCATGTGCCAGAAGAACCAGCCATAACAGACCGCCAGTCTGGACCGTCGTCGTGCTTCTGGCGTTTATCCCTGTCGTGTTGACGCTTCTTGCCATCTGGCATTGGAAACCGGGCGCTTTTGGGCTGGCTGTCGTCCTGCTGCCTGGTGGGATAAGGCTGACGTACGAACCGGTGAAACCCGTGGACTCCACATTCCAATTGAAAGCGGGGTTTCCAGTAACAAAGAATCCGTTGCTGGAAACCCCGCTTTAAAAACGATTTAACCGTAAAAAGTGGATGGGCAGATCGGTCCTGCCTTTCATCGCCAGGTCAGCAAGGATC
Source organism: Larkinella rosea (assembly GCF_003858635.1). GTDB lineage: Bacteria > Bacteroidota > Bacteroidia > Cytophagales > Spirosomataceae > Larkinella > Larkinella rosea. The sequence goes on from NZ_RQJO01000009.1 coordinate 657,705, forward strand.
TCACCGACGACAGGAACAAATTTGAACCCATGCCCGCTAAATCCACAGGCGACGGTTACCCGGTTGTCGTATCCCGGTAATTGATCGATGATAAAGTTCCTGTCTACACTATTCGTATAAAGGCAACTTTTGAACGCCCTAAAGGTGTGGCCTGCAGCCGGTATGTAGTTTTTGACAAAGTGTCGGAGAGCTTCTGCGTCTTTTTCCTGAATGCTGCGGTCTGCAAAATCAGGATTCGTTTTTTCGCCGGGAAAATGATGCGCTAGTTTTAAACCGGTAGGTCCTGGATATTCCGAAGACGGTAGAACCGGAAAACCATAAAAGGTGCCCAGCTCCGGGTCTTCAACCAGCCAGCAGGGAAAATCACCCAATGCAAAAGCGGTTTGGTCTTCCACATCGAGCCAGGCTACTACCTGGCGGGTGACTGTAAGGGAGGTGGGCAGCGCTGGAATCAATTGTGACGTCCAGGCGCCGGCCGTAATGATTAATTTATCGCTGGTGTAAGTGGTTGAGTCCGTTTTGACCTCTACTCTTCCCGCTTCGACCTTCCAGGTATCGATTGCGGAGTTTGTTAAAATGGTTGCTCCCTTTTTTATGGCGTCTTGCGAATACGCAATGATCGTGTTTTCGGGTGAAACGAAGCCCGCGTCGGCTTCCAGAATTACTTCGAAGTCGGATGGGAACCGGAATAAAGGATACTGGCTGCCTGCTTCAGAAGGGGGTATTTTCTTTAAGGGAATCTGGTACATTGCGGCCGACTGTTTAAGGCCACTCATTGTTTCATGGTCCGGTTTTCCGGCATACAAAATCCCCGTAGGCTGGTAAAACGTGGATGTCATTTCGGCTTCTAAAAGTCGCCAGTTCTGATAGGCACGTGCAAGTAAAGGCACATAATCCGGGTGTTCGAAGTAGGATTTCCGAACGAGTCGGCTCTGGCCGGTATGCGACCCCTGCTCGTGTGGAGTCGTGAATTTTTCCAAGCCCAAAACCTTATATCCTCGTTTTGCCAGAAACCAGCAAGCCGCCGATCCCATCGATCCAACCCCCACCACGATAACATCGTAATGCGGAGCTGTTTTACTTGTAGCTGTTTTCCGATGTTCCACGCCAATGAGCTGACTTGTCATGCCCGAAATAAACGAATCGCGTGCGGATAAAAAAGCCCAGTCCGATTGCTCGGACTGGGCTTTACGGTTTTTAAGCCGGATGAGTTACGCGTGCTGGCCCGCGTGGGCACCTTCACGAATTTCCTCGATCATTTTTTTATTAAACGCCGGAATATCATCCGGTTTTCGGCTGGTGACCAGCCCCTGGTCGGTGACTACTTCCTGATCGACCCAGTTGGCTCCGGCATTACGCAAATCGGTCTGAATCGACGGATAGGAAGTCAATGTGCGACCTTTTACGACATCGGCCTCGATCAACAGAATCGGCGCGTGGCAAATGGCCGCGACCGGTTTATGATCTTCAAAAAAATGCCGGACAAACGAGACGGCTTTTTTCTCCAGCCGCAGGTTATCGGGATTCATGACGCCCCCGGGCAACAGCAGCGCATCGTAGCTATACGCATCGGCATCGTCCAGCAGTACATCCACGGCGAACGAATCGCCCCAGTCTTTTCCGTTCCAACCCTTGACGACACCGCTTTTGGGCGCAATTAAATGCGTTTCGGCACCGGCTTCCTGCAACGCCTTCCGCGGCTCCGTCATTTCGACCTGCTCAAAGCCATCGGTCAGCAGAATCGCCACTTTCTTTCCCTTCAATCTTTGCTGATTTTCCATGTCTACGTTGAGATTTGGTTACGATAGAATAACGACGCAAACCGGAGAAGGTTATCGGAATCGAGCCAGCGGGAAACCCAGGCCGGACGGAAAACCGTCTTATTCGCTCTTCAAACTCTTCACGGGGTTCAGCAAAGCCGCCTTGATGGCCTGGTAACTTACCGTCAGTAAGGTAATTAGCAACGCCAGAATCAGCACCACCACAAATACGTCGACACCAATCGTAATTTTGTAGGTATAGCTTTCCAGCCATTGATTCATGACGTACCAGGCGAGGGGTGAGGCAATCAGGCAGGAAATGATAACGAGTTGAAAAAAGTCCTTTGACAGTAAGCCCCAGACATTCGATACGCTGGCACCCAGTACTTTACGGATCCCAATTTCCTTGACCCGCTGTTCCGCCATGAAAGACGCCAACCCGAATAAGCCCAGACACGAAATAAAAATGGCCAGCACGCAAACAATGGCCGACAGATTCCCGATCAATTCTTCGGAACGGAATTTTTTGGCGTACTCCGCATCGGCAAATTGGTAATCAAATGGATACGTCGGGTTGTATTTATCAAAAATGGGCCGGATTTTGTCGATCGCGACTGAAGGTGACAGGGCCGGATTGATTCGTACGTCAATAAAATTGACCCAATCCGGACCAAACAGAATCGTCATCGGTGCGACGTCACGGTAGGCAGACCATTCAATGACGATATCCGGAATGACCCCAACGACGGTCCACTCCCGATTCGCCCACCGCAGCGTCTCACCGACGGGATGTTTCAGCCCCATGCGTTTAACCGCTGCTTCGTTGAGCAGTACCCCGTGGGTATCAGTCGTAAAATCCCGCGAAAAATCGCGCCCTTCTTTCATCCTGATGCCCATCGTTTTGGCGTAGTCGTAACCGGTAGCCAGGGTCGTGAAAATGACGGATTCATCTTCGGGCGTTGCTCCCTTCCATTTCCAGCCACTGTTGCTGCTCCACCATTGCGTGGGCGGGGCGTTGGTTTTACAAATCGAGGAGACCGCCCCCGTTGCCAGTAATTCGGCCCGAAGCGCTTCATAATGATCGAGTAAATCTTTCGAAGAATTGACGGAAATGAGTCCTTGTCTGGTAAAACCAAGCGGACGGTTTTTGCCGTGCTGAATCTGCTGGTAAATGATGATCGTACCAATCATCAGCGTAACCGAAAACGTGAATTGAACCACCACCAGGATTTTTCGAGGCAACGAAGCGCTTTTTCCGACATGAATGCTTCCTTTCAGAATCCTGACGGGATTGAACGACGACAAATACAGCGCCGGATAGCTGCCCGCCAATAAACCGGTAAGTACGGTGAAAACCAGGGTGATACCCCAAAAAACCGGGTTGCCGAACTCGATCACCATCGCTTTCTCGGTCAGTTGATTGAAGTAAGGCAGGGAGATCAGGACAATGCCCAGGGCCAGCACCAGCGCCATACCGGTAATCAGAATTGACTCACTTAAAAACTGCCCGATCAACTGTTCGCGACCCGAGCCAACGGCTTTGCGAACGCCCACTTCCTTCGCCCGTTTTTCGGATCGGGCCGTGCTGAGGTTCATGAAATTGATACAGGCAATGACCAGAATAAACAGGCCAAAAACGCCAAATAATCGCACATACTTAATAAAACCGCCCGTGTTTTTCCCTTCGGTAAACTCCGAATAAAGCCGCCATTTGGCCATCGGATGCAGGAATAATTCGGGCTTGACAAGCTTCCTGATATTGGCATCATTGGCCTGATGGGTTAACACCACATCCTTTATTTTGGCGTTGGTTTGCCCGGGATCGACGCCGTCTTTGAGCTGGACGAAGAGACCAAAATCATTATTTCGCCAATCCGATTTTGCGTTTTTCACCCACTCATACAGTCGCTCCTGCAGTTGCCAGGGAAGCAGATAATCAAACTGGAGCGTGGCATTCTTCGGTTGTTTGGCAACAACCGCCGTTACTTTGATATCGGCCTTATTCTCCAGCCGGATGATCTTGCCGATGGGGTCCTGGTTACCGAAAATAGCCTGAGCGGTTTCATCCGTTAAGACAACCGAGTAAGGGTCCTTGAACGGGTTTTTATCGCCATTCAGGATGGTTAGCGAGAACATATCAACGGCCTCTTCGCCAATGAAAATGCCCCGTTTGAGGAACTTCTGATTGCCAACGATCAACGAACGGTTTCCATCCGACCGCTGATACATCGCGACGGCCTTGAAGTCGGGAAAATGGCTCCTGAGTTCCTCGCCCGTCGGAAACGGTATCGCATCCTGAGTGCCCCGGCGACCGTCGAAGGTTTGGTTCAGTTTGACCTCATAAAGCGTTGCGTAGTTTTTGTGGTGCCGGTTGGCCGATACTTCATCCTGGATCCAGATGCCAATGAGCATGGCTACGGCCATGCCGACGGCTAGCCCGGCAATGGTAATGGCGGAATAGCCCTTGTGCCTGGCCAGGTTGCGAAAAGCGAGTTTTACATAATTGCGTAGCATGATCGGGTGAAAAAAGGAAAGGTTCGAAACGTCATTGAATCTGGAATGATGGTGGTTTAAACGGGGAGCGGTTTCGCGTCGCCAGAGCCGGGGATGGAGTAACAACAGTACATCCAGCAGGTACAATAAGCGCGCTCTTTGATAGCCGGATCGCCGGACTCGTTTATGAAACAATTCGTTGAGGTCGCCCTGAATTTCTTCCCGAAGATGAGGAGCGGTAATCCCCATCAACAGGCGTTGCGCCCATTGTGGCGGTTTTGGGGTAGGTGGGTGGCTCATACGCGCATGGGTCGTTTTCGGGAAAGAAATAAATCTTTCTCATTTGCATAGCAAATGGCAGACCACTTTTCTAAAATGGCCAATCGGCATTAAAAACGCGTACTTTTCCAAATTGCCCGGGGAAGATTGTCCGTTTGTGGACAATGGACTGTCCAGCCGTGGACAGCAATGCAAGGCAGTTATTGTTTTTTAAAATCCAGTCCGTCGAAAACCAATGTGTCAACTTTGCCCGAATTATTCAGCGTGAACCGCGCCAGCATCTTTCCGTACCAGAATTTGCTGTAGGGGCCATAAAACGTATCGTAATGCCAGTGCGTCAACGTAGCGTTCAGCGCGTTGTCGTTGATGTTGAAAATCAATTGATTATTGACTACTGAAACCTCTGCTTTGCCATATAACGGACTGGTGTATTTTCCGGCATATTTGTTCAGCGGAAGCGAGGGCGAGGTGTTTGGGACGCGGTTTTCCTGAAAGGATTTAGCGGCTTTTTTACCGGTTTCCCTGATGCCGGCATATAAGGTCTTAATCTCCGCGTTCCAGTCCCGATTTCCACCTAAAGCAAAGAAATCCAGGGTTTTGTAGAGCAACACGTGCCGCACCTCGGCATGATCGTAGTTCCCAAAAACATAGACGCCCAGTTTTTCATCGGGGAGTTGTCCTGTAATGGCCGTCAGGCCGGATAAACTGCCGGTGTGAAAGTTGACTTTGTGACCCCGGTAATCGTGCTGGTACCAGCCCAGTCCGTAGGTCCGCCAGTTGGGTTTCAGGAGTTGCATTGTTGCGTATTCGTCTTCCGGGAAAAAGGTTTGCGGCTTGAAAATCTCGGCCCAGGTGGCCGGTTTCAGCAAACGACCTCCACCGTATTTACTGCTGTCGAGCATGCAAATCACCCACTTACTCATGTCATCGACGCAGGACCAGACCGCCCCCGCCGAACCAATCTCGCTGTCGGCACCGTAGTCGATCACCCGGATCGTGTCGTTGACGTTGTAATGCGGTTTGGTCATGTTCGTGCTCTTGCTGAGGCCGCGTTTGGGCGCGGTTTGGGTCATGCCCAGCGGGTCGAAAATCCGTTCCTGCATCACCGTCGACCACGGTTTTCCGTACAGCCGCTCGATGATGCGTCCGGCCGCCGAATACATGATGTTCTGGTAAACAAAACCGGACCGCAGCGAATACGCTGGTTTGACGTACACCATCCGCCGGAACATCTCGTTGGCCGGAATGGTCATGATACCCGTAAAATAGTCGGTGCCCGGAACACCCGTGTTGTGCGTCAGCAGGTCACGAACGCGTACCTCGCGGGTCAGGTACGGATCGGAGAATTGCAGCTCGGGCAGGTATTTATAAACCGGGTCGTTCCAGGAAATTTTCCCTTCATCCACCAGCATGCCCATCAGCGCCACCGTCATGGCCTTGGTCGTGGAGGCACAGGCAAACTGCGTCTGCGTATCCACCGGATCGTTCTTGCCGAACTCTTTTACGCCGTATCCTTTCTTAAAAAGCACCTGATTGTCTTTCACCACCGTGATCGCCAGGCCCGGCACTTCCCATTCTTTCCGAACCTGCTCCACGTAGGCGTCAAACTCCTGCAACTGCTTTGCGGTCGGTTTTTTCTGGGCAAACCCGGTTAGAAGGTATAGAGTGAAAATAAGTGTAAGTAATTGCTTCATGGAGATAGGGTTTACGGTTTTCCGTTTTCGGTATACGGTGGGCTGGCGCATTCTACAGGGATGTGCGTCAGCCCACCGTATACCGAAAACAGAAAACCGTAAACTTTAACGAGTGATTGAAACCGGTGGCTGGAACAGGAAATAATCGTAAATCGTGCGGCTGAGGTGGGCGATGGTTTGTTCGCGTTCGGCCAGCGGCTGGGCCGAGGACGTGATGAAAACCGCAATAACAATGTGGCCCGCGTCGCCCGGCATAGTGATGATACCGACATCATCGGTGGCGCTAGAATTCAACGAACCGGTTTTATGGGCTACTACGGTTTCGGGTGGCAGAAAGCCTTTGATTCGAGCCAAACCGCCCCGGCAGCGTTCCATCACCGCCAGCAGCACATCCCGGCTTTCCGGTTTGAGGGCTTTGGCCTGGTAAATCTGGGTCAGCAGGTTCACCATCGCTGCGGGCGTCGAGGTGTCGCGGGGGTCCTGCTCGAGTTTCAGGGCGGCTGCCCGGCGGATTTCCGGCGTGGCCGCTGCGCCGAGTTTGTCGTAAAAGCCAACGGTCCACTGATCCTCCGCCGGTAACGTAACTCCTTCCAGGTCCGCAATCAACTGGATAATGGTCCGGTCGACAGACATGCCTTCCACTCCCAATGCCTTCAACCGGGCGCGAACCGGTTCGGCCCCACCGACCAGCCGGAGCAGAATGTCAGTAGCGGAGTTGTCGCTGATGACCATCATCAATTCCAGCAGGTTTTCCACCGAAAGCGAAACGCCCGGTTTGGCAAACAGCGTTTCCAGCGTCCCGCTCCCCGGATGCAGATCTGACGGTTTCAGATCGACCATCGTTCGCAGGGAAAGTTCACCTTTTTCGATTTTAGTAAATAATTCAACGGCAATGGCGACTTTCACCGTGCTGGCCATCGGAAACCGCTCCTGGAGATTCAGGCTGATCTGTTTGCCGGACTCAAGGTGCACGGCACAAACCCCAACTTTCCCCTTGGCAAGTTTGGCAATGCGCTCCAGTTCCTGATTCAGCCGCTGTTCGGCCACATTCGGAACAACGGGAGCCGGAGCGGTAACAGGGGCGGTTTTACTTTTTTTCGATTGACTAAAACCAGGCGTGGTGATCAAACCGATCAGCCCGAAGAGAAAGAACGTTGTGATGAAAGGTAGCGGTTTTCGCATGAATTGACAGTGAATTGAAGCCCGAAAAACAGGAAAGGCTTGCTATTTTACGTTTTGTAGCCTTTCCGTTACTAAGATGCTATAAATTCTGCATAAAAACCGCCATTAGACTGCAAAAACCGCCCCGGCCATCATTAAAATTTTCAGGGTTCATTGGGAAATCGGACTAACTCGTTTTCATTCCAATAGCTGCTGGTTATGGCGCAGCTTTTTAAATTCGATCCGCTGCGTGATCCCTTCCAGTCGCGGATCGGGTTTAAAAGGCAACTTCTCCATTTTTCGCACTTCGATGCTGGGAAAACCGAATTCAACGACGACTTTTCCTTCGAGCAAATACATACCGGCACCCCGGTAGGGGTATTTTTCGAGCGATTGCGGAAAATGCGTGGTATCAAAATAGTGATTTTCTACATCTAGAAAGTAGCCGAAAACCATGGGTCTGCCATTCTTCGCGGTGATTCGTTTAGAGGTGATCAGGTATCCCGTCAACGTTACGATGTGTCCCTCGTGCTGGGGGAGTTGACGCGCCGTGATGCCCTGAATCTCATCCGCCAGGAGGCCAAACGGGGTCAGCAGGGGAAAACCCAGCAGTTCAATTTCGTCGTACCTGTCTTCAATCGCTTCCTGCCATAACGGGGGAAGTGCCAATTGGGACTGTTCCAGTTCAAAAAGGTCCGTTACGCCCTCGTGGTGGACGTAATTGTTGACCAGAGCGTGGGCGTGCCACAGGAGTTCTTTCTTGGTGTGGTTCTCGAGGGAGCGAAAGACGCCCGTGCGGATCAGGATAATCAATTGTTCCAGACCTGCCGGAACGCGCCGGGTGAAATCTTCCATACTGGTAAACCGCTGTTGGTTTCGCTGTAGGATCAATTCCTGAACAACATGCTTTTCCAGTGACTTGATGTGAATAAAACCCAGCCAGATGACCTGGCCTTCAATGCGGGTCAGGTAGTCGCTGTGCTGAATATCAGGGGCTTCGATCCGGGCTCCCCACCGCCGGGCTTCGTTGACGTAAAACTCCGTTCCGTAAAAACCACCAAAGTTGTTGATAACCGCTACCATAAACTCCAGCGGATAATAGGTCTTTAGAAACAGACTCTGGTAGCTCTCCACCGCGAAACTGGCCGAATGCGCTTTGCTGAAGCTGTAGCCCCCAAAACTCTGAATCTGCCGCCAGACCTCCCGTGCTACTGCGTCGGGGTAGCCCATTGCTTTACAGTTTTCGAAAAACCGCCCCTCAATGCGCGCAAACTGCGGTTTGCCCCGGTACTTCCCGGACATGGCCCGGCGCAAAATATCCGCTTCCGCCAGTGTCAGGCCCGCAAAATGGTGCGCGACCTTGATGACATCTTCCTGGTAAATCATGACGCCATACGTTTCCTCCATCAACTCCTGCATCTTCGGATGCACAGCAATATAATTCGCCGGGTTGTGGTGCCGGCGAATGTACTCCGACATCATGCCGCTGGACGCAACGCCCGGCCGGATGACCGACGAAGCCGCTACCAGGGTCAGGTAATCCGCACACTGGAGTTTCCAGATCAATTGCCGCATAGCGGGCGACTCGATGTAAAAACACCCCATCGTTTCATGGCTCTGAAGTTGCCGACGGACCTTCTCGTCTTTGACAAAGTCCTGAATGCGGTGAATATCGATCTGAATCTGGCGGTTTTTTCGCACCAGATCGACGGCTTCCTTGATGTGTCCCAACCCGCGCTGGCTGAGAATATCCCACTTGGCAAAACCAATGTCTTCGGCAACGTGCATATCGAACTGGCAGATTGGAAACCCTTTCGGTGGAAGCTCCAGCGCCGTGTACTGGTACAGCGGTGTTTCCGAGATCAGAATTCCGCCCGCGTGAATGCCGAGGTAATTGGGAAAATGCTCCAGTTCTTTGGCATATCTGAAAATATACTTGTTGTATTCGTTGGGCGGGGCCGCCTGCGGATTGGCAACCAGTTCATCAAGTTCGGATTTCGGCAATCCGAACACCTTTCCGAGTTCCCGATAGGCGGCCCGATCCTGAAATGTGACATAGTTGGCCACCATACAGACATGATGACGCCCATACATTTTGAAGATGTAATCGATAATATCGTCGCGTTCGTCCCACGAAAAGTCGATGTCGAAATCGGGCGGTGAGGTGCGTTCGGGATTGATAAACCGCTCAAAGTACAAATCCAGGGCAATCGGGTCCACGTCGGTAATTCGCATACAGTAGGCCACGATCGAATTGGCCCCCGACCCACGCCCGACGTGGTGGTACCCCCGGGAATGGGCATACCGGATAATGTCCCAGGTAATCAGAAAGTAGGACGAAAAATTCAGTTCCTCAATGGTTTTCAACTCATTATCGACCCGCCGACGGGCTTCCGCATGATCACTTCCGTAGCGATCGCGCATGCCTTCTTCCGCCAGTTTCCGGAGCAGATTCAGATCGTCGTGCTTGCTGAGGGTGTAGAATTTCCGGTTTTTGGGCATCGAAAAATCGAAATCGAAGGTACAATTCGCCAGTAGATTTTGGGTATTGTTAATTACTTCCGGCCAATCGCGAAAAACGGCTTCCAGTTCCGTTGGCGACCGGAAGAACTCATTCGGTAAAACGGTTTCGTACTCGGTCAGCCTGGAAAGCAGGCAATTGTGATCAATCGCCCGCAGTAACTTATGCAGGTTAAATCCAATCTTGTCCACATAGGTCATGGGTTGTAGAAGAACCACCTGATGCGGTTTTATTTTGTGACCGTGGCGCCACAACTGGCTCGTATTGGTTACTGCCTGAACGCCCACATACTCCTGCGATCCCAGGTCGGTAAAGTGATCCAGATTTTCGATGGGATAAATCACAGAAACCTGCTGGAAGTCGGGCGCACGCAGCGGGAAATCCTTTTTCGACAGAAGATACTGCGTTAAAAACCGGTTGATTTCCGCAAAACCGTCGAGGTTCCGGGCAATGCAGACGTAGGCCAGTTGCTGACGGTTGCGAAACTCGACACCTACAACCGGTTGAATTTCTGCGGCCCGGCAACACTTCACGAACTGAAAAACACCCGAAACCGTGTTGATATCCGTCAGCGCCAGCGTCTGAATGCCCAGCGTAACCGCCTGATTGACCAGATTTTCGGGCGAAAGCGTGCCGTAGCGGAGGGAAAAGTAGCTGTGAACGTTGAGGTACATGGTGCCTGTTGCCGGTTAAGCCGCCCAAAGCAGCGACGAAGGTGGCAGATCCAGTGCCAGGTGCGGATGTTCAAAGAAATTGCCCACCTGTTTAACCGCCTGAGCCAGTTCCCGATCCAGCCGTAAGTAGGGCGGCAACCCCATGCTGTTCAGCAAAAACAGGCTGTAACCGCTCTGTTCCGGGTGATTCTGGATGATCCAGTGATGCCCATCACATTCAACAATGTCGTAATCGAACAGCAGGGTTCCTTCCCGGTCGTGTTGCCCCACCGACAACATCAGGCGCCAGGGTTCGGTCGTCTCATACAGGCGGATATCGGCCGGATTGGCCAGATTGACCAGCGCCAGGACATCTTCGAGCAGAATGGTTTGAAAGTGGTTTGTGCGCGTCATCTGCGACGAGAGGTAGTACATGTGCCGGTTTTGCGTATCCCAGACCCGGCAGTTTAGAGCGAATGACATGGTTGTATTGGTTTTGATCAGATTCCTAATTGGTAATGGCTGGCCCGCCCGATTTTGTGTTCCCCGTACCGGTCGCGGATTCGGTCGGTTTTCTGATAGAGGGTCGGCAGCTTGGAAGAAACTACGTCGCCTGCCGCATCGAACAGGGCCAGTTGCTCGGTTCCCCGCACCAGCTTTCCCAGACTGACGCCCACCAGCCGGATCATCAACCGCCGGTTGTAGAGTGCATCGAAGACTTTCAGCGCGGCCAGGGTCAATTGATGATCCGACGAAGTCGCCGGAAGCGTTACCTGGCGGGTGTACGTCTGGAAATCGGAATAGCGCACCTTGACCGTCACTTTGCCGGCACAAAAACCGCTCTTCCGCAGGTCATACGCCAGCGTTTCGACCATCCGTGACAAGGTTCCCTGCAACAGCTGCACATCGATCGTATCGGTCTGGAAGGTCATTTCCTTCGACATCGACTTCTGTTGGTGCGACGGCAGAACCGGGGAAGGGTCGATGCCATTGGCGCGATCCCAGAGAAACAGACCGGTTTTTCCGAATGTTTTCTCCAACAATCGCCGGGGAATCTGGGCCAGGGTTCCCAGTTTGGTCACGCCCATGCAGCGCAGCGTGTGTGCCATTTTCTCGCCCACGCCCGGTAATTTGCCCACATTGAGTTGCCACAGAAAGGGCTGAACCTCCGGAGCGCGGACATACAAAGCACCATTGGGTTTGTTTTCATTGGCCGCCATCTTGGAAACTGTCTTGGTGTTGGACAATCCCCAACTGACCGACAGGCCCGTTTCGCGAACAATCGCTTCCTTCGTCTCCTTCGCCCACTGCAAACAACCCACGAACTTCTCCATGCCGGTCATATCGATGTAGAATTCATCGATACTCGCTTTTTCCAAAACCGGGGCGCGCTCGGTAAGAATATCCGTGACCATGTTCGAATAGTGCCCGTACGATTCATAATCTCCCTTGATGACGGTGGCTTCGGGGCACAACCTTCGGGCCAGTCGCATGGGCATGGCCGCGCGAACCCCAAACCGCCGGGCTTCATAACTGGCCGCTGCCACCACCCCCCGGTCACTGCTGCCCCCGACGAGCAGGGGCCGACCCCGCAACTGGGGCTGGCGCAGCACTTCGACGGAGGTAAAGAACGAATCCAGATCGGTGTGCAGGATTTGGCGATCGAAAGCACTCTGGGTCTGATCCATACAATTGTAAGCATTGCAAGCATTAGTAAGCTTGTTATACAAGCGCAAGAATGCTGATAAAACTGACATTGCCAAAAAAAGGTTACTATTTTTTTGTTTTTGAGTAACATGTAATGCTTTTACAATGCTTGCCTAATTTACATTTGTAAATTTCTGACACTAAAATGCTGGTAATACTTACATTTTGATTATCTTTGATTGTAATTAGCTGAGTTATGTATCTATCTGATAATCTGAAAGTTCTCCGAAAATACTTCCATTTGAAGCAGGACGAAGTGGCTTCAGAAGTGGGCATCAGCCGGCAAATGGTGGGCTTTTACGAAAGCGGAACCTATGTTCCTCCCATTGAGACGTTGAATCTGTTAGCTACGTTTCTGCGGGTTTCGTTGGATACACTGGTGAACCAACCCCTGGCAAAGCTTTCCCCAAAGCAGTTCGAGCAACTCATGGCTGCCCCGAACCCGGTCTACCGGGGCAGCGCGCTGCAGGTGCGGGAGGTGCTCCATTCGGTGAAGGATGATCAGGAATTGATTGAGGTGGTACCTATTCCCGCATCGATGGGGTACGCGCAGGGCGGGTACGCGGATCAGGAGTTCATGGCCGACCTGGAAAAATTTCACTTGCCACTGCCCGGCATTAGCCCGGACCGGCTTTACCGGCTTTTCTCCACCGAGGGCGATTCGATGTACCCGGCCGTCACGGAAGGGTCGCACATTCTGGGCGAATACGTGGAGGACTGGTATTCGATCAAAAGTGGGACGAACTGCATTTTCGTGCTGCAAACGGAAGGCATTGTCTTCAAAAAAGCCGTGAACGAACTGACCACGAAGCAGCGGTTTGAACTGCATTCACTGAATACGTTTTACAAGCCTTATTACGTGCCGATTGAGGATATTAAAGAGATCTGGAAGTTCAAAAAGTTACTGACCGATGTGCTGCCGGAGCCCGAAAGCTCGATGACGAAATTGCTGTCCGAAATACGTGAATTGAAAGGCGGACAAACCGAAATTCTGAGCCGTCTTCCCAGGTAAGCGAATGATTATTATTTCCGGCGCGCACCTGGCCGCCATGCTTCCCGGCTGTAAATACACAATTGTGGCTAATTCCTTAATGAGTGGCAACGAAGCACTGCTGTTTTGTCAAAAACTGAACGTGTCCTGGCCGGTCGCCGAGCTGCTTTCAGACGCGGATATTCGGGATCAGGTGTTCAGCTCCTTACGAATCGCCATTCCGGAAAACGCGCCGAGTGTGTAAAAGCAACTGCACAAGATAAAAAAGAGAGCTTTGCCTGCTCCCTTTTTCATCTTGGTATACATCAGGATAAACCGATTTTCTCGTCCTGAAAAACCGGTTCCAGAGCGGCCAGCGCCTGGCTCAGATCCCCGATTAAATCCTCCACGTTTTCAATACCAACCGAATAGCGGATCAGGCTTTCGGGAATCCCAAGCTGGGCGCGCTGTTCCGTTGTCAGTTCGACGTGGCTGGTGGTGCGCGGTGGTCCGGCCAGGGTGCTCACCGACCCCAGGCTGGCGGCCAGATGCACAAACCGGAGGCTGGTTAGAAACGTTTTGACGTCTTCGTAGTCGCCGTTCAGCGCAAAGCTCATGACGCCACCAAAACCGCTCATCTGCGCGGCAGCAATTTCGTGGCCGGGATGTGTTTCGAGCCCGGGGTAAAACACGTCGCTGATTTTGGGGTGCGCTTTCAAAAACCGGGCAATTTTCAGCGCCGACGCATTTTGCCGCTCGATCCGGAGTTCCAGCGTTTTCATGCCGCGCGCAATCAGATAGGCCGGGTCGGCCTGCAAACTGGCCCCGTTGATTTCCCGAAACCGGAACACTTTTTCGACCAGTTCCTTTTTTCCGCACAACAAACCACCCATCGCGTCGGAATGGCCGCCGAGAAACTTGGTCGCACTGTGCAGTACCAGATCGGCACCGAGTTTCAGCGGATTCTGGTTGATCGGCGTCGCGAACGTATTATCGACCACGACCACGGCACCCACCTGATGAGCGGCCGCCGATAAGCGTTTAATATCGACCACTTTCAGCGTTGGATTCGTCGGTGTTTCCAGGTATACCAGGTCGCAGCCTTTTGCCATTTCGGCTTCCATCGCTTCGTGATTCCCGGTTTCGCAGAGCCTTACGTCGATCTGGTATGAAGGAAGGAAATCCAGAAAAAGCCGACTGGTTCCGCCGTACGTATCCTTGATCGAAACCACCCGTTTTCCGGGACCGAGCAGCGCAAACAACGTGTTACTGATTGCGCCCATGCCGGTCGCAAACGAAGTGGCGGCCTCGGCGCTTTCGAGGATACGAATTTTTTCCTCGAGTACATGCACCGTCGGATTGGTATTCCGGCTGTAAATATGACCGTCGGCTTTTCCGGTCGCGACCTCATACCAGTCGTCGAGATCGTGGTACGCAAACGCCACACTTTTTACGACCGGCGAGGTGACTGCGCCATTGGCGAAGGATTCGGTTTCACCCGCCCAAACGGATGCCGTTCCTTTATTTTGTTCAGATAAATCCATTATTAATGACGTAAGTGACCGAAGAATCTACGTTTAATAGCAAAAATTGCAAAATTTTGGATAAATGTTCACCTTGCCATGCGAATACTTAATATGATCATTTAAAACGTATGAGAAACTATGAAACAAAAGCTACGGATTTTTTTGGGCGTGATCGGGCTGTTTTGCTCATCGCTGGCGGTGGCGCAGCAGATCGAAGTCAGTGGACGGGTGACGAGCGACGGCGACGGAGGTGCCCTGCCAGGCGTTAACGTTTCGGTGAAAGGTACCACCACCGGGACCTTGACGGACGCCGATGGCCGGTACAACCTGCGGGTAACACCGGGGAATACCGTGATGGTTTTCAGTTACATCGGTTTTGAAACCCAGGAAATTACAGTCGAAAATCGCCGGAGCATCAACATTTCGTTGAAAACGGACACCAAGATGCTGAACGAAGTGGTGGTGACGGCCCTGGGAATCAGTCGCGAAAAGAAAGCGTTGGGGTATGCGTCGCAGAGTGTCAATTCGGACGAACTGGTGCAAAACCGGCAGACGAACATGGTCAATGCCTTGCAGGGCAAAGTGGCCGGGGTGACCATTTCCAGTACCGGTGGAGCGCCCGGTCAGGGTGCCAGGATTCTGATTCGCGGCATTAACTCCATCGATGCCACCCGCGACAACCAGCCGCTGTTCGTGGTCGACGGCGTTTTGTTCGACAACAGCACCTCGACGGGCACCACCAATTCGGGGGCCGAATTCCGGGGCATGTCGAACCGGGCAGCCGACATCAATCCCGATGATATCGAGACGGTTAACATTTTGAAAGGCGGGGCCGCCACGGCTTTATACGGGTTGCGGGGCGCCAACGGCGTTGTGGTGATTACAACCAAATCGGGAAAAACCGGTGCCTTGCGGGGAAATTTCAGCAGCACGTTCGGGATAGACAATGTCAATAAGTTTCCGGAAGTGCAGGATAAGTATACCATTGGTTATTCGGGTGTTTACAATCCGCAGGACTTTTTCCCTTCCTGGGGACCAACCGTCGCGGAAGCGATCAAGATCGACCCGACGCACCCACAGAAATTGTACAATCACTTTAAAGACGCCTACAATACCGGGAAACAGTACCAGAACAATCTGTCGTTTTCGGGTGGCAACGAAAAGATCAATTTTCTGTCGTCGATTGGTCATTTGAAGCAGGAGGGCGTTATTCCGTTCACGGATTTCGAAAAACTGTCGGTGCGGTTAAATACCAACGTCAAGTTCAGCGACCGGTTTACGACCAACGCCAATTTGAACTTTATCAATTCGGGCGGAGATCGTTACAATGCCGATCGCTACAACGAAAGCCTGAGTTACTGGTCGCCCCGCTACGACGTTCGGGATTACCTGAACGCGGACGGTTCGTACAAAGCGTATAGCCCCGATAACGGCAACCCGATTTACGGGGCGATGACCAACAAACTGCGCGATAACGTCAACCGGATGGTGGGCGGTCTGAATTTCGTTTACACGCCCCTGAAGTGGCTGTCGTTCAATTACCGCGTGGGGCTGGATACGTACTCGGAAGATCGGAAGCGGACAGCGCCCGGCCCAACGGGTAGGGCGGGGGAGCTAACCTTCGAAGACAATGAACTGGGGTTTGTGTACCAGTATCACACCAATTTCCGGGCCATTACCTCGACCTTTGCGGCCAGTGCGACCACCAAATTTGGCGAAAGCCTGAACGCAACGCTGCGGCTGGGGTACGACCTGTACGACCGCCGGATCCGGAGTTTTGGTGCGGAAGGCAACGAACTGACGGTGTATAACTACTTCGATTTGCGGAATGCCAAGACGATCACGCCCTCGCAGTCGGCGGAGGATTACCGGCTGATGGGCATTTTCGGCGAATTAACCTTCGATTACAAGGATTTCCTGTTCCTGACGCTGACGGGCCGGAACGACGTAACGTCCTCGCTGCTGGCACCGAACAACTCGTTCTTTTATCCGTCGGCCAGCCTGGGCTACGTCTTTTCGAATCAACTGAAACTACCGGCGTTCATTACAATGGGGAAATTGCGGGCGTCGTACGCCAAAATCGGGAAAGATGCGGCTCCGTATTCGACGGTTTCCGGCTACGCTTCCTACCTGAATTTACCATCCGGATCGACCGGTTTTACCCGCGGAGCGTTACTTGGTGACCCGAATCTGCGACCGGAGTTCACGGATACCTACGAAGGTGGTCTGGAAATGAGTTTCCTGAACAACCGGCTGGGCGTGGACTTGACCTATTACCATTCGATCAGCAAAGACCAGATTATTCAGGTCGATGTGACGTCTTCGACGGGGTACGTAAAGGCCGCTATTAACTCCGGTTCGATGCGGAACAAAGGGATTGAACTGATTCTGCGCGGAACGCCCGTTCGGAAAGGAAAACTGAGCTGGGATGTTAACCTAAACTTTTCGGCCAACCGCAACAAAATTCTCAGCCTGCGGAACGGGTTGACGGAAATCAATTACGCTTCGCAGTTCGGTTATTCGAGTTCGACGGTGACGATGAAACTGATTCCGGGGTATGCCTACGGCAATCTTTACGGCCGGACGTACAAACGCTATTACGCCAATGCCGTTGACGAAAATCCGACGGTTCTGGATAAAGACCGCCCGGTTGTAATTGGGGCCAACGGTTTTCCGGTCATCAGTACGGCGCAGAAACTGATCGCCAATTCGCAGCCCAAATGGATCGGTGGGATTACGAATACGGTGCGCTACGGCAATTTTTCGCTGGCGGTTTTGTTTGACGCCCGCGTGGGACAATATCGCTACAACCAATTGGACAACTTTTTTGCCGCCTTCGGGATCGCCAAATACACGGAAGATCGCAACGATACCAAAGTGTTCGACGGCGTGCTGGCCGACGGAACCCGGAACACCAAACCGGTTTGGCTGGGGCAGGGCAAAGGGCCGGACGGCGTCGATTATACCAACGGTTTTTACCGGAATGTCTACCGGGGCGTGTCTGAAAACTTCATCGAAGATGCTTCCTGGGTCCGGCTACGGTCCGCCAGCCTATCGTATAACTTACCGTCATCCATTCTTAAAAACACGTTTCTTAAAAGTGTACGGTTAAGTGCAACGGGTAATAACCTCGCTTTGTGGACCGGTTATTCGGGTTACGATCCCGAAACCAGTTCGACGAATAGCGGCAGCAATGTCGATGGCTTCACCGGATTTACGTATCCGGCGCTGCGCAGCCTGTTGTTCACCCTGAATGTCGGTTTTTAAAAACACTTTATTTCCTGACAACCATGAAATTCAATCATAAATCGATATTTCCGCTGCTGACCCTGCTGCTGATTGGCCTGGGTGGGTGCAAGGATTACTTTGACCTGAAAGACAATCCGAACCTGATTGCGAATCCGCCACTGGCGTCGTTGCTTTCGACCACGACTCAAAAAACCGCCCTGAACTCGCAGCGGGTCGCCAATACGACGTCTTATTTTGTGCAATACCTCGCCAATCCGGGAACCGCCGGATCGACGGATACCTATCAGGTAACGGATTATACCGCAACCTGGGATGCGGTTTATTTCGGAATGGCCGACCTGTATGACCTGAAAAAGATGGCGCAGGAGCAGGGCGCTTCCGAATACGTTGGGGTGGCCGATGTCATGCTGGCGTATCACCTGACGCTGATTGCCGACGTGTTTGGCTCGGCTCCGTTCTCCGATGCCTTTACCGGCACCACGCTGACGCCGAAGTACGATACCGGCGAAACGCTGTATACTACCGCTTTAACCTTATTGAATGAAGCCATTACCGAACTGGCCAAAACCGATTCGAAAGTGAAGCTGGCCGGTTCCAACGATTTGATTCACAAAGGAAACACGGCCGCATGGACGAAAACCGCTTATGCGCTGAAAGCCCGGATGCTGAATAAAGTGTCGAAGCAGGCGACCTACAAACCGGCCGATGTGCTGGATGCGGTTTCGAAATCGTATACTTCCAATGCCGACGATGCGCAGATGTCGTCGTTTCTGCTGCGGAATCCGTGGGCGCAGGTGGCCCGCGACAACGCGGCTCTGCTGCTCGATGGCTGGCTTTCCAGTCAGTTGGTCAATCATTTGAACGGGGTGACCTACGGCGTTTTTGACCCGCGCATTGAAAAAATTACGGATAAAACCGTCAACAACGATTACAAAGGCACCCGGAACGGGCAGGGCAATGTGGGCGGAAACAACACCACCAAAGACGAAAATTACATTTCGCTGAACTCCCCGTTGACGGGTGACGCGTCGCCTTTGCTGATTGCGACGTTCTCAGAAATGAAATTTGTCGAAGCTGAAGCCGCTTTCCGGGCGGGTGACAAGGCGCGCGCATACACGGCTTACCTGGCTGGAATTACTGCAAATATGGACAAATACGGTGTAGCGGCAGCTGCAAGAGATGCCTACCTGGCCAATCCGGCTGTCGGGGTCGGTTCGGCGGCCCTGACGATCGACCTGATTTTCAAGGAGAAATATGTCGCAACGTACCTGAATCCGGAAGCCTGGAACGACGCCCGCCGTTATGATTACAAATACAAGGGGTTCACGCTTCCGCTGAATGCCGCCCTGCCGACCTTCATCCGCCGGGCTGCCTACCCGAACGGCGAAACTGCGAAAAACGGCGTCAACGTTCCGGCCGAAGTACCCCTGTCGACACCGCTTTCGTGGGATAAATAGGTAGGTTCGGTTTACGGTTTTCAGTTCACGGTGGCTGACGCGTTCCTGTTGTAGCTTGCGTCAGCCACCGTGAACTGAAAACCGTAACCGAAAATGGTAAACCGCGCAATAAACTTTCGCATCTCCAATAAAACCGCCCCTTCATCGTTATTAATCTGGATGTTGGTTGGAAATCCATAATTTGTTTGTAGATTACACATCTGTATCGACTTTCTCTAGTCTTTCAGTTCCACCCCTCTTTTATCTATCAGGAAATTCGTTGGGAAACGTCCCGGCGTTTACTAATTTAGCTCTTACTTTTAAGGATTATTTGGTCTCTTTTTTGCACATAATCCATTCGGGAATTAACCAAAGCGGTTTTTGTAACCCGAAAAGATATTGACTGGCAAAAAATAGCCCTGATGAACCATGGTTCATTACCTATTCACTTAGAAGGGCCGATTAACTTTCACAAAACAGATTCTAAAAAATCGGCCGAATTTTTAACTATTCGTTTATGGTAAACCCATTGAAATTCAACACCACGAATCGGTCTCAGTTTTTCTCCACCGTCCGCCAGCGTGTCAATGTCCACTTCAAGGAAAAAGGCCTTTCGCCCCACGCCAACGGCGCGATGTGGGCCAAAGCCACATTCTTCATGACGGGTTACCTGACGCTTTACGGCCTGATTTTGTCAAATCAGTTTGGTACCTGGACGATGCTGGCAATGGCGTTGGTGTTGGGGGCTTTTGCGGCTTTTATCGGTTTCAATGTTTCGCACGATGCCATCCACGGCGCATTTTCGTCGCGTAGTTGGGTAAACCGCCTGGTGGCTTCCAGTTTTTACCTGATCGGAGCCAATCCGTATGTCTGGAAAATCACGCACAATGTGGTGCATCACACCTATACCAACATTCCCGGCCACGACGAAGACATTGAAATTGCGCCCGGTTTGATCCGCGTCGATGTCGATGAACCCCTGCGTCCGTGGCAGCGGTTTCAGCAGTGGTACGCCTTTCCGCTCTACTCACTGGCGTCGCTTTCGTGGGTTTTTCGCAAGGATTTCCTCAAGTTTTTCAAGAAAACCATTGGGCAGTGCGACAACACAAACCATCCCCGGAAAGAATACATCACCTTGTTTGCTACTAAAATTGGCTATTATGTTTTCTTCATCGTCGTGCCATTACTGGTGCTCGATCTGCCCTGGTGGCAGTTTGCGATCGGTTTTGTCTTGATGCACATGGTAGAAGGGCTGGTGTTGGGACTGGTTTTTCAACTAGCGCACGTTGTTGAGGGAACCACCTTTCCGGTGCCGGTCGAAGGGGTTGGAATGCAGGAAGCCTGGGCGGTTCACCAGATGCAGACCACGGCCAACTTTGCGCCCAACTCCGCGCTGGCGGCTTTTCTGTGCGGAGGATTGAACCGCCAGATCGAGCACCACCTCTTTCCGAAAATCTGCCACATTCACTATCCGGTTATTACGGCCATTGTCCGACAAACCGCGCATGAATTTGACCTGCCGTACATCGAAAACCCGAGTTTTTCGTCCGCCTTGTCTTCGCATTACCGGCTCCTGAAAAAATTGGGGAGAGAACCCGTGCCGGTTTGTGTCTCCGAACCGGCGGGCGTTCCGGTTTAGCCGGGTCATTTTTGTGAAAAAATTGATCACTACCCGAATGTAAATCTCACGGACTTTAGTCCGTGGGTACGGAACCTAAATTCATTCCGACGTTTTATCCCACAAAGGAAGTCGCTTTCTTTGCGGACACATTTTCGGAATACTCACTTTTAGGTTCACATGTTACACCGGGTTGTTATTACAGGATTAGGTGCATTTACTCCCATTGGTACGGATATTTCGACGTTCTGGCGTCAGGTAGTAGAGGGCCAGTCGGCCTTTGCCCCCATAAACCGTTTCGATGCCTCCCAGTTTCGGACGCAGTTCGCGGCAGAAATTACGAATTTTGACCCTTCGCAGTACCTAAACCGCGCCGACATCAAACGGACCGACCGGTTTACCCAATACGCCCTCATTGCGGCCGATCAGGCCATCAAAGACTCCGGTTTTGAGCTGGAAAAAATGGACCCCTTCGATGTCGGGGTGATTTGGGGATCGGGACAAGGTGGGACGGAAACCCTTGAAGATCAGACGAAAGAGTTTGTGCTGGGCGACGGCCATCCCCGGTTTAGTCCGTTTATGATTCCGAAAGTACTCATCAACCTGGCTTCCGGTTTGATCTCGATCCGCAGCGGTTTTAGGGGCATCAACTACACGGCGGTTTCGGCCTGCGCGAGTTCCAATTCTGCCCTGATGGACGCTTTCAATTACATCCGGCTCGGGAAAGCCAAAATCATCGTCAGTGGCGGTTCCGACGCGCCCATTACGCCCTCGTCGTTCGGCGGGTATTGTTCCATGAAAGCCATGTCGACCCAGAATGCCAATCCTGCAACGGCTTCGCGGCCGTTCGATGTCGATCGCGACGGTTTTGTGATGGGCGAAGGCGCGGGCGCGATTGTGCTCGAAGAATACGAACACGCCGTTCAGCGCGGGGCCACGATCTACGGCGAAATGATCGGCGCGGCCATGACCGCCGACGCGTACCACATAACGGCTACGCATCCGGATGGGGTGGGAGCCACCAAAGCCATGCAACTGGCGCTGAAGGAAGCCAAACTCAATATCGAAGACCTCGATTACCTGAACGCCCACGCGACGTCGACGCCGGTGGGCGATTTGTCGGAAATGAACGCCGTAGCCCGCTTGACCGGAAATAAAAAAACAAAACTGCAGATCAGCGCGACCAAGTCGATCACCGGCCACCTGATGGGAGCCGCCGGGGCCATTGAAGCCATCGTTTGCCTGCTGGCCCTGCGCGACAACGTCATTCCGCCGACTATTAACACCGAAGTGCGCGACCCGGCGATTCCCGAAACCCTGAACCTCGTGCTGAACGAAGCCGTCCGCACGAACGTCAAAACCGCCATGAGCAACACCTTCGGGTTCGGTGGACACAACGGAATTGTGGTTTTTCAAAAGATATAAGCGCAAAAACCGATCGGACTCCGGCGTCTACGATTCATCCAGAATGTCGGCGGCCAGGGCATTGACGGTTTCCCAGGAAAAGGGGAGCCACTGCCCCGTTGTGTCGTCGTACACTTCGGTGGCCGCTTCGCAGGGGAACAGCTTGTAGTCGAATTTGGGGTAGTTACTGACCAGATAACCCGGGTAATAGTAGAGTTTGTGCCCCTGCCGGGCGTGGTTGATTTTTTGCATCATCAGGTATTTGCCCAGGCTGTATTTGCGGTATTCGGGGTCGTAAAAATTCATAATACCGGCAATGGTTTCGGAGCCGTTGTCGAAAATACCGACCGCAATCAGCCGGTTCTGGTCTCGGACTTCCACGGAATAGGTGTCGAAACGGTTGTACGTGGCCCCGTTCAGCAGCCAGGCTTCTATCGAATCGGGCGCTTCGAAGTCCACGGCGTTTCGGTAAACCGCAAAAAGTGCCCTGATTTCGTCCGTGAGAACAAACGGTTTTGTGATCGTGGTGAATTTTTCGTTTCGCCGGAGCAGAGCGCGTTGTTTGGCCTGGTAGTCGACGTGTTTGAGGTCAATTCGCAGCCAGTGAACGGGAAAAATGGTATTGTCATGCACCAGGTATCGGCAGGTAAAAACGTCCTGATGCATCCGGAAATAACCCAGACTCAGGTAAAAATCCAGCTCACTTTCTCTCATCGGTGGGTGTATCGTTAAACAGCAATAGGTTTTAACGGGTTGATAGCGACTGTTTTATATCAATCCGTCGTCTTTGAAAACCTTGTAGATCGCCATCGCGTGACCGTGCCCCAATTCAAAATCGGTTTTGAGCCAGCTCACAATTTCACCGGCTTTCACCCCCGGTTTAAGCAGCCCTTTTTCGCTGGCGATTTGTTTAAAATCGTCCGGTTTTTTGCCTGTTTTCTTCTCGATGTTATCGATGTAGGCCTGAAATGACATGGTTTTCGAGGTAATTGGGTTCCAACAGCCGGAGTAAAAATAAGAAAGTTGGGATGATTTTTGCAAAAAAACAAATAGGGGCAAAAACGCACTTCTCCACGAAATAGCCAACGACAACCCCGGCTGGCGAGGTTGTCGTTGGCTGGAAGAATACGACAGTCTTACTCTTCCACTTCGACGGCGGTTTGGGCGTTGCTGTCGAAGGTGTTGCTGGTGGCTGCATCGGCATTGATGGTGGAACCGTAGCCAACCCAAATCCCGTGTCCTCCGCTGCCGCTGATGCGGGTATTTCGAATGGTGATGGTGGCATGATTACCGTACAGGGCTACATTCGCCCGTTTGCCCGAGATGATCACTTTGCTGCCGGCGTTAGTGATTTCCGCGTGTTCGATGCTATTCTGGGCGCTGACCGAATGACTCAGAATGCCCTGCCAATAGGCCGATGCGTTGGCGGCTCCGGTGAAAATAACCTTCTGATTCGCGGTGCCTTTGGCGAGTAGATAGCCTTCTTCGTTGACGATAATCGAGGCATCGCGGGCTATTTCAAGGGTAACGCCCGGATTTAGTTTCCAACCGGAACGAACCGCCACGGAATTCAGTAGCCGGTAAGGTGTCTTATCGGCAAAACCGCCCCAGACGATTTCGCTGTTTTTGGTCGTATTATTTCCGATGTAATCCCCGTTGATCTCGACGACGTTCCGTCCATTATTGCCCGTAAAAATGGAAGCCGCGTCCAGTTTTGCCACGTTTTCGGTCGAAAGCAGAATGCCTGCTTCGGTATTGTTGCTGAACGCGTTCGTCGAAAACTCCCGCAACAGAGCGGTTTCCTGGACGAACAAACCGTAGCCATCGTTTTGGGCGAACAGCGTGTTTTTCAGCGCCATCTGGCTTTCCTTGAATAGAGCCATGCCCACTTTTTTGTTATCCAGCATCGGACGACTTCCCGCATGGAACAGGTCGGCCTGTTCCATCACGTTGACGTTGCTCTCGGAATACACCATAATGCCCGCCCAGTATCCTTTGGTTTGCCCGACACCGATGAAGCGGATTTTTTTCTCGGCAGTTCCTTTGGCGATCAGGATGCCACCTTCGTCGTTGATGTCAAACCGGACATCCCGTTCAAACGCAATCACCACGCCCGGTTGAATGGTCAGTTCGTGCTTGACGGCAATGCTTTTTGGCACGATGTAGTCGGGGAGATTCGGGTTAAGAATGCGGTCTTCCAGTACGGTTTTCACCGTAATATCACGGTCGATGGTCAGCGGCTGGGCCGTCGACGCCAGCACCAGCACGTTGTCGAAACTCGTGGCCGCGCCGTTGGAAACCGTCAGTCGGAGTTCGTATTCCCCTACTTCATCGGGCGTAAACGTAGGTCGGGCGGTTTCGGACAGGGCTAGCGTAACGACGCTTTTCGCGGGCTTTCGCAGAATGGCCCACTGGTACGTGAGCGGTTTTCCCGGGCCGTCTTTCGAAGCCGTACCGTCGAGCGTGACGGGCTGCCCTACCTGAACGGGTTGATCCGGCCCGGCGTTGGCCTGTAAGGGTTCGGTCGGCCCGGGCTCCGTTGTTTTACAACCGGCTACCAGCAGCGTGGCCGCCAGAAAATAGATCATCAGTTTCCCGGGAAACGAAAACCGCATTAACCGATGCATAAAAGAGAGACTGAACAAATTCGATGCTTGTTTAAAAGGATTCATTCGCGTGGTTGTTTACAGATTGTTTTGCAAAGGTCGGTCTGGATGGACAGCGGTTGCCTACGCAAACCGGATTAGCACCTACCCGAAACGGATTTTGACGAATGGCGGTTTTTCAGTTCAGGCAGGCGGTTTACCAATTGACGCCCCTGTTCTTCCAATTGAGCCGGTTTCTCATTCTTCCAACCTGAACGAGCGCCTATTTTTGTTTTACAAGGCCGGATTTCTTCGGCAAAAGATTGGTTTCCGAAGGCCAATCGCTTTTCCAAAAACAAGACTCAGGTTATGGCGACGATGGTGTTAAATGCGACGGATTTGTTTGATTTTGAAGTAATTGAAAGTTTGAACAAACCGAGTCCTTTCCCGCTGGCGGGGGCATCCATAAAGAGCGCCGATGCCTTGTACCACCCCAAAGCCGGATCGATTCAGCTGAAACACGCCGGTTTTCCGCACCTGCAACTGATCGATATGCGGTGGGATATTGCCAGCGACATCGAACTGCACGATACCGTGCCTTCCAACAGCATTTCCATCAATTTCATGCTCGAAGGAACGATCGATTCCCGGTTTCGGGGCTTGAGCCACGACCTGAATATGCGCGCCGGAACGCACAACCTGATTCATACGCCCGAGTCGGGGCACACCAACCAGATGAAGGGCGGGCAGTCGATGGCGTCGTTGCTGATTGGGCTGGATCGGGATTTTTTCGCGGCTGCCATCGGGTCGGATGATGCGTGGAGTGAACAGATTCTGACGGAGTTACACCACGACCGTCCGTTTTCCGGGGTGCGGGGCGTGCAGACCATCACGCCCCAGATGCGGCACCTGATCGACGATATTCGCAGCAACAAAGCCACGGGGCCGATGCGCAATCTGCTGATTCAGTCGCGGGTGCTGGAACTGGTGGCGCTGGAAATCGACCAGTTCCGAAAACCGGTGGCCGGGTCCGAAACCGTTCCTCCGCACGAAGCCGAAAAACTGCACCAGTTGAAAGCCTATCTGGAAGCTACTTTTCTGGAAGAACACACGCTGGCGCAGCTCAGCCGGTATTGCCTGCTGAATGAATTCAAGGTGAAAAAAGGTTTTAAGGAACTCTTCGATACCACGGTTTTCAATTACCTCCGGAAACTGCGGATGGAATATGCCGGTAAGCTGCTTCGCCACTGTTCGTATACCGTGGACGAGGTGGCTGCTATGCTGGGCTACGAGCATTCCCAGCATTTTTCGATTGCCTACAAAAAATACACGGGCCTGACGCCCACGCATTACCAGCAGGGCAAGAAAAGTGTCGTGATGGCGTAGGAATTTAGGGCGTATCTCCAGTAAATTAGGGCCTTTACCAGAGATACGATCATGAACCGCAGGGAGATTCTAAAAGGATTGACGGTTTTACCCCTGGCCGGAGCCGCCCCGCAGGCGGTTTTGGCGACTGCCGCCAATGCCCCAGCCAAACACCGGGATATTTTTCAGGAACTGGGCATCCGGACATTTATCAATGCCGCCGGAACGCTGACCTACATGTCGGGCTGCATTATGCGCGAGGAGGTTGTCGAGATCATCGACCGGACGTCCGGGCATTTCGCCATGATCGACGAGGTACAGGACAAAGTGGGCGAACGCATTGCGCAACGGGTTCATTCCGAAGCGGCTATGGTAACCTCCGGCGCTTTTTCGGCCATGACGCTGGGGCTGGCGGGCGTGCTGACCGGTTTGGACGTCCGGAAGGTGGAGCAACTGCCGCACCTGGAAGGTACCGGGATGAAGTCGGAAGTGATCTGCCAGAAAACCCACAACGAACGCTACAACCACGCGTTTCTGAACACCGGCTGCCGGATTGTAGAGGTGGAAACGGTCGACGATGTCGAAAAAGCGATCAGCGAAAAAACCGCCCTGCTCCACTTCCTGAACATTGTTTCCAATCAGGGCCAGATCAAGCACGAAGAATGGGTGGCGCTGGGTAAAAAACACAACATCCCGACTTCCATCGATATTGCCGCCGACGTGCCGCCGGTTTCCAACCTCTGGAAATTCAACGAGATGGGCTTCGATCTGGTGTTTATTTCCGGCGGAAAAGCCATTCGCGGCCCGCAGAGCGCCGGTATTCTGATGGGTAAAAAAGACCTGATTGCGGCCGCCCGACTGAATTCACCGCCAAGAGGTTTTACTGTGGCACGGGGGCATAAAGTCAATAAGGAAGAAATCCTCGGCATGTACGTCGCGCTGGAAAAATACCTGGCGAACGACCACGACAAGGAATGGAAAGAGTGGGAAAACCGCATTGCCTACATGCAGAACGCGGTGAGTGGCTTGAAGGGGATTACCACTAAAATTACGATTCCCGAACTGGGCAATGTGACCCCGGTTTTGACCATCAGCTGGGACGATGCGGTGGTAAAACTGACGGGCCGGGAATTGCGCGACCGGTTACGAAATGGACTTCCGTCGATCGAAGCCGGTTTTGCCGGCTTGCCGCTGTACCACTATCAGGCGGGTTCGGATTCAGTCGATCCGGCGGTGGCCGAAACGCTCAAAGGCGAAAATCTGGTGCGGATAACGGCCTGGATGTTGCAGCCGGGCGAAGAAAAAATCGTCGCCCGGCGAGTCAGGGAAGAGCTTTTAACAGCCTCAGTATAAAGTATATCGCTCAAACCACCATCGAATGGTCGTCTTTGGGCATAAACCGGACGGTGTAGGTGTTTTGATTCATCGGAAAATCCTGGATGAACTGCTGGACGGTTGGGATATCGTTCGAGATCACCAATTCGATGGGCCGTTGCTGCACGGTTGCCGCCGTAACGATCCATTTTAGGACGTCATAATCCGGATTGCCGTATTTTCCATTGGCCGAAATGACGTATTGTTTGGCCCGTACTTTCCGGAAAAAATCCAGGGTTACATTGCGGTCGCTGCCGTGGTGCGGCACTTTCAGCACATCGACGTCGATGGAACCGTCGGGTTGCAGCAATTTGGCTTGTTTCAATCCCTGCAACAGATGGTCCCCGCGCGCGTCGCCCGTCAGCAGAATCCGGACGCCGTTCGATTCGGCCAGCAGGCAGATGCTGCTCAGATTCGGAATGCTCTCGTCGGCCATCGCAAAGCTCTCAAGATCGGAGGACGCAAGGGCGTCATCCTGTTTATCGAGCCATTTTTGCCATTCTTTTTGCAACTCTTTCAGATTTTGGGTCGTGGGGCCCACCACCGTGAAGGTAATTCCGCCGATCTTAACTTTTTGCGGTTTGGCCGCGGCTTTGATCAGGCCGTCGGGAATACCGGGATTGATCGGAATGTGCAGTTGCTGGGCCCGTGTCCGCAATTTGTTGCCCTGGTTGATCGACTGAATGGTCACCTCTTCGGTGTTTGCCATCTGAACGCCCTGCATACCCGCCTGATGAAAAACCTCGCTAACGCGGGTAGCAATGGCATTATTCTGACCAATGGCTTTGTCGAAGCTGTTCAGCCAGAGTTGGGCGACCTGAATCTGCGGACGTACCAGCAGTTCCGAAAACAGATCCAGCAGCCCGACAATGTGGTCGCCGTCGACGTGACTCAACACCACCAGATCGAGTTGGCCACCCTTTTGGCGGATGGCGTCCAGTTCCGCGCTGAGGTGATGGTCGTACGTTCCTTCCGGCCCGCCGTCGACCAGAATATACCGAATGGTGCCGTCGGTATCCGGCGTCTCCAGAATCAGACAATCGCCGAATTCGGCCTGTATCATGCGAAAAACCATCTTGCTAACTAGTTAATGGAAGAGAAGAAAGAGATTGGACAAGAGAAAAAAGAAAAGGAGTTTGCGATTATTTGTTTGGAAGTCGGCGATTAGTCTTTTCTCTTTCATCTCTTGTCTGACTGTCTAGTAGTTAAATTCGACCAAAATTCTGAATGGCAGGCGCCGTTACGACCAGGGCGAAATCCTGAAAATTGCCCTTGAAAAAATTATACGCACTTACCTGAACGATGTATTGACCGGGCTGGGCATTGTCCAGCCGAATGATCTCAACGTTATTTTTCCGGTCCGGGGTTTTCAGCAACTGATTGGCCACGGCGTCCTGATTTCCGGCAAATTTGGTGGGTGGTCCGGCGGCCGGGCGGTATTCCATCACCAGGTTCAGGTCGTTCTGGAGTGCGCGGCCGGGCGCATCGGTGTAGACCAGACAGAGACGAAGCCAGCTGAGAGCTGGGAGTTTGAAGGCAAACTGAAACCGCTGACCGGTTCGGACAAACTGCATCTGAGCGTCTTTTTTCCAGGAATCGATAAAGGCCAGATCAAAGGTTTGGGCCGCGTTGGGAATCGTCATGCTCATGTCCAGGCCGCCAAAACCCTGGTGAAAATTCGGCAGACCGGCGTGTTCGGCAATGGCGCTTCGCCCCGTCAGCATGTTGGTGCCGTTTACGAGCGTGGCCCGCAGCAGGGCGGCACTGGGTTCGGCATGCTGCCGGTCTTCGACGTAATACTGCCGAACCAGCGCGGCACAACCCGACACCAGCGGAGTTGCCATGCTGGTGCCGCCGTTGTAGGCGTATTCCGGACGCGTATCCGGACCCCAGAAGTTGCGAAGCGGTGCCAGTTTCGATCTGGTGGAAAGAATATCGGTTCCGGGCGCTACCAGATCGGGTTTGATCCGCTCGTCGTCGCAGGGGCCGCGGCTGCTGAATTCGGCCATGCTGGTGACATCCCCCGAAACCGTCTCGACCGCGCTGGGCTGAAGCGGAAACGAACCGCCCCAGACGCTCCCGTAGGTTAGGGCCGCATAGCCGCCCGTGGTGCGGTTAGTGCGACTGGCGCCCACCGTCAGGGCGTTTTTGGCCGTGGCTGGCGACCCCACCGAAAGCCAGTCGGCAAAACCGGGTTGCACCCGCTGGTTCGATTTGGCCGCGTTGCCGTCGTTCCCGGCCGCAATCACGATCAACATATCCCGGCGCTGGTCGACATATTCGTCTACTTCGTTGGAATTGAACGTGTAACGAGCTTCCGTGTTGGCCCCCCAACTGTTGTTGTGAATCCGCGCACCATTCACATAAGCTTCTTCAAACAGATCGAAGAGATTGAGCGGTAAACCGCCCAACTCGCCCCGCGCATCCAGCAGCGACTGAAAGAATAAGGAGGCTTCAGGAGCGGTGCCCTTTACATTTCCGCCCGAAGCCGAACCGTCGCCCGCAACCGAGCCCGCGACGTGCGTGCCGTGTCCATTCGGGTCCGAATGGTCGCCGGCTCGCCCGAGGGCCACCGCTCCGATCAGGCGGTTGGTGAGATCGGGATGCGAGTCATCGATACCGGTATCGGCCACGCCCACGATCTGTCCTTTCCCGGTTTGGGTAATATTGGTCGTTGTCAAACCCGGCGGAACGGCTGGGTTATCGATCCGCAGTAATTGCCGGGCAATGTCGTTGAACAAACCGGGTGGGATAAACTCCTCCAGTTCAGCCACTTCCGGCATCATCGTGAGGTCGTCAAGGAGTGGGTCGCCTTCCAGTGCCTGAATCCGGATTTTTCGGCCTTCCGCCCGTGCCACCAGCGCATTCCGGCCCCGAAGTGCCTCGGTCACGGTCGAGAGATCTTCCGCCAGGTGCAGCCGAATGTCGTAGGTTTTGATACTGCTCAGTTGCGGAACGACACCGCCAATTCCGCGGGTAGCGGTTTTTCGGTTGACGGCGGGTGTCGTGAAAAGCGTTACATCACTGACAAATGATTCGTTGCGTAAGTCCTGTACCTGGGCGATCGAGAGTTGGGCTGTGAAGGAATTGGGAGGAATAAACTCCAGCGGTTTTACGTTCAACGCGCCCAGCCGCGCCCGCTGGGATTCCAGCAACGGGCTGGTTAGAAACACTTTATAAAAGTCGATCTCCCGTGGAATACTAAAATCATCGTTGAACTCAATGCCCCGGCTGGCGGTAGTCCCCATCGAAAAACGACCGGATCGACTGGCCGTCCGTTCGGGGGATTCGGGTGCCGGTAGTTCCTCGACCAGCAGACCCTGTTCAAGCAACGGACCGATGTGCGTTTCATCAATCGTTCCGACGATATAACTTTCCGTTTCCTCCGGTTCGGAGAGTACTTTCCGGGCAAGATCCCGCTCGTACGCATGCATGAAATGAGCAATAACCCGCATGGTTGCCATGACGATCGATCGAAAAAAATAAGTGGTGAACAGACCCGATTGTTGCTGATGAACAGGCGCGCGCCCGCCGAAAATACCGGACAGGAACGAGTGCTAAGGTATCGATCTATTGGCCAGAAGCAACCAGCTGGAAGTAGGTTTTTAGGGAACGGTAAACCGATTGCGGTCGGGCTTTTTTAGAAAGGTAATTCGCTCATAATGAGTTTGGAATGGATGCGATGCCATTCGCGTATTCGCAATTGAAAATTAAAATCGATACTTTGGAAAAAAACAGTCATTTGAAGTTGCAATGCGGTTTTTACGTTTAAATGCCGGATGAGTTACACCGGGTAAAACCGCTGTTCGAATGAGAAAGGACGTCATTTACTAAATCCGGTTGGCGCACAATCCCCGGACAAAATAAGTCTGTTACAGACGGAATTGAAATGAATACATGGAACGAAACGCCCACCGATTTAACCGAATTTCTGAACCTCGCCGATTTCGAAGAAAAAGCGGTTGAGCGAATGTCAAAAATGGCGTACGAATACGTGGCCAGCGGGGCGGCTGATGAGCTGACCATCCAATGGAACCGGCAGGCTTTCGACGCGATCAAACTCAATCCGACGGTGCTCAACGGCGTCGGTCAACCCGATACCCGTATTTCGCTTTTGGGTCACGAATTGCCGCATCCGATTCTGATTGCTCCCACGGCGTATCATCAAATCATGCACCCCGAGGGCGAACTGGCCACGGCCCGCGGTGCCGGAGCTGCTTCAGCGGTATACGTGGTAAGTTCGTTTACAACCACACCATTGGCCGAAATTGCGCAGACAGCAACGCAGCCGCTCTGGTTCCAGTTGTACGTCCGCGACGACCGGGAATACACCCGAAATCTGATTCAGGAAGCCGAAGCGCGGGGCTGTCGCGCCATCTGCATTACCGTCGATACGGCGGTGCCGGGCGTGCGAAACCGGCAGGAGAAAGGCGGGTTTAACCTACCGGATCACGTCATTACGCACCACATGCCGGGGCCGCTGAACGAGAAAAAACCGCTGACCTGGAAGGATATCGAGTGGATTAACTCGTTTGCCAAAACGCCGGTTTTGCTGAAAGGTATCCTGAATGCGGAAGATGCCGAAAAGGCCGTTCAGGCCGGAGCGTCCGGAATCATTGTCTCCAACCACGGCGGCCGAAATCTGGACACGGTTCCGGCCACGATCGACGCGCTGCCACGCGTTGCCGACCGGGTGAACGGGCGCATACCGGTTTTGATGGATGGCGGCATCCGGCGCGGAACGGATGTCCTGAAAGCCATTGCGCTGGGTGCGCGGGCGGTTTTGGTGGGCAAACCGGTTTGCTTCGGACTGGCGTGTGGCGGGGCCGCCGGTGTAACGAAAGTCATTGAACTCCTGAAAACCGAACTGGAAATTGCCATGATTTTAACGGGAAGAGCGACGATTCCGCAGATCGATCGGTCGGTTATCTGGAAATGAGGTCGATTGTACCGTAAAATCCCGGAGAAAATAGGGCTGGCGACGGTATAGACGGCTCCCCAATCCCTTTGGAATGTATGAAGAAAACCATCCTGATCGGTCTTTTAGGTCTGAGCAGTCTCCTGACGTTTGGGCAAACCGGCGACTATTACCTGTATGTGGGGACGTATACCCGCAAAACCAGCGAAGGCATTTACGTGTATCGGTTCAATTCCAAAACCGGTGATTTTGCGCCCGTGGGCATTGCCAAAGGTTCAAATCCTTCCTTTCTGTCGATTTCGGCCAATCAGCGGTTTTTGTATACGGTCGGGGGAGGGGGTGATACGGCCCG
Organism: Larkinella rosea; assembly: GCF_003858635.1. GTDB lineage: Bacteria > Bacteroidota > Bacteroidia > Cytophagales > Spirosomataceae > Larkinella > Larkinella rosea. Next base: position 690,770 of record NZ_RQJO01000009.1, read on the forward strand.
GGCGTTCGCAATCGACAAAGCCTCGCACCAGTTGACGCTGCTGAATGCCCAACCAACCGGCGGCAAAGGGGGCACACACCTGGAAGTGGACAAAACCGGTAAGTGGCTGATTATCGGCAACTACTCGAGCGGAAACCTGAGCATTCTGCCCGTTGAGGCCGATGGATCGCTGGGGAAATTGAAGGAAGTAATTCAACACGAAGGAAAAAGCGTTGACCCGGAGCGGCAGACAAAACCGTATGTGCATTCCATCAACATTGCGCCCAATAACCGCGATGTTTTCGTGCCTGACCTGGGCACCGACAAGATCATGACCTACACGCTGGATGCAAAAACCGGGCAACTGACGCCGGGAAATCCGCCGTTTACCACCGAAACCCCCGGCTCCGGCCCCCGGCATTTTACGTACCATCCGAACGGGAAATTTGCCTACGTCATCCACGAAATGGGCGGAACGATTACGGGTTTTACGTACAAAAACGGCGCGCTGACCCCTTTCCAGACGATTAAAACATTGCCGGACGATTATACCGGTCGTAAATGGTGCGCTGATATTCACATTTCGCCCGATGGTAAATTCCTGTACGGCTCCAACCGCGCGCACGAAAGTCTGGCGATTTATAGCATCAATTCCAAAACCGGTCAGCTTACGCTGGTAGGCTATCAGAATGTATTGGGCAAAACGCCCCGGAATTTCGCCATCGATCCGACCGGGAATTTTGTGCTGGTGGCCAATCAGGATAGCGACAACATCACCATTTTCAAACGGGACGCAGCAACCGGCAAACTGACGCCAACGGGCAAAGAGATGGCGGTTTCGATGCCGGTTTGTCTGAAATTTATTCCGTGAAAACCGCTCGTCATCTCATGCAAAAACCGCTTTTCTGGCTCCTGTTAATTCTGGTAAAAACCGGTTTTGCTCAGCGTCCGGACTTTCTGAAAAAAGACAGCATCCAATCGTCGCTGGACGGCAATACGCAGGTTTTTTATTACGACAGATCCCGTATCGCAACGCCCCAGCCGCTGGTGGTCGAATTGCACTCCTGGAGTAATTCGGCTGACTCCCAGAAAGATATGCTGGCGGTGCAGGCGAACGCCAAAAGCTGGAATTACATCTTTCCGAATTTTCGGGGCGTCAACAATCACCCGAAAGCGTGTTGCAGCGATTTTGTGATTTCGGACATCGACGAAGCCATCGACTGGGCGTTGAAAAACCTGACGGTCGATCCGAAACGCATTTACGTCGTCGGCACGAGCGGGGGCGGTTATGCGACCCTGGCGATGTACATGAAATCCCGGCATGCCATTCACACATTTTCGGCCTGGGCGTCCATTTCCGATTTGTCAGCCTGGTATGGCGAGTCGGTGGAACGAAAGAATAAATACGCGGCCGAAATTGTCCAGTGTACCGGAGCCACCGGCGGTTTTGATGCGCAAAAAGCCCGGGAACGTTCGCCCTTATTCTGGAAAACGCCCGTTAAAAAGCGGAAAAACAGCCACTTACAAATCTACGCGGGTATTCACGACGGGTATACGGGTTCGGTGCCGATTTCGCATTCCATCCGGTTTTACAATAAGGTTGTAACGGATTTCAACGCGAGAAATAAAGGGCTGACGGTTTCAGAAAAAGACGCGGAGGAGATGCTCAAAACCCAGACATTTCCGGCAACAAAACCGCCTAAGACCATCGGCGACCGGGCGGTTTTGTATCAAAAAAAGTCAGGAAATAACCGCCTGACTATTTTTGAAGGTACGCATGAAATTCTGAAAGATGCCGCCCTGGAACAGATTTTAGCCTGGTAATCGGATTCATTGCCATCGGTGGTTAAGGCTGGTTCTGCCAGGTCTTTGCGACAGATTTCCTTGCAGGTTTGATCACCCAATTTTCACCGAAGTCATTGTAAGTGAACCCGCAACGGCGCGGTCGTTAAAGAACGAAACCGGGTCTTTACGGCCTTTCAGGCCCAGCGTATACAGCAGGGGCAGGTAGTGTTCCGGGGTCGGAATCGCCAGCAAAGCGTCTTTTCCGAGCGTTGTATAATTGACCATCGGTTGAAAATCGCCCGCACTGATCAGGTTCTTGAACGTATCGTTGAGGGTGTTCGCCCAATCGTATCCGTAGTTCGGCACGTCCATTTTATCCCAGGCCACCATCCGCAGGTTGTGAACCATGTTTCCGCTGCCGATGATCAAAACGCCTTTCCGCCGAAGCGCATACAGTTCTTTCGCCAGATCGAAATGGTATTGCGGCCCTTTGGTGTAGTCGATGCTCAGTTGCAAAACCGGAATTTTCGCGTCGGGATACATGTGCCGGACAATCGTCCAGGTGCCGTGGTCCAGGCCCCAGTCGTGATCCAGTTCGACCTGCGCCGAGTGGAGCAGCGAAACCGTCTCCCTGGCTAAAACCGGATTGCCGGGCGCCGGATATTGCACATCGAACAATGCCTGCGGAAAACCGCCGAAGTCGTGAATGGTTTTCGGGAAATTCATGGCGGTAATTTTGGTTCCCCGGGTAAACCAGTGGGCCGAAACCACCAGAACCGCCGACGGGGTCGGAATTTCCTTCGCCATTGTTTTCCAGCGACGACTAAATCCATTATCCTGAATGCCGTTCATCGGCGAACCGTGGCCGACGAACAACACCGGCATCAGGGTGCCTTGTTCTTCCAGACCATCGGTAAATTTTCTGAATTCGGGTAAGGTATTCATACTCAGTACTCCCGTTAAAATTGTTTTGACAAATTGATTGCGTTTCATACCCAAAGTCACTAATGCGCCAGCGGTTTGCTCAGCGACAGAATCGGATTGAAACCAGCGGTTTTGAAGAGGTCAAAAACCGTATTCAGGGCATTGGGGTGAATACCGGCGACAAACACATCGGCCGGTTTTTCATCACTGAACGAGTTGATGACGTTGACGACTTTGGCGTTTGGCAATTCCCGCTGCCAGTCTTCGCTACGGGTATGATTTAAAAAATCGGACATACGAATGACAATTTTGCCGGTTGAAACGTCCCGGATGCGGTTGGCCAGTTCACTGACGGGCTGGTCAGATTCCCCCACCACGATGAGATCGGCCTCCCAGCACGCGTTGACCTGACAGTCAATTACTTCAATGTCGGCGGATGGCGTGTTACGGAGAATTCGGTTGACAAGTGCCTGAGCCTTTGCCGTTTCGCGGTCGAACAGCAGCAGTCGATACCGGCAGGTAGCTAATTGGGAGGCCAGTTCTTTTTCCGCATCTCCGATTCCGAGCAGGGCAATCGTTGGTTTCATGGTGAGCGTTACGTTTGTTGAGTCGTTGATTTCCCCACAAAAGTACGCGCGCCGGTCGGGCGAAAACGATGGCTTAGTACAAGAAAAATCGTTGTACCAGGTCAATGAAATTTACGCATCGGACGGTTTTCGGCCGCGAATTCGGCTTAGAAAAGCGGGCGTGATGCCCAGGTAAGAAGCAATCATGTGTTGCGGAACCCGCTGAACAATGTCGGGGTACCGCTGAACGAATTCCCGGTATTTTTCTTCCGCCGACTGGCTGAGCGAGTTAACCAGACGGCGGTGGGTGGCCACGTAATTGTTCTGTAGAATGAGCCGCAGATACCGTTCCATTTTGGTCACCACCTGCACCATCCGTTCGTTCGACGCCTGATCGAGCAGCAGCAATTCCGCATCTTCCAGGGCTTCAATGTTATAGCGCGCCGGTTCGCCGGTCAGGTAGCTGTACAGGTCGGAAGCCCACCAGCCTTCGGGCGCAAACTGCACGATGTGTTCCACGCCTTTTTCATCGACCGTGTAAACGCGCAGCAGCCCTTTGTCAACAAACGCAATGTATTTGTCGATGTCTCCTTCCTGCAACAAAAACTGTTTTCGACGCAGTTTTTTAGGGATAAAGAGGGTTTTCAGAAACGCAAACTCGTCGTCAGTTAGCTCGACCAGGCGGGAAATATGGCGGAAAAGGCGGTCGTACATGGCGGAAAAGACGGGCGATAACGGGCTTGAAATGGACCGATTAATGCGGCATTACGGTTTTGGCTTCAGGTACGGCGGATCGGGTGGGAGCGGAATGACATCGGTTTCACCGGCAAGAATCGGAAAGTTTTGGTTTCGCCAATCCTGCTTGGCCTGTTCAATGCGGTCGAGGCTGGTCGAAACAAAATTCCAGTAAATATGCCGTCCTTCGGGGAAAGGCTCACCACCAAATACATAAACCGTGCTGTTGGCGTTGATCACAAATTCGCAAAGCTGGCTGTTTTTGGCCACCAGAATGCGTTTCGGGTCATACGTAAAGCCTTCGCTTTCAATGCTGCCTTCCAGAATATACAGCCCGGCTTCCCCGAACAAATCGTCGCCAAGCCGGATGGTTTGTGTAGTGGGGCTTTTGATTTCCAGCAAGAAAAGCGGGCTGTAAACCGGCACGGGCGACTGGCGGCCGAAAGCCGCACCCGCAATCAGTTTGTAGGAAACGCCGTCGGTTTCCCAGGCCGGTATTTCGTCGGCGGCCGCGTGGAAAAAGGTGGGTGCCATTTCTTCCAGCTCTTTCGGCAGTGCCACCCAGATTTGCAAACCGTGCAGCGTTTTGTCCGAATGGCGCAGGTGGAGAGGGGTACGCTCGGAGTGAACAATGCCTTTGCCCGCCGTCATCCAGTTAACCTGACCGGGCGTAATTTCAACTTCCGTATCGAGCGTGTCTTTGTGCAGAATCGCTCCGTCAAAAAGATACGTCAGCGTCGAGAGACCGATGTGCGGATGCGGACCAATGTCAATATTTTCGTGATCGCTCAGCTTGGCGGGCCCCATGTGGTCGATAAATATAAATGGTCCCACCATTCGTTTTTCCCGGAAAGGCAACAACCGACCGACCAGAAAATGGCCGATGTCGGCCGGACGTTCTTCGATAATGATATTGATATTCGACATGGAAAGGCGATTCGTACAATGCGGGAGCAAAATACGAAAAGTTGCGTAAGCTGCTACGTTGCCCGGCTTCGCGGTTAACCTTACATGCGCCGTTCGTGGTGAATCGCGATGCTGTAGCCGGTGTAGTTTCCGGCAATACCGTTGCCGGAGTCGGCGGGTTTGAAACTGACGACAATTTTGTCCTTGTAAAAAATCTGCCGTTCCGTAAACTCCGATCCGGCCATGGTTTCGGCCGGTTTGAAGCCCATCGCCAGTAATTCTTCCCGTAAAACCGCCTGCACGGTTTTTGAAGGCTGCTGAAAATTTAGCAAGCCCAACTGGCTGTTGCAGATGTATTGAATCAGCGTGGTGGTTTGCGTAAGTTCACTCACATACGGAAAGGGCTGAAATTCATAAATACAGGCGGGATTGGCTACGCTTTGGGACCGGTTTTTAAACACAAATCCTTTGCGGAACATGCAGGAATCAAACTGAGCGGTTTTCAGGCAGGTAATGTCAATGAGTTCACGCATGGTGATGTGTTGGGCGAAAACCGGACTGCAACAACCCATGAACAGGAAAAAAATAACACGTTTCATAGCGGCAATTTTTTTGTTATACAAGCAAACAATTTGCCAATTACGTACGAACGAACCTTAGTCTGTGAGATTTTGGCAGAGTTTATAACTCATGGAATCACCAGAATCTCACGGACTAAAGTCCATGGGTACGGGTACGCGTTAATGCGCTTTTGAGAACTTGGCGCCGAAGAGGAAAATGACGGCGTAGCAGAGGATGGGCAGGTAGTAGGCTGTTGCCACGTCGTAGTCGGCCACAGCTCCCATTGCGAAGGGGAAAAAGGCTCCTCCGCAGACGCCCATCGAAATAAACGACGCACCTTGCTGCGTATGCGGCCCCAGATTTTTCAATCCTAGACTAAAGATGGTCGGGAACATAATGCTGAAAAAGAAATTCAACATCAGCAGGGCGATGAACGACGGCCAGCCCCAGCTTTGGGCGACAATCAGACACATGAGAATATTGCTCGCGGCAAAAATCGCCAGGAGTGAATTGGGAGCGATAAACCGCATCAGAAACGTGCCGACAAACCGCCCGGCCAACATCAGGGCCATGAACAACACCATGTAATTCCCGGCGGTGGCGTCGGAGAATCCCATTTTTTCGTGGCCATAATTGATGAAAAAGGCCCAGGTACCACCCTGAGCAGCCACGTTGAAAAACTGCGCGATAACCGCCCAGACGAAATGCCGGTGCTGAAACAGACTTTTTTCCGGTTCGAGATCGACGTTCGCGGCATCCGGATCGGCAGCTGCGTGCGGATCATTGAGCGCAGGGACTTTGACGAACGAAAACAAGACCGCAATCCCGGCAATCACACTGCCAATCGCGATGTACAGCATCTTGACCGAAGTTAGATCGGTGCTCCCTTCCGTATTGTTCCGTAATAAAAAATAGGAACCAATTGCCGGCCCCATAATGGCACCCAATGCGTTGAATGCCTGCGCAAAATTGATCCGCTGATCGCTGGTACGCTGGTCGCCGAGCGACGCGACGAACGGGTGTGCCACGGTTTCCAGCGTGGAAAGACCGCATCCTAAAATGAAGAGTGCCAGCCCGAAATACGGAAAGGACGCAGCACTGGCCGCAGGTACGAACAGAAAAGATCCGGTGGCAAAAAGTCCCAGGCCCAGCAAAACCCCGGCTTTATACCCAAACCGCTTCATGAACAAACCGGCGGGAATGCCCATGACAAAATAGGCACCGAAAATAGCAAACTGGACGAAAGCCGACTGGGTTTTGGTCAGACTCAAAACATGCTGAAAGTGTTTGTTGAGAACGTCGCCCATCGTAATGGCGATTCCCCAGAACATAAACAACGAAGTGACGAAGACCAGGGTGAGGAGGTACTTGTTTTCAGTGAAAGCCGCTGGCTTTGGGTTACTTACACTTGACTGCATGGGTAAGGAGTTGGTTTAAGCGACGTAGGAGTTCGGGTAACATATTGAATTGTTGGACAATGTAACGCTAAATTTTAACTTGGTAAATTACTACATCAAAAAAGCCAACCCGTTTCGGGGCTGGCTTTTGATTTCGGTAAAACCGTCGATGGCTTATTTTTCGTGTTTGAAAACCTTCACCATGTACACGCTCTCCTGGATTTTTTTGATCTGATCCTTGCGGGCGAGTTTGGCGAGTCCGTTTTTGCGGCTCATCCGAATGGAGTTGTTTTTGAGCGAATCGGTCGGGATAGCGGAGATGGCCCGGAAGAGGTAATCGGTTTTGATGGCAAACGTAGCGCCTTCCGACGAGGTTTGCTTGCCGCTGATGATCCCGATGACATTGCCTTTTTCGTCGAGCAGCGGACCGCCGGAGTTCCCCGGATTCACGCTGATGGCGACCTGATAAGCCGTTGAATCTCCCCGGTAACCGGTTTGCGAACTCAAATAGCCTTCGCCGTAAACGATTTCTTCGCGCGGGAAACCGAGTGTAAAGACGCGTTCGCCCAGATCCGAAGGAGCGGCTTCAAAACCGTACGGCAATACGGTTTTTACCCGGAAAGCGCTGTCTTCGTGCACCTGCAGAATCGCCAGATCGTATTTCCGGTCGGCGTAAACAACTTTGGCTTTGTAAATATCACCGCGCGTACTTTGAATGTACACCGAGTCGGCATCCTGAATGATGTGCGTATTGGTAACCAGATAACCGTCTGGCGACAATAAAAAACCCGAACCGGCCACCTGACCCGGGTTGATCTGCAAAGCGCGTTCGCGGGCGTTCAAATCCTGCAAAATCGCGTTCTGTGACCGCCGGATGGCTTGCAAATCCCGGCGCATCATGCTGTATTGTTCCTGTTGCTTGTGACTCGACTGATACTGACGAATCAGCATCAGCGTACCAAACGTGGTGATCAGGGCAACGGTTGCGGCCACCGCCAGAATCGGGCGGTAGGTTTGCCACAGCTGCCGGACCGTGCCGCCGTTGCGGTGCAGTTTCCGAACTTTCGAAAGTTGATTGACTTCCTCCCGAACGGCGTCCATGTCCAGACTGGCCTGAATGCGGTTCAACCGGGCCCGGAAATCCGTCCGTTGGCCATAGGTTTTCATGGCCTTTACCAATTGTTGCTGTTCCCGGGCGCGTTGCGCCAGAACCGGGTCCGACCGACGGAGTGTTTCAAATTCCAGCCGCTCGGTTTCGGTCAGCTCGTTGCGGAGCCATTTGTCAACCCAGTCGGTGAATTTCTGATTGTCAATCATATCACTCTTCTTTAAAAACTGAAAAAAATAGCCGTTTTAGCCGCATCAGACATTTATACTTCTGTGTTTTGGCATTATCGGCGTTGGTATACCCAAACTTTTCGGTAATATCCTGCATCGACAGGTGGTGGATGTAGAAATCCTCCAGCAAGGTCCGGCAGGGTTCTCCCAATCGGTCGAGTGAATCGGCCATCAGGTCGAACTGGCGGTCGCGGGCTTCGTGATCGGTCAAATCATCATCCACCTCCGCAACTCCTTCGGTATCCAAAAGCGAATTTCCGTTCCGGTTTCGCATCGACAACTGCTTAAGCCAAAGCCGACGGCTCACCGAATAGAGGTATGTTTTTAACTGGCAATGTAATTCCAGCGAATCCGTAGTGACTTTCTCGTACAGGACGATCAAGGTTTCCTGATAAATATCTTTGGCATCGTCTTCGGTGCCGCTGTTATTCAGAATCAGGTGCATCACCATCGGAAAATACCGTTTATACAGCTCTTCCAGCACTGTGTCCGAACCGTTGGCCAGGCCCGCAAGGAGTTGGTCATCAGATAAATGCGAACGGTTGGATTCTGTCATTGCTTCCTTGCCTACTTAATACGATTCCGGGTCAAATGTAACCCAAAAAATTTTTTTAATTTTTTTGAAAAAAGATGGGTTACCTAACGGCCATTCCTGTATTAAGGGTGAGATCTATTAACACTTAAACTGACTACTCTCATGAAACGTATTGTAAAATCTGTTTTGTTCGTTGCAACGATGGTTTCTTTGGCAGCTGCTTGCCAGTCTAAAAAAGCGGAAGATACTACGTCTACAACGGACTCAACTGCAATGTCTTCAGACTCATCAATGATGTCTGACACGACGATGGCAACTGATAGCATGTCTGCTGATTCAGCAAAATAAGCTATACGTTACTTATTAACGTACGAAAGCCGTCCAGCAATGGGCGGCTTTTTGTTTTTCTGCCATTTTACTCCTGAAAACCGGTTTTTGCGGCAAAAACCGGTTGCACTCCGGACGGAATAGTTTGCCAAAACTATTATTCTTATTTAGACTTTTGAAAAATAATAACACAAAATCGTTGTTTATTTAGAAATAGTCTAATTAATTTGTGCCTGTAAAATGACCGGAATAAAATGGCGAAGAAAGTCTATTTGATTATATTCATACTGATTGTCAGCGGATCGGCCTACGCGCAGGGCATTTCAAAAACCGAACGGATCGTGTCCCTGAATGGCACCCTAACCGAAATTCTCTGCGACCTGGGTTTGCAACATCAAATTGTGGGCGTCGATATCACCAGCACCTATCCGGCGGCCATGGATAAAGTCCCGAAAGTTGGGCATAACCGCAATATCGGCGCCGAAGCGGTTTTGGCCCTGCGCCCGACGGTTATCGTAGCCGCGAAGTCCAACGGCAGCATGGACATAAAACCGGAAGTGCTGCAACAATTCAAAAGTGCCGGGGTGAAAACCCTGCTTTTTGACCAGGAAACGAGCGTGGCCGGAACCAGGGCACTGATCAATGAAGTCGCCAAAGCCGTGGGCGCAACCGCCAAAGCAACCGCGATCAATCGTAAACTGGACGCCGATCTTGCCAAAGTGAAGAAACCGGTCAAAGCTCAGAAAGTACTCTTCATTTACGCCCGGGGCACCGGCACCATGATGGTTTCAGGCCGGAATACACCAATCGAAAAAATTGTTCAACTGGCCGGTGCGCAGAATGCCTTCAACGATTTTGATAATTATAAACCACTCACTCCCGAAGCGCTCGTGGTCGGGAATCCCGATGTAATCCTGCTGTTTACGAGTGGGTTAGAGAGCCTGGGCGGCATCGACGGTTTGCTGAAAGTACAGGGAATTGCCCAAACCAACGCGGGTAAAAACCGCCGGGTAATTGAAATGGACGGCCAGTTGCTGACCGGTTTTAGCCCACGTCTGGGCCTGGCCGTGCAGGAACTGAGCCGGAAACTGAATCCCGAACTGTCCCTGAAAAACTAACGACTCCGACTGATTCCATGCAAGCCGACCTCCCCAATACCCTGACTGCCGCACCGCCGAAACGTTCTGTCCAAACCGGGTTGCCCCGTGCCAAAGGCGGGTGGCTGAACGGCTTGCTGATCGTGCTGCTGGTGGTCGTGATGATCTGGTCGGTGGGCATCGGCGCCGTATCGATTCCGATTCCGGACGTGCTGGCGATTCTGTTGGGAAAGATTGGCTGGAACATTGGCGTCGTCGAACCGCAGCAGGAAACCGTATTGACCGTGATTCGCCTGCCGCGCATTCTATTGGGCGTGCTGGTCGGTGGCGTTCTCGGTATTTCCGGCGCGGCCATTCAGGGCTTATTTCGCAATCCGCTGGCCGATCCGGGCCTGATCGGGATTTCGTCGGGAGCCTCCGTCATGGCGGTTTTGATGATCGTACTGCAACTGAAGGTTTTCCAGGACCTGTCGTCGCTTTCCGGTTTGTACGCGCTGTCACTGGCGGCTTTTGCCGGAGCGGTTTTTACAACGCTGCTGGTCTACACGCTGGCGCGTAAAAACGGCCGAACCGTTGTTTCAACGATGTTACTGGTCGGAATTGCCATCAATGTATTGTGCGAATCGCTGCGCGGTTTGATGATGTATCTGGCCGATGAAGCGCAATTGCGGGCCATTTCCTACTGGAGCATGGGCAGTCTGGGTGGGGCAAGTTGGGACGTGCTACAGGTTGCCTCGCCGTTTTTGCTGATTCCGATTCTGTTGATGCCCCGGCTGAGTAAATCCATGAATGCGTTCGCGCTGGGCGAAAGTCAGGCGGGTCATTTGGGAGTCGATGTTTCGAAACTGAAACGGAATGTCATTATTCTGGCGACGCTGGGCGTCGGCGTCGCGGTGGCGGTTTCGGGCGTGATCGGTTTTATTGGACTGGTCGTTCCGCACCTGATTCGTCAGATTTCGGGCGCCAACCACCGGACGGTTTTACCGGCTTCGGCCCTGCTGGGAGCCATTGTCCTGACGTTATCGGATCTGGTGGCACGTACCATCGTCACTCCCGCCGAATTACCCATCGGAATCATCACCGGTATGATCGGTGCGCCAACGTTTTTGTACATGCTGATCCGGGGGGCGGGCGATCGGGCCTGAATACCGTAAACCAAAAAAACGAGTATCATGCTGGAAGCGCAACATATCACGCATCAAATTAACCGGAAAACGTTGCTGGACGACGTATCGCTGGTGGTGCGGCCGGGCGAACTGGTGGCGGTAGTCGGAGCCAATGGCGCCGGGAAATCGACGCTTTTGAAAACGATTAGCCGGGAGTTGACGCCCACCAAAGGGGAGGTGGTGCTGGATAAAAAACCGCTTAACCGGTTTTCGTCACTCGATCTGGCCCGACGGCGGGCGGTTTTGGCGCAGCAGAACCCGTTGGCGTTCGAGTTCAGCGTTTATGAATTGGTGATGATGGGGCGGTATCCGCATTTTGAAGGTCACCCACATCCCGAAGATCTGGCGATTGTCGATTTTGCGCTGGAGCGAACCGGCATTGCTCATTTGGCCAGACGGGCCGTTCCGACGCTTTCGGGCGGGGAGCAGCAGCGGGTTCACCTGGCCAAAATTCTGGCCCAATTGATGGGCATCGAGGAAATCAATCGGCCCGAAGCATCCATTCGTCAGACTAAATATTTGCTGCTCGACGAACCGACTACGGGGCTGGATTTTTATTACCAGCACAGTTTGCTGGAAGTAGCCAGTGAACTCACCCGGCGCGGTTACGGTGTTGTCGCGATCTTGCACGATCTGAATCTGGTGATGCAATACGCCGATAACGTGCTGTTGCTCAGGGAAGGAAAAGCCCTGTCGTTTGGCAAACCGGCCTCGGTGCTGACAGCGGAGTCCATTTTTAACGCATTCAATTTATCCGTTCATATTATTCACCAGCCCGAACTGGACTGTCCGCTGATTGTCCATACCCGGCAAACCGTTCCTCTCACGGCTCAAATTAATTAACGAAACAACATGACAACGACCGTTCTCGACCTGAAAAAACACTATGCAGCTTTCAAAGCCGAAAATCCGAAAGTGCGCATTCGCGATGCGGCTCAGCAATTGGGCGTAAGCGAAGCCGAACTGGTTGCCACGGGCGTGGGCGAAACCGCTACCCAACTGGAAGGCGATTTTCGGGAATTATTGAAAGAAGTACCCACGCTGGGGTACGTTATGGCGTTGACCCGCAATGAAAGTGTCGTGCACGAACGCAAAGGCGAATACCTGAATGTGTCGTTCAACGGCCATGTTGGGCTGGTTTTGGGCGAAGACATTGACCTGCGGTTGTTTCTGGCCAGCTGGAAATTTGGGTTTGCCGTTCACGAAAATGATCGCAAAAGCCTGCAGTTCTTTGCCGGGGACGGTGAGGCCATTCATAAAATTTACCTGACCGATAAAAGCAATGAAGCGGCTTACGACGCCCTCGTTGCGAAATACCGGGCGGCCAATCCGTCGGGTCAGCTGGAAATAGAGCCCAAACCGGAAACCGTTGCCCCCACGCCTGATTCGGAAATCGACGTGGCGGCTTTTCAGGAAGCCTGGTTGAACCTGAAAGACACGCACGAGTTTTTTGGCATGTTGCGGAAGAATAAAGTAAACCGCTTGCAGGCTATGCAGTTTGCGCCGGAAGGGTACGCACTGCCGATTTCGATGGATGCGGTGAAGAACGTCTTTACCGAAGTTTCTAAAACCGGTCTGCCAATCATGATTTTTGTCGGAAACCGGGGATGTATTCAAATCCATACGGGCGAAGTGCGGAAACTGGTGGCGATGGGACCGTGGTTTAACGTGCTCGATCCGCAGTTTAACCTCCATTTGCGCGAAGACCACATCGCGTCGGCCTGGGTGGTGAAGAAGCCAACCACGGATGGCATTGTCACGAGCCTGGAATTGTACGACGCCGAGGGCAATCAGATTGCGCTGGTTTTTGGTAAACGCAAACCCGGCATTCCCGAAAAAACCGAATGGCGCGAAGTGGTTGCCCAAACGGCTTTGGCAGTAAATTAATTAACACCCTGTCAGCGGCCAACGGCCCTGACAGCGGTTTTCCCCAAACTTCTGCATAATCCGAATAAAGAATTTGGAATAGCAATGGTGAACGCACCGCTGTCAGGGCCGTTGGCCGCTGACAGGGTGGGTAACAAAATCGAGCTTTCATTCGCTATTTTGGTTCGAATTATGCCAAATAAAATAATCGAATGAATCTTGAATAAATTCAAAAACTGTTGAACGTACTGGTCTTTCGAACGAACATCAATTCCGCGCAGCGACTCCATAAGGCGGCTTGCCGGTTGTGCAAACTGCGGGGCGTTTGCCGGTGGAGCGTCGATATGGAAGACCGGGACTGTGTCCTGCGGATCGAAGCACCGGAAGATTCGGCGGAACCGTATTCTGAGCAGACGGTTATCCGGATGCTAACCAAAGCTGGACTCGAATGCGAAGTGCTGACCTGATTCAAGTGGATGTTTCATGCCAAAGAAATTAGATAAAACCGTGAAAAAAAATTCTTTACTTTTCAGTCTACTGGTTGGAGCTGCGCTGCTGGATCAACCGCTCCAGGCCCAGTCGCTTAAAATCGACACTGTCAATGATTTACCCGCCGATCCGGCCAGCAACGACCCGCAATCGGGCCGTCCGATGGGATCGACCAACCGGTTTACCTTTTTCAGTTTTAAGAACGGCAAACAGGTTCCGAACAGCGATTCGGCCACCAGCAAATGGGACATCGGCATTCGGGCGACCACGATCATCGTCAACGGCGGAACCGGCCGGGCGGGGCAGGGGGGGGCTTATATTTACAGTGGAAAATTCGAAAGTCTGACGGCAGTACCTGATAATGCAACGTTTGTCGGTGACGAAAACGCCAACAAACTGGCCATCCCGACCGGTTCGGGCAATGGCTGGTATACCTACGGCGGAGGGGTCATTTCCCCAACCGATGATAAAGTACTGGTCATTCGGACGGGCGAGGGAAAATACGCCAAAGTACAAATTCTGGGATATTACAAAGGCGGCCCCGACGGGCCGGGAAATGAAAGCCGGTTTTATACGTTCCGGTACGTCTATCAGCCCGACGGCAGCAAAAAACTGAACTAACCGATTCTATATCCACACTTTCCACCGGACTACCCACGAACTGCCATGATTCACCGCGACACTTGTTTCATCACGCTGGCCCAAACCGAATACGGCGAAATCCACCTTTGCCGCGGTTGCAAGGCCAATCTCAGTTTCCGGTTCAACAACATTTTTCAGATCATGTCGCCGGACGAATTCCGGCAATTGTTCCGGCACGTTGAATCGGTCGATGTCGACGGTTTTTTTGGACAACTGGTGCCGGATTCCGGTACGGAGATTCGGCGGCTCTACCTCGGTACGACCCTGGAACCACTCTATTTCTGTTTTACGAAACGGGAGCTGGAGAACCTGAGGGGTATTCTGAACGACGCCATGGCGCGGCTCAATACGCTGGAAAAAGCCTGGACCGAATTGAATTGATTTCACCACTCCGCCGTCGTTAAAAACCGGAGTGATAAGGTAATACAGTAAAAGCTATAGTGAGTAGGATAGAAAAAGCAGTGTCTTTGACGCTGCTTTTTTTTTAAGTGAACAATTCATCAGAACTTTGCTCGTAATAGGGAATAGACAAAAGACGTTAGGCAAGCGACAAAAGAGTCGTAAGCCCGAGTCTTTCGTCGCTTGTCTAATGTCTTTAATCAAAATACTTCATGAGTAAATCGTATCAAATTCGGCGATTCGCCATCCTCATCGTGACCGGTTTTACGGTTATTTTGGCTTCCTGCAAGGAAAATAGGGATGACAGTCTCCGGCCTTCGTTGAACATTCCGCAGGTTTACGACAGTGTCGGGTATGCCTTCAATACGGAGTCGATGAAGCCGCTCATTCAGCAGTACATGACGTTGGTAAGTGAAGCCAGAAAAGGCAACCAGAACGGCCAGTATGTGTCGGAAGAATCGCTGAATTCGGCCTTTACAAAAGGGATTTTTAGTTTGCAATCAGTTACAACCCCGTATTTTGCCAGTCGGCTACAGGCCCAGAACAACGGTTTTTTTGCCGAACTGTCGAAAGCCAGCGGAGGTTCATTCTATCCGTTCGACCGCAGTTGGGAAGGCGGGGTTTATAAATCGTATCTGTTGGATGAATACGGGTTGGAAATGGGCCAGATGATCGAAAAAGGGTTGCTGGGCGCAACGCTGTATAACTACGCCATGTCGCTGACCAACGGAACTTTTACCACCGCTACGGTCGACCAGATGCTGTTTTTATACGGAGGGAATCCCCGGTTTCTTAACAGTGATAATTCCGCATTTTATCCCAATCCAGACCGCTTTATGGCGGGTTATGCGGCCCGTCGTGATGACGGTACCGGAACGGGTTTATACAGCCAGAACCGCCAGGCGTTTATTACGCTACAGACGGCTGTGCAAAAAGGAGAAGACTATGATTCGTACCGCGATGAAGCCCTGGCGGCCATCAAACTCAATTGGGAAAAGATCAATGCTGCGACAGTAATCAACAACATTCATGCGAGTTATACCATGTTGCAGGCCGGGCAGCTGGACGATAACAAGCGCGCTGATATTCTGCATTTAATCAGTGAAGCCGCCGGTTTTTTACACGGCTGGCGGACCGTTGAGACCCAAAATAAAAAGATTACAGATGCGCAGATTGACGAAGTTCTAACGCTTCTGAATGCTCCCTACGATCGTTCGGCGGCTGTCTACCGGTTTGTTACCAATACGGATACCGAAGCGACGAAACTGACGGATGCGGTCGCTAAACTTCAGGGTGTCTACGGTTTTACGAACGCCGAAGTGGAAAGCTTCCGCCATAATTACGTAGCGGATCAGGCAAGATAATACGTTTTCGGTATTCGGTTTACAGTTTACAGTGGCTGACGCATTCTTTTGTAAGCGCGCGTCAGCCACTGTAAACTGTAAACCGTTAGACTTTCTTAACCAGTTTGTATTCGATATTCGGATAGCCGCGCACCCCGCCGTCGGACGAGGTATAATTCATAAATCGTACTTTGTAAACATTTCCGGCGGCATCTTTAATGACATAAAACCGGTCGGTTTTAACCCCCGCCGGAACACCGTTTGGTCCAGCCGATGTCCGCCAGTTACTACCAATTACATTACGGTCTTTCTTAAACGTCGTCGTCGTAATGGTTGCTTCCGAATAGGCATCGTACGTAGAGGTAGTGGTTAAAACTTCCGCTGCTTCGACACCGCCGAGATGGTTAATAAAAACGTAATCCGCGTAGGTATACGGAACCGATTCGGTCGCGCTGAGGGCTGCTTTGTACGTTGCCAGGGTCCATTCCATATCCCAATCCGTTTTGGCGGGTTCAACCGTTGTAAGTCCTTTTTCGAAGGAAACGTAGCTGAAATTTAGTTTCGAATCTTTCGTGACATCGAGTGTTTTGAAGGTGGTTTCGGCAATTTGGGCATATTGCAGGGTATATCCGGTTCCTTTCCGAACAATCCGGACTTTGTACCAGGCTTTGGCGGTCGTCCCTGAATTGCCCGGATTGATAATGTATACTTTGTTCTCCGCATCGGTTGCCGAGATCGTTTTAATAGCGGTTTTGGTAATGTCACCTTCCGGATCGTCGACGTTGTCGAAACTGCCGGTTCCCTGGCTCAAAATCAGGATATTTCGCAATCCGACGGTGTCGGCGGCCGTTACCTGCGTAAGGTCCGTTTTGGGTAATTCTTTGGCCGTAGCCCCCGTTGTTCCATTGATGACCACCCGAAAATCCGTGCCACTATAGAAGCCTAAGTCCCAGCTGTTGCGGGCCACTGAACTCTGCGCATTGTTGCTAAAGTCGACAAAAACGGAGTTGATCGCGCTGGAACCGCCCTCGCCACCGTTCAGTTTCAGGGCCGAACCGGTCGATACGATGGACGAAAATTTAAGCGTCGAAGTGGTTTTCGTACCTACTAAAACCGGACTGGCCGCTGTCTTAATCGTGAAATTGATGGTTTCTTTTCCGCTCAGGAAAAGGTTCGCGCCTTTGGTTACTTTGAAAGATCCCGTGCTGCTGCCGGCCGGGATGGTCACCGTCAGGCTGTTGTTCGTTGCCGCCGGGTTGGTCGTAAACTGCGTTCCGTACGCAATACCACTTGGCGCCAGATCAATGGTAACTGCCGTGGCGGTTTCGGCGCTGCGGGTCAACGTCAGTTTAATTTCAGCTTCCGTTTTATCCGAGTCGAATCCCTGTTCGGCGGCATCAAAATTAACCAGGTTATCGGGCAGCGGGGGATCATCCTGCTTACAGGCATTTATTGCCATACTGAAAATAAATAAGGCTAAAAGAGAGCGTACTTTGTTCATGGATGTATTGATTTATTTGGTATTGATTGTTTTATTGACCATAGACCATTGACGGCCGACGATTGACTACTGACAGCCGACAATGGTCAATCGTCGATTGTCAATGGTCCTTTCACTTACCCCACTGAAAATTCAAACCCAGAAAATACGACCGGCCGTAACTCAGGGGGACGGCTCCGCCCGTGCTGTGTGCGCCACCGACATCCGTCGAGGTGTTGTTCAGGCGCGTCACATTTAGCAGGTTCTTCGCGCCCGTATTCAGGGTGACGTATTTCGTAATGGATTTGCTAATGGTCAGGTCAGCCCAGTGATAAGCAGCGGTTTCGGCCAGGCGGGTGGTGGTTTTTCCGTCCGTGCCCGTCTGCGTTTCGTAGGAAGGTCGTTTACCGGTGTACTTGTAAAACAGACTGACTTTGGTGTCAATTTTCTGAAGATGGTAGGTAAGGTTGGAATTGATTTCGGGCGACCAGACAAATTCGGGCAAACTGTTGTCGCTCTGCGTCAGGCTGTTATAACGGCCGACGTGCGAAAAGCCCAGCGTTAACTGAAGATTTTTGGTATACAGCGTATTGTTGAAGGTTCCGCCGGTGGTTTTGAACCGATCGACGTTGATCGTCCGCATGACGCCCGGATTGCCCGGATCGACGCCGTAACTGATCAGGTTGTGGAAGTCGTTGTAAAAACCGGTCAGCGTGGAGGTGATGCGTAGCGTGCTGGTGGTGACCGACCGCCAGGTGATTGAACCGTTGAAGCTGTTGGAATATTCGGCCTTCAGATTCGGGTTTCCGGTAATGGAGTGGCTGGCGTCGAAGAAATTAAAGTATAATTCGCGCAAAGCCGGAGAGCGAAAACCGCGGGCGTAGGCCAGCCGCAGATCGGTATTTTTGTGCAGGGTAATTTTAGTATTCAGCGACGGAATAACCGGTGGCGCGTCGTAAACCGAGTTTTTGATAAAGCGCAAACCCGGCCGGATCGTGACGGCCGACGTCGGTTTGATCTCCGAAGAAATGAACAGCGCGTAATCACTGATGGTGGGCGACCCCAGAATCCGGGCGCCCGAAGCACGTTCCACGTTGATGTCGACGCCCGGTTGCAGCGAAACCATCGCCGACACTTTGTACTGAATCGTTGTCCGGAAAATCCGGCTGTCGAAGCCCGAAACATCCTGCTCGCCCTGCCCCAGCGAAAGCGTCCGTTTGCCGGTAGTAAAGTCGATGTTGGTGGTTTGCGTCCGGCGGCTGTAATCGGTGTACGACAGAATGCTGTTCAGTTGCAGTTGCTCGCCCACCCGCCAGTCGCCCTGCATCTGGTGGGTAAACCGGGTGGAAATGTAGTTCTGATCCCGGGCCTGATCGGTGTTGGTGTTGACGGCCCCGAGCGCCTTGATGGTTTCATCGACCGCATCGAGCCGGTACCAGATGTTCACGTTGTCGTTGCGATACCCCATTTTGACGTTGCCGAGCAGCTGGTCTTTCGCGTGCCATTCCTGCGTGCGCGTGACGGATTTTCCCTGCCAGCCGCCAAATTCGTTGCGCGTTCCGCCCAAGGAAGCGTTCCAGCCATTTTTCTGCCAGGTTACGGCAAGGTTCTGATTGTGAGAGCCTTTCCCATCAAATGCCTGGTATTCCCTGCCGACGGTTTCTTCCTGAACCCGGCCCGAAACCGAAAACCGGTCGTTCCCCGGTTTTTTGGTAATGATGTTGATAATGCCCGCCAGCGCATCGGTTCCGTAAGAAACCGACATGGGGCCTTCCACGATCTCGACGCGCTCGATGGTGTTGATATCGATCTGATTGAGACTTTCGCGGGTGTCGCCCCGGTCGACCATCGGCACCCCGTCGAGGAGGATTTTTACGTTCCGGCCCGACATGCCCATCAATTGGATATCGGAGGTTCCGAGTGTCGCGTCGTTCGAAAACCGGATGCCGAGTTCGTTGTTCAGTACGCCGATCAGGTTAGTAGCGCCCCGCAGCAGTATTCGTTCGCGGTCGATGGTGCGAATCTGGTAGACCGACTGGCTGATGGATTGGGGCTGGTATTGGCCGGTAACGACCACGTCGGCCAGTTGCCGGGTTGATTCGTTAAGGGTAGTAGCCGGAATATGTGCGATTTCACCAGCTTTAACCCGAACCGGAACGATTTTGGTTTCGAGACCAAGTGATTGAATGACAAGTGTGTATCGGCCTTCGGGCGCTTCGATGGAGTAATTGCCTTCCGCATCAATGGTCGTTCCATAACGGGTCGATTTCAATGAAGCTGTAGCGGAAATGGCCGGTTTACCATCAGCAGTCAGAACTGTTCCATAAATCTTCCCATTTTCTCCCTGCGCAAAAACCGGCAACTGAAGGAGATGGAAGCAACAAATGAGGAGGAAGAAGTGTCTCATCTTGAAATTGAGCTCCTTTATTTAGACTGATTAATTATTTTTATTAAGACTGATTATAATTTAAGCAAAGGTACAACATGATTTGAGCAATTCTACTGTTCGGGATTATTTTTGAAAATTTTTACTAAAACACTGAAAATCAACGTGCCCACGAACGTCAGTCCGTGTTTTGGATTTTATTGGATCAACTCTTAAAAAATACGGACTGCGTTCGTGGGTACGAAGCAGTACCATACGACGGGTAGGTTACCGGAAGATTCGGTTCTTTAAAAACAAAAAACGGCTCGATCGAATGACCGGGCCGTGGATTGGCTCTGGAATACATGGGATAAGGTCCAGGCCACATGGAACTCTGAACAAACCGTGAAATGGGAGACAATGACCAAACGGCACAGAATTTTTACGAAATCAATCAACCTGTTGAAATGGTGATATTTCCTGGACAACGGTATTTTGGTGGGCCTTACTGCATCAACGTTGGGTTTAAATACTTGAATAGTAGTATGGTATTCTTTGCCGTCGTTCCGGCCAGAATTGCAGCAAAGATGAAAGCCGAAAAGATGGCTTGTGCGTTTTACTTGCTACTGAATCGGTTGATCCGTTCATTATAACTATCAAGCATGGTATCATCCAGCTTATCAGCCTGTTGGAGATCGAGTAAGAGGAAATCTGCTCGATCGACCCCTTCGATCATTCCCTCAAATTTGAGTTCCTGATCCACCCAAACCGACGTTTTTTGCAGGGCAGCCGCCTGGGCAAGAACTGCCTGAACAATTGCCGAGGTACGGTCCGCATCCTGAGTCGTTAGCAACAGGGTACGAATGGTCAACCTATAATCCGTTTCGGTCAGTCCCTGGGAGGGTAATCCTGTACGAATCCACTGCTGAGTCAGGTTCTGAATCAGTTCGTGATAAGGTCCGGTTTTAAGATCGTCGGGGCGTATACGTAGTTTCACGGACAAAATATACCAATTCACGATTATTTTGTCAAAATTGAGACGAAAAGAGGAGCCTTGGCAAACACGCTAACGTACCATTACCAAATGAGCCCGTCTTTGTCGTACTGAATTACCGTTCCTGATCGCTAATGTTCGTTGTTATGCTGGACCGATTATTCCGGATTTTAGGGCTTATTCTGGTTGCACATTGCGGCACCAGCTACGGGCAGTCGATGCCGAATCCCGATGATACCACCTGCATCATGACGCTGTTGAAACAAGGCGAAGCGGTTGAAACCAGTCAGCCCGCCACGGCGCTGACGAATTACCAAAAAGCGCATACATTCTCCCGGAAAGTAAACTACACCAAGGGCTATTTTGAAAGTATGCGCCTGCTGGCCTACCAGTTAAACAACATGGGGCGGCACGATGAAGCCCGAAAGATAGCGTGGGCGGCCGTTCAGAAAGCAAAAAAGGATACCTCAAAGCGGTATTTGGCCCTGAGTTATTTTGCAGTCGCCAACACCGCGCTTTTTATGGGACGCTATCAGGAAGCCATTCCCAATTATCAGCAGGCGGTTTTATACATGCGTCAGATTGGAAACCTGAAAAACGTAGCCGTTGTTAATCAAAACCTCGGCTTCATTTTCAGAAAACAGAAAATGTATGACAAAGCGCTTGAGTATTACGGGAAGGCACTTGCGCTTGATTCGACCCGGACGAAAGAGACCGCCGATCGCCGTTCCATCGCGTCCGATTATTTCAGCATCGGTGTCGTCTATAGTGATCTGGAAAAACCTCAGCTGGCGTTGGCCTATTACCAGAAAGCTAAACGATGGGTTGACCCGAAAACCGATCTGGATTTCATGATCAATCTCTACAACAACATCGGTTTTGAACACGGGCTGGCCCAGCGCTACGATTCGGCCCTGTATTACCGACGCGAAGCCCTGCGGGTCAGTCGTCTGGTGGGCAACAATCGCCATGAGCTTCATTTGCTGATGACGATGGCGGAAACGTACAGCCAGATGAATCAGTATGCCAAAGCCAAAAAATTGCTGGACGAGTCGTATGCACTTGCCCGGAAGACAAACGCCAGTTTAACCGAATTTCAGAATATTTACCACGAATATGCCCTGGCGACGGACGGCCTGGGCCAGTATGAAGCAGCGGTTCAATGGCTCGATAAATACATCATTGCTACGGATTCGCTGAACAATCAGCAAACGAAAAGTTTGTTGCAGGATTATGAAGTAAAGCTCAAACAGGCCGAAGCTCGTCAGCAACTGGCTCAGAAACAGCGAAGTATTGATCAGCTACAGGAACAGCAGCAGCGCCAGCGATTGTGGCTGGTCATAGCCGCTCTGATTACCCTGGGAATGATCGGCGCCCTGGTATTTGCCTATTTATACATCCGCCAGCGGCAACGTACCGCTGATCAGGCGGTTTTAGCTGCTGTCCGGGAACGCGAGTTGGCCGTTGTTCAGTCGGAATTGCAGGGGCAGCAGAAAGAGCGATTGCGCATTTCCAAGGAGATGCACGACGATCTGGGCGCATCGCTGACGGCCATCGGTTTGCTCAGTGAAGTGGTGAAAACCCGGATGGGGGCCGCCACAACGCCCGAAGTCGAAAAGATTTCGAGCATTTCGGCGGAGATGGTGACGGCGATGAACGAAATTATCTGGTCGTTAAATACCAGGAATGACAGTCTGAACGGGTTAATGGCCTACACCCGCTCGTACGCCAGCGAGTTTATCGAAAATACTGCTCTCACGCTCCGTACCGAAGTGGGAGATTTGCCACGGGAGATTTCGATGCGGGGTGCCGATCGCCGAAACGTATTTCTGACCGTGAAAGAAGCACTTAACAACGTGGTGAAGCACGCCCAGGCAACCCAGGTGACATTACGAATGCTGCCCGCAGCGCACCAATTGAGGATCGAAGTTTGCGATAATGGATGCGGTTTTACACCCAACGATAAAACCAGTTTACGGAATGGTCTGGGTAATATGCAGAATCGAATGGCAGAATCGGGCGGAGATTGTGAAATTTTGCCGTCGCCAAGGGGTACCTGTGTCAAAATAACTTATCCCTATCCGGCGGCAACCGTTCAGAATGTACCGCAAAACGTGTAGAATCAGGGGACTTGAACGGTCATCAGAGACGTAATGACAATACCAGAAAAACGGAAGAAGTCGACGGCCGGACAGGCGTAGGCAACGACTTCCATAAAAGAAGGATGACCACCGAAGTTGAAGTCATTGGGATTTCTTCAAACACAAAAAGCTTCCGACCATCCTTCACGAGCCCTTTCGTTTTAAACTCCTTCAGGATTCTTTATAACAAATGCTGGTTTTTAAACATTTCTGACGTGTTTCTGAAATTATTGAGCCTGAACGGGTGTATTTCAATGAGTCGAGGCTGGTCGCATCTGACATCGTCGTCTGGTAAGTTGGGCGGTTATTTCATTCGATAGAGCCTTTAGGCCTTTCATTTCATGCATTGCTGATGTCTAAAAAGACGTATTTTTTTCTAATCCTGATTTTAGGTAGTTTAACGGCGCTGGGGCCGTTTTCAATTGACATGTATTTGCCGGGATTTCCCGCCATTGCCAAAGACCTGCACACCACGGCGGCAAAAGTTTCCCTTTCCCTGTCCGGTTTTTTCATCGGTATTTCAGCGGGACAACTGCTCTACGGACCCTTACTCGACCGGTTTGGACGAAAAAAACCGCTATACATTGGGCTGATCGTTTATATTCTGGCATCGGCAGGTTGCGCTTTCACTGCGAGTATCGACGGACTAATCGTCATGCGGGTCATTCAGGCCATTGGAAGTTGCGCGGCAGCGGTCGCATCGGTTGCCATGGTGCGCGATTTATTTCCGGTAAAAGACAATGCCAAGGTATTTTCGCTGTTATTGCTGGTTGTCGGCGCTTCCCCGATGATCGCACCCACCGTTGGAGGGTATGTTACCGCTGCGTTCGGGTGGCAGGCGGTTTTTGTCATTCTGATGGGGATGGGAATCGCCATTTTACTGGCCGTCTTTTTCTGGCTACCCGCGAGTTACAAACCCGACAAGTCACTCTCGCTGAAGCCAAAACCGATTTTGCTTAATTTCTGGAGCGTGTTGCGGGAGCCTCAATTTTACACCTATGCTTTGACCAGTTCCATTGCCTTTTCGGGCCTGTTTGCCTATGTTTCCGGTTCGCCAATTTTATTTATGGAAGTGTTTCATACCGATGAAAAGGTATACGGCTGGATCTTCGCTTTTCTTTCCGTTGGCTTCATCGGAGCAAGTCAGGTAAACACGCTGCTGCTGCGAAGCTACAGGAGCGAGCAAATCGTCAGCGTGGCGTTAATTTGCCAGGTAATCGTTGCCCTGACTTTTCTAACGGTGGCGATGAGCGGTTGGCTAACGCTCTCGATCACCATTGTTTTTCTGTTCCTGTTCCTTTGCTGCATCGGTTTTACAAACCCCAATGCTGCGGCCTTATCGCTGGCTCCTTTTGCCAAAAATGCCGGTAGCGCGTCGGCCGTGATGGGTGCCCTCCAAATGGGAATGGGCACGTTGATTTCCATTTTTATCAGTCTCTTTGAGGTTCCTTCCGCCGTTCCAATGGTGCTGGGAATGGCCGGATCGGCCACCCTTGCCCTGCTGGTATTACTAACAGGCCGCAGAAAAATCAGTCATCGGGTTGAAGTTGAACAAGATGCCGATTCGGCCCTGATTCATTAGGTATTTGAACGCAGGCTCGTCATACGCATTCTCCTTCAATTTTTGGTTAGCATGATTGTCCGAAGGCAAAAAAGCTCCATCTCATTCAGCGGTAGCCAGTGAAGGCAGAAGACTGAACGAAATGGAGCCTTAAAAACCGCCTGAACGGGGGATAGGGGGATGCGTTATTGCTTTAGGAACTTTATATTTTGGTTCTGGTTACCCGACGTAACTTGCAATAGGAACATTCCGGGTGGCAACTGATCAACGCCAAAAACCTGTTCATCAGTTGATCGATCAGAAGGTAAATTTCGATTCTGCAACAGCTGACCTTGTAAATCAATAATCCGTAACCGAATGGATTCCTGTCCCGGACCCGTTAGTCGAACCCGGAGTTTTTCATGGACGGGATTTTCCAGAATGGTAACCGTCAACTTTTGGTCTGGATTGCTCACGCTGAGACGAGTGTTCCGATTGGGTGGGCTACACAGGTTCGGCAAATCAAACAGGTAGGTGGTTGTTTTGCCGCTTTGCGTGGCCTGAATGGGAATTGGTTTCGGATCGAAACGTAATCCTTCTTCCACGGTTCCGGTATTGTTCATGAGACTCGTTCGGGTGATACCCGGCGCTCCGTACGTAATTGGGGAGCCGTCCCCGCCTACGGTATTGAACGTGATGGCTCCGGTGGCGCAATCGTAGGTGGGTGGCATTAATGCCAGACTCCTATTCGTTGAAGGTCCTCCGTTCGAGCAGAATGCTTTTAAATCAAAGAGGATACTGACGGTTTTGCCACTTTGCGTAGCCTGAATGGGGATGGTTTTCGGATCAAAGCGTAACCCTTCTTCGACAGTTCCCGTATTGCTCATGAGACTTGTTCGGGTAATTCCCGGAGCTCCGTACGTGATGGGTGTACCATCACCGCCTACGGTATTGAAAGTGATGGCTCCGGTGGCGCAATCATAGGTGGGGGGCGTCAGTGCCAGACTACCATCCGGTGACGGTCCTCCGTTCGAACAGACGGTTTTTAAGTCAAAGATAATACTGACGGTTTTGCCACTTTGCGTCGCTTGAATAGGAATCGGTTTGGGATCGAAGCGTAACCCTTCTTCCACGGTTCCCGTGTTGCTCATCAAGCTCGTTCGGGTTATTCCCGGCGCGCCATAGGTAATAGGAGAGCCATCCCCACCGACGGTATTGAAGGTAATCGCACCGGTGGTGCAATTATAGGTTGGGGCCCTGAGTTGCAATGCGTTAACGGCGGTCGCTTGCCGACGGATCCACACGGCCAGTTTCCCATCGTCATTGACACCGCCAAATAGCCCCGGAGATGCCGTCGTACCGGCGATCAGATAGGTTCCGTCGGGATTGACGAGGACCCGACGGGCTTCATCATTGTATGGACCTCCCCCTTGTTCCTGCCATTCGATTTCCAGATTAGGAGAGAACTTCGTGATCCGGTAATCCGAATGAGGACCATTGGGATAGTTGTCTACTAGTTTATCAACGGCAATACATCCCCCATCGGGCGTGGTAGCAACCGAAATGGAATTTTGAACATTGTTTTCATCCGAATTAGACAATGCTACGCCCTGAATGATATTGAGTTGATTATCCAGTTTAAAAACCGCTCTGGACGCAATCGAACCATAGTAGCCGATGGCAAAATAACCACCTGGTCGCGGAGAAATAGCGCGTAAGACACCGTTCTGTCTTCCCACACTCTGCCATACAATTTGGCCCGTTTCATCAATTTTAAAATCGTAGGAAATCCCATAGCTTGCCTCCGGATTACCCGTGATCGTAGGATCACTGGTAGTAGCATGTATCAGGTATCCTCCGCCCTCCGTTGCCCGAACCGCTTTGTATAAGAAGGTAAAACCGCTTCCGCCAATGGTTTTAGACCAGCTTATTTTAAGATTCTGGTCTACTTTCACCAACACCAGGTCCAGGCGCTGGCCGGGAGTAGTGGACGGGTATTCGTAACCAGCCAATAGAAACCCACCGTCCGGAGAAGCAATCATATCGCCCAGATTACGCGGTGTAGTAAACCAGTTGGGCAGTTCAAGTGAATTGTAAAAGTTTCTAAAGCCCGTGGAAGTGTACCGAACAAATCCAAAACCCGTCGGCGCATAGTTTGAATAATAATTCCCCGCTACCACAATGTCTCCATTCGGCTGGGTTAGGACTTCAGTAGGGGAAAAATAGTCCGGCAACTCAGCGGTCCAAATGAGTTTGCCGATAGGATCAAATCTGGAGACGAACGGTTTACCCACACTGTTGACTAGTGAAAAGGGGGAGCCCACGGCAATGCTACCCCCATCCGGCAGGCGATCTATGCCTAAAAAACCAAAAAAATCTCCCCGGGTATAATCCGGCGTCTTGGTTTTATCTAAAACCGTTTGCCAATAAACAGGTGGCGTATTGGACTGCGCCAATAAGGAGGAAAGGCTTCCCCAACATGCAATGAGCAGAAGTAACCCTTTGTGTGTCAGGGTTGGGCGGTAGTTGTTTTTCATCGGATGTGAACGAGTAAGACGATTTTAAGAATTAGATAGTCACTGCATGTCGATATGACGACCCTGTTTCAGGGATAAAGGTTGTTTGATACATATATCTGACACCTCGGCAAAAGGTGAATGGCAATGGTAGAAAATTGTAGTGCTAATGAATTTGAGGCAAAAAAAAGTACCTGCCTCTTCAAGAAACAGGTACTTCATATCAGTTAAACTTCCGAAAAATTACGGACGCTCAATCGTCCATAAGTCCCCGTTTTTTGTCTGGAGTCTGGATAAGGCCCCCTGCTCAGTCAGGTTTTGTAAATAGGCTTCGCATTCCTGCCGGGGAACCCCCGACAGTTCCGAGAATTCGCGCGCGGTGAGGGAAGGGAAACGGAAAAATAACCGTTGCCACTGATTCTCAATTTCCTTTTTCTCAATCGATGCGTGTACGTTGAGGAGCGCATTTTCGTAGGTAGTGTACGGTTGGGACCCGTAGACGAATTCCTGGTTACCCCAATCATCTGCAAAAAACATGGACGGAAACCCCCGTACCCCCAATTTCTGCGCCAGTTTTAAATCTTCCGCAAATTGCGCTTTAGCCTCGCCCTCGAAATCCGTTTTTAGCCTGACAACATCCAACCCGACTGACTGGGCAGCTTCTGCCAGGTGATCCCACCGAGTGATATTTTTCTTTTGCAGGAAAACCATCTCCCGAATTTTGCGCAAAAATTTAATCGCCAGTTCCAAGCTCTGCAACTGCGCGGCCTTGAAGGCAATCGAGGGCGGAAAGGAGGAGTCCAGCGGATCTTCCAGCCACACGTCTCCGTCAATGGGCATGTCATAGTGTTGACTCACTTCGTCCCAGTGATGGGCCACGTCCGACGGCTTGCTAATGCCACCGCTGTTGTAGCTCCAGTCGGGCAGGAGGCCGCCCATCCGGTATTCTATTTCGAGAGAATGGCCATATTCAAGCTTCAGTTTTCGAAGCTGCGGTTCGATGCCCCAGCAGGAGGAGCAAATGGGATCGGTGAAATAGATGATTTTGACCGGTTTTTGGCCAACCTGAATGGCTGCGGTACGTTCCATTGGAACAGAGGACGGGACCTGGCAGAGACCCGTTTCGATGTCACATAGCAGCGGATTCGTGTTCTGATTTTCCATTTTATTGTGAGCTACTTGCGTGCTACACCGGCTATGACCAGAATAGCAAGGATTTCCTTAACGTCTATGGTTCTATACTCAAACCAGCAATGACTTTTTTTGCCTTGAACAGCCCCGCATTCGAAATTTCTCCGGTTTCGGGATAATCCATTTCGTGCCTGATGACGACGTCTTTTTTTAGCCTTCAATATTACCTGTAGCAAAAACCGCAAACGTCGTTTGGACAAAGAACACAGCCTGATTTGTCATTTTTGTTGGTATTAAATGCGTAACTTGTCCACAAAGTTCGGCAAAGGTTAGTCGCCTGTCAATTAGTCAAAAAAAGTTGACTATGGGAAAAGTACAAAAAAGCGAAAGTATCTGCCCGGCTGAAGAGGTGTTGAAAATACTTTCCGGAAAGTGGAAGCCACAGTTATTCAAGCTGGCACTCGATGGGCCGCTTCGCTTCAATTCGTTACTTCGTCAGGTGGAAGGTGCCAATAAGCAATCGCTGGCTACTTCCTTGAAAGAGTTGGTAGACGAAGGTTTTTTGAATAAAGTGGTGATCAGGGTTAAACCCCTTCATATTGAGTACACGTTATCCGAAAAGGGAAAGTCGCTCATTCCGGTTTTCAAACAGCTGGAATGTGTATAGCTTTTCCCATGCCTTCCCCGGCGGAATGACCAGCGGGTCAGGAATGGAATAATCTTCCGGAGTTTAGTTGCCGAAAGTAGGTTTCCGGAAGCGTATTTAAGATCCCCTTTTGATTGAAAGGTAAGCAGATTGTGCAACAGGTGCGGGATTGGTTTCGCAATCGGCAGAAAGTTGGCAACCCAATCGATGGTTGAACAGTTCGTCAGATGTTACCTCTATTGGCAAAAGGAGGGGACGTGGCACCTGCGTTTGTATTCAACCGGAGTAAGTCCCGTCAAGCGTTTAAAATGACTGTAGAAATTCGACCGATTGTTAAAACCGCATTCAAAGCATACGAACTCGGTGGTAATATCGCTTTCTTCAACGATCATCCGCTGCGCATGGCTGATGCGGATTTCGATTAAAAACTCGTGGAACGTTTTTTTGGTAACCATCTTAAAATACCGGCAAAAGGAGGTGACACTCAAATTGGCTACCGAAGCAATTTCCTCCAGCGTCAGTTCTTCTTTGTAATGAGTTAGGGCGTAATTATATACTTTGTTCAACCGATCGGCTTCCTCCTTATTGGGCCGGTACAAGGCATCTTTTGTTGAAATAAAGTGCATCTCCTCGCTTTTGGAAAGAATCTCCAGCATGGTCAGAATCAGGACGAGTCGTTGTAATCCGGTCGTTTTGGCCGATTGAAGCATCAGTGGAATGAGTTTTTCCCGCGTATTGCCGGTTATCACCAGCCCGGCTTTTGCTTTGTCGTATAAATGCTGAATGGCGTCGGATTCCGGTTTTCGGAGAAAGTCTTTTCCGACAAAATCGGGGAGAAACTGAACGACCACGGCCTCCGCCGTAATCGTGGGATCCTGCCGGAAATATTGTTCGTTACAGCGCCACATGTGCGGCAGGTTTTCGCCGAGCAGGAGCAATTCGCCCGCATTGAAATTACTGACGTTATCACCCACAAACCGTACGCCTTCGCCCCGCACAATGAAGTGGAGTTCCAGCTCCGGATGGTAATGCCAAACCGTACCAAAATTGGGGAGCGTATGATGGCGCGATACATGAGAACTCCGAACGTCTCTTGGTACTAAGTAAAATTGGGGTTTCATACCTGAACGGGCTTTGATGGAAAGCGATCTTCCTCAACAAGTTTACAATAATTACATTTTATCCCCAAAAACCACAAAACAGGAGGTTGGGGCTAACTCTTGCGCTTCACGTTGACGTAGAGCTGATTAGGGCTGTTTGTGGCTCGTTCAGCGCTCGTTAGATCCCGGATTACTGCCAGTGGATATGATAAATTTACGTACAAACTGGATAATCGACTGAACGGGGTTTAGCGCGGTTTCCAGGAGATTTGCAACCACATACCGGTTCACTATTCCTAAGCAGATGAAACTATGCGAAACCTCTTCTCTTCAAAAAAAATGGCTCAGTACCTGGTCAGGCTGAGTCTTCTGTGGATTGTCGCCCTCCGGGCCTTTTCCACGGTGTGGGCTACTTCGGCGGTTCCGGACCGAATGATCAGCGGAACCGTCCGGGATGCCGAAAACAAGGCTCCCCTGCCCGGCGTCAACGTGATCATCAAAGGGACGCAGCGTGGCACGGTTACCAACGTGGACGGTCACTACGAACTCACGGTTCCGGATCAGGATGTGCAGCTGGTCATCAGTTTTGTGGGCTACCTGCCGCAAACCGTGGACGTTGGCCGGAACGCGACGCTGGATATTTCCTTAAAAGTGGATCAGAAAACGCTGGATGAGATTGTGGTGGTCGGCTACGGCACCCAATCGAAACGGAATGTGACCGGTTCCATCGCCAAAGTAGACATGAAGCTGACGGAAAACCTCCCGAACACCAACGTGACGCAATCGTTGCGGGGGCGGGTAGCGGGGGTTCAGTTTACGGATAACGGCCGGCCGGGGCAGGGCGGTTCCATCCTGGTTCGCGGACCCCGCTCGCTGAGTGGCGGCAACGACCCGCTGATTATTGTGGACGGCATCATGTTCAATGCATCGATCAATTACCTGAATCCCAATGATATTGAATCGATGGAAGTGCTGAAAGACGCCAGCGCGGCTGCCATCTACGGTTCGCGGGCGGCCAATGGGGTCATTCTGGTGACGACCAAAAAAGGAACCACCGAAAAACCGACCATCCGGTTTAATACGTTTGTGGGCGTTTCGGACTGGAGCAAGAAAGTGAAACTGCTCAGCCCGGAACGGTACATCGAAAAAACGCTGGAGATGCGTCGGCAACTGGGATTGGATGCCGACCCATCCAAAATCCTGACCTATTTATCCGCCACCGAAGTGCCCAATTACGAAGCCGGGAAAACGACCGATCCCTGGGATGCGATCTCCCAACCGGGGCGGGTCAGTTCGTATGATCTCAGCATTTCGGGCAAAACAAACCGGACGAATTATTACCTGTCGGCTTCCATTACCAACGAGCAGGGTTTGATTTACAGCGACCAGCAAAAAAAGCTGTCGGTTCGTTCCAACATTGAAAACCAGGTCACTGACTGGCTGACCATTGGCCTTAATGCCAGTTTCCTGAAACGCGATTTGTCTGGCGCGGAACTCAGCCCGTCGGATGCGTACGACATCAGTCCCTACGGAACCTGGTACAACGCGGACGGTTCGCCCACGCGCTGGGTGGTGGCCGAAGACCAGAACAGTGCCAATCCGCACTACAACACATTTTTTAGTAAGAATGAGGAAATCTACTACAACCTGTTTACCAATGTGTATGCCCTGGTGGATGTGCCGTTCATTCGCGGGTTGAGTTACCGGCTCAATTATTCCCCCAACTACCGAGCCGATCATAACTTTAACTTTACGCGCCAAGACCCAACACGCACCGACAACATGGCGTCGGCCAGCAAATTCAACCGGGAGGATTTCGACTGGGTGCAGGAAAATATTCTGACGTATACCCGGCAGATCAACGCCAGCCATTCGTTTGATGCGACTTTGCTCTACGGCTGGAATCACCGGGGCGTACAGGCCACGACGGCCACGGCCACGCAGCTTAGTTCCGATGCTTTAAGCTGGAATAATCTGGGATTGGGCGGTATTCTGACCAATACATCGTCAGCCTCCGGTCAGGACGGCGTGTCGTCGATGTTCCGGTTAAATTACCGGTTCCGGAATCGGTATCTGGCCACGTTCACCGTCCGGCGGGACGGTAGCTCGGTGTTTGCCGCCAACAACAAATACGCGACGTTTCCCTCGGCTTCGCTGGCCTGGGTGGCATCCGAAGAACCGTTTGTCAAAAAACTGGATTTTATTTCTTCACTCAAATTCCGGTTATCCTACGGCGCCGTTGGTAATCAGGGCATTAGCCCGTATCAGTCGCTCAGCAGTGCCGACATTACCCGCTACGTTTTTGGCGATGGCGGTTCGACCTCCATTGGCGTGTATACCAACCGGATGGCGAATTCCAACCTGAAATGGGAAACGACGTACACCACCAATGCCGCCGTGGATTTTGAATTGTTTAAAAACCGCATTGGCGGAACGATCGAGGTGTACAACATGAACACGCGTGATTTGCTGGTGCAGCGATCCCTGCCGACCATGACCGGTTTTACGTCCGTCTGGACCAACCTGGGCGCTACCAACAACAAAGGGCTGGAAGTCACACTTAACACCCTTAATATCCAAAAGGGACCCTTTGAGTGGAGCAGTAACTTCGTGTTTTCGGCGAATCGCAACAAAATCGTGCATCTCTACCAGTCGGATACGAACGGCGACGGCAAGGAAGATGATGATTTGGGAAACCGCTGGTTCATTGGCAAACCGATGAACCTGGCCTTCGACTATGAAATGGACGGTATCTATCAGGTGGGTGACGAAATTCCGGCGGGATTCAAACCCGGTTTTGTCCGGTTGAAAGATCGGAACAACGATGGAAAACTCAATGCCGACGATAAAACCGTCATCGGGCAGACCGGCCAGCCGCTGTATCGCTGGGGCATTACCAACAACGTCCGGTATGGTCCGTTTACCTTATCCGTTTTCCTGAATGCCATGCAGGGCTGGATTGCCGGTTTTTCCGAAGCCGATCCCAATTCAAACTTTGGCGGAAACTACCCGGCCCGGGCGCTGAATCAATTCGACAACGAGTGGTGGACGGCAGAAAACCGATCCAACACGAATCCGTCGCTGGGCTACAACAATCCGTATCAGCACAATTATTACTTCAGCCGAAATTTTGTCCGGATTCAGGATGTCTCCCTGTTTTATGACGTTCCCAGTAAACTCATCCAGCGGGCCAAACTAACCAATCTGCGCGTTTCCGTGAACGCAAAAAACCTCGCGACCTGGACTAAATGGCCGGGTACGGACCCGGAGAGTGGGGGCGGAGCGAAGGGTTTTCCGATGCCCCGAACCCTTGCCCTGGGCTTAAATCTGGGCTTTTAGCCGATCCCTATTTCAAGAAACATCAATCCGCATACACTTATGAAGGGATTATCAAAGTTTGGCAGGAAGTTGTATTCCAGCTCGATCAACGCAATTTTATGGGTCATTTTACTCCTGACGCTGGGCGCGTGTAAGGAGACGTTGCTGGATGAGGTTCCGAAAGATTCCCTCAACCCGGATGTGGTGCTGACGTCCAAAGCCGGTTTCGAAAACTACCTCACCGCCCTGCACCAAACCGCCCGGAACGAAATGATTTTGCAGGATCTGACGCACTATTTCGATCAGAACATCGGAACCGATATTGCCACGACGGGGCAGGAACCGGCGGTTAATTTCCGAAATTATAATACCTATCTGATTCCGGATAATCCGGTGTCCCGCACGTATTGGGATTGGGGCTACGCCAACATGCTGAACATCGCCAACACGCTCATTGTGTACGCCAATCGGCCGGAGTCCAAAGCGATCTGGGCGGCAGAAGCGGAGAAGAATGCCGTCATCGCCGAAGCCCGGTTTTTTCGGGCTTATACGCACAATTTGCTGGCGAATCTGTACGGCGGGGTGCCCATTGTCGATACGGTGTATACCGGCCCGAAAACCGATTTTGTGCGAAATACGCGGAAACAGGTGTACGAATCGGCCCGCGCCGATCTGGAATTTGCCGCGAAGTGGCTGCCCGAAACCGTCGTCAAAGCGAAGGAAGGCCGGGTTGTCAAAGCGGCTGCCGATCACTTGCTGAGCGAGGTTTACATCAGTCTGGGCGAGTACGACAAAGCCGTTGAAGCCGCTTCGCGGGTCATTGGTTCGGGCGTGTACAAACTGATGACCGACCGTTTCGGGACCGAAAAAGACAAACCGGGGGATGTTTTCTCGGATTTATTCAAGGATGGGAACCAGAACCGGAGTTCCGGCAATCTGGAATCGATTTTTGTCTGGCAGTTCGAAAACCTGACGCCCGGTGGCGGGGGCAGCCGGGGAAATCATAATCTGCGCGGCTGGGGACCGTTTTACATCAACCTCAAAGACCCGGACAACAAGGCCGGGATGGTGATTGTCGATAGTCTGGGTCGTGGCGTCGGCTGGGTGCGGCCTACCACCTTCTTCCTGTACGACTTGTGGAAAGATAATGCAGCGGATATGCGCAATTCGCCGTATAATATCCGTCGAACGAATTATTACACGAATTCGGCTTCCAAATACTTCAAAATGCCGGTCGAGAAAAAGAAATCGCTGGAAGATACCATGCAGAATCTGTATCCGACGATTCTGAAAGTGGAAGGGAAGCCCTGGGCGAACAATAACACCTCGGGGCAGACGGCCAAAGATGTGATGGTGTATCGCCTGGCCGAAACCTATCTGCTGCGGGCAGAAGCCTACCTGCGAAAAGGTGACCTGCAAAAAGCCGCCGATGATTTGAATGCGGTTCGGAAACGGGCCAATGCCAAACCAGTGAGTGCCAGCGCCGTTACGATCGATTTTGTGCTGGACGAGCGGGCGCGGGAACTGATCACGGAAGAACCCCGGCGTCGAACCCTGATGCGCATGGGAAAACTGGTAGAACGCGTTCGGAAATACAACATGCGCGAAAGTACCCGGACCACCATTCAGGAAAAACACGAACTTTTCCCGATTCCGCAGACCGCCATCGACGCCAATTTTTCGGTCAAGCTGGAACAGAATCCAGGCTATTGATAGACTCAAAACAGGAAAAACCGTATGCTTTCAGGAATCAGACTGACTTGTTTTGCTCTTATGGCCGGGCTGGGAATTTCACTGGCCCAGGCGCAGGAAACCGCCCCGGCCGATCCCGGTTTGGCGCTGCCGGTCATCAATACGGCACCGTTACCGAAGTATGACTACGACCGGCTGGACTACGGCATGACCATCGGAATTGAACGAACGCCCAAAGGACGCATCTGGGCGTGCTGGGTAGGCGGTGGCGATAACCACGATGCATTTTTTGTCCTGAACTCCAGCGACGACGACGGAAAAAGCTGGTCAAAACCGCGGGTGGTCATCGATCCGCACGACCCGGCGCTGGACGATAAACGACGGACCATTGTCGGGAATTTATGGACCGATCCGCTGGGGCGTCTGTGGCTGTTTTTTGATCAGTCGCTGACCCATTTCGATGGCCGGAACGGCAACTGGTATACCCGTTGCGACAATCCCGACAGTGAGAATCCCGTCTGGTCGACGCCGGTCCGGATCTGGCACGGCTGTTCGTTGAACAAACCCATGATTCTGTCCGACGGCACCTGGCTGCTCAATGTTTCGCTCTGGGATGAAGGGAAAATCAATCCAAAGTACAAGGAAAAATACCGCGAGCTCGACTCCCTGCGCATGGCCAATGTCTTTGCGTCGACCGATCAGGGCAAAACCTGGGTTCGTCGGGGCGGAGTTCGCTACCCGCAGCCCCAATTTGACGAACACCACATCATCGAACGAAAAGACGGGACGCTCTGGATGACGGCCCGCACCGCCAACGGGATGTGGGAGAGTGTTTCGACCGACAAGGGAAAGACCTGGTCGGAACCCCGGAAATACCTGGAACACATCGGCTCGCGGCATTTTATGCGCCGGTTGCAGTCGGGACGAATCCTGATGGTCCGTCACGGTGCGGTTACGGAAAAAACCAAATTTCGCTCGAAATTGACGGCCTATTTGTCTGAGGATGAAGGTAAAACCTGGGTCGGTGGCCTGATGCTGGATGAGCGCCGGGGCATTTCGTATCCGGACGGTTTTCAGGCTCCCGACGGAACGATTTACATTTCCTACGACCATAACCGCGATTTCGACGGCGAAATTCTGATGGCCCGTTTCACGGAAAAAGACATTCTGGACGGGAAGTTCGGCGGACGGAAATCAAAACCCAAAATCCTGATCAGTAAACCACTGGGCCTCGACAAATTACCGGCTCCTTCGGACGTGACCAACTAACCAGCGAGATTCCGGGGAGGGATTTACGGAGCGATAATGACAAACCGACAGAGCATCTATTATTGGAAATGTGACCGTCCTTCGGCTTTTTTTGCCCTGGACGAACGGGATGAAGACCTTGAATCGTCGGCGATTGAGCGGTTGCTGCGGCCGGTGCTGGTCGATTACTTCAGAAGCGATGCCGTGTCGCTGCGTTCGGGAAATGGCCAGGGAAATCACCTGACGTATGTGGCAACCGTTGGCCATACGCAACGCTTTATCCGGCTGGAAAACGGTCCTGAAGGCGACGATTTTATGGAGATTGAAGCGCGCGTATTGCGGGAAATCAAAGCGCTGGGCATTCCCGCCCCAGCGGTTTTTGCCGCTGATGCCACCCGCTCCGTCGTTCCTTTTGCGTATCAGATTCTGGAATATGTCCCTTATCCGGATTTGAATCGATTATACAAGGAAGGAAAACTGAACCTCCCGGTTATTGCCGAAAAAATCGGTCAGTATGTGGCGAAATGGCAAACCATCCAGTTCAGCAGTTTTGGCCCCTTTGATCCGGCAAAACTTCGGAAGGAAGACCGGCTTTTGGGGTTACACCCGCGCTATCGGGATTATTTTCTTTTAAACTGGGAGAAACACCTCGATTTTCTGGTTCAGAAGCGGTTTTTGAGCGCGTCGGAATCCACTGAAATCCGGCAGCTGGTACAAAAGTACGATGCCTATCTGGAGGTCGACGAGGGATGTCTGGTGCATAAAGATCTGGCCTTGTGGAATATGCTGGGTGTTTCCGACGAGGTTATAGCGTTCATCGATTGGGATGATACGGTTTCGGGAGATGCCACGGATGACTTGTCGCTGCTGGCCTGTTTTCATTCCGGGGAGGTGGTTATGGCTGCCATGAAAGGGTATCAAAAAGTAAAACCGCTGCCCGAAAACTTCCTGATCCGTTTCTGGCTGCATCTGCTCCGGAACATGATTGTGAAAGCCGTCATCCGGGTGGGTGCCAATTATTTCGACCGCCAGTCCGATTTTTTTCTCATTGGCTCGGGTTCCAGCGGAGCCTCGCTGAAAACCTTTACCCTGCAACGGATAAAAACCGCCTGTCTGGGATTGCAGAACCTCAAACACGTCCACGATTTATGAAACAACAACCGGATTCCCGGCAACTTGGAACCGGAACCTGGCTATCGATTGGTTCGCCGGTCATTGCTGAACTGGCGGCAGCCTGCGGTTTTGACTGGCTGTTGTTCGATCTGGAACACGGCTGTCTGACCGAATCGGGACTGTTAGCCAATTTGCAGGCGGCTAAACGGGAGGGTGTCAGGCTCATTGTGCGCGTGGGCAGTATGGACAGCGCCCTGATTGCCCGGGTGCTGGACTGGGGCGCATCCGGTATTATGCTACCTCACGTATCTACGGCTGAACAGGCCAGGGAATGTGTAAAAGCCATGAACTATCCGCCCATCGGAACTCGAGGCTATTCAAGCTCAGCCCGTTCATTTTCCTATGGCCTTCACGTTCAGCAAAATACGTTGCAACAACCTTTGTTTATACCACAAATTGAAAATGAAGAAGGGGTATTAAAGGCGGAATCGATTGCGGCTGTCGATGGTGTCGATATTCTTTTCGTAGGGCCGGCAGACCTCAAGCTGGACTTGTCAATCCGCCGACCTACACCACCAATTTCCTACGAAACCGCTTTGCAGCAAGTGAGTCTGGCGGCCAAAAATCAGCAGAAACAGGCGGGTATTTTGGTCAGAAACCGGGATGATTTACCGGCGCTAAAACATTGGGGTTATTCCTGCCTGGCAATCGGTTCTGATCTGGGAATGATTCGGGATGGTTTGCTGGCTGCGACAATCTCTTAAGAGAACGATCCGAGGTGCTTCAAAATTATTTCAGGTTAATAAACAAAGGGTAATGCATCAATCCTGTCGGAAGATGAATGAGTGAACCGTTCGGTTTCCAGCCAGATGAGTTGAACAGACCGGCAGATTATTTACAGCAGAATCTGGAATTCCGTCCAGCCGTCGGGGCCGGTTTTCAGCGAGAATGGAAAACCGTGGTTGAGGAGAATGTCGCGCGTCAGGGTGAGCCCAATGCCCTGGCCGTCGGGTTTGGTGCTGAAAAATGGATTGAACAGGTTGGTTTCCAGGTCCGCACTGATCGGTTTGCCATTATCGCGGACACTCAGCTTCTGGTGGGAAACAAAAATCTCGACGGTTTCGCCCGCCGAACACGCTTCAATGGCATTTTTGATGATGTTGACCAGCACTTGTTCCATTTGCACAGTATCAAGCAAAACCGGCACCGAAACGGGCAATTTATACTCAAGCACAACCCCTTTGGCATCGGCCTGAGGCTGCATCAGCCGCCCGACGTGTTGGGCAATTTCGGCCAGATCGGCGGTATTTTTCTGGGGCAGTGGCAATCGAACGACATCGGCAAACCGGCGCATGAACTGATTCAGCCGGTCGTTACGCTCGATGGCGATCTGGAGGGCGTGGTTCACATCCTCCTCTTCCGGCGCATCCATGTAAGTTTTGGTGACATTCAGGATGGAATTGATGGCGCCAATGGAGTTGTTGACCTCGTGGGCCATCATCCGGATCACTTTGCTGTAGGCTTTCTTTTCGGATTCCAGAATCTCGCTCGTCAGTTCTTCGATCAGCAGAAAATCGCGCCGAAAACCACGGTCCATGAAGTGGGAACGTTGCACCCGGTAGGTTTCGATACCGCTGCCTTTCAGCGTTTTGGTTTCGTGTTCGACGGATTCGGCCAGTTGATTCAGGAGCGGGTGATCAATTTCCGACAAGTGCCGACCCAATAATTCGACGTGAGTCAGTTGCAACAAGTCAGCGGCTTTGGGATTAACGGAAGCGATTCGCCGGTCGAAGTCGAAAATCAGGGTGGCGATGGGGGAGGCTTCGATGAGCTTTTCCAGAAAAAACTGCTGTTCCATTTGTTTGGTGCGTTCCTCACGAAGTTGGTCGATCATGAGGTTATAGACTTCAATCAACCCATCGACTTCCCGGTTACCGGTCGGCACAAATTTGATCGTAAAATCCTTGTCTTTAATCGCTTCAATTCCGGACGAAATAAACGCGGATGGTTGACCAAAAGCCCGGTAAATCTGAATGGCAAGCACGACCGAAATCAGCACCAGCACTTCCGAAACGATAAACAGCAGTTTGTTTTCCTGAAGCCATTTGAAAATCAGAAAAATCATAGCCGCGTGAATCGCGACCATGAACAGCAGGTATTTCGTTCGGAGGGACATCGTTTTGAACTGGGATTACGCAGATTAAAGGATTAAGAGGATTTAAAATAAGAAAATAAGATTGCGGTAGCTAATCATAGTTAATCCTTTAATCTGCGTAATCATAGTTCAGGAATCGGTTGTATATGGAATTCCATATTTTTCCAGTCGTCGATACAGCGCAAACCGCGTGATTCCCAGTGCCCTCGCCACTTTCGAAACCCGGTTATTGTAAAAATCCATCGCCCGGCGAATCATCTGGAATTCCAGTTCGTCGAGCGTGATGGTGCCGACTTCGGGCAGTGGTCGTAGGGCTTGGGGCATCGGGTTTTGGGCGATGTGTTTCTGAAAATCAGCAATGCCGAGTTCGTCGGTGGTGGATAGCAAAACCGTCCGTTCAACGATGTTTTTGAGCTGCCGGATGTTGCCGGGCAACGCCAGATTTCGAACCCACCTGAGCGCGGCTGGATTGATGTTTAGTTTGGGACGTTCATAAATGGTTTTCAGGTTGTTAACGAAATAACTCACCAAGGATGGAATGTCGTCAGGACGTTCGCGCAGGGCCGGGAGCTTGACGGTGATGAGGTTGATGCGGTAAAACAGATCTTCGCGGAACGTGCCTTTGGCGACCATTTCTTCCAGATTCCGGTTGGTTGCGCAAATCACCCGCACATCGACGGTTTTGCTCCGGCTGCTGCCCAGCGGTTCGAACGTCCGGTCCTGCAACACCCGCAGTAGTTTGACCTGGCTCGACAGATCCAGGTCACCGATTTCGTCCAGAAAGATGCTGCCTTTGTTGGCGAGTTCAAACCGCCCGACGCGGTCGGCTTTGGCGTCGGTAAACGCGCCCCGCAGGTGTCCGAAGAGTTCGCTTTCGAACAAGGTCGACGAAATACCGCCCAGATTGACCTTCACGAACGGTTTGTTCCGGCGTCGGCTGTTCTGGTGAATGGCTTCGGCGATGAGTTCTTTCCCGGTTCCGCTTTCGCCCGTAATCAAAACCGGGGCGTCGGTGGGGGCCACGCGGCCGATGGTTTCCAGAATGTCGAGCAACTTAGAATCTTCACCGACAATGTGCTCAAACTGGTAGTGCTGATCGAGTTTTTTCCGGCTGGAGGATGAAAGCTGAGCCGGTTTTTGCTGCGCTAAATTTAAAATGGTACGAATCGACTGCAACACGTAGTCGTTTTGCCACGGTTTCGTAATGAAATCCTTTGCTCCGGCTTTCATGCCCTGCACGGCCAGATCGATCGTTCCCCAGCCCGTAATCAGAATCACCGGAATGGCCGGATAGGCCGCCCGAATCACATTCAGGAGTTTCAGGCCTTCATCGCCGGAGGTTTCGATGGAAAAATTCATGTCCAGCAAAATCAACTCCGGAGTCTCAGTTGCGAGCGTTTCCAGCGCCTGTGTGGGGTTTTCAGCGGTTTGTACTGTAAAACCGTCCCTCCGCAGCAGGAGCGAGAGCGAAGTCTGAACCGCAATATCGTCGTCGATGATCAGAAGCATGGTAAAATTATTTCGCAGAGTTAAGCAGAGAAAAGCAGAGTTAAGCGGAGAAAAAAAAGTTTTTCAAAAATAGTCTGCGCACCTCCTCTTTTCTCTGCTTAACTCTGCGTCTGCGAAACAACTTTTTAAAACTCCTATTCCTCATGCAGCGCCACCGCCGGTTGAATTCGTGCGGCCAGGCGACTGGGGAATAGGGCGCAGAGGGTGACAATCCCGTAAATAACGACGATTGAAATCGCAATGGCGGTCAGGTAAATACCGGCCTGAATGTCGAACACGTTCATTAGCGGGAACTGAACGGCAAACAAGAGCCCGATCAGCAACGCGAAGGTTGCCAGCACCCAGATTTCGCTGATGAATTGTTCCGAAATGCCGGTGCCGGTGGCGCCCAGTGCCCGGCGCAAACCAATTTCGCCCCGGCGTTTGGCAATGCTCAAGTTCAGGACGCCGAACAATCCGAGGGCGACGTTGATCAGCAGAAAACCGGATACGATCAGGAAAATGATCACCGGCACAAGCGTCATGTTATGCGTGGTTTTCCGCGAATCCGTCAGGTGATCGACCTCCACGCTCCACCCGGTGACCATCGTCGTAATCGCTTTGACCATTTTAGCTTCAAAAACCGCATCGGTTCCCGGTTTTACCCGGACCATCAACAGGTCGTTCCAGCGGGTCTTGACATCCAGCAGTTCAAATAAGGCCGGTTTGTCCGCCATGAATTCGCCCTTCGACTTGAATGTGTTAACCACACCAATCACTTTAAAGCGTTCACCAATGACTTTTCCCAGCGGTTTTTCGTCGCCGAACAGTCCTTCTTTCAACTTTCGATTGATCACCACCGGCGTGTATTTGCCCACACTATCGGCGCTCCGGTACCACCGGCCTTCCAAAACCGGAATCACCATGGTCTTGGCAAAGTGTTCATCCGTTGAGAAGAAATCGGCCAGCACATTCTTTTTGTTGTACTCCACCCCGTTGTTCATCGAGCTTTGCGAAAATGGGAAGTTGCTGCTCATGCGGGAAGCCGCTTCGACTTCAGGCTGATCCCGAAGCTGTTGCAAAACCCGTTCGATTTTTTCGGCTACCTCAACCGTATCCTGATTGCTGTTCAGGCTGATGGCCCAGGCGTTCTGGTACTCAAACCCCAGTGGCTCGCGGTAATTCCGGACGTTGTACACAATCAGCGAAGAAAGCCCGAAAAGGACCAGGAACGACGCCCAGATCTCCACCAGCAACAGTGAATGAGCTCGCTTCTTGTTCCAGATTAATTTAAAAAGATGACGGATCATGATAGTTTTGACCGGGTCGCCGGTGCGATGAGTGAATGATAGAATGAGTGAATAAAAAGGTGAGTGATGCTATCGTTTTTGTATTCACTCATTCAAAATTAAGATTTGAGCGCTTCCGCAATTTTGAGTTTTGACATGCGCAGGGCGGGCAGGACGCCGGACAGAAGCCCGAAAACGAGGCAGACCAGTAGACTAATCAGAAAGACGTTGACGTTGATGGTAAGGTCGGCATAGGCAATCATTCCGCTGTTATTGATCAGTTGAATGATGATCAGGGTCAGAACGAGGGCGATGCCTCCACCGAGGAACGTAATGAAGATGTTCTCGATGATGAACTGCCACATGAGGGTGCGGACGGGCGCACCGAAGGCTTTCCGGATACCGATTTCCGAAGCCCGTTCCATGATCCGGCTGACGTTGACAT
Source organism: Larkinella rosea (assembly GCF_003858635.1). Lineage (GTDB taxonomy): Bacteria > Bacteroidota > Bacteroidia > Cytophagales > Spirosomataceae > Larkinella > Larkinella rosea. The sequence goes on from NZ_RQJO01000009.1 coordinate 733,486, forward strand.
TCACCAGATTGATCGCTGGAAGCCCCATCAGCATGAGCATAATGAACGCAATAATTCCGAAAAAGACCGTTTTTATTCCCTTATTGCCATCCATGAGTGTGCCGATGAAGTTTTCCAGATACGGTTCACTTTTTACCTCCAGAATCGCATACTTAAATCCCTCCTGAACACCCGGCAGCGGAATTCGGGCGATGTGACTCTGAAACTCATCCTGAACGGTTTTTAGATCGGACTGCTTTTTGGCGAGCAAAATGGCCACATAACCACCCCGCATGCCAGCTCGCTGATAATTGCTTTTGGGAGCCGTATAGGGGTAAAAAACGTCGGAATACGTGAATGGCCGGGTCACCGGACTGCCTTTAACCACCCCAATGACCCGGTAGTGAATGTTTTCAATTTCAACGTCTTTGCCAATCACCGACTCGGTTCCGTTCCCAAAATAGTGCTTTTTAAAGTCGTCGGTAATCACAACGACCTGATCGCTGTTGGCAATGTTCTGTTCGTTGTACGGTTTGCCTTCCAGAAATTCAAAGTCAGTCACTTCCCAAAAATCGGCGTCGGTAAATTTGGTGTTCAGCTTGATTTTCTGCGAACCCACGTAGGCGTTGGAACTATTGACGAAAGTGCAGATGGTGACCCGCTCGGCGGTTTTCAGCGATTTGGCGTATTCCGTCAGAAACCGGAAACTCATCGGCCCCGAATTCCGGGACGTCCGACCCGAATCCATTTGCATCATTTGCATGACATAGAGCGACCGATCGCGCTTGGTTTCCGGGTAATGACTCCCGAACAAATGGTCGAGAAATGAGGTCAGCACCATCAACACCGTCAGGGTCAGGCTGATGCCGAAGAGCGTAATGAAGGTGTAAAACGGATGCCGCAAGAGCACCTTCCAGGCGATTTTTATGTAATTCGTTAGCATAAGTTGGAGGAGTGAAGGAGTATCGGAATGAAAGGAGGAAAGGGAAGAAGAAATATGCATTTTCCTTTATTCCCTTCTTCCTTTCCTCCTTTATTGTACCTGTGTTCCGTCAAAAAGCCGGATCAATCGATGCGTGCGTTTGGCCATGTTTTCGTCGTGCGTGACCATGATGATCGTGGCGCCTTCATTGTTCAGCGTTTGCAGGATATTCATGATTTCGTTGCCCATCGCGCTGTCGAGGTTGCCGGTGGGTTCATCGGCCAGGATGATTTCGGGTTTGCCGACAATGGCGCGGGCAATAGCGACCCGCTGTTTCTGTCCGCCCGATAACTGCTTCGGAAAATGCTTGATGCGGTTGCTCAAACCCACTTTTTCCAGCGCTTCTTTGGCGTAGGTCTGACGCGGTTTTCCGTTAGCCGAACGGTACAGCAGCGGAATTTCCACATTGTCGACCACCGATAAGTCGTTGATCAGGTGGAAGCTCTGGAAGATAAATCCGATTTTCTCGTTCCGCAGCCGGGCCAGCTCCTTGTCGCGGTAGGTCGAAACCCGCTGTCCATCCAGCTCAACGGTGCCTTTCGAGGGTTCGTCGAGCAGTCCCATGATATTGAGCAGCGTCGATTTGCCGCAACCCGACGGCCCCATGATGGAGACAAACTCGCCCTTGCGGATGTTGAGGTTGATGTTGTTGAGCGCCAGCGTCTCGATGCTGCTGGTGCGGTACACTTTTTCGATGTTCGTGAGGTTGATCATGTTAGTATTTGATTTTTTCATTGCGTTCAAAATCGTACAACGTCAGCAGACGGATGGTGTAAAAAGCCGTCCAGTAATCGCGTAAAGCCAGAATGGCGTCGCGCCGGGCGCGGTCTTTTTCCTGCATGGCAATCCCCAGATCCGTTACGCTCAGGTCGCTCAGAATAAAGCGGTTTTGAGCAATCTGGTAGCGTTGCTGACCAATGCCGTCGGCTTCGGCGGTGAGTTTTACCTGTTGTTGCAGCATTTGCAGGAGCGTGACCTGCGTGTAAATGGCTTGCTCAAACGTCAGCTTGTCCTGCTCCACTGCTTGCGTGGTCAGTTGCTGATTCGCTTTGGCGGTTTCGGTGCGGGCCTGGGCGCGACCCCAGGTCATGATCGGCAGCACAAACTGAATTTCCAGGTATTCCCGGTCCTGCGGGCGAATGTAAATATCGCCGAGATTGGCTCCCCGGTTCGACAGCCCAAAAGCCGCCTGAAGCGTGGCATTCAGCCCGTTGTCTTTGCGGGCTTTGTCCACATCCCGCTGGGCCTCCAGGGCTCTCCGCCGGAACGCGATGGCATCGGAGCGGTTGCTGAACGCTTCTTTAATGGCGTTCTCGACGTTGATTGTCAGCTCATTGATGCGGGACGGAACCACTAGTTCGAGTTTGCGATCGTCACGATAACCCATATACGAACGCAAACTTAACGAGGCAATTTCGGCGTTTTGCCGGGCCGATGCGAACTCCTTTTTAGCCGTCAGAACGCTCATCTGCAATTGCAAAATATCGTTTTGCGAAATCTTGCCCAATTCCAGTTTGTGTTGGGCGATTTTGTAAAGTGTATCGTTGTTGCTCAGGTTTTTTTCGGCAATCTGCAAATTCACCTGCGCCACCAGCAAATCGAAATAATAACCGGTTGCCAAAACCGTCACCTTTTCCATCGACTCGATGTAAAACTGCGTGCTTTCTTCGTATTTCAGCGGCTCAATTTTCCGGTCCCATTTCATGGCGTTGAACTGAAACAGCGGCTGCGTAATCCCGAAGGCAAACGGAATTCCGTTGTAAAGGCGGTTATTTCGCTGAAAATCATCAAACCGCTGAATCTGTTTCTGCACAAAAACCGACCCGCCGGTCAGCGCAATGTTTTGCGTCAGGGCCAGATTCAGAATGGAATTGTTATTGGAAATCGGCTGAAAACTGATGGTGCCGTCCGGTTGCGTCACCTGCGTAAACGACCGCTGAAAGTTGGGCAGCGAACCGTTGAGGCTCAGTTGTGGTTTGAACCCGGCCTGAAACGTGCGGTATTGCCAGTAACTCGTTTGCTTCTGGGTAGCGGCCTGTTTGCCCGAAATCGACTGTGCTTTTGCCAGTTGCACCACATCCTCCAACGTAAACTGTTGTGGCTGCGCAACCGTAGAAGAGGCACTCAACAACAGAATGAATAAAAATATATTTTTCATTGTTGATTTTTCATTATTCATTAGAACCGCTGTCGATCGTAATTTCCTCCAAATGCTCAAATTCGCTCAAATCGGTAATAATGACTTTTTCGCCCGGCTGAATACCGCTTTTCACCTCCACATAATCGAAGTTTGATAAACCGGTCTGAATCTCCCGACGCTGCGCTATCCCTTTGTCATTCAGCACATAAACGTATTGTACTTTCTTGCCTTTAAACGCCGGGCCGTTGGCAATTCGGACGGCTTTGGCCGTGCGATTGGTCACCACAAACACTTCGACTTTCATGTTGGGCCGGAGCGATGTATGATGGTTATCATCCAACTGCACCACGAACTGCACGACGCCGTTTTTCACCGACGGTTTTACCTGCGAAATGGTGCCGCGAAGATTGATTTCGTTGACTTTGACAATCACCGGCAAACCGGTTTTTACCTGATCGGCGTAAATATCGGAGCATGACCCTTCGATCCTGAAACTGCCCAGATCGGCCAGTTTCGCCAGAATCTCGCCCTCGGTGACCGCCGAACCGATGTTCTCATTCACCCAGGTCAGCACGCCCGGCCGGTCGGCGATGATGTTGGCCTGCTTCAGTTTCCGGTCCAGTTCTTTCAGGTTTTTTTCCTCGATCTGCGCCTGTAACGTCGTTTCCTTCAAACTGGCCCCCATCGACTGGCGGTTGTAGGAAAGGTCGTTTTCCAGCTTGGTCTTTTCGAGTTCGGCAATGCGGAGACTGTTTTCGGCGCGGGTGACGTCTTCCTGCGTCCGGCCACCCACTTTCAGCAACCGCCGGGTGTCTTCCAGTTCGGCTTTCAACCGATTGATGTTGAGGGATTTGATTTTGTCATCCGCTTCGGCATCGAACAGGTTTTTGTTCAGCTTCATCCGCAACTGCTCGATGCTGTTGCGTTTGAGCGCCAACTGGTCCTGCATCTTCTCGAAATCGATGATGGTCATGGATTTGTCCAGATCCAGAATGGCCTGACCGGGTTTGATCCGCGTTCCGGGCGTCAGCAGCACACGCCGGATGCTGGCGCGGATGGGGCTGGTGATGATTTGTTCGTAGGCCGGAATAACTTCACCTGTCGCGTTCAGCGAGTTCTCGACCGGGCCGATTTCCGCCGTCGCCGTCCGAATTCGCGACGCTTCAACGGACGTTTTCAGTACATTTCGGAAGAAGTAAATGGCTGCCAGAACAACGATCAATGCGATGCCCGCAATGAGGTAGTTTTTGGTCCGGCTTTGTCTGACGATTTCGGGGGCTAGTTCTCTGTCCATTTGTTGTTTTACCTTGACAGAGCGTATTCAATTGATGTGCCAGTAGTTAATTCACTGAATATCAAATATTTATTAAGTATCTTATTTCTGAAAGTGTGCGGTTTCGCACGGCTTGTGCGGGTTTGAACGGTTCATGGAAGGAATAGAAATGGTATTATTTTATGAAAAAATGGGCTGGTTTACAACGGTTTCGGGCAAAATCTGGTCTGTTTAGAATCGATTGAATTCCTAAATTTTCCTGGCTAATGGGTTGGTCTATACAGTTTCTGATCGTGTTGCTTGGGGTGACATTAATGACGTGCAAGCGTGGGAGTGAGGATACCGACCCGGTTGTGCCTGAAACCGGGCTGAAGATTCTGGAATTACATCTCGCCGGGATTCCTGATAAAAACATTACCATTGATCAGGATAAGCGGATCATTCGGATTGTTATGCCTCAAACCCTTTCCGCCGATGGCATCAAGGCTGATTATAAACTGACCTCAGATGCCCGGTTATATTCCGGTTTGGAAAAAGGGTATCTAAGAGCTCGTGATTTAAATAAATGCAATGAGACACGGATTAGTTTACAAAAAATCAATCCTCAACCCGGCGACCTGGTGGTTGAGTATTCAATCGTTACCGTTGCCGCCGGTAAACTAACACCCAATCCCACCACACCGCTTGAACTGGAACTGAGTAATTCCATGCGGCTTTCCATTCCGGCCCTTAACCTGTATGGAAGTGAAGCTCTGATGGATGCTCTGGTAACTCGGGAGGGCAGTTCGGAAAAAATAAGTCTTTTCCGGGAGCCGTCTCCGCACAGTTGTCTCTGGTTTTCATTTGATCAGGTCACTAACCAGGTTCACCTCTCGACCTCCCGCCAACTCCAACCGGGTCGGTATGCGCTGGAATTGGTGCAGACTGACGGAACGGTAGTGCCAGTGCCTCAACCTCTACTGGTGAAAAAGGGAGCCGTTTTTTTAGGTACTAATCCTTGGATATGGAGTCTTGTAACGAAAGAATCATTTCGGGTGGAGGGTTACAACCTCTTTAAGGGTGACATTTCGCTGACGATAGCGAATAAGCATCAAACGTATCAGCCTGTGCTGTCGGATTTTGCCGCAGATGGCACGGGTTTCCAGGTGGCGGTTCCCGTCCTTGATCCCGGGGTTTATTATGTTAAAATCAGTCAGGATGGACAGGAAATGGTCTGCCATAAATTGAATGTTTTAACCGATAAAAACCAGCCACTGTTGAAAGGAATCGGCAATTCAGGCTGCATGAATTTTGAAACGTTGCCGTTGGCGCGGCAGAAACAGCAGGTGATCAATTACGCGCCATCGACGGCGGCAAGGCAACCCAACCCGGTTCAGCTTGACGAACAGTTACAACTTGTCAGCATTGGGAATCCGTCCGTGCAGTTCAGCATTCCGATAGTTCCATACGGGGTTAAAGGCTCGGATTCACCGGCTTACTTTACCATTCCGACTTCGGTCCCGACGGGTGTTTACCAGGCAAAACTCCTGATAAAAGACTCGAAAACCGGTAAGTTTTTGTTCAGCAATAACTACGAGCGATTGATTGACGTGCAATAAATTTTATAAACCTGTCCACAGTGCCTTATGAAAAGAAAGATTATTTATTGCCTGATTTTCCTGACGGGAAGTGTATACCAGGCTCATAGTCAAACAATTCCCAAAAATTCTTTCCGTATTGGCGTTGGAACAGCATGGCCCCAGGTAGGAGAAGGAACGGGAATGAAAGGCGGTATTGTGCTGTCAAACGAATACCTGCGGGAATTGAAAAAACGCTTGTTTTTGGGTGCAAGTCTCCACTATTTAACCCGGTACAGCGGTTTTAAAAACCAGATTAATTATAGTGGTTCGGACGATCAGGTGCCCAATTTTCTAAAAAACAAACGCGTAAACCATGAATCGGTTGTCGCCGGTTATATTAATTAGTTTGGCATTCGCGCCAATCAACACATCAAAGCATCTTTTTCTGATCGGCGGTGGGGCCGGTATGCAGTATAAGGCCTATAGTCAATATTGGGCTTACAATCCCGACCGGTATTTCGTCGAGAGCCGACGCCGGATTGGTGCCAGCTTTAATGCTATGTTTGGTTATGATTACAGACTAAACCGGCAGATTAGCCTGGGAATAAGGCAAAATTATGTCATTGATGGCGATGTGATCCCGATGCTAACAATTGGAGCGGGAATCCGGATTTGAGCCATAAAAAATCCCCGCTGAAGCGGGGATTTTTACGTACCCACCCACGGACTTTAGTCCGTATTTTATAATTGGGTCTAAAAAACACGGACTGAAGTCCGTGGGTACGCTATTTCTTATCCGCCAACTGCACGGTTTTTACATCCACCGTTATTTCTTTCAACCGTTTAGCGACGTTTTCCGGCATGGATTCCTGAAACCGGCCACCCAAATGTTTCGCCAGAAATTTCTCCGCCATGGCCAGCATCGCCATGTTGTTGACGGGCCGCTGAAAACCGTGTCCTTCGTCGGGCGCGCACAGGTATTCGACCGGAAAACCGCGTTCGCGGAGGGCAATTACAATCTGGTCGGACTCGGCTTTGTTGACGCGCGGATCATTAGCCCCCTGAACCACCATCAGCGGAGCTTTGATTTTATCGGCGGAAAACAACGGCGACTGCTTCATCAACTGGGCCTTGCCTTCGGGGGTGTTGGGGTCGGCCATGCGTTCATACAACCGCTTGCGCTCGGCTTCCCAGTAAGCCGGAATCGAGTTCAGCAGCGTACTGATGTTGGAAGGTGCGACAATGGCCACCCCAGCCGCGTAGATATCGGGCGTGAAGGCCAGCCCGGCCAGCGTGGCGTAACCGCCGTACGAACCGCCCATGATGCCGACGCGCTTCGGATCGGCAATGCCCTGATCGATCAGGTATTTGACGCCCCAGGTAATGTCGTCCTGCATTTTTTCGCCCCACTGCTTGTTGCCCGCATTCAGAAACGCTTTGCCGTAGCCGGTGGAAGCCCGGAAATTCATCGACAAAACCGCATAGCCGCGATTGGCCAGAAACTGGTGGTACGCATTATATCCCCAGAAATCACGGCCCCAGGGGCCGCCGTGGGGAAAAATTACCACCGGGAGATTTTTGGCTTCACGACCTTTGGGCAATGTCAGAAAAGCCGGGATTTCGAGCCCGTCTGATGATTTATAGCGAACGGCTTCCATCCGCGCCAGATCGTTGATTGGCAGTTTCGGGCGGGGGCGGTACTGAAACGTTAGTTCTTTGGTTTTGCGGTCGAAGAGGAAGGTTGCACCGGGGTCCGTATCGCTCGTGGCCGAAAGCAACCAGTATTGCTCATCATCAGTAGAAGAGCCAAACTGAATATCGACGCCCGGTAACTCCCTCAGAATAAATTGGAAATCTTTCTCGAATACCTTGTCTTTCCAATACCGGCGCAGACGGTCGTCGGTGTAAGTGGTAAAAATCGGCTCTTTGGTAACTTCCGAAATGGCAATTTCTCCGAAATCCACTTTTTTTAACGGATCGGATTCAACCGATTGTTCTTTCTGCGTGGTTGGATTAAAAAGGACCAGCTTCAAAAGGTCATTTTTATCCTTGTTGGTGACGAGGTAAAACCGCTGATTGTCTTTGTGAAAGGCAACCGGATAACTGATTTCGTTAATCGAAGTCGAATAGATTTTGGTCATTCCCGCATCGTCGACGCGCAGAATTTCCGAACTGCCGTCGGCCGCTGTGCTGGTGGCCAGACGAAGCTTGTCGTCCCAGTCGAAAATCCAGCCCGAAACGCGGTCGGTATTCTTGCGAACGAGCGTTTTTTCGCCGGTCGTCAGGTTCAGTTTGTAGAGGTCATGCCAGGCTTTGTCGCGGTCGTTCAGACCCACATAAAGCGTATTCGGATCGGTTTTGGGAACGCGGTAAATCGCCACCCGTACGCCTTTCAGATTGGTCAGATCGCGAGCTGTTGGAACATCCTGACCGGTTTTCAACGGTTCGGACGGATTGACGGCGTAGACGTTGAAGTTCTCATCACCTCCCTTGTCCTGCGAATAAAGCAGAAACTTTCCATCGCGCGACCAGAAGTAGCTACGAATAGGGCGCAGGGTGTCGGCAGTCATCGGTTTGGCCGCTGTAAACGGTTCGTCCCGTTTCTTGACCCAGATATTACGAGTCCCTTTATAGGGTTTGATGAACGACATGTAGGCGCCATCGGGCGAGAGCTGGGCACTGATAATCTCCGGATCGCCAAAGATCAACTGCCGGTCGATGAGCGCCGGAATCTGGGCCATTGCCATCGAAACGGACCAAAATGCAAGAAACAACAGCGATACCTTTTTCATGGAAACGGATGGTCGGTGATTGGTTGGTAAGTTACTGAAAAATCCGTTTGTCATGCAGAAATTAGTATCAGCCTGGCGGGTTTTTAAAAACCGTAGGTCAACTGACTGGTTATTCATTGGATAGTCCTGTTGATGCATACCAAACCTGACAGTTTTATGAGCAAGATTCAGCGTGTTAATCCGGACGGAATGATGAAAAGCCCGGCGTTTTCGCAGGCCATTGTTACGGAAGGAACTGGAAAAACCGTGTACATTGGCGGACAGAATGCCGTCAATGAAAAGAACGAATTGATCGGCAAAGGCGACCTGGCCGTCCAAACCGAGCAGGCGTTGAAGAATGTCCAAACCGCTTTGGAAGCCTGCGGAGCTACCTGGGAAGACGTGGTCAAAATGACCATTTACGTTGTTCAGGGCCAGGATATAAGGGCGGGTTTTGCCGCTTCGCAGAAATTCCTGAAAACCGCTCCGACCATCTCCGTACCGTTCGTCGCCGGATTAGGCAATCCCGATTACCTGGTCGAAATCGATGTGGTAGCGTTTGTTTAAAAATGATGGATAAGGAACGATGAGTGGGCTGACGCATTCACCGTTCATAACTTCCCTGCGTTCGGTCAGGTTGAATTGGAGGCTCATCGGCCAAATGCGACGGTTCACGAAAAATAAGGGGCGTCGGCTGGATTGCGGTTCTACTTTTGGGACATCAACGCAGACAGCACGAGACATGACGACACCCCGAAAAGCCCTCATCATTGGTTGTGGAATTGCCGGTCCGGTAATGGCCCTTTTTTTACAACAGGTAGGAATCGAAGCTGAGATTTACGAAGCGCAACCCACCGGGATGGATGAAGCTGGTGCGTTTTTGAATCTGGCTCCCAACGGTGTCAATGTATTGAAAGCGCTGGAAATCGATCACTTGCTGGAAGCCGACGGTTTTCATTCGGAGGGAATGGATTTTTTCAACGGCGATGGCAAACAACTGGCGCAACTGGAAAGCAGCGATGAGGAACAGCGATTTGGCAGCCGGAATGTCATGATCAAACGGGGGCAGTTGCATCAGGTGCTGCGCAACGAAGCCATTCGCCGGAATATCCCGGTTCACTTTGGAAAAAAGCTCACTGGGATTCAGCTGCACGGTTTTCAGCACGTAACCGCCCGTTTTGAAGACGGTTCTGAGGCCGAAGGGAATTTTCTGATCGGCTGCGATGGAATCCATTCCCGAACCCGCCAACTGATTTTTCCGAATGCGCCCCAACCGACCTACACCGGAATGGTCGATTGTGGCGGTTTTGCCCAATTGCCTTCCGGTTTGTCGACCTCCGGAGCCATGCAGATGATTTTCGGAAAAAAAGCCTTTTTCGGGTATATCGCCAAACCGGATGGCGAAGTATACTGGTTCAGCAACGTGGCCTGGCCGAAGGAACCGAAGCGGAACGAGCTGAACGCCATTTCGGCCGATGAGTGGCGGCAGCGGTTACTGCATAATCACAGCAGCGATCCGGCTCATCTTTTGGAAATCATCGAATCGACGCCGGGTGAAATTGGCAAGTGGCCGGTTTATGACATGCCGTCGTTGCCGACCTGGCACAAAGGACTGGTTTGTTTGATTGGCGATGCGGCCCATGCGACCTCGCCCCACTCCGGTCAGGGGGCGTCGATGGCGCTCGAAGATGCTGCGGTTTTGGCTCAATGTCTGCGGGATTCGTTGAAAGTGGAGCACGCTTTTGCCAAATTTGAGAACCTGCGCAAGGAGCGGGTCGAGAAGATCGTGCGGCAGGCCCGGCGCACCGGCAACGGAAAAATGGTTTCCAATCCGGTGGCCGTCTGGTTCCGCGATCTTGTCTTGCCGTTTTTTATCAAACAAGGCGCCAAAGCCTCGGAAGAGGTGCTTTCGTATAAAGTGGAGTGGGAGCGGGAAGTGGCGTAGGAAATAATGAACAATTAATAATGAACAATGAATATAGGCGTGATCTCTATTTCTCTTTCATGCTGTGTTCATTGTTCATTATTAATTGTTCATTCCAAACCGACTTACTCCAGTGCCTGATAAACTGCGATTTTGAATTTTCGGCGGAACTCGGTCGAGTGGGCGTAGGGTTGGACGTTGGTGAAAATCAGCAGAACCAGGTTTTCTTTGGGGTCGATGGTGTATTCAGAACAATACATTCCACCCCATCCGAATGATCCCGGACTCATTTCATTGCCATAGCTGCTTTCCGGGGTGACAATCTGAAAACCGAGGCCAAACTTGTCGTTGTAAGCGCTGGTTTTTGCCTCGCCGATCTGGTTTCGCAACATCATCTCCACGGTTTTCCGACCCAGAATCCGCTTGTTGTTGAAGGTGCCGCCGTTGAGCATCATCTGGCAGAATTTGGCGTAATCTTCTACTGTACTGACCAAACCAGCTCCGCCCGAAAAATAGGTTTTGGCACCTTCCACGGCGAACGACCGGTAGGAATTATTTTCGTGGAGACTGAGCGGTTTTTCAACGCTGCTTTTCGAATACAGCTCCACCAGTCGGCTGGCTTTGTTGGCGGGCAGGTAAAAGTACGTGTCGCTCATGCCGACCGGTTCCAGTACGCGTTCGCGCAGCGCCACATCCAGCGGTTTTCCGGACAGGATTTCGACCAGACGGCCAATAATATCGGTGTTCAGGCCATACACAAACTCTTCGCCGGGATCTTTGGTGAGTGGTCGGGCGGCAATCCGGTTGACGACCTCTTCCAGTTTGTCGGTCTGCAACGAATTGAAAAACGGGACTTTAAACTCGGGGCGCTGGTCGAGCGGGTGTTCGTAGGGAATACCGGCGTTGTGACTCAGCAGGTGCCGAACGGTAACTTCGCGTTTGGCGGGTCGGGTTTCGTAGGTGCCTTTTTCCTTGTCGGCGCTGATCAGCACCCGCGGATTTTTGAACGCCGGAATGTATTTGGAAATCGGATCGTCGAGCAGGAATTTTTCTTCTTCAAACAACGTCATCAATGCCACGGTAATGACGGCTTTCGACTGGGACGCAATGCGGTAAATATCGTCGCGTTTGAGCGGGGTTTTCTTTTCTAAATTGCTGTATCCAAAGGCTTTGTAATGCACGATCTTGCCGTTCCGAGCCACAAACGTCACTGCGTTGGGGGCTAATCCTTTATCAATAAATTCCTGCAAATAATTGTCCAGGCGTTTGAGTCGGTCGGCCGAAAAACCGGCGTCGGCGGGCGATTTGGCAGTGGTGAAGGTTTGGGCGGGCGATTGAGCAAAGGCAACCTGAAGGGTCAACAGGAAGCCCAAAAGTAGGAATTTAAACATGTACGGTTTTTGAGGTTAAGAGGTAAAGGCGTAATTTCCCTCAAAAATGAGAAAAAGAATTATTCCTCATTTGATGAACATGGAAATTTTACAAAATCACCTCCATCTCAAAGCCTTCTAAAACCTCTTCGCCCGATAGCACCACTTTTTCACCCGTCCGAATTTCAAGCGAACCGGTTTCCCGATAAATTGTGACGGTTTTCTCAATCCGGTCGATGAGCCAGCCGAGCCGACAACCATTCGCCTGGTATTCGTCCATTTTGGCTTTTAATTCATGTATCGAATCCGTTTTGGAACGAATTTCAATCACGAAATCTGGACAGATGGGTGCAAATTTCTCCCGTTTGGCTTCCGGTAAGGCATCCCAGCGATCTTTCCGAATCCAGGATACATCCGGCGACCGAACCGCCGAATTGGGAAGGGTGAAACCGGTTGACGAATCGAACACGTAACCTGTCTTCTTTTTACGGTTCCAGATAACCACATCTGCGGACATCTCCGAATTGTAACGTCCTGTTTCTGATCCGGTGGGAGGCATAAGAATGATATTTCCGTCGGCATCGCGCTCCAGACGCAAATCCCGGTTGGCCTGACACAAGGCAAAGAAATAGTCGTCGTCAAACTGGTATTGACGCGGTGGGTGAAGTGTCAGGTGGTCGGATTGCTGAATCGTCGCAAGCATGGGGCACGGCTTTTGTCAAATATAACACAAATGGTTCACTTTTGGGGTCGTAGATATTAAACCGCAATTGCTCTTTGCCATTTCCCGAAACCCCAATCATTATTCTTCATTACAAAATTTTACAAAAAAATCAATGCGTAATTTTGACACATTGAATCTTTGTTTACTTTTGGTACAATGAATCGGCGTTTTAATTACAAGCTCCCGGTTTTCTGGTTTTGACGAACTTTATCTGGTGGAGTATCATGGTGTTAGCTCGGATAGTTGGTTTCCTGCTGGTACTCGTATTGTCTGGCTCTGTACGGGCGGCAAAGGTTGATACGCTCGAAATTCAGAGCACTGCCATGAAGCGGACCCTGCGGGCGGCTGTAATCCTGCCGGAGCGGTATGGAGAAAAGAAATCGCGGAAAGCCAACCAGCTATTCCCGGTTTTGTACCTGCTCCACGGCGGCACGGGTGGTTTTCGCGACTGGCTGACCAAAACGCCCGACAAAACCCTGCTGCATCGGCTGGCCGACCACTACAACCTGATCATCGTGACGCCCGATGGCGATCCGACCAGCTATTATTTCGACAGTCCGCTGGTGGCAAGCAGTCAGTTCGAAACGTTTATTTCGAAAGAGGTAGTCGAGAAAATTGACAATACTTACCGCACGATCCGCGACCGAAAAGGCCGGGTCATTGCGGGTTTGTCGATGGGCGGACATGGCGCAATGTTTATCTCGAGCCGTCATCCCGAATTGTATGCGGCTGCCGGGAGCATGAGTGGAGTAATGAACATTAATACCGCCACCTGGAAAGTTGCCGCCGATTTTGCCAAATCCCGCGCAGAAAACCTTGCCCGTTTGCTGGGACCGCCGAAAGAAGGCAATGCTCCGTATCCGGGCCTTACGATGGTAACACTCGCCGATCGGCTGAAAAGCAACAGCTTACCCTTGATTTTCGATATCGGGGTGGATGACTTTCTCATCGAAGGAAACCGGGATCTGCACCGCCAATTGGTTGAAAATAAAACGCCCCACGACTACACCGAACGACCCGGCGCGCATACCTGGGAGTATTGGGAAAATGCCTTGCCGTATCAGGTGTTGTTTTTCAGTAAAATCCTGAAAGCAAATAACCTGCTGATTCCTTAGGTACGGTTTGCGGTTTTTGAATGCATTAAGTCTTTTACCAACCTATATGAAAATCAGTGTTCTATTGATTGCTGCGTCAGTCCTTGCCCTGCCTCTCTGGAGTGCGGGGCAAGGCAAAAAAGAAACCACCGCGCCCATCGTGGCCGGAAAAGATGTGGCCGTTGTGCAAACGGAGTCGGGCAAAGTCCGGGGTTATGTTCACAATGGTACAGTTACCTTCAAAGGCATTCCGTACGCCAAAGCCGAACGCTTTATGGCACCCACTAAACCGGATTCGTGGACGGGCGTACGGAGTTCGATGAGCTACGGGCCGGTTTGCCCGCTGATGGACCCCACTATTTCGGTTCAGGACGAATCGGAGTTTGTGTATCACCACGACTGGGGCTATCCGAGCGAAGATTGCCTTCGGTTGAATATCTGGTCGTCAGGGGTTAACGATTCGAAAAAACGACCGGTGATGGTCTGGCTGCACGGGGGAGGACATACCGCCGGTTCTTCGCAGGAATTGCCTTCATACGACGGCGAAAACATTAGCAAGAAAGGCGATGTCGTGCTGGTTTCGGTCAATCACCGGCTGAACATTCTGGGATTTCTGGATTTATCGGCTTACGGGGCAAAGTATAAAGGATCTGCCAACACCAGTATCATGGATCTGGTGGCGGCTCTGGAGTGGGTGAAAGCCAACATTGCCAGCTTTGGGGGCGATCCCAATAACGTTACCATTTTTGGACAATCGGGTGGGGGCGGCAAGGTCAACACGCTGCTTTATACGCCCTCGGCGAAAGGACTTTTTCACAAAGCCATTATTCAAAGTGGCGGGTTAGGGCTGCATTTTCAGGAGCAGTCGGTTACGAAGCGGATTGGGGCCGCCGTGCTGGAAGAGCTCAATCTGCAACCGGCAAATGTAGATGACATTCAGCACGTTCCGTACGAAAAACTGGCAGCTGCCGGTAAAAAAGCGGTTCAGAAAGTGCAGGAACAGTTGAAAACGGAAGGAAAACCGCTGACGGTTTTTGGTTTGATGTGGATACCGACCCTGGACGGAAGTTTTCTGCCCTATCAGCCCACTGATCCGGCGGCACAAAGCATTTCAGCTGCGGTTCCGTTGCTGATCGGTTCGACCAAAAACGAATTTATGGCGTCGCTGCGCACGCCCGATAGCAACACATTAACATCGGAAGAGGCAAAAAAGATGCTGCAAAAACAGTATGGCGACCAGACGGATGCGTACATAGCCGCCGTTAGAAAAGCGTATCCCGCCGACACCAAACCATCGGATCTGCTCGACATCGATGGCATGTTCCGGCGGAGCGCGATTAAAATGGCGGATCTGAAAACCGCTTCACCGGCCCCGGTTTATATGTATCTGTTCACCTGGCAATCGCCGGTGTTGGAAGGACGGTACAAGGCCGTTCACTGCATGGAAATTCCATTCGTCATGAACAACATCGCCCGGTGCGAAGAGATGACCGGCGGCACGAAAACCGCTTACGATTTAGCCGACAAAATGAGTCAATCGTGGATTCATTTTGCCCGCAGCGGCAATCCGGGCCACAAGGGGCTGCCGAACTGGCAGAAATACACACCAGCCAATGGCGCAACGATGCTCTTTGATAATCAATGTGTTGAGAAGTACCACCACGACAAAGCCGTGCTGGCAATTGGCCCGCAGATTTCGTTGTAACGTACCCACGGACTTCAGTCCGTGAGATTCTTAATGTATTAAAAGCTACTAGTTGGACATGAATTTCACGGACTGAAGTCCGTGGGTACGTTACATCTGCGCCAGCAGATACAGAACCGCCATCCGAACGGCCACGCCGTTTTCGACCTGGTCCAGAATAATCGAATGATGCGAGTCGGCCGCGTCCGACGTGAGCTCGACACCCCGATTGATGGGGCCGGGGTGCATCAGCACGATCGGACGGTCGAGTTCGTCCAGCATCTTTTTGGAAATACCGTAATAGAGGGAATATTCGCGCAGCGACGGAAAATACTTGATCTGTTGCCGCTCCAGCTGAATCCGTAGGACGTTGGCGACGTCGCACCAGTTGAGCGCTTCCCGAACGTCGTGGCTCACTTTCACGCCCAACTCATTGATGTATTTAGGGATCAGTGTGGTAGGCCCGCAAACCATCACTTCCGCGCCCTGTTTTTGCAGACAGAAAATGTTTGACAGCGCCACGCGGGAGTGCAGAATGTCGCCGATGATGGCCACCCGTTTTCCCGCAACGTCGCCCAGTTTGTCCTGGATCGAAAACGAATCGAGCAGGGCTTGCGTCGGATGTTCGTGCGTGCCGTCGCCCGCATTGACGACGTTGGCTTTGATTCGGTCCGACAGGTAATGCGGGGCACCGGGGCTGCTATGGCGCATCACAATCATATCGACCTTCATCGCCAGAATGTTGTTGACGGTATCCAGCAACGTTTCCCCTTTTTTCACCGAACTGCCCGACGCCGAAAAATTCACGACATCGGCCGATAACCGCTTTTCGGCCAGTTCGAACGACAGCCGTGTGCGGGTCGAATTTTCAAAAAAAACATTGGCAATCGTGATGTCACGCAACGACGGCACTTTCTTGATCGGTCGGTTAATGACGTCTTTGAACTCGCGAGCCGTTCCTAAAATCAATTGAATGTCGTTCTCGGTCAGGTTCTTAATGCCCAGCAGGTGTCGGACGCTGAGTTGTTGCATGGCGCGAATGAGGAGGAAAAGTTTGGCAAAGATAGCTCTCGTCGCGCCGGATTTCAAATCTGACCCGCCCTGTTACGGATATAAATCCTGTTTTTCGGGAAAACCGCCCGATGGGGCGGGGATTAGTGCACCGGTTTTCCGAAATTATTTCTTTGACCACAAATTGGGCAAAAGGCGGTAATAGAGCAGATGCCGCCAGGTTCCCCAGTCGTGCGCACCATCGCCACCGACGTAATAATCGTGTTTGATGTTGTGTTTTTGTAAGGCTTCGTGCAGCGCTACGGCCCGTAGACCAATCGTGGCGACTTCACCGGTTCCCTGTCCGACCAGCAGATAATCCACTTTTTTATTCACCTCCGGATCGTTCAGGAATTTCGCACTCGACTGTTCGGCATTCAGATCGCCCGAACTCAGGCAGCCAAATGAGCTGAACAAATCCAGGCAGTTGAAACCGACAAATTGCGTATGCCGTCCGCCCATCGACAAACCGGCCAGTGCCCGGCCCTTCGGATTGGCTACTGTGCTGTAGTTTTTATCGACAATGGGCACAATCTGTTTGCGTAGTTCTTCTTCGAACAGCTTGAATGTCAATTCGGTATGTTTCGGATCACTCCGGTGAACAACCTGGTTGTTCGGCATGACAATGATCATCGGAACGGCTTTCCCTTCCGCAAGCAGGTTATCTTCAATGAAGTTGGCTCTTCCATCCAGCGCCCAGGTCGAAGCCAGTTCACCGCTGCCGCCCAATAGGTATAAAACCGGGTATTTTTTCTTCGGGTTGTAACCGGGGGGCGTGTAAACGAACAATTCACGTTCGCCGTTCAGGACATCCGAGTGATAAATCTGGCGGGTGACGGTGCCATGCGGAACCGGTCGGGCATCGTAATAAGCCGGTCCGTCGCCGTGAACGACTAACTGGCTGTAGCCCGGCTGATCCGAAAAACCGGTGAGCGTGTTGTTGGGATCGACGACCGTCACACCGTCGATGATCAGTTTATAGACGTAAATATCCGGTTTCACTGGACCGACTGTGAGCGTCCAGAGCGTGTCGCTGGTTTTCCGGAACGGAATTGGTTTGGCCGATTTGAGTGCCAGCAGCATCGGCCCACCCGTCAACAGCACTTCCTGGGCTTTGGGCGCTTTCAGACGAAAGGTAACCATGTGGTCGTCAGATACTTCGGGTGAAATGACGTTGGCACCAAACGGATTCAGGTTCTGGGTGTTTTTGTGCGGATTCCAGTCCAGATTGACGTGGGCCTGTTGCGCACGCACCAGCGATAGCTGAGTCAGAAACAGGAAAAAAAAGAGTAGTCGGATTGACATTCGGTTCATTCGTGAAGGAGGGTTTAGGGAGAAGCGGACGGGGCCCGGCCCTCATCTTAAAAATAAATATTGAATATGTAATTAATACATAAAGCTTATTTTTTATTTTTTCTCCATGGATTATAAAAAACAACTCGTAGAATTCTTCAAAGACGTCGATGAGCGCTGTATTCTGGGTCTTTCGATTGATTGTGTGATCTTTGGTTTTTATGATAACCAGTTGAAAGTGTTGTTGTTACGCTGGAAGGAAAGCGATGAATGGGGATTGCCGGGTGGATTTATTTACAAAAAAGAATCGGTTGATGTGGCCGCCCAGCGGATTCTGGAAGAACGTACCGGAATAAAAGAGCTTTTTCTCCAGCAGTTTCACACCTTTGGCAAAGATGTTCGCTATAACCGCGTCGAAATCAGCCGGAAGCTGAACTGGCCGGATAATTCAACCCGTTTATGGCCCGACCGCACGGTTTCCATTGGTTATTTTGCCCTGGTCGATGTCTCGAAAGTAACACCGACGGCCGATTTTCTGACGGATGAATACCAATGGCTGGATGTCGAAAAACTGCCTCCGTTACTTTTTGACCACAATCACATTATTGAAGTCGCGCTAAAAACGCTGCGTGTTCAACTGAGCTGGCAGCCTGTCGGTTACAATTTGTTACCGGAAAAATTTACCATGCCGGAGTTGCAGCGGTTGTACGAAACCATTCTGAACCGTTCGCTCGATCCCCGCAATTTTTCCAAGAAAATGCGGGCCCTGGGCATCATCGAACGGCTGGAGGAACAACGGAAAGGGGGGGCTTTCAAGTCGCCCTATCTGTTTCGTTTCGACAAGGAAAAATACAAAAAAGCCCTCAAAGAGGGCCATTTAGCATTTAGCTAGAATCAGGAGTCGGAATGTTGACAATTTTCCGACTCCTGAAACCGTCGTTTAGGCCACTACTTTGGCCAGATTTTGGTAGCTGATCGAAACGTTTTCGATGCCGGGAGCCGCGTCCTGCTCCACAAAATAGTATTTGAGACCAGCGGTTTTGGCGGCCTTGAAAATCCGCTTGAAATCGACCACACCGTTTCCTACTTCTGTGATGGTTTTCAGGTCATCTTTGATGTCCTTGATGTGCCAGAGCGGAAACCGCCCCGGCATTTCCTTAAACAAAGCAACGGGGTCTTTTCCGGCTTTCGTGGCCCAGGCCAGATCCAGTTCCATCTTGACGAGTTCCTTATCTGTCTGAGAAAGAATGAGTTCGTACGGTGTTTTGCCCCCATCGACCGGGTCAAACTCCGTCGCATGGTTGTGATACGCAAAAGCAATACCGGCTTTTTTACAGGCTTCACCGGTTTTCTGAAACACCTCGATCGACTTGTTGATTTCATCCAGCGTGGCCACGGGCGTGCTCGCGCAAACGAGGTAACTCAATCCGCCTTCAGCCGCGTCGTCGACCAGCTGCTGGTAATTATCCCGCAAGTTCGGACGTTTGGCCATGGCCGCCATCAACGCCTGCCGGTCGGCATTGGGTGGCGGACCGCCAGCGGGGGGAGTGGCTCCGGCGGGGGCACCACCCACACTGGGCGGAGTTCGGGGCCGAAAAGGAGCGCCACCGGCGTGGTGGGCCCGCCATTTCATGCCCAGATCGTCGATAATGGCCTTAAATTCTTTGGGTTTGAAACCGTAGTAGCCTTCTTTCAGGCCCCCCGCCGTTTCGATCTCCTTGTACCCAATGGCGGCTACTTTTTGCAACGTGCCCTTCGGATCTTCCGCCATTAATTTCGTGATGGTGTACAACTGCAAACCGATGGGGGCCGGAGCCAGCAAACCGGTCAGGGAGTTGGGCCGGGCATAAGCCGGTAACATCAGGCTGCTGAGCGCCAGCGCACCGGAATTTTTGAGAAATTCTCTTCGGGAAGACATGTCGTAACGGGTTTAAAACTACTTCATCATCGGAATAAACTTAATGCTGGATAGCGACAAAAGCGGTTCGATGGCTTTGGCCTGATCGTTTTTGAAAACCAGGTACACATCATGCTTTCCGCTGGTTTCTTTCAGATCGACTTTCAGCGGAACCGGGCCGCGGGGTGTATAGGAAGGGGTAGCGGTTTTGGGCTGGGCCGTAACACCGGTTCCGCTGGCCGGAGTAGCTCCGCCAGCGGTTTGGATCGAAGTGGCGGTCGGGGCGGCATTGGCGGCCCGGGGTTGCGCAACTTCAACGGGAATCTGCCCAATCAGCTCGCCGGTGGGCGAATCCAGGTGAATTTCAACGGTTCCACCGACACTACCTTCGCGTTTCTGCGCCGAAGCAATCAGTTCGAGTTGCTTAATGTCGGTCAAATCCAGTTTCTTATACCCGATATACCCGTTCGAAAACGCCATCAGACTAACCCCACTTCCCATGCCCCGCGCCTTGATGTCGACGCCTTTGGTGATTTCCGCATCAGCCGGACTTACTTCCGGATTACGTAAAACGATCTGACTTTCCGACGTTTGCGAAGGAATCGCTTTGACCGGCGAATCGGTGTAAGCCGCCCGCACCAAAACCGCTCCTTTACCGTTGTCGCCTTCCGGAATTTTGACCAGGTAGTCGCCCTGAACCGGCAGTGTGCTTAGCGTTTTTTCGGTGCTGTTCAGGATGTATTTGACGATCGCAGCCGCATCGCCCGCCGACATCGCCGGGTGAGCGGGCATCGCAACCTCGCCCCAGACGCCACCACCGCCGTTGATGACTTTTTTCACCAGAGGGTTGAATGACTCCGGTTTACCTTTGTACCGGTTGGCAATATCGTTGAAAGACGGACCGACGGATTTGGACGCAACCTGGTGGCAAACCTTGCAGTCGCTCTGGCCAATCAGCGTCTGAGCTACGGCGAATTGCGTGGACGCATCGACACTGCGCTGACTCTGAGCCACTTCCGCGTAATCGAAGCCTTCGGAAGTATAGTCGATGCTGATGGCCACCCGCGACGGTTTGATTTTTCCAGAGGCAAGGTTGCCATCTTCTTTGTCCGTTACCTGAACCGCATACTGAATCGGTTTGTCGGGGAAGAAAAACGACTTGTTACCGGTCAGGTTGATTGAAACAACCGGGGGTTCATTCCCCGCGACGATTTTAACCGATTGGCTGTTGGTTGCACCTTTCGGATCACTTACCGTCAACGTGGCCGTATACACACCGGCTTTATCGAACGAAACCGTCGGATTGGCCGTGGTGAACACGCGGGCCGCCCCACCCGGAGCTGCCACTTTCCACTGGTATTTCAGGGCGTCGCCATCCAAATCCTTGCTGCCTTCGGACGACAAGGTGGCCTGAAAGGGAACCGTGCCGCCTTTTTTGCTGGCTGTCGCCTGAACGAGCGGTTTGCGGTTTCCGCCGTTGTATTCCAGCCGAACCAGCCGGGAGTTGTCACTCTTGCGAAACCAGTTGCTGCCGTATTCCAGTGTATATAAATCACCGTCCGGCCCAAACTTCATATCGATCGGTTCGACGGGGCGGTAATTGGGCAAAACCCGCTCCATGGATTTGTAATCGCCGTTTTCATCCATTGTAATCGCCATAATCCAGCCGCGCGAAAAGTCGGTGGCAATCCACTTTCCTTCGTAATAGGCTGGCCAGGGCCGCTTTGGATCTTTGAAATCGGAGCGGTGATAAATCGGGCCACCCGTTGCACTGCGCGAACCGCTGCCAACGAGCGGAAACTTTTCGGAGACGCCGTAGGGATAATAAATGAACGAGGGCGCTACCGGCGGCAATTCCGTCAAACCGGTGTTGTTGGGCGAATTATTAATGGTTTTTTGGGGATTCTTTTTGTCGAGCGGTTTATTGGTCGCATAGTCAAAAACCGGAAAGGCCTGATCGTTCCCAACAAACCACGGCCAGCCGAAGTTACCCGGTTTCCGGGCCTGGTTCAGTTCATCATAGCCACGCGGTCCGATCTCCGTATCTTCGTTGGCATCGGGACCCACTTCACCCCAGTATAGATACCCGGTTTTGCTGTCGATCGAAATCCGCCAGGGGTTGCGATGGCCCATCGAATAAATTTCCGGGCGGGTTTTGGCGGTTCCTTTGGGGTACAGATTGCCTTCGGGAATGGTGTAGGAGCCGTCGGGTTCGGGGTGGATGCGGAGGATTTTACCGCGTAAATCATTGGTATTTCCGGCATGCCCCTGATCATCCCAGCTGGCGCGGCCCGGCCGTTCGTCGGTTTGGGCAGCCTGCTGGTTTCCGGTATTGTTGCCAACAGTCAGGTACAGGTTCCCGGCTTTGTCCCAGGTCATGCCGCCACCGGTATGGCAGCAGACTTCGCGTTGGGTCGTCACTTCCAGCACCACTTTTTCCGAACCTTTCACGAGCTGATCATTGACCAGCTCCCAACGGGTCAGTATGTGTTTCTTTTCGGTCGGGTGCGCGTAATACAGATACACCCAGTGGTTTTTAGCAAAATTAGGGTCGAGCGAAAGTCCCATCAACCCTTCTTCAGCTTCACGCGAAACTCCCTCGGCACTGGTGTATTTGGTATTGACGGGAATTGTGGCAAGCAGACTGACGGTTTTGGTCGCCGGATCGTATTTTTTGAAACCGCCCTTGCGCTCGATAATGTAAGCAGTCCCGTCCTTTAGGACTTCAAACACCATTGGTTCGTCGAGGTTGTCGGCAATGACGACGGGCGTAAACCGGCTTTCGTCCGGTTTTTGATCTTTTGGATTGTCTTGTAATGTAAAGGAAGCCAGCCCAACGATCAGCGTCGCCTTGATCAGGAGGGAGAAGGGTTTGGAGAGACGGTTTTTAAACTTCATCATAGATAGTTAAGCTTACTTGTGTTTTGTTGAGCATTGATTGAACTAAAAAGTCACTTGTTGTCCCAAAGAGCGATCCATTTTCATCAATGAACAAAACCGATCAATGAAAATAGGTAACTCGTTGGGAGAACAAATGACTTTTAGTAGCGCAGGAAAAGCTGATAACAGCCCCAAATTACATCGGCTTCGATTTCTTGCCCACCAGTTTCAGGTCAAGCGAGAACGTATCTTCAATGATGCGGTCAGCGGCCGTGCCAATAATAGCCGCCCGGTATTTGATGTCGTATTCCAGCCGGTTGACGGTCAGTTTCGCCGTTGCTTCCACATCGTCACCCGCTTGTTTAACAACCGCCGGGAATGTGATGGGTTTCGTGGTTCCTTTGATCATCAGATCGCCGGTTACGTTGTAGTTGGGCTCACCGGCTTTAGCACCGGAAATCGCTTCTACTTTGGTGATTTTGAATGTAGCGGTCGGGTTTTTCTCGACGCCAAAAAAATCATCACTTTTCAGGTGATTCACCACGCGCTCGCTGTTCTTGTTTTCGCTGAGCGTCGTCATGTCGGCCGTGAAATTTCCCGCCGTCAATTTTTTGCCGTCGAAAACAAACTCACCTTTTGCCAGCTTGATGTTTCCGGTGTGTTCACCACCCACCTTTTTCGAATTCCAGACCACCGTACTTTGTTCGGGATCAACGGCATACGTGACCGGTTTGGCAACGGTTTTGGCGGAACGTTTTTCGGGGCCGTTGGTTCCGGCAATGGTCATTAATGGGGCTGCGGTCAGCATAACAACAGCGAGAAAACCGGCAACAATTTGGTTTGTTTTCATTGATAGAGAAGGATGGTTGGTTGAAAGTTAAAAAGTTCGGTTTGATTTCCCTGAAGCCAAAACGTCGGACGGAATGAGAATCGTATTCAAACTATCCGTCCGACGAGTCAGCGCATTCAGGTTAGGGATAGTCACGTATTATTTTTGACGGGGACGAGCACCGCCGGTGGCACCACCCGTTGCCGGTTGAGCTTGTTGTGCACCGCCATTGTCATCACCGCCACCTTTCTGGTCGTCGTTGTTGATGGATTTTTTCCGGCGGAGACTGAATCCTGAGCCATCGAGACTCATTTTACCCAGACGGTACGAGAAGTTGACGCGAACACCGGCGTTATACATGCTGTTCACGCTGCTCTGGGTCAGGATGGGTGATTTCGAT
Organism: Larkinella rosea; assembly: GCF_003858635.1. Taxonomy (GTDB): domain Bacteria; phylum Bacteroidota; class Bacteroidia; order Cytophagales; family Spirosomataceae; genus Larkinella; species Larkinella rosea. The sequence continues at coordinate 757,335 of NZ_RQJO01000009.1, forward strand.
TCGGAACGCACTTTGAACGGGTGATTGAAGAAGTTCTCCGCGCCGATACCGATGCTGCCGCGTTTGTTGTTGAAATCTTTCTTGACCCCCAGGTTGTAGAAGGCAAAACTACCCTGGTAGCCCTGCAGGTTGATCTGCCGTCCGCGACCTCCACCGAAGCCCTGCAGACCCCAGCCATTTTTCAGGGTGACACTCGTGAACAACCGGCCACCAATGACCCAGCCCGAGTTGGAAGCACCGTAAACCGCACTGGCATTGTTGTTGGTCAGGTAGGTGTGATACAGGTCGATGCCACCACCCATTTGCCAGATCGAGAACAGCGTCACGTTCGTGAAGAGGTTCACCCCGTAGGCCTGTTCTTTTCCGATGTTCTGGAAGCTACTGCTGATCACCTGCTGGTAAATCGGATTCACGACCGAACCGGTATTGCGGGTTACGGTATCGCGAACACTCGTGATGGAATTGTTGGTGACGCGGGCAAACAGCGTGGCATTCAGGTAGAATTTCTTAACCTGTCCGCTCAATCCCAACTCGAAGTTGTCGGTTAGTTCCGGTTTCAGGAAGGGATTTCCCTGGCTGATGTTGAGCGGGTTGGATACATTGATGTTCGGATTCAGGAACTGAATGCCCGGGCGTTGAATCCGGCGGTTGTAACCCAGTTTAACAATCTTGCCACCTTTGATGCTCTTCGATACATTGACGCTCGGAACAAATACGCCGTAGTTCGGAATGGTGCTCAGGTCGCTGCCTTGTTCGGTCTGGCTGAAATGTGCGTTGATGAAGGTATATTCGTAACGGCCACCGGCTTTCAACGTCCATTTTGTTTTGGAAGCGTAGGTGTAAGCCACGTAACCGGCGGTGATGTTCTGGTCATAATTCAGCGTATTCGCCTGTTGATTCGGGCTGTTCTGGTAGTTCTCGTTATCACCGGTGGCGATGAAATATTTGTAATCGCTGTTCACGTTCCGGAAAATTCCTTTCCCCCCAAATTCAAGCAGCTGATTCTTTTTAATCGGTGTCTGGTAGTCGATCTGCAGGGTGGATTCCTGGTTGTAGCTCAGGTTGTCGTTGCGCTGGCGACCGGTGATCGTGTGCATATCGGTGCCGTTGAGCAGTTCGGCCACAAAATTGTTGGTGTTGTTGTTGCGGCTGTAGAGACCCAGAACGCTCAATTCCTGATTTGGTTTGTAGGTTTTGGTGTAGCTAACGTTCGCATCGACCGTTCCGGAAGTGTTCTTCGTTGCCACGTTCCGGCCCGACATACTCGCCAGCAAGTTCAGGTACGACAACGTTTGGAGGTTATCCTGGAAGTTGGTCATGTTTCGCAAGCCGTACCGAACTGTGGCCGTCAACGAGGTGTTTTTGTCGATGTCGTAATCCCAACCGAGCTGGTAGTTGCCAAACATGCCGCGCTGACGCGTATCGGCCGACTGAATGGTCGTGGTCGTTCCAACTTGTCCAATGGTGCTCTGCGTGCTGTTGAACGCACCTTTGATGTTGTACATCGCCCGGCCAAAACCACCGAGGTTGAAGCCCATTTTACCCTGGCGGTAGCTGGCGTTCAGGTTCAGGTTCGAACTCCGGTTTCCGGTGCCTAAATCCACGTTCATGGTAGCCCCCTGTAACGTGTTCTTTTTCGTTACAATGTTGATAATACCGGCGGAACCTTCGGCGTCGTATTTGGCAGAAGGGCTCGTAATGACTTCGATCGACTTGATCATGTCGGCGGGAATCTGCTTCAGGGCATCGGCCACGCTGGTTGCCACAATCGTCGAGGGTTTGTTGTTGATCAACACCCGAACGTTGCTGCTGCCGCGCAGGCTGACGTTTCCGTCGAGATCGACGCTCAGCATTGGCACTTTCCGCATGATATCGGCGGCATCACCACCTTTGGACGTAATGTCTTTTTCGGCGTTATACACCAGCCGGTCCACTTTCTCTTCAATCAAAGCCGCCTGACCTGTAACGGTGACTTCACCCAGCATCCGAACATCCTGGGCTAATTTGACGACGCCAACGTTGATATCCGAACCCTTTACAATCGTGATGGGGGCCGACGTTTTATTCTGGTAGCCGAGAAACGAGTATTGCAGTTTATAGGTACCGGGAGCCAGTTTTGATAAGGTAAATTTCCCTTTGCCATCCGCCGTCGTGCCGTCGATGGGCTTGTTGGTTTTCGTATCAATTAAAGCGATGGTAGAATATTCAACGGGCTGATTCGAGGTGGAGTCCATCAACAGACCGGTGATTTTTCCGTTGCCTTTAGGACGATCGTCGTCGGCCGTACCGGGAATGAAGGTTTTCTCTTTTTGCTGATCACCGCCACGCTGGCCACCCATACCCGGGCCGCGCATCCCACCGCCAAAACCGCCACCACCCGGAAATTGAGCGAATGCTTGAACTGTGATCAGGCTGATTGCTACTAAAAATAGTGAGAGGGAAAATTTGTTCATGATTTCGTACCCATTATGCATTGAAGTTACAAAACAACAATCTCAATTGTATTCTGGAAAATGGAATAGACTAAAGGGGTGGGAACATCGCCGGATGGCGTCTTTTCACCGATGAATCCAAACGGTACTGTCAAACCGCCGGTCAGTTGACCGGCGGTTTGACCATCTGATTAGTCGATGGAAATGGTGCGGTTTGTTACGGGCGTGGGTACGTTGGTCGAGATATTGATCTCCTGCGTCTTCGTCGTCGCACCGTCGGTAACAATGACTTTATAAATTCCGTCGCTCAGGCTGCTGATATCGAAGCGGGTACGGAAGGCTTTTTCGTGTTTGTTCAGCCATTGGGTTGCCTGCGTAATACCGGCTTCGTTGACGATCCGGATGGTCAGGTTAGCCCCTTCCAGATTTTGAACAACCACGTCGAGTTTCATGTGCGCGGGAAAGGCAATAACGGAGGTTTCGAACGGGGCTTTGTCTTCCGTTGCAGTAGCAGGGGTGGCGAAACTGGCGGTAGAGACGCAGAAGGCGATAAACAGGGAAGCGATTGCGGTTTTCATTGTATTGGTGTTTTTGTGTGAAATATGGTGCGTTTGTAGGTTAGCGAGCGGTTTGCGGTTGACCAACGATACAAAGCAACAGCGGATAAAATCGCCCTCAAAACGCGATATACCAGCGAGTTAGAGACGCCGATTAATGAGGTGATTTGACCGATTAATGCTAGAAAACCGCCACTTTATGTTCAAAATACATTTTGAAGCGGACTAATAGGTGAAAACAGGCAATTGGTCGGGACAAGATGGCAATTTGTCGATTCTCAAATGCGGTTTCCGAAATTGTGACGTATGATTGTAAATCATTTGACGACGTTCCTAGTTCGGCGTTCATCAATATGGAGTTTCCGCCGAACTTATACATAGATTTTATTTAATAGAGATGGTAGTTGGACAACCTGGTTTCATTTGATGCCAGGTTGTTTTGTCATTCTGGAAGAAATTAGTCAACTTGTGAGTATCGCCTGAAATCCTATCATCCCATGAATTTACTCACGTTACGCCGAAACGTCCCGGTTCTGATTCACGTATTAGCCTGGGGCTTACTGGGTTTTGCCCTGCTGGTTTATCAGCCGCTGAATTGGGATGTTACCCTGCCGACGCTTTTCTGGATCAAACAGGGCATTTACTTCGCCTTGCTGGTAGGCGCTTATTATTTCAACGCACTGGTACTCGTTCCCCGCTTGCTTTTTCGCGACCAAACCGGTCTCTATATCGCTTCCATTGTCGGAACCGCAGCCATGGTTCTGATTCTGCTTTTTAACATCGACACCTGGTTTGATCTGCCGGAGAAAATGTTTCGGGCTTTTCACCCGGAGGGCGGGGTTCGCAAACCCCGCAATATCTGGGGCTGGAGCCAGTCGGTTTTAGTTACAACTTTCCTCATGCTCGGAATCGGAACCAGCATTGCGTCCGTCCAGAAGTGGCAGGAAGACGCCCGGCTGCGGCTCGACCTGGAACAGGCCCGGGTGAGCTCCGAACTTTCGTTTCTGAAAGCCCAGATCAATCCGCATTTTTTCTTCAATACACTCAATAATATTTACGCCCTGACGCTCATCGATGGCGAAGCGTCCCGGGAAGCCCTGCACCGGCTGTCGCGGATGATGCGGTACGTTCTCTACGAAACCGGTAACAATACCACCATGCTGAGCAAGGAAATTGACTTCGTGCAGGATTACATTCAACTCATGCAACTCCGGCTGACGGACAAGGTAACTGTGACGCTCGAACAGCCCAAACCGCTGCGGGATGTGCCGGTGGCGCCGATGCTTTTGCTGCCATTCGTCGAAAATGCGTTCAAGCACGGCGTCAGCGCGATGTTGCCCAGCCGGATCGTCATCAGTATTCACCAGGAAGGTTCCCAGTTGGAAATGGAAGTGAGAAACACGATCTTTCCCGAAAAAAATCAGTCACTCGAAGTCGGTAGTGGCATTGGCCTGACCAACACGCGTCGGCGGCTCGATTTGCTGTATCCCGAACGCTATGAACTTTCCGTGAAGGAAGATGCCCCCGCCAACGAGTACCTGGTTCATTTGAACCTGCAACTCTCATGACGTTAAATTGCATTGCGGTCGACGACGAACCCCTGGCGCTCGGGCTGGTCTGTGCGTTCATCGACAAAACCCCTTTTTTAACCCTGGCCGGGCGGTACAGTAGTGCCGTCGAAGCGTTACAGGGTCTCCACAATCATCCGGTCGATCTGTTATTTCTGGATATTCAGATGCCCGATCTGACGGGAATGGAACTGGCCCGGGTGCTGGAACGCAATCAAACCGGCCACGCTCCCCGAATTATTTTTACGACGGCTTTCAATCATTTTGCCCTGGAAGGGTACAAAGTCGATGCGCTGGATTACCTGCTTAAACCGTTCAATTACGAAGAATTTCTGCGGGCGGCCAATAAGGCACGGGCGTATTTTGAACTGATTCACCGGCCTGTCGTGACTCTGCCTTCGCTGCCCGAACCCGAAGAAGAGTATCTCTTTCTAAAGGTGGAATACCAGCTGGTGCGCATTGCCTTCAATGATATTCTGTACATTGAAGGACTGAAGGATTACGTAAAAGTGCATTTGCGGAAAGAGCGGCCCGATGCCGTTTCCAAACCCATTCTGTCGCTGACCAGTTTGAAAGCACTGGAAGACAAGCTCCCTTCCCGGCGGTTTATGCGCGTTCACCGCTCATTCATTGTCGCTTTGGACAAAATCGAAGCCGTCACGCGTAACACCATCCAGATCGGAACTGCCACTATTCCGGTCAGCGATCAGCACAAAGATGCGTTTAATCAATTCCTGAGCCGCTGGTCGTAGACTCTGCCGTTACCAGTTGCCGTTCGAGGGTAGCTTCAACGCCTAACGTCAGCAGGTTGTTGAGATGATCGGCCACGGTGTCGGCAAAACCACTGAGGGTTTCCAGTTCGGTTTCCCACAAGGCCGAATCGGCACAGAGCGTCTGCACAAAATTCCGCACGGAAGCCGGATCGTGGACATCCACTTTGTTCCACATGTTGTAGAAATACTCGGCGTAGTCGTCGCGAATCGGGTAGGTGATGATGCCGCCGGATGGGGTGGTGGCTTCGCCTAGGTACACGCCTTTTTCAAACCGGACGGCTTTCATAAACCGCAGGTAAGCCGCAAATCCGAGCGCCATTCGCTGCGGAATCTGCTGTTGCTGCTCCACATACCGTTGAATGGTCGGCAGGTTGCGGGCGCGCATTTTCGAGGTTTCGTGCAGCGTAATGCTCAGCAACAGGTGCTCAATGAACGGATTCCGAAACCGGTCGAGCACGTCGGCGGCAAACTCGCGAACGGCGTCCGGATTTTCTTCCGGAATCATCCATTCCGGCAAGGTCGGCACAATTTCCTGCGTAATCACTTCCTCCACGAAACGACTCATCAGCGGGTGGTTCATCATTTCATTGACGGTTTCCAGACCGAGCAGATAAGCCAGCGGAACGCTGATGGTGTGGCCGCCGTTCAGGACACGCAATTTGCGTTCCCGGTAAAAATTAATATCCTCGTCGATAATGACATTCGGATCTGCTTTGGCAAAGGTCAAAACGCTTTTCACCCGATCATCACCCTCGATGGCCCAGAGCCGATACGGTTCGGCCATGATCAGCAGCTTGTCTTCGTAGCCCAGTTTCTGCTGCGCCTGCTGATGGGTTTCGGCATCCGGTTTTCCCGGTACAATACGATCAACCAGCGAGTTACAGAAACGAACGTGGTATTTGAGCCACTTCATAAATAGCTTGCCCAGCTCGTTGTGTTTAGCCAGTTTTTCAACGATGTCGCGCAGTTTCAGGCCGTTGTCCGAAATTAATTCCGTGGGAATCACCACCAGCCCTTTGCTGCGTCCCCCACCGAAGTTCTTGAATCGTTCGTACAGAAACGCCGTCAACTTGCCGGGGTAGGATTGGGGCGGATTTTGGAAAATACTTTCCGCAACGTACTGTATGCCAACTTCCGTAGTATTGGAAATGATGACCTGCAGCGACGGCTTTTTAGCAATATCCAGAATGGCTTTCCAATCCTCCTTCGCCGAAAGAACGCGGCTGATGGCCGAAACCACCGTGTGTTGGTCGACCGTTTGACCCTTCTGAAAACCGCGTGTAACCACCGTATACAAACCGTCCTGTTCCGCAAACTCATCCGTAGCTCCACCGGTCGATTTTACAACCACAATGCTGCCGTTGAAAATACCCTGCTGGTTGGCCTTATTGATGAGGTAATCGGGTAGCCCACGCAGCAAAACGCCCGTGCCAAATTGCAGCACGCGCTCGGGATGGGTAGTGGCCGGATGGGTCGAACGATTCAGTGGTGTCATGGGTTGGATAACGTTTCGCTGTTGTCTCGAAGGGAATCAACTAATCTTGTAATGTGTAAAAGTAAGGCTTAAACGCATTGGGCGCAACCTGAGAGTTAAGAGTTATGAGTTAAGAATGAAGAGTTAAAAAAGCTTGCGTCAGCCAACCGCCGGGCGGCCCCGTTATAACTCTTCACTCTTAACGTATAACTTTTAACTCGTTAAGAATGGCAATCACTTCCCGGGCTTTGGTTTCGATCTGGTCGAACTGGCGGTTTTTCAGGACGTCTTTCGGAAATAATTGCGAACCGATTCCGACGGCGGTCACGCCCGCGCCAAACCAGGAACTCAAACTCGCCTGGGTGGGTTCGACGCCACCGGTCACCATGATGCTCGTCCACGGCATCGGACCTTTAACGGCTTTGACAAAACCGGTTCCGAGTGTATCGCCCGGAAAAGCTTTCACGATCTCAACGCCAAACTCTTCGGCAGTCGAAATTTCGGTGAGGGTTGCACAGCCGGGCATGTAAGCGACCTTCCGGCGGTTGCAGGTTCGGGCAATGGATTCGTGGAACGACGGGCCAACGATGAAATTCGCGCCCGACTGAATGTACAGCGCGGCCGTGGCGGCTTCGACGAGCGTTCCGGCCCCCAACACCAGATCCGGGAAATCGCGGGCGGCAATTTTGGCTAATTCGGAGAACAGTTCGTGGGCAAAATCGCCCCGGTTGGTGAATTCAAACGCCCGGATTCCTGCCCGGTAGCAGGCTCCCAACACTTCACGACAAACCTCCGCATCGGCGTGGTAAAAAACCGGTACCACCGGCACCTGCCGAATGGTCTGGTAAACATCTAATCTTGAAAAACGAGCCACGACTTTTTTAGGAAATAATGAACAATGAACTTCAACAGGTTGCTCCGTTCATTGTTCATTGTATAAAAATTATCTTCTCAATCGGCCGGATTTATCACCGCCGACTACGGCTTCAACTTCCTGAACGGTAACCAGGTTTGCGTCACCTTCGATGGTGTGTTTCAGGGCCGTTGCGGCCGCACCGAATTCAACGGCGTATTGCGGGTCGTTTTTGGTGACCAGACCGTAAATCAGTCCGGCCAGGTAGGCATCCCCACCGCCAATCCGGTCAACGATGTGCGTAATGTCGTAAACGTCCGACGTGTACGTTTTGGTGCCATCGAATAGCTTGGCCATCAGTCGGTTATGCGATGCGCTCAGCGATTGCCGTTCCGTGTCGGTAAAATACCGGTTCCGCGGAAAGAGCGTTTGCATGCCCCGGCAGGCGGCTTCGAAGGAGTCGGCTTCCACGCCGTAGAGTTCTTCGAAGTTTTCCTGATTGCCCAGCACCAGATCACATCCGGCGGTGAGGGCCGGCAGAATGTCCTGCGGTTTTTTACCGTATTTCCACAAATTACTTCGAAAATAAATATCACCCGAAACCATCACCCCCAGTCGGTTGGCGGTCTGAATGGCTTCCTGCAAACAATCGGCGGCCTGCTGCGACAATGCGGGTGTAATGCCCGACCAGTGGAACCAGTCGGCTCCGGTCAGGATGGTTTCCCAGTCGAAATCACCGGGCTGAATCAGCGAAAAGGCCGAATCGTAGCGGTCGTAAATAATTTGGCTGGCGCGGCTAACGGCCCCGGTTTCCAGAAAATACAAACCTAATCGTCCGTTCCCAAAGCTGATGCTTTCCGTATCGACGCCGTGGTAACGTAACGTGGCGGCAGCCGCCCGACCCAGTGCATGGTCGGGAAACCGGGTTACGTGTGTGGTTTTACACCCGAAATAGGCCAGCGAAACGGCCACATTGGCTTCCGTTCCGCCATAGACTACATTCAGGGAATGCGCCTGATTGAATTTTGCAAAACCGGGCGGAGCCAGTCGCATCATGACCTCGCCGAAAGTGACTATTTTTTTCAATTACAAAAGTTGTTTGGGGTAAACGGCTTCTGATGGTTTCGTGGGTTAAAATGACGGGCGCAATTACCCGGTTTTAACTTTCAAACCATTCTTAATCCTTACCGATTTTTTATACAATCCCGCCATTTTTAGCCCGTTGAATGCTTAAACACCAATGCTTTCCAGTTCTTTTCGGGTCACGGGCTGCATCGTTGGCGACAGCAGGTGGATAATCACCAGCGCAATCAGGTACGTCGAACTGGCCACGATGAACAACGGCAGATACCCCAGGTTCACGCGGATGTTTCCGGCAATGGCCGCCAGCAAAATACCGCCCATTGCACCAAACATCCCGCCAATTCCGGTGACAGAAGCCACGGCACTTTTGGGAAACAGATCGGACGCAAACGTGTACACATTGGCCGACCAACCCTGGTGGGCTGCCGTTGCTAATGAAATCAAGGCAATGGCTACGTAAATACTACTGGTTTGGGCGGCAAAAAAAATCGGAACAACGCAAACTGCGCAAATTAGCATGGTGGTTTTGCGCGCCCGGTTGGCCGACCAGCCCATGTGAATAAACTTGGACGACAACCAGCCGAACAGCACACTGCCGCCGTCGGAAACGATGTAAATGACCAGAAAAGGCAATCCGACGTTTTTTAGATCCAGCCGCTGGTCGAGCGATTCGCTGCTGTTGAAGAAGTCGGGGAGCCAGCTGAGGTAAAACCACCAGATGGGGTCGCACATGAACTTACCGACGATGAACGCCCAGGTTTGCCGGAACCCCAGCAAACGCCACCACGACAGTTTTTCTTCCGGAATGGCTTCTTCGTGATCCTGTAAAATATAATCCAGTTCGGCTTTGCTGACGCGCGGATGTTCTTCGGGACGGCGGTAAATCCGTAACCACGCAATCAGCACCAGAAAGCCCAGTAAACCGGTGGCAATGAACGAAACCCGCCAGCCAAACCGGATCGTAAGCCACGGAATCAGGGCTGCGGTGGCAATGATGCCGACGTTGGTTCCGGCGTTGAACAACCCCGTCGCAAACGATCGTTCTTTTTTGGGAAACCACTCGGCGACGGATTTAATGGCCGATGGGAAATTCCCGGCTTCGCCGATGCCCAGCATAAACCGCACGATGCTCAGCCCGCGCAACGATCCGATAAAGGCATTCAGAACGCCCGCAATACTCCAGACAATGATGGAAAGGGAATACCCGCGCTTGGTACCAACCCGGTCGATGAGCCAGCCGGTCAGGAGAAATCCCAGGGCGTAGGCAACTTTGAAAACCGTATCGATGTAACTGTAAAGTACTTTGAACTGATCCAGATCGCTTTCGGTCAGGGCCTCCCCGGCGGTTTTACCCATCATTTCCCGCCGGAACGTTTCGTCGATCATCGTGAACGAAAGCACCTGCCGGTCGATGTAATTGATGGTGGTCGCGAAAAACAAAAGCAGCACAATTCGCCAGCGATAGTTTCCGGATTGATCGGGCTTCATGAAAGGAGGTTTGCAATCATTTGAAAAGACAAAATTCTGCGAAGTATAGTAATTTTACAACACGATGCTATTTTAGCCGGACAAAGTTAATTTTTCGGCCCGATTCCCAATCATTCTGCCTGCGTGTGAGTAATTCTTTCCGGTAACCCGCTTACGTATACTTTAACGCATAAACGGCTATGGTTCAACCGGAAAAACCCGCACTAACGGCCTACGTAGAGCACGTTAGAGACCTCATCATTCGTGAAAAATTTAATGATCTGCCGGAGCTTGCGATTACAAAACCGGTGTACTTCAATTGGGTCACCGATGTATTTGAAGCACTGAATGTCGCTGCGTTTCCGGAAAAATCGGCTTTGATCTGGACCAACGGCGACCGGACCGAGACGTTCACATTTAGTAAACTGGCCGAACAGTGCAACCAGTTGCTGAATCTGCTTCGGGCAAACCAAGTGCAGCAGGGCGACATCATTCTGTCGCAGCTCTCGAGCCTTCCGCCGATCTGGACGTCGATACTGGCCGTGATCAAAGGCGGTTTTAAGCTGATTCCGGTCGCAACCATTCTGGGCGTCAGCGACCTGGTCTACCGCTTTGGCCGGTTAACGCCGAAAGTGATTCTGGCCGATCCGGAAAACGCGGAAAAAATCGACACGGCCGAAAAACAGGCCACGATTCATATCGGATTGAAGATCCTGACCGAAGGCCACCGCGACGGCTGGATTACGTACGACGAAATCCGAAACTACGACAAAACCGCCGAGGCCGCGCAAACTCGGGCCGACGATCCGTTGTTTCTATTCTTTACATCCGGAACCACCGGAATGCCGAAAATCGTCAGCCATACGCATTTCACGTACCCGATCGGTCACCTGACCACCGCTTCGTGGATTGGCCTGAAACCGGACGATCTTCATTACAACATTGCGCAGCCGGGCTGGGCCAAGTTTGCCTGGAGTAGTGTTTTCGCCCCCTGGAATATGGGTTCAACCATTTTTTCGTATAACCAGCCGGGACGCTTCGACGCCAAATGGCAGCTCCAGCAACTTGAAACCCATAAAGTGACCACGTTCTGCTGCCCCCCGACGGTGCTCCGCATGCTGATTCAGGAAGACCTGAGCCAATTCCGGCTAAGTCTGCGGGCGTGTGTGGCCGCCGGAGAACCGCTGAATCCCGAAGTGATCGACGTCTGGCGAAAAGGCACCGGTATCACAATTCGCGACGGTTTTGGGCAAACGGAAAGTTCCTGCATCGTTGGTAATCTGCCGAATGACGAGATCAAACCCGGAAGCATGGGAAAACCGCTCTTTCTGTATGATGTGGTAATCGCCAGCGACGAAGGACAGGAACAGCCGCTTTACGAAGAAGGAACAATCTGCGTCAGGATGGATACCGGAAGGCCGAACGGGATTTTTTCCGGGTATTTCAATGAGCCTGAAAAAATGAAAGCGGTTTTTCGGGAAGGTTTGTATTTTACGGGCGACAAGGCGTACAAAGATCAGGACGGCTACATCTGGTTCGTGGGCCGCGACGATGACGTGATCAAATCGTCGGATTACCGCGTTGGCCCGTTCGAAGTGGAAAGCGCCCTGCTCGAACACGACGTGGTGGTTGAATCGGCGGTGGTGGGAAGCCCGCACCCGGTGAAAGGCTTCGAAATTAAGGCATTTGTGGTATTGGTACCGGGTTCCGAGCCTTCAAAAGAGCTTGCCGAACTACTTTTTTCGTTCAGTCGGGAACATCTGGCGCCGTTTAAAATGCCCCGGATCATCGAATTTGTCAACGAGTTGCCGAAAACGATCAGCGGTAAAATCCGGCGGGTTGAACTACGCGCCCGGGAAGCCCGCAACAAACTGGACGGACTGGTGATCGAGAAGGAGTATTGTTATGCCAAGAAATCATAAATCCGACCGGAATGACCGCCCAGCCAGCCTACGTAAAAGGTTCGGAAGCAACCCCGTTGCTACCCGACACAATTGGTGACAACCTGCGCCGTACGGTTTCCCGGTTTCCCGACCGGGACGCGCTGGTTTGTGTGGAGCAAAATTACCGGGCCAGTTACCGGGAATTTTACGATCAGACGACCCGGGCGGCCCGGAGTCTGCTGGCTTCGGGCGTAAAACCGGGTGACCGGCTGGGAATCTGGTCGCCGAACCGCAGCGAGTGGGTGGTGATTCAATACGCCACTGCCCGCATTGGCGTCATTTTGGTCAATATCAACCCCGCCTACCGCAGCAATGAGCTGGCGTTTGTCATCAGCCAGTCCGGGATTTCGTTCATGGTATCGGCGCTTAAATTCCGAAAACTGGACTACAAGGCCATGCTGGAAGCAGTCGGTCCGGCCTGCGAAATGCTGCGCGAAACAGTCTACCTCGACCTGAATTGGGACGAATTTCTGGAACGTTCGCGGCACATCGGCGATGAAGAACTGGCGGCTGTTGAAGCCACCGTAAAAAATACCGATCCGGTCAATATTCAGTACACCTCGGGAACGACCGGTTTTCCGAAAGGTGTAACGCTGACGCACAAAAACATTCTCAACAACGGTTATTTCATCGGGATTCGCCTGAAATACACGGAGGAAGACCGGGTTTGCATTCCGGTTCCTTTCTATCACTGCTTCGGAATGGTGATCGGCAATCTGTGCTGTACGTCGCACGGGGCCTGTATGGTTGTACCGTCCGAAAGCTTCGATCCGGCCAGGGCATTGCATGCTGTGGAACTGGAAAAATGCACGTCACTGTATGGCGTACCTACGATGTTCATTGCGGAATTGCAACTGCCCGGTTTTGATGGATATGACCTCCGGTCGCTCCGAACGGGCGTGATGGCCGGTTCGCCGTGTCCAATCGAGATCATGAAACAGGTGCAGTCGAAAATGCACATGAAAGAGGTCACGATTTGTTATGGAATGACCGAAACGTCACCGGTTTCCACCCAAACCGTGATCGGAGCTCCACTGGAAAAACAGGTCAGTACGGTCGGAACCATTCACGATCACCTGGAAATCAAGATAATTGACCCGGAAACCCACGAAACTTGTGAGCGAAACCGGCCCGGAGAATTGTGCACGCGGGGGTATTCGGTCATGAAAGGGTACTGGAACAACGAAGCGGCCACCCATGCCGTGTTGGATGACGAAGGCTGGATTCATACCGGCGATATTGGCGTGATTGACGACGACGATTACATCACGATCAGCGGCCGCATTAAAGACCTCATCATTCGCGGAGGAGAAAACATTTCGCCGAAAGAAATTGAAGATTTCCTGTATACGCACTCGAAAATCGAAGATGTGCAGGTGATTGGAGTCCCCTCCCAAAAATACGGGGAAGAGGTGATGGCCTGGGTAAAAGTAAAAAAAGGAGAAGAGCTGACTGCACTCGAGCTGATCGAATTCAGTAAAGAAAAGATTGCTCATTTTAAAGTTCCACGGTTCTGGAAGTTCACCGACTCGTTTCCGATTACAATTTCCGGGAAAGTCCGAAAGGTGGAAATGCGCGAGATATCGACTGCCGAACTGGGACTGGATCATGAGGGACGCCATTCAAATAAGTAACTATTATTAGGATTCTGACCATTCAAAGTATTCTGAAAAACCGCCCGTAAAAGCTACGTTCCGAAATGAGTAGAAGCCGTTCAACGGCCTGCTTTTCTAGTAAAATTATCCGCAAAAAAATGGCATTAGAACAAACCTGGCGCTGGTTCGGCCCCGCCGATCCCGTGAGTCTCGCCGATATTAAGCAAGCTGGCGCAACGGGAATTGTAACCGCGTTACACCATATTCCGAACGGAAAAGTGTGGTCCGTCGATGAAATTAACACCCGTAAATCCATCATTGAAGCCGCCGAACCCGGCGGAAGCCGACTGACCTGGTCGGTGGTGGAAAGTATTCCGGTACACGACGCCATCAAAACCCGCGCCGACGGTTTTCAGCAATACATCGAGAACTACAAGGAGTCGATTGTGAACCTGGGCCGCTGCGGCATCGATACGGTTTGCTACAATTTCATGCCGGTGCTGGACTGGACGCGCACCGATCTCGACTATCCTATGCCGGACGGATCAACGGCTTTGCGATTCGATGCGACGGAGTTTGCGGCTTTTGAACTGTTCATCCTGAAGCGCCCCGGTGCGGAAGATCATTACACGCCCGAACAGATTCAGAAAGCCCGGAACCGCTTTGAGTCGCTGGACGAAACCGCAGCATTGCGCTTGCAGCGGAACATCATCGCGGGCCTGCCGGGTTCGGAAGAAAGCTATACCGTCGAGCAGTTTCAGGCGACATTGGATACGTATAAGCACATCGGTGATAAGGAGTTACGCGAAAATCTGTATGCGTTTTTGCGGGAAATTGCCCCCGTTGCGCAGGATGCGGGCGTTCGGTTGTCGATTCACCCCGACGATCCCCCGTATCCGATTCTGGGTCTGCCGCGCGTCGTGAGTACGGAAGCCGACGCCCGGCTGGTGCTGGACGCCATCGATATTCCGGCTAATGGCCTGTGCTTCTGCACCGGTTCGTACGGCGTTCGGCCGGACAACGATTTGGCGGGCATGGTCGATCGGTTAGGAAACCGCATTCATTTCATTCATTTGCGCGCTACCAAACGCGATGAGGAAGGAAATTTTTACGAAGCCAACCACCTCGACGGCGACGTGGATATGTTTGCCGTAATTAGTGCGTTGTTGGGCGAACAGCGTCGTCGGGAAGAGGAGGGAATCGAAAATTTCCGGATGCCTTTCCGGCCCGATCACGGCCACAAAATGCTCGATGACCTGAACTCCGGCAAACGCACGAATCCCGGTTACACGGCCATCGGACGCCTGCGCGGGTTGGCCGAACTGCGCGGTTTGATGCTCGGAATCGAGCGGTCGAGTCTTTGATTTTTGTATATTGGCGGAAGGAAAAGATTGGTTTACGGTTTTCCGTTTCCGGTTTTCGGTGGCTGACGCGTTCTTGGATCGGCGCTAGCTACCGGAAACCGGAAACGGAAAACCGTAAACCCAAAACCGACAAATGGCGGAAGTACAGGAAAAACAGACTACAAAACGCAGTCCGGCGCAACGCGAGGCCCGGACCGCGAGGGCTCGTTTGCTCGAAACGCTCGTCTATGAGATGTGGGACGGCAAACCGGTTTATTACGCCGGGTACAAGGATGTCTTGAACGGTATTAAATCGGCAGAAAACGTAATGAGTTCGAGTTTGTTACAGGGAATACTGATTGCCAAACTGGTGGCCCGGTTAATCAATGCGTTGAATGAAGAGGAGTTTACGGTGGTTACCAATGAGTTAGGAGTTCAATTTAAAAAGAATGACTGGCGAGCCTGCGATATCGCCGTTTTTTCGAATCCGCAACTGGAAGGTCAGGATCTTTCCAAATACGCCTGGGTTCCGCCGAAGATTGCGATTGAAGTGGACACCAAAGCCGACTTCAGCCGTTTCCATTCCGATTTTAATTATTACCAGGAAAAAACCACTCAGTTATTGAATTTTGGCATCGAAAAAGTGATCTGGATTTTTACGGAATCAAAAAAAATCTGGATTGCGGAACCCCAGAAAGACTGGATTTTGAAGAACTGGGACCAGCCCATCGACGTCTTGCCGGGCTGTTCATTCGTACTTGATGCGTTGTTGACGGGTAAAAAGTCGGCGTAACCGACTTTGCCTGTTAAACGAAATCATTACGATCATGCTGGTTGATCAACCGATTAAATCCTTTTTAGACGAAGATTTTCTGCTTCAGACCGATACCGCCCGGCGGCTTTACCACGACTATGCCAAGGCGATGCCGATCATCGACTACCACTGTCACCTGCCGCCCGACCAGATAGCCGCCGATAAAACATTCGAAAACCTGACGCAAATCTGGCTCTACGGCGATCACTATAAATGGCGGGCCATGCGGACCAATGGCATTGCGGAAAAATACTGCACCGGCGACGCATCGGATTACGAGAAATTCCAGAAGTGGGCCGAAACCGTACCGTATACGATGCGGAACCCGCTCTACCACTGGACGCACATGGAGTTGAAAAACCCGTTCGGGGTTGAAACCGTGCTGAATGCCACGTCGGCCCGGCAGGTTTACGATACCTGTACCGAGCAACTGCCCGGCATGTCGACCCGCGTCTTGCTGCGTCATTTCAACGTCAAAACCGTCTGCACTACCGACGACCCGACGGATTCACTCGAACATCATAAAAAGATTGCGGCCGACGGTTTTGAGATCAAAGTGCTGCCAACCTTTCGTCCCGACAAGGCGATGGCGATCGACGATGTGCCGGTTTTTCAGGCGTATGTCAAACGGGTCGGCGAGGTTTGCAATCAGGACATCCGGACGCTCGATGTGTTCATCGAATGCCTGAAAAACCGGCATGATTACTTTGCCAAAGCCGGTTGCCGGTTGTCGGATCACGGCCTGGAACTTATTTACGCGGAGCCCTATACCGAATCGGGAGTTCGTGCGGTTTTTGAGAAATTACTTTCCAATGCGGTTTTGAGCGAAACCGAGCGGCTGCAATTCAAGTCGTATATGCTCGACCGGTTTGCGGAATGGGATTGGGAAAAAGGATGGACGCAGCAGTTCCACCTGGGTGCGCTGCGCAACAACAACAAACGAGCCCTGCGAACGCTTGGGCCGGATACAGGTTGGGACAGCATCGGCGATTTCCGGCAGGCAGGTCCGCTGGCGCGGTTTCTGGGCGGCCTGGACGACCGGGATCAACTGGCCAAAACCATTCTGTACAACCTGAACCCGGGCGATAACGAAATCATGGCGACCATGATCGGTAACTTCAACGATGGTTCGACGCCGGGCAAGATTCAGTTTGGATCGGGCTGGTGGTTTCTGGATCAGAAAGACGGCATGGAGCGGCAGATCAACGCGTTGTCGAACATGGGTTTACTGAGCCGTTTTGTCGGCATGCTGACCGATTCGCGCAGCTTTCTGTCGTACCCCCGTCACGAATATTTCCGCCGGATTCTCTGTAACATTTTCGGTAACGATGTCGAAAACGGTGAATTACCCAATGACATCGAGTGGATCGGGAAGCTCGTTCAGAATATTTGTTATAACAACGCCGAAGAATATTTCGGGTTTTAAAAAATTGAGGAAAGGATTAAAGGAGGAAGGGACGAAGGGAGGAAAATGCAAAGCACATCCTTTTCCCTTCGTCCCTTCCTCCTTTAATCCTTTCTTCCCTTAATCCCTTCCTCCTTTATACACTTTCCCTTCTTTCATCACAAACCGCACGGTTTGCAGCGTTTTAATATTCTGAAGGGGATTTTCATCGACGGCGATGAGGTCGGCGAGTTTACCGGTTTCGACGGAGCCAATCTGCGTTTTCATGCCCAATAACTCGGCGTTGACGATCGTCGCCGACTTAATGGCTTCCAGGGGTGGCATACCGGCTTCTACCATGTATTCGAACTCTTTGGCATTGTAGCCGTGGACGAAAACGCCCGCGTCGGTGCCGAACGCGATTTTGACACCCGCCTTGTAGGCTTTGGCGAATGTTCCCTGAATCAGCGGGCCGATGGCCAGGGCTTTACGCGTAACGAACGGCGTATAATACCCAAATATTTTGGCCGAATCGGAGGTTACTTTGCCTGCAATGATCGTCGGAACATAGTAAGTGCCGTGCTTTTTGAATAACTCGATGGCTTCGTCGTCCATCATCGTACCGTGTTCGATGGTATTCACGCCCGCCCGAATAGCCCGCTTCATCCCTTCGGCACCGTGGGCGTGAGCGGCCACGGCAAATCCGTAGTCTTTCGCGGCTTCGACCACCGCCCGGACTTCTTCTTCCGTGAACTGCGGCCCCGAACCGTCTTTGGCGTTGCTCAAAACACCCCCGGTGGCCGTAATTTTGATCAGGTCCGAACCGTCTTTATACCGTTGTCGCACGGCTTTCCGGGCTTCTTCGGGGCCGTTGATAACGCCCTCGTTCGGTCCCGGATCACCCATCAAATCCTTGCGGTAACCATTGGTCGGGTCGGCATGCCCACCTGTCGTGGCAATGGTTTTGCCCGCCGTAAAAATGCGCGGCCCATCGACTAATCCGCGGTTGATGGCGTTCCGCAGCGCGACGTTGACACCCGTACCGCCCAGATCGCGAACGGTCGTAAATCCCGCCAGGAGGGTCGTTTGAGCGTATTTTGCCGATTGAAACGCCACATCCGGCACGTTCAGTGTAAACCGGTCGAGCGTGCCGCCCCGGCGGGTTTCCCCTTCGAGGTGGACGTGCATGTCGATCAGGCCGGGCAATACGGTTTTGGTTTTCAGGTCGATCAGCCGATCCGAAGCCGCCGGTTTGGTATACCCTTTCTGGATGGCGGTAATTTTAGTGCCTTCCACGATCACCGTTATTTCGCGCTGGAGGTCGTTGCGAACGCCGTCGAGCAGGCTGCCGCAATGAATCAGCGTCCGTTGCTGGGCGAAGAGGGGAGAAGTACTGAGAAGGAAAACCGTCAGGGAGAGGAAGTAGTATTTTTTCATGCTATTGATGGTTTTAAAGCAAAAAAGCCGCATGGATTGCGGCTTTCAAGATACATATTTATCAGAATCGGAATGTGATTCCGGTCTGATTGTCAGCTTTTTATTTTTTCACGATCACGCCATCCGCCGTGAACGTAAGGGCTTTTTCGGGCTCGGTGATTTTGGCGATATCCTCCTTGCTTTTTCCGGCATCTTCGGCGTAATGGCGAAGTTCGGCGACGGACGTGGTTTTGGTTTCGGCGGTGCCTTCAAAAACCACATTTTTTCCGGCAATGTCTTTCGGAACAAAGAAACCGTAGTCGCGGAACCGCACCAGCATGGTTTGGTTATCAGCGGTTTTGACGCGCATCCAACAGCCTTTTACCTGGCAAACCGACTCGACGGTTCCTTCCACTTTGGTCGCTAACTCTTTTTTATCGCCCATTTTGGCCGCCAGTGCCGTCGTTGGTGTGGCGTTATCGGCGGTGATTTTTTTGCCGTGGTAACTCACATTGTCCTGTGCGACGGCGCTGAGTGAGACTCCGAAGGCAAGCGTCAGAATAGCTAGGTATTTCATAGGCTGATGCGGTTTTTGAAGTGATTTACACAAAAATAGTAAAAAAGGCGATTGCAAAATAGCCTACATTAGGTATATAAAATTCCGGATTTAGGTTACATTTTTTAGCTGTAGCCGGTTTTTAAGTGTCTGTAAATTAGCCAATATGGAAATTATTACTATTAGTTTCGTGTAGAATCGTGGTGGTTTCACGCGATTGGATTTGCTTTTCCGGGTGTGCCATCGTCGTAAATAATAAATTGTATCATGACCTTTCCCGCAATCCTGCCTGGTCAGGCCTCTTTGGGGTAATCAGCCGAATTTTTAGTAGAAGTGACCGAGTCGCAACAGAAAATTCAGTTGCCGTTGCCAGGCCAATCGTTGGGCCTAAATTTTTTGCAAGTGCTGAAGCCCCTGCATCAGCAGGTGATCAAAGTGATCAAGAATTAAAGGATACTCGGCTCATTCAGGTGATCGGTCTGATTAACGGACGTTCGTCTGACCGACCTTTTTTACGGGTATTCGGTGAAAAATTGACGCTGTTTTTTCAAATCGAGCCGGTTTCTGCCGGAAATGGATGAATAAAAAACCGGAAACCCGTTTCAATTGCCGCTTTTTTTTAAAATTGCTGATATTTTGACCCAACATGGACAACCGCAGATACCCCATCGGCCTTTTTAACTACAAGGAAACGTATTCGCCGGAAGAGCTTTCGCAATTCATTACCGTTTTAGAAACCATCCCCGCCAGCTACCGGCTGCTGGTCGAAAACCTGTCGGCGGAAGATCTGGCTAAAACCTATCGGGAAGGAAGCTGGACGGTTCAGCAACTGATTCACCACGTCAGCGACATTCAGCTGGTCCACTTTTTTCGGATGAAAAAAGCACTGACGGAGCCTGATTATGAGGTGGTAACGCTTATCGATATGGACAAATGGGTGCAAACACCCGATGCAAAAACCGCCCCGATCGAGGATTCGCTGGCATCATTTGACAGCATTACGCGTCGCTATGTTTACCTGATGAAGTCGTTGACGGAAGAGCAATTGGCCATCAAATATTACCACCCGGTTCGCAAAATATGGTTCAACCAGGCGCAGGCCATGGCGATCTCGGCCTGGCACACCCAACACCATCTCGCGCATATCAAACTGGCGTTGTCGGACGAGTAGGAGGGCGGTTTTCCAAAACCGTACTCTGCCCGTTTCGGATATAAAAATCATGACCGGTGGCTAAGTAACGTTTTAAAGTAGATCCCAATAGGCAATAACTAAAAATATAGTTATATTTGATCAGTCCATTGGTTTCTACCAGAACGTTCGCTAACTATGCCATTCAAAACGATTTTTTCCCCGCTAAAGGTAGCTTTACTACTTTTTGAAACGTCATTTTTCGGGCTGTTTGGGGGGACGGATTCGTGGGCTTTTGCAAAAGAAGCACCGGATTTTAAAGCGGAAAGAGTCGTTATTAGCGGACAGGTAAAACTTGCTGGAAATTCTTCCCGGGTCATTTCGCTCATCTATGCCCAATTAACCGCTACACCAACCCGGCTCACTTCGATACTGGATTCATCCGGTCGTTTTCAATTTGATTTTGAAATCGTACGCGCACGCGATATGACACTAAGGTACGATAAAGGAGTCGTCGAATTATATGTTAACCCACTGGATAGCTTGTACATCCGGTTAACATCCGCGGATTTTCAGAAAACGCGGTATCCTTCGGTTATCCTTTCGGGAAACCATCCGGAAACCTCGCGGGATATGCTGAGATACCATCAGTATACCAACCTGGAAAGCTTTCGGCCGAACCCAAAAGATAAATCGACGGAAGCCTATTTGTCAGACATTAAAAAACGGATTTTTTCTGAGGATTCGCTCCTGGTCGCTTTCAACCGGACACACCATCCTACGCAGGAATTTAGCAATTGGGCTAAGAAGGATATTCGCTATCGGAATGCCAATTATCTGGTCGATTTCGAAGCATTCCATTCATTTCAAAAGATCCTCCTCCGGCGACATCATAAAAACGCGCCTGAATCAGTTAGCCGACTAAGGAATCAGCCGCCCGTCCGCCAACTAAAACCGGACAGATGTTGTCCGAAACCGTACAGGAATTTCAACGAAAAGGCCTTAAAGGAGCTCTAAATACGGTTTTATCGTCATGGTATGATAGTTGAGCTTCCTTTGCAAATCCGCAATCTTTCCGACCTATGCTGCAAAATTACTTCAAAATTGCCTGGCGAAACCTGATTCGAAACAAGACGTACAGCCTTCTGACGCTTCTGGGTTTGGCCAGCGGCATGACCTGCGTCCTTCTGCTCGGCCTTTACGTCCGGGATGAATTAAGCTATGACCGGTATCATAAAAATGCCGCCCATATTTATCGGGTCAACCTGGACATTCGCTGGGCGGATAATGAATACAAACTGGGCATTGCTTCGGCACCCATGGGGCCCGCTTTGCAACACGAATACCCGGAAATCCGGAACGTGCTGCGAATAAAAACCGGGAATGAAAATCTGTTCCGGGTAGGCGAAAAAGCGCTGTATGTCAAGCACCTGATCTATGCCGACTCGACGCTGTTTTCGTTCTTTGATTACACCTTCATCGCAGGTAGCCCAAAAACCGCCCTGATGCATCCGAACAGCGTAGTGCTGACCCGGAAACTGGCGATGAATCTGTTCGGCAAAACGGACGGTTTGCTGGGAAAAACCGTTCTTTTCAAAGAGGACCAGCCTTTTACGGTAGCCGGAATTATCGGCGACATACCGGGAAATCACCACCTGAAATTTGACGCCATTCTGCCTTATACCAACCCGAAAGCCAGCGGGATCCGGCTCGAAAAATGGGATAGTTTCAATTCGGCAGTTTACGTTTTACTGAATCAGGAAAGTGATCGGGCCGGGCTGGAAAGCAAAATGCCGGCCTTCTATAAAAAGTATATTGCCAAGACCATTGGCGATGATAGCCGGGCTAAGGTAAAATTCAACGTCACGTTCCAGCCGCTGACAGAAATGCACCTGCGGTCGACTCACCTGATGGGCGAAGAAAATGGGAGCACGATGGCCTACGTGTACACATTTTCGGCCATTGGTTTGTTCATTTTATTGATCGCCATCTTCAATTACATCAATCTGGCAACGGCCCGGTCGGCTGGCCGCGCGAAGGAAATCGGGGTGCGAAAAGCCATCGGCTCGCTGAAGATTCACCTCGTGGCGCAGTTTCTGACCGAATCCTTTTTGCTGGCGTTTTTAGCCAGCTTCGTCAGCCTGACGCTGCTGTATACGCTGCTGCCTTTTTTCAATCTGATCGCCGATAAATCCCTGTCACTGGACTTTTGGAACTGGCAAACCGCCGGATTTCTGGCGATTTTTACAGTATTGGTCGGTTTGGTCAGCGGACTTTACCCCGCTTTTATTCTGTCCCGATTCAAACCGGTTTCGGTGTTAAAAGGAAGTTTTACCGGCAGCGGGAAAGGGGCGCTGTTGCGGAAATCGCTGGTGGTGCTGCAATTTGCCATTTCGATGGTTATGATCGTGGGAACGATCGTCGTATACCGGCAGTTGCAATACATGCGAACGACACAGCTGGGCTTCAATCAGGAACAGGTCATTTCGCTGGCGCTCAAATCGCCATCGGTGCAGGAGTCGGCTACGGTTTTGAAAACCAGGTTGTTGCAGAATGGTCTGATTACGAATGCGAGCCTGACGAACGGTTCGGTTGGCGGTGAAATCAATGACAAATCGACCTACAGTTTTTATGTCGGCGGAAAAGAGCAACCCATCAGCACGGAACATTTCGCCGTGGATGCCGACTTCCTGAAGGTGTTGAAAATCAGGCTAAAAGAAGGTCGTAATTTCTCGCCGGAGCTGAGCAGTGACTCTACCGGGGCGGTTCTGGTCAACGAAGCGATGCTTAAGCGCTTAGGCTGGAAAAACCGGACGACGGGATTGATTGAAGTAAACGAAAAGAAAGTAGCGATTGCGGGGGTCATCAATGATTTCCACCTGCGCTCGCTCCACAACCAGATCGAACCGCTGCTGCTGGTCATGAGCCGGAAAAAAGGCGATCATTTGCTCATCCGGGTGGCTCCGAAAAATATTCCGGCGGCCCTGGCGTACGTGCAGAAGACGTTTGAAGAAGTAAACCCGAATCAGCCGTTCGAATACACTTTTCTGGATCAGACATTTGCCGAACAATACCGTTCCGATGAACGGAAAGGCGGTTTGTTTCTGGCCTTTTCGGGCATTGCCATTTTCATTGCCTGCCTCGGACTGTTTGGTCTGGCGACTTTCACGGCCGAGCAGCGCAGGAAAGAAATTGGCGTTCGGAAGGTGCTGGGGGCTTCCGTGGCCAGCGTTGTGGCGCTGTTGTCGCAGGACTTTCTGAAACTGGTGCTGATTGCCATTGCGCTGGCAACACCGGTTGGCTGGTACGTCATGCGGCAGTGGCTTATGGATTTCGCCTACAAGATCGATATTGACTGGTGGGTGTTTGCGCTGGCGGGCTCGCTGGCGTTGCTGATTGCGTTGCTTACGGTCATTTTCCAGAGCGTCAAAACCGCGTTGATGAATCCGGTGCAGAGCTTGCGGGCCGAGTGAGTAAAACCGCCTGAACTTCCATTTGCATAACCTATCCCCAACCATGAAGCTGATTCAATCTTTATCTGTCTGTTTCCTAATTACTTTTGAAACGATCGGCCAGCGGACGATGCCGGTTTCGTCGATGTACCTGAATCAAAAACCGCCGGGTCTGGTCGCGGAGGTGTTTGCGCCGGGGGCGGTTTCGGCGAAAGATAAATACGAATACGGCTCCGTTTTTTCGAAAGATGGCAAGGAGTTTTATTACGCCGTTATCATCAACAAAAAACCGCAAATCCGGCTGATTCGGTTTGAAAACAACCACTGGACCGAACCGGCAATCGTCCTGGCCAGTGATCAGTACGAATACAACGATCCGTTTCTGTCACCGGACGGAACGAAGCTGTTTTTCATTTCCGACCGCGCGGCCGACGGAAAAGGGGCGAAGAAAGATTTTGACATCTGGTACATCAACCGGACCAAAACCGGTTGGGATTCCTCCCGGATCATTAGCGCCGGAAAATTCATCAATGCCGGAAAAAACGAATACTACATGTCATTTACCAAAGACGGAACGATGTATTTCTCGTCGAACCGGGGAACCGGTCAGGCCAACGACAACAATTACGACGTGTATTCGTCCCGGTTTTCGAAGGGAGAATTTCAGCCCGCACAGAAGCTCGACGGAGCGGTCAACAGCGATCATTACGAAGCTGACGTGTTTGTGGCCCCCGATGAGTCGTACCTGATTTTTTGCGCCGAGCGGCCCGACGGTTTGGGGAAGGGCGATCTGTTCATCAGTTTCAAAGACGCAAAAGGAGGGTGGCAGAAAGCCAAAAACATGGGCAAAACCGTCAATACCGATCAATATGAGTTTTGCCCCTTCGTTTCCAGCGATGGAAAATACCTGTTTTTCAGCCGGGATGGTGACCTTTTCTGGATCAGTTCTGAGGTGATTAATGCGCTTCGGTAACTAAAAAAGCCGCAAACGGATTCCATTTGCGGCTTTTTGAAAGTTTATTACAAGCCGGCAATTCGCCAGCCGTCGCGGTAAATCCGGCTCAGATACCGCTCCGCGTCGGGATTATTCGGGAATTTCATCCTGGCTGCATCCCACTCCAGCAGTTTGCCGGGCACGCGAATGGCCACCGTTCCCAGCAGAATCGCTTCGGTCATGGGGCCGGATTGGGCGAAGTGCGACTCGGTTTTTTCACCGCCAAGGCAGGCATCCACAAAATGGTGGTAGTGGTTGCGATCGGGCAGTTCGGGTACTTTATAGTTTTCAAAACTGGTTTTTGGTAACAAAACCGGGAACCCACCGTGCGGAATGAGCAGCGCACCTTTTGTGCCAATCAGCATCGCCGATTCGGCCGGGTAATCCGCGACCGAATACAAGGCCCGGATTTCTTCCGGTGGGTAAAATTCACCGTCGAACCATTCCAGGGGCAGGGTTTTTGACTCGGTCATTTTATTGCCGGGAAACGTCCACGTGATGTGGTTACCCTGCGGCCAGGTGTCGGCCCGACGCGCGGGGGAATCTTCCCAGGATTTCTGCACTTCGGCAATCACCGATTTGGGCGGTTTCAGGCCCAGACCTTTCCAGACGGCATCGAAAATGTGGCAGCCGATGTCGCCCGACCAGCCGGTTCCGAAATCCTGCCAGGCCCGCCATTTGGAGGGGTGGTAGATGTCCGGCGAAAAAGGCCGCGCGGGGGCGGTTCCGAGCCACAAATCCCAGTTCAGGGTTAAGGGCGCTTCCTGCCCTTCGGCCGGGCGCGGTCCCACGAGCCGGTAATTTTCAACGGCGCCGGGGCGGTTTGAGCACAGGTAAGCGTGTTTGATTTTACCGATAGCACCTTCTTTAATCCAGCGCACGGCCGTGCGGTCGCCTTTGGTGGCAGCAATCTGCGTACCGAGTTGGGTGATGACCCCGGCTTTGACGGCGGCTTCGGTCAGGGCGCGCACCTCCGCCACATCGTGACACATCGGTTTCTGGCAATAAACGTGTTTGCCCGCCCGAATGGCGTTTACGGCAATGGCGAAGTGGTTATGATCCGGCACGGTCACGTTCACCGAATCAATTTTGTCGCCTTCTTTTTCGAGAAGCTCGCGCCAGTCGGTATAGGTCCGCGCATTCGGGAAGGCTTCCGACGCTTTTTTCAACCGAACCGAATCCACGTCACAGAGGGCGACAATATTGACCTTGGAGTGCTTGCCGAACTGATTCAGATCACCCCAGCCCATGCCTCCGACGCCGATGCAGGCATGGTTGAGTTTGTCGTTCGGACCGAGCTTACGTTTGGAAGCCCGGAGCGCCAGCGGGGGAGCCAGGGCAGTTGCCGCAGCCGCCAGCAGAAAATCCCGCCGGGAAACGGTGAAGTCTTTTTCTTTCATTTTTAAAGGATTTAGGAGTTGAAATAGCAAGGAAATCGAGGTTGTAAACTACCCATTTCGATTCGCTAACCGGATGTAAATTAAATCGATAATCGAGAATTTCCAATCGGCATTTACAGAAACCCGCTTATCTTTAGCCCACGGTTATTTAATCGACTCCAAACCCATTCACTGATGAAATATTCGATCAACCCATTACTTCCCTTTCGATTTTTTTTATTCCTATCCGTCTTCTGTTCGGGTATTCTATTGCGTGCTGAAGCGCAGGTGGGTGTGGGGACCAAAGCCCCGAAAGATGCTGAAGTCCTGTTCGATGGATCGCGTAAGATGCTCGACTCAAAATGGATTTACTGGGAAGGCCCCCGGTTTGCCGCTACCCCGCCCATTAAATGGACCATTGAAAAAGACCCCACCGGAAAAGGCACGGTTCTGAACACCAACGACCCTACGGCGAAGGGCGGCATATACGGTTCTGCTGACATTGTAACCAAGCAGCAATTCCGCGATTTCCGGTTGCACATCGAGTTCTATATTGTAAAACCGGGGGGCAACAGTGGCGTCTATCTGCAAAACCGCTACGAAATTCAGGTGCTCGACGGCGACACGACCTCGCATGGAATGGCGGCCGTGATCAACGAAACGCCCTCACCGTATTACGCATACAACGGCGTGGGCAAGTGGAACGCCTACGACATTGTTTTCCGGGCCGCCCGCTTCAAGGATGGTAAACGCACCGAAAAGGCCATGCTGACGATGTATTTCAACGGCAAAAAAGTACATAAGAATCAGGGTATCAACCAGGTGTGGGGCGGCAAAAATTCGGGCATCGATGGGGGCAATGATGGCGGAAAAGGCATCACCGACACACCGGGCGGGCTGAAACTGCAGGCCGAAGGCCACGATGTGTATTACCGGAACATCTGGATCAAGGAACTGGATCTGAAGACGGCCGAAACGGATTTTTGAAAAAAGTCAGGGCCTGGGATGCTCCGGGCCCTGAATTCACTACGATTTATTGGGTGATTACTTCTGATTCGCCATTACCTTTTCGGTCAGAAATTGCATTAACTCCGTCGCTGATTGCAAGGCCGGCCGCGCCAGTGCATCATTGAATAAAACGTTGATTGGCCCTTCCCCAAAATAGAGTCCGTCAGATACCAGAAACGAAATCCGGACATTCCCCTCTTCCGGATACGGACGTCTTGCCCCGTTCCACGGACCAATTTTGGATACGATCGAGATGCTGTCCTGAAACAGTTTATTGCTCAGCGCGAAGGATTGGGCGTCGACGGTTTCCCAAATGATGAGCTTTTCGGAATGATTGATATACCGCGCCGTTCCGTCCTGAAACGAAGCCAGGACATCCAGCCCGTCGTCGAGACCAACTTCGATAATAACCGCCAGCAGCTCCCGTTTGGCAATTCGTTGACCGCTGGTTCGTAAGCGGCTGTAGGCGAGGATTTTGGCCCGGGATTCTGCCTCAGGATCGGCGGCCACTTTCTGCAAATCGGCAGCGTAAACCGTGTCGGCTAGCAAGACATTCCAGGGGTACTGATACGGCTCCTGCATGACGCCTTTGTACAGGTCAGGATTGTCGCCGAAAAGCAGTTCATAAACCGTGTTTAGCGATTGCTCCCGATATGGTTCCGGGGCGGTGTTGAAGTTGTTAGTGTGTGTCATCAGTTGTTGTTCGTGTGTTGAATCGATCCGGTAGCGGCCGGATTCGGATTCAAATGTCTGAAAACAACAGTGACAACAATAACCAGACTTGGTAACGGGTAGAGATCGGTTAATAGCTGGCGCCATTTCCGAACCGGAAGACTCAACGATGACGGCAGAACGTTTGAGCGGTTTTTTAGCCGTCAGCCCAGCTCAAAAGTCGTCACCCCAAAAACGCCGTTGATGTCGATTTCGGGAATGGGCCCGGTATACATACGGGCCGTTTCAAAAACCGGTTGCATCCCATGCCGCTCGGCGAGAGCTACGGCGTCGGGGTTCACAGCCGGAACATCCAGATAATAAGGAGCTTGTGGAGGGATTTGCTGACCAAGTGCGTTTAGAAGATGCTCGGCCACGTCCAGTGTTTCGGCAAATAAAGGACCGATTTTATACCCCTGTCGGCAGGGACGAATCATGCCGTACCCTTGAATTTGATTTTCGGTAACAACGGCCAGCGCGACGGCTTCCGGTTGCCGAAGCCACGCAGTGAGAAACTCCGGTCGATCGGCTGGGAAATACCGCCGGTCGTAAGCCATCAGCTCATCAAACGAAAGTTGATGGCACGAAACCAGGCTGGCGCTGGTTTGCGGAATGAATTCGGGCGTATTCATTCCTTCGTAGCGGATGTTATTATAGGCAAACTGAAAACCGGAGCGTTTGTAATTTTCCTGCTGCGCTACCACACCGTCGAGGCCGATGTTGCGCCCTTCCAGGTGCTGCATGGCGGCTTTCCAGATTTCCAGCCCGTAACCTTTGCCCCGGTAGTCCGGTCGGACGATGTAAAAACCGATAAATCCGAAATCCGGTCGGTAACGAACCGCCGAAATGCAGGCAACCGGCTCGCCGTTCAGCCAGCCTCCCAGAAAGCCCTCCGGATCAGCGGCATAAAAACCGGGTGCGTCGTGTAAACCGGGGTTCCAGCCTTCGGCAGCGGCCCAAGCTACCGCCATTTCCTGCAATTCCGGGAGCGTCATCCGGCGAATTTGTAGTTCACTCATGATCCGAGCTGGTTTTAATAATCGCCTTCCCCCACATCCTTCGTTTTTTTCTTGGCCTGCCGCAAGCGGTAGTTGAACGTCAGGTTAATTTGTCGCAACCGGCCCTGCGAGTTGTTTTCGGTGTAAAAATTAGCCCCTTCCGTAATCGACCGAAACCGCCGGGAGTTGAATACGTCAATGACGTTGAGCGTTAGCGTGGCATTATTTTTCATAATGTCCTTGCTGACCGCAAAATCCAGCGTCGCAATGGCTTTGCGTCTTCCCTGCGGGGTTTGTTGCGGGGCTTCGTAGTTGGCGCGGAGCTGAACGTCGGTTTTGTCCCAGACCGTCAGACGGTTCGTGGCCCGCACAAACCAGCTATACGTATCGCTCTGGAAGGTGGCATCGAGGTTGTTGCCGTTCGTGATCGCCCGGAAAAAGTTGAAACTTCCGTCCATTTTCCACCATTTTAAGGGCGTATACGAACTCGTGAACTCCGCTCCGTACGAATCTTCGGTGGCCAGGTTTTCGGGACGGGTGTTCGAGAAACCGTTGGCGTCGACCCGGCGTATCCGAATGATTTTTCCGGTCGTATAGCGGTAATACAGCGACGAACCAATCGAACCTTTTGCGAAGTATTTGATGTGACCCACCTCAAACGCATCCGTGAATTCCGGGTTCAGATCGGGGTTCCCGCTGAAGAAATTCCGGTTGTCGCTGAACGTCATGAACGGGCTTAAATCGTTGTACGTCGGTCGGCGCACCCGGCGGCTGTAGCTCAGTTGCAGCGCATTCTGACGGGGCAGGTCGTAGGTGACGTGTACGCTCGGGAACAGGTTGGCGTAACTGCGCGGATTCACGTCGTTCGTTTGTTTCAGCGTGGTCGTTACGTCCGTCCACTCGGCCCGTAAACCGGCCTGGTACGACAATTTGCGGGTTTTGTTGCCGACAATCCCGTAGACCGCGTTGATATTTTCTTCGTACAGAAAGTCGTTGGTCAAACCGGGCAGCGGCACCCAGCCGCCGTCGGACGTCTGCTGACGAACCCAGTAGTCGTTGGTCATGTCGCGCGAACTACTCCGCAAACCGGCTTCAAACTTGCCGTCCTTGGCAAAGGGCTGCACGTAATCGATCTGCACCAGAAACTGCTTCTCTGTTTCGTCGTTGATCGAGCGTTGCAAGGTAGCCGGAATGGTGGACGGGCTGCCGTCGGGCAAGACGTTTTTCTGTCCAAAATACTGGTCGGATTTTTCCCAGTTGTCCAAATAACGGACGTCCATATTTAGTTCGTGACCCTGCCGTTTGAACGAGCGTTTGTAACTGATGGCGTATTCGGAATTCGGCTCGGTTTCGGTTTCGTCCTGCGTCCGGTACGTAATACCGATCGGGTTGCTGAGGTTCGAAATATAATCCCGGTAACGGATGTCCGTAAACCGCTTCCCTTTGCTGATCCGCCAGGTGTACGAGCCCGTCAGGACGTTTTTGTCGTTGAAAAAATAATCGATCCCCGCCCGGGCGTTGTTGTTCTGGCCTTTCAGTTTGTAGTCCGAATTCTGCTGGGTTAAAAAGGTCGAATCGTTGCGGTATACTTCCTGATACTGGGTGCTGCGGCCGGGCGAATTGCGGTACGAGGCCGTGTAATTGACGAAAAAATTCAGGTTTTTACGCCGGTAATTGACGTTGGCGGCCAGCCCATAATTGGGACGATAACCCGTAATGATGTCGAACGACCCGTTGAAGCCTTCTTTTCGCTCTTTCTTGAGAATGATGTTGATGATACCGCCCATGCCCTCCGCTTCGTAGCGGGCCGACGGATTCGTGATCACTTCAATGCGTTCGATGGCGCTTCCCTGCAATTGCTGCAAACCGCTGCCGCCCTTGATGCTGACCAGGCCGGACGGTTTTCCGTCGATCAGAATCCGAACACTGCCGCTGCCCCGCAGACTAACGTTCCCCTCGACATCGACGGCCACTGACGGCACATTGCTCAGAATGTCGGCGGCCGTTCCGCCCGCGTTGGCGAGGTCTTTGCCGACGTTAAAAATCTTCTTATCCAGCGAGAATTCCATCGAACTCTTCTCGCCCTGCACCACCACCTCATCCAGCGTACTGGCCGAAGCGGTAAGCTTAATCGTCCCCAGATCGAGCGGAGAATTTTCTTTGGTCAGCCGTACTGCTGATTTTTTAAGCGGTTTATACCCAATGAATTCCAGTACGGCATAGTAGTTTCCGGCAACGGCATCGACTGAAAAATCACCGGTTTCGGTCGTAATGGCTCCGGCCACGAACGAGCTGTCGGCCTGTTTGAACAACCGGACGCTGGCGAAGATCAGGGGCGCGTTGGTTTGGGCATCTAAAGCTTTTCCTTTCACTTTTAATTTCCCATCCTGCGCGAAGCCAGACGAGGGGAAAAGGAACAGAGACAGGATGATACTACACAGCCAAAGTAGAGCGGTTGGATAGGTAAAAAAACGCATGCCCGTTGGGGTCGTAAAGGTTAAATTCATTCGGAATGGGTATACTGATTCGCTAAAGCCGGGAGGTGGCCTGATTCATGAAAGACCAGTCGGGAGCCGTCGGGCGGTTCCTTTGATCGCTATTATTTAGTAGAGATGATCCCTTGCAGACCGCAATCTGGAAGTTATTTGGCAAAAATAGGACTTTTTGGGTTCAGACGAAAACTAAAAAAGGATTGCTCCCAAAAAATCGGGCCATGGGTCGGGATTGGATGGGCAGCCGTTGGTTTATCGACAGCAGTGAAAAATGGAGAGTGAAAACTCCGTGAGTAACCCACAGGAAATGAGTGCTTTTAGGAATAATGATCTACCTTTCGGCTGAACTCTGACCCTATGAATCGCTACATCGTCATTTCCAACCATACCGAGGCCGATTGCCGCATGGCAATCAAGTATTTTCGGGCTTATCACGCCGGTTTTTTAACGCATTTCGAATGGGGCTGTTACGACGACGACCACAATGCGTACGCCATCATCGAAGCCGACAGCCACGAACAGGCACTGATGGCCGTTCCGCCCCTGTTCCGCGAAAAAAGTAAAGTGATCAAACTGACGCATTTTAAGCCCTTTGCAACGGTTGACACGGCGCACGGAACGCCTTCTGTTGACTCGTAACCGCCCATACCGTTTCCACTAGTTCTCTGAACGATCCGCATCCGATGATAAACATCGTTGATTACATTGCGTCCATCGGGATACAGCCGAATGACCGGGAAGATGCTATTCTTCAAAAGCGGTTTTTGGTCTATCAGGCCCTGTTGATGAGTGGCGGGGGCATCCTCTGGGGCATTCTGGCGTTGGTGCTGAACCGCGAATGGCAATCGACCGTTCCGTTTGGATACGTTCTGATCACTGCGGTAAATCTGTTGTATTTTCATCATTCCGGCGATTTTCGGGTGGTGAAAGCCATTCAAACGGGCATCAGCCTGTTGCTGCCTTTTCTGTTTCAGTGGGTGTTGGGCGGTTTTATTGCTTCGGGAGCCGTGATGCTGTGGGCGTTGATGTCGCTGGCGGCTTCGGTCACTTACCAGAGCAACCGAAAGGTGGCATTCTGGTTGGGGTTATACATCGTGCTGACCCTATTTAGTGGGTATTTTGATCAGAATTTTAAAGCGTGGATTCGGCCCGACGATGCGGAAGCGTATTCCGTTCCGGCGATGGTGATGAACATAGCCGTTATTTCAACTATTCTGTTGTGGCTGGTCAATTTTGTGGTGCGGGGCAAGAACGAAGCACTTCAGCGTTTGCAGGAAGCCCAGTTGCAGGTTGTTCAATCTGAGAAAATGGCTACCCTGGGAACGCTGGCGGCCGGGGTGGCCCACGAACTGAATAATCCGGCGGCTGCAACCCGCCGGGCATCGCAGCAACTGCGGACGGTTTTATCGAAACTGGAACAGGCACGGCTGGAGGTCGATCACCTCGATTTGTCGCCGGATGACCGGGAATTCATGAATCGTCTGGAGAAACAGGCCCTGAACCGGTCGACGAAACCCGTGTACGTCGACTCGTTGCAACGTGCTGACGACGAGGCCAATACCGAAGAGTGGCTGGAAGATCACGCTATCGAAAACGCCTGGGAACTGGCCCCGGCGCTGGTCTCGATGGGATTATGCAAGAAGGAATTGAGTCAGCTGGCTCCGGCCTATGACGAAACGCCGTTTCGCGCCATTGTCGTCTGGGCGGCCCACCTGTATCCGGTCTATTCGTTGCTGCACGAAATCAGCGAAGGTTCGGGCCGGATTTCGGAGATTGTCGTTGCACTGAAAAATTATTCCTTTCTGGGGCAGGCACCTATTCAGCAGGTCAATGTGCACGAAGGCATCGAAAATACGCTGATTATTTTACGCAGTAAGTTGAAGGCGGGTATTACCGTCCATCGGGCCTATTGCGCTGAGGTACTGGAAATTACGGCCTACGGCAGCGAACTAAACCAGGTCTGGACCAACCTGATCGACAATGCGATCGGGGCGATGGATTCCAACGGCGAACTGACGATTCGGACCCGAAAAGACAAAAACTGCGTGGCGGTGGAAATTGAGGACAATGGACCCGGCATTCCGGCGGAGATCCAATCGCGGATATTCGATCCGTTTTTCACGACCAAAGCCCCCGGCCAAGGAACCGGTCTGGGCCTTTCGACCTGCTACGGAATCATCACCGAAAAGCACAAAGGATCGATCAACGTACAGTCCAAACCGGGAAAAACGACGTTTACGGTCAAATTACCGATCCATTACCTGATTCCAGATTGTAACTAAGAAAGCAGAGCAGTTTTACCCAAACAAGAATTCAGTCAGTCTGAGAAGTATGGCACAAACCAAACCTGTAGTCTTTTGCGTAGATGATGACGCGGAAGTTCTGGCCGCCATCGAGCGGGACTTGCGGCAACATTATAAAAGCCAATACCGGCTCATCAAATCCGGTTCGGCGCAGGAAGCCCTCGAAGCAGTCCGGCAATTGAAACAGCGGGGAACGCCGGTGGCGTTGTTTCTGGTCGATCAGCGGATGCCCGGAATGACCGGAACGGAATTTCTGACCGAAGCCCGAAAACTATTTCCGGAGGCAAAAAAAGTATTGCTGACGGCTTATGCCGATACCGAAGCCGCTATTGTCAGCATCAATTCCATTGGCCTGGATCATTACCTGATGAAACCCTGGGACCCGCCGGAACAAAAACTATCCGGTTTTGGATGATTTGCTGGCCGAGTGGACAACGGAAGTTCGACTGCCCTACGAAGGAATTCGGGTGGTGGGCGCACGCTGGAGTTCACGGAGTTACGAGGCAAAAGAGTTTCTGTCCCGCAATCAGGTTCCGTACCAGTGGATCGATGTGGACGAGGATGAGGCCATTGGCGAACTCGTCAAACCGATGTCGGACGAGCTGACGCGGCTGCCGGTGATTTTGTTCCCGGATGGGTCGAGTCTGGTAGCCCCGTCGAATCTGGAACTGGCCGAAAAAGCCGGTATTACGACGAAGGCCCAAAAACCGTTCTACGATTTGGTCGTCATTGGCAGCGGGCCGTCGGGGCTGGCCAATGCGGTTTACGGCGCGTCGGAAGGTTTGCGGACCATCATCATTGAACGCAGTGCGCCGGGCGGACAGGCAGGTTCGAGTTCGCGCATTGAAAATTACCTCGGTTTTCCGTCGGGCATTACCGGTGCCGATCTGGCGCATCGGGCCGTCGCACAGGCCAAGCGGTTTGGGGCTGAAATGCTGACAGCGCAGGAAGCGGTTTCGTTTCGGCGCGACGACCCGTATCGCTACGTCAGGCTGTCGGACGGATCAGAAATCTGCTGTTACGCCATCGTATTTGCCACCGGGATGTCCGTGAAAAAGCTGGAAGTTCCTGGCATTGAGGAGTTACAGGGCTTGGGTGTGTATTACGGAGCCGCCATGACCGAAGCCGCTACCTACCGCGATAAAGACATCTGCATCGTGGGGGGCGCCAACTCAGCCGGACAGGGCGCGATGTTTTTCAGTCGGTACGCCCGAAGTGTCACGATTTTGATCCGGGCCAAAACCCTGAGCCCGGCCATGTCGCATTACCTCGTCGATCGGATTGAAGCGACGCCCAACATTACTGTCCTGGCGGAGGTGGAAGTAGCGTCGGTAACGGGCAATACCCACCTGGAAAAAGTGGTCGTTCGAAATGTCGAAACCGGCGAAGAAACCGCGCTGGACATGGCGGCCATGTTTATCTTTATCGGTTCGGCCCCGCACAGCGATATGGCCGAAGGCTTCGTTCCCTGCGACGACAAAGGGTTCATTCTGACTGGCCCGGATTTGCCGAAAATCAACAACAAAACCAAAGGCTGGACGCTCGACCGCGACCCGTTTTTATTCGAAACCAACGTTCCGGGAGTTTTTGCCGTCGGCGATGTGCGGAGTGGAGCCAACCGGCGGGTGGCAGCCGCGGTGGGCGAAGGGTCGGCGGGAATTTATCTGGTGCAGCGGTATTTGAAAACCGTGTAAATGTCTTCTAATCAGAGCGGTTTTAGGGTGGAAAGGTGTTTTTTTAGCAGGGGATCTTTTTCCATCAAGGTCTGAATCCGGGCGAGTTGATCAGCCGGTAGCCTTGGCGACCGGCCGATGATGTCGACTCCTTCGGGGGTAAACAGCGTTTTCGAAAACCAGATGACGGCCCACTGGCCCGACGAATCCAGCAAGGCTACTTTCCATTGGCTGCGGACCAGACTCAGCAGCCCTTTTCCCCGCCAGACAAACGCCCGCTCGTCCGTTGGGTCCGGCATATCAAAACCGGTCAGGGTTTGCTTTTTATTGTTTTTCAGGTACTTCACTTCGTCCAGTAACCCGGTTTTGCCTTTTTTATTCGCGAGCGTGTAGGTAAACGTCGGATTGGTTTTGTCGCCCTTCAACCACATGGGGAAATTAGTGCTGCAAATAAACCAGGTTCCAACCAGCGTTTGAAGGAGCGTGTCCATGTCGTGAAGGGTATCGTAAATTGTTAAATTGGTGCGTTTTATTAAAAACCGTTGAGCGGAACAAAACCGCTATTCTTAAACCCAAATTTGCCATGATTGTGAGGAATGTGCTTGGTTTTTTAGTGCTGACAGTGGTTTTTTATTCCTGTTTCCAAAAACGGCCCTACGGAAATCCGGTTCAGGCTCCGGCGACCATTCTGAAAGACATGGAGAGTTTCTGGAATTACAAAGCCAGAAATGTCCGGCTTTACGAAGATTACCAGGCCTTGGACCCGGAATCAAACGTCATTCCGAAGAAGGATTTTCTGAAAAAAATAGCCACCGGAGAGTACTTTCCGTTGCGGCTTTCTTCGATCGATTCAATGGCATATTACCGGTTGCAGCCGATCAAGAAGACGACGAATCAGGACATTCGAACCACCGTTAAATACTGGGGACTCGAAGAACTGGAGCATTTTCAGAAAGAAGGAACCGCCATGCCCGACTACCAATGGGTGGACATGGAAGGCAAGCGATACACGAAAGAAACGACCAAAGGGAAAATTCTGGTGGTTAAATGCTGGTTTCTGGCCTGTCTGCCCTGCATTCAGGAAATGCCGGCCCTGAATGAATTGAAACGGCAATACGAAAGCCGCGACGATCTTCTTTTTGTGAGTTTATGCATGGACCCGAGCGATAAAGTCGCTGCGTTTTTAATGAAAAAGCAGTTCGATTATGCCACCGTCCCGGATCAGGAATCATTCTTGACGGATCAACTACAACTCAATGCCTATCCAACCCATTTTGTGATCAATAAAAAGGGCCTGATCACCAAAAAAGTGAACGATTATCACGCTCTGGCGTACGCGTTGAAAAAGGAGACATCGCGGTGATTACGTACCCACGGACTTTAGTCCGTGTTTTTTTAGGATTTTGTTGGATATAACCACAAAAATACGGACTAAAGTCCGAGGGTACGCTACACCCGCCGATCATCCGGCAACCAGTTGACGATAGACTTTTTAATGGCTTTCGGGCTCAGGTTTTCGGATAGCGCACGTTGCGTCAAAACCGGTAATTCCTCGTCGGATGCAAACCGCAGGGCCAGAATCTGACCGAACGAAAGTTGGTTTTCGATGGTTTCCAATCGTTGCCCCGTCAATACATAATACCGAAACCGCATCTCCATCCGAACGATCCGGTCCTGATTCATCAGGGCATAATGCTGCCGCAGCATGAAGGAAACCCAGATGATCAGGAAAATAACGACACTGATAAAAAGCCAGATGAGCGTCTGTTCGTCGGATTTGATGGTGTAATAAATACTGATTCCCAAGAGAATAAGGGCGACAGGATAAAATACAAAGTGGTGCGGAGGGTAATATCGGACGTGGTTTTCGTAATTTTGGGCTTTCATTGCGTTCACGAACGTTGGATTCAGACGTTCATCATAAAGTGTTTAATGGTCTGTATTGTTTTGCAGACAACAAGGATATGACTTTTGAAGATTTAAATCTAACAAAACCGCTGTTAAATGCCCTGACGGATCTGGGCTACACAACGCCTACGCCTAT
Organism: Larkinella rosea; assembly: GCF_003858635.1. Classification (GTDB taxonomy): domain Bacteria; phylum Bacteroidota; class Bacteroidia; order Cytophagales; family Spirosomataceae; genus Larkinella; species Larkinella rosea. The sequence continues at coordinate 794,776 of NZ_RQJO01000009.1, forward strand.
TCAGCAGAAGGTTTTTTCGGTGGTGATGTCGGGAAAAGACGTTTGCGGAATTGCCCAGACCGGAACCGGCAAAACATTTGCCTACCTGCTGCCGTGTCTCCGTCAGTTCCAGTTTTCGAAAGACCGGTTGCCGCAGTTGCTCATCATCGTGCCAACGCGGGAGTTGGTGGTGCAGGTCGTGGAAGCGGTTCAGCAATTGACAACCTCCATGAATCTGACCGTTGTCGGCATTTACGGCGGGGTGAACATCAAACCGCAAATTGCGGAAGTCGAACAGGGAACGGACGTGCTGGTTTCGACGCCCGGCCGGCTGATCGATCTGTCGATCAAAGGGTTACTCAAAACCAAATCCATTAAGCGGCTGGTGATCGATGAGGTGGACGAAATGCTGAACCTCGGTTTTCGGACGCAGCTGGAAACCATTCTGGATCTGCTCCCGGCCAAACGGCAAAACCTGCTGTTTTCGGCCACCATGACCGAAGAGGTGGAAGGGCTGATCGAAACGCATTTCAATAATCCGGTCCGGGTAGAGGCTGCTCCGGCGGGAACGCCCCTCGAGAACATTCGCCAGACGGCCTATGCGGTTCCGAATTTTTACACCAAAATCAATCTGCTCGAACACCTGCTGCGGCAGGATGCCGATATGACCAAAGTGCTGGTTTTTGTCGCGACTAAAAATCTGGCGAATCAGCTTTACGAACAAATGGAAGCGAAGTTTCCGGATCAGGTGGGCGTGATTCATTCCAACAAGGAGCAAAACTACCGGTTCAATTCGGTTCGGCAGTTCCAGGACGGCAATTTCCGCGTGCTGATTGCGACCGACATCATCGCCCGGGGGCTGGATGTGGCCGAAGTGTCGCACGTCATTAATTTTGATTTGCCGGAAGTTCCCGAAATGTACATTCACCGGATTGGCCGAACGGGCCGCGCCGACCGGAACGGAATTGCCATTGCCTTCATCACGGAGCGGGAAAGCGAAGAGCAAACCGCCATTGAGCAGGTGATGAACTACGCGATTCCGATGCTGCCGCTGCCCGATGATCTGACTATTTCAGACGTGTTGACCGAAGATGAAAAACCGACGGTGAAGATGAAAAATCCGGGCGTCAAAATCCACCTGAGCGATACGTTCGGCGGGGCCTTTCACGAAAAAATTGAGAAGAATAAAAAGGTGAATGTGCGTCGGAATCACGCGGAGGAAATGATGAAAAAATACGGCAAACCGATCCGGAAAACGCGGAAGAATAACTGATAATCAGTCAATTGTAATAATTTTCATACCCCTTTTCCGTGGGCTGTGTCTGCACAGCCCACGGAGATGAGATGGTCTAGTTGAAGGTATTTTAGTTCTTGTGAATTAAGCAGCATTATTGATATTTCTCAATCAAATACCGGTTATACTCTTCTTTAAGATCCAAATTAAGGGGTATTGAAATATTGGATCTCATGCTTTTAACAAATGGCGTAATTTTTATTTCGGCTTTTTTTATCTCCGACACTTTCGATGCCATTTTCTTCTTCATTCGGCTGACCGTTTTTTTAATGTAAATATACAGGTTTGGTGTAAGTAATCTTTCACCCCGGTATTTAGTGGTATCTTTGCCGCTCGTAAACGGGAAATATTATGTCTTTTTCATCGCTTGGATTATCTGCACCACTCCTCAAAGCCGTTGAGGAACAGAGTTATACAAATCCGTATCCCATTCAGGAAGAGGCTATCCCGGCGATTCTGAAGGGACATGATGTGCTGGGAATTGCCAAAACCGGATCGGGAAAAACCGCCGGTTTTGTCTTGCCGATTCTGGAGCGGTTTCAGCGTAAAAAGACCACCAATGACCGCAATGCCAAAGTCCTTGTGCTGGTGCCGACGCGCGAACTGGCTGTTCAGGTGGCCGACGTTTTTCAGACGCTGGGGGCCAATCTGCCCCGGCGCGTGAAAACGCTGGCGGTCTACGGCGGGGTGTCGATCAACCCGCAAATGATGGCGTTGCAGGGGGCCGAAGTGGTGGTGGCTACTCCCGGACGCTTGCTGGATCTGGTGTCGTCCAACGCCTTACACCTGTGGGACGTCGAAGTGCTGGTGCTCGACGAAGCCGACAAAATGCTGGAACTCGGGTTTGCCGAAGAAATGAACGAAATTTTTGAAATGTTGCCCAAAAACCGCCAAAGCATTCTGTTTTCGGCCACCTTGGGCGATTCCATTCAGGGCATTCGGGAGAACCTGCTGCGAAATCCAATCAAAATTGAAATCGCGGAAGAACCCCAAAATCTGGCCCTGATCAAACAGGTCGCCTACCGCATCGATCCCGAACGCAAGGGGCCTTTGTTGCGGTATTTGATCAAAGAGCGGAAAATGACGCAGGTGCTGGTGTTTGTTTCCTCAACCCGAACGGCCGACAATCTCGTGGTGAAGCTGCGGAAAAACGGCATTCCGGCCGAGGCCATTCACGGCGACAAAAGCCAGGGCGCCCGGACGGAAACCCTGCGCAAATTCAAAACCGGACAGTTGGCGGTAATGGTGGCTACAGATCTGATTTCCAGAGGAATCGATATTCAATTATTGCCGTATGTCGTCAACTTTGAACTGCCGCGTTCGCCGAAAGATTACATTCACCGGATTGGCCGGACGGGCCGGGCCGAAGCCGAAGGCGAAGCCATTTCGCTGATCTGTCCCGACGACGAACACCATTTTAAAATCATCCAGAAAAAAATGGGCAAGCGGGTTGAAATGATCGAAACCGAAGAACTGAGCCTGAAAGGGTATTGAGGAGACAAGAGAAGCGCGACAAAAGAGCAGAGACAAGGAAAAAAAGAAACCAAACCGATCAGGTTTCGCTGCCAGCGGTAGATGTCTTTCTTCTCTTGTCTCATCTCTTTCATCTCTTTTAAAAATTCGGTTCGTCGGCGCTCGGGCCGTAGCTTCCCGGAATCGGGATATTCAGCAGGCGAAGGAAAACGCCCAGTTGCGCCCGGTGGTGGACAATCTGGCTGTAAGTCATCCGGATCATTTCGCCCTTCGTGGTATCGCTGTAAATGTCGTCGCCGTTACGCAGCACCCACCGACCCGCCAATTCACCCTCATTGGCTTCCGATAAATGCGCTTTTCCATCGGCCAGCGTCCGGTCAAAATACTCCACCAATTGGGAAGTTTCGTTGATCGAAACCGGTTGGTAAGGAGAGGTGGCAAAATCCAGTCCATTGGTGGTTAACGCCAGGGTTACCCACGAAGGCAGTTCGGCAATGTGCGTGGATAAGGTGCGGATGTCCATGCTTTTTTCGTGCGGTTTCCAATCGTACTTGTCGTCGGGAACGCGGCCCAGCATGTTCCGGGTGGTCTTGGCTTCCTGATCCATTTCCTTCAAAAGCATTTCGATTTGTGACATTGTCGTAGGAGTTTGTTTACAGTACAAATTTACCGGAGCCGGGTGACAGCCCTATGTCAGTAGCCTTTGGTCTGAAGCAAATAAAAACCGGTTTTTCACGTCTCCTGCCCCGGTTTTCCAAAAACCGCCCGGATCGATTCGGACTTTTTTCAATTAAATTTTATAGCTCCTTTATCCTATTTCCAACTTCAGGTGTCTCTATGGTGTAAATCGGCAGCATGGAAGATTTTAGGGAGTATTTCAGGCAAAGTGAATGGATCGTAAAACATCTGAAGGGAGAACTGAGCGATCAGGAAAAGGAAGAACTCGATCGGTGGGTTGCCCAAAGCGAGCACAACCGGGCTTTATTTGAAAAATTAACGGGCGAAGAAATTCTCGACCTCGAACTGAAACGGTTTGCTTCGTCCGGTAAAAGCGAAGCCTGGGATCGGATTGTCGCCGAGACAAACATCCGTTCAGCGTCGCAAACTGCGTATAGGGGTAGGCGTTGGATTTGGTACGCGTCTGCGGCTGTAATCCTGCTGGTTTCGGGTTTATTCACGTACCGGTTTTTCCAGAAATCGACAGTAGAAAATCGCATTGTTCAGCAGCCTGCCGATTTTGTGCCGGGAACCAGCAAAGCGGTTTTGACGCTGGCGGATGCTTCCCAGATCAATCTGGACGACGCGGGGAGTGGCGAAATTGCCCGACAGGCCGACGCCATCATTACCAAAACCGCCGATGGTCAACTGGTGTATAATGCCTCGAAATCACCGGTTTCGTCCGTTGAAAGCACCGACTCCAACCCGGGTTTTAATACCATCCGTACCCCACGCGGAGGAAAATACCGGGTCATTCTGCCGGATGGGAGCAAGGTCTGGCTGAATGCGGCATCCTCCCTGAAATACCCGACACGGTTTGCGGAAAACGAACGGAAAGTCGAGTTGATGGGCGAAGCCTATTTTGAAATTGCAAAGATTAGCCTGCGCGGACGAAATGGGAAAAACGGAACGATCCCGTTCCGGGTTCGTTCGGCGGGGCAGGTTGTCGAAGTATTGGGCACCCACTTCAACATCAATAGTTATTCGGACGAAAAAACCGTAAAAACCACGCTGCTGGAGGGGAGCGTCCGCGTCTTAACGGGAAAACAGCCGGAAACCGGATCACTGTCGCTGATTCTGAAACCGGGCGAGCAGGCCCAACTGGCGACGGGTAATAAACCGAAGCTGCAAGTCATTTCCCGGGCGAATGTAGAAGAAGCCGTTGCCTGGAAAAATGGGCAGTTTCAGTTCAAGGATACCGACATCCAGACGATTATGCGGCAGATTTCCCGCTGGTACGATGTCGAAGTGGAGTTTCAGGGCAAAGTACCGGAAACAAAATACCGGGGCCGGATTTCGCGGGACGTTCCGCTGTCCCAGCTTTTCCAGATTCTGCAAACAAGTGGTGTGAACTTTAAAATAGATGGACGAAAAATAACCGTAAAATCCTAAGCGAACCGAGCTGTTGGCGGCCAGGCCGGGAATAGCAACAGGTTTCCCGATAAAAAAGCCGGACGGTGTTGCGAGCACCTCCGGCCGGAAATTCGGGATAACCTGCCTGTGAACAGACAGGAATGTAACTTTTCAATGGACATCGAAACCTTTACAAACTCCCAAATCCCTACAAAAGTATGGAATATTCTACCTTTTCCCTACGGCACTGGTTGTCAGTGCCGTGGTGCCGGTTTAGTGACGTGATCCGGACGTTGTTAACCGGCATAAGTCCGGGTACGAAACGAAAATGGATGATGCGAATCAATTTTATGACCCTCCTTTTGCTGGCCGCTACGGTCCATATCCATGCCACCGGATACGGTCAACAACGTATTTCGCTCTACGAGCGGAACACGCCACTCGAAAAGGTGCTGGACAAAATCGAACAGCAAAGCGGGTATTCGTTCTGGCTGCAAACCGAGCTGCTGCAGAAAAGCAACAAGGTATCGCTGTATTTGAAAAATGCGCAGCTGGAAATGGTTCTGAGCGAGGTTTTCAAAAACCAGCCGCTGACGTATTCGATCATCAATAAAACGATTGTGATTAAAAAGAAAGCGGAAACCGGGGCAGCTAAAACGTCGGCGACCGACCCGTCGACCAGCATCGAATCGAGACCCCGACTCAATCTGGAATCAGGTGGCGAACTGGCCCGGAAGCGGCTGGATTTGCTGGCCGACAAGATCCAGATTCCCCGGAATACAGTCATGATCGTGACCGGTACTGTCACCGACGAAGCCGGTCAGGGCTTGCCGGGCGTGAGCATCGTGGTTAAAAATACAACTCAGGGAACGACGACCGATGCCGACGGTAAATTTCGAATCAATGTCGAAAAACCGGCGGTGCTGGTGTTTTCGTTCGTCGGGTATGCCACGCAGGAAGTGCCCATTGGTAACCGAAACAACCTGGACATTCAACTGGTAGCGGACGATAAAATCCTGAGCGAAGTTGTGGTGGTGGGCTACGGAACGCAGTCGCGCCGGAATGTAACCGGTTCGGTGACCAAAGTGGACATGAAGCAAACCGAAAACCTGCCAAATACCAACGTTGCCCAGGCGCTGCGCGGGCGGGTGGCCGGGGTACAGTTTACGGACAACGGGCGGCCGGGTCAGGGCGGAACGATTCTGATTCGGGGCCAGCGGTCGATTTCGGCGGGCAATAATCCGCTGATCATTCTGGACGGTATTTTCTTCGATGGCAGCCTGAACGACATCAATCCCGGCGATGTGGAGTCGATGGAAGTGCTGAAAGATGCCTCGGCTACAGCCATTTACGGTGCCCGGGCTGCCAACGGCGTTATTCTGATTTCGTCGAAACGCGGAACGTCCGAGAAACCCACTATCCGGATCAGTTCGTATTACGGCAGTTCGTCCTGGAGCTACAAACCCAAATTACTATCGCCCGAACGCTACATTGAAAAAACACTCGAGTGGCGGAGACAAAGCGGTCTGGACGCCGATCCCGCCAAAATCAGCGGGTATCTGACGGCGACGGAAGCCAAAAATTATGCGGCCGGCAACGTGATCGATCCCTGGGAGGTCGTCTCGCAATCGGCCGGGATTCAGAATTATGATCTGAGCATTTCGGGACGCTCGGGACAGACCAATTACTTTATCTCCGGAAATTTCAACAAAGAAAAGGGCTTGATTTACAACGATATGGCCGGTCGGAGCAGCGTTCGGATCAACCTCGACAACCAGATTACGAAGTGGCTGAAAGTGGGCGTCAATGCGCAATACGCCGAACGGGATCTGTCCGGCATCGAATCCAACGTCGGAAACGCGTTCGGAACGTCTCCGTTTAATGCGGTTTGGCTGGACGAAGCCAAAACCGATCCGAACCCGTTTCCCAACGAAGACGGATTGATTGGCAGTATTAACTACGACGCAATCATCAAGAAAAACCGGGAACTTCAACGTAACCTTTTTGCCAATTTTTACGCCATTGTCGACATCCCATTCGTCAAAGGGCTGACGTATCGGATCAACTATTCGCCGAATTACCGCTGGTATAACCTGGATAATTTCAGCCCGATTTATCAGCGCAATAAAATCAACAGCACCGGAAGTGCCAGCCGTCGTACTGATTTGAATAAAAACTGGGTGCTGGAAAATATTCTGACCTACACCCGCCAGATCGGCGCGGATCATAATTTCGATGTCACGCTGTTGTACGGGCGGAACCAGGCGTATTCCGAATCGGTAACGGCCACCGGAACCGACTTTACCGGGGCAAGTGACGTCAATGGCTGGAACAACCTGTTGCTGGCCAAAATACAAACTGCCAGCACCTCGGCCTCCAATATCGACGCCATTTCCACGATGGCCCGGCTGAATTACCGGTTCAAAGACCGGTATCTGCTCACGCTGACCACCCGGCGCGATGGGAACTCGGTGTTCGGAGCCAACAACAAATTCGGAATTTTTCCGTCCGCTGCCCTCGCCTGGATCGCTTCGGATGAACCCTTTCTGAAATCAGTTCCGTGGATTAATCTGCTGAAAGTTAGGGCTTCGTACGGATCGGTGGGAAATCAGGCGATTTCGGCCTACCAGTCGCTGACCCGGCAGGGACAGGTTCAGTACGTATTCGGCGACGGAGGAACGACCTCGACGGGGATTTTTCCGGCCAACCTGGCCAACCCGAACCTGAGCTGGGAAACCACGACCACGGCCAACTTTGGCGTCGATTTCGAAATCTGGAAAGGCCGGGTGGGTGGTACGGTTGAGTACTACAACATGGACACCAAAGACCTGCTGCTGAGTCGCCAACTGCCTTCGCCAACGGGTTTTGCCAACATCCTGACCAATGTCGGGGCCACTAACAACAAAGGTGTTGAAATCACGCTGAATACGCTGAATATGCAGCGGGGCGCTTTCGAATGGAGCAGCAACCTGACGTTTTCGACCAATAAAAACCGCATCGTCCATATTTACCGGAGCGACGTGGACGGCGACGGCGTGGAGGACAACGACATCGGCAACAAATGGTTTGTCGGTCAGCCCATTTCGATTGTTTACGATTACCGCATCGACGGGGTTTATCAGCAGGATGATCAGATTCCGTCGAACCAGAAAGCCGGTTTTTACCGCTTGCAGGACGTCAATAACGACGGAAAAATCGACGCCAGCGACCGCCAGGTGCTGGGTTCGTTGCAACCCAAATACCGCTGGAGTTTTACGAACACCGCCAAATATGGCCCCTTCAGTTTGATGCTGATGCTCAATGCGTTACAGGGCTGGATTGCGCCTAATCCCAAACTTGCGCTGGTATCCGATGCGGGTTCCATCGGGTCGGGTAATTTTCCGGGCCGGGCGGCCAACTTTCAGGATGTCGGCTGGTGGACTCCGGAAAACCGGTCCAACACGCAGACATCGCTGGTCTATACCAACCCCTACAACCACGGTTATTACCAGAGCCGCGATTTTGTCCGCGTTCAGGAAGTAGCACTGGCGTACGAATTTCCCCGTAACTTGGTCAACCGGTTGAAAATGAGCAACCTGAGAGCGTACGTCAGCGGCCGGAATCTTTACACGTTCACGCCCTGGCAGGGGATGGACCCGGAAAGTGGCAACCAGAGCAATTCCTTTCCAACACCGCGCACGGTTTCGGTGGGCGTGAACATGAGTTTTTAAGGTTCCATTCCTAACGATATTCACCATGAAAAATAGATTCAATGTGCTGATTGGCACCTTTACTACCTTACTTGTGCTGCTGGTTTCTCAGGCCTGCAAGGATTCGGTACTGGACGAAAAACCGCTTTCCTTCCTGTCACCGGATATTACGCTGGTTAATAATGCCGGTTTTCAAAGCGCCATAACCGCCCTCCATCAGGGGGCCCGCGAGCTGATGGGTATCGATGATTCCAACACCTACTGGTCGCTCTACCTGGCCACCGATATTGGTTCCATTGGCGTCCGGGATGTGCTGTTGCGGGATTACAACACCCAGTTAACGCCCACATATACGGCGGTCAACTGGTTTTGGGAATGGGGATACCTGACCATGTTGCCCCGCGCGAACCAGATTATCGACTACGCCCAGCGGCCCACCGCCGTCTGGAAAGACGATGCCGAGAAGAATGCGGTATTGGCCGAAGCCCGTTTTTTTCGGGCTTACACGCTCAACCTGCTGACCAATCTGTACGGCGATGTGCCCATTATCGATAAAGTGGCTACCGAGCCGAAGGTTGACTACAAGCGGGATGCCCGCAAAGACGTGCTGGAATTTGCGAAAGCGGATCTGGAGTTTGCATCGCAGTGGCTGCCGCTGAACGAACCGCAGGGGGGGCGCATCGTCAAAAATGCCGCTGATCACCTGCTGACGGAAGTCTACATCAGTTTGGGAAATTACGACAAAGCCATCGAAACCGCTACGGCGGTGATCAGTTCAGGACGTAATCAGCTAATGACCAGCCGGTTTGGAACGACAAAAGCGCAGCCGGGCGATGTGTATTCCGATCTGTTTAAAGACGGAAACATCAACCGGTCGGGCGGAAATCTGGAAACCCTGTGGGCCATTCAGTATGAGTTTCAGACGCCCGGCGGGGTCAGTGTGGCCGGAATCGGGAAGCCCTGGCTGCGGTGCTGGGGCGCCCGGTATTTCGACGCCCGCGATCCGGACAACGCGTCGGGCATGGTGATTGCCGACAGCCTGGGGCGGGGCGTGAGCTGGATGCGCCCCAATAATTACACCTTGTATACGATCTGGAAGGATGATCCGGCGGATATGCGCAACTCGGGCTATAACATTCGGCGGAAGTGGTATTACAACAATCCGGCTTCCAAATACTACCTGCAGGAGGTAAAATACCACGTCAATCTGGACACGCTTTACCACGTTTATCCGGCGTTCCGAAAAATTGAAGGGCTATCGCTGGCCGGTGCCGCCAACGGCCGGACGTTCAGCGACTGGCCGATGATGCGGCTGGCCGAAACCTATTTGCTGCGCGCGGAAGCCTATTTGCTGAAAGGCGACAAACAAAAAGCTGCCGACGACATCAATGTGCTTCGGAAACGGGCGAATGCCAAACCGGTTTTGGCCGCTCAGGTCGATCTGGATTACATTTTGGACGAGCGGTTGCGGGAACTGATTATTGAGGAACCCCGCCGGTTGACGCTGAACCGGATGGGAAAAACTGCCGAACGAATCCGGAAATACAACGGCTTCAGCGCCACCATGACCAGCGTTCAGGATCGGAATGTTCGGTATCCGATTCCGCAGAAATTCATTGATGCGAATTTCGGGTTGAAAGTCGCGCAAAATCCGGGGTATTGATTCGCAACAGGCCTAAAATTTAGTTTGCCGCTGACGGTAACTCGAACATCGTCAGCGGCTGGTAAAGCACGGCCGGATGCGACTGGAACTGTACAGAAACGATGAAAAAACTGACGATATTCCTGACCCTTTGGCTGGTTTCCTGTGCGCCGACCGCACAACGACACCGTTCCGTTTTGCCGCTCAATCACTGGAAAATCATTTCGGGCAGTGATTCGGAGCTTCCCTTAAAAACCGCGTCGGAGGAGTTGAAGCGGTTTCTGGAACGTTCGGGCAAGCTGCCGATTTTTATTCAATGGGCGTCAGCACAGGAGCAAACCCCGGCGTCGGGCAGTGTGTTGATCGGTACACCCGCAACGCATCCCTTGTTGGCCAACTGGATTCGGAGCGGCCGGATCAAACCCGTCGCGGAATCGGCGACAGTCGATCAGTACGAAATCGCGGTGGTCGATGGCGCCGTCGCCGTGGTGGGGAGTAACCCACGGGCGGCTCTGTATGCGACGTATCACCTGGAAGATATTCTGAACCGGGACGGCGGTATTCCGGCCGACTTTCACGAATCGGCCAGGCCGGTTTTGGATTTGCGGATTCTGCACCCCCGCGCCCGGGGCGATTTTGAAAGTTACAAACCGACCGATTTTGAGTTTATCGCCCGGACGGGGGGCAATCGGGTGTTGCTTCAGCATGATTGGATGAAGGAAAAAACGTTGTTCAGCTTTGTGGAATGTCCCGAATTTCCGAATGTGACACCTGCTGACGAACTTCGAAAAAACCGGGAGCGGCTTCGGTTGTACCTCAATTGGTGCCAACAGTTCGGTTTGGGGGCGGGCCTGTGGCTTTGCGAGGTCGTTTGTCAGGGCGGGCCGTGGGTTCCGGCCGACAAACGGTCGGCTTTCCTGACTCTTTTTCCGGAAGAAGTGCTGTCGGAATCAGGTTCGCATCAGGGCAAAGTGTTGTGTCTGGCGCATCCACGGGTCGAAAAAGCGTATCGGCAGATGGTTCGGCAATTGGTAACCGATTTCCCGGAACTGCAATTCGTGCTGACGTTCACGCTGGATTCCAACGGCGAACTCTGCGATCCGACTGCCTGCAAACGGCATCACAACGTCAGTAAGCTGACGCAATACAACCAGTTCCAGCGCCTGTTGCTCGAAGAGTCCCGAAAAATGCGGTCTGATTTTCAGGCCATTTCGGTTGTCTGGTCGTGGCGTTTCCGAAAAGAAGTCGATTTCCTGGCCCAACAGGCCGCTATGCCACCCGGCAGCGGACTGGCGACCTTGCCCGACGCCGAAGCCTGGTCGTTCGACCGCAAGCTGACCAACGCATTGCGCGATCAGGCGAAAACCGTGCGGCAAAACCGGCAAACCCTGCTCGGTTACGACATTTTTCTCTGGGGCGACGACACCATTTTTCCCTCCACGGAGCTGTATGATTTCCCGTTCGGCATTGCCGCTAAGGTAAACCGCTGGCAGGAGTTGGGTGCCGATGGTGTTTTTGACCAATGGGGTACGCAGGCGGAATATTCGCCCGTCAATGCCGTCGCGCTACGAGACCTGTTTTTTCACCCGGAGCTGACCGATCCGTCGCGCGTTACGGCCTGGGCGGAACAACTGGCTACTAATCAGTATGGTAAGGCAGCGGGACAATCCGTTTTGGCGGCCTGGAAGGAAATCGAAACCGCTCAGCAAATCCAGTCGGATCATACCTATTACTGGCACCAGTTGCGACCCAACTGGGCGAAGGTTTCGCTGGCGGCACCCTTGACCGCTTCGGCATTGCAGAAAATTCAGCTATCGGTGTTCGACCAGCCGACCTTAACCGGCATCGAACCGCCCAAGCCCGATGGTTCCCGAAATTACAGCCCGCCGAACGACGATGTGGCGGCTGCGCAGGTCATTGGCGTGGCGCTGGAGAAAGCCATCGGGCATTTTCAGTCGGCGGCTGCCCATCTTGAAAAGGCACTCAAAACCGTACCCGCCGAACAACCAGCGGCCAGTGCCTACTGGCTCCCGATGGGTGATGCCGAACGAAAACCGCTAACGACCCGGCAACAGCTTGAAAAACAGTTGCTTGCCGTTCGGTTACAGGCCGATGTGCAGCGCGAGCTGGCGCATTTTTTTACGGCGTACTCAATTGCAAAAAATCTGTCGGAGGCAGATACACCGGAAAATACCCGGAAACGGGCGCAATTACGGGCCATCCAGGCTGAAGCGCTTCGTACGTCGACTGCCCTGGCTCAATTGCTGGAACAAACCGGTACGAAAGGGCGGGCGGTGCTGCAACTTCGTGCCCGTGTCGTAGGGCTTCCAGAGTTCTGACAATCAGATAAAGACTGAAAATCGTTCTAACCCACTCCGGTTTATCAAATCCGGGATTGCTTATTACTGTACCCAATGAAAAAAATATTGAAAGCGATTGCGCTGATTGCGTTCGCGATCCCCGTCGCAGCGCAGCAGCGGAATGCCACTCATATCCAGAAAGTTATCGCATCGGCGGATGTAATTCGTTCCGCTTATACCGACGAACCCGTCATTAATCTCTACCAGGGGAACGGCCTTTTTGGTTGCTCCTACGGTTTGTTGGGATTGCACATTCACCCGGCCAAAGCCAGCACGCACCACAAATTTGGGAACACCCGGTTTATGCACCTGGAACACCGGGGGCGCGGTAAATTCGGGGGTGATTATCTACTGCCACTCGCTCAACTGTACTGGGCCGATGCGTTTCAGACCGTTTCGGAATTTAGCCAGCACCAGGCTTTTTATGAGGGAACGATTACCACTAGGTTTCGCGCCAGCAACCGCACGATTGCCGTAAAAACCTGGTTTGACCCCGTTGACCGGAATCTGTCCGGAATTGCCATTCAGTTAAAAGGGGAGCCGATCCGGGTTATTCTGGACCCGGCCAGCGATGTGAAAGGTCACTACGATCAGCGGATCAGCCAGGTCAGCAAGATCAGTGCGGTAAAAGACCAGTGGAAAATTGAACTGACGGGATTGGGGACTACAACGCCCCTGTATCTCAAAACGAATGCGGTCGTAACGCTGGAGGGAAACGTTTTGCAACTGACCCTGAAAGAAGGCGAAAACCGGATTCAGCTTTCCGTAAAAAAACCGGTAGCAGCCACAACGGCCCAGTCACTCCGGCAAACCATCCACTGGTGGGACCAGACCTGGCAGAAATCCGGGTTGATTGAATTTCCGGAAGCAACCGCCCAAAAAATGTGGGTCCGGTCGATGGCCCAGTTTCTGTATTCCTACGGCACTGACCAGAAAGGCATTCCGCCACCGATGGGTTTTACGGGAAACGGATGGCCGTTTAACTTTCCGCAGGACGCTTCCTACGTTCTCCCGGTTTTGCTCGCGACCGGACAGACTGCCATCGGAAAATCGTGGATCGAATACTTTTCAGCCCGGCTTCAGGGCATGAAGCAGTATACCCAACGGCATTTTCACCGCGACGGCGTGATGGTTCCGTGGGTGTTTCCGTACGGTTCTTTTGACGGCTATCACGATCCCGCTCCCCCGAACATCTGGTATTATGAAATCCACAATTCGGGGTACCTGGCCCGAATGGCGGTTGAAACGGCGGTTTTTGTAAATGATACCCAGTGGACTCAAAAGTACGTTCTTCCCTTATTGAAGGAAACAGCAGCGTTTTACGGCAGCATTTGTACGAAAGAAACCGACGGTTTCTGGCATTTGTCGCTGAAGCCGTCGATGGGCCAGGATGAATTTGGCGGGGTGGATCAGAAAGATTATTTGTGTGCGCTCTACAGCGCCCAATATTGTTTTCAACAGGCGATTGCGTACGGTTTGGATAACGATCACCGTTATTCCACGATCTTAAAAGACGGATTGGCTTTTCAATCGTTGAAAGCGAAAGGCGGTTTTTATTACACCAGCAGCAACAGCCCGGCGGATTTTGGCAAACAGAAACACCCGGTTCAGCTCAATGAACTGGCCTATCTTCCGGTTCATTCAAGCCCTTCCGAAGCCGCATCGCTGGCATACCAACGGCGGTATGAACTTCTGGCTGATGCCTCAAAACCGTACTTCCACGGCTGGTCCCTGGGCGAAATTCTGCTGGCCGGTTCGCGATTGAGCCAACCGCAGGAATGGCTGAAAGACTGGCATAACCTGGTCACTTCCAATAACATCGATCCCGAATGGATTCAGGTATTTGAAACCAGTAAAAGCTGGTCGGGTGCCTTTTACAATTCGACAAACGGGTTGATCGTTCAATCGTTGGTCAATAATGTGCTGACGGATTGGTACGGAAAAATGGAGATTGCGACCTGTTTTCCGTGGAAAGGCAAAGTCGTTGTTCGTAATCTATATTCCAGGTTGGGTGTCAAAGTGACCGGAAGTGTAAGCAAAACGGCGGCTCAACTGGAATTGCGGGCCTGGAAAAACTGCGAATTTTGGGTGAAAGACCGTAAGGTGAAACTCAAACGGAATGAGCGAATTACACTAAGTTACTAGAAGCACCCCGACAACAGGGCGGAGGTTGATCGTTGGTCGCGTTTGGAGTAAAAGAGGGTATGCCTTTTACTTTTGAAAGCGGTCGGCGGACAATCTCCGCACTTTTGTTGCCGATGATCACAAAGAAGCGGTTTTCCGTTTTAATTCAAACCGCTAATACGTACTTTCGGACGGTCATTTCAGGTAGTAAATGGACCTATGTTCTAAAACCGATGCAGGTACCCGATTGCACGGTATTCCTAAACCTTAAAAATGAAGATTAAAAAACCGTTCACCACAACGCATACCTGGGTTGTAGCGGGGCTGATGCTGGGAAGTTGCCTGATTTATGGCATGGAAAACCCAAAAACCGCCCCCGATACCGGCAAAGACTGGCCGAATTACGGCGGCAACAAAGCCGGAAACCGGTATTCGCCCCTGAGCCAGATTACCGCCGAAAACGTGAAAAATCTGCAGGTGGCCTGGATGTATGACGCGTCCGAAAAACCGGACCCGGCTAATCCCCGGCGGGGCGGGCGGGCGATTCAGTGCCAGCCGATTGTGGTGCACGGCATTCTCTACGGCACCACGCCCGACTTAAACCTCTTTGCGCTCAGGGCCGGAACGGGCGAGCAACTCTGGAAATTTGAACCGTCGAAAAACGACCGGCGGAATTCAAACCGGGGGGTGATGTACTGGGAAAATGGCGCCGAAAAACGCATTTTATACACCGTTGGCTCGAGTCTGTACGCCGTGAATGCCGAAACCGGGCAGATTGTAACCACTTTCGGGACTGATGGCCGGGCGGATTTGCACGAAGGACTCCAGACCAACCTGGACCACGACGTGAGCAAACTGTCGGTAACGGCGACGTCTCCCGGCATTATTTACCGGAATACGGTGGTGATGGGTTCGAGCGTTTCTGAGTCCGGCGATGCGGCTCCCGGCCACATCCGGGCGTTCGATGTAATCACCGGCAAATTGAAGTGGGTGTTTCATACCATTCCGCAGCCGGGCGAGCTGGGTTACGACACCTGGCCGAAAGATGCCTATAAAAAGATAGGTGCGGTGAACAACTGGAGTGGCATGGTCCTCGATGAAAAACGGGGCGTCGTCTATTTTGGCACCGGTTCGCCGGCTTCCGATTTTTACGGGGGCGAACGCAAGGGTGCCAATCTGTTTGCCAATTGCATCATGGCGCTGGATGCCGAAACCGGTAAAATGAAGTGGTATTACCAGACCATCCACCACGATTTGTGGGACCGCGATCATCCCTGTCCGCCCAATTTGATTACGCTGAAACGCAACGGAAAAACCGTCGATGCCGTCGTGCAGGCCACCAAAGACGGCATGATCTACGTGCTGGATCGAGACAAGGGAACGTCGCTGTTTCCGGTCGAGGAACGCAAAGTGCCGACGAACGGGCTGCCCGGCGAAACGCCGTATCCAACGCAGAAATATCCAGCCAAACCGCTGCCGCTTTCCCGGCAGGTTTATACGGAGGCCGACATCACCAACATTTCGCCGGAGGCTCACGCCTTTGTGAAGGAGCGGTTTTTGAAAATCAAAACCGACCACAAATTCGCTCCACCCAACACGACCGGAACCCTGCTGTTTGGCTACAGCGGGGGCGCCGAATGGGGCGGTAATTCCATCGATCCGAACGGGATTCTGTACCAGAATGTCAACGAGGAACCCTGGGAATTGATCATGGCGGAACGGGCGGGGATGAACGCGCAGCAGAATCCGGTCACGGCGGGCAATGCGTTGTACAGCGCCAATTGTTCGTCCTGCCACGGGCTGGATCGGAAGGGCAGCGGGCCGGAGTTACCGAGTCTGATCGACATTGGTAAAAAGCGGTCGGCGGATGACATCAAAGCCCTGTTGAAAACCGGTAGCGGCCGAATGCCTTCGTTTCAGCACTTGTCTGATAAAGAGCGCGATGCGATTGTTAATTTTATTCTGAATAAAGAAACCGGTCCGGCAACTGTCGTCAGCGCACCCACTACTTCTGCTCCTGCCAGTAAAGACGGTTTTCCGTATGTGCCTGCCTACGTGAGCAAAGTCTGGCAGCGGTTTACGGATCAGAACGGGTATCCCGGCATTAAACCGCCCTGGGGAACGCTGAATGCCATTGACTTGAATACCGGCGAATACCTCTGGCGGGTGCCGCTGGGCGAATATCCTGAACTGACGAAAAAAGGCATTCCGATCACCGGAACCGACAGTTACGGCGGCCCGCTGGCTACGGCAGGCGGACTGGTGTTTATTGCCGGAACAAAGGATGAGCGAATCCGGGCTTTTGATAAAAAAACCGGGAAAGTTGTCTGGGAATACCAGCTTCCGGCGGGCGGTTTTGCGACGCCGATCAGCTACGAAATCGACGGGAAACAGTACGTCGTGATTGCCGCCGGTGGGGGCAGGGGTCAGAAAATAGGAGGAAACTACATCGCTTTCAGCTTGAAATAATCTCGGTTTTCAGTATACGGTTTTCGGTGGCTGACGCATGTTTGCTGACGCCCGAAATTGGAACGCGTCAGCAAACATGCGTCAGCCACCGAAAACTGAAAACCGTATACCGAAAACCCTTAAACATACCCGATATGAAAACCCCGGAATCTCAATCAGTAAACAGTCGCCGGAAAGCCCTCAAAATGCTGGGCCTGGGCTCCACCGCCGGAATTTTTGGCCTCTTCGACAGTCCTCAGGCCCGCGCCGAACGGTATGAAACACCGGCGTATGCCAAAGCAGCTGCACCCGTTACGATCAAAAGCGTCCGGGCGATTACCACCGCGCCGGGTGGTTCTAACCTGGTGATTGTCAAAGTGGAAACCTCCGAACCCGGTTTGTACGGACTGGGTTGTGCGACCTTTACGCAACGGGCGCTGGTGGTGGTTCCGGCCATCAATACGTATTTGAATGAATTTTGTGTCGGCAAAAACGTCGATAACATCGAGGACATGTGGCAGTCGGCTTACGTCAGTTCCTACTGGCGCAACGGCCCGGTTTTGAACAATGCGCTGAGCGGTCTGGATCAGGCGTTGTGGGACATCAAGGGCAAACGCGCGAACATGCCGGTGTATCAGTTACTGGGCGGAAAAGCCCGGATTGCGGTCGATACCTACACCCACGCCAGCGGCCCGACGCCCGAAGCCATTGCCGATAAAGTGCAGCAATTCATGGAAATGGGTTTCCGGCACATCCGCATTCAGCAGGGCGGTTATGGGGGCGTGGGCGCGATGGCGGAATTGAAACCGGATTTTAAAACGGCCGGTTTTGGCCGGGAAACCGACGACTTTTCGGACCAGCGGACCTACCTGAAACGGGTGCCGAAAATGTTCGATGTGGTGCGGAAACGCTGCGGGGAAGACATCGAACTCCTGCACGACATGCACGAACTGACGGAACCGATCGACGCGATCAACATGATCAAAGGACTGGAAGAATACCGTCCGTATTTTATCGAAGATCCGTTTTCGCCCGAGAACATGAAGTGGTTCAAGCTGTTGCGGCAAACCACCTCGGTGCCGATTGCAATGGGCGAACTGTTCAACAACATCAACGAGTTCAAGGAGCCGATGGCGGAACAACTGTTCGACTTTATCCGGATTCATATTTCGCAGATCGGTGGCATCACCCCGGCCATGAAGGTAGCGCGGCTGGGTGAGTGGTTCAACGTCAAAACCGCCTGGCACGGTCCGGGCGACACCTCCCCGGTGGGACATGCGGCCAATAACAGCATCGATATTGCCGTCTGGAATTTCGGAATTCAGGAATCGCAGCTATTTAATGATCGGGTGAAGGAGGTTTTTCCGGGTTGCCCGACTATTAAGAACGGCTATTATCAGGTCAGCGAGTCGCCCGGTTTGGGGATCGATATCAACGAAAAAGAAGCCGCCAAATACCCGATCGGCACCAAATCGCGGTGGACGATTCGCAAAAACGACGGCACGATGCTGCGGCCCTAATTTTTTTGAAAACACTGCGAAACAGCCCGGCCCTAAAAACCGGGCTGTTTTATTTGGAGAGCGTATTTCCATGACTGCGTTTGTCGTAAATCTCCCTTAATTAGACGTATTTACACCCTATTTATCCGGTCAATTGCTCGCATTTTTGCAGGTATATGCGGAAGCCCAACCGAGCAACCGCGTGAAACCAACCTGCCGAATGGAGATAAATAAAACCGCTCCCCGTACTCATCCGAAAGAGGTGATCAGGCCCAACGAATTCATTGGGTTAATAGCCAGTATCATGTTGCTGACTGCCCTGGCTATTGATATCATGCTGCCCGCTTTTGAATCGGTTCGGCAGCATTTTAATCTGAAACCGGAGTCTACTAAAACCGCCCAGATTGTTACTTTCTTTTTCCTGGGTCAGATTGGACAGCTCATTTTTGGCCCCCTCGCTGATCGGTACGGTCGTCTACCGGTTTTAAGGGGCGGTTTTTTTCTGTACATCGGCGGTTGTTTGGCTGCTCCGGTTGCCCCGAGTATTGCCTGGTTACTGGCGGCCCGCTTTGTGGTGGGTTTGGGTGCGGCAGCACTCTTTGTGGGGGCCATTTCCTGCGTGCGGGACCGGTTTCAGGGAAATGAAATGGCCCGGATCATGTCCCTGGTTCTGACAATTTTCCTGCTGGTTCCGATTGTTGCCCCCCTGTTCGGCGCAGGTGTGCTGGCGCTCTTCGGCTGGCAGGTGGTTTTTCTGACGCCCGCGCTGTTTGCCATTGGCTTCTTTTTCTGGTCGCTTCGCCTGCGGGAATCGCGACCGGAAACCGCTCCGAATGTGGGAGATATGCAATCCTTTTTTCGGTCGGTTCGTCTCATTTTCGGGAATCGGGACTTTGTGCGTTATACGCTGATTACCACCATTTTATTCACCTCTTTCAGTTCTTATATCAGCAGTTCGGAACGGATGATTGGAACGATTTACGGGCGGCCCGAACTCTTCGTATACATTTTCGCAGGCATTGGAGCCATCATGGCGCTTTTTACGTATCTGAATGCCCGACTGGTGACGCGGTTTGGTGCCCGTCGAACCGTCCGGGGCTTATTGATTGCGTATTTGTCTCTGGCGATTTTGTTACTCGTTCTAACAATTCTGGCAAAGGGAGAACCGAATCTGTTTCTATTCTTCGGAATCATCGCGTTGCTGCAAGGGATCAATGTCGCGGCCGAACCCAATAGCAGCGCACTGGCGCTCGAGCCATTAGGGTCGGTAGCAGGTACGGCTTCAGCAATTTATGGTACTTCCTATTTGGTCGTTGGAGCCCTGATTGGCTCTTTCATCGACCGTTTACTGGTCGAATCCGTTGTTCCGCTTGCCCGGGCTTATTGTTTGGTGGGTTTCCTGACTATTCTGCTGGTTTATCCCGATCGTTCTCCCAAAGAGGCCGCAAAACCGGAATAACGGCAACGCATTCCGGTTTTGCGACGATGAGAACATTATGGTTGCAAACTCGATCGGTTTTCGGCTGAGCGAATCCAGAATTTCACCTTTGCCGAGGTAGGGCGAGGTAGTTTGAGCGTTGGTAAGCGTTAAGTGGATGAAGAAAAAGGCAATGACAGGCAGGAGATGGTTATACTTCATAACGAATGGCAATCTTACGCGGTATGGATTTGTTTTTTTACGCTTCCCGGTTCCACGGCGGCCGAATCCACAGCGGCCCCACCAGACAAAAAACCGGTAACGGGGAGACTGGCGCAGATCAGGCTGGCGGCAAAGCAGGCAGTCTTCGTTGGGAGATTTCCGATCGCGCCCACATGCAGCGCGTAGTTGATCCGTCGCAGCCAGTCGGCAAATTTTAACTGGTCGATCTGCACGCCCGAAGAAGGCAGTTGTTTCAAGGTGTATTGATCGAGGAAAACATCGCGCCAGGCCCCCCGATCCATGTCAGTGCAGACGTAAATCGCGTCGGCCGGTTTTTGGGGAAACGAAATAATGATGGCGTCTTTGTTGTAAACCCCAATCTGTTCCATGCCCATTTTGAAGGCCCGGTCGACGTTCGCCAATGGGTTTTTGGGCGCAATCTGTGTCGTATCCGAAATGCCCCGCTGATACGGTGCCGGAGCAGCGCCACCCGACGCGAGCCAGTAGACGCCTTTATTGATCCAGGCAAATCCTCCGCCGTGTAGGGATTGACGAAAATCAGCGAATCGGAGTTCATAGTGACTTTGGCCGTTCATTCGTGACCACTGTACCAGATACTGAGCACTTTTTTATCCGGAAATACGGTTTTTAGTTTCTGATGCAGCGCCGAAGGGGGCAGATAGGCCGCCTGACCGGGTCGTTCCGCATTTTGCCAGGGTTGGGTCAGCGGTTTGAGTTCCTGCTCGAAAACCAGTATACTACCCGTGATCGACACAATGACGACAACAATCCCGGATGCCAGACCCAGCCACAGGTGAAGGTAGCGTCAGCGCCGACTTCCCGAAGGTGCAGTGTGAAAAAAAATGGATTTTTTTTGGAGGGATCGCCTTACCGGAATGAATCGGTCCGGTTGACCGGATTATTCCGGTAATTCCCTTTTTGTTTCTTAACTTTACCCAACGGAAACAAAGTATAGTGTTTTTTATACCTTTGGTCTAAGATGAATAGGACCATGTACGTTTATGGCGTTTTATTATTTTTTTTATATTATTAGCTTTATCGGCTTTGCTATTGCATCGCTCAGTGCTGGTATCTCTGAACGACTGACAAAAAAAATTTCGGATACGAATTATCTGCTGCTAATCCTGTTTCTGGTTAGCTTCTTGCGGCTTCCTTCCATTGTTTTCAATTCCGAATTGAATCCCGACGAGAGTCAAACGATTACACAAGCAATTACCTTATTGCGCGACCCGATCTACTGGGCTTCGGTTGATGGGACAACGATTGGTCCGGTTAATAGTTATCTGCTTTTAATTCCTTCGATATTCGGCTTTCCGCTTGATTATATCGGTGCCCGGGTCGTTGGATTAGGGTTAATTCTCCTTTCCCTCTATTTCTTCAGCAAAGGTCTGCGGTTATTTATGCCCGAAAAGACTTATCGGCTGGTTTTACTCGGCCTCAGCATCTTTTTTGGCTGGACAGTCTGGTATGATTTCCTCCACTATACGAGCGAGTTAAGCTCCCTGCCCATCCTGACGGGCTGCTTTTATATGGTTAGCGCGATCCTGACGGGTCGGAAGCACTCGGTGAGTTGGTACTTTGTGCTGGGTATTGTGGCAGGGATCATTCCGTATTGTAAGCTACAGTCGGTACCTATTTTGGCCGGCCCAATTATCATTACGTACACGTACATTTTCGCCCAGCGTCGCAATCTGTTCAAACTGACTTCTGCGTTAAGTTTAGGGTTGGTTGTTCCGTCAATACTGGTACTCGGTTTTTGCCTGGCTTATCACGTTCTACCTGACTTTTACCTCTTTTACATCGAATCAAACCTGTTGGGATACAAAGAATTATATAGCCAGGATGTGGCTCAGAAAACGATCTGGGCAAAGCTGATGGTATTACCCTACGTCATCGCTCACTATCTTGATTTACTTCCACTGATCGGTATTTGCTGGTTTTTGGGCTTTCTATGTCTTCAGGTTTATTATGAAGATGCCAAACAGATATCCCGTGGAAACCGGTGGCAGTTGGGTTTAGGGTTTATAACCGGTTTACTGGCAATCTATTGCGTGGCCAGTCCCGGTACGCGGTTTGGTCACCATTTATTGTTACTCGTGTTTCCGATTGCCTGGCTGATCGGTTGTTGCCTGGCCATTGTGAAGGATCGTTTTTCCGTTGGTTTTGTACAAAAACTTACCATTGGCTTACCATCTACCTTCTTATTTTTTATTCTGCTGCGCTTCACGCTTTACGGTTTTTTCTCGGAGAGTAGCTCAACCTTTAATCCCCATCCTTCGTCCTTAAAATTTCCGGAACGGGCTGAAATTGAACAAGATCGGGCGTTTCACATCAACCCTTTTTTGTATTGTTTCACCCAGAAAATGACCATGTCGGAATCGGCGGTTTCCAGGGAAATAAAAAAACTGACCGAACCGGAGGAGCAGATTGCCGTTTGGGGCTGGAATTGTACGTATTACGTTGAATCACAACGTAGCCAGGGCGTTCGGGAAAATCAAACCCAGCGGTGTGCCGTGAAAAATTCCTATCAGGCCATCTACCTGTCAAGGTATGTAGCGGATTTGGCAAAAAACAAGCCCGCACTCTTTCTTGATGCCGTGGGCCCTGCTAGTCTTCATCTGAATGAAGCCCATTACGAGCACCAGAATTTTCGCCTGTTAGCTTCGTACATTGCCAAACATTACAAGTTCCTCAAAGTAGTTTCGGGCGTCCGAATTTTTAAACGGATTCCGGCCAATGAAGGATAAGGGAAGGGATTCAATCGACTAATTTTTTTCCGATCACAGATTCCGCCGTTCCAGCCGGAGGATGTAGTCGACCCGGTCACCCGGTCGTCGAAGTGCAGGCCTTTGCGAAGCAAACCGGTTTTGGGATCGTAAATCCAGACGTAACTGCCTTCGGAATTTGGATTGACGGTAATGTAGACCAGGCCATTTTCGACCAGAATGCAATTGCGGGCCGTCCCTTTATCGAGCGGCAGATTTAGGTGCGAATTAATTTCTTTCGCCATATCCAGCACGTAAAAATCGAAGTGCGGCACCAGGTAATGATCCTGCATCCCCTGAAAAGTCCCTTGCGCTCGGTGCGAACAATCGCTTTGCCGTTACCGATGTACCAAAAACCGTATCCGTGGTTTTGAATCGGAGAAGCGGACAGGTTGAAAAAATAGTTACAGTCGAGCGCACCATCCGAAGCCAAAATCTCCAGGTTGCTCACCACCCTGGGATACGAAGTGGCTGGCATTCTGCGGAATTACAGCCGGATTTTTACCGGGCAGAAGGAGTATTTACTGTCGGTTACGCTGAAGACTATTGAGGAAAAATTATCCCAGCCCTTTTTTATGCGCATTCATCGCTCGTATCTGGTCAACCTTATGCAACGGATGCAAACGTTGTAAAAATCGCAATCCAGTTAATTTTTGCCTTTTCCGTCCGCAGAAAAGCTATCCCGGAATATTTTCAGTTTGCCATTTTCCCGCTTCCAGACCAATACATAACGCCCTTTGCTGGCGACTTTTCCGGTTGAAAACGCAAATGATAAGGTTCCTTCTTCCAGTCCGTTTCGTCGGGATTATGGTACAACCGATCCAAGTCGAACCCGGTGAGGTCCGTTCAAAGGATATCAATACGAATGTGTTGTTGGGCATTGGCGCTCAGTATCGGATCAATTCAAGATGGTCATTGATCGTGCAGCCGACAGCGATGTACCATTGGAAAATCTCAAAAAGAATTCAGATCACGGTATTCCATTTTAGGTTCATAGCCGATTCCGTGACTGGCAACTCGGCATTCAGGCTAAAGCATACCCCTTTAAAAAATCTAGCCCAGCAAATTAAATTTCCTTCCACCAGGCCTCACACTTAATTAATAGTGAGGGCGGACAGAATTTGTCCGATAATGGACAAACATAGTACCGGGCTATCCCATAAAAGATTAATAGTCAATATTATATGATTAATGGAATAAATGTTGATAAGAAAAGAATAAGCATATTGACTTTAAAGCTAATTCAGGAAAACGATGAAAAAGGCAGGCATTGCACTCGTTCTGCTTGTGACGATCCTTTCAGCCGCTCAGGCTCAGACGGAAAAAGGACGCTGGCAAGTTGGTACACAGGTGGGCAATTTTACGTATCAAAAATTTGATGGAGCGAATAATCATTTTTTTTCCATCAGCTTAACGCCATCAGCCGGATATTTTATTGCTAAAAATCTGGTAGCCGGGGTTACCCTACCCTATTCATTCAACAACACCCCAACGGCAAGCCGGAATACCTCCCGATCGATCGGGATAGGACCCACCCTGCGCTACTATGTGGGAAATTCGCGTTTGAAGCCCTTTGCCGGTATTAGCTTTACCTACGAAAAAACGGTACGAAAATATGAAAGCCTTGCCAATCTGGTTGATTTAAACCTGAAAGGCTATTCAACCAATCTGGCTCCTACGGTTGGTATGGCTTATTTTATCAATCGGAATGTTCTTTTATCCGCCGAAGTTGGCTATCATTTTCAACATACGGAGAACGATAATTTAATCCAAACCTCTACCGGCAATTACAGTACGGCAACGTTTAGCAATAAATTCCGAACCGTATCCTTTGAAATTGGATTTGCGCTTTTATTAGGAAAATAAGGCCTTATTCACACACGTCCCCGCTGTATGAAGCAACTACTACTGCTTTTTACTTTCGTTTTGAATCTACTGTTTGAGGCCAGCGCCCAGCCTATGCCCAATCGGGTGACCATCAGCGGTTATGTGCGCGAGAAAGGCAGCCTGGAAGCGTTGATTGGGGTGAATATCTATCTACCCGGTACATCCACCAGCACGACCACGAACACGTACGGTTTTTATTCGCTATCCCTCCCGGCTGCGGATAGCCTGACGCTGGCCTTTTCGTCCGTCGGCTACGAAACCGTTCAGCAAGTGGTCCCCTTTCGGCGCGATATTGAGCAAACGGTTTACTTGACCTCCGGGCACCAGTTAGCCGAAGTCACTGTGACCGGCACCCGAACCGCAGAAGAAAAAGTAAGCGAAAGCGCCCGGATGAGTACGATTGATGTACCCATCAACCAGATCAAGAAAATACCGGCATTCCTGGGTGAAAAAGACGTCCTGAAAGTGCTGCAACTCATGCCGGGTGTGCAGAAAGGCTCCGAAGGCAGCACCGGTATTTACGTGCGCGGGGGCGGCCCTGACCAGAACCTGGTCATTCTGGACGATGCCGTAGTGTACAACGCCAATCACCTGTTCGGTTTTTTTTCGGTTTTCAACGGCGATGCCCTCAAAAGTGTAGAGCTGATTAAGGGCGGTTTTCCAGCGCGGTACGGCGGTCGGTTGTCGTCGGTCATTGAGATGAATATGAAGGAAGGAAATAAAGAAAAGCTGCACGGGGAGGGCGGTATTGGCCTGATTGCCTCCCGGTTAACGCTCGAAGGGCCGCTGACTAAAAAGAAATCGGGGGCGGGTGCTTCCTCGTTTCTGGTGTCGGCTCGCCGAACGTACCTGGATTTTGTCGCCGGACCCATCATCCGGCGGGGATAGCAAAGCCGGGTACTATTTTTACGATCTGAATGCCAAAGTTAACTATGAATTGGGTACCCGCAACAAACTCTACCTGAGTGGGTATTTTGGCCGGGATCGGTTTTATTCGGATGATAAAAAACAGGGCAGTGCCGTTGGCTTGAACTGGGGCAATGCCACGGCGACTCTACGGTGGAATCACCTGTTTTCCCAACGGCTTTTTTCCAATACCTCCCTCATTTTCAGCAACTACAAGTTTCTGATTTCCTCCGACGAAAAAAGCTTTCAGGATGAAGATGCTTTTTCGCTGCGGTACTCCTCAGGTATTCGGGATTTCTCCCTCAAACACGACATCGATTTTTATCCCTCTCCGCGGCATTCTCTACGGTTTGGGTTCCAGAGCACCCTGCACCGCTTTACGCCCAACGCGGTAGTCATCAAAAATATCGGTATCAATCAATTCAGCGAGGATATTGAATCCATTCAAGTGCTGGAATCCGGACTGTATGCCGAAGATACCTGGCAGCCGCATCGTCGTCTCAAGATCAATGGTGGCCTGCGACTCAGCCATTTTCTGCATAACCGCGTCAGTTATCTCCGACCCGAACCCCGCATTTCGCTCGCTTACGTGCTGAAACCGGAGCTGTCGGTGAAGGCTTCGTATGCCTTGATGAACCAGTATGTCCATCTGTTGTCCAATACCGGTATTGGGTTGCCCACCGACTTATGGGTACCGACCACCGACTGAAAGCTTCCCCGAAAATAGTAGCGACTAAAAGTGGAAATTAGTAGCTAACTTTAAAAGGAAGAGCATGAAAAAGACAAAGTTTACCGAGTCACAAATCATCGGGATTTTGCGCCAGCAGGAGACGGGCAAGTCGGTGGTGGACATCTGCCGTGAGCATGGTATCAGTCAAGCAACCTATTATCAGTGGAACGGGGCCGCCCGCGCGGAGTAAATATTCAGGCTTGGAAGTAAACCAGTTGAAACGGCTGAAGGAATTAGAGAATGAACTGGCTCAGTACAAACGCATTGTCGCCGAGCAAACACTTCAGTTGACGGTTTTGAAGGATGTGATAGAAAAAAAGCTATAGGGCCTGCCGAGAAACGAGAGTTGGTTCAATATGCTCACCAACATCACCAACTTAGTTTACGACATGCCTGTAAGCTGTTCAGCATCCATGCTTCGGTGTTTTACTATCAGCCGAAGCCGAGTCAAGATGAGCCGATTCGGGAACAATTAGCTCAGTTAGCCGAACTGCATAGCCGGTGGGGCTTTTGGCCGGGTCGCCGTAGCGATGATGCATCATCATTTGCGAAATCTGAACTGGACATGGAACCATAAGCGGGTGTACCGGATCTATACTGAAATGGGGTTGAATCTCAGACGGAAGTATAAAAAACGGTTACCAGCGCGAGTAATTGAACCTTTGATTCAACCACCAGCCGCCAATTTGACCTGGTCGATGGATTTTATGCAAGATGGGTTAGCCAATGGAGTACAGTTCCGTTCGCTGAATATCATTGACGACTATAATCGAGAAGCCTTAGCCATCACGCTGTATACCAGCCTGACTAGTAAACGAGTGATTCGCGAGTTAGATCAACTGATTGCTTGGCGGGGTGCCCCCGAGAAGATCCGAGTGGATAATGGACCGGAATTTATTGCCCAGGCATTGAGGGACTGGGCCGATTGGCGAAACATAGACTTGAAGTTCATTGAAAAAGGCAAGCCTTACCAAAATGGGTATATGGAACGGTTTAATCGCAGTTTTCGAGAGGAAGTATTAGACGCCTACTGCTTCACCCGTTTGAAGGAGGCTCAGGTAATGGCTCATGCCTGGATGTGGATCTATAATAACGAGAGACCTCACCAGTCATTAGGCTACAAAGCACCAGTAGTTTTTCTTCAAGAACAGGAACAGAACCAACCCTTACCTACATTCATGAAAGATCAGTCTATCGACTGGAAATCTCTGGTACTAAGTGCTACTAATTAGGGGAAGCTTTCAAGGGCCAAAAAGAACCTCAAAGTCAACTGGAGAGCCAGACAAACGTCAACGGGATAATAAAGAAGTTCCAAGTAATACGCCATCACTGAAGCCACACAAGCATAAGAAAGGTGATTAGCCATATTCTGCATTTATATTAAATGATTTGGTTTATTATAAGGATGAGAAATTTCAATTAACCAGATCATTTAATAAGTTCTGATTTTACCTTCAGTTAACATAAGGAAAGTTATACGGCAATTAGAATTATGCTAAAGTTGAATAATTAAATTTTAGGGTCTTGCATTGTTGCAAACCTTGCAAAGTGTGCAAACTTTACAATTTGTACCTTTTAGAAGATTTTCATCCAAATATTGACTCGAGCGCTTTGTCTGTCGTTTCAGTATCAAATTCAGAAAGATACTTTTCAGTGATATTGATTTTCGAGTGTCTTAGCAGTTTCGAAATGGCGTAAACATCCTTGATCTTCCTTCGACCTAAATCAGCAAATGTGTGCCGAGCGGAGTGAAAGGAGACTTCTTTATTAATACCGGCAAGTGAGCAAATCTTTTTAAGGTATTTGTTGATGAGCGCATTCTTGCGACTGATTTCAATCAACAGTTCCGCTTCGGTGGTGTAGGTGCGATTCTGATTGAGGATTGGCAGCACATAGGCTTCTAGATCGATTTTTACTGGCTTGTAATGCTGAACGATTTCTAATGCCTGGGCTGGAATTTGGATCGAGTGATTTTGGGATACTGTGTTTTTGGTTTTCCGCATTACATAGGAGGGACGTTGCCAGTTTACGTTTTTCCATTGCAAGCATGCCAAGTCGCTGAAACGCATTCTATCTAAGTTCCATACTGACCTATGCAAAATGTATTTGCTAGCCACAAAAACGAAAACAATAGAATTTCAATTGTTTCACCTATGTTTTACCCACAAAAGCAAAAAGCCCTTAATCCATTGAAGATTAAGGGCTTAACTTTGTAGTTGGCGGACCGGACGGGACTCGAACCCGCGACCTCCGCCGTGACAGGGCGGCATTCTAACCAACTGAACTACCGATCCATTTGATGGGCCTCCGGTTATTTCCCGAAAACGTGGTGCAAAGGTAGCCGCTTTTCGACACAACGCAATACCTTTGCTGGAAAAACAGCAAAAAATGTATGAAAAAACCTTCTTCAGCTGAATTTCCGGTTGCCAGTTTTTTCGCCAGATACATCAATCTGGTTGATACCGAGAACGTTATTGATCTCCTGCGCCAGCAATGTGCCATAGTAGAAAGTTTATTTAAAAATTTAACAGTCGCCCAACAGGACTACCGCTATGCCGAAGGGAAGTGGTCGCCCAAGGAAATGTTGGGGCACATGATCGACACCGAACGCATTTTCATCTACCGGGCGTTGTGTATTGCCCGTGGAGAACAACAGTCACTGCCGGGTTTTGACGAAAATTCGTATGCCGATCACGCCAACTTCGACGCGCAGTCACAGCAGCAATTGGTTGCCGAATACGGTTTTGTGCGGCAGTCGACGCTCGCGCTGGCCGAAAGCCTGACCGAAGAAGCTCAGCAGCGCATGGGCATAGCCAATGGCACTCCGGTTTCGTCACGCGCCTTTTTTACAATTCTGGCGGGTCATGAGCGGCATCATTTGAATGTGTTGGCGGAACGGTACGGCATAAAATGAAAATACAGGATATCACTGCTTATTTGGAACAGTGGGCCCCACTGGCCTACCAGGAAAGCTACGACAATGCCGGACTGATCGTCGGCAATTCGGCAGCCGCTGTGACGGGCGTACTTGTAACGCTGGACGTCACAGAAGCCGTGGTCGAAGAAGCAATTCGGAAAAATTGCAACCTCATCGTGGCGCATCATCCCATTGTGTTTCGGGGGCTGAAAAAGCTAAATGGCCGGAATTATGTCGAACGGGTGGTGATCCAGGCGATCAAAAACGACATTGCGATTTATGCCACCCACACCAATCTCGACAACATTGCCGGGGGGGTGAGTTTTAAGATTGCCGAGAAACTGGGTTTAACCAACGTTCGGGTGCTGGCTCCCAAATCCGGCATGTTGACGAAGCTGGTGACTTTTGTCCCGAATGAAAAAGAGAGTCCGGCTTACCGGCATGCTACGCAGGCGGTTTTAGATGCGCTCTATGACGCCGGAGTGGGGCAAATCGGGAAATATAGCCATTGCAGTTTTCAAACCGAAGGAACCGGCACATTCCAGGGAAATGAGGATTCGAATCCGACCTTGGGAACGGCGGGTGAAGATCAATCCGCGCATGAAAACCGGGTTGAGGTTATTTTTCCGGCCCATCTTCAAAACAACGTCCTGGCGGCTTTGCGGAAAGTGCATCCGTACGAAGAAGTGGCGTACTACCTGACGTCGCTGACGAACGAGAACCAGGAAGTGGGTTCCGGAGCCGTTGGTGAACTGCCCGAGGCCATGCCGGAAACCGGTTTTTTAGCGCACCTGAAAAAGCAAATGAACCTTTCCGTGATTCGGCACACGGCCCTGCGCGATCAGCCGGTTCGGCGGGTGGCGGTTTGCGGAGGAGCAGGCGGTTTTTTATTAAACGATGCCATTCGGGCTGGTGCCGACGTGTTTATCACGGCGGATTATAAATACCACGAATTTTTTGACGCCGATCACCGTATTCTGATTTCCGATATTGGACATTATGAAAGTGAAGTATATACTAAAGAGTTGATTCAACAGTATTTGTTGAAAAAAAATGATACCTTTGCGGTAATTTTGTCCGAAATAGACACCAACCCGGTGCTATACTACTTATAGGCAGATAAAACCGCACGAATGGAACTGACGATTGCTCAAAAACTCGAAGCACTTCTTAAACTTCAATCAATTGATTCTCAGCTTGATGAACTAAAAAAGATTCGCGGGGACCTGCCGGAAGAGGTTCGCGATCTGGAAGACGATATTGCCGGATTTGAAACCCGAATCGGTAAATTCAATACCGATATCCAGGTGTTAGAGGAAGACATCGACCGGAACAAAGCCATTAAAAAGGATTCCGAGAAGCTGATTACCCGCTACAAGGATCAACAGATGAACGTCCGCAACAACCGCGAATTCGACGCCATCTCGAAAGAAGTGGAACTGCAAACCCTGGAAATTGAACTGGCCGACAAAAAAATCAATGAGGCTTCGTTCAAAATCCGCAACAAGCAGGAAGAAATTAAAGCAACGCAGTCGGCACTGGATGAACGCAAAGAAGATCTGAAGGCGAAAATGCAGGAACTGAACCAAATCACGTCGGAAAGCCGGGATGAGGAAAAAGCCCTGCTGAAAGACCGTGACGATCAGGCGACGCACATCGAAGAGCGGTTGTTGAAATCGTATAATAAAATTCGGGAAAACGCCCTGAACGGACTGGCAGTGGTGGTGGTCAAACGCGGTGCGTGTGGCGGCTGCTTCAACGTGGTGCCCCCGCAGCGTCAGGCTGATATCCGGGATAAAAAGAAAATCATCGTCTGCGAGCATTGTGGACGGATTTTCGCCGACGTGGAGGGAATGCCCGAACCGGTTTCATCTCGCCGATAAGTACAGAGAAATTCTTTTCCAGGGGAAGGTCGCCGGTGGGTGGCCTTTTTTTGTGTCCCGTGTCTGACAACTTGCTATTTTCGCCCCATGCGGATTCTTGTGTTCTTGTTGGTTTGTGTTCAGGTTTCTCAGGCGGCTGATTTCGATTTTACCCCCAATCTGCAACGGGGATATGCCGACATTCTGAAATTGAAAGTGCAGGACGGTCGGCAAGCCATCGCCGGGGATGTGGGGCGCGGAAATGGCGTAGCGGTTTATGTGGATAATCTGGCTGATATCGTTACCCTGCTGGTTTCCGATAACCCGAAGCTGTACGGGCAGTGGTCGGAGCGGGAAGACCAGCGACTGGATCGGCTCCGGGACCTGGACGAAAATTCGCCCTGGCAGCGGTTTACGCAAGCCGAAGTCCGGTTACACTGGGCGTTTGTCAAGCTGAAATTTGGCAAGGAAGTGAGCGCCTGCTGGGACATTATCCGGGCGTATAAACTGCTGGAGGAAAACCGTAAAAAATTCCCCGGTTTTCTGCCCACCTATAAATCGCTCGGGCTTTTGCACGTCATGATTGGCGCGGTTCCGGACAATTATACCTGGGTGACCAATCTGTTGGGAATGCGGGGGAATGTCAAACAGGGTTTGCAGGAAATCCGCACGGTTTCGCAGAAAGACGCTATTTTTCAGGTTGAAGCACGGCTGATCGAGGTGCTGCTTCGGGCGTATGTGCTGAAGTTCACCGCGACCGATTCGGCTAATCTCCGAAAAATGGTGCAGGACAATCCGGACAATCTGCTACTGTACTTTTTCGCGACCTCGGTTTTGATGAAAGACGCCCAAAGTGAAGAAGCCCTCCGGTTTTTGAACGACCGGCCCACGGGCCCCGATTACGTGCCGTTCCCGATTCTGGAAGATTTAAAAGCCGACATTCTGCTTCAAAAAGCCGATTACCCGCAGGCAGCAGCCGTTTATCGCATGTTTCTGGGCCAGTATAAAGGGGTCAACTTCCTGAAAGATACCTATTACAAACTGTTTCTGTGTTACTGGCTGGCCGATGAGGATGCCAAAGCCGTGCCGTTTCTCCAGCAGGTTTCGTCGGTGGGAGCCGCCGTGGTGGAGTCGGACAAAGCGGCTCAGAAATTTGCGGAGCTGTATTTTAAAAAAGGAATTTCGCCGAAACTGAAGATCCTGATGAAGGCCCGACTGGCTACCGATGGCGGTTTTTACGAAACCGCTTTACAAACCCTGCGGTCCTATACCGAAGCCTCATTCGCGCTGACGACCGAAAAAGCGGAGTTCAACTACCGCAAAGGCCGGATTTTTCAGCGCCAGGGCGAGGTGGAGGAGGCTCTTCCGTTCTTCGAAAGAGCCATCTCATTGAGCGAAACCGATCAGCTTTCGTACGGAGCAACGTCGGCCTTGCAACTGGGGTATATTTACCAGCAGAAACGCAATCCGGCCAAAGCCAGGCACTATTTTGAAAAAGCCCTGAGTTACAAAAAGCACGAATACAAAAACAGCATCGACAACAAGGCCCGGGCCGCTTTGAACGAACTTTCTACAAACTCATCAGCTCCTTAAACCGGATGGCCTGGCGACGGCTGATCTCGATTTTATCGCCCCCCTTCAGCGTTACCAGCAGGCCACCACTGAACCAGGGTTCAATTTTGTCGATCCAGGGGAGGTTGATGATGTGTTTGCGGTTGGCGCGGAAAAACGTATTGGGGTCGAGCCGGTCTTCCAGGCTGTTCAGTGACTTCAGAACGAGCGGTTTTTGATCGTCGAAATGCAGCCGGACGTAATTACCCATCGATTCGAACAGGCGGACCTTGCCCAGCTTCACAAACCAGCATTTTTCGCCGTCCTTGACAAACACCTGATCGTTTTCACCCAGCACCTTGTTCGTATCCCGGCGGGGTGCTTCGGTTTCGGGGTGGTGGTTGTTTTCTTCGATGCGGTTGATTGCTTCCGAAAGTCGGTTTAGTTCAATCGGTTTCAGCAGGTAATCCAGCGCATTGTATTCAAAAGCCGTAATGGCGTATTCGTCGTAAGCCGTCGTAAAAATGACTTCCGGCGTTTTGCCATCGATTGCCGACAGCAATTCAAAACCGTTTTTCCCCGGCATCTGAATGTCCAGAAACAACAGCTCGGGCTGGAGGTCATCAATCAGTTTAAGGGCTTCGTCGGCGTTGGCAGCCTCACCGATCACTTCAATTTTGGGGAAGTTATCCAACAACCGGCGGAGTTCATTCCGAGCCAGCCGCTCGTCGTCAATAATCAGGGTTTTCATTCATTTTTTAGGTTTACGGTTTACGGTTTACGGTATTCGGTTTTTGCCGTGCCACTGCCGCGATACGCTGCCCAAGATAAGGTATTGAATGCGTCAGCCACCGTAAACCGAATACCGAAAACCGTAAACCCGAAAATTAAACTTTCTTCAATTCTTCCGTTCGTTTAAAGACACCGGCCGATTGCAGGGGAATCACGACGTCGGCACAAACGACATCGGAGGATTCCTGCTGAATCCGGAAACTGGCTTCCGGACCATAGAGCAATTCGAGCCGTTGCGAAGTGTTTTTCAGACCGAAACCGGACGAGGCTTCCGTATTGCCCAAAACAC
The DNA here is from genome assembly GCF_003858635.1 of Larkinella rosea. Lineage (GTDB taxonomy): Bacteria > Bacteroidota > Bacteroidia > Cytophagales > Spirosomataceae > Larkinella > Larkinella rosea. Next base: position 828,713 of record NZ_RQJO01000009.1, read on the forward strand.
CGGTGTTGCGAATGCGAATGTAGAGCAAACGATCTTCCAGCCAGGTGGTGAGTTCGACAAAACCACCCGAAATCGCCTTCTGGACACCGTGTTTGATGGCATTTTCGACCAGCGTTTGCAGCATCATGGGGGGGACCTGCAAATACTGCGTTTTAGGGTCGATTTCGAGCCGGCAGTTCAGTCGGTCTTCGTAACGGACTTTTTCGAGGGCCAGGTAATCTTCAACGGTTTTTATTTCTTCCCGAAGTTCGACGGTTTTCCGTCGGTCGGCCAGCAGGGAGTTGCGGAGAATATTGGAGAGTTGCGTAATGCTTTGCTGGGCTTTGGTCGGGTTTTCGAGCACCAGTGCCCGGATGCTGTTGAGGGCGTTGAACACAAAATGCGGGTTGAGCTGCGACCGCAGGACTTTGGCTTCCGACTCGCGAATGGAGGTTTTGAGCAGTATTTTCTCAATTTCGGCATCCCCGGAGCGTTCGACGTAATGATACGCTGTGTAACTCAAAACCCAGGCCAGCATGCTTTTGCCCCAATTCAGAAGGTAGCCTAAAACAATGGATGGTTCGTCGGAAAGGTATTGTGGCAGAACTTGTTTATCGATCGGCAGGTTGATGACGGTCATGATCACAGCCAGCACGAAGACCGAAAAAATAACCCTCGGAACGAGCTGAAAGAAAGGCAATTGCACCCACCGCCAGCGTTTAATCATCAATCGGTACAGGTGCGTGAGCAAAATACAGAGGATGATGGTGGCAATCGCTTCGTAAAAATAATCCGACCGGTACCCTTCTTCAAAGGTAAATATGGCGAACTCGGCCATGATGAGCATTGTCCACCCGACAATCTGACAAAACCAATATATTCTATTTTTAGACATGCGTTCACTTCAGGAATTTACTCCAGAGACACTCTACGTATAGCGAATATAATGTTTTGTGGACGAAGTGCGGTTATTATTACAGGAGTGGCAATATAGAATTGTCAGTTGTCGGTTTTCTGTATGTAACTAAATGGGCAAAAACGGTAGACAATAATTGGTCCGGAATTATTGATGCATCACCAGGGCCAGCAAGTGCGTACTGTCGTTGGCGACATCGATCGAAAATTCCTTCGTTTCGTAGGAATACGTCAATTTGTACAGACACAAATTACTGTGTTCGTACATGTCCATGTTCGCCAGCGATTCTTTCATCAGCCAGGGCAGCAGAATGCGAATGGCCCGGCCGTGCATGCAAATCAGGATAGGATTTTCGTCGGTATGGGAGAGGATGTGGTCGATGACCGGTTTTTGGCGAACCACCACCTGATCGGGGCTTTCGCCGTTTTCGGTCGGATAGTCGGTATGTCCGGCGGCCCAGTTTTCGATCAGCGTCCGATAATATTCATTGTCGAAACTGTTGGGCATTTTGCCTTCCCGGGCGCCCCAGCTGATTTCGTTCAGACCTTCGTGGCTTTCGTGAGGAATACCGGCATCGATGAAATGCTGCACCGACTGCATCGTCCGGCGGAGTTTCGAGGTATACACTTTGGCGAACGGGATGTGTTGATACGCCTGATAGAAAGCCAGCGCCTGGGCCTGACCCATCGCATTCAGATTTGAATCAACTCCACTGCCCTGAACAATGCCCTGCCGGTTGAAATCGGTTTCGCCGTGGCGAATGAGATAAATAGTCTTATGTTTCAAACTTAAAATAGGAAATAAAAAATAGTGAATAGGGTCTAACGAAGATGGATTTGCCTGATTATCTAAAGTCCAACATACGTTATTTCGTATTCATTATTTTGATCTTAACTTACCCGCAAAAATGTCTGCGAAATTACGAAAAATCTTTATACTATGAAGCCGGATTGGACGATAGAATCAATGCAACAGTTTCATGCCAACTCCATTGTGGGTCATCTGGGCATTGAGTTAACGGAAGTGGGCGACGGTTTTATGATTGCCCGGATGCCCGTCGATCACCGGACGCACCAACCGTTCGGAATTTTGCACGGGGGTGCATCGGTGGTACTGGCCGAAACGTTGGGGAGTATGGCGTCATTCATGCAGCTCGAAGATCCGAAGCGCCAGCGGGCCGTGGGCCTGGAAATCAACGCCAACCACCTTCGTTCAGTAAAAGAAGGCTGGGTCTACGGCAAAGTCACCCCGATTCACGTCGGCCGAACCACCCACATCTGGGACATCCGGATTACGGACGAAGCCGGGAAGCTGGTGTGTGTCAGCCGGCTGACGGTGGCAGTACTGGAAAATAAGTAAGTAATAGCGTGGAAATACCGGAAAATAACTAAGTATTTATGCAGGGCAGATTTGCACAATAATTGTTTGTCTGTGATTTGTTTAAAAAACCCATTTAAATGAATTACGGAAACGTTATGAGAAATTCTGAATCAGATGATTCAAATTTTACCTTTTCCCCTCCCGCATCTGGCAATGAACATCCAACCCTTTGTTTTATTGAAGATAATGACGACAACCTGACGTTATATGAATGGATTAACTCCCGCTATATGCCGGAGTATACGTTTGAACTCTACACCGACGAGCGTTTCCTGAACCAGCGTTTCAACGATTCCATGCCCCGGCCTGATCTGATTTTTCTGGATTTGAAAATGCCGCAGATATCGGGGGGGCAATTATTGACCAAACTGAAGGAAGATCCCGAGTGGAAGCACGTGCCGGTGGTGATTTTTACGCACTCCACTTCGCCCAAAGACATGGAACAGTGTATGGATGCCGGAGCCGACGGTTTTTTCAATAAGGATATTTCCGTTCATGGAATTAAATCGCAGCTTATCGAGATTTGCGAAATCTGTCTGAAATAAGCGGTTTTGTTTAGCCTGGCATTACGTCGACCGTCGGCGTCAGGAGGGGGACGCCGACGAGGAATTTTTCCTCATCGTAATAAATTGTAACCGGTGCGTGAGCGAGGAGTTTGTACTTGATCATAATGTTCTGCAAACCAATCTGGTTGGAAGGAACCGCCATTTTCTTTTTCTGCAGGTTGTTCTCCACGTACAGATTCCCGTCCAGCGTATAAATCCGGATCGTCAGTGGGCGACTGACCGAAATGACGTTGTGTTTGATGGCATTTTCCAGCAAAATCTGGAGCGTTAAAGGTGGAATCAGGTACGATAAGTATTTGATGTCCAAATCCATATCCATGAAAATACCGTCGCCATACCGGGTTTTCAGCAAATGGAAATAGGCTTTGATGAACTGGATCTCGTCGGTCAGCGGGCAGAGGTCGCGGTTATTTTGCTGGAGTAAATACCGGTACACTGACGATAGCTCGTCCACAAAAAGTTCAGCCTGCTGGGCATCGCTCGTGATGAGCGACGACAACGAGTTGAGGTTATTGAACAGGAAATGCGGATTGATCTGGGTTTTCAGCGAATCGAGCTGGCTTTGCAAATTTACTTTTTTGAGATCCTGCGCTTCCGTATAGGCCACTTTCCACCGCTGATACAGGTAAACACCTTCGTAATAAGCGGCAATTTGCACGGTTCCGGCGAAGGAAACGAGGGTATTGAAAAAATACGGTTTAAACTGGAAGTAGTCTTCGGATTGCCACAGGTCGATGAGGTCGTAAAAAAGTGTTTGGGTAATTCGGATGAGGCTCGCAAAAAAGGCAAACCAGATCAGTTGATACAACACCCGCTGGCGGGTTTGCGTCAGATCGGGGTATTTCCGGCGGGATAGAATAATGCCCCAGCGGTTGGTTTCCCACACCACGACGCTGCCCAGAATAAAGAAAAACGGAATTCGCCAGTCGTCCGGATACGGAACGTTCGTGTAGCCGTACATGGCCCACTGTCCCGTAAACGCCAGCAAAGGGACGCCCAGAATGCGCATCCACTTGTCATTCAGTTTCTGCATCTTACCTTCCGATCCATTCTTTGAAATCCCGGCTTCGGTCCCGATCAACGATGATATCCTGGGCAATCCCGCCGGAATCCAAATCAACTTTAAGCTGTCCGGTAAGGTAGGAATGAATTTGCAAAACCGCTCTTATTTCCACAATAAACTGGTCGTTAATCCGGAAAAAACAGCGGGGCTCCAGAAATTCTTCCAGCACATCGAGGGAGTGGTCCACAACATACCGGTTTCGGTCCCGGCCATACAAATACGTGGTTCCGTCTTTTGCGTAAAAGTAACTGACCTCGGAAGCATCGACCGAGAGCAATTGCTGGTGGTATTTGGCCAGAAACTGACTTCGAAACTCCGGTTGCCGGGTCTGTTTGCGGAGGTCGTCAACTAAAAAACCGATGTCGGTTGAGGTGACTTTGGGCGACCGGAGCTGGGAATACTTGGCCATTATCTGCGCCAGATCGTCTTTTTTGATCGGTTTCAGCAGGTAATCGAAGCGGTTTGCCTGAAACGACTTCACCGCAAACTCATCGTAGGAGGTCGTGAAGACGACCGGACATTCGATGGAAACCAGGTTGAAGATTTCAAAACTCTGGCCGTCAGAAAGCTCGATGTCCATCAGAATCAGCTCGGGCAGCGGGTGGGCATTCAGCCAGTCGACCGTCGACTCAATTCCGTCCGTCACGCCAATGATCCGGGTCGTCGGAGCAACCTGATTCAGGAGCTTAACGAGTTTCTGAACGGCGAGTGGTTCGTCTTCAACGATGAGAATGTCCATAGTTCTGCCAAATGAAAAGGAGTTGAAGTACGAACGACTATTATCCAATAAAAACGAAATAATGGATAAACCGGAAAGATTTCAACCTGAATTGTTGTTTTTGTTGTTTGAAATGGGAAGATTACAGTCGATCAGGTAGAAATTTGCGGACAATTTCATTTTTAACGCACAAAAAATAAGAACAAACTGTTATCCATTTAGAGCTTGTTTTGCGTCAATTCTATTTAGATAATGCAATTTTCAACACACTTGTCATCAACTGTACAAACGCAGCAAACCAGTTATTCCGTTTGGCAGGCTGCCGTTCAGGCGGGGTATCCCGCAGCCATCTGGCGTTTGCCAAACCGGACCGATCGGGAATTAATTATTGATGCATCCGGGCACGTGTCAACTGTGGCAATGGATTTGGAAGAGTTGCCGATGGGGTTCGCCGTTAGTCCATTTCTCAATCCGGAAGCGGAAAATACCTTCTTTTTAAAAGCCGATTTCTACTGGCGGTTCGACGAAAACGGCACCATTCTGGCCACCGAAAATAAAATGTCCGACGGCCATCCGGCATTTGATGCGCTGTTCGGAAAAGACCGGGCGGTACCTAAAATTGAGACGGTTCCGGATGTCCGGATTGTGGAGCCGGGGGATAACCAGCAGTTGTGGTTTGAGAAATCCGTGAGCCGGGCTATTCGCCAGATCGAACGCGGAACGTTTCGCAAGGTGGTGCTGGCTCGGACAAAAGCCATCCGGTTTGAGGAGCAGCCTGATATTCCGACGTTATTCAACCGCCTGTGCAGTGCTTATCCCAATGCATTTGTCTCCGCGGTTTATCTGCCTGATCTCAATCAGGTCTGGATTGGTGCTACGCCCGAGCGGCTGGTGAGCGTTGATGCCGACGGAATTTTTCGTACCGTTGCCCTGGCTGGAACACAACCCGCCTTCGACACCGAAGGGCGGACCAAACGGACGATGGATGCGCCCTGGACGCAGAAAGAAATTGAAGAACAGGCGTTGGTAGGTCGTTACATCATCGGATGTTTCAAGAAAATTCGGGTGCGCGAATACCTGGAAGAAGGCCCCAAAACCGTAATTGCGGGCAACCTGATGCACCTGCGCTCCGACTATTCGGTGGATACCCAGGCGCTTAATTTTCCACAACTAGGCACCGTTATGTTGCGGCTCTTGCACCCAACGTCGGCGGTTTGCGGTATGCCCCGCGAAACCGCTCAGGAGTTTATTCTGGAAAACGAACCGCAGGCGCGCGAGCTCTACAGCGGTTTTCTCGGTCCGGTAAACATTTTCCGCTCCGGTGGCCCCGAAACGCATTTGTTCGTCAATTTGCGCTGCATGAAACTGGAAGGGCAGGAGGGAACGCTTTACGCCGGAGCCGGTTTGACCGCAGACTCCGTTCCCGCCAAAGAATGGCGGGAAACCGAACTGAAATGTGATACTCTTTTGTCGTTATTAACGAAATAACCAATTCGTAATAAATAAGGCACAATGAACAGGCTGACGCTCATGATTCATTGTGCCTTATTTATTGTTCATTCATTTACCGCTCTCCTTCCGCCGGAGCATTGGGTGCCAGATGTTCTTCCGTATCCCGGTTTCCCTGCGCACTGCTGGCCGACGACTGCGTATCGCTGTCGGGAGCGGTTTCTTCCGATTCCAGATCGGGTTTTTCTTCATCCGGTTTCATCTGATTTCGGGTTTATGGTGAAGGTTAAACGTCATCCTCTTCGTCTTCTTCATCGATATCTTCGTCATCATCGTCGGTGATGGTGAGTTCTTCTTCATCATATTCTTCATCATCTTCCTCCTCAGGACCGGAAGACAGCGCTGCGGAACCACCGTAACCGCTGTTGGTCAGATTGGTAGGGTATTTAGCATCCGCAGAAAGCTCGGCGCCGGGTGCGATTGGGCTGTTTGAAAGTGCCATTATGATACAGTTTACATGGAAATATCACTAAAACCCGACGCACGAAAGAAGGTTTGAAAGATTTTTGACCAATGATAGAATGGGAATGGTTCTTTTGATCAGGTACCGTTTCTTTTCTTTATATTTGCCTGGATATGAATTGATTACCGGCATGTTTCGAACGGGATTACTGTTTCTTGGGATATTTCTGTTTTTTGCGAAAACCGCCTTTTCTCAAACCGATGGAGACCCGGAAAACCGGGCCGAGTGGGAGCGGCTGAAAAAACAGTCGATCACGGAAACTACGTTTCGGGCCGCTTGCGATCTGATGCAGGCCACTGGCCGGACCAACATCAACCGCAGTTACGACATGCTGGCCGAGTATGTGCCACTGGTTCGGAAAACCGGAAACCGGGCATGGGTTCACATCCTGCTGATGGGTTGGGCGCGGGCCAGGTCGTCGATGATTTTTTCGAAAGAAGCCGAATCGCTCTACCGCCAGGCGCGCGAAAATGCAGGAAACCACACCCGGTTTTACCGGGAAGCCATTGTCGGCACGGTTTTGATGTACGGCGAGTGGGGAAAGATGGATTCCCTCACAAAATACCTGGAAATCGGTGAAAAAGAGAGCCTGAAAGCCCACGACAACGAAAGTCTGTCGTTTATCTATACGTTCGGGGGGATGACTCAATTGAGTGACACCGCCAGACTGCGGAAATCGTTTCAGCGAGCGATGGAAGTTGCCAAAGACGTTCCGAATAAAAACGCTCTTTTTACAGCAAAGTATAATTTCGCTGTTCATTATTACCGGAATAATCCGCAAAAACAGGTCGCGGAATTTGAAGCCTTGCTGGAACTGGCGAAAGATTCCAGCCTGAACAAATATCCCCGAAAACTCTACGAACGAACCGCCTTTACCTTCCGAAATGCCGGTCCGAGCGTATATTATCAATTGATGCAGATCAATCTGCTGCTGACTGATTACGAAAACGCCTGGAAATTTGCCGAACTGTTTTATAATGCAACCGTTAAACCCAACCCAATGGGAATTCAGGCGGCTTATTTTAATTCGGAAATCGCGATTGTAAAAATCTATCAGAACGATCTGCCCGCTGCCCGTACGTACTTAACAATGAGTAGAAACTTATTTAAAGTGCCGGAAATGGAGATTCCCTATTACGGTTATTTTCTGGCGGCCGGTTTTTTGGCGGAGAAAACCGGAAACTATAAAAAAGCCCTTACGTACTATGAAGTGATCCGAAAAATGGGCGGAACCGGCGTCGGTTTAAACCTGCTTCCTTCAGACATATACTACGCACACACCCTGATTTTGACTAACCAGCTGGCAAAAGCCGGGCAGGTATTTGACGAATTTCGTCCGAAATTAAAAAATGTGGAATACACGGCGACTGGCTTTTATTTTTATAAATATTACGCCGACTATTTAAAAACCAAAGGCGATTATCTGGGGTATGGTATCGCACAGGAGCGGTTTTCTACCATCAGGGATTCCCTGACGAATTTAAATAAATACCGGGCTATTCAGGAGATTCTGGCGAAAGTACGAATTCGGGATAAAGAGCAGCAGATTGCGCGGTTGAACGAAGAAAGTCTCGCCCGTGACCGTGACATCCGGCGCGAACGGATCTTCTATTCGGTTGCTTTTGGACTGGCGGCCTTAACCATTGTATTCCTGATTTTATACCTGCGAAACCGCCAGATTCGCAGCCGGCAAAAGGAAGAATTGCAGCAGCGAATGTTGGAGCAGATTGAAAAACAGCGCCACATTGAATTGATGGAAGGAATCATGCAGGCTGAAGAAAACGAGCGCCATAAAATTGCGGATCAGCTGCACGATGAGGTCAATACGATGCTGGCGCTGGCGTCGCTCAACATTTCATCGACGCTCGAGAACGGCATTCGCGATAATCGGACGGAACAGAAACTCCATAAAACCCAGGAGGTGCTGACGTCCGTTTCCTCCACCATCCGCGGAATAAGCCACCGGTTGACACCTTTAACCATCGAGCGATCCGGTTTTCGAAAAGCGATTGAAGAACTGGCCGAAACGGTTAATCTGACCGGAAAGATCGAGCTGGAAACCATCGTTTTCGGCTTTGAGGACAACACAAAATATGCGGTTTCTTATCTGAATGATCTGTACCGGATTGTGCAGGAGCTGGTGCATAACATTCTGAAACACGCGCAGGCAACCGATGCGCTCGTGGAAGTAATTGAACATGAACAAACTATCTCGATTGTGGTGGAAGATAACGGCGTCGGAATTCCGGATGATTCGATTAACAACGGGAAAGGATTGAGTGGAATGAAAGCGAAGGTTGCGTATCTTAACGGGCAAATCGAAATAAAACGGAAATCGGACAACGGAACGCTGGTTGTGATCGAAATTCCTACTTAATCATACGATTATGGCTTTACGCCTGCTGATTGCGGACGACCATCCGTTGCTGGTCGACGGGTTGATTTCGGTGCTGGAAGAAATCGAAGATGTGCTGGTGTTGGAACCGGTCAGCAATGGTCGGCAGTTGATCGACCGCTTGCGAAAGCTGGTCGTCGATGTGATTCTCCTGGACTTGAACATGCCGCATCTGGACGGTATTGCCTCGCTGAAAATTATTAAAACCGAGTTTTTTCATGTCAAAGTGATTGTGTTTACCAGCTACGATCAGCCCAAATTAATCCGGGAAATAAAAACGTTAGGCGCCGAAGGTTATTTGCTGAAAACGAGTAATTCCACAACGCTGAAAAAGGCGATTGCCACGGTGGCGGCCGGGAAAACCTGGTTTCCGGAAACCGCTGTTGAATCGCCGGAACCGGAAATACCGGCGGATGATTTTATTAAAAAATACCAGATTACGAAGCGGGAAGTTGAAATTATCCGGATGATTGCCGAAGGTCTGACGACCAAACAAATCGGCGACCGGTTGTTCGTCAGTGAATTTACCATCAATTCGCACCGCCGGAATATCTGCCGCAAACTCAACATTTACACACCCGTCGGCCTGCTCAATTTTGCCAAAGAGCAGGGCCTGGTGTGAATCCGGAATACTAACCGTCCTAATTCGTATTTTATTGATTATGAAAGTATTGCCATCGGTTTCGCGTCGTGGATTTATAACCCGCTCCGGTATTTTTCTGGCCGGAACAGCGATGAACCTGAAACTACCCGGTTTGAGCGAGCCGCTAGCCGAACCCATCATCGACATCCACCAGCATACCGACTACATGGGCCGGACCCACGATCAGTTGATGGCGCACCAGCGGGCGATGGGAGTGACCACCACAATTTTGCTTCCGGCGGGCACCCCGGCGTTTGGGCTTTCGACGCACAAAGGGCAATCGAACGGGCTTCAGGCGAAATGCAGCGGCAACGAAACCTGCTACAACCTGGTGAAGCAGTATCCCCAAGAATTGCTTTTTGCGGCCAATGAAGTGCCTGATTTACCGGACGCTACGCTGGAAATTGAAAAGTACCTGAAGCTGGGTGCGCTCCTGATTGGAGAGTCCAAGTTCGGGGTTACGTGCGACTCGCCGGACATGCAGCGTATTTACGAATTGGCTCAGTCTTATCGGGTTCCGGTTTTGATGCACTGGCAGCACGGAATGTATAATTATGATTTTGACCGGTTTCATACGATGCTGGAAAAATACCCGAACGTGAATTTTATCGGACACGCGCAAACGTTTTGGGCCAACATCGACAAAGCCCATCAGGACCAGACGGTTTTGTATCCGAAAACCAAAGTGACGCCCGGCGGCATAACGGATCGGCTGTTGAGCGATTACCCGAATATGTACGCGGATATGTCGGCAGGTTCGGGACTGAATGCGCTGCTGCGCGACGAAGAACACACCCGGGGCTTTCTGGACCGTCACCAGAATAAAATTCTGTATGGCAGTGATTGCCTGGATGCGGCTGGCCACGGCCCCGAATGCCAGGGTTCGCAGACCATCGCGGCCATTCGCCGACTGGCCCCTTCCAAACGCATTGAGCGTAAGATTCTCTATGAAAATGCAAAAAAATTATTCAGATTGTAGTCCGTTTCGTGCACTTTCCCGAAAACCGGTTTTCCTATATCCCCGTTAAAAATGAACGAATGCTCCCCGAATCGGCTGTTGTCGATGGCCTGTCTGCTGAGTCTGATCCTCTGTTTTTCCTGTTCAACCAAGCGGTATGCCGATCCGCTGTCGCCCGAAGAATCGTTGAAGACGTTTCAGCTTCGGGAGGGTTTCAAGGCGGAGATTTTTGCGGCCGAACCCGTCATTGCGGACCCGGTCGATCTGGCATTCGACGAGCAGGGCAGGGCTTTTGTGGTTGAAATGGGGGATTATCCGGGCAAACCGGAAGCGGGGAAAGGCAAAGGGAAAATCCGGATGCTGGAAGATACCAACCGCGATGGCCGGATGGATCGTTCAGTTGTTTTTGCCGATGCTATTCCGGACGCTACCAGCGTTTTGCCCTGGGAAGGCGGGTTGATTGTGGCGGCTGCCCCCGACATTCTATTTTTAAAAGACACCACCGGCGACAATCGGGCCGACATCCGGGAAGTGCTCTTTACCGGTTTTTTTGCGAACAATTCCGAAGCGCAGATCACGAGTCTGCGCTATGGCATCGATAACTGGATTTACGCCAACAACAACGGCCAGGAAGGCCAGATTCGGTTTAACCGCAAGCCCAATGCGCCCGCTTTGACCGTCAACGGCGGTGATTTCCGGTTTCGGCTGGACCGCGGCTTGTTCGAAGTGGAGTCAGGCTCCGGCCAGTTTGGGCTGGCGATCGACGACTGGGGGCATCGGTTCTTTACCCAGAATACCCTGCACATTCAGCAGGCGCCGGTTGCCGGTCGGTACCTTCGCCGGAATCCCCATTTTCATCGTCCCAAATCGTCCGTCAATATTTCGGATCATGACCTGGAGATGTTTCAGGAAACCCCGCCCCCGTATTGGCGCAAGGAGCGCACGGAACGTCGGCAGAAGCAATACGCAGAGGCTAAACTGGACCGAAAAGAATACGCGGAGGATCATTTTACCGGTTCTTCCGGTGGCCATTTTTACGACGGAGATGCCTTTCCGTCGGCCTATTACGGATCGGTTTTTACGGGCGATGTGGCCGGTAACCTCGTTCACCGCGATGTATTGATTCCTTCAACTGACAGCCCGGTTTTCGTAGCCAAACGGGCGGAGGGCGAAACCGAACACGAGTTTCTGGCGTCGACCGACCCTTGGTTTCGGCCCGATCATCTGACCACCGGCCCCGACGGTGCGCTGTACGTGGTTGATCTATACCGGCAGCACATTGAAACGCCGGTTTCGATTCCCGACGATCTGAAAGCCGACATGGATTTTCTGAACGGAAACGATAAGGGACGGATTTACCGCATTCTCCCAGCCGATTCGAAAAACCGCCCGGCCGCTTCGCCCAATCTGCGCAATCGGAAATCGGCGGAACTGGTGGAATTGCTGGGGCATCCGAACCGCTGGTGGCGGTTGCAGGCGCAGCGGTTGCTGCTCGAACGGCAGGATCGATCGGTGATTTCGCAGCTGTCAAAAATGGTGAGTGAGCATAAGGACCCGCGTGTCCGGCTGCACGCGTTGTATACGCTGGAAGGACTGAATGCCCTCAACAGCGGTTTGGTGCGGCTGGCGTTGCAGGATGCGCAACCCGGCGTTCGTGAACACGGATTGATCCTGGCCGAGCGGTTTCCCGATTTGTTGCCCCAACTGCTGAAAATGACCGGCGATTCGTCCAGTCAGGTGGCATTGCAGGCTAGTTTGAGCATCGGCCAATTTACCACTCCGGTCGTGGTTTCGACATTGGCGGAAGTCATTCAGAAACACAGCGAAAACAACTGGTTCCGAACCGCCGTGCTGAGTTCGCCGGCGGGTTCGTCACCCGAATTACTGCGTTTACTCGTCAACCAGAAAACGATTTTGAGCGATACGACTTCCGGGAAAATGGCGTTTCTGAACGATTTTTCAAAGGTGATTGGCCGTCGGAACCGGCCCGCAGAGGTAAGCCGTTTGCTGAGTTTATTGACGAGTCCGGTCCAACAGAAAGAGAGCTGGCAGGTTGCCGGTTTAACCGGTTTGGCCGAAGGATTTGCCCAAGCCGAAGTCAAAAAGGGTCCCGATTCGGAAGTAACCCAATCGATTCAGAACCTGGAGCAAGCCACGCAATCGGAAGCGGTGAAAAAAGCCATTCAGGCCGTGCGGGAAGCGCTGGCAAAACCCAGTACCATCTGATCAAAAGATTCTTCGTTGCGTATGACTTTTCTAAAATCCCGCCGGTTTTTCCTGCAACGCATTTCCTCCGTTGGCCTGTTTCTAGGAAGTGGAAGTGTGTTTTTCCTGAGCTGTGATTCAAAACCAGCCCAAACCGCTCAGACCGGTGAGCCGAAAAAACCGGTGACTAATCCCTGCGAAGACTATTCCGAAGTCAGTGAAGGCGATCTGAAAAAACGGAAGGAATTAGGCTACGTAACCAAATCACCCATTCCGGAAAAAACGTGTAACTCCTGCAACCTTTGGTTGCCGCCCGCGCCAGCCAAAGAATGTGGCGGCTGTATGTTGTTCAAAGGCCCGGTTTATGCCAACGCTCACTGCACGTATTGGGCTCCGCAGGTCAAAAGCTGAGGAAATACGTCACAAACTTCCCGGTTTCCCGTTTCGATGAATCGGGTCAATAACTCGCCGAAAATTGCGCTGCTTCGGTGAAAAACCGCCTTTCCGTTTCGTAATATAGTTAGAAGTAGGTATTTCAGGCTGGGGAACCCTGCGGTAATTTGGGGGAAAATTCCTGACCAAAATACCCATGAAATACATACGTTCTCCGCTGCCAAAACCGGGAAGCAAACGGTTGATTTGAAGGCAGCGAAAAAAATAACGACAATCCCACTGACAAGTTCCGACCGGTTTTGATAAAGAGGTAAATCAAACTTTAACCTCTGAAACGAATGAAAACGGTTGCCTTATTCTCAAGAAGTGGATTGTTATTTCTACTGGTAGTTGCTCTGCATGGATTGCAAAGCTGTAAAAATCAGGATGTTGAACCTGAGTTTCATCTGTCGGCAACCGTGGGTGGAAAAGCCTGGCGGGCCAATGTCAATAACAGCCAGAATACCACGGTCGGGGCCGCTAAAGTGAACAATTACGTGGTGATTATCGGGCAGCAGAAAACCGATAAAACCGCAACACTGGTGGTGATCTTCCCGAAAAATGTCGCCCTGAATCAGTCCGTCAAATTTACCGAATCGCAGCCCAGTACGCTGGCGTATACACCCGACGATGTTAACGCCTACTCGATGGAACCTTCGCGGGGCGGTTCCGGGACCTACACGGTTACCCGGTATGACGAACAAAGTCAGCTTGTGGAAGGGACATTTTCCGGCGAAGCAATCAATGTGAATACTGGTGCGAAACTGAAAATTACCGACGGTCGGTTCCGGTCCCGGTTGTTCGACGTTCAGCCAACCACCACACCGGCACCCAACACCAAGCGTTAACCCGATTTGACAATAGCGCATAAAACCAGAACAACGATGAAAAATCTGCTTCTAATGGGTCTGGGATGGCTGCTGTCTGCTGGCCTGGCCGACGCTCAAGTGCCTGAAAATATGGATTATGGCGTAACGATTGGGCTTGGTGCCACGATGCAGAACGAAGCGGGGCCGAAAACCGACGGTGTTCACTACAACCCCGGTCTGGGCCTTCGGGCGGGCGGTTTTGTCCGGTATCATTTCAACGACGCCTGGGCGCTGCAAACCGGGCTGGAGTTTGCAGGCCTAAATGCATCGGTGAAGTTCAATGGCGACAAAACCAGAACTTCGCTCTTTTCGCTGGTGGTACCGATTCAGGCGGTCTACACACTTCCGGTAACCGAACGGCGCTGGATGGTGAGCGCCGGACCGGCTTTTCGCATCAACGCTTCGGGCAAGGTCAAAGGTGACTTTGGTTCCACCAAGATGGAGTTCGGTAAAGATAAGGGCAACCGCCGGTTGGTTCCGGGCTTGCAAATGGGCGTGCGCTACCAGCCCAACTTTAACCTTCGGAGTGTATTCTCGCGGAAAAAAAGCCTGACGGCTTCCCTGAATCCATTCCAGTCGGCCGGTGGGGGCGATGACGTGGTGCTGGGCGTTGACGGAACGGTGCTGGAATGGGATTACGTCAACAAGCAGTACAAGAAAAAATACAAGGACGGCTGGTGGGAAATTATGCTCCGGATTGCCTGGAATTTTGCCACCAACCAGCGCGGGCCCAATCCGCAGTATAAATATTAAGACGAGTGATGGTATTGAAAAAGAGTGCGATATAACTAGTTGAAAACAACTTGAATTTTCCTGACGATGAAAAAAGCATTTCTGCTCGCCCTACTTGGCACCCTGGGTAGGCTGTCTGCCCCAGCGCAATCGATCAAATTTCCGGGCGACTGGAAGGCCGATGTAGGCCTGATGGTTGCCAAACCGGTCTGGGCGTTTGGTACCACCCACTCCGTTGGGTTTGGCGTTGATGCCAGCCTGACCCGGCCACTCTCCGAGGTGAAAAATCTTTATGTGGGCGGTCGGGTGTATTTTGCCCATTACATGGCACAGAAAGAGACGGCCTTTATTTTCGCAACCGGCGATCCGGCTAATCTGATCGGGATTCTGGGCGATGCGCACTACATTTATCAGGACAAGTTTGTGTTTGGCGCGAATCTGGGGCTGGGCCTCCGGTTTCCGGCCTATTTTGGTACGGCGGGATTGGCGCGTGCGGGTTACATTGGCTACCAGTTACCCGTAAATAACCGGATGCTAACCCTGGCGGTTTGCCTGAGCCGAACCACCCTGGCCACGCACGTTTTTGCGCTACGGGGCAGTATTAGTCTGTAAATGAGACGCTTTGCTTCGTTTTGTTGCTTCGCGGTCTGTCTGTTCCTGTCCGCCCGGTTGTACGGTCAGGAACCCTTTTCAACGGATTCGACTCCGGCGCTGAAAAAGCCCGAAACCGTCTACAGTGCTCTGGCTTTGCACGGCGTTGCGGCCACCGGCTCGTTGCTGTCCTTAAACCGCTCCTGGTACGCTGAGTATCCCCGGCAGTCGTTTCGTTTTACGAATGACTGGAACGATTGGAACAAAATGGATAAACTGGGGCACCTGTGGACGGCTTATTCACTGACCCGGTTGTCGTCCGCAACCTGGCACTGGGGTGGGCTGAGTCGGGAAAAGGCCGACGTGGCCGGAGCAATTTCGGCCCTGGGCTACCAGAGTCTGATCGAGGTCGCCGACGGTTTTTCGTCGCACTGGGGATTTAGCTGGAGTGATTTTGCGGCTAATATGGTGGGTATCAATCTGTATCTCTCGCAACAACTGCTCTGGAAGAACCAGCGTATTCAGGTAAAAGTAATGGCCTACAAACCGTATCCTTACGGTAGTGAGCTTTCGGCGCGGGCTGAGGAGCTTTTCGGAAACAGACGAATCGACCGGCTTTTAAACGATTACAACATTCAGACCTACTGGTTAAGTACCAGTCTGAATACTTTATTTCCCGAAAACCGCCTGCCTCCCTGGCTGGGCATTTCCGTGGGCTATGGTTCCCGGCTGATGTTGGGCCGAACGGTCAACCAATGGGTGGGCGGCACGGGCCACGAAATTGATCGGTCGGACATTGGCCGATACCGCCGGTTTTTTCTCTCACCGGACATCGACCTGACCCGAATAAAAACAAAAAACCGCCTTTTACGGTCGGTTTTTCTGTTTTTGAATACCTTTAAAATGCCCGCTCCCGCCCTGGAAATTTCATCCAATGGCAAAATTCAGTGGCATTTTCTGCTCCTGAACTGACGGGTAGCGAATTAGAAACTGCCTCCCAGCGCCTTCAGCAACGCGACGGTGTATGACGCCCGCTGGCTCTGAAGCAACACCAACTGGCGTTCGGAATCGAGAACGGTGCGTTGTGAATCCAGCACTTCCAGAAACGTCGTCAGGCCTTTGGTGTAAAGCTCGCGGTTGAGTTTTTCAGTGTAACGGGCCGATTCGAGGGCCAGATTCTGGGCGTCGATCTGCGAACGCATGCTTTGGAGATTATCAAGTGCGGTTTCCGCTTCGCGCTGGGCGTTTAACATCCGCTGCTGATACGACGCATCGGCGGTTCGGACCTGTTGCCGGGCCAAAACGATGTTCTGCTGATTCCGCTTTCCTTCAAAAATTGGTACGCTGGCGTTGATTCCGAGCAGGTACGTCATACTGGCCGGAAAGAAGAGATGGCCAATCTGACCGGTCAACGTTCCACCCGCGCCGACGAGGTTGATGCGCGGGTACAAAGCCGCCCGATTGACCTGAACCTGGACACTGGCAGCCTGGGTTTGCTGTTCGGCCTGCAACAAATCCGGCCGATGGCGGAGTTGATCGGCAGAAATGGCCGAGAAAGGTAATTCCGGAAAACCGGTTCCCAGACGTCCCGTTGAAAGGCTGAAATTGGCGGGGTTTTGCCCGCAGAGCCCCGCCAAACCGTTGACCAGTTCGGTACGACCGCGTTCCAGTCCCAACAGCTGAACCCGGACATTCGCAATATCGGTTTCGGCCCGTTTGGCGTCAATTTCGTTGGTTAAACCGGCCTGAAACCGGGCGCGGATGATCGAGATGGTCGAATCGCGCAGGCTGATGTTTCGGCGGATAACCGCCTGTTCGCTGTCGTTGGCCCGGATGAGATAATACAGACGGGCGACTTCCGAAGCGACAATCAACTGCGTAATCTGAACGTCCGATTCCGTGATTTGCCGTTGTAAATCCGTCACCCGAACGGTATTCCGGATGCGTTTGAACAAATCGACTTCGTAACTGGCGTCGATGGGTAGAATCTGGAGCGTATTTAGCTGTATGCGCGGGAGTCGTTCACTGGTGACCGGAACGGCAACCGGACGGTATTCCGACAAACTTTGGGTGTTGAAATTCAGGCTGCTCCGAATCGACGGTGACAGGTATGACTCGGCCACCCGAACCCGGATCCGGGCTTCTTCGACCCGGCTGACGGCCACCCGGACGTCGGGGTTGCTGGTTAATCCCAGATCGATCAGCGAATCCAGCGTTGGATCGCGAAAAACCGCCCAGCCGCTGCGAACCGAATTGGGTTGATCAGCCGAAACCGACCCGATCGATGCGCTACTTCCCGCAGAAGCCGCCGATTGAGCCAGTGAAGCTGTACTGCAAAGCGCTACGAATGATAAGCAATATAAAACCGATTTTCTCATACTTTTTGTTTTGTCTCCGAACCCTGTCCGGCATCTGGACGCGAATTGTTCGGACAATGGCCGTCACCTGCGACGACCCCAACGGGCTATTAAGTCAAGAATCTTACACGGACCAGAATTGAATTAATCGAAGAAGAGATGGTGGATACGGAATCGATTCAACAACAGCTGGCTACTTTAAAAAGGTTTCTGTAACCTTAGAGATTTATGTTAATTCTTATAAAAGCCAAATAATCTATTGTTCTACCGTATCGCCGGTTTACCGCGTGGCTCCGGTTAGTCCACGGATACGTTATAACTGAAAATCGTCTTTTTCCTGAAGGGAGGACGTTTCCGAAACCGGGACAGGAACGGTATTGGCGGGTCGTTCGATGGGGGTGGGCTGTGGCCGAATACCGGGTCGGGGAGGCTCGGGAGCAGGCCCGAACAACCGGTTGAACGAACGTGTGTACTGAATACTCATGCCACCGCCGGTTGTCAGCGTTCCGTACGTCGTGGCGTTGATGGTTCCGAGCTGGTTCTGATTCCGGTTATACATTTTCAACCGCAATTGCCCGTCGGGCGACAACCAATATTCCAGCGTCCATTCGCCCAGCAGACTGGCGACACTGGTTTGATTCTGGCCGTACGTAAAACCGCCGTCCCGGCTGATCCGGAAGCGATCGTTGAACCGGTACGAAAGCCGAACCTGGAGGTTGTTGACCAGATTCTGATCCAGGCCATTGAGCGAAACCCCCACATCCAGATTTTTGTCGAGCGTGGAAGCCAGACGGCTGATCTGGTTCGAAAGCAGCTCGCTCAGGCTGTTGGTTAGTCCGGAACCAACCACGCTGTTGCCCGCGGAGGAGGCCGGATCGATCAGACCGAGTCCTTCGCCGGGTGCCAGCTGGCTGAATAACAGGATGCTGCTGACCTGACGCCCCAATTCCTGATCATTGCTTTTCAAGCGCGACTCAAAAGCCGCTACAGCCTGGCGAAAATCCGGTTGCTGCGGGTATTCTTTTACTTTTAGATCGTACGAAATATCAGGGGCCAGCAGTCGACCATTCAGGTTGATTAATAAATCGACCGGATACCGGCGCGTACGATCCGGGTTGTTGGAAGAATTGGACGAATAATACTGCAGGATCGGGGCAAGCGAGGCATATTGCGTATAGGCGGTTTTGACATCGACCATTGCTTCATACGGGTCGCCGGTCCATGTGATTCGGCTGTTGGGCAACATCTGAAACCGCTTGTTGATCACGTTCTCAAACGTAAACGTGTATTCGCCCTGCTGAATTTCGTACGCGCCGGTCATCGTAAAATCGCCTTTCGTATCAATTTTCATGGCAAGCTGCCCCGTTCCGTACGCCTTGATGATGTCACCCGTCTGACGGTCCAACTGAATCTCGCAATACGCATCGGGGGTGATGGACAGGTTGAAATCCATCCGGATTCCCGACAGATCGACCACCGGTTCATTCGCCTGAGCCACACTGTCGCGGTGGGCCGGGCTGACGTTGATGAACCGGATGACTTCTTCCTTCGAAACCGTCGCGGCCTGATCGAGCGGAATAAATATTTTGGTTCCCCGGTTGCTGGTGACGTTGGCGCGGATGTTCAGGTTGTCGAAAGGGCCGTCGATGCTTGCCCGGCCGCTGGCCACGGCAGTACCGTAAAACTGGTCGTTGTCCTTGAGCGTGGTATTGAGAATTTTGAAATTCTTCATGTCCACAACGTTCAGGTCCACCGTGAAATACTTGAAACCATCGTGATACACCCCCCCGTTTAAGGTGGCACGTCCGCCGTTGAGATCGGTCAAAACCATGTTTTTGGCAACGATTTCGTTCGAACCAAAATAGACCTTATCCGAAAAACCAATATCCGCTTTGAGGTAATCGAGGGTCAGTCGGCCATTGGCAACGTCGACGGTGCCACCCAAAACCGGATTACCGGCTTTCCCTTTTATCGTTACCACTCCCGTAGCCGTTCCGCCAATGTTGGACGCGATGTCTTTGACGAACGGTTCCAGAATCCGGAGATCCGTGCCTTCGAGTACGGCCTTCAGGTCCAGCGGATTTGCCGCCGATTCGCCGGGCGTATAAATACCGGTAATGGCCAGCACCTCCCGGTCGAGTCGCCGGATGCGGGTGTCTAAATTGATCCGGTTCGATTGGTCGAGCGTACTCCGGTTGACGACGTTTCCGATCAGGAAATCATTGTATTTCAGCGAGTCGATCGTCATTGACCCATCCAGCAGAGGCAAACCGTATAGCCCGCGAATGGCCACTTTCCCGTTGGCAACGCCCGAAATCCTGGTTTTAAAAACCGGATTGAGCGTCGCCAGTAAGAAGTTTTTGGTTTCCACATTCAGCGTTTGCAGGGAATCCCGCGAAGCCCGTCCGCCGAGCGAGATGAGTTGATTCTGGTTGGAAACCGTTAGGTTTCGAACGGTAATTTCCGGCCCGACAATCCGGATCAGGTTTTCCGGCGAAACCGTCCAGACGCTGTCGAGCAACCGGAATTTCGATCGTTCGAGCTCAATGTCGATGGCGTCACCCTTGAAAGTCAGCGAACCGTTCAAATCGGCCCGGTTGGTGCTTTTTTGCTGGTGCAGACTGGTCGTAAAATCGATGTGGTTTACGTCCCAGGACGCTTCGGCCTGGAGATTTTCGGTAGCCGCCAGCGAACCAAATTGTTGCTGGGCCGAATTGATGATCAGCGAGGCCAGAACGTCCGGTGAATTGATAAACTTGGACGTATTCAGATCGACCGTACTTTTGAAGAAATTGTACGTATCAAATTTCAGCGTATCGATTGAGCCGTTCAACGTCAGCAACGACGACTGATCGACCCCAAACCGCCCCTCCAGTCTGGTGTTGGGCGATACGTAAAGCGATGGATAAACGAGTGCAAGGAGGGGCTGCGAATTTTTTAGTAAGAACGAATAATCAATGTTGTAGGGCGTAACCGAAACCGGTTTTCGAAGTTTTTCCTGGTAGTAAGCGGCCATACCGGCCGCATTTCCGGCAAAATTCAGGCGGTATTCCTTCGCAATGCGGTTCAGATCGTCGGCGACGTGGGTCAACTGGAAATTACCTTTCAGATTGGCATCGAGGTAATCCGAATTGACCGAAATCGATCGTTCATTATTGGCCACCGACGACGCCATGAATAAAGTATCCAGCACCAGATTGCGTTTCCCGTACGTGACGAACGTGTTCAGCAGTCGGGCATTCCCGACCAGTTCGTTGACGGTATTTCCAACCAGTTGGACGTCCAGATCGCTGCGAACAATCAGGCTGTCGTCCAGCAGATTCGTTGCCAGCATATCCGCCCGCTGAACCGTCCCGCGTACATCGAACAGGTTTTTGGCCCCGCGCAAATCAAATTCGCCGTTCAAATTGAACGTCAGGTTCGTGTCCTGCACACTGACCTGCCCCCGGAAAAAGGACTTCTGCAGGTTTCCCTGAACGGCCAGGTTGCGGTATTTGTAATTCCGATAACCGACGCGCGAAAACCGGGCATTCAGGTCGAGCGAACCATCTTTAATGGTCAGTCCCCGGCCGGCAAATTTTCCTTCGCCATCAATGCGCTGAAGGTCGGGCTGGTCGGTGAGCGCACCAACATTGACATCCATCAGCTTCAGATTTCCGCTGTAGGTAGTCGCCTGATCGCCGTTCAAATGCAGCGCCATATCACCCGAAACCTTGCCTACAGCGGTTTTGAACGTGCCAACGGTTTTAAAATCGATAAACCGTCCGGCATAGGTGGCCGCAAAATCAAGGGTGCCCAGTTTCGCGGTGATGCGGTCGAAATCGTGGTCGGAATAATACGGTTTTAGGTCAGCCAGATTGACCTGCGAAGGCTTGAACCGAAAATCGACGATCGTATTTTCGTCACTGTCCGGCAATCCCTTAAACGCCAGATCGCCCACCAGTCGGCTCCGGTGATTTTGGCCAAACCGGATGTCGGCATTGGTAACCTTAAAATTTTTGATACGGCCCACGTAATCGCCCGAGGCTCGGGCGATGTCGAAGTTATCGTTGAAATAGGAAGTAAATGGTGCCAGATCCTGCGCCCGAACGGTGGCATTTCGCAGGTTGGCCCGCATGATCACCTCGTCGTTAAACTCGTTAAAAGCCGAAAAACTATCGTACGAGAACACCAGTTTGTTGCGAACTGTCGATCCGTTGATGCGGGCAAAAAGGCTGTCGAGCCGCATTTCTTTGGCGCAGTAAAGAAACTTGGTGTCGAGCCGGTGAATCCGGAGGTTACTCTGTTTTTCGAAGCCTTTCAGCCGTCCGATGTTCACCGCAATGGTATCCCCCAGTAGCAGAAAACTATTGATGTTGGCACTTAGCCCGGTGACCCGGAAGTGGTTGTAATCGAAAAGCCGTTTCCCCATTTTCGATTTGCGCATGTCATTGTAGGTGAATGCGCCGTCGACCAGCGTGGCTTTGCCGATCGTAAACGGGATGTTCTGGTTGGCAACGGATGGTTTGGTCGTATCACGGGTCATTTCGTTGATCCGTTCCAGAAAATCGTCGATGTTCAGATTACCGGTTTTGGCATCTTTTACCAGAGAGACCCGCGGTTGGTAGAGCAGCACTTCATCGAGGTGAATATCCGTAGCCGAATTGTTGATCAGGTTTTCGAGTGCCAGCGTCACTTCCAGCCGGTCGACGCTGATCATCGGTTTCAGGTCGCGGTTTCGAATCGTGACTTCTTCCAGCGTCAGCGAATTTACCCAGACGTTGGGAAACGAAAAATTAATAGTGATGTGCTGAATGTCGACCGGGAACAGTAGTTTTTCCGACACCCGTTTGGCCGCGTAACGCACTACCTCCGTTTGAACGGCCGGTATTTGCAGACTAACCCCCACGATTCCGACCACCAGCAATACGACCAACACGGTGTAAAGCAGGGTTTTAAGAAGTATGGTGAAGAATGAACGCATTTATTGTTCAATGAACAATGAACAATGCAAAATGAACAATGCGTGTCCGTTCTGACGGCTGATTTCAGGACAAATCAATCGAACCGGAAGGATATTCATTATTCATTGTTCATTATTCATTACTTTCGATATTGATTACTTTTGAAAAATGACAATTCTGGCAATTGAATCTTCCTGCGACGAGACGTCGGCTGCTGTATCTGTTAACGGAAAAATACAATCTAATGTTGTAGCGACCCAGCTAATCCACGAACAGTACGGTGGTGTTGTTCCTGAACTGGCTTCGCGGGTGCATCAGCAACGGATTGTACCCGTCGTCGATCGGGCCTTGTCTGAAGCAAACATACAAAAAAACGCGGTAAATGCCGTTGCTTTTACGCGCGGTCCCGGGTTGTTAGGATCACTTTTAGTGGGCACATCGTTTGCCAAAGCGTTCGCGCTGGCACTGGACATTCCGCTCATCGAAGTTCACCACATGCAGGCCCATGTGCTGGCTCATTTCATTGATGAACAACATTCTCCCCGGTTTCCGTTCCTGTGCCTGACGGTTAGCGGAGGGCACACCCAGATCGTGCAGGTGCGGGATTATCTCGACATGGAAATCATCGGGCAAACCCAGGACGATGCCGTGGGCGAAGCCTTCGACAAAACTGCTAAGCTGCTCAATTTACCTTATCCGGGCGGGCCGCTCATCGATCGGTATGCCCAACAGGGCAACCCGCTGGCCTTCCCGTTTCCGACGGTCGACATGCCGGGCCTGGATTTTTCGTTCAGTGGAATCAAAACCGCTTTTCTCTACTTCCTTCAAAAGCAGGTCAAGGCGAATCCGGATTTTATCGCGCAAAATCTGCCGGATATTTGCGCCAGCATCCAGCAAACGCTGATTAAAATTCTGCTGACCAAATTGCGGAAAGCCGCCCGTCAGACCGGTATTCGTGAAATCGCTTTGGCCGGGGGTGTTTCAGCCAATTCTGGTCTGCGGTCCACATTGACTACGATGGGACAGGAGGAAGGCTGGAACGTCTACATTCCAAAGTTTGAATATTGTACGGATAATGCCGCGATGATTGCGATGGCGGCCCATTTCAAGTATTTGAAAGGGGAATTTACCTCGCAGGACGTCAGTCCGCTGCCCCGTTGGTAAAACGGTTTAAAAACCGTCGGAGACGATTGCTTACCTTTGCCCCATGAATGCACCCGTTTTAAAGGAAATCCGGATTTACCCCATCAAATCGCTGGGTGGAATTTCGTTGTCCGAAGCCGAAGTTGAACTGAAAGGATTTCGCTACGACCGGCGCTGGATGCTGGTGAAACCCGACGGCGTATTTTTGACCCAGCGCGAAAATACCGTAATGGCGTTGGTCGAGGTCGAACTGACCGACCGGCACTTGCGGGTCTATCACCGCCACCGGCCCGAAGATGGGCTGGACATTCCGCTCGACCAGGCGACGGACGAGCAACTGACGGCCTACGTCTGGGACAATCAGGCCGTCGATTCGCGGGTGGTGAGTCAGGAAGCCGACGACTGGTTTAGCCGTTTGCTGGGTTTTCCGTGCCGGTTGGTTTACATGCCCGAAAATTCCCGGCGTCCGGTCGATCCGAAGTATGCCCAACCCGACGATGTGGTTAGTTTTGCCGACGGGTATCCGTATCTGGTGATCAGCACGGATTCGCTGGACGAACTGAATCGCCGGGTCGAAAAACCGCTCGAAATGATCCGGTTTCGGCCTAACCTGGTGGTGGAAGGCGTTTTGCCGCACGAGGAAGATACCTGGTACCGCTTTCAGATTGGTGAACTACGGTTTTTTGGCGTAAAGCCCTGCGCTCGTTGTGTACTGACCACCATTGACCCGCAGACCGGTACGAAAGGAAAGGAACCGCTCAAAACGCTGGCGACCTACCGGCGGCTGGATAACAAAATTTTATTTGGTCAGAACGTCCTGGCCGAACACCCGGGCAAACTGCGCGTTGGCGATCCGGTGCGGGTGCTGGAACGACGCCCCGCCCGACTCCCGTTTTCTTAAATTCTATGTTTTGTTCGGCTTTTCGTAGTGGAGCAAAAACCGCCTTATGAAGTTCATTGACTCGATCAGACACCTCCTGCAAAAGGCCCATTACCTCAGTCTCGATGTGGTAGCCGGAGCGGTTTTTTCCCATATTATGGTCGCCCGACTGCCCGATGGTCACCGGCCGGTTGGTTGGGCAACTACGGTTTTACTGGGCATCTGTGTGTTTGTGATTTACGCAGTCGACCGGCTGTATGATGCCCATAAAAGTGAGATTACCCATACGGAGATGACGATCCGGCACCGGTTTCACGCTGAAAACCGGGCGACGCTTCGGCCGGTTTTGATGGGTCTGGTGGCCGTCTGTTTCATCCTGTTATTCTGGCTTCCCAAAAGCGTTTTGATCTTTGGCACTGCACTGGCGCTGGTTTCGGGCGCGTATGTCTGGGGCGTTTCCCGGCTGGGGGTGTCCAATACGAAAATGGTTTGGAAAGAACCCGCAGTGACATTACTCTATACAGTGGGCGTCTGGGGCAGTTCGTGGGCGCAAAAGCCGACGATCGGCTGGTCCGAAATTGGACTGGGAATGTTGTTTCTTTTCATCGTTTTCCAGAATCTTCTGCTGTTTTCGGTCATGGAATCCTACGAGTTTCCAGACACCGCCTACAACCTGGCGACCATTCTGGGATTCGATCGCAGCGATGTGGTGTTACGGACGCTGACGGTGGTTGTGACGGTTTTATCGCTGGTGATCTTTTTCATGGCGGATGACCGGTTTGCCCAGCGGGCGGCCGTCATCGAAGGCATGATGAGCGCAGTTTTGTACCTGATTCAGCGGTATCCCAACCGGTTTTTGACCAACGAGCGCTTTCGTTGGATTGGCGACGGGATTTTCTGGCTGCCGGTTTTGATTCTTTGACCGTTTTATCCAACCTTTTATGGTTTTGAAACCTTTTACCAAAAGGATTTGACTACGTCATTAAGAACTGTAAATTGGCAACCGATTTTAACACTCATTCCTTATGACAACTGCAATTGATACGGCAACCCAATCTACCATCGATCATTGGCTCAACGGCAATTACGACTCCGAAACAAAAGCGGCAATTCAGAAATTACTGGACAACGGCGAAACAACCGAGCTGATCGACTCCTTCTATAAAAACCTGGAATTTGGTACGGGCGGTTTGCGGGGTGTTATCGGCGTGGGTTCCAACCGCATGAACCGCTATACCGTCGGAGCGGCCACGCAGGGCCTGGCAAATTACCTGAATGCGGCATTTCCCGATCAGCAGATTAAAGTCGCCATCGCGCACGACAGCCGTCGGATGAGCCCGGAATTTGCCCGGATTGTCGCGGATATTTTCTCGGCCAACGGCATGGAAGTGTATCTGTTCAGCTCGCTGCGCCCAACGCCCGAACTGTCCTTTGCCATTCGCCAACTGGGTTGCCAGAGCGGGATCGTCGTGACGGCTTCGCACAACCCGCCGGAATACAACGGTTACAAAGCGTACTGGAACGACGGCGGACAGGTGGTGGCGCCCCACGATAAAAATATCATTACCGAAGTCAATAAAATCACCTCCATCGACGATGTGAAGTTTGAGGGCATTCCCGAAAAAATTCACCTGATCGATGAGGAAGTCGATAGCGTTTATGTGGAGCGGATCAAATCCAACTCGATCAATCCGGATGTGATTGCGCGGCAGAAAGACCTGAACATCGTTTATACGCCGATCCACGGCACCGGTATTACGCTGGTTCCGCGCGTGCTGGAAGCGCTGGGTTTCACCAACGTGAATATTGTGGAGGAGCAGGCTAAACCGGATGGCAACTTCCCGACCGTAAAATCGCCGAATCCTGAAGAACGCGATGCCATGCAATTGGCGCTGAACAAAGCCGAAGCGATCAACGCCGATCTGATCATGGCGACCGACCCCGATGCCGACCGCGTGGGTTCGGGCGCCCGCAATCACCACGGCGAATTTGAACTCCTGAACGGCAATCAGATGGCCAGCCTGATCATCTATTATCTGTTGCAGGCCTGGAAAGACAACGGCAAGCTGACCGGCAAGGAGTTTGTCGCCAAAACCATCGTGACAACCGATCTCATTGATAAAATGTGCGCGGAATACGGCGTTTTTTGTTACAACACGCTGACCGGTTTTAAATACATTGCCCAGATTATTCGCGAACTCGAAGGCCAGCAGCAGTTTATCGGCGGGGGCGAAGAAAGTTACGGCTACCTGATTGGCGATTTCGTGCGGGATAAAGACGCCATTGCATCCTGCGCCATGATTGCCGAGCTGACGGCGTATGCCAAAGACAAAGGACTGAGCCTGTTCGATTTGCTGATGGAAATGTATCAGAAGTTTGGTTTTTACTACGAAGGACTGATTTCGCTGACCAAAAAAGGCAAAACCGGGGCCGAAGAAATCCAGCAGATGATGGCCGATTTCCGCGCCAATCCGCCGAAGCAGATTGCCGGTTCACCGGTTTTGCGGGTCGATGATTACGCCAGTCTTGAACGGACGGATTTGAAAACCGGTGAGAAAACCGCCATCGAGGCCGGGAAAATGGGCATCGAATCGTCGAACGTGTTGCAGTTCTTCACCGCCGACGGAACGAAGGTGTCGGCCCGCCCGTCAGGAACCGAACCCAAGATCAAATTCTACGTCGGTGTGAATGAGCCGCTTGGGCGCAAAGAGGATTTCGATGCGGTTTATGAACAATTGAAACAAAAAGTACAAACGGTAATGGCTGATTTAAATTTGAAGTAAATTAGCTTAATACCAGTTCATCATTGAATACAGCGAAAAAACCGGGAGGTTAGCCCGGTTTTTTTATATTCAATCTTTGAGAGATTAAGAAAAAAATAGGTGTGGTGAAAGCTTTGTACTTGATTTTTGGTCAGAAAAAAGGTTATTTTCGTAAGCCTGTACCATATGTGGTACAACTTAATCACCCTTTTTTACAAACCAACTACCACCTCTATGAGAAACAATTACCTAAGGCCGCTGCGCTTCAGCGCAGCGGTGGCTTTGGCGTGGTTACTGACAGTTGCTGCCTGGGCGCAGGATCGTAAAATAACCGGCCTCATCACCGACGGAAATGACAACAATCCGTTACCCGGCGCCAACGTCGTCATCAAAGGAACCACCGTAGGCGCAGCAACCGATGCCGATGGCAAGTTTACGCTCAATGTACCCACCGGAAAAGATATCCTCACGGTTTCGGCCATTGGATTCACCGGACAGGAAATTTCCATTGGAAACCGGTCGACCATCTCGATTACACTTCAGCCGGACATCAAAACCCTCTCCGAAGTAATTGTAACGGGTTACGGTTCGCAGTCGAAGAAAGACATCACGGGGGCCGTCGCGACGGTGGATGCCAAGCAACTGCTGTCGGTTCCGGCTACCAACGTCGGTCAGGCGCTACAGGGCCGGGTGGCCGGGGTGCAGGTTGGAAACGAGAACTCACCGGGCGGTGGCGTTATGGTGCGGATTCGTGGTTTTGGTACGATCAACGACAACTCTCCGCTATACGTCATCGACGGAACGCCCACCAAAGGGAATCTCAATACCCTGAACCTGAACGACATCGAAACTATTCAGGTTTTGAAAGATGCTTCGGCGGCTTCCATTTACGGTTCACGGGCCGGTAACGGGGTGGTGATCATCACGACCAAAAAAGGCAAAGCTGGTAAACCGAAGTTCTCCTACGATGTCTATTACGGTACGCAGCGTCCGGGCAAGTTCCTGAGCATGCTGAACACGAACGAGTATGCTCAGCTGACCTGGGAATCCCGGAAAAATTCCGGGGCCGTTGGGGCCAACGGAAATCCGACGCACTCGCAGTTTGGCAATGGTCCGACGCCGGTGATTCCGGATTACATTTTCCCGAGCGCGGCCTCGGCCAGTGATCCGCGTGTGGCACAGGATGCCAACGGCAACTACATCAACTACTCGAATAACATCGACGGTCCGGACTTTAACAAAACCAAGTGGCTGATTACCAAAGCCAATAAAACGGGAACGAACTGGTTCGATGAAATTTTTAATCCGGCCCCGATTCAAAACCACCAGTTGGGTGTTTCGGGCGGAACGGAATCCGGCCGGTATGCGATGTCGCTGAACTACTTCAATCAGCAGGGCATCATGATGTATACCGGTTATAAACGGTATTCGCTGCGGGCCAACACCGAGTTCAACGTGAACAAACGCGTTCGGGTCGGGCAAAATTTTCAGGTGGCTTACGGCGAACGGTTGGGTCAGCCGAACGGGAACAGCAACGAAAGTAACCCGATTTCCTTTGCTTATCGGATTCAGCCCATCATTCCGGTTTTTGACGTAACCGGTTATTACGCCGGAGCGCGAGGGGGCGACCTCGACAACGCCCGGAATCCGGTGGCCGATTTGTGGCGGAACAAGGATAACCTCCAGAAAGAAGTGCGGTTATTCGGGAACGCGTACGCCGAAGTCGACATTTTGAAAAACCTGACGGCGCGCACCAGTTTCGGGATCGACTACAACCTGTACAACTTCAAGAACTACACCCTTCGCGACATCGAATCGCCGGAATCGCGGGGCTCGAACAGCTTGCAGACCAACAACAACTACGAATGGACCTGGACGTGGTATAACACCCTGACGTACAACAAGACATTCGGCGACAAGCACCGGTTTAACCTCATCGTCGGAACGGAATCGATCAAAAACTACTACGAATTCTTCGACGCCAGCCGTACCAACTTCGCAGTTGACGACATCGAAAACCGCTACCTCAGCGCCGGAACGGGCGTTCAGACCAACAACGGGGGGGCGTCGAACTGGCGGCTGGCTTCCGAATTTGCGAAACTCAATTACGCACTGGGCGATAAATACCTGTTCGACGCAACGATCCGGCGCGACCGTTCTTCGCGGTTTGCCAAGGACTTCCGGGTGGCGTATTTCCCGGCGGTGAGCGCGGGCTGGCGGATTTCGCAGGAGCCCTTCCTGAAATCAGCAACCTGGCTCGACGATGCGAAACTGCGGATCGGCTGGGGCCAAACCGGTAACCAGGAAATCGGGAACTACAACCCATACACCCAGTTCAGCACCAACCCGATCACGTCGTTTTACGACATTAACGGCACGCGCACTTCGGCGGTGCCGGGTTACGAGCTGACGCAGTTCGGAAACGCCAACGCCAAGTGGGAAACCACCACCAGCACCAACATCGGTCTGGACGCGACCCTGCTGAAAAACAAACTGAGCATCGGTTTCGACTGGTACACCCGGACGACGTCCGATATGCTTTTCCCGGTTCAGATTCCGCTGACGCAGGGGGTGGCTACGGCGCCGTTCCAGAACATTGGCGAAATGCGTAACCGGGGGGTGGACCTCATGCTGAACTACAACGGTAAAGTAACCAACGGGTTGACGTACAATGTGGGCCTGAACCTCGGAACGTACCGCAACGAAGTCGTTAAAACCAACGGCGATCCGAAAACCCAGTACTTCGGCATCAACGACGAACGGATTCAGAACTTCGTGGTGACGCAGCAAGGTTACCCGATTTCATCGTTCTTTGGCTACACGATCGACGGGATTTTTCAATCGGATGAAGAAGCCGCCAAACATCCGGTTCAATTCGGAAATGCCGCTACGGAAAACCGGGCGGGCCGTTTTAAATTCCGGGATGTCAATGGCGACGGCAAAGTGGATTCGGGCGACCTGAGCATCATCGGCAATCCGCACCCGAATTTCAACTACGGCGTCAACTTGAGCGTGAATTACAAAAACTTCGGTCTGACGATTTTCGGTCAGGGCGTTCAGGGCAACGATATTTTCAATTATGTAAAATACTGGACCGACTTCCCGACCTTTGCCGGAAACCGCAGCACCCGCATGCTGTATGACTCGTGGCGGCCGGGCAAAACCGACGCCATTCTGCCTCAGTTGCGTTCGAGCGACCAGGTCAGTATTTTGCCTTCGACATATTACCTCGAATCCGGTTCGTATTTCCGCTTCAAGAACATTCAGCTGACCTACACGCTGCCCGCCAAACTGCTGTCGAAACTTGGTCTGGGTCAGGCATCGGTTTACG
This sequence comes from Larkinella rosea, assembly GCF_003858635.1. GTDB lineage: Bacteria > Bacteroidota > Bacteroidia > Cytophagales > Spirosomataceae > Larkinella > Larkinella rosea. The sequence goes on from NZ_RQJO01000009.1 coordinate 859,548, forward strand.
TGCAGGGTCAGAACCTGGCGACGATTACCAAGTATTCCGGCATGGACCCCGAAATCAATCTGCGTAACTATTCGGCCGGAAACGACCGTCAGTTGGGCGTCGACGGCGGTTCGTACCCCGTTGCCAAATCCTTGTTGTTGGGCTTGAACCTGAGTTTTTAAGCGATCAAGAGACGAAAAACCATGAGAAAAATAACCTTATTTCTGTTCATAGTCTGCTGCACGATCGCGACATCCTGCTCGGACAAATTCCTGGAAGTGCAGCCGAAAGCCGCTCTTTCCAATACGGTTTTGCAAAATAAAGCCGGGATCAACGCGCTGCTGATCGGGGCCTATTCACTGCTCGACGGCTGGGCAACGGCCGAAGGCGCGTATCGTTCGTACCAGTCGTCCGGCGATAACTGGGTCTACGGCAGCGTCGCTTCCGACGATGCGTACAAAGGCACGATTGCGGGCGATCAGCCGCCGATTTCGCTGATCGAACAGGGCAATATTCAGTCGGACAACATCTATTTCCGCGGAAAATGGCGGGGCATGTACGACGGAATTGCCCGCGCCAATGACGTGTTGCAAAACCTGCCGATGGCCAAGGATATTTCCGAAGCGGAAAGCAAACAGATTGTGGCGGAGTCACGGTTTTTGCGCGGCCATTTCCACTTCGAGCTGAAAAAGATGTTCAACATGGTACCGTACATCGACGATAAAACGTACAGCCCGAGCGACCTGGAAAGCACCAAAATCCCGAATACCGAAGACATCTGGCCGAAAATTAATGCGGATTTGCAGGCGGCTTACGACGTTTTACCCGCTACCCAAACGCAAAAAGGACGTGTTACCAAATGGGCCGCTGCGGCTACGTTAGCAAAAGCGTATCTGTTTCAGAAAAAATACGCCGAAGCCAAAACGTTGCTCGATGCCATTGTAGCCAGTGGTCAGTATAAACTGATGCCCCTGTATCATGACAATTTCCGGGCCGTAACCAACAACAATGCGGAGTCTATTTTTGAAATCGAGCACTCGGTCAACGACGGTGCGTCGGGCGGGGAAAATGGCAACATTGGGGCGACCCTGAACTATCCGTACGGTGGGGGTGGGGTGACGACCTGCTGCGGTTTCTTCCAGCCTTCGCAGAATCTGGTCAACGCGTTCAAAACCGATGCAAACGGTTTGCCGATGCTGGATGACTTCAACAAAGAGGATGTGAAAAGCGATCAGGGCATCGAATCGACTGCAGCGTTTACGCCGTACGAAGGGCAAGTCGATCCGCGTCTGGACCATACGGTGGGTCGTCGGGGCATTCCGTTCCTGGACTGGGGGGTGCATCCCGGTAAATTATACGTTCGTGATCAGGCGTATGGCGGACCGTATTCACCGAAAAAACACGTTATGTACCGTTCGGATGTCGGTACGAACACCTTCGCGAGTAACCCGCGTTTGAACGCCAACAACTACCGCATGATCCGGTATTCGCACGTTCTGCTGTGGCTGGCCGAGGCAGAAATTGAAGTGGGTAGCCTGGAAAAAGCCCGTGATTATATCAACCAGATTCGTCGCCGGGCGGCCAATCCGGACGGTTTTGTAAAAGGCACCGACGGAAAAGCGGCTGCCAATTACGTGATCAAGGAATATACCACGGCCTGGACGGACAAAGCGGTAGCCCGCAAAGCCGTGCAATTTGAACAGCGGCTGGAGTTCGGCATGGAAGGCCACCGCCGGTTTGACCTGGTTCGCTGGGGCATTGCGGATGTAACCTTAAACGCTTATTATCCCGCTGAAGCCAAGAAACGGTCGTACCTGAATGGCGTTACATTCATCAAAGGCAAGCACGAGTATTTCCCGATTCCGTTGCAGGAAATCCTGAACAGCCAGAAAAATGGCAAAGCGACCCTAACGCAGAATCCGGGTTACTAATTGAACGTACCCACGGACTTTAGTCCGTGAGATCCCGAAATAGACCCAATTGCGAGGCATTCGAGAATCTCACGGACTAAAGTCCGTGGGTACGTTTTAAAACGCCAGCACTTTTTTCTGTTTGCTGCTTTCCCCGGCCAGTTCGATGATTCGAATAACGGCCAATGTCTGTTCGGGGGTTACTTCCTGCGGAATTTCACCAACGATGGCCCGGTACAGATTGTCGTAAAAATGATGGTAATTCCCCGGCTGGCTCGGGAAGGTAAACCGACCGTTCGGAGTCGTCAGGGTGCCGTACTGGCTTTCGGGCTCGGCACCCCAGTCGGGCGTATCGGGCAGGATGTTTTTCCGCTGCGTTTCTTCCTGAACGTCCAGTCCGTGTTTGATGAACGAGCCTTTGGTGCCGTGAATGATGTAGCGCAGGCTATTGTCGACCGCCAGCATCGACGATTTCAGGATGACGCGTTTATCGGCATATACTAACCGCACATCGAAATAATCATCCAGAATACCGCCTTTGCGAATGATGCGGACGTCGCCCGAAACCGCTTCCGGTACGCCGAACAAGGCAATGGCCTGATCGATCAGGTGCGGACCCAGGTTGAACAGATTCCCACCGCCCGCCGGATCTTTTTCTTTCCAGCTATCGAGAATATCGGGCCGATACCGGTCGTACCGGCACTCGAATTCCACGACATCGCCAATCTGGTTTTCCCGCAAAACTTGCTGAATGGTCAGAAAATCCGCGTCGTAGCGCCGGTTTTGATACGGAATAACAACCAGTCCTTTTTTGCTCGCCAGATCCAGCAACTCGCGGGCCTGCTCCAGACTATTAGCGAATGGTTTTTCGATCAGCACGTGTTTTCCGGCTTCAAGTGCGGCTTTGGCGTAGGAATAATGGGTATCGTTGGGCGAACCGACAATGATCAGGTCAAGGTCCGGATCGGCCAGTAATTCTTCGTGGCTCCGAACGGTCTGAATGGTGGGGTCAAACGCTTCGGCGTCAGTGCGGTGACGCTCAACTACTTTGGCTAATTTGAAATGCGGATTGACGGTTAGGAAAGGCGCGTGGAAATACCGGCCCGACAACCCGAAACCGATTAATCCAACCTGAATAGTACGGGACATACGTTTTTGTGAACTAAAGTTGAGGGCCGAAGATGCCTAATTTTGACCAGAACGTCAACTATCGACAGGGCCTGAAGAGACAAAGAAAAGTGTTATCTTTGGAATTGGAATTATGTTGCAGGAATGACCATTCGCTTTCGAAGCCTTGCTGAATTAGACGCGGTTGCCGGACAACTGATAGATGCCGGTAGTGCGCGTTCGGTCTGGTTATTCAACGGGCCGATGGGAGCCGGGAAGACGACCTTGATTAAAGCGGTTTGTCGGCAGCTGGGTGTCGTGAATACGGTTCAAAGCCCAACGTTTTCAATTGTAAATGAATACGTTACCGGGAAAGGCGAACCGATCTACCATTTCGATTGTTACCGGCTTCGCGATGAAGAAGAAGCATTGGACAGTGGGCTGGAGGAATACATCGATTCGGGCGAACGCTGTTTGATCGAATGGCCGGAACGAATTGCCGGATTGTTGCCTCCCGATGCCTGGACAATCCATCTGGCGGTAGCGGAGGGCGAACGAATACTGGAAACCAATTGACCTAAATGACGGATTAAGAAAGAACGGGTTATCTGTTGCCCGGACGGTTTTTTCGAAGAAACCGGCTCAAAAAAGATTGATAATTCGTGGTACTTAATCATAAATCCCGTTTATAAGTGACTGGGTTTGAACAATTAGCAAAGCAGACGGCACTATATCCGCAGGAGGCTCCTGCCGCTGTTAAGAAGCACAACGGCAGTCTCATGATCGGGATGCCCAAAGAGGTCTCATTACAGGAAAACCGGATTGCTCTGACACCCGAAGCCGTCACCATTCTGGTGCGGCACGGCCACGAAGTGCTGGTGGAAAAAGGGGCTGGCGAAGGGGCTAAATTTTCTGATAATGATTATAGCGAAGCCGGTGCATTGATCGTTCCGTCGCCCAAAGAAGTTTACGACGCCAACCTGATCCTGAAGGTAGAACCGTTGGTAGACAAAGAGTTCGACTACATCAAAACCGGTAGCACGCTCATCTCGGCGGTCAATTTGCCAAATCACGATAAAAAATACTTCGAACGGCTGAACAGTAAGAAAATTACGGCGCTGGGGTACGAATACATTGAGGATAAAGTCGGAGGCATGCCGATCATCCGGGCCATGAGTGAAATTGCGGGGAGCACGGTCATGCTGATTGCCGGTGAATACCTGAGCAGTGCCAACAACGGTCGGGGCGTAATTCTGGGCGGTATTACGGGGGTTCCACCCACGAAAGTGGTGATTCTGGGGGCCGGAACCGTCGCCGAATATGCGGCCCGAACCGCACTGGGACTGGGGGCCGAAATCAAGATTTTCGATAAACACATCTACAAACTCCAGCGGCTGAAATACGCCATCGGGCAGCACATTTACACCTCGATCATCGAAACCGATACACTTTCGGAAGCGATCCAGCGCGCCGATGTGGTCATTGGAGCCATGCGGGCGGAAGACGGTCTGAGCCCGATTGTGGTGACGCAGGAGATGGTGTCGCACATGAAACTCGATGCGATCATCATTGACGTGTCGATCGACCAGGGTGGGAACTTTGAAACGTCTAAAATGACGACGCACAAAAATCCGACTTACAAGTTCCAGAATGTCATTCACTATTGCGTGCCGAATATTGCTTCGCGGGTGGCCCACACGGCCAGTCTGGCGTTGAGCAACATTTTTCTACCGTTTTTGTTACAGACTGGGACCATCGGTGGCATTGAAGAAATGATGTTTGCCAACCGCTGGTTTATGAAGGGGGTTTACAGTCATAACGGTCTGCTAACCAACGCTTACATCGCCAAGAAATTCAACATGCGGTTCAAGGATTTAAGCCTGTTACTGGCTGCCAGGATATAAAAGTTTACGGGTTGCGGTTTTTGGTTTACGGTAGCTAGCGCACACAAAAATGAATGCGTCAGTCTCCATAAACCAAAAACCGTAAACTGAAAACCGGATAAACATGATCAACAATAGTAACGAAAATATTCTGCTCGACGACGCCAATTCGCCGGATGTAAACCGGAAGTTAATGAGCCTGGTGTCGACTGATTTTGTGAAGGTAGCCGACACGTTGAAAGAGGCTTCGTACGTGATTCGGAAGCGCGGTTTTACGGAAAATCCCATTTTTGTCGCATCCCGCCGGGCGGTCGATGTGGGGCAATTGCTGCTGGGGCCGAAAGAAATCACCGACAATGCCTGGACCTATCGGGCGTCGTTGCTGGAAGAATTTGTGCAGCGTAAACTGGTGGCCGAAGAATCGGTGAATGACTTCAAGGAAAACTACAAGAATCCGGACGAATACTGTTGCCTTTTCGTCGTCGATGCCGACTTCGCCGGTTTTATCTTTATCCCTTTTCCGGAAGATTGATGGACGGTATTCGGTTTTCCGTTTACGGTGTTCAGGGTCTAACGCATGCCATTTTCGTGCGTCAGCGCACCGAATACCGTAAACGGAAAACTGTAAACCGTCAGTTCATTTCCTGATCCGGTATTTAAAATAATCCCACGTTTTTCGAACACCGGCGTAGATGCCACTGCTGTTTGGGAATAAATCGCCCTGATCGGCGGCTGCGGACAGGGTAACCAGCAAACCCCGCTGATTCACGGGCAGTTCGAGCATCATAAAGGCTGAAATTTGTTGGATCGTTTCGGGAAATGGGACGTCGTAGGTGCCGTAATTCTCACTGTACGAGACTTTTACCTGGAACAGGCAATTGCGGGCAAAACCGCCCTGAATACCGGCGTGATAAACCCGAACCCGATTGTTACTGAAAAAACCGTATTGCGACAATTCGGGACGGGAGTCGGTTACCGGCGTAATGAAGGGCGTTCCGATGCCCCGTCCGAAATACGACCAGCCATCCTGATACTGCGTGTGATTGAAGTAATTGTCTTTGCCCCGGAAATGGTTGCCATCGGCAAAAACATTACCGCCCTGACTTTTCGTGTATAAAAACTCGACGACAGCGCCCGTGATCCGCAAACCGGAGCGAACCGGATTCAGGCTACGAAACCGCAAACCCGTCAGGCCATCTTCGATATTCGTGAGGTAATACAGCGACCCGTCTTCGTAGACACTCTGGTGATATAACAATACGGAAATCTTTCTGGAACTGAATTCGATGCCTAAATCGATGGTTCCCAGATGGTTGCCGACCCGGTTTTCACGATCAAATTTACTGTAGCGTGTGGTGTCGAGTCCTCCTAACCGCCCGAGGCTATTGCCCAGGGAAACGAACAGGTAATCCTGCAAACGGGAAGGGAAATGCCCGTCTTTGACGAGCGATTCGGGAAGCTGGTCGGTGTAGCCTCCCCATTGGGCCTGATGATTGAAACCGGCGTAGAATTTTACGGGCCAGCGCGGTTTTCCCAGGCGGACATACAACGATTTCTGGTGCAAAAAGTAGTGCTGAACCTTGCGCTGACTGCCGAACCAGCCGTGGGCGAAGTTACCCCGAAACGAAAGCAATCCTTTCGTAAAACCGATGGGCGTGTAATTGGGCAAACTGATCTGGACTTTCGGGAGTGGCAATGCATTTCCCGACCAGCTGTAGGAACCCGAACTCAAGGTTGAGTCCACCAAACCGACTACTTCGCGTCGTCGTCCGGCCATGATTTCGAAGGCTCCGGCACGAGCTTTCAGGTAAGCTTCGGGAAGTAAAATTGTGTTTTTTGTTTGCGCATTCAAGTTTGAAATTACGTCGAAACCGTATCCAATTCCAAAACGATCCCGCCGAAGGGGCGAGGTTACATCAGTTAACGGATAATAGCAGTAATCCTGGCGGACGCCAACCCGGACTGTTGCGTAGGGCAGGGTGTTGGGAATAATCCCGTATTGATTGGTCCGAAGCCAGAAAGGCGTTGGTTTACCGGAGGTATAAAAACCGCCCATTTCGGCAAAGATGCGGCTGGGCCGGGTTTCAATGACGGGCTGGCAAAAGGCAAAAAACGGGATGCATACACACAGGAGTAGCGCTCTAATCATCTCTCATCGGGAAAAGGTTCCACGTTTCGTTTAAGCACTACAGGCGACAATCAGACGTATAATTTTCTGATTTAAAGTGTCTTACGTATACGGCAGAAAGCTAAACTGAATCGCAATGAAACCGGGTTGCCCTACGGATAACCTAAAGTGGCTGACCGAATTGTATATGCAAATATTGTTCCAATTATCCGAGAACGCGGGGCCCTTCCTGGTTGATCCCGGAAACATACAATTCACTGCCAATACCGACAGCCTGGAAAGCCGCCTGCATGCTGGCCCCAACGCGGAGCGCGGTAGGTTGATCGCGGCTGAGAGCAAACATCGAGGGGCCGGAACCGGAAATGCTGCAACCGAGCGCCCCCGCATCGAGCGCGGCCTGTTTGACTTCGCTGAACTCGGGAATGAGAATGGCCCGGATCGGTTCAATGATCACATCCACCATCGAACGGCCAATGAGGTCGTAATCGGGCTTCATCAAACCGGCGATCAAACCGGCTACGTTGCCCATCTGAATGATGGTGTTTTTCATCGACACCTCGTTTTTCAAAATATACCGGGCGTCTTTGGTGTTGACTTCAATTTCCGGGTGAACAATTGTTGCAAAAAGTTGAGCAGGTGTGTTGATGGTGATGATATCCAGCGGGTTATAACTCCGGATAACCACAAAGCCGCCCATCAGCGAAGGGGCTACGTTGTCGGCATGGGCCGAGCCACACGCCAGCCGTTCGCCTTCCATCGCAAAGGGAAGCAGATCAAGTTGGTTGAGCGGGCGCCCCAATAGCTCATTAATAGCAAATACACCCGCCACGGCACTGGCTGCGCTGGAACCCAGCCCGCTGCCCAGGGGCATTTTTTTATGCAGAATTACTTCCAGCCCCTGGTCGGATTCAATGTGTTTCAGGTACGTCTGGATGGCAATACCGGCCGTATTTCGCTCAGCCTGCTTGGGTAAACGGCCTTCGTCGCCAATGATGGCTTTGATCCGGACACCCGGCAATTCACTTTTACGGACAATGATCTCGTCGCCGGGGCTATCGACGGCAAAACCGAATATGTCAAAACCGCAGGCCACATTGGCGACGGTCGCGGGGGCAAATACTTTTATTGAATCCACAGTGGTAAGTTATTGCCGATGCAACAACATTCTTTTGTCTATTATACAAATTCAACGGGTTATTTGGTTCAGGCCAGATAACTCCCGATACTGACCACGTCCGCAAACACGCCGGTGGCTGTCACTTCGGCACCCGCACCGGGGCCTTTGATCACCAAGGGCCGCTCTTTGTACCGTTCCGTGGTAAACGAAATAATATTATCGGCACCCGACAGCGAGTAAAACGGATGATCGAAACCGACCGAACGCAGTTCAATGGTTACTTTCCCGTTTTCAAACGTGGCAACGTACCGCAACTTCTCGTTTCGGCCTTCGGCCCCTTGCAACAGGTTTTCAAAATAGGCATTGTTGGTGTCCAGTTCGTCGAAAAACGCCGGAATGCTGGGGGCTTTGATACAACTCTCGGGCAACAGATTATTGATGGTGACATCGGACGGTTCCAGTTCAAAACCGGCTTCACGGGCCAGAATGAGGATTTTTCGGGCCACATCCATGCCGCTCAAATCTTCGCGCGGATCGGGTTCGGTAAACCCTTTTTCTTTCGCTTCCCGAACAACCGTGGCGAACGAAACCCCCGGTTTGTAATTGTTAAAAATGTACGACAGTGTGCCCGACAGAATGGCTTCAATTTTCAAAAACCGGTCGCCGGACGTCATCAATCCCTGCAAGGTATTGATGATGGGCAAACCGGCTCCGACATTGGTTTCGTACAAGAACTTGACCCCGCGCCGAACCGTTGCCCGCTGCAACCGTTTATACTCGGCATACGATCCGGAGTTGGCCACTTTATTGGGTGTTACAATCGACACGTTGGCGTTCAGCAGCGGTTCGTAAAACAACGGAATATCCTTATCCGCCGTGCAGTCGATGAACACACTGTTGGGCAGGTTGTAGTCTTTCAATTTCTCGACAAAAGCCGGTAACGAAGTTGTCACTCCTTCATTGACCAGTCGTTCCTGCCAGTTGGTGAGGTCGATGCCTTTCGGGTCGAGCAACATCTTTTTGGTGTTCGATACGCCAACGAGGCAAATTCGCAGGAGTTTTTCGGTCCGTAGGAATTCGTATTGCGACTCAATCTGTTGCAGTAACGTTCGGCCGATCAATCCCGCCCCGACCAGATAGAGGTTGAGAATTCGGGCTTCCGACTGGAAAAAGACGTTGTGCATCGCATTCAGCGCCTTCGACAGGTTGTTCTTGTTGATAACCACCGAAATGTTGATCTCCGACGAACCCTGCGCAATGGCAATGATGTTGATCCCGTTTTTACCGAGTACCGAAAAAAGCTTTCCGGCAATTCCTGAACTCTTTTTCATGCCTTCGCCCACCGTGGCAATGATCGAAAGATCGCGTTCGATGCTGATGTTGTCGACGTGTCCGTGGGCGATTTCGGCCGCAAATTCGGCTTCCAGAATCTCGCGGACGCGCTCAGCGTTGCGGGGTTCGATGGCGAAACAGATCGAGTGTTCCGACGATGCCTGCGAAATCAGAATGACGCTGATTTTATAATGCGCTAAGGTGCTGAACAGTTTGGCCGAAACCCCGGCTACTCCGATCATCCCGCTGCCCTGAATGTTGACCAGCACGATATCGTCGATCGACGAAATACCGGTAATCGTAAAATCGCGCCGGTCGGCGGTACGGCTGATTACCGTCCCTTCGTGACTGGCGTTGAACGTATTGAGAATCCGAATTGGAATATTTTTGGCAAACGCCGGTTGCAGCGTTGGCGGATAAATGACTTTAGCTCCGAAGTGGCTCAGTTCCATCGCTTCGGCGTAGGTAATCGTCGGAATATTGAACGCGTTCGGCACCTTGCGCGGGTCAGCGGTCATCATCCCGTCAACATCCGTCCAGATATCAATGTAGTTGGCGTTCAAGGCTGCCCCCAGAATCGAAGCCGTGTAATCGGAACCGCCCCGGCCGAGCGTGGTGGTTTCGTTGTTCGCGGTGGAACCGATAAATCCCGTCACGATGGGTAAATCCGTTCCGATGGTAGCAAAATAATCCCGAATCAACTGGTTGGTGTTCAGGTCATCCACTTCGGCCATGCTAAACTGGGCATCGGTTTTGATGAGGTCGCGGGCGTCACAAAACCGGGCGGGAACGCCCTTGCTTTTCAGGCATTCGCTGATGACGAGGCACGAAAGCCGCTCGCCGAAACTCATGACCAGATCCATTGTTCGGTCCGATAGTTCGCGGATGAGCGACACGCCCCGCAGCAAATCCTCCAGTTCGTTGACGGTGCCGCGAACTTTGCCGAACACTTTACTCTGTTCTTTTATCGGAATTAATCCCTTGATGACGTTGAAATGCCGCTCCTCGATGCCCCGGATCAGTTCCAGATAATCCGGATTGTTGATGGCGGCCATGCGGCCAATTTCAATCAACTGGTTGGTAACACCACTCATGGCCGACAACACCACGGCCCCGATCACATCACCGTTCTGGCGGTGATTGAGAATGATTGCAATGACTTTTTTGATATTCTCAACGGACTTTACGGACGTTCCGCCAAATTTCAATACGTTCATACAGTGGGAATTGGAAATGATTGACTGTCGATAACGAGATCCACAATCGGCTATGTATGGCTGATGAAGAGAAAAGGAGCGCAAATATAGGGAAAAACCGGGTTGAGTCCAGCAAAGAAACAGAAACCGGAAACACTTTGACGGAGCGGTTGTCCGGGCCTGGAACAGACCGGAGTTATTCATTGGTCTTTGTATGTAAAAAAATGACGAAAAATTCGTATTTTCACTAAGCGAACAAATCCGCGCAGCAAGCTGTTACTCCAAAACCGACGACTGCTAACCTAACGACCGTATTTCATGAAAGGCTTTGAGTTCTCCAATTTTATTCCACCCGAAAAGAAAGAAGGCAGCAAATTCGACCAGTTGTTCAATATCTTTCAGCAATTGCTGCTGATGACATCGGGCAACGTGGAACAGGCCCTGGCTTATCTGAACGACCTCGACCGACGGTATGGCCTGACCGACGATAAATACGGCATTGGCAATTTTGTCGAGGAAATGAAAGAAAAAGGCTACCTGACTGAGCAAAACGAAGAAGGGACGCTCGCCATGACGGCCAAAAGCGAACAATCCATTCGGAAGTCGGCGCTGGAAGAGATTTTCGGGAAGCTGAAACGCTCCAAAACCGGGGGCAATCACCATACGCCGTTTACGGGCGTGGGCGATGAACTGAGCAGCGACCTGCGCGATTTTCAGTTTGGCGATTCGCTCGAACAGATTTCCATGACCGAATCCATCCGCAACGCCCAGATCAACAGTGGCGTCAATGAATTTACGCTGATGGAACGCGATCTGGAAGTGGTGCAGAAAGAGCAGAAAACCCAGACCTCGACGGTGTTGATGATCGATGTGAGCCACTCCATGATTCTGTACGGCGAAGACCGCATCACGCCCGCCAAAAAAGTCGGCATGGCGCTGGTGGAACTGGTCAAGCAGAAATATCCGAAAGATACGCTGGACATCATCGTGTTTGGGAACGACGCCTGGCAGATTCAGGTGAAAGATTTGCCGTATCTGGAAGTCGGACCGTACCACACTAATACCGTAGCCGGACTCGAACTGGCGATGGATTTGTTACGTCGTCGGAAGAACAAGAACAAGCAGATTTTCATGATCACCGACGGAAAACCAACCTGTTTGAAAGAGGGCATCAAGTATTACAAAAACAGTTTCGGGCTGGACCGCAAGATTGTCTCGAAAACCCTGACGCTGGCGGCCCAATGCCGTCGGCTCGACATTCCGATCACGACGTTTATGATTGCTTCGGACCCCTATCTGAAGCAGTTTGTGCACGAATTTACGAAAGTGAACAACGGCCGCGCCTATTACAGCGGTTTGCAGGGATTGGGAAACATGATGTTTGAAGACTTCCAGCGAAACCGCCGGAAGAATATGAAATAAAAGGATGACGACGATCAGTATTTTGCTGGATGACAGCCGATTAATCAAATTGCGGGAAAAGGCTCAGGCGATGAATCTGCCTTCGGTGAACGCATTGGCTAAACAGATAATAGAACAAGTGATTGATGCAGACGATTCTTCACCAAAAGGAACGGTTTTGTCTGCTGAGCGAAGCATGTTACTGGAAGATATTATTACTGAAAACCGGGAGTTACTTCAACGATTGGCTCAATGATTTCTGCAGATGAAGTATTACTTATTCATCGTCGATTAATTGAGGTTTTTGGAGGAAGCGATGGAGTTCGTGATGAAAGTATCATGCTTTCTGCCATTGCAAGGCCCTATTCGGGTTTCGGTGATACTGAATTTTACCCGACGCCAGTAGAGAAAGCGGCTGCAATTATTGAGAGCATTGTTAAGAACCATCCGTTTGTCGATGGAAATAAGCGCACGGGTTATGTGCTTATGGAGATCATACTCCGGACAAATAATCTGTTCATTAGTGCCAGCCAGCAAGAACGCTATAGCTTTGTGATTCAAATTGCAACGGGCGAACTGGACTACGATGGTATTGTGAGCTGGATTAAGAATAACACCGAATCTCGATGACTCACTTTTGAAGGCCTTAACTGGAAAAAACCGGTTAAGACAATAACCATTTTTAATATTTCCAACGATTTCATGAGCTATTCATCCCTGAAGAGTAAAGAGTTAGTAAAAATAAAAACCCTCGGCGAGCTGAAAGCAGCCGGTTACAAATCCAAATCAATCAAACAGGAACTTCGTGACAACTTAATCGAGAAGATTAAGGCGAAGGAAGCGGTTTTTCCGGGTATCTGGGGCTATGAAGATACGGTTATTCCGGACGTGGAACGGGCCATTCTGTCGATGCACCACATCAATTTGCTGGGCTTGCGTGGACAGGCTAAAACCCGGATCGCCCGGCTGATGGTCAATCTGTTGGACGAATACATCCCGGTGGTGGAAGGCTCGGAACTGAACGATGATCCACTGGTGCCGCTCTCCCGGTTTGCCCATGATCTGGTAACGGAAAAAGGGGACGCAACGCCGATAAGCTGGTTGCATCGCAGCGATCGGTATACCGAAAAACTGGCAACGCCCGATGTGTCGGTGGCCGACCTCATTGGTGATGTCGATCCAATCAAAGCGGCAACTTTAAAGTTACCGTATTCGGATGAACGGACGATCCACTTCGGCCTGATTCCGCGTTCGCACCGCTGCATTTTCGTCATCAACGAACTGCCGGATTTACAGGCCCGGATTCAGGTGTCGCTCTTCAATATTTTGCAGGAAGGCGATATTCAGATTCGCGGTTTTAAACTGCGGTTGCCGCTGGATATTCAGTTTGTTTTCACGGCTAACCCAGAGGATTATACGAACCGGGGCAGCATTGTAACCCCGTTGAAAGACCGGATCGACAGCCAGATTGTAACGCACTATCCGAAGTCGCTGGAAATTGGCAAGAAGATTACGCAGCAGGAAGCCATTGTCAAAACCGAGCAGAAAGGCATGGTGAAAACCAATGACCTGATTGCGGATCTGATCGAGCAAATCGCGCTGGAAGCCCGTGATAGTGAATATGTTGACTCCAAAAGTGGCGTCTCGGCCCGTTTGACGATTGCAGCTTTTGAAAACCTGCTGTCGGCGGCCGAACGCCGGGCCTTGCTGAACGGGGAAAAAGAAACGTACGTCCGGATTACGGATTTGTACGGTGTAATTCCGGCGATTTGCGGAAAAGTAGAACTGGTCTACGAAGGCGAAGTCGAAGGGCCGGTGATTGTGGCCCAGAACCTGATCGGAAAAGCCATTCGGACGCAATTCCTGAATTATTTTCCAAATCCCGAAAAAGCCAAAAAACAGAAGGGCGGCAATCCCTACAAAAAAATAACCGACTGGTTTGGCGATGGTAACGTCATGGAGTTCCTGAACGACCTGCCCACCCGCGAGTACGAAAACCGCCTGCGGACCATCGATGGTCTGGACGATGCCGTCGATGCCCTTCATTCGCGGCTGGGGAAACAGGAAAAACTGTTCATGATGGAATTTGCGCTGCACGGCCTGGCCGAATATTCGCTCGTTGGCAAGAAAGCACTGGATACCGGACAACAGTTTAAAGACCTGTTAGGCAGCATGTTCAGCCCCGGAACCAACTTTGGGGACGATGATGACGACGAAGACCGGTTTTAATATAGGTTACAGTAGCTGACGCACCCAACTTTAAAAATAGCAAATAATGAATGTCGAACTTCGAATGCGTTAGCAACTGAAAACCGTAAACGGTTTTATAAAAGGCAATCTGGAAACAGGTTGCCTTTTTTGTTGTCGTGAAATGCTACAGTGAAACTACGCAAACGGAAAATCACGTAGTTTTTCGCTAAACAGCGTTTCTTTAGAGATATACTTTTGCATCATCAGTAACAACAGATACACACTTTACTAATCACCCAAATGAAAGCATCATTAGTAACCATTTGTCTGGTGGCGGTCAGTTTGCTGGCGGAAGCCCAAACCGCAAAGCCCAAACCAACAGCAGCTGCAACCAGGCCGAAAACGGTGGCGACAGCTCAGAAGAAAACCACAACCACGGGCAAGCCGAACGTTGCGGCTAAAAAACCGGCTCCCAAACCGCCTGTTGCTACCGCTCCGGCAGCCACCACGACCGCCGTTGCATCGGTGACGGCAACGGCGGAACCCGCACCGGTTTTGGCGCAGCAGACGGTGGTTGAGACCAAACCGGAGGTGGAAGCATCCGCCAACGAATCGAAGAAACGTTCGAAGAAAGTTAAAGAGGAGAAACCGGAAAAAGTAAAAGTAGCGAAGGCCGAAAAACCGGCGAAACCGGAAAAACCCGCCCGGGTGAAAACAGAATCGGCGTATTCAGGCAAAGGATTATCGATCGGTATTCGCGGTGGAGTCAACGCCCTGTTGAACGAGTTCAATCCGGGTGTGGAAGGTACGGAGGCTGGTCAATCTGAAACTTCACCCGGTTTTACGGGCGGCCTGATCATCAATTATGGAGTCGGCAACGTCTTCTCGATTCAGCCGGAAATCCTGTATACGCGTCGTTCGGTGAAATTTGCCGGTGAAGAATCCGGTCAAAAGTTTTCTTTGAAGGCTTCTTTCAATGCCGTTGAGATTCCACTTCTGTTGAAATTATCCTTTGGTCGGAAGACCCGGTTTTTTGTCAACGCCGGACCTTATGTTTCCTACGGTCTGGATGGACGGGCTAAGTTTGTCGTTGATGGTCAGACTATTATCGATGAAAAACAGAAGCTGACGAGCGACGATGCGCGGCTGGAATACGGGGTAACCGGCGGTCTGGGCGTTTCGATTCCGGCGGGTCCCGGCTCTATTTTGATCGAAGGACGCTATAACTACAGCCTTGGTAACAACGCCGATCCAAAACCGGCGGAATACGTCAGCCAGCAGGTTGCCACATTCTCAGTAGGCTATTTGTTCCCGCTGGGAAGAAGATAAAAACCGCTTCCGGATGAAGCATTACCTCAATGCTTCATCCGGAATAATCAGGCGTTTTCGATGATCACTGCCGTTCCGTTGGCGCTCACCATCAGCAGACCGCCGTTGTTACCGACGGTTTGGTAATCCAGATCGACGCCAATGACGGCGTTGGCACCCAGCCCCTGGGCCTGTTCGATCATTTCTTTCATGGCAATGCTTTTTGCTTCGCGCAGGGCCTGTTCATACGCGTTGGAACGACCACCGACCACGTCGCGCACCGTAGCCAGGAAATCTTTAACCAGGTTGGAACCAATGATGGCTTCACCGTTGGCCAGGCCAAGGTATTGCACAATCCGTTTGCCCTCAACATTGGGAGTAGTTGTTATCAGCATAGACTTGGTTTCGGTGTAACGGTCCGACGGCTCCTTTTAAATGATGAATTGATGAATCAAAATTAAATACCGGAACCACACGGTATTACAGAGTTACACAGAACATTATTTTTTTAGTACAGGGTATTTATTTTACCACACAGGCGGTTTTCGGTAACAAGTAAGAAAATGCGAAACCACCCGGTTTTCCGGAACACTACCTGAAATGCCGAACAAAACCGGCTATGCATTTCAACCGCTATAAAGACCAGTTTAAACATAAAGATACACATTTCAAAAGAAAGGTGTTGGGCCGCCGAATCAATTTAGCCCATTTTTGAATCTCAAATCAATTTTCCAACTCACAATTCAACACAACAATGAAAACAACAAACACACTCTTGGACCGTATTCATTTTCGCTCTGGCTGGACGTTCGTGATGCTGCTGGCTTTGCCACTCTGGTTTGCCAGCTGTAGCAAGGACAAGGATGGGAACGGCGAGCCCGATGTAAAACCGAATGCAATTGAAGGAAGCTGGAAAATTACGGGGATTAAGGCCAATGTGCAGATCGATTTAGGTAATGGTACAAAAACGAATGATTTTTTTGCACTCATGAAGGCCATTCCAGGTTCGAATGCGGATGCGCTAATCGCATGCTTAACTGACAGCAAGACTACCTTCAATGGCAATGGTAGTATTTCAGGGACGGCATCTCCAGCTTGTAAAACGGAAGGGGCCGATGATTTTAATCCGGTAGAAGATAAATCGACCTGGAAAGTAGACGGAAACAAACTGACAATTACGACAGCCGGTACCGCAGAAGTTTACGATCTGGTCATTGATGGAAATACAATGAAGTGGTCAACACCGATCGAAGATTTGAATGATGATGGAAAAGAAGATATCATCACATTCGAATTCAAAAAAGCGTAAGTCAGTTTACAATATAGCTTCTCTTAAAAACCGCCCGTTGACTTGTCAGCGGGCGGTTTTTTTGTTTTATATCAGAACGTTTGATCCTCAATCTTTGAGTGGTTTGAAATTGGAGAGCCTCATTTCTGGTGAGGTACTCAGGTTCCGATGGCTTATTTGAGATGATCGCTAACGGGCTGGTGTAACCGATTATGGGTAAGATTACAGTTCATGTTTACTGCTCTCAGCTTTACCAATTTATAACTATGTTACTATTTTTTTTGTAAAGATAACTATTTGATTTACAATGGATTTAACTTGTAAGCTTTGCTCAGATTTTATAAAAAATTACTTGATTGTTTGTCTGGTAAAATATACGTTTGCCCATTCACTTTGCATCTCTATATGAAGCTATCCTTTTTATCGGTTCTATTTTTTCTCAGCCTGCTGGCGATGGCTTTAAGCTGCAAAAAAGACCGGGATGTGCACCCGACGGAAGAGTGGTTTACCGATCCCACCAACTTGCCACAACCACCGCAGGGCTGTAAGATTGTCAAAACCACTTACAAAGATCCATCTGATGGCCGGACGGGCGATCTGCTCTGGGAACCCGAAACCATTACGCTGGACGATGGCCGGAAAATGCCGATCAGTTGTGTTGCTAAAACCACATACTTATATGATAATCAGAATCGAATATTGGAAATACGGACCCAGTTGTTGAACAATCTATACTGGCTTTATAAATACACGTATACAAGAGATTTTATCATTACCTATCAGGAGTATTTAGCCTTAGGAACAACAAAACCGGCGATTTCAATTGACACGACATCGCTCAATGATCAGGGTTTGATTAACCGGCGTCAGGGTTTGGGAGAACCTTTCTATTTCTATAGTCAGGATAATCAATTGGTGGATCGTGAACCGGATCGTCCCGGCCAATCACAGGTATATGTCGATGGTAACATGTTTGAATATGTAGTATACCAATCCTGGGGTATGCGGGATGGGGAGTGGTTTGCCTACGACCGTTTTCTGAAACACTATAGCTACCTGACCACACGTCCTAACCTGCCAGTGATCCATCAATTTCGAGGCAACGAAAGCCATAATCTCCCTTTGAAAGAGATCTGGCAGTTGGAATCTTCGCCGGATTTTGGCACTCAAACCGTCTACCAGAAAACCTACACTTATTGGTATGATCAGTTAGGGCAAGTCAAACGCCGAATCGTTCATGGTAAACCGTTGATCGGAGGTTGGCTGATTGAGGATGATCTGTATGGAGTGGGAGTAACTGACTTTGAATATGAGTGTAGCTAATGTTTTTACTACTCTCAGTCAGGTTTATTTAGAATCATGTTACTGCTTTCTTTATAAATTAACTTTTTGATTTATAGGGTATTTATATTGGATACTTGAGTGAAAATTGTTTAAAAAACACTTGTTTGTATGTCTGGTAAACTATAGGTTTGCCCATTCACTTTGCATCTCTATATGAAGCTATCCTTTTTATCGGTTCTATTTTTTCTCAGCCTGCTGGCAATGGCCTTAAGCTGCAAAAAAGACCGGGATGTGCACCCGACGGAAGAGTGGTTTACCGATCCCACCAACTTGCCGCAACCACCGCAGGGCTGTAAGATTGTCAAAACCACTTATAAGACATTAATGCTGGCCGGTGATCAGCGACCCGGTGTCGAAACGATTACGTTGGAAGATGGCCGCAAAGTGAAGGTAGGTACCATTGCAACAACTACTTATTCTTATGATCAACAAGGACGGCTTGTAGAGGAGCATCAACATCTCTTAAAAGGCCATTATAATTTGCAGCGCTATTCGTATTCATCGACTGCATTAAAACGCTACAAAGAATACACGGGTGAAGGAAGCAAAGGGCAACTGCAAGGACCATTCACTGAAGAAAAAGAATTCCCTTTAAATACTCAGGGCCGTGTTAGTATAGGAATAGACCTTGCAGTACCCCTAAAATATGATGAGGAAGGATATGTCATCTTGACGGGTATTGAAGATAATACGTCAGACTTGGGAAGATATACCTACATAGATGGAAATATGACGTTATTTCAGTACGAGTTATTGAGATATACCAATCTGCCGGAAGTAAGGACTTACGCCTATACTTACAATTTATCTCGTCTCAATCTGCCAACAATTTACAATTTTCAGGGAAAGGAAAGCAAGAATTTGCCAGTGCAGAAAAAATGGGCAAGCCAATATAGTCGGGATTTTGAGGATGGTCCCCTGTATCAAATTAACTACCAGTATTTCTACAACAGGCAAGGGTTTGTGAAGCGAAGGATCAAGCATGGCAAAGCCCTTAATCCGCAATGGTTAATCGAAGAAGATCCATATGGGATTGGTGTAACCGATTATGAATATCAATGCCCCTAATCTCCTACTGCAAATAGGTGTTGTAATGCCCTTTGGTAAACATTTACTTTTCCCAACTTAAACTTTTATTAACTATGCGAAAAACTACCAAATTATTTATTTTACTTTTAATATTGATTGTACAATCAATATTAAAAGCCCAAACTCTTGATGTCAGTACACCCTTTGATGGAGCCATTTATCAACAATCCGATGGTAAGCGATCTATCAATGTATTGGGAACTTTTAATTCAAAAACATTTTTAGGGGGAGGCTACGTCGTGCAGGCTTTTTTTCAGAGATTGGACCTAACCACTGGAAATCCCACCTTAGATCAGCCCTTAATTTATCAGGCCGCCCAACAAAACACCAGTTTTAACATCCATGCAGTCGATATTCCCAAAGGATGGTACGAACTGACTGTGAGGGCTGTTCGCAAACCTACTTTTGGCAGCCCGAAAACCTACGAACAGAAACGGAAGGTGGGGGTTGGCGAGGTATTTCTGATTGCAGGCCAATCCAATGCGCAAGGGATTTCAGGGCGAGTCGCACCGAATACAGTCTTTATGGACGCCGTTCGAGTATCGCCTAATGTAATTCCGGGAGCCGGAGATTTCGACCCTACCCGGCTTCCGGATAATTATAATAAAATTCAGAACTTAGTCGCTACATCCAGTAACCCGCCTGGTATTGGTCCTTTGGGCAATTCGCTTTGGTATTGGGCGTCAGTAGGTGCAAAAATAGCCCAGTCATGTCAAGCACCAGTGGCATTATTTAATGCTGCTTATGGAGGTACTACCGTGACCCAATGGGCTACATCAACCAATCCGAATGCCAGATCGGCGAGTTTCGATATTATCGGACAGGAAAATGTTTATCAACCCGGCTCACCTTATCAGTTTTTTGCCAACGTACTTCGAGGTTATGCTTCCGCGTATGGCCTACGGGCAATCTTATGGATGCAGGGAGAAACAGACAATCAAGCTCAACGCGAAAAAGGATCTAAATGGGGTGATAAAACGCTTGTAAATCGTGCTCTGATCCCAATAGATGCTATTTTTGGTAATGGAGCATCCCCCTATAGTCAAGAGAAGCGTTACGTCCGCGATGCCGGAGAATATGCTCAAAAACTGCAATACGTTATCCAGCAATCCCGTATTGATTTAAGACTTCGTGATGGTAAAAAATTCCCATGGGTCATTGCACGAACTTCCTATGAAAATAATCAAACGTCGTCAATAATCATTGATGGACAAAATACCGTCCTAAATTCATCGGGTTTGGGTTCATTGGTGGCCGGTCCAGCCACCGATGCCATTACTGATCGGTTTGATGGTACTCACTTTGGCTTTGGAGGGCTCAACCAAGCTGCCGATGCCTGGACAGCCAGCCTTATCAGTTTATGCTCAAATCCCAATTGGGGGCAGGTGACTAATCAAGATTTGGGAACAGAAGCCCAGAGTGTCACCATCAGCGCCGACGGCACAACCGTATCAGCACCGCCAGGCTCATCGTATTCCTGGGTACGGGATGATGGAACTACAACTGATCTTAATGCCGCTATGTGCTCTGATCAAACGATTGGCAGTAATTGCGTAGGTCGTTTTCGGGCGGTAGTTAAAAACGCAGATGGCAATATAATTTATTCCCAAGCTATAAACTTTCCCTATACCGTCGTCGATGACACCAACGAAGGCTCAACCGGTTCAGCCCCTCTCACCAACGGCTGCTACACCCTCAAAGCCAAACATTCCAACAAATTCCTGCAGGTAGCCGATGGAAATGCGGGTACCCGCATCCGTCAGCAGGACGGCAACGGTTCCACCAACCAGATCTTCAAACTCGAAGTAGTCGACAACAACTTTTACCGTATTATTTCTCAATTTTCCAACAAAGTGCTGGATGCGGCCAATGCAGGTTCGGCAGCTGGCACCTCGATCAACCAGTACGACTGGACCAACAGCGCCCAGCAAAAGTGGCGGCTGGAAGCCACCGGCGACGGAAGCTATAAATTTGTTCCGTCGTATACGAGCTCATTAGCCGCCGATGTGGAAGGCGGTGTTTCGGACAACGGGGCTGGGCTGTTTTTGTGGACCCAGCATGGCAATGACAACCAGCGGTTTTACGTTCAGTCATCGGGTTGTACCGGTGGTTCCACACCGCCAACGGGGGGGACTGGTAATCCCTCCGGTGGGAATTACGAAGGCTATTTCGACGGGGCTGATTGCGGCAATACCTGGGGCTGGGTCTATGACCGCAACAATCCCAACACGGCCCTGACGCTTGAACTTCTGGTCAATGGTACTGTCAATGCGACCTTTACGGCGGCTGAATTTCGGCAGGATTTGGTCAATGCGGGGAAAGGAAACGGACAACACGGCTTCAACTTTGCCCCTCCGGCCAATCTTAAAAATGGACAGCCGCAAGCCATTTCACTGCGGGTTCAGGGAAGTAGCTTCCTGTTGACAGGTTCGCCTAAAACCATTACCTGTGCGGGCAATGGCAGCGGGCCAACGACACCGACTAACCCCGGCGGAGGAAATACCTGCACCACATTTGCCGAAACCTGTTCGGGCAATAATTCCGAAATCCGGAACATAACGATTTCGGTAAGTGCTGAGGGTGATTACCCAATGACCATCCAATACCGGGCTCCGGAAAAAACAGTAAATGGGAGCGTCCGTATCAACGGCGCAGCCCGTTCGGTGACTTTTTCGCAAGCGGGTAGTTTTCAGAACCAGTCCATTGGCACGGTGCATTTAATGGCGGGGAGTAACACCATCGGGTTGAGCAGTGGGGTAGACGGGGGAATCATTTGTTTCAACAGCATTTGCCTGACTGGCGGTAACACAACGCCAACCAATCCTACAAACCCAACCAATCCTACCAATCCGTCAGGTAACTATGAAGGCTCGTTGGATGGAGTTGGTTGTGGAAATATCTGGGGGTGGGTTTATACTTCCGCCAGCCCCAATGCGCCGGTGACCGTTGAATTACTAGCCAATGGTAATGTCGTCAGTTCATTCGTGGCCTCAGAATTCCGCCAGGATTTAGTCAATGCGGGGAAAGGCAACGGCCAACATGGTTTCAATTATCCACCACCGTCTTCGATCAAGAATGGACAAAACCAGTCGATCAGCATTCGGGTTTCAGGAAATGGGTTTGTGCTAACCGGTAGCCCCAAAAACATTACTTGTTCAGGAGGCAGACTCTCAGCAGATGTCGTTAATTCGTCCGAACCATCCGAAGGCCAATTAACCGTGTATCCAAATCCGTCTCATGGAGAGTTTACGGTACGGTTTTTCGCGTCCAAAGACCAACCAATACAAGTACGAATTATGGATTTGACGGGTCGTAAGTTGACCGAGCGTACCGTAATTGGAGAGGGTAGCTGGCACGAGGAAGTGCTATCGTTGAAAGAATCATCGAACGGACTATATTTGGTTCAGATACAGCAAAATGGGAAAACAATCACTGAAAAGGTGATTTTGCAGAAATAAGATTCGGTAAGATCATAACATGTAGATTCCCTTAAAAAAACCGCCCGTTGACTTGTCGATGGGCGGTTTTTTATGTGAAATACCGACGGTTTTAGGGAAAACTACAAAGCAATACACTCCCCCAAAGTAGTCACATATTTATCCACATACGCATCAACATCACGACTGCGGTATTGCAGAATGTATCGCGGATGATCGAGCGTCACGATCCGGCTGAAAAAACCGTGCTGCTGGTTGAGTTTTTGGAAGAACGCTTCGTTTTTCCGGCCCAGGCAAACCGCTATGTTCCGGTCGCAGCCGAATGTCAGTTGCTGTCGAACCGATGAAATAATGTCAGGCCAGAGGGCGGCCGTTGTGGCTTTATCGTCGTAAAAGTTGTAATTCTTTCCGTTTTTGACCAACGCCAGTGGGTACAGGG
The DNA here is from genome assembly GCF_003858635.1 of Larkinella rosea. Taxonomy (GTDB): domain Bacteria; phylum Bacteroidota; class Bacteroidia; order Cytophagales; family Spirosomataceae; genus Larkinella; species Larkinella rosea. The sequence continues at coordinate 882,696 of NZ_RQJO01000009.1, forward strand.
AAGTCAGGAAAAACCGCCCGTAAAAGGCTTCGGCACCGCCAAACGCTTCGACAATCTGGTAAATAAACCGGCTCGACAATTCGGGCGTTGGCGGCAGATTGTTCTCAATACCACAATACCTCTGGAGATTCTGGGGCGTGGTAAACGAAATGCCGCTGACACCCGCACCAAAGCGACCCGGATTGATACCCAGAATGTAAACGCGCCGATTATTGTCGTTGAAAAATCGCGTATAAAACTGATTGACAATGGATTGTACTTCCGGCTGGCGATACGGATTCAAGGCACTGACGCCCGGAGGCAGGTGATCGGGTTCGGTTTGGCGGAGGTAATACGGGATGGCGCGGTCGGCGAAGGTTTCCATGTTAGAGAAACTGATTGTAGCAGATTTCGGCTATTTCGCCAATGATTTTCTCGGCTTCGGGCGTGGTGGTGCCCTGTACAAAAACCGTCAGCAGAAAGGGTTTGGTAACGTAAAAAATACCGGCATCCCCCCGAACATACGAAAGCTCACCGGTTTTGTGGGCAATGACCGCCGATTTGGGTAAAAACAGTCGAAAGGTAGTCTGATCGGTATTGCGTTTCAGGATATCGATCATCTGTTCGCAGAGCGCGGGAGTCGCCACTTCATTTCGGTAGATTTTCTTCAGTAAAATATTCATTTCGCTGGCCGTCACCCGGTTTTCGCGCCCCTGTTTAGCCGCCAGTGTGTCCATCATCATCCGGTTTAACCGGCTCTGTGTCAGGCCCAAGGTCCGCATCCGCTGGTTGATGTTTTCCATGCCCAGCTCGCGGATCAGAATGTTGGTGGCCGAATTGTCGCTGCGGGTCATCATCAGCGTTAACACCTCGCGGTTGGTGATTTTGCTCTGGTCGGGATACGTTTGTAAAACCCCCGAACCGCCGGTTTTTTCCGACGCCTGCAGCACGTGAATCTGGTCAAGATCGAATTTCCCGGCTTTGACCCGCTCCATCGTTTCGATTAGAATCGGAATCTTGATCACGCTGGCCGAGGGAACCAGTTCATCGGGCAAGTGAACGAACGTCGTGTGGTCGGTCAACGATTCAAACGCGACATTGACCCGTGCCTGAGCCGGTAATTTCCGCAGATAACCGCTTAATTTTTCTGGAAGAAGTTGAGCGGAAGCCAAAACCGGTAGCAACAGCAAAAGGAGTAATTTCATAAAAGTTCTTTTAGCTGGCTCACCAGCACCTCGTTAATCCGGACGTAACTTTCGTGCGTCCATCCGCCCACGTGGGGCGTCAGAACGACTTTGTCCGAATTTCGAAGATAGTCAAAAGCCGTTTGCTGTTCAGGTGTCAGCTTCGAAAGTTTTTCATTTTCCAGCACATCCAGACACGCTCCGCGCACTTTCCCACTTTCCAGTCCCCTCACCAGTGCGGGCAGCGATACGACTTCGCCCCGGGCAATATTGACCAGGTAAAACGGTTTTTCGAACCGTTCGATAAAACCGTCGTCGATCATCATCCGGGTTTCGGCAGTCAGCGGAATGTGCAGACTCAGCACGTCAGCTTCTTCCATGATCTGCTCCATTTCTGCTTCCTGCGCGTAGGCACCGCCGTAATGGGTCAGGTATTTGTCGTAGCACAACACCCGGCAACCAAAACCGCTGAGTCGACGAGCCGTGGCGCGTCCGTTGTTACCAAATCCGACGATTCCGACCGTCAGACTGCCAAGTTCGTACCCCCGGTTTCCTTCGCGATCCCAAATGCCCCGACGCACTTCGCGGTCGCCTTTGGCAATGTTGGCCAATAAGCCGAGTAACATCCCGACCATGTGTTCAGCCACGGCGTCGCGATTGCCTTCGCCCGCGTGAAAGACCTGAATATTTCGTTGGGTAGCACTATCGAGGTCAATCAAATCCAGACCGGCACCCGCCCGGCCAATAAACCGTAACCGATGAGCCTGATCCAGAACCTCCGCATCAACCGATGTTTTGCTGCGGATTATTAAACCGTCGTAATCGGCAATTGCTTCAATCAGGCCACTTCTCGTTATTTTTGGTTCGTACTGAAAAGCAAATCCGGCCTGTTCGAGCATGGGAAACAGGGAGGGATGCATTTCGTCGGCAATCAGGATTATGGGTCGAATCGCGGACATCCGTCTGGTTTTTGTAACTTGCAAAATAATTAACAGGGAAGAATGAATAATTAACTATGAAAAGTGGGCCAATTCGGCCTCATTGAGATCCTTTTGTTTTCATTATTCATTTTTCATTGTTCATTTGAAAAGGGCGAAACTACTAACTTAAATGGAACCACGCCAGTCGGATAAGCATAACGAACGTCAGTCTGAACCCCAAACCCGTCGGCCCGTCGTCGGAATTACCCTCGGTGATTACAATGGAATTGGTCCGGAAGTCATCCTGAAAGCCTTGCAGAACAATCGGTTACAGCGAATCTGTACACCGGTTATCTACGGATCCATGCGTGTGCTGAACCGCTACCGGAATATGTTGCAGCAAAGTGGGTTGTCGTTGAAAGACTGGAATCTGAACGGTATTCAGCAGGTCGGGCAGGCCAACCCGAAGTTTACGAACGTCATCACCTGCTGGAATGATCAGGGTGGGGGCGACCGGCAAAATCAGGAGGTTCAGCCGGGAAAAGTAACGCCGGAAGCCGGGGCGGCAGCACTGGCCTGTTTGCAGCGAGCCACCGAAGACCTCAAAGCCGGGCACCTGGATGCCATCGTAACTGCGCCGATCAATAAAAATAATATTCAGACCGAAACCTTTAAATTTCCGGGCCATACGGAATATTTTGCCGAGGCTTTTGAGGTAAAGGAAAACCTGATGTTTCTGGTGAGTGATGTGCTGCGCGTGGGCGTTGTAACGGGCCATATTCCGCTCGGCAGAATCCGTTCGAACATTACCAAAGAAAGGGTTCTGACCAAACTCCAGCTGATGTACCAGTCCTTAAAGGGTGATTTTGGTATTCGAAAGCCACGGATCGCGGTTTTAGGGCTTAATCCGCACGCGGGTGAGGAAGGGTTGCTGGGCAACGAAGAACAGGAAGTTCTAAAACCGCTCATTCAGGAATTACGCAACAAAGGGCAACTGATTTACGGACCGTTTGCCGCCGACGGTTTTTTTGGGACTCGGGCGTATCGGAAATACGATGCGGTTCTGGCGATGTACCATGATCAGGGACTCATTCCGTTCAAAACCATTGCCTTTGACGAAGGCGTTAATTTTACGGCCGGAATGCCCGTCGTTCGCACGTCACCCGACCACGGTACGGCCTATGACATTGCCGGCAAAAACCAGGCCGACGAAACCTCCATGCTGCAGGCGATTTACCTGGCTTGTGATGTGTCGAAATACCGAAAAGAAATGGCGGAAATTGAGCTGACCGCATTGAACAAGAAAACAGCAAGTGGGAAAATAAGTGAGCAGTCTGCTTAAAAAATTATGCTAAAATCGATGACCGGGTTCGGCAGTGCGACCCAGGAAGCCAACGGGCTGACGGTAACTGCTGAAGTAAAAACGTTAAACTCCAAGTTTCTAGATATTTATTGCCGGCTTCCCCGGGTCTTTTCCGATAAAGAAGTGGAATTACGCAACCTGCTCACGCAAAAGCTGGAACGCGGCAAAGTGGAGTTATCGCTGAATGTTACCCGCCTGACCGATGTCCGGCCCGGCGTCACCGTAAATCGCCCGCTGATCGAAGCGTATCTGAAGGATTTGCGGGAAACGTCGCAGGGACTTTTGCTGGACGTGTCGGATGGTGATTTGTTCAAACTGGCCCTCCAACAGCCGAATGCGTTCAATTCGGAAGCGTCGAGCGCGTCGGATACGGCCGCAAGCGACTGGGAACTGATTCTGTTGACGGCGCTGGAAGCCATTCGGAAATGTGATGAGTTCCGGCAGCAGGAGGGAAATGGACTGGAAGTCAAGTTTCGGGAATACATTCAGATTATTACCGATCGGCTTACCTTGATCGAGGTGCAGGATGTGAAGCGCATTCCCGCCGTTCGTGAGCGGGTTCGGAATATGGTCGTGGAACTGATGGGCAACGACGAATTTGACCAGAACCGGTTTGAACAGGAACTGATTTATTACATTGAAAAATTTGATATTTCGGAAGAAAAAGTCCGGCTGAAAAACCACCTGAGCTATTTTCAGGAAGTGCTGTCGGCCGAAGAAGCCAACGGCAAAAAACTCAATTTCATCGCGCAGGAAATCGGCCGGGAAATCAACACGATCGGTTCCAAAGCCAATGATGCCGCCATCCAGCGGCTAGTCGTGCAGATGAAAGATGAACTGGAAAAAATCAAGGAGCAAACCTTGAATGTGATTTAAGCCCTGACAGTGCCGGGCCGTCGCTACGGTCGAAGACCCCGTCAGCGGCCAGGGAAGTCAATTTATTTGCCGCTAACAGGGTCTTCGACCGCGGTCAGGGTTGGCCAAAAAACGCTCCGTTTTGCGTTCTCAGCAGTAGTTCAAACGGAATGTCCTCCTGTTTGATAAAACCGTGTTGGGGCAATAACCCATCGGCGACGAGTTCGACGACGGCGGCTACCGAACCAGCGGTGGTCCAGGAAATGGCCCGCCAGGATTGCCCGTCGATCTCGCGCGGGTGGTAGGCGCGGTAGAATTCTTCCCGCTCCAAAATCGCTCCTTTCCAGCCTTCCACTACGGCGTAAACGTAGACGACGTCGGCCTGCACGGGCGGTTTGGCTTCGGTCAGAATCTGCTCGACCAGCACCCGTTTGTCTTTCAGAATCAGTTCGTAAAGCAAAAACCGCATCAGTTTGGCGTGGCCGGGGTAGCGGATCGTTTTGTAATTGAGCGTATCGACCAGCCCGGCGTAGGTTTCACACATGGTTCCCAAACCGCCCGAGGTGCTGAACGCTTCAAATTCCTGCCCTTCGATGTTGATCACTTCGATGCCGTCGAGGGCCGGAACGGTTTTGAAAACGCCGTTCGAAATCACTTCGCAATCGTTCAGGTATTCGTTGATAACTCCGGCGGGTGACCAGGTGAACGAATAGCCCAGTAAACCGTTCGGGTAGCGCGGCAAAGCTCCAACACGGAGCTCAATATCCCGAAGTTTGGTAAAACGTTTGGCCAGATCCGCGCCCACAATGCCGATCAAGCCCGGTGCCAGACCGCATTGGGGAGCCATGACGCCTTTGGCGGTTTCGGCCATCCGGCGAATGGCGGTGGTGGTCGGAACATCTTCCGTCAGGTCGAAGTAATGCAAACCCAGCTGCCAGGCGGTTTTGGCAATCGGCAGATTCAGGTTATATGGCAGGCAGGATACAACACCGTCGAAATCCGCCAGGGTTTGCAGCAGCGTAGCGTCGTCCGACACATCGCCCTGAATAACCGGGAAGGGCAGGTCGTAGGCTGGTTGAAGTTTGTCAAAACCCGTTACGGCGAAGCGTTTGTTGAGGAGAATACCAACCAGCGAACCGACTTTCCCCATCCCGACCACAAGAATTTTTTTCATACTAAGCGTTTATCTCGTTCTGGATCTCTTTCACAAACTCAACCGGAACATCCACTAAGCGGGCGATTTCTTCAAGGATGAACTTGTTCTCCGTCAGCAGCGCTTTGGTAACTCAGCGATTCTTTTTTCGACTCCCCGAATAAAAAGCGGATCTCTTTCTTCTTTGAAAAAATCAGATACCCGTACCATAATTTTTGTAAGTTGAGGTTTCAAGCTACGTAATTGGGATAATATACGCAATGGTACCTAATGTCTTTTCAACGAGAAATTGCCTTGGAAATTCCGGCAATTCGGTTGACAATATTCTGCAAAGCTGTTTGGGTGAGTCGTCCCTGAAACTTCCCGGAATATTTAGAACCACTTCTTCTTTTATGCAATTTCAACAACAGAAAGTGTATGTATAAAAAACCGGCGCATTCTATTTGCGGTTATACCTGCGATGGCTAAACTTCCCGTTGACTTTTATCAGGATCACGACACCCTAACACTTTCCAGACTGCTGCTTGGCTGCGAGCTCGTTCACGAAAGTGCCGAAGGAACCACTGCCGGGATTATTGTTGAAACCGAAGCGTACCTGACCGGCGACCCGGCCTGCCACGCGTACCGTCGGAAAACCGCCCGAAATGCGGCCATGTTCGGCCCGGCGGGTACGCTCTATGTGTATTTGATTTACGGCTTTTATTATTGCCTGAACGTCGTGACGGGGCCGGAAGACGTGGGAGAAGCGGTTCTGATCCGGGCGCTCGAACCCACCGAAGGGCTGGAATTGATGGGGGAACGACGCCACCTCGACCCGACGACGAAAACCGGGTTACGCGGACTGACCAGTGGTCCCGGCAAACTCGTTATCGCGATGGGAATTTCACGGGATCATAACTTCCTTTCATTAACGAAAGCGGGAAAAGCTTCGCCGGTTTTTATCCGTCCACGAATGCAGGAAAACGTTGAAATGGTGACTACCACGCGCATCGGCATTACGCAGGGAGCGGATTTGCCGTATCGATTTTACGTCAAAGGAAACCGGTTCGTGAGCAAACCGTAGCCCACAAACCGGTTGTTGATTGCCCATCGGGCGGTTTTATTTCAGCACCTGAACTTCGATCACCGAGTTGTTATAAACCCGGTGCGTGGCTTTCTGGAAATCCTCGGCATTGGCTTTAAAAATGTTTTCAACGTACTTCTGCGGATTGCGGTCGATAAGCGGAAACCACGTGCTCTGAACCTGAATCATCACCCGATGGCCTTTTTTGAAGGTGTGAAGTACGTCCTGCAAGCGGAAGCTGACGTCCGTTATTTCCCCGGATTTAAAGGGTTCCGGTTTTTCGAAAGAATTCCGAAACCGCCCGCGCAGCACTTCCGAACGCACCATCTGCTGGTAATTTGCCAGCATTACATTTTTGTTGGGCATGTACGGATGATTCGGTTCGTCGGGCGGATACACGTCGATCAGCTTCACCACCCAGTCGGCGTCGGTTCCGGAGGTGCTCACTTTCAGTTTCGCCATGATTTCGCCACCGAGCGTCAGATCGTCGGGTAAAGGTTCGGTCTGAAAGACGAGCACATCCGGTCGTTTGGCCGCAAACCGCTGATCTTCCGACATGTAATTAAAGGGCGTAAAACCGGTCGTAGTCGTAATGTCTTCTGTATAAGGTACCGGTTTTTTCGGATCACTAATGAATTCGGAAAAGCCTTGTCCGTCACCGGTTTGCGGTGAAAGTTGACCGGATGGGCTCAGGCTGAATGTCAGCTTTTGCGCTTCGGCAGCGGGCCATTTGGTGAAGGTTTTCCAGGTTTTTTGCCCCGTATCGAACAGGTAGGCTTCCGGCAATCCGGTTTTTCCGTCGCCCGCCCCTTTCAGAAAGTGGTTGAAGAATTTGGCTTCAATGTTCCGTTGGTAAAACGTTGCGATGCTGTCACCGAAATAGACGTTGCTGTGCAGGGTATGACCGGTTTCCGCCGACCAGCGCCCGTGCCCGAACGGCCCCATAACCAGCGTGTTATAAATCCCGGCGTTGTTTTTCTCCAGCGTTTTGTAAACATTCAGCGGACCGTATAAATCTTCGGCATCGAACCAGCCGCCAACGGTCATTACGGCGTGTTTGACGTTTTTGAGGTGTGGCAAGATGTTGCGTTTCTGCCAGAATTCGTCGTAGTTCGGGTGGTTGACGGTTTCCTGCCAGTAGAAATTATCCTTGTAGTATTTATCCATGTTTTTCAGCGGCCCCAGATCGTACTGCCACTGATAACCGTCCCGGATGTTGTCGTTGAACATGGCGGGCATGAACCAGTTTTCCGTCGTCGGCTTCGGGTGCTGAATACCAAAAACCGGGTAGGTGAAGATATAGGCCTGAATGAACGCGCCGTTGTGGTGAAAATCATCGAAGAAAAAGTCGGAAACCGGGGCCTGGGGCGATGACGCCTTCAGGGCAGGATGCGCGTCGACCGCACCCGCAACGGTGTAAAAACCGGGGTAGGAGATGCCCCACTGGCCCACCCGCCCGTTGTTATACTTTATATTTTTCAGCAACCATTCAATAGTGTCATACGTATCCGAACTCTCGTCGGGCGAACCAGCTGCCGGAGCGGTTTTTGATTTCTTCTTGGAAGCAGCCACCGGCGCCGGGTCGGGCAGATTGGGTGTCATGTTCGTCCAGACGCCTTCGCTCAAATACCGCCCTCGAACGTCCTGATACACAAAGATATAGCCGTCCTGCATCAACGTGGTTGATGGCCCCAGTTTGGCGGGGTACTGATCCGCGCCGTAGGGGGCCACGCTGTAGCACGTCCGCTGCATCAGGATTGGATACTTCAGGGTTTCCGAAGCATCTTTCGGAACATATACGGCCGTGTGCAGTTTGGTACCGTCGCGCATGGGAATGAGGTACTCCGATTTCTGGAAATGCTGGCGGACGTAATCGGTTGCTATGTTGGCAGGCTGGGCGCTGACTATTCCTGAAAAGAAAATACTGATTAACGTTAAAAGGCGGTTTTTCATGAGCTGGGGCGGTTTTTACCAAACTTAGCTATTTTTTTACAAAAAAAGTTGGGGCGTTACCGGCCGGATCATACCTTTGTATTTGTAATCAGTCTAAATAAGTATAACAAATACAGCCGATATGATCAAATTTTCCCTTAAAAAATTGCTCGTTTTCTCGTTTTTCTGGGTGTGCCTGCTCAGTTTATCGGCCATGGCCCAGCAAACCGGGAGTGTTGCTGGAAAAACACTGGCGTCTGATTCTCATCCCCTGACGCAGGTAACCGTTCGGGTGGCAGGCACCCGGCTGGGAACGATCACCAATGACGCCGGTGAATACGTCATCAATAACGTTCCGGCGGGTCAGCATGTGCTGGTCATCACACGCGTAGGGCATCAGCGCGTTCGCCAGGCCGTATCCGTCGTGGCGGGTGAACGAACGACCGTAGCCGACTTGACGCTCATTGAAAACACTGAACAGCTTCAGGAAGTGGTGGTTGAAGGCAAGGGTTCGTACAAAACCGATATTGCCTCCTCCAGCTTGCGGCTAAAAACGCCCCTGCTCGAATTGCCACAAAATATTCAGGTAGTAAACCGCCAATTACTGGCCGATCAGCAGATTTTCGACATGCTGGAAGGCGTTTCGCGGAACGTCAGTGGCGTTACCCGGCAGGAACACTGGGACAATTATGCCCGGCTGAATATGCGCGGATCGCGCGTCGCGCCCTTCCGTAACGGGATGAACGTGCAGTCGACCTGGGGGCCAACTGCGGAAGATATGTCGATGGTGGAACGAATCGAGTTCGTGAAAGGTCCGGCCGGTTTCATGATGGCTAACGGCGAACCAAGCGGTTTTTACAATGTCGTTACCAAAAAACCGACGGGCGTCACGCGCGGAGAAGCTGGTTTTGCCGTGGGTAGTTTCGATACGTATCGCGCAACGCTTGACCTCGACGGTAAACTCAGCAAAGACAGCCGGTTGTTGTACCGACTGAACCTGATGGGTCAGTCGAAAGGGTCGCACCGCGATTTTGAATTCAATAACCGGTATACGATTGCGCCGGTGGTCAAGTATAAAATCAATGAACAGACGTCGATTACCGCCGAATATACCTACCAATATTCCCAAATGTCGGCAATTGGTTCGGCATACGTTTTCGATGCCAACGGTCTGGGCCAACAGCCGCGCAATGCCACCATCGCATCGGCCAATCTGGAACCGACGGTGATCCACGATCACAGCGCGTTTCTGATCCTGGAACACCAGATCAGCGAAAACTGGAAGCTGACGGGGCAAATGGCGTACTTCAATTTCACGCAGGTGGGCAATTCGCTCTGGGCCGATTCGGCAAAAACCGACGGACGGATTTACCGGAACTCCAGTATCTGGGATGCGGCCAACGAAAGCAAATTCGGCCAGATTTTTGTCAATGGCGAAGTGACGACCGGTCCGGTGGTCCACCGGATTCTGGGAGGTCTGGATTTGGGGAACAAAAAATACATGGCAGACTGGGGCCAGAGTTTTCCGCTCTACGACAGCACGTTCGTGTTCAATACCAATTCGCCGAATTACTATTTGCCGACGCATTTGATTCCGAAATACGACCGTTCGACGAGCCTGCGTGCCCGCGCCGGAGTCAATGTCATGAGTCAGTCGTTCACCGGTTTATACGTTCAGGATGAACTGCGTTTCTGGCAGGATCGGATTCGGCTAACGCTGGCGGGCCGGTTGACATCGGTGAAAGATAGTCAGTACGGAGCGGCAACCAACGAAACCAAATTTACACCCCGCGTAGGCATCAGCGGTTCGGTGAATAAGCAAACTACGGTTTACGCGCTTTACGATCAGGCTTTTGTGCCGCAGTCGGGTGCCGACCGGCAGGGGAAAGCCTTCGACCCGATTACCGGAAACAACCTGGAAGCCGGTTTGAAAAAAGATTGGGCCGACGGTCGCTGGAACTCCTCGGTTTCGGTCTACCAAATTACGAAAAACAACGTACTGACCACCGACCCCACTAACCTGAACTATTCCGTTCAACTGGGCCAAACCCAGGCGAAGGGGGTTGAAGTGGACGTCCGGGGCGAGTTGTTACCGGCGCTGAACCTGATGCTGAACTACGCGTATACCGACGCAAAAATCACGAAAGATACCCGGTCGGAAAGTGTGGGTCTGCCCGTTCCCGGTTTTAGCAAACACGTCACAAACGCCTGGCTTTCGTACCGGCTGCGCAATACCGCCCTGCAGGGACTCGGCGTTTCGCTCGGGTACCAGTGGCAACTCGATCGGTACGGCTGGTTTTCGGAAGCCGTCGATAAAAACCCGACTTTGCCCAACACATTCCGGCTGGATGGCGCCATTTCGTGGCAGAATAACCGGGTGAATATCGCCCTGAATGTCAATAACATCCTGGATGCCTATCTGTATTCGGGGGCCTATTATTCGTGGAGCAAAGCGTATTATTATCAGGCCGAAGCACCCCGGAATTTCCGCTTGAGCATGGGCTATAAATTTTGATGATTATCGATAATGACGGTAAAAAAAATGGTTGGAAAACTACACCTATGGCTCGGACTTGCGTCCGGGCTATTGGTGTTTGTCGTGGCGGTGACGGGCTGTATTCTGGCTTTTGAGTACGAAATCAAAAGCATTATCCGTCCTTTTCAGTATGTCGAACCAGTGGCAAACGGCGTGTTGTTGCCACCCTCGCGGCTGCAGGCGATTGCCGAAAAACAGGTTCCGGGAAAACCGGCCAAAGGCGTGAATTACGGCGAAACCGGTCATAGTGTCAACGTGCCGTTTTACGGGGCGGCTCCCGATTATTACTACCAGGTTTACCTGAATCCGTACACCGGCGAGGTGCTGAAAGTAGTGGATGAGGAAACGGATTTCTTTCATTTTATTCTCCACGGGCATTATTACCTGTGGTTGCCCGAAACCATTGGCCAGCCGGTCGTTGCCTACGGTACGCTCGTTTTTACGGTTTTGCTAATCACCGGGATGGTGCTGTGGTGGCCGAAGAAATGGACGAAATCCAACCGGGATAAGAGCTTTAAAGTCAAGTGGAAAGCGCAGTGGCGCCGGGTCAATTACGACCTGCACAACGTCCCCGGTTTTTACGCGCTGTTCTTCTCCGTGATTCTGGCCATTACCGGCATGATCTTCGGAATCGAATGGCTTTCTGATTCAATTTACCGGGCCACAACGGGCGGAAAACCGCTGCCGGAATACCAGCTTCCCGTGTCGGATTCGACCCAGGCCCGGCGGTTTACGAATCCAACCGATCTGCTTTGGCAGCGGTTTATTCGGACCAAACCCGAAACCGCCAGTTTGTATATTTCCATTCCCGAACGGGCGTCGGAATCGATTGGGGTTTCGATTAATTACCGGCCCGGAACCTACTATAAAACCGATTATTACTCATTCGATCAATTCACACTGAAGGCGTTGGCCGGTGAGGGTCCCTATTTCGGGGCGTATAAAAATGCCGGTTTTGGCGACAAGCTCCGCCGAATGAACTACGACATTCACGTCGGTGCCATTCTGAGTTTGCCCGGCAAAGTCCTGGCCTTTTTTGCCAGCCTGGTCTGTGCCACTTTGCCCGTAACCGGTTTCATCATCTGGTGGGGTCGCCGGAAGAAAAAACCGGTCGTACCCCAGCGCCGGGTTCAAAAACAGCAGGTGGTTTGATGGTTGACGGTTTTTGGTATACGGTATTCGGTTTACGCCGGGCCGCCGGAGCGGGACGGTTCCCCGGCGGGACTAACGCATGAACAATGAATGGGCCAGCTTCCGTAAACCGAATACCGTATACCAAAAACCGTCAACCATTACGGATTACAATAGGGTTTGCTTTCTTCCGTCGTCAGGTTAATGGTCCAGGCAGTATTGGTAACCTTGTAGTTGAAAAATTCCAGATCCAGCCGATCCGGTATCGATCCCGCTCTCAGATCATAGGCTTTATTGAGTTGAATGAAGACTTTCGTGCTGAGCGAAGGCCAGCGTAAGGTGGGCAGATCCTGCCATTCATCGCTCGTGCCCGACGCCCGGTATTGCGCGTACAAAACCGTAAATGGCAATTTGTCCGGGTTGACGCCGTTGGTTCCGCATTTGAAGTTGAGGGAAATCGTCACTTCCTTGCGCGTATCGGCAGCTGCTGGCGGCACGGGTGTGTAAGGAACCGCTTTGAGATCAAACGTAACTTCTGTATTCGAACAGGCGTCGACTTCGGGCGAAACGTACGCTTTTCCGGCATTGTCAAACAACCGCAGCCGAACTTTCAGGCCTTTTTTCAGATTGTTCATCCGAACCGAATTGCCATTGTTGATCACGGCAGTGAACGTCACAGCCTCGCCCGCGCGGACCACCACATTACTCGCCTGATCGATCAATTCGCACCGATATCCCGGACTGCGTTCCGGATAGGCGCTGAGGTATTTAAACGTTGGTCCCTGATCGCAAACCTCTTCGGTAAAAGCAGCCATCCAGAGCGACAGATGCTTGATTTCGGCGACATACTCCAGATTGCCACCGGCATTCCGGACAACTTTACCGGCTTCTTCCCGCGTCCAGTGGTTGGTAATTTCATCAAAACTGAACAACGGAATCTGATCACCGGCCTGAATCACCCGACCGGCCGAAGGATTCATCAATTGGGGATTCAGGGCAAAGGAAATTTGAATTGGTTTCGAGAACGTTTTCGCCAATTGGTATTCGTTGTTATAAACCGTGATCCGGACGCCACCGGCCACCGACAGAATTTGCTGGGTGCCGAGAAAACCGCCTTCCGGCGTCGAAGCGTTGACGATACCGTGGCCCGGCATGTCGGAAACCGCTCTTGAGGTATTGCTGTTGTCGACGGGATCGGCCGTAATGATCAGGTCGCCCCCCACCGGTTTTCCGGCCGCATCTTTCACCTCACTGCCTTGCGGAACCGTCACCGTTGCCTGGCTAACGCTCGCTTCGGCCTTGGTTTGCACAGTTGCGGTTGCCTGCACGGTCCCGCTTTCGTTGCCTTTGAATGACTGTTGAGCGGGCTGGGCGTTGTTTTTGTTGCTGACCAGGGCAACTGTCAGATTGCGCTGCGTGGTGTTGTCCAGTTTAATTTCCTGGATGTGATCGACTGATTCGGGCGACAACGCAACGACATTGAACCGGATGGGCGTTGTGGCCGAGGGGGTTGTCGATGGTGCCAGGCAAAGGAATAATTTGCCATCGGATGTTAACTTAAACTTTTTGGTATTGAGCGTAGTGACAATTTTTTCGGCATCCGGACCAGCAATTTTAATGGTCAGTTTGTCCGGTGTTAAACCGCTCGGAATGGCGTATTTGATCTGTACCGCAACCGCCAGCGGGTCTTTAAATTTGAGTACAACATTTTCGACCGGATTTTGGCAGGCATCCAGCAATCCCACTACCAGCACACACAAAATGGATAATACACGTTTCATGACGTTGAGATTTGATAAAAAAATAGAATGATAGACAAGAGACAAAAGAAGTAAGACCAGCAGAATAGTCTCATTTCTCTTGTCTCAAATCTCACTTTCGAAATAATCCATAGGTTAATAGGAATTGAAGCGAAGGCAAAAAACGATAGTTTTCCATATTCCGTTGAATCACCGGAATTTGTTCGTCGATGGTGGTGGTTTCCAGAAAACCGGTGTACTGTAAATCGACTTTGGGCGAACCGAGGTAGTAACAGCCCAATTCAACCGCGAAGCCCAGTCGACGGATGGGAGTGGAGCGGCCGTAGCCCAAACCCGCGTACCCCAGCACACTGTTCCACCGCAGCGACGCGTTGACCACGCCCACGTTTTCCTGCGAAATCTGGAGTCCGCCAAATTTTACGTTGCCTTCTGCAATGACGTTGGCCTTCACATCGGGCCGCCAGGTGTATCCGGCTCCGCCAGTCAGAAAGAGTTGGTTTCGTTTGAAAGGATGCCATTTAACAGACGCCAGTGCAATTCCCATGACCAGATCGGGCGTGATATTTAATTTACCTTCGCCCGCTTTTACTCGAAAAACCCGGTCGTACGCAAAATAACTGGCCCCCACCCGAGCCACCAGTCTGCCGTCGCTGGTCAGTGTTCGGGCCAGCTGAATACCGGCCCCGGTCGTGCCTAATTGAAGCCCAATGGCGTAAGAAGCTGGTTTTAATCGGGTTGAATCAGCTGCCAACTGTGCCGACGCCCGGAACGTTGCCAGGCTGGTTGCTAAACAAAGTGTAAGAAAAGTAATTCGTTTATTCATATGCCGTTGAGGTTGAATTAGCAGACTTCAATTATGAAATTACATAATTATCAGACAAAGCTTGCTGTTGAACGGGATAAAAATGAGTAATCGGTGAAGCCGGCAATGGATTTATAATGTTTTCGGGTTTGTTTATAATAATTTTGGAACGGATTTGGTCCGGATCGTTTTAAACCGGCAGTTAATCAAATTCAGAAATTACCGATCATGCAACAGTTCCTTCAAAAACTAAAAACGCAGCCAGTGATGTCCGGCACCAGCACGGGTCAGGCATTCTGGCATTCATCAGCGGAAGACAGGCTGTTCGATTCTCATTCGCCCGTCGATGGCCAATTGATGGCCCGGATTTACCCAACCACGCGCGAAGATTATGACCAGGTGGTTGAAACCGCCCGGGCAGCCTTTCGGGAGTGGCGAATGGTTCCGGCGCCCCGCCGGGGCGAAATTGTTCGACAAATGGGCGATCAGTTTCGGCATTACAAAAAAGATCTTGGCACGCTCGTGAGCTACGAAATGGGCAAATCCCTGCAAGAGGGCATGGGGGAAGTTCAGGAGATAATTGACATCTGCGATTTTGCGGTCGGACAGTCGCGCCAGCTGTACGGGTTAACGATGCACAGCGAGCGCCCCGATCACCGGATGTACGAACAATGGCATCCGTTGGGCGTGGTGGGCATTATTTCGGCCTTCAATTTTCCGGTGGCCGTGTGGTCGTGGAATGCTATGCTGGCCTGGGTTTGTGGCAATGTGTGCATCTGGAAACCATCGGAAAAAACACCCCTGACCGCTTTGGCATGTCAGCAGATTATCAAGGACGTACTGGAACAGAACGAAGTGCCGGAAGGGGTGTCGTGCCTGATTACGGGCGGGCCGGAAACGGGTAGCTGGCTGGCCGAAGATCAACGCATTGCACTGGTGTCGGCGACGGGATCGACGCGAATGGGCAAGGCGGTGGCCAAAACCGTAGCCGGGCGGTTAGGGCGTTATTTGCTCGAATTGGGGGGCAACAATGCCATTATTATTTCGCAGCATGCCGATCTGAATGTGGCTATTCCTGCCATCGTGTTTGGCGCGGTAGGGACAGCCGGGCAGCGCTGTACGTCGACGCGTCGGTTGATCATTCATGAGTCGATTTACGAAGATGTCAAACAGCGGCTCGTAAAAGCCTACGGTCAGCTTCGGATCGGGAATCCGCTGGATGAAACAAATCACGTAGGTCCGCTGATCGACCAGGCCGCCGTTGCCGGTTATCAATCGGCGCTTTTTCAGATCAAGGAGCAGGGCGGGCGGTTGCTGATCGACGGTGAGGTACTGGAAGGACCGACTTTTGAATCGGGCTGTTACGTTCGACCGGCTATCGCCGAGATGCCGGAACAAAGCGAAATTGTACAGCATGAAACGTTTGCGCCAATTCTTTATCTCCTGAAATACAGTAGTTTAGAAGAGGCTATTGAGCTGCAAAACGGCGTTCCTCAGGGCTTGTCATCATCGGTTTTTACCCTGAACCTGCGCGAAGCCGAGCGGTTTTTATCGGCTGCTGGTTCGGACTGCGGTATTGCAAACGTGAACATTGGTACATCCGGCGCAGAGATCGGCGGGGCATTTGGGGGCGAAAAAGAAACTGGCGGAGGTCGCGAATCCGGTTCCGATGCCTGGAAATCCTACATGCGTCGCCAAACCAATACCATCAACTACGGTACCAAACTGCCGCTCGCGCAGGGAATCAAGTTTGAACTTTGAATAATGGATTATGAACGATGGATTGGCTGACGCACTCATTCATCGTTCATAATCCATCCTAATTTTAACTGAGGCTGACGCGGATCGTGCCTTTTGTCACTTCGCTTGGCTCCAGAATGATCAGCCCCTGACCGTTGTTGAGTCCGTTGACGTTGCTGGTCAGTGGTTCGATGGCGATGTTGTCGCGACCGGCAGGGGTGTAAACGACCAGGTAGTTGAATTTTTTCGGACCGGTTTCCTGCCAGACATTCAGTTGTAAGCCTTGATGGGCGGACCGCAAAACCGTCGTAACGCCTTCTCCATTATTTTCTTCGACCAGAAAGGCGGCATCTAATTTCCGGTTTTGGAGCGGTATTTCACCTTTTTGCCCGAAAAGCTCTTCGCCAACGGGGAGCAGGTTTTCGTCGAGCAAAATCTGTTTGGCGGCAGGCAGATCGATCGTAAGCTGATCGACCGGTTCTTCATTGAGTGTAAAATACGGATGCCAGCCAAAACTGACGGGTGCCGACCGGGTACCGGTATTCTGGACTTCATACTGGACCGAAAAACCGGTTGCCGACAATGTATACCGGATTCTGAACGTAAATGGGAACGGATAGCCGGGATAAGATCCGTCGTGGTGGTACCCTAATGTGAGCGTTGCCTGAGTATCGGTAACATCCTGGCCCATTAATTCAAAGGCTTTACCGGCCACAAAACCGTGAATGGCGTTGTCGTGATGCGCTTCGTTCAGCGGCAGGGTAAACATTTCGCCCTGAAAGGCATAAATTCCGTGCCGGATGCGGCTCGGAAATGGGAAAAGGAGCGCGCTGGCGTGGGCTTCGTCGGCCAATAGAGCCTGCTGCGATTTCGGGGCTTTGATCAGCGAAACCAGTTTAGTAGCCTGCCGGGGGCTTTCGTGCCGCAAAACGAGTTGCCGGACAATGGCACCGTGCGCGGGTAGAATGCTGACATACTCACCGGTTTGGGTGTTTTGAATGTAATATTCGGTGAGCAGCCCAAAGGGCTTGTGGTGGATTTCAAAAGGCATTTTTCTGCTAATTAGGGTTTCAAAAGGGGATTATAGTCAGACAAAAGAAGAAAAGCCCGGGTAAATGATGATCGGTTAAAAGGGGAAATTTTTTCTTCTTTTCTTTCTGGCCTCATTGTCTCATATAGTATAATTCAAAGGCAAATTCGCATAAAAAGTTCAGTTTTTTGATTGTACGGGTCGATGAAATGTGACTTTTGCGGTATTTCATCGTATAGTATATACGATCAGTCGCAACGCCTAAAATTATCGTTCACCGTGTTAGCATCAAAAGAAACGCTTTCTCTCGACGAAATATACAAAGCGAACAACGAAATCACCCAGCTCAAGCAGTCACTGGAACGGGAGGCTCTGTTTGGTGAAGGGCGATTGCCGCCGGATCAGGTCGATCAGCGGGAGCGTCAGTATAATTATTTGTATTTCCAACTGGCGTTGTCGGCCCGTAAGTTGATGCTGTACGATTTCATTGGGCGACCTTCCTATCCATTCATCACAGACTTGTCAGACAAACAGGTAAGCCAGGAGGTTGACCGGTTATTGCTGCTGCTTGCCCTCCACGGAATCGAGATTTTGATCTCGGATCCGCACCGGAATGCGGATGACCGGAAACTGTTTGTGTTTATTACCGAGGTCGTTTTTAAGAAAGAAATCAAAGATATCCGGATGCCGGGCGTTTGCTTCAGCATCGACTACAACTATTACTGCCCGGATCATACGCATTCCTGCATTTTTATGGCCGAAGAATTGCTGAACGGTTTGTTCGAGCCGGATTATGATCGTCTGGAAGGTTGTTTGTCGTCGCATTTTTACGTCAGCAACCGCTACGAAAATGAGCTGTACTTTGAAACGCGCCGTAAATTCGATGCCTACCGGGCGTATGTCGGGGATTATCAGTTAATAGACTGGTCGATTGAAGACATCATTCTGGACGAAAGCCAGCGAAAAAGCGTGGTTCATCTGGCCTTGCATTATGGGTTGGAAAAGAACCAAAAACCGCTTTTTACGGACAAAGGACATTTGGTGTGTTACGGCAAAGAAAACAATTGGTGGTTTATTCACCGCATCGATTTCCCCGGCCTGCTGGTAGAATAATAAAACCGCTTTTACATTTCACCCTCGACTCCCAGCCCGAACAGGGCAAAATCATATTTGACCGGATCGGCTGGATCGAATTTTTTCAGGATTTCGGTTAATTCGACAGCCGCTTTCCAGTCGGTTTGGGGGCGGGTTAGAAGACCCAGTTTCCGGGCAACACGACCAACGTGTACATCGATCGGCATCACCAACTGCTCCGGTTTGATGCGGTTCCAGATTCCAAAGTCAACTCCCTGATTATCGGAGCGGACCATCCAGCGTAAAAACATATTCAGGCGTTTGCAGGACGAATTCCGGCCGGGCGTGGCAATGTGTTTGCGGGTTCGTTCCGGGAAAAACGGGTCATCGCAAAACCGGTCGTGAAAGGTTTCCAGAAACGTACCCACAGACCGGCAGGGAGCCCCGTTTATGAAAGCATCTTCCAGCGAGTCGTGCTGCTGGTAATACGTATGAAAAAAGTGCAGGAAATAGAGCGTATCCGTTGCGTTGAACGTGCGGTGTTTGAAAGACAAAAACCGCTTCAAATCCGAGTCCTGGTGATTTCGGATGAAGTCATACGGCGCTCCGTCCATGCGTTCGACCAGTTCATTGGCTTTTTTGAGAATAACCGGCCGCTGGCCCCAGGCCAGAACTGCCGCCCAGAAACCCATGATTTCAATGTCCTGCTTTCGGCTAAACCGGTGGGGAATGCTGATCGGATCTTTGTCGATAAACGAGTGCCGGTTATACTGATCGACCTTTTTATCGAGTAACTCTTTTACGGAATCGTTCATGAAAACGGGTTGAACCGCCTTGGTGAAAAGCAGGCGCTTGAGGAGAATAAGGCCCCCGGCTTTTTTGATAATCAATTATTTGCTTTTGCCGCCACTTAAAACGTATACCACGCCCTGCGAAATCTTGGAAAAGAAAGAGACGACAACCGAAAAAACGGCCGTAAAAACGGCAATGATCGGGTAGGAAAGAGTGAAAACCACACTCCAGACTTTGTAGCCGGTGGTGGCCTTCATTTTGTCTTCCCGTTCTTTGTGGCGCCGGGCAATGCGCTCAGCTTTTTGTTCTGGAGTAAGCATAGAAACTAGATAACGGAATCCGGGGCTGGATGGTTTTGATAGTTACAAATGGTTGAGAGAATTGGTCGTCCTCACTTAAAGCCATCTACCCATTCAACCTGTAGCCATTTTTAACCATGTAATCATGGCGCCAAATAACTAACCTCAGCTCGAAAACGCCGATCGACGGGAGAAAGTTTCTCGAAGGCTCGCGCTGAAATTTTGACGATCACTTTATCATTGACACTTGTATCGGGAAGTCGACCGATGATTTTTACCCAGATGGATTGCTGGTTCATGTCGTTTCGAACCAACACCAGTGTGCCAACGGGAACGGTTCGGTGCAGACCAAGGTATTTGTTGGAGCTATTGGAGTTTTCAATGATTTCGGCCAGGCCGATTTCTGAAACCCGCCGGGCATTGCCGCCGGGATTCGGTAGCGGTCCGGTGTCACCGGGGCGAATGATGCGGGGTTCGGATGGCACAGACGTAGTCGGTTCAGTTGCCGGACGATCGGTTTCGGAAGGCCGGGCAGGTTCCTCGCGCGGAGCTGAGTTGGTGCGGGGGGGCGACGGTCGTTCGGTTTTGGGGGAGTCGTTGCGGGAAGTCCGGGCCATATCAGCCGAAGAATCGGAGCGATGGGCGGGAACCGTGACCGGTTTTGCCAGCGGTTCCCGAACGCGCCACGCTTTTTCGGACACAATCAAAGGCTGACCGCTCACGATATGGTCGGACGAAAGATTGTTCCATTTACGAACATCGTCCATCGATACGCCATACCGGGCCGCCAGGCTATACAGCGTTTGCCCCGGTTCGACCTGATGAATACCACTGTTGGCTTCTTTAACAGTTTCCTGTTTTACTTCGCGCTCTTCGCGTTTGAGCTCTTTTTCTTCCTGTTTAAGGGCCTTTGTTACGGCTTTTTCTTCTTTCCGTGACAAGTTGCCGGCCGGCACCCGGACCACCTGATCATACCGGAAATTTTCCGCCATGCCGGGATTGGCATCCTTGATGGCCTGAACGGTCGTATTGTATTTTCGAACCAGCGAATACAGTGTTTGTCCCTGTTCGACCCGGTGAAGAACGAACAATTTCCCGTCTTTTTTCTCCATACCAAGCGAATCCAGTCGGAAAGGGTGGGCCTGGGTAACGATACTGGACAACCAGCCAGCAAACAACAGCGGCATCAGTCGCTTCATGGCAATGAATTCAAATAAAAACTGGTAATACAAGTTGAAGTTGATGGAAAAATTACCTGGTTTTGCCAAACGCAGAAAGAACCGTTTCCGAACAACGGCAACGCGTTCGATTCGGACTGTGGTTGGGCGCTTTCGGGGCCCAGGTTCGTACGCTGGTGCAACCAGATCGTTTGTAGACGGTCGATGATCAACAGGTATGAGCGAAGCTGATCGTTTGTTTCACGATAATAATACGAAAAAATTATTTTATCGCCAATTTCCAGGTAGTCGACTGATTCAACGGCCTGGTGATCCGCTATTTTCTGAATAAACCGCTCGAAGACCGGCCACCAGGAACTCGACATTGTGTAAGAAACGGGAAAATGCAGGCGCGAATTGTGGCTGACCGCTGGATTTTCGGCGGTTTCAACCGGTTCGCCATCGGTTAGACGGAACGCAACGATGGGAGCCGGGGACCTATCGGTGGCAGAAATTCGTTGCGCCCACACCCGGTCGGCATTGGCGCTCACCAGAACGTGATTCGGCCATTCCCAGCGCGGCAGACCGGTTTTCAGATCGACAGAACCGAGCGCTGTCGGTACCGGTAACCGGGTATTATCGAAACGGTGATACAACGCAAAACCGTTCCAGACACCGGTTAGGGAGGTGTGAAAGGGGAGGAGCGGTTTTTGTTCGAACCTGATTTTTCCGGTGGGTAATTCAACCGTTACCAACGTTAACGTTTGAGATTCCCGGCTTCGTAATTCAGCGACAAAAAGGCCCGGATTGGTATCGATCTGTTCAAAAACCAACCGCCAAACTGGGTCCGAAAACTGCAGTTGAAACGCGAAAGGCAACAGATTCTGGTCGGTGTCGGTCATTCGGGATGGGGATGATGGAAGGAATCCTCACGCCAACTATTCCTTTTGAAGCGGAGTTCCGAGTATCTTGCGCCAAAATTACCGAAAATCATCGAATGAATATCCTCGGAATTATCCCGGCTCGTTACGCATCCAGTCGATTTCCGGCCAAAGCCCTGGCCGAAATTGACGGAAAAACCATGATTCAACGCGTGATGGAGCAATCCCAAAAGGCGAAATCGTTGCGCCGGGTGGTTGTTGCCACCGACCACGAAGCCATTGCCGATCACGTTCGCTCGTTTGGCGGAGAGGTGGTGATGACCTCCGAAAACCACCAGAGCGGTACCGACCGGTGTTTCGAAGCCCTGCAAATGGCCCATGATTCGTTCGATTATGTGATTAATATTCAAGGTGATGAACCTTTTATCAAACCCGAACAGATTGATTTGCTGGCGTCGGTGCTGGACGGAAATACCGAATTGGCAACGCTGGTGAAGAAGATCGGTGATCCGGCGGTTTTGTTTAGCACGAGTACGCCGAAGGTGGTGCTGAACAGTCGTGGAGAAGCCTTGTATTTCAGCCGCCAGACGCTGCCTTTTCTGCGGGAACGACAGCCGGAAGACTGGCTGAACCAGCATATTTTTTATAAGCACATCGGAATTTACGCGTACCGATCCGATATTCTGGCCCAGATTACGCAGTTGCCGCCCTCGTTGCTGGAAAAAGCCGAAGCCCTCGAGCAACTTCGCTGGCTTGAGAATGGCTACCGGATTCGGTGCGTCGTGACGGAACTGGATAGTTTCGGAATCGATACGCCGGAAGACCTGGAGCGGTTGTCGAAGTAAAAACCGGGCGGTTTTCTTTCCAATGAAAGAAGGTCAAGTGCGGTTTCGGTTTGAGCAACGGGCGAGGTTCGTTTTGTCGTAATGCCAAATTAATCCCTATGAAGCGCATCGTGTTTTCGGTTAATACCTACCTGATCGCCCTGCTCATTTTCGTTCTTATTCTCGGATTTCGAACCATCTGGCGACCTATTCACGAAAATGAACTTGGCTACATGCTGGCCGAGACCCTGATGAATTACAAGTTTGGGTTTAATCGGCGGGCGTTTTTGGGCAATTTCTTCCTGCCTTTTCACGACCCCTCAACCCTGTTAATGCTGATCACGGTCGCCTATGTGATTTGCTTTGTGGCTCCTTTATTAATTGCCAGGCGGTTTGCCGGCAATAATCAGACGTTACTCGTAGCCGCTTATCTCATCATCTTTTCACCGTTCGGATTTTCCATGTTTGTTAAAGATCCGTTAGCCATTCGGAAAGAGTTATTCTTTTACCCGCTGTTTTATCTGCTGGTTGCGCTTCAACCCCGGATTCTCTGGAGAAATATCGTTTTTATCATCGTTGGGTGCTTCATTCATGAAAGTTTCTTTTTCCTGTTTCTTCCTTTTTTTCTGGGCTTTCACTGGATTAACGAAACCGCCAGCCGGAAGCAGCTATTGCTCTACGCAGCGACCGGTTTTCTGGTGACATTTGCATTAACCCGATTACCCGGCAACTCCTCAGTTGTGACGGAACAATTCATTCGGCACTATGTGGCTTTGGGGTTTGAAAGAGGGCAATTTGAAGGATTTGAATATTTCCAAAAGCTGCCTTTCTGGCAAAACATTCAGAATGCGCAGGAACATCTGACGGGTTTTTCGCCGGTGGTATACCTTGTTCTGTATAGTGGGCAAATGGTTCTGATCTGGCTTGGGCTAACACGGTTCGGTTCTGTTAATCGCCACAAGCGGCTGTTATTCAGTCAAATAGGAATTGCATTCATGGCGATTGCGCTGTTTTTCCTCGCCATGGACTACGGCCGCTGGCTGTCGATGGCATTCCTGACGTCGGTTCTATTGACGGCCAGTCAGGTCAAAATCAGGGTCTCCTTCAGGCCAAAACCGTTATCACTGCTGGTTGCCCTGATTATTCTCCTCGGTATATTGGTCGTCCGGGTTCCTCATTTTTCGCAGACAGGCTTTACCGTCAACGAATGGGTTATGACCCATAAACTATTCGTGGCCGGGGGGCTTTTTCTGGGAGGATGGTTACTGGCTTTGGTCCGTGAAAGGTCGTTGACCGGAGATTGATTCAAAAACCGCCAGTGGGTAAACAACGCCGGGTACTCAGGCTCGTTTTTCATTGATTTTGAAAGAGTTGAGACGATAAATTCATGCTCCAAAAGCGAACACCGCGGGTTTCGGATTGGTTACGAACATCGCGTGGTGGATTACTCGGTTTTCAGGGTTTTGGCTGGATTGGCTTGAGCGGCAACCCATGAAAAATAGCCCACAATTCCCAGAGCGATACCAATTACGATGGACAACAACAAAGACATCGTCCCGTAACCGATTCCATTGTTGTACAGGTAATAACTATTCATAAATACTCCGATGGCGATACCTGGCGGGATAGCCAGGATTGTGGCAATGGACAATAGTTTAATAAAGTCATTCGACATCAATTTTATGATTTCCAAAGTAGTTGCTCCAATCACTTTTCGGATGCCAATTTCTTTGGTACGTTTCTCTAAACTATAGGTGAGAATACCGATTAAGCCTAACATAGCTATTACGAAAATTACAGCGCCTTCCATCCCGGCAAACCGCATATCTTCGTACGGATAATAGCGCTCGTACATGTCGGTATCAAGCCACGAAGCGTTCATTTCCTGACGCGGATTGTGTTTATTCCACAAACCGTTAATCACCGATTCCAGTGCTTTTCGATCGTTTACGGGGCTTGTTTTTAAACACATTACTTTAAATAGAGAAGGCTGATATTGAAAAACCAGTGGCTCGATCTTCTTTTCATAATCATAATGGCAAAAATTAGCAACGACTCCAATGATTGTTACTGAAAGAGTATCATTTAAAAGGATGAGTTTGCCAACAGCTTCCTGGTCCGAACCTAGTTTGAGCTTTTCAACCGCTTTTTGATTGACCACAATCAGGTTAGAGGGTAATTCTGAATTACTGGCGATCAGGTTGGTTCCCGCCACTATTTTTAGCCCCATATTTTCGATAAAATAACGATCAGTAGCATAGTAATAAGCCTGATTTTTAGTCTCACTTTTTCTATTTTTAATTTGTGAATAACTGGGTTTATTGCCAAATGTAAGTGAGGTGTAACCTATTTTCTGTATCTCTTTAATGGCGCTGATGTCCGAGGCAAGCGGCTTATCCCGATGCCCGGATAGGTTGATATTCAGGATATGTTTACGCTGGTAGTTCTCGTTGTCATTGGCCATGTAATTTATTTGATGAAACGCATGTCCCATGAAAAATATATAAATCAATGCAATCGTAAACTGGATAATTATCAACGTTTTTCGAAAACCTATTTTTCCAAAACTTGCCGGAGAAATAGCTCCTTTCAACACCTTTACCGGCTGAAATGAAGAAAGAATAAGGCTGGGCGAAGCTCCGGCGACTAAACCCAGAGCCAGATTAAACACGAAAAAGATCAGAATCAGGTAACCCCAATGGTCAATGTCCCAGGTCAGCCACGAGACGTGAATCTGGTTCTTGATAAACCATAATAAAAAGAACCCAATTCCCAGCGCTAGGTACGAGATCAGTACGGATTCGGTCAGAAACTGAAGAACAAGCTGGGATTTTGTGGCACCAGCTACTTTCCGTACTCCCACCTCGCGGCTTCGGTTCATGGATCGGGCCAGCGTCAGGTTGATGTAGTTCAGGGATGCGAGTAAAATGATAATGAGTTGAAACGCGAAATTCAGCGAGATGCTGCGGATGTCCTGAACAAAAGGATCGTTTTCTAATGCCTCTTTTGATGGTGAAATTTCAGACAGGAATTGTGCTTTGAAGTGCAGGCTCCTATTCTCCGCCGTTTTAAGGAATGAATGAATTTGTGCCGAAGCCTTTGCCAACTGTTTCTCGAGACTAACGGCTGTCATTCCTTTTGCTAATTTTATAAAAGTATGCGCATTGAGCGTCGACCAATCATCGGTTTTTATGTTGCTCTTTACATAGCTGTTGAAGGAAACCATTACATCCGTTCGAAACTGCGTTCTTTGCGGGTTAAACGGTTTTAAAACTCCAACTATTTTAAAACTCCCATAGGTTGGGTGCTCCAGACTGCTCCCAATTGGATTTGAATCTTTAAAAAACCATTGAGCAGTTTCGTGAGTTAGAACAATCGTGTTTGGATCAACGGGATAAGACCCTATTTCCAGTGGAAATTTAAAGAGCTGGAAAAAAGATTTGTCGGTATAAATAGCATCGGTATTTTTTGTTTTTATTCCATTACTTAGAACCCAATCAAAATCCCTCACAAGTGTGGTTGAGTTCTCAATGCCGGCGAAATTTTCTTTGACAAAATTTCCCAACGGAACCGGGCTTGATGCCCAGTTTGTGATGGTGCCATCTTCCTGTTTCTCATCCGTTATCAATCGCACCACTCTTCCATCATCTTCATGGAATGTATCGTACTCATAATAGTTTACGATTTGAATTAGCCCCATCAGGACAGTGGGAATAGCCAGACTTAAGCCCAATATATTAATAAAAGAAAAGAGCTTATTTTTTAGAAGATTTCTCCAGGCAATTTTGAAGTAATTATGTAACATAGTCGGGCATTAGTTATAAGTTTCTTATTTGGTGAACCAATCGGGACACTGGTTGAGAAGCCGCCGTTGAAAACAGGAAACGATTTCTGAACGCCGATTGAGAATAGACTAAAAATTGAAAACCGCTTACTTGAAAAGATAGTAATCGCTTGCCCGCAAAAATGGATTTTGTGAGGTTTGGCAAAAATCAGGTATAACTGGTAGGCGGTTATCACACACGCTGGAATTTCCTGCCACTTGCACTCGATGAAAAACCGCCATAAAGGCTTCCACTGTCTCAAACAGACCGAAGAGAAATTTGCATGAGGGGCAAAAACGTTTGTTTGCCGATGCGCTTCGGGCAGCCAGGGACATTCTTTCCACTATTCCCATTGCGGTTTTCTTAAAAACTGTTAAAATCGAACCACCTAAACAGTTTCGGGCGTTACCATGTTGAACTAATGTAAACGATTCAATCAAACCACACAGAATTCAGTATCATGCAGAACTATTCCATCCTCTGGGCCGACGACGAAATCGATTTATTGAAACCCCATATTCTTTTTCTCAATAACAAAGGATACACGATTACGCCCGTGAACAGCGGAGCTGATGCGCTCGAAAAAGTGGATCAGGAAAACTTTGATCTGGTTTTTCTCGACGAAATGATGCCGGGAATGACCGGGCTGGAAACCCTTCAGCAAATCAAGCAGATCCGCCCCAATTTGCCGGTCGTGATGATCACGAAAAGCGAAGAGGAGCACATCATGGAAGGAGCGATCGGGGCTAAAATTGCCGATTACCTGATCAAGCCGCTCAATCCGAACCAGATTTTGCTGTCGGTCAAAAAGATCCTCGACAACAAGCGGCTGGTGACCGAAAAAACCAACCAGAGCTACCAGCAGGATTTTCGGAACTTATCGAATCTGTATAACGACCGCGTTGATTTCAACGATTGGGTAGATATTTATAAGAAGCTCATTTTCTGGGAGTTGGAACTCGATGGCGCGCAGGATAAGAGCATGGGGGAGGTGTTCAACATGCAGAAAAGCGAAGCCAACTCGACGTTTTGCAAGTTCATCATGGATAACTACGAAGATTGGCTGAATGAACCCAAAATGGATAAACCCATTATGTCGCATCAACTGATGCGGAAGAAGGTGTTTCCGTTGATTGAGCAAAATAACCCGCTTTTCTTCGTCTTGATCGATAACCTGCGCTACGATCAGTGGAAAGTGATTGAACCGATCCTGTCGGAGTTTTTTACGGTCGAAGAAGAATCGTCGTACTATTCGATTTTGCCGACTACGACGGCGTTCGCTCGTAACTCCATTTTCTCGGGCATGTTGCCGAGCGAGATGGAAAAAAAGCACCCCGATCTGTGGGTCAACGACGACAACGAAGAGGCTGGTTTGAATAACAACGAAGATCAGTTCCTGAAACGGCAGATCGAGAGCAGCCGCCTGAACATCAAGTTTTCGTACCACAAAATTCTGAACACCAATCAGGGCAAACACCTGGTTGATAACTTCAGCAACCTGATGCAAAACGATCTGAATGTGATCGTTTATAACTTTGTGGATATGCTGTCGCACGCCCGGACCGACATGGCGATGATCAAGGAACTGGCACCCGACGAAGCCGCCTACCGCTCGATTACGCGCTCCTGGTTCAGCCATTCGCCGTTGCTGGAACTGGTTCGGAAGATTTCGGATAAAAACGGCCGACTGATCATTACGACCGATCACGGTATGATTCGGGTGCAAAAACCGGCCAAGATTGTCGGTTACCGCGACACGAATACCAATTTGCGGTACAAGCAGGGCAAGAATCTGGGTTTCGACGACAACCACCTGTTCGTTTGCCGCAAACCGGAAAACTTCTTTCTGCCCCGGATTCACGTTTCAACGGCCTACGTCTTTACGCTGGAAGACTACTTTTTCGCCTATCCGAACAATTACAATTACTACGTCAATTATTACCGGGATACGTTCCAGCACGGGGGCGTGTCGCTGGAAGAAATGATCATTCCGTTTGTGTACCTTAAACCGAAATAATGACTATGATTTTTTTGATTTTTTATGATTGCGGTGATGAGCTATTAGCGTAAACTCTCATCACCGCAATCATAAAAAATCAAAAAAATCATAGTCCCTGTTCAATGACTTTCCCATCTTCCACGCGCAGGATGCGGGCGGGGTATTTGCGGAGAAAGTCGTAGTTATGGGTCGCCATCAGAATGGCCGTACCGGAATTGTTGATGGTTTGAAAAACCTGAATGATCTGCTCACTGACTGCCGGATCGAGGTTTCCGGTGGGTTCGTCGGCAATGAGGATCATGGGCTCGTTAAGCATGGCTCGTGCCACCACCACGCGTTGTTGCTCCCCGCCCGATAACTGATGCGGCATTTTTTTGTGCAAGGTTCCCAAACCGACCTGCATCAGCACTTCCGAAATGCGGTTTTTCATCTTCGTCTGATCCGTCCAGCCGGTAGCTTTCAGAACAAACCGCAGGTTCTCCTCCACATTCCGGTCCATAAATAACTGAAAGTCCTGAAAGACAATCCCGATTTTCCGGCGGAGGTACGGAACATCTTTCGGTTTCAATTTTTCGAGTGCAAAACCGGCAACATGCCCCGATCCGGCCTGCAGCCAGAGATCCGCATAGAGCGTTTTAAGCAGCGAACTTTTTCCGCTCCCGGTTCGGCCAATCAAAAAAACAAAATCACCTTTATTGACGTCAAACGTCACATCACCCAGGACAATCCGGCCGCCCTGATAGATATCAGCCTGATTCAGAGACAGAACGGGTTCAGTTGAAAACATAAATTTAAATTGATGGATGATGAACGATGAATTATGAATGAAAAGAACCGCTTTTACGAAGGTAAGCGTTAGTCAATTTATCGTTCCTAATTCATCATTCATAATTATTTTGTTCCGGCTTTCTTGTGGTCGGCCAGGAATTTGGCCAGGCCAATGTCGGTCAGCGGATGGCTAAAAAGGGCATTGATCGCACTTAAGGGACCGGTCATCACATCGGCGCCCACTTCGGCACACTGGATGATGTGCATCGGATGGCGAATGGACGCGGCCAGGATCTCCGTCGAATAACTGTAGTTCCGGTAAATCAGGGCAATTTGCTCGATGAGTGCCACTCCGTCGACCGAAATATCATCCAGCCGACCAATGAACGGAGAGACATACGTGGCACCGGCTTTGGCCGCCAGCAGCGCCTGACCCGCCGAAAAGACGAGCGTACAGTTCGTTTTAATCCCTTTTTCGGAAAAATAATTGATGGCTTTGATGCCTTCCTTGATCATCGGCACTTTCACGACGATTTTATCGTCGATTTCGGCCAGTTCTTCCCCTTCAGCAATCATTTCGTTAAACGTAGTCGCAATCACTTCCGCACTCACATCACCGTCAACAATGTCACAAATGGCTTTATAATGCTGCATCACGCGATCCTTACCCGTGATTCCCTCCTTGGCCATCAGCGATGGATTGGTGGTTACCCCGTCTAAAATTCCTAAATCCTGCGCTTCGCGAATTTCGTTGAGATTGGCGGTATCAATAAAAAATTTCATAGTAGTTAATAAGGAGGAAATAATAATTGACAGCTTGGTTTACGATGGCGGCATCTTAAAACCGGTACCCGTAAACTTACCGACAAACGGGTTAGAAGTGTCAGAATAATTTCAAAAATACGGATAATCTTTTTGAAAGGCGGATTGATTTTCTGTTTTCCCGTTGATTCTGAAGCGATAACCCGGAGGTTGGGCCGGTTGGTAGGGCCGCAAAACAAAAAAAGGCAAACCGACATCTCACCGCTACGACCGCCTACCCTTGCTTCCGTCAAGACCTGGGGGATTCAGCAGGAGCTGGTAGTGCCTGTTTGCCGGGTGCAAAATTAGGGGTTTTTGCGGGATAATAAAAGGGACTGGCTACTTTTGTGGCAATTTCAAGCATAAATCATGATAAAGATCATGTCAACTACCTCGCAGGGGCATTTTATATTCAGAAAAAACGGGGCACTTTTGGGCTTCATTTTGATTAGTTTGTGTTTTTTTCAATCCTGTACGTCGTCGGAAGCGAAGCTGGCGGAAGCCCGAAAGCTGATGCAGCAGGGGAAATTTCGGGAAGCCATTCAACCGTTGAATCAGGCGATTGATGCGGATGGTGGTAATTTTGAGGCATTCAACAGCCGTGGTGTGGCCCATTACGAGTTGAAAGATTACGAGAATGCGTTGCTGGATTATGAACAGGCAATTCAATTGAAACCGGATTTTTATAAACCGTATTACAACCGGGCCAAATTAAAAACCGCCCGGGGCGAAACTGATCCGGCTTTGAAGGATTACGCCGAAGCCATCCGCCGGGCGCCCGATTCGTCCGATATCTACCTCGATCGGGGGCAGCTCTTCGCCACCGCGGGCAACCTGATTTCGGCGATGTCGGACTTTAACCAGGCGATTCAGCTCAATCCGAAGAGTTCGCTGGCGTATTTTAACCGGGGAAACATTCGCTTTCAGCAGGAGGAATTTCCCCAGGCGCTCGACGATTTTGCAAAAACCGTCGAGTTGGATGCTAAATTTGGGAAAGCATTTAACGCCCTGGGAGTTACCCAGATCATGTTGAAACAAAAAGAGAATGGGTGTCTGAGCCTGAAACAGGCCCTGCAACTGGGTTACACCGAAGCGCAACCCTACATTAAGGAATATTGTCAATAGGAATGTTGAGTTCTGAATGGACTGAAGCGAAGCAAGGCATCGTTTATCATTCATAACTCATCATTCTTTTCTAAATCTTTATAGCCATGCGAAAAATAACCGCGATTTTCTTCGGAGTCCTCTTCACGCTTTTTGCAGGCCTTCAGTACAACGACCCCGATCCGCAGGTCTGGATTCCGATTTACGGGTTTGCCGCCATTGCCAGTTTCATGGCGTTGGGGAATGCGGGGCGCCCGTGGTTTTACAGTGCCGCCGGTGTCGTCTTTTGGGGTTCTGCTATTTATTGGTGGCCCCCGCAATTTGAAGGCTTTTTGCTCAATGAAATGGGCATGAAAACCATCAACATCGAACTGGCCCGCGAATCCGGTGGTTTGGCTATCTGCGGGCTGGCCATGTTTATCCTGGCAGTAGTGACGCGGGGCGGAAAGCGGTAGCTGACTGATCCGTTGCCCGGTTAGTCCGGAAACCCCGTTGCTCTGAACGGGCTTGCCCGAAAATCGTCTGGCTTCCAGTTCTGGGTACATGCAGGCCACGGCTTAACTTTATCAATTTTACTAATAAAGATCCGCAGGCTTTAAGGCAAACCATGAAAACCGTCCTTTTTACTACCGGTTTATTAATCAGTATGGTGGCGAGTTCCTGCCAGAAAAAAGAGAAAACCAGCGAGCAAACGACCTCCTCTGCCGTAACCACCGCACCGCAAGCCGACGAAATCATCCGGGATACAGTTACCAATCAGAATGGGGTTCAATTGGTGATGGCCTTCAACAATACCAAACAAACCGCTACGCTGGTTTGGCAAGGCGAGACCCTTGAATTGAAACAGGACCGAATGGCTTCGGGCATCAAATACCGCAACCCAGCCTATGAATTGACCGAACACCAGGGTGAGCTTACGCTTAAAAAGGACGGAAAGGTCGTTTTCAGCCATTATAAATGACAAGGCTACTCTTTATTCGGCACCAAGTCGGCCAAAGCTCGTTCAGCCCCTTTGTTTTTCGGATTTAGTTCCAACGATTTATGGTACATGAGAATGGCTTCCTGTCGACGTCCAACCCCTTTTAACCCTTCTGCGTAACTATCGTAAACGTTCCAACTGGCAGGATACAAAACCGTATTCAATCGCAAGACCTCCAGACCCGCCGGTTGGTAACCATTATAGAACATTTGAAGTCCCAGCCGATTCATCTCCTGCTCGTTCAGATAATAGTGCGTCGTATCGGTTTTGTGGGCGTTGAGTTTTTCCAGAGCCGACTCGGCATTGGTCTTGATCAGGGTTCGGGCATAGAGGTTCGCCAGGGATTGTTTGTTCGCCAGGAAGGTCCTGCCATTCAACACTTCAAACAAATTAACCCCAATGCCATGGGTGCCCCGGTGCGTGACATTATTGAGCAGGATCACCGTTTGATCTTTCGTGATGTTCCGTAAAAACAGCGTAACAGCTCCGGGCATACCGCCACTGTGGAAAACCACCTTACCAGCGGTCGTATCTTTTAAGATCATCCAACCCAGCCCATAATAAACCGACGTGTTTCCCCAACCGGTGGTGGCCAGCTGTTGATTAGCGAGCCGAGTTGGCCTAAAGGCTTCTTGTAAGGTGGAAGGCTTGAGGAGTTTCGACCCATACAGCGCTCGATCAAATGAGAGCAAATCGCCGGTTGTACTAACCACATTTGCATGGCCCAGTAATCCCCCCAGATTATGCAGCTCAATGCGATTTCGGGGCAGTGAATCGACGCGCTGCCGAAGCCCGGGAGCATAGGTAGGCGAATCATAGCCTTTCACCCGATGTGGGTCGGGCACCTTCAGAAGCGGGGTACTGACGTACGTATGATTCATACCGGCGGGCTGGAAGATGTATCGGGTCAGGTAGGATGGAAAGGAAAGACCACTGACCTTTTCCACGATTAACGCCAGTAAACCATAGCCGCTGTTGGAATAGCTCCACTTTTCCCCGGCATTAAACCGAATCGCTTTATCGGACTGGTTAATGGCTGGCACTAAATCAGCGATCGTAAATAGTTTACCTGTATCGGCCGCGTACGGTTTTTCCAACATCTGCAAGTCAGCTAATCCGGAGGTATGAGAAAGTAAATGCCGAATGGTGATCTGCGGATAGCTGAAAGCGGGGAGATAGTTTTTCACGGGATCATCCAGCTTGAGCTTTCCCTTTTGCTTTAACTGAAGGATGGCCACCGAGGTGAATAGTTTGGAGACGGAGGCTAATTGAAAGGCGGAATGTTCATCCAGCGGCACTCGATTTGCAACATCTGCCAAACCGAGTGACTTCTGGTAGAAGATGGCTCCTTTTTGGGCAATTAGGATATTACCCGCCAGTTCATCATTGGCAAATTGCCCGGTTACTAAGCTATCAATCCGTTGAAGATTAGACTGGGCATAGAGGAAATTGGTAAACCTAAAACAAATAATAGTCAGCAGAACAATCAGTGTTTTCATCGGGTGGTTTTAGAGTACGAAATGTTTCGTAGAACTTTGCTGCAATACGTATGCCATGACTGAAAATGGGGCTTTATCAGCTCATAAGGCATACCAACACGCCGACACGTGTCCGAATTCGGATACGGGATGTTCGTTTTTGAACAGGGAACAAAGATTTGCCCCGGTGTCAGTGATCGATGTGGGCAGTCCGGTTCTGTCTCTTCAAATGCCCGTTTTAAGCGATGGTCACCGGGTTTCTACGGCCTGCATTAATTCAAGCGACGGGCGGTCCGGTCAAATTGTTAGGTCAGTAAGCAAAGCGGCAGCCGCCCTGGCTACTTTTCAGTGATCCCATGAGTTTGGGAAATGGTCGTTTTGCCTAAAGAGGGCAGCAACCGACCGTGAATCATTGGGGCGGCCCATGCCGTACTTTTCCGCAGAAATGCCCCGTTTCCCGGTAAACAACCGTTCGCTAAACGGTTTTTGAAACCCAATTGAACCGAACTATCTTTCTCTCAATCCCTTATCCATTCAACCTTTTTCGACCAATCCAATGAGCAGCATTAGTAACGCGCCTGATTCTATGAATTTTCAGAGTCAGGTTTTTACGGCTCTGGGGAGCCTCTTTAATCAGGAAGCCGATCTGCTGATCATTCCCCGCTCCGATCAGGGGATCTTATCGGATTCTTTCCGGGTGGGGCTGGACGCGTTAAACCCGGATTACCTGGCTGAGGCCCAAAAGCCCTCAACCCTCGGACTAGTGCAGCTGGAAAACCGGAGTGAAAAAGATAAACCGAAAGTGGCCTATGCGACCACCTTCAGTGGATCGGGGAAAATTACCGAAGAACTGATCCTGGATTTGGGTCGGGGAATCATTGACCTGGCTGCCCAGACGAATTGCAAAACCGTCGCCGTCCCCCTTTTAGGCTCCGGAAAGGGTAGTTTAGATCCCAAACTCGTTTACAATGCGCTGACCCTTGTTTTCAGTCAGGTATCGCTCCCCATTCAGTTTACCCTTGTCATTTATGAAATTGCTCATTATGAAACGATTACTGGTCGGAAAGTAAGTGCGACGGTTCGACAGACGGGCACAAACATGGTTCAGAAACGTACCTGCACTTCGCTAGAACTGGCTCTCGATATTTTGAGCCGCCACCGGAACTATGCCAATAATACTGGTGACCAGGTTACCTCTGACCCAGCGTTTTCGGGTGATCGCCAGCCGTTACTACATTGGTTTGAAGCACTTTTTCGGTTACTCCCGGTTGAACGAGTAGCGAGATTAGATGGTCATGACGTCATCGCCGGATTGGCGATTATAGATGATGCGCTTCGTCGGCACCTTCTCAAAAATGATTTTTTGCGAAAATTGCTTGAGGAGATGAGCCCAAAGCTGGAAAATCTATTGGAAGCCAACGAATTGAAGCAATATCAGCTAAAATACCCGGCAACGGTCAAAGTGCCATTCGATGAAGCGGTTTTTCTCGCGCAAAACGAAGATGTCCCGCTTCCAGCCCCGCCTACTGCTTCCGGTCTCCGGAAAATGCTCACGAACGATGCCTGGGCGACGAAGGATTTGCTGGGCTATGAGTTGTATGCAACGGCCATCAGCGGGATGATCATTGAAGACAATCACCAGACTAATCCTCCGTTGACGGTCGCTATTCTGGCTCCCTGGGGACAGGGGAAAACTACCCTGATGCGCTACATTGAGAAGAACATCCGCGCCAAACGGAAGGAAGTGAGGGAGAAACAACTCAACGAAAAAACAAACCCGACAGAAGAAGAGCGAGCCGAGCTGGATGAACTGGTTGAAAACCGCTTAACCGAAAAACGGCAACAACAAGGCGAATTAAGTGGACAGGAAAACGATCTGCTGGCCGAAATTGCGGGAAGAAAAACCGTAGAGAAAGCGAATGAGAAAATAAGCGACTCATTTGCTGAAAACGGTAAAAAACGATTTAATCAGATTACGGCCAACATTGGCAATCTGCTGGACTGGCTCAAAAAGACGCCGGCCGATTCGGCGCCGATTCCGTTTCCGACGGTCTGGTTTAATCCCTGGAAACACCAGAACAGTGAGCAGGTCTGGGCCGGAATGGCTCTTTCGATGATCAATCAGCTGGTGGAATACCTGCCGGGTTCGGAGCGGGAAAAATTCTGGTTTCAGCTGAATCTCAAACGGGTGAACAGCAATGTGATCAAAAACCGGATCTATCGGAACATTGTCAATGAGTTTTTGACGTCGATGACTTTGGGCTTTGTCCTGATTTCATCTGTTCTATTTGGCGGTTTTATCACGCTGGGCTGGTGGCTAAGTAATGGAATGACGGGTGGTGTTTTGGGTGGTTTAGTCGGCTTTGTTTTGCCGGTACTTGGTAAATTTTGGGAAAGCCGCCGGACCGTCTTAAGTGAATCGCTCGAAAAAAGTTTTGCGGATATCGTCACCGAACCCAAATACGAAAACCGGGTCGGGTATTTTCAGGAAGTCGAAACGGATCTGGAGCGGGTGTTCAGCTTGCTGGTGTCGGCACAAACGCCGGCGGTTATTTTTATCGATGACCTGGATCGCTGCTCACCGGATGTAACCGCCGAAGTGATTGAAGCCATCAATCAGATCATTAATGGCAGTTACAGTGACAAATGCTATTTCGTAATTGGCATGGATGCCAAGATGGTGGCCGCATCGCTGGATAAAAAATACAGCAGTCTGGTGGAGAAATTGATGGATGAGAAAAACCGGTTTGGCGACATTGGGTATTATTTCCTCGACAAGTTCATTCAGTTACCTTTTGTCTTACCCACGCTGGACGATACGGTTCGCTCGGTCCTGCTGAATAATTTATTTGACAGCAGTGAAAAAAAAGAATTGGTTAATAAGGTGCTGAAAGACAATGAATTGGAGATTATTGAGGCCGCCAGCAAAAATGCATCCAATCTGGTTCCGACAGAGGAGGTGAGCGAGTTATTTAAACAGAATCCGGAAGCCGGTAAACGCTTTATTGAAAACCGGGTGGTCCAGAAAATAACGGATTCGGCCGAAATTGTGAATCAGGTACGCGAGTTTCTGCCGTATCTGGGCAGTTCGCCCCGTGTTCTGAAGCGGTTTGTCAACATGTTCCGGTTTTATTATTCGTACCAGGAACTCCGCAAACTGAAAAATGAGCCAGCGGCTTCGCCTTCGGCGCTGGCCAAGTGGCTGTTACTGTGCGTTCGCTGCCCGCAACTCGTCCGGTTTGTGCAGCAGGAACGCGCCGACAAGTTTGTCCTTTCAACCAAAGCCGGTGCCAAAGCGGCCCGGTTCGATGAGCTGGTGCAGGATTTTCATACAGTCCAGTTAGGCGGTAAACGAAGAAAACTGCAATCTGCCGACGTCATCAAGTGGCAGGAAACGATAACCGCTCTGGATGTACCTAATTTTGAATGGTTAAAAGACGAAGAAGTCCTTACTATTCTGCTGTATGACCATGATGGCGACGGCAAGTTAGCCAACGCCATTTCGTGCAATGTCTGGTAAAACCACCGGTCAAAAACGCTCGCTGACCACCGCTTTTCTGAAGTAAATCGATTTTGCACTTTTGGTGGGAATCATCGCCTGAATAGCTTCGGCGGTTTCGATGGGCAGGTCGGATTCCAGAATGCTGGCACCGTCTTTAAAAACCGCCCGATAAGCCGCAGCGCGTTCCTCAGCGGTTTTTAGTTTGTCGAAGGTTGGAGCCGCCGAAATCATGCACATGACCCCTTTCGCGTTTAGTAATTTGTACATTTGCTGGTTTTCGGGCTTGATGTCCGGTCCAATGTAGGCAATCATCTGGCTCCACGGAATCCCGGCTTTTTCGTATTCAGCCATGGCCTGGGGTGTTTTGACGAAGGCTGAGAACATCTGGTTTTTGTTGCCCTTGTAATAATACAGAGCTTCTTCAGCGGTATGTACCGTCAGCATGACAAACGCGTCGGCTTTGTGTTCGCGGATGATCGCAGCAATCATCGGAAACGGCACGTCTTTTTTGTCCAGATTCAGGATCGTTTTTCCCCGCGCCCACTCGATGGCTTCAGCCAGCGTCGGAATCCGGTGTTCGGTCACGTTTCCTTCGGGGTCTTTCAGTCGCAGTTTCTTCAGTTCCGCCCAGGTATAATCCGACAGTTTGCCGGTTCCGGTCGTGGTTCGTTCCAGCGTGGCGTCGTGCAGGATCACGATCACACTGTCCTTCGTCAGCCGCGGATCGATCTCGAAAAAGGCGGGCGTGTGTTTCAGCGTGTTTTCAAACGTTGCCATCGAATTCTCGGGAAATCCCTTAATCATGCCACCCCGGTGTCCGCTAATGATCGGAATATCCTTGCCCGTCCACCGGAAAAAGCTGTGCAGTTCTTTGGGCGTTTTGATCGCCAGCACCTGTAAAGGCTGCTGAGCCTGAGCGGGCAGCGTAAGGGCAAGCAGCAAAAAAAACGGTAAACAGATTCGTCGTAACATGGTCGAAAGTAGTAGAAAGGTCAGCGGCAGTTCAATTTCAGGAGACTAAATTCGCCGTCGTCATCCAGCGTAAATAACGTAATCGTCGAATTATCCTGCACCAGTTTGCGGTAATTTTTCAACGGCATGCCCAGTTTCCAGGTCATGTAAAACCGGTTGACGGCGTTGTGCGCCACCACCAGAATCGTCTCAGAACCGTGTTTTTGCAGAATTTCCCGAAAAAAATCATCGACCCGATTGACAATTTCCATTGCGGTTTCCCCGGTTTCTCCGGCGCGTGTCTGATCGGGCTCCCGGCACCAGTTGTCCCACAGCTCGGGTCGTTCAGCGATAAATTCGTCCCGGGTTTTCCCTTCCCAATTTCCAAATCCGGCTTCAATCAGTCGCTCGTCCGTAACGACCTCCTCCGGTTTCCCCGACGCAATCTGCGCCGTTCGGTAAGCCCGCTGAAGGGGAGATGAATAAATGGCGTCGAACGAAATGCCGTTCAGGAGCTGCGCAGCGCCGTGGGCCTGCTGGATTCCCTTGTCGGTTAATCCAATATCGGTGGCCCCGCAATACCGGTTTCCATCCGCATTCCAGAACGTCTCTCCGTGGCGGAGTAAATACACCGTTAGCATCGATTTTGCGTCAATTGATAAATCCTTTTTCCCGCAGTGTGCCCACAAATTTACGATAACCAGCGTCGTAATTCCGCACAAGTTCGGACTCGGGTTTCACTTCTTTTTCAATGTGGGTCATCGCCTGAACCGCTTCGGTCAGGGTGTTGAAATGCGTTTGGGAAGCCGCCAGAATGGCTGCTCCGACCGCGCCGGTCACCTGCGCACATTTATAAACCGGACGGTTCAGCACGTTGCTGCGGATGGTCAGCCAGACGTCGCTGTTGCTGGCACCCCCAGCCGTAAAAACCGCCCGCACGGTTTCGCCCGACAGCCGTTCGATCAGTTCGTACGCGTAGCGCTCCAGGTAGGCAACGCCTTCCATATTGGCCGTAAAAAGTTGGGCATCCGATAGCCCTTCCGGGGCAAAACCGCGAGCCTGGGCCGAAATAAACGGAAACCGTTCGCCCTGCTGGCGCAGTGGATAAGCCGTGTGAGAGGTCGGAATCAGGTTGGCTGCGGCCTCGGTCAGTTCCGCAAGCCGGTTCCCAAAACCGGCGGTCACCCAGTCCGCTCCGGTATTGCTGGCACCACCGGGCATCCAGTAGCCCTCGGGGTGTCGGTGACTGTACAGCCGACCTTCCGGATCTTTCAATTCCTGTAAGGTTACTCCCTTGATTACCAGCGTAGTGCCAATGGTTGTATTCCAGTCGCCGGGCCGAACGGCACCCGAAGCAACCTGCGAGGCACACCCGTCGGTCATTCCAGCCACCACCGAAATTTGCGGTAAACCCAGTTCATTTGCCAGTTCGGGAAGCAGTTTTCCAACCGGTTTGCCGGATGGGACCACTTCCTGCATCCATTCTTTTTTCAGCGGCAGCTGTTCAAACAGATACGCGGGCCAATAGTCGTTTTTAACGTTATAGCCCGATTTTAACGCATTCGTAGCATCCGTCACCCGGAAATTACCCGACAGCTTGCCGGTCAGGTAATCGGCGGCATGAATCCAGGTGCGCAAATGGGCGGCTTTTTCCGGGAAATGCGTGACAAACCAGACCATTTTCGACAGCCCGCTCGACGCATTAAATCCGGTGTAGCCGTCCGAATGGAATTTTTCAGCGACGGTTTTACACTGTTTTCCCTCAGAGGCCGAGCGGTTGTCGCTGTACATCAAGGCATTGTTTAGTGGTTCGTTCTGATCGTCGAGGGGAATAACCGTACCGGAGGTTGATGTCACCGCAATGGACTGAACCGACTGCAAGTCAATGGTTTTCTTCGCGGTTTCCAGCAAGCTTTTCAGACAACGTAAACCCGAATCCCACCATTGCCGGGGCGACTGCTCTTCGCGCGACTGTTCGGTTAGTGGAAAAACCGCTTCCGAAGTTGCCAAAACGTGACCCGTTTCATCCGTTAGCACCACGCGGACACCCTGGGTTCCCACGTCGATTCCAATAAAATAAACCGGCATTAGTGCATTGATTTAAAGGCCGCGCGCGTCGATTTCCATTCTTCATACAATGCCATAACCTGTTCCTTTTTTTCGGGAATGACTTCGTCCAGTGTGGCAGGTTCAACTCCTTCCATTCCCATCGCATCATTGCATAGAAACACTCCTCCAACCACCGATGCCTGGCGGTATGTATCCCGGATTCGGACGGTTTTTTGGGTCAGATTGGCGATAAACTGGCGCAACGTCCGGCTCTGCATCCCACCCCCGCAAGCCCAGATATACGGTTTTGTGTGAGGTGTAACGGCACAGAGACTTTTGTAATTTTCGAAGATGCTGCAGGCAATGTCCCAAAGCGTTGCGCGGACAAAATCGCTCCGCGTCAACTGGTGCGAAACCGGCGTGTTGAACCAGAAACCGCCCCGGATCAGCGGTTTTTTTTCGTCGGCCAGCAGGGAGCCCAAAGCCGCTACACAACGGGCGTCGGAGCTTTCGCTCAACTCTTTTTCAATGACTTCGTACGGTTCGTTGGGGTAAAAAATGGCTTTCAGCCGCTGGAAATTCAGGCCCGTTACGCCCGCGTTGGCTTCCAGAATAAAGCCAGTCTCGTCGATATGGCGGTTCGTCCAGGTGCGTTGCTGGTCGTCCGTGAGGTACTGATCAACCAGTTTGAGGATGGGCGTCGTGGTTCCCGAAACGATCACAATATCATCGAACGATGGCTGCGTGCTTCGAACGGCCAACTGCGTATCGGCTCCGCCCACGACCACAACGGCTTCGGGCGAAATCCCCAGTTCCTGCGCCATTTCCGGTAGCACATCCCCCAAAACCGTCCCGGCCGATTGCAAAGACGGCAACAAATCTGCCTCCAAGCCGGAAATAGTACATAACTCCGATGACCATTGTTTAGCGGCCACGTCATACAGCAAGGTTTCCGACGCCTGCGAATGTTCATACCGGGCGATCCCGCTCAGGCGGAACTGCACCCAGTCGCTGATGCTGAGAAAGGTCGAAATCTGGTTCCAGAGATCGGGTCGCCGTTCGCGAACGCCCACGAGTTTCAGCGCGGAAAAAAGCGAAGTCGGGTAGCGGCCGGTCAATTGATACACCCGGCTTTTATCGGCAATCGCATCTTCCCATTCCCGGCCACGGTGATCGATGTTCGGCATGCCGATCAGCGACTGACCGGTTTTGTCGATGGCGACAATGCCTTCCCGCTGGCTGGTCGCAGTAACAGCCCGGATCGTGATGGGGCCGCTGGTTGCCAGAGCGGTTTTTGCCAGCCGAACAATTTGTTCCCAAAGTTGATCCGGGTCGAAATAGATGGATTCCGGGTAGTGATCGTCGCGTTCGTAGCGCATGTCTTCGCCCGCTACCTGGCGAATGGTACCGCTGGTTTCGGAAACAGCGACCCGAACGTTTCCGGTGCCCACATCGATGATTAAATAACCGTAGTCCACAGCTAATCAGGGATTAATGGTTGGAATTCTGTTTGTTCAAAACCGCCGGATTCACGAGTTGCCGAATGTTCGTTTTCCCGGCAACAAAGAAATCGTGCAATGCCCTGTTCAGAATGTCCGCGTGGTGATCTTCGACTTCGAACGTCGCACCGGCAATGTGCGGAGTCGCCAGCACGTCGTCGCGGTGAATGAGTCTGTAATCCAGTTCATCCGGCGGTTCGTGATCGAATACATCCAGAATGGCGCCCCGGATTTTGCGGTTTTCGAGTACTTCCAGTA
The DNA here is from genome assembly GCF_003858635.1 of Larkinella rosea. Taxonomy (GTDB): domain Bacteria; phylum Bacteroidota; class Bacteroidia; order Cytophagales; family Spirosomataceae; genus Larkinella; species Larkinella rosea. The sequence continues at coordinate 924,383 of NZ_RQJO01000009.1, forward strand.
AATCTTCCCGGTTGACGACCACGGCCCGGGCGGTGTTGACAAAGATGGCATCTGGTTTCATCAGCGATAGTAACCGTTTGTCGATCAGGCCTTTGGTCTGGTCATTGACCGGCAGGTGGATAGACACCACATCGCTGGTTGTAAAGACGGTTTCCAGATCGGTTTTTTCGTAGTACGGATCGTCGGACGTATAGAACGGATCATAGTATTGAATGCGGGTGGGAAAGTGCCGGACGAGGTTCGCGATGGTTTGCCCCACGGCACCAAAACCGACCATGCCGATGGTTTTGCCCGCAATCTCGTTGCCTTTGAATTGCAGGTACGAAGTGTGCGCTCCGGCGGCCCAGTTCTCTCCTTCCAGCCAGCGAATGGCGGCTAAGGTGTTGCGCATGAGCGTAATAAGGTTGGCAATGAAGAGTTCGGCCACCGCCTGGGCATTCCGGGCGGGCGTGTTAAAAACCGGGATGCCTTTTTCGGTTGCTACTGAAACCGCCACATTCGAAGGGGTTCCCCGGCACACACCTATAAACCGTAAATTCGGCCAGGCTTCGATGACGGCCGCTGTTACCTCGTCGTGTTCGGTGATCAGGGCATCGGCTTGCGTATTCGTCAATAAATCAACGAGTTCAGTCGGGTTGTAGGCCCGTTCCTGCAACTTCCAGGGTCGGTCAATAACTTCGCCAAACCAACTCGTCAGTTCGTCCTGCGCGCGTTGGTGGTAGGGTGCGGTAATGAGAATTTTCATGGTTTCCCGGGCATCGCCCGGTGTTAATGATGGAAGCCCGTTGGGCTAGTTTATGTATGCACGGTTTTGGGTAAAACCGCTTCTTTGGGCAGGGTAATGAATCGGGTAAGTACCGCGCTCAGAAAATACAAACCGGCCAGAATCCAGACAACGCCCTCGCTGCCAATGGTTCCGATGGTCAGGCCGACGATGGCGGGGCCGACAAAAACCGGTAAGCCCGCACCCAGATTCAGGATCGCCATGGCCGCGCCTTTGTCCTCCTTTACGAGCGACGGCACCAGAGCCGACAGGGGCACGTAGCCCGCCAGTAAACCGCCCCAGAGAACACCGGATAACAAAACCATTCCGTAATTGCCGTTGAACCAAACCGGTGAGTAATAGAACAATAAGGTTGAAATACCGCAGCCGACGCCCCCAAACCACAGGATGGTGTTGCGCCAGCCCAGGCGGTCGCCAATGAAGCCGAACAGCAGATTGAAGATGATGTTACTGGTAAAAATTGTCCCCCAGATTTGCAGCCACTGCACCGTACTGAAACCGAATTTGGCCAGGTAGATCGGCAGAAAAACCGGGAAGGCAAACTGTGCGGTGGTGTTGATGATGCGGACAATGCCGCCGATCAGCACTTTGGGTTCTTTCTGAACGATGGTCAGTCCGTTGAGGAGTTCCCGGGTTTTGGTTCCGGCGCTGGCCGCCAGCGGCACAAACCGGTCACGGTTCAAAACCAGCGCAAAAAAACCGCCCAGGGCGACCCAGAAGATGGAGGTCCAGAGGGTATTCTGGTAGCCAATCCGTTCGATGGCCCAGCTTGAATAGTACGCGCCGAAGACGTTCAGACCGCCGGTAAAAACGAACCAGAACCAGCCGACGGCCCGGCCCAGTTGATGCTGCGGAGTGCGGTAGGTGATCCAGACGAGAAACGAATACGCAAACAGCGGATAGCCGAAACCGCGAATGGCGTAGGTGATGAGCATGGTCGGAAAATCGAGTTGAGCCATGCCGAAACCGACGAATCCGACGGTGCCGAGAATGTAGAGCAAGAGTCCCGCCAGCATGGCTTTTCGCGGGCCGTAGCCTTCGGCGAGGACGCCCGAGAACCAGGAGGAAACCGCAATCGTGATGCCATAAACCGTGAACAGCGACGCCGATTGCTGGATGCTCATGCCGTGTTCCAGCAGGTACGGACTCAGCCAGCCCTGTTCGACGCCGTCGCCCATCATGAAGATGATAATGCCCAGATAACCCCAGGCCAGGGACTTCGGTAACCCGGCTTTTTCAAAGAGTGACGGCGATTGCATGGTAAGGCTGACGGGTTAGAAAACGGTTTTAGGAAGTTGTATTTAAGGGGGATAAACTTGGATGCAAACAAACAAAGAAAATTTAATTAAACAAATTGAAATATAATTTAACTTTATGAAATCAAATGTAAACAAATAATAAGGCTGATGGAGCCGTTTGATTCCTTACAATAAGTTCAGGAAACAGCGGTTTTTTGTACCGGTTTTCGGGCCATTTTACATTCTGCCGAATTCTACTTAATCTTGGCGGACAGGTTTCAGTCCATTCATGAAGACGATTACAGAAAGACACCAGTTTATTTTACAGAAACTCAAGGAAAGCGGCAGTGTCACGATTCAGGAACTCAGCGACTGGATGGAGGTGTCGGGTGTGACGATTCGCAAGGATCTGAAGTTGCTGGAAGATAAAAGTCTGCTGTTCCGCACCCGGGGCGGGGGCTCGATGACCAATCCGTACGCCTTTGAAAAACCGATCGATGAGAAAGCGCTGATTCAGGCCGAGGAAAAACAGAAAATTGCCAAAGCTGCGCTGACGCTGATCGGTCAAACGGATTCCATTCTGATCAGTTCCGGCACAACGGTTTTTGAGCTGGCGCGCTGCCTGAATCCGGCCCAGCGACTAACCGTGATTACCCCGGCGGTGAAAGTGGCCACCGAACTCAGCAACCGGGCCAACGTGGAGGTTTTGCAATTGGGCGGCTTGCTCCGGCCGAATTCGTCGTCGGTGGTGGGTTCCTACGCCGAACGTATGCTGGAAAACCTCTCGTGCGGGATGTTATTCGTGGGCGTCGACGGAATCGATTTCGATTTTGGCCTGTCGATCAGCAACCTGACCGAAACCAGCCTGAATCAGAAAATGATTGATGCGGCCCAAACCGTCGTAGTGTTGGCCGATAGCTCCAAATTTGGTAAACGGGGAATTGGGCGTATCGGTACGCTCGACCAGATTCATTACCTGATCACGGATGCCGGGGTTTCCGCCGAAACCGTACAGCAGTTGGAGGAGCGGGGCGTGAAGGTGATCGTGGCGGGGTGATCAGATTAAAGTATTTCTGTTAATTGCGTCAACGTACTGACGGAATTTAGCTAAATTCCGTCAGTACGTTGACGCAATTAACATTTTTACAGATTTACACTAGTATGAAAGTTTATCATACCTTCTTGCTCTTTTTTGGATAATAAAAATTGTCAGTGTATGAGTAATGGATATTCTGACCGGCAATACCGTCATTTAATTCATGAATTTTCTCTTTTACTCCATTTTCTAAAATTATAAGTTTTTCATACTCGGCTTTCAACCATTTGAACTTGCTGTGAATATCCGAAAATTCAAACGATGAATCTAGCCCGTCAATAATTGCCTGCTTTACTTTTTTTAGTTCAGATTTTAATTCGGATATTTCCATTTCTGTCCAGGATTGTAGAACTTGAAAATAAATCATCTGATGAAACCCTACACAACCATCATCAAATCTGCTTAAATATTGATGGTAAGGAAACCGATCCTTATTAGTTTCAATTGGATAATTCAATTTTTCTAATAAATTTTTAGATAAAATTATTCTTGGATTTTTGGCGACACTAAGCTCCAATTGATATGCATCGATTAGTGCTTGTCCTATAACTAAACCATTATCTTTGTGAATTATATTTCCAATTGTGATTGCTCCTCTAAACAATATTCCATCTGTCATTAATTTTGCCCCTATAAATGACAAGTTTGTTATTAAAGTTGAAATGATTTCGTTGATATTTTCTTCTTCAATTTGAACAGAAATTACAATAGAATCGGAAAAGCATGTGCATGAAGTTTTATCAGCTATATTAAATTTAGCAAGTCCTCGTTTTTGAGCATATTCTTCAATTTCAATAAGTTGTAAGTTCCATTCTTCAGGTTTCTCTCTGTTTTTTAGGAATAATAGAGATTCGTATATTAGATTGAGTTTCGCCGGATTAGACTCAGATGTTTTGATGATATCCTTGAAACCAAGAATGTCAATAAATGCTACGACCCTTTTTTCATATTTAATTTCTTCAATAACTCTTTCCATTCTTAATTAACTTTATATATAAATTCTTGAATTATTGAGCGATACCTAGTATTAAGACGAAAATTAGTCAATTGATAGATCAAATATATCTTTTGTTAATAAGAAAATTTGATCACTTTACCCTTTCAATTAAACGAATGCCGGAACTCCAGCGGGGAAACATTTACCTTGCTTTTGAACAACTTGCTGAACGATTGCGGGTATTCAAAACCGAGTTGGTACGCGATTTCGCTGACCGATAAAGATGTGGTCGTTAAAATCTCCTGAGCCTTCTCAATCAATTTGTTATGAATGTGTTGCTGGGTGCTTTGGCCGGTGTGCAGGCGCAACAGATCGCTTAAATAATTGGGCGAAATCGACAATTCTTCCGAAATGTACTGAACGGTCGGAAGACCCAACTCCTGCACTTTCCCTCGGTCGAAATAATCCGCCAGCAGGGTTTCCAACCGGATCAGCAAATCCGTATTGGCGCTTTTCCGGGTGATGAACTGGCGGTTGTAAAACCGGTTGCAGTAGGTGAGCAGCAGGTCGATGTGCGAAACAATGACGTCCTGACTGAAACCGTCGATGACTGAGCGGTATTCTTTCGCAATGTTTTGCATGATGCCCGTCACGAGGGTTTCTTCCTTTTCAGACATGTGCAGGGCTTCGTGGACTGCGTACGAGAAATAACCGTAGTTCCGGATGTTCCGGGCCAGCGGATAGTTCCGGACAAAATCCGCATGAAAGACCAGCCACCAGCCCTCACAAACCTGATCGTCCGCCGTAACGGTGGAAATGACCTGTCCGGGAGAGAAAAACGTCATTACGCCGTCGTCAAAATCGTAATAACTCTGTCCGTACTTCATTTTTCCCTTGAAGTCCTTTTTGATGCAGATCGAATAAAAGTTATAGCAAAAACTTTTCATAACGTCCTGCGGAAAACAGTGCGTATCGTTCAGGTTGATGACACTCACCAGCGGATGCTCCGGTTTGGGAATGTTGAGCAGCCGGTGCAGTTCGGAGACGGAATGGATCAGGTAAGGAGTAGTTGACGGTTTTTTCACGCGTGTATTTTGTTTGTAACCGAACCGGAAAACGTCGCGGGATGCGGTTTTCCGGTTCGGCATGTCCAGCCATTATAAATTCACCATCGCCATGCCCGTGGCGTCGTATCGGTCGCCGGTTGACGTACCCAGCGGCACAATGGCTTCCAGTCGGGCCAGTTCTTCCGGGGTCAATTGCACCCGCGTGGCGGCCGTATTTTCTTCAATGTATTTGATCCGTTTGGTGCCTGGAATCGGTACAAATCCTTTCGAAACCACCCAGGCAATAGCCAGTTGAGACGGCGTAATTTCCTTTTCGTCGGCCAGCGTTTTGATGGCTTCCACCAATTCCAGATTCCGGTAAAACTGGTCGCCCTGAAACCGGGGAATCGTTCGCCGGAAATCATCCGCCGGAAAATCGTCCGGGCTTTGAATGGCTCCGGTCAGAAAACCGCGTCCAATTGGAGAATAAGCCACAAAACCGATTCCGAGTTCCTGAAGCGTATCCAGCGTACCGTCTTCTTCCGCGCTGCGTTCAAAAAAAGAATACTCCGTTTGCACGGCGGTCAGCGGATGGATGGCGTGTGCTTTTTGAATGGTGGCCGCCGACACTTCCGATAACCCAATATACCCCACTTTTCCTTCCTGCACCAATTCGGCCATCGCCCCGACGGTTTCTTCGATCGGCGTGTTAGGATCCAGGCGGTGGAGGTAATACAGGTCGATGTAATCCGTGCCGAGGTTTTTCAGGGACCGTTCGACCGCTTTTCTGACGTAGTTCGGCTGGCCGTTGATGCGCCAGGTCAGTTGCTCGTTGTCGTCGATTTCGTACCCAAACTTGGTGGCAATGACGTACTGATCGCGGTTTCCGCGGATGGCTTTGGCCACGAGTCGTTCGTTGGCGAGGGGGCCGTATAAATCGGCCGTGTCCAGAAAATTACCGCCCAGTTCCAGCGAACGGTGAATGGTGGCAATCGACTCGGCTTCGTCGGATTTTCCGTAAATATCCATCCCCGCAATCTGGGTCATGCCCATACATCCCAATCCAATCAGCGGAACCACCAGCCCCTGGCTGCCTAACTTTGTTTTTTGAATACTGCTCATGATTTGTCTGTGTTCGTCAAAAATAACAGCACAAAGGTCCGCAGGCAGGATGGCAAAAAAGGATGCAAATCTCTTGAAGTTGTATCCGAAACGGGAAAAGAAATTATAAAAAAGGAATGAAAAATGTAAACGGGGCTGCCCTTTGGTGACGGATTTAGAATGTAAAATTCTAATAATCAGTTATTTTGATCACTTTTTCAGGTATTGTTACTCATTTTTCATTTCTTCTTTTCTCAATTCAAGCTAACTTTTTTGTACTGGTTTGGACTGACGCCCACTTCTTTCTTGAACAACCGGGAAAAATACGGTGGGTTTTCAAAACCGAGGGAGTAGGCAATTTCGGCCACGGTGGCGTCGGCGTTGTTCAGCAGGTGTTTGGCTTCCGAGATCAGAAAGAGATGGATATGTTCGATGGCGGTTTTACCGGTTTCCTGTTTCAGCAAATCGCTCGGGTAGCTGGTCGACAGATTCAGTTCGGCAGCCATAAACGTGACCGTAGGCAGCCCTTTTTTGGTCACCTGACCGCTTTCAAAATACTTCCTCAGGGTTTCCGAAAACCGGGAGATAATCCGGCCCGACAACTCCGTCCGATTCATGAACTGGCGTTTGTAAAACCGCTGTGCATACCGAAGAATGGCTTCAATATGCCCCAGAATGATGTCTTTGCTGTATTCGTCCGGATTGTTGTTGTATTCCGTTTCAATATCCCGGTAAAGATCCCAGATAATCTGCTCCTCTTTCGGCGACAAATGCAGGGCTTCGTTGGCTTCGTATTCGAAATACTGATACTTTTTGATTTCGGCATGAAGCGGATGGCCGTTCAGGTAATCCTCGTGGATGTAAATCGCAAAACCGTCCTCTTCCAGCTCCAGGTTCCGCATTTCAGCAATCTGGCGGGGCTTGATAAAATACATGGAACCGCTGTCGCTGTCGTAGTTCGTCCGGCCATACCGGATCATTCCGGATTTCATTTTTTTCAGGCCAATCATGTAGAAATCCCCCGTGTATTCCCGGCTGTCGGTCGGGCAGGTCTGGTGGCACCGCAACAGGCTCAGCAACGGATGTTCCGGGGGCGGATAGCCGTTAAACTGGTGGAGTTCGCTCAACGTTTTAAAATGTGTCATGTCTGGTTGGGATAAATACCCAAACCGTCAGGCTCAGAGCATGACGGTTTGGGGAAATACGGTTTTCAAACTTATTTGCCGTGCGCCAGTTCGGCCACTTCGCTCCATTCTTCCCAGGTTGCCAGTCGTTCGGCGTATACCTGACGGGTGAAGGGCAGCGTCACCTTGCCAAGGAACAAACGAAGGGGCGGATTTGTCGCATCGACCAGTTTTAAAATGGCGTCGACGGTAGCTTCCGGTTTTCCGATAGTGTCTTCTGTGAAACCGGCCCGAAAAGCAGCTTTCACATCATCATAGGCCGGTATCGGTTTTGAATGCGCAGCCGACGCCCCTCCCCAGTCGGTGGAAAAACCGTTCGGTTCGACCAGCGTTACGTGGATGCCAAAACCCTTCACTTCGGACGCCAGGGTTTCGCTCAAGCCTTCCACTGCAAATTTCGTTGCATTGTAAAGACCCAAAGTTGGCAGCGTAACGACACCTAACAGACTGGATAACTGGATGATGTGACCGTAGCCCTGTTCGCGCTTGACCGGTAAGGCGGCCTGGGTTACCCACAACAGACCAAACACATTGGCTTCGAACTGGTCGCGGGCTTCCTGTTCGGTGGCTTCTTCAATGGCTCCAAACAAACCGTAGCCCGCGTTATTGATCACGGTATCGATCTGTCCGAAATAGGCTTTCGCTTGTTGAATGGCGTCGAAACTGGCCGCCCGGTCGGTTACATCCAACTGGATGGGCAGCAGGGCATCGCCGTATGTGGCTTTTAATTCATCGAGTGAATGGATGTTTCGCGCGGTAGCCGCCACGTTGTCACCCCGTTGCAGAAACGCTTCCGCCCATAATTTCCCGAAACCGCGGGAGGCACCGGTAATAAAAATTGTCTTTCCCATTGTCGTATTTGTTAATTTGAATACGATGCAAAACTAGGCGGGCGGTTTTTGAATCATTTATACAAAAGCCGGGAAAGCTGATACATTTCGCGGATCAGGGCAGGCGGTTTTTCGGAGAAAATGAAAACACCCCGGATCTGTTGGTCAGATCCGGGGTGTTCGGGCGTCAATGGTGTGGATGTCGGCGGTTCAATCGGCGACTGAATGGGCTTCAACTACTTCATTTTTAACAGTGTGCGGATAAATCTATGGGTTTTGCTGCTTGTAATTCCGATTCGCCGGCGAGGGAGTCGATGGAATGGTGATGGCGGGATCGCCCAAACCGCCCAGGCGCTGTAGTTCGCGGTAAGCGGCAATGTTCATCGGCTGCCGAACGCGCTTCCGGAATTCGATGGCCGATTCCGGTTCCCACTGGCGGGCCGCAATGGCTTTGTTGACGTGCTTGTAATTAGCCACCGAATAGGTCGACTCACTCAACAATTTATTTTCTGCTTGTACGGCAAAAGCAAAAACAACGGCGATCAGACTCAAAAGCGTTTTCATGGCGTGATTCATTTAGAGCGTTTGGATGGAGATTTGGTATCCTGTTTGGATGAATCAAAGGTCGGCGGCCGCCCGGGGAAACGCTGTCTCAAATGAGTCGATCACTATCACTTTTGGGAAAACCGGGCAATTGTGCTCAGTGTCAGTAATCTACCGATAGTGGAGTGGTGATTGCGCGGTGAATTTTCGGGCAAAAATCGGTGAAGGTAGAAACCGGATGCAGCTGGCAACAAAAACCGCTGGAATTGATTTATCTCTGTAAACAAACCGAAATCATGAACAGCAAAACCATCAACACCGTCGCGCGCATTGCACTGGGCGCCAATTTGATCGTTGCCGGAATCAGCCATTTGACGTTTGCCCGAAAAGCGTTTCAGGCCCAGGTTCCGGATTGGGTGCCCTTACAGAAGGATGATACAGTCGTGTATTCCGGCCTTGCCGAAATCGCACTCGGTAGCACGCTGGTCCTGACCGATCAGGAGCACCAGCAGGCCGTAGGGAAAGTGGCGGCTTCCTTTTTTACGGCGGTTTTTCCGGGAAACATTTCGCAATACGTCAATCAGCGGAGCGCCTTTGGGTTGGATACAAACCGGAAACGCTTCCTCCGTTTGTTTTTCCAGCCGGTGCTGGTCTACTGGGCCCTGAAGAGTACGGACAATTTGTAATTCGACCATCGCTAAAACCGCCCGAATAGGGCACGCGGGAAGCATTGAATGGTTGCCTCCGCCAATCTTACCGGCCCCAGTTCTTCCGCATTGACCTTTCCGGTCTGTAAAAGCTGATTCGCGGGAAAGCTCGTCAAAAGCTTTCCCGCCGGGACCCTCCCAAACCGGATGGGTTCTCCACCTGCCGCTTTCCCCAAAAGTGATAGTGATCGACTCATTTGTGACAGCGTTTTCCCGCTTTGAAGCCGACCTTTGATTCATTCAAACGGACCAAAAACAAAACTTCAAATACCATGAAAACGCTCATCAAATCACTGTTCGTCGCTTTTTCGCTGACACTGGTTAGCTTCTCGGTTTCCAATGCCGACATCAACAAACCCATCGGGCGACCCAAAAATGCGGTTAGCTTTCAACGGGGAATCTATACAACGTCCGAAGGAAAACTTCAAATTGCGCTCAACAAACAAACCGGTGGCACCGTCGAGATTCGGTTGGTCGATCAGAAAGGCAATGAAGTTTTCTTCCAGAAAATTGGCAAACGCCAGCAGGCGGTTCGGCTGCGCCTGGACGTTAGCTCGCTGACCGATGGTGACTATCAGGTGGTGATTACCAACGGTTTCGACACCACCGTCAACGACCTGACCATCGCGACCAAGCCCGCCCATGTGGCAAACCGGATGATTGCGGTGAACTAAAAGTCGACCGGTTTTCTAAAAAATAATACCAGGGTTAAGTTGTACGAAGAAAACGCCGGCCCAGATTTGGGCCGGTTTTTTTGTGTGAAAAGCCGCCGGTTTTGAAAAGCTTTTGATCACATAAAGCAACTGGGTGAAGAAAACCGCCAGATTGCCCAATTCCCAAAAGTGCTAGTGATCGACTCATTTGTGACAGTGTTTTCCTGCTTCGGAGCCGACCTTTGATTCATTCAAACGGACCAAAAAACAAACTCCTTATACCATGAAAACGCTCGCAAAATTCCTGTTCGTCGCCTTTGCGCTGACCTTTGTTACGGTCTCTGTGTCCTTCGCCAATAACCGGCCCATCAAGGCGCTGAAAGCCGTTGGGTACGAAACCAGCTTATACACCGATACCAAAGGAAATCTTCGGATTGCGGTCGATAAACAAACCGGTGGAGCCGTTGAGGTTAAGCTGGTTAACAGTGCCGGGAAAGAATTTTTCGTTCAGCGGATTGGTAAGAACCAACGGAAAGCCCGGCTGCGGCTGGATGTGAGTGAACTACCCGACGGAGCGTATCAGGTAGCTTTCACGAACGGCGCTACTGACTTCGTTAATAATTTGACAATCAATACAAAACAGCCCGAATTCAAGAGCCGGATGATTGCTTTGAACTGAAGTAAAAAAAGACTTTTAGGTTAGGTTAAGTTGTACGTTAAAGACCGGTCCAGTTTTGGGCTGGTCTTTTTGCGTAAAAGCGGGGCAATCGGTGATTTGCGGCTACTTCACCGGCGTAAACGTCATTTTGGGCAGTTTCATCGCGTTGTCGATCAGCTTGATTTCCAGTCGCAAAATCTCTTCTTCCGCTTTGGCGTCGATTTTTTCCGGATCGTCCGTCGGCTTGTGGTAATCGGGGTGGCCGCCGGTGTGGAAGAACAGTACCGGAATCTGTTTGGCGTAAAAAGCCGCATTGTCGGAACCGCCGTTGCCCGCCCGGTCGGTAAAGAATTTAACTTTGGCGGTGACGTCCTTGAAAACCGCCGGCCAGGCGTCGGCGGTTCCGTAGCCCCCGATGCCGATGCCGCGTTCGGGATTGTAGCGACCAATCATGTCCATGCAAATCATGAAATTCAGCCGGTCGAGCGGCAGGGTGGGGTGGTTCAGAAAATGACGGGAGCCCTGCAACCCGAGTTCTTCCGCGCCGAACGCCATAAATAGCAAATTGTAGGGTTCTTTCGTGCCATTTTTGGCGTAATACTGCGCCAGTTCGAGCAAACCGGCGACGCCCGAGGCATTGTCGTCGGCACCGTTGTGAATCTGTCCCTGCGGGTTGGAAGCCAGCGAACTGCCCTGATTGCCCATGCCCAGGTGGTCATAATGCGCCCCGACCACAATGGTTTGTTCGGCACCGTTGTCCAGAAAACCGATCACGTTGGCGGCTTTCCGCAGGCTATCGGGCACCACCACGCGCCGGACTTTGGCCGTGAAGGGTTGGTAAAAACCGTCTTCGCCCAGCGGTTTCAAGCCGTATTTCCGGAAATGTCGGGCGATGTAGGCTGCGGCTTTGGCATTTTCGCGACTGCCGGTTCCCCGGCCTTTCATTTTGTCGGAAGCCAGTTTAGCGACGTGGTTCTGAATGCGGTCGGCAGATGGTTCCTGGGCAAAAACCGGAAACGATACTACTAATAGAAAGGTAAAAATTCGATGGTTCATGCTCGCAAAATTATATAATTTTGGCGTTTCTGATGTAGAGACGCGATTAATCGCGTCTCTACTGGTTTCATCAACAATCCTTATAACCATGCGCCTTCTGACGGTATTCTTTCTGCTGATTGTACACCCCGGTTTTGCCCCGGCTCAACCAAAAACCAAGCCCAAACTACAAGTAACGCCCCTCAACGACCGCGTTTTGGTCCACACCACGTACGGGATGTACCAAAACGAAAGCGTTCCGTCCAATGGTCTGATTATCAAAACCGACGACGGTGTTGTGCTGGTGGATACGGGATGGGATACCGACGGCAATACTGACAACAGCCGGCAATTGCTCCAGTGGGTCGCCGACAATCTGCGCCAGCCCGTCCGCCTTTGCATTGTCACGCACGCCCACGGCGACCGGGTAGGAGGTATCCGGGAAATGCGAAAAGCCGGTATCCGCGTGGTCAGTACTCCGCTGACGGCCCAAAACTCCGTTAAACAGGGGTACGATGCGCCCGACGCCATCCTCCCGAATGATACCACGTTCACAATCGGGAAAGAACCGATTCGGTGTTATTTTCCGGGCGAAGGGCACACGAGCGACAACATCGTGGTCTGGCTGCCCAACCAGCGGATTCTGCACGGTGGCTGCTTCGTCAAAAGTGTGGCGGCTTTCGGTATGGGTTTCCTCGGCGACGCCAATCTGAAGGAATGGGGAAACTCCATTCGGCGGGTGAAAAAGCAGTTCGGCACGGCGAAAACCGTGGTGCCGGGCCATGAAGAATGGAGCGATACCCGGTCGCTGGACCACACGTTGCGGTTGCTGGAAAAACACGCGGCTGCCCAGAAATAAGCACCGGTTTTTGAACGACCCGGCTATTGGGCCGCCAATTCCGCCAGCACGGCGGGCAAATTACTCAGGCCCCAGTGTTCCGCGTATTTTCCGTCTTTCAACCGCACGATTTCAATCACCTGAAGGGTCATTTTTTTGTGCGTCGGCGGAATGCCCAGAAATTCGCCGGTGTGCGTGCCGTAAAAGGCTTTGCGGGTGGTCACTTTGTCGGCTTCGCCAATCTGGTCGAAAATCTCCACCGTCAGATCGGGAAAGCCGCCTTTTAAAACGGTTTGCAGAAAATGAAACATGCCGTCGGCGCCCGTTGAAGCGCCCGGAGCCGCGGAATGGTTGAAGACATCGTCGGCCACTAGTTCGTTGAAGGTTTCGATCTTGCCCTGTTCAATAAATTCCCTGTTAAAGCGGACAATGGTTTTCTTGTTTTGTTCCGGGGTGGTTTCCATCGTGTTGTGGTTTATGCGGCAAAACTACCACCACACTCCGGTTGCGTACTAGGGCTTTTCGTTCAAAAACTATCGCTAAACGGTCAGGCTGTTGACCGGGCGGTTTTGTCGTTGCTGGAATTCTTTGGGTGTGATGCCGAACGTCTGTTTGAAGGCCTGCGTAAAGCTGGAATGGTTTTCGTAACCGACTTTGTAGAAGACATCGCTCGGTTTTTCGGATGGCTGGTGCAACAGGTCGCGGGCCATGTTCATGCGTTGCTGCACCAGCCAGCGAGAGGGCGTCGATCCGTAAATCCGGGAAAACCGCCTTTTGAAAGTCGATGCGCTCACGTTGCACAAAAACGCCAGTTCGTCGACACTGATCGGGTTGCCCACATTGGTTTCGACGACTTTTTTGAGCTGAAAATCGTCAAATTCGTTCGTTTTGGTCGACTGAAACGCCAGAATCTGATCCGGGTATGTCTCCAGCAGATACAGCATCAACTCCTCAAACTTGAGCCATTTCATTTCCATGGAAGGTGGTCGGTTCGATTGGAACATCAGCTGGAGTGACGCAATATAATTTACAATAAAAGCATCCTTTTTAAACGCCAGATACGGTTCATTCGGGGTGACCGGACCGGTTTTTAAGGCTTCAATTGTTCGGTGATACTTGAGGTAAAAGTTCGTTAAAACCGCATTGTCGAAGAACAACAGGATGCTTTTAAAAGCAACGGTATTGTTCAATTTCATGGACACCAGGCAATTGCCGGAGGAAAGAAAATGGAATTTATCGGCCTTGATGTCGACTCTTTTTTCCGCAAAGTGCATCGTTTTCTCCCCGCTCAACACCAGACTAATGGCGTTCATGCTCAGGACGCAGTTGGCGTTTACCGAAAGAACCGGAGCCGAATAGTCGTAGAAAATAACCGCCCCGGCCTGCTTTTCGTCGTCCATCGGAATGTCTTCCGGCAGTTTAAAAATGGTCATGGCGGTTTTTAAGGATGATTCCATTTCGGAAGTTTTCGTACCCGGTTTCCAGTTTTTCCCGCTTTGGCGTGCCCCGTTTACCGTAATGCTAATTCTTAAATTGTTTCAGGGTGGTGAGGTGGCTTTTTTTCGGTTTCATAGTCGTTCTCGAGATAGGATGTAAGTTTAGCCGAGAGGTTTCTATGCGCTGGCGATTTTGCTCTCAACCCACTTTATGAGTGTCTCCGCATTATCTAGGCCCTCTTTCGCTACATTGACGTTTGGGTTTCCGTCGTAGGCCATCGACAGATGTAAAATATCATAAGCCGATACAAAGGTGTTGAGGACTTTTTTATCCAGTTTTGCCAGTTGAGATTTGTACCAATCGACGTCTATTCGTCCTTTGGTTTTCTTACCCAAAAACCCGTCCAGAGCAACGAGAATGCCCGTATAAGCCGCGTGACCAGCGAGTTTCACGTATTTGGTATCTTGATAAAAACGGTCTTCTTTTCGGGCCTTCTCCCGTAAAATTTCCCTGGCGTTGTCGATGTAACGCTTTGCATCTAGTATGGTACTCATGCTTTGAGAACAATCAATTTTAATTCCGGATTCCAAAGCCGCTCAAAAGCGGTTTCACTTGTTTCGTGAACGCTCCAATACTATCAATCTTGCTCAAAAAAAACGAAAAATTTTGTACAACCAAGCCGACTTTTTTTAATAATTCCTCCGCGCAACAGAAATAAGGTAAATCTATTCAGTTAATAGCAAAAAGCCACCGCAGTCCCGAAACCGCGGTGGCTCTTTCACTAAAAACCGTATCCAAAAATTTTACTTCCCAAACTCAACCCAACTCACCCCGCCGATATTCTCGGCTTTCGGATCGCTGTTGACGAAGACGAAGTACAAATCCTGCTTGCTGCCGGGGTCCTGAATCGGGGCGCTTAGCTCGGCGGTTTTGTTCCAGGCACCCGTGGCCGTGTAGTTCAGCGTGCTGATCACCGGGCCTTTCGCCGAGCCGGTATGGACTTCAATCGTGCCGTCGTGGTCCTTCGAGGCCACCTGGTACGTCAGCTTCTGAATGCCTTTCAGGTCTACGCCTTTCAGCACAAAATACGCCTTGGAACGGGTCGCGCCCAGCCGCCCGCGCTGGCGGTTCATGTTGTAGACGTCGTCGGCTTCCCCGGCGATTACTTTCGAGGGGCGCAGCACCAGGCTTTCGCTGGTGGTCAGGGGCGTGATGGCCCCGCCTTTGTCGGTATACGACGCCGACAGAATGTAGCGTCCCGTCTGTTCCCTGCCAACGTGTTCTTTCAAAACCGTCGCGCCCTGCTGCGGCAGCGTCACATCCGGCTGTTCGTTGGCCAGCGCCAGCACGTATTTCACGATTTCGGTGGCGTCTTCCTTCGACAATTGCGGGTGGGCGTTCATCGCGTGGTCGCCCCAGACCCCGCCACCGCCGGTGATCACCTTGTTGGCCAGCCGGGTAGCTGCGCCCTTGTCGCCCCGGTATTTTTTCGACACCTCGATGAACGCCGGACCGACCGACTTGCCGTTGATCTGGTGACAAGCCTTGCAATCACTGGCTTGCATCAGGTTTTTGCCCAGGTTGAACGTGCTCGTAATCTGCTGGTGACCCACCAGCGGCTCGTTGCCCGATACTTTCGGAATGTAGTTCAGCGCTACTTTCACCTTCTTCTTATCGATCACTTTGTCCTCGTTGTCCTTCACGTCCACGGCGTATTTGAACGGCGTCTGATCGGCAAAAAAGAACGTGCTGTTGTCGGTCGTGGCAATGGCAACCTGCGGCAGTGTGTTTCCTACCTTGATTTCCAGCGTATCCACCGAACTCTGACCCGCCGGATCGGTCACTTTCAGGATGGCGTTGTAAATCCCGTTTTTCTGGAACGTGTAGGTCGGATTGGCTTCGGTCGATGCCACCTGATTTCCTTCAAACTTCCATTCGTACGACAGCTTGTCGTCTTCGTCGAAATCGTAGCTCTGGCGGCTGCTGAAGGCCACTTTGAACGGTGCCAGCCCGATCGTATCCCGCGCCGTCACTTTGGCAACGGGCGCCCGGTTTCCGGGGTTGAATTCGATTTTGACCAGACGCGCGTCGTCGTTGTCAATGCCGTAAACGGAACCGTATTCCAGCATGTAGATCTCGCCTTTCGGCCCAATTTCCATATCGACCGGCCGGCGGAAATCGCCCCGAACCGGCATGAAGGCTTCCATCCGTTTGTAGTTCTGCTGGTTGTCCATCCGGACGGCATACACCCAGTTCCGCATCCAGTCGTACATAAACAGGGCTTTGTCGTAGTATTCCGGCAGTTTAACGTCCGATTTCAGGTTCGCATCGAAGTGATACACCGGTCCGCCCATCGCACAACGACCGCCCGTTCCCAGTTCCGGAAATTCGGTCGATTTGTTGTAGGGATACCAGACCATCGCTTTGGTGGTCGGCGGCAGGTTTTTCAAACCGGTGTTGTTCGGCGAGTTGTTGACCGGAGCCGCCGGATCGAACGCAGCACCTACGGCTTTGGTCGCGAAGTCGTAGGCATTGTACGCTTTGCTGTCGCCGACAAAAAACGGCCAGCCGTAATTTCCGGCTTTTTTCGCCTGGTTGAACTCGTCGTAACCGCGCGGTCCCTGTGGTCCATCGACGCCCGAATCCGGGCCGATTTCACCCCAGTACACAATCGACGTTTCGGGATCAACCGAAATCCGGTACGGGTTCCGGCAGCCCATGACGTAGATTTCGGGCCGGGTTTGGGCCATGCCTTTCGGGAACAAATTGCCTTCGGGAATGGTGTACGAACCGTCGGGTTCGACGTGAATCCGCAGAATCTTGCCGCGCAGATCATTCGTATTTCCCGCCGAACGGGCCGCATCAAACGTCAGCCGACCAGCCTGCCAGTCGGTCGGTGAAAAACCGCTCGACTCGAACGGCACCGTGTTGTCGCCCGTCGAAATGAACAGGTTGCCGTGTTTGTCCCAGGCCATCGAGCCGCCGGTGTGCGCGCTCACTTCCAGATCGATCGGAAATTCGATGATGGATTTCTCCGATTTGAGGTCCAGCGTACCGTCGTCGTTCATCACAAACCGCCCGATCCGCTGCTTGGTCTGCCCGCCATCTTCAATCGTATAGAAGAAATACAGATAATGATTTTTCGTAAAATTCGGGTCGATCGTCATTCCCAAAAGGCCATTCAGATACTTCTCAACGGCTTTTACCGGAAAATCATAAACCAGTTTCGTGCTCTTGGTTTTCGGGTCATACATATAAAACTTGCCCTTCCGCTCGGCCATGAACACCCGGCCATCCGGCGCTACCGCCAGTTCCATCGGTTCATTTAAGTCGTTGGACAATACGGTTTTCACAAACCGGGTTTCGTCCGGCGTTTTCACCGCGTAGGCTTTCGAATAGTCGAGATCTTTGTTGTCGCCGATCACGTATTTCAACCCGCCGAGCAAATGTTGCTGGAACAACGGCTCGCTGTAACTTTCGTTCGTGTGACCACCGCCGGTATAAAACGCGCGCCCGCCATCGAACTCGTGGTACCAGACAAACGGGTGATTGTCGCCGTTGCGGCCTCCTTCGTAGGTGCTTTCATCCAGTTTCGCCAGCACTTTGATGTCGGGATTGATGTTCCGGTAGCTGTACAATTCGTCGAAGCGCTCCCAGCGGTCGGGCAGAAAGCTGGTCGAGGGGTGGTTTTTGTCGATCACGTCGATGGCGACTTTCTGCTGCTTCGGATGGTGCAGGAAATAAGCTCCGGCGAGTTTATTGTACCACGGCCAGTTGTACTCGGTATCGGCCGATGCGTGAATGCCCATGAAATTGCCCCCGGCCTGAATGTAGCGCTCAAACGCGACCTGCTGATCGGGATTCAGGACGTTGCCGGTGGTGCTCAGAAACACGACGGCGGTGTAGTGTTTCAGGCTGTCTTCCACGAAATAAGCGGCATTTTTCGTCGTATCGACCCGAAAACCGTTCTCCTTTCCCAACTTCTGAATGGCGGCAATCCCGGTCGGGATCGATTCGTGGTAATAGCCTTTGGTGCGCGAAAAGACCAGAATGCGCGGCACTTTTGGCGGAGGTGTTGGCGCGGCCGCAACGGGTGCGGCTGCGGATTGCGATTGCGTTGATGACTGATTGGTGGCCGCTTTGGGCGATTTACAGCCGTAAAAACTCCCGGCTACGGAAGCCATGAGCAATAAAGCCGTTCCAATCGTACCGGTTTTTGTAGAGATTAGCATCGTGTTATGGGAAAATTGTCAATTCATTTGATGGAAAACAAAACGGTTAAAACCGTTGAAAATTGACGGATAAATTACTTAATAGCCCACGGTTTAAACCGTGGGCTGAAAAACGTGGTCGCGTTCTTTGGAAACCGTTTTAACGGTTTTATACCTTGGGCTATAATTTTATGGCCCACTCACTCTTCAACGGGCGTTCCAGCAGCGCGTTGGCTTCTTTGTCTTTTTTGAACGATTCCTTTTTGGGGTCCCAGCTCAGCGGGCGTTTCAGGGCGTAGGCGATGTTGCCGATGTTGCAAACCGTAGCCGTCCGGTGGCCGATTTCCACGTCGCAGATCGGTTTGCTGCGTTTCCGCATCGCATCCAGAAAATCTTTGTAGTGGTTTTCGCTGTGGTAAACGTGTTTCTCATCCGCACCAATCACTTTGGTGGCAAGCGCAACCGGATTGGTTTCCAGCTTTTTCCGCTGAATGTTCAACGTGCCTTCCGAGCCGACAAACTGAATCGCGTTGTTCCATTCCCAGGGCTCGTGCGTCATCGTAATGCCGTTTTCGTAGCGATAGGTCAGGAATTTGTGGTCTTTGCCGTCCGGCGGAATCACCTCAACGGGGCCGCTGCCGTCCATGTCGAGCGACCATTGGACAATGTCGAACATGTGCGCACCCCAGTCGGTCACCATGCCCCCGCCAAACTCCTTGTAATTCCGCCAGTTCGGAAACACGTCTTTGGAAAGGGGAGGAGCCAGTTCCGAATTAAAGGCCACGGGTTGGTTGGGGCCCAGCCATAAATTCCAATCCAGGCCTTCCGGGATGGGTTCGGCGGGTAAATCGTACGGTTTCGGTGGCGGACCCACGTTTACCTTAATGCCCTTGATTTCACCAATATACCCATTCCGGATCAGTTCGGCGGTTTGCCGGAATTCGGGCCACGAACGCTGCATGCTGCCCGTCTGAAAAACCCGGTTGTGTTTGCGGATCGCGTTCACCATCGCCCGCCCTTCCTTCACGGTTAGCGACAGCGGTTTTTCGCCGTACACATCCTTGCCTGCTTCGGCGGCTTTCACGGCCATAACCGCGTGCCAGTGGTCGGGCGAGGCAATCACCACGGCGTCAATTTCTTTGCGGTCGAGCATTTGCCGAAAATCCGGATATGCCTGAATGTCCGTGATCGTGCCTTTGGCTTTTTTGCCTTCTTCGCTGGCGTAAAATGTTTTGGCGCTATCGATGAACAGGTCCCGCTTGGCTTTGTACACTTCGCTGGCCCCCAGAATCCGGGTTTCGCCCGTAGCTAAAAAATTCCGGGCCAGCCCACGGCTTTGCTTTCCGGTTCCAATAAAGCCGAGGTTGATGGTGTCGCTCGGGGCCAGGTATCCATTGCCGCCCAGGACAAACCGGGGAACGATCATAAAAGCCGACACGGCTGCCGAGGCTTGTCCGATGAATTTCCGACGGGACAAGGCGGTAAACGATTCTTTTTCCATAAGGGTGAAGGAACTGAGCTTGATTTCTGACTAAAAAGCGAAAACCGCCCCGGATTTACTATCCGACAATTGACCAGCGTGGAACCCGGAGCGGTTTCAAAGGCGACTTTTTCCGTTTCAACGAACCTGCTACTGGACAACGGGCGGACCTGCGCCAATTTTGATCCCGAAACAGTAAACACAACTTTTTAAGAATCAATGAAAACAAGCGTAATCCTGCTGCTGGCGCTGGTGTTGCTGGGCAGTTGCAAGAAAGAAACCGATGGGGTTATTCCGGGAGGAAATGTGCCCGCCAAAGCCGCCGGAAAATGGATGTATGGCTCGTTTGCCATGAGCGAATTCTGGGCCTACGACGGCTCGTACCAGGGCAACCCGTTTGAACTGGCCGTCATCTTCGACTTTAAAACCGCCGGAACCTACGAGAAATACTTCGTCGCCACCACCCGCGATTATTCGGGCTGCAAAACCGAAACCTTCAGCTACGAGAAAGGCAGCGTCGACTTCAACGAAACCGACGGATCGTTCACGACGACGCCCGCAGAAGGCAGCTACCGGGGCTTTTATTCCTGTTTTCCGAAGCAGAACATCAACCGGAAAATGGAGCGCTCCGAACTGAAAAAGCAGACGTATTATTACGAACTAAAAACCGGCAGCAACGGCAAACCCAATCTCGTGGTGCGGTTTCAAAAGTCAGACAGCAATGTGAGTACATTCCTCCCAACTTCCTGGTAGTCAAAAAATAATGTCAAAACTGCTGATCGAAAAACCGCAGGGCGTCGGCGATGTGTTTTTCCCAATACGGCCATTCGTGGCCACCCGGATTTTCCTGATACTGGTGCGGAATTTGCCATTCCAGCAAGGTTTTGTGCAGGGTTCGGTTGGCTTCGATCAACTGATCTTCCGTGCCGCAGTCGAACCGGATGGCGGGCAGTCGGTCGCGGTTTTGCCGCATGAGTTGGGCCACGGATTCCGTTACCGGATCGATTTGGACGTACTGGTGGAGCGGTTCTTCCACGAACTGGCTCAGCTGATCCGATTCCGTAATGGACGACAGGCCGCAAACCGCCCGAAACCGCTCCGGGTAGCTGGCCGCCAGCCGCAGTGCACCGTAGCCGCCCATCGACAAACCGGCGATGCAGGTCGTGTTTTTGAAATTTTCGGCCATCTCCGGCGAAACAAGCGCAGCTACGGCATTGGGCACGTCGTCCAGAATCCAGCGTTCGAAGTCAAGCCCGTTGTGGGGTAAATAACCGCTGCCGTCGCCCCACAACCCGTCGGACGGCATGGCGAGAATCATCGGGCGAATGCGGTTTTCGCGAATCAGCCGGTCCGCCGTGCGGTGGGCTCCACCTTTCAGCGACCAGGCCCAGTGGCTGCCATACACCCCGTGCAGCAGGATCACGAGCGGCACCGGTTTTTTTAGCAATAGTTCAGGGTCTGGTAACCAGACGGTTAAGTCACCACGGCCTTTTAAGTTGGGTGTTTTAACCGTGACGTAACGAAGACCTTCGTGTTCAAACCGGGGGTCGGAAATTTCGATGGTGCGGAACGGGATATCGGGCATGGATGGGGAAGAAAACTGGGTTAAAAAACAACGACACCTTTCGCATTCCGACCATTTCGCATGTCATCGAACGCTTGTTGCAGGTCATCGAGCGCGTAAGTCCGCGTTATCATTTGGTCCAGCATCAGGTCGCCTTTCTGGTATAATTTCAGCAAAATGGGAATGTCGATTTCCGGGCGGCATTTGCCGTAAAGCGGATTGATGTAAATTTTGTCCCACTCGAACAGGTTCATGTCGATGGTGATTTTCTGCTCGATGCCGCTGACCTGACAGGCCACCCCGGCGTTCCGAACCATCGCCAGCGGAGCCGCGCCCAGTTCGGGAATGGCCGTACATTCAAAGGCATAATCCGCCCCACGGCCACCGGTCAGTTCTTTCACCTGTTGGGCCACCTGCAACAGTTCCACATCGTCGCGGTTGGGTTGAATGGTGTGCGTGGCACCGTATTGTTTCGCCATTTCCAGCCGATTGGCGTTGATATCCACGGCAATGATCATCGCAGCTCCGGCAATCCGCGCGCCCTGAATGACGTTCAGGCCGACGCCACCGGTTCCCAATACCACCACCGAACGACCCGGTTTGACCTGCGCGGCATTGACCACCGAGCCAAAACCGGTCATCACCCCACAGCCGACAATGGCGGCCGACGCGAACGGAATCTCGATGCCGGTTTTAACGACGGCGGCTTCCCGCACCACCGTATATTCCGATAAGGTACCCAAACTGAACGCCCGCTCGATCGGCTGGTTCTGGTAAGTCGTGCGTTCCAGCGCGGCATGACCTCCGCTGGCGCGGTTGCCCGAGGTTACCGGCGAATTGATCTCGCAAATGTGTTGATTACCTTCCGCGCATTGAAAACACTGGCCGCACGGAATGGCCCAGTTCAGGATGACCGCGTCGCCGGGCTGGACTTTGCGCACGTCGGGGCCAACGCTGCGGACAACGCCCGCGCCTTCGTGGCCCATCACGAGCGGTTTGTTCCACGACATGGAGTCGAAATCGGTGTGGCAAATTCCGGCGGCTTTTAGCTCGACCAGAATCTCATCGCCCTGCGGTTCGGCGACTTCGATAAAATCAATTTGAAAATTTCCGGTGCCCGTGGCAAGGGCGGCTTTGGCGCGCATAAATAAGTGATTAGTTAACCCTGTCAGCGCCGGGCCGTCGTCACAGTCGACGGCCCGGCGCTGACAGGGTTCAGTTCGCTAAAAAATAAACAATCCGGCAGGCGGTCCCTTTACTTTTGGGATTTTTGGTGGCCGCAATCCTGAGTTGCAAAACGTGTTTTTTGTCCGGCAAATTACCGGTAAAGAGCTTATACCAGGGCAAATGCAGCGAATGGCTCCACTGGGTATGCAAGTCTACTTTCTGATACGGGCCCTTGTCGATGCGGTATTCCACCACGCCCGCGTCCGGCCCCGAGATGATTGCCAGACCGACAGCCGTTCCCGTAAAATCCAGTGAAAATGCAGCGCCCGGCGTGGTGGCTTCGAGCATCGGCCGATCGACAAAACCGGGTCGGGTCGAAACGCCGTCGGCCGGTTTCCAGTTTTCGACCAGTTTCCAGCCGTCGCCCAGTTTGGCTTCCTGAATCGGCACGTAACGGCCTTTTTCAAAACTGCTGCGTACCAGCGGAGCCATCACCGCCGACGTTTTTACCGGTTTTTGGGTTGATAGGGAAGCGGTTTGAAAACTGGCGTTGAGCAGGTATTTCATCGTTTGGAAATAGAGTTCCTGACCGAAGGGCGAGGGGTGCAAATCCTTGAAATCATATTCCCACGAAAACTCCCCCGCTTCGATCCGGTCGTAGACTTCGCGCGCTAAATTGATGGAAGGTAGTCCGTAATGAGCCGCCACCCGCTCGTGGTTGAGCAGTTCGACCGGTTTTTTGCCCTGCCGGAAATCGCCGAATTTGTCGGGATCGGCGAATTCCATCAAAACCACATCGACGGCCGGATTGGTCTTCCGGGCGTGTCGAACGATGCCTTCGAGCGCCCGGATCTGCGTCAGGCTGTCGGTGGCATTCGTACGGTCGTTGACGGCGGCTTCCAGAAACAATAGATCCACTTTGCCCTTGCTCAGCACGTCCTGCTCGACCCGAAACGAATGCGGCAAACTCCCGAGCGACGGAATCCCGGCTTTGATGAACGTAAACTCGGTCTGTGGAAACTTCTCCCGCAAATACTGACTTACCTTGTCGCGCCAGCCGGGATTGAACGTAATGGAACCGCCCAGAAACGCCACCGTCGCCTTTTTCTGCTCCGTGATGGTCCGGTAAAAATTGGGCAAACCGCCCCGGACTTGCACGTACGATTTTGACTCAAGCGGTTTTTGAACCGGAACGGAATGCTGCTGAATGAAGTCGGCCCACCAGTCCGCGTGCTCGATTGGGAAGTGATGGCCTTCCAGCGTTTGCGGCCCCCGCGACATGGCATAAACCGTGGCCGGTCCGCCCAGTTTCTGGTATTTTTCGATCAGAGGAAAGGTGTTTTCGTCGGGCGGAACAATCTTGTCTTTCAGGCTGATGACGTGCAAAACCGGAATTTTGTAAGCTGCCAGTCCCTCCAGGTGGTCGATCGGGTTGTCGTCGAAGGCCAGCGCCTGCTGTTCCGAAAAACCGTAGACGTCCAGCAATTGCTGCCACGATTTAGGGTCGCCTTTGCTCTCTCCTTTGCCGCCCGGCCAGCTTTTGAAGTCGCAGACGGGCGCTTCGGCGTAAATACAACTGACCCTGGCCGGATTGCGTTTGGCCCAGCCGTACACATACAAACCGCCCCGGCTGACGCCTTCCAGCGCGACTTTGGGCGCAAAGCCCTTTTGCGTAACGAGGTGCTGGTAAAAATCATCCCAGATCATCATCGCTTTCGGATGACCGTAGAGATCGTTCGTATTGATGTAGGCAATGTGAAAACCGCGTTCGAGCAGGATGCTGTCCATTTCCACGTGCCAGTCGGGGAAATGCGCCCGCCAGACCCACGGATTGCCCGGCAACGGTTTTCGGGGTTTAATGTAGCGCGCCGGTACGTCGTTCAGCCTGAAATCGATCCGTTCAAAACCGTGCCATGCGGACGTTTTTTCGTTCGACTGCGCCAGCAGACCACCAGATTCGGATATAAAAAAGAGACAACAGATGAGGGACCAAAAGCGCATAAAAGTGGAGAATTGACTCAAAACCGGAAGGGACAAACCGGTCCAATCTACTCTCTTTTCAACGCCGTTCAGCGGGCGGTTTTTACCGAAAATTGATAAACAGTCGTTTGCCGGTACACCTCGCCGGGTTTCAGGAGCGTGCCGGGGAAAGCCGACTGATTGGGCGAATCGGGCAGATGCTGGGGATACAAAAGGAAACCCGACTGTTTGGCGTAAACCCGATTGCCTTTTCCCTTCAGTTTTCCGTTCAGCCAGTTGGCCGTGGCCAGTTCAAGGCCGGGTTCGGTCGTAAAAACCGACAGGTATCGACCGCTGCCCGGTTCAAAAACCGTAGCCGCCAGTTGCAGGGCGTTGTTTCCCGATCGGTTCAGCAGGAAATTGTGGTCGTATGCCCCGGGCAACTGTTCCATTCGTGAACCCAACGCAGCGGGTTTTGTAAAATCCAGAGCCGAATTTTTTACTTCCCGCAGTTCGCCGGTCGGCACCATTTTGGGGTCCATCACCACGTAGCGGTCGGCATTGATCTGAACTTCGTGCGACAGAATCGTCGGGTTTTTCCCCGCCGAAAGGTCGAAATAAGTATGGTGGGTGAGGTTGACGTGCGTTTTCTGATCCGTGCGGGCTTCATAGTCGATCCGGAGTTCATTTTGGTCGGTGAGCGTATACGTCACCCGACAATCCAGATTGCCCGGAAACCCTTCTTCGCCATTCGCGCTCATATACGCGAGCCGTAACGCAGCCTCCTTTTTCCCGGAACGGATTTCCTCTGCCTGCCAGAGCTTTTTGTCAAAACCGCTCTTGCCGCCGTGCAGGTGATTGGTTCCGGCGTTGGTCGCCAATTGATAGTCTTTGTTGTCAATCGAAAACCGGCCGTTGCCAATAAAGCTGCCGTAACGACCCAGGAGCGCACCCAGATACGGCTGACCAGACAGGTAGCTACTCAGACTATCGAATCCCAACACCACGTCGCCGGGTTGATTGTTCTTATCAGGAACTTGAATGGACGTAATGATTCCGCCGAAGTTGGTCACTTTGACGACCATGCCGTGCGCGTTGGTAAGCGTGAAAAGGTGAGCGGTTTTTCCATCAGCGGTTTGACCGAAAGCCACTTTCTGGAAACGGCGAAGCGTTGGTTTTTCTGTGAAAGCTGTCAGAAACAGCACTGAAATGCCAATAAAAACCGAACGTCGTACAAGTTGGCCGACTGAGTTATTCACACGAAGAGGGGAGAGGATGTGAAACCGGAAACGAATCAGGTAAAGTCAAAAACGGTTGAAAATCAGAACCTCCGGCCAGAAACCGGAGGCTGATTCCATTTACCATCTCTATTTTCGTTGTTTCAGCACGTACTTGGAAACCGTTCCGATGGGCGCAATCCAGACGCCGTTGGCGGGGTCTTTGGCGTATTCGCAGAGTTGTTTCAGCATCGCCAGCCGCGTGGTTTGTCCGCCGGATTCGTTCGTTTCGTGCCCCGCCAGCACCAGCCACTGGCCGGATTTTCGGGCGGTTTCGATCAGTTCCTTGATCTCGCCAAAATCCTTGCCGTCCATTTCCATCCCGTAAATCTGCGCCATGTCGCAGTACGCCGGATCGTTGGGCGCTTCATTCCGCCAGCCCCGACCACTGATGAACAGCTCGTCGACCACGGGTACGTAGCTCTTCGTGTTGCGTCCGCGCCCCATAAACATCTGACCGCAGGGATACGCAAACACCTCCGGTGTGACGCCCAGCAATTCCTTCACCTGCTTGTTGGCTTCGATCAGCTCCGCCCGCATTTTTTCGGCTGTGTAATCTTCCAATGCTTTTTCCCGTGACCAGGTAAAGTTGCCGCTGCACGGGTGATTGACCGAGTGGTTGCCCATTTCATGACCGCTGGCGACGGCTTTTTTCCAGCCTTCCAGCCGTTTTTTCACGGCGGAGGGTACGACGAAAAACGTGGCTTTGACCCCGTATTGATCAAGCAAAACCGTGCCTTTATCGACGTTGGTCAACCGGGCATCGTCGAAGCTCAGGCTGAGGGCCACTTTCTTGCCGTCGGGCCATTTGATGGGTTCGGGCGCCGGTTTTGATGATTGCTCGCCCGAAAACGACAGACTCAGCATGGCTGAGAACAGGAGTGAAGCGCGGAGAATGGGGTTCAATTTCATAAGATTTAGGGGCAGATTTACTTTTTACCTTGTAATTTATTCACAACAGCGTCCGTCAGATCCTTGGCGGCCTGGGGCGTGTAGGGCGAAACCGTTACCTCGTAGCCTTCGTGTTTGATCTCTTCCTCCGTCAATAAATAACCCAGCCAGCCGTTGCCGTACCCGAAATAGAAGGTGTACGGATAGGGCGATTTGTCGCGGATTTCGTTTGAAATCTCGCAGAACAGTTCGAGCGGGGCACTCCAGATCGCAATGTCGTCATTGATTTGCAAAAACCGCACGGGTAGCTTCACCATGTTGACCCCGGCTTTGGTCGTGCGGGTATAATTGCTCAGGTAATCGACCCAGCCCAGTCCTGCTTTTCTCGGCGTTTCAACGGTCATTCCGCTGGCTTTCAGCGTTACATCGGCCGTTGTGGCCAGAATCGACTTGTTAGCGTCGATGATTTTGTCGCCCAATAACACTTTAAACTGGTGCAAACGGCCCCGTTTGTGGTCGGCATACTGGCTGTAAATGGGGGCAATGTTGCCGGCCGCGCCGTTGATGAACAGCATCGGAACGCCCAGTTTCTCCTCGACGTATTCGGCCACGACGCCTGGCGCATCGCCACTGATGAGGGTGTATTCACCCCCCATCACTGTACCGTGAATGGCGTAATTGGCGATCAGAGCGAGTGGCGTGCCGTCGGCTTTGTCGATCCGAATCAACCCGATCCGGCGATCGACCGGCCCGTCGGGGTCCATTCCCAGAAATGCCTTGCCATCGACGCCCTTTGCCCGGCGGTTGATGTTGGCCTGTGAGCGTCCCCAGCCGACACCCAGTCGGGCGGGAGCGAGTTTTTTGCGGGCTTCAGCCACGCCATCGATGAGCTTTTTTTCCACCATATCCGTGTATTCCGTATCGAACTGGTGTTTATACCGGTCGCCCAAAAAGATAACGGGCAGGCCGGGAGGGCCCACTTCAGGCGCCGAATGGGTGTGGGTCAGGTTCCACCAGAAATTCACCGGATTGATACCCAGCTGGCTTTTTAGTTTGGCCGCCACTTTGTCGTATTCGGAAGGCGAAACGACAGCGAAGTCGGACGACACCAGGACGAACTGCGTGGTTCCATCGTCCAAAACCGTAATCCGGTGGTAAATCCGGTCGTTGATGGCCGTTGACAGGCGGGGGCCGTAGCCGAGCAACATCTGATGCCGTTCGGGCGTCACGTCCACTTTCACGACAGCCGCCCGAAAACCAGTCGCTTTCGGATGAAGTGCCGGAAAATCGCCCGCCCGGCTGGTTATTGCCAGTGTGACAAGCGTCAATAGGACCGGAAAGAATACTCGTCTATGGAAAAAACCGGTTTTTATTTTATTGGTAAGAACGCGCATAGCAACAAATTTAGAAAGTTGGGTTCGTTTCATTTTTTACCCTGCAAATGATTCACAACTGAATCGGTTAAATGTTGGGCAGCCACGGGAGTAAAAGGTGAAACTGTGACTTCATAACCGCCGTGTTTGATTTCTTCTTCGGTCAGCAGGTAGCCCAGCCAGCCATTTCCGTAGCCAAAATAAAAGGTGTACGGAAAGGGCGACCGGTCGCGGATTTCGTTCGAAATCTCGCAGAACAGTTCGAGTGGGGCGCTCCAGATGGCGATGTCGTCGTTGATTTGCAAAAACCGCACGGGCAGTTTCACCATGTTTACACCGGCTTTGGTCGTGCGGGTATAGTCCTTTAATTCGTCGATCCAGCCCAACTCCGGTTTTCTCGGCGTTTCAACGATCAGGCTGGCGGTTTTCAGGCTGATGTCGTTCGTCGTCGCACTAATGGATTTATTGGCGGCCAGAATTTTTTCCCCCAGCAAAACCCGAAACTGGTTCATTCTTCCGGCTTTTGGGTTCGGATAACCGCTGTAAATGGGAGCAATATTTCCCGCTGCGCCGTTGATAAACAGCATCGGAACGCCCAGTTTCTGCTCGACGTATTCGGCCACGACGCCTGGCGCATCGCCACTAATGAGCAGGTTTTCGCCACTCAAAACCGTTCCGTGAATGGCGTAGTTGGCCAGCAAAGCAAGCGGGCTGCCGTCTTCTTTGTCGAGTCGCAGCACGCCAATTCGCCGGTCGACCGCGCCATCGGGGTCCATGCCGAGATACGCTTTGCCGTCAATATCCTTCGCCCGGCGGTTGATGTTGGCCTGCGACAATCCCCAGCCCACGCCCAGCCGCGCCAGAACGAGTTTCTGACGGGCTTCGGCAATGCCATCGATGAGCTTCTTTTCGGTCACTTCCGCGTAGTCCGAGTCAAAATGGTGTTCGTAGCGGTTGGCCATAAACAAA
This sequence comes from Larkinella rosea, assembly GCF_003858635.1. Classification (GTDB taxonomy): domain Bacteria; phylum Bacteroidota; class Bacteroidia; order Cytophagales; family Spirosomataceae; genus Larkinella; species Larkinella rosea. The sequence goes on from NZ_RQJO01000009.1 coordinate 953,361, forward strand.
GCCGGTAAACCGGGCGGACCCAGTTCGGGGGCCGAATGGGTGTGGGTCAGGTTCCACCAGAAATTCACCGGATCGATTCCCAGCTGCTTTTTCAATCGGGCCGCCACTCGGTCGTATTCAGCGGGCGACATCACGCAGATGTCCGATGAAACCAGTACGAACTGCGTTTTGCCGTCGTCCATCACCACAATCCGGTGGTAAATCCGGTCGTTCACGCCGGTCGACTTCCGGGCACCATAGCCCAGCAACATCTGGTGGCCTTCCGGGGTAATATCCACCTTCACGACAGCCGCCCGAAAACCGGTGGCTTTTGAGTCAAAAGCCTGACTGTAGATCGGCAGAAGTACAGAAACGACAAGTACGACTAAGCGTTTCCGAGCCATGACCTTAGTAATTTGAAATTGAAAATAGGCCATCAGTTAAGGGTTGTCATACATACCCACGGACTTTAGTCCGTGTTTTTTCAGAATCTCATAAATCAAAGCCACAAAAAACACGGACTAAAGTCCGTGGGTACGATTTTATTTCGTCTGTTTGATATACGCCAGTAAATCAGCCATTTGCTGCGGATTGATCTGCTTTTCAAGACCGGCCGTCATGGCCGACATGTTCATGGCTTTCAGCGACTCGATATCCTGACGGGAAATGGTCGTTTCCTGTCCGCCCTGGTTGAGCAATGTCAGCGCCGTCGGGGTTTCGGTCGAGATCAGACCTTGGAGCGTTTCGCCGTTTTTCAACGTGATTGTCCAGAGGTCGTAGCCGTCGGCAATGGACAGGTTCGGGTTCAGAATGTCGCCCATGATGGACGCCGGACGCCGGTTTCGAATGGTCGCCAGATCGGGTCCGAAAGCGAGACCGCCCGTGCTACCAATCTGGTGACAAAGCGCGCAGTTTTGCTGGAAAACCAGGGCACCTTTTTCGGCGGTTGCAGCTAATTCCAGCGCGGGCTGATATTGCTTGATCACTTCATCGCGCTGTTTGTCGCGTTTCGTAAGCAACACACGGGCGCGGTTTCGCAGGTCCACGTCTGAATTGGCCATCAGCCCGACGGTTCGCGGCCAGCCGATGCTGTTCTGGTCGATGATTCCTTTTTCGACGGCATCCAGCAACAGCTTGATGCGCAGCGGTCGGGCTTTTTCCGAAGAAGTAAAAAACGTGGCGATGGCGGGTTGCCGGATGTCGGGCGTCATCACCGGCCATTTTTGCAGGACGTATTCGCTCACCGTTTCGTCGGGAATCGAACCAAGGGCCTGCAAGGCCGCCACCTGGACGGAAAGTGGTTCGGTGGGCGCAATCAGCTTTTTCAGCAGATCCGTCTGGGGTTTTGCGTCGCGCATGGCCAGAAAACCGATGGCTTCCGCCCGTTTCTCCGGCGACTGTTTTGCGTCGCCCGCGGTTTGCACCGCCCGTTGCAAAGCCGCCGTTGGCTGAGCGGTTTCCGGAAGACCGGTTACCTGCAAAACCTGGAGACTGGCTGAGCGAACCGAAGCCGCCGGATGATCGAAAAAAGTCCGAATGAGCAATTCCTGTTCCGCCTGAAAATTCGAATCCAGCGTGTTATTCCGGCGTTTCAATCCCTGCGCAACGCCTTTGATCAGCGAAGCCTGCCAGGTGCTTTTTTCTTCCGAAACCGGTGCCGTGGCTTTTTGCAGCAACTGATTGATGATTTTCGCGGGTTGACTTGCCCCGGCCATCGCGCTGAGTCGCTCGACCAGCGAACCATAGGCCGGATCATCGGATTTATACCGCGCCAAAACCGCATTCAGCAACTCGCCGTTTTGCGACGAAGGTGCAGATAAGGCCGCAATTTGTACCCATTGGTCGTCGACATCGGCAAACAATAGCTTTTGCCGGACAGCGGATGCTTCAGTCGTGTTGACAAAACCGAGTGTGCAAAGCAGTTGGAAACGTACTTTGGGATCACTATCGGACTGCAACGCGAGCAGGGCCGGAACCAGCGCCGGGGCGGTTTTCAGGTGCAGTTCCGCCAGTTTGATCGCGTTGGTTCGTACGCCCGCAATGGGATCTTTCAGGGCCGCCGTGATCAGTTCGGGGCGGAGTTTGCCGAGTCCTTCGAGGGTCCAAAGCGCGTGGAGCCGACCGAGCGGTTTTGATGGATTTCGGGTCATGGCTTCCAGCGTGGTAACATCTTGAGCAGTCGCCCGGTCGAGCAATAGCCGCTGAGCGTTGCGACGCCACCAACTATTCTTGTCAGCCAGTTTTTCGATCAATTCCTGCGTCGTTGCTTTACCCAGTAAGTCCTTGCCAAAGGTGGCGGGTTTGGTGCCTTTGGAGGTGATGCGGTAAATCCGGCCCTGTTCCGTCCCGTTGTACAATGCCCCGGATTTGGTCACTTCTTCGGACATCCATTCCGGGTGTTCCACAATCTGACGGTAATAATCAACGACATAGAGCGCGCCATCCGGCCCGATGTACATATTCACCGGCCGGAACCAGGCATCCGTCGACGCCAGAAACTCTTTGCCCGGATGCACCCGGCTGGCTGTGAATGTTGCCCCTTTATCCGTGATTTTATCGAAGTGAACCAGGTTGCTGACGGGTTCGGCCACGAACGTAATGCTGTCGTATTTGGCCGGAAACGCCCCACCCAGGTAATGCGTAATGCCGCAGGCCGACGTGATCACGCCCACATCGGTGAGAAGTTGAAGTTGCGGATTTTTGGTAATCGGGAACACTTCGGCGGCATTTCCGTGGTCCGAAATCGACTGTGAGACATTGGAAACCAGCAGGTCCGGATTGCGCTTCAGATACGGTGTCGTGATGACCTCGTGGAAGGCGTGGTTGGCGTTGCTGACCAGCAGGCGGTTTCCCCAGACATCGAACGAATGACCAAACTGCGTGTTACCGGCCACCGGTTCCAGTTCGTAGCGATCAGGCCGAAACCGAACGCTGCGGCCACTGGCATTATCAGGCAAACGAACGCCGTCGGGCCGTTTGGGATACAGGATGTCGCTGCCCCGGTCGCCAAATTCTTCCTTGAAAACCTGCGCCGTCACCGCCGATTCGTGCGCCAGGTAAATCCAGTTGTCGATTCCCAGCAGCGGACTGTTGACGTTATGCTGCGGATTCGAGAGGGCAAAACCGGTCAGAACCGTCTCGCGTACATCGGATTTCCCGTCGCCGTCGGTATCTTCCAGGTAATACACATTGGGGGCATCGGTCACCAGAACGCCTTTTTTCCAGCGCATGATGCCGGTGGGCAAGACCAGATCTTCGGCAAAAACCGTACTCTTGTCCATTCGCCCGTCGCCGTCCGAATCCGTCAGGAGTTTCACCTTTCCGGTACCGGTTTTGTCGAGCGGATAACCGTGCATTTCAACGACATAAAACCGCCCGTCTTCGTCAATCTCCATTGCGACCGGATCGGCCACCAGCGGTTCGCTGGCGACCAATTCGATCTGAAAACCGGGTTCAAGCTCAAACGTCTTCAACGCTTCCTCGGGCGAAATAGCCGAGTTCGTTGTTGACTTCCGGCAACCCGGCTCTGCAACCAGAATGGCTGCAAATAAACTGTAAATAAGCCACTTACGCGTATTTTTCAACTGGATTCCCATCGGGTCAGTAATTCGGGTTTTGGGTAAGCTTCGTATTCTGGTTCATCGCCGATTGCGGGATGGGCAACAGGTAATTTTTGTTAGCAAAAAACGTTTTACCTCCTTCCGGGGCCGGGATAACGGTGTAAACCGGTTTTCCGCCCACCAGCTCGATTTTCATGGCGTGCAGGGTTCCGTTCAGGTTCTTCTCCGCCAGTTTCAGGCGCATCAGGTCAAACCAGCGCCGTTCTTCAAACGCCAGTTCCACCCGACGTTCCCGTTGAATAATCACCTTCATTTCCGCCTGTGTCAACCCGGTTTTGAGTGCGGGCAATTCCGATCTTGCCCGCACCTGGTTGACCGCCGTATACACCGACGCATCGGGTCCAACGGCTTCGTTTTGCGCTTCGGCATAACTCAGTAACACCTCAGCATAGCGATAGATAATAAAACTTCCACTGTTTAACAGGTTGTTGCCATTTACTGTGTATTTCGGATTCAGTGTTTTCCGCAAATAATAACCGGTATTGGTGGCTTCGTTGGTATTACTCAAATCCGTCGCATTCCGACTACCGACGCCCTGTTTCATCACCATTTCGGCACCCACCCAGGTTGACCCGTCGTACACGATAGACTGATAAAACCGCTTTTCCCGGTTGACGTACGGGTTTTGCGGATCGTAGCCCGAAGCCGGGTCCGTAATCGGTAAGCCGTTGGCCATCGAATATTCGTCCACCAGTTCCTGCGTCGGGTCGACGCCCCCGTAGGCTTTTTGCACCCCGCCGACCATCCACGGTCCCCACAAACCTTCTTTTCCGCTGCCCAGTGCGGTGCCGCCGAGGTATTGTTTGGCAAAAATTACTTCCACATTGTTGTTGTTGTCCTCGTAAAACTGGGTTTCGTAATTGGCAAACAGGCTATGGGAGCCCAGATCGATTACTTTCTTATTGGTGGCAGCCGCCAGCGCCCAGCGGGCTTTGTCGTTGGTGGTATTTTTCAACGGGCTGGCCCAGAATAGTTCACAGAAGCCTTTGAGTGTCAACGCCGAGGCTTTGGAAACCCGGCCTGCTTCGGCTTTCAGCGGCAGGTCATCGACAATGGCGGCACACTCGTCGACGATGAATTTGTAGGTTTCTTCGTCGGTATTTCGTGCCCGGAAAATGGCGTCGCCCTGTGCGTTCTGATTCAGCGTATTGGTGATGATGGGAACCCCGCCGTGGGCCGTCCACAACAACTGGTAAAAGTAGGCGCGTAAAAACCGGGCTTCCGCAATTTTTGGCTTTTTCCAGGTATCCGGAAACGTTGATGCGGTTACTTTTTCGATGAATAAATTAGCCCGGCGGATGTTGGCGTACTGACCCCACCAGTTGGGCGCGTTGCTGGCCGTGTAGACCGATGGCGAGTATAAAACCCGGCTGGGCAGTCCGTTGACGCCGTTCATGGCGTTGTCCGTGAAATTCTCCCAGGGGTCGAAGCCATTGAAGGGACCGGCAATGCCTGAATAGACGTTGTTCAGAAAGAGATCTGCCGTGCCGGTGTCGGTCCAGACAGCCGTGTCAGCAATCTGGTCTTTGGGGTCTACTTGCAGGAAATCTTTACAGGAAAAGATTCCCAATGCCAGAATCAGCAAAACGATCCGGGTGTTTACTTTATTTAGCCTGAGCAGGTTCATGTGGGTATCGTTTTTCGAGGATTAGAACGTAACATTTAAGCCGACTGACATCACTTTTTGCTGCGGATAACTCCAGGCATTGGTCTGGGTAATTTCCGGGTCAAAATTCCGCAACTTGGTCCAGGTCAGGATGTTCTGCCCGGAAACGTAAATCCGTGCATTCTGGATTTTAGCCTTTTGCGTGAGCACCGACGGCAGTGAATACGACAGGGTTGCGCTCTTCAGCCGCAGGTAGCTGGCGTCGCCGATCCAAAATGACGACACCTGCGTGTTGTTGGTTGTCGGGGCGTTGGTGATGCGCGGATAGGTCGCGTTCGGATTTTCCGGTGTCCAGTAATCCAGCGTTTCCCGAACCGCACCCATGCCGTTGCTGAATGCCCAGGCCGCGCTTCCCGTGTAATAGAAGTTGGTTTTGGCCGCGCCCTGGAACAGAATGTCCAGTGTAAAACCCTTGTACTGGATATTCGGCGCAATACCGTAAATAATGCGCGGAGTGGCCACGGCATCACCGATGCGGGTCAGGTCGTCGTCGTTGATTTTGCCATCGTTGTTCATGTCCTGATACCGGATGTCGCCCGGTTGAACCGCCCCCCAGGGCTGAACGGCAATCCCCGATTTCAGTTTACCGGTTTCGTCGAAATCCGTTGTCTGGAATAGACCCAGTGCCTGGTAACCGAACTGCGTGCCGAGCGGTTTTCCGGTCAGACGGCGATTGAGGTTGTTGTACGTTGCCCCGGCTTCAAATACCTGAAGCAATTTGTTTTTGGCAAAAGTGAAATTACCGTTGAGCGAGACCCGCAGGTCCTGCGAAAACCGGTGGGAAGATCCGATCGACAGGTCGATGCCCTGATTCTGCATGACCCCGGCGTTCACCTGACTCAGCCCAATGCCGTATTCGGCGGGAACGATCACGTCCGGATTGACCAGCATGTTGGAGCGTTTTTCGTAGAAATAATCCGCTTCAATGTTTAACAAACCTTTCCAGAATGTGCCCTCAATCCCGATGTCGGTCTTTTTGGCGCGTTCCCAGGTAATGTTCGGGTTCGGCTCGTTGCGTTCCCGAATGGCCTGAACCGCGTTGCCGCCGATGACGTAAGCCGGACCCGCCACGCTATACGTACTCATGAACTGGAAGGCACTCCCCGCCAGCGCACCCACTTCACCGTACGATCCGCGGAGTTTCAGGTTGTCGATCCAGCGCACATTCTGCTTGATGAAATTCTCTTCCGACAGCCGCCAGCCGAGCGAAAAAGCGGGGAAGAAACCGAAGCGGTTTTCCGGCGCGAAGTAGTAACTGCCGTCGTAGCGACCGCTGGCTTCCAGCAGGTATTTATCGGCATAATCGTACGTAACCCGATACACCAGACCCATTTGCCGACCGTAGCTCGACGTTCCGGTGGTGGTCATGTCGGCATTGCTCGAGCTACCCATGTCCAGTTCATCGATGCCCAGGTTGTAGTTTCGGCGGGATGCGCCCAGCACCATCGCATCATTGGCCTTGGCTTCAAAAACCGCCAGCGCGCCCACTGTACTTTTGCCGAACGACCGCATGTAATTCAGGCTGGCCTGATAGGTCAGTTGCTGGGTCTGGTTGTAATTCTGATTCAGGGATGATTTGGCCTGACCGAAAATACCGTCGGTAATCACTTTCGTCGTCGTATTGATGGTGGCCAAATGAACGGGCGCCGTCCAGATTTTATCCATCACCATCGTCGGATCATAGGCAATGGTTCCTTTGGCGACCAGCCCCGGAATGAACGGAATCTCCTGTTCGACCGACAATTGCGAATACAAAGCCGTGGTGTTGGTTTTCTGATAACCACTGTTGTAGATGCTGCCGGTAACGTAGGTGCCGTTTAAGCCGTTGCTGAAAAAGAGCGGGCCGTTTTGCAGGTGTGAATAGGCAATCAATTCGAACAGCCGTGGGGTTCCGATGGACGGATATTGCGATTTTTGAACCCGACCGTTCAGATTAAACGAAATCTTGGTGGTTTTGGTCGCCTGGGCATCCAGATTCATCGTCAGATTGTAGCGCTTGTTATTGGTCGAAGGCCACATCCCGGCCTGGTACTGGTAGCCCAGACTGGCGTAGTATTTGATCCGCTCGGCCCCGCCCGACAGCTCGATGTTGTGCGTCGTGATGACGGCGTTGCGGTTGACGATTTCCTTGACGTAATTGTTGGCCGGGTACGAATCATTGTCGGAACCGTCCTTGAATTTCTGCAACGCGTCGGCGGAATACGGTTCGGGCAAACCGGCGTATTTGGCAGCCGCATTTTTCAGCATGGCAAAATCGTAACCGTACAGATAATCAGGCATGACGGTTGGATTCTGAAAGCCAACGTAAGCGTTGTACGACAGGGAAGGCGTACCGGTTTTTCCACGCTTGGTGGTCACCAGAACCACCCCGTTGGCTCCCGCTACCCCGTAGGGTGCCACCGCTGCGGCATCTTTCAGAACCGTAAACGTTTCAATCGTGTTGGGGTCGAGTTGCTGAAAATTTCTGGGAATGCCGTCCACGATCAGCAGCGGCTGGTTGTTGCCCGTCGAGGAAATACCCCGGACAAAAATGTTGGAACCATCGCGACCGGGTTCGCCGGAAGCCTGTTTGACGATCACACCCGGCAACCGGCCGCCGAGGCCGTTGCTCAGGTTCGTAACCGGAACGGACGCAATTTCGGTGCCTTTTAGGGTCGAAACTGCCGCCGTCACCGAGGTTTTCTTCTGCACACCGTATCCCACGACAACTACTTCACTCAACGCTTTGATGTCCGGTTTCAGGCTGACATTGATTTCGGAGCGACCGCCCACCAGCACTTCCTGCGGTTCGTACCCCACAAAACTGAACACCAGAACCGCATCCGGGCCGGGGATGGCCAGTTTGTAATTACCGGTTCCATCGGATGTTGTACCCCGCGTCGATCCTTTCAGAACGATACTCACACCGGGCAGTTCGTCACCTTTGGCACCATCGGTTACTTTTCCCTGAATCGTGATATCCGCAACGACCGGTTTTTCGGGAATGCCGACGTTCGGCGCAGTGGTTAGCGCTCCTTCGGCGGTTGTTCGGTTTTCGGTTTGGTGGCTGGAACCGGCTTCGGGAAATCGATTCTGAATCGTTTCCGACCTCCGCTGCGGTTCTTTGGCGGTGATCACGTACCCTCCGTTTTTCGCTTTTTTATACCCCAGGCCAAACGGTTTCAATACCGTTTCGAGATTGGTTTCCAGCCGGTCGTCATACCGAACCGCATCCGCCGAAACCACGTAGCCGTCCACAATCCGGTCGAAAAACAGGAGGTCGACTTTGTAATAATTTTTCAGTTCCCGCAGGGTTTCTTTCAACTGGCGGTTTTCCGCCCGGGTCGAAACCGGCTGGCGGTTGGAGGTCTGCGCCTTGGCCAGCATCTGGGCAAAACCGGGCCTGCTCATGCCCAGCAGTAGGATAAACAGGATAGGTATTTCTTTTCTCATGTTGTTAAGCGGTTAGTAAGCAGAAGGTGGAATGGGTTAGTTGGCAGGGTTGGTAATGACAATGTGTTTGCCGGTGCGCTTGTAGGTGAGGGAAGCACCCTCCATCAGCGATTCCAGGAGCTCTTCGGCGTTGCGGGCAGTAAACGAGCCCGACACCGTCCACTTGGCTAGTTTCGGATCAGCGATTTCCAGAATCAGGCCGTAGTTTTCCTTGAATAACTGGGCAATTTCTTCGAGCGTGGTTTCTTCAAACACAAAGCGGTTTTCGCGCCAGGCTGATGCGTTTTCGGGCTGACTGACCTGCCGGAGCTGGGCGTGGCCGCTTCGCCGGTTGAGGGTTACCAGATCTCCCGGTTTCATCATCAGCTCGCGGGGGGCTTTGCCTTCCTGATACCGGAGCTGAACTTTTCCTTTGTTCAGCACGACTTTGCCGCCCCGTTCCCGGTTATACACTGTAAACTCGGTACCGAGAACGACCACTTCAAAGTTGCGGCCGGTTTTTACCACAAACCGCTGGTCGTCAGTGGTGTGTGTTATCGAAAAGGTAGCCTCCCCCGTCAGTTCGACATCACGCGTCTGGTAGCCAAATCCAAACCGGGGTACTTTCAGCATGGAGTTAGCGTTCAACGTAACCTCACTGCCGTCGGCCAGCGTCAGCCGCCGGGTTTCGCCGTAGGCCGTGGCGTATTTTTCGTTCAGCAGCTCGTCCCGATTGATCCAGCCCGCAGCCATCAAAAGCAGAACTGAAGCAGCCGCAACCCACTTGAACCAGTTCTGGCGACCCCAAAACCGCTCAACGGGCAACTCGGTATCCACTGACGAATCTTCGTCCGGTTTCTGAGCCATCCGGTTCTGGTGCCGGCTGAGCGCCTTCTGAACATCCGCTACGTACTGCGGATTCTGGCTTTCCCAGATTTCCAGCCAACTAAAAAACTGTTCCCGGTTGTCTGTATCTTTGGCCCATTCGTCAATCAACTGCTTCTGAAAAGCCGTTGTCCGGCCAGCGAAGTAGTTGAATAGTAATTCTTTCGTTACTTGTGTTTTCATAATTCAGCCTGTTCCGATAGGGCAAAACCGCCCTATCAAAAGCACATTTCAGGAAGTTGATTGTGGTTTTATTGCGAGTACTGGCAGAAGCTGATCAGCAAAATCAGCCATTTGTCTTTCAGAAAAGCCCGAACGTGGTGAATGGCCCGGTACATGTGTACCTCGACGGTTCGCAGGGAGAGATTGAGCTCCGTCGCAATTTCGCCGTATTTCCGGCCTTCAAACCGGTGCATCACGTAGACCTGCCGTTGCTTCATCGGCATGGCGTCGATGGCTTTTTCGACGTCGTGATACAATTCCTCAAACTGGGTGACGGAATCGGGTTGCTGTTCGGTGGGAAACGAAAGCCGCTCGGCCTGGTCGAGCGAGGTGCTGCGCTTCATTTCGGCCCGCACGTAATCGAAGGCCCGGTTCCGGACGGCGGTAAACAGATAGGCGCGGTAGGAGGTCGTGATGGTGCGGTAAATCCGACCGGCGTGAAATTCGTAGAAAATGTCCGAAACAATGTCTTCGGCAATTTCCTTGGACGACACAAACCGGACCACGTGGCTGCAAAGCGACTGGTAATAATGCTGAAACAGCAACGCAATTCCGGAATCGGGATTTTGCTCGAACGCTTTATGAATCAGCAATTCTGCATCCAGGGCCACCGAATTCCGCTGAAAATGGGCGGGGGGGTGATCGCCGAACGAAAAAAGATTTCCTTCGCTGCCATTCGGATCCGGTAACAAACGTCTAACTTCTCCCATTTTGATTGATGTAATTAACGCGTCAAACAGGCAAATCACTGATTCGATACAGGGAGACGTTTCAGCGCCGAAAAAACACTTACTGTAATTTTGTATTTATTTGGCAGATTTGAAAAATACGTTGAAGATTTTACAAATTGCTGAATGTCGCGCCAATATTATTTCAGGAAATAATCATTTAAGTACTTTTCCAATTGACTATGAAAAACCGCAATGAGGCTATTCCGCAACCTGAATTAGGCTTGAAATCTTACTCTACGCAGCCATTTCCATTCAAAGTGGGCTTGTTTGGCATTGGGCTGGACACGTACTGGGCGCAGTTCGACGGACTGGAAAACCGCCTGAAAGGGTATCTGGATCGGGTCGAAGGCCGGTTTGTTCGTCCGGGTGTGGAAGTTGTAAACCTGGGGTTGGTCGATTCACCGGAAAAAGCGCTGGTCGCCGGTCACCGGTTTCGTCAGGCCGACATTGATTTGCTGTTCATTTACGTGACGACTTACGCGCTGTCGGCGACGGTTTTACCGGTTGTGCAGCGCGCGAAAGTGCCGGTTATCGTGCTGAACCTCGCGCCCGAACCAGCCATTAATTACGAATGGTTCAATCGGTTGAACGATCGCACCAAAATGACCGGCGAGTGGCTGGCCTACTGTTCGGCCTGTCCCGTTCCCGAAATTGCGAACGTTTTTAAACGCGCAAATATTCCGTTTCATCAGGTGACCGGCATGCTCGAAAACGACCCCGAAGGCTGGCAGGAAATCGACGACTGGATCGAAGCCGGGCGGGTGGCCCACGTGATGGCGCACAACTGCCTGGGTTTGATGGGCAATTATTACAGCGGGATGCTCGATATTTATTCCGATCTGACGCTGCAAAATGCCACGTTTGGCGGTCACATGAAAATCGTGGAAGTCGATGAACTGTCGGCCCTGCGCGAAACCGTATCGGAAGCACAGATTCAGGAGCGAATTGCGCTTTTTGCCGAAACCTTTGACGTTCAGGACGATTGCCTGCCTGCCGAACTGGAGCGGGCCGCCCGAACCTCCGTGGCACTGGATCAACTGGTTGAGTTACACGGGTTGGGCTCGCTGGCGTATTATCACAAAGGCTCCGGAAATCCGGCCAACGAAGACACGATGAGTTCGGTGATTCTGGGCAACTCCCTGCTGACGGCGCGTGGGGTTCCGGTGGCTGGCGAATACGAAGTCAAGAATGCCCAGGCCATGAAAATCATGGACAGCTTTGGCGTCGGCGGTTCATTTACCGAGTATTACGCGATGGATTTTGCCGATGATGTGGTGTTGATGGGCCACGATGGTCCCGGCCACATCCGCATTGCGGAAGGAAAAACGAAGGTTCGTCCGTTGTATGTGTATCACGGCAAAGTCGGAAAAGGGCTTTCGGTGGAAATGTCGGTAAAAAACGGGCCGGTCACGCTGTTGTCGGTGGTGGAAACCGGAAATGGCAAAATCAGTCTGCTCGTGGCCGAAGGCGAATCCGTACCGGGGCCCATCCTGCAAATCGGGAACACCAACAGCCGCTACCGGTTTTCGCTGGGTGCCCGCCACTTTGTTCAGACCTGGAACAGCCACGGTCCGGCGCACCACTGCGCGGTGGGCGTCGGCCACATTGCATCAAAGCTGGCGAAGTTGGGTGCTTTGCTGAATGTGGAGGTAATCCGGGTTTGCTAGTTTTATCATTTTACTGATTTCGCTAGGATTCAAAGGGAGTTTGAGATTTTACCCACATCACTGTTAGACGAATACAAAACCGTATTTCGGATACAGACCTAAAAAATTATGAACGCTTGAGAGAGCGTAAATAATCAATTTGAAAATTCATCCGTTCGACGACGGCAAAGGTCGAACATCCCGGCTGATTGAGAAGCGGTTTCTGGCCGAAAAGTTGGGCGAAAAAGCCGGGCTGATCCAATCAGAAAAATGGTATTATCAATTGCATCAGACCTACTACAACATACGGCTTTTAGGGCTGGAATATCAAATGCTCGATTATTCAAAAACACAGCCTTTTTTGATCATGCTGCCGCAGGCATTAGTTCTAAATAATCGCTGGTCGGAAAAGCCTTAATTCATTCCGCCAATTCGGATTCGAGCTATTTATAACATTCCGTTACGGGTTGCAGTTATAATTGAAAGAATGCCTTATGCCATCCCGTCTACCGTTCCTGAAAGGGCCCATTGTTTCCATTGAAGATGATGAAGATGACCAGTTCTTACTGGCTCAGGTCGTTAAAAAACTAGGAATTGCGAATGAAGTCCGGTTTTTTACCAACGGTCTGGTGGCTTTGCAGTATTTTGAAACTACCTCTGAGCAACCTTTTCTGATCTTGTGCGACATTAATTTGCCGATCATGAATGGGCTGGAACTCCGTAAGCGAATCAATCAGAGCGATTACCTGCGCCAGAAATCGATTCCGTTTGTATTTTTGACCACGGCTGCCAGCCCCGACATCATCCGGGAAGCGTACAGGGAATCCGTGCAGGGTTTTTTTCAGAAAGCTTCGGATTATGTCAGTTATCAGAATCAGATTAAACTCATCTTTGATTACTGGCAAACGAGTCTGCACCCCAACCGATTCGTTTGACCACCGGTTTCAGGAATGGGTTTACTGAAAGTTTCGAAAAAATTAGTCTGTATTTTTGATTTGATTGCCGTCTAAAGCAATTTACGCACCACACAATTTCCCGTTTAAGTCAACCGTTTATTAAGCGTCAGAAAACCGCAGACCGGATCCGATTCGTCCAGGCGGTATGTGCTTCATTCAATTTCTCTAGGATTGGGAATGCGGTTTTGAACCAGATCATAACACATAAAATGACCTTTATTTATCGTTTCACCGCCCGGTTTAGTCTTATTTTTATCTTAAGTACGGTTTCGGGTTGTAAACTCATCGATAGTGTTTTTCCCAAAGATTCCCATTCGGACGTTATTGCGGGCTGGGGCGACAGCCTGACGGAAGGTAGCAACGGCAGCTCCTATTTGCTCGAACTTCAGAAATTAACAAATTACCAGATTTACAACGGCGGAAAATCGGGCAACACCAGCTATCAGGTGGCCGAGCGGATGTTGGCCGATAAAGAAAAACATTCCTACAACACCATCATCTGGGTGGGGCGTAACAATTACCTGGAACCCGACAAAGTGAAGTCGGATATTGCCGCGATGGTCAAAGCACTGGGTCACAAGCGGTATCTGGTTCTGGGGCTTCTCAACGGCAGTTTCGGACCCAATGAGGACGTTTTTGGGGCCGGACACGATGCCATTATGAAACTAAACGGCGAATTGTATTCGATTTATGGCGACCATTACGTCAATATTCACGCGTATTTGTTGTCGCAATATGACCCTACGGATTACCGCGATATTACCGACCACACCGACGACGTCGTGCCCCGGTCGTTGCGGATCGATGCTTTGCACCTCAATGCCAAAGGCAACCAGAAAGTTGCCGAACGGATCAATCAAAGTCTGAAGGTTTTGACCAATAAATAATTCCCTGTTGCACGGCGACTTTCCTCCGAAAATCAGGTACGGAAAAACACCAAACGGCGCAGGGTAAGCGGGAGTCGCGGGGGCAAGTGACGAGCCGTCTAAAGACCGATCTTAGCTTTTTTACCGATAGCCATCCAAAAACCGCATCAAAACCGCTCGCCGGTAAGATGCGATTTTTGGATGACTTTTTGCTTTGGTAAATCACCGGTTTGTGTTCAAAAAGAAATGTCCCTCAATTATCGTGGTTTATCACAATTCGCGAAGGCTTATTTGTCGATTATCTAAAAAAAATACAAATTTGGGAACAATCATAACCGGATGAGCGTCTTTAAGACAGAACTTCCACCGCAATTTATGACGCGCCGACAGCCTGTTGTCGTCATCCTGATTTTAGGGATATTGACGACGATCAGTCCATTTTCCATCGACATGTATTTGCCGGGTTTTCCGGCCATTGCCAAAAGTCTGAACACGACCATCGATCAGGTTCAGCTTTCCTTGACGGCTTACCTGATCGGTATTTCATTTGGACAGCTCCTGTATGGCCCGTTGCTGGATCGCTATGGGCGGAAAATGCCGCTTTACGCGGGTTTGGTGTTGTACCTGACGGCATCGCTGGGTTGCGCACTCACCACGTCGATTGAAACATTGATTATGATGCGGCTTTTGCAGGCACTCGGCGGATGCGTCGGTTTGGTGGCGGCTCAGGCGCTGGTTCGCGACCTGTTTCCGGTTACCCAGACGGCCCAGGTGCTGTCGTTGCTGGTGCTGGTGATGGCGGTTTCTCCCATGATTGCCCCAACCGTGGGCGGGTATACCACCGTTGCGCTCGGCTGGCATTCGATCTTCCTGATTCTGGCGGCCATCACGGCGCTGATTCTGGTCGCTATCTATTTTGTGTTACCAGACGGAAAAAAAGCCGATCCATCGCTGTCACTTCGTCCTAAAGCCGTATTGAGTAGTTTCCTGACGGTTTTAAAACAACCCCAGTTCCTGACCTACACCCTGGTGGCCGGCATCGCAACCTCCGCCCCATTTGCATATATTGCGGGCTCGCCCGATGTGTTTATGAACCTTTACCACGTGAGCGAGCAGGAGTACGGCTGGATTTTTGCCTTTTTAGCCATTTCCATCATTGCACCCACGCAATTGAATCACATCCTGCTGAAGCACTTTCGGAACGAACAAATCATTTTCGTTACGCTGAGTTATCAGTCGATTGTCGGACTGCTGATGGTGTGGGGAACCTGGGCAGGCTGGTTCGGTCCGTATGGTTTGATTGCGGTTTTATTCCTGTTTTTGACCGGACAGGGGTTGACCGGGCCGAATGCATCGGCGCTTTCGCTGGCCCCCTTTTCGCGCCATGCGGGCAGTGCCGCAGCCTTGATGGGGAGTTTTCGCATGGGCATTGGCGCGCTGGTTTCGGCTGCAGTGAGTGTATTCCACAATAATACCGCCATTCCGATGGTGGGGACGATGACGGTTTGTGTGGTGAGTGGCCTGGCGATTTACCTGACTGGAAATCGCGTTATTCAATACCGCAACCGGAAATTTGGTCTGGAAGAATCGCTTTCCGAAGTGACGTTATAAACTCTTTTCCGTGAAAAAGCCGTAGAGGATAAACCACTACGGCTTTTTTATTTCTGGAATAAATTTGAATGCTTAGTTACTGACTGCTGCCGTCGGTTGCTCCTGATTAAGGGCTGCGGGGTCCATCCACATGACTTCCCACAAATGCCCGTCGAGGTCCTCAAAGCCGTGTCCGTACATGAAGCCCTGATCCTGTTTTTCGTTGGGCGTTTTTCCACCGGCGGCCAGGGCTTTGCTAACCAGATCATCGACGGCTTCGCGGCTGTCGGCCGAAAGGCAAATGATCGATTCGGTGGTTTTAGTCGCGTCGGCAAGTTCCTTTTTGGTAAACGACTTGAAGAAGGGCTCCACCAGCAGCATGACAAAGATGTCTTCGCTAATGATCATGCAGGTGGCTTTTTCGTCCGTAAACTGCGGATTGAACGTGTAGCCGAGGCTGGTGAAAAACGCGACAGATTGGTTCAGGTCTTTAACGGGCAGGTTTACAAAAATTTTAGTTGCCATCGTATTTGAGGTTTAAAGTTTACCTGACAAAAGTACGCGCCTGCCCTGAAAACCGGGGAGTGCGAATGCGACAAGAAGCGGGTTAAATGCGACTTTTTGCAAGGATTAATTTTTTGAAATTTAACTAACTTTAAAAAGCGCGTAACTGAAATCCGAACCAATCTGGAAAAGCTCATTTATGCCATGAAAACCGTTCACAAAGTCACGGAAACCACCCAATAGGCACTTTTTTGGGACGAAGAATGGTGACGTAAAGCCATTGAAGAATTGGATACCCGAAACATGACACCCGGAGAACGGTTTCAGTTCGCCCGAATCACCGCGATCAATGCAGAAGTGGTTTATCCCGAGAAACGGAAAATTGGGAAAGCAACTTTACTCGTAAAAACCGATGCGATTTAGAAAGCACTCAAACGCGGAAAACGTTCGATTGAAGAAATGGCAGAAGATCACGTAGTTTCACAGGAGTTTGTCATTGACATCCAAAACCGAATTAGTCAAGGTAAATAGAAGGTAAAATCGCTGAAATGGGGCCTTCTGACACTGTCAAACCAGATTGATTTTGTCCGATTAGGCAACTTTTCTCCACCTTTCCTGTAGGCTCTCCCATAAATCGAATCCTCTTCCTGCTCTAATCCAGCCGTTTTTATTTTATCCGATTATTTAACCACTCATCCCGGTATTTTTGCCAACAAAGTACTATGTATTGCAAGGTACCTTATATTATCCTTACCTTTGAATCATCAAAATAGCCCAATAGATACCGGTTACAACAGCAAACAACAAAGAACAGAATACACACTAACAACAGATACCATGAAAACAGTACTTGCCTCCGCTCTGATTGCACTGACTTTTGCCACTTCTTCGATCGCCTTTGCCGACGATAACAGGGAAAACGCCGAGCTGAAATCTTCCTTTCAATCGGCGGTTTATCCCATTGTCAACACGATGAAGTTGAACATCAATATCAACAAGGCGAAAGAGAGCAAGGTTGCCATTCGATTGATCGACGAAGCGGGGCAGACGCTGACGGTTTTGAAATTAGGCCAGGACAACGAGTCGTCGAACATCCGGTTTGATCTGAATAATCTGGAAGACGGCATCTACAAAGTGGAGATTTCCGACGGCATCCGAACAGAAGTCAAAACCGTTAAAGTGCAAACCGCCACTCCTGTGGCTGAGCCGGTACGTGAAGTGAGTTTGAATTGATCGGCCGCGAACCTTCACGATTTGATAACCCGCCGACAGCCGGATACGTGGTACATTTGTATCCTTTCGTATCTCATGTTCATTGGGTATTCTAGACAGTCTGATGGCTTCCGGCAGGTCTGTTTCAATGATTTAGATTAGAATCGACAAATCCCGACAGCTTGCCGGGATTTGTTTTTTTACGGTTTTGGAAGGGAGTTAGTTTCCGGCGACCCGGTATTGCAGATGCCGGACCTGGGACTGAAATTCGGCGATGTGTTGGGAAAGCGCGCGAACCGACGCTTTCCGGAGCAGCATTTTCCGGAACACCAGACAATGATTTAACAAAACCGGTTGATTCACCGTCTGTTTGGCTGAACGAATCCCCGGGCCGGAGGACGATAGCAGCGTCACTTCCTGCGTCTGTTGCCGGATTTGCTCGTTCAGGTCCAGCAATACGGTTTCGGCTTCTCCGGTCATGACGGCCAGCCGCAGAACACTCACGGACGAATCGAGGGAAGAAAGGGAACGGAGATGGAGTTGTTGAATTCGGGGGGCGATGGTACGGGATGGCGTGAGTACGGAGGAAACGGGTGCCGCCAGTCCGGAAAATCGCCAGGCGCCCCAGCCGGCCAGAATCATGAGTAAGCCCAACCAGAATACCTGATTGAGTCGTCGGAGGAGAAGTTCACGCAGAGATTGAGTCACGCACGGGGTCAGGATGTTTGCGTAAAGTTCCGAGTTGGAAATGACCTCAGCGTGAAGGCAATGTGAACGCTTTGCGAAATTTTTAGAGTGGCGCGTTCAAAGCAATGGCCCGGAAGGAGATTCTCCCGGGCCCTTGTTGGCATTAAGCGAGTGCGATTTCAGGTTTCTTTTTAGCGCCTTTTTTGGCTTTCGCCGGCTTTTCTTTTCCTTGTTTCACTTTCTCCTTTGCTTCTTTTTTGGAAGCCTTGATTAACTTGGCCGCGAGTTTCTTTGCGGATTGTTCGATCACTTTCTTGATCTTCTTGGTCTGTTCACCCATTCCAGCCAATGCTGATTCAACAGAATTGGAAATATCGGTAGCCAGAGCCTTTTTTTTGGCCTTCATACTGTGTGTTGGTTTTGACGCTAAAACGAGTAGAAAAAATCTACAAACAAATACCAAAAAAAATGCACAAACAAAAGACTACTGTTAAGTTTTTGTTAAGTTTTTGGATAGAAAAAGCGGAAAATCGGGCGCATTGGAGCGACTATTTGCTGGAAACAGCTGCGGTTTCCACCCCCGGAAGGCGGTTTTTTCGGTAAACGTTCGGTCGTAGCAATCCCGGGCGCGGACCTCAATGGTATGCTCGCCAACCGGCAGATTGCCCCCGAGTCGGGCTTTCCCAGATGGGAGCGGAGGGTTTGGTACCCATCAGCGGTGGTACGGCAGAGTCGTACCGATACCGCACGCCGGGCAAACCGGGGTCGGCTTCGTCAACGCACGTCATGAGTTTCGAGTTCCCCTCGCCAATCCGGTATTCCAGCGCGTCGAGCTTACTACCCTGAAAGAAGTTGACATACAGTTCGTTACGGCCCACCTGACCTTTGGCAATTGCTTTGGGAGTATACAATCCGATCTGGTAGGTTTATCGATTTATTAACAAAAGAAACCGCCAAACAGCGCGCCGGTCGGCGGTTTTAGGATGATCGTAGATCTTCGATTTAGGAGCCGCTTCCGGCTGCTGAGAGAACCTCGGGGTGTTGGCTGGAGTTGGTTGATTTGGATTGAATGGCTCGGTTCATAGCCGCCAGAAACAAATAATACCCTTGCGCGTACCAGGCCCGGAACTGCTCGCTGGTTTCGGTCGAATAGCGGGGAATAAAATCAAGTAAAGGGTTCAAGTCAAAGGTGTTCGCTCCAAGGCCAACACCCGCCCGCTCGCCATCCAGGGCGTTGCAGGCCTGTTCGAAATGGTTGGGCTGCGGAATCATCAGAACGGGTTTACCCATGTAAAAAGCTTCGCAAACCGACTCAAAACCGGCGGTCGTTACAACCGCCCGACAGCCCTGCATGGCGTCCAGAAACCGCTGGCCGTTGATGGCGTGGTACGTCAGGGTTTCGTCGATGCGTTCTTCCGTTGCCTGAGTCCCCGAATGAAACACACGAAGCGGGATAGCCGGATGCTGCCGATGCGCCCGAACGAGCTCAGCAACCAGACCCGGCTGGGTGGTATAGGCCAGAAAAAAGTCGCCCGAGGCCGGTTTCCGATCAAGCACTTCCTGGCGCAGAAGGGGGGGCACTACCCGCAGACGACTGCCCGGAACGTCGGGTTGCTGGTCGAACGACAAGGCCAGCATTTCGCGGGCTCCCCAGGCCGTGAAACGGGAAGTCAGTTTGAATAGCAGCCGGTCCATGTACTGACCCGCCGGAAATTGAAACTGCGGGTGGAAAGCCAGATATTGATGTGCTACGCAAATCATGGGTACCGATGGCCGGTAAAAACCGTACGTCAAACCGCCCAATAGCTCGTAAAAATTGACCACCAGATCCGGTTTTTGGGATTCGATTACATCCCGAATCTGGCGGATGCTACGCCGGTAGGTGCGCGCATTCAGGAGTGCTTTCCAGGTGGTTTTGGAGGGTTGGAGTGCGTTGGTCCGGGTGTGATAGACCAGACCGGGACTGGGTAAAGGCGTGATCGGAGCCGGAAACTGTTCGCTGAAAAAAGTAGGTGTCGGGCGGTTGTGGGTGACGCCAACCAGGGCGCCAATGACTTCATGTCCGGCGGTTTCGACCAGTTGCGCCAACGACAGTGCCTGCGTCAAATGACCGCGACCTTCGCCCTGTACCAAAAACAAAATGCGCATAAGCGAATGAGTGAGTGGTTTTTCGAAAGCGAAGCTACGTTTCAGGTATTACATGAATTTTACGGTCAGATTACCGATCGGCGGACTTTGGGCGGTTTTTAAGAATTTCCTTAACACTTTCATAATAAACCTCTTTACGGGTTGCTGATGGAAACGCGCTAACT
This sequence comes from Larkinella rosea, assembly GCF_003858635.1. Lineage (GTDB taxonomy): Bacteria > Bacteroidota > Bacteroidia > Cytophagales > Spirosomataceae > Larkinella > Larkinella rosea. The sequence continues at coordinate 973,648 of NZ_RQJO01000009.1, forward strand.
TTCCGCGTTCAATTTGTCCTTTGTACGCTGTTGCCGACTTCATCACTTCCTTTTTCCCGCCACGATTTCGGAGCCGATTTTGTCTGGGGCGCGGCCACCGCAGCCTACCAGATCGAAGGAGCTCACCAAACCGACGGACGCGGAGCTTCCATCTGGGACACCTTTACGCACGACAACCGCTGGAGACGCTTCCGGGATCACGGCGACGTAGCCTGCGAATTCTATCAGCGTTACGAATCGGATCTGATTCTGCTGAAAAGCATGGGTTTTCGGGCTTTTCGGTTTTCTCTGTCGTGGTCCAGAATCCTGCCCGATGGAACGGGGCGGGTCAACGAGCCGGGGCTGGCTTTTTACGACCGGCTCATCGATACCTGTCTGGCAATGGGAATTGAACCCTGGGTCACGCTCTACCACTGGGATTTACCGCAGGCGTTCGAAGCCAAAGGTGGCTGGACCAACCGGGCCGTAATCCGCTGGTTTTCCGAATTCGTGGAGTGCTGCACCAAAGCGTTCGGGCATAAAGTAAAAAACTGGATGGTGCTGAATGAACCGCTGGTTTTTACGGCGGGCGGTTATTTTGCCGGAATTCATGCCCCGGGCCGGAGGGGATTGTGGAATTTTCTGCCTGCGGTGCATCACGCCGTTATTTGCCAGGGCGAGGGGGGGCGGATTATTCGTCGGAATGTGCCCAATGCCCGGATTGGTACCACGCTTTTTTGCGCCCCCGTCGAGCCACACACCCAATCGATTCGGGATGTTCGGGCGGCTGCACGGATTGATGCACTGGGAAACCGGCTGTTCATCGAACCCAGTCTCGGTCTGGGCTATCCGGTTCAGGAAGCGCCTTTGTTGAAACAGATTCTGACGAAATACGCCAATCTGGGCGATTTACAGCGGGCGGTTTTTGATTTTGATTTTATTGGTCTGCAAAACTATTTCCGGCTGGTGGTGCGGCACGACTGGTTTACGCCGTACGTCTGGGCGCGGGAAGTAAAACCACGACAACGCGAAGTTTCCGAAATCACGGCGATGGATTGGGAAGTGTATCCGGAAGGCATCTATCAGGTCATTCGTCAGTTTTCGGCTTACGAAAACGTGAAAGAAATCATCATTACGGAAAACGGCTCGGCATTTCCGGATCACGTTCACAATGGCCGGGTCGATGATGCGCAACGGGTGGCATTTTACCAGAATTACCTCCGTCAGGTGCTCCGCGCCAAACAGGAAGGCTTCCGGGTCGGCGGGTATTTTGCGTGGTCGTTGATGGATAATTTCGAGTGGGCGGAAGGATACCGGCCCCGCTTCGGTCTGGTGTATGTCGATTACCCGACGCAGCGACGGATTGTGAAGCAGTCCGGGGAGTGGTTTCGGGAGTTACTGACAAGGTAAAGTGGCAGGACGGTTTCCAGTCCGAATGGACGGAATATTGCAATTTTTTACCGGTTTATGAAAAATAATTCTAAAAAAATGGTGATAACGGCCTTCTTTTCTACTCTATGTAACTGAAAGACACGTGTTTTTCATCATAGGTTGGTAGTGTACAGACTCCGGCATTTTGTCGGAGTTTTGTATTTCTGTTTATAAGCCGCTGTTTCCCTGCTGATTAGCTAAATAATGCGTCGACCGTTTGTATAAATTAATCCATGCACTTATTGAATATTTAAAATTGGGTGGTAAATTTCCACGTTGTAAACGTTCAAAAACAGTCTTGTTCGGCCTGACACACTTCATTGAAACCCCAACATTGATTCGAAAATATAGTTATTAATGATGTTCGCTGGTTTTTCAGATAAACCCCGCCTGAGTACTTTTATACCATTGGCATCATCTTTGGCCGAAGGGACTATCTGCCCAATCCGAAGAGAGTTTCAGGAAACCGGTCGGCTCGTCAACTGATTTTATTTGATGCAAACACCCGTAAAATTTAACAATGCTGGTCGGTCGCAATTTTTTGCCACCGCTCGTCGCCGAGTTGATGCCTATTTCAAGGAAAACAATATTTCGCCCAATGCCAACTTCGCGATGTGGTTCAAAACCATCTTCTTTTTGGGCGGCTATGCACTCCTGTTTGGCCTGATCATTTCCAACCTGTTCAACGCCTGGACCATGTTGGGCTTAGCGGTTTTGCTGGGCATTTTCGCGGCTTTTATTGGCTTCAATGTATCGCACGACGCCATGCACGGGGCGTTTTCGTCCCGAAACTGGCTCAACAAAATACTGAGCGGTAGTTTTTACTTTATTGGAGCCAATCCGTACGTCTGGAAGATTTCGCACAATATTGTTCATCATACCTATACGAATATTTTTGGCCACGACGAAGACATTGATGTGGCCCCGGGTCTGATTCGGCTGGAAGATGGGGAGGAATACCGGCCGTGGCAACGCTACCAGCATCTGTACGCTTTGCCCCTGTATTCCCTGACGTCGCTCTCGTGGGTATTTCGGAAAGATTTTGTGAAGTTTTTTCAGAAAAAAATTGGACAGCACGCCAACCCCCGCCATCCCCGACACGAATACATCACCTTGTTTGCCACCAAAGCCGCTTATTATTTCTGCTTTTTGGTGCTGCCCTATCTGGTGCTGGACCTGGCCTGGTGGCAGGTTGCACTGGGTTTTGTCGTGATGCACCTCGTAGAAGGCGCGCTCATCGCCATCGTTTTCCAGATGGCCCATTTGGTGGAGGGCACGTCATTCCCGGTTCCGGTCAATGGCCTGAGCATTCAGGAGGCTTGGGCGGTGCATCAGTTGCGCACGACCGCTAATTTTGCCCCCCGGAGCAAAACCGCTGCCTTTTTCTGCGGTGGTTTAAATCGCCAGATTGAACACCATTTGTTTCCGAAAGTTTGCCATATTCATTATCCGGCCATCACGGACATTGTTCGGCAAACTGCCAAAGAATTTGAATTGCCTTACCTGGAAAACCGCACGTTCCTTTCCGCGTTGCACTCGCATTACCGGATTCTGAAACGGCAGGGCCGGGCAGAACTCGCTGAAGCCGCGTAGAAGTACCCACGGACTGGTAGTCCGTGCGATCTTAAGCATAATTAACGTTCTGGAATAATAAGGATTCCACGGACTACCAGTCCGTGGGTACGTGTAATAAAAACCGCTTTTATTCGTCTTTGCAGGTAGAGACCTTAATCTTCTGCTCATGAAATCCTGCCTGTTAGTCTTTGTCCCGCTTCTTCAGTTTATTTCAGGGATCTGTTTCGCGCAGCAAAACGGCTACCGCGTCAACGGCCATATTCTGGGACTGCCCGACCAGACAAAACTGTATCTGATCGACGGCGGTAAACGCAAAATCATCGATTCTGCGGTGGTTCAGCAGGAACGGTTTGTGTTGAACGGCTACATGCCCGAAACAGCGCATACTTATCTGTACGCTGGAAAAGGCAGCGTAAGTATGAAACTGGCGGATATCCTTTTAGATAACCGGACAGTGGAGGTCGAAGGAACAAAACCGGTCTATGACAGTGTGGTTGTCCGTGGATCGGACATCGACCGGCTTTGGAAAGAGTGGTGGAAAGAAGACCAGCAAATTGGATATCAGCGGTTTCGAATCAAACAGGTGTATGAATCCCTGGTGGCCAAAAAGGACACGGCCAACGCCGGTCAACTGAAGAAACTAATCGACGAAATGACCGTCAACCGCATCGATTTACTAAAGTCTTACGTCAGGCGGCACCGAACCACAGCGGTTGGTGCGGCTTTGCCAACTCTCTGCACCTTAGGAGATTACCTCAGCAAAGCGGATTATTTGGAGTTGTACCAAACGCTGTCGCCAACCTGGCAAAATTCCGGTTTCGGGCGGGAAATCCTGCAACAGGCTGGCCGGAAATCGAACCAAAAACAATTAGCTAAATAGAATCGTCAGGGCAATCATTACAAAGGTGAGGACCACCAGCCAGTCGGGGCGGTTGGGTTGCGGTTTCTTTTGCGATGGTTTTCCGTATTGATTGTAATAGCTGGCAAACCGGGCTGGCCGGGTCTGAAGCGAGTGTTGAAATGGCAGTGTCATGGTTATTTCAGGTTGTTTTACGACCCAAAATTGCCCTTCACTTCTTAAATCAACCTGAATATCAACTTAGAATTTACTTAGAGCCGTTACTTTTCGTACGTTACCGTTTGTTGAAGTACAGTACCACCTTCCGGTTTGAAGGAAACCAGCATAAGCCCCTTTTGGCTGGTTTTCCGGTAGTCCTTCATTTGATCCGAGGTTTTGTAAGGAATGCGGGCGGTTTCGAAACCGAGCATCTTTTTCTTCAAAGAGCCCTGCCCAAATGTAAGCTGGCGAAAACTGGCTTCGGTTAAAGCAGTATCCATTTCTGATACCGTGAAAACCGTATCCTGGCTGGAAATGCCCTGAATCTCAATCAGTAGCAACCCAGTGGCGCTAGTCGGGTTACCTTCTCCATCTACCAGCGCAACCGAAACAACCAACGCATCCGGGCCGTCTTTTCGTACTTCGACTTCTTTCAGTAATTTGGGCGATTGGTCGTTTTTGCAAGCTGCCAGAAGCAGAAGAGCCAGTAAATAGCCAGCGGTTTTCATCGATCGGTCGGGGATAGTCCAGTCTATTAACCTGCCAACCCGAAAATAGTTAAAAAGAGTCCGGGTTTCTCCTGACTAAACTATTCGCGTGCGGTGTCGGCACAATGCGTATCTTTGCAGCGTCTTCGTTGGTGAAATCGATATGGTTTAGAACCAAAGCGAAAAAGACGAGTCTCTAGCCCATCTCTTCATCTATTTTGTTTTGGCTCTCCGTTACATCCCGGCAAACGCGGACGGATAAGCGGTGGAATTCTAACAAAAGTTTGGTAAAAGCGTCTCACGTAATTCTTTTCATGAAAATCCTTTTGGTTGAAGACGAAGAGCGGTTGTCCTCCTTTATCCGCAAGGGCATGCTGGCCGAGGGCTACGAAGTCGAAGTTGCCTACGACGGACAGATTGGGCTGATGCTGTTTCAGAAGGATGTTTATGATATGATCATTCTGGATGTCAACATGCCGCACATCAACGGCATCGAGTTGTGCCGGCTGATCCGGTCGGAAAATGAAACCGTGCCGGTTCTGATGCTGACCGCGCTGGATAGTCTGGCCGACAAGTCGGATGGTTTCAACGCCGGGGCCGACGATTACCTGGCTAAACCGTTTGAATTTCAGGAGTTATTACTGCGCGTTCGGGCATTGACCCGTCGAAATAGCTCAAAATCCAAGCAGATTTTACGGTTGGCCGATCTAGAGCTGAACCTCGACACCCAAACCGTGACGCGGGCGGGCAAACGCATTGAACTGACCACGCGCGAATACGCCCTCATGGAATACCTCATGCTCAATAAAGGCAAAACCATTTCGCGGGTGGACATCAGCGAACGGGTCTGGAACCTGAACTTCGATAGCAATACAAACGTTATCGACGTGTATATCAGTTATTTGCGTAAGAAAATTGACAAGGGGTTTACGCCCAGGTTATTGCATACCATTGTCGGCATGGGCTATGTGCTCCGCGAGGGGTAGTGTTCTTTTTTGTTCGGAAAACCGGATACGGACCGGAGCCGAAAACCGGCTTTTTTTTGACCCAAGTTCATGCTCATTCGAAACCGCCTGACGATCATTTTCACCGTGCTGGCGACGGCCATTCAGGTTACGCTGTCGCTGCTGGTCTGGTATTTCTATTCATTATACCGTCAGGAGGAGTTTTATAGCCGATTGGAGAGTAAAGCCCGGGTCACTGGCCGCGTCCTGATTTCCCGACGTCACCTGCACGATGACTTTTTTAAGAACATGGTCCGCACCGACCTGTTGTCCATTGTCGATGAGCAAATTAGCATCTACGACAGTCGCCATCATCTGGTCTTTACGAACCGCCCGCTGAAGGAATCGAAATTTTACCGGGAAAAGATACCGCAACTCGCCACGAATTCGCTGCTCGAATTCCAGAACGGTCACCTCGAGTCCATCGTGATTCCGTACGAAAACCGGGGGCAGCGGTTTTATATTTTTGCGTCTGGTTACGACCGGATCGGTTTTGCTAAACTGGCGACCCTGCAACAAATCCTGATTCTGGCCAATTTGCTGGGTTTTACGCTGATCGTGCTGGCAGGCTGGTATTTTTCCGGTCGCGTATTAAAGCCCATTTCCCAGATTGTCGATGAAGTGGAGCAAATTACCGCCGTTGATCTGCACAAACGCGTTCACGAAGGAAACCGGCGGGATGAAATCGCCCAACTGGCCATGACGTTCAACCAGATGTTGTTCCGACTGGAGGATGCCTTTGTCTCTCAACGCAGCTTTGTTTCCCACGCTTCCCACGAACTGCGTACTCCGCTCACCAATACGCTGGGAACACTCGAAACGTCCCTGCGGTACGACCAGAATCCGGCCGACTGGCGGGATAGTATGGAGGTGGCCATTGAAGAGCTGAAAAAAGTGATTGCCCTGACCAACAGCCTGTTGGGTTTAGCTAAAGTAACTGACGGAACTGTTTCGCTGACGGCTGTTCAGGTAGATGATTGTTTGCTGACCGCCATCGAGCAGGTTCAACACCGCTATCCGGGCCGGAGTCTGCCGCTTCAGTTTACGACGAGCGAGGAGGATTCGCTCACGGTGAGGGGGAACGCGGCTCTGCTGACAACGGCGTTTTTGAACGTACTCGACAACGCCTGCAAGTATTCAAGCGAAGCGGTTTCGGTGGAATTGCAGGCCAGGGAAGAACAAATAACGGTAACCGTTACCGACCAGGGACGCGGCATTGCCGAAGCCGATACCGCCCATATTCTTGATCCACTGTACCGGGGAAAAAACGTGGTAGGGGTACCCGGTTACGGCATTGGTCTGGCGATTACCCAGAAAATCATTGACTTGCATCAGGGCACAATCCAGATTGCGTCCAAAGTCGATCAGGGAACCTCCGTTACGGTTAATCTGCCCAGCTTTTCTTAATTTCTCTCATTTCCGGCATTCATGGGCCTACAAAAATCGGTGATTCAATCGCCATCTCGGAATAATTGAAACATGATGTTTTGTCTCATTAGTATAATAAATAGAATTTTTTTGTTGCTGCTTTTTTCTGCTTCCTGTTTTCTTTAGAAAGAAATCGCTGAATTCTGTAAAATTTACGACGTTTTGTCTGAAATCGCGGTTGCAATGCTCCGTAGATGAGAAAGCGGTTTTAAACTTTTCTAATATCTTCTAATTTCCTTTTCATTCGGTTTTAATACGCCGGCGCGTGCTTTGTGCCAAAGCAACACAGACACTAGCTATGCATCGCCGGAATTTCCCTTCGATTTTGCTTTACGGCTTTGGACTGGCACTGGCCCTTTCGCTGGTGTTCAATGGCTTTCTTTTGTACCAACAAAACCACCGCAGAAGCCTGGATGATTACGAATTGGACAACTCGGCCAACCTCCTGGTTCAGCAGCAGCTTTCCGACTGTATGCGGGCTAATCTGCAGAAAGACAGCCTGATTCATCAATTGGAGCACCCCCCCAATTTGCCTCCGGGTACGGCGGTTTCGGGGCAGCATCCGCTTTCAAACTAGTTGTCACCTAAACCGTAAACCACCGGCCGGAAACATTCCACTGTTGTGGCAGGCCAACCCAAACAAACCAAACCGAGTGGGCTTCCGCCCGAAACCTATTCACAATTGTCAGTTCAGTTTCGCTAAAAAATAAAATCCGATGAAGAGAGTACTCACGTTCCTAAGTTTGTGTGGCTTGTTATACACGACGGGCTGTACACACCACGAGGAAGAAAAGGAGGAGGAAACCAAGTTTATGGTTACGAGCCCCCTAAAAAGTGACACCACCGTTACCAACCAGTACGTGTGTCAGGTTCGGTCGATTCAGCACATTGAATTAAGAGCCCTGGAAAAAGGCTATTTGCAGAAGATTTTTGTGGACGAAGGCCAGGTGGTGAAACAGGGGCAGATCATGTTCCAGATTCTGCCGATCCAGTACCAGGCCGAGTTGCAGAAAGCCCAGGCCGAAGCCAATTTTGCGGAAGTTGAATACAAGAATACCAAGTCGCTCGCGGATAGCAACATCGTCTCGAAAGCCGAGCTGGCGCTGGCAAAAGCCAAGCTGGACAAGGCGCAGGCCGAAGTAACCGTTGCGAAAGTTCACCTCGGGTTTACGGAAATCCGGGCGCCCTTTACGGGCATCATGGATCACTTCTACGTCCGGGAAGGAAGTCTGCTGAACGAAGGGGACCTGCTGACCACAATCTCCGACAACAGCAAGATGTGGGTGTATTTCAACGTCCCGGAAGCGGAATACCTGAATTATAAAACCCACACGCAACAGGAAAATATGGATCATGTCAACCTGCTGATGGCTAACCAGCAGGTGTTTGATTATCCGGGCGTGGTAAAGACCATCGAAGCCGACTTCAACAACGAAACCGGTAACATTGCTTTCCGGGCCACGTTCCCGAATCCGAAAGGGCTGCTCCGGCACGGCGAAACCGGTAATATCCAGATGACTTTACCGCTCCGAAACGCCCTGATCATTCCGCAAAAAGCCACCTTCGAAGTGCTGGAGAAGAAATACGTGTATGTGTTGGATAAAGACGATAAAATCCGGTCGCGGGAAGTCGTCGTTGCCGCCGAACTGCCGCACATTTTTGTCATAAAAAGTGGCCTGAAACCGGATGACAAGATTCTGCTGGAAGGCTTGCGTCAGGTGAAGGAGAACGAAAAAATACACTACAAATTCGTGAAGCCTGATTCGGTCATCAACAATTTAAGTCTCTATGCGGAATAGGTTAATTAATAATTAACAATGAACAATGAATGGTGAACGGTGGAGTATGAGATGGGCTCCTTATCAGCCTGCTATTCATTTTTAATTATTCATTATTCATTTTACAGAAAAAGACATGTTCAACAAATTCATACGCCGGCCCGTATTTGCCATCGTGATTTCAATCATGATTGTCTTTATCGGGATATTGGCGATCCGACAGTTACCCATTTCCCAATTCCCGGATATTGCGCCGACTACCGTCAATATCTTTATCGCGTATCCCGGCTCGAGTGCCGACGTTCTGGTGAAATCCACGCTGATTACGCTGGAACAGGCCATCAACGGGGTGCAGGACATGCGGTATATCGCGACGGATGCCACCAGTGCGGGGGAAGCAACCCTCCGCATTATTTTTGAACCCGGGACCGATCCGAACGATGCCGTTATCCGGGTGAAAACGCGGGTCGACCAGGTGATGCCGCTGCTGCCCGAACTGGTTCAGCGGGAGGGGGTTATCATTACGCCCATCCAGCCTTCGATGCTGATGTACGTCAATCTCTATTCCAAGGAAAAGAGCATGGACGAAAAATTCCTGTTCAACTACGCTACCGTAAAAATGATCCCCGAAATCCAGCGGACGAGGGGCGTAGCGCGGGCGCAAATCCTGGGTAGCCGCCGGTATGCGATGCGGATCTGGCTCAACCCTGACCGCATGCGGGCCTACAACATTTCGACCGAAGACGTGATGAAGGCCGTTGGCGAGCAAAGTATCATCGGTCGGCCGGGCCGGATCGGGCAAAGCTCCGGTATTGCCGCCCAGTCGCTGGAATATGTACTGACGTACAAAGGCCGGTACAACAAACCGGAAGAGTACGAAGACATTATTATCCGGGCAAACTCGCAGGGGGAAAGCATTCACCTGAAAGACATCGCCACGGTTGAGTTAGGCAGTGAATTTTTCGATATTTATTCAAACCTCGACGGCCATCCATCGGCGGCTATCGTGTTGCGGCAAAACTACGGCAGTAACGCCAGTGAGGTCATCGAAGAAGTTAAAAAGAAGCTTGAGGTGATGCGGGAGTCCTTTCCTCCGGGTATGGATTACCAAATCAGCTATGACGTTTCCAAGTTCCTGGATGCGTCGATCGAGCAGGTGATTGACACGTTGCGGGATGCGTTTATCCTGGTAGCGCTGGTGGTTTTCGTGTTCCTGGGCGATTGGCGGTCTACCCTGATCCCGATCCTGGCGGTGCCGGTTTCGTTGATTGGGGCGTTTTTCGTGATACAGGCCTTCGGGCTTTCCATCAACCTGATTACGCTTTTTGCCCTTGTGTTGGCCATCGGTATTGTGGTGGATGACGCCATTGTGGTGGTGGAAGCCGTGCACGCCAAAATGGAGGAAGAGCCGGAACTAACGCCCTATGGCGCGGTTAAAAAAGTGTTGGGCGAAATTAGCGGGGCCATTATCGCCATTACGGCCGTCATGGTGTCGGTATTCCTGCCCATCTCGTTCATGTCGGGTCCGGTGGGCACATTTTACCGGCAGTTCTCGATTACGATGGCCAGTTCCATTGTCATCTCGGCCCTGATCGCCTTGACACTGACCCCGGTTTTGTGTGCCATGCTGTTGAAGAACCACCACGGACATGCGAAGAAGAAAAACCTGCTGGACCGCGCGATCGGCAGCTTCAACCGGGGCTTTGATAAAATGACCGGCGGATACGTCAGTCTCCTGAAGCGGATTGTGAATCGGCGCGTCGTTACGTTCCTGGTCCTGGCCGCTTTTTGCGTCGGAATTGTCTACGAGAACCAGATTTTGCCCGCCGGTTTTATTCCAAACGAAGACCAGAGTACGATTTACGCCATCATCCAGACTCCGCCCGGTTCGACGCTCGAAAAAACCAACGAGGTTTCGCGACGGCTTCAGAAAATTTGCGAAGAAGTACCGGGAATCGAGTCGGTATCGTCGCTGGCCGGTTACGAGATCATGACGGAAGGTCGGGGGTCCAACGCCGGTACCTGTCTGATCAACCTGAAACCCTGGTCGCAGCGCGACCACAATGTGAAGGAGATCATGGAAGAACTGGAGGTGGCATCCAAGGGCCTTGGTGCGACGGTCGAATTCTTTGAACCACCTGCCATTCCGGGCTTCGGTACGTCCGGCGGTTTTTCCATGCGTTTGCTGGATAAAACCACCGATACCGACTACCGCGAATTTGATATAATCAACAAGGATTTTATGGAGGCTTTGGGCAAACGGAAAGAACTAACCGGTTTGTTTACCTTCTTTGCCGCAAACTACCCGCAGTACGAACTGGAAATTGATAACAAGCTGGCCATGCAAAAAGGCGTGTCGATCGGAAAAGCGATGGATAACCTCAACATCATGATCGGTAGTACGTACGAACAGGGTTTCATCAAGTTCAACCAGTTCTTCAAAGTATACGTACAGTCCGATCCCGCGTTCCGGCGGTTGCCCACCGATCTTTTGAAGCTGTTTGTTAAAAACGATGCGGGTGAAATGGTGCCTTACTCCTCGTTCATGCGGCTGCAAAAAGGGCAGGGGCCGAACGAAATTACCCGGTTTAACCTCTACAACTCGGCAGCTATTCAGGGACTTCCGGCCAAAGGGTATACCACAGCTGATGCGATTCAGGCCATCCGGGAAGTAGCGGCCAAGACGCTGCCCAAAGGCTACGATATTGCGTTTGAAGGTCTTTCCTACGACGAATCGATCCGGGGCAATGAGTCGCTGTACGTGTTCCTGGTGGTGGTAGCCTTCGTTTACCTGGTGCTGGCGGCCCAGTACGAAAGTTTCATTATTCCGCTGGCGGTTCTTTTCTCGCTGCCGGTCGGGATCTTCGGATCGTTTCTGCTGCTGAAACTGATGGGCCTTGAGAACAACATCTACGCCCAGATCGGGCTCATCATGCTGGTCGGTCTGTTGGGTAAAAACGCCGTATTGATCGTCGAGTTTGCGGTGCAGAAGCGCCAGCAGGGCGACACCATTCTGAACGCAGCCATTGAGGGAGCCAAGGTTCGTTTCCGCCCGATCCTGATGACGTCCTTCGCCTTTGTGGCCGGTCTAATTCCGTTGATCGTCGCCAAGGGCGCCGGAGCAATTGGTAACCGAACCATCGGTGCGTCGGCCATGGGCGGCATGCTTTTCGGAACCATTTTCGGGGTCATTATCATCCCGGGCCTGTACTATATATTTGGCAAATTGGCCGATGGAAGGAAGCTGATCAAGGGTGAAGAAGATGATTCTTTAACCGACAATCTGGTCCATTCAGTAGACAGTTTTTCCCAATTTGAAGAAAGTGAGATCAATGAGAAATAATAGAATATGGAACGGGCTGGGCGTATTGGCGCTCATCACCGGACTCAATGCGGCTTGTACGGTTCCCCGCCTGGTTTCGAAAACGGAGAACAAAGCGGTGCCTGCAAGCTTTAACGGCTCGCAGGACACGACGAATTCGGCCCAAACCAAATGGCGGGATTACTTCACCGACCCCAATCTGGCGGCCCTGATCGACAGCGCCTTGTACAACAACCAGGAACTGAACATCACGCTCCAGGAAATTCAGATCTCCAATAACGAAATCCTGGCCCGCAAAGGGGAATACCTGCCGTTTGTGACGGTGGGTGGTGGAAGTGGTGTTGAAAAGGTTTCCCGCTACACCAGTCAGGGAGCGGCCGATGCGGTGACCGACATCAAACCGGGAAAAGCCACGCCGGATGTGTTACCGAACACCTATGTTGGCGCCTTTGCGAGCTGGGAAGTCGATATCTGGCACAAGCTGCGCAATGCGAAGAAGTCCGCCGTGATGAACTACATGGCTTCCATTGAAGGCCGGAACTTTCAGGTGACGAACCTGGTCTCTGAAATCGCGAATTCGTATTACGAACTGATGGCGCTGGATAACCAGCTGGTAATCATCCGGCGGAACATCGATATCCTGACGAATGCGCTTTCGATTATCCGGCAGCAGAAAGAAGCGGCCAAGGTGACGGAACTGGCCGTTCGCCGGTTTGAAGCCGAAGTTTACAAAACGCAGAGCCTTCAGTTCGAGATTCAGCAAAAGATTGTCGAAACCGAAAACCGGATTAACTTTCTGGTCGGGCGTTTTCCGCAACGGGTTCAACGGGATTCCCAGAATTTCGGCACCCTGGTTCCGGCAAAAATTTACGCGGGGGTTCCGTCGCAATTGCTGGAAAACCGGCCGGATGTCCGGCAGGTCGAACGGCAACTGGCCGCCAGTAAAATCGACGTTACGGTGGCCCGGGCCAATTTTTATCCCTCCCTGCACCTTTCCGCTTCGGTGGGGCTGATGGCATTCAACCCGATCTTCCTGTTCAATGCACCCGAATCATTGATCGCGTCGCTGATTGGCGACATGGTTGGTCCGGTTATCAACAAGAATGCCATTACGGCGATGTACAGAAGTGCGAATGCGAAGCAGATTCAGGCCGTTTACAATTACGAGCGCACGGTTTTAAATGCGTACATCGAAGTGGTCAACCAGTTGTCTAACATGGACAATCTGGAAAAAAAGTACAACACGAAAAACAACCAGGTGGAAGCTCTGACCCAGTCCACCAACATTGCGCTCAAGTTGTTCACCTCCGCCCGGGCCGATTACATGGAAGTGCTGCTCACCCAGCGCGATGTGCTGGAATCCCGGATGGAGTTGATCGAAACCCGCATGCAGCAAATGAATGCCCAGGTCAATGCTTACCGGGCGCTGGGGGGCGGATGGCAGTAAGAATGCTGGCCGTAAACCGCTCTCTTCGGAAATTCGTTGCTTTTTTTAATACTTAGAGTTGAAGTAACCCCTGGTCCAGTTTGCATAGGTAGCCGCCAATCCCACAGGTGTTTTTGGGGGATTGGCGGTTTTTTATTTTACCCACTTCTCCAGCGGCTGTACTTTCGGCCGGGCGGTTTTCTCCGCTTTTTCAGGAATCAGCAAAACCGTCAGGGCGGTTTTTGAATTGGCGGGAGCCTTTACTTCAAAACCCACCCGAATCGTGCCGGGATTGGCGGCATCGTAATCGTGGGGTGGTTCGGTCGACCAGGTTTGCAGCGTGACTTTGGCCGGTTCCTGCACTTCCAGAATCAGCTTTTTACCGTCTTTGGTGAGTTCTGCTTTGTTTTTTCCAAGCAGTTTGACGTCGGCAGGGGTTAGCATGGTCCAGCGGACCGTGGTTTCGGCGGGGGCGGTTTCCAACTCATCCCGAACCACCACGTACGCTTTGTTAACCAGCGCAACGCCCCGGACAGCTTTCAACACCGATTGGTTATAAATGGGCGTCAGATCCGCAATGGCGTTCATGAATACCGGCGTTTTCGAGGATGAGGTCATCCGGGCGTCTCCTTCAACTTGCTGCATTTTGTTGTTGATCGTCAGGGTATTATGAACAAAATTGTTGTACCGGAAAACCTGCCAGCGTTGCGAATCCTGTTTTTTGTTCCATAAATCGACGCCTTTTGATTCCAGCGACTCGTAGTCCTGCATCCCAAAATCCATCGCCCAGCGAACCCCATCTGCGTCCATCACAAACGAACCGGCGTCCATGTGGGCGTGATTCATCGACGGACTACCGCCCTTGAATCCCAGGAAAATAGCCGCCGGATCGGTCCAGGACGAGCGCATCAGCGCCACCGGCGTTTTACCGGCTCCGGTCCACATCAATTCTTTCGGTTCTTTCACGGACGAAACGCCCACGCCGGCGCTCCAGAGCATTACCGACGGCAGCAGCCGGTCTTTCACAAACCGGTTGGCGCCGTCGTTCATCAAATGACTTCGCTCCACCCACAGCAACGACGGATCTTTCAGTTTGTTGGCAAACCAGAACATGGACGACTCCAGACCACCCGCCAGACCCGAATCCGAATAATTGAAGGCGTTGCCCGTAGGACCGGTCATGTTTTCCAGGTAAGCAGCGGTTTTCAGAAAACCGGGTTGGGCCGATAAGCCATAATCACTGCCGAAAGCTTTTTCCAGCGCACTGATCAGCATAACGTTGAAGCTGGTGCCGTAGCCCCAGTAACTGTATCCTTCGGGATACGCGCCGTCGGGATTGTAATCGTTCATCGGCAAAGCCACCGAACTGATGGAGCGGTTGATGATGCGTTTGGCCAGTTCCGGTTGATCTTCAAAAATGGCGAGCGCCCCGTAGGCCATTCCGGCATTGCAAACCTGATTCCAGTTGTTGGTCACTTTCAGCCAGCTGTTGTATTTTTCATTCAGGGAAGGTTCGATTCCTTTTTTCAGGATGGCGGTTTTGATCTGATTCCGGGCCGATTCGGACAACCCGTGATACAGCCAGTCGTAGCCAATGGCCACCGCCATCGTCATTTCACCCACGTCCAGAAAATGCGACGGGTTCCAGTCACTGAACGCCGAAATGGCCAGCAACTCTTTCTCGGCGCGCCGGAGGTAATTTTCCTGCTGGGTCATTCGCCAGGCATAGGCCAGAAAGAAAATCCGGCGCAAGCCCTCCCGCGATTTTCCCAGCAACCGCCGTCCAATCTGAATCCGTTCGATGGGCGGGACGTCCATCAGCGCGTCGCACTCGGCCAGGATAATCCCGTGCATTTTCTCCCAGGTTTTGTCCAACCCAACCGTGCGCTTGATCGCATCCTCTTCTCCCTTCAGCAGCAGAATGCGCGGGTGGTTGGGCAGTGAGACCTGGGTGCCAATGTGGTCGGTCTGCGCCCGGGCCGAGGTGAACACCGGCAACAGAGCAACCAGGAACTTCAGGACGGTTTTCATAATAAGTAGAATTAGGAATAGGTTTGTTTTTAGTAGCATAAACCGGTTTTTAGGCGGAGTCTACCCGTTAAAATGGCCCGGTTTTCAAAAGATATTTTTACGAAGTTGGTAGTTTTTTAAAGTTTACTACCTTTATGTAAATTGTACATAATAACAAATTTATAACCCCGGCGTCTACCGTCCGAAACCTTCAATTAAATGGATCTTTTTAACATGAACCGCCGTCGTTTTCTGCAGGGCGCTACGGCATCACTCGCGCTTTCTACGCTGGGTGCCTACGGAATGGATGGTCTCCATCAGGGAAAAACCTGGCGCGTTGCCCTGATCGGAACCGGCTGGTATGGTAAAAGTGACTTGTTCCGACTGATTCAGGTAGCTCCCGTTGAAGTCATTGCCCTCTGCGATGTTGACAAAAATCAACTGGATGCAGCGGCCAAACTCGTCAGTCAGCGTCAGAAATCCGGCAAAACGCCCAAACTTTATGGTGATTACCGGAAACTGCTCGCCGAAAACCAACTGGATATTGTCCTGATCGGAACGCCGGACCACTGGCATGCCTTGCAGGCAATTGATGCCGTAAAAGCCGGTGCAAACGTATACGTACAAAAACCGATCAGCGTCGATGTTATGGAAGGGGAAGCGATGGTAGCGGCTGCCCGGAAATATAAAAAAGTAGTGCAGGTAGGCACCCAGCGCAAAAGCACCCCTCACCTGATAGAAGCCAAAAAGAACATTGTTGATGCGGGATTATTAGGTAAAATATCGCACGTTGATATGTGCTGCCACATTCACATGCGGGCGAATGGCAATCCGCCAACGCAGGCTGTTCCGGATTTTCTGGACTACGAAATGTGGACCGGCCCGGCTCCGCTGCGCCCTTACGACGGATTGCCCCACATTCGCTGGTGGCGGACTTTCAAAGAGTACGGCAACGGCATCATGGGCGACATGTGTATTCACATGTTCGACACGGTTCGCTGGATGCTGAAACTCGGCTGGCCAACCCGCATTAGCTCGGAAGGCGGTATTTACGTGCAGAAAGAAGGAAAATCCAATATTCCCGATACCCAGTCGGCGGTTTTTGAATATCCCGAACTGAACTGCGTCTGGTCGCAGCGGAGCTGGGGAACGCCGACTAATCCGGATTATCCTTGGTCGTTTACATTGTACGGCGAAAAAGGCACCTTGTGGGCCAGCACCATGCAGTACGACTTTATTCCGCAGGATAAAAACGGAAAGAAAATTCACAAAGACGTCATCTACGAAAAAGAGAAATACCCCGAAGATCTGACCGAAGAGCGCATCGAGTTGAACGCAGCTCCGGCCACCCGTCTGCACATGCTTGACTTCCTGGCGGCCATTGAAAAAAACAGTCGTCCGGTAGCCGATATCGAAGAAGGGCACATTTCAACCGCAAGCTGTATTCTGGCCAATATTTCCATGCAAGTTGGGCGGCCGGTTGTGTATGACCCCGTGAAACGGGAAGTCGTCGGCGACCGCGAAGCCACCGGCCTGCTGATGCGCCCGTACCGCAAACCGTGGACACACCCTGATCCGAAGAAAGTATAGATGGATCGGAGAACATTTGTACGCATTGGAACGGCTTCGCTGTGCAGTCTGCCCGTTCTGACCACTGCCAGTTGGGCCCGTTCTTTCGCCATTCCCGCCGAAACAAAACCCGGCTGGCTGCTCGAAGTAATTAAGGCGAATGATCAGCAGATCGATCAGATCCGGGCGCACCGGGTCAAAGAGTCCGGTAATCCGGCATTTGGGGGCTTCAAGGATGGCGAAGATATTCCAAATCCGCAATCCACCGCCGATTTTGTCCGGCGTTGCTGTTGCGCTATTTCCTGCCCGGAATCCACGTTTTACCGCTCGAAAGAACTCCTGACCGAAACCGGTCAGGCGGTTCAGTACCTGCTCAAAGTTCAGCACGCCGACGGTACCATCGATTTGCCCGCTACGAATTTCCATTCAACGCCCGATACCGGTTTCATTGTCAAGCGCTTAACGACCGCTTATTCGTTGTTGAACCGTTCCGGCGCACCGGGGATGGAAACGGTTTTGCTGCCGTTGAAAACGTTTTTGCAACGGGCAGGGGAGGCCCTGACCGTCGGTGGTATTCACACGCCCAACCACCGCTGGGTGGTGTCGGCGGCTTTGACCAAACTGAATGCGCTCTGGCCCGACCCCCGTTACGTCAAACGCATCGAGCAATGGCTGGGCGAACACATCGACCTGGACGAGGACGGGCAGTTTAACGAACGCAGCACGTTGATTTATTCGCCCCTGACCGACCGCCTGCTGATCACGATTGCGAAAGGAATGAACAAGCCGGAACTGTTCGACTATGTTCGGAAAAATCTGGCGATGACGCTCTATTACATTCACCCGAACGGGGAAGTGGTTTCGGATGCTTCAGGAAGGCAGGACAAAGCGCTGGTCGGGACACTGGAAGGCTATTATTATCCGGCGCGGTTTATGGCGTTGCGGGATAAAAACGGGGAACTGGCCGCGCTGGCCCGCCAAATCGAGAAAACCGTGCTGCTGAAAGGTGTCTATTTTCTCGACTATTTTCTGGATGACCCGGCTTTCTGGAACGAATTGCCGCCTGACAAACCGCTGCCCACGAATTACGTGAAACCCTTCCCACATTCGGGACTGGTCCGGATTCGGCGGGGGAACTGGGATAGCACGATTTTAAAAACCAACCCGGTTTTTATGACGTTTTCGAAAGGCGAAGCGGTTTTGCAGGGCCTGCGGTTTTCGGCTTCCTTTTTCGGAAAAGGCCAGTTCCAAACCGAAAACATTGAGAAGCAGGGCGACAGCTGGGTATTGACACAATCGTTAAAAGGCCCTTATTACCAGCCGGTTGCCAAAAATGAAATCGACCCGGACGGCAATTGGGAAAAAATGCCCCACGCCAAACGGAAGCAATCCGACATACAGGCATACGAAGCGAAAGTGACAGTTCGGGAAACCAGCAATGGGATGGAGGCTCAAATCCAGATTACCGGCACCGAGAATATCCCGGTTTCCGTCGAGCTGATCTTCCGGGCGGGCGGTACGCTGGCCGGCGTGACGAAGCATCCGACCCGCGCCAATGCCCATTTGTTGAGTGGCGAATCCGGTTCATATACAGTTGGAAAGGACACGATTACGTTTGGTCCCGGAAAAGCCCTGCACAAAAATGTGGTGTTGCGGGGCGCTTTGCCACCGATGGATGCTCCGACGGTTTACCTGACCGGTTTTACACCCTTTCAGCATACCATCAAACTTTCGTAGCTGACCCTATTCCACAAAAAAGCCGGAAAACCATCACTTACTACGGTTTTCCGGCTTTTTTGTGGAATCATTTTAGCGCAATTCTTCCAGCGTCAGGTCTTTGTAGTGAACCTCCGCCTTGCCCCCTCCGTGAATTTGCAGTCCAATGAGCCCCTCCTGCGGAATGGATTCGTCGGCTTCCGTGTAATCGACGGTTTGTTTTCCATTCAGATACAGCCGGATGCGCCGGTTTTCGGCCCGAATTTCGTAATCGTTCCAGTCGTTCGGTTTCAGTATTTTTTTGATCAACGCTGAGTCCGGGGCAATCAGGGTTTTGTTCCGGCGCGACTCGTCGTAGAGACTCGCCCAGTAGCCCTTGCCCAGATCAGCCTGGTAGCCCGTCATTTCGTAAGCGGGTTTGGTCAGCCGTTTGCTCCGAAACTGTACACCGGTATTGATAAAACCTTCCGTGCCCAGCAGTTTGAATTTCACGCGCATGATGAAGTTGGCGTAAGGACGGGTCGTGCAGAGGAAGTCGTTGTGCGGCACTGTTTCGGTCAACGAACCACCCACCAGTGCGCCATCCTGAATTCGCCAGGTTTTGACCGTGTCGCCTTCCCAGCCCCGGAACGTTTTGCCATCAAACATCCGAACCGGTTTTTGGGGCGAATGGGCTATAAAACCTGCGAGAAGGGATCCGCCAACAAATGTGCAGAAAAGTGAAAATTTCATGGAATCAGGAAATAAGAGGTTCAGGAAAATGCGACCACGAGGTGTAAACAAAACCGGTCGCATTTCAAAGGTAAGTAAATCCTTGTTACCTGCGTTCCAGAAAAGATTTGAAAATGTCGATCCTCATTGCTATAAAATCGACCTGTTGCTCTTCTGCTTCGTATTTGAAGGGACTAATTGACGTTTTCAGTCTATAATCAATGGGTGATTACCAGACATATTAAAAAATAAATTTTTTAATATTATATATACTTACTTTTAGAGAACTATCCGAAATTATTCATATGTTGGCATAGATATTGTGCGTATATAGGAATATGTTGTTCCCATGTATGCCAAATTGGTGACAACGTAAAATATATTCCTAAACTTTCTCTGCCTAATGAAAACGTTATCCTACCCGGATAATTATAGATATTTGCGCTTATTTCTGACCAGAATATCGCTTATTTATAGTTTTTCCTCTCTTCCTTTCTTGCCTGAGATTTTTTTTAACAACGCTTATTACACACTTTTCATGGCCGCCTTGCACGCTTATGCCATCCCGATGCGGGTGTGATAAGTGGCTACTAATTCTTCCATATTTTTTTTAAGGCTTGTTAATTATCAGACAAAAAACAACCTCTTTGTGAGCCTATTTCGGCTTGCCTGGAATTTCTTTGGGTTGGTTTTTTGGTTGGCTATCCGTTCAGTCTAACGAATAAAGCATGCGGTTTTAGGCAAACCGGTCAATTCGTGCTTTCTGGTTTATTCATTCAAACTCACACGTATGAATTCATATCGATACCTACTAATTTTCCTTTGCCTCCTGGTAACCGGAACGGTAATGGCCCAATTCAAGGCGGGATCGCCGGGGTTTTATATTGCCGACGGAACCCAGGTTGCAATCCTGGGGCTGACGCTGCAACCCAGCGGATCGCTCACGCTGACCAATACAAGGGTCAGTCGGGATAATACCCCGGTGCCCGCATTGGGCGGCAACAGTGTCGAGCGGGTCTTTACCCTAACTCCTGCGGTTTCGTTTTCCGGTACGGTCGGCCTGGAAGTCCGCAACGGTCAATTGAACGGGAACATCGCTAAATCGCTCGTCGTTGCGGTCAATAACGGAGTTTCCGGGTTTGTAGCCGCTCCCAATAGTGTAACGGCCACCAATTACGTTTCGGCGAATCTGACCAGTCCAATGACCTTATCACTGGTTACGGCGGTGACTCCGACCCTGGCCCCAACCGTTACGCTGTCCAACAACGGGCCGATCAACTGCGGAGCCGCTGTAACGTTAACGGCCAGCACAACCGGCACCGTCGATAGCTATACCTTTACGGGGCCCAGCGGCACCGTTGCCAGTGTGGCAAACTCCGCCACGGTTACTGAAACCGGTACGTACACCGTGACCGTTAGCAATTCCGGTGGTTCCAATTTTGCCACCACGACCGTAGCGCAGGGGAGTTCGGCATCCGTACCGGTTTTAACATTCAACACAAGCCCCGGAACGGAGGTCATTCAGAACACGCCCGGCGTTAGCCTGAGCATTACCACCTGTTCGGGCGGAACCCTGAAGTGGTCGGGACCCAATTCGACGACCGGCACAACCACCAGCGTTTCGGTTCCAACATCGGCGGTCGGAACCCTGGTTTATTCGGCCACCTGTACGGTTGGCGGCTGCGTCAGTTCGCCCGGAACGGCCACTCTTACCGTAACTCCTCCGTTACAAACCGGTAGTTTTGACGGTTTCATTTACGGGGCGGATTGCTCGACGTTCCGGGGCTGGACCTGGGATCGCAACAAACCCAATACGGCGTTTAACGTTGAAATTATGGATGGCCCGGTCATCATTGCCACCATTCTGGCGGGCGATTTGAAACAGGATCTGGTGACGGCGGGCAAAGGAAATGGTAAACACGCGTTCAGTTTTCCCATTCCCCTTAGCCTCAAAGACGGGTTGCAGCACTCCCTGTCCGCGCGGGTTCAAGGCAGCAGTTTTATACTGAAAGATTCGCCGAAAGCCTTGATTTGTACGGGTGGAGGAAGCCCTCCCAATCAGCCACCCAGCCCACCAACGCCTACGGTTATTATTTCGCCGATAGCCGCCAAGGTAGGGGTACCTTTCTCGGCGACCCTGGTTGCGTTTACGGATCCGGAAAACGATCCACTGACCTATGAACTCACGACGCTCCCCAGTGACCTGAGTTTCAATTCAACGTCTCGGGTGATCAGCGGAACGCCTACCGTTGCGGGTTCTTTTCCGCTGACGTACAAGGCGACGGATTCGCATTTGGCGTCAAACAGTGTCGGTTTTACCTTGACAATAAGTCCGGAATCGACAACCACCGTAACGGGTGAATTCGAAGGATTCCTGGATAAGGTCGAATGTGCCAGTTTGCGCGGATGGGTGTGGGACCGTAAAAAGCCTAACACGCCGTTGACGGTAGAGTTTTATAGTGAGCCGAGCCCGGGCAATGTCACGGTTTGGGGCAGTACGGTGGCCAATATTTACCGGTCGGATCTGAAAGCCGCTGGCAAAGGCGATGGCGTGCACGCGTACGATTTTGCGGTTCCGCCCGCGCTCAAGGCAAGCTACGCACTCATTTACGCCCGGGTTCAGGGTAGCACGTATGTCCTGAAAACCTCCGGACGCCTGTTGCCGCAACCGTGCCTGTCTCCGGGCCGCCTGTCGGCCGAAACCAAATCCGAATTGAAGGTGAAGCTGATCGGCAACCCGGTTTCCGACGTGGTCGAAGTGGAAGTGAAAGGGGCGGAAGGTCGGCAGCTGAGGTTTGCGCTGACTGATTCGCAGGGCCGGGTGGTTCATGAACGGCAGCTGGAAAAAGCGGGCGTAACTGAGCGGCAGAAATTCGGTATTTCCTTCCAGCCTTCCGGGCTGCTGTTGCTGCGGGTCAGTACAACCGACCAAAGCCAGACGCTGAAAGTGCTAAAACCATAAGGGGTCAAATGACCGATTTAGACATCTAAACAGACATTTTAATACGAACTGATTATGAAAAAGCAACTAATCTCAGGTTTTCTGTTTCTGTTTTTGCTGATGGCGCTGACCAGCTTCGGGCAGGTGGGTATTGGTACGATCAACCCCGATAACAGTGCTGAACTGGAAGTAAAATCGACCAGTAAAGGGGTTTTGGTGCCCCGGGTGACCTCCACGGCGAGTGTAACCGCCACCCCTGCCGAGGGCTTGATTGTGTACCAGACTAATTCACCGGCTGGTTTGTATATTTATAAAGGGGGAAACTGGGTTCAACTGGCCACGATGACCGATGTAACTTCGACGACGGGTACTCCGGGATTACCTGGGGCAAGTGCCATTGTTCCGTATGCTTCCGGATTGCCTGTTGATATGACATCAATCGCGGGAGGATTAGTAGGGACGACTTCGTTGATTGGATTTGGAAATTCTGCATCTGGCGTACCTATTGCAGGAGGAACAATCGATCTGACAGGGGCACCAGCCACCAATCTTAACATGGCGTTTTCCATGCCTCGTGATGGTACAATAACTTCACTCTCGGGTTATTTTACTAGTACATTGGCTTTGAATTTGGTTGGAACTACGGTTACAGTTACCGGTCAATTGTATTCATCGTCTACACCTAATAATACATTTACTGCAGTTCCTGGTGCTGTTGTAACGTTAGCACCAGCACTTACAGGTATTTTAGCTCTGGGAACTATCAGCAACGGTATTACTACCGGCTTGAGTATTCCGGTTACGGCCCAAACCCGGTTGCTAATGGTTTATTCAGTTACCGCCAATGGTTTGAGTTTAGTAAATACAGTTTCGGGTTATGTGGGTGGAGGATTATCCATCAACTAAAAAGGAGTTTTCACTAGGAATTACCGGGCTTTTTGTCACCTTTTCAGGGATGAAAAGCCCGGTTTTTTTGTCAGCAAGGTTGAAAGAAGAATTGCTGCGGTCTTATTCAACTCAGTGCGGACATTGGTTTTCGCCCATTTCTTCTTTCGAAGGGGTGGACGATGAAATACCTTCGGCGGGAACTTCGACTTTGGCAATCCAGGCGATGGCATTTAGCACCAGTTTCCGGAGATTGTCGTCGGTCCAGACCCGGTGATAATGACCGCCGGTGATGCCAAAACCGCGTCCACCGTCGGGCCGTTCGCGGCACCACGCCGTGTGTTGCGGTTTTCCGGCGGCAATTTCGGCCCGAACAGCGTCATTGCCTTCGTGGGGGCCGTCTTTCCGGTCCAGCGTCGAAGCGGGGGGCACCGTGGTGAGCAGGGGCGTTACTCCCTCCAGGTTGTTTCGGAAACGCATGTGATAATACCATTCGTCATTGATCGTGAACGGTTTGACGCCCCGGGTAATGGCGTGGGTGGGGAAGGTGCCGTAGTCGGCGGTCCATACCGGATTTACCGACCAGAAGGTTTCGAAATAACCGCCCAGCCAGTCCAGAAAATAGTTCCCTGCGTTCCCTTTCGGAACTTCCACGGCGTAATGGATACAGGCCAGTCCGACGCCATTTTTCATCAGGGCATTCATGGCGTCAAGGTGAGCATTGACCAGGTGACCTTCGCCACCGTCACCATAAATCACTACCGCATCCGCCCCTTTGAACGCCGACGATTTGGCGGGCCAGCCTTCCGTAAAGACCTCCGTTTCAATCCCGGGAACATTTTCCCGCAGCCGTTTCGCCAGCAAAATGCAACCCGCTTTGTGTTCGTGTTGACCGGCTCCGTGGCTACAACTTCCCGCAATAAATACCACCCGTTTGGACGCGGGCGCAGAAAACCGGTTGCTGTCCGAAAAAAACCGGCATCCGGGTACAAAAGCCATTAGCAGACTGCCCAGACACAGCAAACCGAAAAGGGGAAGTGAAACAAATGTACGCATGGTATTTTGTTTAGAAGATTGATAACAAAAGTGCCATTCGGGTTTTTACTACTGAAAAGCGGTTTTATCTGGCATGGATTTCGTGGGTGGGGTACGACTCAGACGCTATACCACATACAAACATTATTTCGAATTGGTCTGGTATTTGTATGGAATGAATTAATAGACAACATACCCTATCACCCTGATTCAACCTCAGTTTATTCAGTTTCAGTCGAATGAAAAAGTCGATATTGGTGGTCGAAGACCAGTCTTCACAGCGCAAAATAATGGTTGAAGCCCTGCAAAAAGCCGGTTATGTCATTTTTCAGGCCGGCGATGTACAACAGGCCATCGACCTCATTAACCAGCAAAAACCGGATGTGTTGGTCGCCGATATGCATTTGCCCAATGGAGACGGGGGAGATGTGATTCGTGAAGCCCGCCAATTGCCCGGCGCTCCGGTGGCCGTCGTTGCGGTTTCGATCGATCTGGCTATTCTGAATCAGAATCTTACGGCAACGTATCAGGCCGATGCGTATCTGTCCAAGCCATTTCATCCGCGTGAGCTGCTAAAGATTGTGGAGGAGCTGGTGGGGGTATCGCATTGACGTGTTCAAATCCCATCCGAATCAATTGCTCACCCGCTTCCTGGGAAACCACCCAGAATTTCAGGTCGTCATCGGTTACGATCCAGAGGTTATCGTCTTGAAAACCATTTAGTTGTATCCATTTAAAGGCTTGAATGGGATTCTCGAATATGACGAGGGGAATATCGATCGATGCAGGTAATGCTTGCAATACGGCAAACCAGGTGTCTTCATTCATAGGTAGGCAAACAGCAGATTGGTTAATGGAAATGCGCCTTTTTAAAAAGGCTTTCAAGCGACGCCAATCCTAATAAAATGGCCACAAATCCAAAAACCAAAGCGACCACTAACCGACGGATTTTGTGGGGCGGTTCAACGGAATTTTGGAAGGCCGAGTAGGCATAATAACCACCTACCAACCCGTAGAGGAATATTGAAACTCCAATAAAGTGGATGGCCTGCATACGAATTAAAAACCAGCGAGAGTACACCAGGCAGGTTGTTAAACCTGGACAACACCCGAAATGCCACAAAAGACATGCCGTTTTGGCTTGAAAAGGGCGTTTTTCCCACCACATAATAGATTACCCCACTATTGATCCCTTCTGCGGTTTCATCCTTCGAGTCTGTTTTCTCTTTCGTACCTTTATCCGGACCTAAACTTTCCAACTCCCGATGACCTTACCTCGTCTGTTAATTGCGTTCGTTTTTTGTACCCGGATGGCTTATGCACAATGGCAGCCCATGCCCTGGCCGGTGTTGAAATCGTACGATAAAAATCACCTCTACAACATCGCTTTACCGCTGGGTGGTATCGGCACGGGCACGGTTTCACTGGGCGGCCGGGGCGAACTGCGCGACTGGGAAATCATGAACAAACCCGCCAAGGGTTTCAGTACGGTGACGGTCGGAAACAACGCCCCATTTTTTGCGATCCACGTGCAGCCCGCCAGCGGCAAGTCCCAAACCAAAGCCCTGATCGGCCCGCTTGATCCGGCGGAATATCTGCATTACGAAGGTCGACCGGTGAACCAGCACGGTTTTCCGCGTTTTACGGAAGCTTCTTTCGATGCGGCCTATCCCTTTGGCCAGGTGAATTTGTCGGACAGTAAGATGCCGGTCAAGGTCCGAATCAAAGGTTTCAATCCGCTCATTCCCGGTAATGCCGATGCGAGCGGAATTCCGATTGCCGTGCTGGCGTATGAAGTGACCAATCCGGGAACGGAACCCCTGACGGTTTCGGTTTGTGGTTCGATGCGTAATTTTATCGGGAAGGATGGGAGCCATTACCAGAAAGACTGGAAGGGGGACATTGTGCCGACCGGTGCGAAAAAAAATACGAATGTCTACAAAACCGCTGCGGGCGTTCAGGGAATTTACATGTTCTCCGACAGCGTCAACCGGCGGGACCCCGCCTGGGGAACCATCGCCCTGACGACTAACAGCTCAACGGGCGTCAGTTACCGCACCTCGTCGCGCTCCAACGACTGGGAAAATGCCATGCTCGATTTCTGGGACGATTTCAGTGAAGACGGCAGACTGACGGAAAAGGCGAAACTGGTGGACGATGATCCGCTGGCGTCGCTGGCCGTTCAGAAAACCATTGCACCCGGTCAAACCCAGACCTACACGTTTTTTATTACCTGGAACTTCCCGAACCGATTGGCCTGGTCGTCGTTCTCGGCCCAACCGGAGCAGAATACGATCGGCAATTATTACTCAACGAAGTATGCCGATGCCTGGGATGTGATCACGAAAACATTGCCACAATTACCGGTTTTGGAACAGAAAACCGTACAGTTTGTGAATGCATTTGTTTCCAGTTCATACCCGGACGTGATCAAGGAAGCGGCTCTTTTTAATCTGGCAACCCTGCGTTCGCAAACGGTTTTTCGGATTCCGAGTGGACAAATGATGGGTTGGGAGGGAGTTTTCGATGAATTTGGTTCGTGCTTCGGGTCGTGTACGCACGTCTGGAATTACGAACAGGCGACGGCATTTTTGTTTGCGGATTTATCCCAGTCGATGCGGGATATTGAGTTTAACTACGCAACCAACGACCTTGGAAAGATGAGCTTTCGGGTGATGCTGCCGTTGACGAAAGCACAAGACTGGAAAAATGCTGCCGCCGACGGACAGATGGGCACCGTTTTAAAATTTTACCGCGACTGGCAATTGTCCGGTAATTCGGATTTTTTGCGAAAGAACTGGGAGCAGGTGAAGAAAGTAATGAGTTATGCCTGGATTCAGGGAGGCTGGGATGGCAATCAGGACGGTGTCATGGAAGGTCGGCAACACAACACGATGGATGTCGATTATTACGGCCCGAATCCGCAGATGGGTTTCTGGTATCTGGGCGCACTGAAAGCCACCGCAGAAATGGCCACGGCCATGAAAGACAAAGAACTGGCTAAAAAATGCACGGATTTATTCCGGAAAGGCAGCGCCTGGATGGATCAGAATCTGTTCAATGGCGACTATTACGAACACAAAATTACCGATCCGAAGACGTTTGCCTTTCTGGACTGGGAAGGAAAACCGGAGGTAAAAATCCCCGATTACCAGTTGGGGAAAGGCTGTCTGGTGGATCAACTGGTCGGGCAGATGATGGCGCATATGCTGGGGCTGGGCTATCTGGCCAAACCGGAGAATATTCAGAAAACGCTGCAAAGTGTGATGAAATTCAATTATTTAGAGAATTTCTCCGATCATTTCAACAACATGCGATCATACGTCATGGGTGACGAATCCGGGCTCTTGATGGCGAGCTGGCCCAAAGGCCGGCTGAAGGTTCCGTTTCCGTATTTCGCCGAATCCATGACCGGTTTTGAATACACGGCCGCTGTGGGCATGATCTACGAAGGCCAGACAGAAAATGCGCTGAAGTGCATTACTAGCATCCGCGACCGGTTCGATGGGCGCAAGCGCAACCCGTTTAATGAGCCGGAGTGCGGTTACCATTACGCCCGGTCGATGACGAGCTGGAATGCGGTTTTGGCCTGGAGCGGTTTTCTGTATTCCGGCATCACCGAGTCGATGACCTTCACTTCCAGGCCCGGAACCTATTTCTGGTCGAACGGATCGGCCTGGGGAACCTGTACTATTTCGGCGGAAGGAGCGGAAAACCGGGTGTCGTTAAAAGTACTGGAAGGGAAAATTCGTGTCCGGCAATTCCAGTTGGCAAATGGTGGCAAACACGCGTTTAAGCAAAGCCAGGAATTGACCGAAGACAAAACGCTGGATTTTACGATAAAGCGATTATAACGAAAAAAATAACCTAAAAACCGTCTTTACCTAAAACCGGAAGCCTAATTGGTCATTTTTCATTGTTCATTAGTCATATAACCCCTAACTTGCCGTCCAACGTTACCAATTAGTAGAACTCTTGATTATTGAAACTCGCGCCTATGCCCGCGCCGGGCTGTTAGGCAATCCATCTGACGGTTTTTTTGGCAAAACGATCTCGATTTCCGTTCGGAACTTCGGCGCTTCGGTGTCGCTGTACGAGTCGCCGGAACTGAACATTGAGCCACAGGAACAAGACACCAACTCGTTTCGGAGTATTTACCACCTGCGCGATGCCGTTGCTTCGCTGGGCTACCACGGCGGTGTGCCCCTCATCAAAGCGGCTCTGAAACGCTTTTGTGAATACTGCGATCAACGCGATATCCGGCTTCCCAACAAAAATTTCACCATTCGCTACAGCACGTCCATTCCGCGCCAGGTGGGTCTTTCGGGCTCCAGTGCCATCATTGTGGCTACCTTTCGGGCTTTGATGAAATTCTACCAGGTCGAAATTCCGCTGCCTGAGCTGCCGACGCTGGTTTTGAAAACCGAATCGGAGGAACTGGGCATTACCGCCGGATTGCAGGATCGGGTGATCCAGTGTTACGAAGGCTGTGTGTACATGAATTTCGAGCGGGCGTTTCTGGAAGCAAACGGCCACGGGCAATACGAACCCATCGATCCGCATCGGTTGCCCAAACTGTACATTGCCTATAAAACCTCGCTGGGTAAGCAGTCGGGCCGGATTCACAACGATGTTCGGTCGCGTTGGGACAAGGGGGAAGAGCTGGTTGTCAAAACCTTACAGGACATCGCCGACGTGGCTCGGCAAGGGCATGAAGCGATTCTGAACAGCGACACCGACCAACTTCACGCACTCGTCAATCAAAATTTCGACCTCCGCCGGCGCATTTACAACATCAGCGAAAGCAACCTGGAAATGATTTCGGCGGCCCGGCGCATCGGCGCATCGGCTTCGTTCGCTGGCTCGGGCGGGGCCATTGTCGGCATTTACAAGGACGACGACATGTTGAACCGCCTGTTTGTTCAGATGAAACAACTAAACGCCCGAGTTATCAAGCCATACGTAGTTTAAATTTATGGAGTGAATGAGTGACTGTGCGATGGAGTGAAAAAGGCGGGTTAACAGCCTGCTTTCCTGCTCGTCGCTTCGCTCAATCACTCCATCGCACAATCACTCATTATGATTAAGAAAGCTGTTATTCCTGCTGCCGGTTTGGGAACCCGGTTTTTACCGGCGACGAAAGCGCAACCGAAAGAAATGCTACCCATTATCGATACGCCCACGATTCAGTATGTCGTGCAGGAGGCCGTCGATTCGGGCATTGAAGATATTCTGATTATTACCGGCAAGGGTAAACGCTCGATCGAAGATCACTTCGACCGGAATTACGAACTGGAAACCCGGCTGGAAGAAAAAGAAGACGAAGCGCTG
Source organism: Larkinella rosea (assembly GCF_003858635.1). Taxonomy (GTDB): domain Bacteria; phylum Bacteroidota; class Bacteroidia; order Cytophagales; family Spirosomataceae; genus Larkinella; species Larkinella rosea. Next base: position 1,003,334 of record NZ_RQJO01000009.1, read on the forward strand.
CTGCTCGAAATGCGCCGGTTGTCGGACATGGCGGATATTCATTTTGTTCGTCAGAAAGAACTGAACGGGTTGGGAGATGCGATTTATTACGCCCGTCATCATGTTGGTAATGAGCCCTTTGCGGTTTTATTGGGCGACACGATCATGGATTCAGTAATTCCGGTCACGCAGCAGTTGATCGACACCTACGACCAGTATCGCGGAACCGTCATTGCCGTTGAGGAAGTGCCTGCCGACAAGGTAAACCGTTACGGGATTGTGGGTGGAACGGCCCTGAGCGACAGCATCATGGAACTGAGCACGCTGGTCGAAAAACCGTCTATCAAAGCCGCTCCGTCGAATCTGGCCATTGCCGGTCGGTATATTTTGACGCCCGATATTTTTGCAGCTATTGAGCAAACCGCCAAGGGGAAAAACAACGAAATTCAGTTGACGGATGCGATGTTGCTGCTGCTCAAGCGGGAAAATCTGTACTCGCACCGCATCGAAGGCAAGCGCCACGACATTGGCAACAAACTGGATTTTCTGAAAACGACGGTCGAATTTGCGCTGAAACGCAAGGAGTTTTCGGCTCCATTCCTGGCGTTTTTGAAGGAAATCGTAGCAACGCATTCGTAAACGTACCCACGGGCCGCCTGGCGGTCCGTGGGTACGTTTTTACGGGTTGCTGAAAACCAGCGCGAGCTGCTTTTCGAGTTCGGCGCCGTGAAGCCCTTTGCGGATTACAAAGCCTTCTTTGTCGATCAGCAGATTCATCGGAATCGAATTGTTTCCATATTGAGTGCCGACCACGTTCCTGTTACCGACCCGATCGGAAAGCTGGGTCCAGGGTAAATTGGCTTTCTGAAGCGCTTTCTTCCAGGCTCCGCGATCTTCGTCAACCGAAATACTGACGATCTCAAGGCCTTTGCCTTTGTATTGTTTGTAGAGGGTTTTGAGCCGGGCATGTTCCCGCTGGCAATGATCGCACCAACTGGCCCAGAAATCGATGAGAAGCACATTACCTTTCCTGGCCAGCAGAGTAACCGGTTTTTCTTTTTTGTCGGTTAAAACCAGATTGGGAGCGAACTGCCGCAATAAAGCCATCTGGTCAATAACCTGATCGTGAATATACTTGCCAACCGAATGGGTTTGAAGCGAATAATCGAGTCGGTTGAATAAGCTTTTAGCGCGTTCCTTTGGCAGATCAGGCAGGATTTCCAGTAACGTAAAAAGGCTGACAAACGATTTGGGGTTGAAGCCGATAAAGGTAGATTTGATATCCAGAATACCGTTGTGCAAATCCTGGTACCGTTTATTCAGAACAAACGAATTGGTTGCATCGCCATTGTGCACCGCATGTAGCATCGCAGGTTCAAGATTTTTCTGCGCCTTCAGGTACATTTCAATGGATTGATGCAGAATCAGTTCATCCCGAAAGGACGGACTTCCCAAAATCGACGCTCGCTCCAGCGAGTCGGCATGACCAACGATGCTGACGGGCGTATTGTCCAGTATAAAGAATTTAAGCTGGGTACGGGTTTGCCCTTTGATGCCAATGGCAAAATAATTCGGTTCGCCGAGTATTCCTTCCATCGAAAAACGACCCGCTCTGGCGACGCAGGAATCGATTCGTCTCACCTGCAGATTCGGCGTATTGAGCTCCGAGTGGGGGATTAGATAAACTGTCTGACTGTCCAGATTTTTCAGGTACCCGGTAATCGAATAACGGGCTGCCGGTTTCTGACCAGATACCTTTCCAGCCAGCAGGAGCGCGCAAACGAGCATGATCCGGTTCATAGCCATTCCGTTTAAAATCAGTTGTAATTTCAAGAAAATCTTCCGAAAGTACAAACTATTTTTATAGTTATTTTTTGAAACTACCTAAACGGTTTCGTATGACTGCGGTTTCATTTTTTACCGGTTGAGCGGATATTCGTTGATCCAGTGAAAACCCCGGTTTACCAGAAGAAATTGCTCGATATTTTGCTTCTTCAGCCGGGCGTAAATCGAATCTTTGCGAAACATACCCTTTAAAATCAGCGTGTTTGTATCCGGCCGCTGGTAGGACAGGCGGTATTTATGTGCTGTATCAAACCGGGTATACAGCACCGCTTTCAGCTTGACTGTATCCGGTTCAAAGGCAAAGCGTCGCAGGGAATCGTTCATCAGACGGATCGTCAGGCTGGGGTATTTTCGATAGCCCGCAACAACCACTTGCCGCCATCGCGTGGTGTCTGTCATCATTGGCCTGAGCGTATCGCCATTTACCGCAAAACTTTCAACGTGATAAAGGCCGTAAAGGGGCGGTTTCGGGGCCGAGTCCCCGTATTCTTTGGTTGTGGCCAATCCATCGAAAATATGAGAATACAAGGCCAGGCCGATGATGACGGTTTTGATAACCAGTCGGCCAATCCGCCAGCGACGCGTCGTACGGAAGGGCGTCAGATCAAGCGCGGGGGCCGGGCGGTTTAGCAACAAGACATGGATCAATCGTTTTCCTTCGGCGGAAAGTACGAAAAGTGTCATCAATAGCAGATTCGACGAATATAATTTTACCGGTATATCAAAGCAGAAGTTAATGGCCACAATATTACCAATGACGGCCACGAGGATAACCGCTCCAAATGCCGTTGTTCGGCGAAACAGCAGCAACCCACCGCCGATAATCTCGCCCAGTCCCGTAAACCAGTTGTAGGCTGTTGAATAGCCCATAAAGGTCCACGCCAGCCCCATGGGCGACGACTGGCCGTAGGGTTGCATGAGCCTGTTTAGGTTCGGAGCCGGAAATTGCGTCTTGAAAACTTTCGCAAAACCGTAGGTGAACATGGTGAATGCCAGGTAATACCGTAACACCACAACCAACCAGTACAGCAATGTATTGTAATTCGGGCGGTGGTGATCCAGGGCTGACCAGATGAGTAATGCCGTAAACGACACTACGCCAAAGCAGAGTAATTGGACATAATTGAACGTCGTATCGCCACTGCCATTCGGAAAAACCGTGATTTCGTATGGCAACTGCAAAACGGTACGGCCTATCCACGGCACCAGCGCGTTCCAGGCATTGTTGTAGTATTCAATGAGCACATTTGAACCGGGAAGGTGTTCAAACGGAAAGGGAAAAACGTAGAGAATGAAGTAAACGAAGAAAAACCGGAAAGCCAGTTTTTGCGCCGTATTCCACTGCAAAGGATAGACAAGAGGCTGGGTCATGACTCAGTGTAACGGGAGTAAATCGATGACAAAATACGACCGGTGACTCACTATGCAAACCGCTATTCGAAAATTATGACGTGAAATCGGCGAAGGCCTGCCCAACCCGCCAGACTTCCTCAAATGTGTTGTAGAGAGGCACCGGAGCCAGTCGGATGCAGTCCGGTTCGCGCCAGTCGCCGATGATGCCCTGCCCGGTCAAGTGGTTAAATACGGTTTTTCCGCCGGTTTTGATCCGAAGTGATAGTTGGCAACCGCGCTCGGCGGTATTGGGAGGTGTAATGATTTCTACCGTTGCGGTTTCCTGCAGCCCATCAGCCAGAAAACCGGTCAGTAATTCGCTTTTCCGACGCAGTTCCTCCATTCCGGCTTCCGCCGTAATCGCTAAGGCTGCCTCGTGAACGGCCATCGCTAAAACCGGCGGGGTGCTGAGCTGCCAGCCGTCGGCACCCGGCATCGGCACAAAACCTTTGGTCATTTCAAACCGCCGGGCTTCGTCGTATCCCCACCAGCCTGCCAGGCGGGGCAAATTTGAACCGTGGTGTTTTTCGTGAATAAAAACGCCGGAAACACCACCAGGTCCGGAATTAAGGTATTTATACGAACACCAGAACGCGAAATCGACACCCCAATCGTGGAGTTTCAGCGGAACATTACCGACGGCGTGCGCCAGATCGAAACCAACCGGAACCCCTATTTCGTGGGCTTTTTGGGCAATGGCCGCCATATCGAAAACCTGGCCGGTGTAATAATGCAAACCGCTCATCAGCACCAGTGCCAGCGAATTCTGGTGTTGTTCGATGGCCGTCAGAATGTCTTCCGTGCGCCAGGTGTGTTCGTTGGGTCGCGGAAAAACCTCCAGAAGGGTTTCGTCGGGATTGAGGCCCCGGTTTCGGATGTGACTTTCGAGTGCGTATTGATCCGACGGAAAATCACCGCCGATGGTCAGAATCCGACTGCGGTTTGGGGTAGGTTGATAAAAGGACGTGAGCAGCAGGTGCAGATTAACCGTCAGGTTGTTCATCGGACACACTTCCGATGGATTGGCACCCGCAATTTGCGCGAGCGGTTTTTTGCAACGCTGATGAATCGAAAGCCAGGGATTTTCGCCTTCAAACCAGCCTTCTACCCCGTGTTGCTGCCAGATTACCAGTTCCTGATCCAGTGCCAGCCGGGCGGTTTGGGGTTGCAGTCCGAGCGAATTGCCACAAAAATAAATGAGCGGTTTTCCGTTGCGTTCGGGAATGTAAAACCGTTTGCGAAAGGACTGAAGTGGATCAGTGCGGTCGAGTTGTTGGGCAAACTCCAGTGAGTTCTCCATAAATGAGTTGAGAACTAAGAATTATGAGTTAAGAAAATGCTATTGGGAAGTATAGACTTTTCACTGCAAGCGCGGCTCCGTCTAACTTTTAACTCTTAATTCATAACTCTTAACTTATTTATGACCGCTTTTTTTGCAGCAGGAAGGGAGTTTGGCGTATCCTTTCTCATCAGCCATTACTTCGTCGGCATCGTAACCGGTTTTAGAAATAGTGGCTTTGATCTTGTTAACGTCGGTTTTCTTCGGATTGTAGCGAACCGTAACGACTTTGTCCTTCAGATCCAGATTCGATTCCTTGATTCCCTTCTCAAAAGCCAGGTTGCGCTCGATGCGTTCCTTGCACATTTCGCAAATGGCCGACGTTTTGATTTTAACTTCTTTTTCATTGTCGTCACCGGCTTTTGCGGGTAAGCCCAGCGCCAGAAACAGAATCGTTATCAGACCAAACAGGTGTTTTTTCATGGATATAATGAGTTCGTATGCAATGAATTTCGATTAATGATGGCTCATCTGCCTTCCCGACATCAGCATGGGAATTAAGGACGGCGTAATTCTCAGGTAAATCTGCCCGGATAACGGTATTTTTCCGTAAATCGGTTCCAGTGCCTTATCCGGAAAGGAACCGGTCAGTTGTGCGCCCAGCACCAGGTCGGTGCGGGCCAGTTGCAAAAGCCGGTAATTCATTCCGAGCGTCAGGCTATTGATTGTCACCAGTTTCGTTTCTGTGGTCGGATAATCGAAAAAGTAATCCCTCAGACCGAGTTCATCAACGGATTTGGTGATATTCTCATAACGTCCATACAGGGCAGTTCGTGCTAATTGCAGGCTGGTTTCGGCCAGAAAAGCATTTTCGTTTACCCCATCGTGCGAATTCATCCCCCAAACCAGGGCCGACGAAACGTACCGGTCAGGTTGCCCCAGCGGTTTACTGTGCAGAAGCGACGCCGTTGTTCGGGTAACGTTGTGATCCGGTTCGGCCGCTTCCGGACTTTTGATAAATCCCTGCGAAAACTGCAACGCCAGCGCCGGGGAAGGATTCACCGAAAGCCGGTACGAATAACTGTCGAAGCGCGGGCGGTCGAAACCATACCGGTTTTCGTTCGGCTCGCGTCCCGTAAAATTAGACACTTCTAATTTAGCAATTTTATACCGAAAACCCGCCGTTGCCACTCCGAATGTGATGTGTGTCGCATCGGTCCAGTGGTGACCCAAAGGTGAATCGGGATTGTTAAAGGACGAGAGCCGGTGCATGAAAGCCGGAGGACCCAAGGCTGGTTCGCCCGGGTAGCCGACGTATCCAAACACGTCCGAATTCGGGGAAATGGCGTAGGAATAACCAACCGATAATTCCGAAAACAGGTCATGCTGGTGCTGACGATCGATGAGCCGCTGTCCTTTGTAGGTTTCGCCCGATTGAAAAAGCAGCGGATAACCGTTGTTACCGACCGTCAGCGGATCGAGCGACAACATCGCTTTAAAGGCCAGTAAACCCCGCTGGCCGACCTGCCGCTGTGCCATTCCCATCACGTAGTTGGGGGCATCGAATTGCCGGTTACTGCCCCGCTTGTCGGAATGATTGAAGTTCTGGTTGGTGTGCCGGATGAAAACGCTGTAATGCAGCATTGTCATCCATGGGCGCCCCGTCGGGCCATTCGGGTGGAACATGTACATGTACATCGGCGACTGGTCGGGGTGCCAGGCGGTTCCGGAAGCATTCCGATTCATCGGCAGGTTCCGCGAATACAGGTGCGACATCATCGACATGCCCTGTTGCATCTGCATCATGTTGTGCATGGCGTGCCCCATTGCGGCATGATCCACACTGTCCTGCCGCATCATGCGTTTGGCCGGCGGCATGCGGGTTTTCCGGCTGGTGTCAACCGGAAAACCACTTGCCAAGGCTGTGCCCGCAATCGTGCTGAGAATTATGATTAAGAACTTACTGGCTGTATTCATTTTTTTACGGGTAAAACCGGTCTTACGCGTTTGCCGACAGGCGCCGGCAATCGTCGGCGCAACGGCGGCAGGCTTCGGCGCAGGCCTGGCAATGGTCATGATCGTGTTTACTGCATTCGTCGGCACAGGCATCGCACACATCGGCACACAACACCATAAATTGTCGCATAAATTCGGAATCGCGGGCGGTGAGACTGCCGCATAGTTTACAAAAATCAGCGCAATCGCGGCAAAGCCGGATGCAATCACGCATCATCATCACGTGGTCTTCCTGTAAACAAGCCGTAATGCAGTGTTCACAGGCCGCAGCGCAATCAAAACAAATCTGAATGTGCTGCTGATGATTTTGTCTGGTTTCCATACCGTTTGAGTTTTTATAAGTGAAAAAAAATAAAACGTTTCTATTCGTTACGGTAGGTATGCAAAAGTAGCGATCAGGAGCAACTCGGTTCGTACAGAACTATGGTGCGGTTGTGCATCATTTTGAGCCGCCCACTTTATCGATCTCAGTCCGGTAAACAAGGCCCGTCCGCTTAAAATCGCCCGGTGTCAGGCCGACGACCTGTTTAAACTGATTCGACAGATGCTGGGCACTGCTGTAACCCAGCCGCCAGGAAATCTCACTCAGAGTTAACTCGCCATACAGCAAATACTCTTTTACTTTCTCAATTTTTTGAGCAATGACGAATTTCTCAATGGTCAGTCCTTCGATGGCCGAAAACAAATGACTCAGGTAGGAATAATCATACCCCATTTTCTGCGTTAAAAAATCCGACAGGTTCTGGTGCTCCGGTCGTTCGCGCCGATTGTGGTGCACTTCGTTGACGATCAGGGCTTTGATTTGCTCGACCAGCACCAGCTTGCGGTCTTCCAGGAGTTCGAAATCGTTTTCGGCCAGCAGCTGCCGGATCATTTCGACCGAGACGGTTTCGGGCACTTCGCCAATTTCAATCTCCCCCAGTTCCACCTTCCGCACTTCAATGCCCAACTCCTCCAGAATATCCCGAACAACGCGCTTGCACCGTCCGCAGACCATATGTTTGATGAATAGTTTCATGACTATGATTGCACTGATTTTTATGATACTTATGATTCTTTGGTAGAAATGATTCGTTTGATTTTAGAGTTGATGAAGCGGTTTCCAATCTTCTACAAAATCATTACAATCATCTACATCACCGTAATCATAGCTCAGATTTTAAGTTTATACCGAAAACCGCCATATATCATTCGACCGGTAATGGGGCCCCAGACGCGGGCGGCTGCGTCGAAGTCCCTTCCAAACGGGTCGCTGGCTCCGATGATCGGATTTGCCTGCCGGAAATTACCGAGGTTTTCGCCACCCAGATAGACGTCCCACGTCCGGAACGACTTGGTAATCTGAGCGTTAACGTTGTAAAAGCTGGGAGCATTTTCGCGGGGCATGTTTTGGTAACTGGTGTGTTCGTAGCCTTCGCGCAGGTACGGAATCCGTTTCGGCCCGTTCCATTGCACCGTGAAATCGAACTTCCATTTGTCGAACGGCAGTGCGTATCCTGCATTAAACAGCACCCGGTCGCGACTCACCATCATGCGTGGCAGGAGCAGACTTTCGCCAAAGGTCATGCCCATTGACTGCCGGACATCGAAAAGCCGGTAAGCGAGTTTCAGTTCCATCCGCCGAATCGGCTGGTAATTCAATTCGGCCTGGAAACTGTTGGAAAATGAACGGGCTTTCAAACCGGGTCCCGACCGACTCGACAGGTTATAAAAATGGAGTTCGCGCGGGTGTTCCAGGTCGGCAATCAACTGATTCTGGAAGTTCGTGCGGTAATAATCCAGCACCAGTGACGCCTTTTTCCCGAACAGGGTAAACTCCTGCGCCAGACTCGTTCCGTAATTCCACGAGATTTCAGGTTGCAGTTTGGCATCGAAATAAACCGCCCGCGAACTGACCAGATACCCGTAATTTTCGGCCAGCGCGTTTGGCGTCCGGAAGCCGCGACCCGCTGATGCCCGCCATGTCAGGGTGCTACTCAGGTCGTATTTAGCGTGAAACCGGGGGGTAAACTGTGTACCGAACAAGTTGTGAAAATCCAGCCGGGCACCGGCCACCAGCGTTAGTTTTTCCAGGTATTTATAGGTGTATTCGCCAAAAATGCCCGGCACGGACTCCGTGCGTGTCATCAGCGTATCGCGGTATTTCTCGCGGTAATCGTCGAGCAGGTAACTCAATCCGGCTTTGAACGAATGATTCGTGTTGTCGATGATCGACTGGTAAATCAGATTTCCGTAGAGCGTTTGTTGCCGGCCGTTGTACGGAATGAAACCGAAAAACGAGTCCTGTTCGTGATTGACCGCATTCAGGATCAACCCCAGGCCTTTATACGGTTTTTCGGGATATAGTTTGGCGGTTTTGGAAAAAAGCTCGACGCGTTTGGTCGTATTCGTAAACCGGTAGGTTGGGCTGCCATTCGGGTTGTCGTTCACCTGTCCGCCCGTCCGGTCTTCGTAAAGGGCTTTGACGCCAAACTGCGTCATGAACCGCTCCGTGGCGTATTTGGCCCGGACGATGCCGTTATACTGGTTATACAAGGGTAAGTCCAGAAAATGATCGCCATTCTGATCAATGCGGTTTTGGAGGGTGCTGGCGTGTCCCAGAAAGCCGACGCTCCACTTGTCGGTGAGCGGTTTTGACAGATTCAGATTCCCTTCCACGCGCCCGAAACTATTGACGTAGGCATTGGCGTAAATCCGTTCGCGGGCATCCGGTTTTTGCAATTCGACATTCATCGCCCCCGACATGCCTTCGTAGCCATTCACAACCGAGCCGGCCCCTTTGCCAATGTCAATCGACGAAATCCAGGTGCCGGGAATGAAATTCAAACCGAAGGTCGTTGCGAGCCCGCGAATGGTCGGGATGTTTTCGACGTTGGTCTGGACGTAATTTCCGCTCAATCCCAGCATCTGAATCTGCTTGGCACCGGTGATGGCGTCGGTATACGACACATTGACGGACGCGTTGGTTTCAAACGATTCGGAAAGATTACAACAGGCTGCTTTGGCCAGCGTTCGGATGGTCAATATTTCGTTGTGTATGGGCGAAAACCGGTCGATTTGGGACGAAGCGCCCTGTACCGTTACTTCCTGCAAGGTGTTTTGACTGACCAGAACGACGTCCAGACTGGTTTGGTCTGTAACGGTAATGGTATCGGACTTAAAGCCAACAAAGCTGAAAACGAGCCGGTTATTGCCCGCTGATCGGCTAATTTCGAAATGGCCGACCGGAGTTGATGCCGTCGATACGGAGGTTCCGGCCCAATAAATAGATACCCCGACCAGCGGGACGGCTTTGGCATTAACGCGTTCGGAAACCGTGCCGGTGATGGTCTGCGCGTGGGAGTAACAGAAACTGAGAATGGACAGCCAAACGGCCATTAACCCTTTTTGGTGGATTGAATGTGGAAACATAAGAAGTGTGGAAATGTGATGAAATAATAACGACAGCCCATGCCTGTATTGGCACGACTTCATTCAACACATCGGAACTTCTATAGCAAAAAACTCTGGACGAACGAGAGCAGACTTCGCCCGTAAAGAAGGGGAGGAGAATCTAAAACCGCTACCGATGAATCGCTGTCGGCAGGAAACAGGTCATGCAGCAACCAGGTGATCAGGGTGGCAACACCCGCCAAAGCCGTGTCGGCAATGGACTTGATAAATTTGGCAACTAACTGGGTAATTGACGATGAAAAGTCAACGTTTTCGTAACGCTGCTGTTCCTTGCAGCAATCCGTTCTTTGGACGGTCGGCCCCGAATGGACCTGATGGGAAACTGAAAACCCTTTCTTGCTGTGAACCGGACAGGCCGGTTTCTTATCGTTCTGATTGATGACCATCGACACTTTCTTCCCGCGCATCAGACACGTATGTTCGATCAGGCCAAAACCGGTACTGCTCAGCAGCACGATGCAGGCCATCAGGAGGTTAAAGTATTTGAAGAAAGTGCATTTCATGACAACCCAAAAGTAGAAGTTGGTGGCTACAAAAACAAGTGTATCATTTTAGGATAATGTACAGGATTTTGTCATTTGAACGTCAAACCGGTCAAAAACGTGGCCAGGCCCATAAAATTAAAGAGGTGGGACGATACGCCCCACCTCTCCAAAACATGTAAATCAGAGTCGGTTAGTAAGATTAGTAACCGGGGTTCTGTTTCAGCAAGGTAGTTCCCTGCAAGTCGATTTCACGTTGTGGCAGCGGCATCACTTCGTTTTTACCCGCCGTAAATTTCGCGCCACCTAAACCGTTGGCCAGTTTAGCACCTTCGTAGGTCAGGTAAGCGTTCAGCACGGTAGCGGCCGTTCCCCAACGAACAAGGTCAAAGAAGCGGTGGCCTTCGCCAGACAGTTCCAGTTTACGCTCAAACTGAACCGCAGTGCGGGCAGCCGCTTTATCAGTCCAGGCTGCGTCGTAGGTTCCAATCACGTAATTGGCGGCTGGCGCTGTTCCGTTCATAACGAAACCGGCCGGATTGGCAGCGCGTTTACGAACCTGATTGACATAATCACGCGCTTTTTCCAGACTTCCAACTTCCACTTCGCACTCGGCAGCCATCAGCAGCACATCCGCGTAACGAATCAGCACAACGTTGATACCGGTCCAACCTTTGGTCCAGTTCGAAACGTCAGCGATGCGGGCTTCCTGCGCTTTGGTATAAATGTATTTCTTCGGCGCATAAGGTCCACCGAAAGCCTGGTCACGAATCCAGTCCTGACCGGGGAATACCTGCCAGTCCAGATACTGAATACCACGACGACCAATGGAGTGATCGAGACGGGGATCGACCGGGCCGGTATCGGGCGTAAAGGCTGCCGAAGAGGCAATCCCCTGATCGGTTTTAAGGGCATTGGCCGCCGAGTTGTACGAGCCATCCAGCAAGGGTAAGCCTTTGGCGTCCGTCCGGAACGAATTCGCCAATTCGAAGCTCGGCTGGAAGAACCCGCAGCAGCCCACCGGACCCGCAGGACCCGTGTTGTAAGGCCAGTTCAGGTTAAGGTCATTGGAAGCAGCATCCGAACTACCCGCGTTGGCAACGTTTTGTGTAGAGAAAACGATTTCGTCGTTTTTCTCATTGTCTGCGCTGAAAACCTGCCAGTAAGATGGGAAGAGTGCGTATTTGTTACCGGACGATGTTTTACCACTCGCAATAACCGCATCGAACAACGTTTTAGCTTCGGCGTATTTCTTCTGATACAAATACACTTTAGCCAGGTAGGTTCCAGCGGCCCACTTGTTGGCTCTTCCGGCTGCGGTCTGCACTTCGGGAAGTGCATCGTAAGCGGCTTTGAAGTCGGCTTCGATTTTTGGCCACAGGTCGGCATTGTTACCGATTTCGGTAATCCCGGCAGCATAATCGACGCTTTCGTCAATGTAGGGCGTGTTATTGAAGGTGCGCTTCAATTCGAAATAATAGTGGCCCCGCAGGAATTTGGCTTCGGCTCCGATGCGGGCCAGGTCAGCCGCACTCACGCCGGGATCAGCGGTTTTCAATTGGCGCAAGACCGAATTGGCGCGACTGATCCCTTCGTACATACACTGCCAGCGGGAAGTTAGCTCACCACTGGAAGCCAGCATTTCGTAGCGTTGGAAAGGAGTAATGGCGTTGAAGTCACCGGCGTTGGAGCCTTTATTGGCCTCACCACCCATGATACTGCCGTACATCCAGTTCGTCGAGCTGGCCGTTTGGCTGAAACCCCGACCGTTCAACTCCGTATAGGCACTGATTAGCAAACCTTCCAATCCATTTTTGGTACCTAACTGGGAACTCGTTAGCGTACCGGTTGGCGCTACGACCAGGAAGCTGTCCTTACAGGCCAGGGTTCCGAACGTTAAAGCCAGCGCCAGCACTGTTCCTTTTGTGACTATATCTTTCATCATCTGAAATATTTCTTACTAGGTTGATTCGAATTAGAATGTTACACCAAGACCAAAGTTGAAGCTCCGGGTAAGCGGGTAGTTACCGACGTCAATACCAAAGTTCGAGTCAGCCGCTCCACCAACACCGGGGTCTAAGCCCTGGTATTTCGTGATGGTGAAGATGTTGTTAACCGATGCCGACAACCGTACGCGGGTCAGTCTGACTTTGTTCAGCAGTGCCGATGGCAGGGTATAGCCGAGCGTCAGGTTCTGCATCCGCAGGTAAGAACCATCCTCCACGTAGAATGAGTTGGGTTGGGTGTTGGTGCTGAAGTTCGATACATCTTCGAAAATTGGCTGGGTTCCGCCCGTGTTCGACGCCGTCCAGGAATCCTTTACCCGCGTGCTGATAGCCGCTCCCGGGAACGAAGGATAGAAATCGGTGTACCATTTCGACAGGTTGAAAATTTTGTTACCGAGCGAAGTATACAGGTAGGTGGCGATATCGAACCCTTTGTAATTAACCTGGAAGTTGAGACCACCGGTGAATTTCGGAACCGGGCTGCCAATGAACGTCCGGTCGTTGTTGTCGATGATTCCGTTGCCATCGATGTCCGCGAAGCGGAAACGACCGATGCCAGCACCCGTTTGGGTGGGAGCGGCTTTCACTTCTTCCTGGCTTTTGAACAAACCAACAACCTGGAAACCGTAGAAGGAAGCAATTCCCTGACCCGGCTGGTTCCGTGTTGCTGGCAGGCTCAAACGGTTGGAGGCTGGTGAAACGTCGAAATAAGGAACGCCCGGTGCCAGTGATTCGATGCGGTTTTTCAGAACACTACCTGTCAAGCTAACTTCGTAATTGACATCACTTGCCAGTTTCCCACGCGTGGTAATTAAGAGGTCAATACCTCTGTTGGTCATCGAAGCTACGTTGACGGAAGGAGCCGTTGCCCGAATCCCGATAACGCCTGGAATCGGTACCTGATACAGCAGATCTTTGGTGTCTTTCTTCCAGATGTCAAAAACCAGATCCAGTTTGCCGTTGAAGAAGGTTGCATCGATCCCTAAGTTAGAGGTCGTACTGGTCTCCCATTTCGCGTTCGGGTTACCAATCCGGCTCCGGAAGAAACCGGGGTTAACCGTACTGTTGGTTGCGGCAATGTCGTAGGAGTTGGCGACGTTCGTGGCATACAGGCTGTACTGGTTGTTGGGGTCAACGTTATTGGAGTTACCCATTTGACCCCAGCCAGCGCGGATTTTCAGGTCGGTAATGAATGAAACCCCTTTCATGAAGTTCTCACCCGAAATACGCCAGGCCGCCGAGAAGGCCGGGAAAACCCCGTAGCGATTGGTCGCACCGAACCGCGACGAACCGTCACGACGAATAACGCCCGTTACAATGTATTTATCATTGTAAATGTAGTTGAGCCGTCCAAAGGTGGAGTAGAAGTTGACCCCGCTCTGGATGTTGCTGTTCACCACCCGGCCAACCGACGAAGTCGTGCTCAGGGTTACGTAATTGATATCGGTGCTAAACGGGTTTGAGCCGGTTCCACTGATGTTCCGTCCGCGACCATCGTTCAGGGCTTCTACCCCCGCCAGCACATCGACGTTGTGCAGACCGAATTTTTTCCGGTACTGAGCGGTGTTCGTAAACGTCCAGGCCAGGAAGTATCCCCCCCCTTCACTGATCGACAAGCCACGACCGTTTCCTTCGGCGTTCCAGTAGGTGTTTTGGGAAGTCGTTTTGTTATAAAAATTGAAGAACTGTCCCCCAATGCTGCTGCGGAGTGTCAGTTCCGGAATCGGATCGAATTCCAGGTAGGCGTTTCCAAAAACCCCAACACCGAAGTTGTTGTTATTTTTGGCACCATCGCGGCTGGCCACCGGGTTAGCCGGGTTGTTGAACCCTTTGGCTGCCGTACCGGCCCATCCGCCGAACTCGTCATAAACCGGAATGATCGGAGCCATCCGGAAGGCACTCAGAATTTCGCTTTCTTCCTGCGACAATTGCTGACCGGTGTTACCACCCACCTGTCCGGACGTATTGGCATACGTCATCTGCAGATTTTCGCCAAAACGCAGTCCTTTTACAATATCAAATTCGGTGTTCACCCGAACATCGTACCGCTTGAAGTTATTGTAATTCAGGATACCGTTCTGGTTCTGCTGACCCAGGCTGAAGAAGTACCGGCTGCTTTCCGTACCGCCCGAAAAACCGAGCGACTGACGCAGAATCGGTGCTCTCCGCGTAATGGCATCATACCAGTTGGTTCCGGCTTTGTTGGCTTTTACGACCTGATAAACCGCACCGGCGTCCGTGTTGATGTTGTATTTTGCTTTTTCAGCCGCCAGGTCAACACTTCCGATCACGCCAACCCGGTTTCCAACCTGCAGATAATCCGGCAGAACGGGTTTCGATCCGGTTCCATACTGACCATTGGCAATCCCCGAGAAGTCATCCGGCAAACCCAGAGAAGCCTGACGGTTATGGACGGCAGCCCAGGTCCAGTCGGCCTGCTCCTGCGGAGTCAGAATACCCTGCGATTTACCGGGATCCGTAAAACCGTACATTCCATCATAAGTAACTGTTAGCTTCTGAGCTCTGCGAGCTCCTTTCTTCGTCGTGTAAACAATAACCCCGTTGGCAGCCCGAGCACCGTAGATGGAAGCCGCAGCCGCATCTTTCAACACAGTTGTGGTTTCTACATCATCCGGATTCAGGAAGTTGGAGGTTCCGATCGGCACCCCGTCGACAACGATCAGCGGCTGGTTACCACCAAAAGCCCCAAAGCCCCGCACGCGAACGGTGTTGTTGGCACCCGGCTGGCCACTCGTAATAACCGTTACCCCGGCCACGCGACCCTGCAACTGGGTTTCAATGTTGGCCGAAGGAGTAACTTTTAAGTCACGTGATTTTACGGTTGAAATAGCACCGGCGTTATCGCGTTTGTTGTCGGTGGTATAACCCGTTACCACCACTTCATTGAGGGAAGTAACATCGTCTTCCACCGTGACATCAACGGTCGTACGGTTTCCAACGGCAACCTCAATGGATTTGAAGCCGATTGCCGAAACAACGATTACCGGGCTGGCACCCCGAACATTCAATGCATAACCACCTTCTGAGTCTGTAGAGGTTCCGGTGGTTGTTCCTTTCAATACAATGTTGGCGCCGGGAACTGGTCCGTCTTTGCCAGTTACCTTTCCTGTGATCCGGCGATCCTGAGCCATCGCGTTTATGCTCAATAGCGACACTAACGCACACAGGAATGCAGACTGAAACAATCTGTAGAATTGTGCTTTCATAATAGGTTTTGTAATAATTGGTTTTATTTTCGTACTAAATTAAGATTACTTTAAACATACTTCAAAATTTTCTTAAGAATATTATAAAATTTTAGAATCTAACCGTTTATTATAAGTTGATGATATTTTAATGTATTACGTTGATTATTAATATTTTAAGGATTTGTTAACAATACCGCACCGTGGGTGATTTTTTTACATTAAGATTTGATTAATAATTAAATAGCGGTTTTGTATAAGCGATTTTACTTACTTTGTCCGGCAAATCTGGCGGTTTTTCGACCACCGATTGAGTGCCTAAACGAGCTGTTTTGGGGGTTGCACGTGTAGAAATCCCGGAGTTTGTTTTTTGTACTTTATTAATTTTGTATATAGTCATTGGTTATGTCCCAACAATCGATTCCTTCTTTTTTACTACTGCTTTTCGCCGGTTTTCTCAGCTCCTGTCAGTCTGCTAATCAACCCCTTTTTAGTTTGTTGCCAGCTGAAGAAACCGGAATTACGTTCGCCAACCAGATGGACGAAAAGGATACGCTGAGTATTTTGGATATTGATTATTTCTACAACGGCGGGGGAGTGGCCATCGGTGATTTTAACAACGACAGCCTCCAGGATGTGTTTTTTACCGGGAATTTGGTGGCTAACAAACTTTATCTGAACAAAGGAAACCTGAAGTTTGCCGATGTTTCGGACCAGGCGGGTATTGGTGGCGGAGGGAAATGGTGTTCGGGCGTGGCCCTGATCGACATCAATAACGATGGACTCCTGGATATATACGTCACCGCGACCATTCGGAAATCGGCCCGCGACCGGGAAAATATGCTGTTCGTCAATCAGGGCTGGAAGGGACAGAAAGACGGCGTACCGGTTTTTAAGGAAATGGCCAAAGCGTACGGAATTGCCGACGACAGTTTTACGACGAATGCGGCTTTTTTCGATTATGACAACGATGGCGATCTGGATCTCTTTCTGCTGACCAACATGGCGGAAAAATATCCGAATTCGTACCATCCTAAACTGGTCGATGGATCGTCGCCGACCACCGACCGGCTTTACCGCAATGACTTCGATCCGAAACTCGGCCATCCGGTTTTCACCGACGTGTCCAGGGAAGCCGGTATTCAGCTGGAAGGCTATGGCCTGGGGCTGAACATCTGCGACATCAACCGCGATGGCTGGAAGGACATTTACATCACCAATGACTTCCTGAGCGAAGACCATTTCTTCATCAACAACCAGAATGGCGGTTTTGGAAAACCGGCGTTTACCGACCAGGCCGGGCAGTTTTTCAAACACACCAGCCAAACCGCCATGGGCAACGACGTCACCGACCTGAACAACGACGGGCTGATGGACATTGTGGTGCTGGACATGCTGCCGAATGACAATTTTCGCAAGAAAATGTTCATCCCGCCGAACAACTACCAGACCTACCTGAACAACGAGGAATATAAATTCACGTACCAGTACATGCGGAATACCCTGCAATTGAATCAGGGTTTCCGGCCCGGTACCCGCGAACCGGTTTTCAGCGAAATCAGTCTGATGTCGGGCATCGCGGCCACCGACTGGAGCTGGACGCCACTGGCCGTTGATTTCGATCACGACGGTTTTCGGGATATTGTTGTCACAAACGGTTTTCCGAAGGATGTGACGGACCGGGACTTTATGCAATATTACGCCGATAACTCGTCGGTAGCGACCAACCAGTTCATGCTGGGCCAGATTCCGGTCATCAAAATCAATAATTATGCGTTCAAAAATAACGGCGGTAACCTGACCTTTGCGGATGTTTCCAAAGAATGGGGATTGATGACTCCGGCTTTTTCGGGCGGGGCCGCTTACGGCGATCTGGACAACGATGGCGATCTGGATATGGTGATCAACAACATCAACGATCCGGCTTTTGTCTACCGCAATAACCTGGTCGAACAAAAACCGCAACAGTCCAATTACCTCCGGATTCAGTTCAGGGGCAGCGAACAAAACCGCTCGGGGCTGGGCGCCTTTGTCGAACTGGCCTACGGAAAAGGCCAGAAGCAGATTTACGAACACACGATTTACCGGGGCTATTTGTCAACCGTTGAGAATTTCGCCCACTTTGGCCTGGGCAATTCGGCCACCATCGACGAAGTGCGGATTACCTGGCCCGCCCAGGATGGTAAACCCGGAAAAGCGCAGACGCTGCGGAATGTGAAAGCCAATCAGGTGCTGACCGTCGACGTTAAAAATGCGACCGAAACCGCAACGATTCCGCCAATCGCGCCCGTCGGAACGCTGTTTCGGGACATCACCGATTCGTTAAAACTCCGGCTTGTTCACCAAGAACCGGAATACATCGACTTCAACCAGCAAAAACTCTTGCCGCACAAATTCTCGCAATACGGCCCGGCGGTTTCGGCCGGCGACATCAACGGCGATGGTCTGGACGATTTGTTCATTGGCGGTTCGCGAACGCAAAAAGGCTCGTTTCTGATTCAGACGGCGGCCGGAAAGCTGGTTCAGCAGGATCTGCTTCCGGGAGCAACCGGTGAAGGAAAACCGGAAGAAGACATGGGAACGCTGCTTTTCGACGCCGATGGCGACGGCGATCTGGACCTGTATGTAGCCAGCGGGGGCGATGAAGGCGACGCCAACACGGCGGCTTATCAGGACCGGTTTTACGTCAACGACGGAAAGGGGCGGTTTTCGTTATCAACCCAAACGTTGCCGCCGAACCAGATCAGCAAGTCCTGTGTAAAAGCCGCAGATTACGATCGGGATGGCGATCTGGATTTGTTCGTCGGCGGCCGCGTGGTACCGAATCAATATCCCCGGCCGGTTTCGAGTTTTATTCTGCGGAACGATTCCAAACCCGGTTTGCCGAAATTTACAGACGTCACGAAAACCGTTGCGCCCGAACTGCAAAACATCGGTCTGGTGTGCGACGGTCTCTGGACAGACACCAATAATGATGGCTGGCCCGACCTGATGCTGGCGGGCGAATGGATGCCATTGACCATTCTGAAAAACGAGCAGGGGAGAAAGCTGAGCGCCACCTCGGGCACTCAACCGCTCAACCACTCCATCGCTCAATGGAAAGGCTGGTGGAATTCCCTCGTTGCAGCTGACTTTGACCACGATGGCGACATGGACTACATCGCTGGTAACCTCGGATTGAACACGCTGGCCCGCGCCAGCGAGCAGGAACCGCTACGAATTTACGCCAAAGATTTCGACAACAACGGTTTTTACGACGCCATTCCAACGGCGTTTTTTCCGGATGCCAAAGGGGAGCGACGCGAGTTTCCGTTTAATGGCCGGGAAGACCTGATCAAACAGATCATCTCGATGCGGGCGCGGTTTCCGCTGCACAAGGATTTTGCCGTGGCAACGATCGATAAACTTCTCAAGGAAGAAGAATTGAAGGATGCTATTGTGCTGGAGGCCAACTACATGAAATCAGCCTACGTGGAAAACAAAGGCAACGGCACGTTTGAACTGCACGACCTGCCAATCCAGGCGCAGACCGCCCCGGTTTTTGGGATGATTGCCGACGATTTCGATCAGGACGGTAACCCGGACGTGTTGCTGGTCGGCAATGATTTCAGCAATGAATTGCTGGTTGGGCGGCTGGATGCCCTGAATGGGTTGTTGTTGAAAGGCGACGGCAAAGGCGGTTTTACGGCCCTGAATCCTGAGTCCAGCGGTTTTTATGTTCCCGGGAATGCCAAAGGAATGGTGCGCTTATCGGGGGCGGGGAGTAGTGGAAAACCGGGTCAGTCGCTGATTGTTGCGACCCAAAACCGGGGGGCGATGAAGGTGTTCCGGAGTGCAAAACCAACGCAAACCGTTCGTCTCAAACCGACGGATGTAGCGGCTAACCTGATATACACCAACGGAAAGAAACAGAAGCTGGAATTCTATTACGGCCAATCGTTTCTCTCCCAATCAGCCCGGGAAATTGCCGTAGGCACCAACGTGAAGTCGCTGGAAATCACCGATTCGAAAGGGGCGAAGCGGGTGGTGGCGGTGCAGTAAAACGGTTTACGGTTTTCAGTTTACGGTGGGCCGTCGTTACGGTGGCTGACGCATTTAACGTATGCAATTGGCTAATAAAGAGTGAATGCGCTAGCCACCGTAAACCATAAACTGAAAACCGGTACACCGTCACTCTTCCTGGCCAATTACTTCGCTGAGCGGTTTGAGGTTTCCGGGAATGCGTTCGTCTTCCACGTACGGATAAATATCCAGGATCTTAGTGGTGTTGACGTCGGTCGTTTCGAATGGAATCAGCATGGTCCGCAAACTGATTTCAATACGCTCATAGGCCTGCTTCACATTTTCGGCATTGACAAGCATCTGATTGACAATGCGTTTCTCACGCCCTTTGTCGTCTTCCGTAATATAAACCACCTTGCATTTGAACCAGGTTTCTCCGCCCTCCTCAAAGTGGAACAGATCAGCCAGCCGCATGCGGGTGATGGCCGTCACCGTAAAGTCGGGTGTGTTAGCGGCCGTTTCCTTGTACAGCCTGGCTTCGGCGTCGGTATACGAAACGGCGTCGATCAGGTATGCTTCGTTGATGGTTTTGAATTTCCCGGTTGGGTCCTGTTGTTGGTAGCGAATTTTTCCCTGGTACCAGCTTGGCATAACTCGTTGATCTAAAAATTAATAGCGTTTTTTAAGAGTTATTTCGCGGAGTTGAGCGGAGGAAAGAGGAGATGAGCGGAGAGTTTTATTGAAAATTTTCTCTGCTTAACTCCTTTTTCCTCCGCTCAACTCCGCGAAATAATCACACGTTCAAAAGTACAGAAAAAGCCTATCTTTCGGTAGGTTCGACGGCTCATCCGGTATTTTGGTTGATTCGTCGGTGGGAAATTGCGGGAGCGTAGTTGCTATGCCATCTTTGTTCAAGAAATAAGCGCCATTGAAAATGAATGACTTAACCACCTGGCTACTGATCGCGGATGCACTGCCGGTTGAACCTGTAAAAAATTATTTACACCTGACTTTGTTATCTGTCGGTCTGCTGGCGCTGGTGACAACCATCTGGTGGCAAACCGATAAGGAATCGTACGAAGAAGTCACGGAAGATTTGCCGATCACGGCGTTCGAAAAGCTCGAAATCTGGGGCATGCTGAACGTGCTGGTCACCGACGGACCGACGTATTCGCTAACCGCCCGGGGGTCACGTCGCGCCATTTCCAATGTGAAAGTCCGGCTGCGCGGAAAATGGCTGAAAATTGGGTCGAGCTTTTTCTTCTGGCACCGCCAGTATGATTTGTTTCTGACCGTAACCACGCCCAATCTGAGTAAACTGGAGGTGTCGGGCGCGTGCACGGTTCAACTGACCGGTTTTAAGGAATTACCCAGTCTGGACATCGACATCACCGGCGCTTCCAACGTCTCGCTGGAGGGCGAGGTGCAGACGCTCACGATCGACATTACCGGCGCATCCCGCCTGACGCTGGTCGGACACGGCAACCAACTGACGGCCGATATCACCGGCGCATCGGCATTGCACGCACTAAAATATCCGGTCGAAGTCGCCACGGTCGAAGTGACGGGCGCCTGTACGGCCCAGGTCCACGCCATCCGAACCCTGAAGGCCGAAGCGACCGGGGCCAGCAAGGTCGAATACCACGGCGATCCGAGCGTGGATTTTGAAAGTGCCGGAGCCAGTTACATCAAAAAAGTATAGAACTCACCGTACCATGCGAAATAAAATCAGGCTTTGTATTTTACTGACGTTGCTGGCCTTACTGATTTATGGCCTGATGGACACGGAACCCAGTATTCCCATTGAAATCAAATTAACCATTATCAGCATTGTCATTGGCAGCGGATTGTTCATTTACATGGCTTTATCGTGGTTTATTCCCTACTTATTGAACCGGTCGGCGGAGCAGTTGTCGCCCCAGAAACTGGTGTCGCTGACAGTAACTTCCAGCGGAATTCTGGCGGCCATGACCGGTTTTATGGCCACCTGGGGAATCAGTTTCTCGTGGCATATTGCTTTTCGGGCGGTCGATTATTGCTCGATCTGTGGGTTGTTCGCCATCATTACGGCGGGAATCACGGCGGTTTATTCCCTTAAATCGTTCGTACAGCGCTGGAAAGCCCTTTTGTTGATGGAAGAGGGGCTGAAACAGGCGGTTTTGAAAGCCGAGTTCGAGTCATTGAAAAACCAGGTCAACCCACACTTTCTGTTCAATTCGCTCAACATTCTGAGCGCGCTGATTCCGGAAGATAGCGGAAAATCCGTGCAGTTTGTCGAGCGGCTTTCGAAGGTGTTTCGCTACAGTTTGCAGCATTCCGAGCAGAACACCATCGAACTGGCGACCGAACTTAAAATTGCCGAATCGTACCTGTTCATCAATCAAATGCGGTTTGGCGAAAGTTTCCGGTATAACGTCGACCTCTCCGAAGACGACCGGAATCGGCAGATCGTGACGCAGGGTTTGTTGACGTTGCTCGAAAACGTGGTTAAACACAACGAATGTTCCCTTGAAAAACCGCTCTGCATCCGGATTTACACCGAAAAAGATTGCCTCGTCGTGGCCAATGCCTTTCAACCCAAAAGCCGGTTACGGACCGATTCGACCGGAATTGGATTGAAGAATTTGAAAAACCGCTACGTTCAGTTAGCCGCCGATCGGCCGGTTGTGATCGAACAGTCGGACAAAGAGTTTATTGTTAAATTACCATTGCTATAAGGCGTTTGTTCGTTTAAAGTTTAGCGTTTATGGTATACTGGAGGTCATTTGTTTAATTAAAAAGGTCACAACAGGTACCTATAGGCTTTTAGCTGTAAACCCACAAACTATTTTTCTAAAGGTTGGAAATCGAATTACGGGAATGAAAATATTGATTGTGGAAGACGAGCCGCTGGCCGTCAAGCGAATGGAAGGGTTGATTCGGGAAGTCGCCCCGGATGCGGAATTGCTGGGAAAAATCGACACCGTGCGGGCGTTTATTCGCTGGTGGCAGACCAATCCGGCACCGGATTTGATTTTGATGGACATTCAACTGGCCGACGGGCTGAGCTTTGAGATTTTCCAGCAGGTGGAAGTCAAAACACCGGTTATTTTTACGACGGCGTACGACGAATACGCCTTGCGGGCGTTCAAGGTCAACAGTGTCGATTACCTGCTGAAGCCCATCGAACAGGAGGAACTGGCGAAAGCGATCCAGAAATTCCGGCACCAGCGGCAAACCGCCGATACGCAGCCTCCGGCGTCGGAAAATCTGGTGAAAATGCTGGAAGAGTTTGGGATTAAGCCCGTTGCGTATAAAAACCGGTTTCTGATCAAACAGGGGGGGCGGTTCGATGTCGTTGAAACTGCTGACATTATGTACCTCTATGCAGATGATAAGGTGGTTTTTCTGATTACGAACCAAAACCGCAAATACATCGTCGACGAAACGCTGGACGAACTGGAAGGGAAACTTGACCCGAAGCTATTTTTCCGCATTAACCGGAAGTATATCACGCATTTATCCGCCATCGAGCGCATCGAGCCCTACTTCAACGGGCGGCTGCGCATCTGGCTGAAACACCGGCCGTCGGATGAAGAAGTATCGGTAAGTCGCGAACGGGCCGATTCGTTCAAAACCTGGTTAAATACCTGAAAATTAGTTTAGTAAATTAAAAAAGGGTGTCATGACGTAAAGTTGTGGCACTTTTTTTTTGATCGTCTGTGATTTTTTCGTCCTTTCTGCGAATAATGAAGTAGAAGTTAGATGAGAGACAAGTAATAAAAGACAAACCCTGAAACTTAAATCTCTTGTCTCACTTCTCAGCTCTTTAATCTAAAAAAGATGAAATTACAACCGGAAAAAGATCAGTTTCTGGCACTGATTGAAGACCATAAAAAGATTATTTTTAAGGTCTGTAACTCCTATTGTAAAGATTCGGAAGACCGGAAAGATCTGGTACAGGAAGTGATTATTCAGCTTTGGCAATCCTATGGTCGCTATGATGAACAATACAAATTGTCGACCTGGATATACCGCATTACTCTAAACGTTGCGATCTCCTTTTATCGCACGGAACGTACCCGGAAAAGCCACACCCAGCCTATTCACGATGCTCTTATTGATATAGCCGAAGAAGCCCAGGAAGTAGAATCCGATAGCGGTTTACTTCATCGGTTTATTAATCAGTTGGATGAGCTTAATCGGGCGTTGATGATCCTTTACCTGGATGAAAAAAGTTACCGGGATATTTCCGATATTCTCGGTATTTCGGAAACAAATGTAGCCACCAAGATTAACCGAATCAAACAAAAATTAAAGCTACAGTTTTCCAAATTATAACAACAACCGCCATGGAACTGCACGAACTTCAGACAATGTGGAACGAGTACGATAAAAAGCTGGATAACAGCCTGAAACTAAACCGACAATTATTCCGGGAATTGAAACTGGATAAAGCCAAATCGAAACTTCGGAGTTTGATGCATGTAAAGATAGCGGAGCTGCTTGTTCAATTGATAATGGGCGGATTTCTGATCCGGTATATGGTACAAAATACCGGGAAATTACCGTTTATAGTAACCGCTTTTGTTTTGCTGGGATTCGTCGTGGTCGGAATGGTGTTGAGCTTGAAACAATTATTCATTCTTGAACAGATTAAACGGGGGTATTCCGGCGCAATTGCTCCCTTACAAAAGAAGCTGGAAAGACTTAAAATTCTGCTCGTTCAGTACGTGAAATGGTCTTATCTTCCTATACCGTTGTCACCTTTATTTACGGTTTTGGGAGCAGAAATTTGGTTTAATTACAACTTTTTTGCTACTAAAAGCGGAGACTTCTGGTGGTGGTGTTTCGGAGTTGGACTGCTGCTGCTTTCTTTTGTAGCCTGGCTGAATCATCAGTTAAGCCAGGCAACTATAAAACCGTTCTGGGTTAAAAACTTTCTGAATGGATCAGGCTGGAGTCAGATTAATGCCGCCAACGCTTTTTTAAAGGAAATCGAACATTTTGAAAAGGAAGATTAAGCGGTTTTACCGGTAATGAGTTCTGTTAATTTTCGTATCATGTCATTTTAACTGAAAAAAAATGGTTGCTGCCTTGTTTTTAATCGCCCTGAGTACGGAACCTAATCTGGTGCCCGATTCGGTAACGCTTGCCGCCGGAAAACAAGTTTATATGTCAACCTGCCAGGTTTGCCATCGGGAAGACGCAAATGGGAAAGCACCCAGCCAGATTGCCCTCAGTTTGATGACGCCCCGCGCCATCGTTTCTGCGCTGGAAACCGGAAAAATGCGGACACAGGGCGCCGGTTTGACGGCTGCTCAGCGCAAGGCCGTGGCCCAGTTTATAACCGGAAAGCTGCTGAAAGAAAGCCCGATTACCGAAAAAGCCTACGCGACTTTTTCGCTACCAGCCACTAAAACCGGTCTTGTACAGCACTCGGGTTGGGGGGGCGATCTTGCAGGTACCGGTTTTCGTTCGGCGCAAAAAGCCGGCCTTACTGCTGCCACTGTCGGTTCGCTGAAACTTAAATGGGCGTTTGCGTTTCCGGAAGCGACGCAGGTACGCAGCAAACCGGCGATTGTGGGCGATTGGCTGGTGGTGGGCAGTCAGTTTGGAGATGTATATGCCCTCCACAAAAGTTCCGGCAAAATCGGCTGGAGATTTCAGGCCGATGCCGCGATTCGGGGAGCCATCAGTGTGGTGCAGGACTCGCAGGGAATTAAAGCGTTTTTTGCCGACAACAGCACGAATGTGTATGCTGTGGATGTGAAAACCGGTAAATTGCTCTGGAAAGAACGGGCGGGCGAGCATCCGCAGGCGGCCAACACGGGGTCGGTAGCGGTTTACCAAAACCGGGTTTTCGTGCCCATCACCTCCATCGAAGTGGCGCTGGCCTTGGATCCAAACTATAAATGTTGCACGTCTTCGGGCGAACTGGTTGCGCTGGATGCCGGTTCGGGGAGACCACTCTGGCGGCATCGTGTTATTGCGGAACTGCCGAACGAAGTTGGTAAAAAGAAAAACGGGCAGCCATTTTACGGGCCTTCGGGCGCTCCGGTTTGGTGCAGCCCAACTGTTGATACGAAAAGGGGGCTGGTGTATATCGGAACCGGCGAAAACTACACGGCCCCGTCTTCTAACTCAAGCGACGCGATTCAGGCAGTGGATATGAAAACCGGCAAGCTGGTTTGGTCGTTTCAGGCAACGACCTCCGACACCTGGAACCTGGCGTGTCCGGGAAATCCGAATTGCCCCGAAAAGGTGGGGCCTGATTTTGATTTCGGGATGGCCCCCATTCTGGTGAAAGACGCCAAAGGAGTGGAGCGGCTGGTGGTGGGTCAGAAATCCGGCGAAGTGCATGCGCTGAATCCCGACAATGGCAAAATTCTCTGGCAAAACCGCATCGGGAAAGGGGGCATGCTGGGCGGAATTCACTGGGGAATGGCCACGGACGGGAAGTTTGTGTACGTAGCGAACGCGGATAATGTCTGGGCGATCGACCCGCGGGATTCGACCCGCAAAGCGGCCCCCGGCCTGTATGCACTTCAGTTAACGGATGGGAAAGTGGCCTGGTATACCCCAACGCCCTCGTGCGGGGAGAACAAAAATTGCGTCGCGGCCAATTCTGCGGCTCCCACTGTTGTTCCCGGTTTGGTGTTCGGCGGAACACTCGACGGCCATATTCGGGCTTACGACGCAACGAACGGTAAAATAGTGTGGGATTTCAACACCGTCCGTGATTTCCAAACCGTCAATGACATTCCCGGAAAAGGCGGTTCAATCGACGGGCCTTCACCGGTTGTTTCGGGCGGAATGGTATTCGTCAATTCCGGCTACGGCCAATTCGGCGAACTCCCCGGCAATGTGCTGCTGGCGTTTGGGGTGGATGAATGACGATTGACGGCTGACGATTGACCATTGTCGGCCGTCAATCGCCAGCGGTCAATCGTCGTTCGTCAAGCCTTATAAAACACCCACTTCATCAGCTCTTTATACGACGGTTTTTTGCCATACATCAGAATACCGACGCGGTAGATGCGGGCGGCCAGCCAGGCGGTTCCCAGAAAACCACCGATCAGCAGGGTTAATGACAAGATAATCTCCCAGGCCGGCACCCCAAACGGAATTCGGACCATCATGATGATGGGCGAGGTAAATGGAATCATCGACATCCAGAAAGCCACGGCGCCGTCGGGTTCGCGAATGACAAACTGCGCCATAATGAACGACAACACCAGCGGAATCGTAATCGGAAACATAAACTGCTGAACGTCCGTATCGCTGTCAACGGCGGAACCTACGGCCGCAAATAAGGCGCTGTAAATCAGGTAACCTCCAACGAAATAGAGCAGGAAACAGCCAATGATCAACGGCACGTTTAACGTACTGATGGCTTTAAGGACGCTTGCCACCGGACTGCTTTTCTGTTCGACCTTGGCTTTTTCGGTCGGTGGTGTTTTGGCCGCACCGGTTTGATTCGCCATCATCTCCATGCGATTTTGCGGTCCTACACTCTGGCCCAACAAATTCGATGCAACGGTCGAAATCCCAAACGTCAGCAGAATCCAGAGCAGAAACTGCGTTAAACCGACCAGTGCAACGCCGAGAATTTTACCCGCCATGAGCTGAAACGGTTTGACCGACGAGATGATCACTTCGACGATGCGGTTCGTTTTTTCTTCCATTACGCCCCGCATCACCTGCACGCCGTACAGAAAAATGGCAAAGTAGATGATGAAGGCGCAGAAATAGCCGATGCCGGTTGCTGCCCCGGAACTGCTGTCTTTTTCTCCTTCGTCGCTCAGGCTGTACGTGTCCGAAGAAACGTCAACTTTCGTACTTTCCAGCACCTTCCGGTCGATTCCGGCTTCGATCAGCCGAATGTTTTCGATTTCCTGTTCAACGGCTTTTTCAATCCCTCTTTTTACTTCCAGACTGACATTCTTTTCGGCGTAGATCTTTAAATCTTTCGGGTTTTCGAGAATGTCTTTCGGGATATGCACCAGCACGTCGTACCCGCTTTTGGAAAACTCTTTTTTAGCCGTTTCGACCGACGTATTGACCGGTTTGAAAACCAGCTCTTTGGTGTCTTTAAAAGTGGTACCAAACTTGCCGTTTTCGTCGATGACTTCAACTTTTTTCTGGTCGATGCCGCGCATGGCGAAAAAAACCGGAACCAGCCAGATGCAGGAAACCAGGATTGGCGTCACGAACGTCATCACCAGGAATGATTTTTTCTTGACCCGGACCAGGTATTCGCGTTTGAGGATAAGAAAGATGGTTTTCACAATTTAGTTTAGTTAGGTACTTCGCCGACGGCTTTGATGAAGATGTCGTTCATGGTTGGGATGTTTTCACCGAATGCCCGAACGCTGACGTGATCGATGAGGTCGCGGATCAGTTCATTCACAGCCGCATCGCGCGGAATCCGAATGTTGGCCCGCAGAAAACCGTCTTCAATCGGTTTTTTGTCCAGAACGGTATACGCTGGATTTATATCATTCAAAACGCCTTGATATTCAACGTGGTAAGTGTGGGTTTTGAACTGTTCCTTGATCGCTTTCTTCGGCCCGTCGAGCACTTTTTTCGAACGGTGAATCAGGGCGATGTGGTCGCAGAGTTCCTCGACGGATTCCATGCGGTGGGTCGAGAAAATAATGGTGCTGCCTTTTTCGCGCAGTTCCAGAATTTCGTCTTTGATGAGGTTGGCGTTGATCGGGTCAAAACCGGAAAAAGGTTCATCGAGAATGATCAGGTCCGGTTCGTGCAGCACGGTGGCCACAAACTGAATTTTCTGCTGCATTCCCTTCGACAGATCCTCAACATTTTTGGTCCACCACGTTTTGATGTCAAACTTAATGAACCACTCTTTCAGCTTTTCCATTGCCTGCCGTTCGCTAAGCCCTTTGAGCTGCGCCAGATACAGCAGTTGCTCGCCCACTTTCATCTTTTTGTACAGACCGCGCTCTTCGGGCAGATACCCGATGCGGCCGATGTGCTCGGGGCCGAGCGGCTTTCCATCGAAAAAGACTTCGCCTGCATCGGGACCGGTAATCTGATTGATGATGCGAATGAGGGAGGTTTTGCCAGCGCCGTTGGGCCCCAATAGACCGAAAATCTGCCCGCGCGGAATGTCAATGCTGACGTCGTCTAAAGCCCGGTGCTGGGCGTATTGTTTAACAATGTGACGCGTTTCGAGAATATGCATAGTTAGGTTATAAAAGCGGGGGTGCTACATGAACTGCGGTGTGAATATAAAGCCATCCCGTTCGGTAACGACTACTTTAAGGACAAATGGCCGCGAAACGGGTTTGTCGGAATAAATTAATGAACAATTAATAATGAACAAGGAACAAGGAAAGTCCGATTGGTTTTTCATTGTTAATTAAAAAGCCCGGGATTGCGGTTATCTAACCGCAGCCCGGGCTTTCAACAAGCAAGTATTCGGTTATCAGGCCTTCACAACGATCGTCTTAGCCCACTTATCGCCAAAGCGTTTGCGTTCGTCACCCAACACCATCAGGGCGTCGACTAACCCAAAAATCGGAATCATCAGCGACACCTGCCGGACAATGGCCGTACCGTAGTCTCCCACGATTCCCTGGCCGGTATCTTCTTTAATCACTTTAATTTTCATGAGTTTTTTACCAATGCTTTGCCCGCCCAGAAAACCGCCTACTTCGGGCAGAGCGTCTTTGGTAAGCTGATAGCCCAAGGCAATCAGATAAGCCAGAATAACCAGACGATAGCTAATGATGGCAAAGAGGAAAATAGGCACGTAAACGACAATGCCGTCGATCAGGGCCGCCAGGAAACGGGTTCCGGGATCGGCTTTGACAGACGTGGAAGGCGGATTGTACATGGGTTGCATAAAGAAGTAGTTTGATAAGGGTTAAGAGAAAGTGTAAAACGGGCCTAACCTACACAATGTCAGGGAACAAATCCAATGTTCCGGCTAAAATATTGTAGAGCAGGATATTCGGTGATTTTCGAAAAGAAAGTAGTAATGTTTGTTTTGATATTAAAAAGGATGTAAGATACTTGCAGCAAATTAGTTTTCACCGCATCAACCGGCTATGCAGAACAATCGATCTTTACTACTGATAACACTCATTCCCTTTACCCTGGCGGCTTTGCTGACGGTTTTGGCCGATCTGAACTGGATTGCCCTGCCGGCTACACTGCTGCTGGTGGTGCGCTGGCTGGCCATCATCGGGCTGGTTTATTACGCCATTCGTAAAAAATCGCTAACCACCTGGATTCTGATTTCGATGGTGGTCGGGGCCGAAATCGGCAACGATTTTCCGGAAGCGGCCGTCAACCTGCGGGTGTTGAGCCAGATTTTTCTCCGGTTAATCAAAACGATCATCGCTCCGCTGCTTTTTGGAACGCTGGTGGTCGGTATTGCGGGCCATTCCGATCTGAAGCAGGTAGGCCGGATGGGCTGGAAATCGCTGCTTTATTTTGAAGTCGTGACGACCATTGCCCTGTTCATCGGACTGGCTGCCATTAACATTAGCAAGGCCGGCGTGGGTATTACCTTGCCCGAAGCCAGTCACGAAAAACTGCCGGATGTTGCCAAACAGTCGATTTCGGACGTCATTCTGCATATTTTTCCCGAAAACGTTGCCAAGTCCATCGCCGACGGGCAGGTGCTCCAGATCGTCGTTTTCAGCGTGTTGTTTGCCATTGCCCTGGCCATTACGAAAGAACAATACCGGAAACCGGTTTTGCGGTTTGCCGAGAGCCTGTCGGAAGTGATGTTCAAGTTTACGTCCATCATCATGTATTTCGCTCCGGTCGGTGTGGGAGCGGCCATTGCCTACACCGTCGGGCACATGGGCCTGGGCATTCTGGTCAACCTGTTTCAACTGCTGGCTACCTTGTACCTGGCGTTGCTGGCATTTCTGCTTTTGGTGCTATTGCCGGTGGCGCTGATTGCCAAAGTGCCGATCAAAAAATTCGTTCAGGCGCTGATCGAACCGGTTTCGATTGCCTTTGCCACCACCAGTTCCGAAGCGGCCCTGCCGAAGGCGATGGAAGCCATGACCCGACTGGGGGTTCCCCGGAAAATTGTGGCCTTTGTGATGCCGACGGGGTACAGCTTTAACCTCGATGGATCAACACTTTACCTTTCGCTGGCATCGGTTTTTGTGGCCCAGGCCGCCGGGGTAGAAATGACGTTTGGACAGCAGCTTCTGATGGTTTTTACGCTGATGCTGACCAGCAAGGGGGTGGCCGGGGTTCCGCGCGCCACGCTGGTGATTCTATTGGGAACCTTGGCTTCGTTCGGCTTACCGGTCGAACCGGTTTTTATCATCCTCGGAATCGACGAATTAATGGACATGGCGCGGACTTCCGTCAACGTCATTGGTAATTGCCTCGCTACGGTTGTGATTGCCCGCTGGGAAGGGGAGTTCAACGAAAATGGCGCACTCGTCGAGGCAGAGGACGAGGCATTGCAGATCGAAGGCAAAGTCTAAACGCCAAGAAATGACCCCATTAACCGGATTGGTGGTTTGTTGGGCTATACGATAAATGTTCTCATAATTAATGAATTGGTAACGTTGGATATTGGACTGACGTAATAGATTTGTGTGAAACAAATCCAACGTTATGCACCATCCAACTTTACCTCACTTCATCAGGGGCTTTCTGCTTTTTGGGTTGCTGGGATTATTCTCAGTTACCAAATCTGTTGCCCAGGTTTCTTTCACCGTCGGGAATCTGACCCGCACCGAAAATCTGGATGCGCTGCCCGCCAGCGGTACGTCTACGTTTGTTCAAAACAGCACCATTCCGGGGCTTTATGGAGAGCGCACCGGAACAGGAACGACCATTGTTGCCGGTACGGGCAGTTCGAACGCCGGGGCGCTCAACAGTTTTGGCACCAGTAACGACCGGGCTTTGGGTTCGGTCGGTTCGAGCAATGCCGCTGCCGGTCATTTCACATATGGTTATCGCCTGAAAAACGAAACCGGTGCCGTCATTACTTCATTAGCCATCCTGTACAATGGCGAACAATGGCGGAACAGTGCGGCTCCGGATCTCCAAACGGTTCAGTTTTCGTACCTGGTTTCAACCTCGGCCATTGAAACCACCAATCCGGCTGCGGGGGCCGTCCCGGCCAATTATGTAGCGGTTTCGGCACTGGATTTCACCAACTCTGTTTCGGGCGGAACCGCCGGGGCTATCGACGGAAATACGAACCGGCAAGCCAAAAGTTTCACCCTTGCCGGTTTGTCGATTGCGCCGGGAAGTGAGATCATGCTGCGGTGGTACGACCCCGATCATACCGGTTCGGACCACGGTCTGGCCATCGACGATTTGAGCGTCACCGCCACCATTGAAGGTAGCGGCACGCCCACCCCGGTTTTATCCGTCAATCCGACGGTTTTATCCGGTTTTACCACTTCTGAAGGAACACCTTCGGCCCCCAAATCCTATACCCTTTCCGGCTCAAACTTAGCTGCCGACGTCCTCATCAGTGCGCCAGCCGGTTTTGAAATCAGCATCGGAAGTACGTATACGACCTCGTTGACCTTACCGCTGTCGAACAGCAGCGTGGCGGCTACTTCCATCCATGTTCGCTTAATCGGCACACCGCAGGGAACGCCCGGTGGAACGATTACCCACGTGAGTGGTTCAGCCTCGGTGGACGTAACCGTTAGCGGAACGGTTTTCGACCCGAATACGATTGCCTCCATTGCCGTGGCCCGGAGTCAGCCGGTCAATACGCCGATTTCTTCGTTGCCGGGAGGCAAAATTGCGGGGCGCGTGACGGTCAGCAATCAGTTCAACGACGTGGCCTACATTCAGGATCCGACGGGAGGTATTGCCGTTTTCAATACGGCGTTCCGGAGCAGCGTTCAAATTGGCGACTCGGTTCAGATTACCGATGGAACACTTGGTGTTTTCAATAACAACAAGCAGGTTACCGGAACCGTATCGTTTACGAACTTCGGTAACAAAGGCCCACTCACGCCGAAAGTGATTACAACGACGCAACTACCGGATTATGAAGGTCAATTGGTAACGGTCAGTTCCGCCGTCATTCGCCCCAATGCGGTAGTCGCTTCGCCCAACCCGGTTTTTGTGTTGACGCCGGATGCCAACTTTTTGCTGAACGATGCAAGTGGTACGCAGGAAATCCGGGTCAATCGGGGCACGAACATTCCCGGGAACACCAATCCGGTGGGTCCGGCAGCCATCACTGGCGTGGTGGCCCGTTTCAATACGATCACGCAATTGCTGCCGCGCTTCACGCAGGATCTGCCGGGTTCGACGCCCTATGCACCCGCCGGTGGAAACATCGACCGCAGTCTGACGCTCGACGTGGCCGCCTGGAATATCGAATGGCTGGGAAGCACCGGCAACGGCCCGACCAACGAAGCGCAGCAGGTCACGAACGCCATATCGGTGTTGAACAGCCTGCAATCAGACCTTATTGTGCTGGAGGAAATCTCGTCGGACAATGCCTTGCCGAGTCTGCTGGCCGGAATGCCGGGTTATCAGGGGAATTGCTCACCGTTTGTGTCCAACAATCCGGGGCACGAAATTCCGGCCAATCCGGCGACGCCCGGCCCTGTTTTACCGGCCAACACGCAGCGGGTGTGTATTCTGTATAAATCGGATGTGGCCACGTTGATTTCTCAAAAACCGCTGATGGAAAAAGTGGAAAACCTGACGGGTTATCCGACAGCTACTGACAATTTCTGGGCGTCGGGACGCTATCCATACCTGTGGAAGTTCAACGTGTCGGTTGCTGGGGTCAGTAAACAGATCAATGTCATTGGATTGCATACCAAAGCCAACGAAGGTGCACCGAATTCGCAGCTGGCCTATAACCGCCGGAAATACGACGTTCAGGTGTTGTACGACACGCTGAAGGCGCAGTATCCCAATGATTTGTTGCTGCTGGCCGGCGATTTTAACGATGATCTCGACCGCACCGTGGCCAATGTGGCTACGACCGAAACCACTTACAAACCATTCACGGATGATACCGCCCGTTTTACAGGGGTTACCAAGGCACTCAGCGACAACGGTTTTCGGACATATCTGACGGAAGACAACGTGATCGATCACATCATGGTTTCCAACGAACTGGCTCCCGCTTACATCAACGGTTCGGCGGGCGTTGGAACGCCGTATCTGACCATTAATGATTACGGCAACACGACTTCCGACCACGTTCCGGTTTTGGCCCGCTTCGATCTGTCAAAATTGGCGTTGCTGAAGGTGCAATACCAGAATGGCGACAACGGACAGGCAACGAATAACCAGATCAAACCGTATCTGAAACTGGTCAACGAGGGAACGACGGCGGTACCTTATTCCGAATTGACGATCCGGTATTGGTTTACGGCGGAGAATTATGCCGGTATCAACACGTTTATCGATTATGCGCAGTTGGGTAACAATAAGGTCAAGATAAATTATGTCCGTCAGGATTCACCCGCTCTCCTTGGTGCTAACGGTTATATAGAATACGGTTTTGAGGCTTCTGCGGGAAATCTGGCGGCTGGCGGTAATTCCGGCCCGATCCAAACCCGTTTGGCGAATAAAGACTGGGCCGATTTGAACGAAACCGACGATCATTCGTATTCGGCAAATGCAAATTATGTCCTCACGGACCGGATCACGGTTTACCGGAATGGCACGTTGATCTGGGGCGTTGAACCGCAAACCACGTCGCCCGTCGTCAAGCTGAAAGTGCTCACAGAAAACAAAAACGGCAATCCTAATTCGAACTCCATCAGCACGTATCTGAAAGTCAGCAACGAAGGAAATGTACCGCTGGCATATGGTGATCTGGCTGTCCGTTATTGGTTTACGCCCGAAGGAACGACATCGCTCAATTACTGGATCGATTACGCCAAACTTGGTAATTCCAACCTGACGGGCCAGTTTGTTCCGGTCAACCCCGCCCGGTCCGGCGCGGAAACGTACCTGGAATTAAACGTAAAACCGGCCGCCGGAACCTTGTATCCACTCAGTAACACCGGAAATATTCAATACCGGATTGCGAAATCCAACTGGTCGAATTTCAACGAGACCAATGATTATTCGTACAAAGCAGCCGCGCCTTTTTCTGAAAATGACCACGTTACAGTGTATTACCAGGGCAATCTGATTTATGGAATCGAACCGCCGGTTGCTACCGGCGCGCGGCTGTCAACAGTAGAAAATGGGGGCATATTTCAGGTTCAGGTGTTACCAAACCCGGTTTCGGATGTATTTGAAGTTGAATTTATTGCCCCGGCTGGCGAAACGGTTCGACTGCAACTGACTGATCTCCACGGTCGGACGGTTTTGCAGCACGGTATGTCGGCAACGGGTCAACGTCAACGCCAATCGATGAATGTTCGCACGCAGGCGGCTGGCGTCTATTTTCTCCGTGCGGCTGCCGGACCGGAAACAGGGTTGATTAAAGTGCTTAAACCCTGACAGCGCCGGGCCGACGATTCGGCCTTAAGGCCCTGTCAGCGGTTTGAAAAATCGTTTGTAGATCGGTTTCCGATAGGCAAATAAACCGTACATGATGGGGTAGAGCAGGAAATCCGTCAGTCGGCTGGGCGTTCGGAAGTGGATTTCGTCGGCAATGCGCGTTTGATCACCGTCGCGAATGATGCGGTGTTTGTGGTGCCAGTAGGCGAGAAAGAAGGGCAGTTGGATGCCTTCGTCGATGAAGTAAATTTCCTGATCGGTAGCCTGCTGGTCGGTGATGCGACTGATCCAGTCCTGCCTGAATAATAGAAAGTTCAGGCGCAAATGGACCATATCGCCTTTCTGACAGCCATCAAACCGAACGACTTTGACGGGCGGAAACGGCGGACTGAGTTGGTCAAAAAGCGTCTGCGTAAATCCCGCCCACACCTGTCGGTAATCTTGTTCAACGGATGTGTAAAGCGAGATTTTCATACGTACCTACGGACCGGCGGACTCAACGGGAGCGCCCGCTGGCCCGTAGGTGCGATTTTAAAGTTGTTCCAGAATCCGTTCCATCGATACGGCCTGGCCGATGTGCTGCTTCAGTTCGCTGATATGCATCCGGATTTGCTCGGTAGAGTCGCGGTGGCGAATGGTAACGGTGTCATCTTCCAGCGTCTGGTAATCGACGGCGATGCAGAACGGCGTACCGATCAGATCCTGACGCGTATACCGTTTGCCGATGGCGTCGCGTTCTTCGTAAATGACCCGGAAATCGCTGCGCAACAGCTTGAGAATCTGCTGGGCTTTTTCCGGCAAACCGTCTTTCCGAACGAGTGGGAAGATGGCGGCTTTCACCGGTGCCAACGCCGGATGCAGTTTCAGGTACGTCCGGGTTTTCTGGTTTTCACCTTCACCCACCACTTCTTCCGTCAACGCATTGCAGAAAACTGCCAGAAACAGTCGGTCCGCACCGACGGAGGTTTCGACCACGTACGGAATGTAATTGCCAAACGGTTTGCCGTTTTCGTCCAGGTCGTTGTCAAAATACTGCTGCTTTTTCCGACTCAGTTCCTGGTGGCTTTTCAGGTCAAAATCGGTGCGGGAGTGAATACCCTCCATTTCGCGGAAACCAAACGGAAACTGGTATTCGATATCGACAGCCGCATTGGCGTAATGCGCGAGTTTCTCGTGAATGTGGAATTTCAATTTTTCGGCGGGCAGACCGACGGCTTTGTGGAAATTCAGCCGGGCGGTTTTCCATTTTTCGTACCATTCCATTTCGGTGCCGGGACGAACGAAAAACTGCATTTCCATCTGTTCGAATTCGCGCATCCGGAACGTAAATTGCCGGGCCACGATCTCGTTGCGAAACGCTTTGCCGATTTGCGCAATCCCGAACGGAATCTTCATCCGACCGGTTTTCTGAACGTTCAGAAAATTGACAAAAATACCCTGAGCGGTTTCGGGACGCAGGTAAATCAGACTGGAGTCTTCGGCCACGGAACCCACCTGCGTGGAGAACATCAGGTTAAACTGCCGCACTTCGGTCCAGTTGGCGGTTTTGG
The DNA here is from genome assembly GCF_003858635.1 of Larkinella rosea. Lineage (GTDB taxonomy): Bacteria > Bacteroidota > Bacteroidia > Cytophagales > Spirosomataceae > Larkinella > Larkinella rosea. The sequence continues at coordinate 1,039,976 of NZ_RQJO01000009.1, forward strand.
AAATCGGATCGACGATGCCTTCGCTAATGATCAGTTCCCGAACGCCGTCGAGGTCGTTTTCGCCCAGCAGGCGACCCATTTCGAGCAGCAGTTCGTGCCCTTTTTCGGCCTGGCCATTGGCGGCATATTCTTCGGCTTTCAACTCGAGCAACTGATCGGCGCGGTACCGTTTTTTAGAGTCTTTATTGTCGATCATCGGGTCGTTGAACGAATCGACGTGACCCGAGGCTTTCCAGGTCAGCGGGTGCATGAAAATCGACGCATCGATGCCCACCACGTTGTCGTGAACCTGCGTCATGGCCTTCCACCAGACCGATTTGAGGTTATTTTTCAGTTCCACGCCGTTCTGACCGTAGTCGTAAACCGCCTGTAAACCGTCGTAAATTTCACTGGACGGGAACACGAAGCCGTATTCTTTGGCGTGGGAAATAATGTCTTGCAGAGAGGTGGCCGGAGCCTGTTTCGGTTTTGCGTCTTCCATGATGCCGCAAAAATACGGATTTAGACCAGTCGCCTAACAAAAATTTTACACTTTTGAGCCATCCTAAAAACCGCCCGGTTCGGATGGGGTCCTTTGTCAATTGGAACCAAGCCGCAACAGCCTTGGGAATGCAATCCGAAAATCTGGCATTTGTACCCCAAATTATGGCCTTCCAGATTAAAATTTGGCACCATTTATGCAGTTTGGGTAACATATTAAAGGCAAATTAAAGGAAGAGAATAGTGATTAATAAGTTATTAAATAAGGGTAGAAAAGGCATCTCTATACCGTGGAAAGGGCTATCTGGAACGCTTTTTGTCAACAGATAGGTACGCTGCCATCTCTATTATTTCTTTAAAATGATGAAAATTAAAACTGTATTTAACCGTAAATACTGCGCTGTACGGATTTCCTTCAAAACTACTTTATATCCAAAGGAATGTTTCAATTAGCGAAGGCCCATCTGACCCATTTTTGAAGCAAGCTCGCACGGATTCGCTTTTTGTACTGAAATCTATTTTCGACCGGTTTCAACCCGTTCCTTATGTTGATTGCTCCCATTCCTGATAACGACGCCCAACGGCTTGAGTCGTTGCGCCAGTATTTCCTGCTGGATACGGCCCCCGAAGCTGAATATGACCGGGTTTCGCACATTGCTTCCCAGATTTGTCAGACTCCCATCGCCATGGTTAGTCTGATCGACAAGGACCGGCAGTGGGTGAAGTCGTATTTTGGCCTGGCGGTTGAGAACATTCCGCGGGAAATTTCGCTTTGCGCGCATACCATCGTCAACGTCCATCCCTTGATTGTGGAAGATACGAAGATGGATCACCGCTTTTGGGATAACCCCGCCGTAACGGGTCCGCCGAACATCATTTTCTACGCGGGCGTTCCCTTGCTGTCGTCGGAGGGGTTCGCCATTGGTTCCATCTGTGTGATCGATCATTATCCCCGCCAACTGGCTCCTGCGCAGAAAATGACTTTACAGGCGCTGGCGGCTCAGGTGATGTTGTTGATGGAGTTGCGTCGGACCAACAACCGGCTGGTGAAGGCCCGGGCGGAAGCCGAAGAACTGGCGCGTCAGAAATCGCAACTGCTGGCAACGCTGAGCCACGAAATCCGTACACCGCTGCATGCGCTGGAAGGCTATACCCAGTTGCTGATCGATGAAAAACCGCGTGATGACCAGCAGAAGAGCCTTCGCCGTTTGCAAACGACCGGGCGGACGCTCGTTAATCTGGTCAATAATATTCTCGATTACAGCAAGTTACAGGCGGGGAAGCTGGTGCTCGAATCCATTCCGTTCTCACTGAGCGAGCTGATTCAGCAGGCGGTTGAAATGCAGAACTGGCGGGTTCAACAGAAAAACATTCAATTGGTTACCCAAATAGATGCCCGGCTACCAGGCCAGTTGAAGGGCGATGCGACGCGCATTTTCCAGGTTTTGGTTAACCTGATCAGTAATGCCATTAAATTTACGGAAGCTGGTGAGGTGCGGGTTCATGTATCGGTGACGTCTGATGATGCGTCCGAAATCGATCTGAAAATTGAGGTGAGCGATACCGGGATAGGAATTCCCCCAAAATCCCTGGCGCTTCTCTTTAACGAATACACCCAGGTTTCGGCTTCCACCACGCGACTCTACGGGGGCACCGGTCTTGGATTGGCCATTTGCCGGCAACTCCTTGAGCTAATGGGTAGTAAGCTGGAAGTCCGCAGCCGGGAAGGGGAAGGATCGCAATTCGGTTTTCGCCTGCATCTACCGGTTCTTGAAACGGCTCCGAAAGAACGGTCGTCCAGACTCTCACAACCGAATGATTTGCTGCTCGCCGTTGACGACAATCCGCTGAATACCAAACTACTGGCTCACCTTATTGCTAAACAGGGGGGACAGGTAGCCACGTTCAATTCCCCGCTAAAGGCCCTGGAATCGGCCCGAACCGTGCCGTACCGGGCTATTTTACTGGATTTGCACATGCCGGAACTCGACGGCTACGAGTTGGCCCAAAACCTGCAGGAGTTGCAGCCCGGTGTACCCCTTGTTGCCGTATCTGCGGATGATAGTGTCGAAACGATTGAGCGCGTGAAATCGACCGGTTTTCAATTTTTTTTACGAAAACCGTTTTTGCCGCACGATCTGGTTCGAATTTTGAAGGAGTTATCGTAACCCGTAGCTTGTATTTCAGTGAGTTAGAAAAGAGGGGTGAGTTCTAAAATTCAACGTGTAAAACTTTGGCAACGATTCCTTGTTTAAACGGGAAAACGTTGCCGACCATGAAAAATGCGAGAAAAGAAGACAATTTTAGTAGTGGACGATGATGTCGTTTACCGGCATTTATTGACCTCCCGATTAACCAAAACCGGTTATGAGGTACTGATCGCCAACAACGGGCGGGAAGCCCTGAACTGGATTCACCAATCGATTCAGCGTCCGGATCTGGTAATTCTGGATTTATTGATGCCGCAGATGAGTGGGGTGGAAGTTCTGGAAGCGGTAAAAGCATTGCCGTTTAAGTTGCCCGTCATCCTGATTTCCGGGGCCGAATGGCCAATTGCCCGGCAAGCGATGAGTCATTCCGCGCCGGATGCTTATTTAACCAAGCCTTTTGTCGTACAAGATCTGCTGGACAAGATAGAAGGGTTCCTGCAGCCAATTCCTGAAATTGGCTGAACCGTCAATGGATGATCGGTTTTGATCGCTCTCGGATGCGGAGTGCCGGGTTGCTGTGGCCTTTGAAAATGCCGTAGCCGATCCGAACGTACCGGACTGCAAGGGAAAATACCGTTACACCGGAATAGTATACAGACTCAGCTTACTTTTCAGCAGTCGGATTTCGTCCTGCATGACTTCAATTTTTTGCAGCAAATGACTGATCGCATCAATCCCGTCTAGGTTGATATTCAGATCATAATACAGGTTGCTGAATTTCTCGATGGCCTGCATCTGATGGAGAGGAATGCATTTTTGCGCTTCCACCACAACCAGTTCGATGAGGCCGTATTCTTCCAGGGAAAAAACAAACGCGTGCTCTATCTGGTACTTAAGACAGTAGTCTTCAACAAGAATTACATCTTCCGGTAGCATATTCTAACTGGTTATAATTCAGATAGTTCTTTAAATAATGCTCTCTGTTTTTCGGTCAAACCGGTCGGGATTTTTACCGAATAGGTGACGTAAAGATCCCCAAATTTTCCTTCCTGTTTGTAAACCGGAAAGCCTTTGCCCTTTAACCGAACTTTGGTACCGATCTGGGTTTCCGGGGCCACTTTTAACTTTACTTTCCCACTTAAGGTCTCGATGGTTGTGTCTCCGCCCAGAACCGCCGTGTATAAATCCAACTCAACGGTTTTATACAGATCGTCGTTCAGTCGTTTAAAATCGGCATCTTCGGCAATGACAAAAGTGATATAGATGTCACCGGCGGGGCCGCCATTGGCTCCTGGTCCGCCCTGGCCTTTCAATTTGATTACCTGCCCGTTAGCAATACCGGCGGGTACCGTAATGCGGATGTTTTTACCGTTGACGGAAAGCGTGTGCTGGTGGGTCTCGTAGGCTTCCCGCAGACTGATCTGGAGTTCAGAGGAATAATCCTGTCCACGGAACTGGGCCTGTCGGCCACCGCTGCCACGCGGTTTTTCGCCAAAAAAAGATTCGAAAAAATCGGAAAAATCGCTGCCGGAGAAGGCATCACCGGAAAACCGCTGCTCGCTTCGACCGGCTTGCTGCTGCGACTGCCGGGCCTGCTCAAACTGCTCGGCATGTTTCCATTCTTCGCCATATTGGTCGTATTTCTTCCGTTTGTCGGGATCGCTCAATACCTCATTGGCTTCGTTGATTTGCTGGAATCGCGTATTGGCTTCCTGGTCGTTGGGGTTTAAATCCGGATGGTATTTCCGGGCCAGTTTTCGATACGCCTTTTTTATATCGTCGGTGGAGGCATTTTTTTGTATGCCCAGGACATTGTAATAATCGATAAATGCCATAGCAGTGTAAAACGTAAAATTCGGATGAGGAGTGGCATTTGCTTTACCCTTCCAAAACCGCTGTTTGCTTCGATTTGTTCAGGGCACCTACGGTTTTTCCGGACCCGGAAATCGCCCCCTAAGTTACGCTTTGCGGCAATACGACAAAATGGTAGTTCTTTTGGTACTGGACGTGTTACTTTCCTGGTGTCGCTCCGTCTAATCATGTAGGTTCCGGAAACCCTCCGTAACACCAACCTATTGAATTCCGGCACCAACGATGAAGAAGGTAGTAGCAATACTCCGGGATTATTTCGGAGTATCCCAACAAGAAGCACGGGGGATGTTGGCATTGCTGACACTTACCGGCTTCCTGTTGGCGCTGCCGCTGGCTTATCGCCAGTGGGTTCCCGATCAGGTTCCGGATACGTCTGCTTCTAATAAACGCCAGCTTGACAGCCTGGTTGCCCTGCTCGAAAAAGACAAAATAGCCGATGACGACCGATCTGACCACCACCCCGAACACACAGAGTCGGTGGTCGAGAGCCGGAAAATTGACCGGTTTGCCTTTAATCCCAACACCATCGACTCCGAAAGCTGGCAACGCCTGGGGGTACCCCGCTGGCTGGCCGACCGCATTGTCCGGTACCGATCCAAAGGCGGGCAGTTTCGCAAAAAGGAAGATTTATTGAGGATTTACGATTTTTCGCCGGAGCTGTATGCCGACCTGGAACCGTACATTCGATTGAGTGAGGATAAAACCAGTGGAAAGTCACCGGATTCGTATCCTAACCCGTTTTACAAAAACAAAACCAATACCGATAAAGCAGTACCTTACGCTAAACCAGCGTATTCGTCGGACCGGTTTAGCAAACCGGTTTTGCAATCGTTTGACATCAATACGGCGGACACCACTGAACTTATCAAGTTACGGGGCATTGGCTCCAAACTGGCGAACCGGATTGTGAAGTTTCGGGATGCGTTGGGCGGTTTTATTTCGACGGAACAATACACCGAAATATTCGGTCTGGACTCCCTGGCGTTGAGTGAACTGACCAAATACGGCCAGTTGCAGACACCGGCAAATAAAATACCGATCAATACCGCAAGCGCCGAAACCCTCGATCGGCACGTCTATCTAACCAAACGGCAGGCCGAAATCATTGTCAACTACCGGACGCAACACGGGCCGTATACCTCACCCGAATCGCTCCGCAACCTTCGCGTTCTCGACGCCAGAACGATTGAAAAACTGACGCCCTATCTGGAGTTTTAGAATACAGCTGCGGTTTTGAACGTCTCAAAACCGCAGACCCGTTTCGGTTAAAAATTGGGTTTCAACAGGTATTTCATGTAGAAATCGTCGATGGCTTTGACGGCTTCATCCGGCGTGTCGACCAGCGAAATCAGGTTCATATCGCCGGGGTTGATGTTGTGTTCTTTTTCCAGGATGGTTTGTTCAATCCAATCGACCAGTCCCTGCCAGAAGGATCGGCCAACCAGCACGATCGGGAAGCGCGCAATTTTCTTCGTCTGAATCAGCGTCAGCGACTCGAATAATTCGTCCAGTGTTCCGAAACCGCCCGGAAGCGCAATAAACCCCTGCGCATATTTGACGAACATGACTTTCCGAACGAAAAAGAAATCGAAATTGATGTTCTTGTCCGGGTCGATATAAATGTTGCTTTCCTGTTCAAACGGGAGTTCAATGTTCAGGCCGACCGATTTTCCGCCCTGCTCGAAAGCGCCTTTGTTCCCCGCTTCCATGATACCGGGTCCACCGCCGGTAATGACGCCGTAGCCGTGCTTCACGAGCTTAGCCGCAATTTCTTCGGCCATCTGATAATACGGATTGTCCGGTTTGGTGCGGGCCGAGCCAAAAATGGACACGCAGGGACCGATTTTGGCGAGCTTGTCGAATCCTTCGACGAACTCGGCCATCACCTTGAAAATGACCCAGGAGTCGGCAATTTTTATTTCACTCCAATTGCGGTCCTGAAAGGCTTCTTTGATGCGCTGCTCGTCGGGAGTAAGCAGCAACTCGTCGCGTTTGGGAAGGTCTTTTTGTATTTGCGAAACATTCTGGGTTTCAGACCGATGTACTGTTTTTTCGGATTCCATGTATTTTTCGGATTTAGCAGCCGTGGGTGTTGGATTCTTCGGGCGTCTGCGATTAAACAGTTTAACCCCGAACCAATTTCAACTTCCAGACTCGCTGATGGTGGGTATCTTTCCAAATGACAGGTCAGCAAAACCGGGGCGGTTTTTGACCTTATCTGTAAAGTTTCCGGAATGAATTGTGTTGTTGATGCTTATTTGATCACTTACTTTGTAAAAAAAACGGACATGTTGGTGTGAAAAATGTTGGCCCTCCTGTCTGTCCGCTGCTGCTCAGCGCAGAACCGGAACATAATAACGTAATATCGTAGTTTTAGTTTCAATAGTTAATAAAAATCCCATGAAACCCTCAATTGCCGTTGGTGCCGATCACGCCGGATTTGCGTATAAACAGGAAATTGTCGCCTGGCTGGAAAAAGAAGGCTATCCGACGAAAGATTTTGGAACTTATACGGAAGCCTCCGCTGATTATCCGGATTTTGCTCATCCCGTGGCATCAGCTGTCGAAAACAAGCAATTCGACTGGGGCATTCTGGTTTGCGGGAGTGGCAATGGCGTCGCCATTACGGCCAACAAACACCAGGGCATTCGGGCCGCTTTGTGCTGGCTGCCCGAATTGGCCGCGCTGGCCCGTCAACACAACAACGCCAATATTCTTTGCCTGCCGGAACGGTATATTTCGGCCGAAGAAGCGCTGGAATGTGTGAAAATTTTTCTCGCTACAGAATTTGAAGGAGGAAGGCACCAGACGCGGGTGGGGAAAATCAGTTGTTGATGGCTGCCTCTTTTCGGTGGTAAACGTCCGGTAAATCCGTCTTTTCGTACATGGCCGAAAGGGAGGGCGCACGCTGAAAAAGTTTTTTAATAACTCCTTCTTTATCAATGATGTAACTGGGTGGGTCTTTGCGGAAATGATCGTAAACGCTGATCACGCTTTCGTAATTGTCGAGGTTTCGGAGATCGAATTTGGCTAAATCCCAGTTCAGATACGGTGTGGCTGCCTGATTATTTCGATAGGCACTGAGGTCTTCCCCAATGACCAGGATGCGCTGCTGCTGGATATGCCGGTCGATGGGCGATGTTTTGACCTGTAAGGCACTGAGTTGGCCCAGTTCCCATTTAGGAACCAGCGCCAGTGCCCCCTGGTAAAGAATCAGGAGGGTAAAGACAAATACCCCCAGAAATATAAATTCAGCTATCCACTCCCGGCGAATTCCCTGGAAGTAATACGACGCAAAAAAAGCCAGCGCCGGAACAAAACTGATAAACAGCATCGGAGCCAGAAATGGCATCAGCGCCACCGAAATCACCGCCGTCAGCGCCCAGATCATCATGATTTGCTGGCAACGTTGCTGGAAATTAACATACCGGGTGGTTTGCCGAAACAGACTCAGTAAACCGAGGGTACCCATGGCAAAAGGCAGGAACATGGAAGCCAGCAACGTCTGGAAATCGGTCAGGTCGTATTGCCGAACCCGAAAAACCGATGATAACAGATTGCGGTTTAAATCGGCCAGACTATCGGCCAGGTAATAATACAGGAGCGTCAGGACAATCGGGAACGCAAAACCGAAAATCAGGAGGGAATGCTGCCGGAAACTCGCCCCGGTAAACAGCAGCAAGGCCATCAATGCCCACAAAATGAACAGGGCCGAAGGTAAATAAAACAGGGCCGCGAGACTGATGTAAAAACCGACTTCAAAAACTTCGTCGGTGGCTCCGCGCCGGTCCATTTGTTTGATGAGCGTGCCAAATGCCAGCAGCAGAAAGGTCGTTGACAGCAAAACCGGCGACAAGGTGCTGCAATCGAACGACATGTTCAGAAACAGGACGTAGATCAGGCCGGGAATCCAGTTGCGGTCGGGATAAATATCCCGGACGTTCATCACCCAGTTGAAATACAACACCTGAAAAGCCGCCAGCGCCGTTCCGGCCACATGGTAGGCCAGGTGCGACCGTCCAACCGCCATATCCAGCAGCCAGTAAACCAGCGCCGAAAGCGGGCTGACGCTGTCCCAGATGTCGCGGTACAGCAGATTGCCGTTGTTCATCTGTTCGCCCACCAGCATCCAGTTCAGTTCCGGAACCAGCAGGGGAGGGGGCGACAGCAGAAACGGCAATCGAATCAGGAGCAGCAAAAGCATCAGACCAACAATCTGAAGGGTGGCGTTAACCCGAAAAAAACTTAACAAGGGACTCGTTGGTTTACGGTATGTACCACTAAATGGAACGACGAAATTAAGGCTTTAAGGTGAAAGAAGTCGAATAAAAGGCGGATATTTGCACCGCTTAAAATGAATAATGAACAATTAAAAATGAACCGCACGGGCGGCCCCTAATTAAAATCAAAATAAGGCATGTATTTATTTCGGCCTTCATTATTCATTGTTAATTCGGGGCCGCCCGTGCGGTTCATTGTTTTTCAAAAATGGAATCGAAACGACAACAGAAAGTATCGAGGTTGTTGCAGAAGGATCTGAGTGAAATCTTTCAACGCGACAGCCGACACCTGTTCAACGGCGCTTTTATCACCGTTACGAACGTGCGGGTGTCACCCGATTTTAGCATTGCACGGGTGTATGTGAGCTTTCTGGTAACCCCGAATAAAGAACTGCTGCTGGAATCGATCAAGGAGAAAAGCAAAGCGATCCGGCAGCAGCTTGCCGAACGCGTGCGGCACCAGCTCCGGATTATGCCGGAATTGCATTTTTACCTCGACGACACGGCCGAATATGCCGCCAAAATGGACGCTATTTTTGCCAATCTCGACATTCCGCCCGCGCCGGAAGAAGACGATGAGGACTGACCTATGAACCTGCCCCTCTGGATCGCCCGACGGTATTTTTTCTCGAAACGCAAACGTAGTTTCATCAATCTGATTTCGCTGGTGTCGATGCTGGGCGTGGGCGTGGGGACGATGGCGTTGGTGGTGGTGTTGTCGGTTTTTAATGGGATGGAGGAACTGAACCGGATGATTTTCAAGACATTCGAAGCCGACCTGACCGTTGCGCCCGCGTTGGGAAAACGCCTGACGGCTTCGCCTGAATTGCTGCAAGCCATCCGAAAAACCGGTGACGTGGTGCTGATCACGCAGGTCATTGAAGACAACGCGCTGGCCCGTTACCGCGACGGACAGACGGTGATCAAGCTGAAAGGCATCGACAATTCGTACCTGCAGCGTCGCCAACTCGACACGGCACTGGTGGAGGGTAAACTCCGTTTGCAGGAAGACGGCGTGAATTATGCGCTGGTGGCCGAAGGAGTGCGGAACGCATTGCTGATTTCGCCCGAAGATATGCTGACTCCGCTGGAACTCTGGTATCCGCAAAATCGCAAGACCTATTCAGTTTTGTCATCCGATGCCTTTAACCAGGCTAATTTTTTGGTTTCGGGCGTTTTTTTTATTGAAGATAATTTCAACGATTACGTTTTAGCCCCGCTAAGTGTTGTCCGTGAATTGGTTGGCTATCAACAAAATCAGTTATCTTCGCTGGAATTGCAGGTAAAACCGGGTGTGGAGATTGCTGAGGTAAAGAAAACACTCCAGCAGCAATTGGGAAGCAACGTGGTCATTAAAGACCGGGACGATCTGAATCCGGATCTGTTTCGGGCCATTCGCATCGAGAAACTGTTTGTAACCGTTACACTGGCTTTTCTGGTGCTGATTGCGTCGATCAACATCTTTTTCTCGTTGTCGATGCTGGCCATTGAAAAGAAAGATGATGTCGCAATCCTGTACGCGATGGGCGCGTCACCCTCGCTGGTTCGGCGGATTTTTCTGTTCGAAGGCAGTATTGTGGCTTTTATTGGGGCAATTATCGGACTGGTGCTGGGGATTGCCCTGTGTCTGTTGCAGCAGCGTTTCGGGTTTGTATCGATGGGCATCGAGAGTTCACTCATCGACGCGTATCCGGTGAAACTGGAAGCCAATGATCTGGTCATTACCACACTTATTGTGATCATTGTAACGATTGTCGTATCCTGGTTTCCAGCAAAAAAGGCAGCTGCCGTATCAAAAGCGGTGGATAGTGTGCAGTAGACAAATTGACAACAACTTACTAAAATGCGGATTTTCGCGTTTTGAAAGAGGCTAAGTGAATACGCAGTATGTTTAAGATTTTCCGAAATATCGGTATAGTCCTTGTTTTTTTCATCGGTAGTCACTGGGCACTGGGACAGGCTTCCCGTGCTGCGGATTCCGATAAAAAGACATCTCCCACACCCGTTAACGGACCCTATAATCCGTCCCGTTCGCTCCCGCACGATTTGATTCATACCCGGCTTGATCTCAGTTTCGACTGGGTGCGGCAATGGGTGCATGGCATGGCACGTTTGCGGTTTAAACCCCATTTTTATCCGCAGAATACACTGGATGTCGATGCGAAAGGATTTGAAATCAAAGGCGTGTTTCTGCTCGATACCTTAAAAACCGGTGAGACGGTTTTCGATACCCTCAATTACACGTACAACGACCGGCAGAAAATTCACGTGTTACTGCCCCGGACCTACACCCGGGCCGATACCTTTGATATTCAGATCGTTTACACGGCCAAACCGAACGAACGACCGCTGGGCGGGAGTGCGGCCATCTCGCAGGATAAAGGTCTGTACTTCATCAATCACGACGGCGCCGAACCGAATAAACCGCGCCAGATCTGGACGCAGGGCGAAACCGAAGCCAATTCGTGCTGGTTTCCAACCATCGATTCGCCCAACGAAAAGATGACGCAGGAAATTTACCTGACCGTCGAGAACAAATACCGAACGCTTTCCAACGGAAAACTGATTTCATCCACGGTAAATCAGGAAGGAATGCGCACCGATTACTGGCGTCAAACCCTGCCCCACGCACCGTATCTGGCAATGATTGCGGTGGGCGAATTTGCCTACGTGAAAGATTCGCTGGCGGCTACACCCGACCGGGGAGCATTGGAAGTCAGCTATTTTGTCGAGCCGGTCTACGAAAAATCCGCCCGTAGCATTTTTGGCCGAACACCCGCCATGGTGGAATTTTTCGAGAAGAAATTTGGGGTGCCGTATGTCTGGGAAAAATACAGTCAGATTGCCGTGCGCGATTTTGTAACCGGTGCGATGGAAAACACCACGGCAACCGTCCACGGCGAAACCGTGCAAATGGAAGACCGGCAACTGGTCGATGGCAATTCCGATGATGTGATTTCGCACGAATTATCGCACCACTGGTTTGGCAATCTGGCAACGGCTGAATCCTGGGCCAATCTGCCGTTGAATGAAGCCTTTGCGACGTATGCTGAATACCTCTGGCGGGAACACCACGAGGGCATTTATTCGGCGGATATGCACGGGTTGGACGATCTCAATCAGTACCTGGCCGAATCGGAAACGAAGCAGGAACCGCTAATCCGATACCGGTATACCGACCGCGAGCAGATGTTCGACAGCCATTCGTACGCCAAAGGCGGGCGGGTGTTGCACCTGCTCCGGCGGATCATTGGCGATGAAGCCTTCTTTGAATCCCTGACGCTGTATCTGAAGCGCCACCGGTTCAAAACCGCCGAGCTGAGCGATTTGCGCGAAGCCTTCGAGGAAGTAACCGGCGAAGACCTGAACTGGTTTTTCAATCAGTGGTTCCTGAAACCGGGCCACGCAGTGATCAAGGTCGAAAAAGAATTCAAACCTGGCGCCGTACAGTTGACGGTTATGCAGCAGCAGGATTCGACACAGACACCCATTTACCGGCTACCGGTGAAAATCGATATTTGGGTGAAAGGGCAGAAAAAGACGTACGAAGTGGTGATCGACAAGGCCAAACAGGCTCTGACTTTCCCGATCGAACAACGCCCGGAATTGATCGTATTTGACTCGGACCACCGAATTGTGGGAACCGTTGAACAGGAAAAAAACAAGCCGGAACTGGTTTTTCAGTTTTACCACGCGGATAATTACCAGGACAAATACGAGTCGATCACCCGGCTGGAAAACAAAAGCAACCTGATCGATTCGACGGTTCGGCACATGATGATGGATGCCATGAAGGATAAATTCTGGAAAATCCGGCAGGTGGCTGTGGGAAATTTTGCCGAATACGATGGGCAGGAATTTGCCGAAGTGGAACGGATTGTACAGAGCAAAGCCCGCAACGACGAAAAATCGCTGGTGCGTCAGGAGGGCATCAACACGCTGGCGTCGTACGGCGATAACGTCAACGATCCGTTGTTTCGGGAAGCCCTGAACGACACGTCGTACGCGGTCGTATCGTCGGCGCTGGATTCGTATCTGTTGTCAAAACCGGGTGATGCGGCCGAAGTTGCGGCCCGGTTTGAGAATGTACCGAATGGCGATATTGTGACGGCGGTGGCCAATTTTTACGCCAATTCGACCGATACCAGCCGGTATTCCTGGTTCATCAACAAGATGAACACCATGAAATCGCAGGATTTGTACAACTTTTTGCAGGTCTTCGGGAAATACCTGATCCGATCGGGTTCCGACACGCAGCGACAGGCCATTCCAATGCTGGAAGTGATGGCCCGAACCAGCCCGGCGTACTTTGTGCGGTTTGGAGCCTATCAGGTGCTCGGTTTGCTGCAGGACATCGAAGGCGTTAAATCCATGCGAAAAGACATTCGCTTAAGCGAACGCGATCCGAAACTGAAGGAAATGTACGAGCAGTTTAAAGATTTTTAAAACCACCTGATTCAAAAACGAAAACCAACAAAACCGTATGAAGAAAACCCTTTTTACTTCCTTTTTTCTCGCGTTGCTTAGTATAACGATTTCTGTTGCTGGTCCGGTTGACGGCAAGTGGATTGGCAAAATCGGCGATGACTACGCCATCACGTTAAATTTAAAAACCGAGGGCGATAAGCTGACCGGAACAATTGGGAACGCGAGTGGCGAACTGCCCATCAACGAAGGCAAGGTCAACGGAAATGACTTTTCCTTTAATAGTGTTTATCAGAACAACACGATTCCGATTAAAGGCCGGATTGAAGGTGATAAAATGTACATTACGGTCTCGTTCAACGGGAATGACCTGAACGGTTCACTGACTCGGGAAGGTGGGGCCGAAACGGCCAGTGCACCCCGGATGAAGCCCGAAGAAACCGAAGTCTGGAATCCGGTTCCGAAGGTAATCACACCCGGAAAAACGCCACTCGACGCGCCCTCCGACGCCATTGTACTATTCGACGGCAAGAACCTGGATCAGTGGGTTTCGGTGAAAGATAAATCACCGGCCAACTGGACGGTTGAAAAGGGCGTTTTGACCGTCAACAAAGCTGCCGGAAATATCGAAACCAGGCAGTCGTTCAAGAACTACCAATTGCACATCGAGTGGAAAATTCCGGAGAAAATTTCGTTGACGGGCCAAAGCCGGGGTAACAGTGGTATTTTCCTGGCTTCAACGGGTCCGGGCGACGCCGGTTATGAATTGCAGGTATTGGATTCGTATGAAAACAAAACCTACTCGAACGGCCAGGCGGGTAGCATCTACAAACAGGCGATTCCGTTGGCGAATGCCAGCAAAAAACCGGGTGAGTGGCAGGTGTACGACGTCATCTGGACAGCCCCTACGTTCACGGCGGATGGTTCGGTGCAAACTCCGGCCCACGTGACGGTGATTCACAACGGCGTGGTGGTTCAGAACAACTACGAACTGAAAGGCGAGACGACATACATCGGCCAACCGAAATACAAAAAATACGAATCGGCTCCGATCAAATTGCAGGCCCACGGCGACAAAAGTGAACCGCTCAGTTTCCGCAACATCTGGGTTCGGGAATTGTAGTTTTGATGATAAAATTCTTGCAAAAGGGCAGCCACAAGCTGCCCTTTTCTGTTTTTGATGTGACTGGATGGAGAAACAATGGAAGGCAGGCGTCCCTTTATTCTGACCGCAAACTTTTGACCGGATTGATCAAAGCCGCTTTGACGCTTTGGAAACTGACGGTTAGCAGGGTGATCAGTAAAGCTCCGGCACCCGAAACTGCAAAAATCCACCAGGAAATTTCGGTGCGGTAGGTATATTTCTCAAGCCAGCTGGTTAGCGCATACCAGGACATTGGGATCGCGATTCCCAGTGCAATACTAACCAGTGACACGAAGTCTTTGGACAGTAACCCCCACAGATTCAGTACGGAAGCGCCCAGTACTTTGCGAACGCCAATCTCTTTGGTCCGTTGCTCGGCGACGAACGACGCCAATCCGAACAGCCCCAGGCAACTAATGAAAATGACCAGCGTGGCAAAAAACGAAGCCAGCTTACTGATTCGCTCTTCATTACTGAATTTTTTAGCAAACTCCCTATCAACAAATTTGTAGTCGAAGGCTGCTGAAGGAACTACTTTCCTGAAAACCGCTTCAATTTTCGGCAGCGCTTCAGTCGCACTGACGGTTGGTTTGATTTTTATATCGATTTGGCTGGCGGAATTATAATTTGCATCTAAAAAGAAAAATGCACGTTTCTCGGGTTCATACGGCGAGTTTCTGACCATATCCTTGATCACGCCAATAATTTGCCGGGATGTTTTGCCGTCGTAAAAGGTGATAAACTCGCCAACGGGCTTTTTTAACCCAAGGTATTTGGCGGCTGTTTCATTAATAATCATTTTCGTACTGTCGGTTGCAAATGCTTTGGAAAAATCCCGGCCTGCCATCAACTGCCAGTGAACCAACTGGCCAAAACCGTATGAAACATCGGTGATGGCAAAATCATCGGCAACCTCAGGGTCTTTGCCGCTCCAACTAAAACCGCCCATATTGTTCCAAACGGCGGTCAATGGGCTCGACGATAGCTCCATCCCGGCTACCATCCCGGTTTTCAGCAACTCAGTTCGCAGCACATCCAGTTTGCCTACATAATTAGGGTCATTTTTTGGAATGGTAATCAAGCCTTCCCGATTGTAGCCCACGGGGCGGTCCTGCGCATATTGAATTTGTTTAAACACGACGATGGTGCCGATGATCAGAACGACCGAAACGGTAAACTGGACCACCACCAGGACTTTTCGCGGCATTGCCGCAAAGCGCCCCAAACGAATCGTGCCTTTCAGTACTTTCACCGGCTGAAAAGCGGAGAGGTAAAAGGCCGGGTAAGCGCCAGCTAAAAAGGTAGTGACCACAATAAATACCAAACTGATTATCCAAAAAAATGAATTGGAAAATGGCAACGATAATTCTTTGTCGGCCACATGATTAAACCAGGGAAGAGCGATTAAAATCAGGAGCATCGATACTACAAACGACAGTATTACCACCAGAAAAGATTCACTTAAAAACTGTTGAATAAGCTGGTTTTTCAACGAACCAATCGCTTTCCTCACGCCAATTTCTTTCGCCCGTTTTTCACTTCGGGCCGTGCTCAGATTCATGAAATTGATACAGGCCAACAGCAAAACAAAAAGGCCGACACAACCAAAAAGCCAGACAAACGTAATTTGCCCACCGGCCGCCCTTCCATTTTTAAATTCCGAAAACAAATGCCACTCATTCATCGGGTATAAAAAAACTTCGTAGCCATACTTTGCCGCTCGGTCGGCCATTTCTTTTGGCGTACTTTTCTGATAAAAGTCGTTGATGCCGGCGTTGGCGGTTTCCAGGGAAATAGGGGGCTGCAACTGCACATAAATACCGAAAGAACTGTTGCCCCATTCAGTTTCATTTTGTTTGATCCAATCATTGGAGGCCACCCATAAATCCCAGGGCGAAAAAAACTCCACTTCGCCAAACCGGTTATTTTTAGGTATGTCCGCGTATACACCCGTCACAACGACATCGATGCGGTTATCAATTTTAAGTTTTTTATTGATCGGATCTTCGTCACCAAAAATGGCTTCCGATGTGGATTTCGACAGCACAATGGAGTGGAGTTCATTCAGCGATGCATAGCTTCCCCTGAGCATTTTCAGCGAAAGCATATCCAAAACGCCCGGATCAATGAATTCACCCTTTTTTTGTATTTTTTTATCCGCCACCGAAACCGTATAGTCGCTCACCCACCAGGCCATCAGAATGTGCTTAAAGTAGTGGTGGTAATGACTTTTCAGAGCAGCTCCCATCGGAAACTGCATGGCATCCGTTCCATCGGTTTTCTGGATATTGGGATCCGTATATAACCTCCTCACCTGAGCGATGCCATCATAGTTTTTATGATACTGGTTGAACGAAATTTCGTCGTAAATCCAAAGCCCAATGAGCATCGTCACGGCCATGCCCATCGCGAGCCCCGAAATATTGATGAAGGAGTACCCCTTGTTTTTGGCGAGGTTCCGAAAAGCGATTTTGAAATAGTTGCGTAACATAGCGGTATGGGCGGGTTGAGGGTAATCAGAAATGGGTTTGCCGGTACCTTGCCGGAGTGGCTTATGAAAAAAGGGCGTCAGGCAATGGAACACTGCCCAAACGTACTCGCGACGGGCGCGGGTCGGACCTACCTGCTCCACCCGTTTGTAGAATAGTTCCTGCAAATCGCCCTGCACGTATTCCAGCAGGTGAGGAGCTACGAACCATTCCAGCAGGCGGTCCGCCCAACGAGGGGAGGTGGGGCCGGAAGAGGAGGGATTGTCCGGTTTTTGTTGCTTTTTCATAGCCCCAGGAGTTCTAATTTTCCAACGGGAATAGACTGCCAGAGTTGCTGACGCATTTGCTGAATCTCCAGCAACACCCGGCCACCGGCGGCTGTCAGCGCAAACAGCCGTTTACGCCTTCCGCCCCGTTCGGCTGTCGCTCCACCCACCGAGGAAGACAGGAACCCTTTTTCTTCGAGCCGATACAGCGTTGTGTGTACCGCACTGACGGTAAAGCTTCGGCCGGTCAGGGCCTGAAGCTGTTCCATGACGGGCACGCCATAGACATCGTCGGAACTTGCGGCCACCACCAGCAAAACCAGTTCTTCCAATTCGCCCAGGATCGTCTTTTTCATGAAAAATTCAGCTTATTTGATTAGATACAATTTCTTAAATCAAATCTGATGCCAGACCCAAAAAAGTGGCAATTAAGCAAGAAGAGCTTGGTACTGGGAAACGAAATGTCCAGAAACGGACGGATCCTTGTCCAGTCGTGGACAGCGGTTTTCGAGATAAGTACACGGTTGAATCACAACGGAAGATAGAAAGGAGTAGAATGAACATTTGGGAATCAATGCCCCATTGTCGGCGTTACTATTTTGATACGGAGACGATATTTCGTTATTTGCGCAGGTCGTTTTCTGCCGTTTATGCAGACTGTTTTCCGGCAACTTTCCAATGATTAAACCAGAAAAGAAACTGTTTTTGCTGGATGCGCTGGCGTTGATTTACCGCGCCCATTTTGCCTTTAGCAAAGCCCCCCGCATCACCTCCCGGGGCCTGAATACCAGCTGTGTCTTCGGCTTTACGAACGCCCTGCTGGAAATTCTTCAGAAAGAAAAACCGACCCACATCGGCGTTGCGTTCGATAGCAGCAAGAAGACGTTCCGGCACGAGGCTTTTGTGGAATACAAGGCCAACCGCCAGGCCATGCCCGAGGACATTGCCATTGCGATTCCGTACGTGAAAAAACTGGTGGAAGCCATGAATATTCCGATCCTGATTCTGGATGGCTACGAAGCGGACGACATCATTGGAACGATGGCAAAACGGGCGTCGAAGGCTGGTTTTGAGGTGTTTATGATGACGCCGGATAAAGATTACGGCCAGCTGGTTGAAGAGCATATTTATATTTATCGCCCGGCATTTATGGGCAAAGGAGCCGAGAAACTGGGTGTGAAAGAAGTGCTCGAACGCTGGCAGATCCAGGATATTAGCCAGGTGACGGACATGCTGGGGTTGATGGGTGATTCGGTCGATAACATTCCGGGGATTCCGGGCGTCGGCGAAAAAACCGCTCAGAAACTGATTGCCGAATTTGGAACCGTCGAAAACCTGATTGCCAACGCCGGTCAGTTAAAGGGCAAATTAAAGGAAAATGTCGTGCAGTTCGCCCAGCAGGGCATGTTGTCGAAACAATTGGCCACGATTCACCTCGACGTACCGCTCGATTTCAATGAAGAGGCTTTGATCCATTCTGAACCGGATAAGCCCCGTTTGTCGGCATTGCTGGACGAACTGGAGTTCCGGCAATTGCGGAAACGACTCCTGGGCGAAGAAGATTCCGAACCGAGTCCGTTTCCGGTGCAGGCTCCCAAACCGGCCGCGAAAGGACAGATGGGTTTATTTGACGAAGCCGTGCTGGCTCCGGCTGCCCAACCTTCGTCCAGAAAACCGGGTGTTGGCGAGGTGATAACGGCTTTTGAAAATGGCGCCCGTCCAGCGGTTTTGCAAAACACGGACGATATGCAGTCCGACTGGACGGAAACCGAAACCGTTGAACGGGTGCAGGAACCCCGGCGCACGATATACTCGGTGGTGCACGATTACCGGCTGGTCGATACGCCCGCATTGCGGAAAAGTCTGGTACATTACCTGAATCAGCAGCAAACACTTTGTTTCGACTCGGAAACGACTTCGACCGATCCGGTGGAAGCCGATCTGGTGGGGTTGTCGTTCGCGTATCGCAAAGGCGAAGCGTTCTATGTTCCGGTGCCGTCCGACCGGGAAGGGGCGCAGGCAATTGTGGAGGAGTTTCGGGCCGTATTTGAGAATCCGGAGATAACCAAAATCGGACAGAACCTGAAATACGACATGCTGATGCTGAAGAAATACGGCATCGAAGTACAGGGCAAACTGTTCGATACGATGGTGGCGCATTACCTCATTGAGCCGGAACAGCGGCACAACATGGACATCATGGCGATGACGCACCTGAATTACGAACCGGTTTCCATCGAAACACTGATTGGGAAAAAAGGCCCGAAACAGCTGTCGATGCGCGATGTCGAGATTCAGAAAGTGGTTGAGTACGCGGGCGAGGACGCTGACATTACACTGCAATTGAAAGATACCTTTTTGCCTTTGCTGGAGAAAAACCAGTTGACCAAACTGTTTTATGAAGTCGAAATGCCGCTGGTTCGGGTGTTGGGCGACATGGAACTGGGCGGGGTCAAAGTCGATATGAACGCGCTGGCGGAGCTTTCGGCCACACTGGAAACCGACATCCGACAGGTGCAGGGCGAAATTTATGAACTGGCGGGCGGTCCGTTCAATGTGGGATCGCCGAAGCAGTTGGGTGAAGTGCTGTTTGAAAAGCTAAAGCTTGATAGTAAAGCTAAAAAGACCAAAACCGGTCAATACGCAACGGGTGAGGAGATTCTGACCGATCTGGAAGCCGATCACGAAATTGCCCGGAAAATTCTGGATTATCGTGAACTGGTCAAACTGAAAAACACCTACGTCGATGCGCTTCCGCTCATGATGAGTAAACACGACGGCCGGATTCATACCTCATTCAATCAGGCAGTGGCCGCCACCGGGCGGTTGAGTTCGACGAATCCGAACCTGCAAAATATTCCGATCCGAACCCCGCGCGGTCGCGAAATTCGCAAAGCGTTTGTGCCACACAGCGACGATTTTCTGATCATGTCGGCGGATTATTCGCAGATCGAATTGCGGATTATGGCGGCTTTCAGCGGTGACCAGACGATGCTGGATGCATTTAATAATGGGATTGATATTCACACGCAAACCGCTAGCAAAGTCTTTAAAGTGGGATTGGATGAGGTCGATTCCGACATGCGCCGGAAGGCCAAAATGGTCAATTTTGGGATCATTTACGGCATTTCGGCCTTTGGATTATCGCGTCGGTTGCGGATTCCGCGCCGGGAAGCCGCCGAAATCATTCAGGAATATTTTGCGGGGTTTCCGGCTATCAAAGACTACATGGATGGGGCCATCAACAAGGCTCGTGAATGTGAATACGCCGAAACCATTTTGGGTCGACGCCGTTATTTGCGCGACATCAATTCGCGGAACATGACCGACCGGAGTTTTGCCGAGCGCAACGCCATTAATGCGCCGATTCAGGGTTCGGCCGCCGATATGATCAAAATTGCCATGATCAACATCGACGAGTTCATCCGAAAAAACCGCCTGAAATCACGCATGATCCTGACGGTGCACGATGAACTGGTGTTCGATGCCCACAAAGATGAATTGGACCTGTTGAAGGAGAATGTTGCTGACCTGATGAAAAATGCAATTCCGCTGCCGGTGAAGATGGAAACCGGGATTGGGATTGGCGAAAACTGGCTGGTGGCGCATTGACGGTATACGGTTTTCTGTGGCTGACGCGTTCTTTTGCTTGCGTCAGCCACAGAAACGTCGGCCCGGCGAAAACCATAAACCGAAAACGGTAGCCTTGTTTTTTTGTTAGTATAGAATCACTAATCCCTCATACCATGAAAAATATCCTTGTCCCGACTGATTTTACCGGCACATCTAACCTGGCCCTTGCCTGGGCGAAATTTCTGGCCAAACAATATATTCATGATGGACTGGAAACGACGTTAGTGCTCACCCACGTTACGCAGCCCTTCATTCCCGACACAACACTGCCAACGGGAGAAATGGGGGCAGGTATTATGGCGGCTCAGGAACTGGAGGACGTTGGCGATCTGAATTTACAGGAGCTGGCCGAACAACTGCAGAAAGAAGGGTTCCAGACCCGGATCGAAACCCGTTTCGGTTCCATTGATGATGAAATTGTGGAAGTAGCCGACGAGGTAAAACCGGACCTGATTGTGATGGGACGCAGCCATATCGATACATTTTTCGACTGGCTGGCGGGAAGCTCAGCGGCTGATGTCGCCATGACGGCACATTGCCCGGTTTTGGTGGTTCCCACGCTCGATCATGGGAGAAGTCACCCGGTTCGGTTAAATACGATTGCCTATGCTACCCAACTGGAATTCGATGAAAACCACATTCTGCGTCCGGTGGTGCAACTGGCCCAGGCGTTTCAGTCGACGCTGCGGCTGGTCAATATCAAGGCGCAGAGTCAACCGGATGTGAATGACGACCGGCCGTATATCGGGCAGATTGAATCGGAATTTGGCCGGGAGCGGTTTGTGGAAGATATCGTCAACGCCGACAATGTGATGGAAGGTTTGACGAAATACGTCGCGTCCCATCAGGTTGATTTGCTGGTGATGGCCACTCGCAAACGGGATTTTCTGAGTCGATTGCTGAACCCCAGTCTGACCAAACGCATGGTCCTGAATTCAAACGTGCCGGTGTTGGTGTATCACGCCGAAGAGAATTACTGACGTACCCACGGACTTCGGTCCGTGAAATCTCACGAATCGGGACTAACTTACTTATTTCGGACCCCACGGACTGAAGCCGGTGGGTACGTAATCAAATGGGCAAACGCCGGTATAAACATTCTGAAAAAAAAGTGGGTGCTTCGCCGGGTTCCCTGATTTATGTTGGGCAGGAAATTGACCACAAAACCAATATTCGCCGGATTGAATACAATGAAGCGAATTATACGGTTGAAACCGTCAAACGGCTGGCTACCTGTAGTAAACCGGTTGAGACGTCACCGCTGATTTCGTGGCTGGATATTGATGGCATTCACGAACCGGCTGTTGTTGAACGCATCGGGCAGCAATATCATTTGCATCCGCTGCTGCTCGAAGACGTGATGAATTCGCAGCAAAAACCCAAAGTGGAAGAATACGACGGGGCGTACTTATTCGCTACAATGAAAATGCTGCATTTCAACGTAAAAACGCAGGAGCTGGAAAGCGAACACCTGAGTTTTGTGATGGGGAAAAATTACCTGATTTCGTTTCAGGAAGAACGCAAATCGGATATATTCCAGCCGGTTCTCGACCGCATTCAGGCCTCGGCCGGCAAAACCCGTCGCAACGGCCCCGATTACCTGCTCTATGCGTTGATGGATTTAGTGGTCGACCATTATTTTGTGGTGCTGGACAACATCGGCGAAAAGCTCGAAATTCTGGAAAACAGCATCATCGAGCAGGTCGCCGGTCAGCAAACGCTGACGCGGATGTACACCCTGAAGCGGGAATTGACGCTGATGCGCAAACTGGTCTGGCCGGTCCGGGAAATGATTAACCGCATGGTGCTGGAAGAGAGTGACTTGATCAAACCAGCCACCATGCCCTTCCTCCGTGATCTCTACGACCACGTGGTTCAGGTGCTCGACAGCATTGATTCGTACCGGGAATTAGCCACGAGTTTGCTCGATGTCTATCTCTCAACGCTCAGCAACCGCATGAACTCGGTGATGAAAACACTGACGATTTTTTCCGCTATTTTTATGCCGTTAACGTTCATCGTCGGCGTCTACGGAATGAATTTCGACAATATGCCGGAACTGCACACCCGAAACGGGTACTTTGTCGTTTTGGGTGTGATGGCGGTTTCGACGGTTTTAATGGTTATTTATTTCCGCCGGAGACGGTGGTTTTAGTTTTATAGTTTTCGGTTTCCAGTTTACGGTATTCGCCGGGCCGACGCTTCGCCGGGCCGACGCTTCGGTGGCTGACACGTTCTGTTCGTGCGTCAGCCACCGTAAAACGGAAAACCGTAAACCGAATACCGAATTTTTATGACAATCCAGGAATTTGATATCAATACGTCCGACGTATATCCGCTGACCGACAGCCGCCAGGTGCTGGCACCGACGCGGAACGGTTCGGCAGAACCGGTTTTTTTTGCCATTCAGGGGGAACACCACGACGGACACCAGTTTATTCCGGAATTATACGCTAAAAATGTTCGGCGGTTTGTGGTCGAAACGGCAGCCCTAACGCCCGAACTTCGACACGAGCTGGCGCAGATGCCCGACGCCCACATCTGGGAAGTCGGCAGTAGTTTAAAGACCCTGCAGGAATTAGCCGCCCGGCACCGCAGCCAGTTTGACATCCCGGTAGTGGGAATCACCGGCAGCAACGGTAAAACCATCGTGAAAGAATGGCTGGCGCAAGTGCTTACGCCCGACTTTCTGATTCAGAAAAGCCCGAAAAGTTATAATTCCCAACTGGGGGTTCCACTGTCGGTCTGGCCGCTCAACGAAGAGCATACGCTGGGGATTTTTGAAGCCGGTATTTCAAAACCGGATGAAATGCAGGCCCTTCAAGCCATTATTCAACCGACGATCGGCATATTTACCAACCTTGGTTCGGCTCACGACGAAGGATTTCGGAGCCACAAACAGAAAGTAGCCGAGAAACTCCGGTTATTCCGAAAAGCCGGTACGCTGATTTACCGGAAATCATACGCAGCAATTGACGAGGAAATTCACCTGTTGCTGAAAGCGGTTAACCCGACGATTCGGCTGATTGGCTGGTCGACCGATCCGACCGCAGGGATGCCGGTTTTGTTCACAAACCAGACCAACGGCACGCAAATCAACTTGCAGTGGGAGGGAAACGACTGTACGGTTTGGGTGCCGTTTTCCGATCCGGCGTCGCTCGAAAACGCCACGCATGTATTGCTAACATCGCTGGTGTTGGGCACCACGAGTCCGGCGGTTTTGCAGGAGCGGTTTGCGCGTTTGCGGCCCGTTTCGATGCGGCTTGAACTGAAAGAAGGCATTCACCGCAATCTGCTGATCGATGATACGTACAACAATGACCTTGCAGGTTTATCCATTGCGCTTAATTTTTTGAATCAGCAGGATGTTGCACGGGAAAAAGTTCTGGTTTTATCGGATTTGCTGGAAACCGGAATGAAACCGGATGAGCTTTATCCGGCGATTGCGCGGATGTTGGAGGAAAAAGACGTCAGCCAATTGGTGGGCGTTGGTCCGGAACTCAATCGTTACCAGGCGGTTTTTACCATTCCCGCCCGATTTTATTCGACGACAGCAGAACTGTTGCATTCGGGATACCTGAATAACGTGACCGATTCGGTCATATTGGTAAAAGGCGCCCGGCGGTTTTCGTTCGAAACGGTGGTGAACCGGTGTGTCCAGAAATCCCACCGGACGGTGTTGGAAATCAACCTCGATGCCCTGACGCATAATCTGAATTTTTACCGGAGCAAAGTGGGTCCCAAAACCAAAATTATGGTGATGGTGAAGGCGTTTGCCTACGGGAGCGGGAGCGCCGAAGTGGCCAGTCTGCTGCAATTTCACCGCGTCGATTACCTGGCGGTAGCCTACGCCGATGAAGGGGTTGCGCTTCGTCAGAACGGAATCAAACTGCCCATCATGGTCATGAATCCGGCACCGCAATCGTTCCGGCAATTGATTGACTACCAGCTCGAACCGGAAATCTATAGTTTCGGAATTCTGGATGAGTGGATGCGGTTTTTGCAGACGGAGCCTGATCAGAATGCGAACAGTGAAGCCGTTATTTCCAGGCCGCCGATTCACATCAAGCTCGATACCGGCATGCGTCGGCTGGGATTTTTGCCCGACGAAATGGGCCGGCTGGGCGAGTTACTGACATCAAATCCGAATCTGCGGGTTGCGACGGTTTTCAGTCACCTGGCCGGTTCCGACGAAGCGGAACACACGCCGTTCTCGCAGGAACAACACCGTCAATTTGTCGAAGGAGCCGCCCAACTGGAAGAAGCACTGGGGTATCGACCGTTACGGCATTTACTGAATTCGGCCGGAATCGTTCGTTTACCTGAGTACAAACTGGATATGGTTCGGCTCGGAATCGGCCTGTACGGCGTGGAGGTCAGCCGACTGGAACCACAACAGGTTCAGGCCGTTGGAACGTTAAAAACCGTGATCAGTCAGATTAAAGCGCTCAAATCGGGTGAAACCGTTGGCTACAGCCGCCGGGGTGTGTTGGACCACGACGCGCGCATTGCGACCCTGGCAATTGGATACGCCGACGGCTACGACCGCCGGTTGGGCAACGGCGTCGGCCGGGTTTGGGTCAACGGCGTGGTATGTCCTACTGTAGGCAGCATCTGCATGGACATGACCATGATTGATATTACGAATGCGCAGGCCGAAGAAGGCGACGAAGTCATTTTGTTTGGTCAGCCCATTACATTAACCGACCTGGCGGATCGGATTGGCACTATTCCGTACGAAATTCTGACCGGCGTCAGTGAGCGGGTCAAACGGGTGTTCTACCACGAATAACACTAAAAAAGCCCGCCAGCCGGAATCCGACTGACGGGCCTCATCTGTCCCCACAAACCGCTCTCACAGGGTTCTTCACAGTTGGCAAACGAACTATGGCTTGACAACTTTTCTTTTAGATTAGAGAAGTTAGACAAGAGAATAGAGACTAACTTAAAAACCGTTGTTAATTGTCTTTACTCTCTTGTCTCACCTCCTTACTCTTCAAAAATTTATTTCGGCAACTTGGCTCTGGCTGCTTCCAGCGCCTGTTTTTTCGTTTCTAAGTCTTTTAATGAACTGGCCAGATCGTTCTTGTTGGTTTCCGTATCGCGGGTCAACTGTTCGAGCTCCCGGCCATTTTCGTCCATTTTCTTGACGAGGTTATCTTTCTCTTTTTTATTTCGCTCAAGGTCGCGGACCAGTTTTTCGCTTTGCTTCGTTAGCTTATCCTGTTTTTTTTGCGCTTCGTTGAACGTATCGTCCGCGAGTTTGATATCGTAATTGAGTCGGGTCCGTTCCGCAAAGTCTTTCAATAATGTTTCGACCTGCGTATACATCGCGTCACCGGGTTTGGCATAATCGGCATTCCCTTTATCGACTGCGACAAAAATAGTTGCCTTATTTTTATCCGTACTTACTTTACTCGCCACATTCAGTGGTTCGTTCGAGAGCGCGGGAATATTGGCAGCCGGGACCTTGTAGACACCACTGCGGCCCGTGGTTAACTTACCGTAGGATTTCAACTGCGTCTCCCATTCTTTTTCGACAAACTTTCCGTCAATCGGCAGATTCAGCGTGAGTCCCATCAGTGAAATCTGGTCAACTTTCTCCGTTGCAGAAGTCACAGTTTGGGCCAGAACGGGTTGGGCAACAAAAGCAAACCCGATCAAACCCCAGCAAATCAATACGTGTAAGAACGATTTAAACACTTGCGTTTTCATTGTAGTAACGATGGATGAATTGGTTTTCGTGTAATTAAAATGCGTTTCTTGTTGTCAAGCAGTGTGGTTGCAAACAAATACAAGTCGCCCCCGGAAGCTAAACTAAGCTTTTTCCGCAGAGTCTCAGCGGATTCCGGAAAATTTCGGACACTGAGATTCGCCTTCTTTTCCGGACAAAAAAAATGAATTTCTTTTCGATCCGGTTTGCAGCTTCCCAGCATCTCGAATGACCTTCCCGGAAAATCCGGTAACCACTCCTCACTGGTGTACAAATGGCTGTTGGGCGCTATTTTGTGCAATCCCAACTGCTCGGCCACACTCCGAAAGGCGCCTGCTTTCAATATAGACGCATTGGGTTCGTATAAGTAACGCAGGGGATCGCTGAATGGAACATGAGCGGTTTTTTCCTCATTTCGACGGTAGAAAAACGCTTCATCGCGGCCCGACGAACGAAGATTGACGGCAGTGACTTCAATTGTCGGTTCGCTTTGCGCCCGCAACACAAACAGAACTTCCTTGCATTCATTATCGACCGAAACCACATGAACCGCAACCACGTCCGGCACTTGCTGGATCACCGTTTCAATATCGATCATCGGGGAGGTCTTGACCAAAACCGAAACCGACTTCTTCCGAAAACCGCTCCGGTCGTTCGACTGGTACCAATCCAGAACATTAGGTTCGCAATCTTCCAGCCGGACCACCTTGCCACCCTGTTGATCGCGACGGGCCGGATCGAGGTAAATCCAGTCGGCTTGTCCTGAAAAACCGCTTAAAAACTGGTGGGCGTCGGTGGATGGATAAAAATCAATATTCTTACCACCCAGTTTGGGTAGATTATAAGCCGCCAGTTCGGCCAGTTGGGTTTGTTGTTCCACGTAAATCACCCGATCAGCTGTGTTGGAAAAAGCCAGTGAATCGACCCCCATGCCACCGGTCAAATCGATCAACAGAGAAACCGGTTCTGGATTTTTGGCAACAATTGACGCTTTATAAGCCGCTGTCCGCTCCGACGACGCCTGTTCGACCGAGAGTGCCGCAGGAAACACCAGTTCCGCGTTGGCATACCAGCCCGGAAGTTTGGTACGCGCTTTCTGACGTGCAATCAGTTGGGCTGCGACGACCTTCAAACGCAGGTCATTGGACTCTGAATGACGCAGTAGTAAGGCATGCGGATCATCCTGCAAATGGTCCTGAATAAAAACTCGTTCTCGATTGCTCAAAAATATCATTAAAAGAAGAAAAAATTGTAATTTCAAAAAGATTAAAGAATGATTAAAGAATGATTAAAAACTGATTAAAATTTTATTGCCAATTTTGTAGTTATCAAACAATTCTTAGCGATTTTTGAAGAATCAAATTCCGTTTTCAGTTTTCATTCAAATTGAATATAAGTATGAAAATCTTTAGTCCTCTAAAGACCTTATCAAATTATTCGTTTTCAACGTTTCGATCCGATCTGCCAGCTGGATTATCGGTTTTTCTGGTGGCCTTGCCGTTGTGTTTAGGGATTGCGCTGGCGTCGGGTGCGCCCTTATTTTCGGGTTTGGTAGCCGGAATGATCGGCGGTTTGGTCATTGGCTTGCTGTCTGGTTCGGAAGTTAGCGTTAGCGGCCCCGCTGCGGGTCTGGCAGTTATCGTGGCCGATAGTATTTCCAATCTGGGTGAATTTAACGTTTTCCTGACGGCGGTTGTCCTTGCCGGGATCATACAATTGGGATTGGGCTTTCTGAAAGCGGGGAAATTTAGCGGTTATTTTCCGGACAGCGTCATCCGGGGCTTACTCGTGGCAATTGGGCTGGTGATCATCCTGAAACAGATTCCGCACGCGCTGGGGCGGGACAATGATTTTGAAGGTGAGTTTGAATTTAGCCAACTGGCCGACGGGGAAAACACCATTTCCGAAATTTATCGGGCTATTGTCACCGCCAGCACCGGCGCCGTGATTATCAGTATCGCATCGTTTCTGCTGCTGTTTATCTGGGGGAAAGCGGCCAAGAAAGGCATCGGTTTTTTTAAAAATTTTCCCGGTGCGCTGGCGGTCGTGATTTTGGGCATTGGGTTGAACGAACTGTTTAAAAACTTCATGCCCGCGTGGTACATGGGTACGTCGGCCCATCAGCACATGGTGCAAATTCCCAAAATAGAAGCCGGAAAAAGCATCTTTTCTATTTTCTATTTCCCGGATTTTACGGCTCTGACCAATCCGAAGGTCTACATCACGGGAATTACCATTGCGATTGTTGCGAGTCTGGAAACCCTGCTGAATCTGGAAGCCGCCGATAAACTGGATGTGCAAAAACGGGTTTCGTCACCGGATCAGGAAATGGTCGCCCAGGGGCTGGGTAATCTGATTTCGGGTCTGATCGGCGGTTTGCCCGTGACGTCCGTGATTGTCCGGACATCTGCCAACGTTTACGGGGGAGGAAAAACCCGGGTTTCGAGCATCGTTCACGGTCTGTTTTTGACCATTGCGGTTTTCCTGGGTGCGCCCTTGCTCAATCTGATTCCATTGGCCTGTCTGGCGGCCTTGCTGATTACTGTTGGCTACAAATTAGCGAATCCGGAGGTTTTCAAGAAGACCTTCCGGGAAGGCATCAATCAGTTTATTCCATTCGTTGTTACCGTCATCGGAATTGTGTTTACGGATTTGCTGATCGGGATTGGCATTGGCCTGGTGGTGGGCATTGTGTTTGTGCTTTACACGAACTTCCAGGCAACGTTCCGGGTGGTTCGGGATGGCAACAAGGTGTTGATCAAATTACAGAAAGACCTGTATTTTTTAATCAAACCGCAATTGAAGCAAGCCCTGCGCGATCTGCAGCCCGGTGACCAGGTCCTGGTCGACGGGACCCATGCCCCTTTTATCGACCACGATATCTACAATATTTTGCTGGATTTTGAGGAAACGGCCAAAACCCAACACATTAAGTACGAATTGAAAAACATTTCTACCCATAAACGCAGCTTACGGACACATGCACGCACACGAGAAGTTACTATTAGCGAATAAGGCGTGGGCTTTGGACAAACTGGAACTCGATGAGTTCTATTTTGAAAACCTGGCTGCCGACCAAAAACCGCAGTTTTTGTGGATTGGCTGCTCCGATAGCCGGGTGTCGGCCGAAGAAATTACGGGCACGATGCCCGGTGAAATGTTTGTTCACCGGAACATTGCCAATCAGGTCATTTCGTCGGATCTGAATCTGCTCAGCGTGCTGCAATATGCCGTTGAAGTGTTGAAAGTCCGGCACGTGATTGTGTGCGGGCATTACGAATGCGGGGGTGTCAAAGCCGCCCTGCTCGGAAAACGGTACGGTCTGATTGACAACTGGTTGCAGAATATCCACATCGTAAAGGAAAAGTATTACGAAGAACTGAACAGCCTTTCGGACGAACATACCCGGTTTAACCGGCTGGTCGAATTGAGCACCCGCGAACAGGTGTATAATCTGGCACACACGGCGATTATTCAGGATGCCTGGAATCGGAAACAGGATGTCTGGCTCCACGGCTGGGTGTTCGATCTGCACAAGGGTCGATTGAAGGAAATCGTTAATTTATCACCCTCCGATGCCGCCGACGTGCAATTTGTCCGAAAATTAGATACCGAGGACAGTCTGGCTAATGCATTGACGACCGACATTCGGTTGTTAAAATAAGTTTTGAATGTAAACCGGTTCGCCGGAGTAAGGATGCGGTTAAACAGGATAGCGGTCACTGGAGTGGCTATTGCGTTCCTATTTGCCATTTATCCTCGCTCCGGCGGCTTGATTCTAAGATGCCGCTTCGCATTACCAAAACCAAAACCGCTGCCATCGGCTCGGAACTTACGGGATTGGGCCGTACCTTTGCCGCATGAAATCCGCGCTGGCGCTTTTGTTGGGGGTACTGATGCTGGCTGGCAGTCTCTTTCCGCAGACTGACGTGGAGGAGGTCTACAAACTGCCCGGATTACTGAGTCACTACCAATTACACCGGCAAACCGCCGGAGACGATTTCGATTTCTGGCAATTCCTCCAGCTTCACTACAGTTCGACCTCGGAGCACGCTAAAACGCCCCATAAAGGCGTAAAACTCCCCATGTACAACCACCTGTCGACGGGTTTCGTCTTTGTATTGAACGAACCGCAATGGCGACCCATTGAACTTCCGGTTTTTGTACCCATTCGCTCCGACCGGTTTTTCTACCAGAATCTGTATTCCTTCCAGGCGTCAATCGCCCTGTTTCAACCTCCCCGTTTAGGATAACTTCTTCTTGATTGATTGAGCGGCTGAATCCGTGTCACTGACACGGAGTTGGTTCGCTGTCTAGTATTTATCAACGAGTTATCTATTTTATGCTGCAAAAAATCATTGAGTTCAGCATCCGCCGGAAGTTGATGGTGGCGCTGGGCGTGGTGGCATTGATTGCCTGGGGAACGTATGCGCTCCGCCAACTGCCCATCGACGCCATTCCCGATGTAACCAATAATCAGGTTCAGGTTATCACCCAGGTGCCGTCGCTGGCGGCCCAGGAAACCGAACAATTCATTACGTTTCCGCTCGAAACCACCTTGCGCAATGTGCCGGGCGTAACCGAAATCCGGTCAATTTCCCGATTCGGCCTGTCGGTGATCACGGTGGTTTTTGAGGAATCGACCCCAACGTTTCTGGCTCGTCAGTTAGTGGCCGAACAACTGAAAACCGCTGAAGCCGGACTTACCGCCGGGGTGCCTCAACTAGCGCCGGTTACCACCGGTTTGGGCGAAATTTATCAATACGTCATCCGGCCCAAAGAAGGTTTTGAAAACCGCTACACCGCCACTGACCTGCGTACGGTTCAGGACTGGATCATCAAGCGCCAACTCGCCGGTGTTCCGGGCGTGGCAGACGTCAGCAGCCTGGGCGGTTATTTGAAAGAATACGAGGTTCGCATCGATCCTGAACGGCTGCGGGGCATGAATACGACCTTGACCGAAGTGGTCGATGCCTTAACGGCCAACAACGCCAACGCAGGCGGTAGTTACATCGAAAAAGGCCCGGAAGCCTACTTTATTCGGGGCGAAGGCATGGTCAAAACGCCGGAAGAAATCAGCCAGATTGTGGTCAAAAACGTGGGACCAACGCCCATTCTGGTGCGTGATGTGGCCCGGATCGGCATCGGTCATGCCGTGCGCTACGGGGCCATGACACGCAACGGCCGGGGCGAAGTCGTGGGCGGTATTGTCCTGATGCTGAAAGGCGCTTCGTCCGAAAAAACGATCGAAGGTGTCAAAATACGGATTGCCGAAATCCAGAAAAGTTTACCGCCGGGTTTGCTGATCGAACCATTTCTGGATCGGAAAGTGCTGATCGACAAGGCTATCCATACGGTCAGTAAAAATTTGCTGGAAGGGGGCCTGATTGTCATGGGGGTGCTGCTGCTCTTGTTGGGCAACTGGCGCGCGGGCCTGGTGGTGGCGTCGGTCATTCCGCTTTGCATGCTGTTTGCACTGGGAATGATGCACGTCTTCGGGGTTTCGGCCAATCTGATGAGCCTCGGCGCCATTGATTTTGGTTTGCTGGTCGACGGCGCGGTTATTATTGTCGAGAGTATGATTTTCCAGATTGTTCACACGCAGGCATCCCGATCGCAATCGATGGATGAAATTGCGCTGGATTCAGCCCGTCGCCTGATGCGCTCGGCGCTGTTTGGCCAATTGATCATCCTGATTGTGTACGTGCCGATTCTGTCGCTGACTGGCATTGAAGGGAAGATGTTTCGACCGATGGCGTTAACGGTAGGCTTCGCCATTATCGGGGCCATGCTGCTGTGCGTCACCTATGTACCGGCAATGGCCGCAACGCTGCTGCGGAAAGACATTCGGGAAGAAGGAACGCTGGCCGATCGGATTCTAAAAACACTCTACCGGTTTTATAAACCCCTGCTGGAGAAGGCGCTGCGCTGGCGAAAAACCGTATTGGGCATTTCGGCACTGCTGCTGGTCGGGGCGGTTTTGGTATTTGACTCGATGGGCGGGGAATTTATTCCGAATCTGGACGAAGGCGATATTGCCATCAGCCTGACGCTTAAACCCGGTTCGTCACTCACGCAGACTGTCGAAACCACCCGTCGCATGGAAACCATTCTGAAAAACGGTTTTCCGGAGGTGAAAGGAGTCATTTCCAAAATTGGAACCGCCGAAATTCCCACCGACCCCATGCCGATCGAAGCCGCCGATGTGATGGTGTTGCTCAAAGAACCCCACGAGTGGACGACGGCTAACACCAAAGCAGAACTTATTCATAAAATGGAGTTGGCGTTGAGCGTATTGCCGGGATTAAATCTGGAGTTTACGCAACCCATTCAATTGCGATTCAATGAGTTAATGACGGGAGTCAAATCGGATATCGCCATTAAGATTTACGGGGAAGACCTTGGGGTTTTGTACGCCAAAGCAAATCAGGCCGCGGCAAAAGTGAAGACGATTCCGGGTGTGGCGGATTTGAAAGTGGAGCAGATCAGCGGCTTACCGCAAATGCTGGTTTCGTATAACCGGGCCCGGCTGGCACAGTACGGCGTTTCGGTGGCCGGTCTGAACCGCATTCTGAAAACCGCCTTTGCCGGTGAAACCGCCGGGGTGGTGTTTGAAGGGGAAAAGCAGTTCGATCTTGTCGTGCGGCTTGACAGCGCTTACCGCCAGGATATCGCGAACATCCGTCAGCTCTATGTCGATTTGCCAAACGGGCAACAGGTGCCACTGGATCAATTGGCCTCCATCCAATACCAAAACGCCCCGATGCAGATTTCCCGCGACAACGCCCGACGGCGCATTACGATTGGAGTGAATGTCCGGGGCCGCGACGTGGAAAGCCTGGTTGGCGAAATGAAAACCGTGCTGGAAAAAGACGTGCCACTGCCGCCCGGTTACAGTTATACGTACGGTGGACAATTCGAAAATCTGGTGAAAGCCAAACAGCGGCTGGGTGTTGCCGTGCCTTTAGCGCTGGTTATGATCGGGTTACTCCTGTTTTTTACGTTCGGTTCGGTGGGGCAGGCCCTGATGATTTTCTCGGCAATTCCCCTTTCCGCGATTGGTGGTGTGTTGGCGTTATGGGTGCGGGGAATGCCATTCAGTATTTCGGCCGGGGTTGGTTTCATTGCGCTTTTCGGCATTGCCGTGCTGAACGGCATCGTTCTCATCAGCTACTTTAACCAGCTCGAAGCCGAGGGAATGACCGATGTGCCCCAGCGCGTCCGGCAGGGAACGGCAGTCCGGTTTCGGCCCGTGGTGATGACGGCAGCCGTGGCCTCGCTGGGTTTTCTACCGATGGCAATTTCGACCTCTTCCGGAGCCGAAGTGCAAAAACCGCTGGCTACCGTCGTCATTGGTGGGCTGGTGTCGGCCACGTTGTTAACGCTCGTTATCCTGCCCGTGCTTTACAGTCTGGTTGCGGACCGAAAGCAGCACAAAGCAAACCGCCCGAAAAAAACCGGAACTCCAATGGTTTTGCCCGTGCTGCTGATTCTCAGTCTGACCGGAGTAGCAATGGCGCAGCCGCAGCCTTCACCCCTGACCGTCGATCAGGCCATTGGGCGGGCCTTGCGGAACAACGGGGCCTTGCAGGCAACGGCCCTGGACATTCAGATTGCCGGTCAACTGACAAAAGCAGCCTGGGATATTCCCCGCACAACGGTGGATTACCAGCGGGGACAAATCCAGTCGTATCCGGTCGATTTCAGTTTGTCGGTGGTGCAATCACTGGCGATGCCAACGGTTTATAATGCTCAGAAACGACTTGGTCAGGCGCAGGTACGGGTTGCGGAACAGCAGCTGGCGGTGAGCCGCGTCGAACTTGTTCGGCAGGTTCGGCTGGCGTTCTATCAACTCCGGATCGATTACGAGCGGGTGAAATTGCTTCGGGCGCAGGATACGCTTTACCGACGCGCTGCCCGGGCGGCTGTGGTTCGCTACCGAACCGGCGAAACCAACCGGCTCGAACAGGTGACGTCCGAAACGCGCCAGCGGGATATTCAGAACCGGCTGGCGATGCTGCAAACAGAGATCAGCATCGGTCGCCAGCAACTGGCGGTTTTGCTCCAGGCAAGCGAGCCGGTTGATATCGACACGACCGGAACATTAAAAGCCGGAATTGGAAATGCTCCAACGGACCTGAATGCCAATCCTGCGCTGGCTTTTCAGCGACAACAGGTCGAACAGAGCCGTCGGCAGACGGAATTGGAAAAACAGCGGTTCTGGCCGGATCTGCGCGTGGGCTACCTGTCGCAATCCATTGAACGTAAGTCGGGTTTCGGGATTTATCAGGTCGGCGTTTCGCTCCCGCTTTTTCTAAAACCGCTGCGTGGACGGCTGGAAGCAGCCCGGCTTCAGAATCAGCAGGCTGCCCTGCAATTGTCCTACCAGCAACACCGGCTGCGGGGAGAATTGGCCATTCGGGAACAGCAATACCGCCAATCCGTTAACAACCTGTCCTACTACGAAACCTCGGCTTTGCCGCAGGCCCAACTGATTCTGAAAACCGCGGAACAAAGCTACCTGGCTGGCGATATTGAATACCTTGAATTTGTGCAGAGCACCACGCAGGCCTGGCAGATTCGGGAACACTATTTGAACGCGGTGGCGCAGTACAATCAATCGTTCATTGAACAGGAAGCTCTCGCGGGCTATGTTCCTGTAATCCCCTGATAATCCACTATGAATCCATTGAAAATAATCCTGATTTCGATAACAATCGGGCTGAGTGGCTTGCTTTCCTGCTCATCACCCGAAACCGCTGACCAGAAACCGGTCGTCTCCTCATCTCGCCAGACCACGACCGCCGTCACAATCAGCGAAGCGCAATTCCGGGAAACCGGTATCCAGCTGGGTCCGCCGGATACGCTCATTCTCGGCGAAACCATTCAGGCCACAGGTAAACTGGAAGCCCCGCCCGACCACTGGGCAACGGTGAGCGCACCCATGGGCGGTTTTGTCCGGTCGGCGCGTTTGGTGGAAGGTGATTTTGTTCGGAAAAAACAGGCATTGGCCGTTCTCGAACATCCTGATTACATCAAGCTTCAGCAGGAATACCTGCAGGCCATTGCCCGGAGCCGTTTTGAAAAACAGGAACTGGACCGGCAAACCGAACTGGATCGGGCAGAGGTGGGAGCCCGCCGGAAACTCCAGCAATCGACGGCGGAATACGAAACGACAAAAGCACTGCTGGCGTCGCTGGAAGCCCAACTGGCCCAATTGCATATTCCGCTGGAAAACCTGCGGAGCGGAACCATCAGCCGGACCATTCCGCTGCTGGCACCGATCAGTGGCTACGTCGATAAAGTGAATCTGCGGCTTGGGCAGTATGTCGGAACGACGGATGCGCTGGTCGAAATTGTGAATAAAGATCATCTTTATCTGGAATTACGGGTTTTCGAAAACGACATCCGACACATTCATGAAGGGCAAAGCGTTCGTTTTACCACTTCGCAGCAACAAACCGTTGAGATGCTGGCGAAGGTCTACCGTGTTGGGCAAGCCTTTGATGCCCAGACCAAAACCGTATTGGTACACGCCAATTTATTGCCAAATCAGTCTGGCCGGTTATTTGCGGGATCGTATATTCGCGCGACCATTCTGGCCGATCCCCGGCAAGTAACGGCTTTACCCGACGACGCCTTGCTCAGGGAAGGAAAGCGCACGTTTGTTTACGTGCGCCAATCGGATAGCCCGGCGGGTACACACCGATTCCAGCTGATCGAGGTCAAATCCGGGATTAGCCAAAACAATCGCACTGAAGTGACGTTACCACCCACAGTGAAACCCGGGTCGATTGTCCGGCAGGGAGCCTATTTCATCAGTGCCGAACGGGCGAAAATGGCGGGTTAAGTCAATGTCTTGTTACACAAAACGAATGGAAGAACCGATAAAACCACATCAGGCCGAACGGGGACAGAAATCAACGCTGGTTGGTATTGTGATCAACATTGGGCTGGTGCTGATCAAGGGAGCCGCGGGTTGGCTGGGCAATTCCTACGCCCTGATTGCCGACGCAATGGAATCCGCCACCGACATTGTTACCTCGATTTTTGTCTGGGTGGGACTCCGGACGGCGGCCAAAGCGCCCGATCAAAATCACCCGTTTGGGCACGGAAAGGCCGAACCGCTGGCCGCCATTGTTGTGGCGATGGCGCTGGTTGGGGCGGCTATTTTGATTGCGGTGCAAAGCATTCAAAATATTCAGCAACCCCATAAAACGCCGGCGGCTTATACGCTGGTGGTGCTGGCGGGCGTCGTGGTCGTGAAGGAAATCCTGTTCCGGCGCATTGCGCAGGTGGGCACCGAAACGGAAAGCAGCGCCGTGAAAGCCGATGCCTGGCACCACCGCAGCGACGCCATCACCTCATTGACGGCTTTTGTGGGCATCAGCATTGCCCTGATTGGCGGGCCGGGTTACGAAAGCGCCGACGATTGGGCGGCTTTGCTGGCGTCGGCCTTCATTATTTACAACGCCTACCACATTTTCCGGCCGTCATTCGGCGAAATCATGGATGAAACGCCCCCCGGCGACTGGCAAAAAGAGCTGGAGACGATTGCTATGGGAGTAGACGGCGTCAAAGGAATTGACAAATACCGGGTTCGCAAAACCGGGTTTGAATATTTCATCGATTTGCATGTAACCGTATCGGGCGACATTCCGGTTCGGAAAGGACATGACATTGCCCACAAAGTGAAAGCGGCCATTCTGGCCGAAAAACCGGCGGTTTATGATGTGTTGATTCATATTGAGCCGGAGTGAAATAAAAAATTTCAAATGTAAAATGCTGAATGTTAAAGTGATTTGTGCGTTGCGCGTTCACCCTTAACCAAAAATCGGGTATGAAATTGAAAGGGTATGGCCTTTTGGTGGCTGGTATTTGCTTAGGTCTTTACGCCACCGGTTTTAAAATCCGGCCTTCCGCCCCAAAACCGCCCAACTTTTTTGTGATCGATACCGTAGCGAAAAACGTGATCGTTCCCTGGGAAATCCTTTTTCTGCCCGACCAGACCATGCTGTTTACCGAGCGTGCTGGCCGGGTTCGGATTTATCGCCATAACCGGCTGATCGAAAAACCGGCCCTGACGGTTTCGGACGTGGAAACGACCAAGAAAATGGGTTTGCTCGGCCTCTGTATTCATCCCGATTTTCAGAAAAACAGGCTGATTTACCTGGCTTACAACTACCTGTCCGGTACGACGCCGTTGCTTCGGGTGGTTCGATACCGGTTTGAAAATGACGTCTTTGTGTCGCCAAAAACCATTATAGAGGGAATTCTGGCCAATATGAACCACACGGGTTGCCGTTTGAAATTCGGGCCCGACCGCAAATTGTATGTGACGACCGGCGACGCCGACCACGCGATGCAAGCGCAAGACCTGAAGTCATTGACCGGGAAAATTTTACGGCTAAATGACGATGGCAGTATTCCGGCCGATAATCCGTTTATGAGTAACGATACAGCTCGGAAGGAAATCTGGTCGTATGGGCACCGCAACCCGCAGGGACTCGCTTTTCAACCCGGAACCGGAACGCTGTTTGAGTCGGAACACGGACCGACGGGCGGGGATGAGGTCAACCGGATCGAAAAAGGGAAAAATTACGGCTGGCCCCGGGTGCATCACCGGGACGTTTTGGCCGGAACCGAACCGCCTTTGCTGGAATATACCCCTTCGGTTGGCCCCGCCGAGGCCGTTTTTTACACCGGAACGGCCTTCCCGAACCTGAAAGGAAACCTGCTGGTGGCCACCATGCGGGGCGAATCCATCCTGCGGATTCAGGTGGAAGGCGACCGGCTGGTGGCGCAGGAGCGGTTATTTCGGAATCAGTTCGGGCGAATCCGGGCGCTGGCGGTTGGTCCGGATGGGGCAATTTACTTATCAACTTCGCAAAACGATCCGCCGGAAGGCAAACCCCGCCCCGGCGACGACCTGATTTTGCGAATTCGTCCGGCAACCCACGGAAACGAATTGCAGGCGTTCAGCGCGACGATCAAAAACGAACCAACGACGACCGACGGTTTTGTGGCGACAACCACCCCGGAGGGGCAATACCAGCAGTTGTGCGCCAGTTGCCACGGGGCGGCTTTGGAAGGAACCGACCGGGCGAAAAGCCTGCGCACCCTAAAAAACGGCTCGACCCGAAACGACCTCATCCGGATTATTCAGCGGGGGCTGACCGACAAAGGCATGCCCGCGTGGGAAGGCGCACTCAGCCCGACCGACATCGAAAAAATGGCGGATTTTATCCTCTCAAAAACCGGGAAGAAATAACTTTTCTCCCTTACCGTCTGATTTTCTCCGCTCAACTCCGCGAAACAACCCGTTATTTTTCACCTGAATTTCCCTGTCTCTTCAACTCAAAATCACTCCTTTTTCGCCTAATAGTAGGAAAAAAGCGGTTTAAGTTGCTTTTTTATGCCGCATTCCAAAACCCTATAACGTACATGCGCATTAAGCAATCCGCATCCTCCGAAGCAACCGGAGTCTGGCGGGTCATTACGGCCTCATCGGTCGGCACCCTCATCGAGTGGTACGACTTCTACATTTTTGGTAGTCTGGCTACCATTCTCTCCGTTCAGTTCTTTCCAAAAGATAACCCGACTGCCGGTTTTTTATCGACCCTGGCTACTTTTGCCGCCGGTTTTATTGTACGACCTTTTGGCGCGCTGGTGTTTGGTCGGCTGGGCGATCTGGTGGGTCGGAAATACACATTTCTTTTGACGCTTGTCCTGATGGGCGGTTCGACGTTTCTGATTGGCTGCATACCGGGTTACGAAAGCATCGGGATGCTGGCACCGGGTCTGGTCCTGCTGCTCCGGCTCGTTCAGGGATTGGCGCTGGGTGGGGAGTACGGTGGGGCGGCTACCTACGTGGCCGAACACTCGCCCGACGGCAAGCGCGGTTATTTCACCAGCTTTATTCAGACGACGGCCACGCTGGGACTCTTCGTTTCACTGGGCGTCATTCTGCTAACCCGGCAGACTTTGGGTACCGATATTTTCAACAATTGGGGCTGGCGGGTGCCGTTTCTGCTGTCGTCAATTCTGGTTGGAATTTCAATCTACATTCGGCTGAAAATGTCGGAATCTCCTTTATTCCAGAAGCTTAAGTCGGAAGGTAAAGTTTCGAAAAACCCGCTGAAGGAGAGTTTTGGCAAGAAAGCTAATCTGAAAATGGTGCTGCTCGCCTTGTTTGGGGCGACGGCGGGGCAGGGTGTCATCTGGTATACGGGACAGTTTTATGCGCTTTCGTTTATTCAGAAAGTTTGTAATGTCGAGTTTGTGCAGTCCAATTACATCATCGCCATCGCGCTAATGGTGGCAACACCGTTTTTTGTCATTTTTGGCGGTTTGTCCGACCGCATCGGTCGCCGGAATATCATGCTGGCCGGGATGTTTCTGGGTGTACTGACCTACCGACCCATCTACCGCGCCATGTACCACCTGGCCGATCTCAAGCAAAAAAATGAAGAGACGTTCCGGCGCGCGATTGAAACGAAGCAGGAGCGTATTGGGGATACCAAAGAGTTCCGAACCACGACAGCTTCTGTTTCGTACTACGACGATGGTACGGTATATCGCGAAACGCAACCCAAAACCGGTGGCACTCCGGCTGCGGTGGTGAAGGAAGTAACGTTGGGCTACGAAGCTTTCTGGCTGATGACGATTCTGGTTTTTATTCAGGTTTTATACGTCACAATGGTCTACGGCCCGATTGCGGCCTTTCTGGTCGAACTGTTCCCGACCCGGATTCGGTACACCTCGATGTCGCTGCCGTATCACATCGGAAACGGCGTTTTTGGCGGCCTGACGCCCTTTATTGCGACGAGCCTGGTGGAAACCGCCAAGAAAACCCAGACGCTGGAAGCGTACCTCCAGGGACTCTGGTACCCAATTGGCGTGGCCGCCGTTTGCCTCGTGATCGGGGCGTTGTATATCGATAAAAAACAATATAAAACCGCTGACGACTAATCCTTTACCGCGATGAACGCACTTAAAAAAATATTGGGTTTGGTCTGGATGCTGACCGGGCTCGCTCTGATGGTTGGCTTGCCGTACGAGACGATCAAAAAACTGACTTCCAACACGGCCGGTGCCGAAGATTATGTTTTCTGGCTCGTGATTATGGTCATTTTCCTGCCCATTACGGCCGGTCTGATTTTATTTGGCCGATATGCCTGGGCGGGAGAGTATGATAAAAATTGAGGGCGGTTTTTATCAATTTGGAGTATTGAAAGGCCGATTTGACGAACGACGGTAGTCCGCGTGTCAGATTAAAAGTAAATAATTGTAGTTTAGCAACCCGAACGATAGTATCTAACGAATATGAATTTTCAAATCCGAACCTTTGACGAGTATCAGGAGGCTTATCGGTACAGCGTTGAAGATCCCGAAGGCTTCTGGGCCGAAATTGCGCAGAATTTTCAATGGCGGAAACCGTGGAAAAAAACGCTCCAGTGGAATTTTGAAGAACCGAATGTGCAGTGGTTTGTGGGGGGGAAACTCAACATTACCGAGAACTGCCTCGATCGGCACTTGGCCGAGCGCGCTGATCAGCCCGCCATTATCTGGGAACCCAACGACCCGAACGAAGCCGGTGTGACATTGACGTACCGCATGCTGCACGATCAGGTTTGCCGGATGGCTAACGTCCTGAAACGAAATGGCGTGGGTAAGGGTGACCGCGTTTGCGTGTATATGCCGATGGTGCCGGAGCTGGCCATTGCCGTGCTGGCCTGCGCCCGGATTGGAGCGATCCATTCCGTGGTTTTTGGCGGTTTTTCGGCTCAGTCGATTGCCGACCGGATCAACGATGCACAGTGTAAACTGGTCATTACTTCCGATGGCGCCTACCGGGGAAATAAGGAAATCCCGATGAAAGAAACCGTCGACGACGCCCTGGTTCAGTGCCCAAGCGTGCACCGTGTGGTGGTGCTGACGCGGACGCGCACCCCGGTTTCGATGATCAAAGGGCGTGATGTCTGGATGGAGCAGGAACTGAAACAGGTTACTTCCGACTGCCCTGCCGAAGAAATGGACGCTGAAGATATGCTCTTTATTCTCTATACCTCGGGTTCGACGGGCAAACCGAAAGGCGTTGTTCATACCTGCGGTGGGTACATGGTATATACCGCCTACACATTCCAGAATGTTTTTCAATACAATCCCGGCCAAATTCATTTCTGTACGGCGGACATTGGGTGGATTACCGGCCATAGTTACATCGTGTACGGGCCTTTGGCCTGCGGGGCAACGTCGGTGCTGTTTGAAGGTGTTCCAACCTGGCCGGACAACGGGCGGTTTTGGGATATTGTGGATAAACACAAGGTTAATATTTTGTATACGGCGCCAACCGCCATTCGATCTTTGATGGGATTTGGGCTGGAAAAAGTGGAAAACCACGACCTCAGCTCCCTGCAGGTGCTGGGCTCTGTCGGAGAACCGATCAACGAAGAAGCCTGGCACTGGTACGATGACCACATTGGTAAAAACCGCTGTCCGATTGTCGATACGTGGTGGCAGACCGAGACTGCCGGTACGCTGATTTCTCCGCTGGCCGGTATTACGAAAACCAAGCCGACCTACGCAACCTTGCCGCTGCCGGGTGTTCAACCGGTTTTGGTCGATGAAAACGGGCAGGAAATTGAAGGAAACGGCGTGAGCGGGAATCTCTGCATGAAGTTTCCGTGGCCGGGCATCATTCGCACGACTTACGGCGATCACGAGCGGTGTCGGCAGGCTTATTTCAGCACGTATAAAGGATTGTATTTCACGGGCGACGGCTGTCTGCGCGACGAAGACGGTTATTACCGGATCACGGGTCGGGTCGATGACGTGCTGAATGTTTCCGGGCACCGCATTGGAACGGCTGAAGTGGAAAACGCGATCAACATGCACACCGGCGTGGTAGAAAGTGCGGTG
Organism: Larkinella rosea; assembly: GCF_003858635.1. GTDB lineage: Bacteria > Bacteroidota > Bacteroidia > Cytophagales > Spirosomataceae > Larkinella > Larkinella rosea. The sequence goes on from NZ_RQJO01000009.1 coordinate 1,082,349, forward strand.
GTCGGGTATCCGCACGATATCAAAGGGCAAGGCATTTATGCGTATGTCATTGCCGAAAATCAGGCGTCGCACCACGACAATGAATTGATGAAACGGGACATTCTGGCGACGGTCAGCCGGGTCATCGGTCCGATTGCCAAACCGGATAAAATTCAGTTTGTCACCGGTTTACCGAAAACGCGCTCCGGAAAAATCATGCGCCGGATTCTGCGGAAAATTGCCGAGGGCGAAACCGCTAATCTGGGCGACACCTCGACGCTGCTGGACCCGGGCGTAGTGGAGGAAATCAAAAACGGCGCGCTGATTGGGGTGAAATAACGTACCCACGGACTTCAGTCCGTGAGTTTTCTAAAATCCTGAAAGATTTAGCAACTCACGGACTAAAGTCCGCGGGTACGTTATTCCCGCCATTTAAACGGTGTCGCAACGACGTCGAAATGCTTCCAGTCCGTCATATTTTCGCGCTTTAAAAGCACCTTCGGCGTGTCGGCTTCAAACTTTTCGATGTAATACAGATTGTACCCTTTTTTCTGAATGGAATCGTACAAATCGTACTGTTCCTTGGCCGGTAATCGTTTGAAACACTCAAAAATGACCGTGGGCTGATACGTCGCCAGTAGTTTTTCAATTGACTTGATAATCTCAATATCCAGTCCTTCCGTATCGATTTTGATCAGCGATAGTTTCGGAACCCGATCTTTATAATTTTCCGCTAAAAACCGCTCCAGGTTGACGGCTTTGATCTTCTCCTTCAAACCATATTTTCCGTGCGGGCTGTCTTCAACGGCCGAAATTCCGCCATTGCTAAACGTGGCTTCCGAGGAATTATAAAAGTAATCGCCCTCATTGGGGCAATCGCCATCCGGTGTGGTTCAATGTTGGTTTGGTCTTTATTGAGCGATGCATTCTTTTCCAATATTTTGAAAACCAGCGGGTTGGGGTCGAAGGCCAGAACCAGACCGGTTTTTCCGACGGCGAACGCCATCGTAGTATCGCCCATGTGCGCGCCGATGTCGATGACAAAGTCACCTTTTTTCGTAAATTCCCTTTAAAAGTTGCTATCCGAAAGCTTAACGACATACGGCGTTTCCAGCAGCGGATTGAGCCATTGCGCTACCTCAATTTGGCGTTATTCGCGTAACCTTACCCGAACGATCTGGTAATCATATTCCCGGTGGGTGCGCTTGATTCGCCTTTAACCAGGTTGTCGAACATTTGAATCTTAATGGGATAGGTTAGGAAAAAAAGTGTAAAATTTAACCCCAAACCGCCCGTTGGCTTCCAACGCATTGGCCCGGAAAAGAGTCTGTTTCCAAAAAAGCGATTATGACACGACTACTACTGATTTTGGTTTTGTGCGGAGCATTGGTAAGTGCGACAACGAAGTCGTCTGCATGCAGCTGCATTGATGGGGGCGGTTTTTTTTCGATCGCAGAAAAGGCAGCCTGGCAGCCCGGCGTACTGATTGTGCGGGCGGAAGTGAAAAGCCAGGAGATGCACGGAATTGATGTGAAAATCCTGGACATAATAAATGGGAGTGAAAATCGATCGACCATTCGGGTTTGGGGTGACCCCGGTTTTATGTGCCGGACTTACACCACCGGTTTTAAAACCGGCGAACGATTGGTGCTGATTCTGAGCCGGATCAAGGACGCAAGCTACGAGGTTGAAGAAAATGGTGATTATTCACTGGGCGGATGTGGTACGTACGTGCTGCGGGATGATGGCAAAAGCGTGATCGGGCGGATTACGGCGACCGACAAGGAGATGTCCAGCGACAAATTCTACCGCGAACTGGACGAACTGATCAACAAATACAGCCCGGATAAGGCCCGGATCTTTCCGGTTCCAACCGACAACGTTCTGACGATCAGCGTGCCGGATCTGAACCAGCCGACCCTTTCCATGCGAATTATTACGTTGTCGGGACAACCCCTGCTAACCCGGCAGCTGGAGGTTGGGCGGCAGCACCCCATCGACGTTTCTACCTGGCCCGTTGGGATGTATATCATTCTGTTTCGCTCGGAATTTCAATCGTATACCCGGCGGTTTCTGAAACAATAAACCGGTTTTCAAGTCCGCAAGAATCGGGTTTTGGGGGTCGGATGAAGGCTGTATTTTTGTTACATGCAAACGACAAAAACCATGTACGAAACAGAAGCCAATCCCACGTACCAGCAAATTGCCCGGTCGATTGAGTTTTTGACCGACAACTTCCAACAGCAACCCTCGCTGGCCGATGTTGCTGACCAGGCCAACCTGAGCGAATACCATTTTCAGCGGTTATTTTCGGATTGGGCGGGCGTGAGTCCCAAGAAATTTCTGCAATACCTGACCCTCGATTTTGCCAAGGAGCGACTGCGCACCGGCCTGACACTGGCCGAAGCCGCCGACGAAGCCGGGCTGTCGGGTACGGGCCGGTTGCACGACCTGTTCGTGGTGCTGGAAGGCGTGACGCCGGGGCAGTTCAAACAGGCGGGCGAAGGCCTGACGATCCGGTATGCGGTTTTTGAAAGCCCGTTTGGACCGTATCTGCTGGGAACGATTGGGGATAAAATCGTCAAACTGGAATTTCTGGACGAAGCCGAACCCACCGATCAGATCAGCATTGCCAACCGGTTTGCCGCCGACTGGCCCGAAGCGGTGCTGGTGCCGGATGCTCAAGCGCTTCGGCCCCTTGCCGACGCCATTTTTACGGATACCGAACGCCAGCCGCTGCGGATTCTGGTGAAGGCATCGCCCTTTCAGCTCAAAGTCTGGGAGGCCCTGCTCCGAATTCCGGAAGGTCAAGTGGTTAGTTATGACCAGATTGCCGCAGCGATTGGCATGCCATCGGCCTCGCGGGCGGTCGGCACGGCCATTGGGTCCAATCCGGTCGGCTACCTGATTCCCTGCCACCGCGTGATCCGGAAAACCGGCCTGTTTGGAAATTACCGTTGGGGCACAACCCGAAAAACCGCTATACTGGGCTGGGAAGCGGCACATTCTTTGAGATAGACACTGGAATAGATGCTAGAAGTGAGACAAGAGAGTAAAGATTAAGGTGTTTTGGATGAATTTGGGTAGCCAAACCGCCTTTTGTACCATCACGTTTATACGATATTTTTTGAATGGAAACCAATCAGATTAACTGGGAAGAAGCTCATACGTCGCTGAATGAGAACGGTTTTTTTGTTCTCCCGCAGGTAGTAAGTCCGGAAGAATGCCAGCAATTGATTGCGACGTATGACGAACCCGACGCGTTCCGAAAAACGGTGGTGATGGAGCGGTATGGGTATGGCGTCGGCGAGTATAAATATTTCAATTATCCGCTTCCCGATCTCATTCAGACCTTGCGGACGACCTTGTACGAATCCATTTTTCATGTGGCCAATCACTGGTCGGAGGTATTGAAACTGGGGATCGACTATCCGCCAACTCATGCCGATTTTATTACAGTTTGTAACAAGAACGATCAAAACCGGGCGACTCCGCTGCTGTTAAAATACGGCGAAGGCGGGCTGAATATGTTGCATCAGGATTTATACGGTGATGTGTATTTCCCGCTGCAGGCGGTTGCTTTTCTGAGCGAACCGGGTGACGATTATACCGGTGGTGAATTCGTGTTAACCGAGCAGATCCCCAGATCGCAGTCAAAAGCGACCGTATTGACCCCAAAGCGGGGGGATATTCTGCTGTTTACCACCCAGTTTCGGCCCGAAAAGAGCAAACGAGGCTATTACCGCGTGACGATGCGACACGGCGTCAGTAAAGTGCATTCCGGAAACCGGTATACGATGGGCATCATTTTTCACGATGCGAAATGATCCGGCATACCGATTTTGAGGCTTCGTTTGCCGGAAATGTAAAACTCCATCGGTTGATTCAAGCCGAAGCAATTACACTGGGTGGTAATCTGAAATTAAAAATTTATGGAACCCTGGCGTGCCGATCCGGCAAGCGTATGTTGCGGAAAAATCGGGTGTTTTTTAAATCGGAAACTGAAGCCATTCACAACGGTTTTCGCCCCTGCGGGCATTGTTTACCGGAAAAATACCGGCAATGGAAAACAAACCCTGAAAGGGTTGCTGATCATTTCGGGATTCCCGATTCCGCTGGATAAAATCCCGTGCTAATGATGCAGCCCTTTCCGGGTGGTTGGTTGCTTCAGTTATTCCTCACCGGTTGCGCGGTCCAGTTCAACTTTAGCGATCAGGTAATCGTATACGGCTTGCAGGCGGTTGGTTTGCGCCTGCCGGAGCGCCAGTTCGGCATCCGTCACTTCACCGAATTTGGACAGGCCATGACGGTAGCGGCTTTGCGTCAGCGCGTAGCTACGTTCGGCAGCCCGGATAACGCCTTCCTGGGTGCGAATGCGCTCGCGGGATTCTTCCAGTGCATACAACGTTGAGCGTACCTCATTGCGAATGAGTGCTTTGCTGTAGCGCAATTGCTCCTGCGTTTGGAGGGAAGCCAGGCGAGCCTGCTGAATTTTCGGATTCGTCGTCGCATGAAAGATCGGAACGCTCAACTGCAGACCGAGGTAACTCGTGATCGGCCAGCGGCTGTCTGCAAACCGGAAATTATTCATCTGAGTCAGCGTTCCGGCCTGCCCGAACAAACTAAGCGTCGGCTGACGGCGGAATTGCTCCATCCGCGTTTGTAACTGACTATTTTCCAGTCCCAGCGCCAGTTGCCGGATTTCCGGCCGACGGTTCAATGCCTGAACAACCGAGACTTCTTCCGTTTGGGTCTGATCCAGCGGAAACGTCAGTGAGTCCGTCAGTACCAGGTTGTCCGATTCGTCGAGACCGGCCAAAACCGCCAGTTGGCCCTTGAGCAAGGTCAGCGCCCGATCCAGTTTGGAGAGATTCGGGCGCAGGTTTGCGAGCTCGACAAAAGCACGGAGGGTATCGGCATCCGTCGCCAGCTGCACGTTGTACAAACCGCGAACTTCACTGAAAGCCTGTTGGGCGCGCTCAATACTCCGTTGCAGCAACTGCCGTTGTTCCTGCGCCAGCAGCGCGTTCAAATATTGCCGTTTTACATCGACAATCTGGCGGGCGGTGATGGCCCGTAGCTGTTCGGTGGACAGTTTCTGTCCCAAACCCGCTTGCTGGCGGGCAATGCGCAGGTTAGGCTGAACAATTGGCATCGCAAGGTTTACACCCGCGTTATACTGATTTTTGAGAGCAGCCTCAATGGGGGTCATGTGAGCGTTATCGAGCGAAAAACCGCCATCGGGCGTAATCGAAAAAGCGGGAAAGAAAAAGACGGGCGGTTTGATATTACGCTGATATTGAACGGCGGCATCCACCGTCGGCATTCCCATTCGTTTGACCTCCTCCGCTTTAGCGTCCGCTTTCTCCACCTCAAATTTTGCCGCCCGTACTTCACCGTTCTGCTGACGAACCAGCTCAACAGCTTGCTGAAGGGAAAGCGTGCGGGGCGGAGTGGTTTGGGCAGACAGCGAATTTGCACCAAGTATCAATAAACCAACGGCGACCGGAAGTGCAACCCGATTCCCCTTGCCCTGAGCTTTTTGCCCCTTGCTCGTTGCCCCGCGCCCACCAGCCCATTCGATCATCCGGGCGAAGTAGAAGTACATCACCGGTACGAAACCAAGTGTCAGGAACATCGAGCTGGTTAAACCGCCGATGAGTGCCCAGGCCAGACCGGTTTTTAACTCGGCACCGGGACCGGTTGCCAGCGCGATGGGCAGCATGCCGATTACCATCGCCAGGGTCGTCATCAGAATGGGGCGGAGACGGAATTGGCCCGCTTCCAGCAACGCGTTGACCACCTTCATGCCCTGTTCGCGGTTTTCGTTGGTCCGTTCCACCAGCAGAATCGCGTTTTTAGCCACCAGTCCGAGCATCATGATCATGCCCAGAATAGTAAAAACATTCATTGAATTCATCGTCAGCGCCAGAGCGAACAAGGCGCCGACGATGGCAACCGGAATCGAAAATAGCACCACGAACGGATACGCCCATGAATTGTACAAGGCTACCATCACCAGGTACATGAACAGAATGGCCGCCAGAAACATCAGTCCAAGTTTTCCGAACGAATCGTCCTGCAACTCAAGGTCACCGCCGTACGTGATCCGCACTGAGGGATCCAGTTTGAGGTCGGCGACAACTTTCTGGATATCAATCCCGATTTCGCCGGTGGGCCGACCAATGGCCTGCGACGTGATCGTCATGGAATTATCGCGGTCTTTGCGTTCCAGAATAGCCGGATTGAAAGTGTCCTGAATATCAGCTACCTGTTTCAAATCAACCGGTTGCCCGTGTTGATTCGTCAACGTCAGCTTGCCGATTTGTTCCGTTTTATTGCGAAATGATTCAGCGTATTGAATCCGCATGGTTACCGATTCGTTGCCCTGCTGGATTTTGAGGTCGTCGAAACCCGCCAACGCCGTCCGAATGGCCAGGCCCACGGCTTCGGTGGTCAATCCATAGCGGGCCAGTTTTTCCTGATTGACGTGAATTTCAACCTCCGGTTTGCGAACGTTTCCGGAAAACCGCACATCGGCCGTTCCCGGAATTTTCCGGATTGCATCGACCAGACGCGTTGTTTCTTCGCGGAGCTTGTCGCGGTTGGTTCCACCCACCATCAGGATGATCGGCGACGCATTATCACTCCCCAACAACCCCAGCGGATAGGCCCGAACGCGGGCCCCCGGAATTTCAGACGCGATTTCTTTCACTTCCCGCGTCAGCGTGTTGAGGTCTTTGGTCCGTTCCTGCCGGGGCGAAAACGTGATGGCGAATTCCACGGCGTTTTTGCTCGTCGGCAAATTTGACCAGCCTTCGGGATTCGCACCCACGTTAGTAAACACCCGCCGGACTTCGGGCATCCGGTACAGTTTTTTCTCGAACTGCTTCGCCATCGCGTCCGTCTGGTTCAGTTTGTATCCCTCCGGAAATTGCAAAACCGCATTGATTTCGCCCTTATCGGTAGGCGGCAAAAATTCTCCACCGATAAAACCCATACCCGGTAACATCAGGGAAATCACGAACAGGACAAACGTGGTCAAAACCGTGGTTTTGCGGTAATGCAGCGCGCGCGCCAGCAACCGGCGGTACGCGTGGGTCAGTCGGTCGAATACCCGTTCGAAGCCGAGTCCGAAACGGCCCATGAGGGTTCGGTTGGTGAGGTGTTCCAACTTACCGAAGCGGGATGCGATCATGGGCGTCAGCGTGAACGAAACGAGCAGGCTAAACAGGGTGGAAATCACGACAACGAGCGAAAATTCCCGCACCAGATCGCCCACCAGACCCGGCGAGAACGACAGCGGCACGAACACCACCACATCGACCAAGGTAATGGCAATGGCGGCAAAACCAATGCTGTTTCGACCCTCCAGAGCCGCTTCGCGTTTCGCTTTGCCTTTTTCGAGCTGCTGATAAATGCTTTCCAAGACCACAATCGAGTCGTCGACCAGAATACCGATCACCAGCGATAACGCCAACAATGTCAACAGGTTGAGCGAAAAACCGAGCAGGTTCATAAAGATGAACGTGGACAGGAGCGAAGCCGGAATGGCGACCATCACGATCAGCGACGACCGGAGGCTGTGCAGAAATACGAACATCACCAGCGCGACCAGCCCAATAGCCATCATCAGGTCGTGGTTGACGGCTTCGGCAGCCGCCAGTGTAAACTCCGAACCGTCCTGGGCAATGGTGAATTTCAGACCCGCCGACGCATAATCCGTTTCCAGTTGCTGCAACGCCTTCCGTACCAGTTTGCTTACTTCCACGTTGTTGGCTCCCGATTGTTTCTTGACCAGAATTCCGACCGCGCTCTGACCCGTTGGATTGGCCCGGCCGGTCTGCACCATAAACCGGTTCAGGTTTTCCATTTCTTTTTTCGTAGCCGCAATGGTCGATACCTCGCCAAGCAGCACTTTCCGGCCATTCGGACTGGTGTAGACAACGATGTCGCGGAGGTGATCGAGAGCATCGGTTTTCCCGACCACCCGCACCGAAAAAGCCGCGTCGGCATCTTTGACGCTGCCGGAAGGTACGTTGAGATTACTGGCCCGAATGGCACCGACGACCTGTAAAACCGATAGATTCAGCGCCTTCAGCCGGGCTGCATCGAGGGCCACGTTGACTTCTGTTTCGGGCAGGCCGACAAACTGTACCTGACCCACGCCCGCAACTTGCGAAAGACGCGGTTTGATCTGGGTTTTTAATAAGGTACCGAATGCTAAATCAGACAATTTGCTGTTGGCGGCAACCTGTACCACGGGCCGTTCGGTGAGCGAAAACCGGTCCAGCGTCGGAATTTTTGATCCGGCAGGCAGCGTGGAGGTAACCGTATTGACCCGCCGTTGTACATCCTGCATCGCTTTGTCGGAATCGACGTCGTGTTTGAACTCGACCATGACCACCGATACGTTTTCCATGGACATGGCGGTTACGCGCTTGATGCGGTCGGCCGACGAAACCGCATCTTCGACCGGTTTGGTAATACCACTTTCAACCTCAGCCGGTGACGCACCGGGGTAGGGCGTCGTGACAATAATGAACGGAATCGACATGTTTGGCAGGAGTTCGTACCGCATCTGTGCGTACGAAAATAGCCCCAGAATGCCCAGCACAACAAACAGGACAATCACCAGAATGGGGCGAGTTATGGAAAGAAGAGTGAGTTTCATGGTGTGTTTTTCAATGAAAAATGAATAACTAACAATTAATAATGATGGGGCAGGACCGTCTATTTCGGCCGCCAATGTTCATTCGGGCGCGCCCGTGCGATTCATTACTTATTGTTCATTATTCATTCTTGAATAGCTACAATCTGACCGTCCTTCAGGCTTTCGGTGCCGCTGACCACGACGCGCTCTCCTTCGCGGAGACCACTGCGAACAAACAGAGTGGTGCCGGATGTGGAACCGGGTTCGATGGTGCGGAGGGATACCTTTTTGTCTTGGAGAACGAAAACCGCCGGGTGTTGGCTGGTGGTAACCAATGCGGTTCGGGGAATGGCCAGACCGGCTAAGGGGCTGGCATTGGGCAGGGAAATACTGGCCGTCATGCCGACCCGCAGCGGATTGGCGGAGGAATTCGGAACGCGGATTTCTACCGGAAACGTACCGGTTTCTCCGCCTTTCAGTCGAATCTGGTGGACAGTGCCGGATAGCTTTTTACCGGGATACATATCGAACGCAACCGCGACATTGCGACCGGGTTGGAACAGGCTCAAGTCCGCTTCGGGCACGTTGGCAACCACTTTGACCGACGAGACGTCCGTAATGGTCAGCAGGGGCGAACCGGGCGCGATGAACATGCCGCGTTCGATCGGTTTTTCGGTAACAACCCCTCCGATCGGCGTGTAGACGACCGCATCGCGGAGCTGTTTTTTCAGTGTAAGCAACTGAGATTCAATCGTTCGGACCTGCAAGCGGGCGTTTTCAACTTCGGCTGTCGGAATGTTGTTTTCGCGGTGCAGGGTCTCGTACCGTTTTAGATCCGTTTGCGCTTTATGGAGCTGAGCTTCGGCCTGGGCCATGGCGATTTCGGTCAGTTCAGTATCGACCGTGATCACGGGTTGCCCTTCGCGGACGGTTTCGTAGAGTTGAGCACTCAGGCTGCGAATCGTGCCCTGTGTGGTGGCATTCATCCGGATTTCGCGCCAGAACTCGGTTTTGCCGAGATACGAAACCGCTTCAGTAAACGACTCCTTCCGAACGGTTTCGAGCGCAACTGTCGTCGCGAGCGGTTTTTGCGCTTCCTGAATTTGTTGCTGTTGTTTTTGTTTGTTGCTCATTAACAGCGCAGTAGTAGCACCGATAACAGCAAGAATGGTGAGGATAACGAGTACTTTTTTCATTAGGGGTGGATGTTCAGTTAAAAAGAGGAATTGGCGCTCCGAAAAGCGTCACAAAGGTTACCTCCACTGATGGATTCATCAACCCGGAATGAACTGAAACGGAAAAAGCCACTGGTGAAGCGGCTTTCAACGGGTGTGTAAACGACGACCGGTTTATGTATGTAGGATGAATGGCCTGATCGAACGGCAAGTGAATGACTTAAAGTCATTCAAACCACTGGGATGATTCTCCACCATTTCGTTACCGAAGCCCACGTACAAACCGGCGGATTGAATCGCGGTATACCTGTTCGGAGAGATCGATCGGCTGCTGATCGCGGAGCATCATCGCGATGGTAATCATCCCGTGCGACAACGACCACCACTCAAAATACAACTTCTGGATACTTTCCTTCGACTTGGGAATGAAGGAAAAGATAATCTCACGGATGGTGTTGCTAAGGTCTTCCACGGCGCCCGAATTACAAACCGGAATGGTGCAATAGGCCCCGTTCAGATTGTACATGACCTGGTAGATCTCGGGCTGATCAACGGCAAATTGCCACTGCGCAATCGACATTTCAAACAGGCGTTTTTCGGGATCGCGGTATATTTTTTTAATGCGTTCGTACTCAAGTTTTAATTGACGAAACCCTTCATTCCGGATCTCGTCGAGCAGTATATCTTTGCTGTCGAAATATTCGTAGACGATCGGTGCACTGTAATCAATTGCATCGGCAATTTTTCGGATCGACACCGCCTGCCAGCCTTCCCGGCGAGCGATATCCTTAGCGGTCAAAACAATTCCGGCGCGGGTTTGCTCCCGGCTGCGTTGCTTGCGCTCAAGTGTCTCCATTCAGTTTACATCAAGTTAACAGTGTTAAATTGACGTTAAACTACACATTAGAAACCAAACCGTCTAACGAATTGTCAATAATTCTCCCAAATATTCAATAATTGCAATAAATAATCTTGTTAATCGTTTCGCGATCAGAATATTATCCGCAGAAATAGCCCGGTAAGATAACTTACTCATTTTTTACGGGCCAGCACCAGCAATCGATCGTCGCCAAGCTGATAATCAGAGCCATCCAGATTTCCGAATTGTTCGGTAATCAATAAACCGGCCTGACGAAAAAGGCGGTGCAATTCGGCGATGGTGTAGACATAATGCCGGGACTCGCGGTGTTCCGTCTGTTCCATGCGCAAATAGGTCAAATGGGAGGTAATGCAACTTTCGCGGGCGTCATATTCATTCTCCATCAAAAAGGTAATGTCGCCAACCTGCATCCAGCTTCGTTCCTGAAAATCAGGCAGGACACTTTCGGCAATCATGGCGGTGTCGGCGACAAACCACCCACCGGGTGCCAGCAGACCGGCAATTTTTTGCAGGAAAAGCAGCATCTGGTCGTGTGGAAAGAAGCTAAAACTATTGCCCAGGCAATACGCTCCATTAAAACCACCTTCGAGCGGAATGCTCAGGAAATCACCTGCGTGGGCGTCAATAGCCAGTTTCTGACGCTGAGCGGTTTTTTGAAGGTCGCGGATGGATTCGCCGGAAATATCGACACCCGTGACCGAATAGCCCAGGCGGGCGAGTTCGAGCGCGTGACGACCGTACCCACAGAACACGTCCAACACCCGCTGGCCGGGCTGTAACTCCAGCACATCATTCAGAAAATCAGCCTCGAGCTCGGTTTGTTCGTCGGTCTGCGCGGCTTTCCAGGCTTCCTGAACCAAACCGCTGAAAAAATTATCGTACCAGGCCATAAAGGAATGATGAATGATGTAATGATGAGTTATGAATGATTGATGCGTTTAAGCCATTGTTCCTCACCGCGTGGGCGGCCCCGTCATATTTCATCATTTTTTTGAGCTTTTCGACAAATAAACGTAATTCGCAAAGAATATTCTTAAATCCAACTATGCAAACGTACTGGGGTATCGATTTGGGCGGTACCAAAATTGAAGGAGTGGTGCTCTCGTCACCCTCGCCCGACGCCGTTGTGGTGCGTAAACGCATCGATACGGAAGCGGATAAAGGCTACCAACACATTGTCAGTCAGATTGCCAAGCTTGTTGATATACTGAAGGCTGAAACCGGTTACCAGCCTGACCACATCGGTTTTGGGACCCCCGGCACGTTCGACCCGGCCCGGCACGTCATGAAAGGCTGCAACACGACCTGCCTGAACGGAATGCCGTTGCCGCAGGAACTGGAGAAAACCCTCGGCATTCCGGTCACGATTGCGAATGATGCCAACTGTTTCGCTTTGGCCGAAGCCACGCTGGGTGCGGTTCCGGAAGTTGTTCCGGATTTTCGGGCGGTTTTTGGGGTAATCATGGGAACCGGCGTTGGAGGTGGCGTGGTTTTTCGCGGGAAAGATGGCCAGCCCTTTGTGCAAAACGGTTTGCAGGGCATTGGGGGCGAGTGGGGGCATATTACACTCGAAGAAAACGGCTACCCGTGTTACTGCGGCAAACGAGGCTGCAACGAGCAGGTGTTTTCCGGCCCGGCGCTCCAACGGTATTACAGCGACATCAGCGGTGAAAACCGCAAACTGAAAGAGATCGTCGAACGTCATTATGCCGGAACTGACCCCTACGCAACCCAAACCATCGACCGGCTTCTGGAAAACTTCGGGAAAGCGATTTCGGTCATTATCAACGTGTTGGACCCGGACGCCATCGTGTTAGGCGGGGGCGTTGGCAACATTGATCTGCTGTATACGGAAGGCGTCGAACGCGCCAAAAAATACGTCTTCAACGAAGGACGGCTGAGCACACACTTCCTGAAGCCCAAACTCGGCGATAGTGCCGGAGTTTTCGGAGCGGCCATGTTGTAGAAAAAAACGAAGAGTTACCAGTTAAAAGAGTAGATGTCAGCGATATCGTCAATGGTAACTCTTCATTCTCCTTTCGCCGGTTTTCGTTCGGCGATGACCCATCATTCCCGTAGTTAATTCTTCCGATACGTTGTCTCAACGAGACAACGATAGGGGCGGTTTTGCCCCCAGATTCTTCATTGAGCGTATCAGTTGATCCACAAAGAAAAGAGCCGGATTCGTTAAGATGCCGCGATAGGTTTTCGTTCGATTAAGCAACTTGTAACTAAAAGTAATTGCAAGTAACAATACTTGCTGGTTGCCAGGTAGCCTTCGAGAACAAAAAACACCCGTTAACTATCGCCATCACGTCAATCCAATGAAGAAACTCCTACTCATTCTGCTAACCGGACTCATCCTGTTTTCGCAAAACGCGTGTACGTCCCGAATCGCGATTTCGAAAAACACGCAACGATTGCATCATTCTGCCGAGCGCGTAGATCCGTACTATGAAATCAAATCCAAAAGCAAAAAGGCCAAAAACGGACTTTGGCTTGCTCCTGTCCTGGGGACGCTGGTGATCGGTACTTTGGGGTATTTTGGTGAGAATAAAGACAAAACGCCCTTCACGCCGGCTCAGCGCACCGATAATACCGTAAAATCAGCTGTGGCGGGTGCAGGAATCGGATTGTTTTTCGGCGGATTGGGTTTTTTGATCAACGAGAGAACGACGAAAGGATTTGAAAAAGTGAGCGCCAGCAATTTTGACAATTGGCTGACCAGCTACGGTCGTCGCAATCACCAGAATTACGTTCGGTACGATAAAGGTGATGCGATGCCACTCATCATTCCGAAGAATCAGGTAAAGAATTACGAAGCGGAAGAACGCCGGAAAGAGGAAGCGGCCGAACGCGAACGCCAGCGGATTCTGGCCGAAACCAAACGGCAGGAGGAGCAATACCAGTATAATCTGATGATGGCCGGAAAAAGTATCGACCTCGACGGCTATCTGACAAAACACAGCGACGGAGCGCATTATGCTGAAGTGAAGCGAATGGAACCGGTTTATCGCGCTTATCTGGCGGCCTTAAACGGCGGCTTGGCCGAAAGCCGGACCTACCTGGCTAATCCGTCCAATACGTTTTACCGGGAAAAAATCGCGCTCCGGGTCCGGCAAATCGATAATACGCTGGCCAATGCGCCCCTTCGCAAACAGGCGCTGGAGTCATTTTTAGGGATTCATAAACCGGTCAATTCGGTCGATTGCCAGAAAGCAATGGAGCGGGCAGCTGCTCAGAACGACGTGCTGGCCAACGCCTGGAAAGGCTTTTTTACCTACCTGGGGCTGGGCGGTTTTTCGGTTGATGAAGAAATGGGGATTGCGCTGGCGTACGAAAACATCCTGACCGATATGTTTAAAGACGCTTATAAAAACCGCGAAGCTGAAGTGCTGTCGATTGCCGGGCTGGCGGGTATCCACGAAAATAACGCGCAGATCATGTCTCTGACGCAGGATGCCGCCTACAAGCAAAACTATTTACCGGCGTATTACATTCTGGGAATTCAGGCCTACCAGGCAAAGGATTATACCAAAGCCATTGAAATTTTCAAGGACGCGCATAGCAAAGGAATGGGCAAGGCTGCGATGATGCTGGGGGTGATTTATGAGAATGAGGGATTTGGCGGAAAGAATGCCGAGACGGCCATCGAATGGTATAAGAAAGGCGTGGCCGCCAACGACGGCGATGCTGCGCTGAAAATGGCGGAAATGTATTATTCCGGCAAGCACTTCCCTCCGAATGCCGAGAAAACGCTGGAATGGGCCAAAATAGGTGCAGATCTGGGCCATACGGGTTCGATGGTATTTCTGGGAAAATTTCTAACGGAAGATCACCAGAACGTTAGTCGTGATACCAAACAGGCCCTGAACTATTACCGCGAAGCGGCCGACAAGGGCGATCGGGAAGCCATGTTTGCCCTCGGAATTTTGTCGTACGAAGGAAAAGCGCTCGGGTTTAAAGATGATAAACAGGCAGCCTATTGGATTCCCCGGGCTGCCGAAGCCGGGCAACCGCAGGCCATGGCGCTGGCTGCGAAGTTTTATGACGAGGGAACATTGCTGCCGAAAAATTCCATCAAAGCCCGTTTCTGGTATAACCAGGCGAAAGCCAAAGGAATCGGCAACGGCAGCTCGCAACCGAAAGTGGACTCGCCCCTGGAATCGATATTCCGGCATGGTGATTTTAGCCCGACCTACACGGTCGTGGAAGATTATTACGGCAACGTACAATCGGTGACGCCCAATCTGGGATCGGGCCTGATGGGCGGTTTGATCAGCGGTATGTTTGGAAGCTGGTTTGATCGGTACCAAAATCAGCAGACGACCATTAATGGGATGGAACACATTATGACCAAAAGCAATCGGAAAATTTACGCCGGTACAATCACCTCCCGCTTTCGGACACCCATCACATTGACCGCCGGGCAAAAGATTTCCTGCAAAACAACCGGTACGGTTTCGATGGGAACATTTGCCGGCAATTCGAGCGCCAATGGTTTGTATGACTCGATGTTGTCGGGCTATCGCATTACGTCGGCGGTGAACTTCGGGGCGGTGATGGGGCGAATCAATGAGGGACAATGGTTCAAACTTGGCACCGATTATAACGCGGAAGTTGAACAAAACGGACAACTGGAGCTCGGCGTAAATGACAGCGACTACGCCAGCCACCGGGGATATTTCGATATTCGAATTGAAATTAAAGATTAGGTCAAAAGAGCGGTTTTGAGTCGGTTAACCGGACAATGAAAACCGCATGGTCTTCATTCTCTATCCACCCCAATTGCCGTACGCGAAAGCAATCGATTTAGGAGTCAAAAATAAAGGCGAACCACTTGGCTCGCCTTTATTTTTGACTCCGTTATTGTAATTACCGCTGGCGGTTATTGCCCCCCTGTTGCCCACCGCCATCACCTCCGCCGTCTTTCACGTCGTCGTTGTTGACGGATTTTTTCCGCTTTTGGGGCTGATTGAAGCTCATTTTTCCGATCCGGTAACTAAATGTCAACCGCACACCCCGGTTGTAGAAGTAGTTGGTGTTGCTCTGCTGGAATGTCGGCGAACTGAGTTCCGTCCGCATTTTAAACCGGTTCGCCAGGAAGTTTTCGCCCGCTAGCCCCAGGCTCCCTTTGGTTTGGCCCTTGTCGTCCTTGAAATCTTTCTTGATCCCCAGCGTGTAAAAGCTAAAACCGGTTTGGTAACCCTGCAATTGCACGTTTCGTCCCTGCATAAAACCGAAGCCCTGAACACCCCAGCCGTTTTTCAGCGACAGGTTCGTAAACAACCGACCCGTCACGACCCAGCCCGAATTGCTGGCGTTCAAGGCTGCCGACGGACTGTTGTTGGTGATGTAGGAGTGATAAGCATCGAAACCGCCCCCTACCTGCCATTTCGAAGTAACGCTGACGTTCCCAAACACATTGGCACCGTAATTTTCCTTATGACCGATGTTCTGGTAAGTCGTCGTAATGACACCATCCTGACTTGTGGTGCGAACGCTCTCGATCGAGTTGTCGGTCCGGCGGGCAAACAGGGAAAGGTTCAGATAGGTTTTCTTGATGTTAGCGCTGGTGCTAAGCTCAATATTGTCAGTCAGTTCGGGCTCCAGGTACGGGTTGCCGAAGGTGATGTTCTGCGGGTTGGCCGCGTTCACGTTCGGATTCAGGAACTGGATACCGGGCCGCTGCAAGCGACGGTTGTACGCCAGTTTTACGATTTTACCCCCTTTCAGTGATTTCGAAATGTTGATGCTCGGCACCAGATTTCCGTAACTCGGAATATCAATGGATTGCCCTGGTGTTTCCGACCGGAAATTGGCGTCGATCATTGTGTATTCATACCGCGCTCCGGCCTTGATCGTGTATTTGGTTTTTGTGGTGTAGGTGTACGACAAATAAGTAGCGGCTACGTTCTGGTTGTAATCCAGACCATTGTTCGGACGTAGTGGGTTCTGGCCGTATTCACCATCCGGGCCGGTCGAAATGAAGTATTTATAGTCGCTGTCCACCTGCCGGAAAATTCCTTTGCCCCCAAATTCAATCTGCTGATTGGTTTTGATCGGCGTTTGGTAGTCGATCTGGATGGTCGATTCCTGATTATAACTCAGGTTGTCGTTCCGGTCGCGGCCCGAGATAATGGCCGTGTTGCCAAACAGCTCCGCTTCGTAATCGTTCGTCCGGTTGTTGCGGCTGAACTGCGTCAGAATGCTTAATTCCTGCTGCGGTTTTTTAAACGTCCGCGTGTAGTCGACGTTTAGATCGACGGTTCCCGACAGGTTTTTCAAATCCACATCCCGGCGCGACGTTTGTCCCGGAATCAGACCACCCGGAAACAGGAGCGTGGTCAGGTTTTGCGACGTTTTACCGTTCTGGGCTCCATAGCGTAATGACGCAGTAATGCTTTGGTTTTTAGCAATATCATAGTCAAAACCTAACTGGTAATTTCCGAAAATGAACTGGTTTTTCGAATCGCTCATTTGCCGGGTTTCGGTCGTAACGCCATCGACAAAACTGCGTTGCGTATTTTCTGACTTCCCGATCAGGTTGTAGTTCGCCCGGCCAAAACCGCCCAGCGAAAAGCCCATTTTTCCGGCGCGGTAGTTCCCGTTCAGGCCCAGGTTCGAACCCCGGTTTCCAACCCCGGCATCGACGTTCAGCGTCAAACCCTGCAGGGTGTTTTTCTTGGTAATGATGTTGATGATCCCGGCCGAACCTTCCGCATCGTATTTGGCCGAGGGGGACGTAATGACCTCCACCGACTTGATCATGTCGGCCGGAATTTGCTTCAATGCATCGCCCACGCTGGCGGCTACGATGGTCGACGGTTTGTTGTTAATCAGAACCCGCACGTTGCTGCTGCCGCGCAGCGACACATTTCCGTCGAGATCGACCGACAGCATCGGCACTTTCCGCATCACTTCCGCAGCATCACCGCCTTTGTTGGTAACATCTTTATCGGCATTGTAGACCAGCCGATCCACTTTTTCTTCCAGCACCGCAGCCTGCCCGACAACGTTTACTTCTTTCAGCGTTCGAACGTCCGGTGCCAGCGTTACATTGCCAACATTAATATCCGTGCCACGTTCAATTTTCAGCTTACCGGTTTCTTTGTTTTTATACCCCAGAAACGATACCTGCAACCGGTATTCGCCCGGCAGGAGCTTGGTCAGCGAGAACTTCCCTTTTTCATCGCTGGTCGTGCCATCGACGGGTTTGCCGGTTTGTACACTAAGCAGGGCAATCGTGGCAAATTCAACGGGTTTGTTGGTTGTGGAATCGATCAGAATACCGGTGATCTTTCCATTACCACGCGGAGCTTCGGGATTGACCGTTCCGGGAATGACGGTTGCCGGACGGGCACCTCCCTGGGGCGGCCCCGCAGGAGGTTGGGCAAACGAAAAGGTGGAACATAAAATAGTAATAAAAAGTATTAACTTTTTCATAATTCTGATATAGTATTGAGTAGGATGCTGAATCGGGGCGATTAAATAGAACTATACAAAGATATTGCTAACTTCAGTCAATAAGACAACCGGGTTGACTACAGTTCTTTTAATTGGGTGGAACGGCAAAATCACAACCGCAGATGGTACAGGAAATGGATGAACGGATAGCACCGGTTTTGTAAAATTCATGCCCAAATGTACGGTAGTTGTTGGGCTTCGGCACCTGTTATTCGACGAATGGCGGATTTTTGGGGATGAACCCGGCGTATTTTAGGGCCGGGTAAAATGAGCATTGAGTCGACTTGTTTGAGCGGCATGTAAGCCGGATGAGTGGGGAGATAATCGCTACACAGCGGTTTCCAATTGCTCCAGTTCCTGCATATGTTCCCGTAATTCCTTGCCAATCTTGTCTTCAAAAACAGTGAAAATCCAGCGGGCGACCGCATAGAGCAGCAGGATCAGCAAGGCCTGAAAACCCAGAAACAGACTGATTTTAGTGATACTATACGACTCCCATTTCCGGGCCACCATTGAAACGGCAAACAAAAAACCGGACAGCATGCAAAGCAGCCAGATTCGGGACAAGGTAGCCTCTGCTTTTTCGTGCCAGTTAAGAACCGTCTTCAGGCTATCGTGGAGATTCCGGCGACTCAGGTTGACCCGGTTCAACTGGCGGTAATTTTTCACGGCCACCGTCAGCGCGACCACCGCCAGCAGAATATACATTCCGGCTGGGATGTAAAAATACCAGTGGGTGTAATCGAACGCATTGCCGATAATGGCCGCCGAGAAGAAGGCAATAACCGCCGTCATCAAGATGCTGGCCCGTAAAAGCTTTCGTTCCATTTTCGCCAGCGTGCCTTCCGAACGATCTTTGATCATCAGAAAAATTAGTTGTTCGCTTAATTTCTGGCCGGCATTCATTTTTTCATCGTAAGCCTTCCAGGTCGACTTTAGTTCATCGAGGTTCATTTTGTTGATTGTTAACGGGTTGCAGATTTAATTAGTTTTTCCAATTTTGATTTGATTCGGTTCAGCTTGACGCCTACGTTGGATTTGGAAATACCGAGAATCAGGGCCATTTCGTCGTAACTTTTGTCTTCCAGATAGAGTGTAATGACGGCTTTTTCGATGGGCGAAAGCTGGGCGATGGTGGTATAAAGAAGATTTATTTCTTCGCTAAAATGGTCGTCATTTAAATCCGGAATTTGAAATTCAATGGCAGAGAACGAAACCGGTAGCGGTTTTCCGACTCGTTTCCGGAAATTGGTAATGGCGGTATTGAGCGCAATCCGGTACATCCAGGTCGTTGCGGCCGATTCGTTTTTAAAGGCTGGATAGGCTTTCCAGAGCTGCAGAACAATCTCCTGAAAAAGATCCTTCCGGTCTTCAGAATCGTTGCAATACAGCGAGCAAACCTTATACAGAATGCCGGGATGACGGTTCAATAAGTTGACAAATTCCTTTTCCATTTCGGATTCTTGGGCTTTCACGATGTTAGTCGCGGGGAAAGAGGAATTATTACAGATTTGACAAAAAAAGAGAATATAAACCAAAATCAGGAGCAGTGGTTTACTAAGCATCCATTTGGCAATTGATGAAAAAAGAGCGAGCGAAATTTGATTACAGTCTCCATTACAAAGCGTTAAATCTTCGTGAACAGCCTGAGTTGTACCGGGTTGGCAAAGGAGAGCAGGGCGTGTTGCTGGTAGAACCGTATAAATCAGAGATTTTACCGCATTGGCGGTTTAAAACCCCGGACATTGCCCGGGCGTCGTCAGAGACGATTTATGAACTCTTTCTGGAGTACAAACAAAACGGCGATTTTGTGGGTATGGACATGGCTCGGAAGTTTTTGCAAATGGGCGTGACGCGTTCCCGACGCTATGCCAACCATAAAACCGGTCAGAAATACCATGGTCCGGTGCCCAACGATAAAAAAGGCCGCAGCGGAAGCCACGGCCGTGATACTTTACCTTTGGATACCGATCCGGTCAAAGCCGAAAGTGCCGCCATTTTCCGCGAAAAATACCTCCTCGCCCGCGAAGACGCTGATTACCAGCGCATGCGAAAGGAATGGCAGGAGAAATTTGGATAAAGAGAGGAAAAAAGGAGGAAAGGAAGAGAGGAAAACTAAATAACTTAACCCTTTTTCCTTTCCTCCACTCCTCCTTTTTCCTCTTCCTACTTCCCTTGCGCTTCCACCACCGCGATGGCCACCATGTTGACGATTTCGCGTTCGGAACTACCCAACTGCAGAACGTGTACCGGTTTTCGCAGACCCAGCAAAATGGGGCCGATGGCGTCAAAACCGGCGGATTCCGTCATGAGGTTGTAAGCGATGTTCGACGCTGATAAGTTTGGGAAAATCAGCGTGTTGGCTCCCTCTTCCACCAGCTTGCTGAACGGGTGATTGAGTTTCAGCAAATCGGTATTGAAAGCAAGGTGAGCCTGAATTTCTCCGTCGACGATCATCTCCGGGTGTTTGCGTTGCAGAATTTCAACGGCCTGGTTCATTTTCTGCGCATCATCGCCTTTGGCACTACCGAAGTTGGAATACGAAACCAGCGCAATCCGGGGTTTGATGTTAAACCGCTCGACGGCTTTAGCGGTTAGTTCCGTAATTTCGACGATTTCGTCGACCGTCGGATTGAAGTTGACCGTCGTATCCGAGAAAAACAGCGGGCCGCGTTTGGTGAGCAGAATGTACATCCCGGCCACTTTTTTCACCCCGGCTTCTTTGCCGATCACCTGCAAGGCCGGACGAATCGTATCGGGGTAATTGCGCGTCAGGCCCGAAATAACCGCATCCGCTTCCCCGGCTTCGACCATCATTACCCCGAAATAATTCCGGTAATACATCTCTTTCTTCGCTTCGGTTGCGTTGACACCTTTGCGTTTTCGTTTCTCGTAATACAGCTCGCTGAATTTCTGAATCAGTTCGTCCTGTTCCGGGGCGCGAGGATCCAGAATCGGAATATTGGCTAAATCGAGGTTGTTTTCGGTGATCAGCGACCGAATCCGGCTAACTTCACCCAACAGAATGGGGAACGCAATGCCTTCATCCCGAACCTGTTGAGCGGCTTTTAGCACTTTTAAATTTTCGGCGTCAGCAAAAACGACCCGCTTGGGATTCGATTTGGCTTTGTTGAGAATTACCCGCGAAATCTGGTTGTCCTGCCCCAGTCGCCGGGCCAATTGTTGTTCGTACGCGTCCCAGTCTTCGATTGGGTGTTTGGCCACGCCCGAATCCATGGCTGCCTGAGCAACAGCCGGAGCGACGGTGGTTAGCAGACGCGGATCGACCGGTTTTGGAATGATGTATTTCCGGCCAAACATCAGGTTCGATTCACCGTAGGCCAGGTTAACCAGATCGGGTACGGATTTCTTCGCCAGATCGGCCAGCGCACGAACGGCAGCCAGTTTCATCGCTTCATTGATTTCCGTGGCCCGTACGTCCAGCGCTCCCCGGAAAATGAACGGGAAGCCGAGTACGTTATTGACCTGGTTGGGGTAATCGGAACGACCCGTCGCCATGATGATATCGGGCCGGGCTTCGATGGCTTCGGGATATGAGATTTCGGGTGTTGGATTGGCCATTGCAAAAACGATCGCGTCTTTCGCCATCGAGCGCACCATGTCCTGTGTCACAACATTTCCTTTCGATAAACCGATAAAGACGTCCGCACCGACCATTGCCTCCTGAAGCGTGTTTAAATCGCGGGAGGTAACGAACTGACTTTTGCGTTCATCGAGGTCGGTCCGATCGGGACGAATGACGCCCTTACTATCGCACATGACGAAATTTTCGACTTTCGCCCCCAACGCAATGTAGAGTTTCGAGCAGGAAATGGCGGAAGCACCCGCACCATTGACCACAATTTTGACGTCGGCAATTTTTTTACCAATGATTTCGAGTGCATTCAGCAAAGCAGCCGCCGAGATGATCGCGGTTCCGTGCTGATCGTCGTGCATCACGGGGATATGCAGCTCTTTCTTGAGCCGCTCTTCGATTTCGAAACATTCCGGGGCTTTGATGTCCTCCAGATTGACGCCACCGAAGGTCGGTTCCAGAATTTTAACGGTGCGGACGAACTCGTCTACATTTTTGGTATTGAGTTCAATGTCAAATACATCGATGTCGGCGTAAATTTTAAACAGCAGCCCTTTTCCTTCCATCACCGGTTTTCCGGCTTCGGGCCCGATGTCGCCCAGACCCAAAACCGCACTTCCGTTGCTGATGACGGCCACCAGATTTCCTTTGGCCGTATATTTATAGACGTCTTCGATGTTTTCGGCAATGGCCAGACACGGCTCGGCCACGCCTGGCGAATAAGCAAGAGTCAGGTCACGTTGGGTGCTATATTCTTTCGTCGGGATAACTTCGATTTTACCCGGACGGCCCTTGGCGTGGTATTCAAGGGCATCTTCCCGGCGGATTTTCTTCTCCATAAAGCAATGTGTCAGGGGTGTTCTGTGGAATAAAGATGGTGGAATTTCGGCGCTGTTTTGAATTGCAACCGCTTTTTTAATTTTTTAAGGGTATGATTCGGGCCGCAAGGTAAGGAAAAAAGTAGCTTTCAGTGTGCAATAAAATAAGATGACCCGCCACAAGAGCGGGTCATCCATTATTCAGAGAAGGTAGTAGATTTAGATCAAATAGGTACAGCGAATTTAGAGTTGAGCCTTGGCAGTAGCCGTCGGAGGTAAAGTAGTTTTGGCAATGGACTGATCAATGAATGCTCCACGGTTTTCCTGCATCAGCATGTGAACCGGGTTAATTTTGGGCAACACCTGCTCGTATTGAAATCGCCAAAAGGACATTGCTGCGATCAGGAGCGAAAGAACCGACAACTGAATAATTTGCCAGCGCGATAATTTCAAAGTAGGCCAGGTACGGGTTTGGGTTAGGTGACTCATTAGCGATACAGTAAGGTTTAGGGAAATACGTGGTTACGGTTATTACCTTATTTATCGGTGGATGTGTTAATAAGTCAAAAATAAAAACAATTGATAAATAATGCCAATTTTTCTCTAAAAATTACCAAAAAAATATCCAATCCTGGTTGGTTGAATTGCCAGACAGGATTGGATATTTTTCTTTACTCTTAAGTGGTTCAAAACCTGCGGTTTGTCAATGCGCAGTCCGTTTGCGGTTTCGGATGTAAATATACAGGAATGTAAATGCAACGATCAGGATGATGGGGAAGGAGGTCATCCGAAGCAGGGTTGCCTGTCCGGCGGCCAGTTCCAGTTCGTCGCCAGAAAGTCCCAAGGCTGCTTTCTCAACCCGGTCGGCATCAATCCATCCACCAATGATGGGTTGGAAAATGGCCGTTGAAAACATGCCGACGCCACCCACGATCGACATACCGAGGGCACCGCTCAAGGGAATACGCTCAGCCACAAAACCAATCATGGTTGGCCAGAAATAACAAACACCAATGGCAAAGAAAACCGCAGCGATGTAGGCAGCAGCTCCGGTTTGGGTACTAAAGAGATAAATACCGATGGTAGCAAAAACCGCCGAACCCAACAGAACGCCGGTTTGGTCGAGCCGGTGAATGATCGGACCGGCGAAATACCGTCCGATCGCCATCAGACCGGTTACCAGCGCCAGAATCAACATTGGGCTGGCTCCGCTCTTGCTCATGATCAGACCGACCCACTGCTGTGGACCGAACTCAGAGATGGCCGTAAAGGCCATGCAACAAAAGATGAAAATGTACAGGAACGTGCCCATCGCCTTAAAGTTCTTCGACAGCGACGTAACACCTTCAACCTGCGGTTTTGGGAAAGCCTGTCCGAAATACAGGAACACGTAGATCAGGGTCGGGATCATGATGATCCAGATTTGGGCCTGCCAGGGTTGACCCGCGTCGGTCATAAATTTAGAAATCAGGCTACCCAATACGATACCACCCGGGAACCACATGTGAAACCGGCTCAGCATTTTGTTCATTTTTTCGCCCACGTACATGTCCGCAATCATCGGGTTACAGGCCGCTTCCGTACAACCATTCCCGAAACCGATGAAGAAGGTAGAGATCAATAAACCGGTGTAACCGCCCGAATAAATGGTCAGCAGAATTCCCAGTGTGTGGGCAACAAACGCTACCATCATAATGATCCGGGGACCAACGGAGTGATAAACCAATCCGCCGATGATCATTGAAATGGGAAATCCGAAGAAGAACATCGAATTGATAAACCCTAACTGCGTAGCAGTTAGCCCAAACTCCGTACCCAACTGGGGCAAAATACCCGCCCGGATACTGAAGGAAAAGGCGGTGGTAATGAGCGCAAAGCAACTGGCGTTAAAAAGTCGGCTTTGGTTGACAGGCGAGGTCGCCATAGCGGTCTGCATAAAAAAGTTGTAGGGGTTTAGTTGAAAAAATTTCGGTCAATACTAAGTTTTATTGATGGGAAATATACAAAATTTCCGAAAAATAAGTGAATCTGTTAATTTCCCGGCCAAAATCTTCTGATTTTTAAATTTCAGATTTTTGACTGGGGACTAGTAGGAACTGATTTTCTAAACCTTCACCTTTCAGGAACCCGAAATATCCAGTCAGAAAATCAACAATTCTAACCAAACCTTCAGTATTACAAATATTATGGCGCACAGAAAAATGCGGATGGGCATGATTGGCGGTAGCCTGGAAGCCTTTATTGGGGCTGTCCACCGTCGGGCCGCCGTTTTCGACGGGGAAATTGAACTCGTCTGCGGGGCGTTTAGCTCCAATCCGGAAAAATCAAAGGCGACGGGACACGCGCTGTATTTACCCGACGAGCGTGTCTACGGTAGTTTTGAGGAAATGATTTTAAAAGAGAAAGAATTGCCGGAAGGGGAACGCATGGATTTTGTGTCGATTGTGACACCGAACCACATGCACTTTCCACCGGCTAAGCTGGCTCTTGAAAACGGTTTTCACGTGGTTTGTGATAAGCCGATGACCCTGAATCTGGCGGAAGCTCGTGAACTGGCCCGGATTGTCGAAGAAACCGGTAAACTGTTTTGTCTGACGCACAATTACACGGGTTATCCGATGGTGAAAGAGGCCCGCGAGATGGTGCGGAGTGGCAAATTGGGCAAGTTGCGGAAAGTGGTGGTCGAATACCCGCAAGGCTGGCTGTCGAAGCTGGAAGAAGCCACAACGTACAAGCAGGCTATCTGGCGTACCGACCCGGCACAGTCGGGTGCGGCTGGTTGCATGGGTGACATTGGCACACACGCCGAAAACCTGGCGGAATACATTACGGGTTTGAAAATTACCGAGTTGTGTGCTGACCTGACCATTTTTGTGCCGGGTCGCAAACTCGACGATGATGGCAATGTGTTGCTTCATTTTGAAAACGGCGTCAAGGGGGTTCTGCACGCCAGCCAGATTGCCAACGGCGAAGAGAACGCACTGAACATCCGGATTTACGGTGAACTGGGCGGTTTGGAGTGGCGTCAGATGGAGCCGAATACGCTGATTTACAAAACGCAGGAAGGCCAGCGGATTTTCCGCCCATCGGTCGGAGATTTGTCACCGGTGGCCAAAGCGCACATCCGGGTGCCGTCTGGTCACCCTGAAGGCTTCTTCGAAGCGTTTGCCAATCTGTATCGCAACTTTGCCGTTACGCTGCGCAGTAAAATGGAAGGCAAGGAGCCCGATCCGATCTATGCCGATTTCCCCTCGGCCGAAGACGGCATCCGCGGGCTGGCCTTCATCGAAACCGTCATCCAGTCGAACCAGTCTTCTGAAAAGTGGACGAAATTTATTGAGTGAAATTAAGTTGTTTCGCGGAGTTTAGCTGAGAGAAAAGGAGTCAAGCGGAGATTATATAGAACTCTGCTTAACTCATTAACCTCCGCTTCGCTCCGCGAAACAACTCCTTTTTAACCTTTAAAACATTACTTTAAATCTCACAAATGGAAAAAATCAAAGTTGGTGTAGTTGGTACGGGCTTCATTGGTCCGGCTCACATTGAAGCCCTGCGTCGGCTTCCGAACGTCGAGGTCGTTGCGCTTTGCGAAGTGACCGCCGAACTGGCCCGGCAAAAAGCCGATGCGCTCGGCATTGCCCGTTCCTACACCTTTGACGAATTGCTCAAACAGGACGACATCCAGAGTGTACACATCTGTACGCCCAACTTCCTGCACTACTCGCAATCGAAAGCGGCTTTGGCAGCCGGTAAGCATGTTATCTGCGAAAAACCGCTCGCCAAAGACCTCAAAGAAGCCGAAGAACTGGTTGAACTGGCGGCTCAATCGGGGCTGGTGAATGCCGTACACTTCAATCTGCGGTATTATCCGCTGGCGCGTCAGATGCGGGTGATGCGTCAGAAAGGCGATCTGGGCGAAGTCTACTCGGTGATTGGTTCGTATTTGCAGGACTGGCTTTTCTACAACACCGACTACAACTGGCGGCTCGAACCCGACAAGTCGGGCGATTCGCGGGCCATTGCCGACATCGGTTCGCACCTGATGGATATTCTGGAATACATTACCGGTCTGAAAACCGTTGCCGTATTGGCCGATTTCAATACCATTCACAAAACCCGGAAAAAACCGCTGAAAGCCGTTGAAACGTATTCGGGCAAGATGCTGCAACCGGAAGATTACGCCGATGTGCCCATCAATACCGAAGACCACGCCAACGTGCTGCTGCGGTTCGACAACGGAAATAAAGGCGTTATCACGGTTTCACAGGTGTCGGCGGGTCGCAAAAACCAGATGAAACTGGAGATTGCCGGTTCGAAGAAAACGTTTGCCTGGAACTCGGAAGCGCCGAACGAAATGTGGATCGGAAACCGCGACGGTTACAACGAAAACCTGATGCGCGACCCGTCGCTGCTGTATTCCGAAGCGCGTTCGGTCGTTTCCTTCCCCGGTGGTCACAACGAAGGTTTCCCCGACACCTCGAAGCAACTTTTCAAAGAAGTATACGACGCTATTGCCACTGGCAAACAGCCCGAAAACCCCACTTTTCCCACCTTCGCCGACGGCTACCGCGAGCTTTTGATTTGCGAAAAAATTCTGGAATCGAACCGGAGTCAGGGGTGGGTAGAAATTTAATTTTGAATGAGTGGTTGATGGACATTCTATCAATCACTTAATCACTCAACCACTAACTCACTTAATAAAAATGAAAACGATCAAAGGACCTGCGGTCTTTTTAGCTCAGTTTTTAGGGGATACCGCACCCTTCAATTCCTTGGATTCGATTGCCAAATACATGGCCGATTTGGGCTATAAAGGGATTCAGTTACCGACCTGGGACCCCCGGGTGATTGACCTGAAAAAAGCGGCCGAAAGCACGACGTATTGCGATGAACTGAAAGGCAAACTGAAGGACATCGGGGTGGAAATCACCGAACTGTCGACGCACCTTCAGGGACAATTGGTCGCGGTTCATCCGGCGTATGCGTCGATGTTCGACGGTTTTGGGCCGGGCGAACTGGCGGGCAAACCGAAAGAACAGCAGGAGTGGGCCGTTCAGCAATTGAAATGGGCCGCCAAAGCGAGCCAGAATCTTGGTTTGACGTCGCACGTTACGTTTTCCGGGGCGTTGTTGTGGCCCTTCGTTTACCCGTGGCCGCAACGTCCGCAGGGACTGGTGACCACGGCTTTCCAGGAACTGGCCAACCGCTGGAAGCCCATTCTGGATGCGTTCGATGAATCGGGCGTCAATGTTGGTTACGAATTGCACCCCGGTGAAGATTTGCACGACGGGATTACATTTGAAATGTTTCTCGATGCCGTTGGTGGTCACAAACGGGCGGGGATCAACTACGATCCGAGCCACTTTGTGTTGCAACAGCTTGATTACCTGCAATTCATCGATTTCTACCACGACCGGATTTATGCTTTCCACGTCAAAGATGCCGAGTTCAATCCAACCGGTAAGCAGGGCGTTTACAGCGGTTATCAGGGCTGGGTCGAGCGGGCCGGGCGGTTCCGTTCGCTGGGCGATGGCCAGGTCGATTTCGGCGGAATTTTCAGCAAACTGTCGCAATACGACTATGACGGCTGGGCGGTTCTGGAATGGGAATGCGCCATCAAACACCCCGAACAGGGCGCGGCCGAAGGTGCACCGTTTATCGAAAGCCACATCATTCGCGTAACGGAGCACGCTTTCGACGATTTCGCCGGAACCGGTGCGGACGAAGCATTCAACAAGAAATTGCTGGGCTTATAATTTGGTGGGGGAGAGTTGTCTTCAGGTTCTGGTTGTCAGGATCTAAGTACAATTCTCCCTCCAATTTTAAAACCACCCCTGGATTTTGACAGTTTAAAGCATCAAACTTCCATTCGTAAAAAACCGGATGCAACGATTATCTATCCTGTTAAATTCAGGACAGTTTTACGCTTTAAACTCGCAAAAAATGGCAGGTCAAGGATCGGGTGGCAACGTACTGGCAGCCCTCTGTAGTTTCTTTATTCCGGGTTTGGGACAACTTCTGCAAGGGCGGCTGCTGATGGCGGTTTTGCAGTTTGTGCTGGCCGGAGTCCTCTGGTTTTTTCTGCTGGGCTGGCTCATTCACTTGTGGTCTATCATCGATGCCGCCCGGTTTAATCCGGCTAATTGATAGCGCCCATGTTTGACGCAATGGACTCCATTCCGCAACTGAAAGACGGTTGAGGAAGCTATCAGCATTCAATAAAGCACTTTTTACCGGCCCTTTCTGGAAAACCGGTTACAAAAACGCCACTAGATCAGCCTGAATTGGGTCAAATTTGTCTCGGAGGAAAAACGCAAAAAAGGTGGTAGAAATTGAACGGCGGTTTGTGGGGCTGAGGAGTTAAAACTCAATCCCCTCTTCCCGCAACAACTCGGCCAGATTCAACACACAATCACCCCAAACCGGTACGGTAACATCCCAATTGTGCGTAGTCCAGTCTGCGCTTCGGCTGGCGATGAAAAGCTTTTGGGGGTGGGTTGTAATCCAGACAACCCGTTCGACGCCAAAGTCCAGCAGGCACTCGGTTTTTTCGTAAATGTAACTTTGATCGCGGGACGGGAAATTTTCCAGATCGATCCGGACATCCACTTCAATGGCAACTTTGGGTGCTACATCGAAATATTTGTTGGTCAGAATCAGGCCAGCTTTTTCGAAAATGGCAATATCATTGGACAAATTACTCCGGTGGTCAACGTGCAAGCCGGATTCGTTGGAGGCTATTAAAAATTTTTTCCGATCAATCGTTCGACCAAGGTACAGGATAATCGCAGTGACCAGAACCGCTTGCAACGAACTGCTTCCCATAATTTCTTCGGGTGTTTTCTTTCCGGACAAAACTTCCTTGTAGCCCCTGTAATACAGAGGCTTCCCGTTAAGTGTTTCGTAAATCAAGTAGGATGGAACCCGCTTGCGACGCTTTGGTTCTTCGGTAACGATAGGAATGGGCATGCGTAGGCTCATCAAGATGAAACCAATACTACCAATTTTAACCCGAAATTTCAAGAACTCGCTATATTTGGAAAACCATAACGATATTCCATGCGTCACTGGCTGATCTTGCTTTTTGTTGCATCAACGTTGTCTGCGTCGGCCCAGAAAATCCGGGTGGCGGTGGCTGCCAATGCGCAGTTTGTGATGGAAAAAGTGCAGGCGGGTTTTGAAAAGAAAACCGGTTTGCAGATTGAATCCATCGTTAGCTCGTCGGGGAAACTAACCACCCAGATTCAGAATGGGGCGCCGTTTGACGTCTTTCTGTCGGCCGATATGAGCTACCCCGAAGCGGTTTTTCAGGCCGGACTTTCCGAAACCAAACCGAAAATTTACGCCTACGGTTTACTGGTACTCTGGATGCGGGCCGACCTGGACCCCAGCCGGGGATTGTCCGTATTGAACGATAATGCCGTAGCAAAAATCGCCGTCGCCAATCCCAAAACCGCCCCGTACGGAACCGCGGCCATCAATGTATTGATCAAACAGAATCTCCTGACGGGCCTGCAACCCAAAATTGTTTATGGCGAAAGTATTGCTCAGGTTAATCAATACCTGGTTTCGGGTGCGGTTGACGCTGGTTTTACGGCCAAATCGGTCGTGCTCGAACCGTCATTGAAAGGCAAGGGACGCTGGGTGGACGTGAAAGGAGCGGAGCCGATTGCGCAGGGTGTGGTTTTACTCAAAAACGCCAAAGACGGTGCCCGAAAATTCTACGATTATTTGTTTACGCCGGAAGCTCAGGCCATTTTCCGGCAATATGGCTACCAATTGCCTGCCCGCCAATGACCGATTTCGACTGGCAACCGTTGCTGCTTACGTTTCGGCTGGCGACCACCACGACGTTATTGCTGTTGCTGGTTGGTATTCCGCTGGCTGGCTGGCTGGCCTTCACCCGATTTCGGCTGAAACCGGTAATCGAAGCGGTCGTTAGTCTGCCGTTGGTTCTGCCGCCCTCGGTCTTGGGTTTCTACTTCCTGCTGGCGTTTAGTCCAACCGGTTTTTTGGGCGAAAGACTGCTCTCCTGGTTCGATGTGCGGTTATTGTTTACGTTTGAAGGGTTGGTCGTTGCTTCCATTTTTTACAGTCTGCCGTTTATGGTTCATCCGGTTCAGGCCGGGCTGGAAAACCTGCCCGCGTCGTTGCGGGAAGCGTCCTACACATTGGGGAAGTCGCGTCGGGAAACGTTTTTTCGCGTATTACTTCCCAACATAAAACCGTCATTGCTGACAGGCATCGTGCTGTCGTTTGCCCACACGATTGGCGAATTTGGACTGGTGTTGATGATTGGCGGTAATCTGCCCGGCGAGACCCGCGTAGCGTCGGTGGCTATTTACGACGAAGTCGAGTTGCTGCACTACGATGCCGCCAATGCCTATGCCCTCTTGCTCTTGGCGGTCTCCTTTGGTATTTTGGTGGCGGTTTACGCCATCAACAAACGGTGGGCGATTTTCTGATGCCAATGATTCATTTTCATGCCCGGATGAACCTGGAGTTTGCCAGCGGACCCGGTTTGCTCGATGTTGATTTTTCCCTGAAAACCGGTAGCCTGATCGGTTTGTACGGCCCTTCCGGTTCTGGAAAAACGACGCTGTTGCGGATTCTGGCGGGCCTGACTCAACCGGAAAGCGGACGCATTCGGGTCAACGACCGGTTTTGGCTCGATACTGAAAAGCACATCAATCTGCCTACTCAGCAACGAAACGTCGGTATGGTTTTTCAGGACGCAGCTTTGTTTCCGAATATGAGTGTCCGGCAAAATGTGGAATTTGCCGCCGAAAACCGCCGGGATCCCCGGGTAAATGAATTGTTGGAACTGGCGGGATTACAGAATCTGGCGGATCGAAAACCGGTTACGCTTTCGGGTGGACAGCGGCAGCGGGTGGCGTTGGCCCGGGCGCTGGTGCGTCGACCACAGGTGTTGTTGCTGGACGAACCTTTCTCGGCTCTGGATCGTGTCACCCGTGATCAACTCCTGAACGAACTGCTTCGGTTGCACCGGAAATTTGGAACCACAACGGTGCTGGTGAGTCATCAATTGGATGAAATACAGCAGGTTACGGATACGGTGTTGGAGATAGAACAGGGGAAAATGCAATGGCTGGAAAATAAGAGCGAAAACCGTAGGGCCGATAAGCAATCGGTCTCAGGTATTGTAACGAATATTGCGTTTGAGTCATCAAAAGTCCGCATTCAGGTTCAGTTGGCCGAAACGATAATTATAGTTGAACAAACGCCAACTGCGCTGGAATGGCAAATCGGAGAAACCGTCAAGCTGAATGTTGATCCGGAACAGTTTGTCCGACAATCAAAGTCGTGAGGCTGTTGGCAAAAGAAAAATCCCAGGAATCGCGTCCTGGGATTTTTGCTACCATTTTCTCTGTCCTACCTACCTTACTCCGTGAAGAGTAAGGCTCAAAAAAAGATCAGTATAACCATTTCGATTCAGCTGTACCGAAAGGTCGCATACAGCAAAATGAAACATCTATACCGGACTTTCCGGTTGATCACTTATTTGCAAGCGAAATTTTATATATCCTGTATCCAATAATCTCTACCAGTTTCAATCGTTCTCGGAAAGGAACAAAAAGCGTGCCTTATTTCGAACCAGTGAATGGATATGAATTGGATGAAATGTCAACAATGAGAACACCGAAAAACCGGCATCAGTACTAGCTCAGTGAGAGCAGTAAAGAGGGGATATTTTTTATGTTCATACACGTTAAGTATTTCAATTACCGCATAAAGGTAAGGGTAATGTCTGGTAAATGCAAGACAAATCTATTTTTTAAAAAAATTATAAAAGATTTTTTGTTCGATAAAACGTATGGTCATTTGTGCGTTTTAAATAATAAAAGGTAGGTTAGTTGCGAATAAGCGTCTGTTTATTCATTTTACGGTGATCATTTTTAGGTACGATGAAGATACAAACGATTGATACCGGTTTTTTCAAATTAGATGGCGGGGCAATGTTCGGTGTTGTGCCAAAAACACTCTGGGGCAAGCATCAAACGGCCGACGATCAGAATCGGTGCACCTGGGCGATGCGTTGTCTGCTGGTGGAGGAAGGGAACCGGCTGCTGCTGGTCGATACCGGAATGGGCGACAAACAGGATGCGCGTTTTTTTAGTCATTATGACCCACACGGCGAAGCTTCGCTCTTGCAATCCATCCAACAGGCAGGCTATTCGGTGAATGAGATTACGGATGTGTTGCTGACTCATCTGCACTTCGATCACGTAGGCGGGGCCGTTCAACGCGTTTCAGACCGCTTATTGCCCACTTTTCCGGCGGCAACGTACTGGAGTCACCGCTCACACTGGCAGTGGGCAACGCATCCCAATCCAAGGGAAAAAGCGTCTTTTCTAAAAGAAAATTTTGACCCCCTGCGGGAAAGCGGCCAACTGCAGTTCGTTGATGAGGGCGGTTTTTCGGTCCCTAATGTCGATCTGATGCAAGTGGATGGCCATACCGAAAAAATGACGCTGCCGATCTTCCGACTCGGGGACCGAACCGCTGTTTTTGCGGCCGATCTGATTCCGTCCTCGACTCACATTGCCTTGCCGTGGGTCATGAGTTACGACGTTCGTCCGCTGCTGACGATGGAAGAAAAAGCGCATTTGTTGCAAAAAGCCGCCGACGAAAACTGGATTTTGCTCTTCGAACACGATCCGGTTATTGAAGCGGCCACCGTCGAAACAACCGATAAAGGAATTCGCATTCGGGAAAAAGGCCCGCTGGCTTTGTTCCTGTAAAGGCAAAGTTGTTGGTTTATTTGAAGAGATAAAATAACTTATAGTAGATAAGTTGATGTCTGGTAATTAATCGTTAGGTCAACATGAAAATAGGGTTGGTGCTGTCTGGAGGAGGGGCGCGGGGCATTGCGCATCTGGGTGTTCTGAAAGGATTGCTCGAACAGGGTTTTGTGTTTGAACAGATTGCCGGTACAAGCGCCGGAGCGATTGCGGGAGCCTTGTATGCGAACGGTTATTCGCCCGATGATATTTTGAAAATAATCGAAGCGACGCCGTTTTTCCGCCATGTCCGCCCCGCTTTCACCCGCATGGGATTGCTGCGAATGGACAAGGCAGAAGACCTGTATCGGACGTATTTACCCCACGACAGTTTTGAGGCCCTGAAAATACCGATGCACGTCGTGGCTACGGATTTGATGGAAGGCGTTTTAACGGTTTTCGAATCCGGCGAATTGGTTCGGCCCATCCTGGCGTCCTGTTGCCTGCCCGGTATTTTTGAACCCTACGTGATTAACAAGCGGCAATATGTCGATGGGGCGGTTTTGAATAACATGCCCGTCGAAGTGGTGGAGCCCAAAGTGGATTTTATTGTGGGCATCCATTGCAATCCGTTTTCGACCCAGAAACCCATTACATCGATTAAGGGCGTACTGGAACGCAGCCTGATTCTGGCCGTTCGGAGCAAAACCCGGGAACGTCTGGCCCGGTGCAATCTGCTGATCGAACCGCCCGAACTCAGTCGTTTCGATGTGTTTGACTGGCGACGTGCCCGTGATCTTTTCCGCGTAGGTTACCAATACACACAATTGATCAAACCACAATTGATCAAAACACTGGAATCTGTCTTGTAACTACCTTATAATTAGTGGTGACGAGTTGCCGTTTTTCGAAAACCGCTCCCGGAAAACAGCATCTCGTTGGCGCTGATGATCAGCCCGATGGCCAACCTACCGCAAATCATCTCACCCACAATTCCTTCCAATCAATACGATTTCAAAGACCACTATTCCCGACATTATCCGTTTGAGTAAGGTAAAAAATAGGGTTATCCTATTGGTTAGTAGTGAGTTGTTTATTGTTGATGTTCTTGTTCTTTTATTTTAAGAGAATCTATCTTTTGCATATTAGTATGCCTGCATACAATTATTTTGATCATAAGGCACTTCTTATCCCCCGAATTGCATTAAATTGCCATTAAGTCAATTCCCATTTTTTGAGGGATTTCTTAACAGTACTTTATCATTCATTAACAAATCAAACCTATTTGTATGAGAAGATCATTACTGCTTGGCTGTCTGCTAACCGCATTGGTGTGGGCGTCAGCTATTGCTCAGGATCGGCAGGTGACGGGAAAAGTCACGTCCGCCGACGACGGATCGGCGTTACCCGGTGTTTCCATTCAATTGAAAGGAAGCACGCGCGGAACCCAATCGGATGCCAACGGCGCCTACACGCTCAGTATTCCTACCTCGGGCGGCACACTGGTTTTTAGTTTCATCGGAACCACCACCCAGGAAGTGGAAATTGGAAACCGCAGTACCGTCGACGTGCGGTTGGTCAACGATGCCCGCGCCTTGAATGAGGTGGTCGTGGTGGGGTATGGTACGCAGCAGCGCCGTGACCTGACCGGTTCTCAGGTCACCGTAAAAGGCGATGACATTGCCCGCTTGCCAGTACAGACGTTCGAAACCGCCCTGCAAGGACGCACGCCGGGGGTTCAGATTACGCAGGGAAGCGGCCGACTGGGATCCGCGCTCCAGATCAGGGTTCGGGGGGCGGCTTCGATTTCGGCCGGGAACGAGCCTTTGTACGTACTCGACGGTATTCCGATTACGTCGCAGGATGTTAACACTACGGATAATGAACTCTTTAGCCCGTTGGCGGATATTGATCCGAACGATATTGAATCCATTGAAATTCTGAAGGATGCTTCGGCATCGGCAATTTATGGATCACGCGCCAGCAATGGCGTGGTGCTGGTAACGACGAAGCGTGGGAAGGTTGGCCGGACCAACGTGACAATCGGGTATTATACCGGGGTGAGTAAACCGACGCGGCTGCGGAAATTCCTGAATGCCGCCCAGTATAAAGAACTGTTCTCGGAAGCCGCCACCAACGCCGGTTATGATCCGGCGGAAGAGTTTGAAGGTTCCGGCCTGGATCTCAACTCAACCGCCGACGTAAACTGGTCGGATCAGGCGTTTCAAACCGGATCGGTCAATCAGGCTAACTTCGGGATCAGTGGCGGAAACGAAAAAACGCGCTTCAACCTTTCGGGTGCCCTTAACAAGCAGATTGGGATTGTGATTGCCAACGAATTCAAACGGAACAACATCCGGTTGAACCTCGATCATAACATCAGCAAGAAATTTACGATCGGCACCAGTCTGGCACTGACCCGGACCATCAACCGTAAGACGCCGGGCGACAATGCCTTTTCGAACCCCGTGCAGTTGAATGCGTTACCGCCGATCCAGCCCATTTATGACCCGGCCAACCCGACCCAGTTTAACCGGCAAACCCTGTATTACAACAACCTGATCGAAGTCAGCAACGCCAACAATTATGCGAATACATACCGGATGTTTGGGAATCTGTTCGGTTCGTATCAGGTGATTCCCGGTTTGACCTTTCGGAGCGAATACGGTTTTGACTTTTTGAACCTGCAGGAAGAACTGTACCAGGGACGTCTGACCGAAGATGGCTCACCGACCGGTTATGGATACCAGGCGCAGTCGCGGGCGATGAACTGGACGACCAATAATACCTTGTCGTACCTGCGAACAATCGGGAATCACAACATCGATTTGCTGGCTGGTATTACCTACCAGGAGCAGAATTTACAAACCGTATCGACGGAAGGCCGGGGTTTTCCGAACGATAAGTTCAAGAAAATTGCCAGTGCGGCCCGGATTCTAAGTGGTAGCTCGACCGCAACCGGCTACAGTATTCTTTCGTACGTTGCCCGGGCCAATTACAAATACCGGGATCGCTATTTACTGGGTCTTTCGGGCCGGATCGATGGATCGTCGCGGTTCGGGGCCAATAACCGGTACGGTTTTTTTCCGTCCGTGTCGGCGGGCTGGGTGTTGAACGAAGAACAGTTTATTAAGGATCTGGTGCCTGTGCTCAGCCTGTTGAAACTCCGGGCCAGCTACGGGGTAACCGGTAATTCGGAAATAGGAAACTTTGATTCACGGGGTTTATATTCAGCGATTCCGTACGCGGATCAGGCCGGTATTCAGCCAACCCAGATCGCCAATCCGGATTTGCGCTGGGAAAAGTCGTCGCAATTCGATCTGGGTCTGGAGTTTGGTTTCCGGAATAACCGGGTGAATGGGCAGATCGACTTCTACGACAAAACGACCAACGATCTGTTGCTGAACGTGCCTCAACCCGGAATCAACGGTTTTTCCACCATTGCCCGAAACATTGGCAGTCTGCGCAATCGGGGAATTGAATTCAGCTTAACCTCCCAAAACCTGATTGGTGCGTTCCGCTGGTCAACCAACTTTAATATTTCGTTCAACCGAAACAAAGTACTCCGGCTCGATGTATCACCAATCCGTCCCACCGCACGATTCCTGAGTTACGTCACGGAAGGGCAGCCGCTGGGAATTTTCTACGGCAAAAAATACCTGGGAGCCGATCCCGCTAATGGCGACGCCCTGTACGAAGGCCCGGATGGCAAACCGACCAACGATTACTCGTCCGCCCCGGACCTGTACGTGGGTAACCCGAATCCGGATTTTACGGGCGGTTTGACCAACAATTTCTCGTACAAAGGTTTCGATCTGAACGTCCTGCTGCAATTTGTTTCGGGCAATGACATCTACAACGTAGCCGGATTGTTCCAATCGGTCAATGGCGATTATTTTGATAACCAGACGGTTGATCAGATGAAACGCTGGCAAAAACCGGGTGATGTTACTGATGTGCCGCAGGCGCGTTTGTACGAAGGTAACGGGACTTCTGTTTCGTCGCGCTGGGTGCAGGATGGTTCATTCCTGCGCGTCAAGACGGTTTCGCTGGGCTATAACGTCCCTGGCCGTTTGATGCGCAAAGTGTTTGCTCAGTCGGCCCGGATTTATGTGTCGGCCCTGAACCTGTTCACGTTTACCAACTATACCGGTTATGATCCGGAGGTGAGCACCCAGTATGCGAATTCGTCGACCCAAACGGCCAACGTCGCGCTGGGTCACGATTTCTATACTCCTCCTCAGGCCCGGACACTTACGGTGGGGATCAATCTCGGATTTTAAACGAAGCGAATTGTCAATCGGATCATTTCCCATGACGTCGTGTGAAGACAATCGAAAAGACATTCAACATGAAAAAAATAATCACAATTTTAAGCGTTTCGCTGGTGCTGGGCCTGTCGGCCTGCGATAACCGGCTGAATTTGCAGCCTACCCAGTCGATTGACGCAGAAACAGCTTTGTTGACGGAGCAGGATGTTGAAAGTGCCATTATTGGGGCGTACGGACAGCTTGGAAACGGCGCGTTGTACGGAACCAATATGAACCTGCTCTCCGAATTGCAGGGAGCCGAAGGGTACATTACCTGGCGGGGAACGTTTGCCAGTTACCGCGAAGTGTACCAGAAAACCACCCAGGCTATCAATACCGATGTGCAACGTACCTGGATGAATGGGTATGCGGCCATTAATACGGTCAACAACGTGCTGGAGTCGCTGGATAAAGTGCAGGATGCCAGCAAGAAAGCACAGCTCGAAGGCGAAGCCCGTTTTGTGCGGGGGATTCTGTATTTTGAACTGGCCCGGTATTATGGATTGCCTTGGGGCGCTACCGCCGACAACAGCCAACCGGGTGTGCCGATCGTACTGCGGGCAACGATTACTGCGGAACAGGCGGCCCAAACCGCAGCGCGCAATACGGTTGCTCAAGTGTACGCCCAGGCCATCGACGACCTGACCAAGGCATCGACCCTGTTGCCGGACGATAACGGAACCCGGGCCGATAAGTACGCAGCATTGGCCTTTCTGTCGCGCGTTTATTTGCAGCAAAGCGATTACGCCAAAGCGTTGAACGCAGCCAACCAGGTGATCGTTTCGGGACAATACCGGCTGAATCCCTCGGTAACATCGGCTTTTCGCAACCGGAATACCTCGGAGAGTATTTTTGAAATTCAGCAGAACGATCAAAACAACGCCGGGACGTCGAACGACGGCCTAACCACCTTATATGCCAGTTTACCCGTCAACGGGGTGAATATCGGTCGGGGTGATATTCAGATCAATACCTCCTTTGTTACCTCGTATGATTCGACGGATGCCCGCCGGACGGAGCTTCTATACATTGGCTATAAAGGGGTCAACCGGTATTATACCGGCAAATACACCGATTTCGGGGCTAATATTCCGGTCATCCGGCTGGCGGAAATGATGCTGGTGCGGGCCGAATGCAACCTGCGGCTCAATTCGACGGTGGGAGCAACACCCGCAGCCGATTTGAACGCCATTCGACAGCGGGCCGGGATTGCACCCATTGCCGCACCAACGATCCAGAACGTCCTGACCGAGCGGGTGAAAGAGCTGGCCTTCGAAGGGCTACGCATCCACGACATCAAGCGGACCAAAGGCAAAACCGGTGACCTGAACTGGAACGATCCGAAACTGGTTCTCCCGATTCCAAAGCGGGAAGTCGATGCCAATAACCTGTTGGTCCAGAATCCGGGCTATTGATTTTTGTCAGTAACTTTTACTAAAAACGCCGTTCCCTCAAGGTTCGGCGTTTTTATTTGGCCGAACCACAACGATTCAGGCAAAAACAGCGTCCATGTATATGTTACATTATTTTTTATTCGGTATACATTGAATAATACGACTTCAACGTTTATAATTTTGAAAATTAAGTATATTGGACTTTTAATGGGCAAAAATGGCCTCCAATTCTTGCCGGGGAGTTCAGATAAACACTCAGTACCCTATCTATGAGAAAACGGTATACTTTTCTGCGTTGTTGGTTATTGCTCAGTATTCTGTCGGTAAATCTGGCATTCGGGCAGACCCGAAAGGTAACGGGCCGGGTAACTGCCGTACAGGACGGATCGACGCTGCCCGGCGTCAACGTTGTTGTGAAAGGAACAACCATTGGTGTCAGTACCGACGCCCAGGGGAATTACAGCATCAACGTCCCCGATGATAAAAACACCCTGACTTTTTCGTCAATTGCCCTGATTGCCCAGGATGTATTGGTCAATAAACGGTCGGTCATTAATATTCAGATGGCCGAAGCAGTCAACGAACTTGCGCAGGTGGTGGTAACGGGCTACAATTCCGTTCAGAAGAAAGATATTACTGGATCGATGGTTTCGGTAACCGCTGAGAAATTCAAGGAAATCCCGGTTACCGGTTTTGATCAGGCTTTGCAGGGACAGGCAGCGGGCGTTCTGGTAACGCAATCGTCGGGAACACCCGGCGGGGGAATTACCGTTCGCGTGCGGGGTAGTACGTCCATTACAGCCAGTAACCGTCCGTTATTTATTGTGGATGGCGTACCGGTGGAAGATGGCCTGTTGTCGGCGCGGGATTTTGGTGGTCAGAACGACAATGCTTTTTCCCTTCTGAATCCCAATGACATCGAATCGATCCAGGTATTGAAAGATGCTTCGGCGAAAGCCATTTACGGTTCCCGGGCCGCCAACGGGGTAGTTTTGATCACGACTAAAAAGGGGAAAGCAAATCAGAAAACGACATTTACGGCGGAAGTACAGCGGGGCGTTACCGAAATTGTCAAAAAGCCCGACTTGCTTAACTCTTCCGAATTGCTCGATCTGCAGCGCGAAGCGGTTATCAATGCCGGTCAAAACCCCGACAAACTTGGTTTGATCAAGGGCGTAACGGATGGCGTAAATACCAACTGGGTCGATGAGGTTTTGCGGAAAGGGGTGTATCAGCAATACCAGCTTTCGGTTTCGGGCGGTACCGATAAGACCCACTTTTACCTGAGCGGGAATTACCGCGATGAAGAAGGCATTCAGCTGAACAACCGGTTTACGCGGATGTCGGGCAAGTTCAGTTTTGATCACAAAGCCAATTCGGCCTTGTCATTCGGAACCGATATTTCGCTATCCCGGACGTTGAACAAACGGGTGAAGGGTGACAATTTCCTGGATGGCGTTTATTCGGGAGCCGTCAAATCGCTGCCGTTTTATTCACCTTATAATGAGCAGGGGAAACTCTACGGACCCAGCGATCCGAATTATGCGGGCTTTCCGAACTTCAATCCGGTGGCTCAGGCGGTTTTACCGCGCTTCAATACCTATACCGTAAAAATACTGGGCGGTCTTTGGGCTGAATACGAACTGCTGCAAAACCTGCGGTTTCGCTCAAAGGTCAGCATCGACTACAACCAGGTAACCGACGACCAGTTTGAATCGTCAGCCACTGCAATTGGCGGTTATCTTCAGGGTGTGGGCGGGAAAGGATACGGGGTTTACAGTTCGGGAACGTACACGACTTTTATCAATACGAACACCTTAACCTATAACTTTCTGCTGAACGAGAAAAACCGGTTTAATGCACTGGCTGGTTTTGAAATTCTACAACGACAGGAACGTTCGGGGAGTGTAACCGGGCGGTTGTTCCCGAGTGATGATTTTACGTACATTACCTCAGCCGGGATTGTCGACAACGGAAGCTCAGGCTATCTCCAGAGCGGTCTGGTTTCGACATTTGGTGAATTTCGGTACGATTACGACGATCGTTACCTGGCAACGCTGACGGCACGCTATGATGGTTCGTCCCGGTTTGGAAAAGACAAACAATTCGGTTTGTTCCCTTCGGCTTCGCTGGGCTGGCGGATTTCGCAGGAAAGTTTTATGGAAAAATACCGGTTTCTGAACGACCTGAAACTGCGGGCCAGCTACGGTTTTACCGGGAATGAACGGATTGGAGATTACCAGTTTCTCGGAACCTGGGCTTCGGTCACCTACAGTGGCGCAACGGGCTTAGGACCTTCCGCTCTGGCCAACCCGACCCTGCAGTGGGAACGGACGCGCGAAGCCAACATTGGTCTGGATGCATCGTTTTTCAATGGGCGTATTACGTTTTCGTTCGATGCTTATGACAACCTGACCGACCGGTTGTTGTTCGCCCAGCCGATTCCGTCAACCACCGGTTTTGGAACCTTGCAGGGAAACATCGGGAAAATATCGAACCGTGGCGTAGAACTGATGCTTTCAACGGTCAACTTCGACATCAACGGATTTAAATGGAGCACGGATTTGAACTTGTCACGCAACATTAATAAGGTTGTGGAACTGGCCAATGAAGGGCCTTTGTTTCGTGGCTACGATGCCAATGGCGTTGGAACGACAAACGTGGTGTTGCAGGGAGAGCCGCTCGGCACTTTCTGGGGACTGAAATTCCTCGGAGTTGATTCGGCAACGGGGGATGCCATTTACGATGATAAAAATGGCGACGGTCGCATTACATCCGACGACGCCCAGGTGATCGGAAATGCGCAACCTAAATTATTTGGTGGTATTACGAACCGGTTTTCGTTCAAAGGCTTTGATCTGAGTGTCTTTTTTCAGGGCTCCTACGGCAACAAGATGCTGAATTTCACCAACGTAACCTCGGTCAACACGGGTGCAGATTTGCAAAGTAACCAGTCGCGGAAAGCGCTGCAACGCTGGCAAAAACCGGGTGATATCACGAGTGTGCCGCGTTACGTTTACCAGAATACATATAATAACTACCATAGCAGCCGGTTTATCGAAGACGGGTCCTACCTGCGCCTGAAAAACATATCTCTGGGCTATAACCTTCCGAAACGGTACGTCGATCGGTTTAAAATTGTGTCCAGGGCCCGGGTTTTTGCCTCCGCAACCAACCTCTGGACGTTGACCCGCTATACCGGCCCCGACCCGGAAGTCAGTACATTGGATGGCTCGACGACGGCGCAGGGCATCGACTTTTTCACCATTCCACAATATAAAACCATGATGGTGGGAATCACCTTAAACCTATGACTCGATTCATTCGCTATACCGCCATTCTGGCAACGGCCTGGCTCGCTTCCTGTACGGAAGTTCTGGAACCTAAACCGGTCGATTTGCTGGTCGATAACCTGGTGCTAAACGAGCCAAACGATGTAGAACCGGCGCGGATCGGGGCCTACAGTGCGCTTCGGGGCATGTCGTCGACGAACATGATTGCCGGGGATTTTACCGCCGATTACATCCGGCACAACGGTACGTTCAACGATTATCGGGAACTGGGAACCAAGCAGATAACCTCATCCAACGGAGCCGTAGCATCGTTGTGGAGTAATATGTACCGTACGATTTACGTAGCGAACTTTATTTTGGAGAAACTGCCGCAAATCAGTTCGGTAACGGAAGCTACCCGCAAGCAAGTGTCGGCCGAAATGCGGTTTTTGCGGGGATACGCCTATTTTATCGGTGCCAATACGTTCGGCGATATTCCCAAAGTAACCACGACCGATCAGGGTACAAACCGGACAATTGCAAAATCGCCCAAAGCCGATATTCTGGCTTTTGTGCTCGAAGATTGGAAAGCCGCAGAAACCGATCTGGCAACGATCGAAGCAGGTTCGACAGCCACGGTGGTGAATGGCACGTACGCCAACAAAATATCCGCCCGCGCGATGTTGGCCCGATACTATCTATACCAGAAAAACTGGGCTCAGGCCGAGGCATTTGCAACGCAGGTCATTGATTCCAAGGTGTATACGCTGGAAACCAACTTCGTTGACATTGTTGGAAAAGACTTTACGAAAGAGTCGATTCTGGAAGTCGGGTATGCGCTTTCGGATGATCCGGGAACGAGTGCGTTCGGATTAACCAACCTCTTTAAAAGCCGCCGGGAAGTGATTCCGTCGGATCAGGTGGTTATTTCGCTGTTGTCGACGGAATCCGGGACGCGCCGGGCTACGGTTTCCTTCGATTCCCAGAACCTGAAGGGTGATGACAACGGCTGGACGGTCGAGAAATACGGAACGCCGGACAACGACAACAACAACATTGTGTTAATGCGCCTGGCCGAAATGTACCTGATTCGGGCCGAAGCGCGGGCGCAGCAAAACAAATTAACCGGGACAAGCGGGGCCATTGCCGACCTGAACGTGCTGCGGGCCCGGGCGAAAGCTCCCAACGTTGCAGCAACCAACCAGGCGGATGTGTTGTCGGCGGTGGAGCGGGAGCGGGTTTATGAACTGGCTTTTGAAGGACATCGCTGGTATGACCTTCTGCGTACGGGCCGGATTCAGGCCGTGATGACCGCTTTTTCGCCCAACTGGAAAAGTACCTACGAGCGCTGGC
This sequence comes from Larkinella rosea, assembly GCF_003858635.1. Classification (GTDB taxonomy): domain Bacteria; phylum Bacteroidota; class Bacteroidia; order Cytophagales; family Spirosomataceae; genus Larkinella; species Larkinella rosea. The sequence goes on from NZ_RQJO01000009.1 coordinate 1,125,987, forward strand.
CTATTCCGAATGGGGAGGTACTGCGCAATCCTTCGTTGAAAGATGCGCAAAATCCGGGGTATTAAGAGTTAAGAGTTAAAAGTTAGGTTGGACCGCTATTGCGGGACGGATCTTGATAACGATGAGAAGATATAAATACATAGTGGCTTGTCTAGCGGTTTTGGCAATCGGATGGATTGTCGTGGCTTGTGATAAACAGGACTTCGACCGAACGTTTGAAGGACCTAATTTTGTGCGGTTTACCGATTCCTCGCTGACTTACAAAGAGAGTTACAGCAAAACGATTGCGGTGAAAGTTCACAATGCCGGTCCGCAACTGAATGAGCCCATTACGATTCATTACACCATCAGCGGCACCGCCCGCGAAGGCAAGGACTTTTCGATTGTAGGCACCAAAGGAACGGTCGTTATTCCGGCAAAACAGAGCTTCGGGGAGATCCAGGTCAAACTGATCAACAATGCCAATAACATTCTGGAAGCCCAAACCGTGTTGTTTACACTTACGGACGTGACTCCGGCAACTTTGCAGGTCGGATTTGGTAAAGAGGGGGCGCTGGGGAAGAAAATTACATTTACTATTCAGGACGACTGTCTTCTGAGTGGCACCTATACCGGTACATTACGCCTTGGAAACCAGTCGGTTTCGGTGCCGAATATCGATATTGTCAGCTCGGATTGCAAGACGTATACCGTAACCAACTGGAACATCGGTTTATTTAGTCTGGAAGCGATCAAGGCGAAATTGACCTTTACGGACAATGGCGATAATTCGCTGACGATTCCGGTGCAGTCGAACCCGGAATTGGCAACGCCACGCGATACAATTAATGGCAATGGTTCGTGGAATCCACAAAACCGTCAGATTACGCTGAATGTCCGGCTGAAAGTCCGGCCAGATGGCGCTACAAAAGATAGCGTGGTTACTTTGCCATTGACGTATGTTCCGCAATAACCGGAACGAATTGAAACCATGAACGAATTGTACTGCGGTTTTGAGTTATCCGTAGTCTGTAGATACGATCGATATGAAAACATTACTACGATTTTTCGCCCTTTCAGTACCTGTCATGGCACTGTTCGCGGGTTGTACGGCTAAGTTGGAACCTCATCCGCTAACCTACACCCAAATTCTGACCGGGACGGAGAAAAAAGCCTGGCGCATGGTGTCATATCAGATTTTCGATAATGGCAAAACGGATGGCGTCCAGAGTGTTCAGACGCTGTTGCAACCCTGCGAAGCCGACGATCAGTTTGTGTTTTATGCGAATGCAGAACATAAATTTGAGTATACCAACGGAGCAACCAAATGTGATCCATCGGAGACGGATGTTATTTTTGAAGACTCCTGGACCCTGATCAATGGCAATGCTTCGCTGGAATTTGTGATTCCGGTTTTGGGTGGAAAATTCCCCTGGACCATTAAAAACCTAACGGAAACCTCGCTGACCGTCGAATACTATTTCCCGGATATCGAAGCCAGCTACCGGTTTACGTTTAATTCGACCACAAAATAAATTAAGAACCGCGGTGTGGGTGTCTGTCTCCATTGATCGGATCACCGTGATTCGTACGAAGTAAACTGCCTTGTTTTTATGTTTAAACGTATACTTTTTTCCGTAGCCACGCTGACTTGCGGGTTCCATTCAATGTTGGCGCAGCAAATTCCGTCCTGGCAGCAAATTGCGAATCAGGCGGCACGGGAACAATGCGCAACCATGCAGATGGACAGCGCCCTTCGGGCCAAATTCCCCGAAATGGGCACGCGTGCCGCATTTGAGAAAACCCTCCAGGAACGAATTGAACAACTTCAGAAGCTCGAAAAAACCGGTCGGCTGGCAGATGCGATTCTGACCATTCCGGTGGTGGTGCACATTGTGCACGCGGGCGAAGCCGTCGGAACGGGTCGTAACATCAGCGAAGCGCAGGTCAAATCGCAGTTGGAAACCTTGAATGAAGATTTTCGCCGGAAAGCCGGAACGCGCGGCTTCAATGATAATCCGAACGGGGCCGATATTGAAATTGAGTTCTGTCTTGCAGCGATCAATCCTACGGGCGGAACGATGGCAGAACGCGGGATTGATCGCGTCAATGGCGCGTCTAACTTTGGAAAATCGACCTGGAGTAAAGCCGATATCGACGGCGTTTTAAAACCCAATACCTTTTGGGATTCCGAAAAATACTACAACATCTGGGTAGTTGACTTTGCTGCTTCCGACGACCGGTTATTGGGTTATGCGCAGTTTCCGAGCCAGTCGACCCTGCCCGGTTTATCACCCAATTCGGGAGCTGGTAGCACCGACGGCGTTGTGATTCGGTACCAGTCTTTCGGAAATGCCGAGAAAGGCAATTTCCCGGTGATGCAGGCACCCTATAACCTGGGCCGGACGCTGACGCACGAAACCGGTCACTGGCTGGGTCTGATCCATATCTGGGGCGATGCCAACTGCGGGAACGACTTTGTGGACGATACACCAACGCAGGCTTCCGAAAGCCGGGGTTGCATGACCGGCCGGGTGAGTTGTGGAAGCACCAACATGGTCGAAAACTACATGGATTATTCCGACGATGGCTGTTTTAACATCTTTACCCGGGGACAGAAAACCCGGATGCGGGCAGTGATGCAGGTGGCCGTTCGGCGGGCAAATTTGGTAAACTCCAACGTCTGCGGAACCTCAGTGGTTACTCGCCCCGTGTCGAATTTCCGAGCTGAAAACCTGAAAATTCTACTGGGTGGACAGGTTCGTTTCACCGACCTTTCGACCAATTTCCCGACAAGCTGGAACTGGACTTTTGAAGGCGGAACGCCCGCAACCTCAAACGAACAGAACCCGGTTGTTATCTATTCCCAGCCGGGGAAATTCAAAGTAACGCTGGTGACGACAAATAGCGCCGGAACCTCGACGCCGGTTGTAAAAGAGCAGTACATCGAAGTGTTAAATGTGGGCTTGTGCGCCGATCAGACCAACTTTAGCGGTACAAGAACCGTATTGCGGCAACCGGGAGGAACCGGGTATGTAGCCGGACAAAACAGCCGGAAAACCAAAGCCATTTCGGAGTTTTTCGATAACTCGTTGAGCTATAATAACATGAATGGTGCGTCGTTGCGGTTTGGAGTTGCGAAAGCGGCTGCCGGAGCTCAGACGCAATCCATAGTAACCGTCACCGTCTGGAACGCCCGCGGTTTCCAAAATGGACCGGGAGCGATTCTGGAAACAAAAGACGTACCACTCCGGACCATTCTGGATGATGTCGCCAATAACCGTGCAACCGATATCGTCTTTGAACGGAATGTGCCTTTGAGCGGTTTGCCGTTCCATATTGGTATTCAGTTAACCTATGCAGCCGGTGATACGGTGGCGCTGACGACGACGAAAGACGGCGAATCGCTGAACGGGACCTCCTGGGAGCAAAATGCCGCCGGCGAATGGGATCGCTACCGGGTTCGTCAGGGTCTGAACGTCTCGCACGAGATTATTGCGCACGTGGGGATGAAACCGTCCGTACAAGTCACGGCTTCTTCGCAGTTTGTATTGCCCGGCGAGCCTGTAACGCTGAATGCCCGGGGGGCTAGCATCTTTAGCTGGACGGGTCAGAATCTGAGCAGTACGCTGGGGGCTCAGGTGATTGCCCGACCCACTCAAACCACTTCCTATACGGTTACCGGTTCAGGTCTGGATCTTTGCAGTACAACGGCAACAGCCCGGATTTTTGTGCAGCCGGGTACGATTACCGAAGTGCCCACGGCAGTACCGGATCAGGCTCTGACGATCACACCCAACCCCAGCGACGGGCTTACCACACTTTCGTTCCGAAATACATCGCGGGGGTTGACGACACTCTCCGTGCGGAACGTGGCTGGAATGGAAGTTCTGAAACAACAGTTCCAGAAAACAGACGATGGGTTTGAACGAAGTCTCGACCTTCGTACGATGCCCAGCGGCCTTTATATTATTGAAGTCCGGGTTGGGACGCAGGTGGTGCGGAAGAAGGTTGTGAAATACTAGAAAAAGACCGTGTTAGTCGTAAAACCGCTGGCAGGGTTTTTTGGGAGGAAGTTAGGTGATCGATAGCCATCGATCACCTTCGCGTTTCCATTTGTCATTGACTTTTCGGGCGAACACAACGCCGTATTTGTACACGGAATAACCCCGCATTTCGTAGAGATAACACGCCAGGGTTTTATCCGTAGAAAACGCAACATGTGAAATGCTCAAGGTTCCCAGTTTTCGATACGGGAAAAGTAGAATTTTCTCATCTGCAACAGCGTGTAATTCCAGCCAGGAAGGTGTGTTAAACGCATAGATGTTATACGTATCAGTTGCCGGAAATCTTTCCCAATCCTTCCAAATCACATCATCTGGACCTGGTTCCGGTAGTTTATCAAGTGGTAAGGAATCTATTTTGGGCGGAAAATTCGTAATCCGGAATTCCAGCAATTTGTGAAAAACCGTTCGGTATAAAGTATCGATTCCATGAAACCGGGAGTTCCAATCGGCGCTCATTTGTTCAACCCGTTTGTCAAAATGTTGTTCGGGTGGCATAAATACGCCAGACATAAAGCCAACCCAGACCGGTTCTCCTTCCAGACCCTGACTCATGATTCCACGATAGGGAGAATCCCAGTTTGGCATAGGTTCTGAGGGATCAAGATACCGCAACGTTTGGTTGATGACGGAGATTTCGTTTGCAACCCGATTCGAATCGGCGAAGGTCAATGCTGGTTTCGTTGAAGCGTTATTTTTTTTCTGTTTGCAGGAAATAAGCTGATGGAGAAGAAGGCTAACCAGGCAGATTAAAAGCAAAGGCGGTTTTTCGACTTGTACTTCTGCCGGATTTGTCGAGCTATATATTCCCAAACACGCGTCAGTTTATCTGCCATTTTTCAGTCGATTTTATTCAGCGGTCAGGCGGGTATTCTATTTTATAGTGTTTGCAGAACCGTGTTCGTGTCCTTCTTGCTCAGTTGGTAAGCAACTTCTTGTTTTGAGTGGCCACAGGAAGTTATAAGCAACCCCAAAACCGCTACTACCAGATACCGTAGTTTAGCCATGACTGCTATGAAATCGTGAACTTGGAGTGCAAATTAACTATTGAAAATTTCCACCCTCTGGATTCTCCAGGCTGGATCATTGAATTCGTTCAGGGCAAGTTTTAATCCTTCAACACCCGCCGAACCCATATCGATCCGAAAAACGTATTCGCCATCTTCTTCCCGATCAAAGTAAAACTGATGGAGGTATCCTTTTGTGCGGCTGATATCCTGATCGGCCTGTTGATTCCATTGTTCTTGCAAAAAGCCGAACCGTTCGGCCAACCTCTCAACAATTGTCGAATCCTTCAATTGGACATAAAATTCCAAATCCTGACTTTCGATTCCGGATTCAACCACCAGCGTATAGGTAAGGCTCAATCCCAATCGTTTTGCCACATCCGGTTTTTTCTGACTTTCCTCGGGAAAAACCGGTAAAGACAGTTCAAGCCATTTAAATTCTATCTCATCTTCTGTCACGTCATCTTCTGGTTTGATTAATCGATCTTGGTTTTTAGATCGCCAGCCAATGAGGCAATTTCCCCAATAAGTTGGCTTTTGTACCTCTATTCGTGCTTTTAAAGTAGCAGTGAGTTCGGCGGGTAAATATATTAAATCATCAGGGTCTACTATATTCATAAAAAGAACATCAAAATCGTTGCCTGTGATTTCGGTATATTCTTTTCTAAGAGCATTATTCATGTTTTTTAGAAAAGATTTACTCGGATTATAACCAAAGTCGAAACCATTTAACCACCTGAATTCCCGTTTATCCATTAGTCTTGAAGTATGGGTTGGGATACTGTTCATATCTAAGAAGATGCGATGCATTAGATTGTTGTCTACTAACTAAATATTAAAATTTTCAAAAAATATTTTAAATTCTTCCTATAATACGCTTGCTGATTATCCATTTGTTATCGACTCTATCGACAAGAAAATCAGCTGTAACTCCTATTCCATAAAATACCAGAACGACTCTTGCCTGATTTGTTGAAATTCTTTTGAACAGATTGACTACACCAAAAAAACGGGCTGCTTTTGGATCATCGGAAAAGTAATAGTAAGAAGAGTCATAGCTGACAATGAGCGTATGTTGACCTCGGAACATTATATCATAATCAGATTTGACAATATCATTTCGTACTAATTTTAACTTTCTTCCTGGAAAAGCGAGTTGAAATATTGAATCAAGTTTTACATCTTCCAGGGCTGTTTGGATAATTGCAATTGTGTCTTCTTTTGCGAAAAATCCTGTATTGAATTCTCCATTTTTCTGGTGACATGAGTTTATAAGAACTGAAGTACAAAATAACAATCCGAACAAAAATTTCCCAAATTCGAATCTATTACACAAGAAAATCTTATAATTGATCATCATAATGCCAGGCTTTATAAAGAAACGCTAATGAACTTACTAAAAATAGGGTAGCGGGAATATAGTACCAGGCACTTCGACTGTCTATTAAAATTTGAAAGTTGTTTCTCAAGAACAAAATGCAACCTTGATGAATTATTATGCACCAGAGTATAACCGTAAATAGTATTAGTGATATATTTCTGAAATACTTTTTTCTGAACAAGAGCACCCAAAAATAGAGACAACCTACGAGCGGTATAATATAAAATAATTTCCAGGAAAACGGCACAACAAATAAACTTATCATACTCCACATAATAATAGGCAAATTCCATTTTGTATCATCATAATGAACAAAGGTAAATGAGGATGCTACTATGAAATTAAGCATCCAAATGACCCACGATTTGGCTGAATTTTTAAATGTAATCCAAAACAAATTCATAGTTATTTTTTATTGCAAAGCGTACTCAATTGAGAAATTACATAAAATTCATCTTTAAATTATATTTCCTTAAATTTTGTTAGAACTTGCCATATACTCGTTTGGTTATCTGCCAGTTGGCGTTGAATTTTGTGACCGTAAAATCGGCCGTTAAACCGGTTCCCCGAAACAATAATGTAATGGCTACCAATCGAAATAGAATTCTGTTCAGTAAATGCTTGATCATGGTGTGCAACTAGTAGTATGAGCAAGCAATTATAAGACACTAGGAATTGTATTGACAACTATTTATTGAAAAATAGTTGTCATGTTTTGTTATATAAAATATTGGTAACATTATGAAAATTAACAGCTGTTGGAATATTAGTAACAAAAAGTTAATCAGTAATGAAGTTAATTATCCAACTGAGTGTCAATTTTTTGAATTGAGTTATAAGGGAATGGAGGAGAAATATCGTGAAGGAGTTAGAAAACCGCTGTCAGAGCCTAAAGGCCGCTGACAGGGTTTTTTCAGAATTTCAATAATTCAATTTCGCCAAATAATTGAAATCATACGTGGCACTTTCGAGGGCGGTTTTGGGGTATTCTTCCTGCTCGACAAAGAAGTATTTCATGCCGGATTTGTCGATGTTTTTCAACATTTTCACAATGTCGATCTGGCCTTTGCCAAATTCGGTGCTTTCCTTCTTGACTTTGTCCATGTCTTTCAGGTGCCAGAGCGGGAAACGGCCGGGGTACTTGGCGAAATAAGCCAGCGGATCGTTACCGGTCAGCACCGCCCAGCCGAGGTCCATTTCCATTTTGACCAGATTTTTATCCGATTTCTCCACCAGAATGTCGTACAGCGGTTTGCCGTCTTTCTTTTCAAACTCGTAATCGTGGTTGTGGTAAGCGAACACCAGATTGGCTTTCTTACAATCTTCGGCGGCTTTCGAAAACAGATCGGCGCAGCGCTGGTAGTTGGCAACGGTTTGTCCTTCCGACGGCAGCGACGAGCACACCAGGTAACTTTGCCCGGCTTCGGCGGCCATATCCACCGATTTTTTCCAATCCTTGTCGATGTGAACGTGGCCGCTGCGGACGTTCATGCCCAGATCGTGGGCGATTTTTTTGATTTCCTTCGGCTGTAAACCGTAAAAATTTCCTTTGTCACTGCGGGCCGATTCCAGCTCTTTGTAACCAATTTTAGCCAGTTTTTTCAGCGTACCCGCAGCATCGGCCAGCATCTCCTTCCGGACCGTATACAATTGAATGCCCACGTTTTTTACTTTGGCCGCTTCCGAAAAAGTGGGGTATAAAAGCGCACCGGCCGCCAGACTACCGGTTGTTTTCAGAAAATCTCGTCTTGTTGTCATACAGTTTAATGAGCAGGGATTGATTCAGTGAACAAAGGATTCATTTCGAAAAGTCTACTAGCTGGGGCGCAAAAGGGCTTGTTTACCACGTTTTAAACCCAAAACACCGCCAGACCGATCAGCACAAAACCGCAAAGACGACATACACCATCCGGCCAACGACTTCCTGAATCACTTTAACTGAAAAACACTGAATAGGTACGAACCAATACGGTTGGCCGGAACCGACTAATCAGAATCACTTTCTACAACGATTCACTTGTGTAAAGCAGGTGTCCATACCAGGCAGTGGTCATGAACCGGTCGGAAAAAATCAATAAATCCACACTATGCAAGATGGATTTAAAGAGGCAAAGGCGCGGTTTTTTCAGATTAAAACGGTTTTCCGGGAATGTCATTGTAAATCTGTGGGAAGTCTTTGTGGAAACCATAAACCACCGGGCTTTTTTTGGGTTAATGATAGCGTGAAGCCCTATTTTGATTTAACCCTGGTTCTAAACCGGATCGAGGAAGCCATTCGACCGTACCCCAAAGCCGCCATGTTCGACCTGTTCGAGCGGGGGCACAACTCGGTTTTTGAGCAGTTGATCGCCTGCATCATTTCCATCCGGACACTCGACGAAACCACCATTCCGGTGGCGGAACGGCTTTTTGCCGCGGCCCGAACCCCCGAACAACTGCTGCAACTCGATCCGAAAGCGCTGGCCAAATTACTCTACGGAACGCAGTATCCCGAACAGAAAGCGTATACGATGCTGGGCATTGCCAAACGGGCGATCGACGAATTTAACGGACAGATTCCCGCCGATTTCGAAACGCTGACGTCGTTTAAAGGCGTCGGTCCCAAATGCGCCAACCTGACGCTGGGCGTGGCCACCGGTCAGGCGGCCATCAGCGTCGATATTCACGTTCACCGGGTGACCAACCGCTGGGGATTTGTGCAGACGACCCAACCGGAGCAAACGTTGAAAGTGCTGGAAGAAAAAGTACCCGTTGCCCAGTGGATCGACATCAACCGGCTGCTGATGCCATTCGGAAAGCACATTTGTACGGGCCGGTTGCCGCATTGCTCCACCTGCCCGGTTTTTGAGTTCTGCGAACGGGTGGGTGTGACGGAGAGTCGGTAAGGTAACTGGTTATAGACGGCGAATCAACTGGAAATTATATTCAGTGCGCTGGCCGATAGAGGCAGGGCAGCAGCTATTCATGCGGTCTCCATTCACTATATGGCCTATATATAGTGTACTGTCTTTTGATGTAAAATAAAGTTGGGGAAATAAGGATAACTCGCCAATCTCTTTGGAAACATTCAATTCAATCTGATATTTACCATCCCGATCAGAAACGGATTTCGTTAAAATTTTACTGGAGACAAGATAAATAAATTTTTTAGTACCTATCAATTGAACCTCAAGACCTTCTACCGGTAAACCGTTTTTTTCATCAGTTACGCGACCAAAGATTACGGTATTTGAATTAGGGCGTTCGGGATAAATTTCACATTTCTCGCAGGAAACCAGCGTCAGTGCCAGCCAGACCAGAAAATATCGGGATCGGTGCGTTCGGAAAGGCAGCCAGCAGAACGGGTGTGGTTTCATGACAGAAAATGCTTGCACAAAAAATACAAACGGGTAGCGATAAAATCAAATTAAAATAGCCGATCAGTAAATGATTTTCGATAAAACCGTACTGTAATTCTAATTCCGTATATTTCTAACCATCAACCGTTGCCTACCGCTAAACCCTACCTCGCCGAAATGGATTCTCCCAATACTACCCCCGCCGGACCAACCGACAAACCAAAACTCTATTCACTTGTGGTGGGCATCAATGCGTACCAGCAGGTCCGGCAGTTGAGCGGGGCTACGCAGGATGCCGAAACCTTTGAGCGTTATCTGGCTGATCTGACGGGTTTTGAACACCATCCGCTCCATCTTGCCGACCAGCAGGCCACCAAAACCGCCCTCGTCGAAGGGTTTCGGACGCACCTGAAACTGGCCGGGCCGAACGATACGGCCCTGTTTTATTACGCGGGTCATGGAGCCCAGGAAGCCGCGGACCCGACACTTTGGCCGACCGAAACCGATAAGAAGCTGGAAAGCATTGTTTGCTTCGATGGTGATTCGGAACATACCTGGGATTATTTACTGACCGACAAGGAGTTGCGGTTTTTGATTCAGGAACTGAGCCAGACCGGTGCGCACATCGTCACGATTTTTGATTGCTGCCATTCTGGCGACAATACCCGGTTTTTCGATTTGCTGTCCGAAACGCCCGAAGGCCGGAAAATGCAGGAACGCCGGTTGTCGGAATCGGCTCCCATGCGGCCTTGGGAGGGGTTTATTTTTCACGACCGGTTTTCGGAAGCGGATTTTCGGCAAAAAGGACTCGACGCACTGATTCCACTCGGAACGCACATGCAACTGGCAGCCTGTGAGTCGGACGAAGCGGCAGTGGAAGATCGCGAAAATAAAGAAGGCGCATTTACCAAAAACCTGATTTCGGTGTTGAAGGCGGCCAACAATGCCATTTCATACCAGACTCTTCACAATCGGATTCGCCAGTATATGCGGTTTGCTTACGAGCAGCGTCCCCGGATTTCGGCCGCGGGCGACCGATCGGATTTGATGCTAACGACCGGTTTTCTGAATCGCCCGGTCGATACCCAAACCGCCCTTGCCGAGATAACGTATAACCTCTCTAAAAAACAGTGGATGCTCGATGTCGGCGCCATCCACGGCGTTGGACGCACTACCAAAGTCATTCGGTTACTGGACGAAAATGGAAAACCGGCGTTTCCGGTCACTCCGTTGCTAATTGGGGCCGACTATACACTTTTAAAGCTCGAACCGGAGCAGGAAACCGGCCTTGATCGCAGCAAAGCGTATCGGGCGGAGGTTGAGGGGTTGATTAGCGAACCGGTAAAACTACACTTCATTAATCACAACGGCGACCTGGCGGAACAGGCCCAATTAATCCAGACTTTAACCGAAAAAGCCGGGGCTTTTTTTATACCGGAAGAGGTGGAAGAAAAGGCCGATTATACGCTGCACGTCCGCAATGGTTTATTGTATTTTACCCGGCCCAACGACGAAAACCGCCCACTTATCCGAACCGTTTCGGCCGATCAGCTGGACCAGGCCAACGAACAACTGACCCGGTATTTGCGGCATCTGGCAGCCTGGCAGTATTTGAAAGAACTTCGGAATCCGGCGGCACCTGTACCAATTCTGGCGGTTTCGGTAACGCCCGAGGAAGGTGAAACCATTGTGCTCCAGGGAGAACGTCCGGCGGCCGTAACCGTTCCCCTGCTGAGCAGCAAGACGCCGGTTGGGAAAACCGTGTGGGCCAATAAGGTCCGAATTCAACTGACCAACCCAACGGCGCAGGTGCTGTATTGCACGGTTTTGTACCTTTCGCGGGATTTTATCGCGATGAGAAATTTCCTGCCGATCAACGAACGGCTTCAGGCAGGAAATTACCGGCTCGAACCGGGGCAGACCGAATGGTTGGGGTTACCCAGTAAAAAATCGCTGACGGGGCGGCTGGAGGTGGTGCGAATGAGCCTGGAAGAAACCGTCCGGCAATACAACTGGCCCGACGTGACAGAATATTTCAAGGTGATCGTCTCGGTCAATCCGCTTTCCGAATCGACGCTGGCGATGCTGTCGCTGGATATTTTGCCGTCGCCCCATACACTGGATGAAAAATTAGACTTTAGCGAGAACCGGGCTTCGGCTTTCGATACATCGGAAGACGAGGAAACGTTTCCGGACTGGAGCACGCAAACCATTACCCTGCGAATGCCGAACCCGGTTTTCAATCAGGTCGATCTCGGTGAGTTGACCCGGATGCTGGAACCGGTTTTGGTCGATGGCGTTTCGGAGGCTAATCCGATGTCCGACTTTGCCCTTGGACTTTATTTCCGGCCCTATCCTGTCGATGGTACCCTCGTTTTGCGCGACGATCTGGAGGTGACGGGCGAGGAGCAGCGGGGATTGTGGGGCGATTTAAAGACGCTGGTCAGCAATCAGGTGGCCAATCACATCCGAAACCGGCAATACAAACAAAATCTCCTCAAATATCCCGATCGGGTTCGAATTGTAGCGGGTGGCGATTCCTGGTTTCAGTACCCATTGCTGAGTGACGTCATCGATTACCTGGCACGCGTTTATACCGTGAATTCTACCCCGGCGGTTGGAAATTCACTGAAAAAATACATCGAAAATTCGAAGTTTCTGGAAACCATTGCGCAGGTAAGTCCGCGGTTTTTTCTGCTGAGTGGCGGGGGAGCGCATTTTTTCGGGGAAGAATTCCCGACGTACATCCGCGACAAATGGGAGGGGGGCGAAACCGCTCCGCAGCGATACCTGACGGAAGCCTTTACGGCCGCTCTCGATGACCTGGAGGCTGATTTAAAACGCCTTTTTCGTCTCGTCCGTCTTCAGAATGAGAAGGTTAAGGTGTTGGCTCATGGTTATGACTACCTGAACCCGGATATTTCCCAAACCCAATCCGGAAAACCGGGGCTGATCAGTAAAACGCTAACTGAACGGGGCATTTCGGATCCGGCCGAACAACAAAACCTGATCCGGTTCATGGTCGACGGTTTTAATGAACGACTGCAACGCGCGGCTGCCGAGTACGAAAACGTGGCCTATATCAATCTGCGCGGCACCATGCGACCGGCCACCGAACAGCTGAAGTATTGGTACGACGAATTTCATCCAAACGAAAAGGGGTTTCTCAGCATTGCCACCAAATACGCCCAGCTCATCGGCAAAGGCTAGGGGAAAACCGCTTCGTTACGTTTGAAACCGCTTGAAGAAGTCGGCTTCGTAGCTCATGCCGATCGGAATTTCTTCGCCTGCCAGGGTTATGATGCGGTTTCTGACTTGCTCGATTCGGCTAAACGGCACAATGTAGGAACGGTGGACCCGGATAAACCGCTCGGCTTCCGGGTCGGCTTCCTGTAATTTTTGCAGCATGGCTTTCATGGTCATGCGGGCCACAATCGGGTGGTTGGTCTGCTGAATATGAATCTTGAGGTAATCGTCTAATCCTTCGATGAATAGAATGTCCGCCAGGTTGAGTTTGTGCAGCGTATAGTCTGCCCGGATGAATAAATAGGCTTCTTTCGAGGGTTCTACGGGATGCCGAAACCGGTAGTATTCATTCGCTTTCTGAATCGCTTGTTGAAACCGCTCGAACGTAAACGGTTTCAATAAGTAATCAATCGCGTTTAGGCTGAATCCTTCAACGGCATATTCGGCGTATGCCGTGGTGAAAATAACCATCATCTGATCCGGAATTGCCTTGTGGAATTCAAGGCCCGAGACCGACGGCATATTGATGTCGAGGAAAAGCAGATCGGTCGGGAATTGATGCATATGATGCAGGGCTTCGTCGGGGCGTAAAAACGTTTTTTGCAGATCAATCGCATTGAGCTGGCTTCAAAAATGGGTCAAAACGCGGAGCGCTGGTGGTTCATCATCCAACGCAATGGCTCGGATCATACCAGGTTCAGGGTTAATTCAACGGAAAAACCGGTCGGATTGTCGTTGATGGCCAGGATGTGTTTGTTGGGATACAACAAGTGCAACCGTGATTTGGTGTTTTCGATGCCAATGCCGCCCGAAGCTTCATCGTTGTAGTATACCCGAACTTTTTTATTGAAAACATATAAACGTAAATTGGTCTCTTTCAGGGAAATAGTAATGTGAATAATCGACTTTTCTTCTGGATTGACTCCGTATTTAAAGGCATTTTCGATGAACGAAATCAAAATCAGGGGAGCAATCTGTTTCCCGTTAAAAAAACCGCTGACCGCAAACTCAATCTGCACCGTATCATCCAGCCGAAGTTGCTGCAACGCAACGTAATCGCTGATGTAGTCCACTTCTTTCGCCAGAGGTACCTGATTACTGCCCGCATCCCGAATAACGTAACGCATTAAAGACGAGAGTTTTACGACAGCGTCGGCGGTTCGGTCGGACTTCTCAATGGCCAGCGAATAAATGCTGTTGAGCGTGTTGAACAGAAAATGCGGGTTGATCTGGGCTTTCAGGTACGACAACTCCGTGGCCAGTTTTTCCTGTTCCGTTTGCCGCCAGCGGTTGCTGGTTTGAAGAAATAAAGAAACGAAAATACCGACCAGAAACAGGAACAGCGCGTGACTGAGTTCAAACCCGAAAGGCGGTTTTTGCGGTAAACCGCCCGGTTCCGTAGTCATTGATTCCGGGAAGGGGTTGGGGGGCGGCAGAGACGAAATTAGCATATCCTGGCGATCGAACACAACCACCATCAAGATGATAACCAGGAAACAGCCAATCACGCTGAGAATGTAAATGACGTACTTCCCCTTTAAATAAAGGCCTGGAATCAGCACATAATGATTCAGGTAAAAAAACGCCAGCATGAACAGGTAAGACAGAAAATTAGTCAGTTCGTGCGGATTGTCAGCCAGTTGGGACAGCCCCGAAAAGCCGCGTGGGGCAAAAATGTACGGAAGCGCCAGAAAGGCCAGTCCGATCAGAATATGAATTAAGAAAGGCGGAATGGTGCGTTTCATCTCATTGGTTTTCACGGTAATCTACAAAACGTCTTACGCGCATGAAAATGATTGCGGTAGAAAGGGAGAATGTGCCGGAGAAATTGGAAATGAGTTACTAATATGGTTATTTGTGGTAACCTTAACGTCCTCCTACCTCAAATGATTAGCCCGTCAGCCGCCACCTGGACCGATGAATTTCTGTGGAGCAAACGAAAGCGGGGTGACTCACTCGCTGACGAAACGATCAACGCCATTTTGCTGGATAACCAGAAGGGGGAGATCGACCAGATTTTCCAGATGCTGGTCCAAAACCGCAATTTTCCGAATCCGGCGTTTGATGTACTGCCGGATCGGGTGAAAAAAATTGTGGAAGACTACTTCGTCAAAACCCGTCGCCTTCCCGACTGGGCCGAACCGTTTAAACTGGCCGTGGCGTCCGATGTTTTCAAACAATACGGGCCTAAAATTCTGCTCCTGCTGCTCTGTAAATCACTGCCGTTGTGTTACACCTGCTGGCGGGGAGCCAAGGTTCTGTACCGGACCGGTCGGCTTCGCGTGCACGACGGATCGCTCGATTCGTTTACCCGGCGGCTGATGGAAACTGCCCAATTTGTGGTCAATGTGCTGACGCTGAATAGTTTCGAGCACGACGGAACCGCCATCGTTTCGATCCAGAAAGTCCGGCTGATGCACGCCGTGATCCGGTATCACGCCCAGCAACACCGCTGGGATGTTTCAACTTACGGCATTCCAATCAATCAGCAGGATCTGGTCGGCACCTTGCTGTCGTTTGGCGTCGTGATCATCGACGGGCTGAAACAGATGAACATCGAGTTGACCCCGGAAGAAAGTGAAGCCTACCTGCACCTCTGGAAAGTAGTGGGGCATATGATCGGCGTCGACGATGACCTGAATACGGAAAGCGCGGAAGACGGGCGGTTTTTGATGAACGCGATTCTGGAACAGCAGGCCGGGCGGTCGACGGATGGGGGCCGGGAAGGCATTGAGCTGACCGATGCCTGCATCGACCTGATGAACTCGCGGCTGTCGTTTGGTCCTTTCAAGAATTTGCCATCGGTTTTTGTGCGGTTTTTTATCGGCGATCAATATGCCGACCTGCTCGAAGTGGCCAAAGCCGACGATAAAGACGATTCGCTGGCCATCGACGCCATTCAGTGGCTCGACAAGAGCTTCCGCTCCGGCAGCGACCGCCATTTGCTGATGGGCGCCGTCGGAAGGGCTTTCAGCAACCAGATGATCGATCTGCTGATGGCTTATTACAACGGCGCCAAACGGGAACAGTTTTATCTGCCGTCGGCGCTGACCGATACCTGGGAGTCGGAAAAACCGGATTTCCGGATTCCACCCGCGCAGACCATCGAAGAAGTAATTTTTTACCTCGACAAAGTGGCCCGTCATCTGCGGTCGCAGAACAATCCGATCGGGTTGTTTTGTGCGGTTTATAAGTTGGTGACGATCCGCGTTCAGGAAGGGCTGCGGGCAAACCGGTTCGACAATCCGGTGGAGATGGAGCAGGTTGACGTGGGGTTTGGCAACCGGTATTTTGAAGCGCTGAATAATTATTTCGACGGCAAAACCGCTACGTCGCCCTGGCAGTTGTCGTTCGAGGCCGCCCGAACGCTCATCACCACCGACCAATACATTTTTACGGCAGCGAATGCACACATTTCGTATGATTTGCCGATTGTCGTTGCGGAAGTTTACAAGGGCAAAGACCTCGAATTGTTTAAGGACGATTTCGTAAAAATGAACGATTTGTTCGGGGATATGTACGATCAGATGAACGACAACGTCGGTCGGATATTCCGTCCTTTCGGAACAATGGTAACCTATTTCTCCGACCGGATCAAGGCCGTCGAACAGGCGGTTATGAATGCCGGACGCGAGCAGGCCTGGACCAACAGCCGCGCCTTGCACCAGGCCAAAACCGAAACGGAACGCCAGCAACTTCTGAAGGATCTGGAAGCGCAATCGGCTAAAATGGGGCGATTGGTGGCTCGACCGCCCTGGTTGCTGCGGTTGCCACTGATGTACGTTGCCCGGAAAGAATTTGGCACCACGGCCCACAAAGTAGATGTGATGTTGCGGACAGCCCTGCTGCCGACCATTTCCTGATTGACTAATTCCCACAATAATGAACCGACTTGTACTGATTTTGCTGGTAGGTCTGTTGCCTTTGGGACGGGCTTCGGCGGGTTCGATTCGGATCACGGATCTGGATCGGACGTATAATGTTTTTGAGGCCAGTGAGTTACTGGAAGTAAAGGCCGGTTCGGTATCCATCGGCGATTTACTACGTCCGTCGGCCGCTCTGCCGTTTGTTCCTACCGAAAACCGCCTGATCAAGACATATGACCACCAGGTTGGATACTGGTTCCGGTTTCAGATCACCAACGAGACGGATCGGGAGGTTTTTCTGCAGTTTATCTACGCCGGAACCGAGTTGATGAAGGTGTACGAAACCGCCGACAACCGCGTGCTGCGGGAAACCCAACTGGGCTCGCTTCAGCCGGAAAAAGGCGAATCGTTTCGGAAAAGCATTCAGTTTTGCCCGATTCTGGCCCGCAATGGCGAAACGCACACGTTTTACGTATACATGGAAGGGGTGTATACATCGGCGCTGCCCATGTTTGCCCTTTCAACGGTTAAATTACTGCAAAGCCAGCATCGGTCCGATCTGTTTTATGGCATTTACTACGGTTTTATTCTGATTATCATTGTTTACAGCCTGGTTTTATACATCCGGTTGCGCGAAGAAGGAAATCTTCGGTATGCCATCTGGGTATTGTTCATGGGCCTGTTGATGGCGCTGTTCCGGGGACACACCAGCGAATTTTTCTGGGCCGCCAATCCGTCCATCGAACGCTACGGCGCAGCCCTGCCTTCCGTGACCGGTTTTCTCCATATTCTGTTCACCCTGACCTTTCTCCGGCTTCGCTACCAGGCCCCGGTTTATTACAAAACCGGCATCGGGATTGTCGTGCTCTATCTGATCGGTTTTCTGCTGAGTGTCCTGAACGTGAGTCTGGACTATCGACTTGGGCGTCAGGTCGATATCGTACCGTTGGTCGTTCTGCTGGAAGGAATATTCAGTCTGACCGCGGGTGTCGCCATGCTGCGGAAAGGGTTTCGTCCGGCCTTATTTTACATCATTGGCAACCTGTTTTTCTACCTGGGAATCGTCATTTACCTCCTGTATACCGACGGTCGATTGCCCTACGGTTTCCTGACCTACGAAAGTATTCATCTCGGCGTTGGGGTCGAAATTCTGTTCTTTGCAGTCGCCTTGACGTACAAAGTAGACTTGCTGAAAAAACAG
Source organism: Larkinella rosea (assembly GCF_003858635.1). Classification (GTDB taxonomy): domain Bacteria; phylum Bacteroidota; class Bacteroidia; order Cytophagales; family Spirosomataceae; genus Larkinella; species Larkinella rosea. The sequence goes on from NZ_RQJO01000009.1 coordinate 1,144,069, forward strand.
CGTCTGGAGGCCGAGCAGGAGCAAATACGGCTTTTGGTGGAAAACCGGCGTCTGGTCAGCGAGCAGAACATCATGCTGGAGCAAAAGGTGAACCAGCGGACGGAAGAACTTCAGGCGGCCAAGCAGCGCTCCGAAGAACTGTTGCTCAACATTCTGCCGTCGGAAGTGGTGGAAGAGCTAAAACTGACGGGCCGCTCGAAACCCCGCCGGTTTGATCGGGTGACGGTTTTGTTTACGGATATCAAGAATTTTACCGCCACCGGCGAGCGACTGTCGCCGGAAGAACTGGTCAACGAGATCGATCATTATTACCGGGCATTCGACGATATTCTGAGCCGGTACCGCATTGAAAAAATCAAAACCATCGGCGACGCTTATTTATGCGCGGGTGGTTTGCCGGTGGTTTATCCCGAAAACCCGGTTGAAGTCGTTCGGGCTGCTTTGGACATGCAGGCGTTTATTGTGCGTAACCAGCAGGAACGGCAGGCCAGGGGCCAGCAGCATTTCGAATTTCGGATCGGGATTCATACCGGACCGGTGGTGGCCGGCATTGTGGGCGCGCGCAAGTTTGCCTATGACATCTGGGGCGATACCGTTAATACAGCGGCCCGCATGGAACAGCACGGTGAGGTGGGCAAAATCAATATTTCCGAATCTACCTACCAACTGGTCAAAGAACACTTTCGATGCAGTTACCGGGGCAAAATACCGGTAAAAAATAAAGAAGCACTGGATATGTACTATGCAGAAGAATTCAGTAAAGATTAAGTTTGATTAGCGGCACTATATTTTTACTACGAGTAAACTTATTTGCTTTTTTGTTTAACATAATGTGACTTTTATAGGGAAAATCGGCAGGACATACAAACATCATGCCATACAGTCCTAATCTGGAGCGAAAAACCAGTCGATCTTCAGGACTTCGAAAGAGCCGACCGGATTCTGGAAGCACCGTGGTTCTTTCTAAAATCTAACTCGTTCCTTATACACACAGCGAAAAACCGGCGCTTTGGAGCCAATGGCTGCGGATCTCTGATTGACGGTTTTCGGACGACAGGGCTGGGAATACGGGTGTCTGTTTATTGTCGTACACCGGTTTTTTTTAACCTTGTTATTAATTAGCAGAAAGCACTTTTTATTGGATTATCGGTATACGATTGCTGCTCCGCGAGTCTATTATTTGTGCTCATCTGCTGAGGTTAGCAGGTTATTTTTGGAAGTATTTTGATCAACATATAATCATTAACCAAGCTGTTATCCGGTGGGAGGAAGAACAAAAATTGCCGATCCATTCAACGTATAAAGCGGCTTGAAAATGAGTGCTTTAAAGTACGGATGACCGATGTAGGCAAGAATTACATTTTTCAGAAAGACGAACGGATGATTGCGGAAAACCAGAAACTGAAAGCTAAGAACTCTGTGGTATTACCGGGATAACCACCCGAAAAGGCGCGCAGGATGGTTACTGTTTTACACGAAAACGATTGGATTATTTTTTAAAACGGAGCCTTTTAAAAACCGTGGTTTTGCACAAAACCGCTGGGTTATTCCTAGAAAAGTGTCAGGAAAAAGGAAATCAATTTGTACCACAAAAACGCGAAACCGACAGCAACCGAAAGGATTGCAAACCACAGGATTGCTTTGGGCATGCTGAGCTTAAAAGGTTTACGTTTACGGTATTTTGCCATTTTTTGAGTACCAGCAACAGGCTCAATTTTAGTAACCCCAATCGGGTTGAATACATCGATGGAAACGGTTTTGGTGCTCATTGGATGATGCCGATAGTCAGGTTGACAGTTGAATAGGTTGAATACTAACTAAGTCCCAAACTTTGTGCCATTCTTGTTTATCGATCCTGCGATTCTGTTTTTTGAATCACGATCCTTTTGTGAGCTGAATCGTCTGTCAGCGTAAGCGATTAGTCACCGATCCGTTTCAGGTATTTTTTCAATTTGGTTAGGTATTCTGTTAAGTTTATAGCGCCCTGGTTTTCATCTGCCAACTATTTGTTTCGTAATCTGGTTTTTATTAAGTGGAAAAAGACAAAATTAAAAGCAATTACGGGCATATACATACCAGCAGATAAGTAGGTTTGACCGATCAATAAATAGCTGGGCAGAATCAAATATAGTTTTTCATAAAACCCCTTTCGGCCCGGTAGGCGGCAGATCGGGAATTGAACCGTTCACCTAAAAAAAAGTCAGGACAAAACCGATGATAGATTCTGTCCTGACTTTCGATTGATCAAAAGCTTTTCCTTACTCCTTTAGATTTTTCAGATAAGCAATACTTTTCGGCACCTGATACGACCAGGTGGGACTTTCGTCTTCAATGAAATAGTGCTTAACCCCAACTTTTTTGGCGGTTTTCAACACCATCGGAATGTCGATCTGGCCCGTTCCCAGCGTCACGTCATTCTCTTTTGGAGTGCCACCGGTGAGGTCACCTTTAACCCCTTTTTTAAGGTCTTTCAGGTGCATCAGCTTCCAGCGACTGCCGTATTTATTCAGCAATTTAACCGGATCGGCACCCCCGTGGGTGACCCACAGAATGTCCATTTCAAAGGAGACATACTTCGGGTCGGTGTTCTTCACGAGGTAATCGAACAGCGTACCATCTTCGTACGGCTGGAATTCAAAGCCGTGGTTGTGGTAACAGAACGTCAGGCTATTTTCCTGCAACACCTTGCCCACCCGGTTGAAATCTTCCACGGCTTTTTTGGCGTTTTCAAGCGTGAAATTCCCACGCTGATGCGGGATCGAAGCAACCATGACGTATTTTGCACCCAGCTCTTTGGCTTTCTTCACCACCTCCATCGGATCTTTGACTATTTCATCATAGCTCGCGCCGGTGCCAGGAATGCTGATGTTCCGATCCTTCAGCATTTTCTTGAACGCTTCGGTCGTGACACCCGGGGGTGTACTGCCTTCCATTTCGGTGATGCCCAGCGACTGAATGGTGTCGAGGGTTGCCTCAACGCCTTTTGGAAAGCTAAATCGGTACGTATAGGATTGAATACCAATGGGAAAGGTGTAAATTTTCTTTTGAGCATAACTGCTGCCGTACTCGAGTAGCAGGGCAGCCGCGAGCACGAACGATAAGCGGTTTTTTAGCATGGGTTTGGATCGTGAAAAGGTTGATTAATGGAGTTTGTCGTTTAGCAGTTTAATAAAATAGCCTCCCACCACGGAACGGGCCTGAAAACCGACCTGCTTGCCATCGGTTGTTTCGTGCCAGTCGCTCAACGGAACCCGGGTGGGTGTTTGATCCGCGTACTTATAAATGGGTTGAACCAGTTGCCGGAAATCGTCCGGTTTTTCGGCAATGGTTGCCGTCCAGAGGATCCAGTCCGATTTGGTATAGGTTTTCCGGCTGTCCAGCGGTAAACCAAACGGTTTTTGTTTTGTGAGGTAATACCGGATTTCTTTCTCCGCTACCTCTTTCGGGAAAATGTTCAGATTCAGTAGTTTATCCCACACCAGATTGTATTTCTGGCTCCAGCTTCCCTGCGGTTTATCGAAAGTCAGCGCATAATGATCGCCGTCCTGCGCCATCTGAACCCATTTCTGCGCCAGTTCGCGGGCCAGTTTGAGGTTTTGTTCCCCTAACTCGTTCTGACCGAGCTGTTTTGCCAGTTGACCGTACGACGCAATGCCCATAATGGCTTTGATGCTCAGGTTGGCATTGCGGGCGAGATGACCGGCGAAGTCGTCCGTACAAAGCTGATTGGCGGGGTCAAAACCATTTTTTTTGAGGTAATCCACCCAAACGGTCAGGGTCGGCCAGTGTTGTTTCGCATAGTCGGCGTTTTTCTCAGTAGCCGCAATGGCGGCCGTCAGAATCAGCATGTTCCCGCTTTCTTCCACCGGCATGTCTTCGCCGTAGGTCTGCCCATTGGCCAGCGGATAGGTCCCCACGTCGTGGGCGGCAAACGGTTTCGTCCACCGGCCACTTTCGGAATACTGAAAAATCGGTTCCATCATGCCTTTCAACAGCGTTGGGTTGTAAATCAGAAACAGGGGTGCCGACGGGTAAGTTATATCCACCGTTCCGATGGAGCCGTTACTAAAGTTCTCTTTTGACAAAAACAATACTTCGCCTTTGGGACCGGCTACGGTTTTATGGGCCGCAATGGCTTGCCGGTAAGCCAGTTGACACAGGTCGGCATACGGTTTTCCACCCGATTTTTCAGCATCTGCGTATAGCTTCCGGTCGAATTGACGGGACTTTTCGATCAGTTGAGCGTACTCTTTTTCAGCCGCGGCCAGCATTTTTTCCGCCGTCATCGATTCGTCCCGTCGCCACCAGCCCCGCAGATTTTTACCGAAATACTGAACCGAATAAAGATCATCGTAACCCAGAATAACGTGGGCGGTTTTGGGCGTCTGCGAAACCGTTCCGAGTGACTGCGAAACCGCCAGCGAGCGATTGTCGGCCGCGGCCGGTTGGGTAGCTTCATCGGCTACTGAGCCCTTGCTCACAAAGTTACGGAACAGGGCGGCTGGCTGACCAATTCCGGTTTTCGTGGTAGAGGCCGTCGGAGCCGCCAGCAGCGCATAGCCCCAGTCGATTCGCACATCATCACCCTTGCGTTCCAGAATTTTCTGCGAAGTCGTGCCAATTGATAAAACCGCCAGACCGTCGGCCGACGAACGCTTTCCAACTACTTCCTGCGTGGGCTGGTTAACACTCAACAGGCCAGATGCTGCCGTATAAATTTCTACTGAATGCGGTTTTCCGTCGGTCGATTGGGCCGAATACGTCAGGTAGGAAGCCGGGCGGGTTGCCACATCCAGATCGTCCAGCAGGAGAGGAGTGGTAAAATTAACGGTGAGGGCGATGGGGCCAGCCGCAAATTTATATTCCGTCTGCGTAGCCTGAACCTTCACACTTTGCTGTTGCGCCAGGGCGATCGGAGCGCCCAGACTCACTTTTCGCTCATCGGCCAGACCTACGTCGACATACGCACCTCCAACGGGGTTCAGGCAGCTGACGGCCAGCACGTTCGGGCCTTTTTTGAGAGCAGCTTTGGCCGCCGGACTCATCGGAAACACTTTATAATCCCCCACGTAGCTGTGGCCGCTGTCGAAGGCTTTTACGCCGTTGATGTACACCACCACGTCATCGTCGTGGCTCATGTTCAGTACGAGGTTTTCAAAATTCAGATCGGAAACTGTAACCGTCCGGCGGTACCAAACCTCTTTGGTTTTCCAGATTGTAGCGGGTTTGATCGGATTGCTCCCGGCACCGTCGCCGATGGGAGCCTTTCCGGTTTTCCAGTCGGACGAAAGTTTAAACTCCGGTCTTTCCCAGCCATCACCCGGTTTCTGGAACGTGTAACTCAACTCGTATGCATTGGTCTGGGCTGTAGAAACAACGGTTTTTAGCGTCGTTAGTTGGGAACCCATAAACCGGTATGAGCGTCCGTCGACACGGATCAGGCCGTCGAGTGGCTGGTTTTTGCCCGTCCAGTGGCGGGTTGGTGATTCGTTGAGTTTATCGTTGAACGCCCAGACGCTGGTATACGGATCGAGGGTGACCAGGGGATAAGCGGGCGGGCGTTGGGCCAGCACCGGGAAACCACTGGCGATCCTTAAAAAAAGTAAAAAGAAGATGGTTTGCTTTCGCATCTGAACGACTGATTGGTTGAGGGTAGGCTGGCTCAATGAGTCTGAACAAGCCAGGTTTTACACATGTATTAAAAATCATCAGATGGCTTTTTCTACTTATTCGGGCTGGAAGCCAGCAACACATCAACGAGATTCGGTTTCAGGAAAACCGGGTCCGAAAACGCGTCATTCACCGTTCCCGCACCGGCGATTTAGCGGAGCGTTTTCGAAAAGGCCAGCCGGGCGGAGTGGGTAAGGGGGTTGAACGGTATTTTACAGGAATGCTGTCATTACACCAGCTCCCGCTCCCCGCAAATTCGAAAAACCGGTGTTTCTTCAAAGCGCGAAGCCACGATCAGGTTGGTGCGGTCGACGTGAGGAAGGAACAGATTTCGAAGCAGTTCCGGGTTGTTGTTGTCCTGCGATAAGTGGGCGAGCAGCACGTGACTCATGTAAGCCGGTTTGTGCCGGATGAACAGATTCAGCGCCTGCTGATTGGATAAATGGCCTTTTCCGCCCCGGATGCGCTGTTTCAGAAAATACGGATAACGGCCGCGCTCCAGCATTTCATCGTCGTAATTGGCTTCCAGAAAAGCCGCGTGGCACTGACTGAAATGCTGCACCAGCCGTTCGCAGGGATGACCGATATCGGTAAAAACACCCACATTTGTATGCTGATCAGAAACCGTAAAGCTGTGCGGATCGGCCGCATCGTGGTGTTTGGCGAAGGCCGTGACGCGCAGATTACCCACCACAACCGGCTCATTGTCATAAAAAGGGTTGACGGCGACTCCCCTGAGCATCAACCGGGAATTTCCCAGGGTTTTGGCGGTTATATAAACCGGTATTTTATACTTTCCGGCCAATTGGGAAAGGCCGCTGATGTGGTCGGTATGTTCGTGGGAGATAAAAATGGCTTTCACCGTATCGAGCGATAATCCCAGCCGACGGAACCGCGTTTCGGCCTGGCGGCAGGAAATTCCGACGTCAATCAAAACGGCTTCCCGCTCGTTACCGACATAATAACAGTTTCCGTTGCTGCCCGAATTGAGCGAGGAGATAAACAGTGGCATAGACTGGTAAAGATAATAAAAAAGGGCGGAATTTGCCGACTGATTGGGTGAGGTATACCGTGGGGAATCGCTTTCGGATTAAAAACCGGTACCAGATCAATTAATAAAACAATTCCCGGCCAATCAGGCCGGGATGTCCCACTTACCAATCTCTATTAATTAGAAGTAATACAGGTGTATCCTTCAACTATAAGAGAGGCAAAATGGTCGTTTATCACCTTTTTTTTGAAACTATTTTTCTGGTACTGATTAACTATCAGATAATCAGCGTATAAAAAACGGTTTCATTCCTGCTCCGCCCGGGCCGACTCCGCTTTCACAATCTTGACGGTCGAGGATTTTGCTTCCGGTTTTACCTGATCGTCCGGAAGTTCGCCAATCGCCAGGGCAGCCCGTGGTCCGATTGATTTTTCAATGATCTGTTTGGCCGAACCGATTTTATGGTACGTGCTGTCGAAATAATCGAACTGAACTTCGATGTGCCGGTACAAATACGATTCGGACGTATTGGTAATGGTAAACCGGTGCCGGTTGGTCGCCGATTCTTGAGGTGTAGCCCCTTTTTTTACGTTCCACACCACCCGGTCGACCAGCAGATCCCGATAGGCATCCGGTTTGGTTGGGGTTTCACTTTTCTTTTCATTTTGATTCGACTGACAGGCGAAGGCCGTCAGGAGAAGCAGACAACTGAGTACTTTCATGAGGAATGGTTTCAAAAGAATAGGCGGGTTATTTGCGTCCGTAATGAGCAGCCAGGACACCGGATGCAAGAACGGCGGTTTCCAGCAACGCAAGCTGTTCCGTTTCATTGATATTCCGGAATAAGGGGATTCCCGAACCGAGCAAAACCGGATTGATAAACAGCCAGTATTCGTCTATTAATTGATATTTCATTAAGGCGTGGCAGGCCGACGGACTGCCAAAAATCTGAATATTTTTTCCGGGTTCCCGTTTTATTTCCCGGATTTGCTCCGCGAGATTATTTCCAACAATTTGGATGTTAGGCAATTGGGTGTTTTTCAGCGAGTTTGAAACCACCACCTTTTTAACCGTATTGTACCAGCCGGAATGCTGAATATCGTGCGTCGACGCATCGGGTTGTTCACCGGCGGTGGGCCAGTAATTTTCCATCATTTCGTACGTTTTTCGTCCATACAGGGCAGTATCGGCCGCATCGGTTAGCCGGGCTGAATACGTGAATAACTCATCGTCGACGCGGATCCAGTTCATTTCGCCGTTGGGCCCCGCGACAAAACCGTCGAGTGAGATGTGCATGGATACAATCAGTTTTCTCATGGCTGCCTGTTTTAGATCAAAGGGTTTGGAGAAGTGATTCCGGGATGGTGCGCCGGCGGAATGGCCGTTTGCGCGACGCAATATTGGGCATTTTTCGTAAAAACTACAATGCCCGGCTGCAAGCGCAGCCGGGCATTGTCAGGATTATCTATCGCATTATGAGATGAACTCGTTCAAATATATATTGATAAATTTGAAAAATGACTATTATTTCGAGCCTTCGTTCGACTAATTTACAGAAACTGAGCAGTAAATGTCTGATATTTAAGCCGGAATATCGGGTAGAGATCAGAATGATAACCGCGTGGTTGAAAAAAGCAGGCTTAAAGCAGGAGATGAAACGATGCAGTATAACCTTACGGATTTGATTGCGCAGGGCGAAGGAAGCCGGCTCGAGTTTAAGTCGACCATTCATACCGCTCACCGGATTGCCCGAACTTTGACGGCCTTTTCCAACACCTCGGGTGGCCTGTTGATCATCGGCGTGTCGGATGATGGCCGGGTGTCGGGCGTTGAATCGGAAATTTACGAAATGCAGAAAATTGAGAAAGCCACTGATTTGCTGATCGATCCGGCGATTTCGGTGAGTTATGAAGTGGTGCGCGAAGCAGGTCGGCGCGTTATTTACATCGAAGTACCGGAGAGCACGGAAAAACCGCATTATGCTATTGATGAAAGGGGAAAACGTACCATTTATGTTCGGGCCAAAGATAAATCGGTTCCTACGAACAAGCTGATTCTGACCGGTCCCGAAACGCCCGACGGGCAATTGCTGCAAACCACCAACGTTCGTAATCTGATTCAGGCGCTGCGTAAAACCGACTTCATCACCGCCAAACAATACGCCCAGCTCGTGAATATTTCAGAATACCGCGCTGGCAAACTGCTCCATCAGTTGACCGGGCAAGGGCTGCTCATCATGGTCGACAAACCCCGGCCGGTGCGGTTTTCGTTGAAAATCAGTGAATAAGTTACGGTCCTGCGGATGGCGGACGCTTCCGTTTCGTTCGTGTATCGCTGTGATGAAGGAAGCTTCTTTCGATTTTTATCGCGGTTTTCTTAAGGATTTCACGGACTAAAGTCTGCGGGTACGTACCTTTGTACAAAACCGCATTGCTCCACGAATGGCCGTCGATAAACAACGTATCACTGATTTTTTTACCGATTTACAGGACCGGATTTGCCGGGCTCTGGAAGAAACCGACGGACAAGCCCGTTTTCACCAGGACCTCTGGGATCGTGCCGAGGGTGGGGGAGGCCGCACGCGAATTATTCAGAACGGCGGGGTGATCGAAAAAGGGGGCGTTCTGTTTTCGGCCGTATACGGCCCGGCATCGGAAATGACGCTGAAACAAATGAACCGGACGGAACCGGCGGATTTCTACGCGACCGGTGTTTCCATCGTCATCCATCCGCACAGTCCGCTGGTGCCGATCATCCACATGAACGTGCGGTATTTTGAATTGAGTACGGGCGATTGCTGGTTTGGGGGCGGTATCGACCTGACCCCCCATTATGTCGATGACGAAGACGCCCGCTGGTTTCATCAACAGCTAAAAAGCGCCTGCGATCGCCACCATCCGGCGTATTATTCCCAGTATAAAACCTGGGCCGACGATTATTTTTTCATTCGCCACCGCTCCGAAACCCGGGGAATCGGCGGTATTTTCTTCGATTACCTCCGCCCGACCAATGACGATCATAAGGCTGATCTGTTCGCTTTTGTGCAGGAAATCGGTAATTCGTTTGCGCCCATTTATACCCATTTCATGCGGAAGAACCGGGATTTGCCGTCCGGTAAAACGGAGAAAAAGTGGCAAATGTTGCGCCGGGGCCGCTACGTGGAGTTCAACCTGGTCTGGGACCGGGGAACCAAATTTGGACTGGAAACCAATGGACGCACCGAATCCATTCTGATGAGCATGCCCCCGCAGGCCAACTGGGTGTACGACTATCAACCGGAACCCGGCAGCCGGGAAGCAGAAACCCTGAGCAAACTGAAAAAAGGCGTCAACTGGGTGTAAAAAGCTAAGCTATGAAGGCGGATGGGAGCGAATGGACGCGGATGTTTAGAATTAGCCTTCCACCCGGACGCCCCGGCCCGTTTCCAGCACTTCCAGATTCCAGCTTTTGGAAAGATCGGTTTTTAGAAAACCGTTTTTGATCGTCAGCGGACTGTCCATGTTGTTGTGGAAGAGCTGACCGGTTCCGAGCCCCTGCGGCAGCGGATTTTTGAACTGGGCGGTGTACTGCGCAATGGCGTTCAGGCCAATATTCGATTCGAGCGCGGAGGTAATCCACCAGCCAATCCCGAGCCGGTTGGCAATTTCGATCCATTGGGAACAATGGCTAAAACCGCCCAATAGCGTGGGTTTCAGGATGATGTACTGCGGTTGAATCTTTTTCAAGAGCCGCATTTTTTCCACGTATTCCATGTGGCCAATCAACTCTTCGTCGAGTGCAATGGGTACCGGCGACTGACGGCAGAGTTCCGCCAGGAAATCGGGCTGGCCGGGCCGAATGGGTTGCTCGATGGAGTGAATGTCATAAACCGCCAGGTGGTTCAGTTTATCCAGTGCTTCCTCCGGGCGGAATGCTCCGTTGGCATCAACGCGGATGGTAATCTGGTCGGCATTGAACCGGTGGCGGATGGAGTCGAGCAGGGCGCATTCCTGCTGAAAATCCAGCGCGCCGATTTTTAGTTTAATGGTTGTGTAGCCCGCTTCCAGTTTGTCTTCAATCTGCCGACGCATGAAATCCGGTTTCCCCATCCAGACCAGCCCATTGATGGGCAACTCTTTGGCCCCGTTGACAAAGTCCGTTTCGAAAACGGTGCGGTTTCCACCGTTGACGTAATCGCGCATGGCCGTTTCGAAACCAAATAAAATCGACGGCCACTGATCGCTAATCAACTGCAACACGATCGGAATGTTCCAGTGAAATAGTTGCAGGTCTAACTGATTGAACGTCTGGCAGGTTTGGACAAGCTGTTCGGCAAAATCGGGCCGGTCGTCAATGCTCAGACCCCGGAGTGGTGCGCACTCCCCCCAGCCGACCACCGTCGGGTCATCGTCGTCGGAAATTCGAATAAAATAGCTGTCTTTATGGGTTAATATACCACGTGACGTTCCGGCCTCGAACGTAAAATGCAATGTGTATTTAAGGAAGGTGGCCTTGAGACTCATAGTAACGGGAAAGAGACGACTTTCACCATTAAAAGTAGTAATTTTGGGTGTTACTGAACAGGGTTGTTAATAAATTATTACGTAAAACTTAGTGTTCGCTCGCTTGCTGAATCCACTTAACTGGCTTTATGGCGGTATTACTGACATTCGTAACTTCTTGTACGACAGTCGTATTACGAAATCATTAAGCCCGCCTATCTATACTATTAGTGTAGGGAACCTGACTGTTGGTGGAACCGGCAAAACGCCCCATGTAGATTACCTGGTTCATTTGCTGAAAAAATCCGGTCCAATTGCCACGCTCAGCCGGGGCTACGGACGTCGTACGCGCGGCTTTCGAATTGCGACGGATGCTGACACCGCCGATACAATTGGCGACGAACCCTTACTTTTGTACCGCAAACACGGAAGGCAGATTGGAACAAATCCGGGCAGCGTGACCGTAAGTGTGGGTGAAAAACGAGCGGAGGCTATTTCCAAATTGGTGATGAATAATCCTGATTTACAAGTGATTATTCTGGATGATGCCTTTCAGCACCGCCCGGTTCAACCGCATCTGAATATTCTTTTGACGGATTATAACCGACCTTTCTACAGAGATCAGCCGTTTCCGGGCGGGCGGCTGCGCGAACGACGGCACGGAGCCCGGCGGGCGGATGTGATTGTGGTAACGAAATGTCCCGACAACCTGCGGGTGGCGGATCAGGGCGAAATCGAGGAGCGTATTCGGGGGTATAGCCGGGCCGACATACCGGTTTTTTTTACCGGGATTCAGTACGGAAATCCGGTATGCTTTGCTGAGGACGCAATCAAAAGTGCCTTGAAACGTGTTGTGCTGGTGACCGGCATTGCTCAATCTGAGCCATTGGAAGCGTACGTGAAATCACATTTTTCAATGGCTCAGCATCTGCAATTCGCTGACCATTACCGGTATACGATGGACGATCTGGAAAAAATCCAGCGTTTGATTCCGACGGGTGGTGCGGTTTTGACGACCGAAAAGGATTTTGTCAAACTGGCTCCGCTGGTATCGGAATCGGGCGCAGAGGCAACCGCTTTTTATTATTTACCAATTGAAGTCCGGTTTTTAAGTCAGGAAGACCAGTTTCAGAAAATCAGTACAAAATTTCTAACGTAATGGGATTGATCCGGCGGTGTCGTTGTTAAAAAATCCTAATAAACAGGAAAAGGAATCACCGCGAATCAATAATTTGATAGAATCCCAGTTCAGTCCATATGATCCGACTTTATATACTTTGTTTAAGTATCCTGCTGTCTTGGTTAATGAGTCCGGCTTCGGCCCAGTTGCCAACCCGAATGCCGCAATTTCCGGGTGGGGCGAGTCGGACCGGGGGGCAAACAGCTCCGGCGACCGGTGGCAAGGGAGCCGGAGCGGGTGGTGCCATTCTGGACGACTCAACGAAAATGATTTATGGCCCCAAATCGACCCGCTATTTTCTGGAAAGCGATGTTCTGAATAACCGGAAAGCGCTTTTTACGATCGATACGACGCTGGAAGGCATTCATCAGGCCCATTACGTCAACCGACTTGCCAATATGTATACTGATCTGGGGAATCTGGGAACGGCTCTGCGACCGGTTTTTTACCAGACACCCACTATTGGCTCCCAGCTGGGCCTGAATGTCTACGGATTGTACGGTTACCAAACCCAGGAGGTACGGTATTTTGATACCCGATCACCTTACACGAATATGGATCTGGTGCTGGGGGGGCGGGGGCAAAACCGCATTAATTTCGACTTTACCCAAAACGTGAACCAGCGCTGGAACTTTGGGTTCAATCTGCAACGAATGACGTCCGATTTGCAGTTTGGTGGCAAAACGGGTTCGACATCCACGCAGCGGCTGGCCGAAAACTGGAATTTTGTCATCCACTCCAACTACCGGTCTGTCAATCAGAAGTATACGCTTCTGGCGCACTACAACAACATCAATCACCGGATGGTTGATCAGGGCGGAATGATCGAACCCGATACGGCTTCCGGCAACGCCTTTAATTCGAACATTGAATTGGGGACGGTTTTACCGAATGCCAACTCCCACGAAAAGCGCAACGATTTGCATGTATACCAGCAGTATGTGCTCGATACGGCTTTTCAGGTGTACAATATCATTGATTTTCGATCCCAGCGCTACAGCTTCACGGACACGGACATTACTTCTAACCTGTACCCGCTCGACTCGGCGCACCCGGAGCGAAAGCCTTTTTATCCCCGGGTTTATTTTGATAGTCTGGAAACCAACCAAACCACACGGTTCCGGCTGCTGGATAATCAAATTGGGATTAAAGGCCAGTTTTCGACCCGGGGGTCGGCGTTTAATTACCGCGCCTGGCTTCGAAACCGCGTTTACGGACAAAGTTACACGTTCAATGTCGGACGATTGCTGCCGGATTCAACGGTCAAAACCAACCGGTTTGAGACCTTTGTAGGCGGCTGGCTGGGCTATTATTTCCCGGACAGCCTGACACGCGCGACGGCCGAAGTCGAGTATTTGCTGGGCCGGGATTTCCGGTTTCAGGGCCGCCTGGAAAGCCGGTTTCTGACGGCTGGTTACGAGAGCGTTTTTGCTTCGCCAACCCTGGTTCAAACGCGCTTTATCAGTAATAATTTCCAGTGGGATCACGTCACGCGGCAGTCAGCCCAGTTTGAATTACGCGGTACGCAGCACGCGTATGGCCAGTTGAATCTGAAGGTTGGAAAGCTGGTGTTGAGCCCCGGTCTGGATTATTACCTGTTGTCAAATTACATCTATTTCGACACCGTTGGGGTTCCAAGGCAATTGTCGAGTGCGTTCAGTATTTTACGATCGGGTTTTGGTTTTCAGTTCCGGGCGGGCAAATTTGCTGCTGTCGGGCAGGGCTATTACACTTTGCTTTCGCGCGATGACGTCCTGCGGATTCCCCGATTGTTTGCCAATGCCCGGGTTGAATATAACTTTCTGTTGTTTAAAAAGTTGTACGTTCTGGCCGGGGTTCAGTTTCATTACAAATCGGCGTATTATGCCGATCAGTACATGCCGCTTACGCAGCAATATCATTTGCAAAACGAAACGAAACTGGGCGATTACATCATGGCCGAACCGTTTGCCAATTTCCGGATCAACCGCGTACGGCTTTTCCTGAAAATGGCCCACGCCAATCAGGATTTGCTCGGCAAGATTTATTACAGCGCGCCGTATTTCCGGACCATAAACCGCTCGTTTGCATTTGGCGTACACTGGCTATTATTTGACTAAAACGAACCTGTGAAAACCGTACACATTCTCAACGGCGACGCAACCGCCGGGGCTTTTGCCGACTCGACTATTCCGGGTCAATCCGATTCCTCGCAAGTTGCCATTTGGCGGGAAGCGCTCTCGGAAGGTCCGGTTAACGCATTTGTGCCCCTGACTGAACTCTGGAACATTCGGCAGAAGTGGCACCGGGTGTATGACGAAAATCCGCAGCCGGAGAGGTACGACCAGATGGTGGTTCAGGAGTTTGAGAAATGGACGAAACCAACTGATTACGACGAGATTTACCTCTGGTTCGAGCACGATCTGTTTTGCCAGATCAACCTGGTTTTTCTGCTGGCGCAATTCGCACAACGTCCGTTGGGAAGTACCAAAATCAAACAGGTTTCGGTGGATTCGTTTCCCGGTGAGCCGTTTTTCAAGGGAATTGGACAATTGAGTGGTGCGCAACTGGCTACCTTATATTTACAGGCTGAAGAACTGACCCAACACGAACTCGATCTGGCGTTGAAGGTCTGGAAAGCGTACGCCAGTCCGGAACCACTGGATATTCAGAAGCTGCTGAATTCGGATTTTGGCCGGTTGCGGTTTTTAAAAACCGCCCTGATTCTGCATCTGCAGCGGTTTCCGTTTACCGAAAACAACCTGAACCTGATCGAACACCTGTTGACGGCGACTTTGATGGAAGGCCCGCTGCCCGAATCCGACCTGATCGGGCGGTTTTTGCAGCAGGATCGGGTGTATGGAATCACCGATTTGAGTGTTGGCGAAACCATCCGCCAGTTGAACGGAAAATTGTGGGCGTATACCGACGAGGGCGTGAGCCTGACCGAAGCCGGTGCCGACATCATTGCCGGACGGCGAACGCTAAACCCGGTGGAACGCTGGCTGGGTGGTTTTTACCAAACTGCCGACTCGCCGTACCGATGGAACCGCGAACTGGAAAAACTGATTGAACTGTGATTACAACCCTGGGCCTGGAACTTCCCACCGATCCGCGCTGGGTCGACATTGCCCGGATGAATCTGGGCGATATTCTGATCGATCATGCGTTTTGTGAGCAAAAAGCTGCATCATCGTGTATTTCGCTGATTGTTCAGTTTCCCGAACACGAAAAACTGGTCGAGGTGCTGACGCCGGTGGTGGCGGAAGAATGGGGGCATTTTCAGCGGGTGTTGAAAGAACTGCGGAAGCGCAACATTGCGTTGGGAAAACCGCGTAAGGACGAATACGTCAATCAATTGCAGCAGGTTCTTCAGAAACCGAGCGGTCGCAACGAGCAGTTGATGGAAAAACTCTTGCTGAATGCGCTCATCGAAGCCCGCAGTGCCGAGCGGTTCAAGCTGTTGTCCGAAAACCTGGCTGACGAAAATCTCCGGAAATTTTACCGCGAACTGATGATTTCGGAAGCCGGGCATTACCGCAATTTTATCGAACTGGCCGAAGAATACAATCCGAAGGAAAAAGTCAGAAAACGCTGGAAAGAATTGCTGGAATCCGAAGCGGAAATTATGAAAACGCTGGAAGTCCGTCCCGACCGGTTTCACTGAGTGGATTTCCAATCCGCTCATTCTTCACTTCCACAAATACACAAAAGAATTTCATAATACCGTATCTTTAATCCCTGATCCCATAATCTGTTCCACCTTTCCTCTTTTTTTAAAATGTTTAAATGTTTTCTCACACTGTTGCTTGGCGTTCAAATCGCGTCATCCGCAACAGCGCAACAATTTCTGCCACCGATCGAGCGGTTTTCAGGAAGTAAACCCAGTTACCTGATTACAAAAACCGGTGAACGAATCGAATTCACACTGGATGACCTGGATCGTAAGAAAGGCTTAATTATCAAGGTTGAAGGAAAAACAAGTGATGGTAAAAAGTTTAAATACAAAGCCGAAGAGCTACAGGAACTGGGGTTATATCCTTCGGATTTTGCCAAGTTTGCCTCGTTTTCGGAAAGTACAAGTTCCATTGCGAAAGCCCAGCGCAATAAAGTGGGCGAGTCGACGCGGAACCTGGTTATCTTTTATCAGGAACACCTCGATGATCCGAAGCGCGATGTACTGGTGCAGTTGGTTAACCCGGGCTTCGATTCAAAAATTAAAGTTTATGATGACCCTTTTGCCGCAGAAACCACGGGCGTTGGTCTGATGGGAGTCCAATTGACCGGGGGAATGGACAAGTCGTTTTATGTGAAAGCCGGGGGCAAGGTAACCCGGCTGAAAAAAAAGAACTACGACGACAAGTTCAAGGAACTCTTCGAAAGCTGCCCGGATATGCTGACCAAATTTGCAAAAAACGATGCCTGGCGTGATTTCTGTCAGCACGTATTTTACTTTGACCAGCAATGTGGTGAAAGCGAGGTTAAACTGAAGTAAATGCAAAGAAGCCATGTTGTGTTCGGGATCCGGCATGGCTTCATTTTCTATAGCGAGTAACGTTTGATGCACTCTTTTCTTGAACAGGTTTCAGCACACATTTTCCAGCGTCATCAAACGCGGATGGACAACGTTTGGGTGATTGTGCCAACGCGCCGGGCGGTTTCTACGTTCCAGCAGCACCTGAGTCAACACGCCGACACACCGTTTTTGTCGCCCCACGTCATGGCTGTTGATGATTTTATCATGCAAAGTGCGGGCGTGCTTCAGATCGATCCGGTTAGTTTGCTGTTCGAGTTATTTGAAGTTTTTAAAGAAATCGACGATTCGCTGGAGTTCGGGCGGTTTTTGAACTGGGCAAGTATTCTGCTTACCGACTTCGACCGCATCGACCAGTACCTGATTTCGCCATCCGAGTTGTTCAGCTATATGACGGCGGCCAAAGCCCTCGAACGCTGGAAACTCGAACTGCCCGACGGCCGGGCGCCCAAACTCGAAACCGCCGGAACCCAGCGGTATTTCAAATTATTCGAAAATCTGGAAATTGCCTACCAGGCGCTGCACGACCGGCTGCTGGCGAAGGGCTGGGCATATCGGGGCATGGCGTACCGTTTGCTGGCCGATCGGATCGATGATTTGGTACGTGACAATCCGGCGTATGAACAGTTGTATTTCGTCGGTTTCAATGCGTTGAGTAAATCGGAAGAAGAGATCGTTAAAACGCTGGTGAAGGCGCAGAAAGCCGAAATGCTCTGGGACACCGATTCGTATTACATGCAGTCCCGGCGGCAGGAAGCCGGTAAAATGCTGCGGGCGTATAAAGCCGCCGGTTGGAGCGGCCCCTGGACTTGGGAAGAAAAAAGCCTGACCGAGACCCCCAAACACATCCAGATTATCGGCGTTCCGAATGCCAGCATGCAGGCCAAAGTGGCCAGCCAGTTATACCGTCAGAAACCGGTTGATGAAACCGGGTCCGAAACGACGGCGCTGGTGCTGGGCGATGAAACGTTATTGTTACCGGTCCTGTATTCACTCGGCGGTTCGGTGACCGACCTGAACGTCACGATGGGGCTTTCGCTGCAGAATTCCAACCTGTTTACGCTGGTCGATGCGCTTTTTGAAATGCAGCGAACCGTAGCGGCTTTTCAGAAAAAAGACGGCAGCGGGACGGTTTTTATTCCGAAATACAACCACCGGCACGTGGTGAAAGTACTGAATCACCCGTTTATCCGGCAGTATGAACAGGCGGAATCGAAAGCATCGAAAACCGCACCGGCGCGGATTGTCCAGAAAGCCATCAACACCATTACAACCGATAACCTGGTGTATCTGGACGAAAAGCAGTTGCTGAAAATGGGCGACGACAGCCCGCTTTTTGAGGTGCTTTTCCGACGCTGGCCCGACGACAAACCGCTGGTAATTATTCATCAGTTTTATGCCCTGATCGACGTTCTGAAAGACGTTTACGCCGATCAGCAGGATGCGATTGAGACCGAATACCTGTATTTATTCCAGAATTTGCTGCGCCAACTCGAAACCACGCTCGAACGTGAACAACGCAATGAACTGGTGACGATCAAGAGTTTAAAGCAGTTTCTGTACGAACTGATCCGGCAGACCAGCATCCCGTTCGAAAGCGAGGGCGGCAGTGCGTTGCAGGTTATGGGAATGCTCGAAACGCGGGCGCTGGATTTTGACCACCTGATTATTTTGTCGGTGAACGAAGGCGTTTTGCCGCAATCCCGAAAGCTCAATTCGCTGATTCCGTTCGATGCCTGCGTGGAAGTCGGTTTGCCGACGTACCAGGATCAGGAATCGGTAATGTCGTACCACTTTTACCGGTTGTTGCAACGGGCGAAAAAAGTCTCGCTGCTGTATGTTACTTCAGCCGACGCCTACGGCACCAGTAAAGGCGAAAAAAGCCGTTTTATCCGGCAAATTGAACACGAACTGGTTCCGGCTTCGAACGGAAATGTGACCATTAGCTATCCGACAGTGCGATTTGGCCAGGTAGCGGATAAAAAACCGGTCTTGTTACCATTCGATACCCTCGAAATTCCGAAAAGTGACGCGATTCTGGCGAAGTTGAAAGCCGATTTGACGGGCCAATTTAATCAGGCAAAAAACCGCATTTTCGGGGGCATATATCCCACCTCGCTGAATAATTTCGTGAGTTGTTCGCTCAAATATTATTTCAGTCGGGTGATCAAGATGGAGGAGGATGAGGAGGTCAGCGACGGCATGGATGCGGCCGAATTTGGGCAGTGGATTCACAACACGCTGGAAGCGCTCGATCAGGAACACCGCATGGTCGGGGAGGAAGTGAATGCCGCAATGGTGGTTGAAAAACTCAAACTGAAATACGAGGAAGCGTTCGTCAACCGCGTGACGGAGTCGGGCATGAACCGGTTGTTGTACCGGGTTGCCGAGGATCTAATGGTTCGATTCAATGCCTTGCAGATTGAGAAATACGGCAAAAATCTGGAGGTGTTGCAAACGGAAGAGGAGTGGGATACGGAACTGCTGGTCGAAACGTCCCTTGGAAAGCTGCCCATTCGGATTGCCGGAAAAATCGACCGGGTCGAGCGGGTACGCCAGCCCGACGGATCGGTTCAGATTCGGGTGGCGGATTATAAAACCGGAAAGATTGAAGCCAGAGATGCGGACGTTAAAACCATCGACATACTCCTGACCGATGCCCTGAAAGACAAGGCGCGGCAGTTGTGGCTGTACCAGTATCTGGTCTACAAAAAAATGCTGCAAAACAAAGGCTTGCAGGTTGGCGACCAGTGGATCGACGGCACGAATACGAATGTTGTGGCCGGTTTTTATTCGTTTCGGAATCTGGAAGGCGGTTTTATGGAAAACAAACTGTATCTGGGATCGCCCGAAGAATTTGTGAATCAAACCGAGACTCATTTGCGAAAAATCATTGCTGATTTGTTCGACCCCGCTCAGCCTTTTCAGAAAACCGCCGACAAAAAAATCTGTGAATGGTGCGATTACCGCAAACTGTGTGGGCGATGAAAGGAATGATAACTATCAAATGATGAATGTAAAATGTAAAAGTGTGTGCTTCCGAAATACTTCTACATTTTACATGTATCATCCTTTTCACGTATAAAAACTACCCTCTTTTCTTGTGAAAAGCCGCCGGTTTTTCTTTCGACGTTTCATTGAGTAAAATCGCTTCCTGCAACAGTTCCCGGACCGTGTCTTCGTTGAAATCGCCAGATTGAACGATGACGGACTTCACGGTTCGTCGGCCCCGGCCTTCGAGAACACCCTGTTCGTTGGCTAATTCATAGCCCCTTAAAAAGCAAATATCCACGGCGGCCTCCGGCGTTCGGAGCGGATTGAGGTAAACCAAATGTCCTTTGTGGAAATAAAAAGGCACGCCCCAACTAATTTTTTCCTGAACTTTTGGGGACGCTTCCAGGATTAATCGACGTATTTGGGCTAATAAGCGGTGAATTTCGGGTGTTTGTCGATTAATGTATTCGTCAACTGTCATGGCTTGTTGTAATGGAGTAATTTCGGTGCTAAGTTAGCTGAAAAATCAGATTCAGACAGTAAACCTGTTTGATGTTACTTTCTCAACGAACGCAATGCCGCGTTCGATTCAACACGCTATTTCTGTGAAAAGGTGGATTGCAATTATTCTGGTGGTGCTGGTGTTAGGTGGCGTCATCTATTATAACAAGTTTTATAAACAGCAACCCGGCGGATCGGGCGGAGGTCGGGGAGGAGCCCCTTCCGGACAGGCTGGTGGCAAACCGGGTGGTGGCCCAACGGCGGTGAATGTCTTTGTGGTAACCTCACAAAACCTGAAAGATGAGGTCGTTGCAACAGGCTCACTGCTGGCATCCGAACAAGTTGATATTTACCCCGAAATCTCGGGCCGGATTGTTGAATTGAACATTCAGGAAGGCCGCTCCGTTAGTCAGGGAACATTGTTGGTAAAATTGTACGACGGTGATTTACAGGCGCAATTGCTGAAATTACGGTCGTTGGAAGAAAATAATCGCCGGATTGAGGAACGGAACAAACAATTGTTGCAGCGGGGTGGTATTAGTCAGCAGGAATACGACATTATCGTGACGAACCTGAAAGGGACGCTGGCCGATATCGAGGTGACGAAAGCTGCCCTGCGCAAAACCGAGATTCGGGCTCCGTTTTCGGGCAGTATGGGTTTACGGAATGTGAGTTTGGGAGCGGTTGTGAGCCCTAACACGCTGATTGCGCGATTGCAGCAAACAAATTCGATGAAGCTGGACTTTTCGGTTCCGGAAAAATACGGCTCTTCTGTAAAAATTGGAAGCGTTATTTCGTTTCAGATTGACGGGTCGGACAAGACGTTTAATGGGGCGGTTTACGCGATTGAGCCGGGGGTTGAGGAAGCCACCCGGAATTTGCGCATTCGGGCGCGGGTGAACAACAATTCGGCGAACCTGCGGCCCGGTACGTTTGCGAAAGTGAATCTGGTGATCAATACCTCGAATGCGCTGGTGGTGCCAACGCAGGCGGTTATTCCGCAAACCCGTGGTAGCCAGGTGGTTGTTATCGAAAAAGGCAAGGCGGTTTTCAAAGACGTGAAAATTGGACTGCGGAATGCCAGCGTTGTTGAAGTAACACAGGGCTTGCAGAAAGGCGATTCCGTCGCCACCACCGGTTTGATTTTCCTACGGCCGGAGTCGCCGGTTAAAATCGCTAAAATTGACAAGTTAACGGGCCAGACCCAATCGGGCGAAGGCCCCGGAGCAGGTAATAGTGCCAGCATGAAATAACGAACTAATCTATGAGTCTACCTTCAGTAAGTTTACGTCGACCGGTATTCGCAATGGTAATGTCGATTGTCATCATCCTGTTTGGGGTGATCGGCTTTACCTTTCTGGGCGTTCGTGAATACCCGGCTATCGATCCGCCGATTATTTCGGTTCGGACCAGCTATGTCGGTGCCAACCCGGAAATCATCGAGTCACAGATTACGGAACCGATTGAAAAATCGCTGAACAGCATCGAAGGCATTCGGACGATCTCTTCGAACAGTGCCCTCGGAAGCAGTAACATCACCATCGAATTTGAATTGGGTGCTGACCTCGAGCGGGCCGCCAACGACGTTCGGGATAAAGTGGCGCAGTCGCAGCGGCAACTTCCGCAGGATATCGATGCGCCACCGGTGGTGAGTAAGGCAGATGCCAACTCGGATCCGATTATTTTCATGCCCATTCAGAGCACCACCCGCAATCCGATGCAGTTGTCGGATTATGCGGAAAACGTGCTTCAGGAACGTTTACAAACCATTCCGGGTGTTAGCCAGGTCATGATCTTCGGTCTGAAACGCCCCGCCATGCGGCTTTGGATCGACCCGGCAAAACTCTCCGCTTATCGGCTGACTGCGCAGGATATTCAGGATGCGTTGACCCGCCAGAACGTGGAGTTGCCGGGTGGAAAAATCTACGGGAATAATACGGAATTGACCGTTAAAGCCGCTGGCCGATTGTCCACCGAAGAAGATTTCAATAACCTCATTTTGCGGCAAACCGCCAATCAGATTGTGCGGTTTAAAGACGTGGGCTATGCGGTTTTGGGTCCTGAAAATGAGGAATCGTCGGCCAAACAGAACAATGCATCCGGCGCCATTCTGGTCATGATTCCCCAGCCGGGGGCCAACTACGTTGCCATCGCCGATGAATTTAATCGGCGTCTGAACGATATCAAGCGGGAATTGCCGCCCGATATCAAAATCCTGAACGGGATTGACCGAACGATTTTTATCCGGAAGTCGATTGAGGAAGTGGGCGAAACCATTCTGCTGGCGTTCATCCTGGTCGTTATCGTCATCTATCTTTTCTTCCGTGACTGGCTGATTTCTATTCGACCGTTGATCGATATACCGGTTTCACTGATCGGTACATTCTTTATTATGTACATTTCCGGATTCAGTATCAACGTGTTGACGCTGCTCGGAATCGTTCTGGCAACGGGGCTGGTGGTGGATGACGGGATTGTGGTGACGGAAAACATCTTCAAAAAAATCGAAGGTGGCATGGAACTGAAGCGAGCTGCGAAGGAAGGTTCGGAAGAGATTTTCTTTGCGGTTATTTCTACGTCGGCAACGCTGGCGATTGTGTTCCTGCCGGTTATTTTTCTGGAAGGATTTACGGGGCGGCTCTTCCGCGAATTTGGGGTCGTCGTCGCCAGTTCCGTGTTGATTTCAGCGTTCGTTTCCCTGACGTTGACGCCGGTTTTGAGTGTTAAACTGGTCAGTAAAGACCACGGAAAAGGATCGTGGTTTTACCGGAAAACGGAGCCGTTTTACCAATGGCTGGACGAATCCTATCGATCTTCATTGACCGACTTTATGGGACGCCGTCGCTGGGCGTTTGGGCTGATCGCGGTTTGTATTGCCATCATTTTTGGCATTGGCTCGACGCTGAAATCGGAACTGGCTCCGTTGGAAGACCGTGGGCGGGTTCGGATTCCGATTACGGCTCCGGAAGGAACGAGTTATGAAGCGATGAGCCGGATTTCGGATCGAGTCAACCAGTTCGTACTGGATTCCATTCCGGAAATCAACTTCACCTTTAGTGTGATCGCTCCCGGTAATTCGGGTGCAGGAGCCGTTAATTCGGGCTTTGTGGCACTTAACTTAATCGACTCGAAAGACCGGAAACGGTCACAACAGGACATTACCGATTACCTGAGCAAGAACTTAAAGAACTTCAGCGAAGCCCGCATGAATGCCACCCAGGAGCAGACGATTCAGGTCGGACGCGGTGGCGGTGGTGGGGGAGGTGGCCTGCCTGTTCAGTTTGTGATTCAGAACCTGAATTTCGAGAAGTTACAGCAAGCCTTGCCTAAATTCATGGACGCCGTGCAGAAAGACCCGACTTTTCAGGGTTTCGATGTAGACTTGAAGTTTAATAAACCGGAATTGAACCTGACTATCGATCGTGAAAAAGCGACCAGCCTCGGGGTGACGGTTCAGGATGTGGCGCAAACGCTTCAACTGGCGCTCAGTAACCGCCGTCTGGCCTATTTCCTGATGAACGGAAAACAATACCAGGTAATTGGTCAGGTGTCGCGCGACGACCGCGATGAACCGGTCGATCTGGCGTCGTTCTACGTGCGAAACAATGTCGGCAATTTGGTTCAACTGGACAATCTGGTGAAATTTGCCGAAGTGTCCAGTCCGCCACAGGTGTACCACTACAACCGGTTTAAAGCCGCCACCGTGTCAGCCGGTCTGGCACCGGGCAAAACCATTGGAGATGGTGTCGAAGCCATGCGTGCCATTGCCGCCCGGACACTCGACGATACGTTCCAAACAGCTCTTTCCGGTTCATCCCGCGACTACGCCGAAAGTTCGTCGAATACCTTGTTCGCATTTGTTTTGGCGCTGGTACTGATTTACCTGATTCTGGCGGCTCAGTTTGAGAGCTTTACCGATCCGTTCATCATCATGCTTACCGTGCCTCTCGCCATCGCCGGGGCGATTTTATCACTCTGGATGTTCAACCAGACGCTCAATATCTTCTCCCAGATCGGTATTATTATGCTGGTCGGGCTGGTCACGAAAAACGGGATTCTGATTGTGGAATTCGCCAATGAGAAACGGAAAGAAGGCATGAACAAAGTAGAAGCAGCCATCGAAGCATCGGCACTGCGGCTTCGTCCAATTTTGATGACCAGTTTGGTAACGGCCTTCGGAGCGCTTCCCATCGCGATGGGACTGGGTGCGGCCGCGAAAAGCCGGATTCCACTCGGGGTCGTTATCGTTGGCGGGATCATGTTTTCGCTGGTGCTGACGCTCTTTGTAATTCCGGCCATGTACTCATTCATGTCGCGTTTCAAAGCCGTCGATAACTCAGCCTACGAGGACCAGCCGCTCCAGCCACTGCCGCTGCCAGAACCGGAAAAACCGCGGAAACGGAAGAGCGAAGAATTACATGAAGAAGAAGTTTAGAACGAAAAACCGGCTGAAGGCCGGTTTTTTAATGTAAATAGACCTGTTGCAAATCCAGTTGAAAAGGGTTGCCTTGGTCTAATTCACTTGTATCTTCCAGATAAAGAAAGTCAGGTTCTTAATCATTCAGGTATTGAAGCGCAGGTACATACCAACGGACGTAATCCGGCTCTTTGCTACCCTTCTTCCACCGCTGTTTTAACAATAACCGATCAGGTACTTCTTCTTCAAGCTCATAGGGAGGCCAATATTGAAGCGGTATTCGATGTTTTAACCGAACATAATAAAATAAATATATGTTTTTGCATGGAGAGTGTCTGCAATAGTGGCCGCTACCTTAGGTAAAAAATCTTTGTACTGACTGGGTCTGTGCTTGCTTAGATTCTTTACTCCTACATAAACAAAACCAGAACTATCCATAGTATGCCCTCTATCCATCAGAACAATATCGGAGTAATCAAGCTGTTTGGGGAATAGATAAGACCAGAAGTACCACAGGAGAGCAGATAGTAAAAGCGGCCAAAATATAGTATTACGGATGGAGATTAGTTGGCGGGCCATAAACGTTTCATTTTGACAATATAGGTGAGATGATCTTTAAAATGGAAATTACTACTTCCGCCTTTTATTTCGGATTCAAGTATTGTAAAGTCGGTATATACGATGTGTAATATTTTATTTTTTATCTATTATCCAAAGATTCATTAATAGTAAATCATTGCTGAAATCTTCTTCTAATCTATATGGAGGGAAAGCCGTTAAAGGAGCGGGAACTCCCGCAAAGAGATTGGTGGGGGTAAGGAACCTCTGGGTGGGTTCATCACTTTTCAATATCCATTACTTTGGCCCATCCTTCGATCAGCCTCGTTCCATAATATCGGATTCTGATCCATTGAGATTTCTCCTCCAAAATTTCCACTAGATCGTTTTTTAAAAGGTATCTTTTGGTTGGAATACTAGGCGATAAGTAAATTGTAGATTTATGCATAATCTTTTTTAAATTAATTAATTTTTTATATTCTTTCCATAAATCTATATTTTGCTTTATTCTTAGGACAATAGTTAAAGGTAAAGCATTGATACGAATATATTCATCCGGAATACTACTTAATCCATATGAAAAAAAATAATCTTGCTCTAACTTTCCGTTTTCGTTAAACGTTAACCAATTACTTCTTCTTATATTTGTAATATTTACCAACGTGTCTATGTTATTGGGAATATCTATATAATATAGTATGTGCCCATTTTTATTAAATTTATTGATGTTTTTGGGATATTCGTTATTATCCCAAAAACCGATATATGCTAGCCTTGTTCTTATTTCTTTATAAGAAGTGTCATTGAAAATTTCGAGCAATTTGTTTTGTTTTATGATTCTATATGCCTCAAAAGTTTTACTTTCGCCTTTCCTGGTGAATTGGAATTTCCAAACACCTTGCAGTTTTTCTATAGAAGGTTTTTCTTCTGGATCTTGAGCATAAACATTCATTGAAAATATTAATGCAAACAATATATATATGGGATTATTTTTTTTTCATTTTTCTATTTGTTTAAAATTTCGTATGCTTTTTTAGTGTATTTTCTTCGACTATCTTGCCCATTTTGGCCACCGTTAATTGCTTCAGTAACAGCATCAATGTCGTTATTTGAAATGCTTGTTGCTAGGCTATTACAATCGGCTTGCTTCCAATATAAAAAGGCACTTAGCATTGCGATTTCCATGTCATTTCCCCCTAAACCATCTCGATTTTTATCACATTCAGCAGAAGTGCATAAAAAATCTAAAGGTTTGGTGCTATTATATTCGGTATCCATTTGGCTTGAAATGACTCATAATTATCTTGCCTGGTTAATTGAACAAAACCTCGCCCTCTAAACCAAGAGCCATCTTGTGAATCAATGGTTCCATTACCCAATCGACAGGCATACACGTAATCAAAAAGGGTCGTACTTTTTACATATTTTTGTTTTACTTCCAAATTTGTTGTTCCGGCATACAAGGGTGGGTCGCAGTACGGAAATGGACAGCTACTGGTTTGAGTGGCATCATACCCTTCAAACAAATCACAATATTTAAGCACCTGCTTACCTTCGGAGCGAGTCGTCGTCGCAAAACTACTGTTCTTGATATTAGTGGCGGAATAGGTCAATTCCGTTAAGTAGGTTAATTGAGTTTCGGCTCCGATCTGCCCCAGAAAATGGCTCATGCGCAAGGTATTGTCGATTCCAAACTTAGTCGAATACTTGTTAATCACCGCAGCCACTTCATCACAACGACTTTGGGCGGTGTTGGGAAAGATTAGCTTCAATTGGACACCCGTGATGGCAAAGGGTGGCTTCGGAGCTGGTAATCCATTGCCGCCTTCGAATAGATAAGTCTTCAAACTTTCCAACTGCCCCGATTTGGCATCCGTCAGTCTAATGGTCAAATACGTATTCCCGGCATTGCCCATACCAAAACTGCTCGATCCCTGGCTGTATTGTGGATCGATGACTAAACTGGTCTGATCAGGAACAAATGAAAGCTGGACATCGGTGTAACATTGACCCCCCAGACTGATCTGTCCGATGAGTGGATTTTTTGCTGGTTTGGTCAGTGTCACGTTCTGTTTGCTACTGTAGGCGGCTTTGACCTTTCCCAGTTGAGCAATAATAGCCTGGCAGTCACCGTCACCTGAGGTAAAATCAGCCAGCCCGGCACAACCGCATTGTAGGGTGGTGATTTTGTCAATTAGCTCATCTTTAATGGTTGTGTTAGCGGGCAGAATGTGACTGTTGAACTGATCCGGTGTGACAGATCCGGTGTTGAGGGCTGCCAACAACTGGGTAGCTTTCTGGCAATCCCCAGCCACCAGTGCATCGATCACTGCCGACTGATCTTCAGGAAACACCACTTCCGCAACTTTGACTTTCATCATCTTCTGCAGATTTGCCAAATAGGCTTTTGCCCGGGCTTGATCACCTTTGTAGAGATTGATGGTCTCACAGAGCATTTTACTGTAAAACTCCGTCATGGCCTTCGACAATGCGACGTTTGTCAACGCAGCGCAAGTACCCGCAGCTTCGACTCCCATCTCCGCAGCCACCCGGCCACCATCCAGCCCTTGTGCTGATGGCAGGGTATAGCTGTCGGAACATGGCGTTCCATTCTGTAGGTAACAAGTATATTTGTAGGTGAGCTGGCTGGTCGTACCCAGATTCAACACCGCCGGAGCCGTCAGCAGTTGTTTGCCACTGGCCGTTGTCCACTCCACTTTGCCACCGGGACACCAGTCGGCGTACAGCACATAGGAAGCCTTGGCCGCTTCGACATCCCCGCATTTCGGGTCACGTTCTTGAAGCCTCCTTTTTCCACAAAAGACAATTCCTTACAGGGGTCGGGGGGCGATAGCGGTGATTCGGTCGCATCCTTGGTATCGTACCCGCCCAGATCGGGAAAGGTAGGGTCATAACTGGCGACATTTCCAGCGGTAAATACACAAGGCGTTCCATTGCGCACACAAGCCACGGTATAGGTTTCGTACTGCGGAAAAGGTTTTCCAAAAGGCTGCCCATTGCTGTCGTAAATCTGACCCATAGGAGGGCGAGTGACCGTGAAACTTCGTTTATTGCGAGCGGAAGGGTAATCAACGGTTTTGTGATCGACCCCGGTTTTTCGCCAGGAGATCGCATAGGTGACGTCACACCAGGAAGCATTGACGAAATAAGTGGTTGGGCTAATGTTCCGACTCGCATTGACCAGGATTCCTGAAGGTAGTGTACACTTGTTTTCATCATTGGTCTTGATATTAACGTTGACCTGCGCCGATTGCCCATTGCTACAGCTCACCACAAAGGTAGTAGACTGAGTGAGTGTGATTGTAATGGAGGCTCCGGAGTAAGTTTGCCCGGAAGTTTTGTTAGTCCAGGTATAAGAACCGGGCTGACAGTTGTCGGTTGAACACCCCGATGCTCTCAGCGTGGCAGGGAAGCCCGCATAGACCTCTCCTGGGCTGACCGACAAGGTCGGTGGAACGGCTTCGATACGCAAACTGGCCACCGCTTCGATTCCATACGGCGTTTTGCAGGTAGCCGTCATGGTCAGGGTGGTATTAACCACCAGCGCATAGGGTTCATTATAGGCACCAACATGCCCATCGCTCCAGGTCACGATGCTGCCCACCGGACACCCTTTCGGACTGAACGTAATGGTCTGTTCGGCACACCGCACCACGGTGGCGGAATTGGCTGCCAGACTAAAAGGAGGGCATTCGATGGGATCGGGGGCGGTATTGATGACACTCAGCGTAACGGACTTTTGGCTCAGACTGACGCCATTGATCAGACATGTGGCCGTGTAGGTGGTTTGTTCCAGCGGTTGCACCGTCAGGATGGGACCGGTTTCACCCGTACTCCAGACCACCAGTCCACCCGAACAACCACTGGCCGTCAGCGAAACCGCTTCGGCAATGGCCACTGTAGTTTTTGAGGCAGTTACGGCCAATTGAGTAGGTTTGAGTTGCACCGTCACCGACTCCGAACAGTTTGGATTATCGCATTGCGCCGTGTAGACAACCGACCCCGGCGTTGTCGCCAGTACGGGGGTATGGGTGATCGTCGTCCCTATTCCCACGACATTTCCATCTGTGCTCCATTTGACCGTACCACTACAGCCAACCGCTTGCAGGGTGAGGGCTTCGCCCTGGGTCAGCGTTTTGGCCGAAGCTGTCAGCTTCAGGCAGCTGTTCGACACAACGACGATCGTTTTGGCGTTGGTCGCCGGAAAAACCGTCGTCGTTCCGCCACTGGTGACCTGGCAGGAGGCCTGATACGTGGTCGTTACCAGTGGAAAAGGCACATACAGCGACTGAACCCGGCTCGAATCCGAATTTGGGAACAGCGTACTGCGCGGGGTGAGGGTGGAATAGCTGTGGGTCAGAATCAATTCGGACGCTTCCAAACGCAGGGTTGGCTCGGCCGATGATCTCCAGGTGACTTTTCCGGCACAGGCTGATTTGAGTTTCAACTGGATGTCCGGGGCATCGACATCGGCGGTATAGGCAACCGGATCATTGGTTCGGCTAAGGGGGTCTGTCAGCGTGCGGGGAGATCCGTTGTTGTAGTTTAGCCAGGTGGTCGTATAGCTCAGGGCCGGAACGAGTTTGGAGGCCGTGCAGCCGTTATCGAATTGAGCCGTATAGACTTGATCTTTCGCCAGTACCGGAACTGAAACGACATCACCAGGGCTGGCATTATAGTGTTTTCCGGTCGGGTCGGTCAGTACAAAAGGCTTTTTGAACGTGGAGTACAAGTTCGTATAGCCCGGTGGTGGCGTGGTGGCATCATCCCGGGAAGTCAATAACAGCAGCGTGGTGCATTCGGGAATCGGTTCAGGAAAGATTTGGCTGACCGGCGGGCAAGGTGGTTGTCCCGAAAGCGTGCAGGTAACCGTCACCGAAATGGGGCCTTTGATATCGGTCATCACGAAGGTGCGACCATTGACGGATGCGTCGGCTTGACCTTTTTTTTGCCAGGTGAGATAGCCGGTTTCGCACCCGAGGACGGCCAGGGTACGCTCGCGTTTGGTATTCCCGATTCCGGGATCGATCACCTTTTCCTGCTGGACGTACATGGACTGGATACAGGTCGGCACTAGCTGGATCGCAATGGCATTGGAGAAACAAGTGAGATTTGGCTGGTAACAAGTCGCTGAAGCGATAAAATCGGTCGCGGGCATAACGGTTAGTTGATTACCCGATCCCAAATCATTGGCCCAACTGACGTTGCCGCTGCATCCGGAAGCGGTCAGCGTGATGGTTTGGCCTCTTTCGAAGGTGGTAGCTGAGGCTGTGATGGTGAAGGGTGGGCAGTCTGGCGAAGAGACTGTAATCGGGATGGATTGGGTACAGTTTTTTCCGGTCGGCATCTGACAGATGGCGGTATAGGTGGTTTGAGTGTTGGGTTTGACCACCAACGCCCGGTCAGAGAATACACCCCCCAGGAGCTGATCGGTTTCGCCATTGGCCCAGGTCAGTGTTGTACCGTTGGGGGCTCCGTTTGCAGGTGTGCCATTGGACCAGGTAATCGAGCCACCGACGCAACCGTGCGCCATCAACAAGTGGACGTTGATGGGTAGAATGGCGAGGTTTGTCGCGTCGAAGTGGGAGACATCGAGTTGGCAGTTTTCCTGAGCCGCTATCCGGGCCTTGGGATCCGTGGGCAGATTGGCCAGGTCGGTGAGTTGTTGGTTGGCAACAAAGATGCGGGTGGATAAGGTGGTTTGCAGCAGCGTTTGGTCAAGTACGCAGGTGGAAAGCTGGGCGCATTGGTTCGCCTGGTTTACGGCGGTTATCAAACCGTCGATTTCCTCCAGCACCGGTTTTAGATCCGCCGAACGAGTCGAGCCGTAGGTAGTTTGAATCGCTTCTTTCCATTGACTGAGTCCCTGGAGAATGGCGGAAGTGAGCTGCCCGACAGCCGTTTTGTCAGGGTTGGGATTTTTCATGGTCTGGTTTAATGCGACGAGCGCTTCACCGAGCGTCCCACTAAACGAAGTCGGCCCTGTCGGACTAACCTGATCGACAATCGTCTGCAGTTGGCTCACCAGGGCTGCGTCGGCGCTGCCGCTGGTCATTTGTCCGCCCGTCGCGCAACCGCCGGTGGCGCTGTTGAAAGCTTTGACGACCTGGAGGTTGGAAAACGAAACCGGGACGTGGGTGGCTCCGGCAAAGTTCCACACCAGCAACCCCTGCCCGCTGAAATTACCTGCAGGAACAGATCCGTCCAAAAACTTGATTAATTGTGTTTGAAAATAAGGCTAACGGCTAATAGCAGAAAGGCAACACTCCACCATTGCATAGGAATCCAGAAAAGCGTGTGATTTCTCTTAAAACGAATCATTTCTCCGGTTTCCTCGTCTTTTAAAAGGCGCCCTTCTCCACTATTAAGGTTTGTTCCCACCCACCAGTTAATAGCCGCAGCAACTACCAATCCGATGCTGGTGTGATAAGAGACCGAAGTTAATACTGAATTAAAAATAGCTGTACAAACAATTACAATTACGGCCGATAAAAATCCTAAGCCAGACCAAACAATCATTTGTTTTAATGTTTTAAAGTGGAAAATAAAGTAATTAAAATGGTCAATCTTCATTGTATATCTTTACCGTATTCTGGGAGAGTAGGTACCGGTAAAATGTCTGCCTGTCGACAAAATCATTTTACAAGCTGTTAATTAACAGGGTATGTATAATACATAATTTGAACATGGCCCCGTTGAATTTTATTTAATATCCCAAAATGGATGGTTTAGGATAGGGTAATTTACACTTATTGGATTGTTAAATAGATAGCTCATGTATTTAATCTTTTCTTCATGAGAAAGAGAAAGCCACTTATGATAAGTAATTGGCTGATTTATTACTGTAATTTCATGTCTATCAATAATACGTGTGTCAATTGATCTATCTTTTACATAGCATTTTTCATGATAATACATAGCGTCCATATACCATACTTTTCCTTGCATGGATAAATCAGCAAAATACCTAATGGCTTCGTTAAAGCCTACCCAAGTTGGGTTTGTTTGTTTTTTTAAAACTATTGATACATAGCTTGAAATATTCTGCATTGGTATAGGTATTCCGTCATTTTCGAAAAAAATAACATAAGCAACTTCTCCTAATTCTGTAATAAATCGCTTTTCACCATATCCGTCTCCAATATGAGTATCTTTAAAAGAGGCTTTTGGGAAATATTGATTATTGCTCAGACAGAGCATCTTAAAAATTTCGATTCTAAATTGTTTCACAGTATTTATTATAAAACTATACTGTAACTTAATCTTTTAAGATATTTCTATAAACCCCAAAATGGGTGATCCAAAATTGGGTAGGTTGAATAGGTTGGGTTATTAAAAAGATAAGTCATATTTATTGTCTTTTCTTCATGAGATAACGATTCCCACCTTAGGTAATTTATAGGCTGAGATTGAACAACTATCTCAGATCTAGTAATTACATTACTGTCCATTCTATATTCTTTAGAATAACAATCTTTATGATAATACATGGCTTCTAGATACCATATTTTACCAGCTTTGGAGAGATCCAAAAAATATCTGAAAGCATCATTTAAGCTCAAACCTGAATATTGATTTTTTTTTTCTATTTTCGTTCACCCTAACAAAATAGTTAGAAATATCTTGCATTGATTCAGGAATTCCACCATTTTCAAAGAAGTTAATGTAGGCAACTTCACCTAATTCAGTGATAAATCGCTTTTCTCCATAACCATCAGCAATTAAAGCTTCTTTTAAAGAAGATTTTTGAAAAACAACTTGTTTTTCTATACAAAGCTCTTTTCTTATTTCAATTAAAAATTCTTTCATAATTTTATTTAATTACAAGATTGTTAAAGATATCGGTCACCGATTAATAAGATTTTTATAAATCCCAAAATGGGTGATTTAAAATAGGATAATTGGCATGAACCGGATTTTTGAAAAAATACTCCATGGATGACATTTTTTTTTCGGGAGATAATGCTAACCAATAATGAAAAGTTATAGGCTGGCTTTTTATATTTTTTTCTGTCAAGTTAAGATTCTTTATTGAAAACCCTGTTTCTTTATCGTAACAATTTTTATAGAAATCAGGATTCCCAACTTGATCCATATACCAAAACTTTCCTGATTTTGACAAATCGCTAAAATATCTAAAAGCGTCATTTGTGCTAAGGAATGAGTATTCATTTTTCTTCTTTTTTTCAGTATTTATTAATGTAAAATAACTGGAAATTTCTTTTAACGGAAAAGGCAATCCGCCACTTTCAAAAAAGTCCAAATAAGCAACCTCTTCTGATTCTGTAATAAATCTTTTTGTGCCATATCCATCTCCAATAATAGGATCTTTAAAAGAAATTCTTTTCAGTATTTCTTTGTTTTTTAAACATAAATCTGTCCTTATTTCAATTCGAAACGTTTTCATTTATTCAATTGCAGGTATAACCATCTGCGGGCTTAGAATTTGCTTAAAATGCTCTTTGTCCCCATATAATACATAGTTTGAGCCAGAACCACGTTGACTTGTGAATTTTATCGCATTATAGCCTTGTGCTACTGCTTTGTCAGCTATTTCTATAAATTTATCATATTTGTCATCTATGTTACCAATAACTTCCATCTGTCTTTCATAATTAAAAGCATCAGATAAGTTCCAAGACTCCCCAACAATAGGATCGGTTAAATCAAGTACATTCAACTTGCTTTTATCCAGTGTAAACCTTATTACTTTAGATTTAGCTGGGTCGGCTCCGTGATACACCACTTCTGCAATTGCAGTTTCTCCTTTTTGAGCTACATAGAATCCATTAGCATACCTGTTCTTTCTGACAAAAAAATCGGGATCAATGGCATCCAAAACATTTTGAACAAACTGGTCACTTTTTACATGGAAAACCGTTTCCGGATCATGGTTTGAGATTTTCCCGACATCCTCAACGACTTCATTTAACTCATCATAAACTTTTAGAACCTCTCCGTTGCTGTCTTTGAGTATTGTTTCTTTTATCGTCCCTAGTTCAGCATATTCAACAGTCGCACCATCGATGAATTGCTGGGCAAGTTGTTCCTCTGAAAGTAGACCGCTTGTTTGGAAAATCTTCCCCAGACGGGTCAGCTTTCCATTGAAAGTCGCTAATGTAGCTAATTTTGGCGCTAATGTTTTAGCCGCCATTACGCCCCCGGAGAGCAAAATAGGAAGAACCTGGAAAGCCAAATCCCCGCTTCGCCAGCAACTACCCTCCTCGCCGTAGTACTTGTAGAGGAAAGAGACCACATTGCCCACTACTTTCAGGTTGTTGGCTTCACTCTGCATGGGCGGAGGAAGCACCTTCACCAGATCACTGCCGGTAATCTCCTGCGGATTGGCGGCCAGTCTGGTCTGAAAATCGCGCAGGTTCTGCGGGTAATCCATCCAGATTTGAGCTGTGCCATTTGCTGCGGCTTTTGCAAGCTCCGACCCACCCACCAACAAAGTGACGATATCCACCGTTTCCAGCACCGAGTGCAGAAAGCCCGCGGCAAACGCTTCACCACAGCTGGTGCGACTGGTATCGGCAAATTTTTCTTCCGCCACCGTACAGGCCAGTGCTGAAAAAGCCGCATAGTAGTAAAAAGCACCCGTACTGAGCATCGTTTTACTAAACTTTGATCTTTCCGACCCGTTTAGTCCACTCGGAGATTGTCCAGTGGCAATTTGTCCTTCGATGGACTGTTGTTCTCCCGTCGAGAGCTGGTAATAAGTTGTTGCCCAGGAATCAAGACCGGTATAATCGTAGTTGAAGAAGCTGCTTTTCTGCAATCCATTCATCCGCTCCCGAATGAATCTGTATTGGCAGTCGGTCATGCCGGCACCAATCCCAAAAAAGATTAGCACATACTTGTTGTCGTACTGCAACCGCCCGGCCTGCGGGATAAACTCCTCGACGCCCTTCTTCCGGGCTTCTTCTTTGATGGCATTCCAATCGGCTTTTGAGACATCGATACAGGTAATGGAGCCTTCACCACCGATAAAACCGCCTAACTTGGTGTTGATGCCTGCCAGTAGATTCTGGAGTTGTGCTTTTTCGCTGGCAGTCAGATCGTTGGTTAGCTTGTAAAAGTTCACCGCCCCTTTACTAATGTAGTCGGTGGATTCGACGCATTTTTTAAACGGTGTCTGAGTCGTCCAGGGACCCGTTACGGAGCTGATCGTTGTGATTCGTCCGGCGGTGGGAACAAACGTATGAGTGCCTTCAATCCAATTGTACCCGCAACGTTCATCCTTCTCATAGGTCTGAAAGTAGTAAACCGGTGTGGGTTGATTGGGATTAACATTGGCATACAGCGTTGGGCCATAATAACTAGCCGGACACAGCGGGGAAACCCGGCGGTATCCTAAGAACGATTGCGATCCGGCACTGATGTCGGCAAAATATTGGGTACCGTCACTGGTTTCAAACCCTTGCAGCGTCCCGACAGGAGAAGCTCCCCAAGAACCGCCAAAGTTGAAGAATTTGGGCCGGGCGCCGGTGGGCAGTTTGACCGCCCGGCCATCGGGGGCAATGAAGAGCCGGTTGGGGTCGACGGCGTATGACAGCCGACCTCCGCTGGGAATGTCTTCCTCCAGGGAGATGGGCGCTCCGTCAGCGGGACAGATGGGAACAGTCTGTTCCAGGACCTTACTAATCAATTCATCGGCATTCTGGTGATTGACCAACTGGTTGAGAGTATCTACTTTCGCATTGCCGGTCAGGTCTTTGGTCAGCGCAGCCACGACATCGGCGCATTTTCCGGCAACTAAGTCAGCTACCATGGCATCCGTAACAGACGGCAAGTCGAGCCCTAGTTGCTGCAATTCGGCTTGCAGTATTTCTAACTGTTGCTTTTCGGTGCCCTTGATGATGCTGAGTTTGTCACAGAGCACGTTGGTTAACAGGATTTTGACGGCTTCCTGTTTGGAGTAAACACAGGGCTTATCGGCTACCGCTGCTCCTACTGAACCACTTGCTGAACTATCGGAATTGGCAACCGGATCGTCGTTTGCCCCAAGGCGCCCACCCGGTGCCATGCCCGGATCAATTACGATTTCCGAATCGCAATAGGTACCATCGACGAAGGTACACCGGCCGAAATAGTGCTTAACGCCATCCAGGGCGTTGAAAGGAACCGCCACATGCTGCAGGGGCGAAGCGGCCAGCGCGCCAACCTCCACCTCTTTGGTTCTGGCACTACTGGTGTAAAATTTCAGAGTTGCTCTTGGCGTATTGGCGCATACCTTGTCGACCAAACCAATTGATAGCGGATCTCGGTCGGTCGGAAAGGAATAGCCTACGGCAAAGATTCCCATCCCCTTGTTAGTTGTACTAGATACGTAACTAATGGCACGTTGAGGGTCATTATGTGGGATACCAAACTCACCAAAGCGGGGCTTCAACTGATAGATCGTGGCACAGTCATAGGAAGGCTGCTTTTGTTTGGCGTAGGCAGGAATATTGGGCCCGGGGGCATCGACCGGCTGCGGATAACGGCTATATCCGACTGTAAAATAAGCGAGAGCCGAACAGATCACTCCTTCTTTTGAAGTGTTCTGAATTCGATATACGTAGGTGCCGGGAGCGGCTGCCAACCCGAGTGTAAAGAGGGTGTTTCCGGTATTGTCTTTTGTTTGCGAACGGATCCCTGGCCCACCATTCAAGGGAAAGAGTACAATCTGGTTCCCCCCAGTAATCGTGAATTCAATAGGGTTCAATGCCTGCTCATTGAAAAAAAAGAAGTTCTCGTAGTCTTTACTGGTGACGTAGAAGTTGCAGGGATCTACAGGTGCGGCTTCAAAACCGGGTGGTAAGCCTTTCGCAACGGTAATTTTGGCGGTTTTGGTTTCGCCAGTCAGCGCACAGTTGGCTGAGATCGTGAGGGTTTTGTTAACCTGCTGATCGGTAAAGGTATAGGTGAGTTGGCCGGTTGTATTGGTTCCCAGCGGTGTTTCTTTACTGCCATCGACGATTTTCCAGGCGACGCTACCGGCTGCCAGTCCATTGGTACAGCCGTTGGCCGTGAGCATGAGGGCTTTGGAGGAGGCCGAATAGGGAATCTCAATCCGGGTGCTGGCTGGTGAAAGGGTAAAGTCAAAACAAGGTACTGCGATTGATTCTGACCCCGTCGGTTGCGGTTGGTAAATGTAGGAAACTTTGCACTTGCCGCTTTGATACGTAGCCGAGAAAACCGTCGGTGCTTTGGGGCGGTTAAAGCTGCGTCGGGTTTCGGTATTGCCCGGATTATCATCCCAGGTAAACCCCGAAAGAATATTCTGTGAGGTATTGACCAATTGCAGAGTCAGGCTGGTACTGTTCTCGTTGGCCAATTTCAGATTGACGTGTTGGTAGCTGCAATAGGGTACGGAATTGTCCAGGAATCCGGCGTAAGGTGGAGCTGGATAATCTCCTGTGACAACGCAACCTGTTGTGGAACATGTGGCTTTGATGATAAAACTGAACTTGATATTAGAGACATTAAGGGTGGTCTCATTGATGATATCCAGATTCAAATTGGCATTGCCCCGCAGTTTCTCCCAATTGACTTTACCACTGCAGCCGATGGCTTTGATAAGTACTTCGGTATCCTTTCTTTTGGCGCTACTGATGGAATTTGCGGCTAATTGGAAGTTATTGCAATTGGGCTTGACGGTGACCTGCCCCGCCGATGTTATACATGTTTTGCCGGTTTGATCCCGACAGGTAACAGTGTAAACAGTGGTTAATTTGGGAGAAGTGATCAACGCCGGTTGAGCCCCAATCGAGGTGCCAACGGGGTAGCCTTCTTTCCAGCTAATGTCCTGCTGGCAACCCGTAACGCGGAGTGCGACAATATCGCCCTGTACCAACGTTGTAGCCGAAGCAGTGGCAACAACCCCACTACATTTTTTATCGACCAGAACGGTTTTTTCGTCGGAACAACTCAAGGCCGGTTCGTCGACCTGGGCGGGCAGTGTACAGGTAACTTTGTACGTCGTGGTCGTCGTGGGGCGAAACGTCTGACTGGTAAACGAACCAATCAGTTTGCCGTTTTCCTGCCAGACGAGTGTGCCGGGTTGATTACTTTGGGTGACACAGGTGGTGACCGACAGGGTTAGCGCATCGCCTTCCATGATCCGGTCGGCGGGCGCATCGATTCGGGCCAGGCAGACCGTACCCAGTTTGAAATCGCTGCTGGCGGTTTCACTAACGGCAAAGGCGTCACCATAAGCCGTTACCTCATAGGCGTAGAGTTGATTACTGGCAATACCTTTCAGGGTCACCTGGTTGGTTGATGGGTACAGCACGCGTTCGATGCCATACTGATCTTTGTAGGCCAAGCGGTAGCTCAGGTGCAGCGGGTTTTTCGCCCAGGTGAGGGTCACGCCCTGATTCGAAATCGGGCTATAGGCCAGATTCTCAGGCTTGGGCAATGGGACGGTTTTGTCCTGATCCAGCAGGAGTTGGAGGGCGTCTTCGATGCGGGCTTCGGCCAGGTCTTTGAGAAAAGGTAAATCAAGGGCACAACCTGATTGGGCACATTGCCCCGCCGTTGACAACCCGGCAATGACATGATCAATCTCGGTCAGGACTTGCTGGACAGTAGCCGACAGATTGGGTCCGTAAGCCGCAGTAAGGTTGGTCTTCCAATCCGTCAATCCTAGCTGGATGGCCGCGGTGTAGATTCCAACGGCTTTTAAATCAGTCAGCGTGGGTGAACTGCTGTTTTCCATCCGGATCGCCGTTTCAGTCAGGGCATCGAAAGCCTGATCCAGCGTCCCACTAAACGAAGTCGGCCCCGCCGGACTGGCCAGATCAATAATCGTCTGCAATTGACTCACCAGGGCTGCATCGGCAGTGCCGCTGGTCATTTGTCCGCCCGTCGCACAACCGCCGGTGGCGCTGTTGAAGGATTTGACGACATTGAGGTTGGAAAACGAAACCGGGACGTGGGTGGCTCCGGCAAAGTTCCACACCAGCAACCCCTGTCCGCTGAAACGACCGGCCCCGCCCGTAGCCTGCGTCACTAAAACCTTATACTGGTTGATGATCACCACATCGCCGGGATTGAGGCTGCTTTGTGCTTCGCCCGAAGGAAGAGGGACCTGCACGGTTTCGACACAGTTACTACCGTCGATATTGATCGGATTGCATTTGGGAATCCGGGTCGAATCGCTCAGCCGGTTTTGGATAACGGAAGAGGTCAATAATTTCTGTACCGTCAAGTTGGAGGAATTCGGATCGATGGACTGAACCGGATACGAAAATGGATCAAGAAGTTGCGCCAGGGTGGTGGTTGGCGGTACGGTCACGGAGTCGGTCGGAACGGGTTCGGCAACCGGTTTTCCGTACGTAAAGGCACTCACCTCACTGATTCCCTGATTGATATACACATCCTGTCCGAGGGCATCGCGGGCCTGCACCTGCCAGGCATAACGCATCCCCGGTTGCAGGGGCGGCAAGGCCGGACCATACACCAGACTGCTCTGGCTGGTGGTTTCCTCGTAGAGGGGTATCAGACTCTGGGCGGCCACATTGGGGTCTTGCTCGTCGCGCAACTCCCACAGTCGGAAAGTATATAAAGGCTGTCCCGACCAGGCCACCGTGCCGGTGTTGCGGCCCACCCACTGGAAAAGCACATTCGGCAGGTTCTGAAACGGGACTTCGCTATCGCGGGCGGGGAAGGTCAGCAGGGGCGGGTAGTTGAGAAAAACCGTCAGCAGACTGGTTCCCTGATTAGACACCGACTCGCGCTGGCGATCCCACTCGAAGGCTTCGAGGGTGATGGTGTAGAGTCCCTCGGGCAGTTTTCCGCCCTGGGTCAGAATGGCCTCATCGAGTCCCTGCACCTCCAGGGCGTTGGGCTGGAAATAGGCACTCAGTTCGGGGCCGCTCAGGATCTGGGGCACCCCGGCTTGCAGGGAGAAGGGGGCGGCTGGCCGGAAATCGGGTCGGGTCTGGATCAACACGCCGGGTCCCTGCAGCCGGAGGCTGAGGTAAATGTCGATGTGGGTTTTGGTGAGGTCTTTCAGCAGGAGGTAGACCTTCAGCAACTGGGGGTTGGTGCTGTAATCGGAGAAATGCAGGGAAAAAGGAGGTTGCAGAACGGGAGTAACCTGCACGGGCCGGTTGTCGGTGGTCTGAGCCAGCGAAAACCGGGTAATGATCAGCAGGACCAGCAGGCAAAAAAGGCGTATAAAATTCCGATTCATGGGTTAACGGCGGGAGTCGAAAACGGTGAATTGATAGCGGTAGCCCAGCGTTGCGGTCAGCTCGCGGAAAGCGGGCTGGATGCGCACGGCGGGATCGGCAGAGGTAGTAGCCGGTCGGGCCAGACCGATCAAGCTGAGTTGCCACTGGTGTTTTTTAGCCATTGTATAGCCAAGACTGACGCGGCCATTCCAGAGTTGACCCGTTGGCGGGGGCGCGTAGGGCCGGTCTTCGGTCAGGTGGGTAGTGGCGCGGCTGTAGGTGAGCGATCCCGATACCCGCAACTTCTCCTCTTTCCAGGCTTTGTTGACGATCAGCGAGGGGCCCCACAGGTGATTATTGAAACTCTGGAGTTCGTTTCGACTCAGGTTCAGGGCGGCCGCCAGACTCAGGTGCTGGCTGCGCAGGCTGTGGCTGTAGGTGAGCGAAGCGTTGTAAAGCCGGGTTCCCTGCTGCTGGGTTCCCTGCCGGTCGTTGCCCGACTGATAAATGAGACTGGTCGAAAGCAGACGGGTAACTTCCTTGCCGGATTTGAGTTGGTAATTGATGCTGGAAACGATATTCTGGCTGATCTGCCGGTAGTTGAGCGTATCGAGCACATTATACGGCGTAACCTGCGTCAGGTAATCGTACGAGGAACGCAGGTTGGAATAACTCAGGAAGTTGGAGTATTGCACCATTAAATTCAACCGCTGACTCGGCACCCAGGCTGCCTGACCCGAACCGACAAACCGGCGCAGGGTCTGAAACCGGGCGCCGTCGAGATTATCCCGCTGCAATCCGGCGTTGGCCATCAGCGAAAGCTGCCCTTTCAGAAGTTGGGTGGCCAGATTGGCCGTGATGCTTTCGAGGTTGTTGTTAAAATAATAGGCTCCCAGTGTGCGGTAGGTCGGATCGACGCGGCTGTATTCCAGGCCGGAGGTGAAACCGCGCCCCTGGTAGGCCAAAGCGGTTTTGATGGCTTTCTGATACGAGGTGCTGGCATTGACCGACAATAAGCCGCCGAAAGAACGGAAGAATCCCGACGGGATACCGACCCGATGCGCCCGCTGGTCTTCGGTCATCCCGGAGACGGCGATCTCGGCACTCAGCGCCCATTTCTGATAGAGCGTTTTGGCCAGTTTGACGGAGGCAACGGCATTTTGTTTGGGCGCAATCCGTAGGCTGTCGAGCGTGTAGGGCAGGGAGTGGAGCCGATCCGTAGCGGAGAATAAAATCAGTTCGGCCCGGTCGGCGCCCTTTCGATACCCCACCTGCAAACCCATACCCACCTGTTTATACGCGGGTTGGTTGAACGCAACCGAATAGGTTGTATCGATCCGAACGGCTTTTTGCAAGACGCCCGTCATCAGCGCCACATAGTACGGTTTTTTAGCCGGTTTGTATTCCAGTCCGACACCTTCAAACCGGCGTCCGGCCAGCGTGTAGGGCGAGAAGTTCATCGAGCCGGTTCCCAGATGCAGCGTGAATCCTTTGTAAGTGGGCCGTAATACCAGCCGGTTGAAGGGTTGGGCATACTGCAGTTTCTGATTGAAAGGATTCGAGAAAGTAAGGTTCTGATTCGAGAAGGTGAAGGCCACCGGCATGTTAATTTTGCCGAAGAGGCTGACAGTCAGATTCCCGGTATAAAAAAAGTTGAACGGGTCCCGGCGTTGCTCAATCCCCGAAACCGTATAAAAAATATGCTGGGCCGACACACTGCCGGTTACCTGAAAACCGCCTTTGAAAAGGTCTTTGGGCTTGGTCTGAGCCAATTGAGCCAAATCCTGCGCCCGGCCCACAGTCGTCACGAGTAACAAACCTCCCAGCAATCTGGTATAGAGTCGATTCATGAATTGCATAGAGGGCTAAGGATTGACCAGAATACGGCTTAACAGACTGGATTTTCCGGCCCGGATGCTGACGATGTAGAGTTCAGGTCGCAGTTGTAGGTCGACCGGGAACGAGTACTCGTCGCTCCCCTGATTGCTGGCGGAATAGACCACCTCACCGGTTTTGGATCGGATCAGGGTCAGTTCGGCTTTCTCGATCCGGGCGAGTTTCACTTTCACCGTAAATTTGCCGTAGTTGGGGTTGGGAAAGACCTCCAGCTTCTCAATGATGTTCAAGTCCTGGTAGCCCAGACGAGGATCGGTATTGTTGACGTCGTCGGGTTTGAAAATCCGGAGATCATGCCGGGCCAGGTTGTTGCATTCGCCCAGAAATGCCTTCATTTCAATGGTATAATTGCCCTCATTCACGACGACGAAGGCGATGGTTGAGCTCGTTGTCCGTACCTGAAAAGCTTCGGCGGGCAGCGTCCAGATGATTTTGTCGGGAATGGGTTTGGTGATGTCCAGGGCCAAAACCGTATCGCCAACAAATGCCTGCGTCGGAATCAGAAAGTCGCTTTGTAACGCCTGTGTGCTGTTACGTAAGGTGAACGAAGCGGTTTCCAGACAACCCGATGCATTTCGCACCTCCACGCGATACGTGCCGGGATCGACCGCCTGGATGACCTGCTGCTGGCTGAGCGCTTTATCATTCAAAAACCACTGCGTTGTTTGCCCCGGATTCCCGGCATCCAGCGTCACAACCTGGCCCTTGCAGACCAGCGCCGAATCCGTAAAAACCGTACCACCCGGTTTGATTTTGTTCAGGGGATTAGCCGCCGAAATCGTGGCCGGAAGCCGCAGCAGGCACCCATTTTGGTCACTCACCTGAATGGTATAAGAACCAGCCGAAAGATTGGCAAACGAAAAGTCGCCGGTGGCCTGGGAGCTTTGATTGTCCATTCGGGCGGTGAATGGCCCTTTTCCACCGCCAACCGTCAGGGTAATTTGTCCATTGGCTTCTCCCGAACAGCGGGGCGAAACCGTCCGGATTTCGGAGCGGAGCGGTTGGGGCCACACCAGCGGCAAACGACTTAAGGTGTCGGTGCAGCCTTTGCGGTCGGTTACTTTCAAGGCATACTCGGCCTGCGTCAAACCGGTAAACAAACCGCTGAGTTGTCGGATGCTATTGTCCAGGCTATAGACGTATGCACCGTTCCCACCCGATGCCACCACTTCAATCCGACCATTTTGTTCGCCTGCGCAGAGTGGATCGGCTTTACTGGTCAATGCCAGGTCTAAAACGGTCGGCTGGGTCACCAACAGAGTCGTCTTTTTCAGGCATTGTTTGGCATCCTGTACAAAAACCGTATAGACGCCAGCTTTCAATTCCCGGAAAAGACTGTCACTGACGTACTGAACGCTGTCGATGGAATAGCGATACCCCGGTGTTCCGCCCCTCGCCAGCGCCAGGATTGCCCCATTCGACTCCCCGAAACAGCGGACCGTATCCCGGTAAACTGCTGTCAACTTTACCTCAGTGGGCTGAATGAGTTCACTATTTTTGGTGTACAAGCAATTTTTGGCATCTTTTATTTGAACCGTATAACTGCCTGCTTTTAGGGACGGAAAAGCGCCCGTACTCTGAAAGGGTTGGTTATTGATAGTGTATTGATAAGGAGTTGTTCCACCCGAGCCACTGATTTCCAACCGCCCGGTTTGATCCCCGAAACAGTCGTTGTCTTTTTTGGTCAAGGTCCCGAGCAATTCGGTGGGCTGGCTCAGCGTCACGCGGATGCTGTCGACGCAACCAAAGCGGTTTTTGGCACTGAGTTTATAAGCACCCATCGTCAAACCCGAAAATTGCCCTCCAGCCTGGAAACCGCCCGTATTGACCGCATACTGGAACGGCCCGGTATTGTTGTCGCCCGTCACCGTAATGACCCCGTCGTTCCCCCCGAAACAGGAAATGTCTTTTTTGGAAACCAACTGCAAATCCGAGCGATTCTGCTCCTTTATTTCCACACTTTGCACGGATCGACACGACAGCGGATTGTCCTGGATCGTTAGCGCATACACGTTGGGACGCAGGTTGTTGAACTGCCGATTCGTTGTAAAATTGGTCCCATCCAGCGCCACTGTGTAATTGCCATTGCCTCCCGTAATGGCATCGACGGATAAATTGGCGGTGGGGACGGCGCAACTGATGGGGCTGATGCTCACGGTCGCTTTCAGGCTGCTGGCAATCGACAGGTCGATGGCTTGGTTATACGCACAGAGACTGTCCGCAACTGTGATGATGTACGTTCCGTTGGTCAGTCCACCGAACGACGAAGCCGCCGAAACCGTCGATTGCGTACTGATCCGGTATTGGTAGGGGGGATG
The DNA here is from genome assembly GCF_003858635.1 of Larkinella rosea. Taxonomy (GTDB): domain Bacteria; phylum Bacteroidota; class Bacteroidia; order Cytophagales; family Spirosomataceae; genus Larkinella; species Larkinella rosea. The sequence goes on from NZ_RQJO01000009.1 coordinate 1,188,773, forward strand.
ACCCCCGTTGACGTTTTTGACCGAAATTGAGCCATCAGCGCTTGTACAGTTCGAGGGAAGCGCTTTGTCCCACTCAAACCGGATGCGGCTGCTTTTCGGTATGACGGTAACAGGAAAATCCTTCGTACAACCGGCCACATCGCGGGCGGTGACCGTATAATTTCCCGCAATCAATTCGGTGAATAAACCGGTTTTATTGGAAGATGCCGATGCGGTTTGCCCCGCAAAGCCGTTACCGCTCCACAAGTACGTAAACTGACCGTTTCCGCCTTCCGCCCCAACCAGCACTTCCCCCCGCTCGTAATATTCGCAATCGACATCGAGCTTCCGTACCAAACTTACGCGGATGTCGGCGGGTTGCGTAAGGGTTTGATTGGGTAAAGTCACCGGGCAATTGTGAGCGTCTTTTCCGTAAATGGTGTACGTAATGGCCGATAAACCGTCGAACACGGTGGTTTCCTGAAACGTCTGGTTGTCGATGGAAAGCCGATAGGGAGCGGTCCCGCCCGAAGGAGCCAGTGCGAGCCGCCCGCTTTTATCTTCGAAACACGTCAGATTTTTTTGAGAAGCCAGCTTGATTGTAAAGGGTGCCGTGGGTTGTAGCAATTCGCCCGCAACGGTTCGGCGGCAGCCATTTCCGTCGCGAACCACTAGTGTGTAGGAGCCCGCGGCAAGATTGGTCAAAACCGGTGTCGACTGAAAAGCGGTTTCGTTGGGGGCATATTGGTACGGAAGCGTACCACCCGAAGCCGTGAGTTCGAAGGATCCGTCGCTGCCCTGGTGACAATTGATGTCCGATTTTTTCGAAATAGATGCGAGTAGCTCAGTTGGCTGGTTAACGGTTACGATGGCGGTGGTTTTCACACAGCCGTTGGCATCCTGCACCCAGTATTTGTAATTGTCGGTGGGCAGACTGCCGAATGCGGGGCTGTCGGCGTAATCGGTGCCATTGGCCGAAAACCGGTAGGGACTGATTCCGCCGGAAGCCGAAACCAGGACTTCGCCATTCGCACCCTTGTAACAGGAAACATGGCGCGTAACGGCCGCCGAAACGACGACATCGGTGGGTTGCGAAACCGTTACAGGGACGGATACGGAACAGACATCATCGTTAACCTGAATTGCATAGGTGCCGATCGGTAAACCGCTGAATTGAGGACTGTTCTGAAACGTAGTTCCTTTATCGATGGAAAACCGCAAGGGTCCAAACGGACTGGAACCGGTGGTTGAGACGGTGATATTGCCATCTTTTCCGCCAAAACATTTAACCGCCTGATTGCCTCCAATTGTGGCCAGTAATTTACTTTGAAAGGTTATGGTTTGAATAATGGATTGTGTACAGCCGTTTTTATCACGGCCCCAAAAAGTGTAAATGCCTTCTTTCAGGTTGCCAAATGAGTTGGAGGTTCCAAACGTGGTGTTGTCACCTGAAAACGTATAGGGGCTCGAACCGCCGGACGCTTGCAGTATAATGACGCCATTCGTGCCTCCGGCACAAGTGACGGGCGTGTTGCCGGCTGTAATCAGCGTTAAGGCCGTGGGTTGATTGATGGTAATGGGTCGGGAAACCGCACAACCCAGTGCATCACGAACCCGGACAGTGTAGGTTCCCGCAGCAAGTCCGCCAATGGTCGATGCACCCTGAAACGGATTGGCGTCGATGGCATAGGAGTAGGGAGCAGTGCCGCCGTCGGGCCGGATCTGAACACTGCCGTTGCTGCCACTGAAACAGCTCACATCGAGGGTGGTTACGGCCGGGAGGACCAGTTCGGAAGGTTCCGGAACGGTAATGGCCGTGGTGGTTTTGACACAGCCGTTGGCGTCGCGCACCTGATACGTGTAGCTTCCGGTAGAAAGTGAACCGAAGGAAGCGTTGGCGGAAAAATTGCTTCCGTTGGCTGAGAATTGATAAGGAGCAATCCCTCCAGAACCATTAATCGTTACGATTCCATCGTTGCCTTTGAAGCAGGAAACCGCATTGGTCAGCGTCGCCGTGGCGGCTAATTCGGAAGGTTGGCTGATCGTTACCGGCACGGTGATCGAACAGACATCATCCCGGACCTGAATGGTATAATTGCCAACCGGCAAACCGCCAAACTGGGGATTGTTCTGATACGTTTTTCCGTTGTCGATGGAATACCGCAACTGTCCGAACGGACTCGAGCCGGTGGTCGAGACCGTTGCGGTTCCGTCTTTTCCGCCAAAGCATTTGACCGGGTCACTGCTGGATACCGTTGCAACGAGTCGGCTTTGGAAGGTAATGGTCTGGGAAATGGACTGCGTACACCCGTTTTTGGCGCGACCCCAAAAGGTATATGTGCCTTCTTTCAGGTTGCCAAACGAGTTGGAAGCCCCGAAACTGGCGTTGTCGATTGAAAAGGTATACGGATTTGAACCTCCGGATGCCTGTAAGGTGATCACACCGTTCGAACCGCCAGCACAGGTAACGGGCGTATTTCCTGCCGAAGTCAGGGTCAGAGCCGAAGGCTGGCCGATCGTAACCGGGCGGGTCGCCGAACAGCCCAGCGCATCACGCACCCGGACGGTATACGTTCCCGCAGCTAGCCCGCCGATGGTCGATGCACCCTGAAACGGATTGGCGTCAATCGCATACGAATAGGGAGCGGTTCCTCCGCCCGGCGTGATTTGGACACTTCCGTTATTTCCCCCGAAACAACTTACGTCGAAGGGCGCTACCGTGGGAATAACCAGTTCGGAGGGTTCCGGTACAATGACGGAATTGCTGATTTTGACGCAGCCGTTGGCATCACGAACTTGATAGGTATAAGCGCCGGCTGACAATGAGCCAAAACCACTATTAGCCGAGAAGTCGGTTCCGTTAGCCGAGAATTGGTAGGGGCCTGTTCCGCCGGAACCGCTCACGGTAATGATGCCATCGTTCCCTTTGAAGCAGGAAACCGCTTTGGTCAGTGTAGCGTTGGCCGCCAAATCGGCAGGTTGGTTGACAGTTACCGGTACGGTTACCGAGCAGACATCATCTTTAACTAATACGGTGTAACTTCCGGCCGCCAGCCCACCGAATTGGGGGCTGCTCTGAAAAGTGTTCCCGTTGTCGAGCGAAAACTTGAATGCCCCGGATGGACTCGAGCCTGCGGTCGAAACCGTAACACTCCCATCTTTTCCGCCAAAGCAACGCGCTGATTCGACTCCGGCTATTTTGGCAACGAGACTGCTCTGAAAACCGATCGTTTCCGAAACCGATTGACTACACCCATTGGCATCCCGAACCTGAAAGGTATAAGTTCCCTCCGACAAACCGCTAAAATTGGCCGAGCCGACAAAGTTTTTTCCGTCGATGGAAAATGTATACGGAGCCGTTCCACCGGTAGCTTTTACCGTAACAGAACCGTTTTTACCCCCCGCGCAGCTGACATTGTTCTTGTTGTCGACCGAAGCAACCAGGGCCGATCCCTGACCGACGGTTGCATTCGCCGAAGCAACGCATCCCGAAGCATCCCGTACCTGGATTGTGTACGTACCACCCGCCAACCCACCAAATGTGTTGCTGCTGCCGAAGGCTCCGCCGTTGAGCGAGTAGGTGTAAGGGCTTTTTCCGCCCGAAGGAGTTGCCGTCACACTACCGGAATTTCCGCCCGAGCAGGCTACATTGGAGCCAGAAGCCTGCAAGCTCAAATCATTGGCTACGCTGAACTGTTGACGGGTATACATCACGCCATCGATCAGCGCACTAACCCATTGCGAACCGGATTGTGTCGGCGTAAAAGTTACTTTACTACCGTACGGCAAAACCGTTCCCTGATTACTCAGTGATCCGCTGGATGTATCGTATATGACAAACCGGCGCAGGGAATCGATCAAAACGCCATTGACAAATACTTTGTACCATTCGCCGTCGTAGGTAAGCGTAAAGGTGGCATTGGTATAATTTCCCGGGTAATCGGTACGGGATACGTCACTGGTATACGTGGCTTTTTCGACACTAAAACCGGTGTTGCTAATGTACCGGATGTTCATGGCACCGAAATTTTCGGCACCAATACCAATGGAAAAATCGCCGTTTATGGTGGCTCCGTTGTGTTTATAAACGATCGTGAGCGGTGTATTACCCGCGTACTGATTCAGGCTGGTGAATTTGACCGTTCCTTCGTAATTGACCGACCCATCGGAGACCGTATGTGAGGAGGGTTTCGGATCACCCAGGTCGCTAATGGTATGCCCACCGTCGGAAAGCGGTGCGCCGTTGACAGTGATTTTCCCTACTTGGGTTCGTCCGCTTTTGTTACTGGCAAGAAAAACGTAATAGTGGACCAGCACGTGAGCTCCAAGCTGCAGAGGTTCACATTTACCCACCGAAACCGGGGAAGATAAGCGGCTGTAGGGTGGAGAAGAGTCGGCCGGACCGATCCCATTTCCTCCCTGACTGGCACTGCCCGGCACTTCAACGTACGTGTAATCATCTTTCACAACAACCTGATACGGCACACTTCCACAATCATCACTCACCCGAATAACATCACCCGGTTTGAGAACGCCATAGTCGAATTGGATAAACCCCAGGCTGTTGGCAAAATAGGTGAATTCATACGTTGGGAAGGGTTGCCCATTCCGTGTAAAATGGATTTTATTCGGGTCGGTACAAATGTGATTGTACGTATTGATCCGCCGGTCGGTGTAGCGGATGGGGTTCATAAACAGCTTGTTCTGCGCAGCCGCCCGCTGAGCCACTAAGCCTCCCGTCAGCAGAATAAACAGAACAAAACCAAACGAATGTCGGACAAAGCGCGTAAAGAGTGTGGCCACAAAGTACAGGTTACGGATTGGAAAATTGCCAGACTGGCAGCTAGTACAGAGTAAGACGGATTGAGGAAGAAATAGTAACGCAGTTGGTTTGAAAAAATGTTTTTCTGCAAGCCATCAGGAATTGGCAGTGACTTTTAATCTCCGCTCACGTCTTACTGGGGCGCTGTTTCTGGATTTTCCGGAATTGCATTACCGAACACGCCCTCTCGCTTAAACTCCTTACCATCCGAATGAGACGAGTTTTATTGCTACTGCTGCCGGTTTTGATTCTGCTGACTCGTTGTGAAAGGAAGGACCCGCTTCCGACAAATGGAGCGATTCTTGCATTTGGGCTTGAGAACATCTCCACGCTGAAATTTTCGCTGGATTCGACCGACCGGACGATCCAACTGGTGGTGCCGTACCGAACCGATCTGAAAAGGCGACGGCCCGTTATCCGCATCAGTGACGGGTGTCGTGTTGTTCCGGCAGCGGAAGTGGAGCAGGATTTTACAAAACCGGTTTTATATACGCTTATTGCCCCCGATGGCCGCCTTTTGGTTTATCGGGTGGTTGTAACCTCGGAAATCCAACCTCAGCCGGTAATTCAAAAACTGGAAACCGATACACTGGAGGCTGGTTTTCCGTTCCTGATCACCGGACATCATTTCGGTGATTTTCCCCTCGATGTTTCTGCGGAATTACTCGACAGCAAGGGCGAATCCCATTCGGTTTCCAACCAATACCTTGATTCGACCCGGCTCCGGTTGTCGGTGCCACTCAGCCTGGAACCGGGGCCGTATGCGATTCGGGTGCGGGTAAAAAGTCAAGCAGTCGTTTCAAGTCAGCATCTGCAAATAACCTATCCGGCTCCCCAATTAATTGCGATGCCGCGTCGGAACCTAAGGCAGGGCGATACTCTTTTGCTAACCAGCCATTACGCTGACCCGATCCGTTACCGGTTTTCAGTTTTATTATCCAATAACGCAAAAAAATGGGCACTGCCATTGGATAAATCAAAAGAGGATAGCTTTCTATTGCCCATTTCGGCAGATGTGTTACCCGGAATATACGAGGTTGTTATTCAGAATGATACCGAAAAGAAACAAAGCCGACAGACGGATTTTTTGCTGCGCGTATACGACCGGAATCAGCCATTTGTCACTGGTCTGAAAGAGACAACTAAATCGTATCGAAAAGGAAGCCAGGTTACCTTTCAAACCACTCATTTTGAAGCTTTTTCCGCCCGCTTCTATCAGATTCAGTTGCAGGGTGCCGCACGATCCTATGCCGTAAATGGTATTTACCAGACTGAAAAAAAACAATTGACGGTCGAGCTTCCGGCCACGATGACGAGCGGTTTGTACCGGGTAAGTATAGTCCTCATTCGGGACGAAACGCTGGAGGAATACCGCATTGATCTCGATGCGATGCTGACGGTTTCAGATTAGACTTAATCCCACCATTCCCGACCTTTTTGAAGCTATCTTATGAAAACAAGATTACCGATCTCTATTCTTTTTATTTTTCTCCTGACTTCATTTTCAGCGCTGGCCAGTTCGGAAAACAAACTTCCGATATGGCCAACGAGGTATACCGGATTGGCGGATCAGCCCACTGTTGCGGCAATCGAAGAGGCTTTGGCCAAAGGAACGCTCGTTGAAGTAACCAATCTGGAAATTAGCGATGCATTTGTGGAGAAAGCTCTCACTCAGCTACCCCTGACGCTGCGCGTTTCTAAACCGGAAGCGGGCACCGGCCGAACGGTTCAATATGATCTCACAATTTTAGGGATAACCGTCACAACGGACGGCATTAAATTTACGTTGGGAGCTAAATTCATCATTCCGGGGACAGACAAAGCACTCTATTTTGGTGGCTCCGATATTCCTATGTCGTTCAAAGGAGGAGCGTTTAGTGGGGCAATCAATCTGATTGATGGAGGGAGTACGACGGATCTGGGAATGGGCCCCAATGCCCGATTCACGCTTGGGCCTCAAACGCAATTGCAATTCAGTTGTGGTAAATTTTCAGGGATTTCGCTGGATGGAGAATTGACGGTTAGTCATAATTCATTGCTTGCACAAGGGATTAAGAATATCATCGAAAAAGACTTTCTGGTCAATACCGGAACTGACAATACGAGCGCCGGAGAATATCGGTTTCATTTTAATACAGGTGTTAAAGACCAGTGGATCAGTATCATCAATCTGGATACGCCATCGCTTTGGGGGATTGGTTCGGGAAATTCGGATGAAGTAGGCCAATGGTTTGAGAAATCGCCCCAGACCTCCACATTTACACTCGATTTAAGCCATAAACTGATAACCGTTAAGAAAAATAATCCTTGCGATCCGCTTCCATCTGGTCCGGTTTTGACGGCGGTTGATAACCGCACGAGCATTGGCGTGGGCGAGTCAGTGGATTTGAACGCATCAGGTTGTGAGAACAGCACCCTGGAGTGGCAGGGTGGTCCACCTGATAGCGGTTTTTGGCGGGTCAACCCCTCGGTAACGACCACGTACCGGGCGCGGTGCAAACGCTCGAATGATTGTATGAGTGGGTGGAGTGAAATCACCATCAATGTCATTGCTCCCCCAGTTCTTTGCGACCCGATTCCATCTGGCCCGGTTTTGACGGCGGTTGATAACCGAACCAGTATTCCAATAGGCGAGTCAGTAGATTTGAATGCATCGAGTTGTGAGAACAGCACCCTGGAGTGGCAGGGTGGTCCGCCAGATAGCGGTTTTTGGCGGGTGAATCCCTCGGTGACGACCACGTACCGGGCGCGCTGCAAACGCTCGAATGATTGCGTGAGTGGGTGGGTCGAAATTACGATAAATATAATAAATGCTCCCCCTCCCTGCGATCCGAATCTGTCGGCCCCGGTTTTGACGGCTGAGCAGCCGCGGATTGCGAACGGGTCGTCGACGAACCTGACGGTGTCGGCCTGTGTGGTGGGGTATCTGGAGTGGGAAGGAGGAGATCCGGGGTCCTCGGTGAGTCCCGCCCAGACGACGACGTACAGAGTACGGTGTAAACAAAGTGATGCCTGTGTGAGTGGGTGGGCGGAGACGACCGTTGTGGTGGAGGGCGGATCGTGCGATCCGAATTTAACCGCTCCGGTGTTGACCGCCGAGCAGCCGCGGATTGCGAACGGATCATCCACGAACCTGACGGTGTCGGCCTGTGTGGTGGGGTATCTGGAGTGGGAAGGTGGCGACCCGGGGGCCTCGGTGCGTCCGGCTCAGACAACGACGTACAGGGTGCGGTGCAGGCAAAGTGATGCCTGTGTGAGCGGGTGGTCTGAGACGACCGTTGTGGTGGAGGGCGGATCGTGTGATCCGAATTTAACCGCTCCGGTTTTGACGGCTGAGCAGCCGCGGATTGCGAACGGGTCGTCGACGAACCTGACGGTGTCGGCCTGTGTGGTGGGGTATCTGGAGTGGGAAGGTGGGGATCCGGGTATGAGGGTGAGTCCCGCCCAGACGACGACGTACAGGGTACGGTGTAAACAAAGTGATGACTGTGTGAGTGGGTGGGCTGAGACGACGGTAGAGGTGGAGGGTGGATCGTGTGATCCGAATTTAACCGCTCCGGTGTTGATCGCCGAGCAGCCGCGGATTGCGAACGGGTCGTCGACGAACCTGACGGTGTCGGCCTGTGTGGTGGGGTATCTGGAGTGGGAAGGTGGGGATCCGGGTATGAGAGTGAGCCCTGCCCAGACAACGACGTACAGAGTGCGGTGTAAACAAAGTGATGCCTGTGTGAGTGGGTGGGCGGAGACGACCGTTGTGGTGGAAGGCGGATCGTGTGATCCGAATTTAACCGCTCCGGCGTTGATCGCCGAGCAGCCGCGGATTGCGAACGGGTCGTCGACGAACCTGACGGTATCGGCCTGTGTGGTGGGGTATCTGGAGTGGGAAGGTGGGGATCCGGGGTCCTCGGTGCGTCCAGCTCAGACGACGACGTACAGGGTGCGGTGCAGGCAAAGTGAAGAGTGCGTCAGCGGGTGGGCGGAGACGACCGTTGTGGTGGAGGGCGGATCGTGTGATCCGAATTTAACCGCTCCGGCGTTGACCGCCGAGCAGCCGCGGATTGCGAACGGGTCGTCGACGAACCTGACGGTATCGGCCTGTGTGGTGGGGTATCTGGAGTGGGAAGGTGGGGATCCGGGTATGAGGGTGAGTCCCGCCCAGACGACGACGTACAGGGTACGGTGTAAACAAAGTGATGACTGTGTGAGTGGGTGGGCTGAGACGACGGTAGAGGTGGAGGGTGGATCGTGTGATCCGAATTTAACCGCTCCGGTGTTGATCGCCGAGCAGCCGCGGATTGCGAACGGGTCGTCGACGAACCTGACGGTGTCGGCCTGTGTGGTGGGGTATCTGGAGTGGGAAGGTGGGGATCCGGGTATGAGAGTGAGCCCTGCCCAGACAACGACGTACAGAGTGCGGTGTAAACAAAGTGATGCCTGTGTGAGTGGGTGGGCGGAGACGACCGTTGTGGTGGAGGGCGGATCGTGTGATCCGAATTTAACCGCTCCGGTGTTGACCGCCGAGCAGCCGCGGATTGCGAACGGGTCGTCGACGAACCTGACGGTATCGGCCTGTTTGGTGGGGTATCTGGAGTGGGAAGGTGGGGATCCGGGATCGAGGGTGAGTCCGGCTCAGACGACGACGTACAAAGTGCGGTGCAGGCAAAGTGATGCCTGTGTGAGCGGGTGGGCTGAGACAACCGTTGAAGTTCATGATGGCTGTAATGTTCCCAAACCGGCGGTATGGGCGGATCCTGCATCCATTTTGGCTGGAGGATCGTCGACGCTTCATGCCAGCGGTTGTGCAGGGACACTTAAATGGGAGGGTGGACCTTCGGGAGGTGATTGGCCGGTGAGTCCATCGGGAACGACGACCTACCAGGTATATTGTGTGGAGGGTCCGTGTCAAAGCGAGCGGGTGGAAGTGACAGTTACAGTTGGCGTTGAGCCCACTCCTTGTGATCCCCCAATTCTGACCGCTTCTGATGGTCGTACAAGGATTCAAAAGGGCGAGTCGATCCAGCTAATAGCGAGCGCATGTAATGGTCAGTTGGTTTGGGATGATGACGTAATTGACGCAAGTCGTTCCGTAAGTCCGGAAAACACAACTACATATCGGGTTTATTGTGAACGAAATGGATGCTCAGCATCAACCGAACTAACCATCTTTGTCGATTCAGCACCTACCCGCCCTTTAGCCACTCGGTCGAGTGGACCTCAGTTTGGCACTAGCGCGAACTGTGATGCAAATCAAAATTATCCGATGAATTATTATTCTTCGGATGGCCAATTATATTCCGGAATTACACTTTATATCAGTAATCAAATTGCCAATGAAAACCATCCGCCCAGTGCCTTTTACACCTTGTCGGATGGACGATGGATGCATGTGGGTGAAAACGGAGTTGTTGATCAATTACAAAGTTGCAGTATTTCACCACCTCCTTGTATTCCACCATCCGCTCCAATTCTTTATTCCTACGCTCCGCAAACAACAAAAGGGATTACAATGAACCTGTATTCGGATGGCTGCGGGAGTAGTACATTTGAATGGGATAATGGATCAACTCAGATCAGCCGGTATGTGACACCTGATGTAACGACCATTTATCGGGCGCGGTGCAAGGTAATGAATGCAGTGCCCGAATGTGCCAGCGAATGGGCGGAAATCAAGATTATAGTTGTTGAACCGTGTACTACACCACCAGCTGCTCCTCAATTGCATTCGCCAGGCAAAGAAATGCCCCGTGGTGAACCCGCCGGGATGTGGCTGTATTCGGATGGATGTACCAATAGTGACTTTGAGTGGGAGGACGGAACCGCCGAAGCCAGCCGTATGGTGAGTCCGCAGGAAACGACAACCTACCGCGCCCGGTGTAAAGCATCGGATAAATGTTACAGCGACTGGGCGGAAATCACGATTACTATTGTCGATGTTCCTCAGCCACCAACAACTCCGACAACGCCCGTAACACCAAATCCTGACCCTCCAGTTGTTTATACGCGTCCTTTCGCTGTTCAGACGAGCGGGCCGCAGTTTGGCAGTGGCGCAAATTGCGATCCTGGTCAGAATTTTCCGATGGCTTTCTATTCTTCTGACGGACAGTTGTACTCGGGTGTGACATTGTTTATTAGTAATGACCTTTCTAATGAAAATCATCCTTCTAGTGCATATTATACCCTTTCCGATAACCGCTGGATGCATGTTAACGGTGCGGGCGAGGTCGACCATTTGGAGGTTTGCAGTGTTTCGCCACCACCTCCGCCACCACCTCCTCCCTGTAATCCATCTATTCCTTATGTCTGGGCGGATCACTCCAATATTGTTGCTGGAGGATCTGCCTGGTTGCAGGCGATTGGCTGTAATGGTACATTAGAATGGGAAGGAGGGCATTCGGGAAGCGACTGGACAGTAAGCCCAACCCAAACGACTACATATCGGGTTCTATGCAAAATTTCGGGAATTTGCTCCAGTGACTGGTCGACAATTACGATTACAGTGGAGCCGCCAGTCATTGTTGGACCGCCATCTTTACCCTCAACACCAGCTAAAACCGTTCAAGAGATTGTTGGTCTTAGTGCTTCTTATAGTACCTCCGAGCAGGCATGTTTTATCTATGACCCCGGGAATATTAATAAGCTTTATTCAACCGGGTACGGACTTGTCGAAAATATCGATGCTTATTCTGATGATAAAGGCATGACCCCGCTGCCCGATGGGTATTATAAAATTTCAGGAAGTACATCATGGATTCACATCGTTGGCGGGCGACTGGTCGAAAAAGGAGAATGTCAATAAAAGGCTCAGAACATAAGCTGAGTCAAAGGCAAGATCGTAATCGTTATTGTTTATGATCTCGCCATTGACTAAAAAAGAAATCCTACATACCCGGTTTCTTGGGGGACATATTCACCGCTTCGAAAATGTACTTTCGGAGGTCTGAAAAACCGTCCTCGAAGCGAAAACTCAGGGTGGGTCGCGCCGGTTTGGCGTAGGAAATACCCGTGCCCTGCACCACGGTTTTATCCGTAATGCATATGATGCATCCCACACTTTTCAAAATGGTTACATTGTTTTTCCGGCTGGCCATATTGACGGTAAAAATGACGGTGTATGGCACCCCATCCGACAGCGTTTCGATGAAATCTCACTGCTGATTGGAGAAGTTGCACAACAGCGTAACTTCACCATTTGTATTTCTTCCTTACAACAACCCCTGCCGAACCACCTGTTGCGTCGATTAGCAAATAACCGTTACTTCGAACTTGTTTATTCCGAACGTAGTGAGGATACGGGATTCGCCAAGGCCGCTTTGATGGATTGGAACGAAACCGTGAGCAAGGCAATGCCGACGGCCAGCAAACCCGCCAGGGCGAAAATCCACCACTCGATTTCAATTTTGTACGCAAAATCCTGAAGCCAGCGGTTCATGAAGTAACCGGCAATGGGCGAGGCAATTACGAAGGCAATCAGGGCCAGTTTCAGGAAATCCTTCGAAAGCAGGGCCACGATGCTGATGACCGACGCACCGAGCACTTTCCGGACGCCGATTTCTTTTGTCCGTTGTTCGGCCATGTAAGCCGCCAGACCAAATAATCCCAGACAACCGATGAAGATGGCAATGGCGGTGAAAATCCCGAGCAGCGAGCGGAGTTTGTCCTCTGACTGGTACATCTGTTCGAAGTTTTCATCCAGGAATTTGTATTCGAGCGGATAGTCGGGCGTGTACGCGTCCCAGACTTTTCGCACGTTATCGACCGTAGCTCGAACATCGGCTGCTTTTATTTTTACGGCTACTTTCCAGTATGCATCAGGGAAAATCTGAAGAACTGCTACCTCCACTTTATCGTATAAACTCTTGTAATTAAAATCTTCAACGACGCCGATAACCTTGCCGGTTTTAAGCGAATCGGGATTCTTCGCGCCCCAAGGATGCCAGGCTAACAGTTTTCCAAGGGCCTTTTCGGGCGTTCCAAAACCGAGCTGTTTAACGGCGGTTTGATTGATGATAAATGCGTGATCCTGGCCGGTTTTCATTTCTTTTAAAAAATCCCGGCCGGCCACCAGATGCAATCCCAGGGTTTTGATGTAATCATAATCGACCAGTAGCTACGTCGCCGATTGGGTCCGGTTTTCGCCCTTATTCGGTACAATTATTTCATCGCCCGCAACCGCATCACCCGGAAAACCGTACCCGATTGAAACCGCTGACACGCCGGGTAATCGTACTAATTCGCTTTTAAAAGACTCCTTCTTCTGATTCATATTATCTCCGCGCATTGGGAAAAACAGATTGTTTAAAAACAACGAGCGCGCTGATAATCAGCAGAACGGATAAGGTAAACTGGATCACCACCAGACTGTGCCGGAGCCAGGGCGTTTTGCCGGGTTCCTGATAAATGGAAACCGAGCCGTTTAACACGTTGACCGGTTTGAAACCGGATAAAACGAGCGCGGGGTAAAAACCGGTCAGAATGCTCAGTTCGAACATGAGTGCGATTAGCCTAACGATTACGAGAGGATTTGTAAACAGCTCAAACGGGATTTGCTTGTTTGTAAATTGATTGAGCCAGGGGAATAATACAGAAACCAGGCCAATCGAAATGAGCGTACTGATGACAATTAACAACAGCGTTTCTGCGATAAATTGCAGTATTAATTGCTTCCGGCCCGCGCCAACGGTTTTACGCACACCCACTTCCTTCGCGCTGTAACGATTTGGCCGTGGCCAGATTCACAAAATTAAAGCAGGCGATTAACAGGATAAAAACCGCAATAGCCGTCAGACCATTTACGTAAGTACTGTTTCCTCGTTGTGAGGTATCGAATTTAAAAGCAGCCGAAAAAAAAAATGAATGTTTTTTAGTGGCTGAAAATAAGGCGTATTTGAGGTGTTTTTATCTTCAACAAAGGGCGCCATTTTTTTCTTTTACCAGAGCCTGAAACTTTCGCTCCAATGGTTGAATATCTACCCCTTTTTTAACTTTAACGTAGTTATAAAACTGATTCCAACGCCAGCTTTGCATGCGTTCCGCCGGTAACTGGATGGCCGCCAACGGAATGATGTAATCAAATTGTAAATGAAACTTCGGATGATTTGGAACGACACCTTTGATCAGATAAGGCTGTTTATTCATCAGGATTTGTTTTCCCACGACATCCTCAGAATGGAAAAACCGCTGGGCCATTTCCGGTGAAATCACAATCGAAGCGCGATCGTCCAGGGCCTTGACTGGAGATCCGTATCGGAAAGGAAGCGGGAAGACTTCAAAAAAAGTGGAATCGATGAAGAGACCATTTTCTTCGTACGACTTGGTATTACCGGATTCGAACAGCGTCTTGTGCTGGGCGGTCATCATGATCCGGGCGGTTTTTTCTACTTCGGGAAACTCCGTTTGCAGCGTCGTGGTGTACATGGGCGGTGCCACCGCCATTTCGATAGTGCCCTGAGCGTCGGTGTGTTCGTTGTAGACGCGAAAAACCCGAGCGCCATCGGTCAGAAACAGATCATACCGGGTTTCATCCCAGACAAAAAGCGAGATCAGCAGGCAGGCCGTCAGACCCAATGTCAGTCCGGCAATGTTGACGAACGAGTAGGCTTTGTGCCTCGTTATATTTCTGAAAGCGATTTTAAAATAGCTGCGTACCATATCAGACTGTTTTATAGATGAAGACGCTGACTGTTTTCGATTCAAAAAGAACGGCCGCAAATACCGCACAACTGCCAGTGCATACTCCCGTCGGGCCCTCGCTAAACCCACTTCCGCCACCCGTTTGTAAAACACTTCATGCAAATCTCCCTGTACATCTTCCAGCAAATCTGGAGCGACGAACGTTTCGAGAAGAAGATCGGCCCAACGGGGAGGTTGAGAATGTGCGTTCATAAATCGTATTTGGTTAAGAGTCAGAAAACGACAGTCAACTTTTATCTCTTAACTCATAATTCTTAACTTCCAAAACCAATTAGTTGAAACTTCCCCGGCGGAATGGCCTGCCAGAGCCGGCTGCGAACTTCCTGAATATCGTTCAGGGCGCGGACTCCAGCGTTGGTCAGGGCGAAAAAACGCTTGCGACGACCACCACGTTCGGCGGTTGCGCCCCCCATCTCAGACGATAGAAACCCTTTTTCTTCGAGTCGGTACAAGGTAGCGTGGACAGCGCTCATCGTGATCGATCGCCCGGTTTGCTGCTGCACGTCTTCCCAGATCGTTACGCCGTAGGCTTCGGCCGGGCAGGCGGCCACGACCAGCAGGACAATCTCTTCAAATTCACCTAAAAAGGATCTGCGCATGGTCTTAACCGGCTAGGAGTATTAGTTGTAATTTTGCAAAACAAATATACTGCCAAATCGGGAAAATGGCCTTTTGAAGCAACTGGGAGGGGATACGAAAATCTGTTCTGTACGATTTCGGACAGAATCTGTCCAGGCGCGGACAAAGAAGATGAGTAAAAGTTTCCGGTTTTCGGTTTACTGTGACGAACGCATTCGGACTTTCAAAAGCGTGCGTCAGCCACCGAAAACTGTATACCGAAAACCGTCTCTACATTGACCCAATCAGTGTTGCCATTTTTTCGCGCAAAGCCGGATCGGGCAAGCGGCCGTATCCGGCCAGCATGTTGTCCGCAGCGTGTTTCGGATCGCTGGTTCCGGGAATGACGCAGGTGACAGCGGGGTGGGAGACGATAAATTTCAGGAAGAACTGCGCCCAGGTAGTAATGTCGTTTTCAGTGGCCCAAACGGGTACGGGTTTTCCTTTTACGAGCGAAAAAAGCCGCCCTTCGGCATACGGCTGATTGATGATCGTGGCCAAACCTTTGTCCTGGGCCATGGGCAGGAGCTTTTTCTCGGCGTTGCGGGCCAGAATCGAATAGTTGAACTGCACGAAATCGATGGGGAATTTAGAGATAATATTGATCAGTTCGTCGTGCATCGAATCGGTGTAATGCGTAATGCCAATGTAGCGGATTTTACCGGCGGTTTTCCAGGTTTTCAGTGTTTCAAGATGCGTTTTCCAATCGACGAGGTTATGAATCTGCATCAAATCCATCGACGTTCGCTGCATTTTCCGCATCGACTCTTCCATCTGCCGAATGCCTGCCTCGCGGCCGCGCGTCCAGACTTTGGTGGCGTAAAAAAACTGGTTTTGAATCCCGGATAATGCGGTTAGCTCGCCTACGACTTCTTCCGACCGTCCGTACATCGGCGACGAATCGATCAGCTTGCCGCCTGCCTTGTGAACGGCTTTCAGCGTTTGCAGCAACTCGTCATGGGCCGACGTTCCCGAAACATCGAACGTTTGCCAGGTTCCGATACCGACGACGGGCAGTTTTTCCTTCGTGGAAGGAATGCTTCGGTTGAGCATGGTAGATTGGGTAGTTAATGAAAAACCAGTCAAGCCGCTGACACCCAGAGCGGAAGCCGAAATAGCCAATAGCCGGAGCGCTTCCCGTCGGGAAGGTAGAGGGGCGCCGGAGTCGTGATTCGTCGGTTTCGTGATCATTGGGTTCGTTTTGCGGATCGGTTTCACTAAAAACCGGATTGGGATGAAAACGTTTCAGGCAGTTGGCCAAAGAGCTGATCGACTATTAAAAAGGGCGGAAAATGGTGGCCTGCATCCACTCCCGCAACCGGCGCTGATGATCCATCAGATTCTGAATTCGCAATTGAAATTCAGTGAAATTATAAGGCTGGCTGAAATAATCATCCGCGCCAAGAGCCAGTCCTTTGATCCGGTTTTCGGTGGAAGGCGTCGTCGTCAGCAAGACCACCGGAATGTGCTGCGTTCGCTGGTCTTCTTTCAGTTTTCGACACAGCGTGAAACCGTCCATGTCCGGTATCTCGATGTCGCCAATGATCAGGTCCGGAATCAGACCGGTCGCCTGTTCCCAGCCTTCGAGGCCATTGGTGACCTGCAACACGGTATATTTTCCGGTAAAACCGCTGGCGATGGAATCAGCCAGCTCCGGGTTGTTTTCAACCAGCAAAATGAGGGGTTGTGCGTTTGGGAGCGGAGCCGGTTTTTCAGGATGGAACCGGATCAAATCAACAGGTGGTTTTTCAAGAAGATCGGGCGTCTTCAAAAACCGGTCGTCCGGGTTATTGGGATCCATCTGCTGGTTGAAAAGACTCAGGAGACGGTAGGCATTTTTTTCAATAGTGGCCAGCCGGTGTCTGTTTTTTGCCTCCTGCGTTTCCATCAGCATGTGTTGAATCGGCAATAGAATGAGCGTCAGAGTGGTTCGGAATTCCATGGTCAGGCCATGGAAAATGCTGACTTTCAGATCATGAATGGTTTGCTGCTGTTTAGCTTGCCGTGCTGCTAGCCTGGCCAGTTTTTGAGCCCGAAACCATTTGGGACCGTATATAAAAAGGCCAAATAAAAGTCCGCCCAACAAGACACCGAGGGTCAGGTTGGTAAGCCATTCCAGGGCCTGGCTTGAAAACAGATCAGTTAGTTCGTCAGCCATTTAGGGTTTGAACAGTGTGAAAGGAACATGTTTCCACAGCCAATACAGGAAAAAAATCAAAATGAAGGCCCAGATAGCTCCCAAAACGTTCAGCAGCCTCCGTTCTCTCTGCGTCAGTTTTGCCATGGTCTTACTGGACTCACTCGGAGCCGGTGCGGGTGGAATGGATTGAAACAACGTTGTTGGATTCCGTCGCCAGTCAACGGAAAGTAAGCGTTCTTTCAGGCTGTCTCCCCGGAGCTTTCCAATGGAGAAATATTCGTTTTCGACCAGGTACCAATAGATTTCTTCGTTCAGAACGGTTTCGCTCGCGGGAATAACCGTGTATAACTCTTTTAAAGTGAAAGATGGAATGTAGGTTTTATAGTGCATTAATTTCTGTTCTATTTGATTACGAATCGCTTCATTTTCATCTTTCATCGTGCAGAGATACAGGGTTTCGGGCCGGATTCCGTTCAGAACGGCCGTAGTTTTGATTGCGTACCGGATACTATCCGGACGAAATCGTCAATAAAATAGGAGTGTTAAGTCCGGGGAAATCGGGTGAACGTCTGAGTACTTTCAGGATCGTCGCTTTCGACTAAATGGGAGTCCGGGAGCTTTGGTTTTCATGATTTTTAGTTCTACACGTTTTTTAATTTTACAGACTAGTTAGTAATTACCGAAAAATTAACAAAATCAGGCCTTCCTACGCAGGAAGACAGCGAGTTATCAGCAACAAACCTAGCATTAGTAAAGAAAAGCAACTATCACGATTGTACCAAAGTCTATCGTGATTGTACCAAAAAGAATTTTTATTTCCATTTTTCGTTGAAACCGGTAGTTGTAGAAAAGTAGAGCAACCGTAACAGGTGGAACGGTCTATATTAAACGTCATCACCTTAGGTCAGCAACTGCTGACCGCACGTAGAATTGGGAAAAACCGGGTCCCATTTCTCAAAAGATTGAAAAACGACCGAAAAGAGAGCCGGTTAGGAAAGTTCGGCCAATCCGAAATCATCGGGACTGTTCCCAACCGGCTTTCAGCCTCAACTTACTGACACACATATCCGCCATCCGCACTCACCAGGCTTCCGGTCATAAACGAATTTTCGTCGGATAGCAAAAAGGCAACAACGGCGGCAATTTCCTGTGGTTGACCAATCCGGCCCCACGGTTGAACCGAGTCGAGCGATTCGAACACGCCGGCTTCCTCCACGCCGTTGGTGCTGGCAAAATGCGTAACGGCCCGGTCGAGCAGGGGCGTATTGATGGTGCCGGGACAAATGCAGTTCACCCGAATGTTGAAGGGAGCGTAGTCGATGGCAGTACTTTTGGTCAATTGCCCGGTTGCACCCTTGGTCATTCCGTACACGGAGCTGCTGCCTTTGCCGACGAAGGTCTGATCCGAGCCCATCAGGACGATACTGCCCTTTTTTTGCGCTTTCATGTACGGCAGCACTTCCCGCACGGAATAAAATGTCCCTTTGATATTGATGTTGATGAGGTTATCCAGCTCTTCGTCCGACGTCTGCTCCATCGTGGCAAACAGGTGAATTCCTGCGTTGGCGAAGAGCATATCGATTTTCGTTTCCTTTTCGATAATGGCCGAATAAGCGTCTTTAATGTCCTGGACTTTCCGAACATCGCAGGGGATGAATTCTCCCCGGGTGTCGTCGTCACCTGGTTTGGTAATGTCGAGATTATACACCCTGGCTCCCTGGCCGGTCAGTAGGTCCCGGGTAGCTTTTCCGATACCGGTGGTAGCGCCGGTAATGGCAATGACTTTATCTTTCCAGTTCATTTTGAATGCATTAAGTAGATTGTTGTAAATTTTTTATTTAAATGAATGAGGTTATTCAGTTGCCTGACTGTGGTTTTGGTGGAAAGAAGTGAAAAGTAGTTGTAAGGAATCGTTTTTACAAAACAACCCGACCGCATAGCCAGTCGGGTTGTCGGCAACACACTAAACTACTAATCGTATTGCTTTACGGCGTCGGAATTGCTTGAAGTGCCGGGGCGTAATCCCACAACCAGTACAAAAGCATGGCTATCAGCAACCCGCATAGGCACGATATAAAAAGGACCACCCTATTTTCTCTTTTAAATAAGAGATGCCCGTTGGCCTGGTGTCCAGCGGCCGGTTTCTGGCTGAGTGCCTCCTCCGAATGATCATTGAAATACTGCCAATCGACTGACAAAAGCCACTCTTTTGGCGACATTCCCTGCGGTTTTCCAATGGCGCGGTAATTGTTTTCGATCAAAAACCAGTAAATGACCTCGCTCAAAATAGGCTCGTCTTTGGGCATGTCGTTAAACAATTGCCGTAAGTGAAATGCTGAAATAAATCCTTTGTGATGCATTAACTGAAACGCTACTTTTTGTCGAATTTTATTTTCCATTCTCAATGGTTTAAGCAAACAGGCTTTCAGGAAAGCGGATTCGGTCAACAAACCTAGAGACTTCCAATCGCAACGACTATCACATTTGTACCAATGTCTATCGCTATTGTACCAAAAGCGGGAAATTTTCCAATTTTTTCAAAAAAGCACACGATACCGGAATAAAATAACCCGGTTGCAGAACGGTCGGGTAGCAGGAAGGTCAGAAACAGTTTCTGAAAAATAACCCCGGTTTTGCCGATCAGTCTATTGAACTGATGTTTGTAGCCGCAGGCAGAATGTGTTCGAATCCGGTTAGGGAGTGACCGGTTTTTCGATTCGTTGAAAAAACTCCAGCCGATTGCCGAACGGGTCAATGACATTGACAACCCAGGCACCCCAGAAAGCTTCGTTGAAACCCGGTTTCATGTAGTGGTAGTTCTTGGCAATCAACTCCTTGTGGAAGGATTCGAGCTCCGGATAGTCGATCAGCACCTTGCTGCCGGGAGTAGCGTCGCTGTGGTGTTCGGAGAGATGCAGTTTCAAATCGCCCTTCGTGATTTCGAGGTAAACCGGAGAATTTTCGCCAAATCGGTGCTCCCAGGCAATGGTGAAACCGAGCCAGTTGACATAAAATTCAACGGCTTTCGGGTAATCGAAAATTCGAAAAATCGGAATGATGGTCTGGGACATCCGTATGGGGTCAGAACAAGTATCCTGACCCCGCGAAATTACTACTTTGCGCTGACCCGCCAAATCCGGTTGCCCGCATCATCCGCCACCAGCAACGAGCCGTCCGGGAGCACCGACAAACCAACCGGACGACCGAATACATCGGTGTCGCTGGCGATAAAACCGGTCAGAAAATCTTCCGGCTTTCCGCTCGGTTTTCCGTTTTGAAAAGGGACGAAAACGACTTTGTATCCAGCGAAAGATGACCGGTTCCAGGAGCCGTGCTGACCCACAAAGGCGCCATTGCGGTATTTTTCCGGGAAGGCGGTTTTGTCATAAAAAGCCAGTCCGAGCGAAGCCGTATGCGATCCCACCGGCACAGCGGGAACCATCGCTTTTTTGACCAGATCAGGCCGTTCTCCTTTCCGGCGCGGGTCCTCGTGCTGGCCATAGTAAGAGTAAGGCCAGCCATAAAAACCGCCCTCTTTCACGCTGGTGATGTAATCGGGCACCAGTTCGTCGCCCAGTTCATCACGCTCGTTGACTGCCGTCCACAGGGTTTGGGTGCCGGGCGCCCAGTCCATGCCAACCGGGTTGCGGAGGCCGCTGGCAAACACACGCTCACCGGTTCCGTCCGGATTGATTTCCAGAATATTCGCCCGGTTTACTTCATTTTCCATGCCGTTTTCGCCCACATTGCTGCCCGAACCCACCGATATGTAAATCTTGGAACCATCGGCATTGGCCAGCAGATTGCGGGTCCAGTGGTTGTTGTAACCACCTGCCGGCAGTGCCAGAATGGAGGTTCCTTTGGCGGTTATTCTGGTCTGACCGGTTTGGTACGGAAATTTGAGAAGTGCGTCGGTATTAGCGACATACAACGTATTTCCAATTACCAGAACACCAAATGGCTGGTTCAAACCCTCGAGAAATGTTTCGCGAACTTCCGGCTTTCCGTCTTTATTTGCATCCCGCAGGAGCGTAATGCGGTTGGCACTCTTGCCTGAAGCACCGGATTTGGCCTGGCCACTGACTGCCGCGACGACTTTTTTGACTACGCCTTTTCGCTCCGTTTGCGATTCAACGACCAGCACATCGCCATTGGGCAGCACGTAAGTCCGGCGCGGATTGTCGAGATCGCGGGCAAATTCGGTGACGACAAACCCATCGGGCGCTTTGGGTAGCTGACCGTCTTTCCAGCCCACTACCTTGCTGAAATGAGTCGACGATTCGGAAGGAGGGGGCAAATCGGGGGCAGTGGAGGCCGCGGTCTCTTCTACCGACGCCACCGAATCCGCCGAATTGGAACTTTCTGATTTTTTACCCTGGCCACAGGCTGACACCAGGCTGGCTAAAAGAAGGGTATATGTAAAAACAACAAAACCGTTTTTCATTGTTGAACAGAATTAGATTTGATCCTGTATCAACCGACTGAACAACGGCTTTGTTTGCGTCATTTGTCTTTGGTTGCCGTCAATTCATTGCCCATAAGCTGGATTTTAAACCCCGTTACGGCCTTGGTGGCAGCATCGCGCGTGAACGTAAGGACGGAGCCGTATTCGCTCGTTGATTTGAAAGTTTCGGCGGCAGGCTGTTTCAGCAGCTTGTTCCTGGGGTACGAATCTACCGCGCCGTACAACTCGCCATTTTCGACCGTGATGGTAAACTGTTTAATATTGTCGTTCTGGGCAAACGTATACGTCCCCGCGTACGCTTTCAGATCCGTTGAATCAGCCGGTTGAATCGGTGCCGGGCGGAAGGTAGAAACCGGCCTGGCGAATGCCAGGGGCGAGGCTGCGAGCAGGAAAGCGAAAAAGAGCAGGTTTTTCATGACAGTAGATGGTGAAAAGGTCGAAATGAATTCACGGGGTTGATCGGGCGGCCACGGGTTTGCCTTCCGGTTTTGGGCTGACTTGCAGAAAACCGCTGATTGCGGCCTGCCATTTGGACTTTTCGTTAACACAGTAAGACTGATGTGCCGAGTTTTCGAACACCACCAGCTTTTTGCGGGAATTGGCTAAATTCTCAAAAATAGCATCGGTTTCGTGCCGCAGCACCCGGGGATCTTTAGCGCCCCAGTTCAGCAAAACCGGCATGGTAAGCTGTTTGGCGTACACCGAAGGCCGGAAGCTAAACGCCGACATGCTGCGTTCCATACTGCCCCAGAGTGTCAGTAGTTCCGCAATCGGGTGGGCGGGAATGTGCATCGAACGAAGCCGACCCTGAACGGCATCATAGAGCGAAGCAAACGGACATTCCAGAATCACCTGCGTCGGTTTCAAACCGTGTTCAGGAATGGCTTTCAGGATGACAGCCGCCCCCATCGAGACACCCCAGAGAATGATGTTTTTCTCGTTTCCTTTTTCCACGAAGTTGTAGGCCGCTTTCAGGTCGTTGGTTTCGCGAAAACCAATGGTGCAGATGTTACCGGCGCTGTTGCCGTGCGCCCGGAAATCGAACGAAAGTGTATTGTAGCCCAGTTCGTGAAAGTATTCCGTTTCGCAGAGAATTTTTGACTTGTTTGACGCGTGGCCGTGGCAAAGAATAACCGTTCCCCGGGAATTTTCGGCTGGAATATACCAGCCTTCGAGTTTCTGATTGTATTCGTTGGTCAGCCGGACGGTTTCGTAAGGAACCGATGGGTGTTCGCTGACCACGGATTTCTTCAGTTTCATGCCAAAAAAAGCCGCATTCAGTTTTTCGCCGGTCGTGTAATCCTCCGCTTTTTTGGCCGGGGTTTTCTCCGGATTATCGTAGAAATACGTAAACCGGGAGGCCTGAAACGCCACGATAATGTTCAGCAGAATAAACAGGCCGAGTAAAACCCAGCCGGTTCGGCGCAAAATAAGCATGACTTTTTTAGAATAAAGAAACCGGACGGGAGAAGAAAGACCTGAATTACGCTCGCGTTTCATCTCCTGCCGGATGGAATAAACAAACATACCGATTTTTTATCAATCGGAGACGGTCTGGCTTGGACCCGCTTTTGGTTCGGCGGGCGGTTTTGGTATTTCTGAACCACAGCGTGACCAATCACCCCGCTTTCCGTCTAAGATTTAAAAACCGGAAAAGTATGAAAGCACTAAGCCTGATAATCGGACTATTGGCCATCCTGACCGTCGTCAATCTTTATTCTTTTCTGATGGAGGAGTTCGATACCAATCGGCAGGCTTTTATTGCAGGGGTCTTAACCATGCTGGTGCTGGCCGTGATGGTGGTGTTGATTCTTAACGTTAAAAGAGCAAAATAGAGAGTGAATAGGATTATTTACTGTGATAACAGATGGCCCTTACGTTGCAAAAGGAAAAGCCACTCGAATGGCGAAATAGGACTGATATAGAAGACAGAAAGCCTGCATTCTAGACGGGATAATAACCGAAACTACATTCTTTATCATTAAATAGGAATATCACTTGAAAAGGCGCTTATAAAGCAGGAAGCAATGATAAAATTATTTTTTGGCCTGACAGCAATTCTCTACGTTGGCTACCGGTTTGTTCAAAATATGAGAACAAGATTTGGCACCAGCCGTTTTCTAATTCAGCTTAAACGAGATTCAGCAGTTAGTGAGTCGTATGCGGAATCGCTCGATATGACAGTTCTAAGGGTGAGTATCATACAACCCGACCTCGACAAGATTCTTGCGGATTATTTGATTGAGATCGCAAACAAGCGAAGAATTGGGGACTTTCTTATCGATTATGTTCAAAGACTTCCCAATGGAAATTATTTGTTTGTGACAACAACGGATTATGCGGAATCGATTAGGATTGGAAGGAGGGTTAATACGTCCGAAGTTTTTAATCTGAATTTCGTGCTTATAAAGGAATTGGATAAAAACCAGTATGTTGTCAAATCCGATCTGCACGCTGAATTAGCTGATAAAAACCTGAGATCAGATTTTGCAAAATCATTAGTGAATCTTATTCAAGGGTAGGTGTAAGTTTCTGTATTGAAATTAAATAAGGACCGTATTAAGTTCTACAAGTTGTGAAATCAAAACAGCAGGCGAATGAAATAAACGGTATTATTACCGTCCCCGAAACGTCTCCGGGATATTCGGCGCTACGGTAGGGTCGGCTAAATTGAGCTCCAGTTTCGTTCCGTCTTCGGTTTCGGCACCGATTGTAAAAGCGCCCCAACCGGTTTTTTCCAAAACCGCCCGGTTATTCCGGGCCACAACCTCCTCCGTATCCGGCACAAATGTATCGTGCAGGTGGAAAGTCACTGTACCGGTCAATGGATGTTGGTCCGGATCGGTGGAGACGACTTCCATCCGAATTGTATACCAGTCCTCATCGTCGTCAATGGGCACTACCGTGGCCTGTAACCGCTTGAAGTTAGTAACGTCTTTACCACCCCAAAGCCCCCGCTGCGGATCGTCGGGAAAAAGAACGGCTGACGGTGCGGTGCCTCGCATAATGCCCCCGCGACTGACTGTGGCAGGGGATGAAACCGCTTTTGCTGAGGATTTCCGGGCAGCGGAGGTTTCTTCAATCTTTTTCTTGACGGCCTGCAAGGTCACGCGATTTTTGATTGCTTTCTGTTGGGTTTCCGCTACTTTCTGATCCGTTTCCTTCACTTTCTGTTTGGTTTCTTTGACATCCGCTTTGGCTTCCTTCACTTCCTGCTTGGTTTCTTTCAGATCCTTTTTCAACTCCGTCATCAGCCGGTCGCTCACCGACGAAATAAACCGGGTCGACGAAATGGCCGCGATCGTACAAAAACTAAAAAAGACCAGGTAGTTCTTCACTTTCAAACTGATGGCTTCCGCGATTTTTTCGGCCGTCATGTCGCCGACCGGTTTTTCCGGAATGTGTTTCACCAGTTCGTCCAGGATTTTGCTTTGGGTCAGAAACAGAAAAACGGGCACAATCAGCGAAGCGCCCACACCAATCAGCACACATTTCCACCAGATCTTGGGCGGTTCGTCGTCGGAACCCGGCAGGAAACAGTTGACCAAACCACCCATTAAACCCGCCAGTGCCATGGCAGTCATAATGGTCAACAGGTCGGAAGAGAAAAAAAACGAATTCATTCGGCGGTTTTTAGGATAAGTCGCTGTAAAGTAATGAATAAGGGGCGATTTGAGTAGATCGAAGGCCGAAATTTCTTCTGGATACGTCTCAGATTCCATACGCTATGCCCTCTCTGCTTCAACGACGTGAACTCTTAAAAGGTCTGTTGGCAACGGGCCTGATTGGCTCGGCAGCCGAAACACCAGTTGCACTGGCACCGGCGGCTGATGTCAAGCCGTTTAGCATTCATATTTTTTCCAAACTGCTTCATTTCCTGAAGCCAGCCGAACTGGCCGCCGTGGCCGCTGACCTCGGATTTGATGGCGTCGATCTGACCGTGCGACCCGACGGCCACGTTGAACCGGCCACTGTCCGAACCGACTTGCCGAAAGTCGTTGAGGTTCTGAAAAAGCGGAATTTACAGGTATCGACGATCACGACCGCCATTACCAAAGCCGATGATCAGGCCCGAACCGTTCTGGAAACCGCTGCGCAGCAGGGAATCCGGTATTACCGTACGGGCTGGCTGGCGTATCCCAACGACGAGTCGCTCGCCGTTTCCCTCAAAAAATACAAAAATCAGCTCGGCGAATTGGCGAAGCTGAATCAGGAATTGAAAATGGTGGGAGCCTATCAAAACCATGCCGGAACCAATTTCGGCTCCGCCGTCTGGGACATGTACCGGGTGCTGCATGAGATCGATCATCCGGCTTTGGGCAGCCAATATGACATTCGCCATGCAACGGTTGAGGGCGGCACATCCTGGTCGACGGGCTTGCGGATGATTGCCCCGCACATCCGGTTTATTGCCATTAAAGACGTGATCTGGGAGAAAGTCGACGGAAAGTGGAAAGCCGAGAGTGTGCCGCTGGGGCAGGGAATGGTCGATTTCCCGGCCTATTTTGCGCTTCTGAAAAAATTAATGGTGCGGGTTCCCATTTCGCTGCACCTCGAATACCCGCTGGGGGGCGCCGATCAGGGCAAACGCGACATCACGATTCCCCGCGAAAAAATCTATCAGGCTATGCAAAGGGATTTGGAAACCTTACGCGGAATGCTGAAAAAGGCGGAAATTGCATAAAAAGAATTACATCTTCTGATAACTCATTCTCACCCTGACCAGTCGCTTGCGCCGGCAAACGAAAACCGTCGTGTGTTATCGTCTGGCCCCCCACACATTTTCGCTCCGATTGGCGAAAATTGATCGACGAATGAGCATCTTTACAAACATTAGAATACCCTTAGAAATACCGGTTCCTGAAACCGCTTTGGTAAATTATGACGTTATTTCTGCATCGTCCTGATTTCGAAGCCGTATGAAAACCATTCTGATCGTTGAAGATGACCGCCGGATTGCCCAGAACATCAGCCGGGGGTTAATGGAAGAAGGTTACCAGACCGAGGTGGCTTACGAAGGCTACAACGGCCGGGATCTGGCGCTGCGGCAACCGTTCGATCTGATCATTCTCGACATTAACCTGCCCGGTTTGAACGGTTACGAGGTCTGCCGGAACATCCGTGCCGAAAAACCGCAGGTGCCCATCATCATGCTGACGGCGCTGGGCGAAATTGAAGACAAGGTGGAAGGGTTGGAGCGCGGGGCAGACGATTATCTGGTAAAGCCGTTCGATTTCAGGGAGTTAAGCGCCCGAATTGCCACTTGTTTCCGACGCGCCGATCTGCTGGATAAAACCGTAGCCGACGAAGTGCTGCGGATTGCCAACCTCGAAGTCAACATTTCCACCAAGCAGGTAAAACGGGCGGACATCCCGATCGACCTGACTGCGCGCGAGTTTGCGCTGCTTGAATACCTTGTGCGGAACCGCGGGCGGGTGGTTTCCAAAATGGATCTGGCGGAGAAAGTCTGGAGCCTGAATTTTGATCCCGGTACGAACGTCGTGGAAGTGTATATCAATTACTTACGAAAAAAAATCGACCGGGATTTTGAGCCGAAACTGATTCACACCCGCGCCGGGATGGGCTATGTTTTAAAAGTAGAGTCGTAAGATGAAGATCAGAAACCGGATTGCACTTCAGTTTTCACTCATCGTCGCCACGATTCTCCTCGTATTTTCGGTGGTCATTTATTTTACGACGGCCACGTACAGCCGCGACGATTTCTACGATCGGCTGAAAAGTAAAGCGCTGACGACCGCCCGGTTTTTGATTCAGGTGAATGAAGTCGATCGCAACCTGCTGAAAATCATCGACCGGAACACCCTTACGGCGCTGTATGACGAAAAAGTACTGGTTTTTGATGAAAATAACCGGCTGATTTACGCCAGCGTTGACGATCATATCATTCATTATCAGCGAAGTTTGCTCAACGAAGTCCGCCAGTTGAAGGAAGTGGAAACCTGGAGCGACGACAACCAGCTGGCCGGTATTCTGTACGAAGAGGGGGGGCGGAAACTGGTCGTGCTGGCGTCGGCGAATGACCGGGTGGGCCGGAATAAACAGAAGAATCTCGGCATTACGCTCGTTTGGGGGTTATTGGGCGGCATCAGTGTGACGATTGGTCTGGGGATTTTCTTCGCCGGTCAATCGCTGGAACCCATTGACGATATCAACTCGCAGGTTTCGACCATTACGGCGCGGAACCTGCGGCTACGGCTCGATGAGGGCGACCGGCGCGACGAAATTGATCAGCTGGCGGTCAATTTCAATGCGGTTTTGGGACGGCTCGAACAGGCTTTTGAGCAACAGCGCAGCTTTGTTTCCCACGCTTCCCATGAACTCCGGACACCCCTGGCGGCTCTTAAATCCGAAATTCAGCTGGGGCTGCGCCGGCAACTGAAAACCGATGAGTATGAAGCGATTTTAACCAATCTTCTATCGGATACCGACCGGCTGATTGGCCTGACGAACAGTTTATTGTTTCTGGCCCGAACGCTCGAAAACATCAGCCAGATGCCGCTGGCTCCGGTGCAAATGGAAGAGGTGGTCTTATTTGCGCGGGATGAATTGCTGAGCGCGAAACCCGACTACCGGATTGAATTCGATTACGATAATATTCCGGATTCCGAAACTGAAACGACGGTTTCCGGCAATGAAGAACTACTGAAACGGGTGTTGCTCAACCTGATGGACAACGCCTGTAAATATTCCGCCGACCACACCGCCCGCGTCCGCATCCGGACCGACAACCGCTCGTGTTGGGTGAGCGTCCGCGATCAGGGGATCGGGATGACGCCGGAAGATGCCGTCCTGATTTTTGACCCGTTTTACCGCACCTCCAACGCCGTTGGGTACGACGGTTTTGGCATTGGGCTTTCCATTTGCCAGCGGATTCTCGAACTCCACCAGGGCCAGATTACGGTTGAAAGCCAACTGAACGAAGGCAGTCAGTTTACGATCCAACTGGCCCATTTGTAACAACCGATCAGGTGGCGATTGATTCGCATGGGAGAGGGAAATAAAACCGGGTTATGAAGTAATGCATTGAAATCCAATACGATATGAGCTGAATGTGATTGGGTTAGAAAACTTCTAAGTTTTTTTTAACTACTATTTAACCTTTTTCTAATTCGCTTTTAACCCACTTCTAACTTCTTTTGGCCAATCTTGCATTTCGAAATGTGCTAACCTTTTTTAATGCGCCTGATACTTTGTTTTTGGTTGACTTGCCTGCTTTCTTTCTCTGGTCAGGCACAGGATTCGTTACGGCTCAATCGACGACAGGCCGACAGCCTTTTTCTTAAAAATAACCTATTGCTGCTGGCCGGACGGTTCCGGATCGAAGCCGGACAGGCGCAAATCATTCAGGCCAATTTGTACGATAATCCCACGGCCTCGCTCGAAATAAGTGCTTACAATACGGAACAGCATCGGGCTTTGGACGTGGGGCGGCAGGGGCAGAAAATCATATCCGTTCAACAGCTTTTGTATACGGCCGGGAAACGCAACAAACGCGTCGCGCTGGCACAGGAAACGGCCCGGCTCAATGATTACGAATTCGCCGATTTGCTCCGGTCCCTGCGGTTTGAACTCCGAAGCCGGTTTTTTGACCTGTATTTCCAACAGGCGACGCTGGCCCGCTACGACCGCCAGATCACGACATTACAGGGAACTGTAACGGCTTTTGAACAGCAATACGACAAAAATAACGTATCGCTGCGCGAACTCCTGCGACTGAAAGCATTGCTGTTTCAACTCAACAACGACCGGCTGGAAATTCGGCTCAATCAGGCCGAAAACCAGCAGTTTTTGCGAACACTGTTGTCGGTCGATCAGCCGATTTTGCCGCAGGTCGACGAAGCGCAATTGCGGATATATCGCTTTCCGAACGAACCGGTTGATTCGCTTCGCAGCCGGGCGCTTCGGCACCGGGCCGACGTCCTTGCCAATCAATCACTGACGCGGCAATCGGAACTGAATTACACGTTGCAAAAAGCCCTGGCAACGCCGGATTTGCGGGTTGGCGGAACCTACGACCAGGCCGGGAGCTACGTTCCCAATTACCTCGGCGTTTCGGTGAGCATGGATTTGCCGTTTTTCAACCGGAATCAGGGGGCCATCAAAGCCGCCCGCAGCCAGATCGATTACCAGAAGCAGATCCAGAATCAGAAAACCGTTCAGGTTGGAAATGAGGTCATTGCAGCTTTGCAAAAAGTGCAGGAAGTGGAGCGGACGGTGCAGTCGGTCGAGTCGCGGTTTTCGGAACAATTTGAGCTGTTGAATCAGGGGTTGTTTACCAATTTCCAGAAACGAAATATTTCCCTGCTGGAATTTATCGACCTGATCGAAACCTACAACGAAAGCACGAAAGAACTGAACCGCCTGAAAGCTGACCGCATCGGTGCCTACGAAGAACTGAATTACGTGGTGGGAGAGGAATTATTTAATTAACGATCTAATGAAACAACTCGTTTGCTGCGTGCTGCTGGGAACACTCGGGCTGGCAACGGCCTGCCATCAAAAAGCAGAAGTAGAAGAGGCTAAGGCATTTATGATGTCCGACACGATGATGCATCGCATCCGGCTCGACACGGTTTTGCACCAGCCGGTTCGTTCCGAACTGACGCTGGTCGGGAAAGTGGCCGCCGACGAAAGCAAGGTCATCAAAGTGTTCCCACTGGTGGGTGGAGTCGTGGAGGAAGTAGACGTTGAACTGGGCGACTTTGTGAAAAAAGGCCAGCAACTGGCGATTATCCGGTCGGGCGAAGTGGCTGATTTTGAGCGGCAAATGATTCAGGCCCAATCGGATTTGCTGCTGGCGCAGAAAAACCTGAGCGTGGCCGAAGATCTTTTTGAAAGCAAGCTGAACTCCCAGCGCGAAGTGGTTGCGGCCCGCAAAGACGTGGAAACCGCTCAGGCCGAACTCAGCCGCGTGAAAGAGATTTTTCAGATTTATGGTCTGGGGAAAACCCCTACGTATACGGTTCGCGCGCCGATCGACGGTTTTGTAATCGAGAAAAACGTCAACCGGGACATGCAGCTTCGGTCCGACAACGCCGACAACCTGTTCACCGTCGGCCAGATCAGCGACGTTTGGGTATTGGCGAATGTCAACGAAAGCGACATCGGCCGGGTGAAAGCCGGGATGCCCGCGAGCGTTCAGACGCTGAGTTATCCCGACCAGCGGTTCAACGGAAAGGTCGATAAGATTTTCAGTGTCCTCGACCCCGGCACCAAAGCCATGACGATCCGGATTCGGCTGCAAAACGAAGGCATGAAGCTCAAACCGGAAATGCACGCAACGGTAGCGCTGCGGTTTGATGAGGGCGATCAAATGGCCACGGTGCCGTCCAACGCCGTTATTTTCGATAATTCGAAATACTACGTCATGGTTTTTCGCAGCCGTTCTGACATCGAAACGCGCCCGGTGCAGGTTCACAAATTTCTGGGGGACATCGCCTACATCAGCGCCGGTTTGAAACCGGGCGAACAAGTCATCTCGAAGAATCAGCTGCTGGTTTACGACGCACTTAACGATTAATGAGTGAATGAGTGAATAAAGCAAATGCGCCACCGGGGGCTTTATTCACTCATTTGCTCATTCACTCATTGACTCCATGAACAAATTCATTCGGAATATTGTCGGTTTTTCGCTTAAAAACCGGTTTTTCATTTTCTTCATGACCACGGCGCTGATCATTGCCGGGGTGGTCAGCTATTTGAATACCCCGCTCGAAGCGTTTCCTGACGTAACCAACACGCAGATCATCGTCGTGACGGAGTGGAATGGCCGGAGCGCCGAAGAAGTGGAGCGGTTTGTCACCGTGCCGATTGAAGTGGCCATGAATTCAGTGCAGCGGAAAACCAACGTTCGTTCGATCACGATGTTTGGGTTGTCGGTCATCAAAATCATTTTTGAAGACGATGTGGAAGACTTCTTCGCCCGGCAACAGGTGAATAACCAGCTCCGTACCGTCACGCTTCCCGAAACCGTCGAGCCGGATGTGCAGCCGCCTTACGGCCCGACGGGCGAAATTTTCCGGTTTACGCTCCAAAGCCAAACGCGCGACAGCCGCGAACTGCTGACGCTGCATAACTGGGTGATCGACCGGCAATTGCGATCCGTTCCCGGCGTGGCCGATGTGGTGGCTTTTGGCGGACAGGAAAAAATCTACGAAATCCGGGTGAATCCTACCCAATTGACCAAGTACGATTTAACCCCGCTGGAAGTTTACCAGGCTATCACGCGCAGTAACATCAACGTCGGGGGTGATGTCATTGAGCGCAACGGGCAGGCGTATGTTGTGCGGGGGGTGGGGCTGCTGACGTCAATTCCCGACATCGAAAACATCATCATTGAAGAACTCAACGGCAACCCGGTTTTGGTGCGCAATGTTGCCGAGGTGGCCGAATCGAGTCTGCCCCGGGTGGGCCAGGTGGGTTTGAACAACAACGACGACGTAGTGGAAGGCATCGTCGTGATGCGCAAAGGCGAGAATCCGAGCGAAATCCTGAAGCGGGTCAAGGACAAA
Organism: Larkinella rosea; assembly: GCF_003858635.1. Lineage (GTDB taxonomy): Bacteria > Bacteroidota > Bacteroidia > Cytophagales > Spirosomataceae > Larkinella > Larkinella rosea. The sequence goes on from NZ_RQJO01000009.1 coordinate 1,221,019, forward strand.
ATCGACGAGCTGAACACCCGGATTCTGCCCGCCGACACGAAAATGGTGACCTTCTACGACCGCGACAACCTCATCGCGTTCTGTACCCGCACCGTGATGCACAACCTGACCGAAGGCATTATCCTGGTGACGGTGATCGTCTTCATTTTCATGGCCGACTGGCGGACCACCATCATCGTTTCAATCATCATACCACTGGCCCTGCTGTTTGCGTTCATGTGTCTTCGATTGCGCGGGATGTCAGCCAATTTGCTGTCGATGGGCGCGGTCGATTTCGGAATTATCATCGACGGGGCGGTCGTGATGGTCGAAGGGGTTTTCGTAACGCTCGATCACCTGGCGCACAAAAAAGGCATGCCCGCGTTCAACCGCATGTCCAAACTCGGTTTGATCAAGAAAACCGGTGGCGATCTGGGGAAGGCGGTTTTCTTCTCCAAACTGATCATTATCACGGCTTTGCTGCCCATTTTTTCGTTCCAGAAAGTAGAAGGGAAAATGTTCTCCCCGCTGGCCTGGACGCTGGGTTTTGCCCTCTTGGGGGCCTTATTGTACACGCTTACGCTGGTGCCGGTTTTGTGTTCGATCCTGTTGCGGAAAAACGTTCGGGAGAAAAATAACGTCATCGTCCGGTTTTTTAATAATTCGGTTACTGCCGGGTTTGAATGGTGTTACGCGCATAAACGGCTGAGCTTTTTGCTGGCAACGGCTTTTTTAGGCGTTACTTTTTTCTCGGCCACTCTGCTCGGAACGGAATTTTTACCCCAACTGAACGAAGGCGCTTTGTGGGTAGAAGCCAAATTGCCGATGAGTTCGTCGCTGAGCGAAACGACCAAAATGGTGCGTGTGCTGCGTAAGAAGCTGATGGAATTTCCGGAAGTAAACGGTGTGTTGTCGCAAACCGGTCGTTCCAACGACGGGACGGATCCATCCGGTTTTTATTACGTGCAGATGCAGGTCAACCTGAAACCCAAGGATGACTGGCAGCGGAAGATTTCGACCGACGAGCTGATCGAGGAAATGGACGGCAAACTCAAACAGTTTCAGGGAATTAACTACAATTATTCGCAACCGATTATCGACAACGTGGCCGAAGCCGTGGCCGGGATGAATGCGTCCAATGCCGTCAAGATTTTCGGTGAAGACCTCAACCAGCTCAACGGTCTGGCCAACGAAGTGATTGCCGCTATCAAGGATGTGCCGGGTATCAAAGACGTCGGTATTCTGCGGAACATCGGTCAGCCCGAAATCAGCGTGTTATTTCACGACCATAAAATGGCGTTATATGGCGTTTCAACCGCTGACGCCCAGGCTGTTATCGAGATGGCGATTGGTGGAAAAACCGCTTCCATTCTCTACGAAGGTGAACGCCGGTTCGACATTCGGTTGCGGTACGCCGAGAATTACCGGAAGACGGAAGACGACATCATGCGACTCATGGTGCCGACGATGCACGGCAGTAAAATCCCGCTCAGCGAAATTGCGACCCTGCGCAAAACCACCGGCCCGGCCTTCATTTACCGCGACCTGAACAAGCGGTTTATTGGCGTCAAATTCTCGGTTCGGGAGCGTGATTTGGGCAGCACGATTGCCGAAGCCCAGCACAAAGTGGAGCAGAAACTGAAAAAACTACCCAAGGGCTATTCCATCAACTGGACCGGCGAATTTGAGAATCAGGTTCGGGCCACCCAGCGGCTCGGGCAGGTGGTTCCGCTGAGTCTGGCGGCTATTTTCGTCATTCTGTTTATTACGTTTGGCAATCCGAAAGACGCCGGCCTGGTGCTGCTGAACGTGCCATTTGCGCTTATGGGCGGAATTCTGGCGCTGCATGTGACCGGCATCAACTTCGGGATTTCGGCGGGCGTCGGGTTTATCGCCCTGTTTGGCATCTGCGTCCAGAACGGAGTGATTCTCGTGTCGGTTTTCAACCAGAACCGGGCCGACCGGCAACCCCTCGATGAGGCCATTCGGGAGGGTGTTCGGAGTCGGATTCGTCCGGTGGTCATGACCGCCCTGATGGCTGCCATTGGCTTGCTGCCCGCAGCCGTCTCGACGGGCATTGGTTCCGAAACCCAAAAACCGCTCGCAGTGGTTGTCATTGGCGGTTTGATCACGGCCACAATCCTGACCCTGCTCATTTTCCCGATTCTGTACCGGTATTTCTACCGTAAAGCCGAATCCGAAGCGAAGCCCTGGCGTCGCCAGCCGCAGGTGCTGGAAGGTTAGCGAGCCTCATTTTTCAGATTAGTCCGAAACAACGCGGACGTTGCGATTTTCGATTCCTTTTTAGGGCAAAATCTCGACGTCCGCGTTCGTTTTACCCCTCAACTTGTAAACTCCCGTAAGTACGGTTGTTGATTGAATCCCCCAAAATGGGTAAATACTGATGGCGGGTTTGCCATTTCGCGATAAAAGACCGGTTTTATTGTTCAGTATACCTATTTTTTCCGGCTTACTCGTCACCGAAAGCAGGAGTGAGTCGGAAAAATAAACGTTCTTTGTTCCGGTGGCTTGGTATTTAGTAAGTTCGCAGGAAAAACGCCCGGTTTTCCTTTTTTGCCCGGCTGACCGAGATCTCTTTCCGGTGCGTAAAGAAGCGATTGAATGGCAAACCTTCGCGAACCTGAAGGTGAATGATTCAACTAGTTCGTAACAATAAAACCGATGAAGAAGCTGATGGCTTCATTGTAGTACCAGTATGTTTCTAGATAAGATTAAATCCGGAGAATCAGGCGTACTGCTTTACGGCATTACTCCTCCCAAAGCCGGAACTCCTCCCGAACGCATTGCAGAAATTGCGGGAAAAACGATGGAGCGCCTGTCGGCCCTGGATATCGATGCCCTGGTGGTCTATGATGTGCAGGATGAGTCGGCGCGGACAACCGAAGAACGCCCTTTTCCATTTATCAATGCGCTGGACCCGTTTGTGTATGCTTCCGGTTATTTGAGTGCGCTGACTGTCCCGAAAATAATCTACCGACCGGCCGGCAAATTTTCGGCCGTGGAGTTATCCGACTGGCTGGAAGAATTGCACGAAAACCGGTTCTACCCGGTTTTTGTCGGCGTTCCGGCGCCGGATTATCCGGTAAAGACCAGCCTTCCGGAGGCATACAAGATCTGGAGTAAGCACCAGGATTCTTCCGTTATCGGTGCGGTAACCATTCCTGAACGGCATAAATTGCTGAACGATGAAGATGTCAGAATGCTGGATAAGATGAGCTGTGGGGTATCTTACTTCATTTCGCAATGTGTTTTCAATCTGGACTACGCCAGGCAGGTGATCGACGATTTGGCCCAGAGTTGTAACCGGCAACAGGTCTCCCCCCCGACGATCATTTTCACGATTACCGCCTGTGGATCGGCCAAAACACTGCAGTTTATGGAGTGGTTGGGAATTCACGTGCCGGATGAGTTGAAGGAGGAGCTAAAAAAGTCGGACGATATTCTTGAAAAATCGGTCAGGGTAGTTCTGGATATAGCCTCTGAATTGACGGCCTATTGCCTGGAACGCGCCATCCCCTTCGGCTTCAACATCGAAAGCGTCGCGATTCGGAAAGTCGAAATCGAAGCTTCGATCGATATCGCGAATGGGATTGGTCAAATGTTGAAAGAGAAAGGATTACGGTAATCCATGGCTTGCAGCAACCGATCACACCGAAACTGCAACGGGGCTGGTTTCGACTGGCGGCAAGGACGGTGAATTCAGCTGTAAACGAAGTTCTGGTTATCTAATCATCAATCGGTGGTCGGTCAATAGAAATAAGCCGGTGTGATCTCGAGTAAAGGCATTGTGGAATCCCAGGTTTGCGGTATTTCAAAAACGACTTTGATGATGGTCGGATAGGCTTCGGCAATCGCTACATCCTTTTCCAGCTGTTTCGGATCGACCGGTTCCGTAGCTATTCGTTTCAGGGCGGTTTTGATGGTCAGCTTCATGGATGAAAGCGCCCATGATGAATCAGAAAAGGCGTTCGTCGTTGCGTTGGGCGCATACACGAACAAGTTTAAGATTGTGGCTTTGGCATCGGCGCGGTATAGGCTCATGGTGGTTTTACTGACGCTGACGTTCGTCGTTCCATCGCCGGGAACGACCAGCCAGCCGATGTCGCCGTCGGCGGTTTTCCAATGAATGGTACCGGTTTTTACCTGATTCCAGGAACGCCGAATCCCCCGGACACCGCCCATCATCCAATCCCGGTTGATCATCGCCGTCACCTGCTTGATGCTGTCACCGGCGTACGTGTTGGGTACTTTTCGGCTGATGAACCGGGGGGTTGTAAAACGCTTTATGGCGGCTATATCGGATTTCGGAATCGACAGCCCCAGGTTGAAAATAGGGGCGAGGTTGCTCATTTCGCCGTATTTCGGCGCGTCGGTGGTGGATGGAATGGGAGCCTGTTTTTCGTTATCAACCACCAGCGCCATCCAGATTCCCATGATGGACAGATACTTTCGCATGTCCATGCCGTAGCCCCGGAAATACGGCCCCGGCATGTTTTTGAGGTTCGCATTGTAGAATGTAGCGGCTTCATGCCAGAATTCCCGTTCGAGGGTTTGGCCCATCTGCCGCATGTCGGACGAAAAGGCCAGTTCGCGCCATAACGCAATCGCAACCAGCGTAACACCGTAGTAAGTCGGTGAGTTGTATTCGCTGAACGTGTGGTGCCGCTGGTACAGATTGAAAACGTCGTGCGCTTTTTTGATACCTGCCTGCTTCAGTTCATCAATCTTGAATTCGGTGCCGACGTACTCCATCAAAAAAGAACTCATCATCGAAATGTTGGTGTAATCGGCCCCGACGTTGCGTTTGAGGGCGCCCTTTGCCGCGTGAATCAGACCCGATTCGATGTCTTTTACGATTTCTTTTGGCAGCAAGTGACCGAAATTTTTACGGATAATAATCAGATCGCTCCCAATAAATTCCCGCCAGTTCTGGTCAAATTTGTCCGCGTCGATGGACGTTTTCCAGATGCCGTAAATCTTCGTATTGGGGTCCTGGTGCTGGTTTTTCAGAATCCAGCTCAGAATGTCAGCGGCTTTTTCCTTATCCCCGGTTTTATTGCGGAACAAAAGGGCTTCGGCCAGCCGGGTTTTGGTTCGTAAACTGGTCGTATTGGTCAGCACATCGGCGACGGATCTGCCCGCCGGGATTTCATCGGCCAGGAAATCTTCCAACAGCCCTTTCTGGTAAGTCGACAGCGTTTCGTAGGTGTATTTTTTTGAAAAAACCGCTTCCGTCTGGGCCGCTATGTTGCCCGCATACACGATAAAAAGGACGAAGAGCAACAGACTGCTGTTTTTCATGAGTTTGGTTCGTTTAGTTGGCCGCGATCCGGGCCGAACACCGGTTCATCAGTTATCAAAATCCGACTCCAGCAATTGTTTTTCGGTAAACGCCCCACTGCCTTCGGGCTTTTTGCTTCTCATTTTTTTCACGTCTTCGGCCGAAATACCTTTCCCAACTTTGGCAAAGGCATTCTGCGTAAAGCGAATGATGTCGGCAATGTCCTGGTCGCTGACGTCCTTGTTGTTGATCAGCGCGGGCATTTCGTTGTTGAGCTGGTACAATTTTCCGTCGACATGAATCGGGCCGCTGACTCCGTGCAGGATCATGGCCGCCAGTCGCTTGAGCGAGCCATCGATGTATTCGGAGCCTTTGAGGGGGGGCGCCAGCTCCGGAATCCCCTTGCCGTCGGCCCCGTGGCAGGTCGCGCAAATGCTTCGGAAGAGTTTTAATCCTTTGGTCCGGTTATCCACGGCGTTTTTTTCGACCACATAAATCGGATTCATTTCGTTCTTCTGCCGCTTGCCGATGGTCTGGGTTAAGTTGTTCTTCAGCAAATCGGTCGGATTCATCGACGCCAGATACTGTTCTTCTTTTCCAGCCAGTGCGCTGGTAATTCCCTCCTGCACAACCGGTTGTGTGGCGTATTTTTTCTCGATGATTGACAGAACGGGCAGGAACGCAGCGTCCGACAGCTTCAGCCAGGCATTCAGCGACATCGCCAGATAGAGATCGATCGTTTCACTGTTCTGCGCCATCAGATTCGTACAGATCGACTTCATTTTAGGAACCCGCTCCCGGGTGGCAAACCGCTCCAGGAGTCCTACCGCGTGGGCAATGGTTTCGGGTTGTTTCGACTGGGCGATGATGCTGCTCAGGTTTTCAAATGTCAGGGCATTGAGCCCTTCGAGTACGTACAATGCGTGAATCGCCGTCAGGAACTCATTTCCGGTTTTGGCCAACGCAACCAATTGGGGAACCAACGACAACTCATTCTTTTGAATCAGCAATTGCTGCGAAAGGTCTCGCAACCAGCCGTTGGGGTGACTCAGCAAAGCCAGCAGTTCGTTGCCGGTCGCTTTCGACAGATCAGGTACCGGATTCGGTTTTGTGGCAGTGCTGGTCACTTTTAAAATGCGCCCGGCGTTTTGCAGGGTATCCAGTTTTTTAGTGCCCAACTGCTCGGTGAGGTATTGCGAAATATAGGCCTTGTGCTGAATAATGCCCCGGTGCATATCGACAATATACATCGCGCCATCGGGTCCATTGAACAGATTGACCGGGCGAAACCCTTCGTCGGTGGACGCAATAAATTCTTTGCCCTCTACAGCCTGCCGGGCGCTCGTTTGCAGTCCCTTGAAATCCAGAATATTTCGCTTGATCAGGTTGGCTTCGGGGACGCAGACAAACGCATTCAGATCATACGGTTTTGGGAAAACGCCACCGCGATACACCAACGGTCCGCAAGCTGCCGTAACGTCTTTCAAATAGCCTTTTTCGTCCAGGACACCCGGCTGATAGCCCCGATTGACGGACGTTTGATGGATCGGAAACACCCGGTTACTGGCCAACCGCTGGTGCTCGGCGATGGTGGGTTTGAAATAGTTATTTCGGATGGCCTTATTGGGCAACACATAATCGCCCTGTAAGTTGGTTGAATTGGTATTGTAATAGAGCCGCCCGAAATTGTCTTTTGTGATTCCCCATTGCCCCCGGGGCGAGGTGGGTTCTTTCCGCCATTTTCCGTTTTTGAGCTGATACCGGAAATGGTAATTGGCATTGTAAATCCAGTTGTCGATGTTCATCATCAGGCCGTTGGACGAGTGTTCGACGTTGCCGCCTTCTGCATAAACCGGATCAACCAGGGTTTTCCTGCCCGGTTTGTCGTTTACGATCTCAACAAACCAGAGTTTGGGACCATCCACATACAACAGTCCGCCGTAGACATGCGCCAGTGCTCGGGGCAGAACGAGTTGATCCAAAAAGACTTTCGACTGATCCACCACGCCGTCTTTGTTGCGGTCTTCCAGAATCGTGATGCGGCCGTTCAGTTCGTCCTCGCCGATGCCTTCGAGGTTGGGCATATAGCCAATCATCTCGACGACCCACATTCGGCCTTTGCTGTCAAAGTCCAGGGTTACGGGCGCTTTCAGAAACGGCTCAGAAGCAATCAAATTCAATTTAAAACCGTCTTCTACGACATAATCGGTCGGCGAAAAGCGGGGACCATCCGAAGAAATAAACCGGAACCCCGCCAGGAAGGCCGAAAACGCGAAGAAAAAGGTAACTGCTCGTTTGACTGGTCTTTTTGTCGTCATACGTGTTGTCGATTTATTTTTCCGGAAACATCCGCAGCAGCACAACACCGTGGTGACGAATGGCGGTATGGAATGTCCCGGTATAGGGACCCAGGTTTTTTTGCCGCCATACATCCCGAAGTGCATAGCGGTTTTTCAGATGAACCTTCGTGAAATCAAAAGTGAACGATGTGGCGGTTTCGTCGCCCCAGCGGAAATACGATTGGGGCGTTTTGCCGAAATTACCCACGTTGAAAAGCCCAACGGCGTACGATCCATCTTCCAGCGGTTTTAGCCAGACCTGAATACCGTCCGTTTCCTGCACCAGCCGGGCCGATTTGCCCAGTGGGTCCTGATTGATGGCGATAACTTCGTCGTTGGTGAGCAAATTCAGGGTGAAAGCATCCAGTTGCTCAATGGGGCAGCCGATGAGCAAGGGGGCCGCCAGCAGGCTGAACAAACTCACATGGCTGTATTGTTCGTCGGGCGTCAGGCGGGTGGGGTGTATTTCGGAGCCGGTTGTGACGTTGCCGACAATCATCATGTCGGGGTCGTTCCAGTGGCCGGGGCCTCCATACGGCGCCCATTTGTCGAGCGTAAAAGCCGATACGAACAGGCTATTCCAGCTATCGCGGATGTCGGGGCCGGTTCGGTAGCTGTTGGTCAGCCGAACCCAGTCTGTGACGCTCGCGAAAGGAGCCGAATTGGAAATGCTGTAGTGAATATCCCGGCCTGATTGCTTCAGGGCAGCCGACATCCGCTCTGCCGATGGGACTTCAATGCGCCAGTCGTATTTGAGGTAGTCGATGCCCCATTCGGCAAACTGACGGGCGTCGTTGGTTTCAAACCGGTAGTTGCCCACGTACCGAAAGGCCCGTTTATTGGCGACAATGGAATCCGTCAGGTGGCCATCTGCAAAATCCGACGAACCGCCGGTGTACCCCGCGTAACTGGTGATCATGGGCGTGGAGTAAATCCCCGCTTTCAGGCCCAGCGCGTGAATGTAATCCACCATCTCCTTGAACCGGGGAAATTTCGCGTTCGGCTGAATGGCGTTGAACGGACCTCCGCGCTTGCCCTGCCAGGCGTCGTCGATGTTGATGTAGCTCCAGCCGTGGTCGCTCAACCCCATCCTGACCATCGCATCAGCCGAAGCCATCACCTTTCCCTGATCGATGTTGCGTGCCCAGGAGTTCCAGCCGTTCCACCCGATGGGTGGGGTCAGGGAAATGGTATCTCCAATGTTGATTTTCAGCATTTTCGTTGCTTCTCCCAGCGCGTTTTTGGCGTGTAAGGTCACCGGATACGTGCCCCGTTTAGCCACCTGGCCGGTAATGATGCCGGTTTTTGCGTCGAGCGACAGACCGGCCGGCAAACCGTTCACCGCAAACGACATCGGGCGTTCGCCGGAAGCCGCAATAGTATACAGAACCGGGTTATGAGGTGTGGCACCCACGACGCCGGGCGAATTGATGCGGGGTGTCTGGGGCGCGGAAGGCGTCAGAATGTAGCGTTCATCCGTGTTTGGAATGGTCTTTGGCTGGTGATTATCGAGCATCACGAACTGCGCATCCGCCCAATTGGAGTATACTTTGGTCAGACCTTCGTCGACCACTCGCACCAGCAATCCCAATCGTTTAATGCCCGTCAGGTCTACGGAAACCGGTTGGGCAACATCACCCCGGCGCATTACCCGGCTTTCGAACAGGATGTTGCGGTCGCCGATAACGTAGAAAACGTGGGGCAGGTTTTTCTGTCCCTGATCATCGACTCCGACCAGCGCACTGAAGGTTTTGGCGTGTCCGTCCAGCCAAAACGCCAGAATGCTCGTTGAGTTGACCCCAACACCGTGGCGGTAATACGAGCCGCCGATCCGCATCGAATCGCCCGCAGCATTGGTTTTCCCCAACACCGCCGGAATGCCTTCCGAAAAGGATTTAATGGCCAGTTCGTCCAGCCAGACCGCGCGGGTTGACTGGGCAAAGGCGGTTCGGCCGAAGAGGAACAGACCTAACCAAAGAAACGTTTGTGGTAATGTCATTCGCAGAGGATGTCAAAGCATGCCAAAACCGCTCGTTCCGTAAACCATTCGGTTACGAGCTTTTTCATAGCATCCTGGTGACGGAAGGTGATGAAACTTTTCGAATCCAGACGGTTTAGTTCGACCGATATAAAACCGCCTTCAAAACTCCCGGATTTTCAGGCTCCGAAACTGCACTTCGTCGCCGTGGTCCTGCAACAGGATGTGCCCGGCCGGAGCTTGTGCAAAATTCGGATAGGTGTTGTACTTGCTCTTGGCGATCAGATTCCTGAAAATCTGCGAATAGCGGTCGTACTCCACCATTTTGAGGTTGTTGAGCCAATGCTCGACGTGGCCGCCCTGTACGACAATCCGCAGGCGATTCCATTGGCCCGGAGGCCGCATCCGTTTGTCCGTACTGCCTTCCGAAAGGTTTTCGGCCGTGATCAGGTCGTAGAGCGAAGCCGTCGTGCGGTTTCCATTTACGCCCGCTTTGGCATCCGGATGAACCTTGTCGTCCAGAATCTGAAACTCCGGCCCGGCACCCGTCCCCGGGCGTTTTTTGGGATCATCGACCACGACGTATTTTACCCCACTATTGGCCCCCGTTGTCAGTTTGAAGTCCAATTCCAGCTCAAAATTAGCGAACTCCTGAACGGTTTCCAGATCACCCCCTTTGCGCAGGCTGTCTTTTTTAGAACCCAATACTTTCAGAACGCCATCCTGCATGGCCCAGCCCGCCGTCGGAAAATGGTCGGCATTCGCCAGTTTCCAACCGGCAGAGGTTTTGCCATCCCAGAGCAATCGCCAGCCCAGCCGCTTTTCACGATCGGTCAACAGATTGGGCAAGTAGCTTACCTCCTGGACCTCGTCCCCTCCTTTCCAGAGGGCCTCGGTGAGGTTTTCGGTCGCGATCCGGATGTTGCGCCACTGCACCGTCAGGCCGTTTTGCTCTTCCCGTTTGATCTGATGAACCTGTAGCGCAATGATGCCGCGAGCCGTTTGGGCATCCCAGACATCGGCGCAGGGAATGCCATTGATCCAGGTTTTGAAATGCGGGCCGATGGCTTCGATGTGGTAGGTGTTCCACTGCCCGTTTTTAAACGCTTTTTGTCCTTTCGGATTGATTGACAACGGATACAGCCAGCCGCTCCGGGCTTCGTCGTAAATGCCGCCACTCCAGGCGCGGTCGCCGGGGTCGATTTCTACCTGGTAGCCGTACACGCGCCCGTTCATGACGGCGGGATCGCTGAGGCTGCGGATCTGAATACCAGAGTTCAAACCGGGGTCGACTTTTACCTCCATTTCCAGCACAAAATCGCCGTAGGTTTCCTCGGTGCAGAGGAACGAGTTGGGCGTCTTGAGCTGGGAAATGCCCACAATGGCTTTGTTGACGATTTTATACTCGGCGTTTCCGTTGCGCTTTACCCAGCCTTTCAAATCGGAACCGTTAAAAAGAACTTTCCAGTTGGCCTGTCCAAACGATGGTAGAGTAGCCGGAAATAATAGGAAGAGTAGGAGGTAGGTTTTCTGCTTAATCTGCATAAAAGTTCACTTTTATCATTGAGCGATTGAGTGAATTAGTGATTGAGCGAATTTTACAATAACTCACTCAATCACTAATTCGCTCAATAACTCAATGAAACATTCACTCAATTGCTTAATACCCTTCATTTTGGGTCATGGCCGGGAACGACAGGTCAATTTCGCCCTGCGGAATCGGCCTCAGGTAATGCTTGTCGCTGATGGCGGCACTTTTGGCGGCCCAGGGATTGTATTTTTTGACCCGTTCGACCAGTTTGCCCGTCCGTTTCAAGTCAAACCAGCGGGAGTACTCGCCCATAAGTTCGCGGGCGCGTTCATCCAGAATGAGGTCGATTGAGATGTTGGCCGCGGTCGCCCGGTACGAAACCGTTTCCAGTGATTTAAGATTTTCCGGGGTCTTGGCACAGAGCGGATCCACCCCTTTTTTTGATAGCGCCCGATCCAGCACTTTGTTGTAATAGACCTCGGCCGCACCGAGTTTTCCGTTTTTAGCCCCTTTTACAATGGCCTCAGCGGCAATGAGATACGCTTCGGCTGAACGGAACACAATCTCATTGAGCGTCCCAAAGGCGTCGCCGTACGTAATACCGGGCTGCCAGAACTTCCACATCATGGGATAATCGCCGGGAAAACCGCTCACGTTAACCGTACTGCCATTGATGAAACCGTAGCCCCCACCGTATTCTTCCAGATTGACGACCGAGTAATTCTTCTTGCCGCCGTAATCGATCCCCCGGTCGGCCTGGGCCACCGCCGGTTTGTTCCAGGGACGGAAATAAACGACCGTATCTCCCGCTTTAATGTCGATTTTGAGGTTTGGGTTAACCGTCGGCAAGGGCTTGAATCCGGCCACCGCCTGCAGGGCATAGCCCACTTCGACAAAATTCCAGTCGTACCGCGAATCGTTGTCCGGATCGAAAAACCGGTACGCGGCCGGGTTGGTAATGTGAAACGGCTGATGCCGGTTGTAGTCGGAGGTCCGGCCTTTCGTACCGGGATAGCCTTCGCCACTGCCCCCGAAAACGGAGTGCAGATTACTTCCACCGGCGACATCCTGCGTAAAGGCCGGATCGGTTTTGTTGGTCAGCACATCGGTATTGTATTGGACCGCAAAGACAATCTCCGCGTTCTTGTCGTTCTGGGCTCCGGTATATTGCTTCAGCGGATTTTCGGTATGCGTCGGGAACAGGGCGCTGTAGGTTGCGGCCAGCGGATAGGCGTCGATAATTTTGTCGGCATACTGAAGGGCCAGGTCAAAATCGGCCGCCGTGCCCCCCAGCGCACTTTTGAAATTCCAGCCGCGTGTTAAATAGACCCGGGCCAGCAGAAACTGCGCGGCTCCTTTCGTGGCTCGTCCGTAGTTCGACGCCGTTACCGGAAGCTTGGCTTCCGCATCCGTTAAATCGTCCAGAATCTGTTTGTAAATTTCGGCCGATGCAACCCGTTTGGCCTCTTTGCTGGCCGTGGTGGTCTCTTTTAACGGCATGGGCACATCCCCCCATTGCTGCACCAGGTAGAAATAACACAGAGCCCGTAAAAACTTCGCTTCCCCAATGCGGGCGTCTTTGGTGGCCTGCACCATCGTGGTGATGCCATCGGCCCGGCCCAGTGCGGTATTCGTCCGGGCAATCTCGGCGTACAGCAAGGTCCACAAACTTTGTAATTCGCCCAGGGTTGCATTCAGCCGGACATCATACTGCTCCAGCGGACTCGTATTCAAGGTTGCAAACTTGGGATCACTAAAACCGGCCTGGGAGAAAATGTCCGTCCCGTTCAAAACCAGAGTGCGGTTCTGATGGATGTTGCGCAGTAACGGATAACAGGCCCGGATTAAATCTTCAAAACCCGCTTCGGTGGCATAATAGACGTCGGTTGTTAGATTGGTAACGGGCTTTTCAATCAGAAAATCCTCTTTACATCCCGCGAAAACCGTGCATAGGAATGCAATCGCGGAAGTCGTAAACCATTTATTAAGTAGTGATTTCATCGCTCTATACTGAGATTTAGGACAAGATTAGAAGCTGAGGTTTATGCCCAGCGTATACACCGCCGACGGAACATCATCCTGGTAAATGGACGAGTTGAATTCAGGATCAAATCCGGTGAATTTGGTAATGACAATTGGGTTCAGAACTTGCCCGTAAACCCGGGCGTTCGCGACTTTCCAGCTATCGAGCAACTTTCTGGGCAGGGTAAAGCCCAACGTGATATCCGAAATACGTAAGAAGCTGGCATCCTGATAGTTGATGGCGCTCCGATACGGGTTGGCAGCCACCACGCCGAAATACGTATTGGAAGGATTATCACTGCGCCAGTAATCGAGCGAAGCCAGCTTGTTGTACCGGGTGCTGTTCATTTCGCCGAAGGTTCCGGCCAGCGTGTTGTTGCTGTACTGCACCCCGTTCCGATAGTATGTAAAGAATGAAAAGTCGAAGCTTTTGTATTTAAACCGGTTGGTGACGCCCAGAATCCAGTTGGGAAGCTGCGTGCCCAGAATGACCCGGTCGTCGATGGCGTCGGTCGAGGAAATTTGCCCGTCGTTGTTCTGGTCCACCACGCGAACCGAACCGGGTTCCTGCTTGTATTTGGCCGCCAGTTCTTTGTCGGCCGTTTGCCAGATTCCTGCGAACTGGTAGTCAAAATTGGATTTAATCGGTGAACCGACGAAAAGTTTATTCCCTTTGTCAGCCGTCTGTCCGTTCCCGTATAACGACAGCAGCTTATTCCGGTTTAGGGTGAAGGCAAGGGTGCTGTTCCAGTTAAAGTCCTGATTCGTAATGTTTACGGTGTTGAGGGTGAGTTCAATCCCCCGGTTTTGAATAACACCCACATTGGAAACCACCTGGTTAAAGCCCGTAACGGTGGGGATTTTCTGGTTCAGAATCAGGTCGACGGTTTTGCGGTTATACAGTTCCAGCGATGCGGCAATGCGGTTTTTAAAAAAGCCAAAATCGAGTCCCAGGTTCAGCTCTTTGCTGCGTTCCCATTTCAGGTCTTTGTTGGCCAGATTGGCCGGTGCAAAACCGTAGGCCGCCGTTCCGTCGAAATCGTAGCCCGTATTAATCAGGCTGGCCTGTGTACTGTAGGGATTTACTGTCGAGTTGCCCACCTGTCCGTAACTTAACCGCATCTTCAGGTTCGAAAACACGTGGAGGTCATTGATAAAAGGCTCATCGCCCAGCCGCCAGGCGAACGCAACGGAGGGAAAAAATGCCCATTTGTTGCCCTCGGCCAGTTGAGATGCCCCATCCGAACGACCGGTTACGGTCAGCATATACTTGTCGTTGAACGTATAATTAATGCGCCCCATGAACGACAGCAGCGACCGTTCGGTGAGGGAACTGGCATACCCGGTAACAGTTCCGGTCGACAGCGCAAACCAGTCCGAGGCATAGGGCAGGTCTTTGGCGGCAATGGTGTAGGTTTCGTTGCGCTGATAAAACGCACTTTGTAAGCCCGTTACAGCCAGTTTATGTTTGCCCAGGTCCAGGTTATAATTGATGATGTTATCGAGGGTGTAATTGCCCATCGTCCGGTTATCATACTGCGCCCGGGGTTTGGTACCGATCTGTGACTTAGACCATTGCCCCCGGAAGTCACCAATTTTGGTGGTGCCGTAAGAGGCTGAAAGCGAGGAACGAAATGTCAACCCTTTTACAATCGCCACTTCCGCATACGCGTTTCCCAGCGCATTCAGAACCGTCGTTTGCAGTTTGGAATTGACCGGATCGACGTCTACCAGCGGGTTAGGCACCTGCTTGTCGTTGATCCCCATCCAGTACGCATACCCGCCGATGTTGAAATCCGAGTTTTCGGAAGGATTAGCCAGGTCGGAGAAGTTGACGGTTCCGGTGGGGCGGGCGCGGTAGGCCCCCCGCAACGATTCCTGCGAACCGACGTTCTGGTTGCTGTAGGTTAAATAGGAGGTAAATCCAACCTTAACCCGCTCGCCCAGCTTACTATCCAGACCGGCATTCAGGTTATAGCGCTTAAAACCGGTGTACAGCACGTTTCCGTTTTCGTTCAGATAACCGCCTGAAAACCGGTAGGTTGTCTTTTCACTACCTCCCGATACGCTGAGATTCTGGCTGGTCTGAAGGCCTGGGCGGGTAATGAGATCGACCCAGTCGGTGGTTCGGCCGCTTTTTATATTGTCCAGTTCGGCGGCCGTAAACGTGGCGCCCGTAGACCCTTCCAGCACGCGATCGGTATACGTCGCTTTGTAAAACTCCTGGGCATTCATCAGTCGGGGAATATGGGCGGGCGTTTTTACGCCAATGTAGCTGTCATAACTGACGCGCGGCTTGCCCGACAGGCCCTTTTTGGTGGTAACGATCACGACTCCATTCGCGCCCCGGGCCCCATAAATGGCCGTCGAGGAGGCATCTTTCAGGACGTCCATCGATTGAATGTCGTTGGGATTCAGGTTGTTCAGGTCACCCCCAATCAATCCGTCGATGACCACCAAAGGCTCGGTTGAATTGTTGATGGTGTTTTCACCCCGAATGGTAATGGAATAACCGGCTCCCGGTTTATTGCTCGATTTGGTGACCGTGGCCCCCGCAACCTGGCCCTGAATAGCCCGGGCGGCCACGACAGGATTGGCCCGGACAATGTCTTTCGACTGAACCGACGCAACCGCTCCCGTCAAATCCGTTTTTTTGATTTCGCCGTAACCGACTACGACAATCTCTTCCAGTTGTTTTAAATCGGCCATTAAAACAATGTCAAAATTGGTCCGGTTACCGACTTCAATATTTTGGGTCTCATAGCCGATAAAACTGAAGATCAACGCAGAACCCGGATTGTCGACGGACAGCGAAAAACTTCCATCCGCAGCGGTGGTTGTGCCTCGGTTTGTTCCTTTTATGATGATACTGGCGCCAATGATTGCCTCGCCTTTTTCATCTTTAACACTTCCTTTTACCGGAATGTCGACCGAACTGGCCACGGGTAAAACCGTTGACGCATTCTGAATAAATCCCGTTTTAGGTTCGGCCCGATTCAGAACGATTTGTTTTCCCAAAACCCGGTATTCCAACTGGAGCGGTTTTAAGACGTTTTCCAAAACCGTACCCAGGGTTGAATTATCCAGATCCAGGGTTATTTTTCGTTCAGACCGAATCAGGTTGGAGCTATAAACGAATCGGATTTCGGCCGATTTTTCGATTTCAATCAGGACCTTTTTGACCGGCTGGTTTTCTACTTTCAAACTAATCCGCCGATTAAGCAATTCCTGGCCATAACCATCATGAGCGACTGAAATGCCAAAAAACAACAGTGAAAGCAAAAGTTGGGAAAGAAGTATTCGCAGGGTTTTCGGCGGGATTTTGAAAAATCGTATACTTTTTTTCATGGATTATAAGCGGGTTTAATTGGGTTTAGGAAAACGGTACAAGTCCAGAGAACACTTGCCGAATGAGTCACCGGCAAGAAAAACATCGCAAACGTCGACCAAAGGCTGATTCATCAAAGACAGCCTTTTGAATTCAGAATTATTTTATTGTCCACTTCTTTATAAGTGGCTTCCAGAGCCGAGCAGATCAATTCGAGTTTTTCCAGCAAAGGTTCATCTGAAAGATGAGCAGTTAGACGACATTTGGCAAGCTTTTCCTGATCGAAAACTATGTCAATGGCATACGCTTTTTTCAATTCCGCTAACACTTCGCTAGCGGGAGCTTCGTCAAAATTGAAGGTCAGTTTTTGGATAGGGAGTCTGAGTTGCTCCGGTGTAATAAGGGTTGGTTTGTCTATTTTAAAATCGTTTCCGTTTACTTTTACTTTTTCGTTGGCATTTAAGATCAATCCGTCAAGCGAATGGGCGGTTATTTTTTGATTTTTATCGGTGTCGTGCTGAAGAAAAATGGCAACCCTTCCGGTTTTAACCATCACCTCCATCGAGGACCCGGCCTGCCGGTTGGTTACCGAAAAGCTGGTACCTAATACTTTGGTAATTAATTCATTGGCATACACGAAAAAGGGTCGATCCGCATTTTTCTTTACTTCGAAAAAGGCTTCACCCGCTAAAATAACTTCTCGTTTTGTCTTGTTATATTGCTTCGGCGAATAGCATATTTTACTGTTTGGCTGTAAAATTACTGAGCTTTTATCCGGCAAATTGACCAGGATGGGCTGCGAAGTTGTATTTACTTTTTCGTAGATTTCGCCCGTTTGACTCTTCGTGGTTTTAACCAGTTTATTATACGTGACAGGCGATGGTTTTTGAAGTTGAAACCAGCCAAAAAACGTTGCAATCAGAATTACAGAAGCGGCTGCCAGCCATTTACTATAGTGGAAAAAGTTAATTTCTTTCTCAACCGGACTGCTTTCGATCAGGCCAGCGGGTGGATTATTGATATTCAGGTATACTTTTTCCAGGCCCCGGTCGGCATCAAAAACATACTGCGGGTGTTGCTGTTCCCATTCATCCAGATAGTGGTAATACAGTTCATTGTTGTGTGGATTTTCGAGCCACTCTTCAATCATTTTTCGCTGGATGGATGTACTCCTTCCATCGAAATAATCGAACAGGATCTTCTTCGTTAATGATGTGTTCATCTTGGATGTTTATAACAGAAAGTGTATCTCATTGCGCTGAGAATTAGGTTATTACTGAATAAAATACATTAGAGAAAATACGAGTAAATAATCGGACTTTAATTCTTCTCTGATTTTAGCTAAAGCGCGGCTGATTAAGCGCTCGACGGCGCTGACGGTCAGTTGCATTTCGAGGGCGACCTCCGTGTATTTTTTGCCTTCTAATCGATTCAGTTGAAACGCCCGCTTCGATTGTTGTGGCAGGCGTTGAATGGCAGCATCCAGTTTCTGACTCAACTCATGAAACTGGGTAATTTCGTCGGGCCGCAAAACCGTCGTATTGTTGTAATTCTGAAATTCTACGCTGCTAGATTCAAAGGTTGTATTTCGATTTAATTCAATTTTCAGGCAAGTATGTGCTCTGTTTCGGACGGATATGTATAAATAAGATTTATAGGATG
This sequence comes from Larkinella rosea, assembly GCF_003858635.1. Lineage (GTDB taxonomy): Bacteria > Bacteroidota > Bacteroidia > Cytophagales > Spirosomataceae > Larkinella > Larkinella rosea. The sequence goes on from NZ_RQJO01000009.1 coordinate 1,239,160, forward strand.
ATGTGATTTGTTCATACACTTTATTGTTCCAGAAGTTGGTAAAAACTTCCGCAACGATATCTTCCGCCGTTTCCTTTGCATAAACATACCGGATCGCGTGATTACACAAATTCGTATAATATTTACGAAAGAGTAATTCAAATCCTTCTTTGGGTGATTTATCGAAGCAAGCCTTGATAAAGTATTCGTCAGAAAAAATTTTAGTCTCTGCCGAAACACCGAATATGTCTTTCCCTATGGAAAAATCATCGCTTTCCTGCTCCGCTAGGTTCATCGGTTTATCAGTTATTTACGTGCGGTATAAGTTGAGATCTTCGGTGAGTTCGACGGGATTTAAAACCCATTCCATCCATTGCACAAACCGCATCTTATCTTTTATCCTAACGTACGGTTAAATGGATCGGATCGATCAGGCCACCAATCAACTAGTTAAAACTCGGTTGTTGAGTCTGAAATAAGCGCGCTGGCCAGTCAAAACCGCTGTGGGATCGGAAAAGAAATTGAAAGCGTCCATTTGGGCTTCTCATTTCAATGTCGGATCAATACGAGTGGTTGTCCCGGCCAGAGGACTTATCTAAAATGTTCTAATTCAAAGACAAAGTTTTATTATTTTACCCCACACTTTCTTAAAGATTATTTGTAAAATTTTGGAAAAGCCTTTTTTCGACAAAACCGTCGGGACTTACTTGTGGTGGCAAGTTCAATATGGGTATTATTCCCGGAAGGTGATTTTAGCGTGGTTGGCGGCTATAAAATGGTGAGGGCCCTGCCCACTTAGAGCCGCTAGACCCAGGGCGATAAGGGGAATGGAATGAAAAGTAGAAACTGCATCGTGCGCCGTTACCTGGCCACTGAGGTTGGTTTTTGCAGAGGTGTTCCGACGGCAGCGGGTATACCAAAGTCCGGACTGCCATCTGCTTTCCAGCCAAACCGTTGAGCGCGGGGCGTTCGGTCTTTGCAAGCCTTATTGGCTTCGGTTTTTGCGTGATACACAATCCAGTCCTCCTGGCCGTCGGACGATTGGGTAAAGCAGTTGTGACCGGGGCCAAATACGTTGTGAGCCGCAGACTGGGCAAAAACGGGCTGATCTGATTTCGTCCAGGAGGCCGGGTCCAGTAAATTACTCGTTTCGGCGGCTGTCAGCATCCCCAGCGAATAATTGTCGTCCCAACACGCGCTGGCTGAGTAGATGATAAAAAGTTTCCCCCGTTTTCCCTTCAAAAACTGGGGACCTTCGCAAATCTCCCGCCCATCGTATTTTTCCCACGACAAGGTGGGCCGCGCTAGTTCTACCTGCTTCGTACTGATTGTCCAGGGGTTAATCATCTCGGCAATGAACAGATTACTTTGCGGACCGACATATCCCGAATACAAAAAATAGGTTTTGCCCTGATGTTCAAAAACCGATCCGTCGAGTCCGGTATAGTTGGTATTCAGCTTGCCTTTATCGGTCCAGCTGCCTGCCAATGGATTGGAGGCTTCGTTCTCCAGCACAAAAACGTACCGATTCAAATCACCCGGTTTTTCACGGTCTGTCGCTGTATAATAGAGATACCACTTTCCGTTTAAGCGGTGAAGTTCGGGAGCCCAGATATCTTTCGAATTGGGCCCGGAAGCGGGCGGTGACCAAACGACCTTTTTTTCGGCATTGGTTAAACTGGTGAAATCTTTCGTGCGCCAAAGCGTTAAGTTTCGGCCCGTTGTGTTCGTATAATAATAATACCCATCCTTAAAAAGAACCCACGGATCAGCTCCGGCAGTCAGAAGGGGATTGGTAAAGGTCGATTCCTGGGCGCGATTCTGTCCAAATAGGGGAGTGGATAAACCGACAATGCTGAGGAAAACAAAAACCGTTCTGGCCGTGGAAAGGATCAATACGGCAGAAACTATTCTGGAGATAATTGGGTTCATGGATACCGATTTTCGTGGTCCAATTTTGGTAAACTATGCCAAAAATCAAAGCGAGTCTTCGGCTGATCGGCAAAGTAAACGGTCAGTAATCGCAATTCCCGTCGATTTAAAAACCGGTTATCGATAACCGGTTTTTGATATAAATTCTACCGCTTTCAGTCGGTTCGATCAAAGGTGTCTTCGCAATAGGCCATACCAACGGCTTAGAATTAACTTTTTTCTAAGATGGCTCTAAGTATTTTCTAATATGGGGGGGCCTACTTTGTGTCGGGAATAAGTGGAGCAGATTTAGCCTCCTGCTCTTGTTGCTTTTTGAGGGTAAAGACATGGGAAATGAGATGAAATAGTAAATCGGTTGACTTTCAGCGGTTTTCTGCCTTTCTCTTGTCCTCATTTCTTTACGCTCAATGCAATAGAAGGTTTTTGGCGAGTAAAATTGCTAATTTCAGGTGATTTCGATAGCCGGTTGCATCATGGAAACCGGCTATTTTTTTGCCAAAAAATTCTAATATAATTCTAATCGCAGTCTAAGGGTTATTTAAAATGACTACCCCATCTTTGTGGGAAGGCTATCCACATTTAACCCCATCAACTGAATATGTCCTGGTTTGAATATAGCAAGTGTGTACTTAATAAAGTTGATTTTGACCGGCGGCTTTTTCGGAAGGAATTGCGAAAACTGCTTCGGTTACTTTCTCACCCGGAACGACTCCAACTGCTTCAGTGGTGTCGTCTGCAGGTTAAGCGAAAACAGGTACTTATCAATACTTAAAAGGGAGACTTTGGAGAAACGGATTCAGTCAGTCTCCAGTCGCAAGTCTCCCCGCTGATTTTGTGTTTTCTTTTGCGTTTTAGGTAGAAAGGGAGTAGCCGGTCCGTGAAAAGGATCGGCTATCTTGTTTAGATTGGTTCGGGCGAATGTTCACTAAAACCGTGGTTGATCATGCAGTTGAAAAACAATCTCATTTTTATTGTCGATGACGACGACGATGACCGGTTTATGCTCTGGCAGGCATTTCAGAAAAACCAGCCCCGTTGCCTGCTCTTTACATTTTCAGACGGGCAGGAATTGCTGGATCACCTCAGCGACTATTACGATGTGCCGGACCTGATTATTCTGGATCAGGACATGCCGGTTATGGACGGGTTTGCAACGTTAAAGCGCCTGAAGAAGAGCAGTCGGCTTCGGTCCATCCCGACCGTTATTCTTGGCTCTTCGTTAGCACCTGGCGAAAACCGGGGAGGCAACGAATCCGGTGCAGATGCGTTGCTGATCAAACCGACGCGGTACAGCGAGCTGGTTCAACTGGCTAGCCGCTTGTGTCCGGCAAACCGGTCGTACAGCTAGGGTTTCCGTCAAGCATTAAACCGTGATTTGCCCGGATGGTTAGAAAGGCAGCTTTCCCAGGTCGGTGTTTCCCCCGGTCAGAATGATACCTACTTTTTGCCCGGTAAATTGCGCTTTATTTTTGAATAAAGCCGCCAGCGGAACCGCGCTGGAAGGTTCGATCACGATCTTCATCCGTTCCCACACCAGGCGCATGGCGGCACTAATTTCTGCATCCGAAACCGTCAGAATATCCGTGACGTGTTCGCGAATGTAGCCTAATGTCCGTTCACTCAGGCTGGTCAGTAAACCGTCGGCCAGGGAATTGATGTAAGGCGCTTTTTCCACTTTTCCGCTTTTGAACGACAACACCGCGTCGGCAGCACCTTCCGGTTCTCCGGCAAATACTTTCGTTCGTGGACTGAGGTAATGCGTTGATAAAGCCGTGCCGCTGAGCAAACCGCCCCCGCCAACCGGAGCCAGGATGGCATCAAAGAACGAGTCATAGTCGGCATCTTCGATCAGTTCTTTGGCCGCCGTTGCCTGTCCGGCAATTACGCGATCGTCGTCGAACGGGTGAACCAAAACCGCTCCCGTGCGTTCGATCACTTCCCGAACGCCCGCTTCCCGGGCTTCGAGCGTGGGCTCGCATTCGATGATTTCGGCCCCGTAGCCTTTGACAGCGTCTTTCTTCACCTGAGGAGCGGTCCGGGGCATCACGATGTAGGCTTTTATACCCACCTGGCGGGCGGCAAACGCAACGGCCTGTGCGTGATTTCCCGAGGAATGCGTCGTAACCGGACCCATCGTCCGACCGTGGTAGCGTTCCTGTTCCGAGAGCTGCAAAATGGCATTCAAACCGCCCCGTGCCTTGAACGCACCGATTTTCTGGAAATTTTCCGGTTTGAAAAAAATATGGACTCCGCTGAGTTCATTGATGGTCTGATTGGTCAGGATGGGCGTCCGGTGAATGTGGGCGCGAATGCGGTCGTGGGCCGTCCGGATGGTTTCGAGGGTTATCATATCTTGGGGTAGAGACGCGATTAATCGCGTCTGTACAGGCATAATCGCGTCCGTACAGGATTAATCGCATTGTAAAATTAGGTTTTTAACCATTCCGCTATGGGAATTGGTAATCAGGTGACCCGCTTCGGGCAGAAAAATAAATTCTGCCGGTTTGCCGGCGAGCACTTTTCGGGCGTAATCAAGGTTCGAGGGATCGACCAGCCAATCCTTACCACCCTGCATCAGCGTTACCGGTACGTTCAGCGTGGGCCACAAAGGCTCCAACTGCTTCAATTCGGCAACGTGCGAATATTTTTCGGCGGTTGCCAGGTTAATGTGCCGATCGAGAAACCACTGAACCGGGGTCATTCTGCCCCATTTCGAAAACCAGAAAAACTTCTCTTTGGCCGGATCGAGTGGCGAAGAAATCAGGAACAAATGCTTGATCCGACTCGGATATAGCATGGCCAGACGGGCGGCAATGGGTGCACCATACGACCGGCCCAGCACAATGGCCGGTTTGCCGGAATGGTTCAGATTCAGGGCGTGGGCAATCCACCGAGCCTGTTTGGTGATGGACGTAACGGCTTTGCGGCCCTTTCGGGATTTCCCGTAACCCGGTCGATCGACGGATAGAATGTGAAACCGGGTGTGCAGTAAGCTGTCGTCAATCATACGCAAATACCCGTACCATGAACCGGGGGCGCCGTGAATCAACAGCAGGGGAGGCAACGTATCCGAACCAATGCTGGCCACGTATAATTTCAAACTATCATTCTCAATCGTGAAAAAAGTCGGTTTGACCGCCTTAGTGGCAAAGTGCTCCTGAATCTGCCGGTCGCTCATCCGCCATTTACGGAAAAAACAACCGCTAAGACTTGTAACCAGCAGGAGGAGGAATAGGGTATTAAAGAATTTCACAAAAACGATGCGCTATGAATGAATGGGTTTACGGTTTTTACCAATCGGCTGCCACACTCTTCGCCCGGACGGTACATTCAAAAAAAGAACGCATCGGCCGCCGACACGTCGGCCCGGCGAAAACCGTATACTGAAACCGGTAAACTAGAACAGACTCAACTGACCATTAGCAACCTGCTCGTGCTCCAGTAGCCATTTTTTCCGGCCTAATCCACCGGCATACCCGGTCAGGTCGCCGTTGGAGCCAATAATCCGGTGGCAGGGAATGATAATCCAGATCGGGTTTCTTCCATTGGCTGCCGCCACCGCCCGAATGGCTTTTTCGTCGCCCAACCGCCGGGTCAACTCGAGGTATGACATCGTTTTTCCGTATGGGACTTCCCGCAGCATTTGCCAGACCGCCCGCTGAAAGGGTGTTCCCTGAGGACGAAGCGGGAGGTCAAACGATCGACGCCGATTCAGGAAATATTCCTCCAATTGCCGCGCACATTTGTGCAGTACGGCGGGAACAAAGGCCGAATCGGGGCCGGGCTCGTTGCTAACCCGGACACTCGAAATGCCGTCTTCGTTGCCGCTGATGACCGCCAGGCCAACCGGTGTATGGATCGTTGTCGTATACATGATAGTAATTCCGGGTTACAACTACCAATCTACAGAAAATTGGCAAAAAAAAGACAGATCCCGTTCGGAATCTGTCGATGATCGCCAGGAATATTGTAAAGGCGTTGAACGCATTATTTTGCCACGAACCGCCGGATGGTGCCATTGCTGTGATCAAGCAGGTAGACTTCCTGGTTGGCATCCTCGCCAAAAGCCGAAACCGGACCGCCATCGCTGGTAATTAGCTGATTACCGGTTTTTTTATCCCCGTCGAAACTGATCGCCCATACTTTACCGCTGCCGAAATCCGCGTAAAGGTATTTCCCCTGCAAGTCTGTCAGGCGGTTGCCACGGTATACCACACCTCCCGTAACCGACACGCCCTCGCTGCGCGGATACTGGTGGATGGGTTCGATGAGCTGGCCCTGGTTGCAGTCGTTTTTCGGATTAAAACATTCCTGACCTTCTTTCAGCCGCCAGCCGTAGTTACCGCCTTTTTTAATGATGTCGATTTCTTCGAGTGTGTTTTGCCCCACATCACCCGCCCAAAGCTGCCCGGTTTGTTTATCGAAACTAAACCGCCAAGGGTTCCGCAATCCGTAGGCGTAAATTTCGGGAAAGGCATTGGCGTTCCCCACAAACGGATTGTCGGCCGGAATACCGTAATTGCCCTTATCGGTTTTGTTGACGTCAATGCGCAGCATCTTTCCCAGCATGGTTTTCAGATTCTGCCCGTTGTTTTGCGGATCACCACCACTGCCGCCGTCGCCCGCAGCGATGTACAGAAAACCGTCGGGACCGAAGGCTATTTTCCCACCGTTGTGGTTGGTGTAGGGTTGTTCAAATTTAAACAGAATGGCTTCCGTCGCCGGATCGACCTGGTTACTGCCCGCCGTTGCTTTGTAGCGGGCGATGACGGTTTCGCGGGGATTATTTTTGGTATAGTTGACGAAAAAATACCCGTTCTGTTTAAAATCGGGGTGAAACGCCAGCCCAAGCAATCCCATTTCGCCCCCGGAGGCCACTTTACTGGCAATATCGAGAAAGGTTCCGGCGGTTTTGACGGCGGAATTATTCTCGAAAACGCGAATCCGGCCTTCCTGCTCGATCACAAACAGGCGATTGGTGCCGTCGCCCGCGTGGGTGAATTCGACCAGATTACTAAATCGCAGGGCGGGAAATGCATTTTCCAGTTGAACCGTAGCGATAGGAGCGGTCGTGCCCGGTGTTTCGATGGTTTTGTCCTCATCGGCCTCGCGTGGCTGACAGGCCAGCGACACCAGGAAGGCAAAACTGACTGTTGCGGCCAGGGAGCTGCACAGGGTAATCGCCGTTTTTTTGAGGTATGACATCGTAGTCTTCATCAAGTTCGTTATATTCGTCATAGCAAGTTTTTAACCAAAGGAGTCACCGAACTTTTTGGCAGTGTTTTTGTTTCTTTTTCAACGTCTTAGGCATTTTTTTGTTGTCAATGTCCGTTTTTAGTCAAACCAGGGGCTGTTGTTGTCTTTCCACATAATCGGGGCGGGTGATACACAGTTGGTTTTGAACAGGTTACCCTTCGGAAGAAGGATTTTTTTTGCGGTGACGTTTCATTACCCGATCGATTTGACGCTATCTATAGACTTTATCCTGTTACCATTCCATGACTGCTTCCAAACAGCAACAATTCTTTGAACGGATGGCGACTCAAAACGCCAGTTACCGGTATTATCTTCCTTCCAAACCCGATGTAGGCCGGTTCATCGATAACCTGATCCGTTTTTTGTTTCCCATTACCCAGGATTGCAGATCATTGGTTGCCAGTACGGCGGATACGTATCATGAGCTGAATAACCGGCTTTCCTGCCTGCTAAAACCGCTGTCGGAGCATCTGCCGACTGATCGGGAAATGATTGTTGAGCAGTTTTTTGATTACCTGCCAACTACGTATGAAGAGTTACTATTGGATGCGCAGGCCATTTCCGCTTTTGATCCGGCGGCATCGGGCGTTGAGGAAGTGATTGCGATTTATCCGGGATTCTATGCCATTGCGGTTTACCGAATCGCGCACGTACTGACGGACCTGAATGTGCCGCTGCTGCCCCGGATGATGACCGAATACGCGCATAGCCATACGGGAATTGATATTCACCCCAACGCCGAAATTGGTTCGTCGTTTTTTGTCGATCACGGAACAGGGGTCGTCATTGGCGAAACGGCGGTGATTGGCTCCAATGTGAAAATTTATCAGGGGGTTACGCTGGGGGCAACCAACGTGGCCAAATCCATGGCGTCGAAAAAACGGCACCCAACCATCGAAGACAACGTCATCATTTATGCCAACGCCACCATTCTGGGTGGCCGAACCGTGGTGGGGCACGATTCCATGATTGGCGGTAACGTATGGCTGACCCAAAGTGTCGAACCCTACTCCAGGGTGTATCATACCAGCCAGATCGAAGTGAGGTCGCTGACGTCGGAATCCTGAGCGGTTCACCGGTTTTTAGTTTATGGTCGACGCTGTATCGGGCTTATTCCCAGTGGGTTCGCGTTGAATATGGGATGTCCAAAAAAATAAACTAAAAAAAACGGGGTATCGCGGGTGATTCATACCGGGCTTAGGGTATGAAGGGCTAAAGAGAAGTTGCCATGAACTGCATGTGTGAGGATAGCCTGCTGGAATCGTTGCGCGCCGGAGATACGTCGGCGTATGAATGGGTGTATAAAAAATATTATCCGTCGATTGCCCGTTTTGTTCAGCAGAACAAGGGAAATGAAGGCGATGCCGAGGATATCTTTCAGGAATCGGTGCTGGTGCTATATCAGAAAATAACCGCTCCGGATTTTCGGCTTACCTCAACGCTGAAGACGTTCCTATTTTCGATTGCAAAACACAGCTGGCTGAAAAAGCTGCGTGACGAAAAGCTGGTTCCCATCTCCGAAGAACAATTAATCCTGATTCAGGATACGCAGGATTTTGTTTCCGATGACGCTTCACCCGAAGAGGGTCAGCACGAACGACTCAATGCCTGGATGGCCCGGATTACGGGTCATTGTCAGCGGGTTATCAAATCGATTTACTTCTCCCACGAACCCATGGACAACCTGATGGTGACGATGGGCTGGAAAAACCGGCACACCGCCGTGAACCAGAAATACAAGTGCATTCAACAGTTAAAGCGCGTTTCGGAAGCCGGATAAACCCGGTTTTGCCCAAAAACTTTTTCCGGGACGCGGGTGATTCTGGCGATTTACCGGAATAAACAGGTAAACAAAACGATCAAACTGATGAATACGGAGAACACGAAAGCGGTTTATGCCACTGATCAGAACTGGGACGACCTGATTACCAAACCCGGCGTATTGCTGGTCGATTTTAGCGCCGAATGGTGCCCGCCCTGCCGCAGACTGGAACCCATTGTCCATGAATTAGCCGTCGACTTTACGGGCACGGCTACGGTGGCGACGGTCGATGTGGAAATGAATCCGGTGGTAACGGCCCGGTATAAAGTCAGAAACATGCCGACCATTTTGGTTTTCAAAGACGGCGAACTCGTCGATCGTCAGATCGGTCTGACCTCAAAACAGGTGCTGGCCAACATGATCGAAAACCACATCCAGGAACCCCTCGTTGTGGATCGCGACTTTTAACCGATCCATGAATGTAGGAATTGTGTCAGGCCCGTTGGTCGTTTTTCGACTTTCAACGGGCCTGACCTAATTTACTTCCAGCAGGAGCAGAATAGCATCGTTGGAAAGAGCTTCAAATTCCACTTCCGTCAGATTCCACAACGCCAGACCGTCGCGCGGGTGCAGCAACCGGCCCTGCACTTCAAAAGCGCCTTCGATGACAAAAACAAAAACGCGTTTCTGCGGATCGCTGAGCCCGTAAACGCCATCGTGCCGGCCCGTGTATTTCCCGATAAAACCCAGTCGGCTCTGGTTTGGCGAAGCGAAGAAAGGAAGAAGCTGGTTGCGGTTTTCAAGCTGAAAAGACCGCAGCGGAAAATCCGCGCTGATTTCCCGATGAGTTTTCTCCGTTTTTAGTCCGATCTGTAAATAATTGACCGCTTCGGATTCAAATGGATTGCTAATCAGGAATTCCTGGCCGGGGATTACCTCCAGCCGGAACACCTCACCGGCACCCCAAAAAACACTTTCTCCAAAACCGTCCACCATTTCAATGCCGCCCACCACCGGTATCAGGAGCATTTCGGTCGGTTCATCAACGGTAATCGGATGGCTCTTTCCGGGCAGCAGCGTAGTGTCATTAAAAACCGTTAGCGCCCCCAAAGGTTGTCGGCTTTCGTGCTGGTAATCACCGAAGTTGAAGGTGTGAAAACTCCGGAAATCAGTGGTTTGCGAGCGGCCCCGCTGGTCAGCAAGGTAAATATGTGCTTCGGTTTGAGCCAGCCTGTCCATCGGTTTTACGGTTTAATTGACCTTTCGGAAGGAGAAAAATGGGTAATACTCAAAAACGGAGAAAGCGGAATGAGGTCGGTTTGCAGTTCGTCGCCCGTCGGTAGTTCAGCGGTTTTGTCGCCACAGGCAATCAGCAGGTTGTTTTCGACCGTGTCGATCCAGGTAACCGGATCGCTGTAAAACCAGATGGAAATTTTATGCTGACTTTTGTCCTGAATGTGCGAATCGATGATTTCAAATCGGAACTGCTGAAACGGCAGGCATCGTTTTCCAAACCGGTTGGCAACGTCCGGAATGAGGTCGTTCAACTGCCGAATGTACCCAATGGCGGCCGTACTGGTCAGGTAGTGAAGCTGGTCGGCACCGGCAACATGCTCTTTCAGAAGCCGGAAGGTGGGAAATTTCCCGGCCGGATCCAGGCGTTGCGCCTGCATGTAAAACTCAAGGTGGGTGTCGTTGAACACAAACTGATCCCAGGCGTTGTGCGTGGATGCGTCGATGATTTTACGGTACCCTAATTTGATGATGCCTTTTTGCATGTTGCCGGTGTTGAAAGTCGGACTTAAGCCTCTACCACCATGTTCCAGGTTAACACATATCCGGCGGCTGTACTTCCGGTTATGGTCGAGATATTCGTCGTTACACCGTCGCTGAAGACGTTATCACGGGCATTGGTTGTATCGGCCTGTCCGTGGCTGGCGTATACGCCCTGTGCAAAAACGACCTTACTGATGTCTTCGGGAAACGCGATCTGGGAAATTTTCAGGGATTTGCCGCTGGAATTGTAAACGTGGACGTGAATATGAACCGCCCGGCCCGAATACCAGCCAGGGTAAATGCTGGTAAACGTCACCAGTCCGGTAGCATCAGTCGTCTGACGGCCCCGCAGGAAATGCACGCTCTGGAAGTTGGTCGACTGCATGCCGGTACCTCCATATTCGGAATAATTACCGGCCGCGTCGCAATGCCAGATATCAACCAGGGCGCCCGCTAATGCGGCACAACTGGCGTTTTTATTTTGCACGGTAATCTTGACGGTCAGTGGCGTGCCTTGCCGGTCCGAACGGATGTCGGTCGCTACCAGGCTGGCGGGCGATTTGGTCGGGAATGGGCCATCGGTTTCGTCCGAAGTGGTCGTACAACTTCCGGTCGTGGTTCCGGTGGTCGCATCCGGTTCAACCGTATCGGTTGTAGTACAGGCACCGACCATGGGGGAGATTGCCGCAATGCCCAGTGCGGAAAAAGTCCGTTTCAAAAATTCCTTGCGTTCCATTCGATAGCGAAGTTGTGTTTAAAAGATGGTTGGTTGTGCGGAGTGGTGCTCCTTCTTCTCCTATATCGCTAAAAGGAACGCTAACGTTGCGTGGAGGTGAAATTTGTAGGTAAACCGGTCGAATTTGTCGGTGAATGGGTGCCGAAGCTGCGTAGCTTACCCCCGTTGAACGTATTGATCTGTAGGCAGAAATTCGTAGCTTTGAAAGCAGCCGTGCCGCTGGCCTACTATGAAACTACCGGTTTTTTCCCGTTACGACTGGCTTTTACAGATCATTGTTTTACCTCTTTACATCAGCATCATCAACTGGCTGTTGATCGGCAATGCCTATTGGCAAACCGGGACGACCTTTGGGCTGGCAACGGGAATCACGCTAATCCATTCGTTCATCAACTGGTACGTGAATAACAGTATTGGCCTGAAAATAAATGAGATACATCCTGAGCCCCACCAGTATGTAGTTCGGGCGTTCCGGTTATTTATTGCCTGCGCCATCAGTTCCAACCTGCACGTTGGGGCGCTGTTTTTTATCTATTGGTTCATTGCCATGCCCGGTTTTGAGCCTGAAATACCCCGGCTGCTGCTGTCAATGCTCTTTACCACCATCATTGCCGCCATTGTAGTTATTACGTACGAAAGCATCCACAGTTTCGGACACCTGCAGCAATCCCGGAAAGAACTCGATACGCTCAGTAAAGCCCAGTTGCAGTCCGAACTGGCGTCGTTGCGGCAACAGGTCAATCCGCATTTTCTGTTCAACAGCCTCAACTCGCTGACCGCGCTGATCAGCGAAAATCCCCGGCAAGCCGAGACGTTTGCCGAGGAACTGAGTTCGGTCTACCGGTATTTACTGCGCAGCAACGAGAATCCGCTCACGCCCCTGGCCAATGAACTGGAATTTGTGGAATCGTATTACCACCTGCTGAAAACCCGCCACGGTGAGGCTCTTACGCTGAAAACAGACATCCGGCCCGGCACGGAAATGCTTCAGTTGCCTCCGCTCACGTTGCAGCTTTTGATCGAAAATGCCGTCAAGCACAACATCATTCTGCCGGAACAACCGCTGGTTATTATGCTCAAAACCGACGAACAGCAGCAGTTGATCGTGAGTAACAATCTTCAGCGCAAATCCAGCCGGGCGCTTTCGAACGGGGTTGGACTGAGTAATATTATATCGAAATACCGAATGTTAGGCCAGCCCATCCCCCGGGTTGAAGAGGATGGGCTGGAGTTTCGGGTAACCGTTTCACTGGTCTGAAAAAACCGCCCCAATTTAGCGACCAGCGGTCGCTTTTTCCGCAGGCGCTTCTTTGGACTGCAATTCGGCGTTCTTTTTAGCAATGTCGTTGTGGATTTTGGGGACGGTTTTCAGGTATTCGTAGATCGCACCCAATTCCCGGTCGGACAACATCGGCCGGGGCGACATTGGTCGCCGGAGGAGCGTTCCATTGGGCCGGGCGCCGGTTTGTACCATTCGGATAAACTGCTCCTTCGTATACTTTTTCGCAATACCGGTTTGCTCATCGAAGGTCAGGTTCGCCGTTGCAATGGGTTTTCCGCCATCCCCCAGCATCTCGATTCCTCCGCCGTAATAGCCCTTCGTCTTTTCGGGATTTACCTTATCCTGATCGATCAGATCACCCGAATGGCAGCTGTAGCAATCGCCAATGGCGTCGGCGGTATAACGGCCCAGCGCAATCGGGTCGTTGCTGTCCGGCAGCGCCACCAGCTTTGGCGAATACGGCAACGGTTTCATGAGCGTATGCGTCAGCAGCTTCGATACCAGACTAAGTTCTGATTCAGGTCCCTCTTCCTTCGATGCCTGCACCGGAAACCGGTCGGAGCGCAACCAGGCCACTACTGATTTCAGGTCTTCATCGGCCATGTTGGGGTACTGGGGCATAACGGGAGCATACGAACCATCCCGACGGAGCCCGGTACGCAGGAAGTACATGATTTCGCCGTCGGTCCATTTTCCGATGCCTTTTTCGTTGTCCTGTGTAATGTTTTTGGAATACAGCTTGCCGAAAATGGCCGGAACTTCGCCGAGGAATTTCCCGGTTACCCGGTTTTCGTTGTTGGCGTGGCATTCCATGCACTGAATCTGGGCAATCACTTCACCACGGGCCACGCGAACGGGTGTTTTCTCAACCGTGACTTCCGGAATGGTGGGCGGATCGTAACTTGGTACACCCACGGCGGCCACATAGGCGCAAAAACCGCCCGCCATCAGCAGCAGGCCGAGGAAACTGTATCCAATAATTTTAAATACCTTTTTCATGGTAGTGAGTTTTGAAAAGTAATGGTGTGGAAAGGCTTATGACTGAATTACTTGACGCAATATGGCGACAACAGACGGGGGAATTCAATTTGCAGCTTTCTGAACCGTACATTCCGGGCATTGAACCGTCAAATTGAGCCGGTAGACAATCGCAAACGGGTTGGTAATTTCGTCCCGAAATCCCGTAAGAACCGTGTCATTCTGCCCACAATTCCCGATCTTTAGTGGTCATTGAATGACCAGAAAGAAGTCGTTTTACTATGCCGCTTGCTCACCTCTCCCGGGATTTGATTCTGAAGAAAATCATTGAATCGACACCCGAACCGAAAGTCGCTTTCGACTACGAAGAAGATCCCGCGAAAAACCGCATTTACCTGGCGCTGCTGGAAAGCATCGTCTCCCAACAGATTTCGGTCAAAGCCGCCGAGTCCATTTTTACCCGGTTTCTCGCCTTATTCCCGGACGGCTATCCGCATCCCGACCAGTTGGTTGCCAAATCGGCGGAAGAGCTGCGGAGCGCCGGACTGTCGGGCCAGAAATTGGTATACCTGCAAAGCGTGGCCGCTTTTGCCCTGGAAAACCCGATGTCCGTCGCTTATTTGAGTGCGCTAACTGATGAGGAAATTGTGCAATATTTGCTGCCCATCAAGGGCGTAGGCCGCTGGACGGTCGAAATGCTGCTCATGTTTGTGCTGAACCGCCCCGATGTGTTCCCGATTGATGACCTGGTGATCCGGCAGCGGATGGTCAAAGCCTATGGGCTGACCGAAACCGGTCGCGCGCTCTACAAACGCCTGCACGAAATCGCCGAACCCTGGCGTCCCCACCGCTCGCTGGCGTCGCGGTATTTGTGGCGGTGGAAAGGGTGACTATGATTGGGGTGATTAACTATGATTTAAATGACAAAAGGCTGATGAATAAGATACTAAAAGTGATGACATGAGACTGAGACTGTTCGAACAATCACTTTTATCATTCAAAACCACCGTAATCAAAGTTAATCACCGCAATCATAGTCAATACTTGGTCACTTCCGGGTGCACTTCCAGAATTTCGGAGGACAAACCACCTGCTTCGTCGACTTTCCAGCGTTCGGCGATGACGGTTTTGTTGGTCTGGTCGATGTAGTTGATGTCGATGGCGGGGCCGTTCAGGCTCAGGAGGGCGAAGCCGTTGTAACCTACATCGCGACGGCGGATGCGTTCTCGAACCCGCTGATCGTAAAACAGCAGCTGCCCCAGATGGCCGCGATCCGGCGGATCGGTTTCGACGGGCATCCCGCCGTGGCCCACGCACCGTCCCCAGGCCTGAATACCGTCCGAAAAACCGTATTTATTGTAAAAAGACAGCCGGTGTTCGTGGCCCCAAAACCACAAAACCGGTCGCTCGGCCGCGCCGAAAACCTCCTTCAGTTGCCGCCCGACGACCGGATGATCGTCGCGGAACGAAGAGAAATAGGGGTGATGACTCAGGAAAATAATGCCGCGTTTGTCGTCGGGATTGCCCAGCCTGACAACCTCTTTCAGCCAGTTGATCAGTTCCTTTCGCAGGTTGCAGTCGGGTTTGAACAACACTTCCAGAAAAGGCCGGTTCGTTGAGTTATAACCCGTATCGAGGCCGATGATGCGCCAGTGTTCATTTTCCAGACAGAAAAAACCGGCCTGCTGCGTCGCCACTTCGTGGCCTTTGCGGATTTTCATTTCGGGCAGCAGTTTTTTAAAATAAGCCGTGCCGTTGGAGTACATCTCGTGGTTGCCCGACAGCGCCAGACTGCCGTGTTTGCCGAAGTGCCAGGATGCGTCGGGATTGGTGAAATTGTCCGCTACTTCCTGCGGAGTTCCGACAAAATAAATGTCGCCGAGGTGAATCGTATAATCGGGATCGTAATCGCGGATCAAAGCGCCGATCCGGTCGGATTCGGGCGTGTCGGTGGCCCAATCCGAGACCAGCGCGAGTGTTACGGAGTCGGTATAGGTATGAATCGGGTAAATGCCGTCGTCGCCGTTGCGGGGATAAAACTGGTATTCCGCTTTCGGACCAAACCGGCTTTTGAGGTAATGATAGGCAAATCCCAGCAGGTTGGTGGCAAAAAACGCGGCCACTTTGTTAGCCGCCGTGCCTTCTTTTAGCCGTTTTTCGTAGAGTGCCACCTGCGTTTTCAGGTGGTTTTCAATATCGCTATGTCCTAAATCGACGTATTGCTCCGGTTCTCTTTTTTCGGGTTTCATGAGTAGTTTTAGTTGACGATCGACCATTGACGGCTGACGATGGTCAATGGTCGATCGTCAATGGTCAATTTACAAATTAACTACTTCAAGAATCATGGCGGCATCGGCGTGGAGAAGAATGTATAATCCGTCGGGCCGAACGGCGATGGCTTTTGGACTCAACTGAAATTTCGGAATGTCGATCCGGGCTTTTCGACCCACTTTCGCCTTGGCAAAAGCGGTCTCAATCCGGTTGGGAATCAGGGTGAAATATTCCTGCAACGGCATTTTCATGGCGGCTTGCACGGTGTCTTTCAGGGTGTCGTGCAGTAGCCAGTCGGCCACTTTCGCCAGTGACTGTTCGGTTTGCATGTCGTAATCGATGTTTTGCATAACGAGTTCATTGCGGAGGGTATCGAAGGCTGGTCGCCCCCGGAAATACAGGGTCCCCGCAATGGCGCCCTTGATGTCGGTTCGCACAATCAGCGCGTGATCACTCCCGTAAACGCTCACTTTTTCAATGTCGACAAGGTGATTGACAATATCAAATTTTTTACCGGTAATAAATTGGTTCAACACCGCACTCATCTGATGGTACGGAATGCGACTCAATAGATTGAGGTGCGAAATCATCGGCAGAAAAGCCACTTTTTGCAAACGCGGTAATTGAGGATTCGGGTCGTAAACCGGTTTTGAACCAAATTTTGAGTCGATGGCCAGTTTGATCCGCATGGGAATGATGATCGAAGTCGGGTTGCCGCGAATCGGGCCAACCAGCACGGCAAAAGGCCGGGGCCGAAGCCAGACTTCCTGGTAGGCGCGGTTGATGAGCAGCGGTTTCTGGATATCCCGCCAAACGGTTTGCAGTTCACGATCGAGACGGAGTTCATTAAAAACCGCTTTGTCGATGGCGTTTTCAATGCCATTTTCCCGTTTCTTCAGAATGTGATCGGCCAGTTTGGTAACGGGAATGTTGATGCCTAACAACCGGATCTGGGGCTCCGTAATCCAGCGGTAATGCTCCAACTCAACATTGGTTTCCATTCGCCAGTCATTTCGAACCGTTAGGGGACTGCGAAAACGAACCTCCAGCGCACTGTAGACCCGGTTGGACGTATCTTTGGGGTTGTTGCTCAGCCGGAGCGGATTGCTGATCCAGATTTTCAACGACGCTCCGAAGGTGAGCCGGTTGCCGTCAAAAGCCAGCCTGATTGGGGCGGATCGTTCAATACGAATGTAAATGGGGCGGGAAATGCCACTTTTGATCTGGGCATTTTCAACCAGCACCCGACCCAACGCTTTGTTGATTTTTCCTTCTAAATCGGTAATGTCAAACCGGATTGGCGCACTAATGTAGGAACTATCGACTTGGAGTGAGTCATCGAAATTTCGGGCAGCGGGCGGTTCGGGTCTGACTCGTTTGCAGGAACACGCGCCCGCCAGCAACACGGCCAGCAAGGTGGCACGGATTAGATAAAAAGGGAGACGGTTTTGTTCACTTGCGTCACGCGTCATAGGTTGGCCAGGAATACGTATTACCAGTTAATTAACTGGTAACCGCCCTGATTTGTTAGCCGATGACACGCTGGAATCTGCACTGCACCCGCAACCCTTCGAACAACCGGCTTCTGTCCTGAACAAACTTTTCCAGGCCCGCCAGCCCAGATATGCCAGCGCAGCGAGAAAAATAAGGCCGATGATGAGTTCCTGAACCATTCAGTTAAAAAGTAAGAATTAAAACGAGGGCGGTATCGCCAACTTTTCATTTTTAACTTTTAATTATACCCAATGGTTCCTGACGGCGAGTTGGTACGCGTGCTGGTAGTGGTGTTCGCCGTGCCAGGCGTAGTTGGCGATGGCTTCGGAAAGCGAAAACCGGATTTGACTGGCCGGGTGAAAATAGTGCCGCTGAAGCTCTTTTTCAGTCAGGGAGTTCAACACCATAACCCAGCGCTGATGTAAATTGCTCAGAATGACCAGCGAGGGGGCTACGGAAAGCGTATAGTCGGGCAGTTTGGCCCAATCCTGTTCTTCGTATGGTTTGATCGTCGGAACGTCCTCCGTCAGTGCGAGTTTGGTGCGAACGTAGGCATTCAGGTGGCTGTCGGCCACGTGGTGAACCAACTGCCGGACCGTCCAGCCGCCGGGCCGGTAGGGCGTGTCGAGCCGACTGTCACCCCAGCGTCCGACCAGTTCGGTCAGGTTGTGGGGAAAAACCGCAATGGCCGCAAGGTGTTCCTGCGTTTGGTCGAACGTATACGTCTGACCGTACGTAAATTCGCCAATGGGGTAGCGGAGGTCGATGTTTTCGGGCATAGCTCAGGAAGTTAAAAGACGCTTCAACCCATTTTTCAGTCGATGAACACGTTGCAAAACCGGTGAAAACCGCTGCGCTACTTCCTGACCGATCCGGTGCAGCCGCAAATCGGTTCCCTGGTAATACCGGTGAATGAACTGTTTACTCAGCCCCTGAAAATGGAGGGAGTTAAAGATACAATTTTGATTTAATACCCGGTTATATCCTTCGTAATTCGAAGGCTTCCACATCACTTTTTTCAGGTGGTTGCCATCCAGTTCAAACTCATCGGCCAGCCGGTTGCTGGAAATACTGATGTTCAGATCGAACACGTCCGGGGTCGGCTGCCCCGGTGTTGCCGACGGCTTCAGCAGATTAATCACCCGATCGGGATAGTCGGCGGCATAGAGATACAGCAGCGCCATGTCGGAAACACCCCCGGCCTGCTTGTTTTGCTGGTGATACTGCCACTTCGCTTCCAGACGGTTTTGATTGTCTTGGGTCTGGTACGTCAACAATAAATAATCGCAGAAATCGGCAATGCCTTGCCGGGTCCAGAAGGAAGAATGGGCCGAAGCCTGCCAGCTATACGGGTTCGCAGTCGGGTATTCCGCCAGACAATACGCCGACTGCTGATTCGGCCTGCGGTTTTTCCAGGCGGTATATTGCCCCAGATTTTTATAAAGCATCACATCCGAATCGGCCACAAAAACCGTGTCCAACTGACGTTCTTCCATAAACGCCAGCACGTAAAACCAGCGCACAAAACACAACCGTTCATACCATTCCGGGTTGGTGGAGCGGTGGATATAATTTTGCGTGAAAAGGTCCGATTTTTCCGGATTCAGCGCAGCAATCGGCACGTGCGTGACAAACGGGAAGCGGTTTTTATTCGCATCATCCCCCAGCACATACACCGCCGACTCTGGATTTGCCAGCCGACATTGCCGCAGGCTATACTCCAGATACGACTGATAACCGGAATGGATGAAGACGATGGGGAGCATGGATAAATGGGAATTCGGTTTGCGGTATTCGGTTTTCGGTGCGGTTCCCCGCCGGGACTGACGCATACTTTTTCCTCAAGGAGCTAAGTCTGGTGTTGTCAACATGCGTCGGCTACTAAAAACCGTAAACCGTAAACCGTTACTTTACCGGTGGTGGAATGGGCAGGGTGCCTTCATTGTTCCAGTATTCTTCGATGACGGCCAGGAGTTCGGGTTGCATGGCGCAACCGGCCAGAACGTCGCCCCGGAACAGGAATTCGTCGCCCCCGCGGAAGTCGGTGACGATGCCGCCCGCTTCACGTACGAGCAGGACCCCGGCGGCCATGTCCCAGGAGTTCAGGTTAAATTCGTAAAAAGCCTCAAACCGCCCGCAGGCCACGTAGGCCAGGTCGATGGCGGCCGAACCCATCCGGCGCAATCCGTGCGTCCGCAGCATGAGCGATGCCAGAATGGCCAGATACCGCTCGATGCGGTCCATGCTGGCGTACGGAAAACCGGTGGCCACCATGCTTTCGTGGAGCCGGGTTGCGGGCGAAACGCGAATGCGCTCGTCGACTCCGCCGTTCCGCGAACACCAGGCGCCCCCCCCCAACCGGGCGTGGTAACATTCGTCGCGGTTGATGTCGTAAACCGTTCCGGCCAGCGGGTTCTTGCCATCGGCCAATCCAATACTGACTGAAAAAACCGGTAAACCGTGAATGAAATTGGCGGTACCGTCGAGCGGGTCGATGATCCAGGTCAGGCCGGTGCGGTCGGCGTTCTGCCCCGTCGTGCCTTCTTCCGTAATGAAACCGGCTTCGGGCAGCAGCTTTTGCAAGGCTTCGACAATCATCTTTTCGGCCTCCTTGTCGACGTACGAAACCAGGTTATTAAAGTCTTTGTATTCAATCTTTTCGCGCGAAAACAGGCGGCTTTCCTGCCGGATAAATTCCCCGGCTTTTTTCGCTATGTCATTAATTTGCCGGGACAAACCCGCCAATTGGAGATCAGGACCTAACATACGATGTCTGGGCGATTTGGGTGGAGGCTGAGCGATACTGGTAAAACGCGCGAAACAATAAGGTTAGTAAAAAGAAAGTAAAACCGTAGAGATAATCCTGGAAAAAGGCGTACAAAAAGAAGGCCACCAGTCCCACCATCGTCAACAAAAAATAGGTTCGGATGGTTTGAGGATTGCGTTGGCGCGTCACCCAGAAAATGAGTGGAATGTGCAGCGGCATAATGAATAGCAGAGCCGGATTCCAGGTCGTTACGCCGTGGTCGGTGCCGAACCAGAGGAACACCAGAAACCAGCCCCAGACGCCGACGAACCCAAACAGGAGCCGGTCGAGCCAGAAACCATTTTCCCGGCGTTTTCGCTGGCGCCGGGTGATCAGGAAAACCACCACCAGCAAAACCGCGAAAAAGAAATCCGGCGACAGCAGGTAGGTCAGGAACGCATTGCTTTCGTCGGCGGTGGTGGCCCGAAACAGAAACAGCGAATTGGCCACCAGGGGCGTTTCCTTGCCGTCGGCGGTTTTGAGCTGCGCCTTTTCGGCTTCGTCGAAGACGTTGTCGGGCAGGTACATCGCCTGCCAGCTGGATGCCTGGATATCCGCCGGATAGCCGATGCCGAGGTTCATGCCCATCCGCGCCCAGGTCTGATTCGTCAGGTACCTGTTCATCCAGTCGCGGTAGGAGAGGGTGGAATCCACGACGTTCAGAAACCGCAGACTATCCCCGCAGGTTTTGGCGAGCATGTCGCGCGGGCGGGTGGAACAGTTGTCGTAATAAAATTTGTAGCGGTATTCCCGGTTTTCGGGGCGGTAATTGGTTTCGAGTAATTCAAAAATCCGTTGTTTTTGCGCGGCCGACAGGTTCAGAATCTGTTCTTTCACGGAGCGGTTTTCTTCCTGCGATGCGTAGATCATGGCACTCATCGAATGCACGGAAAGAATATAAGGAAGGGTTCCGCGCAGGAATTTGATGTAGAAATTGCCGGTCCGGAAATCGAACGTACCGTAGTTATACACCCGGTCGAGCCCATACATCGGGTCACTGATCCAGAGCGCCGTATGTCCAAACGACGAGTACAGTTCCGGCCCCGGCGAAACCGTGATCAGGCTAACCTTGGCCTGCGGGGAAAGGGTCTGGGCGGTGGAAGAAAGGAGGAAGGGAGGGAGGGAAGACAGGAGGAAGGAAATGATGAATATGCCGAAAGAGTAGAATCTTCCTTTAAGCCTCTCCTCCTTTCCTCCTTCTTTTTTATTTCCCCTGGACGACAATGACAATTTCACCTTTGATTGTTTTTTCGGCAAAGTACGTAATTATTTCCTGTATCGTACCGCGAACGGTTTCTTCAAACAGTTTTGTCAGCTCGCGCGAGACGCTGGCGGGGCGGTCGGGGCCGAAGACTTCGGCAAACTGCGTCAGTGATTTGATCAGTCGATGGGGCGATTCGTAGAAAATCATCGTGCGGCTTTCTTCCGCCAGTTCGCCGAGCCGGGTTTGCCGGCCTTTTTTGTGGGGCAGAAAGCCCTCGAACGTAAACCGGTCGGCGGGCAAACCGGAGTTGACCAGCGCCGGAACAAAGGCCGTTGGGCCGGGCAGGCACTCGACCGGAATGTCATTTTTGATACACTCGCGCACCAGCAGAAAACCGGGGTCCGAGATGGCGGGCGTTCCGGCATCCGACACCAGCGCCAGCGTTTTGCCGGTTTTGAGCTGGGCAATCACGCGCTGAACGGTCTGGTGTTCATTAAAAATATGGTAGCTGTGGAGCGGTTTGCTGATCTGGAGGTGTTTGAGCAGCACCCCGGAGGTGCGCGTATCTTCCGCCAGCACGGCATCCACCGACTTGAGCACATTCACCGCCCGCAGCGTGATGTCATCTAAATTTCCAATCGGGGTGGGTACGAGGTAGAGCTTCATTTTTTTGAATGAGTGAATGCGTGACTGATCGAATGAGTGAATAGCGCTGCCGGCATCAAAATCCTACGAAGCTATTCACTCATTCGATCAGTCACGCATTCAAAATTGAGTCGATCGCTTTCGCCAGTTCCCGGTCTTTGTCCGTTACCGTGTCGCCCGCGTCGTGGGTGCTGAGCCGGAACGTGACTTTGTTATAGGTATTGGTCCACTCGGGATGGTGGTCCATTTTCTCGGCGATGAGGGCCACGCGGGTCATAAACCCGAAGGCTTCGCTGAAATCCGCGAACGTGAAGGTTCGGGTGAGCTGGTTGTTTTCTTCTGTCCACATAACCGTTCCAACGGGATTGCGCCCGATTTGTTTGTGTGGCGGCAAGTTAGACGATCGAAAGGAAAAAATACGGATTTTGGTGAAGTCTGTTGGGAAAATAAAAAAACCGTCTTACTTTTGCACCCACATTAGTGACCAAAGAGGAATGGCGGAGTGGTCGATCGCGGCAGTCTTGAAAACTGTTGACTGTAACAGGTCCGGGGGTTCGAATCCCTCTTCCTCTGCAAGCCTTCTTTATAACCCACTCATTTAGAGTGGGTTATTTGATTTTTTGAAGTCTTGGTTGCAAAATGGTTGCAATATTGGGTTACTGATTAAAATTTTCAATAAAAACTGGAAATGTTGAAACTGTAACAAGCAATGACCCCATAGCCTGCACGATCTCATCAGCCTGCTACTCGATCACCGAGTCAACTTCATCCGGTACATTGGGCAGTCAATCTTACCCTGTTTTGCCATCATTGGCATCTACGCTGACCCAATAACTACTCCAGGGTAGATCACCAACCGCATTGGTAAGGTATCTTGACTGCAACATTACGCGTCTGTGCGCTGGTAAGGCTGAGACCTTTATTTCTTCCTACGGGTATTTCGACGATCACCTTCCACATAGCAATCGGAACGGTAACTTTTCCGCTCGCGGTGGAGCTGGCCTCTTTGAAATGCTGATAATTGTTATCCTGGCGGGAATCGAACCTGAAACCTGCTGAACCAAAATCAATAGGTCGATTGCGAGTTCCAATGAAATTACACGTAGATTAGTCTAACTTTAATGCCAAACCCCATCTTTACTGAGGAGTGACCAAATAGTCGTAGTTTTTCGTTGTGACAACCCGGTTTATAAGGTCAGTCGTCTCCTTTTGGATGACATACCCCGCATCATTTAATTTATACTTAAAGGCTAAATGGATTTCGCCATTTTCAGTATATACCTCATTTGGTAAATATTTTACCGAGGTGCCAAAGATGGGTAGGTATTCATCCGTAAACGGAGTAAAATAAGGAAAGCCGTCCAGTCTCAGATTCAGATTGCTACGATTTTCAATCGGATTCCGATCATCGTACTTAAAATTGATCGAATACATCTTGACGGTACCTGAGTACCATTTTAAAATGTCCTTGCATTCGACCCGGAGCAGCTTCTCTCCCGCATTGTCATAGATATAGCCGATAAACTGATCCTGATGATAATATTGCTTTTTCCTCAACAACCCTTTCGTATCATACCGTGATGTGAAATGGCCACTGGTGAAAGTTTGCTTTACTCCCTCTTGATTATACACATACTCAAACGTTTCATTGCAACGCTGGTTGGTGAGATTATTGACCACTTTATGCACCAATTTGCCGCCGATATAAGTATTGCGGTAAATGAGTCCATATTCATTATCGCCATGATATTCGTATTCGATGACCTGTGCATTGGGATAGCTCTCCCCAGCGATTCCGGGAATGGTATCCAAAATGACCTTTTTGAGCATTCCTTTTTGATATAAAAGGTTAGCATTACCATCTTTGACGAGGGTGTACTTTTCAGGTATTTCGGCATTGCCGCGAGCCGATGCGTCACCGAGATGGCTAGCTGACAGCTCGGGCAGTGGTCCCAGATCATTTTGACAGGATAGCATCGCAGCGGGGCCCATCAGTGCCAGTGTGGACAGGAAGGTAGAGCGTTTCATGGTGTGAAAACAATAACTAGGATTGATGTTAAAATAGCTGCCAAAGCTAGGTCCGGTAGGTGTTCCAAACCAAACGACATCTAATCCGAAGTGGATTCCAATGAATAGCGCGTGGAGAATGCCGGTCAACTAACATGCAGGTGCATCATCTCCGGCACGAGCCTTGGGCCGAGGTTGTCGCTCAAATGCGACCCTAAAAGGGAATTGTGGATTACCTTTTTCTCAAATACGAAGGGCTACCAACTGACAAAACCGACAAAAAAGGCTTTGCTTCTTTCAAGCCTGGATATTCGGTATCTGCAATTTAAGGTCTTTGACACTGCGATTCCGGAGCATGCGCTGAGTTTTCAATACCTTTATTTAAAGATATTCCCCTTCGTTAACGTCTTTATATTCTGTACACAATCCAATTAAACTTTCTTCATGTTTAACTTCTAAACCGGAACCAGTCTGCCAAAAGAATTTGTTTAAAAAGTACTACTAACGAACGGCTATGCCACTTTTGATTAAAAAAGCACACGACCCTATTACCGTCAAATCCATTCGAACGCTCCTGTTTGGACAGCCTGGTGTTCGAAAAACCTCTTACGCCTTTACGGCCCCCCGACCGCTCTTGATTGATTGTGATGGCGGTATTCGGCGGGTTGCTCCCCAATACCGGGAGGACTATATCGAAGTTTCCTGCTGGGAAGACATCAGCCAGGTATTGAACGAAGATATTCGTGCATATGATAGTCTGATTTTTGATACTGTTTCTAAAATGCTTGATTATGCGGCTGAATACGTTATCCGGCAGGATGGGCGTATGAAGCGACGTGATGGCAACCTGACTCAGCAAGGCTACGGAGCGTTGAATGTGCTCTTCAAGCAGTTTGTGGGCCGGGTATCAGTAATGGGTAAGAATCTGGTGTTCGTCGCCCACGACAAGGAGAATCGCAATGGTGATGAGGTTACTATTCGACCCGATATTGTCGGTTCAAATTTAGGGGTAGTTATTAAAGATATGGATTTGGTGGGCTACATGGAAATGTATAATAATATATCTACCGTGGCTTTCTCTCCGACCGATCGCCATTATGGAAAAAATACGTGTGGTCTTCCTGATCGAATCGAGACGGGTAAAATGCCACTGGCCACGATTTTCACTACCTACTATGCTGCAATCAACCAGGAAACGGAAGACGTTAAACGGCATCGGGAGCAAATGGCAGATGTACAGTTGCTGCTTGATAGTGTGCAAACGTGCAGTGGCTTAAACGATGCCATGGAAACGATCAAAAAGCGGGAGTTCCTGCTGAATGGCCGAACCGTGGCAGCTCAGTTGGTCAGTACCAAAGCGGCAGAATTAGCGTGCGAATTTGACAAAGAAAGCAAGCAGTACGTAGAATCAGCCACCCCATTAGCTTCAGCGGCATGAGTGGGCTTCGACTTCAGGTTTACCCTAGTCTGTTAAACGACTGGGGTAAATACCAACAAGGAATGATCGAGGTTGAGGATCTACTGGATCGAATCAATCGGGTTATTATTCCTAAAACAGAAGCCCAACTGGCGGGCCTTGACTTTGAAGATGCTTTAATCCGATATGCTGGTGGACAGACCGTTGAAGGGTACAATGCAGAGATATTGGATGAGATGACCCACTACCTGCCTGCCTATGCTACCACTCAGCAATTTGTGGAGTTTGAACACCAAGGTATCCGGGTCTATGGGAAAGCCGATGTGGTTGGGGATGGGCGGGTGATTGACATTAAAACAACGGGTCATTACGCCGAGCCCCGGTATATGATGTCCTACCAAAACCTGTACCTCTACGCATTACGAGGTCAATGTACAACGATGGAATACCTGATTACAGACTTTCACCGAGTTTACCGCGAAGTGTATCACATCAGCAGCTATAACTTTACTGATCTATTGCATGGCGTCGAGGACTTTGCCCGTTTTTGTGAAGAAAACCGAAGCCGGATTTCTGACCCTCGTATTTGGGGGAATTGAATTTCTAATAATGTAAACAACCCGGTTTCTTTCAGGAGCCGGGTTGTTTACATTTAGTACTTCTTTTCAATTTAGCAGGTTAGTAGTATTGACACCAAACTTCATTTGTTGCTGCGGTTAATGGTGATCCTTACTACCGTCTCGGATTTCGTAAGCAAATACAATCTCAGCGCCAATATTCTTATTAGTACTGCCTTCACAAAACACCTAAAGCTTTGGTGCATCGTAAATAAGATTGGTTGATTGCCCGATACGCTGTAACTTCGGGCCAATATGAAAAAAGAGGTAATCGATCGTCAACTCGAATGCATCGCCATCGCCAAAACAGTGCCCAAAGCCTTCGACATGGCTCTCAACCGGCTAGGATCAGAACGTATTAGCTCCCTTGATTTAACCCATTACACCCTTTTCTTTAATCCCGAGAATGGTCACGTTACTTTCGACTTGAATTGGGATCAAGGAGAGGCTTATTCCAACAGCGAGCTGGCTTATTGTCAACAAACTAATCTAATAGTGGCGGGTTACTATTCCCAGCACGAGATTACCACCCTCAGCTTATGGGAGTTGGGAGAGCGTATTTTCGACGGTCTCAAAACCGTTGATTTGGACTGCCTAATAGTTTATTAAAAGTCCTGCAACCGTTCCATGTTATCATCGACTACCTCCTGCCAGGTCGACAGGTAATGCCGCTGAAACGTGCGAAAATCCTTCAGCCCCAGAATCTTCTGTACCGCTTCCATCCGGTAGCCCCGGTGAATGAACAGGGCACCCGCAGTCTTCCGGCATGTTTTCGTTGTGAACCGGAAGCCCAGTTCCAGTCGAGTTTCGATCTTTTTCAGGTTCTCGTTTAGCCCGGTGAAAGACGGAGCCCGCAGCTGCCCCATTCGGGGCAATAAATCCCGCGTTTCCGCTAACAGGGGGATGTGGCAAATCGCCCATTCCGGATACGCCTGATGAACCTGCTTGACTTTCAGCCGCTGCCAGACGATTTTATCCCCCTGAGGCAGCCGAACAATATGCGGCGCGGGGTTGCTGACAATGGCAATTGCGTCGGGATAATCCAGCCCCGTATAACAACTTAGCAACGCCCAGTGTCGGGCTATATCCAGCGGTTTGGGCAAGGTCATTTGCTCCAGCGCCTTGAGTTGAGTTAACGACAGACAGGTTATAGGTTTGGCACCCTGCCAAGTTAGCTTGAGGGCACTAAGCTTGTTTTCGTCCATCAGCTCGTTTTCCAGCGCAAACTGAAGAACCTCCCGAACATTGCCTACCAGTTCCGTTGAAAAGTTGATCGCCAGCGGCCGTTGCCTCAGCCACTGATAATAGTTCTTGGCCCAGCCGATGGTCACCGCATTCAGAGAGAGATCATTCTGACCGGTGGCGACCAGGTAATTTCTCAGGTAGCGGTAACTGAGCTCCCATTTATACAAGGTGCTTTTAGCCCGGCGCTCGGGTTCTGGCATTGTTTGTAAGCTCGTCAGGTACTCGTCATAGGTGTGCAGTAACTGGGGTGCAATGGGGTCGCCACCAAGCCAGTAGCTTTTAACATTCCCGGTCGTGCAGGGCCGTTTCGCCCGTATCAGGGCCTGAAGGATCGCCAAGTGCCCCGCCCGAATATCCGACAGCAACTGGTTGACGATGATTGCTTCCGCAGAAGTGCCCTCGGCACACTGGCGCTGATCGTTCCAGAGTGATCGGAGAACGGGCACGCCAGAACCATATGCTTCCACCGGACTGCCATCCACCCGAAGATGACACTGCAATTCGTCGACTGCCTGATCGCCTAGTGGGGAAAGGCTAAACGTTAAGAAAAGGGGTACCCGTTTTCGGATGGGTAGTGATGGGGTCAGGGTAATCGCATCCATGTGGCAAACCTAGCCATTTCGGGGCAAATCCATTCCGAGGATTGAATATATTTGCCTCGCCTGAGGTAATTGACAACCCAAATCCTAAACCTGCCTTAGCTCATTATTAATATGCCGCCACCTTCCCGCGATTTTCCCAGTTCTCCTCCCCGGCGGGTCAGTCTGAACCTGACCTTTGCTTTTCACCAGTCATCAGCCCTGGAGTACGATGAGTTACACTGCCAACTGGTGATTGACGACCAGGCGGTACCATGCTACGGATCGGGGATTTATCTCTTACGTTCCCTCTGGAATACGGCCCGGCAACAGGCTCAAGGACCTACTCGTGAAGCCCGGCTGGTTAACCAGTACCTTTCCGATATCCGGGCGGACCACTGGGGTATCCTGCTGAATCTGCGCCGGTCGGGCCGTGTACCTACAGCAACCTTGATTCGCCACTATTGGTGCAGCGGAGAAGCCCTTTCGATCCGGCTTCTATTCCTGTTTGAAGAATACCTGACCCAACTGAACCAGGTTCCGCTCCCCGAGCGAATGACTCAATCCACCTTATACAAGTGGAACCGGGGCTATCACCTGTTGAAGGACTACCTTGATCGGAAACAGAATCAGGACTTTGCGATTAATCAGGTGACCATTGGCTGGGGGAAAAGCTACTACCAGTGGCTGCGCCAGCGGCCACTGTCGGTCGATTCCGCTTCCCGCTACATCGGCCAACTGCGGGAACTGCTGAAGTACGCCGTCGAACATGAACTGCTTTCACACAACAAATGGAAAGAATGGCACCTGACGGCCCAGCCCGCCAAAATCGTTCAGTGTTTATCACCCACTCAGCTGCGGCAACTGGAAGAACTTTCGTTACCTGATCAACTGGATACCGTTCGCAAATGGGCACTCCTGAGCTGTTATACAGGCTTGGATTTCAAGGATGCGGTCCGGTTGGTGAGCAGTCCGGCCGATTACCTGGTGCAGCTGCCCATCGGGGAGAAGATTGTGATTCGGCGCCAGAAATTTCAATCGGTCCACCAGGCCCCACCCGATTGGGGCGTGTCCCACATTCCGCTCCTGCCCGAAGCCAGGCAGCTCCTGGAACAGGCACAGCAATGGCCAGCGGTAACGATTCAGCGAGTCAACCGCAACCTGGAAGCCATCGAGCAGCAGTTGGGTTTGCACTTCCGGCTGACGACCAAGATTTGCCGGAAGACTGCCGGCGCCTTGTTTCTTTTACGAGGCTACCGCACCGAAGCCGTGCAAAAGATTCTGGGTATTCAGCACCTGAGAACCCTGGAGCGCAATTACCTGCATCTGTACAATGAACTGGTCGACGAAAACATCCAGCGGGTGGAATCCCGAAACCGGACCTAATCCGTTACTTTTACCCTAACCATTCTTAATTTTCGCCAGTATACCATGGATATCGTCACTGATTTTTCACAACTGGATCCAACGCATCAATATAGCTACGCGGATTATCTGACCTGGGAATTTGGTGAGTGGGTTGAACTCATTGGAGGCTACTGCACAGCGTTTAACGGTCTGGGTAAATCGCCCCTGCATCAATCAACGGTTAGCCGTTTGGGCATGCAGGTGCATCAACAATTGGCCTCGCAAAAAGCGAATTATGACATCTGGACGCTCCCCCTGGCGTTAATTTTAGGCTACGAGAAAGCAGAGCAGAGCTTCAATCTGGTCATGCCCGATATTTATGTGATCCAAAAAGCTGAGCCCAATTATACTACAGACTGGGCCTGGCATGGCGTCCCGGAATGGATCGTAGAGGTAACCGACTCCCGTACCTTACCAGTGGATCAGGGGGCTAAATACGACCTTTATCAATATTTTGGCGTGAAAGACTACTGGGTCGTTTTGCCGGAGGAAAAGCGAATAGTGGCCAATGTACTGAATGAGAGAAGTCAGTTTCAAAAAGCGGCGGAGCTCTCAGGCTCGGGTCAGCTTTCGGTTCATTCACTTCCCGACATTTCAATTGATTGGAGTGATGTGTTTGAACCCTAAATCCGGTTGGTGTCCTGACTTTGAAAAAAAACGCTGGTTGATGGACCAGCTTGTTCCAAATGTTTGAGTCCATTCACGGTGGAGGGTTGGGAAATCCTAAAAGGCTGGCTGGTGATTGATGCCAAAGGCACGACTCGCCAGCGGGACCTGATCCACTGGCTAACGATTGCGCTGGCGGCAACGGTTCAGGCGAGGAATGGGCGGAAGCGGTGGAGGTGAAAATGTGAACGGTCCTGGTTTTCGCATTTGAATTGAATTGTCTTATGATGATCTACTGCCATTCAGGATGGTATCCGGTCTGGCCATGGACAGAGTGGTATAGAGTAGCAGTGTTTTCATACTGCTTAGATGGTGGTGCAGCTAGGTCACATTGAACTGTGCTCCAAAAATAAGGGCAGCCATCGACAGACTCTTCCCTTTCTTCCCCATTTGTCCACTTTCATTTGACGACGTACACTAAAAGGTCATCTTATTATCGGTCGCATATTCGGTGAGCAACTGCGGATTCTGGGCATATTGAGTATGCTGCTTCACCATTACGGATGCCCGCTGAAAAACAGTTTCCAGCGTTTCACCAGGTTTTAGGTACCGGAGCAGAGCGTCGGTATAAACTCCATTGCGACCCGTACCGTTCTTGGCCACATTGTTCCAGCCTGTGGCCATTGCCAGATACATGTTACCCAGACCAGCTATATTCGTAATCGTCTTGAATCCCCGATCGCCAAGATCACGTCGACTACCCGGCC
>NZ_RQJO01000015.1 GCF_003858635.1 Larkinella rosea
AGAGCTGGGATGGTGGCAAGGGTGCGGGGGAACACCTCTTCCCATACCGAACAGAGCCGTTAAGCCCCGTTACGCCGATGGTACTGGAGTCACTTCCGGGAGAGTAGGTTGCCGCCACCACAGAATACCGAGTCCGCATCTAAACCAGATGCGGACTTTTTTTTGCATTAGGGAATAGTAAATATTCAAAAAATTATATTTAATCCGTGATTTATAATGTTGATGCATCTTTGCAATGACTTTTGAATTCCGGTCGGTTTTCAGATTCTAAACTGCTAAAAACAGGCGCTTACCTTTCATCTTTGAAAAACCGCTAGTTCATCCGGAAAATCAGCCGCTTCGCGCCTTAATTCTTGGTAAAAAACGCATTTACACCCACCTTTGCTAAGCTATATCCACCCTAATAGCCATCGAAAAACTCAGGAAACTATGAACTTAAAATTAGTTTCCTGAGTTTACGACTTAAAATAGTCATATATCATTGGAACTTAAAGAACGAATTCTGGTAAAGGCGGAAGCTTTGTTTTGGAAATTCGGTACCCGAAGTATTACAATGGATGATATCTCCCGTGATATCGGCATTTCCAAAAAAACACTTTACCAGCACTTTACCGATAAGGATGACATTGTTTACCAAGTCATGCTTTATCGACTGGATAAAAACCGGGAGAATGTAAGTTGTCAAATGGCAACGGCTCACGATCCGGTTGAGGAAATACTGCTCGCTTCAGAAATGATGCGCCAACACCTGGCCGAAATGAATCCGGCTTTATTAATCGATCTACAAAGGCATTATCCGAGGGCCTGGGAGGTATGTACCGAATTCAAAGAAAAATTCTTGCTTGAATCGATTCGGGCCAATTTGAAAAGAGGGATTGAGGAGGGATTATACCGGCCTGAGATCGATGTAGAGATAATGGCCCGTCTGCGTGTCGAAATGATGCGCGTGGCCTTTGACACTGAAGTGTTTCCCAGGGCATTGACAGGAATGATCGAGGTTCAGATTCAGTTGCTTCATCATTTTGTACGAGGGATACTTACTGAAAAAGGATTATTTATCTACAACCAATATGTTCAAAAACACCAGAATGAGCCAGCTACTACGACCTTGTAGGCCTATTTATAGTTTCTTACTGACAATCGGTTTTTTGGCCCCGGCGATGGCCCAAACGCCAGGTGCGTTTTCGCTGAATGAAGCTATCAATTTTGCCACTCAACAAAACATCAATGTCAAGAATACGCAATTAGATGCGCTAAGTGCGGAAGCCCGCATCAAGGAGCTCAAAGGATTGGCATTGCCCCAGGTAAACGTTGGCGGAACGGTTACCTATAACGCGATCATCCAGAAATTCATCTTCCCTGCCGGTGGATTTGGTGCACCAGCGGATTCGACCGGGGGCGGTGATAAAAATGCGGTAACGGCGATTCCGTTTGGGGTCAAACTTCAGGGAAATGTGGCCGCAACGGTTAATCAATTGATTTTCGATGCTTCCTATAAGATTGGCTTGAAAGCTGCTTCTACCTACCGTGAACTGGCTCAGAAAAACATCACAGCGTCAAAAATCACGGTAGCCGAACAGGTAGCGAAGGCCTATTACGGTGTTCTGGTGAGCGAAGAAAGGATCAAGTTGCTGGATCTGAACGTATCCCGGGTTGATACCCTTCTGCGGGAAACGAAAGCGATGAACGGTCAGGGATTTGTTGAGAAGATTGATGTCGATCGGTTGGAAGTTCAGTTGAATAATTTGAAAACCGAACGCCAGAATGTGAAAAACCTGGTCGATCTGAGCTATTATTTGCTGAAGTTCCAGATGGGATTGCCAATCAATGCGACGATTCAATTAACAGACAAAATAGAATCGTATGGCCAGAAGGATTTAGATCAGGCAATGGTTTCGGATGCCGCTTTTGATTACGGGCAACGGATTGAGTTCTCCACCTTACAGACTCAGGTCACGCTGGCCGATCTGGATTACCAGAATATTGGAAAACAATATTATCCGCGCGTAACCGCCAGCGGAACGTATGGCCACAATAACGGTCGGAATAGTTTTGGCGATTTCTGGACGACGCAGTGGTTTAACTCGGCCGCGATTTCCCTGAACCTTAACATTCCGGTTTTCGACGGTTTTCAGAAGCGGTACGCGGCCCAGCAACGCAAAATAACGGTTGACAAGGCGCGGCAAAGCGGTGAATTACTGAAAAACTCCATCGATCTGCAAATCAAACAGGCGACGGTGGTTTTGTCGAATAACCTGCAAACGTTGCAAAACCAGAAACGGAACATGGATCTGGCGCAGGAAATCGTGCGGGTTACGCGAATCAAGTATAAAGAAGGTGTCGGTTCTAATATTGAGGTGTTGAACGCCGAGACGTCTTCGCGCGAGGCCCAAACCAATTACTTTGCGTCCTTACTGGATTATATGATTACGAAAGTCGATCTGGATAAGGCATTGGGGAAATTATATACCGGTCAATAATCACAAGTTTCATCACATTCACGCTGTTCAGGCATCATTATAGATTAACCAAAAATGAAGACATACTACGTTATCGGATTGGCAACGGCCTTGTTAACATCCTGTTCTTCAGGAGAAAAGAAGACGGATCTAGCCTCCAAAAAGCAGGAATTGGCAGAACTGAAAACCCAGCAAACCGAATTGACCACCAAAATTAAGGCGCTGGAAGCCGAAGTTGGCAAACTTGATCCTACTCAGGCTGAGCAGGTTAAAATCAAGGACGTTGTGGTAGCCCCGTTAGCGGCAACAACGTTCAAACATTTTGTCGAGTTACAGGGGACCATCGACGCCAAAAACAACGTGCAGGTAACGCCAAAATCGGGCGGAGCTGTGACGGCGGTTTATGTGAAAGAAGGCGACGCGGTTAAGGCCGGTACGGTTCTGGCCAAAATCGACGATCAGATTCTGCGCGAATCGGTTGAAGAAGTTCGCAATCAATTGTCATTAGCCAATACGGTATTTGAAAAACAGGCCAGTCTGTGGAAGCAGCAAATTGGAACGGAAATTCAATATTTACAGGCTAAAAACAACAAAGAAGGGCTGGAAAAACGGCTGGCGACCCTGAATGCCCAGCTCTCACAAGCGAGCGTAACCTCGCCGATTTCGGGCATTGTTGACAAAGTGAACGTCAAAACCGGCGAAACAGCAATGCCAGGCATGGGCATCGTGCGCGTGGTAAACCTGTCGCAGCTGAAAGTTGCCGCTAAAGTGGCCGATACGTATGCGGGCAGCGTTCGGAAAGGCGACGCCGTAGTAGTGCGGTTTCCGGATATCAATAAAGAATTGACGACCCGCATCAGCTTTGTGTCGACAACCGTTGATCCGTTAAGCCGTACGTTTAGCATCGAAGCTCCGCTGCCGTCGGATAACAACTTGAAACCAAACATGCTGGCGCAGATTAAGATTAATGATATTTCGAAGAATAAAGCGATTGTAATCGATCAGAATCTGGTTCAGAGTACGGAAAACGGTCAACTGGTTTACGTAGCCGTTGCCGAAGGCAGCAAGAAACTGGCAAAAGCGCGTCAGGTAAAAACCGGGCTGAGCTACGGCGGACAGGTGGAAATCATCACCGGTTTGCAATCGGGTGATCAACTGATTACCCAGGGCTATCAGGAGTTAGTTGACGGACAACCGATAAATTTCTAACCAAACTATGAAATTTGAACACTATAAAACCCTCGGCTTTACCAACTGGTGCGTAGAGAACCGGACGGCTATTTACATCTTCACGTTTATCATTACGATTGGCGGGTTGTTTGTGTACAATAACCTGCCGAAAGAGCAGTTTCCGGACATTAAAATACCGCAGATCTACGTCAATACGATCTACCTGGGAACGGCTCCGGCCGACGTTGAAAACACGATCAATAAACCGATCGAGAAACAGCTAAAATCCATTTCGGGCGTTAAGAAGATCAAATCGAATGCGTTGCAGGACGTTTCGGTGATTCTGGTCGAATTTAACCCGGATGTGCAGGTTTCGGATGCTTTGCAGCGGGTTCGGGATGCCATCGACAAAGCCAAGCAGGATTTGCCCCAGAAAATGGATGCGGGTCCAACGGCGCAGGACGTCAACTTTTCGGAGTTTCCGATCATGAACATCAACCTCGCCGGCAACTTTTCGCTCAAACGGCTGAAAGAATACGCCGAGGACATGCAGGACGCCATTGAAGCCATGCCGCAAATTAGCCGGGTGGATATTGTTGGCGCACTGGAACGCGAAATCCAGATCAACGTGGATCTGCCCCGCATGCAGTCGGCCGGTTTATCGTTTTTTGACATTCAGCAGGCCGTTCAGGGCGAAAACATCAACGTATCGGGTGGTGAACTGAATGTGGCGGGTGTTCGCCGGACGTTGCGGGTGAAGGGTGAGTTCAGCGAAATGAAGCAGTTGGAAAACCTGCAGATCCGGACGTCAACGGGCGCTACGGTTCGTCTGGGCGATGTGGCTCAGGTGCAGGACAGCTTTGAAGAACAGCAGGATTTTGCCCGGCTGGACAACAAATCCGTGGTCACGCTGAACGTCATCAAACGGTCGGGAGCCAACCTGATTGCGGCCGCCGACCAGATTGAAGAAACCATCAAAGAATACAAAGCAAACCGGTTTCCGGCGGGTCTGGACATTCGGGTAACGGCCGACCAGTCGGAACGTACGCGGGCCGATATTCACGATTTGATCAATACCGTTGTGTTGGGCTTCATTTTCGTGGTACTGGTTTTGATGTTCTTCATGGGCGTGCGCGACGCCATTTTCGTCGGTTTGTCGGTACCGCTTTCGGCCCTGGTAGCCTTTGTCTGTATGCCAATCGTTGGACCGATGGTTGGAACCCTGTTTACCTTAAATACGATCGTACTATTCGGGTTTCTGCTCGGCTTGGGTCTGGTGGTGGATGATGCCATTGTGGTCATTGAAAACACGCACCGGTTATTCAATGAACACAAAGACTGGGACATTAAAATGGCCGTGAAATCGGCGGCTGGCGAAGTGTTCATACCGGTTTTTTCCGGTACACTGACGACCATCGCGCCATTCTTCCCGTTGTTGTTCTGGCCGGGTATCGTTGGGGAGTTTATGAAATTCCTGCCGCTGACGCTGATTCTGACTCTGTTTGCTTCGCTGTTTGTAGCGTATGTAATGAACCCGGTTTTTGCCGTAACCTTCATGAAACGCCACGACGACGACCATCACGAAGACAATCAGGGATTTGATACGATCCGTCGGCCGTTGCTGATCATAGCGGTTTTGGCCGGTTTGGGTTACGTGATCGATCGCGGTATTGGCAACCTGTTCCTGTTTGTGCTGATCCTGTATGTGTTCAACCATTATGTGTTGACGCCCAGAATTATTGTGCCCTTTCAGGAACGATTGCTCCCGGCCCTAAAGCACGGGTATCGCTCCCTGATCTCGTGGGTATTGACGGGCTGGCGACCGGTTTGGACGATCATTGCGGTTTTTATGCTCTTGATCGGGACTTTTTTCCTGATGGGCGTTTTTCCGCCAAAAGTCATTTTCTTCCCCAGCGGTGAGCCGGATTACGTGTACGTGTATAATGTGATGCCCATTGGGACGGATTCCCGCGTGACGGACTCGGTGACCAAAGTTATTGAAAAGCGCGTATTCAAGGTGCTGGAAGACAACAAAGCCACGGATATTGTCAATTCGGTGATTGCGAACGTCGGTAAAAATGCGGGCGATCCATTCAACCCTGACCGCTCGGCCACTCCGCACAAATCGAAAGTGACGGTTGCTTTTGTCAAAGGCGAAGACCGGCACGGGCTTTCTACGCAGGAAATTCTGAACAAGGTTCGGGCCGCTATGCAGGGAATTCCGGGAACGGAGGTTTCGGTTGAACGCGAAAACAATGGACCACCAACCGGTAAACCGATCGCGATTGAGATTGCCGGGGAAGAATTTGCCACCTTGCAGAAACTGGAAAAACAACTCCGCCAGCGGATCACGGCATCCGGTATCAAGGGGATCGACCAGTTAAAATCGGATTTGATTACCAACAAACCGGAAATTGTCATCAACATCGATCGCGATAAAGCCGAGCGCGAAGGTATTTCGTCGTCGCAGGTAGCCATGGCAGTTCGGACGGCCTTGTTTGGTCTGGAAGTGTCAAAATTCCGGGATGCGAAAGACGAATACCCGATTATGGTACGTCTGAAGCAGGATGACCGCAGCCAGATTGAGCGGCTTTTGAGTCTGAATATCGTTTACCGCGATATGAATGCGGGCGGTCAGCTCCGTCAGGTTCCCATTCAATCCGTGGCCAACATCAGTTACTCGACCACCTTCAGCCAGATCAACCGGATCAATCAGGAACGGGTTATTACGCTCAGTTCGGATGTGGTAGCGGGGTACAACGCCAACGAAATTGTTCAGCAAATTCAGGAGCTGGTCAACGATACCGAAGTACCGAATGGCTACACTGTTCGGATGGGTGGTGAGCAGGAAGATCAACAGGAATCGATGTCGTTTCTGATCTCGGCTTTCGGTCTGGCAATGTTGCTGATTTACCTGATTCTGGCTACCCAATTTAACTCGGCCGTCAAACCGCTGATTATCTTCTTCACGATTATTCTATCGCTGATCGGGGTATTGCTGGGCTTCATGGTGACGGGCAAAACGTTCTCCGTGGTTATGTCCGGCGTCGGAATTATTGCCCTGGCCGGGATTGTGGTGAAAAACGGTATTCTGCTCATCGAGTTCATCGAAGAACTTCGGGGCCGGGGTATTCCGTTGCGTCAGGCCATTATCGACGCGGGCGGTATTCGGCTAACACCGGTTTTGCTGACTGCTTCAGCCGCCGTTCTCGGTCTGATTCCGCTGGCGGTTGGTCTGACGGTCGACTTTGTGGGTCTTTTTCAGAATCTGGATCCCCACATCGTAATCGGTGGTGACAGTGCGGTTTTCTGGAACATCCTGGCCTGGACCATCATCTACGGGTTGACATTCTCGACGGTTTTAACACTCGTGATCGTGCCCTGTATGTACTGGGTGAACGAGCGAATTCGGGATAAATTCAAGGAAAGAATAGCGAAGAAGGAACGTGAACCGGAATTGGTAAACGATTAGAACTAACTGTAAACCAAAAACCCACAGTGTCTGTTAACGCTGTGGGTTTTCTTTTTCTACCAATATGAACCGGATTGTTCTTTTCTTCATCGTATCTGCTATCCTGCTGCTGATCGACTGGTACGTTTTCCAGGCCATTAAAACCGTAACCCGTTCGGCCAGCGAATCCACGCAGCGGATTGTCATGCTGATTTACTGGGGTTTTACGTCGGTGACCATTCTGACCTATCTGACCATGCAGTTACTGCCGCCCGATGCCGTGGGCCGGGTCGCTCGTGGGTTTATCTGGTCGGCCATTCTGATTCCGTATTTTTCAAAAGTATTCGCCGTTCTATTCATTTTTGTGGATGATCTGGGCCGTTTTGTGCGCTGGGTGGCTTCCCTGTTCTACAGCCCCGACATTCGGGCTGCGGTCAATGACACCAGCCAGTCCAACATTCCGGCGACGAATGTGATCCCGCGCTCCGAATTCCTGATGAAAACCGCCCTCATTGCGGGTACGGTTCCGCTGGTTGCGTTTACGTACGGCATCGTTTCCGGCGCGCACGATTACCGCATCCGGCGCATCAAACTGCCCCTCAAAAACCTGCCATCGGGTTTCGACGGTTTGAAAATCGCCCAGCTATCGGACATTCACTCCGGGAGTTTTTTCAATAAAGTAGCGGTGAAAGGCGGGATTGAAATGTTGCTGCGCGAAAAACCGGATTTGGTTTTTTTTACCGGCGACCTAGTCAACAATACCGCCGATGAGGTGGAGGATTACATCGATATTTTCAATAAAGTAAAAGCGCCGATGGGTGTTTTTTCGACGCTGGGTAATCACGATTACGGCGATTACGTCAATTGGTCGAGTCCGGAGGCCAAAAGGAAGAATCTGGAGACGCTGAAAGCCGCTCACAAGCAGCTCGGCTGGAACCTGATGATGGATGAAAACCACATTTTAGAACAAAATGGCGACAAAATCGCTTTAATTGGTATTCAGAACTGGGGCTCGGGCCGCTGGCCCAAATACGGCGATCTGGCGAAAGCCCGGAAAGGCACCGAAGACTACCCGGTTAAGCTCTTGTTATCCCACGATCCCAGCCATTGGGATGCGCAGGTACGGCCGCAATTCCCGGATATCGATGTGCAGTTTGCGGGACATACCCACGGCATGCAGTTTGGCGTCGAAATCGGCAGCATTCGCTGGAGTCCGTCGCAATATGCTTATAAACAGTGGGCAGGATTGTATCAGGAAGGTCAGCAATACCTGTACGTAAACCGGGGATACGGTTATTTGGGATATCCGGGCCGGGTTGGCATCCTGCCGGAAGTCACCATTTTTGAATTGAAGAAGGCCTGAACTATGATTACGGTGATTTTCTTGATTACAGAGATTATAGTTCAATTCAACGAGCAGTGAAAATAGTCAATTCTGCGAACCCAGAAGCCGCAAATTAAAATCAACTTAATCAAGAAAATCACTGTAATCATAGTATGAAAAAGCTCTTACTCCTTGCCAGCGGACTATTCATCTCGCTGACATCTTTTGGTCAGGCCGCCTGCTGTGACCAGCCTGTGGCCGAGGTTTCAAACGATATGGCTTTGCTGGCCAGTAACCATTCCTTTGTGATGTTGCATGAAGAACCGCTGCCGTTTACGTACCAGAGTGCGGCTGGCGAAATGGTAAAATTCAAAACCGCCGATGGCACCGAAGCCAGCGGTTTTCTGTTAAAAGCCCCCAATGCATCCAACAAATGGCTTTTTGTCTACCAGGAATGGTGGGGCCTGAACGACTACATCAAACAGGAAGCCGAAAAACTCTACAATGATCTGAAGGATGTGAACGTGCTGGCGGTCGATATGTACGACGGCAAAGTGGCTACCACCCGCGAGGAAGCCTCAAAACTGGTTCAGGTGCCGCGCGAACGGCTGGGTGCCATCATGCAGGGCGCCATTGCGTACGCTGGCCCACAGGCGCAGATTGCCAATGTGGGCTGGTGTTTCGGGGGTGGTATGTCGCTGCAATCGGCGATTCTGGGCGGTAAGCAAACCGTTGGCTGCGTGATGTATTACGGACAGCCGGAAAAGAACATCGAAAGACTGAAAACCCTGAATACCGACGTTTTGGGCATTTTTGGTGCAAAAGATACTGGTATTTCACCGGCTACGGTTTCCGAATTTGAGAAAAATATGAAGGAAGCGGGCAAAGAAACGTCCATCAAAATGTACGACGCACCTCACGCGTTCGCCAATCCGAGTAATCCGGGATATAACAAGGAGGCTACCGCGGATGCGTACCAAATCACGCTGGATTATCTGAAAAAGCACCTGAAGGTGTAAGCGGTTTTCCGCAGAAAATTCGAACAACTTTTTTGGTTTATGCGTTAAACCTATGTGAACCAACTCAGTCTAACGGTCATTGGAAGTTTGAAACTGTAGACTGTTAACATCATGAAAACGCATAATCTGATTTCAATGCTGTTGGTTGCGATGATTGGTCTCTTTCTGACCAGTTGTGCGCCCACAGTAGGTGTAAGGGCCGATTATGGCTATGGGCCCAGTTATGGTTACGGATACAGCCCCTATCGGTACGGGTATCGTCGTCCGGTTGTTGTAACGCCCCCGCCAAGAGTCGTTTACCGGTCGTATCCAAAGCGTCATTATTACCGGAATCAGTACCGGGCTCCGCAACAATATAGTTATCGTTCGCATCGGGGACGTGGACCCCGGTAAAAATAGAAAAACCGTCTCGAAAGGGGCGGTTTTTTGTTAAAGGGATGGTGATGAAAGAAAAACTTTCGCATCTTTATGTACTTTTTGAGTGACTACACGTTTAAAGAGGTGTAGTAGAGCAAAAACAACCATGAAAAAGCTATTGGTGCTGGGTATAACCGTGAGTATGATGCTTCCGCTGGAAGCACCGGTGGAAGCGGCCGTTGTAAAATCAGCCACCAGTGAACTAAAAAGTGAGTTGATCTTTAAGCGGAAGAAAGCCCGCGGTTATCGGAAGAAAAAGGGCTTTATGTGGGGCTTATTCCGCGGAAAAAACTCCTGTAGTTGCCCCAAACATTAAGTTTCACTTATCGTAAATTGTACTTATAGCCGGGGCAACCCGGCTTTTTGTTTTTCAGTAGGTTAATAAATTGTAAAATACTGCTAT
This sequence comes from Larkinella rosea, assembly GCF_003858635.1. Classification (GTDB taxonomy): domain Bacteria; phylum Bacteroidota; class Bacteroidia; order Cytophagales; family Spirosomataceae; genus Larkinella; species Larkinella rosea. The sequence goes on from NZ_RQJO01000015.1 coordinate 10,244, forward strand.
TCAGCTAAAAATTCCGTATCTTTGCGGTTTAATTGAGAGGACAACAGAAACCATAGAATAAATCCTTTTTGCGATCCAGCTGTCTCTGGTCCATTATCTCTTGTCTCGACTCTTTTATTCTAACATTGTATGCAATCCATTCGCAACATAGCTATCATAGCGCACGTTGACCACGGTAAGACTACGTTGGTTGACAAAATTATTCATGCATCCAAGCTCTTTCGGGACAACCAGGAGTTTGGCGATCTGATCTTAGACAACAACGACCTGGAACGGGAACGCGGTATCACGATTGTTTCCAAAAACGTTTCGGTTCGTTACAATGATGTTAAAATCAATATCATTGATACACCGGGTCACTCCGATTTCGGGGGTGAAGTGGAGCGGGTACTGAAAATGGCCGACGGCGTCTGTCTGTTGGTCGATGCATTTGAAGGCGCCATGCCGCAAACCCGGTTTGTGTTGAGCAAAGCCCTCCAGCTGGGCCTGAAACCAATTCTGGTTATTAACAAAGTCGATAAGGAAAACTGCCGTCCGGAAGAAGTTCACGAAGAAGTATTCGACCTGATGTTCAACCTAGGCGCCACCGAAGAACAGCTGGATTTTCCGACGGTTTACGGTTCGTCGAAACAGGGTTGGATGGGGCCGGACTGGAAAACGCCGACTGACAATATTACGTACCTGCTGGATACCATCGTGGAAACGATTCCGCCTGCGCCAGTCGTGGAAGGAACACCGCAGATGCAGATTACCTCGCTCGATTATTCGGCCTTTGTGGGTCGGATTGCCATCGGTCGGGTGGTGCGTGGGACGCTGAAAGAAGGCGCGAACATGGCGCTGGTAAAAACCGGTGATGTGGTTAAAAAAGTACGGATCAAAGAACTGCAGACGTTCGAGGGGCTGGGCAAACAAAAGGTTTCGGAAGTACAGTGCGGGGATATTTGTGCGGTAACGGGTCTGGAAGATTTCGAGATTGGCGATACGCTGACCGACGCCGAGAACCCGGAAGCGCTGGAGCGGATTGCGGTGGATGAGCCGACGATGAACATGCTGTTCACGATCAACAACTCTCCGTTTTTTGGCAAAGAAGGCAAGTTTGTAACGTCGCGTCACCTGCGGGAGCGGTTATACAAGGAAATTGAGAAAAACCTCGCTTTGCGGGTAGAAAATACCGACAGCGAAGACCGGTTTCTGGTGTACGGACGCGGTATTCTCCACTTGTCGGTATTGATCGAAACCATGCGTCGTGAAGGCTACGAACTGCAGGTTGGTCAACCACGGGTATTGTATAAATACGATGACCACGGAAATCGGCTGGAACCGGTCGAAACGCTGGTGGTCGATGTTCCGGAAGAAACCGCCGGAAAAGTGATTGAATTGGCGACACAGCGGAAAGGCGAGTTGCTGATTATGGAGCCGAAAGGCGATTTGCAACACCTGGAATTCGAAATTCCGTCGCGCGGATTGATCGGTTTGCGTTCCAACGTCCTGACGGCAACCTTTGGGGAAGCGGTGATGACCCACCGTTTCAAGAGCTTCGAACCGTATAAAGGAGCCATTCCGGAACGGATTAACGGTTCATTGATTTCGATGACCAGCGGCTCCGCGACGGCCTATTCGATTGATAAATTGCAGGATCGGGGTGTTTTCTTCATCGAACCGGGCGACGAAATCTATACCGGTCAGGTAATCGGTGAACACAACCGGCAGAATGATATTGTGGTGAACGTGCAAACGGCCAAACAGTTGACGAACATGCGGGCGTCCGGTTCGGATACCAACGTTCGGATTGCGCCGAAAATCTCGTTCTCACTGGAAGAGTCGATGGAATACATCCAGAAGGATGAATACCTGGAAGTAACGCCAAAATCGATGCGGATTCGCAAGATTTTCCTTGATGAAAACGAGCGGAAACGGAACCAGAGCAAATTTGAAATGGCCTAAAAACCGGCACATCGCCGATGCTTTTTTAGTTTCGTTTATAATAGAAAAGGGTTGACTGATTTTCAGTCAACCCTTTTCTATTATAAACCGGGTATCAGTGTAGCGGTTTAGAGCTGCTTGATAACCTGCAAACCAATCGCAGAACCGGTTTCGACGGCAGGACTGTACACATTGACAGATACGGTTTTTAAACGCTGCATCTTTTTGTCGGCGGCCACATTCAAAATACTGAGCAAAGTCGTGGCCGCACCAGCACCGATGTTTACCATGGAAAGCGTCCGTTTCGACTTATTGCTGTAATCACCGCGATTGCCGTAATAATTCGTTTGATCATACGAAAACCGCTCAAGGTTTATAATACCCAGCGTTGTGGTGGCCAGCCCGGTCAGAATTCCCCACGTACCGATTCGTTTCGCATTCAGGCCGGGCCGGTTCATCAATTGTGCTCCGCTTAAGGCGACGTTCGTGCCGTTCAAAAGCGCCGACGAAATGGCGTATGAATTGGTGATCTTGTATTTATCCGGAATTTCCTGAGGAGTGGGCGGAGAATACGAAGGTTGAATCAACTGACACTCTTCGCGGGTCAGCCCGGATTGATCGATCCAGTCCAGCAGGTTTTGATCATCGATCTCAAAAATCGTCGCGTATTGATAGCGGGTATTGATTTTTTCGGCAACCTCCCGCCCGGCGGTTTTTTCGACGAGATAACCAACGGCGCAAATGGCTCCGTCTTTATCGATAAAACACGGTTTCCGTTCGTCCGTATACGCTTCGTTTTTTGGGAAAACACCTCGCAGCCGGTATTCCCGCAATTTATCCAGCAGGAAAAACCGCTTCTTTTGCTGATTGCCGCTCATCTCATCCGTTGGGCGTTTCCGCAGTAAAGCTTCCACGTATTCAAGGTGCGTCCGAACCCGGAGGTGATCATCCGTCAGTGCATCAGGCTTGTGTCCAAACTTTTTCACAAAACTTTCGTCGCCAATCAGTGGATTGACCGTCGTCGAAAAGTAAAGTTGATTGAACCGTAACCCCGCGAAAGCCAGCAAAGTGCCTATTGCAATCAAAAGGAAAGATTTCATACGGAAAGTAGTGAGTTTTTAAAAGCTGAGCCCGAGCCGAAACGCAAGTCGGTTATAAACCCGATTTTCAATCTTGTAGATTTCGTTCCAGGCCAGTGGCTTATCGGCTTCGGCTTCCTGCCGTTTATAGCTCAGTGACAGAATAAAATTGGCGTTCTGTGGTCGGCCGATCCGAAAACCAATGCCGGGCGCAATCACCCAGCCGCCCCGGGTTTCGTAGCCCGTCGGATCTTCGTTCAGCCACGTAAAACCGTAGCCCGTGTCGAGGCTGGTAAACACCCGCAGGTTCTTCTTTCCGGGCTGCGCCAGATCATAGCGGACGCCCGCACAAACCGGCATCAACAAGGCCGAATTGTACCAGTCGACGCCCACCGTAGCACCCAACGCCAGTTTGGGCCGTAGCTGAACGCCGTTGAAGGTCTGCGCAGTGATGTTCTGCCGTTTGCTGACGTTTTCAGAGATATTTGTGACGTTGTAGCGAACTTGTCCCAGCAAAACACCAAATTCAGTCATGTTCGTAAAAACGGGCTTAAAAGCGGTTTTTTGCGCGTAAACCGGGATGGCGATTAAACACCATAACCAGGCGGTTTTGCCAATGAGCTTTTTCATACGACTGCAAGGATTAGCTGGCCGGATACGGACGTTGAACGGGAATTTTGCTCAACAGCTTCAGCTTGCGCGGATTGCTGTAATCGTACTGGTAAAAACCGTCCTGGCCGATCAGCAGCAGCGATTTACCCAACGGAATCACATCGTAGGCGTTAAATCCTTCCAGATGCTCCAGTTCGTCGATTTTCATCGCATCGCTGGCGTTGAATGTCTTCAGCCCATAAGCGCCTTCACAGATGAACAGGTTCGGAAAATCGATTCCCAAGCCGTGCGGATTTTTCATCGGATACGATTTCAGCAAGCGTGGGCTATACAGATTCGATACATCCACGACATCCAGTTGATTCGTAAAACCCTGACACGTTGTCCCTGAACGCAGCGTCACGTAGGCTTTGTCTTCGTAAACCACCACCGGATCGCAGACGCGGGCGTGGTCGAAAGTGGACATGCGCACCGGTTTTTCGGGATTGCTGTTGTCAAAAATCTGCATACCCGTTTGCGAACCGATAAATAGCTTGTCTTTGTACGGGAAAATCGTTTCGATACCCCAGCCCATGCTGATTTTGTTGCCTTTTTTCGGATCAGCCGGGGTTTTGATGTCGAACAACTGCATGTCGGACTGGCTGACAGTATATAAATAATTGTCGTACAGCGTAAACCGGGCCATCGAGCCGCCCGTTCCGTTCGTACTCGGCGCGGGTGCATTAGAACCGCTCATGGTAGAGCTGAAATTTTGGACAAAACCGCCCCGGCTATCAAAAACCGCACAGTTGGCGCATCCACCGTTGGTAACACCACTTTCACAGTCTGTGCTAACGGTTTGGGTAACGTAGTCGACCTTCTGGTCGTTAATCAATTCCTGCTGGGCATTCAAACTCCAATACCCGCCATCGAACTGACCGTTCTGAAAAACATCCTTAACCCGGTTTAGTTCGCGGATATTTTGCGGATCACTGATGTCGAAGGCCACCAGGTCCATAAAGCTATCGGCGTAGAGAACGTTGTTGCGGATGGCCATATCGCCGTTGCCCGGAATGCGCAGAAAAGCGACGGTTTTAGGGGACGACGGATTGCGGTTATCAATTATGTGAATCCCTTCCTTGATCTCGTTGATCAGCAGAAAACCGTCTTTGGTGTAAATTTTACCGGGATTAACGAGCGTTCGGGCCGGTTCGGCCTGCACGCCCATTCGAACCTGGGCAATGGTAAATGTTCTGGGTGTGAATTGTCGGAAAGTGCGGGTTTCCTTGCATTTGTCGGTGCAGCCATTCAGCCCCACCAATACAATACCGAGCAGAAAGTAGAGTGTACGTCTCATAGTAACAGGTTGTTTAGGTATGTAATTGACAGACCCTGTCGGCTACGAAAGAGTTGGAATATACCAACAAAAAATTGCCCGGCAGGCAGAGCCGCCGGGCAATCCGGTTTTGCACAATGAATCAGAGGTCAAAGTTTTCGATATTCGTACGTCGCGCCATCGGCCAGGACACCACCAATGGGCGCGCGTTCGTATAATCGTAGTATGTTTTCCTGAATCCGATACGGTTGATACGTCGTATTCTGGTAGTAAATGGCAGTGGTAAAACCGGCAATATTTTCAATGTTGGCGGTTGTAAACGATCCTTTCTCTTCTTCCTTTCCGTTCCTCAGCCGATTGAACGTTCCGTCGTTGTTGTAATTCAGCGTTTCGGTATAACCGGCTTCCTGCGGAGTTGCAACCTTGCCTGTCAGCCCATACCGGATTTGGGTCAATTCCCATTTTCCGCTTAACTGCGTATCCCGCTCCGGCGATGGCGAACCATCCTTCGATGGATTACAGGCCAGCGCGCCGAAGGTGAAGCCCACAATGAACAACGCATTTCGTAACTTTTTCATGATTAAAGAGTGGAGGAGACCGGCTGGTGTGGAGGTACCGGCCTCACTCGCTATTTTTCAGGTTGTATCATTTCTCTTTTTCGTAAACCAGAACGCCCGGCGTTTCCCCTTCAACAAAAAGCCGTAATTGGCTGTCCGTCAGTTCGTACCGTTTGACTGCCTGTAGTTTCTTGAAATAAGCGGCTTCAAACTGCATGGCTTCCGGTGGTCCGGCCATCTTCGTACTTCCAATCGCACTCACCTGCACCTGATCGGAGGCCGTAGTACCGATAATGGCTCCAAAGTACTGGTTAACCGACGAGCGCCCGCTAATCTGGTAAGCAATGCGGTTTTGTGCTTCGGTGTTGGCCGAATCGGGCGTCACCAGCAGGGTCACTTCGTAGTTGGAAGCTGGTTGAACCAGCTTATAGGCTCCGGCGGCATTGGTTGCTGACAACGGCTTAATGGTTGAATCCGAACTGGATTGACGGTTACAGGAAGCAGCCATGAACAGAATCGCCGAAACCAGCGTGAGAATCAGTTTCATGGCAGCGTCGTTTCCGGATTAACAATTTTACCCATAAACAACACCGAGCCGGTTCCTTTCTCAGTAATCAGCACGACGAACGGGCGGTCGCAAAAGAGCGAAGGCCCCGCAGACGTTACTTCAAACCCGATACTGGTTACAGCCGCGGCTTCGGTTCCCTTCTCATCGACGGCGACAAACGTGTTTTGCTTCACGTAACTTACTTTCAGTCCCTGGCCTTTACTGATCCCGGAAAAATCCGCTCCGTCCATAAAAGCCGTTGCCATGCCCATTTTAGCGAGTTCGTCGTTGAGCGTATTTTCGTATTCCAGCGTGAACTTCGGCAAACCCACCGCCACTTTACTTTCCTGCATGGTTTCCTGTAAACTGGCCCATTCCGTTGCGTTCAATGTGTTAATGACGGCATCAGCCGAGGAGTTTGCAGTCGGTAGCAAAACCGTCATCGAATAAGTACCATCGCCGTAAGGCAGCTCAAAAGCTCCGTATGTGGGCCGGAAAGCGTGACGAAGGTTGGCGGTCATGGTCATCATTTTGACCTGCTTTTCGGAACCCGAAACCAGTTTGAAAGGCGAATCGAACGTGTTCTTCGTTTCGAACTGGTATTTCCAGTCGCCTTTGAAATAGAGCGCGTTTAGCAAAAACAGAACCTGCTCGCCCTTTATTTCGGTAATGACCTTCTTGATTTTGGCGTTGGTATTGTCGCTGGCCCATTGATTGATTTTGTTGATAACCGGCGTCGGATTACTAAAATCCTCGCCGGAAATCTGGGCATTGAAGGTGTTTTTCGTCGCGTCGAGGTACGACGGCTCAACGGAAAAACCGTTGCGGTACCAAAGTGAATTGGCCAGTTTTGTTGTTACTTTCGGATCAGCGGTAGGCAATCCTGTCATTAAAAACTCATAGGTTTGGTTGGCATCGGCCAGCGAAACACCGTCTAGGTGCATCGCCTTTTTCATTTCATCCGCCGTCGAACCGCCAGCTCCGTTCAGCAACATACCGAGCGCCATGTGTAAACTCAGCGGAGAAACAAAAATGTTCTCATTCGGTTTTTGCTGTTCGTTGACGGTTTTTAGAAAGTCGAACGAAAAATCATTGGTTTTTTGAGCGAACAGCCGGGCTTCCGGATTTGGCTTTAAACCGCCGGTTCCCGGAGCTTCGGGGACGCTATCGTTCCGGCAACCAGCTGTGGTCGCCCACAAAGCTGTTGCCATAAACAGGCTGGAAAAATAGGTTAATCGTCTCATCACAAATCGGTTTTGTTACACCAAGTTGAGCGCTCACTAACAAAGACCTGATCTGGAGTGAATTGGTTGGAAGAGAGTGAAAAAAAAGTGAAGAAAAATGAAAAAATGGGGATGATATCATTAATAAAGGAAGTCCACCGGATAAAAAACCGCCTTAGAAGTGATAATTCAATCCGAACCCGACGCCGATGGCTTGCGGGCGAACATTCAACTGGGCGTTCGATTCCGTGCCGTTCTGGAGTGCCTGCTGATAGGAGCCTGTTAACGAACCTGACCAATGATGGGTGGGATGGTAATTGACCCGTAAGCCCGCCGTGCCAGCCATCGACAGGGGGCGGTAGATCTGGTCCTCCGGATTGACTTCCAGTGTACCGTTGATCGTATTTTTCAGGAATAGATTCGCCATCAGACCGCCCAGAATCGAGTAACTGATTTTGTGATCGGGCAAAATGTGATAACCGAGCTGAACCGGAATCTGCATGTACTGAAAGTTGTTGGAAACAACCTGATCGGCCGGAGTAACGACCAGATTCGACGTATTGGATAAACCGTTTTTGTCGGCTACCAGCGACGATCCAACACCCTGATTATTCGCCGGAGCCGGAGAAGCCGCCAATGGAAGCTGAGGATTACTGTTGCGGATCGCATTGACAAGCACATTTTCCGTCTGGCTGGTAAATATATTCGTCACCGACGCGTTGTTCTGCGTCTGCGACCGACCGTTCAAATACTGAATTCCGGCTTCAACCGACCAGTGTTTGCTGAACTGAACGCCGGAACTCGCCTGCCAAGCCATCGAAATCTGGGCCTGATTCTGAAGCAGGGTAGTACTAGGCAGTCGACTGGCGGCCTGAATGGAATTGTAGGCAACACTGGCCTGATTAAGACTCGAATGAACAGCCGCCATCGGATTAAACGACATCGGTGTAGCCGTTAAAGCCGCCCAGTATTCTTTTTTACTTCCTTTGCCCTGCGGTTCGATGGCTGCAACGGCCGTTTCGGGAACTCGATACCAGATAATCCGGCTGATGGGTGCCGGTTTTTTGGAAACCGGTAATTTACTCTTTACAAACGAAGCCTCATACGTCAGGCGTGTATCGGCTACCTGACTGGCGGTTTCGTCCGAAACTGCGGTAATCTCGGCCGTTGTCGTATTAGGTACGGTTTTAGAACTCCGGACTGTGTTCCGCGCGAGCACCGGCTGATCGGGTTTAGATGCCCGATTCGTCCGGCGGTTTTCCGCTACCCGGACCGCGTCGGGCCGTTGTGCGTTCGAAAACGCGGGCTTCGATCGACGTCCGGAGCTCGATTTGGCCAGCAACGGGTGTTTCGCAGCAGATTCCTCCCGAGTTGGAAACCGCTTCGCCGTTTGGTCGTCATTCGGTTTTGACTCTAAACGAGCCAGTCGTTCATCGGTTTTCGGCAACCGTTTCACCGACCGCCGGGCCAGGCGCTGTTCGGTGTTAGCAGATTTTCTTTTTCCGGTCAAAACCGAATGATCCTTAATGATCCGGTCAATCGTGGTAGCGGTTTCCGAACGTTCCAGTTCCGGCACCGTACCGGACGTATTTTTACCAGTTCCAGTCCGGCGGGTAGCTGCCAGCATTTCCGGGGTATTACCGGACGTTAATTTCTCGTTGGATGAAGTGTTGGCTGGCAAGGAAGACGGGTTTTTCGTTTTTGCCAATTGCCCGGATTGAACGGTTTTGTCAGCCACCGGCCGGTTCGTGTCCGTACTTTCTATGTACTGCGTTGCCCACCAACCGACTAAAAGGGTAATAATGGCCGCAGCCACACTGTACACCCAGGGTTTTGCGCGGGGCCAGAGTGGTATGACCGGTTCAGCTTCTTCCTCGTCTAATCGACGGGCAATGCTATCCCAAAGCCCCTCCGAGGGGCTTTCTTCAGCATTTTCGAAGATGCTTCGCCATTCTTCGTTTAACTGTTCTTCTTTAGAGAGACTCATTTCGGAATCGGACGCTCGTTCTGAATCTTTTGTTGCAGTAGCATGCGGGCACGCGAAAACTGCGATTTAGATGTACCTTCTGAAATATCTAATAATTCCGCAATTTCGGGATGCGTATACCCCTCAATCGCGTACAGGTTAAATACGGCCTGACATCCCGGCGGGAGTTCCTGCACCATCTTCAGTAATTGCTGGTAGTGGAGACCCGACAGGCTATCTTCCGTCTGCGGCAGTGCGTTGGGTGTTACATCCTCCAGCTCGGCCTGGTTCTGCCAGGGCTTTTGCTTGCGGATGTGCTTCAGTGCCGTGTTAATCACGATGCGTTTCAGCCAGGCTTCTAACGGACACTCAAACCGGAATGTATCAATATGTTGGAACGCTTTCACGAAGGAATCCTGCAGCACATCCTCGGCGTCGTCCCGGTTTTTGGTATACCGCTGGCTAACGACAAAGAGCTTCCGGGCGAATAACTCGTAGAGTTTTCGCTGAGCAGTTCGGTCCTTATGTCGACAGCCGTCAACTAACGCTCGTTCATCCAACATACTAATTCAAACAACTGACCCCGGTGCAGGCCCGACGGTTGGAAAGGGTCTAAAATATTTTTGGGGCTAACCCGTTGGCAAAGAGTGAATATGACTTTTAGCCAGTACTTTTGAACAAAATCTATTCCTAAATACTCATGAACCGACGCACTGCCCTTCGGCAAACCATGGGTTTCATTGGCTTAAGCACCAGTGTTTCCCTGTCCGCATTAAACTCTAAAATTAATTTAGAAAAGCCAAACAACCAACGTTTCCAGATCGGGGCCTGCGATTGGTCGATCGGGCAATCCAGCAAAATCGAAGCCTTCGATGTCGCCAAAACCATCGGCCTCGACGGCATTCAGGTCAACATGGGTTCCGAAAAAAACGACATGCACCTGCGGCAGAAACCCCTGCAAAAAGCCTGGCGCGAAGCGGCTAAACGAACCGGCGTAAAAGTCGGAGGTCTGGCGCTGGGCGAGATGAATAACATCCCCTACAAATCCGATCCGCGGGCCGAGCAATGGGTTCAGGACAGTGTCGATGTTGCCAAAGCCATTGGGGCCAAAAATGTCCTGATGGCGTTCTTCAACAAAGGGGATTTGAAAAACGATCCGCAGGGGACCAAAGTTGTTATTGAGCGGTTAAAAGCCGTCGCTCCGAAAGCCGAAAAAGCGGGCGTCGTTCTGGCCATCGAATCGTGGCTGAGTGCCGAAGAGCACATGGCGATCATCGACGCGGTGGCGTCGCCCGCCGTGAAAGTATATTACGATGTTTGTAACTCCACGGTTATGGGATATGATATTTTAAAGGAAATCCGGTGGCTCGGGAAGCAGAAACAGATCTGTGAATTCCACTTTAAGGAGAACAGCTTCCTGCTCGGGCAGGGGAAGGTCAACTATCCGGAGGTTCGGAAGGCCATTGATGATATTCAGTACGCCGGTTGGGTTCATATCGAAGGTGCTGTGCCTGAGGGGAAAAACATGTTGGAAAGTTACACTTATAATAATAAGTTTGTAAGGGAGATTCTGGCGTAGCTCAATTTGGCAACTGTTCCACGGTTTTCTACAATAGACACTTATTATAATAAGTTTATTAGTCCTTAAATGTTGTTTTTCAGGTAATTATTCCACGTGGAACACTTGAATATGAAAATTGCTATTCCTAACCCGACCCGGTTTTTAAGTACATCCATTCTACTCGGAAGTCTCCTTGGATGGAGTATTAAGGTACAACAATCAGGCCATTCGATCGGTACTGATCCGGAAATCGCCGGTCCCAATCGACGAGGTTCTATCGTCGCGGCCGACTCCAACAAGCTGTATTTGCCCGACGATCTGGAGGCTACGGTCTGGGCTGAAGCGCCGATGTTCTACAACCCGACCAACATCGATGTCGACGCGCGCGGCCGGATCTGGGTGACGGAAGCGGTCAACTACCGCAACTTCAACAACAAACCCGAAACCCGGCTCGACCACCCGGAAGGCGAGCGGGTGATGATTCTGGAGGACACCAACGGCGACGGAAAGGCCGATCAGTCGAAGGTGTACGTCCAGGACAAAGACCTGGTTTCGCCCCTGGGTATTGCGGTCATCGGCAACAAAACCATCGTCTCGGCGGCTCCAAATCTGATCATCTACACCGACGAAAACGGTGATGACAAACCCGATAAAAAGGAAGTTTTCCTGACCGGTTTCGGCGGCCTGGACCATGACCATTCGCTGCACGCGCTGGTGGCCGGGCCGGACGGAAAGTGGTACTTCAATACCGGAAACGCAGGTCCGCATGTCGTCAAAGATAAGGCGGGCTGGACGCTTCGGGCAGGTAGTATTTACACCGGCGGAACGCCCTATAATACCACCAACAAAGGCAACATGATCAGCGACGACGGCCGGATTTGGGTGGGCGGTTTAGCCCTGCGCATCAACCCCGACGGAACCGGCCTGAAAGTGATGGGTCATAATTTTCGGAACAACTACGAAACCGCCCTCGATTCCTACGGCAACCTATGGCAGAACGACAATGACGATCAGGTCGTGGCGTGTCGGACGAGCTGGCTGATGGAAGGCGGTAACATGGGGTATTTCAGTCAGGACGGCACCCGGTTTTGGCAGGGCGATCAACGGCCGGATCAGGACATTCCAACCGCGCACTGGCATCAGGAAGACCCGGGCGTGGTTCCGGTGGGCGACATCAGCGGAGCCGGTTCGCCAACGGGCATGGTTTTTTACGAAGGCGATGAGCTAGGCGCCAAGTACCGGGGTTTGCTGCTGAGTTGCGAAGCGGGCCGGAATGTCATCTTCAGCTACCGCCCCGAACCGCAGGGTGCGGGGTACCGCATGCCCCGTACCGATTTTATCAGCACGTTTCCCAAAGTAGACGAAGACTACAAATGGAACGACATTCGGGAGGACATCCGCAAATGGTTTCGGCCCAGTGATGTGGCCGTCGGAACGGATGGCGCACTGTACATCGCTGACTGGTTCGATCCGGTGGTGGGCGGTCACCAGATGAAAGACAAAAAAGGGTACGGTCGCATTTACCGCATAACACCCAAAGGCAAAAAGCTGAAGGCGCCGGTCATTAATACCGACAAAACGGCAGGCCAGATTCTGGCCTTAACCAACCCGTCTACCAACATTCGCTTATTGGGTTTTGAGAAATTGAAAGCGCAGGGCGATAAGGCCGTAAAACCGGTTGCCAAACTTCTGACGGCTTCCAATCCGTTCCACCGCGCTCGCGCCATCTGGCTGCTTTCGCAACTCGGGCCCAAAGGCCGGAAAGAAGTGGAAAACTTGCTGAAGTCGGATCAGGTGGATTTGCGGATTACGGCTTTTCGGGCGTTGAAGCAGGTGCAACCCGACGTCGTGGCTTTGGCGCGGCAAATGGTCGATGATCCGTCTCCGGCGGTGCGTCGGGAAGTGGCGATTGCGCTGCGTGATGTACCGTTTGAACAGTGCAAGGAGTTGCTGGTGAAGCTGGCCAACAGTTACGATGGAACCGACCGGTTTTACCTGGAAGCTGTCGGTATGGCGGCTGATAAAAAAGAAGAGGCTCTGTATGCGGCCCTCAAGCCGTCGATTCCGGCCAACCCGATTCAATGGGATCAAAAAACCGCTAACCTGATTTGGCGGCTTCATCCGGCCAGTACGGCGGACTTAATGAAACAACGGGCACTGGCCTCAACGCTGACCGCCGATGCCCGTAAACAGGCCATTGTGGCCCTTGGATTCATCAAAGATCCGGCGGCCGCCCAGGCAATGGTGGAACTGACGAAACAAGGCGATAAATCCATTGCAAAACAGGCCGACTACTGGGTCGATTTCCGCCGGGCGAACGACTGGGCCAATTTGCTGGATTGGGAGAAGGTGATGCCATCCAAGTTGTCGAAACCGGAGCAACAGGCGCTGGCGATGCGGCAAAAACTAATGGAGGAATACACCAGTGCGGAGGACAAAGTGAAGCTGGCGAAAGAAATGGCAGTGAATCCGGAAGGCGGAAAACTGCTGGTTGGTCTGGCTGCGGAGAAAAAATTGCCCGAAAACCTGAAACCGGTCATCAGCGAAGTGATTTTTACGAATCCGGATCAAAGTGTGCGGACGATGGCGGGCGACTATTTCACGCGCCCCGGCGGATCGGGAAATTTGTCCATGAAAAACATTACGGCTTTGAAAGGTGACGAAGCCGCCGGTTTAGCGGTTTTCAAAGCGAACTGTACCACCTGCCACCGGCACGGAAAACAGGGCAAAGACATCGGGCCGGAACTGACAAAGATTCACCAGAAGTTTGACCGGAACGGGTTACTGGATGCGATCCTGAATCCGAGTGCGGGTCTGGCGTTCGGCTACGAACCCTGGCTGATTACAACCAAAAACGGCCAGACGTACTACGGTTTTCTGATCAGCGACGGACAGGATGCCATCGTCGTGAAGGATGCCGCCGGACAGAAACACACCATCGCAACCGGCCAGGTTGTTTCCCGCAAACAATACAGCACCAGCCTCATGCCTGATCCGTCTTCATTAGGTCTGTCGGAACAGCAACTGGCGGATTTGGTGGCGTATTTATTGAAAGGAAATTAACGTACCCACGGACTAAAGTCCGTGTGATCCAGAGTGATGATATAGAATGTCACAAATTGGATGAAATCACACGGACTTTAGTCCGTGGGTACGTATTATAATTCATGTAGCTTCAACCCGCCAAAAGTCCCCGAACTCATGAGCAGAAAAACCGTCGGCTGGCCGTTGGTCTGGTTTTTTAGAAAAGTCTCTAATTCCGACGAATCCGTAAAAACCTGCAAATCGGGTCGGTCGAAAGCCGTGGCAATGTCAGCCGCGTCGATCGGGTCGAGGTGTTTCACTTCCAAGGTGTGCGGGCTGTAGAAAACCACGGCCACATCGGCTTTGTCCAGCTTGTCGCGATACTGGTTCAGGAAGGTTTTATTCAGGCTGCTGAACGTGTGCAGTTCGACGCAGGCCACCAGACGCCGGTTGGGAAACTGCGCTTTCACGGCGGCCGTGGTCGCTTCCACTTTGGAGGGCGCGTGGGCAAAATCCCGGAAGATCAGGGTCGAGCCGTCGTCCTTTACTTTTTCCAGCCGTTTGTGCGCCCCTTTGAAACTTTGAATGGCGGCATAGAACATCTCTTCCGTAATCGCCAGGTGATCACAGATGGCCAGCGCCCCGCTGATGTTTTTCATGTTGTGTTCGCCAAAAACCAAAACCGGTATGTTGCCGTGGTTCTTCGTAACCAGAACGGTTTTGCCGTTTTCGATCCGGTACGGATGCACATCATACGGCTGGCGGGTCACATCTTCCCGTTCTTTCAGGGCAATCACATCCAGCATGTCGTCCGTGTCGTCGAAAACAATCGTGCCGGATTTTGACATGGCATCGGCCAGCAACTCAAACTGGTGGACATACTGATCGTAGGTCGGGTAGAGATTGACGTGATCCCAGGCAATGCCGCTGATCAGCACCATGTGTGGGTGGTAATGCAAAAATTTCGGGCGGGGGTCGGTGGGTGAGGTACCGTATTCATCGCCCTCGATGACGATAACCGGGGCGTCGGTGGTCAATTTTACCATTGTATCGAATCCTTCGATCTGCGCGCCAACCAGGTAATCGAACTGACGACGGTGAAATTGCAGAACGTGCAGAATCATGGCGGTGATCGTGGTTTTGCCGTGGCTACCGGCAATGACGATGCGCTGTTTGTTCTGACTTTGCCGGAACACAAATTCGGGGTACGAATAAACCGGCAGATTCAGTTCCTGCGCTTTCAGTAGCTCGGGGTTGTCGGCCCGGGCGTGCATGCCCAGAATTACCGCATCGAGACCGCCGTGAATGGCATCGGCGTTCCAACCGATCTGAGCGGGTAATAAACCGTATTTTTCAAGTCGGGTCCGCGAAGGTTCGTAAATGTCGTCGTCGGAGCCGGTGATGTGGTGTCCCTGCTGGTGCAACGCAATGGCCAGATTATGCATGACGCTGCCGCCGATGGAAATAAAATGAATGGTCTGTGGCTTCATTCTGTCTAATTTGTGGCGCTAAAAATACAAGTTCTTTTGGTTTGAAACCGAAAAGTCGAAAAACGACGTAGAGAAAACCGCCCGGTTTTGGCAGATTGTTTCAAGACAGGTGTAAAATTTAACATACATTCCGAATCAAAAACCGTGTTTTTTCGTTTTCACTACTGCGAATAAACATTCCTTCAGCAGCTTGACAATCAGGCGCGCGCACTGCGTTACAGTTTGTTTTTGTAAACCGGTTCCTGCTCCGTTGCAAAGCTGCTCTTTTTATGCCATTTTCGCAGTCTTTTTTCAAAACCAACAAAACTCTTTTATGCTTCTGCCGAAAGGATGAAAAGCTACAACGACCTGATCGAACAGACCTTTGAATTTCCGACTCTCGAGTTCAAAGTAGAAAACAATAACCTGCTGTTCAACAATGTTCCTTTGATGGATATCATCAAGCAGTATGGAACACCGCTCAAGCTGACCTATTTGCCCAAAATTACGGAGCATATTGAACACGCCCGGCTGTTGTTCAAGAACGCGATGAAGCGGTATAATTACAAAGGCACGTATACTTACTGCTATTGTACGAAGTCGTCGCATTTTCGTTTTGTACTCGAAGAAGCTTTAAAAAATAAAATCCATATCGAGACTTCGTCGGCATTTGACATTCCGATTATTCGGGAATTGTATAAAACCGGCAAGATTGATAAAAATACGTTCATCATTTGCAACGGCTACAAACGCCCGCTCTACACGCAGTACATCAGCGAACTGCTGAACGAAGGTTATAACGTGGTACCGGTTTTGGATAACCTGAAGGAGATTGAAGCCTACGAAGATTCGGTAACCGCCGAAACCGTTAATCTGGGCATCCGGATTGCCACGGATGAAGAACCGAACTTCGCTTTTTATACGTCCCGACTGGGCATTCGTTACAGCGACATCAATGAACTCTACCGCTCCAAAATTCAGAACAGCGATAAGTTCAAACTGAAAATGCTGCACTTTTTCATTAATACCGGTATCAAAGACAGCGCCTATTACTGGAGCGAACTGAGCCGGTTTATGTATAAATACTGCGAACTGCGCAAAATCTGCCCCGATCTGGATTCGATCGACATCGGTGGCGGTATGCCGATTCAGACGTCTTTTCAGTTCACGTACGACTACCAGGCGATGGTCGATCAGATTGTGGAAAGTATTCAATGGATCTGTAATAAGAGCAATGTGCCGGTGCCGCACATCTTTACCGAGTTCGGTAGTTATACGGTAGGAGAGAGTGGCGCCGTTATATATAAAGTGATCGACCAGAAATTGCAGAATGATAAGGAGTTGTGGTACATGATCGACGGTTCGTTCATTACGCAATTACCGGATTCGTGGGGGTTGGGGCAGAAATACATCATGCTGTCGGTCAATAACTGGGATAATCCGTACCAGAAAGTCAATCTGGGCGGTTTAACCTGCGACTCGCATGATTTTTATAACACGGAAGCCCACAGCGCCGATTTGTACCTCCCGATTTTTGAACGGGATACGGAAGATCAGTATATTGGCTTTTTCCACACGGGCGCGTATCAGGAGTCACTGGGCGGCTACGGTGGCATTCAGCACTGCCTGATTCCGGCTCCGCAACACGTGATTGTGGACCGGGATAGCGAAGGCAAGCTGACGACCCGGCTTTTTGCTCCTGAGCAGGACAGCGAGGTGATGCTCAAGATTCTGGGTTACCAGCAAACTGCCACACCAGTAACGCTGGACATTGATGCCGCGAAAGCCGCCGAAGCGGAAGAAGAGCAGCCCGTGGAAGAATTAGAAAAACAGGAAAGTTAAAATAGCACAGTTTTTGCCCTGTTCCCAAAAACCGCCCGGTTTTTGGGAACAGAAAAATAAACAACCAATGAAAAAGATAGGTATTATTCTGGGCCTGATTGCCCTTGTATCGCTTGGTTCATGTGCACGCAGAGCGTGTCCGGCTTACGACAGCCAGTTGCAGCAGAAACAACCGGTTTCGTCGGAACAGGTAGCGTAACGTTAGAACGTCGCGTTAACGACCATTTTCGAGGCTTCCAGCAAATTCGGCGCCTGTTGATCCCCAACAGGCTGTTCCGGTATTTGGTGGGTAATGTGCACCGTATGAACACCCACGCGCTTCCCCGCCAGAATGTCCCGTGGCGCGTCGCCGATCATCCACGACTGGGTGACGTCGATGTTGTATTTGGCAATGGCTTTTTCCAGCATCAATGAATCCGGTTTTCGTAGCAGCGACTGCGAATCGAAATCGGGGTGGTGAGGACAATAGTAAATGTCGTCAATCAGGTTGCCACATTGTTCCTGCAGGTATTGGTGACACCGCATGACATCGGTTCGGGAGTACAAGCCCCGCGCAATTCCGGCCTGGTTGGTCACCACGATTAACAGATAACCGGCGCTTTTCAGGAGTTGTAAACCTTCGACGACTCCCTTCGGAATAATGAAATCTTCAATCCGGTAGACATAATCCGTCCGGTCTTCATTCAATACACCATCGCGATCCAGAAAAATACACTTGCTCATTGTGTGGAAATGTGTTAGTTGGCGGCAATAATCGTAAAACCGCATGTAATTCTGTGCAAATTGAATTTTAATCTCAATAAATAGAAATAAAAGAATAAGTTTTTACTTTTTGTTAACAAAAGGTATCTAAAACAGTGTTCCTGGCAGCGCTGTTATCTTAGTACAACGACCGAGATGTGATGAATGACATGATGAAACGATGGTTATTGATGCTATGGCTGGTCGGTCTGACCACTCGACTGGCTGCCCAAGGGCCGAAAATTGTCCAGCGCGATCTCAATCCACCGCAGCGGGATATAGAAGGGGGCGGAATGGTGACGAAGGTCGAATATACCAATCACAAGATGATTATTTATTTTGAATCGGAAAACCGGCAACGGAAGCGGCAGCAATTCGTACAAAGTTCTCAGACGGTTTATGGCCCCGGACATGCGAATGCCTGGCGGTTATACGATAAAAACGGAAATAAGGAATACGCACTATTGTACATTAAAAACATAAAGGCAACACTGGATGATGGGCAAATTCGGGAGGTGGATTTACTGGATAAGCCAGAAGCCGCCCAATTCGATTTTGCGGATAAAATTTCCTGTGAAGCGCATTTTGAGCGACCCGGTAAAAATGTTAGCTCGGTTGATTTGATTGAGGAGGATGTCCGGCTTTACAGAAGTCCAAATCGGTCGCAGCAGCCGTATAATGTATATGACCTTCGTGTTATGGTTTACAAAGACGATATGCGGAATTCTAAACCGCCCGTCCGGAAATCGTCTGTAAAACCGAAGCCTAATGCAACGATTCCGCCCGTCCGGAAACCGCCGGTAACGGCTAAACCCAAGCCCACGGCTCCGCCTGCCAAAAAACCGGTGACAACACCCGCGCCGAAAGATTCCGTGATTGCTGAGGTTCCGCCCAAAGTATCACCAAAACCGGCTGAAAAAGTGGAAAACTTTGGCTCCAAAGTCGAAGCGGGCCGGACCTATCGCCTGAATAACCTGCTGTTCAAGCAATCGGCGTACGAAATGGAACCGACGTCGTATCCCGAACTGGATTCGCTGGTCGCGATCATGAAGCGCAATCCGGAAATGGAAATTGAACTGGCGGGCCATACCGACAATGTGGGCGATCCGAAGCTGAATGTAGCGTTATCGCAAAAGCGCGTGGATGCCGTCAAGAGTTATTTAACCAACAAAGGAATTCAGCCCGCGCGGATTCAAACCCAGGCTTATGGCGGTAGCAGGCCTATCGCCGATAATTCCCGTGAGGAAACCAAGCGGCTGAACCGGCGGGTGGAGGTGAGAATATTGAAGTCTTGAACTATGATTTAACTGATTTTTCTGATGAACATGATTAAATCAGTTGAATCAGAAAAATCAGTTAAATTATAGTTCAGATTACAATGCCGCCAGGTTTTCTTCCAGCGTCTTGATTTTGGTTTCGGCGTCGGCCAGTTTCTGCCGTTCACGTTCGATGATCTCCGGTTTGGCATTGGCGACAAACTTCTCGTTCGAGAGTTTTTTCAAAACCGATTCCAGAAAGCCTTTCGTATAAGCCAGATCTTTTTCGATGTTAGCGCGCTCCTGCTCCACGTCGATTTCGCCCGCTATATTGACAAAAAATTCGGTGCTTTTGATCAGAAACGAAACGCCTTCGGCTTTTTCGGCAACGTAACTTACCTCGGAAACAATCGCCAGCTTCTGAATCAGACCTTCCAACGGTTGGAAACGGGCCGGATCGTCGGTTTTGATCGCCAGCGGCAGCGCGGTTTTCGGGCTGATCAGCTTGCTGTTGCGGAGATTCCGAACGGATGAAATGATGTCAAACAGGAGGTCAAAATCGGCCAGAACGGTTTTATCAACAATGCCGGCAGTCGGATAATCGGCCACACAGATGCTTTCGCCGGGTTGCCGTTCGCTGACTTCCTGCCAGATTTCTTCCGTAATGAACGGCATGAACGGATGCGCCAGCTTCATCAATCGTTCGAAGAAGTCGATGGTGGCGTCGTATGTCACCTGATCGATGGGCCGAACCTGATCCTGTTGCTCATACCCCGGTTTGATCATTTCGAGGTATTGCGAACAGAAATCGTCCCAAATCAGCTTGTAAACCGTATGCAGTGCATCCGACATGCGGTATTTGCTGAAATGATCTTCCAGTTCGATCAGCGTCTGGTTCAGTTTCGACTCAAACCACAAAACCGCTAACGGTTTTTCGGTAACCGACGATTCCGGACTGACTTTCCAGCCTTTCACCAACCGAAACGCATTCCAGATTTTATTGCAGAAATTGCGGCCCTGCTCCACCAGTTTCTCGTCATACAGCAAATCATTCCCCGCCGGTGAGCTGAACAACATGCCCGTCCGGACGCCGTCGGCTCCGAACTGCTCAATCAGATCGAGCGGATCGGGCGAGTTACCGAGCGATTTCGACATTTTGCGACCCTGCTTGTCACGGACAATCCCGGTCAGGTACACATTCTGGAACGGTTCGCGGCCTTTGTATTCGTACCCGGCAATGATCATCCGGGCCACCCAGAAAAACAGGATTTCGGGGGCCGTCACGAGGTCATTGGTCGGGTAATAATAATCCAGGTCGCCCGGCGCAGCTTTGGGTTCGTTCGGGTCGTTCGACGGCAGAAAAACCGACATCGGCCAGAGCCAGGACGAAAACCAGGTATCCAGAACGTCCTCATCCTGGGTCAGATCGGTTTCACTCAGGGCAAACAACTGGAATTTATCGCGGGCAATCCGAAGGGCGTCTTTTTTGGTTTTGGCGACAATGATCGTACCATCTTTCATGTAAAACGCCGGAATCCGGTGGCCCCACCACAGCTGGCGGCTGATGCACCAGTCGTGCACGTTTTCCATCCACGAACGGTACATGTTCTTGAATTTCGACGGATGCAGCTGAATGGTGTCGTTCATGACGTTTTCCAGCGCCGGTTTTGAAATGTCCTTCATTTTCAGAAACCATTGCAGCGACAGCTTGGGCTCGATCACCGCGTTGGTCCGTTCTGAAAAACCGACGTTGGATTTATACTCTTCGGTTTTGACCAGATAACCCTTTTCTTCCAGGTCCTTGATAATGGCTTTCCGGGCGGCAAACCGGTCCTGACCGACGTAAATCTGCGCTTTTTCGTTCAGCGTCCCGTCTTCGTTCAAAATGTCGATCACCGGCAGTTTATGCTTGATGCCGAGCTCGTAGTCATTCGGATCGTGGGCGGGCGTTACTTTCAGGCAACCTGTCCCAAAATCCATCGTGACGTACTCATCCGTAATGATCGGAATTTCGCGGTTGATCAGCGGAATTAAGGCTTTTTTGCCGTGCAAATGGGTATACCGCTCATCGTTTGGATTGACGCAGATGGCCGAATCCGCCATGATCGTCTCCGGCCGAACCGTCGCAATCGTGATGTAGTCAGGATTTTCGTCGCCCTCGGCTCCGTGCGCCCGGCTGTCTGCAATTTCATACCGGATGTAAACCAGCTTTTGCTGGACTTCCTTCGTGATAACTTCCTCGTCCGAAACCGCCGTCCGGCCCTGCGGGTCCCAGTTCACCATCCGGACACCCCGGTAAATCTGGCCTTTGTTGTACAGATCAACGAAGGTATCAATGACGGCATCGTACAAAACCGGCTCCATCGTAAACCGCGTCCGATCCCAGTCGCAGGACGCACCGAGTTTCCGCAGCTGTTTCAGGATGATGCCGCCGTATTTGTGCGTCCATTCCCAGGCATGCTCAATGAATTTCTCCCGGCCAATGTCCTTTTTATGGATTCCCTGATCCTTCAGCATCGCCACCACCTTCGCTTCCGTTGCGATGGATGCGTGGTCGGTTCCGGGCACCCAGCAGGCGTTTTTGCCCTGCATCCGTGCTTTCCGAATCAGCACATCCTGAATCGTGTTGTTCAGCATGTGGCCCATGTGCAATACACCCGTGACGTTCGGAGGTGGAATTACGATGGTATACGGTTCGCGCTCGTCGGGAGTGGAATGAAAAAAGCGGTTTTCCAGCCAGTACTGGTACCACTTTTCCTCGATGTCTTTCGGATTATACGTCTTTGAAATCATGTCAACTGAGAAGTGAGAGGTGAGACAAGAGAGTAAAGACCCATCGAAACCCAAAGTCTATACGCTCTTGTCTCACTTCTCTTGTCTATTTCTTCTATTTCTTCCCCAAAATTAGTCAATTCAGAACGGGCGCGAAAACGAAATACCGGGTTTGGTAGTTTTACGTTCGCACTACCATCACTTTTTGGATATGGACTTTGGAAAATTGCCTTCCGTGGATCAGGTCAACTTCACGCTGCCGCCTGATCATGCCTTCAATCAAACGGTTTGGGAAAAGGTGGAGCCGACGGCTGTTCCGGAGGTATACATTGGCGGGCCGGTTTGGGCGAACAAAAATTACGTGGGTCGTATTTATCCCTCCCAGGCCAAAGAGAAAGATTTTCTCCATTACTACACCCGGCAATTTAATACCATCGAACTGAACAGCACGCATTACCACAGTCCGACGCCGGGCATGATCGAGAAATGGAAAAGCGAAGCCGCTGACTCGCCGGTTCATCCCCGGTTTGTTTACTGCCCGAAATTTCCGCAGGCTATCAGCCACGACCGGGCGTTGGTGGCCGCTGAATTGATTACGGAAGAATTTGTCAATGCGGTTTTGAGTCTGGAGGAATTTCTGGGGACAACCTTTCTGCAACTTCCGCCGACGTTTGGGCCGGATAAATGGCCGGTTTTGGAAACTTACCTCAAAAACCTGCCCGACGATCTGGAAGTTGCCGTCGAGTTCCGGCATCCCGACTGGTTCAGCAAACCGGTAATCTGGCAACGAACGCTCGAAAAATTATCGGCGCTCCACCGCGATTTAGTCATCACTGACGTGGCTGGTCGGCGCGATGTGGTGCACATGAGCCTGACGAGCCCAACCCTGGTGTTGCGGTTTGTAGCCAACGAAGGCCATCCGACGGATTACAGCCGCGCGGATGCCTGGGTGAATCGACTCGCAACCTGGTTTGCAAACGGGCTGCAAAAAGCCTATCTGTTCATTCACGGCGGGGGCGATAACGATACCGCGCCCGAACTCATCCGTCATTGGGTGCGGCAACTGAATGCGGTTTGCGGGCTAAATTTGCAGGAGCCGACCATTCGCCCGGAAATCGTTCAGGGAAGTTTGTTTTGATTTTAGCATCAGCCGGTTTACATTTGTCCCATGAATGCCGCAAAAACCGTTCGCAACCATCATCATTCTGTCTGTTAACACGGCAGAACGGATGCGTTTTTGGGGTTGAAGAAAGAAACAACGAATTCCCGATACCAAACCCGGTTCTGCTTCAGAGCCGGGTTTTTTTGTACGCCGGAGCGCTGCTCCGGTGATTTTTTAAGTTTAAAAACAAACCACTATTCACCGGAGCAGCGCTCCGGCGTACAGAATGGAATACTACCGTAACCTGCCGCATTTTCAGCCGCTGGAGGCCGCTTATTTCATCACGATGCGGCTTTATGGGAGTATGCCAAAACATTTAATTGAATTGCTCAAAGAAGAGCAGGAAGTGGTCCGGAATCGGTTGTCCGCTTCGGAGGACACGGAAAGCGAGTTGTATCAACACCAGAAACGATACTTTGCCCGGTTTGACTCGTTCCTCGACCGCCCGGATAACGGACCCTACTGGCTCTCGGAGCCAGCGATTGCGGAGATTGTGAAAGAAGCATTGCATCACCGGGCGGGCATGGAATACGGCCTGATCGCTTTTTGCCTGATGTCGAATCACTTACATCTGGTGATTCATACGTATGGGAATACCAAAGCCGATTTCTTCTTATACCGACTGCTTCAGTCGTTCAAGAGTTACACGGCGCGAAGGGCCAACCAGTTCTTGAAACGGGAGGGGCCTTTCTGGCATCCCGAGTCGTACGACCACATCGTTCGGAATGGCGATGAGTTGAAACGGATTATTCTGTACACCCTAAATAATCCGGTAAAAGCAGGCCTGGTCGCCGATTGACAGGACTGGCCGCACAGCTATGTCAACGAAGTGTATTGGTAAGTCCGCCGGAGCGGTGCTCCGGTGATTATTAATTTGCAAACAACTATTCACCGGAGCACCGCTCCGGCGGACACTATGAAAACCGTCATTATCAAATACAACGCCGGAAATGTGCAGTCGGTGATGTACGCCCTGGAGCGCATCGGTGCCAGTTACCTGCTCACCGACGATGAAGCCGAAATCCGTTCGGCTGATAAGGTGATCTTCCCCGGTGTAGGCGAGGCCAGTACCGCGATGGCTTATTTGCGGCAACGCGGTCTGGACAAGGTAATTCCGTCACTGAAGCAGCCGGTTTTGGGCACTTGTGTCGGTATGCAATTGCTTTGTCGGTATTCGGAAGAGGGCGATACGACCTGCATGGGCGTTTTCGATGTGGATGTCCGGCGTTTTCCGGCCCAGCCCGGATTTAAAGTGCCGCACACGGGCTGGAACAGCCTGAACAATCTGAAAGGTCCGTTGACCGGAGGCTTACCGGAGAATCCCTACGTGTATTTCGTGCACAGCTACTGCGCCGACATTTCCCCGGAAACCACGGCGGTTTGCGAATACGTCCGGTCCTTCAGTGCGATGTTGCAGAAAGACAACTTTTATGCGGCCCAGTTTCACGCCGAAATCAGTGGCAACATCGGGCAGCGCATTCTGGAAAATTTTTTGAAATTGTAGTATACACCGGAGCGTTGCTCCGGTAACGTTTTAACTAATCACCGGAGCAGCGCTCCGGTGTACGGCATATGCACATCATACCCGCTATCGACTTAATCGAAGGCAAAGCTGTTCGGCTGACGCAGGGCGATTATAACCAGAAAAAAGAATACAACGCCCGCCCGCTTGAGGTGGCGCAGCAGTTTGAAGACGCCGGCCTGACACGGCTGCACCTCGTCGATCTGGATGGCGCGAGGGCAAAACGGGTGGTCAACTGGAAAGTACTGGAACTGATTGCCGGAAAAACCGGGCTGCACATCGACTTTGGCGGGGGCGTCCAATCCGATGAGGATTTGCGAACGGTTTTTGAATGTGGCGCCAAACAGGTGACGGGCGGAAGCATTGCCGTTAAAAAACCGGATGTTTTTGAAAAGTGGCTGTCGCAATTTGGTTCGGAAGCAATCATTTTGGGCGCAGATGCCAAAAACGAGAAGATCGCGGTCAGCGGCTGGGAAGAAGATACGCAGGTCTGGGTCTATGATTTTGTGGAAAACTACGTCGAAAAAGGGGTGAAATACGTCATCAGCACCGATGTCGCCAAAGACGGTTTGCTGCAAGGCCCGTCGTTCGATTTGTACCGGAATTTGCAGGATCGTTTCCCGGATTTGAACCTCATCGCCAGCGGTGGCGTCAGCGGCATGCAGGACCTGGAAATGCTGGCGGATATGAACCTGTTCGGCGTTATAGTCGGCAAAGCGATTTACGAAGGGCGGGTGACACTGAAGGAGTTATCGAAGTTTTTAAAATGAGTTATGTCGCGGGGTTGAGCGGAGAAATGCAGAATTAAGCAGAGAAAAATAACCTCCGCTTAACTCTGCATTTCTCCGCTCAACCCCGCGAAACAATTCTCCGAAATATGCTAACCAAACGCATTATTCCCTGCCTCGACATCAAAGATGGCCGGACCGTGAAGGGAACGAATTTTATCAACCTGCGCGATGCGGGCGACCCGGTGGAACTGGGGGCCATTTACGCGCGGCAGGGCGCCGACGAACTGGTTTTTCTGGACATTACGGCCACGGTCGACGAGCGCAAGACGTTGATCGATCTCGTTCGGCGGGTGGCGCACGTCGTTAATATTCCGTTTACGGTCGGGGGGGGGATTTCGTCGAAGGCCGATGTGTCTGCGTTGCTTAACGCCGGGGCGGATAAGGTGTCGATCAACTCGTCGGCCGTTCGCAATCCCGGGTTGGTGGACGAATTGGCGCAGGAGTTTGGTAGTCAGTGTATTGTAGTGGCCATCGATACGCGGTTTATGGACGACGAACATATCGTGCACACGCACGGGGGACGGAAACCGACCGCACTCCGGACGATTCCCTGGGCAAAGGAAATCGAAAACCGGGGCGCGGGCGAAATCCTGCTGACGTCGATGGACACCGACGGTACCAAAGCCGGTTTTGCGATTGAACTAACGGCGCAGATTTCAGGCTCGGCCAACATTCCGGTGATTGCGTCGGGCGGAGCGGGTTCGATGGAACATTTTGTGGATGTGTTCACGAGCGGAAAAGCCGATGCCGGTTTAGCCGCCAGTATTTTTCACTTCAAGGAAATTGAAATTCCAGCCTTGAAAGGCTACTTACGAAATAAAGGGATTGAAGTTCGTTTAACGGATTAACCATGAATACAGAAATAGATTTTACGAAAAACCCGGATCATCTTGTTCCCGCCGTCATCCAGGATGCTGAAACCGGTAAAGTGCTGATGCTGGGGTATATGAACCAGGAAGCCTACGAAAAAACCCGGGCCGAAGGCGTCGTGACGTTTTTTAGCCGCAGCAAACAGCGGCTTTGGACCAAAGGCGAAACCTCCAATAACTTCCTGCACGTCAGCGAAATCCGGGTGGATTGCGATGGCGATACGCTGCTCGTCAAAGCCCGGCCCGCGGGCCCGACCTGCCATACCGGCGCCGACACCTGTTTTAATGAAGATAACCGGGGCAAAGGTTTATTTCTCAATTACTTACAGGGAATCATTCGTGATCGGAAACAAAATCCGACGGAAGGTTCGTATACGGCTTCGTTGTTCAAAAAAGGCGTGAACAAAATTGCCCAGAAAGTCGGCGAGGAAGCCGTCGAGCTGGTGATCGAAGCGAAAGACACCAACGATGATCTTTTCAGAGGAGAAGCCGCCGACCTGCTCTACCACTATTTGATCCTGCTCGAACAGAAAAACATTGATCTGGACGAGGTGATTGCGGTTCTGCAGCAACGACACACGAAGTAGGGCGGCAAACAATGCGCTAAAGTTTCCGGTTTGATGGTTGGAGTTGGGTATTTTTTCATACAACTTTAGCCGTCAAACTTTAACCTTTAAACGTGTTATGGGCCTTATCATACGCATACTGATCAGCGCAGTCGCTGTTATTGTTGCCAGTTATCTTATTCCGGGCGTTGGTGTCGACGGTTTCGGCACGGCTTTGCTCGTCGCTATCGTACTGGGTTTGCTGAATGCTTTTTTAAAACCCATTCTGGTTTTTCTGACCATTCCCATTACCATCATTACGTTGGGACTTTTTTATCTGGTCATTAACGTACTGATGGTGTACCTGACCGATTATTTGGTGGACGGTTTCCGGGTGAGCGGTTTTATTGCGGCCTTATTGTTCAGTATTCTGGTATCCATCGTAACCTGGGTAATCGATTCAATTGTCGGTTAATTCGATCTTATTCCTTGAAAAGCCAGGCTAAATACCTGGCTTTTTTGTTGCTCAGGCGGTTTCTTTTGGTGGAATCGCAATGTAAAATACCCGTTTTGGAATGAAATAACGTAACCGGTTAATCGGCTAAAGAGCTAGTTTTGAACGACAAACATAACTTTTCCGGATTAAGCCAGTTGTTAAGAATGAATGATTAGCTTTGCAGCCATATGAAAAAACTACTGCCCATACTCCTTGTTATACAGATCGTTAGCCTCCAGCAACTGCACGCGCAGTGCGATCCGGCCACACCTCAGCAAAATGCCGCCTACGAAAAGGTAGTGAAAGAGTTACAAAATCAGTTTCGGAAAAATCCACCTTCGGGCGACTGGAAAATATTCGACGAGCGGAGTTCGCTCGGTAAACTGGAATTGAGTGATGAATACGGCAAGATTTTCCGCATTTGTGGGGATCGCTACGACCTGTCATTCCAGCGCACTTCGGCGGCCAATCAGCAGAAAGCGCGCGCCGACAGCGCCAAAGCCATTGGCGATACGATCACGCAGCAACAGCGTTCTTTCGTGATGAGCACGGATTCGGTGTATAAGGAATCGGACCCCAACCGGGCCAGTGACATGGCGCAATCGACCGTCGACATCAACGTGGAAATGAATGCCGGAAATTACCGGGTCGAAGAACCCATCAGCAACCGGTTTGCGGCATCTTATAAAGTCATTCCCGTCAACGGCGCTCCATTGGCGCTTCAGATCCTACTTAAACCCAACGATGCCGGCATTGTAGCCCGGCCCGAAACCGTGGTGCTGTTGGGAAACTGGAAAAATAATCTTCAGAAAAATCCGCGGGGCGATAAACTCTACCATTATTCCTACAAAAAAGGGGGCACGTTGATCGAAAACCTGATTGTGACCATCAAAGCGCCGGTTGATGTAGCCAATGAAATTGTCAGGAAAATTGACTGGCAGGCGCTAAGCAATACCTTAACGAAATAGTCGCGTGCAACAGGCGCGTGAAATACCGATTCACAATCGTATTTTTGCGGTATGAAAAGCATTGTGGTTTATTGCGGGTCGAATCCCGGTACGAATCCCCTCTATCAAAAAGTAGCTGAAGAGTTAGGGCAGAAGTTTGCGGAAAAAGAAATCCGGCTTATTTACGGCGGGGGCAACATTGGGCTGATGCGGGCGGTTGCCGACGGCGTTTTGCAGAATGGCGGGCAGGTAACCGGCGTTATTACCAACTTTCTGGCTGAACTGGAGGTCGCTCATGAAACCCTGACTGAATTGCATTTTGTTGAAACGATGCACGAGCGCAAGTTCAAGATGGTGCAGTTTGCGAAAGGCGTTATCGCCTTACCCGGTGGATACGGCACATTTGACGAATTGTTCGAGATCCTGACCTGGCGTCAGCTTCAACTCTATAACGGCCCGGTTGCGGTCCTGAACGTGAACGGTTTTTATGATTTGCTGTTGCTGCAACTGGATCGCATGGTGGCAGATGGTTTCCTGAAAGCCGAAAACCGGGAATTACTCATTGTTTCGGAAACAATCGAGGATATAATGCTAAAAATTGAAGAATTCTGGGAACAGGCGATTTAAATATCGTAATCCGTCGGGTTTGAAAATTGTACGAGCAGAAAAAAGGTGAAAGCGGCAATCAATAACCACCCAATTATCAGACCATTCATCAGGTAGACAAATCCGAATACCAGCCCAATCAGGCACAGCGTAACGTTAATTAACAGACGCCAGAGTTCGCGCTGAGACGATACCGCGTGGAAAGGCGTGTACTTCTTTTTTCTTTTTCGAAAGGGATCCATCTCACTAGATATAACTACGGGTATAAAGTTTGAAAAAATATTTATATTTCCTCGATTTACGTTGCCTATTTTATAAAAATTCGTAGCAAAAATTGAGCCGATAAATTTTTCTGGCATTGGGTTTGACTTCAACTCCTGGTAAACTAATCTGAATTAGTTCTTCGTTCTTATTCTACTAACTTCTACGCCGTAGCCAATGAAATTTCGGGAGCATGTACTGATGGGGCTTTTTGTGGTATTAACATCTTTAGCGACTGCCCAGCAGACTACACCATCGAAAGCGGAAAATCTGGGAAATCAGGTCAATTCGGAATACAATGAGGTCAATCCGGTCATTTCTCCCGATGGGCGAACCTTATTTTTTGCCCGCATCAGTCATCCGCAAAATACCCACGGCAACAAAGGCAGTCAGGACATCTGGTATTCGGAGTTGAATCAGGGGAACACCTGGGGGCCGGCCCGGCGGGTGGCTTCTCCGCTCAACAAAGATGAGTATAACTGCGCATACAGCATCACGCCCGATGGTAACACCATGCTTATTAAGGGCGCTTACACCAACGGCAATTACGAAACGCGCGGTTTTTCGACCAGTAAGAAAACCGCTACGGGCTGGTCGGCCCCACAAAAACTCAATATTCCGGGCTACGAACGAATCAGCAAAGGGCAATACGATTGTGGGTATCTTTCGACCGACGGCAAAGTGCTGGTGATGGCGTTCAGTGAGAAAAAGAACAGCAAGGAAGACGATATCTACGTCAGTTTTCGGCAGAAAGACGGTTCGTGGAGCAAACCGTTAAATCTGGGCCCGGAAATTAATACCGACGGAACCGAAACCACGCCGTTTCTGGCGGCCGACGGCGCTACGCTGTATTTTTCCAGCGATCGGCCCGGCGGTTCGGGCAGTAACGACATTTACGTTTGCAAACGCGTCGATAAAACCTGGAAACATTGGTCAAAACCGGTCAATCTGGGCCCAACGATCAACACCGACGGTTACGATGCGTATTATTCCGTGGCCGCTTCGGGCGAGTATGCCTACATGACGAGTTTTAAAAATACGCTGGGCAAAGGTGATATTGTCCGGATTAAACTCATCGACACCGCCAACCCGAACGACAAAACCGTTCCGCAGGAAACGCGCCCTGATCCGGTGGCGCTGGTCAGTGGAAAAGTGATTGACCAAAAAACCGGTAAGCCCATTGAAGCCCGGGTCGTTTACCAGACCTTGCCCGACGGTGCCGAA
Source organism: Larkinella rosea (assembly GCF_003858635.1). Lineage (GTDB taxonomy): Bacteria > Bacteroidota > Bacteroidia > Cytophagales > Spirosomataceae > Larkinella > Larkinella rosea. The sequence continues at coordinate 40,554 of NZ_RQJO01000015.1, forward strand.
GCCGGTGAAGCGACCTCCGACCCGGTGACGGGCGAATACAAAATTGTGTTGCCCTACGGGAAAATATACAGCATGCGGGCCATTGCGCCCAATTTTATTGCCGAGGGGGGAAATATCGATCTGAAAGAAGCCAAAGGCTTTCAGGAAATCAGCGGCAAAGAGTTGAAACTGATCCCGATTGAAGTTGGCCGCGCCGTCCGGTTGAACAACATTTTCTTCGACGTGGGCAAAGCCACGCTCCGCGACGAATCGTTCCCGGAACTGGACCGGATGGTGACGACGTTCAACGAAAATCCGAAAATGGCGGTGGAGGTGGGCGGGCATACCGACAACACCGGTTCCAACGAAATCAACCTGAAACTCTCGCAGGATCGGGCCGATGCCGTGCGTGAATACTTCATCGGCAAAGGCATCGAACCCGACCGTGTGGCCAGTAAAGGCTACGGCGAAGCCAAACCGGTCGCCAGTAACGACACCGAGGAAGGCAAACAAACCAACCGGCGGGTGGAGTTTGTGATCAAGAAGAAATAGAGTTTGATGAGTTATTTCGCGGAGTTGAGCGGAGAAAAAGAAGAGTTAAGCAGAGAATTTTAATAGAACCTCCGCGTAACTCCTTTTTTCTCCGCTCAACTCCGCGAAATAACCTCTTTAAATTTTCCCACCCTTCGGATAATTCGCGTGGGCTTTTATTTTCCGGATTTGCCGCAGATGCCGGTCGACGTGGCCCCATTGGTAGATGTACACCTGGTGCATGTTGCGCGGGTTGTCGCCAGCCGCTGTGAATTCGAATTGCGCCCGCATATCGACGTTGGTTTTTTCGGCAAAAGCGATAGCCTGTTCGCGGAGCCGCAGGAAAAAAGTCAGGTTATCTTTCCCCCGAATAAAACCGGTCGGTTTCGACAGGTCCGACGCCTTGTGGGGCGTATCTTCCATGATAAAATTCTGGTAATAGCTGTCGGGCCGACTGGTCTGGTTGAGTTCCGGCTGCGGTTTATTACGGGTTCCGACGCTAATTTCCCGCGCCCAGATAATCTCCCAAAGGGCCAGGTGTTCAACGACTTCGGCAATCGACCAGCGGTCGGGCGATTCGTGAAAGTGCCATTGGGCATCGCTCAGGTTTTCGGTTTCACGAACGAGCTCGTCGCGGGTTCGTTTCAGGTTTTCGACGGTATATTTCTGGTCGGCGTCGGTCCAGAGCCGGGATTGAGATTGAGCTAAAGCCGGAAGGCTCATCAGAAGAAGGCAGGTAATTACAACGTATTTCATGGTGTGAATGAATGTTTTTGGTTTATGCTTCAAAATTACAACCCCTAGGAAAACCGGTATTGTAAAATTGCGACATTGTAAACGCAGTGATTGGTGAGAATTTATGCGTTGGTTTAAAGAAGAGCGGTTTTGCGGTTTTCGTCAGAATTGGGATTTCAGTATCTTTGATTCAGGCGTTTTTAACACTTTTCAAATCGATGTATCTTAACGGAAAGGCCAAAGAACAAGCAAGTTACGATGCCATTGTCATCGGGTCAGGGATCAGTGGAGGCTGGGCAGCCAAGGAATTGTGCGAAAAAGGGTTGAAAACGCTGGTATTGGAGCGCGGGCGCATGGTAAAACACGTGGCCGATTACCCGACCGCCATGGCGAATCCGTGGGATTTGCCCCACCGAAACCGGATGCCCGACGCATTTGACGTGGAAAACCCGATTGCCACCAAATGTTATGCACTGGACGAGGCTACCCAGCAGTTTTTCGTGAAAGATGCCGACCATCCGTACATTCAGGAAAAACCGTTCGACTGGATTCGGGGCTATCAGGTGGGCGGGAAATCGCTGATCTGGGCGCGGCAAACGCAACGCTGGAGTGATTACGAATTTCAGGCGCCCGCCCGCGACGGTTTTGCCGTCGACTGGCCGATTCGCTACGCCGATCTCGCGCCCTGGTACAGTCACGTCGAGAAGTTTGTCGGCATCAGCGGAAATAAAGACGGGATTGATACGCTACCTGATGGCGAATTTCTGCCACCGTTCGAACTGAACTGCGTCGAGAAACAAATCCAGACAACCGTTAAAAACAATTATACCGACCGGCACGTGATCATCGGCCGCTGTGCGCACCTGACCAAACCGCAACCGATTCATTTACAGCAGGGGCGGGGGCAATGTCAGGCCCGGCATTTGTGCTATCGGGGGTGTCCGTTTGGTGGTTATTTCAGTTCCAATTCGGCGACATTGCCCTGGGCGGCTAAAACCGGTAACCTGACGATCCGGCCCGATTCGGTGGTGCATTCCATTATTTACGACGAACAAAAAGGCAAAGCAACGGGCGTGCGCGTGATCGACGCCCATACGAAGCAATCGACGGAGTATTTTGCTAAAATCATTTTCGTGAATGCTGCCTGCCTGAATTCCAATCTGGTTCTGCTGAATTCCACCTCGAAACGCTTTCCAAACGGGTTGGGCAACGACAACGGGTTGCTGGGTCGTTACGTGGCGTTTCACAATTACCGGGGTAGTTTGAACGCTTCGTTCGACGGTTTTCAGAACCAGTATTTCTACGGCCGTCGCCCAACAACGGCGTTCATGCCCTCGTTTCGGAATGTAAAAAAACAGGAAACCGACTTTCAGCGGGGTTACATGGTGGCGTTTAGCGCCAGTCGGGCGGGTTGGCAACGGGGCAGTTCGCAGACTGGTTTCGGCGCTGAATTCAAGGAAAGTTTATTGACGCCCGGCGACTGGAGTGTGTACATGATGATGCAGGCCGAAACCCTGCCCAAACACGAAAACCACGTCCGGTTAAGTCCGGATCAGAAAGATCCGTTTGGGATTCCGCAATTGATTACGTCCATCGGTTACGACGATAACGACGTCAAAATCCTGAAGGATTTTCTGATGCAGGGCGCCGAAATGCTCGAAAAGTCGGGTTGCAAAAACATCTCTTCGCACGACGACAACCGGAATCCCGGTCTGGACATTCACGAAATGGGCGGTGTTCGGATGGGCAAAGACCCCAAAACCTCCTTGCTGAATAAGTGGAATCAGTTTCACAACGTGAAAAACGTCTTCGTGACCGATGGTGCCTGCATGACCTCTGTCGGCAACCAAAACCCATCGATTACGTTCATGGCTCTGACCGCCCGGGCCGCCAATCATGCGGTTTCGGAGTTGAAGAAAGGGGCGTTGTAAACGAATAATGCCCAGTTAACAATGAAAACCGCCTTTCGCTATTCATTGTTAATTGGGCATTATTCATTCAAAAAATCAATACCGTATCGTCCAATACGGATTTTCCTGGGCTTTCATACTGGTTTGGATATGGTCTTTGATGATTTTATCGTAATCCGCCGATTTAATTTTTCTGCCTTTGATTTTCTTATTGGCGGTTAATTCTTTCGAGACATCCCGTAAGTCGATTTTACTGGCAGTAACTACCACATCGCCGTCGTTCAGATCCAATTCCAGGATCAGACCTGGTAAACCCGAATACTGCTCCGGACCCGCCGGAATCGGAATATCCTGCGCAAACCAGGCCACTATTTTCTGTTGCTTAATCGGATCTTCTGTTTCAGCCTTCATACAGATATGGCCAGCAATGTCTTTCAACTGATTCAGAATCTTCCACTTCGGTGTTTTTAGTGAATCATCGATGAGGTACGTTCTCCCCAACATTTCAATAACATCCGATTGGGTTTCCTGCTTGAAATCCCGACGGATGATGTAATCGCTGTTCCGGTACGACCACTGCCCGTTTTCACTCCGCCAGTATTCGTCTGCGTTGGTATATAGGCTCTGGTCCTCGTTGAAATACAACACCATTTGAGTCGGCTTGCTGCTGTAGTTCTTGTTGGTGGCCTTCATCCGTTCTTTCTGATCCAGGCTCAGAAACGTCATCCGGGACATAATTTTAACATAATCCTGCGTGCGGTCATACGTAACCATGCCTTCCATTTTCTGGGCAATTGCCTGGATGCCGGTGATTGCAAAAAGAAATACCAGAAGCTTTTTCATTCTATTAGAAATATCATCGTGATTAAAAGTAATTATTCTGCCGCATCTGCGACTTCAGGCCACGCAGGTTATACGAAAACGAGAGCATGAAATACCGCGCCAGCGTCTGAATCCGCTCCGTTTGAACGTAATTCTGGTAAGCCTGTTGTGAAATGCCCCGGTTTTTGTTGAAAACGTCATAGGCCGTCAACCGCACCTCCGCTTTGTTATCTTTCAGGAAAAGTTTGTAAACCGATAGGTTCAAAATCGGTAATTCCTGCCGAAAATCAAATTTGGGATTTTTGTAAATCATGTAGCTCATCCGTGCGTTGAAGAACACACCCTTTGGCAGCATGACGTTCATATTTCCGCCGTAGTTGTAATTGTAAATCGTCAGATTCTGCGCCTTATTGACGGAGTACTTCGTATCCGTGATGCTGAAGTTAAACGTCGGATAGAATGTAAACTTCTCACTGGGCGTCAAATCCAGGCTGGCGTACATGTTGTAACTATTGCTGTTGGTCTGGTTCAGCGCATTATTGATGTACGTCGGAAATTTGTTCAAGTTGGTGTAAAAGTTCGTATTTAAAACCGCTTTCGTTTTTTTCAACGGAAAACTAAAATAAATACTTCCGCCCTTTGTCGTTCCTCCGCTGATGTTTACCGGCTTGGTTGTGGTTACCAGCAATGTGTCAATCGTTTGATTATAAACAATTTGGTTGATGTTATAACCGTAGTTCAGGTTGACAAACACGTTGACGAAACTACCGGGATTAAAGACGCCAAAACCGCCACTGACCCGGTGCGTGAGCGCGGGCAACAAATCGGGGTTTCCTTCCCGAATGAAGCGTGGGTTGCTGTTATCGACCACCGGTTGTAAATCACTGGTTTGGGGCTGGTTGACGTTTACATTGTAACCGGCATTGAAGCGCTTGTTTTTCCGGTTAAAATTCAGGCTGACGTTCGGAACCAGGGAGAAATAACTGCGGTCGACCTTGGTAAAGCTTGAAGAAGCCTGATCCGACGCAAATTTCCCGGCCTGGTGGAACCACAGGGCCGCCAAACCGCCCGACACGTTGAATCCTTTGTCGGAATAGCGAATCAGGGAACCCACCCGGTTGTAGGTGAAATCATTGGTGTAATACCGGCTCAGCGTATTGTTCCGGACGGATCCCTGGTCGCCAACATCGAATACATCGCGATCGACCTTGTCGTTCCGCAGACTAAAATTGTAAAACGTCTCCCAAAACGTGGTTTTCGACAGCGGCTCGATGTAATCCAGACTCGACTTGATTTCGGTTCGTAGGCTATTGGTGACGTTGTCCTGGTTGATACGGAAAATGGTTGGGGCACCGGTAGCAGTGGTGTCATTGAAATAGGTGTTGGTCGAGCGTTGCTGGGCCGAACCGTCGGTATCGTTTACGTTGTAAGCGACACTGGCCGCGAAGTTGCGCCCTTTCTTCCGGAACGAATGCCGGAAAATGGCCGTTGTCGCCAGCTGAAATCCGTTGAACTGGTTGCGGTTATCGAATTGCGTCTGGCTGGTGCGCGTGGTCTGATTGACCCCCTGAAAGAAATTCTGATCGCTGAACAGGGCCGTGTTGCCGTTGTTGGCGCGCAGGTTACCAATCAGAACCAGTGTATTCAGCGAGTCGAGTTTTTGCTCAAACCGGGCGCTTCCGCGGTGATTCCGCGTCAGGCTCCCCTGGCTTTTTTGATCGGTATTCAAAAAAGAGCTATTGGGCAGGAACGTTTCTTTTTCCAGGTCCGAACCAAGCGTCAAACCGCTCTGGTTGTAGAAATAATTGGAACTGAGTTTGGTTTTTTTCGTATCGTAATTATAGTTGGCACCACCGGCATAGTTCCGGGAAAAGCCCCGGTTGTTGCTCCCTCCACCCGTGATTGGAACGCCCATGCCATCATCACCCCCAAAGAAGTAAACCCCTCCGCTATAAAACCCAAAATCGCCCTGATCTTCCCAGTTGAAGGATTGGCTCCCCCGAAAATCCTGGTAATCATCGAAAGATAAACCGGTCTGGTTGATGTTGTTGCCCAGACCAATCACCGACATTTGTTCCTTGGTATTGAAGCGATTGTAATTTCCCCGGAGCTGAAACCGGTCTTTATTCCCAATTCCCGCGGTTACTTTCCCAAAACCGCCCTTGCGGTGACTTTCTTTCAGTTCGAGGTTAACGGCTTTTTCCCGCTTCCCGTCGTCGATGCCGGTCGTTTTGGCCGCTTCGGTTTTATCGTTGAACACCTGCACTTTCGAAATGGCGTCGGCGGGGAGGTTTTTAGTGGCTAATTTCGGATCTGAGCCAAAAAAAGTCTTACCATCTACGGTCACTTTCTTGACATCCTCGCCCTGCGCTTTGATGTTGCCATCCTGATCGACCTGCATCCCCGGGAGTTTCCGCAACAGTTCTTCCACCGTCGATCCGGGCGGTACTTTAAACGAGCTGGCGTTGTATTCCACCGTATCGCCCCGAATGCTCAGGGGCGCTTTAGCGGTTTTAATGACCACCTCAAGCAACTCTTTCTGAATGGGTTTGATGGATAAGGCACCCAGATCGGTTGCATCGCCGGCTTCGGGATTGACTTCCACCTGCAGCGGCAAAAAACCGACATACGACACTTTCAGAATATAGGGAGCGCGTCTTACGTTCCGGAATTCGAAAGCGCCTTTGTCGTTCGTGCGTCCGAAATTGACCAGGGCCGAATCTTTCGGAGTCAGGAGCATAACCGTGGCGCCGGGCATCAAGGCTTTGGAGGTATCAGTAATGGAACCCCGGATAGAAATACGACCCGACTGTTGAGCAAAAACCGCACTACAACAAACCGTCAGGAACAGCAGCAGGAAAATTTTTTTCATGGGGATAGGAAACAGTTAACAGCGATGAGTCGGCAAATTGGAAAGAATTAACATTCATTGCTGAAAGTTAACAATTTTTAATAGTTACAACTACAAATATAGTTAAAAAAATAATTTTATAGGTAAAACTCCGGACAGGAAACCCGGCGAATAGGAATCTTGAATAGGGCAAAGAGGGTATTTTACAACGAAATGTTGCACGGATTTACCGCAGAACGCGCAAAAAACGATTTATGATATACCGTTCATCACAATAATTCGTTGACCCGAACCAGATTGTAGTTTTTAGTCTGAAGATACCTGAGTAGTTCGTCGAGGTGCGCATAGAGCTTATCAGTACGATCGGGATGCGTACCGATGTGCAGCAACAGAACAAAACCGTTCAGTCCAGCCGGACGATGCTGTTCATACTCATAAATAGACTTCAGAATGATTGCGCTGCTGCGGTAATTCGGCAGATCGGGGGTGGTGTAATCAGCGTGGCTGAGGGTTCCGGGCGTATACGAAATGAGTTGTAAACCCGCTTGGTGAGTCCAGGCGGCAATCGTGTCGTTATACCATTCGTAGGGAGGCAGAAAAAACCGGGCGTCTTTTTTCGAAATTCCATACTGCCGCATTTCCACATAATTCCGATCCAGATCAGTCCGAAACCGGGTTTGATCCACCAATAAACTGTCCCGCTTACGCCAGTCGCAATACAACAAATGCTGATCGGAATGAGCACCAAGGTAATGACCGTCTTTTTTCAGGTTGCGAATCAGCGTTCGGAAATCCGGATTGCGGTAAAACCGGCCCGTCAGAAAGAATGACGCCGGAACCCGGTTTTTTGCCAACGTTTGCCGGATCGATTTGCCACCGTCGGCGTATTCATCACCGGTAAAAACAATAGCCAGCCGACGGACTGTCGAATCGCCCCGAATGATGGCTCCGCGAATCCTCGTTTTTCCGTCCGGAATATATTTTTGATGATTTTTCCGTTCAGGTGCAACGCAACCAGGGGGAATTGCATCTTTCACACAATTATCGATCTCAGGAACGATAAACCAGCACAGAAAACACAACCAAACGATCAGCATAGCGGGACACCATTACACTCAAAAAACACCGTATCATGAATTTGATGAACTCTTGGGCTACCCGGACCCCTATGGCGACTCCATTGAACACTTACACCGTTGACATGGAACACACCGGTTTATCCGGTTGGATCAGCTACCGCGAATCGATGCTGACGCTACGGTTTTCCTATGAACGCATGCTGACATCGATCTACGTTTTCGTTCCGGGCGACGAGCAATGGGCGGCTTACTGCCGGAGTGCCGGAGCCAAGACCGCTACCCCCCGCCGAACCGAAATTATCCACCGCATTGCCTCAGAACTCCGCAATCAGCAGGCGCCGTCGATGGTGCAAATTAATGAATTTGGAATTGAGGTAATGTTTTGAGAAAACGATTCCTACCGCCGTCTTTTCTTTTTCTTCCCCGACGAACGGCTTGCCGAAGCCTTTTTCCGGCCGGACGATTTCTTCCGAACGGTTTTCCGGGATGAACTTTTCTTTTTCCCTTTGACTACTTTTTTCCCTTTAACACTTTTCGCTTTAGCCGGAGCGTCTGCGACGGTTGCTGCCGCTGTCGTTTCGCCCTGTTTGGCCGCCAGCAGGTAAATCAGCGACGCCGTACCGTCCATCGTCGGTTCGTTGGTGCTATAGTCGCCGTAATCGTCGTGGTAAACCACCAGATCGCTCTGAAACTCCGCATATTCGTCCGGTTCTTTCAATTCAATCCCGATCAGGTTTTTGTAAATCCGGCCGTACACCGGCCCGTCGACCAAACCGCCGTCAATAGGGAACTTGCCGAGGTGCGTAAAGGCCGAGTGTGGATCGGCGGGCGTGTCGGCACCGGCGGGCAAACCGTATACGAAGCTCGTTCCCCACGGATTACAACCAAACAGCCAGTCGAAACACGCCTGTTCGAGCTGGAGATAGCGATTATCGCCGGTCAGTTTGCGGTACCAATAACACTGAATAGCAAACGACGTTGTCAGGTTGTTGCTGCACCAGATAAACGGAATGCCCCGATAAAACGCATTCGTTTGCGCTTTCTGCCAGATTTTCTCAATGCCGCTCCGGTAAAAACCGACGATGTGCTGCCGACGCGTATCGGCCACCCGTTTGGCTACTTCATAATGTCCGATATTGATGAACGGATACCACTGATAATGCCGGGCGGTGTCGGCACCCAGCCAGGGCGTTTCCGGTTCGATCAAACCGTAGGCATAGGCGCTGTTGAGGTAATCGGCGGCTTTGTAGCCCTGAATGCGGGCGGCATTGTACATTTCTGCAGCCGCCAGTTCCATGTCATCGACGTAATTATCTTCCTCGTAAAAATAAGGTGACCGACCCGGAGCCGTCTGACAAACCCCCGGTTTTTGTAACCCGAGCATGTAGGCGGATTGCGCTCGTTCCCACAATTTATCGGCATAATCCAGATCGCGTTTCCGGAGAACCTGAAACCCTAACGCAAACGCACTGCTGAACTTTCCGGCCGTCGAAGCGACGCCCGTTGCGCGGTTTTTGTATTTAAAAAGCCCCTGCGGTTTTCCGGTGGCAAAATAAACCGGTCGCTCGAAGCCTTTTCCGTAGAAGTCATCCTGTTTGGGAATCCGTAGCCCGGAATGATCGCGGTCGTCGGCCAGTTGATTGAACATCCAGTCGTCTTTCGGGTGCATTTTCAACAACCAGTCGAGTCCCCAGCGCGCTTCGTCCAGCACGTCGGCCTGATTATTTGGGCCTTCCAACCCATTGGCCTGGTGCAAATCCCCAAAAACTTTGGGAAAATCGCGGTAAGCCGCTAATAAATGATAGGTCGCGTTGGCGGAGGTCGGAACGTATTGCAGGTAATCGGAAGCATCGTGCCAGCCGCCCGAAACGTCGATGTGCGTGCTGTCGGGCATGGGGCCGTACATCGTGTAGCCGTCGTGCGTATGGCAGGAATCTTTCAGGAAAGGATTGTAGCCGCTGCGTTGCTGGCGCATGTACCGCAGGCAAAAATCGGCCGCTCCATTGTATACGTCGTCGGCAATCCGGAACTCCGGTGATTGAACCGAACCGGTTTTTAAGTAATATCTGCCCGGTTTTCGAACGGCCGAAAAATCAAGCCGGTAGGTTTGGGAGAACGGACCGTATGTACCAAAATCTTTTCCTACAGGATTTTCATAGACCACTTTCCCCGTCACGGCGTCGACAACCTGGAAGGGTTGTTCGAGCGTTTCCGCCGTTTTTCCGGCCCAGATGGCCACTTTCGGGCCGGTGGGCCGGTAGCCCAGAAAGTTGATTCGTATCCAGGCTTGCTCCTCTCCGGTGGATTTAAATGCGGCAATCCATACAACTAAACCAATCAGCAAAAATAATTTCCTCATCGTAGGCAAGTTACAACTTTTACCGGTTGCGACGGAAAATCCGAATAAATGAAATACACCCATCCCCGGCGACTTTCAACCAAAATCGGGAATGGGTGTATGTATGGATATAGTATTGTATCTCTACCGGAAAAAATCAATAGCGCCGTTCGAGCATTTCGAGAATGCGCAACCAGGGCATGCCACTGCGGATAAATTGATCCAGCGGTATTTCAGAAAGAAGATTAAAACGCTTTTCCAGGCTTTCTTCAATGGGTTGATCTTTTTTTGAAGAATGCTTACGATAAAGCTCATCGCCCATCATGCTGGATAAGAGGTAGTAGCTATTGTACTGCATAAGATTACTTACTTTTACGGTGACACAAAGTTAGGCTACAAAAGTACTTTCTCCAACCCGTTCAAACAGTTTATTCAAATCAACCTGCTCCTAATCAGGAGAAAACGGGGTATTTAACCGACTTGCGGGACGTTCGTGCCACCCGCTAAATTGGTGAGATATACTTAATAGACGCAACTTAGTTCTAAAAGTCACTTTTCGATTTTCTTTTGTTAGTTTGTGGTTATACTTCCTCCCCCCGAATAACTCCGCAAACTGCCGTCATACATGGCATCTGCCGATACCGGCCCCAGTGAAAACCGCCCCTTCGACACGACGCGGACGAGGTAATAAAATGTTTTTTCGGTTGTTCCGGCCGAGGTAAAAAAGTGAATCCGGTCGTCGCGAACGTCGAAATGGTCGGGCGTTGAAGCACCCTTGATCCAGGGCATTTCGCGGGGTTCATTCAGCCGTGGATTTTCGATCTCAAAACCGGCGGGCAACATGTCCGTCACAACCACATTAGTAACCGGAATACCGTTATCGCTCGCTAACGAAAGCCGCACCACCACCAGGTCATTCTGTTTGAACGACGACATCGGTGCGCCATCGCGGTTCAGAAACTCCCGGCGAACCCGCAAACCGGCATCTTCTTCCGTGTAGTTGCCCGTTGCACTCAGGCCTTCCGTCTGGGCAAACCAGTACAGACTGCCGCTGCCCTGGGTCGCCAGCTTCAGTTTGCGGTTGGCAATCCCAGTCGTCAGATTCAGGGTTTTTCCGGTAAACGCACCGACGGTTTTTCCATCCGCCGAAAGCGTGGCCGTAGCCGTCGACGTGGCGGCTTTTTTGGCAAATTTCCCCAGCGCCAGCACCGCAAAAACCGATTCCTGCGTGTTCAAATACGAACTGGTGTTCAAAGCCTGCGACAATTGCCGCGCCAGCGTCGGAATCTGCAGATTATCCGGCTCGGTTTCCAGTAAGGTGTTCAACACCAAGGCCAGGTTGCGAATGGGGGAGGCATAGCTGCCGCCCGATTGCCGCCGGTTGGTCGTGTTTGTGAATTTTTTTGGCAACAAGGCCTCGTAACTGCGGGTGTCGCCGGTCAGGTAAAACGTAGCCGCCAGCAGATACCGGCTGTCCGGGGTCAACATCGTTTCGTTCGGGCGCAGGGCTGCGGTTTTGTAGTAATTCATCGCCGGACGGTTGGGTTGGCCACCCAACGCCAGTGCATATAATCCGTACAAATTTTGCCGACTGATGATTTTACGAACCGAGTTTCCGCTTTCGCTGAACGTCATTTCGTCTTCCAGCGCGGGGCTGCTCGTGCGGGTATTCAGCCGGTCGAGGGCTTTGCTATACACCGATGGACTGATTTCAAACCCAGCGCGCCGGGCTTCGGTCAGGAAATGAACGGCATAGGCCGACGCCCAGCCGTCTTCGGTCGGCAAACCGGGCCACATGCTGAAACCGCCGTCGGCCAGTTGCATCGACTCCACGCGCCGGATGGCTTCCTGAACAGTGTAGGTCGGATTCAGATCGCTTTCGCCGGAACGCACGAAATACGTCCCCGGTTTTCCCATCGTTTTGAGCACTTCGGCAAAATACAACTGCGGAAACGCCTTGGAAATCGTTTGTTCCATGCACCCGTACGGATAACCCAGCAGATACGACAGTTCCTTGCTCAACTGAATCATCGGCGACCGGCTGACGGTCAACTGACTGCGCACCGTGCCGGGAATAAATTGATTCGTCAGGTCGATGGTTTGCGATTGGTTGGCGGCCACTACGCCCGATTGGGCGGTTTTCAGCAATGAAGTTACCGGCCGAACTGTCAGGTCGATGCTTTCGCTGAACGTTTCGTTAAGCCCTTTCACCAAAACCGTGATGTTGCCGGTTCCGATGGCGGTTTTCGCTTTTACGCTAAATATCGCGCGAGCTTCCTGCCCCGGCTGGATGGTCAATTGCTGCGTGGCCGGGCCGTTCGCCAGCAGAGCGCCGGTCAGTTTCAGCGAAGCCGAAACATTCGCCGGTTTTTTGGTCGTATTGCTGATCGTGACCGGTAAACTCAACTCGTCGTCCGGACTCAAAAACCGGGAGGCTCCAGTGCTGATCACGAGCGGATCGGCCACTTTCATATTTTTCGTCGCTGAACCAAACGCCTTATCCTTGTACGCGACGGCCATCACGCGTAAATCGCCCGAAAACTGCGGAATCGCGATGTCGAAACTGGCTTCTCCGCTGCCGTCGGCTTTCAGAACGCCACTCCACAAAGCGACTAATTTCACCCGCCCGTTGCTCAGCGGATTGATGCGTTTGCCCAGATTATAGCCGTCACCGCCGAACGACGAACTTCCGGCGATGTTTAATTCGGGAAACAGAAACGAATACAAATCGTGACTGTTGACTTCCAGGGCGCGTTTCTGGTAAAAATAGCCGTGAATATCAGGCGTCTGAAAATTCTTCAGTTGCAGGATTCCCTCATCGACCACAGCTACCGTCAGCTCGGCATTCGGTTTGGTTTTGACCGAAATGTGCTGCTTTGTTTTGGAACGCGACTGACTTGCCACCGCGATCTCGACCGGTAATTGCGTGTCCGGGTCTTCCACCAGGATCGGGGCAAAACCGTGGGCAACCATCAGCGGCAGATTGGACCCGTCGATGGGCCGGATCAGCGTGGCCGTCACATAAACCGTCGGCAAGTGTTCTCCGGACAGATTAAATGTTAGTTCAGCGGCTTTCTTGTCGGTTTCCAGCACCTGCGTTTCCAGCACTTTATTCCGTTCCAGCGTGACCAGCAACTTGCCTTCAAAGGGTGTTTTAAACAACACTTTCGCTTTGTCGCCGACTTTGTACTGTTCTTTGTCAAACTCCATCAACACTTGTCCTTCCGTGCTGACTTCGAACGACGAGCTTTGCGTGGTGCCAAAACCGTAAGCGTAATACGAAACCGCCGTGTAAGCTGCCGCCACCTCGCCGGATTTGCCCGACCGCCGGACGCGCACTTCGTATTCACCCGAAACCGTCGGTACGTAACTGAATTTGGCCCGGCCGTCGCCGAACGTCAGGTTATTGGTGTAAACGACCTTCTCGCGTTTTTTCGAAACGTACCGCAACTGCTCGTACTGTTTTTCGATCACCGTCTGGTATTCAAACCGGACCACTTCGGCCTGGGCCGTCGCGCCTTTCTGCAAATTGCCGTTTCGATCCACGGCCACGACTTCAACGGGCAGTGGCGCGTTGGTGCCAACGTAGGAATCGGCCAGCCGAATCCCGTAAAACGTTTCCTGCGTAAATACATCGAGTTGCTTCAAGCGATTGACCGGGCGGCTGTTTTCGTCAAAAACCGTCACGAATAATTTGCCTTCCAGCACGCCGATGTCGTGGTAGCTCGCCGAGATCGGAAACCGCTCGATGGCTTGTCCGTTGCCGTCGGTAACACCCTGCCGCAGGTTTTTCTCAAACGATGTATTGCTCTCGATGGCAAACGTATAATCCGGGAACTGCTTGGCTGTAAACGCCCGCTGTTTTAGTTGCAGATCCATTTCGTAGGTGCGCCCGGTGGCCGGTGGACCGAACAGATTGGTGGCAGTCGCGGTCATCGTTACGGTTTCGCCGGTTCGGTAGGCATCGCGCTCGGTGCGGGCCTCTACCCGAATTCGATCCGGAATAAATTCTTCGATGCTGATGTTGCGCGACGCCAGCAGCACGTCGTTGGCGTTGTAAATTTCGGTGATGTAGGTTCCCGTCACGGCCGCCGGATCGATGGGCACGTCGGTGGCAACGGCGCCCTGTTCGTTGGTCGTCTGGCGCAGCACGCGGTATTCTTTCCCATTGGGCGACAACACTTTGATTTTCAGTGGAATCTCGCCGACGCTCTCCCAAACCGGGTTGCGAATGATCGTGTTGAAGTGAATCGTTTCGCCGGGGCGGTAAATGTTGCGGTCGCCGTAGACAAAGGCGTCAAAACCGGTCGGATTGTCGCGTTTGCCTTCCACTTCAAAGCGTGAGGTCTCTACTTTCGCATCCTGCAACAGCAAATAATTGAAGTCGTCTTCGGTTTTGGCCAGCACCATCGCCAGTTTGGAACCGGGATTTTTGGCGGTTATTTTTTCAAAATGCGCCAGGCCCTTGCCGTTGGTCTGCACCGTCGCAATGACCTGGTTGTTGCTGCTAATCAGCGAGATATCGACATTTGCCAGCGGCTCGGCGGTTTTGATGGAATTGGCAAACACCCAGACTTCATCGGCGCCCTGTTTGGTAATCAAGCCGACGTCCGACACCGAAATCAGCTTGGTCGCGCTCACGTAGGCATCGTCTTTCGAACTGACCGTGACGAGGTAAATCCCGCGGGGCGGATTTGGGCTGGTGGTGGTTTGGTCGGGAAGCGACAGGTTCAGCGCTGAAACGCCTTTGGCTTTGGGCAGGTTGGCGGTTTCAACGGTTTTGTGCACGAGGACGTCACTGTAGTTCTCCTGCTCGTCGCTGTAATAATAATGCGTTCCCAGCGGCTGCCATTCCCCGTCGATTTCACCGGATTCTTCGTAGCGGCCCGAGCGGAGGTAATGCAGAATATTATTCTCGTAAATCTTCGCAATGGTCACATCCACTTTCGGCACGTTGACGATGTTGACGCCCACGTTTTTTGCCCCTTTCGACGAGAGATATACCGCCCGCTTGTTGACGAAGGAAATCCCGGCGGGCATTTTCCCGAAAAACACGTCTTTCGAAACCGCTTCGTCCAGTCTGGCACCCAGAACGCCCTTCATCTGATCGGTCAGCGTCAGGACGTAGGTGTCGGTTTCGCTGAAGTTGCCGCGAATGATAAAACCGTTCTCGGTGGGTTCGGCGCGGGTTTCGGCTTCCGGTGCCAGTGTGTAATACGTGCTCAGTTGGCTGGCCTGCAACTCCTGCGTCGTAATGACCCGAATGATACCTTCGTTGTTCTCAAAACCGGTTTTCACGTCCACTACATCGAGCGTATACTGGGAGGGCAGCACGGTTTTCTGTTCAAAATCTTCTTTGGTGCTGAAAGCCGTGTTCGGGACTTTCAGGCCTTTCCCGATCTGAATGGTCAGCGGAGTTTCGTTGCGGGCCGAGGGCGCGTTGGAAAGTGCCACCGGAATCGTCTCATTCAGCGAGGTTTGTAACACCTGCGTCGTCAGCGCCTTGTCGGTTTCGGCGTTGATTTTCAGCAACCCGGCCAGTTCGGCTCCGCTCACCGGGTAATTAAAATTCAGTTTCGCTTTGGCCACCGGGCGACCGGTTTCTCCGCGCGTCCACCAGAATTCGGTGTCGTTCAACTGGAGATAGGGCGTATGAAAGGCGATGGTTTCGTTATCCAGCGACAACTGCTCGTCTTTCTGCTGGCGAACCAGGGCATTGTTGAGTTCGGCCTTGTATTCCGTGGCCGGTTTGAAGGCTACTGCCGGAGAAAAAACCAGTTCGTTGGGCGCGGTCCACCGGAAGTTACCCGCTACCGCCGGTTCAAAAACCACATATTGCGTTGAATCCCATTCGTTCAGCCGCCCCTCCGGCACCAGATCCTTGCTGAATGTAAAGACCAGATTCTGGTTCCGGGTGACTTCATCTCCGAAGTTTTGGTTGATCAGCCGGACCGAATTGCTAAGGTGTGAACAGGTGGTTAACAGAAAGAGCGCAGCCAGGGCTGCCAACGGACGCAGAAACGTCTTCATGGTTCGGGAATTGTTGCGGTAAAGAACGGCGTAAGGTCTTAAAAATAGTTGAAATTTTACCAAGCGAGTTTATAATTGGCGGTTTTCGGCTGGTAATCAGGGCTCTTAAGGAAATGATAGGAGAGAATAACGGCGGTTTTTAATACTCACTCTTTCTCAACGTAATCAGGCAATCTCCCACACACGATTAGTTGCGCTCATCAAGATTGCTGCTTCGCTGGTGATGGGCAAGACGATGGAGTAGAAGGTGAGCTATCAGTATAATTTCCGACGGCTTTGCACGTTCTGAAATAAAACAATAAAGCCGACCGCGAATCCGCAGTCGGCTTATACAGTTTTGGTTTTTAGTTGTGAAGTTAATCGTTCGGTCGACCGGTTTCTGAAACCGGTCGGCCTGCATTTCTTAGAAAATATATTTGTTTTCCGCAATCATCGCATCGGCAATGCGACGGCGGGTATCTTTCAGATTCAGGGGGTCGATTTTCGTAAAACGTTTCAGGCCCATCAGCATCACGCGCATTTCATCACTCTCGGCAAAGGACGAAATCGCCGACCGCCCCGCGTTGTTGATTTTCTCGACGGCTTCGTGTAAATACACCAGCGCCAGATCTTTTTGCAAGGCCATGGCCGATTCACCCTTGACGGCGATTTGTTTCTCAACCCGCAGCAATACCGACTCGGCCACGTAAACCTCAATCATCATATCGGCCAGATTCATCAGGATTTCCTGCTCCTCCGACAGCTTCATCATCAGCTTCTGAACGGCCGCACCGGCCACCATCAGAACGGCTTTTTTCAGGTTCCGCAACACTTTTTTCTCGGCTGCGAACAGCACTTCTTCTTCTTCGGTACTGAAATCGGGAATCGACATAATTTCTTTGGAAACCGCCATCGCCGGACCCATCAGATCGAGTTCACCTTTCATCGTCCGCTTCAACGTCATATCGACCGTCAGCATGCGGTTGATTTCGTTCGTGCCTTCAAAAATCCGGTTGATGCGGGCGTCGCGGTAGGCCCGGTCCATGGGTGCGTCGGCCGAATAGCCCATGCCGCCGTAAACCTGAACCCCCTCGTCGACGACATAATCCAGAACTTCCGAACCGTGCACTTTCATCATCGCGCACTCGATGGCGAACTGCTCCAGCGCTTTCAGTTTCGCTTCCGCATCGGTCGTGCCACTGGCTTTCAGGCTTTCGATCAAATCGTCAATGTTTTGCCCGGCGCGGTAACAGGCGGTTTCGCAGGCATATACCTTCACCGCCATTTCGGCCAGTTTGTGCCTGATGGCTCCAAAACCAGAAATCAGTGTGCCAAACTGTTTGCGTTCGTTCGCGTACCGAATGGCGTTATTGATCACTTCTTTCGCACCGCCAACGGCGGCCACGCCCAGTTTAATCCGGCCAACGTTGAGAATATTGACGGCGATTTTAAAACCGTTGCCGCGCGTCGAAAGCAGATTTTCGACCGGAACCTGACAATCGTTGAAGAAAATCTGGCGTGTGTCGGAGCCTTTGATACCCATTTTGTGTTCCGGCTCGTTCATTGTAATTCCGCCGAAACTCTTTTCAACGATAAAAGCACTTAGATTCTTGTCATCATCGATTTTGGCAAAAACAATGAACAGGTCGGCAAAACCGCCGTTCGTAATCCACATTTTCTGGCCATTGATGACGTAATGCTTGCCATCTTCCGACAGGTTCGCTTTCGTTTTGCCCGAATTCGCATCCGAGCCCGAATCCGGTTCGGTCAGGCAATAAGCGGCTTTCCACTCACCGGTAGCGAGTTTGGGCAGGTATTTTGATTTTTGATCGTCGTTGCCGTAATACACAATCGGTAAAGTGCCGATGCCGGTATGGGCCGATAGCGCCACCGAAAACGAATGCCCGGCGCCGGTTATTTCCGTGACCAGCATCGACGTGTTGAAGCTCATCCCAAAACCGCCGTATTCTTCCGGCACCGAGGTTCCAAGTAAACCCAGTTCACCGGCTTTGTCCATCAACGACGCAATCAGCTCCGGTGACTTGGCCTGGTCGATTTCGTCCAGCCGGGTCCAGATTTCGCGCTCCAGAAACTCGCGGCAGGTAGCGGCAATCATCTGTTGTTCTTCCGAAAACTCCTCCGGAATGAACACCTGCGACGCATCGGTTTCTTTAATTAGAAACTCACCGCCTTTAATTGATGCTTTAGGGTCTGTGGCAATCATGACGTATAGGTCGATAGGTTGTAGGGCAGGTATGCAGACATACCTTTAAAATACAAAGGTATAAAAAGCAAAAATAGTATGCAAGCATACGAAAAAACTACAAAATGGTAGTTCAATCCCGATCGAACGGTTTCAGTAAACCTTTTTAATTAACCGGTTTTCGCGATTTAGTATCTAAAGGGTATAAAATAATTTTTTTATTGGTTGTACATATATTATTTTAGTATATCTTTCGTCTGCGATTTGATTTGTAGTTATGAAACAAGGAAGTAAATTCAAACAAGCGGTTTTCGGACAATTTCTGAATCCGGTGCCAGTTAAATGGCTGTTTGGATTGATTTTGGGTATTTTGCTTCAGGGTGGAACGGCCCGGGCGCAGGGTGTTCCCCGGATTGGTAACCGCCTGGAGTTTGCCGGAGTGACGATTCTTTTAACGTCGGCAACGCAACATCTGGTCCAGCAGGAAGCGGAATTGCTGTACGTGAACCGGGCTTTGGTGACGTCCCGGCTGGAACGAATGAACTTTTACTTTCCCATTATCAAGCCTTTACTGGCTCAGAACTCCTTATCCGACGATTTTTTGTTCCTCGCACTGCACAGCCAGATAGCCGGTTCTGATGACGTTTTCCCCGAATTCTGGGCATTGGATAAAACCAGCCTGCATGAACTCCGAAACGATGTTTTTGTTGACGAACGTCGGCACCCCATTCGCTCGACGCTGGCAGTTATTCCCCGATTGAAACAGCTTTATAGCCGAAAACCCAACTGGGTGTCGGTGGTGCATCGCTACGATCAACTGCTGCGGGCCGATACCACCCGGCTTTGGTCGCAGGAGCCCGTCGATTCGAAAATCTACGCACTGAATGATCCGCGCGACACGTTTCTGATCCGGTTGCTGGCGTCTAAAATTGTTCTGGAACGAGCGCTGTCGGTTTATCATCCTCAAAAACAGCTGGTTCTGTTCCCCTATGAAGAATCAAGGGGGAAAAATCTACGGCAGATTGCCACACTGTGTCAGGCCAGCCAAACCGCTGTTGATCAGCACAATACATGGCTAAAATCTTCCCGGGTTCCCGATCATGAAGATTATACGGTTTACGTGCCGACCACGCTGGAACACTATGCGGAATTGAAGCAGCAAGTCAGTTCTTCGGAAGAAAACCAGGCGGTTTTACAGGATGCCGGATTTCCGCTGTTGCAGAAAAGTACGGCTGAACCGGGCGATCGGGGAGGAGTGTTTTACCGGATCAACGGTAAAAAAGGCATTCAGGCGCAGTTGTTTGATAACCGGATTACGCTGGCTTATCAGGGTAAATTAAAAATCGATAAGTTTCAGAAATACAATGATTTGCGCAGTGACCGACCGATTGTAGCCGGTGAAATTTATTATTTACGGAAAAAAAGCAAACGGGCGAATGTACCGTTTCACATTGTCAGAAAAGGGCAATCGCTGTGGGCCATCGCGCAGCAGTACGGGATTCTGCTTGATAAACTGATTGAATACAATGATGTAAACCCGGAGCAGCAGCCCGCCGTGGCCCGGATTTTATGGCTTCAGAAGAAACGGCCGGCCAATCTGCCGGTTGAGTATTACCGCGGCCCGGTAAAACCGGGTACAACCGATCCCACCCCGAAACCGGAGCCGGTTCTGGCGGTTGCACAACCGGATTCTGCTGATAAAAAAACGGTGCCCGAGCTGGCCGGGTCTTCGGAACGAATAGCAACCGAAAAACCGCCAGCCTCGGTTCCGGCGCGAAGTACGCTGGCTGCGTTGGATAGTATGATTGCGATGTTGAACGAACCGCAAATGCCGCTCATTCGCTCCAGTGCGGCAAAAATGATTGTGCCTGCCAGCCTGAATGAGAAGGTGATGCCCGCAAAACCGGTCGAGGAAGAACCGGAAGAAGTAAGCGGCCCGTTGGTGATGCACATTGCCGAAAAAACCGATACGTATGCGACGATTGCCCGGAAATACAATGTAACAGTTCAGCAACTGTACATCTGGAATAATCTATCAGCCCAAAAACCGCTGCGTCCCGGTCAGGCATTGTTGGTTGACCAGTCAAAATCGCCTACCCAAAAAGGGTTAGTTCCGCTAGCTGCAAAACCCAGTCCGGTAAACCCAGCCGTGGCAAAACCGGCTTCGGTACCTGCTTCCAAGCCCGCAGCAATTAAGTCGGCGGTTGGTGTACCAACCGCACCACCAGTGGCCGGTTCGGGCGATGAACTCATTCATATTGTGCAGGCTGGTGAAAATATGTACCGGATTGGTCTGCGCTATAAAGTAAAACCGGAGCAGGTTCGGCAATGGAATAATTTACCGGATCTGACAGCGGTTGTTGGTGCCCGGTTGGTGATCCACAAAAAATAAAGGGAACCGTTGGCTCCCTTCTGTTCAAATCATTCAAAAAGTTCTGTTTTTAAAGCCGTTCAAAAATTCCGGCGACGCCCTGACCTCCGCCGACACAGGCCGAAACCATGCCGTATTTCTGGTTTTGCCGTTCCATTTCATTCAGGAGTTGCACCGATAACCGGGCTCCCGTTGAACCGAGCGCATGACCGAGTGCAATGGCGCCCCCGTTCGGATTGATCTTGCCGCGATCCAGTCCAAGTTCCTGAATAACCGCCAGCGATTGGGCCGCAAAGGCTTCGTTTAGTTCGATCTGGTCAATGTCGTCCTGCTTGAGACCGGCTTTTTTCAGTGCCAGCGGAATCGCGTTGACCGGCCCGATTCCCATGATTCGGGGCTCCACGCCCGCGGCTGCGTACGACATCATGCGCGCTTTCGGTTTCAAACCCAGTTCGTTCACCAGTTTTTCCGACATGACAATGACAAAGGCCGCTCCGTCGGAGGTTTGCGACGAGTTCCCGGCGGTGACCGATCCGCCCGCGGCAAAAACCGGTTTTAGTTTATTCAGGGCTTCAAAGCTGGTGTCGGCGCGCGGGCCTTCGTCTTTGCCAACCGTCCACTCGCGGGTTTTCTTTTTGCCCGAATCGGCGTCGAAATAGGTTTCTTTCACCGAAATCGGCACAATCTCACCGTCGAACTTTCCGGCAGCCTGAGCCGCCAGCGCTTTCTGATGCGATTCGTAGGCAAACTGGTCCTGCGCTTCCCGGTCAATTTTAAATTGCTCGGCTACCTGCTCGGCGGTTAGCCCCATGCCGATGTAATAATCCGGGTGTTTCTGCGCGATTTCGAAGTTCAGAGCGGTTTTCCAGCCCATTACCGGCACCAGCGACATTGATTCCGTTCCTCCGGCAATGATGCAATCGGCTAGCCCCGCGTGGATTTTGGCCGAGGCAATGGCAATGGCTTCGAGTCCCGAGCCGCAATACCGGTTGATGGTCATCCCCGGCACACTTTTGGGCAGCGACAGCAAGGCAATATACCGGGCGATTTGCATGCCCTGTTCGGCTTCCGGCACGGCATTACCGACAATCAGGTCTTCCACGCGGGCGGGATCGAAATTCGGAAGCTGCGCCAGCAAATGGTTGATGACTTCAGCCGCCAGGTCGTCCGGTCGGGTGAGTCGCAATCCGCCCCGGGGAGCTTTCCCGACGGCGGTTCTATATCCAGCTACGATGTATGCGTCCATGTTTTATTGAGATTAAAGAGGGTAGACAAGAGACAAGAGATATTCTCACATTTAGGAAGAAATCGGACTTTCAAACTTCTTATGCAGTGAGAATATCATTTTCTGGATCTCATGTAATCTCTGGGTTATTTCTAGAACAATAGTTTCTGTTAGAAAATTGAGACGATTTGCCACGATTAGCTGTGTTTCTAATTCGTAAGACGAAGCGAGCGAAATAGATAAGAAACGAGCGAATTCTTTATTGCTTCCGCGTCCGGAGCCTTCCGCAATATTGGAAGGAATAGAAATCGCCGACCGCTTGATTTGAGAAATCAAACCGAATTTCTCTTCATTTGGAAACTGGGTAGTTAATAGGTAAACACTGGTCACAAAATCTACCGATAACTGCCAAACTTTCAGGTTTCTAAAATTGTGTGTTTCCATTTTCTAAATGTGAGGTTACTGTGCAAGGTCTTTATTCTCTTGTCTCACATCTCGCTTCTAAAAAATCAGTTTCTCGGCGGTTTTCCTCCGTTCAATAACCCCTGAAGCCGCTCCAGCGTCTTTTTCTCACCGGTTAAGGATAGAAAAGCTTCGCGCTCCAGATCGATCAAATACTGTTCGGATACGGTTTGCGGTGTGCTCAGATCACCTCCACAAATGACGTACGCCAGCTTTTCGGCGATTTTTTGATCGTGGTCGGAAATGTAGCGACCCATGCGCATGGCCGTTATCCCGGCTTTGAACAACGCAATTCCGGTTTTGCCCTGTACTTTGATGTCGTTGCGTGGTTTGGGTTGCGTATACCCGTTTTCAGCCAGCTCGATGGCGACTTGTTTCGCTTCGGCAATCAGGCGGTTTCGGTTCAGCACTACCTGCGCCGAGGGCAGCAGGTAGTTCATCTCGCGGGCTTCCTGCGCCGAGGTCGAAACCTTCGCCGTGGCAATGTTCATGAAAATGCTTTGCAGAATGTTCAGTTCGGGATCACCGGTTTGGTAAAGATCGCTGGCGCGGGCGGCCATTTCCTTGGTTCCTCCCCCTGCCGGAATCAGGCCGACGCCCACTTCCACCAGACCCATGTACAGTTCTGAATGCGCCACCACGCGGTCGACGTGCAGATTCAGTTCACAGCCCCCGCCGAGCGCCAGCGAATGCGGAGCGCCGACGACCGGAATGGACGAATACCGTGCGCGCATCATCGTTTGCTGGAATTGCGCAATCATGAGGTTGATCTCGTCAAATTCCTGTTCGATGGCAAACATAAAGAGCGTCGCCAGATTGGCTCCCGCCGTATACGCTTCCGACGATTCATTGCCGATCACCAAACCGCGAAAATCTTTCTCCGCCAGACTGATGGCTTTTTGAATGCCTTCGATTACCTCGGCACCCATCGTGTTCATTTTGCTGCGGAATTCCAGGTTCAGAATACCGTCGCCCAGATCGTAAAGGGCCGAACCGGCATTTTTCCAGACGATATTATTAGACAAACTCTCCAGTAAAATGAACTGCTCTGTTCCCGGAATGGCTTTATAGCTTTTCGTCGGAATGTCGTAGTATTTTCGAATACCACCTTCGACTTTGTAGAAACTTTCAAAACCGGCCTCGAGCATGTCATACACCCACTGCGCCGGTTTCGGCCCTTGTGATTCGATCAGCTCGATTCCTTTGCGAACGCCGATGGCATCCCAGGTTTCGAACAGACCCAACTGCCAGCCAAAACCGGCAGTGATGGCGGCATCGATGCGGTACAATTCATCCGAAATTTCGGGAATGCGCAAACTCGCGTACCGGAACAGATCGGCGAAGGTTTTGCGGTAAAACTCCCCGGCTTTGTCCTGACCCGCCAGCAAAACCGAAAACCGCTTTTTGAGGTCGTTAATGCTTTTCGTACTTTCCAG
The DNA here is from genome assembly GCF_003858635.1 of Larkinella rosea. Classification (GTDB taxonomy): domain Bacteria; phylum Bacteroidota; class Bacteroidia; order Cytophagales; family Spirosomataceae; genus Larkinella; species Larkinella rosea. The sequence goes on from NZ_RQJO01000015.1 coordinate 64,505, forward strand.
CGTCGCAAATTTTACTTTCTCTGACGGTTTGTACTCGAACGTTTTCGGATCGAGCGCCAGAATCACCGACTGACCTTTTTCGTCCTTGATCTTTTTATAAAATCCCTGACCGGTTTTGTCACCCAGCCACCGGTTTTCCATCAGTTTCTGCATGACGGGCGGCAACTGGAACGTGTCCTTCGACTCGTCGTTGGTCAGCACGTTCAGCAAATTGCCCGCGACATTGGCCGTCGTATCCAAACCGACGACATCCGACAGGCGGAACGTTCCCGATTTCGGCCGACCTACCACCGGCCCCGTCAGTTTATCGACCTCCTCGACCGTCAGCCCCATTTCTTCCGCCACGCGAATGGTTTGAATCATGGCATAGATGCCCAGACGGTTGGCGATGAATGCGGGCGTATCTTTACACAAAACCGTTGTTTTTCCCAGATACAGATCGCCGTACTTCATCAGAAAATCGATGATCGCCGGGTCGGTGTCGGGGCCGGGAATGATCTCGAGCAGCCGCAGATACCGGGGCGGATTGAAAAAGTGGGTTCCGCAGAAATTCCGCCGGAAATCCTCGCTCCGGCCTTCGGTGAGCAGATGCATCGGAATGCCGGAGGTGTTTGACGTAATCAGCGTGCCCGGTTTTCGGTATTGCTCGACGCGCTCGTACAGTGATTTCTTGATGTCCAGCCGCTCCACCACCACTTCGATCACCCAGTCGTGTTTGCCGATTTCTTTCAGGTTGTCGTCGAAGTTCCCCAGTGTAATGCGTTGGGCAAATTTCGGACTATACAACGCGGCCGGGCTGGCTTTCAGTAGATTCTGAAACGCATCGTTCACAATCCGGTTGCGAACGGCGGGTTTCTCAAGCGTCAGACCTTTGGCTTCTTCGGCGGGCGTCAGCGCATTGGGAACCATGTCCATCAGCAACACCTCCACGCCAATGTTGGCGAAATGGGCCGCAATGCGGGAACCCATAATACCGGAGCCTAAAACGGCCACCCGGCGAATGCTGCGGTTTTTAGCGGCCGGAATCCAGCCTTCAGATTGTGGTTTTGGAAGGGTTGTTTGCATACTATTCATAATTCTGAACTGGGATTACGCAGATTAAAGGATTAACAGGATACGAAAGATTGCGGAAGCTAATCCTAGTTAATCCTTTAATCTGCGTAATCCCAGTTCAAGACATCTTAGTTAATCTCTTAATCCGCGTAATCCGAGTTCAGGACGATGCCGCTGGCTTTGATTTTGGTATTTTCTTCATCCACCAGTCGGTTGATGTCCTTCATTACTTCGAAGAAAACCACCAGTTTTTCCAGCGGAATGGTTTCCCGGATGGCGTTATTGAACTGAATGACGCCTTCGCGGGCAATTTCGCGTTTTTCTTTTCCCGCATCCGTCAGCAGAATGCGGACAAACCGCTTGTCGTTTTCGTCGATCACCCGCCGAATCCAGCCGCGTTCTTCGAGGCTTTTCAGCATCCGGACGAGGCTGCGGGGTTCCATACCCAGCAACGGACCGATTTTGGTAGCGGGCGTTCCCTGATCGATGTCGATGTTTAGCAAAACAAAACCGATTGCCATCGTCATATCGTAGCGGGCGGCATAGGCATTATACATCCGCGAAATAGCATGCCAACCCGTTTTGATGTGATAATCGACGGTTTTCTCTTTTTTCATGTTCAGTATCGGTTGCTCGTGCGCTATGTTGGCCATGAATTGTAAAGCTACTATTTTTAGTAGGTATTATGCAAGCATACTATCGAAGAAATCGGGAGAAAACCGATAAAGCAGGGAAGAACTGACAAAATGTTACTTCAGATTTTCGATCGTTGCAATGGCACCTTTCGCACCAACGGCCCAGCATTTGCTGCCCTCGCAATCAATGGAATGGAAAGCTGAGTCGTCGATTTTGGTCCAGGATTTTCCGAAGTCGGTTGTGTAGCAGGTGCCGGACGGGCCAACGGCGATGAGCCGGTTTCCCGACAGTCGCCCGACGGCTTCCTTCAAGCCGGGCGGATCGGTGGGCGCTCCGGCGGTCCAGGTTTTGCCGCGATCGGCGGTAACGGCTACATTTTGCCATTCGGCTTTTTCGTTTTTGTAATCCCCGCCAATGGCCATGCCATTTTCGCCCTGTGCATCGAACCACAACCCAAAAATTCCGGCGGTTGGTCCGGCCGGAATCGGTGTTTCGGTCACTTCCCAGTTTGAGGTCGGGGTTTGCGCCGAATACAGCCGTCCTTTACCCGCTCCACCCGAAGCGATCCAGGCGCGTTGGTAATTGTAGGTTTTCCATTTGTAACCCCGCGTAATCAGGCTCGTTCCACTGGCCGCAAAGGCGGCTTCACCTGCTTGCAGGGGCGGTAAATTTTCGGGCGGAACCCGTTTCCAGTTTTTGCCGCCGTTGGTTGTAAGCATCACAAACCATTTCCCGCCGATCGGGTCGCTGAAAACCAGGCCTTCCCAGCGGTTCCAGAAATCCATCGAGTCGAAAAAGACGCCAGCCTGTGCGGTTTGGTAGATCAATTGCCAGGTTTTACCGCCGTTGCTGGTTCGGTAGAGCCGGGCCTGGCCTTTTTCGGCGGGTCCGGCGGCCATCAGAATGGCTTCGTTCGCACTGAACGCCTGGACATCGCGGAAATCGCAGGTTTCGGCGCCCGGCACCGTTCCGGCTTTCCAGGTTTTGCCGCCATCCGTTGTTCGAACAAACGTTCCTTTGCTGCCGCCCACCCAAACCACTTTTTTGCTCACGGCGCTGACAGCCCGGAAATTGGCATCGGTTCCGCTGGTTTGGGGTTGCCACTGCGCGAATAAAATGGAGGGAAAGAGAACGAACAAAAGCAGTTTCATACGACAAAAGAGCGGTTTTAACGGGGTTAAATGGCAATACAATCCGGTTGTCATTTTCGGAGCGAATCAGGCCGGTTATTTTTGTAAACGTCTTTTCGTGAATGGTAAGTCAATTTGTTACCGTTTCACGTATGTTTGTTTTGAATTATTGCTAACAGGAACTAATACACATACTTATGAAAAAGTTTTTCGCCCTTATTCTGACTTTCGGATGGAGCGTATTGACCTACGGACAAGCGCCGGAAAATACGGTTTCTGCCAAAATTAACGGGAAAGAGTGGCAGGCCAAAGCGCAGCGCTTAAATCTCCCGTTTACCGGTGTCAAATACCTGGCCATTGCCGGCATGAATGTAAGTCCGGATGTGCAGACCTGGATTCGCTTCGTGTATGTCGATCAGTTGAAACCGGGCACCTATCCGGTTATTGCGGAAAATGACCGCGAAATGGAGAAGAAATACAAAGACTCGAACGGGGGGGTAATCTGGGCCTGGGTCGATTATACGGAAGAATCGAAAGGATTAGGCCACGCGTTCCGCGATGGCGAGTCGTGGAAAGGCACGGTAACCATCACCAGCGTAACTGACAACAGCATTGAAGGAACCTTTGAAGCAACCTTAAAAGAAACGACGTATAAAAAACGGGCGCTGGCTACCATTTCCGGTTTTGGCCTCCGGCAGAATCTGGAAGACAAAGCCGTTACGGCAGCCGGTGGTGGTATGCTGACCAAGTCGGGGCCGCACGACCACGACAATACCAAGCGCACCGAAGGCAGTGGCGAAATCACCATCACCGACGGAAAATTTAAGGTGAGCTGGGGCAAGGATTCCGCCAAAAAATAGCGCTACCCTATTTCTGAAGTACCACGTCCTGCGGTTTTGCACCGGGCTCATGCTCTTGTGAAAACCGCAGGACGTTTTGGTTTTTTGTAAGCCAGAAAAGGGTTATCAGCCTACGGTTTGATCGCAACGGCGAACCGTCCGTGGGGCCGGATAAAATGAAAATTTATGCTGAACCGTTTCAACGGTTCCCAAACTCACAACTATTTGCCATTGGCCTGCGCTTGAAACCGTGGGCTGATATTCCCTTCTTTGTACACGCTGAGAAGGCCGGTTTTCTAGCAATTCTAAAGTGACTTAAAGTTACTGGATACTTGATAATGTTACATTTGAAGGCGACAAATAACGACTTTCGCTGATTAAAATACAATTAATGCGTGCAGTCTACCGAACAAATAGAGTGCGTGCTGTGTTTAAAATATAGTGATCGATAGTGCGTTAGATAATATAAGTTTTCTAAAACCTTCAACAACAAAAAACATTAATGAGACTTTCCTGGAATGCACGGCAGTGGGGTTCGATTGTAGCGGTGGGCGCCGGTTTTTGGATGACAGCCTGTACGAAAGATCCTTCAGTTACACCACAATCACCCATCAGCAGTTCCCCTTCGACGGCTACGCAGTCAGTGGACGGCTGGATTCTGGAGAATATGCGGGCGGTTTATTACTGGAATGACAAAATTCCGGCCAAGCCGGACACGACTCTGGCACCTGAAGATTTTTTTTATTCGCTGCTTTACGATTATACGAACAAGGCCAATACCGAACGCGACCGGTTTTCGTGGATTCAGGAAAGCGCCGACGAACTGAAATCGTCGCTGAGTGGAGAAGAAAAAACGACCGGTCTGGAAGTGAAATATTATTTGCGGGCATCGGGTTCGACCGACGTGATTATGAAGGTGTTGTACGTGCTGCCCGGTTCGCCCGCAGCCAAAGCCGGTCTGAAACGGGGGAATATTATTACCTCTGTGAACGGCCAGAAGTTGACAACCAGCAATTATGCGTCGTTAGTCAATGACCCGACTACATTTAACTACGGGTTAGCCAAAGTGGAAAGCGGTAAAATTGTTGATACCGACGCTGTGAAAACGGTTACTGCCGAAGTGTTCCAGCAAAACCCGGTTTATCTGGATTCGGTTTACACCATTGGCAGCAAAAAGATCGGCTACCTGGTTTATAATCAGTTTATTCCCGGCCCGAATGGCAGCACGGCGACCACCTACGATCAGAAACTGGAACAGGTTTTCAGTAAGTTCAAAGCGCAGGGGGTCAACGAGTTAGTACTTGATTTGCGCTACAATCCGGGCGGTTACGTATCGTCGTCGGTGAAGCTGGCGAGTATGATTGCCAAAGGCGTCGATAATACCAAAACGTATTACCGGATGGAATACAACAAAGACGTCATGGCGGAACTCAAAACGCAAAACAAAACCGATGAGCTGACGACCCGGTTTCAGGCCAAGTCGCAAAACATCGGTGCCAATCTGTCGCGGGTTTATGTCCTGACAACGGGTGGAACGGCCTCGGCCAGTGAGTTGATTATTAATGGCTTAAAACCGTTCATGCCGGTGATTACGATTGGCGAAACCACCTATGGCAAAAATGTCGGTTCGATCACGATCTCGGATGAAACCGGTAAGATCAAGTGGGGAATGCAACCCATTGTGTTCAAGTCGTTTAACGCGCAGAATGAGTCAAATTATTCGACCGGATTTGTGCCGACGATCGCCAAAAGCGAACCGCTTGACGTGAAACAATTGGGGGATATCGAAGAAACGTATCTGAGCACGGCTCTGGCGCAAATTACGGGCAGCAACGCCCGGATTTCAGCAGACCAGGGCCCGAAATTGCCCGCTATCGGTTCGTCGGTGGAACGCCGGGCGGGTGGCAGCAATATGTTTGACGACCGAAATCCGTTGCATTTCTGACGGTGTTGCTTTGTAAGCGCGTAAATTTGCAGCAAAAACCCGTCAGCAAAGGCGGGTTTTTGTATTTGAAGTCAACGAAAAAAACGCCCGGAGAAAATGCGCGGGAATGATTCGGTCGGCTGATTGAACACATACGTCCAGCACTGGATAAAACCGTTGGCGGTTTGAACCGGGACCAGGATTCGGTCGTATTCATCGCCTTCGTAGTCGTCGAGCGTTCGCAGTAACTTTTGATTTTTAAGGGCCGGTTCCGGGAAAAAATAGATTTCGCCGTGAACAAAACTGTCGGCTTCAGGATTGAAAACCGCGCCGGGATACGTGCCAAGATCGTATAATCGGCCGGGGAAAAAACCGGGTCCGACGAGCTGAGTATTACGACGTAAAAACTCCGCTATAGGGTGTTTGGAGACACTGAGCAGCGTTCCGTAAACAAAAAGATGCCGAAAGGACGTTGTAGAAGTGGACATTCGATAGGCGATATTCGGAATGATATGTGTAAATTTAAACCAAAAGTAGTCTGGCCCGTCGCATCTGAACCAGTATACTCGCCAACCGTATGTACGATAAAACCATTGGAACCAAACAAAAAGGGCTGCGAATAAACCTTGACCGACGTATTTACGGCTCTTTTGCCGAAATCGGGGCCGGTCAGGAAACCGCAGCCATGTTTTTTAAAGCCGGGGGCGCGTCGGGAACCATTGCCAAAACCATGTCGGCTTACGACATGACCTTTAGCGACTCTATTTACGGCCATGAAGAAAGCGGTCGCTACGTGGTCGAATCGCGGCTGATCAAAATGCTGAGCAAAGAATACAGCCTGATGGAAAAACGGCTGGCCGAACAACGGGGTGAAACCACCACGTTCTTTGCATTTGCGAATACCGTCGTAGCACTTAACTATCAGAAAACCAACGAGTCACATGGCTGGATTGGTCTGCGGTTTCAGCTGGAACCCCAGGCACCGTATAACGACGTGATTATCCACGTCCGGATGCTCGATAACGAGAACGTGTTGCAGCAACAGGCACTGGGCGTGATTGGCGTCAATCTGATTTACGGCTGTTATTATTACTACAAATCGCCGGAAACGCTGCTGCTGTCGTTGATGGACGACCTGTCGCCGGAACGCATCGAAATTGATATGATCCGGTTCGATGGCCCGGATTTCCCGAACGTCGATAACCGGCTGATGAGCTTGTATCTAGTGCGGAACGGTTTTACCAATGCGGCTTTGTTTGGGCCGGACGGAAAGGTGCTGCAGCCTTCCGAAGCGCTTTATAAACGCCATATCGTGCTGTTGCGCGGGCGATTGCGCCCCGTTACGAATGTCCACATCGACATGCTCAGCAACGGCTTGAAGCAGTTTCTGGAAGAACCGGAAATCGATCCAACCCGGGTGGTGACCGTGGCCGAATTGACGCTGCACAACCTGGCCGCCAACGTCGATCACGGCATCGATGAAAAGGATTTTCTCGACCGGGTCGATATTCTGTGTTCGCTCGGGCAAACCGTGATGATTTCGAGTTTTCTGGAATATTACCGTCTGGTGGCTTATTTGTCGCGGTTGACGCGTCTGAAAATCGGCCTGATTCTGGGTATTCCAAACATGGAATATATTTTCGAAGAGCAACACTACAAAAACCTGCCGGGCGGGATTCTGGAATCTTTCGCGACGCTGTTCAGCCGGAAAGTGAAGCTGTTCGTGTATCCGACGCTGCTGTCCGATGGTGTAATTTACCGGTGTCAGGATTTTCAATTGCCGCCCCACTTGCAGCCATTGTACCAATACCTGATCGCCAACGACAAAATTGAAGACATTACCGATTACAACGAGGAAAACCTGCACATTTCAACCGATCGCGTCCTGCAAATGGTAAAAGCCGGGGAAGACGGTTGGGAGACGATGGTGCCCGAGGGCGTTGCCAAGATCATCAAAGACAATTGCCTGTTTGGTTATCCGTGTGAGGTTATTTATCCGTCTGTACCCATTGCCCAGCAATTGCAAACGGCCACCGAAGCACCTTCATCATAAACCGTCCTTGGAATCTGATTCCTATTAAAAACCGCAGCCCGACCCGGCTGCGGTTTTTGTTTGCCGATATTCCGGCCTATACCACCCGGAAAGTTGAAAACAAATGGAAATAGTTCTATTTTGCCGTTCTTTTGACATAGACCTACTGAGGAATGAACCACCTTCAGACCGCCGATTATGCGGTGTTCCTGCTTTATTTTGTCATTGTATCCAGCTATGGCTACTGGATTTACCGCCGTCGGAAAGCCGCTGAAACCAACACCAAAGATTTTTTTCTGGCTGAAGGGTCGCTGACCTGGTGGGCCATTGGAGCCTCGCTGATTGCGTCGAACATTTCTGCCGAACACTTCATCGGCATGGCGGGCTCCGGTTTTGCAATGGGGCTGGCCATTTCGTCCTATGAGTGGTTTGCGGCTGCCGTATTGATCGTCGTGGCGGTTTTTTTCATCCCGATTTACCTCAAAAACCGCATTTACACGATGCCGCAGTTTTTGGCGCAGCGGTATAACGATACGGTGAGTACAATTCTCGCGATTTTCTGGCTGGTGGTTTACGTGCTGGTCAACCTGACTTCCATTTTGTATCTGGGTGCCATTGCCATCGAGTCGCTGGCCGGCATTTCGTTCACGACCTGTACGATTGGCTTAGCGGTTTTTGCTATTTTCATTACCCTGGGCGGTATGAAAGTAATCGGTTATACCGATGTAATTCAGGTGGTTGTATTGATCACCGGCGGTTTGGTCGTTACGTATCTGGCGCTGGATCTGGTGGCCAATAAAATCGGGGTTTCCGGTGTCTGGAATGGGTTACTGTCTCTGCGCACAAATGCCGATTCGCACTTCCACATGTATTTTCCCGAAGGCCATCCGCACTACAGTGTGTTGCCCGGTATGGCGCTGGTCACGGGCGGGATGTGGGTGAATAATTTGTCGTATTGGGGTTGCAATCAGTACATTGTGCAGCGGGCGTTGGGTGCCGATCTGAAAACCGCCCGCAGCGGAATTCTCTTCGCGGCTTTTCTGAAATTGCTGATTCCGCTGATTGTCGTGATTCCGGGCATTGCGGCTTACGTCCTGTACCAGAACGGCACGTTTCAGACCGAAATGACCAGTAACGGGGCCGTTCGGCCCGATAATGCCTATCCGGTTTTGATGAATCTGCTGCCGGTGGGCATGAAAGGCTTGGCGTTTGCCGCGCTGACGGCCGCTGTAGTGGCCTCGCTGGCGGGCAAATGCAACAGCATTTCCACCATTTTTACACTCGATATTTACAAGAAATTCTTCGACAAAGACGCGTCGGAGCAGAAACTGGTGCGGGTGGGGCGTTATGCGGTGGTAGTGGCGTTCATCATCGCGATCATCATTGCGCCGATGCTGCGGTCGTTCGATCAGGTGTACCAATACATTCAGGAATACACCAACTTCGTTTCGCCGGGCGTTTTCGCCATTTTTCTGCTCGGTTTTTTCTGGAAACGCACCACCACGCGGGCGGCTTTAACGGCTGCGATTCTGAGCATTCCGCTGTCAGTTTTGCTCAAATTTTGGCCGGAGGTGATGAATCTGTTCGGAGTCAAAGCTGCCGAAATTCCGTTTTTGCACCGCACGATGTGGGTTTTCTGCCTTGACATCGCCCTGATGGTCGTCGTTACGCTCACTGATCCGGCCAGTCACCACAACGCCAAAGGGCTGGAAATCGACCAAAAGATGTTCAAGGTAACACCATCGTTCATTTTTGGCTCAGTGGTGATTCTGACGATTCTGGCGGTTTTGTATACGAATTTCTGGTGATTGTATTTTAAATCCAGCCCACGGATTAATCCGTGGGTCAACGAATAAGTGCCTACTAAAAGAAAACCGTTTAAACGGTTTTATGCCTGCAATCACCCCGATTGACCCCACGACTAAAGTCAAAGTCATGGGCTGGAAATTCATTTCCTGCTTACTATTTTCTATTTGATCCCAATATAATCAAATCCATTCTGCTAAAATTATAATCAACTTTTAATCATATATATGGTGTTTTTCTGTAGATTTCTTAAAAAATCTCGACGATGAAAACGCTATACGTTCTGTTACTGATGTGGCCCGTCGGAGTATGGGCGCAACAAGAGCCGCTAAAACCCATTGAAACCACTACGTATTCAGTGCCCCAATATACCCGGTACGGTTACCGACAGGGTTACACCTCCCGCTACCTATATGACGGTGTCGAAGTTCGAAGATCGACGGAACTGGGCAAATACATTCTGGCTTCCGGCGATCCCAACGCGATCAATGAATACCGGCAGTTCAAAACCGGGCGCAGCATTGGCACCACACTGATGGTGACGGGTGGAATTGCCTCCATTGTCGGACTCATCATTGCGGCCACCCCAAAAGAGACCCAAAATCTAAACGGTGTTCCGCCTGGGCTGACGTACTACAATGGCGCCTGGTACGGCAACGGGATGGTTTACCTCGGTAACCCGTACGCGAATACCGAAACGAAAAAAGAACCCAGAAAAGGCGGTATGGTTACGTTCGGGGTCGGTTTTGGCGCTGCCCTAATCGGTACATTGATCCGGACACCCGGTTTTCATTTCCGCCGTTCCATTCAGTATTACAACAAATCGTTGCAAACCAAAGACGTTTCGCTGCGGCTCGAACCGCATTGGGAATCCAGCAATTCCGGACTGGGTTTGGTCGCGCGGTTTTGATAACGAGCGAATTATCCGGAAATTTTCGAATTCTTTCCCCGTTCTCTCAGCATTTCTCCGTATTTTTGCACCCAATTTTTAAGAATACTTTCACTTAATTGATTGGTACAAAAATGAAAATTGCAGTAGTAGGCTCCACCGGCCTGGTCGGTGGCGAAATCCTGAAAGTGCTCGAAGAGCGTAACTTCCCGGTAACGGAACTGATTCCTGTCGCGTCAGAACGCTCGGTGGGTAAACAGATTACGTTCAAGGGTAAACAGGTTACGGTCGTGAGCTTTGAGGATGCTATTGCGGCCAAACCGGCTATTGCGATTTTTTCAGCGGGTGGCGGCACATCACTCAAACTGGCTCCGTTGTTTGCCGAAGCCGGGATTACGGTCGTCGATAACTCGTCGGCCTGGCGGATGGACCCGACCAAAAAACTGGTCGTGCCGGAAATCAACGCCCACACGCTGACGAAAGAAGATAAAATCATCGCCAATCCGAACTGCTCGACGATTCAGATGGTAGTCGTACTGAACCCGTTGCACAAACGGTACGGCGTGAAACGCGTCGTGGTTTCAACGTATCAATCGGTCACCGGAACCGGAAAAGCCGCCGTCGATCAGTTGTATGCCGAGCGTGCGGGCGATTATTCCAATCCGAAAGTGTATCCGCACCCCATCGACCTCAACGTGTTGCCGCACATCGACGTGTTTCTGGATAACGGCTACACGAAAGAGGAGATGAAGATGGTGAACGAAACCAAAAAAATCATGGGCGACGACACCATTCAGGTAACGGCCACAACCGTGCGGATTCCGACCATCGGCGGTCACTCCGAAGCCGTAAACATCGAGTTTGAGAACGATTTCGATGTGGCGGATGTCACGAAAATCCTGAGCGAATCGGAAAGTGTGATTGTTCAGGATGAGCCGAAAAAAAATCTGTACCCCATGCCGCTGACGGCCCACGGAAAAGATGAGGTATTTGTTGGCCGGATTCGGCGCGACGAAAGCCAGGAAAATACACTGAACCTCTGGATCGTTGCCGATAACCTGCGGAAAGGTGCCGCCACCAACGCCGTTCAGATTGCGGAGTATCTAGCCGAAAACAATTTGGTCTAACAGCCTGTTATACAATTATAAGCCTGTCGGTGTAATGCTGACAGGCTTTTTTATTTATAGCCCGATGCGTTCAAAAACCGCCCGTACGCGGCCTCAGAACTGAAAAACCGTACCTAATTCCTCTAAATTTTCGGACAAAGGACTGTAATTCCGGTTTATTCGGGAATACTGCTTTTTTATGCCATTTCGGGAAATACAAAATCATTATTCGATAGATACAATTTCTTTTTGCACACCATGAAAGAATCTGCGGTTATTTTTTTGATAAGTTGTCTGGTCGGATTCAGGTCTGAAACTGCCTTTGCACAGCAACCGGCCCCGGTTTCCAATGTCATAATGGAGGCCATCGGCCTGGAACCGGATACGACCCAGCCCGCAGCGCCGACGCGCCCGGACACCACGCTGCGGAATGTGGCTGACCGCCCGGATACCGTTCGTTCCCTGACCACGCAACCGGCCGTTCCGGCTACCACACCGACGACGTCCCCGCAAACCGATGGTACCAACGCGCCAGCGGGACGCCGGGCAACTGCAAATGGACCCGAGCCGGTGGTGGGTGCCGGAAAAATCAGCGGGAAACTGGTAGCTCCGCAGGGCGGAAAAAACCAGCCCGTCGAATTTGCCAGCATCGGCCTGTTTCGCTCGCGGGATTCGAGTTCGGTGACGGGCGCGCTGACCGATGAGAGAGGCTTTTTTCAAATGGCCAATCTGGCGCCGGATGCGTATTACCTGATGATTCAAAGCCTCGGTTTTGCGAACAAACGATTGCCGCGAATCGTGATCAGTGCCGACAAACCGACCGTCGATCTGGGCAACATTCTGATGACCGAAACCGCTAAACAGCTTCAGGAAGTGGTGGTGCAGGGGCAGAAACAGGCGTATGAATATTCGCTCGACCGCAAAATTGTGAACGTCGATCAGTTGCCGATTGCGCAGGGCGGCTCGGCCATCGATATTTTGCAAAACGTGCCGTCGGTGACGGTGGATGTGGACGGTACGCTGAGTTTGCGCGGCAGTAGCAACGTGATTGTACTGGTTGATGGAAAACCGTCGGGTTTGACCGGGTTGGATCGGCAGGCGATTCTGGACCAGATTCCGGCCAGCAGCATTGACCGGATCGAGATGATTACCAACCCGTCGTCGCGCTACGATGCCGATGGAGCCGCCGGGATTATCAATATTGTCCTGAAAAAAGAACGCGGCCCCGGTTTTAATGGCAACGTGCAGGTGAACGTCGGAACGCGGGACAAATACAATGCGTCGATCAATCTGAATTCGCGGTTCAAGAAACTGAACCTGTTCAGCAGTTATAATTTTCGGCAAAACCGGCGGTTTCAATACCGGATTTCAGAACGCCAGAATTTGTTCGAGGATTCGACGAGTTACCTGGCGCAGCGCAACGACGCCATCCGCCGGAGTGTGAACAACAACCTCCGGTTTGGCTTCGATTACGCGCTTTCGCCCCGAAATAACGTGACAGCGTCGATTCTGTACCGTCCGCAATACAGTTATGATTCGGAAGTGGAGAATTTCAATACGCTGGATGCGAATCGGATTTCATTGGGCCAAACCGTTCGGACCACCGAAGAAACCGAACCGGAACGCGGGCTGGATTACGCCTTTGGGTATCGCCGAACGTTTGACAAAAAAGGCCGGGAACTGACGTTTGACGCCACGATGTCGAACAACAAAAGCAACGAATTTCAGAACTTCAGCAACACAACGACCTTGCCCGTAAACCTGCTAACGCCCAATTTTCTGATTGGTCAGCAGCGCGCCGACAACAACCGGCAAAACCGGGTGGCGGTTTTACAACTGGATTTTACGGAGCCATTAAAAGACAAGAAAAAGCTCGAAACCGGTTTGAAACACACCTATCGCCGACTTGCTTCCGACTATGTTTTCGAGAATTTGCTGAACGAAGCCTGGACCGTCAACCCGGCCATCAGCAATAACTTTATTTACGATGAACGAACGAGCGCGGCTTATGTCAATTTTGGTGATGAAATCAAAAAAGTCAGTTATCAGGTGGGTTTACGGACGGAATACACCGCCATCGAAACCGATCAGCGAACGACGAATGTAAAAAGCCAGCGCGATTATATTTACCTGTTTCCCAGTGTTTTTCTGAACTACAACGCCAGCCAGGCGCAGAAGATGCAGATCAATTACAGCCGACGGATCAACCGGCCGTCGACCTGGTCGCTGAATCCGTTCATCGATTTGTCCGATCCGCTGAACATCCGGTTTGGGAACCCGAATCTGAACCCTGAACTGATCAATTCGTTTGAACTGAGCCATTTGCTGTACGGTAAAAACACGACGCTGACGTCTACGCTTTTCTTCCGGCAGACGAACAACGAAATCACCAATTACCGGACATTGCGCCCCGATGGAATTACGGAGCAAACGTCGCTCAACCTGAATCGTTCGCAGAACTACGGGTTAGAAATTGTGCTGAGTCAGGAAATTACGCGCTGGTGGAAAGTGAACGGTAACTTCTCGTTTTTCCAGCGAAACATTCAGGCCAGTGCCGACATTCCCGGTATTCTGACGCGTACCAACCGAAGCTGGACCACGCGCGTAACGTCCAACATGAACCCGAGAAAGGGCACCGATATTCAGGTGGCGCTCAACTACCGGTCGCCGTTCATTGTGGCGCAGGGGACCATCAAGGCCATGACCAACGTCGATCTGGGGGTTAAACAAAGCATTCTGAAAGGACGCGGAACCGTGAGCCTCCGGGTGAGTGATATTTTCAATACGATGCAGTTCCGGAACGAGAGTTTTGGCCCGAACTTCAACTCGACCAGCCGCAACAAGCGCGAAAGCCGCATCGGTTTTATCGGTTTCAGCTACCGCCTGAGCCGGGAAGTTACTCGCGAAAAGGACCGCGATCAGGAGAAAGAACGGGATGACACGCCAACCGAAAACGATTTCTAACGTATTCGCGGTCGGACGGTCGATACCGCTTTAGTCCGTGTTTTTTTACAGCTAGTTTACATTAAATTAGCGGTAATTATTGGATCAAAAACACGGACTAAAGTCCGTGGGTACGAATTATGCGCCTTCTTATCTTCTTCCTTTTTATAGGAAACTACGCTTTCGCGGCCGCCGACAGCGTTGCCATTGACGGCAAAGCGTTTACCAAACACATTCAGATTCTGGCTTCGGATGCCTTCGAAGGCCGAAAACCGTTCACGGAAGGGGAGAAGAAAACCGTTGCTTACCTGAAAGCCGAATTTCAAAAAGCCGGTTTGCAGCCGGGGAACGGGAAAAGCTATTTTCAGGACGTTCCAATGGTGAATATTGCCTCAACACCAGCGGGCCCGCTGGTGTTGAAAGGAAAAACCGGTACGGTTTCGCTGGCAAATCTGACGGATTTTGTGGCTACCTCGCCCCACGTACAGAATCAGGTCAAATTGAACGACTCGGAACTGGTGTTTGTCGGCTATGGCATTGTGGCGCCCGAATACAACTGGAACGATTACGCGGGGCTGGATGTGAAGGGTAAAACCGTAGTGGTGATGGTGAACGATCCGGGAATGATCGACAGCACCTTGTTCAAGGGGAATATCATGACGTATTACGGTCGCTGGACGTATAAATACGAAGAAGCCGCCCGGCAGGGAGCGGCTGGTGTCTTGATCGTCCATGAATCGAAAGCCGCCAGTTACGGCTGGTCGGTGATTCGGAGCAGTTTTTCGAAATCAAAAATGCACCTGCAAACGGCCGACAACAATAAATCGCGGGCGGTTTTGGAAGGCTGGATCACGCAGGATGCGGCCAAAAACCTGTTCAAACTCGCGGGCGTGTCGCCGGAATTGTTCCGGGAAGCGGGCGTTCGGGGATTCAAACCGGTTAAACTGGGCGTTACGACCTCGCTGGTGATCGACAACCAGATTACCAAATCGACCTCGCAGAATGTGCTGGCGTTACTTCCCGGTACAACGCGCCGGAACGAATACATCATTTATACGTCGCACTGGGATCATTTGGGCAAAAGCGAAGCCATCAAAGGCGATTCGATTTACAACGGTGCGTCCGACAATGCATCGGGAACGGCGGCTTTGCTGGAAATGGCGGAAGTTTTTGCCAAACTGAAAAAGAAACCGGCACGCTCCATTCTGTTTCTGGCCGTCACGGCGGAGGAGCAGGGGCTTTTGGGGAGTGAATACTACGCGACGCACCCGGTTTTTCCGCTCGACAAAACCGTTGCCAACATCAACATGGACGCATTTATTCCGCTGGGCCGCACGAAAGACGTGGTGCTGGTCGGGAAAGGGCAGTCGGATCTGGAAGATTATGCCGCAGCTATTGCGTCCAGACAGGGCCGCACGATTCGGGGCGATTTCAATCCGTCGGCGGGGAGTTATTTCCGGTCCGATCACTTCAATTTTGCCAAAGTGGGTGTTCCGGCGCTGTACCTCAAAACCGGGGTTAATTCCGTTAAAAACGGCGAAGCCTGGGGCAAAGCCCAACTCGAAGATCACAACCTAAACCGCTACCACGCACCGTCGGACGAATATTCGTCATCGTGGGATCTGTCCGGTATCATCGAAGACATGAATCTGTTGTTCGCGGTGGGGTATCAGCTGAGCAACGAATCCACCTTTCCCGGCTGGAAAACCGGTTCTGAGTTTAAGGCGATTCGGGAAAAGGGAGTCGGCAAGAAATGAGCAGGTCCTGCATGACATTATTTCAAGTCATACAGGACCCTGATCGGTAGGTACAGATTGTTGGGTTACACTAATTTTTGAAGATTAAAATTTGAGCGGCTAAATGTCGGTGGCCCCTAGTTTTTTTACAAATCGACGCAATGTATGCTGACTGACGGGCGTGGGAATTCGCTTATTAACGTGTTCCAAAACCTGGTAATAATTCCCGGAGTACATCTGAAAAGCCTGTTTTACCTCCTTTACATGGTCCCGGCTCAATAAACTCAATTTGGGTTTCAGGCCACGACCCGGTTTATCCATAAGTGCTTCAAGACCTCCTTCGTTCCAGCGGTTCATCCAGTTGTAAATACTGCGCCGATCCACATTGAACATTTGCATAAGATCATTGACCAGCATACCCTGGAAACTGTAGAGAATACACTGGCATCGCCGTCTAAGTGCCTCATTTTTACTGGTATTAATTACATGGCGAAGCTCCTGCATTTCTTCAGGTGTTAGTGTTTTAATATTTCTCATCGTTTTCAAATTTGGGCAACCAGACTACGGATAAGGGATACGATAAATTCAGATTTATAAATCTGATTCCTTAGCATAATCGTTTGCTGTACACGTTTCGGTTACAAAGATACTAGTGCAAAATAAGGTGATAAACAGTACGTTACAACTAACCGTTAGTTTTTATCGGAAAGATTATATCCTGGTAAAAATGAAAGTCTTTATACTTATTTAGAATGAATTGAAGCAACAGGGGCGTTTTTATAAAATTTTAATAATGCATTATTTTTTATTTAAAAAACTGAAAAGTGATTTAACTATTACAAGATTGAGCTTCGGTTATTAGATTATTCGTGTATATAGTTGGTTACTTAAATACTAATAGAAATGATCATAAATGAGTTCTTTTTTAATAAGCGTTTCCATACCAAATAATCACTTCTAAAAATAATCCCAAAAAACCGTTTAGATAGGTAACAAAATCGGATTCTCCCTGGATTATGCTCTATTGCAACGAATTAAATACGCATCCCGTCCAATAAACCGGGGTGGTGTTGAAACCAATTCGGGAGAAAGAGGTTGAAAAGAACGAATGGCCTTATATTCGTAGGCCAATTGGTTACGGTTAAATGACCTGCTTTTAACGACCTAATTTATTCATCCATTTTATGATTGCAGCGAAAGGCTACGCGGCACAGGATGCCCATTCAAATTTAGCGCCGTTTCAGTTCGAACGGCGGGAGGTTAAACCGCATGATGTTCAGTTCGACATTCTCTATTGCGGAGTTTGTCACTCGGATTTGCACCAGATTCGCGACGAATGGGGCGGGTCGATTTTTCCGATGGTGCCAGGCCACGAAATTGTGGGGCGGGTGACACGGGTCGGCTCCCACGTGACCAAATTCAACGTAGGCGATCTGGCCGGGGTGGGTTGTATGGTCGATTCGTGCCGCCAGTGCGAAAACTGCCGGGAAGGCCTGGAGCAATATTGCCTGAACGGGAATTCGCAAACCTACAACGGCCGGGAGCAGGACGGTAAAACGCCCACCTACGGCGGTTATTCCAACCTGATTGTGGTTCACGAGGATTTTGCGCTGCACATTTCCGAAACGCTGGATCTGGCCGCCGTGGCTCCGTTGCTGTGCGCCGGAATCACGACGTATTCGCCCCTGCGGCATTGGAAAGTGGGTAAAGGCCATAAAGTTGCCGTGTTGGGCCTGGGCGGTTTGGGACACATGGCGGTCAAATTTGCCGTTGCGTTCGGGGCCGAAGTAACCATGCTGAGCACGTCGCCCTCCAAGGAAGAGGACGCCAAACGGCTGGGTGCTCATCACTTTGTGCTGACCAGCGACCGCGATCAGGTTAGAGCAGTCAAAGGCTCTTTCGATTTTATCATCGACACGGTTTCGGCTCCGCACGATTACAATCTGTACCTGTCGTTACTCAGAACCAACGGCGTACACATTTGCGTGGGTGCGCCCCCAACGCCGGCCGAAATCCGGGGTTTCAGCCTGATTGGTGGCCGGAAGAGTATTGCCGGTTCGGGAATCGGCGGGATTCCCGAAACCCAGGAAATGCTGGATTTCTGCGCCGAACACCACATCGTTTCGGACATTGAATTGATTGATATCAAAGACATTCACACGGCGTACGATCGGATGCTGCAAGGCGATGTCCGTTACCGGTTTGTCATTGATATGAAGTCGTTGTAACTGAAAAACCGTCAATCGTTCCGGTTGATTGACGGTTTTTCTTTCGTTCCCGTTCTATTTGGTTGGCAGTTTTTGCAATTTTTGGAGTGTTTCGGGGAGTAGTTTGCCAGTTTCGGTCACTTCCCAAACGCCTTCCTGAACGACGTGTTGCTGTTGGTAGTACGTCAATTCATCGGCGGTTTCGCCGTGGTTGATTTTCTTGTCGGACACCAACTGAAAAAGGCTGTTCATGCTCGCCAGATCCAGAATAATCGGTTGCGGGTCGTAGCTATCGCCGTGAGACGCTTCGTGCCGATCGGAATTTAGGCAATACGTCCCCAGCCGAACGCGGGTGGTGGCTTTTGCGGGAAGTTCAAACTGTACCGGTTTGACTTCCAGCCCATTCTGCACCGTTAAATCATCCGAAATCCAGACCAATCCTGCCGGGAATTCGACCTTAATGGGGTTCGCCGTGCCGTTGGCCAAATCGAGGCAAAACCGGACAAGTTCGCCACTGCCCAGCATTTTTGAAAGGCTCAGATCTTCCTGCCGCATCGTCGGCCGACCGACGACCGTTACGCCCGGAGGAAAGGAAAAAAGCTTGCCACCCGGTTTTTGTTTGGACGTTCCCAAACCGGGCGCGGCCGATTTGGCCGGTACCGTCGGATCCGTTTGCGTTGGAGTTTTGCCCGGATCGCCCGGTTGGGATTGCGGCAGTGGTTCCGGGTTAGCCGATTTACAGGCACTCAGAAACAGGCACAAACCCAAAAAATAAATAAAAAATGATTTCATGTCAGGTGTTCATCAGAGTTGTTGCCCAAAATTGGCGGACAATACCCCGTAAACCATGCCTAACCTGACTGAATTGACCAAAACCCGTAGTCAACGGGTACTGAAACTGATTAAATTGAAAATCGCTACTCCGGCGTTTTAAAGCAGAAATACGAGTTGACCCAGGTGATAGCTCTGGTGGTTGGTTCGGTTGATGAGCACGTTGAGTTTATTCCGGATCGGATCTCTGGCGAAATCTTCGTCGGTCACGGCGGTGTGTTTGGCAAACCAGTCTTCGGGTTGTAATGCCTCAATATGTTGGCTGAGCGTTGCATTCAACGTATGCCAGTAACTCCTCAATTCACTGACCGTAGGAAATTCAATCCCGGATTTGTCGGGTGTCGTGATAAAACCGGTCGCTAATTGCGGGTATAGTTTGTCTCCAAAACCGAGGAGCGGCAGCATTCCGTCGTTTACCGCAATCAAATGGCCCAGCAGATAAATACCCCGGTTTCGGCCCGGTGCCACTTCCGCTAATAGCGCTTCATCGGAAAGTTTATCGAGGAGGGTAGTAATGCGTTTGGTCTGCGTATCCCAGGCCGCAATGGCCATTTTAACAAATACTTCTTCGGACGGAATCGCAGGCGTTTTCAATTGATTTTCCATAGTAAATTTCGTTTAAAACCGGGGTTGTAAACAGGTGAAGTAATTTTAAGCAGCGGAAGTTCCGTTCATCCACAAACGAACGTATTCTGGAAAATGATTTGCTGGACGCTACTTTTGCCCGGAACAATTCGCTACTTGTATGTAGTTGGTTTGCAAAGGATTATGCCGGGTATCGCATTGGTAGGGCTGTTGACCGTAAATGTTTAGAATACCGAGTTGGCGATTAGCTTCTTTTGCATTCCTGCATTTTGTTATTTGCGATTTAAACTGGTATAAAATGACCGTACAACAAGCATTGGCAAAGCTGGGCCAGCTGAATGCGCAGAAAGTAAAGCTGGCTGTGACCGACATTGATGGCATCCTGCGGGGCAAAGTGGTCAGCTTTGAAAAATTTGCCTCCATTGCCGAAAAAGGGTTTGGCTTTTGTGATGTGGTATTTGGCTGGGATAGCGGTGATACCGCTTACGATAATGCCACCTACACCGGCTGGCATACCGGCTACCCCGATGCACAGGCCAAAATAGACCTTACGACCTTCCGGCAAATTCCCTGGGAGCAGGATATGCCTTTTTTCCTCGCCGGTTTCAGCGATGAAAAAGGCGCCGATCTGCCCGTTTGTCCCCGGAGTTTATTGAAAAAAATAATTGCCGAGGCTGAAGCTGCCGGTTTTCTGCCTTTTTTTTCCGAAGAGTTTGAATGGTTCAATTTCAAGGCCGACAATGGTGGCGAAAAAGACATGCACGGCCATGTACCGCTGACCAGTGGGATGTTTGGCTATTCGGTGCTGAGAGCATCGCAAAACAGCGCTTTCTTCAACGACCTGTTTGATTTGCTGAAAAAGTTTAACGTGCCGCTCGAAGGCATCCATACCGAAACCGGACCCGGCGTGTACGAAGCCGCCATTACCTACAGCACGGCGCTGGAAGCTGCCGACCGGGCCGTCCTGTTTAAGAGCAGTGTCAAAGAAATTGGCCACCGGCATGGGGTAATTCCCACTTTTATGGCCAAATACCACGAAAGTCTACCCGGCTGCAGCGGCCACGTACACCAGAGCCTTTGGGACGCTGAGGGCAAGAAAAACCGGTTTTACGATGCTTCGAAGCCCGATGCCATCAGTGAAACCATGCAGCAATACATAGCCGGACAGCTGCATTGCCTGCCGTATATCCTGCCCATGGTTGCGCCTACCATCAACAGCTACAAGCGGCTGGTCGAAGGTGCCTGGGCACCAACCACGCTGACCTGGGCGGTGGATAATCGCACGGTGGCTTTACGAGCCCTGCCTGGAAGCAGCACTGCTACCCGCCTGGAAACCAGGGTGGTGGGCAGCGATGTAAACCCCTACCTGGCCATTGCGGCCTGTCTGGCGGCTGGGTTGTACGGTATCAAGAACAAACTGCCGCTCACCGTGGCTGCCACCAAAGGCAATGGTTACACCAATTTGGACAACGGTATTTTGCCCGGCAATCTGGCGGCTGCTACCAGCGCCATGAAACAGTCGCCCCTTTCCCGGGAATTGTTTGGCGATGAATTTGTCAATCACTTTGTAGCCACCCGGGAATGGGAATGCCGCCAATACGCCAAAGCCGTTACCGACTGGGAGGTAAAGCGGTATTTTGAAATCATATGAGGTCAACGTAAATTTCAATCCAATACTGGCCTGAACGTAAGTTTCTGTTCAATTTTGCACTCCATCGTTTTCAACTTGTACTACATTCCATGATTGATTTCTCCACCATCCGTCAGTTTAATTTTCCAACCGTTATCCGCTTTGGGGCGGGTGTTATCAACGAATTGCCCGACCATCTTCTTTCGCATGGCTTTACAAAACCACTGCTGGTGACCGATCCCACCATTGCCGGGCTGGATTTTTTCAAAAAAATAGTAGCCTTGCTGGAAACAAAAAACCTATCGGTTGAGGTGTTCAGCGATATTCATAAAAACCCGATCAAGCAGGATGTTCTGAAGGGTGGCGACGCCTTTGCTGCGGCCGAACGGGACTGCATTGTGGGCATTGGGGGTGGCGCTGCGCTGGATGTGGCCCGTGCGATTGTGCTGCGCATTCACCACCGCCGGGATCTGTTTGACTACGACGACCTGATTGGTGGCGATAAATACGTAACCGAAGACGTACCCTACTTTATCACCGTACCGACGACCAGCGGTACCGGCAGCGAGGTGGGCCGCAGTGCCATCATTGCCGACGATGTTACCCACCAGAAAAAAATACTGTTTTCGCCGAAATTAATGGCTAAAATCGTGTTTGCCGACCCCATGCTGACCATGGAACTGCCGCCTTTTATAACGGCCGCTACCGGTATGGATGCACTGACGCACAATCTCGAAGCCTTTCTGGTCAACAGCTTTCACCCCATGTGCGATGGCATTGCGCTGGAAGGCATTCGGCTGATCAACGAATCGATCGAAAAGGCAGTACACCGGCCCGATCTGGAAAGCCGCAGCAAAATGCTGATGGCTTCGATGATGGGGGCGGTGGCTTTTCAGAAAGGGCTGGGCGTGGTCCACTCGCTGGCCCATCCCATGAGCAGTCTGCTGGATACCCACCACGGTTTGGCGAATGCCGTAAATCTGCCGTATGGCATGCGCTTTAACAGCAGCGTCAGCAACGACAAATTTGTGAAAATAGCGCACGCCATGAACCTGAACGACACCCGTGCCGAAGCGGTAGTCAACCATTTGTTCGAGTTGAACAATACGCTGAAACTACCGCTGAAGCTTTCGGACGTAGGCGTAAAGGCAGAGCACCTTGACACCCTGAGCGAGCTGGCACTGGCCGACTTTTGCCACCCTTCCAACCCCCGCCCCGTCAGCAAAGAAGACTTTAGGGCATTGTATGAAGAGGCCTTGTAAAAGCCGCGCAAACAACCCCTCGATAGCCGTAAAACAGCCTCGTGAATACGATCCGCTACCATGAAATTGGCACTTACCTATACCGGACATCCGCATAAGCATGTTAATTACTGTACCTGGCTGCAGCAGCACGACCAAACAATCGAAATTGTTACCCTGAGTTCGGAAAACAACAACCTGGATTTGCTGGATGCATGCAGTGGACTGGTAGTATCAGGTGGAGTCGATATAGCACCAACGGCCTATCATATGGACGCCAATTATGCCGAACGCCCCGAGGTTTTTGAGCCCGAAAGGGATGCCTTTGAAACCGCTGCCTTTTACCGGGCCCAGCAGCGGCAACTGCCCGTGCTGGGGATTTGCCGGGGGTTGCAGTTGATCAACTGTATTTTAGGCGGCACCTTGCGGCAAGACCTTGCTGCCGCCAATGTTATCCACAAGGCCGTGGTGCATCCGCAAACCCACCGGCAATTTGATAAGGTCCACGGACTACATATTAATCCCGATACGTACCTGCATCAGCTTACCGGCCACGATCGGGCGGTGGTAAACAGTGCACACCACCAATGTGCAGATGTAATTGCCGATGAGCTGATGGTTACCTGCTTTTCCGACGATGGTGTACCGGAAGGGCTGGAATGGAAACACAAAACAAACCGGCCATTTTTGCTTTGTGTGCAGTGGCATCCCGAGCGGATGTACGAGTTTGACCTGCAACAAGCACCGCTATCGCTGGGGTTACGGGACCTTTTTATTCAACAATGCCAATAGGGAGAAAAGTACTCATTCACAATTCATTCATACAAAGAAATGGACATCATCAATCCCGCTACAGGAGCCTTAATGACCACCGTACAGGAAGATAACGCTGCTGCGATAAAGGAAAAGTACGTGAGCCTGAAAAAAGGGCAGCCAGCCTGGGCGGCCAAAACCGTAGCCGAGCGGGTCGCCATCATTGAAACGTTTTACCAACTGCTGGATGCCGAAAAGGATGAACTGGCGCAAACCCTGACGGCTGAAATGGGAAAACCGCTGCAGCAATCGTACAATGAAATAAACGGTGCCCGGGCCCGCATCCTTTTTTTTATAACCAACTCCGAAAAATACCTGGCCGAAGAATGGATCACCACCGAAGGCGGCACGCAGGAAAAAATAAGCTACGACCCCCTGGGCGTAATCGCCAATATTTCGGCCTGGAACTATCCTTACCTGGTGGGAACCAATGTATTTGTACCGGCGCTGATTGCCGGTAATGCCGTGCTGTACAAGCCATCGGAATATACCCTGCTGACCGGTCTGCACATCCAGCGGCTGCTCTACAAGGCTGGTGTGCCACCACAGGCATTTGACGTAGCCATTGGGGCTGCCGCTGCCGGTGAAGCCATTCTGGAATTGCCGCTCAATGGCTATTTTTTCACCGGCAGCTACAATACCGGTAAATACATTGCTCAAAAAGTGGCTCACAAGCTGGTGCCCTGTCAGTTGGAGTTGGGTGGCAAAGACCCCCTCTACATCGCGGACGATATTGCCGACATTAGCGGGGTAGCTGCCGGTACAGCCGATGGCGCTTTTTACAACAATGGCCAAAGCTGCTGCAGTGTAGAACGGATTTATGTGCACGAAACTATCTACGACCAGTATGTGCAGGCTTTTGTAAAGGAGGTAAAAAGCTGGAAAACCGGCTTGCCTACCGACGAAGGCGTGTACATAGGCGCCCTCACCCGGCCTGCTCAAATCACCGTGCTGGAGCAGCAGATAGAAGATGCCCTCGCCAAAGGCGCTGAACTGGCTACGGGTGGCAAACGAATCAATCGGGAGGGTAACTATTTTGAACCTACGGTGCTGCTCAATGTAACCAACCAGATGGACCTGATGCAGGAAGAATCGTTCGGGCCCATTATTGGCATTATGAAAGTAAGCAGCGACGAAGAAGCCATCGAGCTGATGAACGATACAAGCTACGGGCTTACGGCCGGTGTATTTACCAGCAACCAGCCACGGGCCGAAGCCATTTTACAGCAAATTAACTCAGGCACCGCCTACTGGAACTGCTGCGACCGGGTATCGGCCGCCTTGCCTTGGAGTGGCCGCCAGCATTCGGGATTGGGAACAACCCTATCGCACCTGGGAATCCGGGCCTTTGCACAGCCGAAAGGCTGGCACCTGCGCCGATAGTAGGCTACCAACTTTTCTTCAGAAAGGCCGTCAACGAATCATTAGGCAAGATCTGCCCGTCGTCAAATAAAATAAGGCATAACCAGGGTGATTTAGGGGAGCGGGGTCACCTGTGCGATTACTGAATTTTTTAAACCCACTTTGTCCACTTTTATTTGACGACGTACAGTATCCCAACAAAAAATCTTTCAGTCCTTGATTTAGAGCAGGCTATTACTCGCCACAATTTTTTCACCCATATAATGAAACCGGGTGTTGTATCAATGAAAAAGGTAACTACAATTTTAAAGTAGTGATAGGTGAAATTGAACCACCGACACAAGGATTTTCAGTTCTAATGATACTGGTTTGATATGGTTCAATATGAAGTCAAATGTCTGAATATCAATAATTTGTAAATCATATCGCGACGCCAGAAACCAAGTAAAACCGCAGTTTGTTGTACCTATGTTGTACCAACTTTGGAGGTTAAATGGCTGAATTTAAGCTCGTTCTACGTAAGAAGCCGAATAGGGAAGGTAAGCTTCCACTTACGCTACGCATTACCAAAGATAGGAAATCTTCGTTTATTCATCTTGGGTATCATCTTCACGAAGATGAATGGGATGATAAAAACCAGCGTGTCAAGAAGTCTCATCCCAACAGTGCGCGGCTCAACAACCTTATCCGTAAAAAGTTATCTGAAGCTAACGACCATTCAATTGAGCTTGAGACACAAAAGTCCTATGTCTCAGCAACAGCTGTTAAACAAAAAGTCAAACCAGCCGCTGGAAGTACATTTTTTGCGCAGGCTGAGGTCTGGCAACAACGTTTGAAAGAGGCTGGTAAATACAATCAGTACACTGCCGACAAGCCGCGCATCAAGCACTTTAAAGAGTTCCTGAAACAGGATATTGCCTTTGCTGACATTACGGTTGCCATGCTAGAACGGTTTAAGGCTTATCTCCAAACGAAACACGGTCATTCCGAGAGATCCGCTGTCAATCACATTGTGATGATCCGGTCAGTTTTTAGCCATGCCATCAAGGAAGAGGTGATTGATCCAAAGTATTACCCGTTTGGGAAGGGTAAGATGAAAATCAAATTTCCTGAATCTAGCAAGATTGGCCTGACCCAAGACGAAATTACACGATTAGAAAACGTTCCCTTGGAAGGCACGCTCGATCACGTCCGTAATCTTTGGCTATTCTCTTATTACTTCGCTGGTATGCGTATAAGCGACCTTTTACGCCTGAAATGGAGCGATTTCCAGGATGATCGGCTACATTATGAAATGGGTAAGAACAGTAAAAGCGGTTCTCTTAAAATACCGGATAAAGCAGTCAAGATTATTAAACATTATAAGACGTTCCAGCAAAACAAGGACGATATGGTGTTCCCAGAGTTAAAGGGCGTTGACCTAAGTGACAAGTTTATCACTCAGCGTACAATCGCTTTTAAAACCAGTGCTATCGACAAGCAACTTAAAACGCAGGTAGCAACAGCTGCAAAAATCGAGAAGAAATTGACCATGCACTTGGCACGTCATTCTTTTGCCCAAGTTGCTAGTGATAAAATACCCGTGCAAATTTTGCAAAAGCTCTATCGGCATAGCAGCATTTTGACGACAATGGGCTACCAGTCTAACTTTACCACTCAGCAAACCGACGACGCACTTGATGCTGTTTTGAACATGGAGCAGAAGCCTAAGCTGGAAAAATAGTAACTCTATCGTTTTCAGTGCTTTGTATGTTTAGTGCTTATTTCCGGTAAAACATAATGGAAGTTATCTGTCTACACGATGAGGCCTTTTATATTCTGATTGAGCAGGTTGTTGCTCGGATAAAAGAGAAAAATGGTCAACAAAAAGAGAAATGGGTGTCCGATGAAGAAGCTATGAAGCTTCTTAACATCAAATCTAAGACAACATTACAGAAACTGCGTGACGAAGGAAAAATTCGATTTTCCCAACCGCAAAAGAAAATCATTCTCTATGATCGGGATTCAATCAACAGCTATCTTGAACAGAACTCTAGAAACACATTTTGAGGATGGAAAAAGAGGATAAAGTTGATTCAGTTTACCTTAAGGGATTTAATGAGGGTTATATAATTGCTCAGAATATGCCAGAGTTAGCTGAGGTCTTAGCAAATGTTAAGAGCGACAGTATGCGGCTTAATGGCCTTAAAGCTGGCCGTGAACAATATAATAAAGAACAGATTGAGCAACTTAAGACCCATCTGCCTAGCTGGTTAAAAGGTGATCGTTTAACTAAAGGCCAAGATTCTACGGCCAAATCGAAAGATCGCGATAACGAGTTAGACAAAGACTGACCCTATCAATCCCGCTCTAAATCTTTATGTCTTTCTGGAGATCGGCCGGATTGTTCAGCCGCCTGCGTGTAGCTTAGCCCTTGTGAAAAGCGAGTAGACATGGAAACTGGTTTCTTATCGGGTTCACCTGCTTTTTCTTGGATCAAATTCGCTTTTTGTGCTGAAAGCATCGCCTTCATGTAATCTTGAGATTGGTTCATATCCTTTGTGTTGTTGTCTGGTATCTGTTTCTGTCCGTGATCCGTTTGTTTGAATGGATTGGAGAAAACAGTTCGAGAGGATTGAACTGTTGGCGTATCATTCTCTTTTGTTTCCTTTTCGTTTTGGCTCAAGATGGGCTCAGTTTCTCGTAAGTAGAAAGGAAGTTGAATCGGTTTTTCCATTGAAGATGGAGCTTCGTGATAGACTTCCCATTGTTGATTATGTCCTTGGGATAGCTCTATTAGCTCTTGATTAAACTGAGCCTCTAAAGCTTCTTTTTCCTGTTGAAGCAATATGTCTGCATAGGTTGCTCCATATTTTTGGGAATACTCTCCCCGGCGTTTCTGAAATTTATCCCATGCCTTAGCGTGTTGGACAGTTATATCCACCCGCTCTTTATGTTGCTGAGCATGAAGTTCTCGTTCGTTCTGATCCATATTAACCCTGGGAATAGTCTAGCTTATAGATTGACAATCAGTTATATTATGCTAATATAAATAAGCTAGATCAAAATTGCAGCGGAGATTAAAATGGATTGGTGGCAAAAGTGACTGATGAAAAACATACTGGAGATGTAGCTCGTTTTGAAACTGATTTTGCTATTGATGTCCAGTTAGGCCGATTGCATGCAATAAGCTGGAATGACTTATTGCTTGATGCTACGACATTAACTCATTTGAAAAAGGAAGCCCATAGGCTGATAGAGCATTATCTTGGGTATCTGCCATCTGACACTGCCATTCTCCCTTTTGAACCTTATCTACGAGCGCTGATCCAAAGTTATCGTCAAAGCCAGTTGACGCAGTATGATTACTGCCATCAGCTTGAAGAACATATCAAACTTATTCGCAATAAGGATATGGAGTCTACTTACAATACGTATGTAACCGATGATAAAACAATTTACAAAAATTACGAGGAAACCTTTATTCCCTTTGGTCAGGTTGCGAAAAGTAGACTTATGGGGTTTTTGGGCTACGAGCCTAAATTAGAACATTCAGTTGTGGCTGAGATGTGGCTGCGCCATATGATAGCGAATGATACTATTGATTTGCCGGATGCGATGACGTCTATAGATCAAAAAGCGGCTGCAATGATTAAATACCGAGAGATTTTACTGGAAAGCGGTCGGGCTATAGCTGACTCATCACCATTATTTCGGTTAACTGTATCGCAGCAGCTATAACGACTTACCCTTAATTAGGTAGATAGCGGTTACCTAATTAGGATTCTTCTTTTGATTTTAAAAGCTTTTGCAGCAATTCGTTTTTCTCTCGTTCAGCCTGAAGCAGCCGTTCATATAGTTTTTTATTTTCTTCAATTGCCTCTAACCATTTATCGGCCAGATTGAATGATGGAAAGTAGTTAACAATCCCATTGGTGTGATGGAGAGTACTTGAAATAATGTTGACAGCAGCATCATCAGAGAAGTTTTTTATTGCTTCTTCAGAAACACCTAACGCTTTAGATACTTTCTCAAGAATAGGAGCTTCAAGGACTTCTTTGTGTTCTAATTGAGAGATAGCCTGCTGACTAAGCCCTAAAGCTGTAGCTAGGGTGTCTTGCTTGATACCCAGCATTTCCCGAATGCGTTTGACGTTGCGCCCGTGGTGTATTGTGTGCGTGTCCATGCACAAATCTAAGTGAAAACACACTGGTAAAAAACAAGCAGTTGCGTTGTGCGATACAAGGGTTCTCGTTGCTTAGAACCCAACATCAACCCGTATTTTTAACTACACAACGCTAGACACTTGTTTCCATGACTTCAATTACTGCCTTAGATATTCTCTTTGATGATTTTGCTTTACTAGAACAACGCATAGGTCGTCAGCAACTGATTGCTACATCAGTTAATGCCAATTGCGATTGTGATAGTTCACCCGCCCGCAGCACCGACGGGGATCGTATGGACTATGTTTTTCCGACTAGCGACAGTGATTCTATAAACTATCTTTCAACGTTACGTCATGGTTTCCGCGATCCCTATTAAATCGCCCAATCTGTTGATCAGACCGATTGATGATAAGCATTTTTATGTTGTTAATTGCGCCTATCCCCATTCATTGCGGATTTTAAATCAGACACAACATGAAATTATTAGCGCGATTGACAATCAGGCCAACATAGTAACTCTTGCCGACAGGCTATCTATGCCGCTTATCGCTTTAGAGCAATTCATAGAGCTTCTATCGAAAACCGAGATTATCCGGTTTGATAACCACTTCAGCAAACCGCAGAAGCCAGCTAGTACGAAATCCCTGAATTTTTGGATTCACACC
The DNA here is from genome assembly GCF_003858635.1 of Larkinella rosea. Classification (GTDB taxonomy): domain Bacteria; phylum Bacteroidota; class Bacteroidia; order Cytophagales; family Spirosomataceae; genus Larkinella; species Larkinella rosea. Next base: position 94,081 of record NZ_RQJO01000015.1, read on the forward strand.
ACCAACAGTTGCAATTTGACTTGTGGATACTGCTACATATCCACGCTGAATACGACGGGTGGAATGCAGGAGGCTACAAAGAAAAAACTATTACAGAAGCTGGTTGAAACGGTTAAGAAGCGAAAGCTCACCAACATTAAGTTTAGGCTGGCTGGGGGGGAGCCATTGACGCAATTCAAATCATGGAAAAGCTTTATTACTGAAGTAAAGCAAGCATTGAACGAATTGGATTGTGAACTGCAATGCTCGTTCATTACCAATCTGACCATTTTAACCGATGAGATCATCCAATTTTCGAAAGCGAATAACATTAGCTACGGCGTTTCAATTGACGGTGTCGAACGGCATCATAATACAACACGCGCTTTTCGGTCGGGTGTAGGGAGCTTTAAAACGGTTGATGCAAACCTTCGAAAACTCCTAGCTCATAATATTCCGGTGTCGACTAGCACGGTTGTTAGCAATGTTAATCTGGAGGGATTACCAGACTTAACTAGATATTTGATCGACCTGGATCTTCCATTTCGATATTCAATTGTTAAAGGCGAGGGGATTGATGGTGAACTCTTGGATCGGTACTTATCCCAATCATATTTGCTGATGAAGGAAGCCCTCCAAACTGGCTGGCGCTTTTCGACGCGGCACCAGTTTTGCGATCTCAAACCAAGTGAGTTAGGCTTTCAGACTTGTGCTTCTGGGTTTTCAGGAGGAGCCGTTTACGTGGATGGCACCGTTAATTACTGTCATGTTCACTTTGGCGATACCACAAAACAAGCTCATTCCATTTTTGACGATCAGCGAGATTTAGTGGATATGGTCGAACAAACCAGCCACTACGAGGGTATGAAGTCGCAAGATTGCCAATCCTGCCGTTATAAATCAGTCTGTACCAGCGGCTGTCCGGTGTACCGGATTGAAGGGAAAGACCCGCAATGTAGCCTTTACCACAAGTTTATTCCCCTGATTTACGAGCTTCAGGCCAAAGAACGGTTGAAATTACTGCGGGATTATCAGATGATATAGCGTCCTTTTCCTCGTTTCAGGCAGTGGTGGTTTATCTTGTTAGCTGCGATCTCAATCATTATTTCGGTCTTAGCCTTTCTGGTTACTGTAGGACAGTGGCATTTGCAACGCGTTCATAACGAAAAGTCAGTGAAGCCGTTAGGCCAGGTTTATTTTTGGGATCGCGATAAAACTATTGCGGTTCGCGTCGTCAATAATGGGTTAGGTCCGTTGATTATTGACCAACTCACATTCAATAAGAGTGGTATTTCCTATTTGCGCATTGAAGACTGCGTTGATCTTGATCCAACTTCCTACAGGCGGATTTCGGCCAATGACTCAGTGCAAAGGGTTATTTTACCCAACTCACATCTGACAATTTTTGAAACCATATTTGAAGATTCTGACTGTGACGCCTACATGGATCGAGTCAGATTAGAACTAAGTGCTATAAGCTTGAACGTTAACTGTCGTGACATTTACGACAATAAAATCGGTCTGGAGCGCAGCTTTCAATGGTTCTCCCGATATATTTTGAAAGATACTACGAACCAATAAATACTAGAATTGGAAAAATACCAAAAGTGGACTCAGTGAGTTTTATCAAACTAATTCAATGGCTTAGGCTAAAAGGTAAAAGATAACTGCAAGTAATGTCAAGTTTATTGATCAATAAACTTGACATTACTTGTTTCTACTTGTATACTTGGCAAATGCCAAGTATTGCCCAAAAAATAGCACAACGGATTCAAGGCTTGCCCGAAGACATCAGCTTCGGGTACGAGCAGCTTGATATTACCAGAGAGGAATATTCAACGGCTGCTAAGGTGTTGGAACGCCTTCAGAAAAAGGGAGAGATTAAAAAACTCTCTAAAGGCATTTTCTACAAACCCAAAAAAACTGTTTTTGGTGAGAAAAGACCGGATGAACAGCAGTTACTGAAACCTTATCTCTATCAAAATGGGCAGCGAACAGCCTATATTACTGGGGATTATCTCTATAATCAGTTGGGTTTGACAACTCAGTTGCCTGCCGTGATTAAAATAGCGAGCAGGCATCGAAGAATTTTTATCAACACAGGTGCCATCAAAGCAACGGCTATCAAAAGCTATGTAGATGTCACAGAAGATAACTATCAACTATTGGGATTTCTGGATGCTATGAAAGACCTAAAACAAATAGCCGATGTCGACATTGAGAATGCAATTACCATCTTTAAGGACAGAGTAGGGGCGTTGGATAAGCAACAACGGCAAGCTATGATCCAATATGCCCTGGCATATCCACCACGCGTTAGAGCACTGCTTGGTGCTATATTGACGGATCTAGATCAACAAGATGGTGTAGATGATCTGCGCAATAGCATTAATCCACTGACAACGTTTAAATTAGCACTCCCCAATCAGCTATTGACGAGTGCTACAGACTGGAACATCCAATGAAGTTACATGAAGATCAGAATCTTTTCGCCGACGCAGTGACGATCACCGCCCAGCAGATGAATTTGCCTGAGATTTATGTCGAGAAGGATTATTGGGTAACACTTGCACTGCAACGTATTTTCACGGGGCCACTTGCCGAATTCACCATCTTTAAAGGGGGAACGGCATTATCAAAGTGCTTTTCGTTTATCAATCGCTTTTCAGAAGATGTAGATCTGGTACTGTTAAAAGAACCTGGTCTTTCGGCCAACCAATTAAAAGAACGCCTAAAACGTATAAGCAATACCGTTTCTGAAGTTCTACCTGAAATCGAAGTCCCAGGCATTACCAACAAAAAGGGTATGATCAGAAAGACGGCGCATTCGTATTCGAGAGTATTTAATGGGGAATTTGGGCAGGTACGAGACCTCATTATTCTAGAGTCCACTTGGCTAGGCTCACCAGAACCCGTTATCAAGGGCCAAATCAGTTCATTCGTTTATGAGATGATGCAATCAAGAGGGCAGGGCGAGTTAGCGAGCCAATACCATCTTTTGCCATTTGAGGTAACGCTATTAGCACCCACACGAACACTTTGCGAGAAGATCATGAGCCTGGTTCGCTTTTCCTATAGCGAAAAACCGCTTATTGATTTACGGAATAAGATTCGTCATGTCTATGATTTGCATCAGCTTTTAGAGCAAAAGGATATTTCTGATTTTTTCGATTCCGACAGCTTTGATATGATGCTGCATAAAGTGGGGCAAGACGATGAAATAAGCTTTAGAAACAACAAGGACTGGTTGTATATCCATCCGTCCCAAGCGTTGATTTTCTCCGAATTGAATCGCATTTGGCCAGAATTACAGCATACCTATAATGGGCCATTCAAAAGTCTGGTTTTTGGAAAATTACCGGCTGATAAGCTAGTCTTACAAACTCTGAAGCGTATTGCGAAGCGATTGTCTAGAATAAATTGGGTTCTGAAAACTAAATAACTCACTATGAACGATGCTTTGAAGCAAAACCCAAAAAGCTGATTTTGATACATTCAAAGAGCTATCAGGACGATTTTCGCATATATATGATTGTATCCTTTGTACTGTTTTATGAGTACAGGCTCATTCTTATTTTGCTATAAATTACTGTGAAAAGTTGAGAATTTTGGTGGTGAATTGTTCATGATAGCTTGTAGTAGTAATAAATAAACTATATTCAACCATTGAAAAATACCACACCTTATGACGCAAGAGCAAGAAAGTTTTATTCGGGACTATCTGAAATTAATTATAAATGGAGAGGCTGCGATTTTTGCTGGAGCAGGTCTCTCTGTTGGCGTAGGTTATGTTGATTGGCGTGGACTGCTTCGAGATATAGCAACAGATATTGGCCTTGAGATTGATAAAGAAACGGATTTAATATCTCTTGCTCAATTTCATGTGAATGAAAAAGGTGGACGAGGGAAGCTTAATCGAAAGATAATAGAAGAATTTACAGAGGAAACTGAGGTTTCCGAAAATCATAGAATTCTAGCTAGATTACCAATTCGGACGTTTTGGACAACGAACTATGATTCTTTAATAGAGGATGCTTTAGAAGAGACGTCGAAACGTGTTGATGTAAAACACACGGTAGATCAGCTACCCGATACTACATATAAGCGAGATGCGGTTGTCTACAAAATGCATGGGGATGCTAAGCACCCTTCTAAAGCTACAATTACAAAAGATGACTACGAGAAATATCACAAGAATAACGAAGGATTCATTACGACGCTAAGCTCTGACCTCGTTTCTAAAACGTTTCTCTTTCTGGGATTTAGCTTCACAGATCCTAACCTGGATTATGTTCTTAGCAGAGTGAGGTTGGTATTAGGCGAAAACGCTCGCCCGCATTATTGTATCATTAGGCGTGTTAGTCGGAAAGACTACCCAACAGATGCTGATTTTGATTATAGTAAGCGTAGGCAACAATTATTAATTTCGGATCTTCGACGTTTTCAAATTGAAGCAATTATGATCGAAGATTATTCTGAAATAACTAATTTGTTAAGAGAAATCCAAAACCGTTTTAAACGTAATACAATTTTTATTTCCGGCAGTGCTGCAGATTATGCACCACATTCAGAAGACGATTCATTAGATTTCATTCATAGTTTAAGCAAAAAACTCGTACAAGAAAAATATTCTGTTGTAAATGGCTTTGGTCTAGGTGTAGGCGATGCCATTATAAATGGAGCATTAGAAGCTATATATAGCTCTCCTAAGAAATTAAACGAAGAACAATTAATAATGCGCCCATTTCCGCAAAAGAAAACAGGAATTAAAGAGCTCGGTGAGCTATGGCAAGAATACCGAGAAAGAATGATATCGTTTGCAGGAATAGCAGTATTTATTTTTGGTAATAAAATAAATAAAGAAACTGGTAAGTTTGAATCTCTTGCTACAGGAGTTAAAAAAGAATTTGATATAGCTATAAAACAAGGAGTTATCCCAATTCCTATTGGGATAACTGGTAGTATGGCCGCAGAGTTATGGGTAGAGGTTGAAAGAGAATTCGGGCAATATTATGCCGGCTTCGAAAATGTAAAATCGTCATTTCTAGCCCTGAATGCTCCAGGCAAAAGTCTCAAACAATGCATTCCGTTAATCGTTTCAATTATCGATACAATCAATAAAAAATAAAAGAAATATACTAATGGTCACTTCTTTTATTTATATGGCTGTACCCTTGTAAATACCTCTAACTCTGATCGCTTCGTCGATCCAGCTATCAATATTATTTTTAATTGAATTGTAGGCATCTGTGGGTGTGGGATTGTAAACGGGTACAATAGATCCCATGTTCCAATACCCAACGTTGAATTGATCAAATGGATTTTTTCCTTGACTACACTTGCCGTTATTAGGGCAGTTCAAATTGTGGATATAAATCCCAACAACAGCCCGACCATCATTCCAGCCTTTTTTTATCTCATATTGTACCCAAGGCCGCTTATGTGTTTCTTCGCCTATTAAGACCACTACGGCCTTACGATAATTCATGTTTTCTTGAATCCAGTTCTTTATGGCCTGATCACCACTACGTTTAATTTCTTCCCATTTATTAAAAGAAACAGGTTCATCACCATCTAAGATCCCCATGTTACGAATTTGTTGAACTCGCATTACGTCGTTATTAAAATGAAAGCTATAAAAAACACTTTTCTTGGCCATACAACTATTAGTTAGCGGGAAAATTACTAGTTTAATGTATAACTATTATTTACATTTTTATACAAATCATATCGGCAATAATCTTAATATTGGCTAATATAACATGTATATTATACTGAAAACAAAGTCGTGAAGAACGATGTTTTCCTTAAAGGGAATATTCTTATTTTAAACAGAAATAAAGATACAAGTAAAATCGTGATCAAAGAAATAGATCCATATATTCTTATTACAATATATGATGGATTTATACATAAAGATATAACTATATGCTTTTATTAATCGGTAGGGTAAGGACCTTTGAATAACACCTTTATATTATCATCTTGTATAAATATCTCACCATCGTAACATGACCTTAGACGAATACCAATCGAAGACAAAAACCACAATACAAAGCTACAATTCAGCCGACCAGAAAAACTTCTTCATGGGTTATTTGGGTCTTGCTGGTGAAGCTGGATCGGTTTTGACCACACTAAAGAAATTAATCCGAGACGGCGAGGGGTTTGGCAGCTTTGAGAAAGCGCTGAAAGAGGAACTGGGAGATGTACTATGGTATGTATCTGCCATCGCGTCGCATTACGGATGTTCTTTAGAAGAGATTGCACAGCAGAATCTATCAAAAACCTACGATCGCTATGAGGAACTCAATTTATTGAGTATTCCGCGCTTTGATGAAAATTATGAGGAGAAGTTTCCGGACTCATTTGTCATCAGATTCGTTGAAGAACAAGGGGAATACTTTTTAACCGTCAAGATGGTTTGGGAGAATGAAACCACTGGCCAATCAATTGAGTTAGGTGATCCATTGACAGATAATTCGTGGAAGCCTAACGATTACAGATATCACGATGTCTTCCATTTAGGCCATGTTGCATTCCTAGGTTGGTCTCCTGTGCTTAGACAACTAATGAAGCTTAAACGTAAAAGTGATCCTATTGCTTTAGATGCAGAAGATAGAGGGAGACCTCAAGTGGCAGAGGAAGCTATTACATTGATTGTTTATAACTATGCTAAAGGCAACAAAATGTTGCGTGCAAGTGACCGAATTGACACCGAGTTGCTTAAAATCATTAAACAACTGGTTGTTGACCTTGAAGTTTCGTCGGTGACTTTGTATCAATGGGAAAAGACAATCATAGAGTCCTATAGGGTATTTCATCAAATTGTTGAAAATAAGGGCGGAAAAGTATTAGTCTCACCTAAGAATAGACAATTACAGTATATTGGTAAATAACGACCAAACTGAACCGTTAATCACCTGTATAAAAGATTACATCATGTCTATTCATTTCACAAAACTGACAAAACCTAAAAAATCTTTAGCCTACAGCTCTTATTGGCGTTTTGCGGTTAAGCGTCACAACGTTTTCGTTAAACGTCTGACCGATCCATATGGCCCTTGGACGGATGATCCGGCTATTCGCGACAACCGCTTCACGAATATTTTTAGAGCTTCTGATCGAGTAAGTCAGTATCTGATTGATTTACAGTATAATGAACAAGAAATAGCTCAGATATTTTTTAAAACGATTCTTTTCAAAATTTTCAATAAGATTGAAACATATCGCTATCTGGAACGTGAGCTCGGTAAAGTAGATTCTATATCATTCTCTCTGGAGAAGTACGATGAATTATTGACACTACGAATGGCGAGTCAGCGCCCGATTTATTCAGCGGCCTATATCATGCCATCTGCTGGACGCGTATTCGGATACAAATTCAAACACACTAATCATTTGGCGCTGTTAGCCAAAATGATGAAAGATAAAGCGTATAATAAAATTGTCGAAACAAAAAGTTTAGAGGAAGTCTACAAGATTTTACTTTCCTACCCATCGTTTGGTAACTTTTTAGCATTTCAATATACCATTGATTTAAACTATAGCTCCATAATTAACTTCTCCGAAATGGACTTTGTGGTAGCTGGCCCAGGGGCAAAGAGTGGGATCAATAAGTGCTTTGATCATCTTGGTGATTACACCTATGAAGACGTCATAAAATTAATGGTAGAAAGCCAGGAAGAAGAGTGTGAACGCTTAGAGTTAGAACTGCCTACACTTTGGGGAAGACGGCTACAATTAATTGATTGCCAGAACCTGTTTTGCGAGGTAGACAAATATTTGAGAGTTATTTGTCCTGAATTAAATGGATCGACAGGCCGAACCAGAATAAAACAGAAATACACTTTTTCTAAAGGGGCAATCTCGTTATTTTTCCCACCAAAATGGAACATTAATCATAAACTCACACCGCTATGCTTAACGAAGGCAAACGCCGACATGTTTTTATAAGCCATCATCATAAGGATGATGTGCATGTTGATAGTGTTACAAACCTACTCCATAAAAAAGGAGATGATATAAGAAATAGCTCATGGCGTCAACTTAAACCGGAAAACCAAGAGCGTATTAAGGACAAGCGTGTTAGCGATGAGGTTATTAGACGTTATCTTCGACGAAAAATTTCCTGGGCTGGAACAGTTGTTGTTTTAATTGGTAAGGACACTCATACACGACCTTGGGTAAACTGGGAAATCGAAGAAGCAAATAGACAAGGGAAGCGGATAGTAGGAGTATATCTGCGTGGTGGTACGGAAGCTGATGTACCTGAAAGTTTAAAAGACCATGCTACTTCAATAGTTAATTGGAATACGGATAGCATTCAAAGTGCTATTAGTGGAGAGAATGTATTCAAAACTCCTGAAGGCGCTTCTCGTCCAGCACCATATGAAATGAAATCATCAACTTGCTAATGTCTGATGGCTAAAGTCTATATGTATGTAGTAGACCGAGACTTTGGCTTCGCGCCAAACCCATTTCATGGTTTCTGTACGCTAGCTACTTGTAAACCTAGAATAAGAAATGTAGCAGCACCTGATGATTGGGTTATCGGTATGGGTGGAAAGAAGCTTAAAGCTACCGGAAGGTGTGTTTTCGCTATGAAGGTTACCCATGTAGTAACTTACAATGAGTATTGGACTAACCCTGATTATAATGATAAAAAGCCTATTCCAAATGGAAGTAAACGCATAATGTTAGGTGATAACATTTATTCTCAGCAAGAGAACAACCAATGGAAACAAGCTCATTCTCACCACAGTTACCCTGATGGCTCAACAAACATTCACAATTTAACTAGAGATACAAAATCTAATAAAGTTCTTATCTCTAAGCACTTCTATTATTTCGGTAGAGCGGCTCCGATTGTCCCTGATCTACTACTTGCTCGACTTGGCTTTAGAAATGCTATAGGACATAGGACCTTTCCCCTTGCAGAAGCAAGAGAAATGCTTTCATGGTTAGATCAAGAGTTTCTATATCAGCAGAACCAATTAATAGCTAACCCATTTAATTTTGATAAAGGTATAACTCATTATTCTGTGGAGAATAACCGTATCACAGTCATAAAGTAAGACTGATAAATTGGTAGCGCTAAATAAATCTGCTAGATTAATTTAGCAATAATTGAAATAGCTTTGTCATTTAGGCTAAGAAACTAAATGATCACCCAAAGAATATTCCTACACCATTATATCTAATACTTTTTAATTGTCAAGAATATGGAAATTAAATGTTCAGTTTTTTTGCCATTTAGTGATCGTTTTACTTTTGTTTTTGACGCGTTGAATAAAGTAAAGCCTATTGTTTATAAAGAGACAACAATATATTTTACTTTTTTTAGAGCAGATGATGAATATGTGACCGATAGTTTAGCAATCGATAAAATCAAAGAGTTGATTAGAGAATGTGATATTGCCTTATTTGATTTAACCACCTTCAGGCCGAACGTTTGTTGGGAGTTAGGTTTTGCAGAAGGTATCGAAAAAGATATATTTATTCTTTATGATAAAAACTATCAAAAAAACATAAGAAAATTTAAGAAAATATTTCCATTGAACTTGAGTGGTAGGGAAAGAATTAATTATAAGTTTAGTGTTGAAGGCTTAAAGAACTTTGAGGCTGATATTGAATCTAAGCTAAAATCAACTATTCCCAAAATTATCGCAAAAAAAGAAACATTATATAAAGACAAAGATGTTGAAGATTATTTAAATAATATAAAATCTGGATTGAAAAAAATTAAAAATGATTCTCTATTGAAAAATTTAGCAAAAGGAGAATTACAACGATTAGGTAATCGGATTTCAAATTTACAAAAAGGAGTTTTTGACTTAAGGAATAGAAAACCTAGCAAAGATGTAATAAAATATTACGCCTTTTATTTGTCACAACTCGATAACGAAGATTGTAAATTTCTGACAATTACGCATTTCAATTTTTGGAACTTTATAACTAGGAACGGACAAGATTGGTCTTACTTTGATAAGAATATAGAGGCCGTTAAAAAAGGAACATTACTTCAGAGAATATTTAGAGTACCTATTAATGAAAAAGGAGAGATAATTTATCGCCCTAATGAGGAAAAATTTGCAAAAGAATTATTGAATCGCCATTTTGGTGCAGCTAAAGATAACGCCCAATATAAAGGAAAATTAGAGCTAAAAATATCGTATGTCGAAGATAATCGGTCAATTGATAGATTTGGAAACATGGCTCTATGGTATAAAAAAGATCAGCGCATGATGTTTAAACCATCCTATGAATTGAAAGAAGAGTCTAACCCTTTAAAAGAAACAATTCTCACTTATTGGGAAAAGAAAAGAGACATTGAAAAGAAAGGAAATACTGAAAAGAATAAAAGTACGATAGAAAGTGGAGAAAATCAGGCCGAATTTATTTCAGCTGAAAATGATTTCAATTATGCTTGGAAAGAAAGCAAAATTCTTGACAAAGAGTTATTAAGTAAAATTTTAAAAAATCAAATAATTAAATAAATAATCCTACGATAAATATGGTTGATAATAATATTATTGCTACAGGTTATGGTGGACTAGATTTGTCTACTGGAGGAGAATTAGTAGTCTGGAATCGAACTAACTTAACTATTTTAGAAGGTAAAATAGTTTATGTAGGTAGTAGCTTGCCCTTATATCAAGCTGCATTAATAGCCAAATATAAACCAGCTGGTGTTATACTGGCGATAGGTAACCGAAATTACCATCCGCTTATATTTTTCAAAGATTTGCTAATTCCGTGTATAGCTGGTACTGGTCTTATAGATCCGCTACCATCCTATGTATTCATGAGCTGTAAAAAAGGAATTATATATAGCCACTCAATAATAGATGATCAAAAGAAAAATAATATATACGAAGTGATTGATACTGATAATGAAGAAGTATTTGCAAATATAGGATCAGAAGAAGCTATTGAAATATCATATAAAATAGGTGCAGCAGGTATAGGTATATTTAGAACTGAGTTTACTGCTGTTAGAATGTTAGCGGAACACCTCAATTACCTTCTTAAGCCAAACTATACTTTAGAGAATTATATTATAGAGAATTCAGAAGCTGACGCGATTTATCTTGTTGCTAATCATTCTCAATTGCAGATATATTTAAAAGAGGCATTTATTAAAGTAATAAGATTAGCACTGCGTTATTTTCCAGAGAAATCAATAATAATTAGATCTATCGATATTGAAAGAGATGAAAGAGATAGCCTTGGTTATAGAGGTATAAGAAGATGCATAGCTGAGAATGGAGGAGTATTGAAAATAATAATCCAGGCATTGAAAGAGATTTCTTTGGAAACTAATCATAAAAATATTTCTCTTATATTTCCTTTAGTTTCAGAATACAGTCAAATATCAATTGCAACAAATATGGTACTTGATAGTGGCTTGCAAATTTCAAATAGCTCTTTAAGGAATTATATTAAAATTGGTTGGAAAATTGAACAACCATCTTCAGCTTTAAATACTAATATTTGGTTGAATACGTTTTTTTTAGATTTTGATGTTTTTCCGCATTATTTGGGAATAGGTACTAATGACCTAACTCAATTTACGCTTGGTGTAGGAAGATATATTCCCTTCACTGTAGAAACTAGTGTAGTTAGAAAATATATAGATAATTTATACAATGAATTTGATTTTGCTATAATTAAACAACTTATACTTATTTCCAGAAGTGTTGCTAATAAAAACACTATAGTAATAATACATGGCGAACTAGCTGCTGATAATCGTATTGCAAGGCTGTTGAATTTTTTAAAGATATATCCTTCTGTTACTGTTTTAAAATTAAATGATGTATTTAATTCATTTCGCAAATTAAGACATTTTGATGTTTCTTTTGAAGAAGCGCTGAATGATATTATTGATAATGAGGTTGTTTCTTTAAGAGAAAAAGATTTTATAAAAAAAGATTTAAAATTTTGGCTACAAAGTCTGTCGTATTTAGATCAATAAATTATAATTTATTGATAATTATTATGTGGCTCTAGAGTTGAATAGAAATAAAATATTTTAAACATAAATAGCTATTACTTCTCTTGATGGTGCTCTCTAACTGTTGGACAGTTAGTGGGTCAATTTAAAATGATTCCAGCCGACTAGGAAATTGTATTTTTCTTCCCTATTGTACCATCAATATATCATTGGGCTGGAGTTTGCTAATCCAGCGACTGGAGTTTGCGGCCATAGTTATAAAAATGAAAATACTTGGCCAAACCACGCTCTAGATCTAAACTGTCTGGATAAGCATGTAAATATATATGCTCGTATTTCACGGTTCGCCACAGTCGCTCGATAAAAATATTGTCGATGGCCCTACCTTTGCCATCCATACTGATTTGTATTTCAGCCGCTTTTAGGGGCGTTAAAAAACGAGGGCTTGTGAATTGGCTGCCTTGATCGGTATTAAAAATCCGAGGCTTACCCCATTGCTTAGAGCGTGTTGGGGAATTGAAAAACGCTGGTAGTCAGGTCATCTTTGTGGCGACCAAGCTACAAAAGGATGACTTCGCAGTTCACTAAACTGACTGACTACCAGTGGGCTACAGTTTCGCCCTTTTTACTCATTAAACGCAAGCGAAAACTAGACTTGCGTGACGTTGTGAACGCCATTTTATGGCTTTTGCGGACCGGTTGCTAATGGCGCAATCTACCTGAAAATTATCCCCATTAGCAGGCGGTGTATTGTTATTTTAACCAATAGAAAACCAAGGGCATCTTCGAGCAGATTAATCGAAAATTGAATCAATTAGATCGGCAAAATGAAGGGAGGGAGGAGTACTTATCTGTGTTCTATGTTGATAGTCACAGTGTTAAACTGTCTCCTATGATTTGGGAATATCGGGAACTTGATGCCCATAAACTTGTTAACGGACGCAAACGGCAGTTGCTGGTTGACACGGGCGGGCGGCTTTGGGCAGCCCAAGTACACGCAGCCAACGCAAGTGATGGGCCAGTAGCCAAGCCACTCGTAAGTGATATTTTGTGGTATGGCGAACGAGTGGAAACGGTATTTGGTGATGGGGGTTATGGGGGTGAGTTTGCCAAAGAGTTAGCCAATTGGGGCGTCGACTTTGAGCGGGTTTCCCGCCCTGAGTCAACTCATGGTCTTGTACCAGTTGCCAAACGAAGGGTAGTCGAACGCAGTATCGCTTGGACTAACTTTTTCCGACGCATTGTCAAGGATTATGAGTTCACGTTGTCCTCATCCGTAGCTTGGTTGCTTCTAGGCAACACTCAAATAATGCTGCAACGCATTGATCGTAAGTCTAAAATATAATCCCCAACACGCTCTGGAATGCAATAGCTTACATTTCCGAGAAGTTCAAAGATCTGCGTCAATCTCTGCTGGTTACATTAATCGGCGGAACCATGATCGTACCTATCCGCTAAAAGCATTTCGATTCTAAAATAAAATATATAATATTGTCAAAAATAGACAAGTCAAAAAGTGGAAACTATGCGACTAGGAAAGCAACTAAAATTATTAAGAGAGCAAAAAGGACTCCTGCAAAGGGAACTGGCAGCCGAGCTTAAAATAGATACGCCCATGTATAGTAAGATTGAACGAGGAACCAGAAGGGCAAAAAAACAGCAAGTGATACAACTAGCAGCATTCTTTAGCATAAAGGAAGAAGTATTGGTTTCTATCTGGCTGGCTGATCAGATTGTTGACCTATTAAAAGAAGAAAAACACGGTCAAAGCGGCCTCCTGATAGCTGGCAGAGACCTGTACCCAAACTGTAAAACCTGGAAATAAATACAGCATAGGTGAACAACGAAAAACAAACCCGGCAGCAGCTCATCGACCACCGCTTACAAGAAGCGGGCTGGAATGTAGCCGATCGCACCCAGGTGGTCGAGGAGTTTTTCGTACCCATCAATACCCTTAAACTGAACGAGCCGGAAGTGCACTATCATACGCAATTCTGTGATTATATTTTATTAGGCAAAGATGGCAAACCCTTAGCCCTTGTGGAGGCTAAGAAATCAACGGTAGACGCGAATATTGGAAGAGAGCAAGCTAAGCAATACTGTTACCGTATCAAAGAACAGCAGGATGGCGAGCTGCCCTTCTGCTTTTATACCAACGGGCAGGATATTTATTTTTGGGACCTGGAACAATATCCTCCTAAAAAAGTGTATGGATTTCCTACACGAGACGACCTGGAGCGTTATGCTTATTTAAGAAAACATCGCAAAAGCCTATCGCAGGAGTTCATCAATACCAAAATTGCTGGGCGCGAATACCAGGTACGTGCCATCCGCTCTGTGATGGAAGCTCTGGAAAAAAAGCGCACTAAATTTTTGCTGGTAATGGCCACTGGTACCGGCAAGACCCGTACGGTAATTGCTTTGATCGACGCCCTAATGCGTGGCGGATGGATAGAAAAAGTATTATTTTTAGTGGATCGCATTGCCTTACAGGGACAGGCATTGGACGACTTTAAAGAGTATTTGCCCAACGAACCGCGTTGGCCTCATTACCAGGAAACGAATTTTGTAGCTGACCGTAGAATTTACGTGTCCACTTATCCAACTATGCTCAATATCATAAGGGATAAGGCTCAGTCATTAAGTCCACATTTCTTCGACCTAGTGGTGGTAGATGAAAGCCATCGCAGCATTTACAATACCTACCAGGAAGTATTACAGTACTTTAATACCACTACCCTGGGACTTACCGCTACACCTACCGATGTTATCGATCACAATACCTTCAAACTCTTCGATTGCGAAGATGGCCTGCCCACATTTGCCTATTCTTACGAGGAAGCCGTAAACCATATACCGCCTTACCTATGCGACTTCCAAGTAATGAAAATCAAAACCAAATTTCAGGTAGAAGGCATTAATAAAAGAACCGTTTCTTTAGAAGATCAGAAAAAGCTGATACTGGAAGGGAAAGAAATTTCAGAGATCAATTATGAAGGCACTGACCTGGAGCGTAGGGTCATTAACAAAGGCACCAACACGCTTATTGTGCGCGAGTTTATGGAAGAATCCATCAAAGACCATAACGGCGTACTGCCCGGCAAAACCATTTTTTTCTGCATCAGCAAAGCCCATGCAAGGCGTGTAGAAGACATCTTCAACTCCCTGTATCCCGAATACAAGGGAGAGTTGGCCAAAGTCATCGTATCCGACGATCCTCGGATATATGGCAAAGGTGGTCTATTGGACCAATTTAAAAATCAGGACTTTCCCCGCGTAGCCATCAGCGTGGATATGTTGGACACCGGTATTGATGTTCGTGAAATTACCAACTTGGTATTTGCCAAGCCCGTATATTCCTATACCAAATTCTGGCAAATGATCGGCAGGGGCACCCGTTTACTAGACGAATGGAAAAAACATTCCTGGTGCACCGAAAAGGATCGCTTTTTAATACTGGACTGCTGGGACAATTTTGAATATTTTAAGCTCAATCCCAAAGGAAAAGGCTTGAATAACCAGGTGCCTTTGCCGGTACGTTTATTCGGTTTATATACCGACAAATTGGCCATAGCACTGGATTTGGGCGAGGCTGGCTTAATACAGCAAACCATCTCAAAGATCAAAGCCAATATACAGACATTGCCCGCCCAGTCCATCGTGGTTCGGGATGCCCAACAAGAATTGGAGGAGGTAAAAAAAGACCTATTTTTTGAAGATGTAACCGGCGATAAGATCGACTTTTTACGCAATCATATCCAGCCCTTGTTTCGTACCATTAGCGGGGCCGATTTCAAAGCCATGCGTTTTGAAAAAGACATTGTAGAAACTTCCATTGCCCATTGGACCAAGGACGAAGACAAGGTGAAAGCCTTAAAAGATGCCCTAATAGAGGAAATATCGGAACTGCCTTTAAGTGTAAATACGGTAGCGAGGGAAAAAGAACTGATACAACTGGCACAGACCGATTACTTCTGGAACACCCTGACGGAAGAAAAGCTGGAATTGCTCAAAGAGCGTCTGGCTTCTTTAATGATTTACAGAGCGGGTACTACGTCCATTGCTCCATCATCTTTCAATTTTAAAGATATAGTCGCCGAAAAGGAAAAAGTGCTGTTCGGCCCGCAAAATGAAGCCGTAAGCATACAGCGCTACAAGGAAATGGTGGAAGAGAAAATCAGGATCCTGTTGGCAGAACTGCCGGTTTTACAAAAAATAAAAAACAAAGAACCGATTACCGATATAGAGATAGAAGAGCTAGCCTGGCTGTTATCGCACGAGAGTCCGCACATTACCGTGGACCTGCTCCGGCGGGTATACAACAATAAAACTGTTGCACTCATCCAGTTTATCAGACACATCCTGGGACTGGAAATATTGGAAGATTATCCCACTATGGTTGCCCGCACTTTTGATTCCTTTATACAGCAGCACAGCGACCTCAACAACAAGCAGCTAGATTTTTTACAGCTATTGCAAACATATATTATCGAGAAAGGAAGCGTGGAGCGCAAAGACCTGGTATCCGCGCCCTTTATCCGCATTCACCCCAATGGCATCCGGGGTGTTTTCAGCAGGCCGATGATGGAAACCATTCTAGCATTTATTGAAAAAATTGCCGCATAAACATATATCATGGACAATAAAGAGATTAAGAGTAAGGTAAACGAGCTCTGGGACAAATTCTGGTCGGGCGGGCTAACCAATCCTATCGATGCCATTCAGCAAATTACCTATTTGCTGTTTATGAAGCAGTTAGACGAGAATGATCAGAAACGGCAGGGTGATGCTGATTTTTTGCAGACGGAATACCAATCCATCTTTAGTGGGAAATTTTATTTGCCCGGCGAAGAATCCGATAAAGGCATAGAAAAAGAAGAACTGCGCTGGAAAAATTTTTCGCGCAAACCTTCGGAGGAAATGTACCAGTTAGTGCAAACCCGGGTATTCCCTTTTATAAAAACCTTGGGAGAAAAAGAATCGCCCTTTGCCAAACATATGGACAATGCGGTTTTCATCATTCCCAAACCCAGTTTGCTGACAGAGGCTGTTAAAAAGATCAACGAAATATGGGAAGTGCTGAATGCTCAGGCGCGGTTTACAGATGCGCAGGGAGATATTTACGAATATCTCTTGCAGCAGCTAAGCACTGCGGGTAAAAACGGGCAGTTTCGTACCCCCACGCATATTATAGAAATGATCGTGGAGCTGGTAAAACCGCAACTGGGCCATAAAATAGCCGATCCTGCCTGTGGTACTGCGGGCTTCTTACTATCCGCCTATCAATACATCCTCACCCAATATACCTCGTTCGAGCACCTGGAGGTGGATAATTATGGCTTTACCCGGGGCACCCTGGCTGACAGGTTAGTAGAAGATGCCGCCAAGGATCAGCTAAACAAACATACTTTTTATGGTTTTGACATTGACCAGAACATGATCCGCATCGGGTTGATGAACCTGATGATGCACGGCATTGAGCATCCCAATATTGACTATACCGATACCCTCAGCAAGTTTTACAACGAGGACAATGCCTACCATGTTGTATTGGCTAACCCGCCTTTTACGGGCAGCCTGGACAAAGCAGAAATCAACGAAAGCTTTACCACTGATACTAAGAAGACCGAATTACTGTTCTTGGAGCGCATTTACAAAATGCTGCGCATGGGTGGCACGGCGGGGGTCATAATTCCGCAAGGCGTACTGTTTGGTTCAGGTAAGGCTTTTCAAAACGTGCGTAGCATATTGATAGACAAATGCGAGTTGAAAGCGGTGATCAACTTACCTTCAGGTGTGTTTAAGCCTTATGCTGGAGTAGCCACGGCCATCTTGATTTTTACCAAGGGCGGGGAAACAGAAAAAGTGTGGTTTTATAATATGGATCACGATGGCAAAACCCTGGATGATAAACGCAACGATCGTTTTGACAAAGCCGGTAACCGTGACTATGGCGATGTGCACAAAATTATTGAACGCTTTAATAACCGGGAAGCAGAAAACCCAAGCGACCGGGGCCAGCGTTATTTTTATGTGCCCAAGCAGGAGCTGGCAAATAAAGGCTATGACTTGAGCTTTAACCGCTACCGGGAGGATGTGTATGAAGAAATAGTGTACCGACCCACGCCCGAAATTATAAACGAGCTAAAAGAAAAGCAAAGCCGTATTTCGGAATTAATGGATCAACTGGAAAATATATTATAATGGAGATGATTAAAATAGGGGCTGTTTTTAGTGTTATTAGAAATGGAGCAAGCATAAGTCAGACCCCTGGTAAATCTGGCATTCCTATTACAAGGATTGAAACCATTATTGATAATAGGCTGGATTTTTCAAGAGTAGGCTTTGCAGATATTATTGATGATCGATATGAAGTTTATTATTTAGCAGAGGGGGATATTTTAATGTCCCATATTAATAGCGTTACACATTTAGGGAAAGTCGGAATTGTCGAAGATATCGATACCGATGTAATACACGGAATGAATCTTTTACTTTTAAAAGCAGATTCAAAGCGCGCTTTTCCAAAATATCTCTATTATTATTTTACTACCACTGATTTTAAACGAAAATTAATTCCCATTACGAAAAAATCAGTAAATCAGGCAAGTTTCAATATTTCAGATCTTAAAGAAATTGAAATCCCACTGCCTTCCTATGCCGATCAAATACGCATTGCCCATCTTTTAGAAAAGATAGAAGTTCTAATCGCTGACCGAAAAAGGAGCATTGAATTGCTGGAAGAACTAGTAAAAGCCGCTTTTTATCAGCTCTTTGGCGATCCGGTAAAAAATGAGAAAGGGTGGAAGAAGGAGAGGTTGAATAATATTACTAAGATAGGAACAGGTGGTACCCCAAGTCGAGCCAATGAAAGTGAATATTATAATGGTGATACCCCATGGGTTAAAACAACTGAAGTCAACGGGAAATACATTTTTAATACTGAGGAAAAAATAACAGAAAGGGCATTAAATGATACTAATTGTCGTGTATATCCTATTAATACTATTTTATTGGCAATGTATGGCCAAGGTAAAACGAGAGGCAATGTAGGGCTATTAAAAATTGAAGCCGCCACAAATCAGGCATGTGCTGCCATTTTACCAAGTTCTTCGTTGAATGAATTATTTTCTTTCCATTTTTTAAGGAATTCTTATTTAGCCATAAGAAGCCTGGGAAGAGGAGGAAATCAAGAAAATTTGAATTTATCTATAGTAGGTAATATTGAAATATTTATTCCACCTCTCGACCTCCAAGACCAATTTGCCAGCATTGCGCAAAAAATAGAAGCCATCAAAAATGAGCAGGAAACGCAGGTGATGGTGATGGAAGAATTATATGCTTCTATCAGCCAAAAAGTATTTGCAGGTGGGCTAGAACTTTCCAGAATTCCGATTGATGAAGCTTTACTGCCAAAAGAAATAATCATTAATCAATCAGCGATTGTAGAAGACGCGGGAAAAGAAGAAGATGCTTCGCCAATTATAAAAGAAGAATATGTGCCACAGCCTCAAAAGGGTAAAGCAGGCCAAGCAGAAGGGCCAAAAGAAGCCCCTAAGTCTAGTATAGTAAAAGATTCTAAACGTAGCTCCCCAGTCAGCTGGAATACTGTTAGCTATAAAGAAGTATCTACCTATATCGGCCAGCATTTTGGCCAGCACTATTTCAATACCGAAATGCTGCTGCGTTACTTGGAAGAAGAGCGGGGCATCTTCGTACATTATTTTACTTCGGCAGAGCAAAAGAAAAGTCCGCAATATGAACAGGCTGATGATTTTTTAAGCTTTGTGTCGGGCGCCTTAACTGGGCAACATACCTTCCTGCAACTGGAACAGGTTTTTTACAATGCCGAAACAGAAAACATTCCCGGCATAAGCTTTACAATTAACGATTTAGAAACCCTTGCCAGCAAAACCAAAAAGGAGCGCTCGGGCATTTATTTCCGTATAAAAGATGAAGTTACTCCGGGTTAAAATACTAGGCGATCGCTTCCGGAGTCTGCCTGCTAATAAAGACTTCGAGTTCAATTGGACGGTTTCAGAAAACAAGCTGTCCACTAAGGTATTTGCCGGGTTGAATGGCAGCGGTAAGTCCAATTTCCTAGAATTGCTGGCAGAGATATTTTATTACCTGGAGCTTTGCCATTTACCGGCTACTACACAGGCATATAAGAAGAACAAAAATATCGGTTTTGAAATAGAATACATTTTACCGCAGAAAAATATTGAAACCCGGCACAAATCAATAAGCGTCGTTGATGATACGATTACAGGGGACATTCATGTAAAAATCATGAAGCAGTTGGATGAGCTGCCGGAGTTTTCTTATGCGGCAGCAGGAAGTGCGGATTTTGTACGCCAAGATAAAAATGTGGAACAACTGTTGCCCAATAAAATTATCGCCTACACTTCCGGTCAAAACGAATTGCTGAGCAACCCCTTTATCCGCCTGCGTTACCATTACTTTAAGGAAATGCTGAAGAGCGGGGAAGGGGATAGCAACCATCGCTTGTATTTCCTGGATTCCGAAAGTAATTATGCCATTTTCATCGCCAATATGCTACTGGGCCCCGCGGTACCTCTGCAATATATTAGATCAATCTTCAAAGTAGAAGACCTTCATGCCTTCCGGCTTACCTTTAATTATAAACATACCACCCAGGAGGCTGCGCAAATTTTTAAAAGCAAAAGGTCCTTACTAACACCACTTAAGGCCTGCGCCACCTGTTGGAAGGACGATGAAAAAAAGAAATGTTTAGTCCTAGATTTTGTAGTAAACCAAGCTACACACGAGGCCTTTACTTACTATTTTGGTACGGCCTTTCGCCTGTTCCAAACCTTGTATGAATTGCAAAGCCTGAACCTGTTGGTGGAAAAACAAGAGGTGCGCCATTTTGTGACCAACGCTTCGAAAAACATCAATATCACGGATGAGTTATCCCGGCCCGAACCATCGGATTGGGTATTCCGCATTGAAAAAATCCGCATTAAAAAAAAACCAGCCGGAGAAGATACAGAAGGACCTGTTATCTACTATAAGTCCTTTTCGGACGGCGAGCACCAGTTCAACGAGATTATTGGCTCCGTAATGATGATGGAAGAGGAAGGCAGCCTGTTCCTGATGGATGAGCCCGATACCCATTTTAATCCCAAATGGCGGGCCAAAATGGTGTTAATGCTCAACAAGGTTTCCGGCCAGGCTTACGACGCTGAAGGCAATCCCGAGAACATTCGCCGGCACGAGGTGATCATGACCACGCACTCGCCCTTTGTCATCAGCGATAATCAAAAAGAGGATGTATATAAATTCATCCGTCAGGGCGAAGAGGTGGTATTGGAAAATCCCAGGCACGAAACCTATGGTGCTTCCATTACCTTTTTAATGAAAGAAATATTCGAGCGGGATATTACCATTTCTGATTTTGCCTATAAAGAATTGGAAGGGTTTAAAGAAGGACTTAAAAGTAAAATTATAGGGCGGAAAGAACGGATTGATGAGATAAAGGAACGCCTGCTGGACTTTGGCGAAAGCGTGGAGAAGTTTGATTTGTACAACTATTTAAGCCAGTTAAATTCGGAAGAATAATGTTGTACACCTACCGTGAGATTGATCATCCCATTCAGCATTTGCAGAACCAGATTAGTTACTACTTTGAGCGGCTCTTTGATTTGGAGCCCAATCCTTATGATATCGAGCTGGTACTCAGGCCAGAGTTTATTGAGTTTATTGACTCTTCCAATAAATTTAAAAATTACCTGGAAGGCATTGCAGTGAGTTATGTAGCATTGCCCGATGATGAAAAAGATCTTGTAAAACAGGCTTATGCGCATCATTCCAATATTGAACAGCTTTGTAATAATACTGCTGTGACAGTAGTGAAATACGCCGAAGTTGTTAATGAGGCTTTCAGGGAACTATTAAAAGAATTTCTAACCTGGTTGTGGGAGGGCTATGATAAACTGCCTCAAGCTCTACGAGATGAATACGGAGATTTACAGGATCATTTCAGTGCTTTTAAAAAACAGCAAAAAGGAAAAGTTTGTCCCTTTTGTGGAATTCAGGGTTTGAAACCGCCTACAGACAGGAAGCGAAGAAATGCTTATGATCATTACATTCCAAAGGCTACTTATCCCTTTGTGTCCATCAATTTTAAAAACCTTTTTCCTGCCTGCCATGAATGTAATTCGGATGAGAAAAGCAGCTATGATACACCTTACAGAAATGGGGTTCGCCAAAAAATACTGTTTCCTTTCGATACCACTTATACCATTGACAATTTAACTATCTACATTGATCCGAAAGAAGTTTTTGATGCCGCAAGCCTAAGTACATTGCTTAGTAGTATAAACTGGGACATTGCCTTTTCCATTGAGGCTGGTACGATGGATATTTATGACGCCTGGGATGATATTTTCAAAATTAAAACGCGATATAAGGAATATATAATAGACTATGAGGATACTTGGGTACGTGATTTTGTATTAGGCAAATATCGGGAGGATGTGATGGAGGACGGTTTAACTTTTGACCGTTATAAATTTAAACTGATTAATGGCTCTAAAAAAAGCATGTTTGACGATGATAAAGCCATACTAAGATTAATCTATTTCAATTTTGTTTTCAGCATAGCCGATATAGAAGACAAACTCAAAAAGGTGCTGGGGGTGTAAAGGTATACATGCCAAAACAGATTTATAAGATAATAAGCTATTTGATAATCGTGAGCCCCACCTTAGTTTTCTCACGATTGAAAGTAGAGATCCTCCTGTCCTTACCTCGTTTGGTGAGCCATCTAAACGTCCGTACAAATGCCTGATCCGCTTATGATTCATCAACTCGCCCTGTTTGCGCAACCGGCGATAGATCTTTAGTAAACCCCACTGCTTATGCTGGCAAGCCAACTGCTCGATCCGGCTTGCCATCGCTTTATCCTTGTCTTTGATAGCCACGGGCTTACTAAGGGCATTCTGGCTCAGGCCCACGCAACGACAAGCTTTGCACTGACTAATCTGTTTCTAATCAATCAGCATCTACAGGCCTTACCGCAACGGCGGAGCGTCACTTTTTTGCCAGTGCCTCTTTGATAATTTTGTTTTGCAAACTTAGTTCGGCGTAGGTCTATTTTAGCCGGCGATTTTCGTCTTCCAGTTCTTCTATCCGCTTGACTTCAGCGATTTGTATGCCGCCATATTTGGCTCGCCAATTATAAAATATGGCTTCTCTAATGCTATGTTCGTGAGTGATCTGAGTAACGGTTTGACCGCTGTCCTGCTGCTTAAGAATCGCCGCGATTTGCGATTCAGGGAATCGAGCTTGTTTCATTACCCCTTTGTTTACCAATGAAATTAAAGTGTTTTTTACTCTATAATTCAATGGCTCACTTTTATGGGTTTAGGACACCATAAATGATCGTTTTTAGAGATTTCCTACTAGCGAAATAATCTTATTTGAAGAATAAAGCATTCATTTTAAATTTGAATGAATTAGGCTGTACGCAGATAAATGAAGATTAATAGTTGAATTGAGAAGTGGATTGATTTATACTTTAAATAGTCTTTGGGGACTAAATGGGGGATCTGGCAAAGAATAGAAACCCTAAAAACAGAATAGTTTAAGGAACATAGGTGGTCAAAATGGTATCCTGCTCGAGGAGCCAAAACTCTCTTTATCCGACATTGTTTGATCTTAATCCGCTTGAAAAAACGCCGATTTTTCAAGGCTTTCAGCGTATTATTTCTTTTACCAAACTTTACCCACATATCGCCACATTAAGACAATTTGGGGGACCTTTTGGGGGCTTTTTTACTATTTACATAGTTAAGGTCCCCCACCATTTTCTCATAAACAATCTATGGAATAGAAGGGATAGAACACCGTGCCATTGACCGACATGCAGTGCCGAACTGCTAAACCCAAGGACAAGATTTACAAACTTTCCGATGGGGAAGGACTCTACTTAGAGGTAAGGCCATCTGGTAATCGAAGTTGGCGTCTGAAATATCGCATCCACAATAAGGAAAAGCGAATTTCAATTGGTGGCTATCCCAAAATCTCGTTATTGGAAGCACGTAAAGAACGAGAACGCATTAAAACCGAATTGAAAGGCGGCTTTGACCCAGTTTTTGTCAAGTTAGAACGAAAGCATACAGCTGTATTCAATAGCCAACAAACCTTCGAAACCATTGCACGCGAATGGCATAGTAAAGGCTTGGAAAGCTGGTCCCCGCGTTACGCTCAAACTGTTTTGCATCGATTGGAGAAATACACATTTCATGAAATCGGCCAATTTCCTCTGACCAGCTTGAAGCCTATTGTTATTTTGGCTTGCTTGCAAAAAATTGAGAAGACCGCTCCTGACATGGCGCGACGTATTAAACAGCTAATTAGTCATGTGTGTCGCTATGCAATTGTGACAGATCGTTTGGATCGAGATTTGACGATAGGCTTAGAAATGGCTTTGAAAAAGTATAATAAAGGGCATTTTGCTTCGATTGACCTAGATGAGCTACCTCAATTTTTGGTGGCTTTACACGGTCACAAAGCACGTTTATATCGTCAGACCTATTTAGCTGTTCGCTTATTGTTTCTAACGTTTGTGCGTACGAGTGAATTGGTTGAAGCTAAATGGTCTGAAGTCGATTTAGAAAAGGGGCTTTGGACTATTCCTGCCGAACGAATGAAAATGCGATCCCCACACCTAGTTCCTCTTTCTAGACAATCACTTGAGATTCTAATGGAATTAAAAGAATTAAATAGACATCGTGAGTATATATTTCCTAGCCTGCCCAGACCCCGAAAGCCGATGAGTAAAGGAACAATATTAGTGGCCTTAAAGCGCATGGGATATTGTAACCAAATGACAGGCCATGGATTTCGTGCGCTAGCGTTAGGAATTTTGAAAGAGAAGCTAAACTTTTCGCATGAGATTGCTGATAGGCAATTAGCGCATGCGCCTAAAAGCAGCACAGACCGAGCATATGACCGTGCGAAGTTTTTACCCCAACGTATAGTGATGATGCAACAATATGCCGATTATTTGGATGAGGTGTATCGTAAAGCATGGCTGTAAACCTTTAGCAGTTCCTGATTTTTCCGCGTAATTATTCACAAAGTATTGAGAAGTGCAAAGTCGTCTTTAGGTGTGATGGTTCGATAGATACGCTACAGTTAGCTATTGTCTAGTCTTGGTACTTTTCTAAGTTGAAGATTTCCGTTTACGACTAGCCACTTGTTTGTCGCGAACATAATGTTGCTCGCGAATCCGTTCTTTACTGGGATAATAACGAGCAATTACATCATCCCAGAACGGCGTTTCGGGCCCTTTTTCAGCTACGGCCAAAGCAGGCGTCTTTCCATTCAATGAACTGTGAGAACGCTGATAATTATAGTAAAACTGCCACTCTTCTAAGCGGTCGTTTAGGTGAGCATCCTTCAGGTCAGCAGTACGATAAAACTCTTGAAGATCGGTCTGTTGGCTACGCTCGACTTTGCCATTGAGGTGAGGGGAGCGAGGTTTGATAGGGCGAAATTTGATGTGATACTCCATTAACCGCTCCTGAAAGCAATAGGCGAAAAACTCTCGGCCTCGATCAGTTTGAATCCGTTGAATGGGAAACGGCATCTGCTCAATTAAGCGATCTAAGAAGTCAATGGTATTAGCCGCCGTTCGACGTTTATAAGTATACATGACTCGAAAACGGCTGCAATCATCAATAGCGGTATACTGATAGATACCTGTGGTAATTTTACAGACATCCATTTGAACTCGGTCACCGGGTATTGGTCGGGAATAACGGATAAAGGGCTGCTGTTTGTGAAAGCGTTTAATGGGTGGGCAATCGTATTTTTTTAGAATGCGTCCTACAGTGGCCACGGATACTTGAATGGAGTGCTGTTGAAATAAAAAAGAGCAGATACGAATCTTACCGATGTTTTGAGTCTGCCGAATTTGCAAGACTAGATTTTCCACTTCATCGTCGAACTGCTGACGGGCTAAATGGTGAGGCCGACGCGAACGATCTTCCAACCCTTCTAGCTCTTTTCGTTTAATCCATCGCTGGAGCGTGGATCGGGCAATGCCACATCGTCGGGCGGCCACACTAATTGAGCCTACTTGATAATAAACAGCCAGCCACTTTTGTCGAGTCTGAGCTGATGCAGAGTCAGGTGCCATGAGGAGAAGTTTTTGTCCTCAATATAGTACATTACCAAGAAATCCCATAAGGCCCTAGTGTAGCGCATCTATCGAGCCATCACACTTTAGGCTAAAGTACAGCCGAGTTTCCTGTAGAAAACATTAAACTTAAATAGGTGTCATTGTTCTGCATTAGTAGGACAATTAAAGGTTAAGTTACTATTGTTTTTAATATGATTAATTAGGGCGTTCGAACTTTGAAATAAAGCTATGAAATATTTCATACTTTTTAAATTTTAGCGCTTGTAAATATATATATATATGGGTGATTTCAGATGAATTAATATAATAATCATGTTAGTGTTGGAAATATTACCTTAATTATATTGTCTTTTGCGAGATTTTTTTGTAAATTTTTGATGTTATAATTTTTGTGATTTGTTGAAATTTATGAAATAATATGCTGCTACCCAAAATCCAAACAGAAAGATTGATTTTGAATAAATATACAGAGGCTGATTTAGATAATATTAAATTGTTATTATCTGAACCATTAGTCTGGGAATTTTCGTCTGAACAATTTAGTTCCGGTATATATCCAGAAAGAATATATTTACAAAAAATGCTTCAAAGATACTCGGATGGAAAATGTTCAATGTTTGCGTTAAAATTAAACGACAGCAGAACTTATATTGGTGAAGCAGGATTGTTACTCTTTGATGAGAAAATTAATAAGGTTGAAATAGGGTTCAATATATTGCCTAAATATTGGTATAATGGGTACGCTACTGAAATAATAAAAGCTATAATAGATTTCTTATTCTTAAGTATACAAATAGAAAGAATAGAGGCAATAACTGTAGTAGGAAATGTTAGATCTGAAAAAGCCTTATTAAAAGCTGGATTAAAAAAAGAAAAAACTATTGAAAACTACAATAAAATAGACGGAAACAGTATAGATGTGTTTTTGTATTCAATATTAAATCAAACTATATATAAAATTACGACGTCGTAATTTTATATATAGTTTGATTTAATATGTTTGTTATCGGAGATTCAATAATAAATGCAATTTTCTTAATAATTATTATTAAATAGAGTTTTTGTATTATATACGGATACTTCTTGTGTATAAATTGTGAGATATTTATCTACCTTGAAATGTCTTTCAAAAGGTTGGTAAATTCGCTAAATCCATTTGAGAATTTTTCTATTCTTGTAATTAATGAATCCTTTGGTAAGAATTCGTCATTTAAATCTTCTTGATTAAGGTAAACATGAATTGGATATATTAAGGCGTGACTGTCAAAAATAAGGCTTCCCATTATATCTCTAACTGCGAGAAAGCTATTCTTTCCTGAAGCCGCAGTTACAAAACCTATGGGTTTCTTACGTAATGGAGTAAATAATATCTCAGTTATAATTTTAGCTGTGCTGGGCACTGTGTAACAATGAACAGGCATAAATAATATATATCCATCACTTTTCTTTAAGTCCTCTGATAAGATAGAATATTCTGATGGGTAATTCTCTGGAGAAGAACTATCCACCCAGACGGGTGGATAGTCTCTAATGTCCATTTTCGCTGTAGAATGGCCTGCTTTTTCAAGGACTGATTGAACGGGCTCTAAGCATGCTCTGCTTACCGAGTGAGCACTTGCTGAAAGTGAAAGCAGATGAATACGAGTAGTCATTATAAAACCTATACTAGTACGAAAAATCACTTGATCATTTTATTGAATTATGATATTTTATGCAAGTCGAAAGTAAGTTTATAAACTGTTCCAACTGCTCGATCGCATACATAGGCTATACTACCATCTTTTATAAAACGAATGCAACTGCAATCTTTAAAGCCCGTTACAAGCGGTTGAGCAAAGCGTGAGTAACCACCATGAATATTAATTATTTTTATGTCCCCATTGCCGCGTTCACAAACAAATAATTGCCTATTAATAGGATCAATTGTCATTCCAAGAGGCAAATTTAACCCCCAAGCGTACAATGAATTTCTATATTGATCATAAGAGCCTCCTTCAGAAACGTCATAAATAGCCCCAAGTGCCGCATGAGAAAACATCAATTTATCATCTAAAACCGCAGTAGACCAGCTTCCTCCGCATCCTGCTAATGAACGATAAGGCTCAAGAGTTAAAACCACAGGAAACCCAAAGACATATGCATGTGTTTTGAAATCAAATATCTGGCCTTCTTCTATCTGTGCAATTCCAGACATTTCATTATTAGAAAAAGACGTATAAAGTTTATTCCGAAATTCTATTACGCCATAAGGGTGAGAAATACCTTCAAAAATTTTTGTATAATCGCCTGCATTGCCACCTGCTGAGATATCATATACTTTTCCTGTACCAGAGTCAGCAGCAATTATTCTCTTATTTTTTAACTGTGTTATCCCACCGGGATGCTTCATGCCTGAAACAAAAACATCTTTATTTGTATCAGAATAATCGCCACCTTTAGTTACATCACGAATAACTCCTCTCGCAAATTCGCTAACTAATACGGAATCATCGTCTAAAACTGCCATGTGGCTCGGTAACGCAAGACCTGTTGCGTGTGGTTCTACACTTTGTAACTTGTAGAATATATTCTCCTTTGATGTTTGCTCTAACGAACACGAACTTTTTAATTGAGAAATCATAAAATTATAGTTTGTTTTATGTTAAAGTATTCCTTGAGAGTTTTTGCTTTTGAACTATACATCCAATATAGATATCCATAAAGCCATCCGGTTTATAAAATACCCCAATCTTAGATTTGATTTCCCCGAATGCCGGTTTGACAAATCAAAACCCACATGTTCTTGTAGGGTTTGGCTTAAATTTGTCATGAATTACTATTCTATCCTTCCTTAAACCTTACACCTAATGGAACCACATCGAATTTTGATCGTGGAAGATCAGTTATTGACAGCCCACGTGCTTAAAGAGCATTTGCTCAAGCAAGGCTATAACGTTTGTGGGATTGCTTCAAACTATGGTGAGGCTATGAAACTCCTCATCTCGGAAGATCCTGATTTAGCGTTAATTGATATAATTCTAGAAGGTCCGCTTGATGGCATTGCAACAGCACTCGCTTTGCTGCGTCAAAAAGATATACCAGTTATATATTTGACAAGCAATTCGGAAGAGGAAACGTTTAAGCGCGCAAAAATCACGAATCCGGCCTCTTTTTTATATAAGCCTTACCGGGAAAGTGAACTGATCAATCAGGTTGAATTGGCGATTCATAATTTTTATTCAACCTCAGCCACTGATAATTCGGGCATTGATGATCGATTATTTATTCCATTCGACAAATCTCATGTGCGAATAGATAAAAGTGATATTATTTACATCGAGGCTCAACGGAATTACTCCACTCTCTATCTGACCTCAGATGGCTACCAGCGTGTATACGGCGATAAAAGAAAACATTTACCGTTGGTTGTAACCTTTAATCTAGGTTATTTATCAAACTCTCTGTCTGCTAACTTCTATCGTCTTTCCAATTCAATACTCATTAATTTAGCCCATATAAATCGTATTGATAACGAGGTTATCTATTTAGGTATATATCAAGTTCCAATGCCAGACGGGAAGTATAAAAAATTATTGGAACAAGTAAATACGATAAAAAATCGCCAATAAATGTATTTCACATCTACGCCTATTTCCATACATGCCTTACTATCATGGATCGTTTTTACATTATATTGTTACTCTTGCTAATAGGGTTTGATCGTCAACTACCAGCTCAATCAGAAGGGCTCTCAGCTTTATCGGACTCACTCGCTTACTTGCCTGCTATTAGTAAGTCTGAGAAATTCATGGAGTTGAGAGCGTCTTTACATCAAGCTCAAGTAAATCATGATATAGCTGAACTGGGTGAAGTTTGCTATCGGCTTGGGAAATTCTATACAGGTGTTGCTTACTATAAGACTGGCCGTTATTGGTTCTTGCAATCTTTGCGCATTCGTGAGCCTCGAGGTCCATCTGCCGATTTAGTTAAGCTTTATGTTCAATTGTCTGGTAGTTCTTACCAAACGTCTGGGATTGAAAAACGCAATCACTATATACGATTAGCTTTAAAAACCGCTCAAAATATTCATACACCTGACTCAACAAAAGCTTTAGAGAGTGCATATGCCATGATGGGCAGGCTTCATATGGAGGCTTGCCGTCAGTCGTCAAAAAAACTCGTTGCCTATAGCGATAAACAAACGAATACACTTCTATCTATCTCGCCTAGTAATTTGAATAAGGAAGAGGCCTGTGACAGCTGTTTTTATTACTACCGCTTAGCCCGTCAGAAACTTCGAGTCCTAAAAGATTTTAATGCGATAAAGGATAACTTAGCCACTATTTGCTTGCTTAAAGGAGATACATTACAAGCTATTCGATACTATAAATCTCTTTGGGTAGATCAAATCCGCTTAAAGCAAACTGGGGCAACGATAATAACACAGGCCAATTTAGCACAACTCTATATTTCCATTAAAAAACCCAAACAAGCACAATACTTGTTAGATGACGCTCTAAAAAAATATAATCAATATCAACTTAACTCGGCTCCACTACTTATACCTATTTATCACAACTATTTTCATTTATATAGACTAACAAAGAACTACAGCAAAGCTATTACTTACCAAGACCTATCGTATGGGCATCAATTAAAAATGGTCAGTGAAGATCGCAATGGAGCGATTGAACGGCTAGGTGTTGAATACGATGCTGAAAAGCGAGATGCTGAAATCAAAAATCAACAAAAACTCATTCAAGTTAGAGATACTCGGCTCGCTGCTGAACGAAAGGTCATGTATGGTTTGTCTGGTGGTTTACTCATGGCCATTGGTGTAGGCATCGCCTTTTATCGCCTAAACCAAAAAAATCGACGGATCAGTGAGCATAATGCTGCGCTAGTAAAAGAGCAAAACCACCGAGTTAAAAATAACCTACAAGCAGTATCTGATTTGCTCACATTACAGAAATTTCAACTAACAGATAAAGTCGCCCATGAAGCCATTACAGAAAGCCAGTTGCGCATCCAATCCATTGAGCTACTGCATAAACGACTTTATGATAACGCTGAGCGCTTGGTGGCTGTCGAACTGAATCGCTACATTCATGAACTCGTTACCTATATTCTTGAAACGTACGGTCTAAATTATATTGATTCAGTTTATCAGATTGACAGCATCTGGCTATCGGCGGATCAAATGCTGCCATTGGGTCTCATTTTGACCGAGACGGTCACCAATTCTTGTAAATATGCTTTTCTCAGCCATGATACTCCTAGATTAACTATACAAGCGCAGAAAACAGCGGCCACAGTTCGATTGATTGTACAGGATAACGGGCCTGGATTTAACTTGCCACAAGAGGAAGAAACAACTTATGGACTTAAACTTATAAAAATACAGGCGCAGCAGCTTCATGGAGAGTACACATTCAGATGCGATAACGGTACACGATTTGAGTTAATCTTTACCTTAGATAATTAGACTAATCTAATTGGATCTGAAGCGATGTCGCAAGTTTGAACAAACGGTCCTTATGAAGTCGAGCTAGGGCAATGATGGCATTTTTTATATCTGGACTTATGCAAGCGGGTGTTTTGCGGTGCATTAAAGTTGGCAAAGGACATGCAATCGTAACCAAATCTTGAAAACGAAATTCATGTGTATGCCAATCGGTTTATTGCTCATCGGCTTATTAATCTAGTTTATTGGAGTGTAACAATTCAACGTTGAATTGACATTCATGTAGAGAAAGCATTAACTGCCTCTGTTCAGATTAACTGATTTTTGTTTGTCGACTAAGGAGTCAACAATGCCCCAAGGCAAGCCTGTATATCCCCATCTCATGGATCGGAAAAAGGCAGCAGAATATTTGCAAGTGACAGCTGGCACTCTCGCTGTTTGGCATTCGACTAAACGACACCCGGACCTAAAAGTTCGTAAGATTGGTCGCTTAGTTCGTTATCTCAAAACAGATCTAGACGAATTCATTGACCGACACTTACGCGTCTAAGAGCAGAGCCGAAACGTTCTACGAAAACGTTTCGGCTCCTGTGCCCTGTATCACAATCGTTTTCCTGGAGGGAATGTCATGGACAAGGACCATGCGAAGACTATACCTATTTCCGAAATCCTGGACAAGCTGAATTATCGGCCACATTGGATTAATCACACGAAAGCACTCTATCAATCTCCCTTACAGTCTGGAAGATCGTTGAGTTTTTGGGTCTATTTGAAAACCAACCGCTGGTATGATTATTCACTTGGCATTGGTGGCGATCTTACCAATCTGGCCCAGTACTATCTTAAATTCACCAACGAAAACCATACCCTCGTAGACGCTAATCGCTGGATTACTAACCTATCTAGCCAGCGTCTTATTAAGGCCATACCACAATCGTCAGACTTAATTGGTGATCTTGCATCGCTTCAACTCAAGTCTCAAAAGCCAATTGGGTATGTGGGGTTGATCCATTACTTGGATCAATTGAGAATTCCCTTATCTATTGCCCGACGACACCTACAGGAAATTCAGGTGCAAAATTTGGTCAGTCGAAGAAGTTTCTTGGCGTTGGGCTTCAAAAATGAACAGAATGGCTTTGCCCTCAAAAACCCGTTTTTTAGTGGGTTCGTTGGTCCACGAGCCATCTCTTTTGTGCGAGCGCAAACGTGTTTGCCTAAGGCTATCCATATTTTTCAGACCTGCCTAGATTATCTAGCCGTTTTAGGTCAGTTAAGTGATCGAGGATTACAGGCCGATGTGATCATTGTTCATGAGATTTCACTACTTCCGCAAGTCACAGCCTATCTCCAGGATTACGGGTATCGCACTCTATACAGTTGGCTCACCAGTAATCCAATCGGCGAACAGGCTCGACACGCTTTGACTCAATTCTGTCAGAGCCAAGACAGATTACGTCATGTTCCAATGACAGATGTGTTCGCACCTCACGAGCAGGTGATCGATTGGCATCGGCAGACATGGCATCGATTGGATTAAGGGGTTTTATGGAACAACATAATCTCCTGCCTCTCTTAACGGTCAATGAAATCGAAATCAGCTATCGCAACAAAATACCATACCAAGAGCGAATACCAGTGACCCATTCCGCCACCGCTTACCGAATTCTGCGGGCGACCTGGGATGAGACTAAGTTGGAACTGCTGGAGCAATTCAAAATTTTACTCCTGGATCGCCAAAATCACTGTTTGGCGATTTCTGATATTGCTACTGGTGGTATGGCCGCCTGTATCGTTGATCCGAAAGTAGTTTTTGTCACTGCTCTCAAAGCCAATGCTGCTGGGATTATTCTCGCTCACAACCATCCCAGTGCCAACCTCCAACCCAGTCCACAAGATTTGGCTTTGACCCGTAAACTCTTCTTGTCTGGTAAACTGCTTGATATTGCTGTTTTGGATCATCTAATCGTCACCGATCGCGGCTATTACTCCTTTGTCGATGAGGGTTGTATGCCGTGCTAAATGAGTGGATTCAACAGGGCTATTCAGCATAAAAAGCAAAGGTGTCTAATTAATGATAGGCCTTTAACGACCAAAATTGTGGCTTGGGCAGTGGATAAGCCACCCCAGTTCTGGTCGGATGATAGACACATTTTCACTCACTAGACGATCAGATTTGACTTGATAACTAGGAACCTCTGGAGCTGTATACATGCCAAACCCGATTAGCTACAAAGCTCAACAGTCTAAACCGCATAAAACATCTATTTCAATTACGTCTTCTTCTGAGGATATTTATTCACGAGTTACAGCCAAAATCCTAGCCGATTTGGAAGCTGGAAATCTGCTGTGGCGTAAGCCTTGGCATGCGGGCCATTTGGCTGGTCAAGTCATGCGTCCGCTACGCGGGAACGCTGTCCCCTATACGGGTATTAATACACTCATTCTCTGGAATGCGGCCAGTGATCAAAGCTTCTCTTCGCCCTACTGGATGACCTTCAAACAGGCTACGAGCCTTAAAGCCACGATTCGCAAAGGCGAAAAAGGCACTCAAATTGTGTATGCCGATACATTCACTAAAGAAGAGGAGGATGTTAATGGTGATCGCAAGTACAACCAAATTCCGTTTCTCAAAACGTACACCGTATTCAACGCTGGACAAATTGATGGGTTAGCCGATGGTTTTTATAAAAGTTCGGAGGAATCCGTTGGATGTCACCAACAAACACGCGATCTGAAACTTGAGCAGTTTTTTGCTCAAACAAAAGCCGATGTTTATATAGGTTCCCAGGCATGTTACACGCAAAGTACGGATCGAATTCAAATGCCACCGTTCGAAAGCTTTGAAACTCCAACACGCTATTATGGCGTATTAGCCCATGAACTCACCCACTGGACGAAACACCCGGATCGACTGAACCGTGATTTGGGTCGTAAAGCTTATGGTGATGAAGGCTATGCTAAAGAAGAGCTCGTAGCTGAACTCGGCGCTTGTTTTCTAGCGGCTGATTTAGGCTTTGAGCCGGTACCTGAACAGCATCATGCGGCTTATATGCAGTCTTGGTTGCACGTATTGAAAGACGATAAACGCTTCATTTTTCAAGCTGCTTCCCAAGCGCAGAAAGCCGTAGATTACATTCATCGTTTGCAACCTCGTTTTGATTAGATGATATTGAGCGTGAGAGTAGGGAGTGAATTTGAATTCGTTTGTCTACCGTCATTAAAAACCCTCTTTTGTCTGTCGTTGATAAATGCTGGCAGCTTCATTCAATCGTCGTTGATGGCGCTTATCCCTCCTTTTAGGATCTTCCCAAAAGGCTCTGACGACTTCAGGAAAAAATAGACACTACGCTAGCTACGTATCGATTTTTTCCTTTCGGGGAGCTTTCTCCGTCGCTCGAACGATGGGCGATTCCATCATCAACAACAAACCAAAGGAGATATGATGATGACTACCCAAAACGAAACCAATACCAAAACCCCAACCCACACCATCTATGTCGTTGAAGGCAAAGAGGGAAATAACAAAGCCGATTGGCAAAAAATTGGCGCAGCCTGGGAGCACAGCGATAAAGAAGGCATGAATTTATCCATTAATATGCTGGGAGCTACTTACCTGTATACCAAAGGGCAGGAGGCTAGTATCACCATCCGGCGCAATAAATCACAAGACTAAACTTAGCTCAGCCGGACAGCCACTCGCTGTCCGGCTTCTTTTAAAGCAATCGCTTTTAGTCCTTTTTCTCCACGATTATATCTGTAATTGATGTGTTAGTGAGTTCATCATCCAGTATGTATCGGGGATCAATCGCTATCAGTTGCCGTGGTAATTGATCGAGTAAGGCCATAAATAAGCGCTCTAATCCATAGCCTTGTAGTAAGACCACATGCGAGGAAAAGCTTAATTTAATGTTGTTTTTCTCCGCATTAGGGTCGAACTCGCCTGTTACTAAATAGGCATAGTTGAAAAACATCCGCCGACCATCCGGCCAAATCAGACACAACTGGCGACCGTAACCTGGCTGAGGATATATATCCAGTTCACTCGTCGTTAAGGGTTCTGCTGGATCAGCCGGATTGTTTTCCTGCATCTGATCAAATCGGAGCTTAAAGCCCTGGTTCATAATCACGGTCTTTAGAACGAGGTGGGGTAGACGACTTGCTCTCTTTGGTCGGACTCTTTTGCTGTAGATGCTGAGTTTCCCGAAGATGTTGATGCATCATGCTTAAAGTGGGATCGACATGTCCTGTCAATTCAATGGCTGACTTTCGATCGCCGTCGCGTATAACATGTTCCAGTAGCTCCACTTTCTTATCGGTATAGATGCGTGCACGATGACGACCTCTGGAAACCGATACATAAAACTGCTTGGCATCGGTCCCCGGAAAGGTATTAGCTGGTTGCGAAATAAACACCTCATCAACAGTTTTGCCTTGCGCTGCATGAGAGGTAATGCAATAGGCATAGGTCAAATGACCATAGTTTGCATCCAGTCGATATTCGGCTTGACTCAACCGATTACGCAAAACCAGTTCACCCGATTTGTATACCTTGATCACATCCAAGAGTTGCCCATTATCCAATCGGGTCTTATTCAGATCAAATCCATTGCGAGTGATACGTACCTGATCGCCTTGAGATAGGGGCATCTCACTTAGTTGGAATACATCATAATCGATCGGCTTATCTATCGGGAGATATCTTGTTTCCTGCTGTTCACTCTCAATCGCCACACCGGCTTCCGAACAGCTTTTGACCGTCCATACACTGCCTCGCTTGATTCCCGGTCGGTTTTGATTGAACTGGATTTTCTGATCCACCTGAAAATTTCGCCAATCACTTTTCTGGGCTTGGGTGAAATTCGTGTTTGTTAGACGTGAAACCGTAATCTCTTTTTTACCTAGTCTGTCCTCTGTTTTAAGTTTTTCCCGAATGGCTATAGTCACCTCATCACTCTGCTGATGAGTTGGGGAAACAATCAGAGCGGATTTACCTTCCCGCAGGGTCGACACATAATCTTCTACGAGCACATCATTGGGTTTCAGTGGATCGACTTCTTGAATGAACCCTATTTGATCCAATAAAGCAAAAGCGTTTTTGACATCACCTTTTGAAAGATCTTCTACCACCTGTCGGTACGCTTCACGCTGCTGGCGATAAATTTTATTGACCTCGGCAGTTTGGATACCGCCAACGGTGTTGAGGATACGCAAGGCGTCGCCCCGCACCACACTGGCGTGTTGGCGGGTATCGCCCCCTAAGATCAATCGCGTGTTTTGCTCGTTGGATAACTTCAGTAGCGCACTCATGTCCTGCGTACCCAATAAGCCAGCTTCATCAACCCAGAGGACTTGATCGCGTAATGCTTGTTGGAGTTTATGATCCGTTAAGAGTTGTGCCACTGTTTGGGCATGCTCAAAGCCTTCTTCTCGCAATACACCTCGTGAGGCTTGCGAAGAGGGGGCTACCACCGTCACATGCTTGCCAGCCTGTTCAATCTTGTTGACCGCTTCGCGCATTAACGTCGTTTTGCCCGAGCCCGCAGCGCCCCGAATAATTGATACCCGATGTGGTGTGGTCAGTACATGTCGAATAGCATCAGCTTGCTGGCCACTGACACTTAGCTCTGGTGTTTTCTGATACAAAGGCTTAAGCTTGCCCTGACCCAGTCTTGCCAATTGGACCATGTGTTGCTCTTCCAACAGAACCTGCTTGGTGGTACAGAGCATTTGGCCTTTTTCTTCAATCTGGATTAGTCTCTCATCGGCCTGCAAGCAATCCGTAATTGTATCAATCGAAACCGACTGATGGCCGATGCTATGGCGGTATGCTGTGGCTAGTAATCGACGATCTTGTATCACTGATGCGCGCTCGAAATCATGGCAGATTGCGTGATCGACGCAATTTTGTGGTTGAAGCGATTGTTTTTCTTGGGTGGACGAAAAGCGGATTGGTCGCTTGCCCTCACGTTCATCCTGTGATCCCAATTCGCCAATTTGCCGACGCCACTCCGATTTCAGCTCGCTCATAGATAAGCCCTGCTGTTTTTTGGATCTTGTGCGTGCACCTAACTCATCCAACTCTTTGGCGCTGGTAATTCCTTTTTCTTTCGCGATACGACCGATTTCATCGGTGCGCTTGGAAAACAAATCAATCACATTCTGTGGTACACCTTCGATCTCAAACGACTTCGCAGTCCGCCTAATCTGATAGCCTTGTTGGATCAATTGGTCTGACAAGCGTTTGTGAAAACGGGCTTGATAGTATGGCATGTCACGTTTGGTGTCGCGGAATTGAGCGGCTTTACATTCTTTTTCCGTTTCGTCCCAGGTGGCGTTAAACACAAAGCAATGTGCATGCAAATGGGGGTCAGGCACATGCCCATCTACGGGTCTGGCGGTCTGGTGGATAAAATCTGTCCAGACCAGCTCGCCCGTCAGTCGATCGCCATAAACATTCCCCTTGCGCACACGCGTTTTACTGTCAGTTTCCAAGTCAAGCATGGTAGCTCGGACGGCCTCTTCAAAAGCTTTCTGGATGTGATTATCTTGGCTCAGCGCATGGAGGATGCTAACGGATTTCGGACAATGAAAATTAATGTCGTAGCCCGTCGTTCGTTCCTCTTTCGTGCGAGGTGTTAATGAGCCACCTGTCCCTGGATGAACATTGTCGCACAATTGATAAAACACAGATTGCGTGATGGGGCCGTCGATACCTAAGCGCTTTGCTAATTTGCCTTGTACATATCCTTTTGTTTCTTGGTCATTTCCGGATAGATAATAATCAGGCTTCGCCAAAGCCTCGGTAAAATAGGCTTTGGCGTGAGCGGCTGACTTGCTTTGGATCATCCGGATCATTGAGGTGAGGATACAAGCGTTAAGCCAAAGAGCAGACGAATTTTGCGTTTGCTTAAGCTACGTATATCAACAGCAATCAGTGGTCTGAGCTGTGCGATACGGCTTTTCTGTTATGTCTAAAAATTTCATCAGACATCTTCCCTAAGCACAGCTTAGAGTTGACTATAAAGCGATTACCGTTTCTTCTGTTTCCAGAAAGGTTTCGGCAACTTTGCGTCGGGTCTCAGGATTAACAGGTCTACGTCCATAAAAATTGAAACCACGTGTTTGACTGGGATCGCGTTCTTCTACAAATGATTTAACCAACTCTTCGTTACAGATCATCTCATCAATCTTATCCATGATAAACTGATCGCCCTGATAATAAGCGGCTTGATAGCTAAGCGAATAAATGATGCTGCATAGGATAAGAACGAGACCGATACCTTGCCCAAACATCCAAAGCACTAAGCCAATTAAAAAGAAGAAAGCGGGTTCCAATAGAGTTTCAATCGTTCGAAGACCGAGTCGCCGATCGCCGATTTTAAACTCTAAAAAACGAGGGTGGAGCCGACCACTCGACAAGCTAAAGCGAGCAAAATCAAAGACAGATGGAAGCCGTTTAACCTCTTCATTCCGACGAACTGCCATGACTAAGAACGCCAGTAAAAAACCATACCAACTGGCATAGTGGAGCATGAAATTACCGAAACTAAAACTAGATCCGTAATACCCATAAGATGGGCGCAATAAGCTCAAGCCTCCAATTTTTAAGAGGGGGTAGAGCCCAAGTAATAAGGCGAGAAAAATTGATCCAGAAAACGAAAAATAACGCTCTCCAAAATTACGCCGGATGAAGACTTCCAGCAGCAAGCGGGGGTAAGAGCTAAGAGCCATAAAGAAACTGAGCATCGCTTCTTTGATGGCATTGGTCCGTTTAAAAACGGTACGATAATAGAGATTTTTTTGCATGGTCGTAGGGAGGGATATTAAGTGATTATTGTGGAGGTTGGTATTGCTGAGAGAATGTCATTTTGACGTGGTTGAAGCCTTTTAGGACCCGATCACCCTGACGGTGGAGATAACCTTCCACCAGAAAATTGTTCAAGGGTCCACCTGTTTTAAGCTGGACAAACTCTTCAGGGCGAACCAGACGCTCCAGTTTAAGCGATTGAGACTTGGTTTTGGAAAAATTCTCAGCGACCGTTGTACTTTGGGATTCTTCTTCAAAGTAAATGTCGCCTATCAACTCGGATGCATAACGGTTGGTTTCTAGATCCGCATTTGCATGGAAAATTTTAGTGGCCAACGTACCTAAGAAACTTTTGACCCGGTACTCACTTTTAGCTCCTCCCATGCAGGCATAATAATTGGGTAAGTTTTGTGAGATATAGACCGTTGCCACCCGGCTACTGCGAGCAGTGGCTTGGAATTCAGCATCTTTTTCGTGAATAAAGTGCTGTGCTTCATCAGCCCACAAAAAAACAGGCCAGCTGTTTTGAGTGAGATTCCGTTTTTCCATTGCCCGTTGCCAGATGTACTTGAAGAGTACTTGTATATCTCGGCCCACTTTGTGGTAGAGTTTAATGGGTAAATTGAGCAGAATGATTTTCCCATCCAGGCTATCTTCTGGTGTTAGTGTCGAGGGGCGATGGCAGAATAGCGAATAGATTGGTTCGCGGAGTAAGCGGAACAAAAAAGCGGCAAATGAAAACTCGATTATAGACCGAGTTTTATCTGATAGCGTGATGAAATTATCAATGAAAAATTGATCCACATCTTTGAGTAGTCTGGCATCTGGCAAGGTTTCAAGCAGCTTAATTTCAAAAAGAATATCATCAGCAAGTGCGGCTCGTTCGCTATCTGAAAGTGTCCTTGCCCACTGATCGATTTGGTCATTAACGTTCTGACGGGCCTGTTCAAAGGCTTGCGCAAATGCTTTCGACTTATTGGTATCAGTTTTGATCGGTTCATCTGCCTTCGGAATGGTTTGAACAATGTCGAACATCCTAGTTACGGTTACTTGCCCATAGGCGAGCTTACACAAATCCATTACATTGAACATCAACATATCAAGTGCTGACTCCCAAAATGGATCATCCGAGTGTCCACCTGCTTGTTCTTGGCCAGCTCGCATAACTGTTTTAAGGACCTCAACAATATTATCGGTTAGTGGCCTTTCGTTAGTATCAGCAGCAGATTCATACTCAAGAAAGTTAAAGCTGTGCTCGCCACCGGGTTCAAGAATAAGTAGATCATGGGTGCGCCCGGTAAGTTGACAAAAATGCTCCCAAGCAGCTTTCTCATCGGGCTTGACGGTGAGTACAAGACCCCCAAAGCCATTGAGCAAATATTTTTGAGCCAGTAGCCTTCCTGAACCAGATGTTTTGCCCGACCCAATGCCACCAAATATCTGCACGCCTTCCACTGCGTGCCTAGCCGTCCAGCTATTTCGTTCATATTTAGAAACAAGATCCAGTAAGGGCAGATCTAGATCGAAAGCATCCATGAGTAGATAATCAAGGTAACTGTTACTGGCTGATCTATAAGTTTTTACGTTTCTTTATTCAGCATAAGTATAGCTAATGGAAATGATCATCGATGCTAGAATTGGCTTAGTACGGGTTTTAATTTCCCCAATGGCTAGTTTGACCAATCCGACATAAAGGTAGAGTTATCGGGCTGACTTTAGTTGTAGAATTTAATTGCACTTTTGTCGAAATGAGATGATTAACTTCCCCACAAACTTGATCAAGCGGGATTATGTGACGTGATATAAATTGAAGTAAAAGTGATCAGTTGCACTTAGCTCTTGAGAAGAGGATGCTGCAATCTCTGGTTTTGGATTCCTGTAAATTAGAATCTCAAGAATTAATTTCGAATATTAGTATGCATGCATACTAATATAAATGAAATTATTATATTCGCGGCATCTGCCGTAAAAGCCGATAGAAAATGCCTTTATAGCTCAATGTTTGTTTAATCAGAAATAAGAGAGCAAAGAGAGGATATATTAATGTTACGCCTTATTAATCAGCGAATTATGAAGAGCTCTCAAAAAGATATTTGTTGTACCATTGTTGTACCAAATAAAAAGGCAGTTACAACTTTTGGTCGTAACTGCCTGATTTCGAGGGTGGTGATGGACGGAATCGAACCGCCGACACAAGGATTTTCAGTCCTTTGCTCTACCGACTGAGCTACATCACCAGGTACTGCCGGTAGTAATTTTTGTGGGTGCAAAGGTAGTAGTTTTTTCGTTTACACCAAATACTATGGTAATTCTTCAGCAGATTTTATTTGTAGCCGCACTGGCTGTCATGGCCAGGTTCCTGACCCGACGCATTGGTCTCATTCGGCGCGCCATCCAACTGGGTCGGCCCGAAAACCGCACAGACAGGCCTAATGAGCGCTTTAACATCATGTTGCGCGTGGCATTTGGGCAGAAAAAAATGATGACGAACATAACCGTCGGTCTCATGCATTTTGTCATTTATGTCGGGTTTATTATTGTCAATATCGAAGTACTGGAAATTGTGCTCGACGGTATCCTGGGAACCCACCGGCTTTTTGCGCCCTTCACCGGCGTGATTTATCCGTTTTTAATCAACACGTTCGAAATCCTGGCGCTGGGCGTCTGGGTCGTCTGTGCGGTTTTTCTGATCCGGCGGTTCGTAATCAAAGTGCCGCGTTTTCAATCCGAACGACACCCTGAAATGACCCGCTGGCCCCGCACCGATGCGGCTTTGATCCTGACCTTTGAAATCCTGTTGATGACGGCTTTCCTGACCTGGAACGCGTCAGAAAGCGTCCTGCGTGAGCGGGGAGTGGGGCATTACGGCGAGTTGAAGAGCGTTGGCAATTTTGTCATCAGCCAGTTTTTGATGCCGCTGTTTGCCAACTGGAGTGACGCGGCTCTAGTCGTTTGCGAGCGGTTTGCGTGGTGGTTTCACATTCTGGGTATTCTGTTCTTTGCGGTTTACCTGACCTACTCGAAACACCTGCATATTGTCCTGGCTTTCCCCAACACGTATTTCTCCGACCTAAAACCCAAAGGCGAGATCAAAAACATGCCGGAAATCACGAAAGAGGTCCAACTGGCGCTCGGGATTAGTCAGGCTGACCCGAACGAAACCCCGGCCGAACCGGGCCGGTTTGGGGCCAAAGACGTGCGGGATCTGACGTGGAAAAACCTGATGGATGCCTATAGTTGCACCGAGTGCGGTCGCTGTACGTCGGCTTGCCCGGCCAACATCACCGGCAAAAAACTATCTCCGCGCAAAATTATGATGGATACGCGCGACCGATTGGAAGACATTCAGCATGGGTGGCACCAGCATGGGGCTGACTACGACGACGGTAAGACCCTGCTGGGCGATTACATTACGGCCGAAGAAATCAACGCCTGTACGACCTGCCAGGCTTGTGTGCAGGAATGTCCGGTGAATATCAATCCGCTGGAAATCATTCTGCAACTCCGGCGGTACAAAATTATGGAAGAAGCGCAGGCACCGGCTTCCTGGAACGCCATGTTCAGCAATATCGAGAATAATATGGCACCGTGGAAGTTTTCGCCCGGCGACCGGTTTAACTGGGCCGATCAGGTGAATAAATGAGCTGTCTGGTAAACAATCCCACCGGCTGGAATTTTATTTACTTACTGAAAAAACTGCCTACTTTTACCAACAGATAGCCAATTAAATACCGGCCGGGAATATTTGAGAGTCTCGCGGGCGTTTCCCCATTCGTATGTCAGTACTTCTTTTTAAGATCGCGATTGCGTTTTTAGGGTCGGTTGTTACCGGCGGACTGTTACGTTTTCAAAATCTGCTCGACCGAATCAATTCCCGGCAACAAACGTCGGTACTGGTGCTGTTTTATGTATTATTCCGCATTGTTCCGTTCCTGATTGTTTATGTCGTTCTGCAACTGAAAGCCCGGTCTGATGTCCCCATTTTTTATAGCGCAGCTGTCGATGCCATGAATGGGAAGATTGTTTACCGCGATTTCTGGACGCCCTACAGTCCCTTATTTCCGTATGCAACAACGCTCCTGCTCTGGTTTTGGAACAGTGCCGAGGCTGTGATTTTTCAGATGATTTTGATGGAAGGGCTTGCGCTCTGGCTTACCTGGAAACTATACCGTACCGAAATTCGGGATAGTTTCGTACGGTTACTCACCTACCTGGTTTTGCCCGGGCCGTTGGTTCTCTGCGTTTTGGGCGGTCAGGAAGATATCTGGATGTGGCTGTTTGGCGTTATTTCCGCCCTGGTCTGGAACCGCACGCGCGACAGCCTGTGGATTGGCGTGGTAATGGCGCTGGCACTCATTACGACCAAAGCATTGGCCATTCTCATTGTCTTCCCCATGTTGTTTCTGGTCGAAAAACCGGTACGGTATGTAGCCGGTTTGGCTTTGACGGGACTGCCCGCCCTGGGCATTTTGATACTGCTGGTGGGCGATAAATTCCTGACACCCCTGGCGTTTGCCGATATGCCTTTTGCACCCAATGTATGGACTGTGCTTA
This sequence comes from Larkinella rosea, assembly GCF_003858635.1. Taxonomy (GTDB): domain Bacteria; phylum Bacteroidota; class Bacteroidia; order Cytophagales; family Spirosomataceae; genus Larkinella; species Larkinella rosea. The sequence goes on from NZ_RQJO01000015.1 coordinate 137,999, forward strand.
GCCCGTTGATTGGTGATTTTCAGCCTTATGCCAAAATCCTGAGTTGGGTGGGCGTTGGCCTGACGGTCGTGGTTTCGTCACTGGGCGCAGCCGTTCTCAAACAGCGGATGAGTTATTCAAAAGCCCTGCCTATTTTGTGGAGTTTGTGCTTCTGTTTTATGATGTTTATCCATAAAAGTTCGTTTGGAAATTATGCATTCATTTTTCTGATGCCGATGCTGGTCAATGTCATCGACTTAAAAAATGGGCGGCACGTCGTAGCCTTGATCCTCTTCAATGCCGTGGTGGTGGTGCATCCGACGTACTGGTGGGGACTCAAAACGCCGATTTTTACGAGCTGGAGCCAACTGGTTTCGACGGACAATCTGGTTGACTACCTGATGGAAGTGACGCTGGTGGGCTGTTTGGCCTACTTTCTAACGCTGTTGTACCGCATCATTAGTCACGGTCAGCACATGCAAACGGATCGGCTTATTAAATTGGATTCCAGTGATTTACGATGAACCATGACAGAGGAAACTAACTACCAGGTACCGACGATGGCCGATCTGGCCGCTAAGGGCGAAACGCCGGAGGTCTTGTTCTGGGTCGGGTGCGCCGGTTCGTTCGACGACCGGTACAAGAAAGTCACCATCGCGTTTGTTAAAATCCTGAATCAGGTTGGCATTCGGTTTGCGGTTTTGGGGACGGAAGAAACCTGTACCGGCGACCCGGCCCGACGGGCCGGAAACGAGTTTCTGTTCCAGATGCAGGCCGTCGCCAATATTCAGGTACTGGATGGGTACGGCGTAAAAAAGATTGTAACCGCTTGTCCGCATTGCTTCAATACGCTTAAAAACGAGTACCCCGAACTGGGTGGAAACTACGAAGTCATTCACCATTCGCAGTTTTTGCAGCAGCTGATCAATGAAGGCAAAGTGATGCTGAAAGGCGGTGGAGAGTTTAAAGGTCGCCGGATTACGTACCACGATTCGTGTTACCTCGGTCGGGCCAACAAGGTTTACGAAGCCCCGCGCGAGGTGTTGCTGGCGCTGGATGCCGATCTGGTCGAGATGAAACGCTCTCGAACCAAAGGACTGTGTTGCGGAGCCGGTGGGGCTCAGTATTTTAAAGAGCCGGAACCCGGCCGGAAGGATATCAACGTCGAACGCACGGAAGAGGCTCTGGCGACCGGCGCAAACACCATTGCCGTGGCCTGCCCGTTTTGCATGACGATGATGACTGATGGCATCAAGAACAAAGACCGCGAAGATTCCGTTAAAGTCTATGACCTTGCGGAACTCGTTGCCCAGGCGCAGAGTTTGTAGGGGAGAGCATGGGGCAGAGGGCCGTTTTACCCCATGCCCTTATCCCTCGGCCCAAAGCAATAACACAACATGTGGATTTCTTTCAACCAACTTCCGGATACGGCCCGCGTCTGGGTTTACCAGTCGGCCCGCCCGCTGACCGACGCCGAAGTGTCGGCCATTGAAACCGATTTACAGCCCGCCGTCGATGGCTGGGCCGCGCACGGAACGCCCTTACTCGGGTCGGCAAAATTGATAAATAACCGGTTTTTAATTGTTGCCGTCGACGAAGGCCACCACCAACCGAGCGGTTGCTCGATCGATTCGTCTGTGGGCTGGGTGCGCGAATTCGCCCGGGCGTTGAATACGGATTTTTTCGATCGTTCGGCGGCTTTTGTAACGGCTGATGGAGCGATTGAAACCGTTGCATTGCCGCAAATCAAAGCCGCCGTGGCCGAAGGACGTCTGACACCCGAAACGACGGTATTCAATAATCTCGTCGCTACGAAAGCCGATTTACTCGCCAACTGGCAGATCAAAGCCAGCGATTCGTGGCTGAAGCGGTATTTCAAGAACGTAACGGTTTGATTTCGAATGGCTGAAACGCTTGTTCTTCCAAAAACCGCTCAACGGCAGGAAATCTACGAAAGTCTGTTACCCCAACTTCAGGCTCTGACCGAGGGCGAACCGGATCTGGTGGCCAATCTGGCGAATATTTCGGCAGCTTTAAAAGAAGCGTTTGGCTTTTTCTGGATCGGTTTTTACCTCAAAAAAGACAATCAACTGGTTTTAGGCCCGTTTCAGGGCCCCATTGCCTGCACCCGGATCGATTTTGGCAAAGGCGTTTGTGGTGCGAGCTATTCGCGAAAAAAAACCATTCTGGTGCCCGACGTCGAGCAGTTTCCGGGACATATTGCGTGTAGCTCCGATTCGAAGTCGGAAATTGTCGTACCGGTTTTTGACAAAACCGGCGAAGTTGCGATGGTGCTGGACGTCGACAGCGACCAGTTGAATGATTTCAGCGAACTGGACGTGCAGGAACTGGAGAAAGTTGCCGCGCTGATTACTTCCTTTTTATAAAACCGGTCGTAAGCGTTTAAAACCGTCCGTTACAGTCGAATGGCCCGCAGGACATCCCGCTTGTGGGCCGGCCCCCGGTGTTTTTCGACCAGAAAACCGGCGGCTCTCAGATTCCACTTCACCGAACTTTTCGAGCAGTATGTCGTCAGCAAACCACCCTGTTGCATCATTGCGGCCAGTTGTTCGAAAATTTCCTGGGTCCAGAGTTCGGGTTGCGCTTCCGGCGCAAAGGCGTCGAAATACACCAGATTATAGCGGTTTGTGGTTTGGAAATCCTGCAAACGACCTTCGTATTTTACCAAATCGAAAACCGGCGTAATCGACACCGGGCGGTTCCAGGGCGCTTCGTGTAAAGGCTTTAGGTAGTGGCAATTCAGTAATGTGTCAAAATTAAGTTCGCGGGCCTGTTCCATCGAAAGCGGGTGTGTTTCCACCGCCGTATAGGTGACAGTGCGCTGGTTTTTCTCGGCTTCCAGTAACGTCAGTAAGGCATTCAAACCGGTGCCAAATCCCATTTCGAAGACGTTGATCTGTTCGAACCGCTCAAAAGCCGCATAGAGGCCCAGTTCCAAAAAAATCCGCTGAGACTCCTGCAAGGCGCCAAATACGGAATGGTAATGCTGGTTAAATTCCGGATTGAAGACCGAACTAGAACCGTCGGAGGTTAGAACGATGCGAATTTCTGTTTTCTTTTCAGGATTCCTCATGTATCTTCGCAAACTCAAAAAAATGATACTATGCTTCAACGCATCCAGACTATATTTCTGTTACTGATCGTCATTTCCATGGGCGTCGTTCTCGGTTTCCCCATTTGGGAAAAAGCCGGTGTTGGCCCAACCGAAACCGCACGATTGACCGCTTTCCAACTGGTGTATACGCAGGGAACCCAGTCGCAGATTACACCGGTTTACTACCTCGCCCTGATGGCGCTGGTGGTTGCGGGCGTTTCGCTGTTTACCGTTTTCAAATTCCGAAACCGGTTGTTGCAAATGGGTCTTTGTGCCGTCAACGCCATTTTACTGACTGCCATTATGGGTTTTATTCTCTATCTGACGCTCTACAAAGGCAAGGATTTCTTCAATCCGGATGATCAGGGTAATTTCCTGTTTGGTTTTTTTGCCATTGTTGCGGCTCTGATTTTCAATATGTTAGCCAATCGTTTCATCCGCCGGGACGAAAAACTGGTCCAGGAGTCGAATCGTTTGCGCTAGTTTGAATTTTAATTAACAATGAACCGCGCGGGCGGCCCCGAATGAACAATTAACAGGCTGGCGCAAGCACTTCATTATTAATTATTCATTGTTAATTGCTGCGTATGCAGCTCAAACCAGTCCTTCTTTCAGCAAATCGTGCAGGTGGATGAAGCCTTTGATCTGGTTATCGAGGGCGACAATGAGTTGGGTAATGCTGCGTTCCTGCATGATTTTGAGAGCGTGGGTGGCGTATTCGTCGGGATTGATGCACAGGGGCGAGGGGGTCATAATGTCGCAGGCCCGCAGGTGATCGAGTTGCAGGGAGTTGAAACGCTTGAGCATCCGTCGCAGATCCCCGTCGGTGATAATCCCGACCAATTGGCCGTTTTCATCGGCAACCGCCGTGGCTCCCAGCCGTTTGGAAGTCATTTCCAGAATGACCTCGTGGATGGTCGCGCCGGGCGAAACGGTTGGAATTTCGTGATGTGGATAAATATCACTAACTTTTAGGTACAACTTTTTCCCCAACGAACCACCGGGGTGAAAGCGGGCAAAATCCTGACTGGTAAAACCCCGGGCGTTGAGCAGACTAACCGCCAGCGCGTCGCCGAGCGCCAGGGCAACGGTGGTGCTGGTGGTCGGAACCAGGTTGAGCGGGTCGGCTTCGTGTTCGGCGTAGGCTTTCAGTACAAAATCGGCCTGAACGCTGAGATAGGAATTCGTTTGGGACACGAGCGCGATCAGGGGTATACCGGTGCGTTTCAGGAGTGGAACAAGCACTTTGATTTCGGGCGTATTGCCACTTTTAGAGATGCAGATGACCACATCATTGGACTGAATCATGCCCAAATCGCCGTGAATGGCGTCGGCAGCATGCATATAAAGGGCGGGAGTTCCGGTCGAGTTGAGGGTTGCAACAATTTTTTGTCCAATTATTGCACTCTTTCCGATGCCGGTAACGACAACCCGGCCGGAAGTTTGTAGAATTGTATCGACAATCTGTTCAAACTGGTCGTCAATACCGTCGATGGCGAGCCGGATTGCTTCCGATTCTGCCAGCAGAACGTTTCGGGCCGTCGATTGAATATTTTTTTTTACTAATTTCAATGTTGCTTTTGTCAATCGGTTTTTAACTAATTTTATAAAGGCAAAGATACAACCAAATAATGTGTAGTAACCTTCCGCAATTTTGAGATGACGACGACGCAGTTAGACCCATCGGTACAGGTATCTCTAAAAGAGAAGCTGAAAGATATATTTGGATTCAGCCAATTCCGGGGTGACCAGGAGGCCATTATTCATAATATTCTGGCGGGTGTGAATTCCTTTGTGATTATGCCTACGGGTGCCGGCAAATCCTTGTGCTACCAGCTTCCGGCCATTTCGTCGGAGGGAACGGCCATTGTTATTTCCCCCCTGATTGCCCTGATGAAAAACCAGGTCGATCAAATGAATGCCTTTGGCATTAACGCCCAGTTCCTGAATTCGACGCTGAGCAAGGCCGAAATGACGAAAGTCAAAAAAGATACCCTCAATGGTTCGCTGAAGTTGCTCTACATCGCGCCCGAATCGCTGACGAAAGAGGAAAATCTGGATTTTCTGAAAAAAGCCAATATCTCATTCGTCGCCATCGACGAAGCGCACTGTATTTCGGAATGGGGACACGATTTCCGCCCGGAATACCGCAAAATCCGGGGCATTATCGACAACATCGGCAATCTGCCGGTGATTGCCCTGACGGCCACCGCCACGCCCAAAGTACAAATGGACATCCAGAAAAACCTGCAAATGGAGGATGCCCACATTTATAAAACCTCTTTCAATCGCAAGAATCTCTACTACGAAATCCGCCCGAAAGCCGATGCCAAAAAGCAACTGATCCGGTACATCAAAAACAACAAGGGGAAATCCGGAATTGTCTATTGCCTGAGCCGGAAAATGGTGGAAGAAATTGCGGAGTTGCTGAATGTCAACGACATCAAGGCGCTGCCGTACCATGCCGGGCTGGATGCGCAGACGCGGATGCACAACCAGGACGCGTTCCTGAACGAAGACGTCGACGTGGTGGTGGCAACGATTGCCTTCGGAATGGGCATCGATAAACCGGATGTGCGGTTTGTGATTCACTACGACGCGCCGAAGTCGCTGGAAGGCTATTACCAGGAAACCGGTCGGGCGGGCCGCGATGGGCTGGAAGGAAACTGCCTGATGTTCTACAGCATCGACGATATTGTCAAACTGGAGAAGTTCAACAAAGACAAGTCGGTTACCGAGCGCGACAACGCCAAACACCTGTTAATGGAAATGGTGTCGTACGCGAATCTGGGGGTTTGCCGTCGCCGGCAGTTGTTGAGCTATTTCGGGGAATATCAGGAAAAGGATTGCGGTTTTTGCGATAATTGCATGAAACCGACCGAAAAGTTTAAAGCCCAGGACGAAATCGTGCTGGCACTTCAGGCCGTGGAGCAAACCGAACAGCGTTTTGACACCGCGCACCTGGCCGACGTGCTAACCGGTACTGAAAATCAATACATTACCAGTTACGAACACCACAACCTACCGGTTTATGGCAAAGGGCTGGAGTTTAACGAAACCGTCGAATTCTGGTGTTCGCTCATCCGGCAAATAACAATTTATGGTTATCTGGATAAAGATGTCGATAATTACGGCGTTCTGAAACTTTCGAAGAAAGGCCAGAATTACATCAATGACCCGTATTCCATCACACTTTCAAAAGATCATAACTACGAAGTCGACGAAGAAAAGGCCGAAGATGAGGACAAGGAGAGCAATCTATCGTCGGGCAGTGCCTACGATGAAGCCCTGCTAGGGCTGCTTAAGGCACTTCGTAAAAAGATCGCCAAGGAGAAAAACCTGCCGCCGTACGTCATTTTCCAGGATCCGTCGATGGAGGAAATGGCCACAACGTATCCGACCACCCGGGAAGAAATGGCCCAGATCAACGGGGTCGGAATGGGCAAGGTGGTCAAGTTTGGAAAACCGTTCATTGACCTGATTGCCAAATACGTCGAGGAAAACGACATCGAGACGGCAAAAGACGTCGTGGTGAAGTCGATGGTCAATAAGTCGAAGGTCAAGATTTTCATCATTCAGCAGATTGACCGGAAGGTCGATCTGGAAGAGATTTCGGAGTCGAAAGGCCTGACGATGGAAGATTTGATTGAAGAAATCGAACACATCTGTTATTCCGGTACGCGCCTGAATCTGGATTATTACATCAACCAGATCATGGACAACGACCGGCAGGATGATATTTACGATTATTTCATGCGGGCCGAAACCGATAACATCGGCGTGGCCATGCGGGAATTTTCTAATGATGATTATTCGGAAGAAGAGTTGCGGTTAATGCGTATTAAGTTCTTATCAGAAGTAGCTAATTAATTCTGAACGATGATTTCAGTGATTAAAATGATAAAAAATGATTTTACGAACGTGATTCATCATCGTTCATCATTTTAATCACCGGAATCATCGTTCGAAACTTTTATGAATATACTAATCCTTGGTTCGGGCGGAAGAGAACATGCATTTGCCTGGAAACTAGCGCAAAGTCCGCTGTGTAGCAAACTGTTTGTTGCACCTGGTAATGCCGGTACCTCCTTAGTCGCCACGAACCTGCCTTTTGCGTTCAACGATACGGAAGCGGTTGCGCAGGCCATTCAACAACATGAAATCGATTTACTGGTAATCGGACCCGAAGAACCGCTGGTCAAGGGACTGGTCGACAGCCTGCGAGCCAAGAAAAAACTAGCCAAGTTGCGGATTGTTGGCCCGGATCAGCAGGGCGCTCAACTCGAAGGCAGCAAGGATTTTTCCAAACAATTCATGCAGCGGTACGGCATTCCAACGGCCGCTTCGCGGACGTTTACCGCCGAAACGCTGGAAGAGGGCCTGGCCTACCTGGAGAGTCACCAATTGCCTATTGTTTTAAAAGCCGACGGTTTGGCGGCTGGGAAAGGCGTCATTATTGCCGAAACCGTTGCCGAAGCCCGCTCCACCCTGACCGACATGCTAACCGGTGGCCGGTTTGGCGAAGCGGGGAATAAAGTTGTCATCGAGCAATTTCTCAAAGGGATAGAGTTATCGGTTTTTGTATTGACCGACGGCGTGAACTACAAGATTCTGCCCGAAGCTAAAGATTACAAACGCATCGGCGAGGGCGATACGGGCCCGAATACAGGTGGGATGGGGGCGGTTTCGCCCGTGAAATTTGCCACGGCTAAGTTTTTGAACAAGGTTGAAGAGAAAATAGTAAAACCGACGTTGGCGGGGCTCCAGAAGGAAGGCATTCGGTACCAGGGCTTTATATTTATCGGCCTGATCAATGTCAAGGACGAACCGTACGTTATTGAGTATAATGCCCGCATGGGCGACCCGGAAACGGAAGTCGTTCTGCCGCGGATTCAAAATGATTTTGTTGAATTAATGATGGCGACGGCCGATGGTGAACTGGATAAAATACAGCTACAGATTTCACCGCAAACCGCTGTTACCACCGTCGTCGTGTCGGGAGGCTACCCGGACACGTACGAGAAAGGCAAGTCGATTACGGAACTCTCCATTCTGGAGGATGTGACGGCCTTTCATGCCGGAACCAAACCGGGCTTTAACGGTCACGTGCTGACCGACGGGGGCCGGGTATTGGCATTAACGGCCATTGCCAATTCACTCGAAAACGCGGTCATGAAGTCGCAGAAAGCGGCCCGTGCGGTGCAATTCGAGGGTAAATATTACCGGAAGGACATCGGCCTCGATCTCCTCCGGTACCAGGACTGAGTTGAGAGTTAAAAGGTAAGAGTTAAAAGGTAAGAGTTCGCGGACGCACGCTATGGCTCTTATTTTTTAATTCTTAACTCTTAACTCCTAACTCTTAACTATATAAGGGTTATGGGATGCAAATCATGTACGACCGGGGGGTGCGGGACGAAAACCGCAGCCGGAACCGTGGGCGGATGTAAAAATAATGGGGCCTGTGGCACCGGTGGTTGCAATAAAATGAATGTGTTCGACTGGCTGAGCAACATGGAGACGCCCTCCACGCGCCGGTACGATGCCGCTGTCGAAGTGAAATTCAAGGGGGGACGGAAGGAATATTACCGCAACCCGCACCAGATCGACCTGACTACGGGCGATTTCGTCGTTTGCGAAATGCAAACCGGTTACCACATCGGCTGTGTGTCGCTCCAGGGCGAACTGGTTCGCTTGCAGATGATGAAGAAAAACATTCCGTTTTCCGACGATCTGAAGGTCATTCACCGGGTTGCTTCGCAGAAAGACCTGGAAAAACACGAACAGGCCATCGCCCGCGACCTGACGACGATGTACCGCACCCGCGAAGTGGTGAAGGAACTGAAGCTGAACATGAAACTGTCGGATGTGGAGTATCAGTCCGATAATACCAAAGCGACCTTCTATTATTCCTCCGACGAGCGGGTCGATTTCCGGGAACTGATCAAGATTCTGGCGGCCGAGTTTAAAATCCGGATCGAAATGCGGCAGATTAGTCTGCGGCAGGAAGCCGGACGGCTGGGCGGTATTGGCTCCTGTGGCCGCGAATTGTGCTGCTCGACCTGGCTGACGGATTTCAAAAACATCACGACCTCGGCAGCCCGTTATCAGAATCTTTCCCTGAACCCCAGCAAGTTATCAGGGCAATGCGGCCGGTTAAAATGCTGTCTGAACTACGAACTGGAAACCTACGTGGACGCATTGCGCGATATTCCGCAGGTTGAAAAACCGCTCGAAACCCAGAAAGGCCGCGCGTCGCTTCAAAAAACCGACATCTTCCGGCGGATCATGTGGTTTGGTTATAGTACGGAAAGTACGTGGTATCCGCTGCCCATCGCGCGCGTCATGGAAATTCAGGAGTTGAACAAAAAAGGAGTTATTCCCGAATCGTTCGATTTGCTGGAACCAGTGGCCGAACGGAAAGATAAAGAAGCTGCCAAAGGGCTTACATCGCTGAACAGCGATTTGGAAAAACTGGACAAAAAATTCAGTGACCGCAGCGATCGGAAGAAGAAACGGAAAAAGAAAAAACCGTCATCGGGCGGTGATCCGGCGGCTTCGAATGGCCGTCAGAATCAGAATAAGGAGAAATCCTAAACGAGAAAACCCGGTCAAGCACCGGGTTTTCTCGTTTTATACGATCCGGATTTTATTCCTCCGCATCATAAATCTGAACCCGGTTCCAGTACCGGGCGCAGTCTTCCACAAATTTCACGTGAATCGGATCTTCCTGATACGCATCATGAGCCGCCAGGTCCTTAAAAATGTACGTCAGCGACCAATCGTACGAATGATCGATCACGGGACGGCGCGTTTCGGCCGGTTTTCCAATGTACAGGGCTTCAAAATGCGTGATGCTTTTGAGGGTTTCGAGTCCGGCACGGAGGGCCTGGCGATCGTCGTCGCTGTCGGGATTCGTGAGCCAGAAATAAACGGTATGAACCAACATGTTTCTATTTCGACCGGTTCGCCGGTACGGTTTTGTGGTAACTCCAATTGAGCCTGAAAACTAACTATTTTTCTCCAACTGCTTCACCAGTACGTCGAAATCTTTCGGATAAGGGGCTTCAAAAACCGTGCGTTCCCCGTTAAGCAGCGTAAACGTCAGCGAGCGGGCGTGCAGCGCGACGCGCTGAATCAGCGACTGTTCTTCGGTGTCTTTTTTCAGATTGAACTTGCGTTTCAGATCCGACAGAAAAACCGGTTTCCCGCCATAAGTCGGATCGTTGGCAATCGGGGCTTTCAGGCACATCAGGTGTACCCGAATCTGGTGCATCCGTCCCGTAATCGGCAGGCATTCCACCAGCGTGTGCATCCGGTACACTTGCAGCGTATTGAAAATGGTTTCGGCGTCTTTGCCTTTCTGTCGGTCGATTCTCACCGCCGTGCCGTCTTTGATGGGCGAAATGGGCAAATAGACCGAAATGCCTTCAAAATCGTGAATACCGTCCACGACAGCATGGTAGCGTTTGGTCACTTCCCGGTGTTCGAACTGCATGGCCAGGTGGCGGTAAGCGGCCGGGTTTTTCGCGATCGCCAGAATGCCGGACGTGCCTTTGTCGAGCCGGTGGCCGAGTTGCGCGTCGGCATGGTAGGCTTTGGCTAACCGCAAAATACTCTGCGACTTATCGGCGTTCCGTTCGTCGAGCGAGGCAATGTTGGCTGGTTTATTGATTAAAATATAATCGTCGTTCTCAAAAACAATCAGATCTTCAAAATTCAATTTCATGCTGCAAATGTCCTGAACTACAGAATGCGATCCAAGCCGAAAGAGTTCAAAGTATAAAAACCGGACTTGTGGCCGTTGTCCAACAAATGTTGTTGGGAGCAAAGCTGAGTCGGAAAGAACTTAACCCAACGTTTGAAAGTTAAAACTAATTAAAAACCTGCCACAATTTACGTCGTAAACCGATCCGAAACCATGTCCTACTGCCGCGCCATTGAAACCATGACCGCCGACCGAAAAGCGCTCCACAAAGCGTATCACGATCACCTGTACGGTTTTCCGATCCACGACGACAACGAGCTTTTTTGTCGATTGGTGCTGGAAATCAACCAGGCCGGGTTGAGCTGGGAAACCATTCTGAAAAAGGAAACCGGTTTTCGAAACGCGTACGATAATTTCGACATTCAGAAAGTAGCGGCCTATACCGATGCCGACCGCGAACGACTGCTGGGCGATTCCGGAATCATTCGCAACCGGCTGAAAGTCAATGCCGCCATCGAAAACGCCCGAACCATTCAGCAACTGCAAAAAGACCACGGATCATTTGAAAAATGGCTGGAATGGCACCATCCTAAAACCAAAGAAGAGTGGGTGAAGCTGTTCAAAAAGACGTTCCGGTTCACGGGTGGCGAAATCGTGAATGAGTTTTTGATGAGCATCGGCTATTTGCCCGGCGCCCACACCGCCGACTGTGCAGTGTATCGGAACGTGCTGGAAGCGAAACCGTTGTGGGCTAACCGGGTTTAGCGATCACTCCGCTTTGTCGAGTTTGAAACTGAACGTCGTGCCTTTATCCGGTTTGCTCATCACCGTGATTTTCGATTTGTGGGCGTTCAGGATGTGCTTCACGATGGCAAGTCCCAAACCGGTGCCGCCCCGTTCCTTCGAACGACTTTTGTCGACGCGGTAAAACCGCTCAAAAATGCGGTTGAGGTGTTCGGGCGGAATACCGGGGCCATTGTCGCGCACCAGAACGTTGTAATGCTTTTTTTCCGTTTCAAAACTCACCAGCACTTTGCCGCCGTCGTTCCCGTATTTAATCGCGTTTTCGATCAGATTCGTCAACACCTGCGTGATGCGTTGCGGATCGGCTTTCACCAAAACCGCACCGGGCTGATCGGTTTTGATTTTCAGGGATGTCTGGCGGGCGAGGGCCGTATTTTCCAGTTGTTCAAATACTTCCAGCGTAATCTGATACAGATCCACCGGCTCAAAATGCATCTTCACTTCACCGGTTTCCAGTTGCGACAGCGCGACCAGATCTTTCACCAGCGCATCCAGCCCGTCGAGGCTTTTAGCGGCTTTGGCCAGAAATTTATCCCGGACTTTTTCATCGTCAACGGCGCCGTCGATGAGCGTATGAATGAAGCCCTGCGCGGCAAAAACCGGGGTTTTCAATTCGTGGGATACATCGGCCAGAAACTCGCGCCGGAACTGCTCGAGCCGCCGGAGTTCTTCGATTTCCTTCTGTTTGCGGGCGACGTAGACAAAAATCTCGTCGTTCAGTTTCTTGAACGGATTGTTGTTTTTGATGAGCGTACTTCGCGAAATCGTAAAATCCTTGATGCGCAGTTTGTGGATGGTTTTATACATTTTGTTTACCTCGCGATAGACCAGGATTTCGATCGTGTAGAGAATCAGGAAGAACGAGACGATCAGGGAAGAAATGGCTACCACAAACAGCATACTGCGCGTGACGCCCTCCACAAACGTCAGAAATACGGCAGTCAGGGCCGAAATCAGACCGGCCAGCAGAAACGCAATAACACGGGGGCTAAGCGACATGAAGTAAAGTTAGGAACTAAACCTCATCATTGAACATGTACCCGACGCCTTTCAGCGTTTTGATGTAGGTTTCACCGATTTTCTCCCGCAGTTTGCGGATGTGTACATCGACCGTGCGTTCGAGAACGTAGATATCGACGCCCCAGATTTTTTGAAGAAGCTCCTCGCGACCAAACACTTTGTTGGGTGACAAGGCCAGGAAAAACAGGAGTTCAAACTCCTTTTTGGGCAACACGACGGTTTTGTCGCCGGTTGTCACGGTGTAGTTTAGTCGGTTGATGGTCAGACCGCCGATTTCAATTTTATCGCCCGGATCGGCTTTCTGGGCTTCGCGCCGGAAGAGGGCGTTGATGCGGCTCATCAGCGCCCGCGGTTTGATGGGCTTCGTAATGTAGTCGTCGGCCCCGATTTCAAAAGCGGCTACTTCCGAATATTCTTCGGAGCGGGCGGTCAGATAGAGAATAAACGTTTGGCGCAGATCGGGCAGATTGCGGAGTTGGCGGCCGGTTTCGATGCCGTCGAGTTGCGGCATCATGATATCGAGCAGCACCAGTTCCGGAACGAACGCGCGGGCCGTATCGAGGGCTTTGCGGCCATCGGGAGCGGTGCGAACGTCGTAGCCTTCTTTTTCCAGATTGTATTGCAATAGCTCGACAATGTCCGGATCGTCGTCGACAACCAGCACACGGTGAAGTTGTTGAGCAGTTTTTGCGGCACTCATTCGGCAGGTTTGTTGTGTAATTTGACCCGAAGTTACGCGCTGTGTCAGCAATTTTACGAAGTTAACTCGATTGTTAACAAAAAGATAACACGGAATGAGGTTAAAAAATGGGGGTTAGTAGATTGGAAAAAGCGGTACAAAAATGAAGCCAATCCCATAGCCACTGACAGACTGAGGATGTGAGCTTAAACCATTTTGCGGATTACTGTTTTACGAGGTCAATTCGCTCAACACCCCGGTTAAAGCCGTGCCAAACCATCGCCGGTTTTCCAGCACTAATTTCCAATGAAAAATTATCGTCAATTAAACCAAGGTCTTTTAGGAAGGCTTCTTCAGGCTCCACGATATGCGAGCCATTGGGAAAGCGATACTGAAAAAGAAAGATTCCCTGAGGTCCTTTTCTATTGACCAGCCAGCTAAAATCAGCCCGCAAATCGAACTGAACCGGGTATGTTTTCCCGCCGTATTCAAGCGTGCCATCGTATTCTCCTCTTCGAAGATCTCTGGGAATACTCCGGGGAACAGCCGCCGGTTGAATGGTCAGTTTGGCTAAGTTCAGGAAAGTACTGTCTCCGGTGAGTTTAACATACGTACGGGTGTAGAGCCTGGGGTTATGCTTTACCAACACTTTTTGGAGTGTCCAGGTGCCTACGATCTGAGGAGCCAAATCCTGCATAAGCTCAATACTAACCTGATCATAATCAACTTTAGAGACAACCGGTTTGGGTATTGTAATATCCTTTCGCGTGCATTCGCTGCAAAATAAGCCAACGGTTGTCAGAAAAAAGAGGAAGGTTTTTTTCATGATATCAACATCTTAAGGGAAGACTCACAAAAACTTTTCGAGTATTTAACTGTAAACGGGGGTTATAGTTATCCAACTATAAAAAATGCAGTATGGATAGTAGCAAGTCGGCCTAAAGTTTGGATACAAAAGGCATGGGTTTATGTAGCCAGTTTTCGTCACTTTTTCCGAATCGAATACATTTTCCCCCGTTCATTCGTCATGACCAAATCTGTGTTGTTCACAAAGGTCAGCCCTTCGGTTTGCCCGCGTGGAACTCGCAGGCAGCGCGTCGGGTGTTGAAAATTGATCCGACCGGTTTGCTGCTCAAACAGGAAAATCTTGCCGTAGGTCAACACCGCCAGCGTCCGGCCGTCGGGGCTGAGGGCCGCATCCGTCACCATCGTTTTCAGGAAAACGCTGTCAAGAGGCAGCAGGGCGTAGTCACCGGCTTGGGCCGGAAGACGATATAAGTTGACAAACCGCTGGGGTTCCGACCGGTTTTTCGATACGAGGAACAAACTGTCTTTTGTCGCAAAAAGGGCTTCACTGTCGAAATTACGCGTATCTTTCGATGCCGGGAACGTTTTCTGATTGGCGTAATGAAACGTAATCTGCTGAAAATCGTTAGGGTGAGTAGGGTCAATCCGGTAAATCTCAAGCTGGCGTCGCGCGTTAGAATTATTGCCGATGTCGCCGATGAACAAAACCGTTGAGTCCTGATTAGCCAGCGCTTCCCAATCCCGGTTTTTCAGCTTGGGCAGCGGCAACGAATCGACGAGCGAACCGTTGCGGGCGACTTCGTAAAGTGTGGGGCGGCCTCCGCTGTCGTTGTGCGTCCAGAACGTGTTGCGACCGGCACGATACGTCAACCCCGAGCTTTCGTTGACGACGGCAGCCAGCCGCCCAATCCGCGAGACTTTATAGTGGGAACGTCCGCTGCGAAAACCGCTGCGTTTGTTCTCGGTATGACACGTACATAGTGCCACCTTGAGCGAAAACAAGAAGAGAAGAAAGGAGTTCATTCTAATAGATTTCGGTTTTCGGCCCGGCGAAAACCGTATACCGAAAACCATATACCGCGCCAAAAATATGGAAAACAAAGTACCCGAAGTCAATTTGCCATCGTACGTTCGGTTTGCCTGCATCATGATCGTGCTGACGATTCTGGTTTACTGGCTGTCGGCCATGCAGGAACTGATCGTGCCGCTGGTTTTTTCAATTCTGTTTGCCATGATTCTGTACCCAATCAACCACCGGCTCGAGCGCTGGCGGGTGCCGCGCGTGGCCGCCATTCTGATCTGTCTGGTGATTCTGATTGGCTTTTTTTACCTGCTTTTTTACCTGGTTTCCCTGCAAATTTCCAGTTTTACGAGTGAAGCACCCAAGCTGCTGGAGCGTGGCAATCAAATTCTGGATAAACTGCAGACCTTCGGGGAAGACCGGTTTCACATCGAACGGTCGAAAATGGTTTCCGAAGCCCGGAGCTATGTTAACAACCTGATTCGCGAAAGCGGTTCCTTTTTGACGTCAACCTTGCTGGCGACCACGAATACGCTCTCAACGATCTCGATTGTGCCGCTGTACATTTTCTTTTTGATGCTGTACCGCGATTTTTTCCGGTCGTTTTTTTACAAAGTATTTACCAGCACGAAGCGGGCGAAAATCGACGTCGTTTTTGGCCGGATTTACACCGTCGTCAAAGATTATCTGGTTGGGCTGGTGCTGGTTATTGTCATTGTCGGCGTTTTGAACACTGTCGGGCTGCTGATTTTAGGCATCGATTATGCGGTTTTCTTTGGTTTTCTGGGCGCATTCATGATCCTGATTCCGTACATCGGGATTCTGATCGGGTCGCTGTTGCCGGCTTTGTTTACGCTGCTGACCCACGAAAATCCGCTGGTGGCTTTAGGTGTGATCGGTGTCTTTTCGTTCGTGCAGATTCTGGAAGGTAACTTCATCACGCCTTACATTGTCGGCTCGAAAGTCAGTATCAATCCGCTGGCCGCCATTATCGTGTTGTTACTCTGGGGACAGCTCTGGGGGGTTACCGGCCTGATTCTGGCGCTGCCGATGACCGCGATCCTGAAAGTGATTTTCGACGCCATCGAACCGCTGAAACCGTACGGTTTCCTGATCGGTGAAGCCGAACGCCAGAAAACCAGGCCACTGAACGTGAAGGAGTTCACCGATAAACTGCCGAAGAAAGTCAAGGATTTGGTGGATTGAAGAAAGGCAGCTAATTTAATGTCTTGTTTTTTTATCTTTTTGTAAAAAAAGTGAAAGTATGCCAAACGATGTGCAATTTCAGGTTGGGAAGATGAATAAAGATCCACGTCACATGAGCGAGAAGGAACTGGATCAATGGCAAATTCAATGTGCGGAAAACGCACGTAACTATCTCTTTTCCATTGGTCAACCGCTGGTGTATAAGCGCCCGGATGGCCACACGGTTGCTGAATACCAGAATGGGCAGATTCTGGTTGTTCGATGACGATTTATCTCATTGCCGGTCCGCCCGGTATTGGGAAAAGCACCAATGCCAAAGAATTCATTCCAGTTGGAATACCAATCATCGATCAGGATCTGGCCGCTTACCAATACAAAAAGAGGGGTTTTACCGATTATCAGGATATTGCGTCTTTAACTACTAATCAAAAAACACGGGAATTTCTTATCAATAAAGAAGATTTCGCGCTGGAACTGAATTTAGGCTTTCCGTCACATTATGCTTATTTGAAGTCCATTGCCGCCTTTGACTGGTCAAACCAGATCAATCTGCTATTGTTTTTCACCGATGATCTGAACCTGTGTATCGACCGGGCTAAAATTCGTCATTTAAGTGGAGGACATGAAGTTAAACAGGAAATCATTGAAGAAATGTATGCCAGTACTATCCCGTTGTTTAAAGAAAACAAATCGCTGTTTCACGGTATACGATTGCTGGACGTGAGTGATTCGGCAATTATCGAGCACACGGCAAATCGTTCTGATCTCCCGGATTGGATCGTAATGAATGGATTTCAGATTTACCTTTAAGTTAAAACTTCAACGGATCCAGATTTTTGAAATGACCATTCATTTTAATGCGGTCTTTGGTGCGTTCCATTTCCGAAACCACAGGCAATACACGGTTAAGGTGACGGATCAGCATGCGCTGGCGCTCGTTTTCGGTAGCCAGCGTGAGCAATTCGTATTCTTCCTCAACCGATAACCCGATTTTGTGGGCCTCCCGAAACGACAGGAGGGGAGACTCCTCGTCGATTTCCGATTTGGTCTGGAGCAAAT
Organism: Larkinella rosea; assembly: GCF_003858635.1. GTDB lineage: Bacteria > Bacteroidota > Bacteroidia > Cytophagales > Spirosomataceae > Larkinella > Larkinella rosea. The sequence continues at coordinate 155,394 of NZ_RQJO01000015.1, forward strand.
GGTACAGCCGGACCAGCTTGACGGTTAATTCATCGAGATGATCGCCCATTTCGGGATCAATTTCCACCACCTGAACCTTACCTCCTGAATACAGCTTACCCGGCGACGGATTTTCGAAATTGACAATCCGGAATACCCGCAAGCCTTTCGTTTTAATGTCCATCCGGCCGTCTTCGTAGCGCTTGTGCAAAGTCGTCACGCTCATTTCGGTGCCATAACCGGGCAATTTGTTGTTGATAAACGCCGGAATGCCAAAGGTGCACTCTTTTTCCAGGCATTCATTGATCAGTTGCCGGTAGCGTTCTTCGAAGATGTGCAGATTCAGGTCTTCGTTGGGATAAACCACCAGATTGAGCGGGAACAGAGGCAGGTAAATTTCCATACTACAAATCTTTTTCCACCGTCACACCCACGCTGTAAATCTCCGGCAGGGGGTTCTGGCGCATGTATTGCCGCAACCGGATGGTGTATTTTCCGCTGCGGGAAAACCGGTATTTTTTCATCATGCTGATCCGGTGATCGAACAGATCGCCCAGGCCGTCGCCATACGGTTTTCCGGTTTTCGGGTCCAGCAACGTCAATTCATCCTGTTTCGATTCCAGCATTTTTCCGGTTTCATCCAACAAATAACGACGAATGTACAGGTTGTAGTACGGATACGAAACGCTGTTGCGGATGTTGTAATAAATGGAATACGTGGCCGTCGTATCTGCGATCTCAAACGTGAACTCCGGTGTATTGTTGATATACCACGTGCCATCTTTGATGTCGTCGATGCCTTTATAAACCGCATTTTCGTCGCAGCCAGCGAGCAGCAGCCACAAACCGGCCAGTAATCCCACCTGTAATTTCTTCATGTAGCGTAACCCGTCTTTGTACAAAACTACGACCGGCGCGCGTAGATTCAAATCAAACCGAATGCGGATTCGCCAGAATAAAAAACTATGAAAATAGTTTGCAAACTACGCGATTCGTTTTATATTCGTTATTAATGCGTTGGGCACGGTCAGCCCCCCGGTTTTGCCGGGTCAAGTATTAACCTAAAACAAGCGCGATGGAAAAGTTAACTGCCAAGGAAGAAGAGATCATGCAGGTATTGTGGAAAGTGGAACAGTCTTTTGTGAAAGACATGCTGGCCTATTTTACCGACCCGCCCCTCCACTACAATACCGTTTCGACCATCATCCGAAACCTGGAAGAAAAAGGGTATGTGGGCCATCAGGCCTACGGCAACACGCACGAATATTACCCGATCATTACGAAAGAAGACTACCAAAACCGCTTTGTTTTGAAGAAGGTTGTGTCTGATTATTTCGATGATTCCTACAAAAATCTGGTGAGCTACTTTGCCAAAAAGGACAAAATTTCGGTGGATGAGTTGAAAGAAATCATTACAATGATCGAGAAAGGGCAGTAGCCATGAGCCTCCTGATTTACCTCCTGCAAGCGGGCCTGATTCTGGCGGTGCTAACGCTCTGCTACCGGCTTTTGCTCCGCCGGGCTACCTGGTTTGGGCTGAACCGCTATTTACTCGGATTGAACGTTATACTGGCGCTGGTGCTGCCGTTGGTCGAATTACCCGATTTCCGGCCCGCACCCGTGCGCAATCTGGTTCAGCAAACCGTGCCGAATTTTCGGGTCCTGGACTGGTCAAAGCTGAAAGCAGCTCCGGCTAATCCGGTGGTTCAAAAACCGCAAAAACAGGCACCTGATGCGTTTCTGATTGCCTCGCCGGAAGCAGTTTCGCTCAACTGGCGGCAGATGGTGCTGTGGGCTTATTTGGCGGGGGTAATCTTTCTGGGAGGGCGGCTATTTATTCAAATTGCGTCACTTGTTCGTCTGATAATTCGGTCGGAACGAACGTGGCAGGAAAACGTCTGGCTGGTGGTGAATGCGGACGTGAGTGCCCCGTTTTCGTTTTTTCACTGGGTGATTCTGAACCCGGATTTGTACGAGCCCGACGAGTTCAATCAGATTCTGGCGCACGAACGCGTCCACTGCCGGCAGTGGCACAGCCTGGATATGCTGCTGGCCGAATGGCTGCGGATTGTCTTCTGGTTCAACCCGTTTGCGTGGTGGCACCAGCAACTGGTTCAGGAAAATCTGGAGTACCTGGTCGATCGGGAAGTACTGGCGGAAGGTGTCGAAAAAAAAGCGTATCAATATTACCTGCTGAAAGCCAGTCTTTCCGGCGAAAGTCCAATTCCGGTTCGCCCCGCGACCAACTCGTTTAATCAGCCGCAGTTGAAAAACCGGATTTCGATGATGAACCGGCCCCGGTCGAACGGTGGCTGGCAACTGTACCTGTTTTTTTGCGTCGTCGTCACCCTTTCCTGCTCGGCGTTTACGGTTCCCAAAATTGTTTCGCGCTATGTGGTCGACAATCGGTACGGCGTTTTCGGGCTGATTACGGCGGTGACGACGGTGCAGGATCTGGAAGTGATGAAGGCGGTTTTTGCGGATAAAGGCTTTGGCATGCGCTATCAGGCCGATATCAATCCGTCGGGCCAGATCGATCACATTTCGGTCGAAGTAAAAAACGGCAATCAGGTGGTGGCGCGGGCGCTGAATCAGATTCCGCCGTTCGTGATCACGGCGGTTCAGCCGAATCCGTCGAAGCCGTTCGTGGTGCAGACCACGCGCCGGGTGATGCAATTGCCCGACACCCTGTTCTCGATCTGGGAACACGAAAAACCGGTGGTGGTGCTCAACGGCCGCGTTCTGAATCTGCGGCCGGGCCAGCCGTTCGGGTTTGGGTCGGTGGCGGATTACAAGCGAACTGTGCTGACGGCGCAGGAAGCTACCAAACGGTTTGGCAAAACCGGGCAATACGGTGCCACGACGATTGACGGGAAAATTCTGGATGCGGTTTTTGCCGCCAACCCGGACGTCATGGCGATGGGCCGCCAGCTGCTGTATAAAAAAACGCTGGCCCCCGAGCAACTCACGCAGTTTACATTTCTGGTCGACGGAAAACCGGGTTCGTACCGGGAGTTTCGGGAACTGCGGGCCGACGACAAGATTTCGGTAGCGGTTTTTGATAAAAATTCGGCGGGGAGCGTCAAACCCGCTTTTACGACCAAAGGGCTGGTGGTGGTGACGACCAAACGGCAATTGCTGGCCGAATAAACCTTTTCCCGAACACACCTTATGAAACCGAAAATGCGATCTCCGCAACGCCCGGAGCAGTTCCGTTTCGTCAATCGGTTCGGTGCTCATTTTCTGAAAAACCGCATTCAGATGATGAACAACGCGGCCAAATCCCGCCGGTCGTGGGCGGTTTATGTCCTTTTGTTTGCGGTGACCGGTTTGGTCACGACGATGGCTGCGGTGGAGAAACAGAAAAAACAGCCGCTGACCTGGGTAAAGAAAAAATCGGTTTCAACACCGACTCTCCAATCAGTCATTAGTCCTGCGCCGGTTGTGGAGAAAACTGTTCCGGTCGGTGATCCCAAAATCCCGGAAAAACCGGTTGCAGAATTGGTAGAAAAACCGGCGGAAACGCCCACCGTTTTGCCTGATAACGCCCCGATTGTGGATGAAGTAGCGGTTCCTGAAACCAAACTGCAAAGCCGGTATGTAATCCGGAAAGACAATATGCTGTATTGGGTCATTACACCCAGAATGTCGTTTAATGAACTCAACGAACTGAAGAAAACGATTGAAAGTGAAACGTTATTTACGTTTGATTTTACACAAATCAAGTTTGATCCTTTTCAGGTCTATATCGATATCATTGGTGTCAATGTTCATAAGGAAAAAGGCAGCGCAGGTTCCACCGGCGGAGGAGCCGAGAGTGACGAACCAATCAAGTCGATTGGCGGCTATTTAACCGATAAAGGTTCGCTGGGAATTGGCAGAGCGAGTGGAAATAATTTCGGAATGCCGGAGGCTTTGGAACGGCTTGTGAAAGAAGATGAAGAAATTATTGCGAAACTGGTTGAAGCAAAACGGATCGAGTATTTGATTCTGAAAACGAAGAAGACCGGAGTGGGTAGCAGCAGCACAAACGTAGAAGGCCAATGGCTGCGTGATAATCCCGGTCGCCGAAATGAGGGCCTTGGCGTTTTTGTTACGCCGGAAAACCGCGTTCAACTCTATCATCCGGAAAATGTAACCGTGATGATCGACGGAAAAGAAGTAAAAGCTGAGGAAGCTACCTATCTCAATCCGAAGCAATTGCATACGGTTATTGTGACGGATTTGCCGGACAATGCCGCCGGACCGGGCCGGAAAAAACGCTACGTCCAGCTTTTTCTGAATCAGTGGTAAGAAATCAAGTCCGTTTTGTAATGAGTTGGCCATGAAAACCACAAAACCGTATCGCTACTCGTTCACCAACCGGTTTGAATCCGGCGGGTTGAAAACCCGGATTTTGATGATGAATCAGGCCCGTTCCGACGAAGCCTGGTGGCGGTATGCCTTGCTTTGGGTAGCAACGGTTTTGGTGATGATGGCTTGCCAGAATTGGGAGAAAACAGATGAGCCAGTCGTGACCAGCCGACGCGGTTTCCCACTCGTTAATCCAACACGCGTATTGGTCGATCAGATAGAAACCGGTGCCGCCTGGGGCCGGTTGCTGACGTATCACCAAAAGAAAAGCCAGGGCCGATCCGAATCCGTACTCGAATACGGAGAACCGTTTATCGTCGGACTAAAAAACGAGGTTCTGACGCTGGGTGAGCCCTACAAAGAACAAACGCTGATTTACATAAACGGCAAAGAAACGTCGGCGGCTCTGCTGGCTAAACTCAACGTCGACTACATCGAGGAATTTTTTGTGCTGCACCAATTTGACGGAATTGACAATCCGGATCCCAAACCGTATCGTATATTAATACAGATCAGCGAAAAAGCCATCGACCGGTTGCCGGGCCGTTCCCAATTCGTCGCGCTGTTGGAAGCTTCGGCTATTTCTGACCATCCGTTGGGTATTTCGCACACGTATTCAATGAATAATGTACTCGAAGCCACCTTTTTCGGTTACAAGGACGTATTTGTGAAACGGCTGAAAAACCAGCATCTGAAAGTTCAGGATGAGTTTATGAACGATATAACGGTTTACATCAACGGCATTCCGGTGGACACCAAAGAGGTGGAAACCGTGCATGTCCGCGAGGTCGACAAACTCTATACCAGCGAACGACCGTATACGAAGTGGCTGCGGACTGAAAAACGCGAAAGCCGATATCTGCTTTTTATCAAAACCGCACCTAAACGAGCCCAGCGCGACAGCAGTTACTACGTGTTCAGTCCGTTTTATTCCGGTGATTTTTAACGCTTTGCGACATTCCGTGCATCTAATCTTTCTTTTTCTTCTCTTCGCCTGCGCCCAATCCGGCTCAGAAGACGGCCTTATGACAACCACTCCCAATGCTAACTACCTCGCCCTCGGCGATTCCTACACCATTGGCGAGAGCGTTTCGGCCGCCGACCGCTGGTGCGTTCAACTGGCCGGTTTGCTGCGAAAAGACGGTTTGAGTATTACCGACCCCGATATTATTGCCCGGACGGGCTGGACCACCAGCGAGTTACATGACGCCATCAAAAAGAGCGGAAATCAGAAAACGTACAGCCTGGTTTCGCTGCTGATTGGCGTTAATAACCAGTACCGGGGGCAAAGCACGGAAACGTACCGGACCGAATTCCGGGACTTGCTGCAAACGGCGGTGCGGTTTGCGGGCGATAAACCGAAGCGGGTTTTTGTGGTTTCGACTCCCGATTGGGGCGTTACGCCGTACGCGGCTGGGCGAAACAGCCAGCAGATTGCGCAGGAAATCGACGCTTTCAATGCCATTGCGCAGGAAGAATGCAAAAAAGCCGGTATTCTTTACGTCGATATTACGCCGATATCCCGCACGGCAGCTAACGATCCGTCGCAGATTGCGGACGACCAACTGCATTTTTCGGGGAAGCAATACCGTCAGTGGGCCGAAAAAGCATTGCCGGACGTGAAGAAGCTGCTGTAACTACTGATCGTCTTCGGCCACTTCTTTTTCTTTGGGCCGCTCGTAAACAACTTTTCCTTTGTCGTCCCACTCGCTGATGACATACGGCTCGAAATCTTCGGTCCAGCGGTCGCGGCCGTATTGGGTGATTTTTTTACGCTGCCGGCGAAACTGGTAATACTCGATCCAGCGCCCGACTTTTACGCCCTGGTCATACTTGCCTTCCGCCATCAACTGCCCGCCTTCGTAGAACGCCATGTACTGCCCGTTGACTTTGCCAAACTCCTTCGGCAGCACCTCTTTTACTTTGGTATGCGACGAATCGTAATAGACAATCTGTGATTCGGCCGGAAAACCGCGGTTCCATTTCTGCTTATCGAGGAGCATGTAATTGGCGTCGTATTTTTCCCAGCGACCGTCTTTGGCACCGATGTAATAATAGCCTTCTTCGAGCAGAATACCGTTCTGGTAGCGTTTATACGGCCCGTGCAGGATCATGACCTTATCCTTGTCTTTGATCAGCGACGACGAAACCCGCTGGGCTTTGGGGTCGAACCAGTAGGTTTCGCGGACGTATGCATTCGGCTGACGGTACTGTTTCAAAACCGTAAATTTCTCGATGATCGTCCGGTCGCCACTGCCAAACTTGGTGTATTGTTCGACAATCGGAATGCCTTCGTATTCCGTCCGCGAGAGTTTTTGTTTTTTCCGGCGTTCGGCTTTGTCCTGCTGTTCTTTCTTGAATTGCTTTACTTTCAGCCCCAGATCCGGCAGCGTTTCGCTCACCAGATTTTCGACACCCGACGGCACCAGCGACGGCCCGGTTTTGTCACCTTTGCCCGACTTTTTGGTAATCGGTGCCTGCGCGGTTGTAAACGAGTTTTCCACCGGCGAGGTCGTCGTCTGCGCCGATACTACCTGCCAGAGGCCCAATACTAACCCAAGTAATGTAATACGTTTCATGCAACAGTAAATCAGCCGGTTTGGCCGGAGGGGATCAATCCTTTATAGAAACGGTTTTGATCTGGTTTTATTTTGTCGAAAACCGTGCCTAACTTCGTTCAAAATTAACGAATTGTGGAAAAAGACGCTAAAATATACGTAGCCGGTCACCGGGGGATGGTGGGTTCGGCCATTGTCCGAAAATTGCAATCCGAAGGCTTTGAAAACCTCTTGTTCCGGACCTCTTCCGAACTGGATTTGCGCAACCAGGCCGCTGTGGAAGATTTTTTTGCCACCGAAAAACCGGATTATGTGATTCTGGCGGCCGCCAAAGTGGGCGGTATTGTGGCCAATAACACCTACCGGGCGGATTTCCTGTACGATAATCTGCTAATCGAAGCTAATATCATTCACCAGGCCTACAAGACGGACGTCAAGAAACTGCTGTTTCTGGGCTCCTCCTGCATTTATCCGAAACTGGCTCCGCAGCCGTTGAAGGAGGAATATTTGCTGAGCGGTTTTCTGGAACAAACCAACGAACCGTACGCCATCGCCAAAATTACCGGGATCAAGCTGTGCGAATCGTACCGGCGTCAATACGGCTGCAATTTCATTTCGGCCATGCCGACCAATCTGTACGGCCCGAACGACAATTATGATCTGCAGAATTCGCACGTATTGCCCGCGCTGATCCGCAAGTTTCACGAAGCCAAAGTCAATGACCAGCCGTTTGTGGAGGTTTGGGGAACGGGTTCACCGCGCCGGGAATTCCTGCACGCCGACGATCTGGCCGATGCGTGTTTCTTCCTGATGGAAAACTACGACGAAGAGTTGTTCGTCAACATCGGCACCGGCGAGGACGAAACGATCCGCGAACTGGTCGAACAGGTGCAGCAGGTGGTGGGCTACGAAGGCGAAGTGCGCTGGAATACCGACAAGCCCGACGGAACACCCCGCAAGCTAATGGATGTCTCGCGGCTGCACGCGATGGGTTGGAAACACACGACCTCACTCAAAGACGGCCTGGAACTGACGTATCAGGATTTCCTGGCGAATGAGGAGTTGTATGTGGAGTAAGAGTTAAGGAGTAAAAAGGTTGTTTCGCGGAGTTGAGCGGAGGAAAAGGGAGTTAAGCGGAGAAAAATAAACTCTGCTTAACTCCCTTTTCTCCGCTCAACTCCGCGAAACAACTCTCTTATCCGACTTTCACCGCCGGATTCCCGAAAACCGTCGTATTAGCGGCCACGTTTTCGATGACGACGGAACCGGCACCGATCCGGGCATTTTTGCCAATCGTCACCCCAGCCACAACCGTGACGCCCGTGCCGATAAACGCCCCTTCTTCAATCGTTACCGCCGGGTTGATGAAACTTCCCGTTCCGATGTGCACAAAATCGCCCAGTTTCGCCTGCGAATCGATGACCGAGCCCGACTGAATGATGCAATGCTGCCCGACGGTAGCAAATGGATTGATCACCACGCGGGCCGCAATCAGGTTGCCGTGGCCGATGGTCGCTAATTTGGAAATAGTGGCGGTTTCGTGAATGGCGTTGACGGGTTGCACGTGCCGCCGGTCGTTGAGCATTTTGACCAGCTTTTTCCGGACACGCGTGTCGCCCAGGGCCACGAAAGCTTCGCATTTATGGCCGATCAGTTTCAGAAAACCGTCGTCGTCGGTTTCGCCCAATACCGTTACGTCCCCGAACTCTTTGCCGTGTAATTTTTTATCGTCATCCAGCAAACCGTAAACGACCACGCCGTTGCGCTGGAAAATATCCAATGCCGTGACGCCTAAACTGCCTGCTCCCAGGATGAGTACCGGATTCTCCATGTTAAATGAATTACATTATTGTAATATTACTAAACCGCATTATTGTCCGAAAAAGTTTGCAATCCGATAAAATTGCGGAAATACCCACCTCACAATCGAATGGTATTTTCGGACATGAAACACAACACTCATTTCCGAACAATCGTCATTTCGGATGTGCATTTGGGAACGAGCGGTTCGAAGGCAAAGGAAGTGACTGATTTTTTGAAGTACTACAGTTGTCAGAAATTAATTCTCAACGGCGACATCATCGACGGCTGGCAACTGCGCCGGGGGGGCGAGTGGAAAAAGAAACACACGGCGTTCTGGCGGGCAGTTTTAAAGGCCATGGACCGTTACGACACCCGGGTAATCTACCTGCGTGGCAATCACGATGATTTTCTGGATCAGATTATGCCGCTAAAACTCGGTAAATTCTTTTCCATCCGGAAAGACTACGTCCTGAATTCCAACGAAAAGCGGTTTTACATTACCCACGGCGACGTATTCGATACCATCACGACGCAGATGAAATGGCTGGCGTACCTGGGCGATATTGGCTACACCTTCCTGCTCTGGATCAACAAGTTTTATAACAATTACCGCGCCTGGCGGGGTTTGTCGTATTATTCCCTGTCGCAGCAAATCAAGTTGCGGGTGAAACAGGCCGTGAGTTACATTTCGGATTACGAAGAAAAACTGACCGAACTCGCCAAAGCCCGGAATTGCGACGGCGTGATTTGCGGCCACATTCACCAGCCCGCCATCCGCCAGTTCGGCGAGTTGATCTACATGAACTCCGGCGACTGGGTCGAATCGCTCAGCGCGCTGGTCGAAGATCATGACGGCAACTGGAACTTGCTGTATTATAGCACCGAACTCGAAAAAGCCGAATCGCAACCCGCCCTGTATCATTCCTGATTCCGTATTTTCCGCTTTTTATTGTCGTCGGCTTCCGGTAATTTTAGCTAACTTCCGGTTTAGAAGCACTGGCGCGTATGAAAATTCTGCACACCGCGGACTGGCATTTAGGGAAACGACTTTACAAACACGAACTCCGGGATGACCACGTCCAGTTTCTCGACTGGCTGGCCGAAACCGTCGAAAGCCGGGAGATCGACGTGCTGATTATTTCGGGCGATGTGTTCGATACCACCAACCCCAACGACGGGTCGATGCAGCTGTATTACCAGTTTCTGACCCGGATGCTGCCGCTGCAACGCAAAATTATCATCACCGGCGGCAACCACGATTCGCCGACCAAGCTCAACGCGCCCCGCGAACTCCTCCGCCACCTGAATATCCACGTTATCGGTTGTACGACTGGCGATTGCATCGAAGAAGTCATCCGGCTGAAAACCGGGTCGACGGATTTGCTCGTGGCTGCGGTTCCGTACCTACGTGACAGCGATTTGCGCCAGTCGATTTCGGGCCAAACCTACGAAGAGCGCATCGAGGCCGTCCGGATGGGCATTCGGAATCATTACGAACGCATTGTCGATCATTGCCAGACCGAATTTCGCGATGTGCCGGTTTTGGCAATGGGGCATTTGTACGTGAACGGCGCGACGGTTTCGCCCGAAAGCGAACGGGAAATCCACGCCGTGGGCGGCCAGGCGGCTTTTTCGTCCGAGCATTTTCCACCCGGTTTTGATTACGTTGCCCTGGGGCATATTCATGTTCCGCAGCAGATCGGGGGCGTCGAAACCGTTCGCTACAGTGGAGCACCGCTGCCGCTGAGTTTTGCCGAACGCGACAACCGCCACCAGGTGCTGGAATTAACGCTGGAAAACGGCAGGATTACGACCATCGAATCCGTTCCGGTGCCGCATTTCCGGTCGTTGCTGCAAGTTGCCGGAACGCTGGACGCGGTTCGGGAAAGGCTGGAAAAGCTGGAAGAAACCGACGCGTTATCGACGCTGGTGGAAATTCTGGTGGAAGAAGAAAACGAAAGCCTGACGGTTCGGCAGCATTTCGAGCAGTTGCAGCGTGATTACGCCGAAGCCCCGTTTCTGATGGCCAAATCCCGGCTGGTTTTTCGGAACAAACTAAAAGGACTCGATTCGTTGTACGTGGCCGATACGCAGTTACAGGATCTGTCATACCTCGATGTGTTTGGCCGTCGGCTGGATGCGTCACAGGTGGAGGGCGACGAGCGGACGGCGCTGTTGGAAGCATATAAAGAATTGTATCGTTTGGTGACGGAACAAGCGGCCCATCCCGTACTACTGCATGAAAATCAGACAAATACGCTTTCGTAACATCAATTCCTTTTACGGCGAACACCCGCCGATCCAGTTCAACGGCGGGTTGCTGGGCAGCACCGGTTTGTTTGTGATTTCGGGACCAACCGGCGCCGGAAAATCGACCTTGCTGGATGTGATTACGCTGGCGTTGTTCAACCGCGTGCCCCGGATTTCGGGTACGATTTCGAATACCAGCATCATCGACGAAGGCATTCTGGTTAATCAACAGGCGGCCCGCGAGCCGGGAACGGCGGCTTATGCCGAGATTGAATACGAAGTCGGCGGGAAAGCGTACCGCTCGCGCTGGTCGATCAAGAAAAACCGCAACGACAACTGGAACAATTACGAAATGGAAATTGCCTTTCTCCCCGAAGGGCAATCCGAAGGTCAGTTGCTGCCCATCAAGGGCTTAAGTGAATTTCCGAAAAAGAACGAAGAACTCATTGGACTAACGTACGACCAGTTTATTCGATCCATTGTATTGGCGCAGGGGGCGTTCGACCAGTTTCTGAAATCGCGGGCGGCCGAGCGCAGCAAAATGCTGGAACGGATCACCGGAACCGAGATTTACCGGCAACTGGGTCAGCGGGCGCACGTGGTCAATAAAACGTTCGAAGAGCAGATCAGGGAAAAACGGCAGGAAGTTGATCTGATCAAAGTACTGACGGATGAACAGGTGGGTGAGCTGAAAGACCGCCAGAAAACCATCGGTAATCGCCTGACCGAAATCGCCAAAGACGTTGTCTTTTATACGAATGAAGAAAAATTCCGGCGTCAGATTGCCGATGCCGATCAGCAGCTTGCGGTTTTGACGAAACGGCGGAACGTGTCGGATGAAAAAAAACAGGCGTTTGTGCCGGATGGCCTGCGGTTGCAACGCCACGAGCAGGTTGCCGATTTAGCCGCTAGTTTCTCCGATATTGCGAATGCCGAGCGTAACCGAAAAACCGCCGGGCAGGATCAGCAAACCGCCCGAAACCGCCTGAATGAATTGGCTGACCAGCAGGCGATTCTGATTCGGAAAGCACAAACCCTTACGCAACAGCCCCAACTGACCGAGAAAACGTTTGAGAAAGACCTGAACGATTTTCGGGAAAAAGTGCTGGCGTTGACCAATCAATACCAGGCGGAACGCGATAAAGCCAAACCGGCGTTTGGGTCGATCAAGAAGGAATTGGAAAATACCAAACTGGAGTGGTTCAAAACGCTCGATGTGCGGGATGTTGACCAGATGGCAGAGTTGGTCAGGGAGCGATTGCACGAACTGAATGTTCAACTGGTGCAAATTGAGAAGGATTATGCCGAGTTAACACCCGCGTCGATTCAGAACGAACTCAACCGCCTGTTGGAGCAGGACGAAAATTTGACGGAACTGCGCGCGCTCCTGATTCAGCAACAGGAACGGCTGCTCGACGGAACGACACTGAACGGGAAAATCAATGACCACACGGCTTTTCTGAATGAGCATCAAAAACCGCTCGAGCAGTTAAAGGCGGAAGTTGAGACGCTTCAGCTCAAAATTGACCAGATTCATATTGCCAAACGGCGGTTTGCTGAAGAAGCCGATCTGGACGAATTGCGCAAGGCATTGCAGGATGGCGATCCTTGCCCTTTGTGCGGTTCGCTGGACCATCCGTACGCGCAGCATTACATCAATCAAACGGGTAAGCTGGAACTGGAGTTACGGCTGGCTACGCAGGATTTGGAGCAAAAGCGCAAAGCCTGGGACACATTACAGGGTAAGCTGCTGAAAATACAGTCGGAACTGGAAACGTATTCGGAACAGCGGAATGTGCTTCGAAAGGCTTATTCCGAAAAGAAAACGATTATCTCCAACCGGCTTTCTACCCTCGCGCTCGACCCGACGCTGTCGCCGGAACAGATCAAGGATGCCCAGCAGGAGATTCAGAATGAGCGGAAAGAACTGAATGAAATTCAGACGCTTTGGGAGCAGGAAAATCTGTTGCGACGACTTTCGGATGATTTGGAAACCGTGCAGCAAAGCAAGAAACAGGCGGAATTGTTAAAAGCGCAAAAGGAACAATTATATGCAGGTGATGACGTGCGGTTTCAAAGCGAACAGCTTGTCAATCAGTTTAATGCGGTCCAGCTAAAAATTAGTACGGAAAAAGGATTGCTCGAAAAAGCGACTTCCAGCTATGCTGATTCGGACCGAAATTACCAAACGCTGACCGCTGACTTACAGCCGGTTTTGATCGAACGCGGTTTTAATGATCTGGCCGACGCCCGCGCCTGTCTGCTCGAAAGCTCGCAGGTCCGGTACTTACAGGAATTAAAAACCGCCTTGGAAAAGGAAGCCGAAGAGATTATTCGCAAAGAAAAGGAGGAGACGGCGAAACGGCAGGAAGCCGCTGTTGCGTGTCAGACGGACATGACGCTGGAAGCAACAACGACCCAGCTGCGGGAAACGAAAAAAGAAGAAGCCAAAGAGCGGGAAAATATTGGGTATTACAAACGGCAGCTGGAAGAGGATAAGGAAAAACGCCGGAAGCACAGACAACTGACCAAAGACCTCGAAAAGCTCGAAACCGAAGCCCGGCCCTGGCGCGAACTCGACCGGCTGATCGGCAGCGCGAAAGGCGACGATTACAGCAAATTTGCGCAGGGACTGACGCTGGCGCAGTTGATCGGTTTGGCCAACCGGCGGTTGAAAGACTTAACGGATCGGTATCTGCTGCTGAAACCGCGCGACGGGCAGGACGAACTCTACGTGGTGGACTTGTATCAGGGCAGCACGGAGCGGTCGGTTTCCAGTTTGTCGGGGGGCGAAACATTCACGCTCAGTCTGGCACTCGCGCTGGCGCTGTCCGATCTGGCTTCCCAGAATGTTCAGATCGAAAGCCTGTTTATCGACGAAGGGTTCGGAACGCTCGATCCCGACACGCTCGACACGGCTGTTGCGATGCTGGAAAAACTGCAGCACGACAGTCAGAAAACCATCGGAATTATTTCCCACCGCCACGAAATCAAGGAGCGGATCAGCGTGCAGATTCAGGTGGAAAAAGGAATGGACGGGAATAGTAAAATCAAGATTCTTGAACTATAATGGGTGTGATTAATGATGATGAAAAAGGATGTCTACTAATCGGTAAAATCCTTTTTCATCATCATCAATCACACCCATCATAGTCTATTGTTGCTGCTGATGCGCCTGCATCAGTTTCAGGGCCAGATCTTCTGAAACGCCGACGCTGGAGAAACCACCGTCGTGGAAGAGGTTTTGCATCGTCACCATGCGGGTCAGATCGCTGAAAAGCGTGATGACGTAATTGGCACAATCGTCGGCGGTGGCGTTGCCGAGGGGCGACATCAGTTGGGCGTATTCGTAGAACACATCAAAACCGCCAATGCCGGCACCGGCTGTCGTCACCGTTGGCGATTGCGATACGGTATTGACGCGAACATTTTTCAGTTTACCGTAACGGTATCCAAAACCGCGCGCGATGGATTCGAGCATGGCTTTGGCGTCGGCCATGTCGGTGTAAAACGCAAACGTCCGCTGGGCGGCAATATAGCTCAGGCCGACCACCGAAGCCCATTCGTTCAGGGCGTCGAGTTTTTCGGCGGTTTGCATCATTTTATGGAAAGAAAGGGCCGAAATGTCCAGGCTTTTCTGGTACCATTCGTAATTCATGTCGCCGTAGGGGCGGTTTTTACGAATGTTCGGACTCATGCCGATGGAGTGCAGCACGAAGTCGATTTTACCGCCCAATACATCCATCGATTTGGTATACAGGTTCTCGATGTCTTCCACCGAGGTTGCATCGGCGGGAATGATTTCGGCTTCACATTGTTCCGCCAGTTGCTTGATAGCCCCCATTCGCATGGCCAGCGGTGCGTTCGAAAGTGTGAACGTCGCGCCTTCTTCCTTTGCTTTCAGTGCTATTTTCCAGGCAATGGATTTTTCATCCAATGCTCCGGTGATAATGCCTCGCTTGCCTTTCAATAATCCGTAAGCCATGAATTGAGTTGCTTTTTATTCGGTGATCGTGTCGATTCAGAAGTCGGCAAAGTAACTACTTTTTTTGCTGGAATGCCAATACCGCCGTTTCGGCGAAAAGCAGTTGGAACTCAATATTCTTTGATGTCCATGCGAATGCGCCACTCTTTCGGCAGGTAATTATTGACCCGGTTACCGACGCCCTTGAGCCAGCCCAGGTTCAGTCCTTCGTAGCGCGCCAGCAACCAGCCTTTCACCGGTTCGTTCAGTACCAGATTTTCTTTTTTGAAAAACCGCATGGCTTCTTCCTTCGTTAAATCAATACCGGGAAGAGTTTCAGCAATGGCTGTGCTCAAAGCCAGCGCGTGCGAAGGAATAAAATCATCGCCTTTGAACGTGCCCATTTCCAGGCCAAAGCCTTTGTTATGTAACGCCCAGTCCAGCGTGCGCAACTCGGCCGACAACGATTCGGGAATGGCAAAAACGTCGTTGTTCGGTTTGACATAAAACGAATACGCTTCGGGGTTTTTCAGGAAAGATTGCAAGGATTTTACCTGCCAGTTCCGCACCGGTTTTAACGAGCGAAAGGTCCGTGGAATGCCCGTTTCCGGGCTCGACCGCTGTTTCTTTTTGAAAATGCTCAGGAAAAAACCTTCGCCTTTGACGCGATGCGGATAACATTGGTAGCCTGTCGTGTTATTCAACGTCTTTCCCACAATTCCCCAGGATTCGGGCAGGTCCAACGTCTGGTTTTCAAAACCGTGTTCACTGAGCCAGTCGGCATTCCGGCTATTTTCGCTATCATTATACGTACACGTACTATATAGAAGTAAGCCGTCGTCGCAGAGCAGGGGAGCGGCCGCCGTCAGAATCCGTTGCTGTCGGGTGGTGCAGAACACCACACTGTCGGCCGACCATTCGAGCATGGCTTCCGGATCTTTCCGAAACAGCCCTTCGCCCGAACAGGGCGCATCGACCAGCACGATGTCGAAAAAACCGCTCAGTGATTTAAAATCTTCCGGATCGTGGTTGCTAATGGCTACGTTCGGGATGCCCCATTTTTCCAGATTTTCCTTCAAAACCGGTATCCGGCTGCGAATCACTTCATTGCAAACCAGCAGACCGTCGGGCGTCAGGAGGGAAGCCAGCAGCGTGCTTTTGCCACCGGGGGCCGCGCACAAATCCAACATCCGCAAGGGGCGTTGCAAGCGGGCAGTTTGCCGCAGTGCTTCGGCGATGAGCATCGACGACGCTTCCTGCACATAAAACGCCCCGGCCTGGAACAGCGGATCGAGCGTAAAAACCGGGCGTTCCGGCAAATAAAAGCCTTCGTTACACCACAAAACCGGCTCCAGATCGGCCGTTTTCAAAACCGCTTTTTTCGGATTGACCCGAACGCTCACGGGAGCGGGCTGCTGGAAAGCCGCAATGAACGCCGGGTAATCAGTACCTAACTGCAGCAGCATCTGCTGCCGGAAATTTTCGGGTAATGGAGAATTACTCATTGAACAAATATAATTCATCAATCTGTAATCCACTGATCCAACGCTCATTGGATAAGATTTTACCGTATTGTTAGGGAATTGTGAATAGGCTCAACGTATTGATTTACAATTTATTAACAAAAATATTTTTCGTTTACATTTCATTAAGAAGTCTATAACAAAATGGCATTACTGAATTTGTTGTCTTTCGGGCTATTGCCAATAGAAAATTTTGTACTAATTTCACTATCAGTATTAGTTGAATACTTTCATTAACCTAACTAAAAACATGTTAAAGCGTTTACTTATTGCCTTATTGTGCCTTGCCGGCACAGTAAGCACCTCCTTTGCTCAAACCCGTACGATTTCGGGCAAAGTGACTTCCGCAGAAGATAGTTCTCCACTCCCCGGCGTTAACATTGTGGTCAAAGGGACCTCTCGCGGGGCCACTACCAACGCCACCGGTGAATACTCCCTCAGTGTCCCTGACAACGCCGAAACACTAACTTTCTCCTTTATCGGATTCAAGACGACCGACGTTTCCATCGGAAATCGCTCGACGGTTGATCTTACGTTACAACCCGATGCATCGACACTTCAGGAAATTGTGGTAACGGCCCTCGGTATTTCGCGCGACAAGAAAGCACTCAACTACTCAGTTCAGGAATTGAAGCAGGAAAAACTGAACATCGCCCGCGACCCGAACGTCGCCAATGCGCTGGCGGGTAAAATTGCCGGTGTACAGGTGTTGGGCCAATCGGCCGCGAAGTTCGGTAGCCCCAGCATCCGGATTCGGGGGGTCAACTCCCTGACCGGTGGCGATCCGCTGTATGTGGTGGATGGCACACCCACTGACGTGAGCCAGGTGAATATGGACGATGTTGAAAACCTCTCGGTACTGAAAGGACCTTCGGCAACAGCCCTGTACGGAAACCGGGCTTCGGCGGGCGTTATTGTCATTACGACCAAACGCGCCAAAGCGGGCGAAACCCGGCTGGACTTCAACCACAGTACAACCATCGACATGGTGGGGATGCTGCCCAAATACCAGAATGAATACGGTGGTGGCTACTCGCAGGCCTGGGATACCTTCCAGTTTGATCCGAAGATTCACCCGGCCGACTGGGCTTCGTTCAACGGACAGAAAATCCTGGATTACTCGGCTGACGAAAGCTGGGGACCCCGAATGGATGGTACGCCCCACCGCTCGGCGTTCTCCTGGCAGCAGGGGCCGGAATTTGGTCAGTTGACGCCGTTCTCGCCACATCCCAACAACGTGCGGGATTTCTTCGCCAAACCCATCAGCAACAACACGAACATTGCTTTTTCACGGGGTACCGACGCGTTCCAGAGCCGGATCTCGTATACGCACATCATCAACAACGGGATTATTCCGAATTCATCCCAGACCCGCGACTTTGTGAGTGCCAAAAATACGATCAAGTTTGGCAGCAAGCTGTCGGCTAACCTGAACATCAACTACACGGCTTTCAAGACGACGAACCTTCCCGCCGACCGTTACGGTTCATCCGGGGGAACAACGCCAACCAACAGCCCGATCGGTATTTCGAATGCTACACTGAATGGTTACAACCAGACGATCGGTTCGTTCAACCAGTGGTTCCAGCGCCAGCTTAATATGGATGACCTGCGGAATTACAAAAACCCGGACGGAACGTTCCGGAGCTGGAACATCGGCAGCCCAACTGATCCGCGCCCGAAATACTGGGACAGCCCTTTCACGTCGGTGTACGAAAACACAAACAGCAACCGAAGCGACCGGCTTTTCGGTGATCTTGGTCTGACCTACCAGTTTACGCCTTTCCTGAAAGCTTCGGCCACCGTCCGTCGCGATCAGAATTACTTTTCGCAGGAATCCCGCGTAGCCCAGGGAACGCTGAACGCCGGAGGATTGGGCGCCTATGCCACTCTGGGCGCGAGTTCGCGTGAGAACAACTATGAATTTCTGGCCAGCTATAACCAGGAATTTTCAAACATCTCACTGGTGGCTAACGCCGGTGGTAACATCCGCTACAACCGGATTGAAGGTCAGTTCCTGGCAACGGTAGGAGGGCTTTCGGCTCCAAATTTCTACAATATTGCCGCTTCGATCGACCGGCCAGCCGCCAACAACTATTTGTATGAGCGGCAGGTTAACAGCGTTTTCGGAAACGTGAGCGTTGGCTACAAGGATTTCGTTTTTGTAGAAGCATCGATTCGGAACGACTGGTCGTCAACCCTGCCCAAAGCGAACAATTCGTACCTGTATCCATCCCTTTCGGCCGGTTTGGTGTTCTCGGAACTGATTCCGCAAAACCGCATCCTGTCGTATGGTAAAATCCGCGCCGGTTATGCGCAGGTTGGTACCGACGTTGGGCCTTACCAAACCGCGTTATCGTATACATCCGGAACGTCTTATTCGAGCAACGCAACCTTGTTCCTGCCTACGACGCTACCGAACTCCAATCTGCAACCCGGTTTGTCGTCGTCGTATGAAGGCGGGATCGACCTGCGTTTCCTGAACAACCGGTTGGGTTTTGAATTTACGGCGTACCGCAACGACAATAAGAATCAGATTATTCCGGTTCCGGTTACGCCAACCAGCGGTTATACCAACGCCGTTATCAACGCCGGTCTGATTCAAACCAGCGGTCTGGAATTGCACATCAACGCCACGCCGGTCCGGTCGGCCTCCGGTTTCACCTGGGAATTCGACATCAACCTCGACCGCAACCGCTCGAAAGTGGTTAAACTGCGGGAAGGCTTGACTAACTACCAGATCGACGGCCCGCAGTGGCGCACCTTGACTCTCAACGCCCGTGAAAGCCAGGACTGGGGTTTACTGGTGGGTCAGGGAATCAAGAAAGACGCCAACGGTAACAAACTGGTCTATGCCAAAGGTACGCCGAACGAGGGGTTGTATATCAAAGAAGATAACGTGCCGCTAGGTTCGGTTCTGCCGAAATTCAAAGGCGGTTTTCTGAATACACTTTCGTATAAGGGAGTAACGTTACGGGTCAACGCCGACTTTATTGCCGGTGGCAAATTCTTCTCAACGACCAAAATGTTCAATGCGGGTTCCGGACTTTCCGAAGAAACGGCGGGTTTGAATGAACTCGGTAAACCGAAGCGGGACGATCCGGCAACGGGTGGTGGTATTTTGCTGGATGGTGTAACGGAAGACGGCCAACCCAATACAACCCGCGTTGATGCCCAAAATCTGTATGAAGGCTGGCTGTTCGCCCTGAACGAGCGGTGGATTTACAGCAAATCCTACATTAAACTGCGGGAGATTTCGGTCGGTTACAATTTCCCCAAAAATATGCTGGGCAAATTCATCAAGTCGGCCAACGTTTCGTTGATTGCCCGCAATCCACTATTGATTTACAGCGCCATTGGTGGCGGTATCGACATTTCAGAATCAGAAACGCTGTGGTATGAAGGTGGCCAATTGCCGCCGGTGCGGTCGTTCGGTGTAAACCTGCGTTTAGGTCTTTAATTAAACTTCAAAAACAGACATCATGAAATTACATAAGTCCATTCTTTTTACGGGTCTGCTGCTTTCGACTTTCGCTTGTAAGGATTTCGAAGAAATGAACGTCAACCCGAACAGTCCGTTGCTGCCCAACACATCCAGCTTGTTTACGGGGGCGATCCGGTCGGTCGGAACCATGAACAGCCAGGTGGGGCCGGGCGGTTTTAACATTACACCGGCGCTGTACGTGCAGCAGTTCAGTGACGTAACGTATATCGAAGATTCGCGGTATAAAACGATCAATTTCAGCTACAACGGTTTGTATGCCGGACCGCTGGTCAATCTGCAGGCCATTATCGATCAGAATACCAATGCGGCTACGAAAGCCAGTGTAGCGATCTACGGGTCGAACAACAACCAGCTTGCGATTGCCCGGATTCTGAAAACCTATATTTTCCAGTGGATGACCGACCGCTGGGGTGATATTCCATATACGCAGGCGCTGAAAGGTGATCAGAACTTTTCGCCAGCTTTCGATAAACAGCAGGACATTTATACCGATCTGTTTAAGCAATACAAAGAAGCTGCGGCTCAGTTTGACGCCGGAGCCGCCGTGAAAGGGGATATTTTGCTGAGTGGTAATGCGGCCCGCTGGAAAAAGTTTGCGGCTACCCAACGCCTGCTGGCCGCTTTGCAGCTCTCCAAAGTTGACCCGACGAAAGGCAAAGCTGAGTTTACGGCTGCACTGGCCGATGGCCCGCTGGCGTCGAATGCGGATAATGTGCGATACACATTTCTGGCCGATGCCAACAACGAAAATCCGTTGTATACCAACTATGTGCGGAGCAACCGGAAAGATTTTGCGGTGAGCAGCACGTTTGTCGATTACCTGAAAAAAGTAAGCGATCCGCGTTTGACGTATATGGCGGCTACCAACCAGAAAGGCGAATATGTAGGTGCGCCCTATGCGGTTTTCCCGGCGGCAGGCCCGGCCCAGAATTTCTCGCTCGCGGCTTCAACGGTTGCGGCCCAGGCTGCGCCCGCCAATATCGTCGTGTATGCGGAAGTACTGTTTGCACAGGCCGAAGCGGCTAAATTGGGCTGGATAACCGGCGACGCCAAAACGCTGTATGAATCGGCCATTAAAGCCTCGTTGCAGCAATGGATGGGTACGGCCTATACGGATGCTGCTTACACGGCCTATATTGCTCAGCCGGATGTGGCGTATGCCGATGCCAAAGGAATCGAGCAAATTGCAACCCAACGCTGGATTGCCCTGTTCAATCAGGGAAATTCGGCCTGGAATTCGTGGCGCCGGACGGGCTTCCCGGTTTTGAAACCGGCGGCTTCACCCCTTAACGGTGGCACGGCCATTCCGCGTCGTCTGGCCTACCCGGTGGCAACCGAAGGAACTTTGAATACAACGAATTACAATGCCGTTATCGCCAGCCAGGGCAAAGACGATCCGTATACGCGGATCTGGTGGGATAAGCAGTAAGGTAAGAAGTTACCAAATACACCTAATTTGACAACATCCCGTCCGGAATCCCGGATGGGATGTTGCGTTTTTAGCCTAAACGAAAATACAATTCCCGGTTTTACCGAAACTAGGTTTTAAATGAGTCGTACCTAAAAAGGTTGAGATTTTTGATATTTGCCACTTTTATCTAGTATAAAACCAAATATGATAGAATAAAATATTATGAACTATCAACTATGTAATATTATATTTCGTTACTTTGGGTATTATTCATTAACCTAGGCTAAAACATGAAAGAAAATTTACTGATTAACTCACTGTACCTTTCCGGTACAGTGGCCGACTCTCCCCCCCAATTGAGATCTATTCGGGCAACCTTCATCCCCGGAACGACCGATTCTCAACTCCCTGACGGTTTTTGTAAACAGTTCGACTTTCCCTGGATCGGGTAAGTCTGGCATTACCTGTTTAGGAAACCAGCAGTCTGATTTTTGGCTGACCATTGTCAACAAGTCGTGAGACAACCTTCTCCCGGGTTTGTGTCCCCGTATGCGTATTTGTACGGCGGCAAACGCGGTGGATAAACGCGCTATGAAAAAAGTTACCACCTTATTCTTGAATTAACCAAACTAAATACAATTGAATTATGAAAAGATGTCTACTCAGTAGCTGGCTACTGTCGATGGTGTTCTGTTTACCCCTATTGGCGCAGGACATTACAGTATCCGGCCGAATTACGGCCTCGGAAGACGGCAGTCCTCTTCCGGGCGTAAACGTTGTTATCAAAGGAAGTACCCGCGGAACCACCTCCAGCGATCAGGGGACATACCAGATTAGTGTCAGCAAAGGCACGGTTTTGCAATTCAGTTTTATTGGTTTTGTGACCCAGAGCGTTACGGTCAACACGCAGACCAAGCTGGACGTTGTCATGAAATCAGACGCTTCACAACTACAGGAAATTGTGGTAACCGCCCAGGGTATCCGGAAAAACCAGCGGGAAATTGGGTACGCGTATTCAAAAGTATCCACCGAAGACGTTACCGTGGGTCGTTCGCCACAATTGGCGCAGGCTCTCTCCGGAAAAGTAACGGGCTTAGCAGTTTACAACGTCAACAACAGCGTTGACCCGGCAGTAAAAGTGGTATTGCGCGGGTATCGTTCCTTGACCGGGAACAACGAAGCCCTGGTTGTTTTGGACGGTATGCAAACGACTTCAACGGTTTTGGCGATCATCAACCCGAATGACATCGAAAGCATCTCGATTCTGAAAGGTGGCCAGGCGGCTACGCTGTACGGATCGGCCGGAATCAACGGCGCGTTGATTATTACGACCAAAAAAGGCGCGAAAGGAAAACTGAAAGTCTCGTATTCGAACAGTACGAACTTTGAGCAAATCAGCTTCCTGCCCCAACTCCAGGATCAGTTTGGGTCCGGATCACACTACGCAACCTCCTTTGGCGGAGCAGGTTACAAAACCGACTACCTGGAGCGGATGAAAGACAACTGGCGCTCGTACGAAAACCAGCAGTACGGCGATCGCTTCGATGGTTCGATCCGGATGCAGGGCCGGACCACGGAAAGTGGCGGCCAGTATATGCTGCCCTACTCGGCCATTCCAAACGCGCGTCGCAAAGCATTCGATACCGGTATTTCAATGAACAACCAGGTGAATTTCTCGGGTGGTGACGAAACGAGTTCGTTCTACATGTCGCTCGAAAACCAGAGCATTCACGGAATTGTACCGCATGACAAAAGCAACCGGACGGGGGCCCGGCTGTCGGCAACGAAAGAATACGGCAAACTGACGGCGGGTTTCAATGCAGCCTACACGCAGGCGTCGTATGACCGGACCTCGTCGGATTTCTACAACGACGTGCTCAACCAACCGGCCAACCTGCCCCTGAGTGACCTGCGCGACTGGCAGACCAATCAGTTTGCCAATCCGAACGGTTTTTACAATGACTATTATAACAACCCGTATTTCAATGCCGATAATGGCCGGATGAAATACAAGGATTCCAACCTGAACGGAAACCTGAGCCTGAACTTCAAGGCCACGCCCTGGTTGATGTTTACCGAGCGTTTGGGGGTGATGAACAACTCACGGACGGGTAAAAACACCGTCGGTAAGTTCCTGTATTCCGACTGGGCCAAAACCAAATCCTTTATTCCGGCGCCCTTTTTCCGCGACGGTGACGGAACGGGAATCTACCGGGCCATTACCGACCAGCTTGGTTCAGTGCTGGATTACTCAGGTACGGAAAACGTCATCAACAACGAATTCCTGATTCAATTGACGAAGGACTTTGGCCCGCTTTCAAACAAGTTGATTTTGGGAAACAGCGTTTACCAGAAAACGACCAAAGCCATTGCCGTAGGATCCAGCTCCATCGTGGTGCCGGATGTCTACAACGTAGCCAACCGCCAGGGCGAATTGACGGGTGGTGAGATCAGTTCGCAGGAACGCCGGTTTGGTTACTACGCTGACTTGACCACGAATTACAAGAACTGGCTGATTCTGAACGGTACGTTCCGGTTCGATGCAACCTCCCGGTTCTACAAACCCGATCGTCCGGCCAACACCTGGTCGTATCCGTATTACGGTGCCGCACTCTCGTTCATTCCGACCGACGCGTTTCCGTCGCTGAAGAACAACATCCTGAACTACGCCAAAATCCGGTTGAACGCCAATAAAAATGCCAACGACAACATTCCATTGTACGGCCTGGATCTGGCCTATACCAACGGTGCGAACTTCCCCTACGGCAACACGGTCGGTCTGTCGGTCGGTAACGTCTTGCCTGATGCCAACCTGAAACCGGAAATTGTTTATTCGACCGAAATCGGGGGCGAATTCCAGTTGTTCAACAACCGGGTCAATATCGATGTATCGGCGTATTCGCAACGATCGAAAGGTCAGGTAATTACGGTGAAGGTTCCGAATTCGACCGGTTTTAATAACCTGCTGATCAACGTCGGCGAGACCAAAAACTGGGGTTATGAAGCCGAACTGAAGTATTTGATTGCCAGAGGGGGTAAGTTCTCCTGGGATGCCAGCGTTCGCTATTCCTTCAATGATAACAAAGTGAATGACCTTTATCCGGGCGTCGATGAATTCCAGCTCAACAACACGTTTGCCTATGCCAATACCAACGTCATTAAGGGTTCGCGTTTCCCGATGCTGAAAACCGATGGGTATCAGTACGCTCCGGACGGTTCTGGCCGCGTGCTGGTGAATTCAACGACGGGTTATCCGCTGCGGAACGCGGCTCTGTCGACCCGGGGTGGTGTATTGCCACGGCACATTGCCGGTCTGGGCTCGAAAATGGAATACGGCAACTTTGGCTTTACGTTTAACTTCGAATACCGGGGTGGCAACGTGATGTTCAGCGATCTGGGCCGTCAGATGACCTTCACCGGAACGGGTAAATGGACCGAAGACCGCACTCCGCACGTCTTCCCGAACTCAGCCTACCTGGATACGGACGGTAAAACCGTGGTGAACAATACCACGGTTAATGTACGGGAAGCCGAATATGGTTTGTGGGTTGACAACTACCGCCTGATCTCCGAAAACTTCGTGGCACCGGCCTGGTTCATCAAACTCCGGGACATCAACCTGTCGTACCGCTTACCGCAGGAGCTGATGACAAAAACGAAATTCCTGTCCGGCGCCAGCATTTCCATCTACGGACGGAATGTGTTCACGATCGTGGATAAACTGAATTATTACACGGACCCCGAATTCAGCAACGTCGGCAACCAGGCTCCGGGTGCAACGGCCATTCCCGGTATGACCACGGCCAACAGTGTGGGTATCA
Source organism: Larkinella rosea (assembly GCF_003858635.1). Lineage (GTDB taxonomy): Bacteria > Bacteroidota > Bacteroidia > Cytophagales > Spirosomataceae > Larkinella > Larkinella rosea. The sequence goes on from NZ_RQJO01000015.1 coordinate 180,561, forward strand.
ACACGACCGGCCAAACTCCGCCAGTGCGTCAGTACGGTGTGAACATCAACCTTACATTTTAGTAATCACTGAAATCGTTTTGACATGAAATTAAAATCGTTTTTCATAATTGCCTTTGTGGCGCTCATTGGTAGTTCCTGTAAAGAATCCTTTCTGGACATCAATACCAATCCGAACGTTTTGCCGACGGCATCGCCGAGTTTTGTATTCACGAATGCCCTGAATACCACGGCAACGAACCTGATCGGGAATAGTGCAACCGGCACGCAGCCCAACGAACTTGGTTATTACTGGGCAGGCCAGTGGTCGCAGGGAAATGGGTATATTATTAACACGACCATTTTTGCCTACAACTTCACCAACGGTGATTTCACCTACTGGGATGCCTACTACGACAACCTACAGGATTACCAGTTTGTCATCAACAACGCCGATGCCAACAACCAGAAGTACCTGAAAGGCCCGGCCAAAGTGATGAAAGCCATGTTGTATCAGCAGCTGGTGGATATGTACGGCAACATTCCGTATACGGATGCCTTGAAAGGTGGCGAAGTGCTGGCTCCGAAATTTGATGATCAGAAGGCGGTTTACGAATCACTGATTACGCTGCTGGATGAAGCCATTGCCGATTTGAAGGCCAATCCGTTTGCCAGCGCCTTTACGGGGTCCGATATCGTCTTTAAAGGCAGTGTTACGAAATGGGCGCAGTTTGCCAACTCACTGAAGATGAAAATTCTGATTCGCCAGTCGAAAGTAGCCGGAAAAGAGACCTACATCAAGACGGAAATCAACAAGATCGTGACCGAAGGCTCCGGTTTCATCACGGGCGAAGATGTCGGAGTGGGTGGGCCTTCTTTCTTCCTGGCAACCGCCGGAAAACTAAATGGTGTTTACGACCGCTGGGGGTATGATGCCAACGGCGCCAAACGTGCACTGAACAACTTCCCGCGTCCGACGCAGTTTTTAATCAATAGCCTGAAAGCCGCCGGTGATACGCTCCGGATGAAGCGGATTGCCTACGCCAACAGTGGCGAAAACGGTTCGGTACCGGGAACCAGTATTCTGAAAGAAGTGTCGGCTAACTATACGGGAACGCCGTTTGGGGTTAGCTCGGGTTACCTGCCCGCCAACACGACCTCGCTGGGACCCAGTCTGATTGTAAAAGGCGAATACAACCGTCCGGCGATTCTGATGACCGCGTCGGAAGTTCAGTTTCTGCTGGCCGAAGCCAAACAACGGTATTCGGATGTAACCCTGCCGCTGACGGCAAAAGCCTACTTTGAAGCCGGTATCGTACAATCGTTTCGCGTGTTGGGGGCCAATGTCGCCGGTGCCGAAGCATTTAAAGGTAGTAAAATCGAAAACTACGATTTCGATGCCTCGTCGAACAAACTGACGGCCATTGCTATTCAGAAATGGATTGCCCTGACCAACTTCAGCGGTTTGGAAGCCTGGACGGAATACCGCCGTACGAACCTGCCGGTTCTGCCGCAAAGTGTTCAGGTTGCGGATGCCAAACGTCCGGTGCGGTTTTATTACCCGAATACCGAATCGGGTTCAAACGGAGCCAATGTAACCGCCCAGGGAACAATCGATGCCTTCAGCACCAAGCTGTTCTGGGATGTCGATTAACTGGTAATCAATTAGTTAGGTTATAATGTTAGAAGGCCACCAAATTGGTGGCCTTCTTTTTTTACTCATGATCACAAAACCGTCACTGAGGCTGGAACGGGATCGGGATCTTTCTCTTTTTCTTTCGGAAGAATAAACTTCATTGGTTTGGAAACCTGTTGCGGCAAAAGCGCCGTTTCCAGCACCTGATCGACCGTATCGACGTAGTGAATGGTCAGATCCTGGATGTAATTCGGGTTGATTTCTTCCACGTCCTTGCGGTTTTTCGAGCAGAGCATAATTTCCCGAACTCCCGCCCGGTTGGCCGCCAGAATCTTCTCTTTGATCCCGCCGACCGGCAATACTTTGCCGCGCAACGTAATCTCGCCCGTCATGGCCAGAAAGGGCCGCACTTTTCGCTGGGTGAAAATCGACGCCATTGACGTTAGCATCGTAATCCCCGCCGACGGCCCGTCTTTCGGAACCGCCCCGGCCGGCACGTGAACGTGTAAGTCGTAGTGATTGAAAACGTTGTAATCGAGCCCGATCTGGTCGGAATGGGCTTTCAGGTACGACAAGGCCGTTACCGCCGATTCCTTCATGACATCGCCCAACTGGCCCGACAGCGTCAGGTTGCCTTTTCCACGGCTCAGGCTCGATTCGATGAACAGGATTTCGCCCCCTACCTGCGTCCAGGCTAAACCGGTCACAATACCGGCAATGTCGTCGTCCGAATACAGATCGCGGTCGAAGATTTCGGCCCCCAGCATTTTCTGAACATCCGCCGGTTTAATGGTTTTCGGATAGCCTTCTTCGAGGGCAATTGACTTGGCAATTTTGCGAACGAGAGCCCCAATTTTCTGCTCCAGATTCCGAACGCCGGACTCGCGGGTGTAGCTTTCGATGATCCGTTGGATGGCCTTATCGTCCACCATCAAATCTTTCGGTTTCAAACCATGTTCTTTCCGCTGCTTCGGAATCAGGTATTTTTTGGCAATCTGGATTTTTTCCTCAACCGTATAACCGGTCAGTTCGATGATTTCCATCCGGTCGCGCAGGGCCGGGTGAATCGTGTCGAGTGAATTGGCAGTCGCAATGAACAGCACCTTCGACAGGTCGTATTCAACTTCGAGGTAGTTGTCGATAAAGGTCGAATTCTGCTCCGGATCGAGCACTTCGAGCAGCGCCGACGACGGATCTCCGCGAAAATCGGAACTTACCTTGTCAATTTCGTCCAGAATAAAAACCGGGTTCGACGAATCCGCTTTTTTGATGTTCTGAATGATTTTGCCCGGCATGGCGCCGATGTAGGTTTTCCGGTGTCCCCGGATTTCGGCTTCATCGTGAACACCCCCCAATGCCATCCGGATGTATTTCCGCCCCAATGCTTTGGCAACCGAGCGACCCAACGAGGTTTTTCCGACACCCGGAGGGCCGTATAAACACAGAATCGGCGCTTTCATGCCATCATAGGCCCGGTCGTTTTTCAGTTTCAGAACGGCCAGGTATTCAATCATCCGTTCCTTTACTTTCTCGAGTCCGAAATGGTCGCTATCCAGCACTTTCTGCGCCCGGCGGAGGTCAAAATTATCTTTCGAATACTCATTCCAGGGCAAATCGACCATCAACTCGATGTAATTCATCGTCACCGGATATTCGGGTGCCATCGGGTTGATCCGCTGGAGTTTGTTCAGTTCCTTGTCAAAATGAGCATGAACGGAAGGCGTCCATTTTTTGCGGGCCGCCCGCATCCGAATTTCTTCCAGGTCGCGGTCGGGGCTGTCCATGCCCAGTTCATCCTGCAATACTTTGATCTGCTGACGCAGGAAATAATCGCGTTGCTGCTGATCGATATCCGAGCTGGCTTTGGTCTGAATTTCGCGTTTCAGTTCCAGCAACTGGATTTCGCGCAGCATGTATTCCAGCAACAGGGTCGCCTGTTGGGCACCTTCGGTGGTTTCCAGCAATTTCTGTTTATCCGCCACTTCGGCGTTGATGTTCGACGACAGAAAGTGCATCAAAAACATGGGACTTTCGATGTTGTCGAGCGCGATCCGGGCTTCCTGCGGAATTTCCGGATTTAAACGCAGGATTTTATACGCTGATTCTTTCAGGGATTGAATGAGCGCTTTCGATTCCTTGCGGTTGGGATTCGGAAAATGATCGTCGATCTGCCGGACATTGGCCGTCAGATACGGTTCTTCCTGAAGGAAGTTGACAATTTCAAACCGCTTTTTCCCCTGAATAATGATCGTGATATTTCCGTCGGGCAGCGTAATCATTTTGATGATGTACGCGACCGTTCCCAGGCGGTAGAGGTCGTCGGCGGTGGGTTCGTCTTTCTGTTGGTTCGACTGGGCCACCACACCAATGATGCGGTTTCCTTTGTAAGCCTTTTTTACTAATTTAATCGACTTCTGTCGCCCGACTGTTACCGGAATCACCATTCCCGGAAAGAGTACGGTATTTCGAACGGGCAGAATAGAGAGGTCGTTGGGTACAATATAGTCGTCATCGGCATCATCGGCTGATCCCAGCGGAACAATTTCAAGATTGTCCAGATCCGAATCCGCCAACCATAATTGAGTATCGTATTTACTAGTTACACTCATAGTTAGATGTCTGCCAAACTGACAGACTTAGTGTATCACACAGGCTTGATATGTACTGAAAAGAAAGATTGGTATATAGCACAAGGGGTATGCCAAACTAAAAAACAGGCGGATTTGTCTGTATCGATACAAGTAACGAAAAAGGCGATGAAACTCAAAACGAACTGAGAATCTATGCTCGAATGGCTCCGCTACTTACCAGTTCAATACCTGCTGCGGGCTGTTTTTCCGGAACAGTACGGTTTTTTTTTCGGCCAGATAAGCCACATTGACTAAATTGATCTGATCGTCAAATACTTCCATCAGCAACGACTGTTGCAACGTGCTGCCCTGAACGGATTCCGCATATGGTATTTCGATATAAATCCAGGTCGCATCCACTTCCTGTTCCTTGCCAATATACCGAAACGGTTTGCGTTGCCGACTGGGGTTTGTCAAGCCAAAATGCTTGCGGAGGTAGCGTTCCACCAACGGCCCATTGGCGTCTTTATCGCTGAGCCGCACCCGTTGGTTGTTGTTTTCTTTGGTCAGGGCTTCTTCGAAATCATCCGTAAATACCCGAAGACTCACTTCAAATGTCTTTTCAGCCGCATTGTACTGCATCTGCGTAATGCTCGTATGCACCGGATGCGCACCTGTGAAGAACAGGAGTGAGAATAAGCAAAAAATTATTTCGCGGACGGGGCCGCCCGGCGGTTGAGCGGAGTTTAACAGAGTTAAGCGGAGTTTATTTTTATTAATTAAAACTCTGCTTAGCTCTAATTTACTCCGCTTATCTCCGCGAAATAACTCCTTCTTAAACTCAGAAAACCGCTTTGAATACATCATTGAAGATTGCAAACGCCATCAATCCCAGCAGAATCACCATACCAACCCGCTGCGCTCCTTCCAGAAACCGGTCCGACGGTTTGCGTCCCGACACGATTTCGTAAAGCAACAGCGTCGAGTGACCGCCGTCGAGTGCCGGAATCGGCAGGGCGTTCATGAACGCCAGCGCCATCGACAGCAAACCGGTTACGAACCAAAACCGCTCCCACATCCAGACACCGCCGAACAGATTCTGGGCAATACCGATGGGGCCGCTCAGGGCTTTGGAAGCCGAAACATCACCCCGGAAAATTTTGCCGAATCCTTTGATGTTGTCGTACACCACACTGAAGGCTTGCTCCGTCCCTTTGCCCAGCGCCTGACCAAACGTATAATCGATGTGTGTTTTTTTCAGCAGCGACTCCGCGCCAAAACCGATCTGGCCTTTGTCGGTAACCGCGGAGTTGAGCGTAATGAGCTGGGGACTGTTCGGGCGTTTTACCGTCATCGTAATCGCTTTGTTGGCATTAGCCTTCACGATCTCCTGAAATTCGTGGTAGAACGGGGTCGGTTTTCCGTTGACGGCCGTAATAACGTCGCCTTTTTGTAATCCTGACTTTTCGGCCGGCATTCCCGGAACGATTTCGCCAACCCGAAATGGCTGAATGGCTTCCACAAACATCCCGGCATTTTTCTTGTCGGATAATTTATCGATAAAGTCGTTGGGGATATCAATGGTAATTTCTTCCACTTTTCCGTCGGCACCTTTCCGTTCCACGGTATAATAGCTATCGGAGCCCAGAAAAACCTCGGAGCTGCGGATGTCGCTGAAATCCTCGAATTCCTTCCCGTTGATTTTAACAATCTTATCGCCGGTTTTCAGGCCGATTCCTTTGGCCAGATCGTAAGCCACAATCCCGTATTTCGCGTCGCGGGCCGAGGTGTAGGTTTCGCCGTTCTGGTAGGTCAGCGCCACAAAAATGACAATACCGGTAATGACGTTGATGATGATACCACCCAACATGACGATTAACCGCTGCCAGGCCGGTTTTGAGCGGAATTCCCAGGGTTGCGGTTCGTGTTGCATCGACTTTGTATCAAGCGACTCATCGATCATTCCGGAGATCTTGACAAAACCGCCCAGCGGAATCGCACCCAGACCGTATTCGGTTCCGCCCCGTTTGATACTCCAGACTTTCGGTGGAAAACCGATAAAATATTGCTCCACCCGCATGCCAAAGGCTTTTGCGGCTAATAAGTGTCCCAACTCATGCAACCCCACCAAAATAGACAGACCCAAAATGAGCTGTCCGGCCATGATTGCTATTTCCGCTACTCTTGCTAGTTCCATTCGTTTAAACTGATTGCGCCGGCGACCCGGCGACTTATTTAATTGATTATGATTTGTTGCGTTGCTGTTTCATGAATTTATACACGTACTACAGACCGAAAACCGCCCACAAAGCCTGATTAAACAAAAGCATTTTAACGGCGGATTTTACTTTTAACGAACAGCGATTGAAAACCGTCCACTACTCCCCGAATTTTATTGTGGTTTATCGGGAAACAATTAAACGAAACTTTTAATTCGGGCGGTGGCAATGCGCCGGGTTTCTTCGTCGGTTCGGACGTAATCGTCGTAGGTTGGCTGGGCGACGTAGGCCACTTTCTGCATACCTTCTTCGATGATATCCGAAATTTCCAGGAAGCCGATTTCGTCGTGCAAAAAAGCCGCTACCGCCACTTCATTGGCCGCATTGACGATGCAGGGAACGTTGCCGCCCCGGCCGAGCGCATCGAACGCGAGTTGCAAGTTACGAAATGTTTCAAGATCAGCCTGTTCGAATGTGAGCGACGGGTATTTTGCGAAGTCGAAGCGCGGAAAATCGGAGGGCAGACGGTGGGGATAGGCCAGCGCACACTGAATCGGCAGGCGCATGTCGGGCAAACCCATCTGCGCCTTGATGCTGCCATCCTGAAACTGCACCATCGAATGAATGATGCTCTGCGGATGCACCACCACCTCGATCTGCGACGGTTCCAGCCCGAACAACCACTTGGCTTCGATCACTTCCAGCCCTTTGTTCATCAACGTAGCCGAGTCGATCGTAATTTTGGCACCCATCGTCCAGTTCGGGTGTTTCAGAGCCTGGGCTTTGGTGACGGTTTTCAGAAAATCCCGCGATTTGCCGAGAAACGGCCCACCCGATGCCGTCAGGATAATCTTTTCAATCGGATTATGAAATTCGCCCGCCAGACACTGAAAAATCGCCGAATGCTCCGAATCGACCGGCAGAATATTCACACCTTTTTCCTGCGCGAGTTTGGTAATCAGTTCACCCGCCACCACCAGCGTTTCTTTATTGGCCAGGGCGATGTGTTTTCCGGCTTCGATGGCTTTGATGGTCGGCAGCAAACCGGCGTAACCGACCATTGCGGTCAGCACCATGTCGATGCTTTCCATTTGCACCACCGACGACACGGCTTTGGCTCCGGCATACACTTTGATGCCCAGCGGATCGAGGGCTGAAAAAACCGCATCATACCGGTCTTCGTTGCAGATCACTACTACATTGGGCCGCACCAGCGCGGCCTGTTCGATCAGCAGTTCGGCATTGGAATTTGCCACGAGCACCTCAACTTCGAATGCCTCCGGATGCGCCCGAATCACGTCGATGGCCTGCGTGCCGATGGAGCCGGTCGAGCCGAGAATGGCGATACGGCGTTTGGGGTTAGTCATCTAATAAATCTTGTGAACGTAGATACTCTTTAATTTTGTCAACAAAAAAAGTTGCGTTCTGTAAGCCTATAGCGGCTTCTTCATGCGTTATTGCATCGTCAAAATCATAATCGGCCTCTATTCGCAGATCCTCAGTGGCAGTCAATAAAGTCGCCATCTCTTTTGGAAATATATTCGACTGGATATAAAGTTCTCCAAACTTCACATGCATTCCTTTGTGCGTTTTTACGTGGAAACCGTTAATGAGAAGCAGCGCTTGCGTTGCACAAAACATCGCATAATAGGCCCGATTAACAGCGACGCCGAAAAATTCGTCTTCCAAATTTGATTTTGTTGCCGCAAGATTTTCTTCAGCTTTCTTTATTCGTAATCGGATGGCATCTTTCATAAAACAATGCCTTCGCGTTTAATAAAATAATAGATCGCGTTCGTCTTGTTTACATAATCACTCTCTGTAATTGCCTTAATTGATAACAGGATGTTGTTGGCGATCATCAAGTCATATTTTAAGGACACGAGAGCATTGATCTCTTTCAATTTGGCTATTTTTCTGTCCTTCAGGATGATGAGAAGATCGATATCTGAATCTTCATGGTAATCACCACGGGCATAGGAACCGTATAAAATAATTCGGTCAAGCCGGTTTTCATACCAGGATTCCAATCTTGCTTTTAACGTACCCAGTAAAGACTGAATATGATCAGGAATATGCCCTAAACGGTCAGCAGTAATAGGATACGTTTCCATGATCTAAACCGTTTGCACAATCTCTAACAACCCTTCCCCAATCACCCGATCATTCGATAAGCGCGGCACTTTGTTCTGCCCGCCGAGTTTGCCCTGCGCTTTCATGTAATTGCGGAACGTGTCGCGAGGCAAAACCGTCAGCTTCAGGGGGCGCAGGATGCTGCCCGAAATCAGGTCTTTGTAATACACATTCAGTTCGGTCAATCGGCGGTCAAGGTCGCGGACGAAGGCATCCGGGTCGTTCGGGGGCGTCGCAAATTCAACAAACCACTCGTGATACGGCAATCCTTCAACGGGCGAAACCATCGGCGCAACGGTAAACTCGACGACTTCCGTTTCCGGATGTTGTTCCATGGCGTATTGCAACGCTTTTTCCACTTCCTCGCCAATGACGTGTTCGCCGAAGGCCGAGATAAAATGCTTGATGCGACCGGTGACCAACAGCCGATACGGATCATTCGAGACGAATTTGACGGTGTCGCCCAGCGAATAGCCCCACAAACCGGCGTTGTTATGAATCACCACCGCGTAGTTTTTATTCAACTCAACCTGCTCGATGGTCAGCCGACGCGGGTTTTTGGAAAAATAATCTTCTGCCGGAATGAACTCGAAGAAAATACCGCTGTTGAGCATCATCAGCAAACCTTCTTCCGTCTGCGTATCCTGATAGGCAATAAAGCCCTCCGAAGCCGGATAGGTTTCGATGCTGTCGACTTTCTTGCCAATGGATTCGTACAATTTCGCCCGGTAGGGTTCAAAATTGACACCGCCGTAGACGAACAGCGAAAAGTCGGGGAATACATCTTTGATTTTCTTCCCCGTCCGCGCCTGAATCCGGTCGAAATACATTTGCACCCAGGGCGGAATGCCCGAAATCAGCGACATGGGCTGCGTCAGCGTTTCGTCGATGATCTTTTCCAGTTTGGTTTCCCAATCTTCGATGGTATTGGTTTCATACGACGGCAACTGGTTGGTGCGCAGATAGGCCGGAACGTGGTGATTCGAAATGCCCGAAAGCCGCCCGATGTTGATGCCGTTTTTGACGACCAGTTCCGGGCTGCCCGACAGAAAAATCAGCTTCTTATCCAGAAAATCCGCCTTGCCGGTTTCGTGAATGTAGTTCAGCAGGGCATCGCGGGCCGAGTTGATGTGGTTGGGGATCGACTCTTTCGTGATCGGAATGTATTTCGTGCCGGACGTGGTGCCGGAGGTTTTGGCAAAATAAACCGGTTTTCCCTTCCACAACACATCCGACTCCCCAGCCAGAATCCGCTCGATATACGGTTTGAGGTCTTCGTAATCGCGGATGGGTACGGCCTGCCGAAATTCGGGGTATGAGTTGATATCTTTGAACCGGTGATCGCGGCCAAAGGCGGTATTTTTTGCACCATCGAGGAGGTTCCGGAACCACCGTTGCTGCGTTTCGCCCGGCCGGTGCATCCACTCCTGCTGCCGCTGTACGACAAATTTCGCCAGTGGCTTGCTCAAAACTGATCGGATTCCCATACAGTGCAAAGGTAACAGTTTTACGTGAATCAATCCCGGTGGATTAAGATTCCGGCCTGTTCCATTGGAGATCGGCCTTTTTGACGTTTTATTAATGAACCATCAGGTATAAAAAATAATAAAAATGCAATTATGTAGCGATAGTTCTCTCGAATTATCTATATTTTTGCACCTCCAAAAACAGGGGCTACACCGTGCTTGCACGAAAATAACGAATGGCACTATTTAACTTTCTCTCCAGCGATATTGCGATTGACCTCGGTACCGCCAATACGCTGATTATTCACAAAGACCGGATTGTGGTGGACGAGCCTTCGATCATCGCGATGGACAAAATCAATGGAAAAGTCCTGGCGATTGGTCACAAGGCGATGCAAATGCATGAAAAAACGAACGAAAATATCAAGACAATCCGCCCGCTGAAAGACGGTGTGATCGCCGATTTTACGGCCGCCGAACTGATGATTCGCGGGTTGATTAAGATGATCGATACGGGCAACCGGCTGTTTTCCCCTTCGCACCGCATGGTGATCTGCATTCCGTCGGGGATTACGGAAGTGGAAAAGCGGGCCGTTAAGGACTCCGCCGAACACGCCGGGGCCAAAGAAGTCTACATGGTTCACGAACCGATTGCGGCCGCCATTGGAATCGGGATCGATATTACCCAGCCAAATGGCACGATGATTGTCGATATCGGTGGCGGAACGACGGAAATTGCGGTTATTGCCCTTTCCGGTATTGTCTGCGAGCAGTCGATCCGGATTGCCGGTGACGTCTTCACGCGCGACATCGTCGATTACATGCGCCGGGAACACAACCTGCTGATCGGTGAACGCTCGGCGGAGCAGATTAAAATGGAAGTGGGGTCGGCCCTGCCCGAACTCGACAGCCCGCCCGCCGATTACGAAATTCGGGGACGGGATTTGATGACCGGTATTCCGAAAGAAATTAAGGTAACGTATAGCGAGATTGCTTACGCGCTCGATAAGTCCATTTCGAAGATTGAAGAAGCCGTGATGAAGGCGCTGGAAATTTCGCCCCCGGAACTTTCGGCCGATATTTACACGAACGGGATTCACCTGACGGGTGGGGGGGCATTGCTGCACGGTCTTGACAAACGGATTGGTGCCAAAACCAAGCTGCCGATCCACGTCGCCGACGATCCGCTGAAAGCCGTCGTGAAGGGCACCGGCGAGGTGATCAAAAACCTCGATATGTATAAATCCGTCCTAATCAGTTAAAAATTAAGAGTTAAGAGTTGCCTGACGGACTTTTAACTCTTAACTCTTAACTTTTAACTCCCGTATGTTCGAGTTATTCCAGTTCATCGTCCGCAGCCGGAACTTCATCTTGTTTGTTCTGCTCGAGGTGTTGAGCTTTTATTTCATTATAAATAGCAATAATTACTGGAGCATTCGGTTCTTTAATACCTCGAATTATTACGCGGCCAAAATTATGGCCTGGTCGAATAAAGCGCAGGAATACGCCCGGCTGCGGCAGGTCAACACCGATCTGGCCGAAGAAAACCGGCGACTCAATGCGCTGGTCACGCAATTGCAGCAGTTTAAACCGCAGGCACCGACCAACTATAAAACCGACTCCATCTTTGCCACCCGGTTCCGGTTTACGGTCGCCCGCGTGATCAATAACACGACGCAACACCCCAATAATTACATTACGCTCGACAAAGGTACCGCCGATGGGATTCAACCGGGTATGGGCGTGATTTCGCCAACCGGGGTCGTGGGCAAAGTCAAGATTTGTTCCGAACACATTTCGATTGTTACCTCCATTCTGCATTCGGATTACATGATTTCGTCGAAACTGGTCAAATCGGGCGTGATCGGTACGGCGAAATGGGACGGTGTTGACCCGACCCGCATGAAAATGCTGGATATTTCGCGCAATACGAAAATGTACCGGGGCGATTCGGTGGTGACGTCGGAATACAATTCGATCTTTCCGTCTGGCATTCTGGTGGGGCGCGTCATTCGCGTCGGCGAAATGCCCAACCAGACGTTTCATGATGTGACGCTGTCCGTCGGAACCGATTTCAACAACCTGTCTTTCGTTTACGTGGTTGAGAATAAATTGCAGGGCGAGCAGGAAAAACTGGAAAAAACCACCGAACCGGAACGAAAATAAAGCCGATACTCGCCCATGACGTTACGCGAAATCCTGAACATCATTTTCCTGTTTGTGCTGTATCTGTCCTTACAGATCCTGATTGTACGGAATCTGGTGCTGTTCGACGTCGCGTTTTGTTTTATGTACGTGGCCTGTATTCTGTTGCTGCCCGCCGAAATGAGCCTGTCGGCTACATTGTTGGTCGCTTTTGTGGTCGGAATCATTGTCGATACGTTTTACAACACACTTGGCATGCACGCGGCCGCTACGGTTTTGATGGCGTATGTAAGGCCAATGGTGGTGCGGTTTCAGGCCGCCCGGGGCGGTTTTGACGGACGGATTGTCTTTTCAATTCACGAAATGGGATCGCTCAATTTCTTCTATTACGTCGTGATCCTGACGTTTATTCACCACTTCACGCTCTTCCTGATCGAAGCCAATAATATTCTTCTTTTTCTCCCGGCTTTGATCAAAATTGTCGCCAGTACGCTCTTCACCTCCGTCACGATCATGCTGGTCCAGTATTTTTCGCGGAATTGATCAGAACTGATTTTAGCTCCTATCTTTTTGTTATTTTTGAAAATGCCAGAATTACAAGCATATTTATTTTGGTAATTCTAACATGATAAAGATCACATGAATTATCGCGAAAGAATAGTAGCTGATCATCAGATTATGCTGGGAAAACCGGTAATCAAGGGAACGCGCATTACCGTGGAAATCATCTTGCGGAAAATGTCAGAGGGGGCAATCATTTCTGATTTGGTCAGAATGTACCCTCATTTGCAGGAAGCCGATGTATTAGCCGCATTAATGTATGCCTCTGATTTAATGGCAAATGAAGAAATGATTGATTTGTCGGCTGCATGATTATCGCCGATGAAAATATCGACCATTCTATTATTGCGTCCTTGCGTTCAGCAGGAATTGAAATTTATTCCATTTATGAATCCAATCGTGGCATTCGGGACGAAGCCGTGATCGAATCATCCCGCAATCCGCCCCGAATTATTTTAACGGAAGACAAAGATTTTGGCGAGTGGGTATTTTCTCACCAGGTAAACGATATAAGCGTCATTTTTTTGCGTTATCATTTTAAAGATACACAGGAGATAACCGCTACTTTGGTAAAGCTATTGGTTGAGCGGTTCAACGAATTTGTTGGTTGCTTTACTACAATTACTACCCACAAGATCCGAATAAGAAAATTGAAATAACTACTCTTCTGGTCGCGTCCACTTTACGTTTGGAATTATAAACCGCTTTGGCTCCTTTGCCATGTCGAATTTATCCAAGTCCTATTCAATAGCGATAAATTCATATATTACGGCCTTTTTAGAAGATACTCCATAAAAATCAGCCGAATCCGAACCCTTTATGCCCACCTACATAGCCGCCATCGACCAGGGCACCACCAGCACGCGTTGCATTGTTTTTGATCGTCAGGGAACGATTGTTTCCATCGGACAAAAAGAACATTCGCAGATTTATCCCCAGCCCGGCTGGGTTGAACACGATCCCGAAGAAATCTGGCGCAATACGCAGGAAGTCATCGCGCGGGCGCGGATCAATGCCCAGCTTCAGGCCGGCGACATTGCCGCCGTTGGCATCACCAACCAGCGCGAAACGACCGTGGTCTGGAACCGGAAAACCGGAAAACCGTATTACAACGCCCTCGTCTGGCAGGACACCCGCACCGGCGGCCTTGTCGCGCAATTTGCCGAAGAAGGCGGTCAGGATCGTTTCCGGGCCACCACCGGACTGCCCCTGGCGACTTATTTTAGCGGTTTGAAAATCAAATGGATACTGGACAATGTGCCGGGCGTTCGCGAAGATGCCGAACGCGGTCTGGCGTTATTCGGCAATATGGATACCTTCCTAATCTGGAACCTGACGGGTGGAACCTACAACGGTCTGCACATCACCGACGTCACCAACGCCAGCCGGACCCAGTTGATGAACCTGGAAACGCTGGAGTGGGACGATGCACTGCTGGAAGCCTTCGCTATTCCGCGGGCGATGTTGCCGCAAATCCGCTCCAGCAGTGAGGTGTATGGAACCGTCACCTCGGAGGTGTTGCCGGGTGTTCCCATTGCCGGTATTCTGGGCGACCAGCAGGCAGCTTTGGTCGGGCAAACGTGTTTTGAACCGGGTCAGGCGAAAAATACCTACGGAACCGGTTGTTTTCTCCTCATGAATACCGGAACCGAACTGCGGCATTCGACCTACGGGTTATTGACAACGGTGGCCTACCGGTTTGGCGATCAGCCCGTTCATTATGCGCTGGAAGGCAGCGTGGCCATTGCTGGTGCGCTGGTGCAGTGGTTGCGGGATAACCTCGGCCTGATTTCGACTAGTGCCGAAGTCGATACGCTGGCCCGAACCGTGGCCGACAACGGCGGGGCGTATTTTGTGCCGGCGTTTTCCGGTTTATACGCGCCGTATTGGAAAGCCGACGCGCGGGGTGTTATCGCCGGGTTGACGCGGTTTGTGACTAAAGGCCATTTGGCAAGGGCGGTTTTGGAAGCCACGGCCTACCAGACGCTGGATGTCGTTCAGGCGATGGAAAAAGATGCCGATATCGAACTGAGTTCGTTACGCGTCGATGGCGGGATGACCATCAACGAGTTGTTGATGCAGTTTCAGTCCGATATGCTGGGTGTGCCGGTTATTCGTCCGAAAATGACCGAAACCACGGCGCTGGGCGCGGCTTATGCCGCCGGTTTGGCGGTAGGCTACTGGAGCGGTTTTGATGATTTGCGGCAGAACTGGGGAGTCGACCGGACGTTTGAACCTGACATGTCCGAAGATGATCGGCAACGGCTTTATCGCGGCTGGCAAAAAGCGGTTGAACGCTCGTTTGGCTGGGAAAATTAGAACGGCTTCCTGTGGTCACTGAATTAATTCGGTGACCACAGGAGGGCGGAGACCATACTCCTGCGTATTTTTGTAGCCGTACACACGTACGTACCCGGCTATGACGCATACGCTTATTCTTAAAAAACCACTGGCTTTCTTCGATCTGGAAACAACGGGCGTTGAACCGATGAAGGACCGAATCGTTGAAATCAGTATTGCCAAGGCACTTCCCAACGGTGAAGTGGTGGTTAAAACCCAGCGCATTAACCCTACCATTCCAATTCCGATTGAAACCAGTCTGATTCACGGCATTTACGATGAGGACGTAAAAGATGAACCTACGTTTAAGGCAGTTGCCCGAACAATGGCTCAGTTTCTGGACGGCTGCGATTTGTCGGGATATAACTGCAACCGCTTCGATATTCCCCTTCTGGTGGAAGAATTTTTGCGGGCCAATGTCGATTTTGACCTCAAAAACCGCCGACTCATCGACGTGCAACGGATTTTTCACCTGATGGAACCGCGCACGCTCAAAGCCGCCTATAAGTTTTATTGTGGCAAAGACCTGATCAATGCCCACAGCGCCGAAGCCGATACCCTGGCGACTTTTGAAGTCCTGGAATCGATGCTTGTGCGCTACGACGGTGCGGTTACCAACGATGACAAAGGGAACGAAATCATCATTGGCAACGACGTGGATATTCTCAACAAGCTGATGATGAACAACAACGTCGACTTGCGGGGCCACATGGTGTATAATAAAGACGGAAAAGAAGTCGTGAATTTTGGCAAGCACAAGGGCACACTGGTGGTCGATGTGCTCCAGAAAGAGCCGTCGTTTTATGACTGGATTCTGAAAAGCGAATTTCCGCTCGATACCAAACGGAAACTGACGGAGATCAAACTGCGGATGTTCAACAAACGGTAAGACCGCAAAAAAACCGCCCGGTTGCCTGTACTGATTCCAAATTCCCAAACCGTTTGAGTAAGCGGGAATATTACTTAACTTTGCGGGGTCTTTTCCGGTGTTCCGAAAATTGCCGAACAAGAACTTAACCACCAGTATATAGACCTCAGCGCCGTATGCAGCCAAGCCAAGTGCCGATTCAAGTTCCCGAAGTCATCCAACTGATCGACTTGAAATATTACCTCATCATCAGCACGGCGCTGTTTGTCATCGGAATCATCGGCGTACTCACTCGCCGGAACGCCATCATCATTTTCATGTCGATTGAGTTGATGCTCAATTCCGTCAATCTGATGTTGATTGCTTTCTCATCGTACCGCGCCGACCCTACCGGCCAGGTTTTTGTCTTTTTCATCATGGCCGTTGCCGCAGCCGAAGTAGCCGTCGGGCTGGCCATCATTGTGATGATTTACCGAAACACCCGTTCCATTGACGTCGGGTTGCTCAATAAACTCAAGTGGTAAGTTCCATTAATTAATAATGAACAATTAAAAATGAATGAGTTAACACAAACATTATTCATTATTAATTATTCATTGTTCATTTTTTTTACAACGCTATAGCTCTAAAAATGCAGACGGATTTACTGATACTTTTGATTCCGCTGTTGCCTTTAATCGGATTCATTATTAATGGAATTGGTTTCCGGAAAGTACCCACCGGACTGGTCGGAATCATTGCAGCCGCCGGGCCACTGGCCGCGTTTGCGTGTGTCTTGCTTGTATTCGACGGTTTTACGACCATTTCGGAACTTGGAAAAACCGCTCCCGTCCGAACGGTTTTGTTCGACTGGATCACGGTCGGCCACTTCAACATCCCTTTTTCGTTCCAGATCGACCAGCTTTCGCTGATCATGCTGCTGATTGTGACCGGCGTTGGATCGCTGATTCACATCTATTCGATCGGCTACATGAAGCACGACGACGGCTACGGCAAGTTCATGGCGTTCCTGAACCTGTTTCTGTTCTTCATGCTCCTGCTGGTCATGGGCTCGAACTACGTCGTCATGTTCATCGGCTGGGAAGGCGTCGGACTTTGTTCGTACCTGTTGATCGGTTTCTGGAATAAAAACACGAGTTACAACAACGCAGCCCGGAAAGCCTTTGTCATGAACCGCATCGGTGACCTCGGTTTTCTGCTCGGTATTTTCATGATCATGGGCGCGTTCGGCTCTGTCGAATACGTCGACGTGTTCGAACAGGCCGCCGGTTTTCCGATTGGCGACCCAACGGTTGTCGCTATTACGATGCTGCTCTTCGTCGGAGCGATGGGGAAATCCGCGCAGATTCCACTGTACACCTGGCTGCCCGACGCGATGGCCGGCCCGACCCCGGTTTCGGCCCTGATCCACGCGGCAACGATGGTAACGGCGGGTATTTACATGGTCGTTCGCTCGAATGTCCTCTATACGTTATCCCCCATTACGCTCGAAATCATGGGCGGTATTGCCATCGCCACGGCTTTGCTGGCTGCTTCGATTGGTCTGGTTCAAAACGACATCAAGAAAGTACTGGCCTATTCGACGGTCAGCCAGCTCGGTTACATGTTCCTGGGATTGAGCGTAATGGGCTACACCTCCGGCATGTTCCACGTCATGACCCACGCGTTTTTTAAAGCGTTGTTGTTCCTCGGCGCCGGTAGCGTCATCCACGCGATGGCCGATGAGCAGGACATCCGGAAAATGGGCGGTTTGCGCAAATACCTGCCCATTACCTACTGGACCTTCCTGATTGCCACCATTGCCATTTCCGGGATTCCGCCCTTTGCCGGTTTTTTCTCGAAAGACGAAATCCTGATGCACGTCTACGAGCACAACAAACTGCTCTGGGTACTGGGTGTGATTGGCTCGGCCATGACCTCCTTCTACATGTTCCGTCTGCTATTCCTGACCTTCTTCGGCCGTTTTCGCGGAACGGAGCACACGCGTGAACACCTGCACGAATCACCGGCCAGCATGACCATTCCGTTGCTGGTGCTGGCGGTTTTGTCGGTCATTGGCGGTTTTTTCAATGTGCCGGAAGCCCTGGGCGGCAGCGCGAGCCTGGCCGAATTCCTGGACCCCATTTTTGAGCTTTCCCGGAAAGTAAGCCCACATTCGTTTGACGAAACCCTGCTGACACACAGCGAAGAATTCATGCTGATGGGCATTTCGTCGGGCGTCGCCATTCTGGCGCTGGTGGTTGCTTACGTGATGTATATTCAGCGCGTTAACTTGCCGGAAGCAGACACAGTGGAACGGCCGGTGGTGGAAAAAGTGCTGTACAACAAATATTATATCGACGAGCTGTACGAAAACATCATTGTCAAACCGACTCGTGGCTTGTCCGATGCGTTCTACAGTTTCGGCGAATTCATCATCGATGGCGTCGTGAACGGAACGGGCTGGGCGGTCAAACAAACGTCGGGGCAGTTGCGCAGACTGCAAACCGGCTCGATCGGCTTTTACGTTTTCGCGATGGTCGCCAGCATTGCCGTCATCCTGTGGTTGCGGTTTTTTATCAAGCTTTAGAAATGGGCGGATTGGTTAACAGTCACTTATCATACAACTAGTAGATGCTTACACTTTCTATTCTGCTCTTTCCGATTCTGGCCGCGCTGCTGGTGCTGGCTGTTGGGGGGAAACAGGCCAAACAAATCGCTTTCGCTGGCGCGCTGGTCGAGCTGGCTTTATCGGGCTATGCTTTTCTGAACTTCGTTCCCGACGCAACTTCCCAATTCAGCTTCGATTATCCGTGGATTTTCGCGGGCAGCATCCGCTTTAGTGCCGGTATCGACGGCGTCAGTCTGCTGCTGGTTGTCCTGACGGGCCTGTTGACTCCGCTCATTATTCTCTCGGCATTCCGCCATACGTACGAACGTCCGGCGGTTTTTTATTCGCTGATTCTGTTCATGCAAGCCGCCCTGATGGGCGTTTTCACGGCGCGGGACGCCTTTCTGTTCTACCTGTATTTCGAAGCCGCGCTGATTCCGATCTATTTTCTGGCCGCTTCCTGGGGTGGCGAAAACCGCATTGCCGTTACCTTCAAGTTCTTCGTTTACACCATTTTCGGGAGTTTGTTCATGCTGGTGGCGCTCGTTTATCTTTACTTCCAGACGTCGCCCGCAACCGGTATTCATTCGTCGGCCATCACCGATCTATATAACCTGAAACTCAGCGCCACGGAACAAACCTGGATTTTCTGGGCCTTCTTCATTGCCTTTGCCATCAAAATGCCGGTTTTCCCGTTCCATACCTGGCAACCGGATACCTACGTGGAATCGCCGACACCAGCCACCATGCTGCTGGCCGGAATTATGCTGAAAATGGGGGTTTACGGCGTCATTCGTCTGTTGCTGCCCATCGTTCCCGAAGGCGTCGATAGGTGGGGCACAACGGCCATTGTGCTTTCGGTCATCGGAATTGTCTACGGAGCGCTCATCGCCATTCGCCAGCGCGACATCAAGCGACTGATTGCGTATTCGTCATTTTCGCACGTTGGCCTGATGGCCGCCGGAGTTTTCTCGCAAACGTCGTACGGAATTCAGGGCGCCCTGGTGCAGATGCTGGCGCACGGCATCAACGTCGTCGGAATGTTTTTCGTGGCCGACATCATTGCGTCGCGCACCAACACCCGGCTGCTCGACCAGATGGGCGGTATCACCCGCTACACGCCGAAGCTGACGGTATTCTTCATGATTCTGCTGCTCGGCAGTGTCGCGCTGCCGCTGACCAACGGTTTTGTCGGCGAGTTTTTATTGCTGGCGGGCGTGTTCGAACACAATAATATACTGGGCGGTGTGGCCGGTCTGACGATTATTTTCGGAGCCGTTTACATGCTGCGGTTATTTCAGAAAGCCATGTTTGGTAAAACCACCGATTTGACGACCGGTTTCAACGACGTTTCCGGGAGCGAAAGCTGGGTGTTTATCCCGCTTTGTTTTATGGTTTTCTGGATTGGACTTGTACCGAACTCATTTTTGAAACTGACCGAACCGGCAGTTACGAACCTATTACAGTTTATAAAATAGTTTGAAGTTTAGGGTTTAACGTTTACCAATTCCATCCAGTAGACGTCAGGCCTTAAATCGGATACCTCAAACGATACAAAATATGCTTTCGATTGTACTCCTGTCTGTCTTTGGAATCGTGCTCCTGTATTTGGGCTTTCTGAAGTCCCGGGCGGTTCTGTTACCGGCTACTCTATTATTCATCCTGCTTGCGCTGGGAGCCGGTTTTCTGGAGTGGAATAAATCATATCTCTATTTCGGCGACATGCTGCTGATCAGCAACGTCGCCATTTTATTCACGAGCATCGTACTGGTTTCGGCCTTTATGGTGGTGTCACTTTCCGGTGATTTTTTGACTGACGAATCCGCCCAACCGGCTGAATATTACGCTATTCTGTTGTTTTCGATCGTGGGAGCCATCATGATGATTTCCTACGAAAACCTGATTATGCTTTTCGTCGGCGTCGAAATTCTGTCGGTTTCCATGTACATTCTGACGGGCAGCGACAAGCGGAATCTACGTTCCAACGAAGCGGCTCTGAAATACTTTCTGATGGGTGCTTTTGCGACGGGCATCATGCTGTTTGGCATGGCGTTGCTATATGGCGCGGCTGGTTCGTTCACATTGACGGATATTAAAGGCTACATTGCCCTGTCGCACGGTCGTCCGTCGCTGTTGCTTTACCTGGGAGTTTTGATGGTGTTGATCGGGATGCTGTTCAAAGTGTCGGCGGCTCCGTTCCATTTCTGGACGCCCGACGTGTACGAAGGAGCGCCAACCTTATTTACCGCATTCATGTCGACGGTGGTCAAAACCGCCGGTTTTGCGGCCCTGCTGCAATTGTTATCCGTTGCGTTTAGTGCGATATACGGTTTCTGGTGGATCACGCTGGCAGTCATTACCGGGCTGACGTTGCTGGTCGGAAACCTGACGGCAGCCTACCAGGAAAGCTTTAAACGAATGATGGCCTATTCCAGCATTTCTCACGCCGGTTATCTGCTGATCGGCCTGGCGGCTTTAGGTCAGCAATCCAAACAGGCACTGGTTTTTTACTCCCTGGCTTACTCCGTTGCCACCATCGCTGCGTTCGGAATTCTGCTGGTGGTTTCCAAACAACGAATCGCCAACGGTCAGCCCGGCGATACCTACACGGCTTTCAATGGTTTGTCGCGCCAAAATCCGCTGCTGGCGTTTATTCTGGCGGTTTCCATGTTGTCACTGGCCGGTATTCCGTTGACGGCCGGGTTTTGGGGTAAATTCATGATCTTTTCGGCGGCTGTCGACAAAGGCATGGTCTGGATTCTGGTGCTGGCGGTTTTGATGTCGGCTGTCGGTATTTACTATTACTTCCGGGTGGTCATTGCCATGTATTTCCGGGAAGGTTCATCGACTCAAATTCAGGTGGCTCCATTCTATCGGTTTGTGTTGATTGCCGCCACCGTACTTACTATCGTTTTAGGACTTATTCCGGGATTATTTCAGAATTTGATTTAGTGGTTGGAGAGCCATTGGCTCATAAACATCTCACGAATAAGGGTGTAACAGGCACAGTTCTTTACCTTTGAGTTCTCAGATAATCAAAATTCATGCACCAAGGTGATCAGTGTGAATAGCAGCGAACCTAAAACTATAGAAGTAAAGAAGAAAAGTTTCTTTACTTTCTTTCTAACTGCGCTTCTAGGAGCTACGGTCAACTTCGTTTCCCAGATTTTCTACCGGAAATTCTTCAATTTTGATACCAGCGTATTGCTGGGTTACCTGACTGCAACGGTTGTCAGCTTTATTCCCACCAAAAACTACGCGTTTTCGGCCAAAGAAACCGGTAATACCGGGCGGGAAGCGGTTAAATTCCTGGCCATTGCCCTCGTTGCTTGGGGGGTGCAGGTCGGAATGGCAGTCGCTACGCTGAAATGGGTGGCCAATCCCTACTTCCCGGCGTTTTCGCTGTTCTGGCGCGAAAAAGCGTCCCACGTCGTTGGTATGGGGTTCAGCTTTCTGGCCAATTATTTCGGTCATAAACTATTGACCTTTCGCAGCACCGGTATGTACGATAAATTCACGGGCCGTGCCGGGCGCGGTAGTGAATAAATACCATAAGCAATGTGATATTTAAAAGCCTCTAGTATAATTTATCGGTTGAAAGGCAGGATGTTATTGTATTTTTTGATTTTATGTTAAATTTACGGCTCAAACCTTAAACGCCCCGAGACGAAAATGAAAAAAGTATTAGCACTTCTGTTCGTAGGAAGCATGTTGACTTTCGCTGCCTGCCAAAGCAAACCTAAAACAGAAGAAACGACTTCAACAGACAGCACCGCTACGATGTCATCTGACAGCAGCATGATGTCGACCGACAGCGCAACCGCTGCTCCGGCTGATAGCGCAGCTGCCGACACGACGAAGTAATCAGATCATCGGAATCGAACTGACGGAAAAAGCCTTATCTTTATGATAGGGCTTTTTTGTTGGTTGCCAGTTGAGAATGGAAGTACTGCGTATTTTGGAAAGACACCTGCCGGGCCACGCCGTTTCGTATTGTTACGATTTGTGGAAAAACCATCCGTTTGCGTTTATCGCGTCCAGTCCCCGGCGGACGAAGCTGGGCGATTTTCGGGTCGAACGGGGCACCGAGTTTACGATTACCGTTAATAATGACCTTAATCCGTACGCTTTCCTGATTACGTATCTGCACGAAGTGGCGCATTTGCTGGTCTATCAGCGATACCGTCGGCTCGGGCGGCCACACGGCCCGGCCTGGAAAAAGATGTTTCGGGAAGTCATGCAGCCCGTATTGCACGAAGCGGTTTTTCCGGTTACGGTTTTAACTCCTCTGAAGAGCTACCTCAGCAATCCCGCGGCTTCGACCGGAGCGCACCCGACGCTCACCCGTGCCTTGCGGCAACTGGACGTAAAACCAGACGGACAGCAACTGCTGGTTGAAATGCCGGAAGGCGAAACCTTTCGTTTTTTGCAGAAAGAATACATCCGGGGCATGAAACGGCGCACCCGCGTCGTTTGTACGGAGAAGACTACAGGTTTGAAAGTGTCGATTTGGGCGCATGTTTGGGTGGAAAAAACGGAATAAATGCGGGCTTGCCATTGGGCTGATCCTCATCGGATTAGGCCTGAGCGCGCGGGCGCAACCGTTGCCATCGGTTTTGGCCGACGGCCCGTGGCTGAAAATCGGAATCACCAAAACCGGTGTCTGCAAACTCGATGCGGCTTTTCTGACGAAGGCTGGCGTTAGCGTTTCCGCCCTCGATCCGCGCACCATCCGGCTTTTTGGCAACGGCGGAGCTGCACTGCCACAAGCTAACGCAAAATTCCGCGCCCGCGATCTGACCGAAAATGCCATCTGGGTAAACGGCGAAACCGACGGACGTTTCGACGCCAGCGATGCCGTGTATTTTTTCGCCGAAAGCCCGCACCCGGTTTTCTACGACTCAACTGCCCGGCGGTTTTCGCACCAGATCAATCCCTACTCCGACACGACGTACTATTTTCTGACCTACGGACAGAAAACCGGGAAACGAATGGCGACCCAGCCGACGATGCCGCAGTCGGGTACAGTAATCACCGAATTTGACGATTACGCGTTTTACAAACCGGCGGGTGAACTAACCAATCTGGTTCGCTCGGGCCGGGAGTGGCTGGAGTATCTCGGCATTGGAACGGATAAAACCGTTTCGTTCAATTTATCGGGTTTGGTGCCTAATTCGACCGCGCTGGTTACGTCGGACGTCGTGGGCCGGGCGCTGGTCAATACGCAATTTCAGGTAAAATGGGGAACGCAGGCGGTTGGAACACAGGCTATTGAAAGTGTGACGGATTATACGTATGACCGGAAAGGGCGCCAAAACCGCCAGACATTTACCGTCACGCCCGCTTCACTGGAAAACCCCGTTCGATTGACGTTGTCGTATGACAAAACCGGGCAAGGTTATTTGCAATCGCTGGCCATTCAGACCCGGCGAACGCTGCGCCGTTACGACGAATCGTTTCTGTTCCGATCGCTGGAATCGGTTCGGTCGGCGACAGTTCGTTACGTCATTCAACAAGCTACTGCTACCATGCAGGTATGGGACGTTACCAACCGGCAAACACCGGTTTTGCTGCCCGTTACGATCAATGATAAGCAGGAAGGAAGCCTGACAGCCGCCGGAAACCGCCTGCGCGAATACCTGGTTTTTTCGCCGGATCAAGCATTTACGCCCGAAACAGTTGCTGTTGTTAACAATCAGAGTTTGCAAAACCGGCCGACGCCCGACCTGCTCGTGGTTACATCGGCCAGTTGGCGGGCACAGGCGGAGCGGCTGGCGGATTTTCGTCGGAAGAACGATAGACTGGATGTGCTGGTGGTAAGTTCGCAGGAGGTTTACAATGAATTTTCGTCCGGCCAGCCTGACCCAACTGCCATCCGGGATTTGGCCCGATCGTTGAATAATCAGACGCCCGGCAAGTTGAAATACCTCCTGCTTTTCGGCGATGCCACGTACGATTACAAGAATTATACGAAGCTGATGACTCCGGCTCAGTTGGCGGCAACCCTGCCAACCTACGAAAGCCGGGAGTCGCTGCACCCGGTTTTGAGTTACAGTTCCGACGATTATTTCGGATTTCTGGAAACCGCCGAAGGCGAGTGGACGGAAGATTTTTCGGGCGACCATACGCTGGATATTGGCGTGGGACGCTTGCCTGTCAAGTCGACTGAAGAAGCCCGGGCGGTGGTCGATAAATTGATCCGGTACGCGGCTACGTCCAACTTACCGGGCGACTGGCAAACGAAAATTGCCTTCGTCGCCGACGACGGCGATCTGGATTTTCCGAATATTCACCAGACCGACGCCGATCGGCTGGCTCAGAAAATTGCAGCCGCACGACCGCCGTTTCGGATTGAAAAATTGTATCTGGATAGTTTCGCGCAGGAATCGAGCCCCGGCGGGCAAAAAGCTCCGGCCATGAATCAGGCTATAACAAAAGCACTGAACGACGGTCGGTTGATCGTCAACTATACCGGACACGGTGGCGAGTCGGGATGGGCGGAGGAGCAGGTCGTGACGTTGCAGGATATTCTGGGCTGGACCAACCAGCGGCTACCGATCTTTGTGACGGCTACCTGCCAGTTTGGGCGCTACGACGATCCGGCGCAGACCTCCGGCGCTGAACTGGCCTTGCTGAATCCACAGGGCGGCAGTATTGCGTTGCTAACCACAGCCCGACCGGTTTATGCCAGCACGAATTACCTGTTGAATAACGCGTTTTACGAAGCGCTGGCCCAACATACCGCCGAAAGCGCTCCCCGGCTGGGCGAGTTAATCCGGCTCACCAAAAATGGCAGTCTAAGCGGTAGCCTGAACCGTAATTTTACGTTGCTGGGCGATCCTTCGATGCAATTAGCTTATCCAACGGCCAAAGCCGTACTGACCCGCATCAACGGAAAAACCACGGGAACAAAGGCCGATACCCTCCGCGCGCTGGAAACCGTTCGGCTGGAAGGTGAAATCCGGCAGGGCGAAAGCTTATTAAGTCAATTTAACGGTTCCGTAAAAGTGACGCTGTTTGACAAAGCCGATACGCTGGTGACCAACGGAACGGAATACAGCCCGCCGATGCGCTACGCCGAATACCGCAGTCCGTTGTATACCGGTCAGGTTCGGGTGCAGAACGGTAAGTTCGTTGGCCAGTTTGTCATGCCGAAAGATCTGGACTATCGGATTGGGCCGGGAAAACTATTTCTGTATGCCGTTCAGGCGGATAGTCTGGGGGAAGCTGCCGGAAGTCACGATAATTTATTAATCGGTAACAGCGTCCCGAATCCGGTCGCCGATACAAAACCGCCCACGATGCGTCTATTTATCAACGACCCGAGTTTTTTGGATGGCGGAACCGTATTGGGACCGATTACTACACTGATTGCCAAATTAAATGACGAAAATGGCATCAATATTGCCCGTAGTGGTATTGGGCACGAAATAATGATCCGGTTGAACAACGATTCGCCGATTGTTGCAAATGACTATTTTGTTGCCGACCTTGACGATTACCGAAGCGGGACCGTGCAATATGCCTGGCAAAACTTGCCGCCGGGTACGTATACAGTTCAGGTAAAAGTGTGGGATGTTTACAATAATCCAGCGGAAACAACGTTGAAATTTGTAGTTTCCGAACAACCGGCGTTGATCATTCAGTCGGTCGACGTAGCACCCAACCCATTTCAGGAACAGGCAAACTTCGAAATACGGCACAACCGCCCCGGTGATGAATTGGAAGCAACGCTCCAAATCGCCGATCTGAGCGGCCGAACCGTAAACGAACGAGTCTATCAATGTTCTAACTGCAACGCGTCCATCACCGGGTTAAACTGGGGTGGAACCCTATCGAGCGGAGCAACGGTATTACGCGGTTTGTACGTCTACCGACTACTATTGCGTTCAAAGTCTGATGGCTCGTCTGCAACGCATTCGGGCAAGTTGCTCTATAGTAGGTAGTTATAAAAATATATTCCATACTAACTATTATATTCAATTTTAATCATCGTAAATTTGGCGTTCTTACAATGGTGACCCAACGAACGCGCTAATTCGGGAGTTAATTAACCTCTTCTATGACACGTACCTTATCGTCAATTTGTTTACTTGGTTGCCTGACACTTCCTTTATTTTCAAACGCCCAGATTAGTGGGGGTTTATTGGGGCAGGACACGGTTGCGTACCGGATTCCCCAAATGGCGCTGCCGTTCCTGAACTTTACTCCTGACGCCCGGAGTGCCGGGTTGGGTGATGCAGGTGCTGCGCTGAGTGCTGACGCCAATGCGGTTTTCTGGAATCCGGCGAAGCTGGTTTTTGCCCAGAAAGACCAGGGACTTGCGTTGTCCTATACGCCCTGGCTGCGAAGTATTGGCGTAGACGATATGTATTTTACCTATTTATCGGGCTACAAAAAAGTGAGCCGGAACGACGTGATCGGTCTTTCGCTGATGTACTTTGATATGGGAACGATTGATTTTACGACCATTCTGGGCCAGCCAGCCGGTTCGTTCAACTCCAAGGAATACGCCGTGACGGCTTCGTATTCGCGCCGGTTGTTTCAGAACTTCTCGATGGGGGTGAACCTGCGGTACATCAATTCGAACCTTTCCGGTAACTATTCCGTCAATGGCGTATCGTTGAAACCGGCGTCCACGGCGGCTTTCGACATCAGCGCTTTCTACCAGAACGAAGTGCGCGACGATATTACCGGCAAAGGCTTCAAATGGTCGTTTGGCGGGATTATCTCCAACATTGGCGGTAAAGTAACCTACGGAACTACGTCGCCCGCGCCGATTCCAACTAATCTGAAATTAGGAACGGCCCTGACGCTTTACACCGATAAATTCAACAAATTCAACTTCGTTCTTGATCTGAACAAGTTGATGGTGCCAACGCCACCGGTTTACAAAACCGTCAATGGGGTCGTTCAGTATCAAAACGGTGCTCCGGTTATTTCGCAGGGAAAAGACCCCAATCGTCCCACGCTGAGTTCCATTTTTGGTTCGTTCTCGGATGCGCCCGGCGGATTCTCGGAAGAAGTGAAAGAGATCAACATTGCCACGGGGATCGAGTATTGGTATAACGAGCAGTTTGCGGCTCGGGTAGGGTATTACCACGAACCCCGTGTGAAAGGCGGACGGCAATATTTTACGACCGGTTTAGGCATTCGGCTCCAACAGAAATACGGGATCGACTTTGCCTACCTGATTCCGGTTGCGCAGGGAAGCCCGCTGGCGCAGACCTTCCGGATTTCGTTGATTATCGACATCGATAAAAAAGCCAAGTCGGCCGAATCGGATGACACCGACGACCGGGGTAATCTGGAATAAACAGACATTGATTTTAGAGTGACAATGGCACCCTTCGGGCGTGCCATTATTTTTTTATCGCTTGAGTATTGGCACAATGGAAGTCGTAAATCGAACGGAGGCACCCGAATATAAACGAATTGAAGAAGTCAACATTCCGGCCATAGCGACGCAGACGCTGGACAACGGACAGCCGGTTTACTGGATCAACGCCGGGCAACAGCCCGTTAGTCGTCTGGAAATTGTCTTTGAAGCCGGTGCCTGGTATGAACCGCTGCCGGGATTGTCGTCGCTGGCGATGAAAATGCTGACGGAAGGAACCCGCTCGCACACATCGGCCCAAATCAGCGAATATTTTGACCGTTTTGGGGCTTATCTGGAACAGCAGAGCGGCACCAACCGCGCCAGCCTGACGGTTTACAGCTTAACCAAGCACCTGCCTTCCATTTTGCCGATGGTTCAGGAAATGCTGCTGGAGTCGGTTATTCCGGAAAAAGAACTCAACCACCAGAAGAATATCAGCCTGCAAACGCTGCGGGTCAATCTGGAAAAAAATAACTTCGTGGCCACCCGATTGATTCGGGAAAAAGTGTTCGGCAAAAGCCATCCGTACGGTCATAGCCAGAATCCGGAAACGCTGGAAGCGATTGGGCGTGAACAGGTGGAAACCTATTATCAGCAACGGATTCGGCAAAAACCGTTCCGGGTGGTGGTTTCCGGACAACTAACGGAAACGGAAATTGCGCTGATCAATCAATACCTGGGCTGTCAAACCATCGAAGCACCGCTGGCGGTAAACGAAGCGAATAAAACCGTACTCAGTGATCCGCGACCGGTTTTGGTCGACAAAGAAGACAGCCTGCAATCGTCGATTCGGCTGGGACGTTTGCTGTTCACCCGCAGCCATCCGGATTATTTCCCCGCGCTGGTCCTGAACGAAGTACTGGGCGGTTATTTCGGCTCCCGGCTCATGAAAAATATTCGGGAAGAGAAAGGATTTACATACGGAATCTGGTCGAATATCGCCATGCACCCCAACGAAGGATCGTTTTTGATCGGAACCGACGTAAAACGGGAAAATACGCAGGAAACGCTCGATGAAATCTGGAAGGAAATCCGTCGGCTGCGCGACGAACCGGTACCGGAGACGGAACTGGAAACCGTCCGAAACTACATGGCCGGTTCGTACGTGGGAAATCTGAATACGCCGTTCGAAATTGCTGACCGCTATAAGACGGTTTTGTTCGAAGGGTTGCCCGCCGACTACATCAGCACCTACATCCCGCGGATTCGGGCGGTAACGGCCGCACAGGTGCAGGAAATGGCCAACCGCTATTTGCCGGATGGTTCGTTGATCGAGGTGGTTGTCGGGGGCAAATAAGGGCCGGGAGTTTACTTACCTGCGTCCTTTTTTAAAATCCGGTTCGTTTCGGCGGCATAGCCGTTGATTTTTACGTAGTCGGGATAGATTTCCACAATGGCAAAACCGTTGTCTTCCTGTTCGACCATACCCCGGAATGTGACGTAGTGAATGCCCTTGTGGGTGAGATGGCTGCTGACGTGGACATGCCCGTTCAGGTAAGCCAGCACGTTCGGATAATTTTCCAGCAGGGTCCGAATTTCCTGATCATTCCACAACGTATGCTGATCTTTTTCCGGTACCAGCGGGAAGTGACACAGAATCAGTACTTTTTCGTTCCGTTTAGCGGCCAGATCCAGTTCTTTTTTCAACCAGCGGGTTTGTTTTTCGCCCAAACCACCGTTCCAGACCTGGGCATTCGGCGCGTTCCGGGCCTTCAGATCGACCAGTTTTTGGGTTGCCGCCTGATGGCTTTTACTGTTGTTGACCTGCCCATACACGCTGAGGTCGTTGCCATCCAGCACAATGAACCGCCATTGTTTTCTCGCGAACGTGTAATACCGGTTTTTGAGCCGCAGAATGTCCGGTACTTTTTTAATTTCTTCCTGCTTCACGGAAAAGTCGTGGTTGCCCAAGACCTGATAAAGCGGGCTTTTCAACGGTTTGATGAGCGCATTCAACGTGTCAAAACTCGATACGTCATGATCAATAAAATCGCCGAGGTGCACCACAAAATCCACGTTCTGCTGATTGAACGTCTGCACCGCTTCGGTCAGCTTCCGAAGCGACGAACGATAGTGGCGGGTCCCGGCATTTTCACAGTCGCAATACTGCACGTCGGTCATCAGCCCGAAAGTAAACAGCGGGCTAGTGGTTTGGGAAAACGCCCGGTTTGCGGTGAGCGATAAACCAAACAGGAGCAACCACAGGAATGGCTTCGGCATAGGTTGGGGAGGTTTATGAACCGGAATTGACCGTCTTGAACTGGGATTACGCCGATTAAGGGATTAAGAGGAATTATCCTTTGGATTAAAATAACAGCGGAAGCAATCCTAGTTAATCCTTTAATCGGCGTAATCCGAGTTCAAGATGTTTTAGACGATTTCAAACGCCGACAGCTGCACGAATTTCGCGACGCGCTCGTTGATTTCGTCGGTCGACAGATTGAAGAGCCGTTCGGCACCGAATTTCTCGACGCAGAACGATGCCATTGCCGAACCGTAAATAATGCCGCGCTTCATGTTGTTGAACGACACATCGTTGGTGCTGGCCAGATAGCCGATAAAACCGCCCGCAAACGTGTCGCCCGCGCCGGTGGGGTCAAACACTTCTTCCAGCGGCAATGCCGGGGCAAAAAAGATGCTGTCGCCGTGGAAAAGCAACGCGCCGTGTTCCCCTTTCTTGATGATGACGGTTTGGGGGCCCATCGCCTGAATGGCGGCTGCGGCTTTCACCAGCGAATACTGTTTGGATAACTGACGTGCTTCTTCATCGTTGACTGTCAGGACGTCTACCAGTTTAATCACTTCCATCAGGTCGTCCCAGGCGATGTCCATCCAGAAGTTCATGGTGTCGAGCATGATCAGTTTCGGGCGGTTGGGCAGCCGTTCGATCACCATTTTCTGGATCGCCGGAGCGGTATTGCCCAACATCAGAAACTCACAGTTTTTATATTGTTCAGGGATAATCGGGTTGAAATTCTCCATGACATTCAACTGAACATCCACCGTGTCCCGCGAATTCATGTCATTGTGGTATTTTCCCGACCAGAAAAACGTTTTCTCGCCTTTCCGGATTTCCAATCCCGCCGTATCGACGCCGTGATCCTTGAGAATGTCGATCATTTCCTGCGGGAAATCGTCGCCGACGACGGCTACCAGATTATTTTGATTCGTAAAATACGAGGCAGAGAGCGTAATGTACGTGGCGGCTCCGCCAATGATTTTATCGGTTTTACCAAAAGGCGTTTCCAGCGCGTCGAAAGCCACTGAACCAACTGTTAACAAACTCATGCTGACGGGATAAAGACAGTGTAAATTGAAAGAGTAAACTAAAGGAAAATGAACCATTTTACCAACCTGGCGGGTTGGTACACTATTGGCATCAAGTTGCGAAGATAGGAAAAGTACCGCATTTGCCACTCGTCAACAATGCGCTGACTTCCGACGAACATTGTGTAGATTTGTGGCTCGAAAATGACCGCACGGGCGGATCGCCTGCTTGAAGGATGACAACACCGACACAACCGCTGAAATTATACAATACGCTTACCCGCCGGAAAGAATTGTTTGTGCCCCTCATTTCGCCTTATGTAGGCTTATATGTTTGTGGGCCAACGGTTTATAATTATGTGCATTTAGGGAATGTCCGTACTTTCCTGACCTTCGACACCCTGTTCCGGTATTTAACGCACATCGGCTATAAAGTTCGGTACGTTCGCAATATCACAGATGTGGGCCACCTCGTGGGCGACGGCGACGACGGCGAGGACAAAATCGGGCGGATGGCGAAGCTGGAAAAAATCGAACCGATGGAAATTGTTCAGCGGTATACGAACGATTTTCACTCCGTCACCGAGCTATTCAACCTGCTGTCGCCCAGCATCGAGCCAACCGCGACCGGCCACATGGTGGAGCAGATTGAGGCAGTCGGGACGCTGATCGACAAGGGGTTGGCGTATGAATCCAATGGATCGGTTTATTTCGATATTATGCAGTATAACCGGGAAGGCGGCCAGTACGGAAAATTGTCCGGTCGTATTCTGGACGATTTACTGAACGAAACCCGCGATCTGGATGGTCAGTCTGAAAAGCGAAATCCGCTGGATTTTGCCCTTTGGAAAAAAGCAGCTCCCGATCACCTCATGCGGTGGCCGTCGCCCTGGAGCAACGGTTTTCCGGGCTGGCATCTGGAGTGTACCTGTATGAGTACCAAGTATTTGGGAAAACAATTCGATATTCACGGGGGCGGAATGGATTTGAAATTTCCCCACCACGAATGCGAAGTGGCGCAGGGGCAGAGCATGTACGGCAAAGAACCGGCCCGCTACTGGATGCATTCCAATATGCTGACAGTGAACGGCCAGAAAATGTCGAAATCGCTGGGAAATTCCTTCCTGCCTTCGGAGCTGGTTGCGGGCACCCACCATCTGCTCGAACAGCCGTACAGCCCGATGACGGTGCGGTTTTTTATGCTGCAATCGCATTACCGGAGCACGCTCGATTTTTCGAACGAAGCACTGAAAGCGGCCCACAAAGGGTACAAACGGTTGGCGAACGGGTTGCGGATTGCCAAAATGCTAACCTACACAGCCGCGGACGACGTTGCTGTCGATGAAAAAAAGCAGCAGGAAATTCAGAAAGCCATCGACGATTTCTACAGCGCCCTGAATGACGATTTGAACACGGCCGTTGGAATTGCCCAGTTATTTGCGTTACTGAAATACGTCAATATGCTGTATCTGAACCAGCTTCAGCCGGCCGCGCTGGGCGAGGAAGTTTTTACTCAGTTAAAAGACTCGTTCATCCAGTTTATGGAAAGCGTTCTGGGGTTGATCGAAGAAAAAACGGAGAGCAATGCGGTTTTAGAAGGGATGCTGACGTTGTATCGGGAGTATAAAGAGCAAAAACAGTACAATAAGGTCGATCAGGTTCGTTCCTATTTCAAGGCGCAGGGGCTGGCGATCAAAGATATGAAGCACCGGATCGACTGGGCTTACGAAGAATAGTCAAATTATCGGTAGAATATGCGCCTAAACAGGACCATCATTCTCTTTTGGCTGGCTGCGGTGATCACCGTCAGTGCCTGTAAGAGCAAAAAAAAGGATCAGCAGGAAAGTCAGGCCACCGAAGTTAAAACGGTTACGGCCCCGGCTTTTAACGCCGATTCGGCTTATTCGTACGTTGAAAAACAAGTCGCATTTGGCCCGCGCGTACCCAATACCGACGCGCACCGCCGTTGTGGCGACTACCTGATCGCGTCGCTGAAGGCATTCGGTTGCGAAGTGACCGTGCAAAACTTCACGGCGACCACCTACGATAACCTGAAACTGAACGCCCGAAACATTATCGGCAGCATCAATCCGCAGGCCGCCAAGCGCATCGTGCTGGCTTCGCACTGGGATTCGCGCCCGTTTTCCGATCAGGATAGTGTGACGAAAACCAAACCGGTTTTGGGAGCCAACGATGGTGCCAGCGGGGTTGGCATTTTGCTCGAAATGGCCCGCACGATCCAGAAATCCGGGGTTAAGCCCGAAGTTGGTATCGATCTGATTTTCTTCGATGCCGAAGATTGGGGGAATTCCGAACTGGCCAAAGACGAATACGGCGGTTTTTGCCTGGGGTCGCAATACTGGGCGGCTAACAAACACAAACCGGGTTATGCGGCTTATTACGGTATTTTGCTGGACATGGTCGGTGCCAAAGGAGCGACATTTCTGAAAGAAGGCAATTCGATGCAATACGCCCCAACCGTCACCAATCGTGTCTGGGAAACCGCCAGCAGCATGGGCTATAATCAGTATTTTGTCGATACGGGGCAATCGGGTCCGGCCATCACCGACGACCATTTGCCGGTCAATAAAGTCGCTAAAATTCCGATGATCGACATTATTCACCTGAAAGTCGAATCCGGCAGCTTCTTCAAAGACTGGCATACGGCCCACGACGACATGGACAACATCGACCGCAGCACACTCAAAGCTGTCGGGCAGGTGTTGCTGCAAACTTTGTATAATGAACAATGAACCGCCGGGCGGCCCCGAATTAATAATGCACATTGAACAGGTCGTAGCACGTGCGTTAGGATGGAGCCGCCGGTTTTTCCTTTCATTATTCATTGTTCATTATTCATTGTTCATTGCCTCAAGCTGCTCCCCTCCGCCGGATCGGATTGGAAAGCTGGATCTGGTCAAATGGCGGGGCGACCGGGGTGGTTGTCAGGGCATCAGAACGGCGCAGATCGATGATTTCAAGTCGGTTCGGCAGGAGTTAAAGGGTCAATCGGCGAATGAGGTCGCCAAAATACTCGGTCGTCCGGACAGCGAACAACTGGACGACCGCAATCAGAAATTCTACATTTATTTCCTCGAACCCGGCGCTCATTGCCAGGACCCCAAAGTAAAAACCGAAAGCCGCTCGGTAGCGTTGCGAATCAGCGCGATTGGTTTGGTGACGGAAATTACGTTTCAGCGCGGGCGACCTTAATCATTTTTTCCGCCTTCAACGGAAGAATTAAAAATGCTCATTTCATTTTCTTAAATAAATCCGACATCGTTTCGGGGTCCAGGCTCGCCATTTCAACCAGCTTTAATGACTTGACCATTTTCAGAGTTGCCGTTTTGTAATGCTGAAAATGCGGTGATTTCAAATGCGACTGATAAGCCGCCTGGCTGGCGTAAATTTCGACCAGCCTGATTTGGGTTGGGTTTTCTTTTTGATACATCGGAAAAATGGCGATGACCCCGGGCTCCAGTGTTACCGACGCAGCCGCTTCTTCTTTCAGGATCGCCTTGTAATTGTCCAGATAGTCGGCTGCGATTTCAATTTTGGCAATGCGCACTTAGGTACGTAATCTCCTGCACCTGTTACGTACCTAAAGGCACGCGGAAGGAATCGGGTCGCCTTTTGGCTACAAACATGTTGTGCCGCTGGCACTTCATTAGCTGATAATCAATCGAAAGAATTCATAGTTCGCGTTATCTTTCGTATTGAAACCGTATTGAAACCGTTTTGGACCATAGGCTGATTTCACCTCCGATGCCATAAACCGCTTAACGCCTGAACCAGCGGTTTAGCGTGTTCTGCTTTATGGATGAGGACGTGCTGAATGACGACCTGTTTAAACGCACTGCCATCGGCATTGATGAGGGGCATCGCCAGCAAATCAGACTCCTGGCGCAAATCCAGCGAGGCTGGAATAAAGGCAATTCCTTTCCCCAGGCGGACCATACTTTTCAGGAGATCGAACGAAGGGACATAATGCACAATGTTGTTCTGGCGATTAAAGCCCGCTTGCCGACAGGCTTCCTCCAACTGCCCAAAATAAAGCCCCGCGTCCGGTCCGTGGTCGATCCACCGCTCGGTTTGCAACTGCGAAAGCCGGACGGCTGGTTGGTTCGCCAGCGAATGTTTTTTATCCAGCAGAATGGCGTAATCCGCTTCGGCATAGGGCGTGGCAATCAAGCCTTTCCGCTCCAGCGGAAGCACCGTCATGCCCAGATCAACCTGATCGTTTGCCACGGAATCCTGCACGAAAACCGGGTTGGGTAGCTCCACCAATCGGATATCGATGCTGGGAAAATGGGCTGTAAAAAGCTCAAACATCCCCATGATCCGTTCCGGAAGAATCAATTTGAACACACCCAGAGTAACGGTCAGTTGGTTCGCTCCGGCTTGCCGCACGTTTCGGACGGCATTTTCGCTGAGCTGCAAAATTCGTTTGGCTTCGGCCAGAAAGAAATTCCCGGCTTCGGTTAGCGCCACTTTGTGGTGGCGGTTTCGCTGGCCGGTTTCAAACAGCTCGACGCCCAATTCGCCTTCTAATAACTTAATCTGTTGGCTAAGAGCTGGTTGAGATACAAAAAGGGTTTTGGCGGCTCTACCAAAATGCAGGGCTTCTGCCACGCCCACAAAATATTTTAACTGGCGTAATTCCATATGCAATATGAACCGGCCCTGAATTAATTACCAGGCTTGATAAGGAAAACTTATTACAAGGTAAGAAAGTATGATTAGACAATTCAGCTATTTTTCTGTCTTTTTGTGTGAGATTTTAACGCAGGGCTTTAAAACCGGTAGTCCATAGCAAGATGACCCCAATCGGGAGACGAGAATTTCTAGCCCAATTATCGCTGGCCACCGCAGCCATTTCTGTTTCTCACGCTGCTTATTCAGCAAGTCGATCGGATGAATTCATTGAGACGGAAACCGCCTATGGCCGTATTCGGGGAGTTCGGAAAGACGGCGTCAACCTGTTCAAAGGAATTCCGTACGCCGGACGGACTTCCGGTGATCGGCGGTTTCGCCGGCCCGCCCCGCTCGATCCCTGGACGGGTGTCCGGGATGCCTTGCAGGTGGGTCCGCCCGCGATTCAGCCACCCCGTCGGAATGAACCCGCTCCCTCGGAAGATTGTCTCTTTCTGAACGTCTGGACCCCGGCCAATGACAATCGCAAACGTCCGGTTATGTTCTACAGCCACGGGGGCGGTTTTGTGATCGGCTCGGGCGCGTCGGCCAGTCAGGATGGCTCCAATCTGGCCCGTAACTTCGATGTTGTCGTCGTTGAAACCAACCACCGGCTGGGGTTGCTCGGCTTTCTGTATCTGGATGAGCTCGCTGGACCTGACTACGCCGGGTCGGGCAATATGGGAATGCTCGACATCACGGCGGGCCTGAAATGGGTGCATGACAACATTGCCCGGTTCGGGGGTGATCCCACCAATGTGATGATCTGGGGAGAATCGGGCGGGGGAGCCAAAACATCCTGCCTGTATGCCATGCCGGAAGCGGCACCGTATTTCAATAAAGCCTCCATCGAAAGTGGTCCGGGGGTGCGGATGACGCCTAAAGACGTCGCGGCCGAAACGACCGCTATGCTGCTGAAAGAGCTCAATATTGCGCCCAAAGACTGGCGGAAACTCCTGGACGTGCCAGCGGCTGATTTACTCGCCATGCAGGGCAAGCTGCCCTTTGTTCCACCTTTCCAGGAGAAAAACCGCAACCAGGGTATGATGCGTCGAAATTATGGCGGTTTTGGCCCCGTGGTCGATGGAGTGGTGTTACCGCATCATCCCTTTGATCCAACCGCCCCGGCAATTTCCCGCAACAAACCGCTGTTGGTGGGCTGGAACGAGGATGAATATACCTTCTTTGCCTGGGAGCGCAAAGACACCGAATTTGCCAAACTGGATTTCGAGAGCCTGCCCAAAAAGCTGGAACCGCAGTACGGGGCCGATGCCACGAAAATCGTGGATACGTACCGAAAGGCCAACCCCAATGCCACGGCGCCGGCTATTTACGTAGCGGTTTCGTCCATTACCCTAATGGGCCTGGGGTCGGTCGATATTGCTGAGAAAAAAGTGAAACAGGGCGGGGCACCGGTCTATCTCTATAACTTTGGCTATAAGTCCGAGAAGAAAATTCCCGGCACGGACTATGCAATGGGAACGCCCCACGCGATGGATATTTCGTTTAAATTCAACAATGAAATTCCGCCCCGCGACGGTTCTGAACCCAGGGAAAGTTTCTTCGGCGGCAACCGACCCGAACGGTTTACGGCGTCCCGGCACTTTGCCGAATTGTGGACGACCTTCGCCCGAACCGGCAAACCGGCGGCAAAAGACGTTCCGAAGTGGCCCGCCTATACCCTGAAAGAGCGCCCAACGATGCGAATCGATGCGCACTGTGAGGTCATCAACAACCGATTCGGTGAGGAACTGGCCCTCTGGCGATCTGTCGGGAAATTGTAAAAAGTGCACAACCAGCCTGTCATTACCATCTCTATTACTACCCACTTCGTTTTACTACCATCTCTATTTTTGAATGTTCAAAACCGGGTCGTTTGGAAGCGATCCGGCCCTTCCTGATTGTCCTTAAATACTAATCAACCGGCCCTGCGTTGCTGATCACGGTTTTATTCCGGGGGCCCGGCTGCTGGTGGCCCAGCAAATTCGCCCGGATCTGTTGCAGAATCCCCGAAAAGCGCGGTGGATTACCGGCCCCGTTCTGGCGACGGGTTTCCTGGCCTTTGGGTTGCTGCCAAAAGCAAAAGACAACGGGTATCGATTTTTATCTGCTGTAATCAGGTAAAAACCGGTACTACATTCAGGCTTTTCAAGTAAGTTTATGCACTTGCTTTGGCTATTGTTTTATCGACGGTTTTACGACGTTATTCCAATTATGGCCTACAATGAAAAGTTAGCAAACCGGATTCGGGAGCGGTTTGCGGAGTTGCCGAATGTGGAAGAAAAAGAAATGATGGGCGGTTTGGTCATCATGTATAACGACAAGATGTGCGTCGGAATCATCAAGGACGAACTCATGTGTCGGATCGATCCCGCTCTGCACGAAACGCTGGTTGAAAAAACCGGTGCCCGAACGATGGATTTTACGAATCGGCCCATGATTGGCTACGTTTTGGTGGATGATACGGGTTTGAAAAACCAGGCGGATTTTGACTATTGGATTAATCTGTCACTGGATTTTAATAAACACGCTAAAGCGTCTAAAAAGAAAAATAACCGGTATACGCCAGGCGATTTAACCGGTCAGACAAAACCGCCTAAGCGCAGGAAATAGAAAACCGTTTCATGGAAAAGCTGAAAAAGAACTTTGAAAGAATGGGTTTTTCGGGAGACGATTTAGTAACTATTCTGGGTGCTTTTAAACTTCATGTATTCAAAAAAAACGATCTTGTTGTTGAAGAAGGCAAAACGAGCCGGCACATCGGGTTTGTTGAAAGTGGTATGTTTCAGTATTATGTACTGAAAGATGGCGAAGAAATAACGACTTATATTTCCATCGAAAATACGTTTTTTGCGTCGGTATTAAGTTTTGTCAGTGAATCCCCGGCGCTCGAAAATGTCCGGGCGTTAACGGACGGAAGCATGAGCATGATCAGCAAAACCAATCTGAAAAGGCTGGTCAACGAAATGCCGAAATTCAAGGATTTCTACATCCATTTATTAGAGCATTCGATTTGCGGCATTGATGCCAGCCGCCACGATCTGATTGCCCTGACTGCCGAGCAACGTTACGAGAAAATGCTCAAAAAAGAGCCCCATCTTTTACAACAGATTCCGCTGCAATACCTGGCCTCTATTCTGGGGGTTACGCCCCGTCACCTCAGCCGCATCCGCAGCACCATTCGCTGATTTTTAGCCATTTGTCCAGTAAAAACCGTACTGGGTCCGAGATCTTTGCATCGTCTACTAAACAAAAGACGCTATGCAACTCTTCCGAAAACCACTTTAGCTGTTCTGGCAGCCTTCCTTAGTCTTCCGCTCGTCATTACTTCCTGCAGTATTCATTCGGATTAATTATGGGATTTCGCCGGACTCCATCAAGACGGTTATTATTTCACACCTGCACGAAGATCATACCGGCGGTTTGTCTTCGTTCCGGAAAGCGAGGGTGATCGTTCATTAATTCTGAAAACCTCGGAGCGATAACGCCCGCAAAACCGCTCATTCGGCTAAGATTGCCGCATCCGGTTTTCGGCCAGAATAAACGGCACGATTAAAAAACTCAGGCTGCTCAGAATTAAGTTAATTCCGAACCCAACGGCATGCAGAAAGGTCGCAACGGCGGCTCCTTCGGTGGGCGAAAAGCCATACAGCACCAGCACCCGACTCACCAAAAAATGGTACGTACCGATGCCGCCCTGCGTCGGAACGGCCAGCCCACCGAGGGAACTGGCGGCCAGAATGGTCAGGGCGGCCGTGGGGGGCAGCGCACGTGTACTGTCCAGCGCCATCAGCAACCAGTAGGTACTTAGCCACGCGAAAAACTGGTTTAACACTGTTAGAAGTACAAACAACAATGGATTGGGTAGCTGGCTAATGGCACTGAAACCCTTCCAGAGCCCCTTAACACTGTTAGCAATTTTTTGTGCAAATGCATGTTCCCGAACGGTCGATTTTCGTAACAAATGCAAAACCGCCCATCCCAACAGGACTAAAATGACCAGGCCGCCGAGGAGAACCGCCCATCCGGTTTGGTCGGGAATTCGGAACGACAAACCGGATACATACGATTGCATCCGGCTTAATTCAAGCAAAAAAGTGAACAGCAGAACAGCGCCCAGCATGAACAGATCGATGATCCGCTCGGCTACCACCGAACCCACACCCTGCGCGAACGGAACCCGATCGGTGCGCTGTAAGGTTGCGCAACGGGTCAATTCGCCCGAACCTGGTACGATCAGGCTGGCAATCACGCCCGCGAGGGTGGCAACCGTCGCCCGAAAAGCCGTTGGAAAATACCCGAGTGCGAGCAGAGGCTGTTGCCAGCGTTTTCCGCGCACCAGATAATACAGAACCGTTACGAAACCCACCAGCATGATCCAGCCGTAGCGCGCCTGCCGGAATTGCCGCCCGATATCGACGAACGAAATATCCTTCAGAGCATACGTTAACAGGGCCAGCGCCAATCCAAGCGGAAGGAGATTTCGGAGTTGTTTCTTCATTCGGTTTTTTCGAATCGGCTGTAAGTTAGGCAAACATCGATAATTTATGGCACATAATTTGACCCGAATCCTGCGTCCTGCTACCTTTGAAAAGTACCTTGCCGGATACATTCCTGACTCTGCCCAAAGCCAACTTGGTTAACCAAACATGTCAAAGTCGAATAAAAAAAAGCCTACACCCATTTCCTTAAAGCCCAAAACGGGCGATGTTCCAGTTAGTGAAACCAGCAGGCCGGTTCAGTTGGCCGGAAAAAAACCGGATGCGCCGGTGGCAGACATCAAACCGGCGGTCGGCGGCTTCGAATTGATTCGGGTTGATTCCCGTCTGAAATGGTTTCTGGGCGTTTGCATTGGCTTGTTTGTGCTGTTTACCCTCGCCAAAATTCACCCGATTTCCCTTTCGGTCTGGAACCAGCTTTTGCCCGATGGCAGCGATGCCAAACGCGGCCTCATTTCCGGAACGCCCCGAACCATCCGCATGGACGATTACGCCGTCGGAACACCCTGGATCTTATCCCAGGTGAACCGGGATTTTCCGGTTGAAAACGAGACGATTGGGGGCGAAAAGGCCCCGATTTTAACCGTTCCTACCCGCCATTTCAGCGCCCTGTTCCGCCCGGAACTCTGGGGGTTCTTTCTGGTCAATACCGAATCAGCTTATGCCTGGGTCTGGAATATTCGGATCTGTCTGGCGGTTATTGGCGTTACGCTCATGTTACTGCTACTGACCCGCAATAATTTCTGGTTATCCGTTTTCGGTAGTTTCTGGCTACTGCTTTCGTCCGGTACGCAATCCTGGACGTATATACCTGCCAGTATGATTGCCGGTGCCAGCCTGATTTTTGTGGCAGCGGTTTACCTGTTGTTCAGCCAAAACCGCCTGAGAATTATCGTAGCCGCCATCGCTCTGGCGTGGTTGCTGATGTATTACGCGCTGATTTTGTATCCGCCCTACGAGGTTCCGATGGGCTACGTGCTGGTGGCTTTGCTTTTGGGGTATATCATCAATCAATATGACCCGAAACGGTTACTGAACCAATGGCCCGTTAAGCTGGTTGGTGGCGTATTGGCCCTGGCGGTTTTGGGAAGTTCGTTTTACCTCTATTACCAGGATGTAAAGCCGACGCTCGACGCCATTATGAATACCGTTTATCCGGGGAGACGGAGTGAACTGGGCGGAACCGGTTTTATCGCCAACTGGTTTTCGGAGTATTTTTCCTGGGCGGTTCAGGATACCAAATTTCCGAAAAACTGGCTCAATCACTGCGAATTGTCGCATTACATTACCTTCGCTCCGATTATCATTCCCGGTATGATCGCAGCTTTTGTCATTACCCGAAAAATCGACTGGGCGTTGTTGCTCTTGGGCTTGTTCGTGATCGTCGGCTATTTGTGGATCGAAGTTGGTTTTCCGGAATGGCTGGCCAAAGCCACGTTATTCAGCATGAGTCCCACCCGGCGCACCCAGATTCCGTTCGGTATTGCCAACGTTTTGCTGACCGTCCTTTACCTTCACTACCTGGGAACGCACACGGTTCGAACGCGCTCGTTGTATACGGCCCTGAGCATTGCTGGTGTGCTGGCTTTCATGATTTTTGCCGCCCAATTGAACATCAACGATTCGGACGGTTTTTTCAAGTGGCATCAGCTCTTTCTGCCGGTATTGTTCTTTACCGGGCTGGGAACGTTGCTGCTCGTAACCTGGCAACCACCGTATCGCAATCTGATTTTCTGCGGAGCGATGGTGGTTTTTCTACTGCCGAATTTCAAGCTGAATCCGGTATCGAAAGGGCTGGCACCCATTACGCAACACGCGCTGTACCGCGCCGTGCAGGATATT
This sequence comes from Larkinella rosea, assembly GCF_003858635.1. GTDB lineage: Bacteria > Bacteroidota > Bacteroidia > Cytophagales > Spirosomataceae > Larkinella > Larkinella rosea. Next base: position 222,746 of record NZ_RQJO01000015.1, read on the forward strand.
CACCAGCGCGAGCCGCAGGCGAAATGGGTGGTTTACGGCAGTCAGTACGTATCGTATCTGGTGACGGCCACTGGCGTCGATCTGTTAAGTGGCGTCAAATACATTCCACCCCGGAAGATTCTGAAAGTGCTCGATCCGCAGATGAAACGGGATTCGGCTTATAACCGATATGCCCATACCGTATACAATAGCTACATCGACGGCCGGGACACCGTCATCATCCAGAATACGTTCGAGGACGGTTATCAGGTTTTGATGGACCCCTGTTCTCCTAAATTTAAACAGCTCAACGTCAAGTACATCGTTTTCGACCGGCAGCCACAGGCCGCCGAAATCCGGTGTATGAAGCCCGTAACGACCCTAGGTTCCCTACAGATTTACCGAATCAACGATTGAGCCATGCCGACTGAACGAATTCTGGTCATCGTACCGTGTTACAATGAACAATCGGCCATTGCGTCGGTCGTCAATGAAATCAATCAGATCAGACAATTAGTTGATTTAGAACTCGATGTGCTGGTCGTCAATGACTGTTCGACGGATAATTCGCTGCAGGTCATCCGGGAACTGGCGTGTATCCACCTGAATTTGCCGGTCAATCTCGGAATTGGCGGGGCCATGCACGCCGGGTATAAATATGCGTTCCGCCATCAGTACGACATTGCCGTTCAGATCGACGGCGACGGCCAGCACCCGGCCGACGAACTGGTGAAAATTCTGGAACCCATTCGGGCGGGCCGGGCCGACGTCGTGATCGGATCCCGGTTTCTGGACAATACCGGTTTTCAGTCGACCGCCTTGCGACGAATGGGCATCAATTACTTTCGTTGGCTGAATCGGTTATTGGTCGGACAAACAATTTTTGATAGTACATCGGGTTTTCGGGCATTCAACCGGCAAACCATCGGGATTGTCAACGATTATTATCCCGACGAATACCCTGAGCCAGAGTCGATTGTGCAATTTGGCCTGCATAAACTCCGGATTCAGGAAGTTCCCGTTACCATGCGTGACCGGCAGGGGGGCGTGTCGTCCATTACCTTTACCAAATCCATCTATTACATGTGGAAAGTGACACTCAGTACGCTTTTTGCTTATATTCGTTTGCGCAATAATCCGTACCGACATGGAAACCCTGCCTATTAGGATTCAGATACTGAGCATCGCCGGTGCGCTGGTATTCATGTTTGTGATCGCCCGGCTGATTATCAAAGGCCGGTTGCGCGAAGAATATGCCATCCTCTGGATTATCTGTACCATCATCCTGATTGTGTTTTCGATCTGGCGCCGGGGATTGGAACAGATTGCGCTGCTGCTGGGCGTCTATTACCCGCCTTCGCTGATTTTTTTGGCGGCTATTTTTGCCATTACGCTGTTTCTCGTCCACCTTTCCATCGTCAATTCCCGGATGCAGGAGTCCATCAAGGATTTAACGCACGAACTGGCGTTTCTTCGGAAAGAAGTGGAAAAACTCCGGCAGCATGAAACCGTATCGGCCGCCGAAATGGAAACGCCGGCCGCCGAAAAATGACGGTTTCTGCCCCTTCCAATGCCCAGCCTGCTTTGGTGCCGGAACTCAGTATTATTCTTGTTTCGTACAACAGCCTGTCCGATCTCCAGCGGTGCCTGCCCACGTTACTCGCCCAGAAAACCGGTTTTTCGTACGAAATTATTGTGGTCGATAACCACGGCAATGATGGCGTTCGGGACTGGATCAAAACCGCAGAGCCAGCGGTTATTTACTACCAGAATACAACGAATTCCGGGTATGCCGGGGGAAATAATCTCGGTTTGAAACACGCATCCGGGCGTTGGACGCTCTTTCTGAACCCGGATACGGAATTGCTGCCCGATTGCCTGGAGCGCTTGCGAAAAACCGCCTATGACTTTCCAGACGCGTTCATTACCCCGAAACTGCTCCATTCGGATGGTACGGTCAATGCCTGTGGCAACGTCATGCATTACACCGGCATCACGACCTGCCGTGGGCTCAATGAACCGTCGGATGTCTACACGAATCTCGAAACCGTTCCGCTGCTTTCGGGGGCGGCTTTTCTGGCACCCACGCTGGCGCTCAAACGATTAGGCGGATTTGACGAAACATATTTCATGTATTTTGAAGATACGGACCTGTCGCTCCGGGCCCGGCTGGCGGGTTATTCGCTGCTGTGCGACGCCCGCGCCTGTATCGTCCATCATTACAAACTGGGCATGAATCCGCTCAAGTTTTACCATCTGGAACGAAACCGCTTGCTGACGTTTCTCAAAATCTTTTCCCGAAAAACACTGCTCCAGCTTCTTCCGGCCCTGCTGATAACCGAAGCAATGACCTGGGCTTATTCACTGCGGGGCTGGTCCTATTTTCGGGCGCGTTTCCAGGGCTATTTCTGGCTTTGGAAAAACCGCTCCTCCTGGCTTAAAAACCGCCGGACTATTCAGCAGAACCGGCAGCTTCCGGACCAAACGATCCTGAACGATTCGCTGCTCTCGCTGCCGTTCGAGCAGTTGGCGGGGCCTTCGTTAGGGCGTTTTTTAAATGTGCTTACCCAACCACTCTTCCGGCTGCTCCGACCGTCATTTAACCCGCAGCAGGGAACCGGGCCAAAAACGCCTTTACACGTCGAAGGTGAGATTTAGCGGTTGATAGCTTTGCGTCCGGCCGTTGGTCAGGTGCAGCCACAACGTGTAATGCCCCGGTTTGAGATCCGTTTTTTTGATGACGCAGGAAAAACCGGCTCCCAGAAATTGCAGCGACTGGAGCTGATTGACCACATCGTACCGCACGTGTTTAGCGGTTTCAAACGCATAACTTTGCGCACCAGATTGTGCAATGACCTGCGTCGTTACCCTTTCGGATGGCGTACCGTTCAAAACCGCCCACGACTGGAAGAATACGAGGTAATCGTGCGTTGCGTAGGGCTTGGCCTCGCTCACGATATCATTCGTGGCCGCCAGATTTTGGGCATCGGTGGTTTGGGGCAGGCTTCGGATCTGGTCGAACGTGATGGGTGGAAGCTGATATATTTTTTTCTTCAGCGCATCTTCAAAAATGACCTTTGCCTGTTTGGCATCGGACCAGTAGAGAATCAGGTTGTCTTTATTATCATTGTAAAAAGCACTGGTCAATTGCAGAAGCCGGGTGCGGTCTTCCACCTTTAAAAGACCCTGTTGCTGCGAATTTCGGAACAGATACACGGAAAGGAACAGAAAAACCGCTCCCACAAGGGGCCGGATGTACCGCTGCGTCACCGCTTCCAGACTCATCACGTACAGACCGATAAAGAGCACGACCGACAAAATGCCGTAACGGGGACTAAACGCCTGCACGACCCCAAAGCCCGAGCGCGTTGCCATCAGCGACAGACAGGTAACGTACGTAAATAACAACAGAGCCGGAATGGTAGGGTTGCGGGTTGCGGTTTTCCGGAAAAACTGCCAGCCGAATAAGCCCAGAAACAAAACCAGGAAGAATTTTCCGGCGCGGGCCGGATGTTCAGGCCTGGCCGAAAAGACGGAGCCGCTGAGCGTAAAAAAGTAGTCGAAAGCGCGTGACGTATTGTTCACCAGCGAATCGTAAATGTCGGGATGGTGGCCGGGTTTGGCGTAACCCCAGAAGTAAAGGGCAAAGGTTACAACGGTCAGGCTTGTCCAGATGGCGAGCTTTTTGTACTGCTTCAGGACTAACAAAACCGGAATACCGACCAGGAATGTGAACATGCCGTTGCCACTCGTGAAAGCGGCTGCCACGCCCGCCACGCAGGCCACGACAAACCAGTTTGCTTTTTTGGGCGTCTGACTCAGGGCGTAAAAACCAAGCAGTGCAAAGACGACGACGTATAAATTCTGCAGCGAAGCCATGCCCCAGACGGTCAGCTCCCAGAAATGGAGCTGAAAAAGCCCGAAAGCCACCGGTACGAAATACAACAGTTTATCAGCGAGCCGCATCCCGGGAAAGGACGAACGGAATAGCAGATACGCCAGAAAAACCAGCGACAGATTGCCGACCAGAATCAGATGCCGGAAGTTCAGGAAACCGGTCAGGTAATAATCCAGCAGGAAAACCAGCCGGTCAAAAACGATCCGGTGTTCGTTGTGCTGCGAGAAAATGAGCTTTACCCGGTCGACCAATGAATTCGTCTTGAATAAATAGGAAGACAGAAATTTAAGTGCACTATCGAAATCGTCCTCAAAAGGAACATTGACGGCGTTGTTGTAGACGGTTCGGTAATAAATAAAAACCGGTATCAGAAGCAGACCCGCACCTAAAGCCGCCTTCCCGATCGTAATAGCCTTATTTTCGGGTTCGGGAGCCGCTGGAGCAGGAGCCGCTTTTTCAACTTTCTGGAGAACCGTTGGGGTGGGGAGAACAGGCCGGTGTTTGGCCGTATCGGCCCGCAGTTTGGGTTTTTGTTTCGCCATACAGAAAAAGCGGTAAAGATTTTGTGATCGAATCCGGTATGCTGTCTAATGAGCAATAATAATGCGAATTTTGCTGGCCATCAACGAGAAAAGGGAGTGCCGTATAAATAATGAAATGAATTTAAAAACTATTATTCGATTATTGAAAACATCGCCCTGGCTAGCGCCCCTGCTGGCCGGGATCAACCTGTTTTTGTGGGCCGTTGACCGGCTGGCCGTCTGGACCAGTGGCCGACCCGCAAACCTCCCCAACCGGTTGCTCATCATTCGGGTCGATGTGCTGGGCGATTACCTGTTATTTCGCAACTACCTCCGGTTGGTGCGATCCTCCGCTCGGTATCGAAATGACCATATTACGCTTTGCGCCAGCACCGCCATCCAACCCATTGCCGAAGTGTTCGACCACGATGTCGTCGATGAATTCATCTGGGTGGATATTTACAAACTCTCAACCCAGCCGGTTTATCGTTTCCGGTTTGTGCAGGACCTGCGACGACGGCGTTTCTCGACGGCGTTTTGCCCGACCTACAGCCGTGTTCTGGTGTTGGACGATTTCCTCGTCCGGGCAACCGGCGCGGCCACCCGAATTGGTTGCGCAACCGATTACGTTAACCTGAAGCGCTGGGAAAGCTGGCTGGGCGACCGGTTATATACCCGATTAATTGATTCAGGTTCGGGCATCGTATTCGAAATGGAACGGAACCGGCGCATCATGGAAGGCTTCCTGGGCGAACCGGTTCCGGCGCTTCCGCCAACACTGGATAGCAAGCGGATTTCTCCCGTCAGCGTTCCGGATCAGTACATCATTCTGTCGTTAGGTGCCGGACAGGACTTTCGAATCTGGCCAACGGCACAATTTGCTCAGACAGCGCGCCATCTCCTGCAGCAATATCCCGATCATATCCTGGTACTGACCGGGGCTCCGAACGAAAAACCGTATGCTGAGGCATTGCGGGCTGTTTTAGCAAACCCGCCCCACTTGCTGGATCTGACGGGGAAGCTCTCGCTGGCCGAACTGATTTATGTGGTAAGGCAGGCGTCTTTGCTGATTGCAAACGAAACCGGCATAGTCCACATTGCCGCTTCGACGGGTACCCCGACACTGGTCATTTCACAGGGAAAAACTCTGGTGCGCTGGCACCCGTATGCCCCTGAACTGGCCGCTCACATCCGGCACGTTTATCCTGAGTACCTCGAACAACGCCGGGGTCAGTTTGCCGACATTGCTCCGGATTTCAATCCTGAATCTCCGCTTTCCATCACAGATGTGTCGGCAGAACGGGTGATTGCGTTGATCGACAGTTACATCCGAAAACCGAACCGGTCCTGAATTCAGGCGAGGTGTTCAGCCACAAGCCAGCCGTGTTGCAGGCTGGAGTCGATGATCCGGAAATCGGCGCGGGTTTTAACATCTTCGAACGAACGGAAGTGCTTGAGGTGATGAATATCGTCCAGAATAAGCCAGTACGGTTTTCCCCGCAAGGTGTCGCGCACGGTTTGGTATTCGAGCCAGCCCATTCCGCCCGCCGAATCCAGGATCACAAGCGGTTTTTCGTGACCGTATTGCTGCAACAGTTCTTTCAACAGATTTTCACGGCGGGTCAGAAACGTATTGCCGAACCAGGCTACCAGGTTTATAATCAAATTGTTGCCCAAACGACCTTCTACTTCATCGGTATAAAACTGCACGGGATTGTCGGTTGTATCGATATACACATCAGGGTACCGTTCGTGGTGGTGCAGGGCTTCATCCTGTTGAATAAACCGGACGGCATCCTGCCGGGCGATGGTATTGCCCCAGAGCGGTTTGATGAAATTCCACCGCATCAGGTTGAAGCGGGAGAGCGTATGAAAAGCCAGATTCGCTTCTACTGTGAAGTATGATTCGGGCGGGCGGTTTTTCGGAATGGCCTGGGCAATGGTCCGGGTTGAACCGGTGCCGATAAACGTACCACTTTCAATAATATACGAAATACGGTGCTGCCGGAATAAATTTCTCAGGGTCTGTTTGAACCGTTCATCCGTTGACATTGAAATCGAAAAGTGCGTGTGTTCGGTATACCTTTTCATACGGTACGATAGGGAAGAATTTTGTCAGCGGATTCGATCAATGATATGTGCTGGTACAAGCATAGTGCAATTGGCGTGCCCAAAATGGCTGGTCGTTTACTTTATTCGGTACATCAGGAATTGTCAATTAATTCTGAATGAATGAAGTTGAGAAAAGTCATTCCGGCAAGAGAATATAATTCCCCGTCGAATTGTGTAAATTTGTATTTACTTCTGCCCATATTGCACCGACTTTCATCAATGAAGCTCAATCTCAGCTATCAGGAACGTTTCGAAGACCGTCACAACGGTGCCGACGTTTCCCAAACGAATGCCATTCTGAAAACCATCGGCGTTGCGTCGTTGGATGAACTCATCAACCAAACGGTTCCGGAACTTATCCGGCTTGAAAAACCGCTCGATCTGCCAGTTGCCAAATCGGAACACCAGTTTCTGGCCGATTTCAAAAAACTCGCTCAGCTCAATAAAATCAATAAATCCTACATCGGCACGGGTTATTACGACACCATCACGCCGAACGTCATTTTGCGCAATATACTGGAAAATCCGGCCTGGTATACTGCCTATACGCCTTATCAGGCAGAAATCGCGCAGGGCCGTCTGGAAGCCCTGCTGAATTTTCAGACGGTAGTGATCGACCTCACCGGTATGGAAATTGCCAATGCATCGCTGCTCGACGAAGCCACGGCTGCGGCCGAAGCCATGCACGTGCTGTTTGCCCAGCGTCCGGCGGCCAGGAAAAACGCCATGACTTTTTTCGTGTCGGAACGATGCCATCCGCAGACAATTGATGTGATCAAAACCCGTGCTACGCCCCTGGGAATCCAGGTTCGGGTAGGCGATCACCAGCAGGTAACTATCACCGGCGACGATTTATTCGGGATGCTGGTGCAGTATCCGGCTTCCGATGGCGAGGTGTTCGACTACACCGATCTGATTGCGGCCGCTCACGAACAGAACATTTTTGTAGCGGTGGCCGCCGATTTGCTGAGCCTGACGCTACTGACTTCGCCCGGCGAAATGGGAGCGGATGTGGTCGTTGGTTCTTCCCAGCGATTTGGTGTTCCGATGGGCTACGGTGGTCCGCACGCGGCTTTTTTCGCGACCAAAGAAGCCTTCAAACGGCAGATTCCGGGCCGGATCATCGGCGTTTCGGTGGACGCGCAGGGAAATCCGGCCTTGCGGATGGCCCTGCAAACCCGCGAGCAACACATTCGCCGGGAAAAAGCGACTTCCAATATTTGCACGGCGCAGGTGCTGTTGGCCGTTATGGCGGGCAGTTATGCGGTTTATCACGGTCCGCAACGGTTGCGGTCGATTGCTGAGCGAGTGCATGGCCTGACCAAATTATTTGCCACTTTGTTACGCTGGAATGGCTATAAAATCCAGACGCACAACTATTTCGACACGGTTACGATTGAAGCCGATGACGTGGAATCGCTGCGGAAATCGGCGCGGACGGCGGGTGTCAACCTGCGGTATCTGGACGATGAGCGGGTGAGCGTTTCCTTCGATGAAGCCAAAACGATCGATGATGTAAGGCAGCTATTAGATGTTTTCGGGGTTTCCGGCGATCTGGATGCGGCTGCCGAAACACTGTCTATTACCTGGCCGGAACGACTAATCCGTCAATCGGCGTATTTAACCCACCCGGTTTTCAATACGCACCACACCGAGCACCAAATGCTGCGGTATTTGAAGTCGCTGGAGGAAAAAGACCTCTCGCTGGTCCATTCGATGATTTCGCTCGGTAGTTGCACGATGAAACTAAATGCAACCGCCGAAATGATTCCGGTAACCTGGCCGGAATTTGGCAATTTGCACCCGTTTGCGCCGAAAGATCAGGTGCAGGGGTATCATAAACTGGTCGAAGACCTGAGCAAGTGGCTGGGTGAAATCACCGGTTTTGCGGGCATTTCGCTGCAACCGAACTCCGGCGCGCAGGGCGAATACGCCGGTTTAATGGTGATCCGGGCGTATCACGAAAGCCGCAACGACGGCCACCGGAATGTGTCGCTGATTCCGTCGTCGGCCCACGGCACCAATCCGGCCAGCGCCGTCATGGCCGGAATGAAAGTCGTGATCGTGAAATGCGACGAACGCGGCAACATTGACGTCGCCGATCTGCGGGCGAAAGCCGAGCAATACAGCAACGACCTCTCGTGTCTGATGGTGACGTATCCATCGACGCACGGCGTTTTTGAGGAAACCATCAAGGAGATTTGCGAGATCATTCACGAACACGGTGGACAGGTGTACATGGACGGTGCCAACATGAACGCGCAGGTCGGTCTGACCAGCCCGGCGACCATCGGAGCCGACGTTTGTCACCTGAACCTGCACAAAACGTTCTGTATTCCGCACGGCGGTGGTGGGCCGGGCATGGGGCCGATTGGTGTCGTTGAACACCTGATTCCGTTTTTGCCGGGTCATGCGGTGGTCGAAACCGGTGGCAAACAGGCAATTCACGCGGTTTCGGCGGCTCCCTACGGATCGGCGAGCATCCTGACCATTTCGTATGCGTACATTGCCATGATGGGGGGGGACGGTTTAACCAATGCAACCAAAACCGCTATTCTGAACGCCAATTACCTGAAAGCGAAGCTGGAAGAACATTATCCGATTTTATACACCGGAAAAAATGGCCGTTGCGCCCACGAAATGATCGTTGATTGCCGACCGTTCAAAGCCGCTGGCGTGGAAGTGGAAGACATTGCCAAGCGGTTGATGGACTACGGTTTTCACGCCCCGACGGTTTCGTTTCCGGTGCCGGGAACGATGATGATCGAGCCGACGGAATCGGAATCGAAAGACGAACTCGACCGGTTTTGCGACGCCCTGATCAGCATCCGGGCCGAAATTCGGGAAGTAGAAGAAGGCCAGGCCGATAAAGCCAACAATGTTCTGAAAAATGCGCCACACACCGTTAGTGTGTTCATCGCCGACCAGTGGGATCGCCCCTACAGCCGCGAAAAAGCCGCTTTTCCGCTGCCGTATGTGAAAGCCCGTAAATTCTGGCCGAGCGTCAGCCGGATTGATAACGCCTACGGTGACCGGAATCTGGTCTGTGCGTGTTTGCCGGTGGAAGAATATGCCACGGAAGCGGTGGAGACAGAAACTGCTTCGTAGTTTTAAAATAAGTCAACAAAAAAACCGTGCCTGTGGAAATGGGCGCGGTTTTTTGTTCTCCTGAAATCAGCCTTTCATTTACGCCCTAAAATTTCCATTTCAGCCGCACCGAAACGTTCCGGCCCGGATCATCGGCGTAATACCGGAAACGGTTCAGGTAGTCGCGGTAAACCGTATTGAACAGGTTATTGACGGTAAGCCCGACGTCGATCTGGTGGTTTTTGGCAACCGGCACTGCAAAACCGGCGGTCAGGTTCCAGAGTGAATAGGCGGGCGGAGGGGGCAGAAAATCGCTGTTGGCCGAACGCGGCCCGGCCGGCACCCGGTTTTGCCGCGCGACCCACAGATTGCCAACGCCCGCGTAAGCGTCCCGCCATTTGCCCACCTTGCCGAAATCATACCGCAACCCGTTTTCCCAACGGTTGGGGGGCGTCATCACGATGGGCTGATTGAGCCGCGTATCCTGAACATACAGCAGCGACAGCTTGGACGTTCCGCTCAGTTTCGGGAACAATTCCGCCTGAATGCCCGCATCCATACCCGCATACAGCGCGTCGGTTTGGGTGTATTTAAACGACGGAAAAGCGCCCCGGATGGTCAGGATCGGTTCGGCCTGCGGTTTCAGATAAATGTAATTCTGAATTGTATTGTAGAAAAAACCGACTTCGGTCTGGACGCGCTTGCCGGAATAATTCGTGCTAAGATTCAGGTTATAAGCCACTTCGGGCCGAAGATTTGAGTCACCAAGCTCGTAAGCCGCCGCGCCGTGGTGAACACCGTCGCTGAACAATTCACTCACGTTGGGCGCCCGCCAGGACGTTCCGGCATTGAAACGCATCGACCACTGATCGGACACGGAAAACGTCGCTCCCAGGGTTCCCGAAAAATTCTGAAAGACGTAAAGCGGTTTTTGCAGCACTTTGTTTTCGTACCGGAACACCTGCATGTGGCGGTAATCGTAGCGCAACCCGGCTTCATATTCCCAGCGGTTTTGCTTCAGTTTTTCAATCCAGAAAATACCGGCGTTGTAGGTCCGGAAATTCGGAATCAATGGGCGGCCATTCATAATATTGTATTGGTAAAAACCGCTGATGCCCAGGCTTCCGGTCAGTTTATCGGCAATGGGTTTGTGTTCAAAAACGAGATCGCCGGTATACGTCGTCAGCCGAAACCGGAGTTCGGGACGGTTCAGAGCCGCCAGCGAATCATTTTTGGGTCGGTGCAGGTCATATTCCATCCGGTCGTCGAACTGCCGGGCCAGCGTCAGGCTCAGGTCACCGCCAGCAACCGGTTTCCAGTCGGTTTTCCACTTCAATAAATCGTGCGAGATTTGCTGATAGGGCCGTCCGATGGTATACGAAAAACCGGATTTGACAAAGGGCTCGCCGTTTTCCAAAACCGCCTGCAAGTCCGTTAAACTCCCGATGTGCGAGCCGGAAAAGATGCCGATCTGGCTGTTAAAACGGCTGTAATAGATTTCGGACCGAAACCGCGCGGCCCGGTAGCCCATTGCCGCCGAGAAATTCTGTTCGGAAATACCGGTATTGTCGAGGTAATAATTCGGCGTGCGCACATTTCCGCCCCGCTTGATCGTTCCCTGCACCCGCCAGCCGAAGCCTTTGCCAAAACCGCCTTCGGTTTGCAGCGAAGCCACGCCCTGACGACCATTGGTAAACCCGACCAGATTCAGTTCGCCATGTACGGTTTTGGTGGTGGGTAGGGGAGCAGGTTCCACCAGAATCACCCCGCCGATGGCATCCGAGCCAAAGCGAACGCCCGCAGCGCCTTTGATGACGGTCATTCGGTTTGCCACAAACGGATCGATTTCCGGCGCGTGTTCCGAGCCCCACTGCTGGCCTTCCTGCCGGATGCCGTTGTTCAGAATCAGGACGCGGTTGCTGTGCATGCCGTGGATCACCGGTTTGGCAATCGATGAGCCGGTTTGTAGCGTGGTGACGCCCGTGATGGTCCGCAGGGCGTCGCCGAGCGATTGGCCGCGGGTTTGATCGAGGGTTTTTCCTTCCAGTTGTGAAACCGTCTGGCTGCTCAGGGCTTGCGCTCGTTGCGCCGTTACGTTCACATCTTTCAGGTGAATATCGTCTTCGGTTAGCAGCACGTTTTGTTCCGAAGTGTGTACCAGCGTCACCGACTGGGAAATTTCGCGATACCCCAGTATCCGACTAATCAGCGTATATTGTCCCTGACACAACTGATCGATTCGGTAATGGCCGTCGACGTCCGTAACGGCTCCTTTCTGCAATTCTTTTATAATAACAGCCGCGCCGGGAATTGGCTGACGACTCTCTTTGTCTAACACAACGCCTTTAATAAAACAGTCACACGACTCCTGCGCGAAAGTGGGGCATAAAATGCACACCAGCAGTAAGGTATGTAAATAAACAAAACGGATATGGTTATTCGTATTCACTTTCAGGTAATTACCAAAATATAATCGATTGCAAAAATAAAATTTTTTGCAACGTAGTTGCAAAATCTGTCCATTTAATTGTGTGATCGGTCAGTAATTTCGCTTCATAGAAAGTGCGTGAAAAGCTTGTTTGTGTATTTTGTTTAACTAAATTTGGAAAAGATTAAACAAAGTGTGGTGCACGATTCCACACCCTGTGGTATTTTTTCCACAACTTGTTCTTTGACACCGTTTGGCACACTTGTCCCGCTCGCTCGGTTGAATATTTATAAGTTATTGAATTTCAGTTAGATAAATCTTGATTTTGCCGGTTTGTAAAATTGATTTGCGGGTTTGGTTACATTGTTGACTATCTGTTAGGCAGACAAGGTTCAACAAAAACGACTTAACGACTTATAGATCATGACAGCACTTGAATTTACCTACAACATCGGCAAAGTTTCAAAGTCGCTGAAGCCATTTGCTCTCCGTTTGACGAAAGATGTTGAAGATGCAAATGACTTATTGCAGGACACTTTATTGAAAGCGTTTACAAACCGCGATAAATATACCGATGGTACCAACCTGAAAGCCTGGTTGTATACCATCATGAAAAATACGTTCATTACCAATTACCAACGGATGGTGCGCAAAAACACGTTCATCGATACGACGGACAATTTGCACTACATCAATTCAATGGACAGCAGCACTGACAATACCGCTTATTCGTCGTTCGCACAAGACGATATCAATCGGGCCGTCAATGCACTGGAAGACACCTACCGGACGCCGTTCATGATGCACTTCCGGGGTTTCAAATACCACGAAATTGCTGCCCGGCTGGACATTCCCATTGGAACCGTTAAAAACCGCATCCACATTGCTCGCAAAGAGCTGAAAGATAAATTGAAAGTGTATGCCTATCAGGCATAACCAAGAGAAAAGAGGATAGACAAGAGAATAAAGACTACTTCATTTTGTACTTGTCTTTACTCTCTTGTCTAACTTCTAACCTCTCAAAAAGACATTGATTGAGTAGTTTTTGGTTAAAAAAGAGGAAGGTTCCGAAAAGTTAGATGGTTTCCGTCTAACTTTTTTGGTTAGCGAGAAGACGGATTTTTCAATCCGTCTTTTTTGCGTTTATTACCCGGCAATTAGGAGTTTGGTTGGGGACAAAAATGTTCTATATGTCTAAAAAAGCAATTGTTATTGGGGCTGGGTTTGCCGGTTTATCGGCGGCTACCAGCCTGGCCGACAAAGGATTCGAAGTAACGGTTCTGGAAAAAAACACGCAGGCGGGCGGGCGCGCCCGGGTGTTTGAGCAGAACGGTTTTACGTTCGACATGGGCCCCAGCTGGTATTGGATGCCTGATGTCTTTGAAACGTATTTTGGCCGGTTTGGCAAAAAACCGGCGGATTATTACAACCTGGTTCGGCTCGACCCGTCGTATGCGGTCATTTTTGGCCCCGACGATGCCGTGAGTCTGCCCGCCGGAATTGAAAAGTTGCAGGCGGTTTTTGACGAAATGGAGCCGGGCGCCGGTCGTCGGTTGCTCGATTTTCTGAAACAGGCGGCTTATAAATACGATGTCGGGATCAATCAGTTTGTCTGGAAACCGAGTCGGCGGGTTTCGGAATTTATGAGCCTGCAACTACTCAGCGACGTACTGCGGCTGGATGTGTTCCAATCGTTTGCGAGCCACGTTCGTAAATACTTTAGCAACGAACGGTTGTTGCAGTTGATGGAATTTCCGATTTTGTTTCTCGGAGCCACACCTGCCAACACACCGGCGATGTATAGTCTGATGAACTATGCTGAAATTTCGATGGGCACCTGGTATCCGATGGGCGGCATGCACGAGATTGTGAAAGCAATGGTGAAACTGGCCGAGGAGAAAGGCGTGACGGTTTTATTGAACCATCCGGTCAAACAAATTAGTGTAACAAATGGTATTGCCAACAAAGTCGAAACCTATCAGGGAACGTTCGAGGCCGATGTGGTGGTGGCCGGAGCCGATTACCAGCACGTCGATAGCCAGTTGCTGACGCCGGAATACCGGAATTACGACGATCGGTACTGGAACAGCCGGGTGCTGGCGCCATCGTCGTTGCTGTTTTACCTGGGAATCGACAAACGGGTGCCGCGTTTGCAGCATCACAATCTGTTTTTCGACGAAGATTTCGGGCTTCATGCGCTCGAAATTTACGAAAAACCGCAATGGCCGACCAAACCGCTGTTTTACGTTTCGGCACCCTCGAAAACTGATCCGGGCGTGGCTCCGGCGGGAATGGAGAATTTATTTATCCTGATTCCGGTGGCTCCGGATCTGAACGACCCGGACGAAACGCGCGAACGGTATTACAACATTGTGATGGAGCGGCTGGAAGCGTATGTGGGCGAAAGCATTCGCGATCACGTGATTTTTAAACGAAGTTACGCCCATAGCAATTTCATGGCGGATTACCACGCCTTTCGGGGCAATGCCTACGGGCTCGCGAATACGTTGCGCCAGACGGCGATTTTAAAACCGGGCCTGAAAAACCGGAAGGTCAACAACCTGTTTTACACCGGTCAGCTTACGGTTCCGGGGCCGGGCGTACCGCCGTCGTTAATTTCCGGGCTGGTGGTGGCCGACGAGGTGGCGAAGGAATTTGGGTGATTGATTTTAGACAAACAAGACTACTAATAGCTGATCCGGCGATGAATGCGCGATGGTTCAGCCCAGCAAAAAACGTTTATGATCGAGTTATTTAATCGAAGTGCGTTAGAATGTAGCAAGCTGATTACGGAACGGTACAGTACTTCATTTACGCTGGGGATCAAGACCTTGAATCGGAAATTTCATTTTCCGATTTATGCCGTTTACGGTTTCGTGCGGTATGCTGACGAGATTGTGGACACGTTTTACGACCACGATCAGAAGTACCTGCTGGACAAATTTAAAAAAGATACCTACGAAGCCATTGAAACCGGAATCAGTCTGAACCCGATTCTGCATTCGTTTCAGAGCGTTGTCAGAACCTACAGCATTGATCGGAAATTGATCGATGCGTTCCTGAAAAGCATGGAAATGGATCTGTATTGTAACGAATACACGGACAACAGTTACCAGGAATACATTTACGGTTCGGCGGAAGTAGTGGGGCTGATGTGTCTGCGGGTGTTTTGCGAGGGCAATTTGGCGATGTTTGACCGGCTGAAAGAACCCGCGCGCAAGTTGGGAGCGGCTTTTCAGAAAGTAAATTTTTTGCGCGACCTCAAGAGCGATTATGTCGATCGGGGCCGGATTTATTTCCCCGGTGTCGATTTTAACGATTTTACCAAAGACACCAAGCAACTCATTGAAGAAGATATTCAGCGGGATTTTGATGAAGCCTATATCGGTATTCTGAATCTTCCGCGTGGGGCCCGAATGGGCGTTTATCTGGCGTATACATATTACCAGACGCTTTTCAACAAAATCAAACAGGTTCCGGCATCGCGGATTCAGGAGGAACGGGTGCGGGTACCGGACCTGAAAAAGATCGCGTTGCTGGCGCAGACCTACATGCGGTTTCGCTGGAGCGGGATGTAAAAACAACGGCCGGACTCTTTCGCATCCGGCCGTTTCGCTGGAATACCGGTTTTTAATTCCGGGCAAGAATGACTCGGTTGGACTTGGTCTTGATATCAAACTTCTGCGCGATCCGGGTTGCTCCCGAGCGGATTTCAAAACCGTAGGTTCCGTCCTGCAAAGTTGAAAGGTCGAATGTGGTGATGCGAAGTGCGTGGTGGGAATACGTATTCGCAAATAAAACCTGCCGATCGCTGCTGACAATAAACACATCGACGACGTCGTGCAGGACCAGTAGCGGCTGCGTAACTTCGAGCCGGAATCGCAGGTTTCCCACTTCTTTAAAAGACAACTTCATCGCGGACTCCGTTTTCGCATTTTCGCTAATCGCTTCCGGGGTTTGAGCACGGGCAGAATTCAGTAGAAACAGACCCGTCAGCGCCAGTACCAACAGGGCCGGTTTCCGGTTTTTCAGAATGTAAATTTTCCTTTTCATGGTTGTATTAAGTTTTGGTAAACGGACAAAGTACAATTGGTTAATTTGGTAAATAGCTCAGAATACATATTTAAAATATTGAAAATAAATTTATAACTTATTTGAATACAATGTGTTGTCGAAAAATTCAGTTTGTAAAAGTTGTTTTTATAATCATCGTTTATATCGGAATTAGTCAATAAAAACCGGTTTTTTACAAGTACTCCTCTGAATAGTGAAATGAGATTTTAACCGTATCTTTGCGGATTAATTACCTTATAGGGTTTACGGTTTTCAGTATACGGTTTTCAGTGGCTAACGCATTCATAGATCAGCGTGTGCCAGCTATCGAAAACCGTATACTGAAAACCGTAAACCAGGCTTTTACTTAAGATTTTGCTTCATGGTTTCTGAAACGGCTGAAAAGGCGGTATCCGCAGCGGTACTGGCGAAATACGAACTGGTGATTGGTCTGGAAGTTCACTGTCAGCTCCTGACGGCAACAAAAATCTTTGCCGCCGATTCCAACCAGTTCGGCAGCGATCCGAATACCAACATCAGCGTCATCACGCTGGGGCATCCGGGCACCTTGCCCAAACTCAACCGCAGGGCCGTCGAACTGGCGGTTCGCATGGGAGTAGCCTGTCAATCAGCGATTACGCAATACAATGTCTTTGCCCGCAAAAACTATTTTTATCCCGATCTGCCGAAGGGCTACCAGTTGTCGCAGGATAAAACACCGGTTTGCGTCGGGGGCCGGGTGCCGGTGAAATTCAAGGACGCCAGCGGGCAGTTGGTCGAAAAAGCGGTTTTTCTGCACCACATTCACCTGGAAGAAGACGCCGGAAAATCGATTCACGACGGCGACTGGCATACGTCGCTGGACTACAACCGCGCCGGAACGCCCCTGATCGAGATGGTGACCGATCCGGTGATTCGCAGCGCCGAAGAAGCGGCTGCCTACCTGACCGAAGTCCGGCGGCTGGTTCGGTACCTGGATATTTGCGATGGCAATATGGAAGAAGGCTCGCTGCGTTGCGACGTTAACATTTCGGTGCGCTTGTGGGGCGAAGAGGAGTTTGGAACGAAAGTCGAGATCAAAAACATGAACTCCATCCGCAATGTGCAGCGGGCGATCGAAACCGAGTTACGGCGGCAGGTCGAAACAATTGAAAACGGCGGAACGATTGTGCAGGAAACCCGCATGTTCGACGCCAATACCGGCCTGACGCACGGCATGCGGATGAAGGAAACCATGAACGACTACCGGTATTTTCCGGACCCGGATCTGAGCCCGGTTATTATTTCGGACGAGTGGCTGGCCGCCATTCGCGCTCAAATGCCCGCGTTGCCAAAAGAGCGGTTTGAAAAGCTGCTGAATCACTACGGTTTGCCGGAATACGACGCGACTTTGATCGCCGATGTAAAAGAGCTGGCGGATTATTTTGAAGCGGTTTGTCAGCAAACGACGAATTACAAGGCAGTTTCCAACTGGATCATGGGTCCGGTGAAAGCGCATTTGACCGAGAAAACGCTGCGCGATGGTCAGTTTTCGCTTTCGGCCGGAAAACTGTCGGAACTGATTAATTTAGTAGATTCGGGAAAAGTCAGTTTCTCGACGGCCAGCCAGCGGATTTTTCCGGTTTTGATCGAGCAGCCGGAAAAGTCGCCGGAACAGGTGGCGCAGGAACAGAATTTACTCCAAAACAGCAATACCGATGCATTGCAAACGTTGGTAAATGAGGTGCTGGCGGCCTGGCCCGATAAAGTGAAAGAGTACAAAAAGGGTAAAAAAGGACTGCTGGGCCTGTTTGTCGGCGAAGTAATGAAAAAATCGAAGGGCAGCGCCGACCCGAAATTGACCAATGAATTGCTCCAAAAAGCATTGTCGTCTCCGTTATAACAGTCAGGGAAAATGAAAACAAATCGGATTGGATTCGTCGTTTTAATGGGATTGGCCCTACCAGCAGCTGTTTTGGCCCAGACTGCCGGCAACGAATTTACGGTAAGCGGTACGCTGCAAAATGCCAAACCGGGCAGTAAAGCGTATCTGGAAACCAACGAACAGATTTCAAGAAAGATCGACTCCGCCCAAATCGACGCTTCGGGAAAGTTCGCCCTGAAAGGCCGCGAAGTGAACGGCGGAAGTTTCTACAAACTGAATCTGGGCAACGGGCAGGTTTCGAGTCTGTTGGTGGAAGGTGGTGAAAATCTGACGGTTACGGCCGATGCCAACGACAAAAGCAAATGGCAGATAACGGGTTCTACCAATATGGAGTTCTACCCGAAAATTGTGGCCATCGACACCGAAATGCGGGAAAAACACAAGGCTTGGCAGAAACGGGCCGCGGCAGCTGCGCAGAAGGACGATTTCAAAGCCGGTCAGGCCATTGACCAGGAGGTCGTCACCGCAAATCAGAAAGTGATCGAAACCGTCAAGACGATGATTCCGCAGATGGGTACGGCGAGTGTGGCCATGATCGCCCTGAAATACCTGGATCCGAAAGACCATTTTGCCCTGTATGAGTCGCTGGCGCAAAAGATGCAGGCAGCCAACAAAACCGGGAAGCAGGCTACGGCGTTTATCGAGTTTGTGAAATCGATGAAGGCGGAGCAGAGCGCACAAGCCAATCAGGTTGCGGTGGTGGAAGGCGCAACGGCACCGGATGTTACGCTGGAAAACGCGGAGGGCAAGGCCATTAGCCTGTCGTCGTTACGGGGTAAATACGTGCTGATCGATTTCTGGGCATCGTGGTGCGGGCCGTGTCGGCAGGAAAACCCGAATGTGGTCCGGATGTATAACAAATACAAGGAAAAGGGATTTGAAGTATATAGCATCTCGCTCGACGACAGCCGGGACAAATGGCTGAAAGCCGTTCAGACCGACGGCATGATCTGGACCAACGTGCTGGGGAAAAAGAACGGAGCTTCGCCCGTAGCCATTCAGTACTCGATTCAAGTCATTCCGACTACTTTTTTGCTGGATAAAGAAGGCCGAATCATCGCCAAAAATCTCCGTGGCCCGGCGCTGGAGCAAAAGCTTGGCGAAATCCTGGATAAATAAGCAAAAGTTTACGGTTTTCAGTTTACGGTGGCTGGCGCACGCTTTTAGAATGCGTCAGCCTACCGAAAACCGTAAACTGAAAACCATAAACTGAAAACCCACTAAAAATGAAAATTGCTATTGTCGGTTGCGGCAACATGGGCATGGCCTTTGCCAAGTCCTTTTTGCAGTATGATCTGGTAAAAAAAGACGACCTGCTATTAATTGAAAAAAGCGCTGACCGCTCCGAAGCGTTAAAAGCCGAAAAAACCGGGGTCGTGGTCGATACGATCAGTGCCCGCATTTCAGATTCGGATTTGATTATCCTATCCGTTAAGCCTCAGGATTTCAGTAGTTTACAGGAAGAATTACGAAAAGCAATCCAGCCGCAACAGGTCATTCTATCGATCATGGCCGGGATTCCGATTGCGGCCATTCAGGAGAAATTGAGCCATCGGCTGGTGATCCGCGCGATGCCGAATACGCCCGCTATGCTGGGAATGGGCATTACCGGTTTTACGGCGGCAAAAGAAGTGGATTTGAACAATTTGCGGAAAGTCGAAAACCTGATCAACGCGACGGGCCGTTCGATTTTTCTGGAAGACGAAGCCCTGCTCGATGCCGTCACGGCGCTGAGCGGCAGCGGCCCGGCCTACTTTTACTACCTCGTCAAAGGGATGGTCGAAGCCGGGAAGCAAATGGGCTTTGATGATTCGGTGGCTTCGCTGCTGGTGAAGCAAACGATGCTGGGCGCTTTCCACCTGATCAACAATGCCGACAAATCACTGGACGACCTGATCAAAGCCGTGGCTTCCAAAGGTGGAACGACCGAAGCTGCGCTGAAACGCTTTGAGGAAGGCGGTTTATCCGACACATTGATTGCGGGGATTAAAGCCGCCCAAACCCGGGCCACGGAACTGAGCAAATCGTAAAACCCTGTCAACGGTCGTAGACCCTGACAGCGGTTTAGTAATTTATTTCAAACTCTAAATTCAGCCGCTGTCAGGGTTAGATTCCGGTATAGCTATACGGTGTAATTGCCCGCAGTTCGGTTTTTACCGACTCTGAAACATTCAATCCATCGATAAACCGGGCAATCGTTTCGGCAGTGATTTTTTCGTTCGTGCGGGTCAAATCCTTTAGCGCTTCATACGGTTTAGGATACCCTTCGCGCCGGAGAATGGTCTGGATGCCTTCGGCGACCACGGCCCAATTATCCTCCAGATCGGCCTGAATTGCGGCTTCGTTCAATTGCAGTTTTCCCAAACCTTTTAAAAGCGATTTCAGCGCGATGACCGAATGCGCAAACGGAACGCCCAGATTCCGCAACACCGTGGAGTCGGTCAAGTCACGTTGCAGCCGCGAAATCGGCAATTTCGCTGAGAGGTGCTCAAACAGTGCATTGGCAATGCCCAGATTTCCTTCCGAATTTTCGAAATCGATCGGATTGACTTTGTGCGGCATGGCCGACGATCCGACTTCCCCGGCTTTAATCTGCTGCTTGAAGTAGTTCATCGAAATGTAGGCCCACATGTCACGATTCAGATCGATCAGGATCGTATTCAGCCGCTTAAACGCGTCGAGCGTTGCCGCCAGCATGTCGTAATGCTCGATCTGGGTGGTGTTCTGGCTGCGCTCCAGACCCAGTTTTTCGACAAAACCGTCGCCGAACGATTTCCAGTCAATGTCGGGATAGGCTACGTTATGGGCGTTAAAATTGCCGGTTGCACCCCCAAATTTAGCTGCGGCCGGAATGTCGGTTAGCATAAAAAGCTGTTTTTCAATCCGTTCACAAAAAACCATGATTTCTTTCCCCAGCCGCGTGGGCGACGCCGGTTGGCCGTGGGTGCGGGCCAGCATCGGTACGGTTTTCCATTTTTCCGCCAGTTTCTGCAATTTCATGAAGACCTCCCGGTATTGGGGTTCAATCTCGGTTTCCAGCGCATCGCTCAGCAACAGCGGAGTCGCGGTGTTGTTGATGTCCTGCGACGTCAGTCCGAAGTGAATGAATTCCAGGTGGTCGGCGATGTTGAGATCGGCCAGTTTCTCCTTGATGAAGTATTCGACGGCTTTGACGTCATGATTGGTTTCGCGCTCAATCTCTTTCACCCGCAGCGCATCGGCTTCCGTAAAATTCTCATACAGCGCGCGTAATTTCGGAAAAACCGCCGGGTCGATGTCTTTCAGTTGAGGAAGCGGCAGTTCGCAGAGTTCGATAAAATACTCGATTTCAACCCGAATGCGGTAACGAATAAGTCCCCATTCCGAAAAATATGGGGCCAAAGATTCAATCTGACGCCGGTAACGGCCATCGATGGGAGAAAGTGCGGAAAGCGCGGAAAGTTGCATAGGCGAAAAAAGAAACCGCAAAGTTAACGGAACCACTCGAAACCATTCTCCAGAATAATTAAAATTCCTGTATATTGGCGGCTTTATGACAGAACAAATATTTTATTGACTTTATAAGGCTTTGTGCTTTTCCTAAACCCACTCATTTAGTTCTATGCAACTTTCTCCCTTCCTCGGTGAACTGGTTGGCACCATGATATTGATTTTATTGGGCGATGGCGTTGTCGCAAACGTGGTATTGAAGAAAACCAAGGGAGAGTCGTCCGGCTGGATTGTCATTACCACCGGCTGGGCATTTGCCGTGACGTTGGGCATATTCGTTGCCAAGGTGTTTGGAAGTATCGACGCCCACCTGAATCCGGCTGTCACGGTGGCTTTCGCCGTTGCCACCGGCGATTTCAGCAAAATGGCCAGCTACATTCCCGCTCAACTCATCGGGGCATTTTTAGGGGCAGTCCTCGTATGGCTCCAGTATTTGCCGCATTGGGCCGCCACGCCCGATCCGGGGGCAAAACTGGCGGTTTTTTCCACCGACCCGGCTATCCGTCACCCAACGGGTAACCTGATCAGCGAAACCATCGGAACCATCGCGCTCATCATCGGCATTGCCGGAATTTCGGCCAAAGCCCTCGGAACGATTGCGATTGGGCTGGGACCGTACCTGGTCGGGGTTCTGGTCTGGAGCATTGGCCTTTCATTGGGCGGAACGACCGGTTACGCCATCAATCCCGCCCGCGACCTCGGTCCGCGCATTGCCCATGCGATTCTGCCGATTCCCGGGAAAGGTTCGTCGGACTGGGGTTACGCCTGGGTGCCCATCGTTGGCCCGATTATCGGTGCGGTTTTAGGCGGTTTGCTGATTCGCTGGTACGCCTTGTAAAGGCGGTTTTACGATTGATTCAGATGCCTGAGCAATTTCTCGACGGCCGCATAAACCGTGTTCAGTTCCTCATCGGTGATGCAGTACGGCGGAAAAATATACAGGACATTCCCTAAAGGCCGCATCAAAACTCCCTCATTGAGCAGAAAGTTATAAGCTATATCCCGGATATTGCTGAAGTAAGCCCGGTTCGAGTCGTCTACATCCAGATCGAACGCCAGAATCGTGCCCTGCTGGCGAACGTTTTTCACACCCGGTTTTTGCTTCAATTGTCCCGCAAAAACCGCCTGCCGCCGGACGATGCGCTGAATAGCCGCCTGTGTTTCGTCGGAAAGCAACAGATCAAGACTGGCAAGGGCCGCCGTACAGGCCAGCGGATTGGCCGTGAAGGAGTGCCCGTGAAAAAGGGTTTTGTGCCTGTCGCCGGATAGAAATGCGTTGTAAATTTCGTTTGTACAGGTCGTGACGCCCAGCGCCATGGTTCCGCCGGTCAATCCTTTCGATAAACTCATCAAATCCGGTTGTTCGCTCAGGTAGTGCGACGCAAACAGTTTGCCGGTTCGGCCAAAACCGGTCATTACCTCGTCGGTAATGATCAGCGCACCGTGGCTCCGGGCCAAACTCATGAGCTGATTCAGAATCTCCGGCGCATACATGACCATGCCGCCCGATCCCTGCACCAGCGGTTCTACGATAAAAGCCGCGACCTCGTCACTCAATAAGGCCTGTAACCGCTCCAGCGCCACCTGCTCCTGCCCCGGAACAGGCGCCGGAATGTATTCGACATCAAACAGAAAGGGCACAAACGGAGCCGTAAAGGCACTCCGTCCGCTGACCGCCATCGCCCCGAACGTATCGCCGTGGTAGGCATCGTCCAGCGCAATCACTTTCCGGCGTGGTTTTCCAAGGTTGTGCCAGTATTGAAACGCCATTTTGAGCGCCACTTCCACCGCCGTCGAGCCGTTATCGGAATAGAAAACCCTGGCCTGATTTTTCGGTAAAATCGTGATTAACCGCTCGGCCAGTTCGATGGCAGGCTGGTGTGTAAAACCGGCAAAAATGACGTGTTCGAGCGTTTGAAGCTGTTCGGCCACTTTTTCGGCAATGTACGGATGGCTGTGGCCGTGAATAGTAACCCACCACGACGAAACCGCATCGATGTACGTTTTTCCGTCTTCGGCAACCAACAGCGTGCCTTCACCCCGAACAATCGGAATCGGCAGCGGAGCGGTTTGCATTTGCGTGAACGGATGCCAGATTACGGCCTTGTCGCGCTCGGCCCATTCCAGAGCCAGACCGGTCCGGTTTTCATTCGTATCAATTTCCATCGTGTTCTTCCAATAAAGCACGCATAACAGCGGCATAACGACTGACAAATTCTTTACTAATTCCGGTTTCCCAATCAATCCGCCCGAAACGACGTAAGCCGGTATAATTGACAATAAATTCTTCCGATGCCGGGGTCGACGGGCCGTTAAAAACCAATCCGAGAATCGGAATACCCCGGTTTTTCAACGCTTCGACCGACAATAAGGTATGATTGATACTCCCCAGATAGTGTTTGGAAACCAGCAAAACCGGGAGATTCAGTTGCTGAACCAGATCAATCGTCAGGTCGTGGTCGTTTAGCGGAACCAGCAAACCGCCCGCCAGTTCGACGACCAGAGCGTTGGCGGTTTTGGGTAACTGGAACGCATTCAGCGAAATTTCAATGCCGTCGATGGCGGCTGCTGCGTGGGGAGACAATGGTTCGCGCAACCGGTACGTTTCCGGATGAAACCGGGTAACGGGATTGGAAATCAGCCGCCGGACGGTTTCGGTATCGCTATCTTCCAGCGCACCGGATTGCACCGGTTTCCAGTAATCGGCCTGAAGGGCTTCCACCACGATGGACGAAACGACGGTTTTACCGATTTCGGTCCCAATTCCGGCAATGATTAATTTACGCATGTATTTTATTGACAAGTTGGGGATAGGAACGCGGATTGAACGGATTAAACAGATTAAAACTGATTTTATCCGTTTTTAATCCGTTCAATCCGTCAAATCGCATCGGCGACCCGGCCGCGTTCCTATCTTATTTTTTGTAATGCCCGCACCAATGTATCAATCTCGGTTTCGGAATTATACGCGTGCAGACAAATCCTAAGTCGTTCGCGCCCCGCCGGAACTGTCGGACTGACAATGGGCCGGATGTCGAAACCGGCCTGCTGGAGATGCGTTGCCACCGCCCGGCACGCATCATTTCCCGGAACGATCAAGCCCAGAATCGGACTTTCGGCCGAAGTCCACTCCGTTTCGGGCAACTGTTGCTCAATCTGCTGCTGGAAGTAGCTCCGTAAATTCTGCAACCGTTGAATCAACGCTTCGCATTCCGGCAAAAACCGGTAGACACTCTGAATGGCCAGCAAACTATGCGGAGGCAAGGCCGTTGAATACACGAACGGGCGCGCAAAATTAATCAGAAAATCGTGCAATGCCGCCGAACCCACCACGGCGGCCCCGTGAACGCCGAGTGCCTTTCCGAAGGTATGAACCCGCGCAAATACCCGGTTTTGCAGACCCAGCGCCTGTACTAATCCTCCCCCTTTTGGACCAAAAACGCCCGTTGCGTGGGCTTCGTCGACAAGCAAAGCGGCTTCGTACCGCTCGCACAAGTCAACGATTTCGGGCAGCGGAGCCAGATCGCCGTCCATCGAATAAACCGATTCAATGGCGACGTAAACCGTGCCGCTGGCGCGTTGTAAGCGGTTTTCCAGGTCAGCCAGGTCATTATGTTTAAACTTGAAGCGATTGGCAACGCTCAGCCGGGCGCCGTCGATCATGCTGGCGTGAATCAGTTCATCGGTCAACAACGTATCACCGCGTTGTGGCAAGCTCGCCAGCAAGCCCACGTTCGCGTCATAACCGGAATTGAAAATCAACGCAGCTTCGGTTTCGTGAAAATCGGCAATCTCGGTTTCGATTTCTTCCGCCAGCGCCGAATTTCCAGCCAGCAATCGCGAACCCGTCGAACCGTTCAGCAAATTTGACCGGGTCAAAACGGCTTGTTCGATGGTATGCCGCAAAACCGCCGACCGCGCCAGACCCAGGTAATCGTTCGAACAGAAATCAATCAGCCCGGCCGGTTTTTTTAACGACCGCAACAAGCCCGCCGACCGGCGTTTTTCCAGCAAATCTTGTATGGTTTCCTTCGCTCTTATCACCTTATTCTCAGCTTATTCACAAAGATAATTTGGTCATCTTTGCCGAAAAAAATGTGGACAAATGGGATAAAATAAGGACTTATCCACACAGGGATGTGGATAAGTCCTTTCCGGTTATCTTTTTCTCAGAAAAATGATCAATTACTGAAACATTATTGCCTGATAAACAGTTGCTTACAATTGAATGTACAACGTATCCGTTTTTCTGCTTTTGCTTCTTCCTAAACAACTCGCAGCGGCAGTTATTCGGCGGTTTGACGGATTTCAGTCGTGAGCAAACTGGCGGCAGCTTCGTCGAGATACAGCTGGCAATTCGGGTGCGATTGCAAAATACTGGCCGGAAAAAGATTGCTAATGGGTTGTTCCAGCGAGTCTTTAACGGCCTGCGCCTTCCGCTCATCCGGAACGGAACAGATGATGTGATGCGATTTCATGATCTGCCGCACCGACATACTGATGGCCTGCGTCGGAACGTCCGCCAGCGTCGGAAACCAGCCTTCACCAAACTGTTGTTTTCGACAGGCCGTATCCAGCTCAACGATTATGTACGGTTTTTCGGTGTCGAAGTCGGCCGGCGGATCGTTGAACGCCAGATGACCGTTTTCGCCGATCCCAACCAGTGCCACGTCGATGGGATGCGCTTCAATAAGCGTCCCCAACCGCTCGATTTCTTCCTCAGCATTGCCTTCCCCGCTGATGAGGTAACTGGCTTTCAGCGCCGGAACCTGGTCCAGAAACCGCTCCTGCAAATACTTCCGGAAACTGGCCGGATGGGTAATCGGCAAACCGATGTATTCATCGAGGTGAAACATAACGACCCGGCTCCAGTCAATGTCTTCCCGAATCAATTGTTGCAGGGTGGCAAACTGGCTGGTGCCGGTCGCCAGAATGACGTTGGCCTGGCCCCGGTCGGCAATGGCTTGCCGGATGATGTCTGCGGCCGCTTTACCCGACACTTCGCCGAGTTGCTCACCGGTTTTTAAAATCTGAATAGTCATGTTTGAGGGTTCTTATAAATCTTTAATGCGCGTGGTTCCGCCGGAAGCCAGACTGATGTCGACCGGTTTATTGGTTTTCCAGGAACCGCCGGTAAAATCCGGCACGTCGATGGAGTTGGAGCGATGCGCTACCGACCATTCGCTGAGCGGGCCAATGCTGCTCCAGAGCGCGGCATCGTACACATCCTGATCAAGCGGCAACCCGTTGCGCAGGCAGTCGATCAGTCGCCAGTCCATCAGAAAATCCATCCCGCCATGTCCGCCGACCTGTTTGGCCAGCTCACCCACGCGTTTGACAATTTCCGGTTGGTATTTTTTCTCCAGTTCCTGGTACTCCTGTTCCGACAGCCATTCGTGACCTGTCGAAATGCGACCTGGCAGCGGGTATTTCTGGGCGGATGCTTTGGTACCGCTGATGAGGTGAAGCCGGGAATACGGCCGTGGCGAACTGACGTCGTGCTGGAGCATGATCGTGCGGCCTTTTTTGGTGCGGATGGTGGTCGTATTCATGTTTCCCCGGAACGATTTTCCTTTGTATTGTTTGAAATAATCGTCGGTTTTGGCCAGTTCATCCGCTTTTTTGGCCAGCATAAAATCATTGCTGGACATTGAAATCAGGTAATCCATCTGATCTCCCCGGTTGATGTCGAGCACCTGGGCGATCGGCCCCAGACCGTGGGTTGGGTACAGATTCCCGTTGCGCTGGTTTTCCTTCAACCGCCAGAGATCGTAGCGCTTGCTTTTATCGAAAAGTGAATCAAAAATATCATGAATGTAAGCGCCTTCGACGTGGACGATTTCGCCGAAAAATCCCTGACGCGCCATGTTCAGCGTCAACAATTCGAAGAAATCGTAGCAGCAGTTTTCCAGCATCATGCAATGCTTTTTGGTGCGCTCGGAGGTTTCTACGAGTTTCCAGCAATCCTCGACGGTGGTGGCAATCGGAATTTCGCAGGCCACGTGTTTGCCCTGCTCCATGGCATACAGGGCCATCGGTGCGTGCAGGTTCCAGGGCGTGCAAATGTAAATCAGGTCGATGTCTTTTCGTTCGCAGAGCGTTTTCCAGGCGTCGGCTTTTCCGCTGTAGAACGTCGGCCGATGAGCGGTTTTCTCCAGCGACTTCCGGGCCTGTTCAATGCGCTCCGGCCGGATGTCACAAACGGCCTGAATAACCACATTGTCCAGGTGAACAATTCGCTGCAGCGCGCCCGTCCCCCGATTTCCGATGCCGATGTACCCAATCCGAACCGTATCGATTTTGGGCGCGCTAAAACCGCTCATGTTAAATACCTGAGGGCGCGGGGCAGGAGGCAGAGGGGGCAAACCGTAGCTGAATGGAGCGGTGGTGAGTCCGGCACCGGCCAAACCGGTCAGTTTTAGGAAATCCCGGCGTTTTTTGTTCATGGGTATCGGGTTGGGCTATGAAACTTGTAAAACCAGCTTGCCAAATTGTTTTCCGCTTTCCATTTTGCGGAGCGCCTGCTCGGCTTCTGCCAACGGAAACACCTCGTCCAGTACGGGAACGAGTTGATTTGCTTCCACAAAGCGGATCATGTCGGCAAACTCGGACTCAGTTCCCATCGTCGTGCCGAATATATTCAATTGTTTGAAGAAAACTTTCGATGGAACGACATCCATGATGTTACCGGTAGTTCCGCCGTAAAAAACGATCCGTCCGCCCGGCGCGGCTACATCGACCAGTTTGGCAAATCCCGGCCCGGCCGCGCTGTCGATGATGACATCGAAATAACCGCCTTTGCCGCCCCCGGCTTGCGCCAGAAGGGTTTTGGCCCAATCGGCGTCCCGGTAGATTACACCACCGGTTGCGCCCAAATCCTTTGCGCGTTGCAGTTTATCTTCCGAACCAGATGTTACCCAAACTTCGGCGCCGGTTGCTACAGCGAACTGCAAGGCCGTCAGGGCTACTCCCCCGCCGATACCGGTAATCAAAACCCGTTCCGGTTGGTCAGTACGAAGTTTCGCGCGGGTCATCAACGCCCGCCAGACGGTTAATCCCGCCAGCGGAAAAGCGGCCGCCTGTTCAAAAGTAAGATGGGCCGGTTTCGGGTGTAAATACCGGGCGTCGATTTTCAGGTATTCGGCAAATGTCCCGTTTTCGGGCATTCCCAGAATCCGAAAATCGGCTCCGTAGAAATGAGGATTCGATCCCCAGTCCAGCGCCGGATTGATGATAACCTCCTGTGTGAGCCAGGCCGGATCGACGCCTTCGCCGGTTTCGACCACCACGCCCGCGCCGTCGGAACCCAGCACGACGGGAAGCTTCATTTTGGGGTACAAACCGTGCTGGACGTAAACATCCCGGTGGTTGATCGCTGCGGCTTTAATTTGCACGATGACCTCGCCCGGCCCGGCCACCGGGGTTTCCAGATCGATGTATTGCGCGGGTTCGTGAAGACCGGATTGAAAAATTGCTTTCATAAACTCTAAAGTTGATCCGCGTTCAAAACCGCATTCCGGACACTACCGTATTTAGCCAGTAATTCATCAGCTTTTTCCCGCGAAACACCCGTTTCGCTCATGACCATGTTGGCAGCGCGGATTTTTAATTTATGGTTGGTCAGTTGCATATCGACCATTTTATTGCCTTTGACGCGCCCCAGCTGAATCATCACTGAGGTCGAAATCATATTGAGAACCAGCTTCTGCGCCGTGCCGGATTTCATGCGCGTACTGCCCGTCACGAACTCCGGCCCAACGACGACTTCAACCGGAAATTCAGCTGCCTGCGCGACCGCCGAACCGGGGTTGCACACGACGCAGCCCGTCAGAATCCCAGCTTTGCGGGCTTGTTCCAGCCCACCGATGACGTAGGGAGTCCGCCCCGATGCCGCAATACCGATCAGCGTATCCAGTTGGTCGATGTGATAAACCGCCAGATCTTTCCAGGCCTGTTCGGAATCGTCTTCCGCATTTTCAACCGCACTTCGAATGGCGCGGTCGCCCCCGGCAATGATACCGACTACCAAATCCGGCGAAACACCATACGTTGGCGGGCATTCCGACGCATCGACAATTCCCAGACGACCGCTCGTTCCGGCGCCAATATAGAACAATCGACCACCTTCCTTCATCCGCTTGACGATTTCCGTCACCAGTGCTTCCATTTGCGGAATGGCCTTTTCGACAGCCAAAGGAACGGTTTTATCTTCCCTGTTGATGTTGGTCAACAAATCATGCACGGACATTTGCTCCAGATGGTCGTAGTGGGATGCGTTTTCGGTAATCATCGTATAATGCTATTTTATGTCTATCAAAAGTACAATCATTTATATTCTAACTATGCATAGTAAAAAAAAATACTAAAAAACCGGTTAAATTTCTTGACAATATTATTTCAATTTTTTTCCTTTGAAACAAATTACGCTTCCAGCGAATTTTCGCTAATCGAGATTATGAGCACTATAGCACCCGAAAAAGAAGGCCAGTTAAACCGGTACAGCGCCACCCTAACCCAGGAAGTTAGTAACCCAGCCGCTCAGGCAATGCTCTATGGCATCGGCCTGACGGAGGAAGACATGAAGAAACCCCAGATCGGGATTGCCAGTGCCGGTTATGATGGCAACCCGTGCAACATTCACCTGAATGGGCTGGCGGCTTACGTCAAAAAAGGCGTCAACGAAAGCGGTCTGGTGGGGCTGGTGTTCAATACCATTGGCGTTTCCGACGGGATGACCAACGGGAATGATGGCATGTCGTATTCGTTGCCGTCGCGCGACCTGATTGCGGATTCCATCGAAACCGTGGTTCATGCGCAGTGGTACGACGGCGTGATTGCGGTGGTTGGTTGCGATAAAAATATGCCCGGCGCGTTGATGGCGGTGGGTCGGCTGAACCGCCCGGCCATTCTGGTGTATGGCGGAACGATTCGGTCAGGAAGCTATAAAGGACAGAAACTGGACATTGTGTCGGCGTTTGAAGCCTACGGCAAAAAAGTGGCCGGGAACATCAGCGACGAAGATTATAAGGGTGTTATTCAGAATTCAATTCCGGGTGCCGGTGCCTGCGGAGGGATGTATACCGCCAATACGATGGCATCGTCGATGGAAGCGTTGGGATTGAGTCTTCCCTATAGCTCATCGTTTCCGGCGACGCACGAAGGCAAACAGGACGAATGCCGGAAGATTGGTGCAGCCATGATGAATCTGCTGGAAAAGAATATTCGCCCCCACGATATCATGACCAAAAAGGCGTTTGAAAACGCAATGACGGTGGTGATGGCGCTCGGCGGTTCGACCAATGCGGTTTTGCATTACCTCGCCATTGCGAAATCCGTCGGGGTTTCACTGACGCTGAAAGACATTCAGGACATCAGCGACCGGACGCCGTATCTGGGTGATCTGAAACCGAGCGGCAAGTATTTCATGGAAGACGTCCTGGCGATCGGTGGCGTTCCGGCAGTGATGAAATACCTGTATAAGCAAGGATACATTCACGGTGAGTGCATTACGATTACGGGAAAAACCATTGCTGAAAACCTGGAAGATGCGCCGGATCTGGACTTTGAAACGCAAAACATCATCCGTCCGCTGGCGAACCCGATCAAGAAAACCGGTCACATCCAGATTTTGTACGGCAACCTGGCGACACAGGGCGCGGTTGCTAAAATAACCGGCAAAGAAGGCGAGCGGTTTGAAGGTATTGCCAAAGTGTGTGATCGCGAAGAACAACTGCTGGAGTTCATCCAGAAACGGGAAATTGAAGAAGGCCACGTGGTCGTCATTCGGTATGAAGGCCCCAAAGGCGGACCGGGTATGCCCGAAATGCTGAAACCGACTTCGGCCATTATGGGCCTCGGTCTGGGCGATAAAGTAGCGTTGATTACCGATGGGCGGTTTTCGGGCGGAACACACGGTTTTGTGGTGGGACACATTACGCCCGAAGCGCAGGAAGGTGGCAACATCGCGCTGGTGCACGATGGCGACAAAATCACCATCGACGCCGTCAACAATGTCATTCACATGCATGTGTCGGACGAGGAACTCGCCGAACGCCGGGCGAACTGGACGGTTCCAACTTTGGAAAAAGCCGCCGATCACGGAATTCTGCGGAAATACGTGAAACTGGTGAGTTCGGCGAGCGAAGGCTGCGTAACGGATGCGTAAGTAATAAAAGAGAGTCTTCATCAGCGGTACTATTCTTTAAACAGACAATACGATGAATACAACGGTCAGTGAATTAACAGCCGAAGAACCCCAACCGGCAGCCAAATTGATCAAACCCCTGACGGGCTCCGAAGCCCTGATGCAGGCGCTGGTGGAAGAGGGCGTGGAAACCATTTTTGGCTACCCCGGTGGTGCCATTATGCCAGTCTACGATGCTTTGTATGATTATCAGGATCGTCTGAACCACATTCTGGTGCGGCACGAACAGGGAGCGGCCCACGCAGCCGAAGGGTACGCCCGCATCACGGGTCGGGCCGGCGTTTGTCTTGTGACTTCAGGACCGGGTGCGACGAATCTGGTGACCGGGATTGCCGATGCGATGATCGATTCGACGCCGATGGTGTGTCTGATCGGTCAGGTGGCGATGAAATTGCTGGGAACCGACGCGTTTCAGGAAACCGACGTGATTGGCGTCACCATGCCGATTACGAAATGGAACTACCAGATTACCAGGGCCGATGAGATTCCGGAAATCGTTGCAAAAGCCTTTTACCTCGCGCAGTCGGGTCGTCCGGGACCGGTGGTGATCGATATTACGAAAAACGCGCAGCAGGAGTTGATGACCAAACCGTTCGCGTACCAAAAGTGCGAGAAAGTGATCAGCTACCGTCCGCGTCTGGTACCGAAACAGGATCAACTGGAAAAAGCTGCCGAACTGATTAACAAGGCGAAAAAACCGTACATGCTGGTCGGACACGGCGTGCTGATTTCCAAAGCCGAACAGGAACTGCTCGCTTTTGTCGAAAAAACCGGTATTCCGGTAGCGACGACCTTACTCGGCCAATCCGCGCTTTCGGATGAACATCCGTTGTACACCGGCTGGCTCGGGATGCACGGCAACTACGGCCCGAACGTCATGACCGACCAATGCGATCTGCTGATTGGCGTCGGCATGCGGTTCGATGACCGCGTAACGGGCAATCCGGCCCTGTTTGCCCGGCAGGCCAAAGTGGTTCACCTCGAGATCGATCCGGCCGAAATTGACAAGATTATCAAAGCCGATGCACCGGTAATTGGCGATGCGAAAGAAATTCTGACCCGCCTGATGCCGCTGGTCAACGAGAACGACCACACGGCCTGGCGCAACGAATTCCGGAAATACGACGACATTGAGGACGAAAAAGTAACCCAGCCTGCGCTGGCGCCGACGACCGAAAAGATCAAGATGGCCGAAGCCATTAATCTGCTGTCGAAAAAAACCCGGGGCGAAGCCGTGATGGTGGCCGACGTAGGACAGCACCAGATGATGACGTCTGCTTACTACGAATTTAAAAAACCGCATAGCCTGGTTACCTCGGGCGGTTTGGGCACAATGGGTTTTGCGCTTCCGGCGGCTTTCGGGGCCAAAGTGGGCGATCCGAGCCGCGAAGTCATTGCGATCATCGGAGACGGCTGTTTCCAGATGACGATTCAGGAACTGGGCACCATCGCACAGAACAAGCTTCCGGTGAAGATCATCATCCTGAATAACAACTTCCTGGGGATGGTTCGGCAGTGGCAACAGCTGTTCCACAACCGCCGGTATTCCTTCGTGGAGTTGCAGAATCCGGATTTCATCACAATTGGCAAGGGCTTCGGCATTGCGGGGCATACCTGCGCCAAACGGGAAGACCTGTCGGCATCGCTCGATACGCTGCTGGCGTCGGAGGTGCCGTATCTGCTGGAAATCATTGTTGAAAAAGAGGAAAACGTTTTCCCGATGGTTCCCGCCGGTACCAGCGTCGCCGATATTCGGCTGTTTTAACGTACCTACGGACCGGGCCGCGCAGGCTTTAGTCCGTGTTTTATTCACTGAGTGAGTTATTAGAATTTCACGGACTTTAGTCCGTGGGTACTGAGATGAACAAATACACCATTTGCATATTCACGGAAAACACGATTGGGCTGCTCAATCGGATTACGATCATTTTCACCCGTCGGCGGATCAACATCGAGAGCCTGACGGTGTCGGAAACCGAACGGATGGGGGTTTCGCGGTTTACCATCGTCATCAAACACGATTCGCGGGAAGCCGTTGAGAAGCTCGTTCGCCAGATCCGCAAAATCATCGAAGTGATGGCGGTTTTTGGGTACCTGGACGACGAAATTGTCTCGAACGAAATCGCGCTGTTCAAGATCGAAACTCCGCTGGGCTCGAAGCCGCTGGACATTGAGTACATCAACAAGCACTTCAACGCCTGGGTGGTATACTGGCAGCTGGATTACGTCGTGATTGAAAAAACCGGGTCGGAGAAGGAGATTTTTGAGTTTTTCAGTTACATCAAACCCCACGGCATTCTGGAGTTTGTGCGGTCGGGGCGGGTGGCGGTTGGCAAAACCGAGAAGGGACTTGTCGAGTATTTGCCTGAATATGAGTGGGAGTATTATCTGTAGAAATGCGATATTTGCGGCCGGATAACTCAATTACATGCAACAATTACCGTCTTTAGCCGCACCGATTGACAAATTTGAACAACGACTGGCTGTTTTTTTCGATAACCGGTTCTGGAAAATTCGATTGATCAGCCTGACGCTTTTGATTTCGATTGGGAGCCTGATGTTGCTGAACAGTATTTTTATCGACCGAGGGTTTCGCTATTTATACGAAGAAATACGCCATCCGGGTTTGCTGGACGGTTTTTTCTGGGACGATATCATTCGGCAAAGCGGTCATATGTTTGAGCCGAATACCTACGAACCGGGAACGCACGAAGCCAACCAGACGTTCCGGCTGATCATTCCGCTGCTGGTTCATTTTTTTCGGCTGGGCGTGGCAAAGCTGTACATTCTACAGTTGGGGCTGGGGCTGGTTTTTGTGTGGGCAGTGACCGGAATCGCTCAAAAAATTTTACAGGACAAAATCCTGACGTTTTATTTTCTGACGGGCTTTACCGGTATTTACGCCGGTGTCGCCTTTTTTATCAATTACTTTGGTCATTGCGACGGATATGTATTCTGTTTCATGGCTTTAGCGCTGTATTTCCGAAATCCGCTGCTGGTGATTGTGTTCTCACAGCTGGCGTTCTGGTGCGACGAGCGGGCGTTGATCAACTCGTCGTACATCGGTTTGTGGTATGCCTTGCCGATTCTGAAAACCGTCATCAAAACCCGGAAGTTCGACCTCCGGCAGATTCCGGCTCCGCTGGTGGCGCTGGTTGTGAGCGTTCTGATTTATGGCGGACTTCGGAAATGGCTGGAACTGACATACGGCATGAAAATCGGACACGATGCGTCGTGGTCGGCCCGGACGCTGGCCTGGAGCATGAGTTACGTGGGCGATAAAATGGCGCGGGGGCTGGAAGGCATGTGGCTCGTTCTGCTGGTGGCTTTCTGGGCGCTGGCGGTTCGGCGGCAGTGGCTCGAACTGGTGTTGCTGGGCGGAGCCTGGCTGCTGACAATGGTCGTTGCGGTTTTGGTAGCCGACGGCACGCGATCGCTTTCGTTTGGGTTCATGGCGTTCTTTTTTGCGCTGGCGATTCTGCACCGGTACCTGACCCGCAATCAGTTACGGTACGTTTTGTTGAGCAGTGCGGTTATTTCGCTGATGTATTCAATTAGTTTTCCATAATCAGTAATCAATTTCAATTCAAATAAACCAGTCAAACAATGGCAAAAATTAACTTCGGCGGAGTTGAAGAAGAAGTCGTAACCCGCGAAGAATTTCCTCTCGAAAAAGCCAGAGAATTCCTCAAAGACGAAGTCATCGCCGTCATCGGTTACGGTGTTCAGGGCCCCGGCCAGTCGCTGAATATGCGCGACAATGGTTTCAATGTAATTGTTGGCCAACGCAAAGGCAAAACCTACGACAAAGCCGTTCGGGATGGATGGGTGCCGGGTGAAACCTTGTTTGAAATTGAAGAAGCCCTCGAAAAAGGAACCATTATCTGTTTTCTGCTGTCGGATGCTGCTCAGATTGAGCTGTGGCCGACTGTAAAAAGCCACCTGACTGCCGGTAAAGCCCTGTATTTCTCGCACGGTTTCGGCGTTACGTACAAAGAACAAACCGGTATTGTTCCGCCCGCCGATGTCGATGTATTCCTGGTTGCTCCGAAAGGTTCCGGAACGTCATTGCGCCGGATGTTTGTGGAAGGCAAAGGCTTGAACTCCAGCTTCGCCATTTATCAGGATGCTACCGGACGCGCCCGTCAACGCGCGATTGCGATGGGGATTGGTGTTGGTTCCGGTTACCTGTTCGAAACGAATTTCTATAAAGAAGTAACCTCTGATCTAACCGGCGAACGCGGTACGCTGATGGGCGCCATTCAGGGTATTTTTGCCGCTCAGTACGACGTGCTGCGTGCCAACGGCCACTCGCCTTCGGAAGCATTCAACGAAACCGTTGAAGAACTGACGCAGTCGCTGATGCCGCTCGTGGCCGAAAACGGCATGGACTGGATGTACGCCAACTGCTCGACGACCGCTCAGCGGGGCGCTCTGGACTGGTGGAAACCGTTCCGGGATGCGACCAAACCGGTTTTTGAACAATTGTACAATTCTGTAAAAGCGGGCGAGCAAGCCAATATTTCGATCACCCGCAACTCACAGCCGGATTACCGCGAAAAACTGGAAGAAGAACTGAAGGAACTGCGCGAGTCGGAAATGTGGCGGGCCGGTACTGCCGTTCGTAGCCTGCGGCCAGAGCGGAACTAGAGCACCCGGGTTGGGGAGTTGGGGGCATATTTTAAAGTATTCGGCAATTTGAGTAACTTTAATGTCCCATACCAGCTCCTGAACTCCCCAATCCTTACACAGTAAAACTTTTGAAACGTGGTAGAAGCGGAGAAAAAAATAACCTTTCCGGACGTAGACAACATCTATCTGGCGGCTGATCGGTTGCGGGGCGTGGCCGTGCATACGCCTTTGCAGGAAAACCTGAACCTGTCGGATAAATACGGTGCCACTATTTTTCTGAAGAGGGAAGATTTGCAGGTTGTGCGTTCCTATAAGATTCGGGGGGCCTACAACAAAATGGCAAGTCTACCCGCCGAAGCGCTGGCGAAAGGCGTCGTTTGCGCCAGTGCGGGAAATCATGCCCAGGGGCTGGCCTACGCCTGTCGCAAAATGGCCGTCAAAGGTATTATTTTCATGCCGACGACTACGCCCAACCAGAAAGTAAAACAGGTCAAGCTTTTCGGAAAAGAGTTTGTGGAGGTGGTTCTGACCGGCGACACCTATGACGACGCCTACAATGCCGCCATGGAATACGTCAATGCGCACGATAGTACGTTTGTGCATCCATTCGACGATTTGCAGGTCATGGAAGGACAGGGAACGGTGGGTCTGGAGATTTTCAAGGACTCCAATTTCAAAATCGATTACCTGTTGATGGCCATTGGCGGGGGCGGTTTGGCCTCCGGCGTATCGACGGTTTTCCGGCAGTTGAGCCCCAGAACGAAACTGATTGGTGTAGAACCGCTGGGGTCGCCGTCGATGAAAGTGTCGATTGACGAAGGCCATATCATTGCCCTGGATGAAATTGACAAATTCGTTGATGGAGCTGCGGTGAAACGCCCCGGCAATACGACGTTTGAAATTTGCCGGCAAAACCTCGACCGGGTTATTCTGATCCCGGAAGGAAAAGTCTGCACGACCATTCTTCAATTATACAACGAAGACGCGATTGTTGCCGAACCAGCCGGAGCATTGACCATTGCCGCGCTGGATTTTCTGAAAGACGAAATCAAAGGTAAAAACGTGGTTTGTCTGGTCAGTGGGGGCAATAACGACATTACGCGGACGGAAGAAATCAAGGAGCGGTCGTTGCTGTATGAAGGTCTGAAGCATTATTTCATCATCCGGTTTCCACAGCGGGCTGGTGCGATGCGTGAGTTTCTGGATGGCGTTCTGGGCGAAACCGACGACATTACGTTGTTTGAATATTCCAAGAAAACCAACCGCGAACGCGGCCCGGCCTTAGTCGGAATTGAACTGAAATACAAAGCGGATTTTGAACCCCTGCTAAAACGCATGCAGGACGCCAAAATCCAGTTTGAATACCTGAACGACAAACCGGATTTGTTTGAGTTTTTGATTTGATCGTCAGCTGCTATGAAAACCGCTGTTCAGAGTAAGGAGCAAGTGATGGAACGTATTGAGTCCCACCAATCTGCTTTGAAACAGTTTGGAGCCGCCCGCCTGGGGTTATTTGGATCGTTTGTCCGTGACCAGCAGAAAGAAGAGAGTGATATTGATTTGGTGGTTGAATTTCAGGAGGGGAAAAAGACGTTCAAAAATTTTATGAAACTGGCTGATTACCTGGAATTGTTGATGCATCGAAAGATTGATTTATTGACATGGGAAGGAATGGCCAATTTTGTAAAACAGGAAGTAGAAAAAGAGGTTGAATATGTCCCGTTCAACAGTTGAATTTCTACGACATATTCAGCAGGAATTGACTTACATTCTGAGTCGGTCTGAAAGTCTGACTTATGAAGAATTTAGTACAAACGCTGACCTGACTCGTGCCTTCGTCCGAAGCCTTGAAATTGTCGGCGAAGCCTGTAAGAATATTCCCGATGAAGTGCGGTACACGTATCTTCAATTTGATTGGAAAGGTTTTGCTCAATTAAGAGACCGACTAATCCATCATTACTGGGGAATTGATTATGAAATTATCTGGAATGCAATTCAAACTGAAATTCCAGATAATAAAGCGTGGATAGATTTTATTATCGAGCAAGAAGAAAGTAATTTATGAATCAGCCCACAACACTGTTTGATAAAATCTGGGACGCCCACGTCGTCAAGGCGATGGACGGCGGACCGGATGCGGTTTTTATCGACCGGCATTTTATTCACGAAGTCACCAGCCCCCAGGCTTTCGACGGGTTGCGGAAGCGGGGCATCGGGGTCTTCAACATTAGCCGCACCACGGCCACCGCGGATCACAACGTACCGACAAAAGACCAGCATCTGCCCATCAAAGAGGCTCTTTCGCGTCACCAGGTGGAAACCTTACGGAAGAACTGCGCGGAATTTGGCATTGAATTATACGATCTGGGGCATCCGTTTCAGGGCATTGTTCACATTATCGGCCCTGAACTGGGCCTGACGTTGCCGGGCATGACCATCGTTTGTGGCGACAGCCACACCAGCACCCACGGTGCCTTGGGCAACGTAGCGTTTGGGATCGGAACCAGCGAAGTGGAGCAGGTTCTGGCGACGCAGTGCATTCTGCAATACAAGCCCAAACGGATGCGGATCAACATCAATGGGCAATTGGGAAAAGGCGTTACCTCGAAAGACATTATTTTATACGTAATCGCGCAAATTTCGGCAAGCGGAGCCACCGGTTATTTCGTAGAATACGCGGGCGATACAATCCGTGGCCTGTCGATGGAAGCCCGGATGACGATCTGCAACATGAGCATCGAAATGGGGGCGCGTGGAGGACTGATTGCTCCTGACGAAATCACGTTCGAGTACATTCGCGGACGGCGGTTTGCGCCCCAGGGCGAAGCGTTCGACCAGGCCGTTGAACACTGGCGGACGCTGAAAACCGATGAAGGTGCCGAGTTTGATCTGGAATTGAACTACAACGCCGAAGACATCGGACCGATGATTACGTACGGAACCAATCCTGGAATGGGCATTGCCGTAGACAGTCACGTGCCGAATCTAAGTGAAATACCGCAGAGTGAACTGGCTTCCTACACGAAGTCACTGGCGTATATGGGCTTGGAACCGGGTATGGAATTGATCGGAAAACCGGTCGATTACGTATTCATCGGTTCCTGTACGAACGCCAGAATTGAGGATTTGCGAACGGTGGCTGAGTTTGTGAAAGGCAAAACAAAAGCCGAGGGGGTGGAAGTCTGGATTGTGCCGGGCTCCGTCCAGGTTTCGAATCAGGCCAAAGCCGAAGGGTTGGATCAGGTCTTTCTCCGCGCCGGTTTTGAACTCCGCGAACCGGGTTGTTCGGCCTGTCTGGGGATGAACGAGGACAAGGTCCCGGCGGGAAAATACTGCATTTCGACCTCCAATCGCAACTTTGAAGGTCGTCAGGGCCAGGGCGCGCGGACGTTCCTCGCCAGCCCGATCATGGCGGCTGCCGCGGCAGTGACCGGGAAAGTAACGGATGTGAGAGAACTGGTGTAAAAGAAAACCACAATGCAGGACGAACAAATATTGCAACGTATTGAGACGAATCCGGAAGTGCTGGTTGGCAAACCGGTTATTCGGGGCACCCGTTTGTCTGTGCAGTTCATTCTTAATTTGTTGGGACACGGTGAGAGTATCGAGTCGATTCTGCAGGAATACGATTACATCAATCGCGAGGATATTCAAGCG
This sequence comes from Larkinella rosea, assembly GCF_003858635.1. Lineage (GTDB taxonomy): Bacteria > Bacteroidota > Bacteroidia > Cytophagales > Spirosomataceae > Larkinella > Larkinella rosea. The sequence goes on from NZ_RQJO01000015.1 coordinate 262,730, forward strand.
TGTTTATTATTTGCAAACCGGGTGTTAGACGATAATATGTTTATGCCGTTAGCCAAATCGGCATAATGAAATTTATAGTTGATGAGTGTACTGGCCCGCGTGTCGCTGATTGGTTAATCGAAAAAGGATTTGACGTTTTTTCCGTTTTCAGACAAGGAAGGGGAATGAAAGACATACAAATTTTACAAAAGGCAACCGAAGAACAACGAATAATAATAACCAACGACCGGGATTTTGGCGAATTGATATTCAAAACCGGTCTGCCACATAAAGGTGTCATTTTTATGCGGTTGAAGGATGAAACATCAGGCAATAAAGTGGAGATCTTGTCGCGCTTTTTTGAAACGAATATAGACTTGATAAATAATGTAAACTTTATCGTAGTCACGGAGGAGTCGATTAGAGTTCGAATGATAAGAAAAGTATGAGCAAAGAAACCATGCATAAACTCGTCTCGACGGCGGCTCCGCTGCCGATTGAGAACATCGATACGGACCAGATCATCCCGGCGCGGTTCCTGAAAGCCACCACGCGCGAAGGCTTTGGCGATAACTTGTTCCGCGACTGGCGGTACAACGGCGACGATACGCCCAAAACCGATTTTGTCCTGAACAATCCAACCTACGCCGGAGCCAAAATTCTGGTAGCAGGCAAGAATTTCGGCATGGGTTCCAGCCGGGAACACGCGGCCTGGGCGCTGCACGACTACGGTTTTAAAGTGGTGATCTCCAGCTTTTTCGCCGATATTTTTCGGAATAATTCGCTCAATAACTTCGTGTTACCCGCCCAGGTTTCAGATGCGTTTCTGGCGGAAATCTTCAAAGCCATCGAAGCCGATTCGCAAACCGAAATCACCGTCGATCTGGTCAATCAGGAAATCGTGCTGGAAAACGGTCTGAAAGAATCATTCGCCATCAACGCCTATAAAAAACAGTGCCTGATGAACGGGTATGACGACATTGATTACCTGTTGAGTTTAAGTGAAGAAGTTAAAAAATTCGATCTAGCCCATACTAATTTTTGATTGAGCGATTGAGTGAATAATCTGCCGGATTCTTAGCTCCCTGTTCACTAAATCACTAAACCGCTCATTCACACATTGAAAGAGGAATGAAGAAACACATTGTAGTCATCGCCGGCGACGGCATTGGTCAGGAAGTAACAACCGTTGGGAAACAGGTTTTGGACCGGATTGCGGAAAAGTTCGGCCACGAGTTCACGTACGACGAAGCGCTGATTGGTCACGCGGCCATCGAAGCCACGGGGAATCCGCTGCCCGAAGAAACCGTTACCAAATCGAAGCAGTCGGATGCCATCCTGTTTGGCGCGGTCGGCCACCCGAAATACGACAACGATCCGTCGGCCAAAGTCCGGCCCGAACAGGGTTTGCTGGGTATTCGGAAAGCTCTCGGTCTGTATGCCAATCTGCGGCCCATCAAGCTGTTTGATGAGTTGTTGCATTCGTCGAGCATCAAGCCGGAGTTTCTGCAAGGAGCTGACATTCTGTTCTTTCGCGAGTTGACGGGCGATGTGTATTTTGGCGAAAAAGGCCGTAAAGACGATGGAAATACCGCCTATGACCTGATGATCTACAGCCGCTACGAAGTCGAACGAATTGCGGTTAAGGCGTTTGATGCGGCCATGACCCGCCGGAAAAAACTGTGCTCGGTCGATAAAGCCAACGTGCTGGAATCGTCCCGGTTGTGGCGCGAAGTGGTGCAGGAAGTGGCCAAACGGTATCCGGAAGTCGAGGTCGAGCACCAGTTTATCGATGCCGCTGCGATGTTGCTGATCAAAGATCCGCGCCGGTTCGACGTGGTCGTAACGGGCAACCTGTTCGGCGATATTCTGACGGACGAAGCTTCGCAGATTGCCGGTTCAATGGGCATGCTGGCGTCGGCATCGGTGGGCGACACCACCGGTTTGTACGAACCCATTCACGGGTCGGCGCACGACATTACGGGCAAAGGCGTTGCCAATCCGCTGGCGTCGGTGTTGTCAGCGGCTCTGATGCTGGACATTTCGTTTGGGATGAAAGCCGAGGCTGAAGCCGTGGTCGATGCGGTCGATCAGGTATTGAAAGCCGGTTTCCGCACCCGCGACATTGCGGATGCCAACACGCCGAAAGACCTGATTTTAGGGACGGAAGCAATGGGAAAGCAATTACTTTCCAAACTTTGATTACGCGAGAAATTCTATCCAATTTACTCTTTTACGAACCATGAGCCAACGGATTTATATTTTCGACACCACCCTGCGCGACGGCGAGCAAGTGCCGGGTAGCCAGCTATCCACAAAAGAAAAAATCGTGGTGGCGAAAGAACTGGAACGTCTCGGCGTCGACATCATCGAAGCGGGTTTTCCGGTTTCGAGTCCCGGCGATTTTCAGTCCATCGTCGAAATCTCAAAGGCGGTTACCGAACCGGTTATCTGTGCGCTTTCAAGAGCGAAGAAGGAAGACATCGATGCGGCCGGAGAAGCGTTGAAATACGCCAAACGGAAGCGGATTCACACCGGAATCGGTTCGTCGGATATTCACATCCGGAATAAATTCAACAGCACCCGCGAACAGATTCTGGAACAGGCCGTTGCGGCTGTTAAACACGCCCGCAGTTATGTGGAGGATGTGGAATTTTACGCCGAAGATGCCGGACGTGCCGATCTCGCCTTTCTGGCGCAGTTGACTCAGGCGGTTATTGCCGCCGGTGCAACCGTGGTGAATATTCCGGATACAACCGGTTATTGCTTGCCCGACGAATACGGGAATAAAATCAAGTACATCTACGAACACGTTTCGAACGTTCACCAGGCTACCATCTCGATTCATTGCCATAACGACCTCGGACTGGCCACGGCCAATACGCTGGCCGGTATTCAGCACGGCGCGCGTCAGGTGGAAGTTACGATCAACGGTATTGGCGAACGAGCCGGAAATACGTCTCTGGAAGAAATCGTGATGGCGTTGAAAGTGCACAAAGAACTGGGTTTTGAGACGAACATTGACGCCAAGCGGTTGTTTCCGGTCAGCCAGTTGGTGTCGGAAATGATGAACATGCCGGTGCAGCCCAATAAAGCCATCGTGGGCCGGAATGCCTTCGCGCATTCGTCGGGTATTCACCAGGACGGTTTTCTGAAACACGCCGAAAATTACGAAATCATGACTCCGCAGGAAGTTGGCGTTCCCGAGTCGTCGATTGTGCTGACGGCCCGCAGCGGTCGCCACGCCCTGAAACACCGCCTGGAACTGCTGGGTTTCCGGTATGACAAACCGACGCTGGATACGATTTACACGCGTTTCCTCGACATGGCCGACATTCGGAAGGAAGTAAACGATAAGGATTTGATGGAACTGGTTCGCTAATCAGAAATACACCCGATTGAAAAGGACGAGCAGTAAAGCTTGTCCTTTTTTAGTTTCTTTACCTCATGAATTATACGGAAATACAACTAACGCTTTCGGCCGAGTACACCGATATTTTGATGGCTGAACTGTCCGAACTGGGCTTCGAATCCTTCGTAGAAACCGATGAAGGGCTGAGCGGGTACATTTTGGAACCCGATTTTGACGAAACTGCGGTTCAGTCGGTTATCGATAAATACGCCGATCAAACCGCAATAGCCTACCAGATCAATTCGTTAGAAAAAAAGAACTGGAACGAAGAGTGGGAACGGAATTACCAACCCATCGAAGTTCAGGATCAGATTCGTGTCCGGGCCTCGTTTCACGAACCCGATGCCGGTTTTCGGTACGACATTGTCATTAATCCAAAAATGTCGTTCGGAACCGGCCACCACGAGACGACGGCCATGATGCTCGAACACCAACTGAACGTCAATGCCGCCGGAAAAACCGTGCTGGACGTCGGTTCCGGAACCGGAATTCTGGCTATTCTGGCCGCCATGCAGGGCGCCGAACGGGTGGTTGCGTTTGACATTGAAGAATGGGCCATTGAAAACGCCCGCGAAAATGCTGAACTAAACGACTGTTCGCAGATTGAGGTGTTTCAGGGCACGATTCATGAGGTAAATCCGGCGGAGCGGTTTGACATCGTGCTGGCCAACATCAATCGGAATGTGTTGTTGGAGGATATACCGGTTTACGTTCAACTCATGAAGCCCGACAGCACCTTGCTGGTGAGCGGTTTTTACGAACAGGATGCTCCGGATATTGAGGAAAAAGGTGTGGCCGCAGGGCTGACGAAAACCGGGCAATTGTCCCAAAATAAATGGGTTTCACTGAAATTTGATAAACGTACCCACGGACTTTAGTCCGTGATATCTTGATATTTTCGAAGATACTTTGCGGAACAGATATCACGGACTAAAGTCCGTGGGTACGTACAAAATTATGAACAAGGTATACAGCATTCTATCCGTAATCCTGCTGCTGGCAACGGTGGCGACGGCGCAAACCGTCAAGCTGTCGGAGAGTCCCGAGCAGTTTCTGACGGATTTGCAAAAACTGATGAACGCGGGCGGGGCTTATACCCAGAAAGCCGAGAAAAACCTGGAGACGCTGTTCACCGAAAACCGGTTATCGGCTCCCCAGAAAGAGCGTGTCATTGCCCTGAGCCGGAAGTTGAACGCCAAGCGCTACCAGCCGGTGCAGCAGTTTGCGCCGTTTTACGAAGCCTTGTATCAATTGCTCGTTACGCAGCAGGTGAGCCCGGCCGAAGTGGACAATTACCTGACCATTGCCGAAAAATCGTTCGAAAAATACGATCCAAAAAATCTGTCAAAAGTCCTGGAAACCATTCGGGTGTTTGCCGAAAAGCGGTTTTTGTACACCAACAATTACAATAAGCTCTACGCCAACGGCGGCACCTTTACGCTTCGTTTTGCCGATCCAAACGCCCCTGCGCCCACTTCAAACGCCGACACGCTTGCCGCCAAAAAAACGCCGGTTTCCAAACCAGGCGATTCGGATGGCTGGGATTTACCCGTTGATTCCAGCGGGAAAGTCGTTCCCTTGATGTCGTCCGTCGATCGGAAACCGATTCCGGTGCTGGCCGGGCCGTTGGTGGAAATAAAAGGAGTGGATTTAGTCATGACCACAGCAAACGATTCCGTTGTGGTGAAGAAAACCGATGGCGCGTTATTGTTGAAAGACGGCATGTGGGTCGGGAAAGGTGGTTCGTTTTCGTGGGAGTCGGCGGGCCAACCGGAGACGTTCGTCACCCTGGCCGACTACGCGTTTGCCGTTGCCAATCCTAAAATTACTGCCGACGACGTCCTGCTGACGTTCAAGCCGCTCGCCAAACCCATCAAGGGAACGTTTGAATTTGACAGTAAAAAACGGGTGGCCCGGCAGGCGCCGACGTATCCGCGGTTTATGTCGTGGTCGAACGATGTCGTGCTCAGTAATCTGGGCAATGGCATTACGTACAAAGGCGGTATTGCGCTGGTCGGCACCAAGTTATTCGGTTCGGCGGCCAACGGTCAACCCTCGTTGCTGCAAGTCAGTTTTAAAGGGAAACCGGCGTTTAAAGCCAGCAGCAAGCGGTTTGAGTTTGCTGACTCGGTAATTTCAAGTCCATTGGTTTCGTTCACCGGTTACATTGATGCCGCCGATACGCTGTACCATCCGGGCGTTGCCTTCCGGTATGACCGCGAAACCGGTATTGCCCGCCTGAGCAAGGCCGAAAAGTCGGGGTATTCCGACACGTATTTCAGCGACAGCTACCATAAATTCTACATCCAGCCCGAAATCGTTCGCTGGGATTTACCGCGCCAAAAGGTTGATTTTTACCAGCTTGGAGCGAAAAAAGAAGTACCGGTCCGGTTTGAGTCGTTTGATTTTTTCTATCCTGAACGCTACGCGGGCATGTCCGCCGACTTCGGTTTTCATCCCTTGCAACTAGCGGCCAATTACATCACAACGAAGAAAACACAAACGTTTTTTGCGGACGATCTGGCGATTTACGCCAAAATGAACCCGTCAATCATGCGCAACGTCCTGAATCGGATGATGGCGTTGGGTTACATCGACATGGACCCCAAATCGGAAGAAATGCGGCTGAGCCGGAAAGGCGTACTGTACGTTTTGGCCAACGCCCACAAAAAAGATTACGACAACTTTCTGATTCGCTCGACCTATCCGTCCAATGACAGCACAACCAACGCGACCATCAATCTGACGGATAAATTTCTGACCATTCGGGGCGTTGAGAAATTCAGCATCAGTGATTCGTTGAAAATTACCGCCGTTCCGACGGACAAAACCCTGCGCATCGGTAAAAACCGGGCGTTCACGCTGACGGGACAATTGAAATCCGGTAACATGCGGTACACGGGCCGTGACCTGGGTTTCAATTACGACCAGTTTTCGATGAACATGACCAAAATCGACTCCATCACCTTTACCCCACAGGGAAAGAATCAGGAGATTGGCGGTGATATTCAATACGAAAAACCGGGGACGGTTTTCCTGGCCGATAAAGGCAATAAATCGGGACGACAGAAGGATAAGAAAACGACCCAGCGTCTTTTAATGCCCGAAGGGATGACGGTTTATTTCAACCAGCCCAATCGCGGAAGTCTGGTTTATAACAAAAAAGTATACTTCAAAGTCCCGGCGGTGGATAACGACAGTTTGGGCAAAGGTGACATTGCGTTCGATGGAACGTTCTTTTCCGACGGTATTTTCCCGCCTATTAAAACGACATTGAAGTCGATGCCCGACAATTCGCTGGGTTTTGAGCACACGGCTCCGGCGGCTGGCTATCCGATTTACGGCGGAAAAGGTAACTTGAAGTTTACGGGCAAATTGGTGATGGATAAGAAGGGATTGCGTGCCGAAGGCGTTATTTCGCACTTAAACGCATCCTTACCCGCCAAAGATATTCTGATGACGCCGGACTCGGTTCTGGCATCGGGCGAGTCGGGGCAAATCAAGGAAGGGCTCGTTGGAAAAGCTTATTTTCCGGCGGTTAACCTCAAAAACTACGTCATGAAGTGGTTTCCGAAGGCCGACAGTATGAAAATTTCGACCAAAGCCGATCACTTTAGTTTTTACAACGGCACCACGAATCTGGCGGGCGATCTGGTCATGCGTTCGAGCGGTTTGTTTGGAAAGGGGACGGTAAAACGGACGGATTCGGAAGCCCAGTCTGAAAACATCAAGTTTAACAAAGAAGGCTTTACGGCCGGAAACGCCCAGTTCCGCGTCATGGCAGATAAGCAGGGCACGGCGACCAAACCGATGCTGTTGGGTACGAAAGTCGATCTGGATTTCAACCAGGTTAAAGGCGTGGTGACCATTGCCACCAACAATTCGGCGGCCAATTCATTCAGCGACACGCTGATGTCGAGCCTGGAATTCCCGAATGCGGCTTATAAAACGTCGATCAGCAAGGCGCAGTGGAACATTGCGGCCAAAACCATTACGATGAAAGCGGCCAAGACGTCAACGTTCACGGCCACGGCGGAAGAGCAGGAGGGCTTGACGTTCAACGGCGCTTCGGCGGTTTATGACGTAGACAAAGCCACGCTGAACATCAGCGGAGTACCGTATGTAACCTCGGCCGACGCCCGGATTTATCCCGAAAAAGGGTTAATTACGATCAAACGAAACGGCGAGATGTTGCCGCTCAAAAACGCCCGGCTGGAATTGGATACAACCAGTTTGTTCCATAAACTGAAAGGCGGTAACATTCAGATTCAATCAAGAACCCGGTTTGCGGGGGATGCCATTTACCAGTTTGCAGCTGCGAAAGGCGATACGGCCAACATCAAGATGGGGAGTTTTGAGCTGAAGGAAGCCGCTCCGGTGGCACTGGCGTCCAATTCGCGAACGGCTGGACGAAAAGGTAAAAACGGTAGTGAACTGGCCAAAACGTATTATACCGTGGCCCGCGCCGACGTCGACGAGCGGGACAATGTAACGCTGGCCCCTAAAGTAGCGTTTAAAGGCAGCATTACGATGATGGCACCCGAACAGGATCTGAAGCTGGAAGGAGCCATTAAAATTGCGCTGAAAAAACGGCCCAAGCTGGTGAGCGACTGGATTCCGATGAAGGAAAAAATTGGCGAAACATTCAGTATTAAAGTCGATCAAACCCTGAAAAATGACGGTAATCAGCCATTAACCGCCGGTTTGCATTTCCGGGGTGGCGGCAGCGCCGGACTGTATCCGACGTTTTTATCGACCAAAGAAAGCGATAAGGATGACGATCTGTTCCGCGCGACGGGCGTGATGACCTACGACGAAAAAGAGAAGGTTTTCCGGATTGTGAAGAAAGATGCCGCCGGTCTGGAGGATGTCGAAGGTGCTTTTACGTTCAACGATGCTTCGGGTGTTATGAATTTTCAGGGGCCGGTGAATCTGATGAATACCGGAATGACCGGTTCGACGCCGAACAACCTGGTTTTTGCCGCCGGAACGGGCCGCGCGCAGGTGGACAGCTCGACAATGCGGCTGAATGCGCTGGTCGGTTTTGCCCTGCCGATTCCGCAGCCGGTCAATGCCGCCATTGCTGACAAAATCGTGAAGGCGAATTTGGACGAAAAAAATGACGAACCTGCCGATGATGACCTCGACCGCTTAACGGCGAAACTAGCGGCTCTTATTGGGCAGAAAGCAACGGACGTTTATCGCGTAAAAGCGCAGAACCAGCACGTTTCGATTACGCAGGCAGCTCCCAAATTTGCGGCTTCGCTGGTGCTCTCGAACGTCAACCTGCGTTGGTCGGAAAAATACAACGCGCTCTACAGCGTCGGGTCAATTGGCGTATCGAACATCGATAATGTCGATATCAACGCCGAAATGGAAGGTTTTGTCGAAATCAGAAAACACGACGGGGGCGACGAAGCGACGATTTACCTGGAAGCATCGCCGGACATCTGGTTTTACTGGGATTATAAGTCGGGCGGGGGCGCAACGGCCCAGCTGGCCTTGCTGACCTCCGATCAGGAGCTGAACGATCGCATTATGGCAGGTGGCAAAAATGGCGGCAAATCGGCCTTGTCCATTGTACCAGCCGATGTTTTCGAGAAAACCCAGTTTACGGACCGGTACATGGATCAATATAAAACCCGGGAAAAACCGAAACCGCAACCAAAAGCTGCGGCTACGAAAGACGCACCGAAGAAAGTAGTTGAAAAGAAGAAGGAAAAAGCCGACGAGAAAAAGGAGGGATTCTGATCAGATTTTCTCGCCAAATGCCAGATCGCCCGCGTCGCCCAAACCCGGAACGATGTAATAATGCGAATTCAGCCGCTCATCGATGGCTCCCAGCCAGAGGTGACATTGCGGCATTTTTTCCTGAACGTACCGCACGCCTTCCGGGCTGGCCAGAACGGCGGCAATGTGGGTTTTAGCCGGTGTTCCAAACCGCAGCAGGGCGTGGTAAACCTTCTCCAGCGACCGGCCCGTGGCCAGCATTGGGTCCATCAGAATAACGGTTTTTCCGCTCAGGTCGGGGCTGGAAATGTAATCCATCGCTACTTCAAACTCTTCACCAACCGGCAGATAACCGCGATAAGCGCCAATAAACGCATTTTCGGCCCGGTCGAAATAATTCAGAAAGCCCTGGTGGAACGGTAAGCTGGCCCGCAGAATGGTGGCCAGAACCGGTGGCGTCTTGATCAGGGGCGTCGGTGCAACCCCTAGTGGCGTTTTTACTTTCGCGATCTGAAACGACATCGATTTGGATATTTCGTAGGCCATCAGTTCACCTAGTCGCTCCAGATTTCGCCGAAAACGCATCTGATCTTTCTGAATGGTAACATCACGGAGTTCGGCAATAAACTGGTCGGCAATTGAGGGATGGTCGGCGAAAACAAACATAGGGGCTTTTTCAACGTAATTTAAAGGGAATGTGTCGGATAATCCAAACCCTTTCCCTAATTTGTGCATCGAATTCAGAATGTGTTATTTAGACAACGGTCCAGGTGTTGTCCGTGTGAAGCTTCCAATGAGGACTTTTTTTACAATCGGGATAGCTTTTGTTTTGCTAAGGTCGGGGTCGATACAGGCACAAAGTCAAAAGATACCTTTAAATGCTGATTATTACCACCTGATTGACCGTCTTGAAATCAAAAAAGGCGAATGGTCAACCAGTTTTCACAGTACCATAAAACCGTATACCCGCCAGGCCGTCGTGCAGCTCACCGACAGTATTCTGGCCGACTCGCATGTCCGGTTATCCCCCGTCGATCGCTTTACGCTTCGCTACCTGCGCGACGATAGCTGGGAGTGGGTTCCCAAAACGTATCCCGATTCTCTTCCTCTATTACAGTTACTAACGACCGAATTACGGGGTAGCCAGAAACAGGTGGGCGACAGTCGACGTGCTTTAGGAACATTTTATAAAAAGAAAAATGACTTCTATAGCTACGAAAACGCGGATTTTGACGTTCACGTCAGCCCGGTTATCAACTTTGGTTATGGCGCCGAAAACAATACCGGAGCAGAAGGAGCTTCGTTCAATCCCTACGTCAATACACGCGGTCTTGAAATCCGGGGGAGTATTGGGAAACGGTTGAGCTTTTATACGTATCTGTCCGATAATCAGATTCTGTACCCCCGGTTTATTGGAGAATATGGTGCTCAGTACACCACCAATTCAGAGCTGGGATTTGCGCCGTTTGAAGGATTCGTCAAGAAAATTGCAGCGAAACGTTCCGCTTTTCCGGGAGCGGATTTTCTGGCGGCCAGAGGGTATATTACCTTCAATGCGTTGAAGATTATCAATGTTCAGTTTGGGCATGACCGTAATTTTTTTGGTAATGGCTACCGTTCCCTGTTGTTATCGGATAACAGTTCACCCTATTTATTTCTAAAAATCAGCACCCAGCTGGGGCGGTTTCAATACACGAATTTGCTGACGGAATTTCAAAACAGCCAAATTCCGCCCGGTACGTACGAGCAGTTGAATCCGCAGAAATATGCCGCGATTCACCACCTGAGTGTGAACCTTGGTAAACACATCAACCTGGGTGTATTTGAAGCCGAAGTGTTCAGTCGCAGCCAGCTCGAATTGAACTATTTTAATCCGGTTATCTTTTACCGCTTCATCGAATCGTACCGGGGCAGTGCCGACAATGCGCTGGTGGGCTTTGATTTCAAAGCCAATTTTGCGCGGCATTATATGATTTACAGCCAGCTGATGTTTGATGAATTCAAGTTCAGCGAATTGAAAGCCGCCAATGGGTCATGGACGAATAAATACGCGATTCAGGCCGGTTTTAAGTACATCGACGCATTCGATATTCCCAATCTCGATATTCAGGGCGAAATGAATCTGGCCCGGCCCTATACGTATTCCCACCGGTCGGGCCAGACCAATTACGTGAATTACAACCAGCCGCTGGCGCACCCGCTTGGGGCGAATTTCATCGAAGGGCTGGCCATTGTGCGGTATCAACCCGCCAACCGGTTTACCATTACCGGTACGTTTGGTCTGATGAGTTACGGCGTCGATCCGCCTAATCGCAATTACGGCGGCAATCTCCTGCAAAATTACGAAAGCCGCATCGAATGGCCGGATCAGCCGCTGGGAGCGGGGCATCACATTGGTCAGGGGCGTAAAACGCTGGTTTCCTACGGCGATGTGCGCGTCTCATACATGCTCAAACACAACCTGTTTATCGACTTTCAGCAAATTGTCCGCAAGAGTGATAGTCAGCTCGAACGACTGAAATACAATACGTCATCTGCTTCTTTTGCGCTGCGCTGGAACCTGCCCTACCGGACGTTAGTTCTCTAGAAATTGCGCAGCGGTTTTTGAGTTGAGGGTTTATTTTTCTGCAAACCGGCTCACTAACAACGCGTTAACCACTTGCATGCCATGCTTGAACAAACCATTCGTCAGGAACTGACCGAAGCCCGCTCGGTTCTCGATGCCTTTCTGAACGACCCCAACCAGATTGCTGCCATCGAAAAAGCCGCCCGGCTGATGGCCGAAGCGCTGCAAAAAGGGCATAAAATCATTTCCTGCGGCAACGGCGGTTCGCATTGCGACGCCATGCACTTTGCCGAAGAGCTTTCGGGCCGGTACCGCGACGAACGGCGGGCGCTGGCGGCTATCGCCATTTCCGATTCCAGCCACCTCAGCTGCGTGGGCAATGACTACGGCTATGATTTTGTGTTTTCGCGGTTTATCGAAGGGTTGGGCAACGCGGGCGACGTGTTGCTGGGCATCAGCACGAGCGGTAATTCGGGCAACATCATCCGGGCCGTGGAAGCCGCCCGGCAACGGAACATGCAGGTGGTTTTGCTGACGGGGAAAGACGGCGGCAAGCTGGCCGGAACCGCCGACGTTGAAATCCGGGTGCCGCATTTTGGCTACGCCGACCGCATCCAGGAAGTACACATCAAAGTCATTCATTTGTTTATTCTGCTCATCGAAAAACTGGTGATCGGGTAAGACCTCCCCGGAAATTATTCAAACTTTTTTGGCTTTTGTTTGTCCTATATAAATAGAACACAAGCAATTAGCATGAAAAAAACCGGGATCATCACTGCATCGGTGCTGGGCGTTTTACTCCTGACGGCCTGGATTGTGCCGATGTTTTTTCGGGATAAAATTGTAACCCGGCTTCAGCAGGAACTGAATAACCGGCTAAATGCCCACGTCTCTTTTCGGCCGGAAAAGGTCAGTTTATCGCTGCTTCGTCATTTTCCCAACCTGACGCTTCAAACCGATTCGCTCAGCATTGTCGGGCAGTCGCCGTTCCGGGGCGACACCTTGCTCAGCGTCCGCGCTTTTGAAATGTCGGTCAATTTGCTGAGTGCGGTTTCGGGTGATAAACTGAAACTGAACGGCGTTTACCTCGATCAACCCCGGATTCTGGTCAAACTCCTGCGCGACGGGCGCGCCAATTACGATATTTATAAAGCCGCTGAAAGCGATGGACCGGAAAAGGCCGATACGAGTCAGACGGCTTTTACGCTCGATATCGACGAATGGGAGATAAAAAACGGCCTGATTCGGTACGAAGATCAGAGCCTGCCGCTAACCGTTCGGCTGGAAACGGTCAACCATTCGGGCAGCGGCAGTTTGTCGGCTGAAATTGCGGATCTGGCGCTCAATACAAAAGCGGAACGGATCACGGTTTCGTACGATGGAATGGAATACCTGAGCGACAAAAAGCTGGATTCCGATATGAAACTGCGGGCCGATTTTGAAAAGGCGGTTTATACATTTGCCGAAAACCGCATCCGTTTAAACGATTTACCCATCGAATTAAACGGCTCGATTTCAACTGGTGCAATGCCGACGGATACGTCGATGCGATTTGATCTGACGTATCGTTCGCCCGAAAGTGATTTCAAAAATCTGCTGTCGCTCGTGCCCGGCATCTACTCCGAGCGGTTTCAGGGCATCGACGCCGACGGAACGGTTCGCTTTGATGGAAAAGTGAAAGGTAGTTACAACGGAAAACAAATCCCGGCTTTTTTGCTGAATCTGGCGGTGAACGACGGGCGGTTTAAGTACCCGAATCTGGCGTCGGCAGTGGAACACATTGGGTTGGATCTGACCGTCTCGAATTCGACCGACCAGCTGACCAATACGGTTATTAACCTGAAAAAACTGGCGGCCGATCTGGGGCATAATCCGGTTCGCGGCCGGGTTTTGCTGAAAGGACTGACGCGATCGGTGGTCGATGCGGACGTAACGGCCAAACTGAACCTGGAAGAATTGACGCAGTTGTTCCCGATCGACAGCCTGACGTTGCGGGGGCTGGCCGATTTGAATGTGAAAGCCAAAGGCGTTTACGATAAAACTGCCAACCGATTCCCGGTCGTCGATGCACTGATGCGGCTACAGAACGGGTTTGTCAAGTCCATGAAGGTTCCGGAACCAATCAATGGGATTAACGCCGTGGCAAGTTTGACAAACCGGACGGGAAACCTGACTGATACCCGCGTCGACATTGCCAACCTGCAATTGAAGCTGGCCGGTGATCCGTTTCAGGCGAAAGGCTGGGTGCAGAATTTCGACGATTATTCGTACGATATTACCGCCAAAGGACGGCTGGACCTGACGAATTTAACCCGGATTTTTCCGGTAGAAGGAACGAAACTCGCCGGCTTGATCGATGCAAACATTGAAACGAAAGGCCAGCTTTCGGATGCCAAAGCGAAGCGGTATGACCGGCTGCCCACGAGTGGAACGATGGCCATTACCAAACTCAGTTATAAAGGCGAAAGCCTGCCGCAGGGACTGACGCTAAACACCGCCCGATTGCATCTGTCGCCCGGAAAACTGACCGTTGAACAGGCCAACGGCTTGCTCGGCACGAGCCAGTTCACCGCCGACGGTTTTCTGAGTAATTACATGCCTTTTTTGCTGGACGACAACCAGCCGCTGGAAGGCACGCTGAACGTTCGGGCCAATCGCCTGAATATCAACGAATGGATAACCGATGATTCACAACCTCAGGCCAAAACCGCCCAACCATCGGTGATTGAACTTCCGAAAAATATCCGGTTTACGATGAATGCGAACGTCGATCAGGCGGTGTATGACAAAATGCCGTTGAACAACATCAAAGGTCAGCTCGAACTGGCCGATGGGGCGTTGCAGATGAAAAAGGTAACGTTCAATTCGCTGGGTGGGCAGTTTGTTACCAACGGAACGTATGACCCCACAAATCTGGCAAAACCGCGTTTCGCATTCGATATCGATATTGCCAACGCGGAGGTTTCGCAAGCTTATAAACACCTGACGCTGGCGAAAGTCATTTTTCCGCTGGCGCAGTACGTGATCGGGCGATTTTCAAGCAAATTTGCCGTCGACGGGCGGCTGGAACCGGATATGATGCCGGATCTGAACAGTTTAACAGGCAATGGTCTGGTCGAGATTGTGCAGGCCACCTTGAAAAACAATCCTGTTCTGGAGCGGCTTTTTGAGAAAACGAAGCTGACCGATCTTCGAAATCCGAATTTCAAAGACCTGTTAATGAAAGTCGAAGTGAAAAACGGTTTTGTGTCGATCCGGCCGTTCGACGTAAAAGTGAAAGACAATATCGTGACGGTTTCGGGCTCGAATTCGCTGGAAGGCGATCTGAAATACACGCTGAAACTGGATGTGCCGACCGGAAAAGCGGGCGTTCAGTTTGCCAATGCGTTTTCGTCGCTGACGGGTCAGCCGCTGGGCAATGTCGATCGGGCTAAAGTCGATTTTGCCCTCGGCGGAAATTACAAAAAACCGCAGTTCAAATTCCTCGGTGGGCAAACCGTCAATGAGGTGAAGGATGCCGTAGTGAAACGCGCCAAGAATGATTTGAAAGAACAGGGCCTGAAGTGGCTGCAAAAGCTGGCCAAGACCCCGAAAGATTCGACGTAGCCTTTGAAAACCACCTGACAATCAGGTGTTTTTATTTTTTAGCGGCCACCATTGCCCGGCCCGGAATCGATAGATACGTTTTTACTTTGAACGGTTTCAGTCCCGCAGCGGTTTGCCAGGATTGAATCTCGCGGATGGAATAATTGCCCGCCGTACTGGTTAATCCGTAAAACAGATCCATGCTGCTGCCCACCAGATTGGTGCCCACTGCGCCCGCTTCTCCGTCGGACTCGGGTCGGATAAACTCGTTGACAATGTAGACACCGCCCGGTTTGAGCGCTTTTGCCACTTTCCGGGCCACCTCCCGGTTTTGTTTATCCGAAAAATGGTGTGCCAGACTCGACATCAACACAATGTCATAGCGGTTTTCTCCGAAATCGTCCGTCAGCGCGTTACCCGCCTGATGCCGGACCCGATCGCCCATGCCTGCGCGCGCCAACAACGGAGCCGCCTGCTCGATGGCCTGGGGCAGATCCAGAATAACCGCCTGGAGATGGGGCATTTTGCGGCATAAGGCCACTGAATGCTGGCCGTGCGAGCCCCCAATATCGAGCATGTGCGTGGCGGTTTTCGGAACGGGGGCTTTTCGGCCAAACTCCTTCGCTTCCGTGCTGGTTGCTGCCACCATGGCCTGCTGGTAATACGCCCATTGCTGGGTCGTCAGGTGATCGTGGTACTGAATGCCTTCCCCGGTTTGCAGATACTTTCCCAACTGATCGAGCCACGGCCAGACCACCCGGTTATTGAACACCATCATCCCAAAAACCGACTCTTCGTTGTTTTTCAGCAGCCAGCGTCGGCTGATGCGGGTCAGCGTATACCGGCCTTCGTGGCATCGGAAATAGCCCAGAACCGTTAGCAACCCCATGAGTTCCCGCAGGGCTTTCGGGTGTAGCTGACACTCCACCGCGATTTCTTCAACGGTCTGCTTTCCGGCATGAACCGCGTCAAAAATACCTTTATCGGCCGCTTCGAGAACCGCTTTGCCAACGATTGGGAAAATCTGGGCGTGCAACAGTGGCAAGGGTACCAGGTTGATTTTGAGAGCGATCCATTCCAGAAGGCTCTCGGGCGTGACGGTTAGTCGCATGCGGAGACTAAAATTTATTCTTAATAATTTTAACGTATATTCGTTTTCATTTATAACCGGATTTCGCAGTGAATCGCTGGAAAAAGCGGGTTTTATTTTTTTAGGGCATGAGTAAGGTGCAGGATTTTATTAACTCGGGAATACTGGATGAATACGGTCTTGGACTTCTTCTGCCCGACGAAAGGCGGGAAGTGGAACGAATGGCGCGTTTATATCCGGTCGTTCAGCGGGCGATTGATCAGCGGATACAGGAGCTTCAGAGTGCTGATCACGAGACGGTTACGCCAACTAAAAACCTGAAAAACCGCATTCTGGCCGGGCTGGGCGAATCACCGGTTTTTGATTTAAATGACCTGCCGCTCATCAACGTATATTCCGACGCCGATCAGTGGCAGCGCACCATCGCGGCCTTTCAGCCAACCCACGACTACCGGAACCTCTATGTGCATCCGCTGCGGGAGAATGAGAAAGTGACCCAATTTATTCTCTGGACAAAAGTAGAAGTAAAGCCCGAAGATCACCACGACGAACTCGAAAGTTTTCTGATTCTGGAAGGCGAATGCGAATGCCGGATCGGTGGCGAAACCGTCCGGCTTTCGGCGGGAGATTATGTGGATATTCCGCTGGATGTGGAACACACGGTCCGGGTGTTATCGCCCGAACCGGTGAAAGCCCTTATTCAGCGCGTGAAACTGGTGTGAAGTTCGTCGGTAACCAGCTACTTTTTGACCAGACTCGCGATGTCGATCGGTAAACCGATGGACATGTTAAAGAACAGATTTCCACGGCCGAACGACTTCAAATCGCCGGCAATAATAATATTGGAAGGAACCGCTCGGATCATTCCCCGCAACGACACGAATCGTTGGGATTTATAGTCAATGGCCCGGTTGGCCGGACTTCCAATCGTTTCAAAAACACTGGCAAAGCCAACCGAAGGCTGTAAATAGAATTCGCAGTTTTTTGTAAAACTTTCGAAAACCACCCCGAAGTTGAAAAACGTCTGGTAGAGCTTTCGGGTAGGAATAATAGTCCGGTCAGACGTAATGGGCAACGTACTGATGACTTTATCCTTTGGAAAATCCTTGGTATAAACCGTTGAATCAATAACCGCTGAATTCTTGATTTGGGGTGCTCCCGTTTGCTCGCGATAGGTGAATTCAATGCCAAAAAACGGACTGATTGACGTGTGGTTTGAAAGATCAAATTCCCGCATCAAATTAAAATAACCGCCCCAGGCCCGAATGTTTCGAGCGACCGATACGTCGTATTTTTGCGTATAAATGGTACTTTCTCCTTCTTTTAACCCATTTTTTACATCCGGTGAAAAGTAGCGGGTCTGGAAAATAACCGAATCGGAAATGGCATTTTTATTGGTGTACAGACTAAACCGTCCTTTCACTTTATCGGAGAAATTCAACCGTTTGATCAATTCGAACGAAGCACTGGTTACTTTTTTATCTCCCAGCGGATCGATGTTTGTTCCGCCGAATAAATAGAAATCGAGTGGTTCAACAATTTTTTCCGTTTCTTCCTGACCGAAAGAAACGGAAGCAACCAACATCAATACGGCAACTAAGGTACGCTTTTTCACAATTTTACATGTTTAACCGGGACAGGTATGTTAATGAACTATTTTAGTCAATTGGCTGACAGACAGGTTGAAATGTTCAGGATAGAAGCGTAGCAAAGCGGTTTTTTCGATCGCGATGACTGCTTAAATTCCCCTTGGCAAATCCCCGCCGTCCACCGAGAACAGGACTTCCGATTTTTGGGAAATCAAGCGCGTCAGTTTATTCAGCGAACCATGAATCCGTATGCCCCGCACCCCGCGCGGATAATCTTTCCACAAGAAGGGTTCCGCGATGGCGATCGTGATGACATCCGTCCTGACGCCATTGTCGGGGTATTCGCCCACGAAATCAAAATCCCAGATGCCGTCGATGGGCGGAGTGATGTAAACGTAGGGCACCAGGTAGGCCCGCAGATAACCGCCGTGCGCCATTTCCGCGGACGCGCTAATCACCAAAAGGGGTGGATGCGTTTTGTAACTGTTTAAATCCACCGATAAAACCGTTAGTGCTTTATTTTTCATCGTTATAAGTCGGTTATCAATCAATCAGGTGAGTAGAATCTGCTCCTATTTTTCCGTAAATTTCCGGCGCTATGCTCAGGGGGCCTATACCCCTTTTGGGGTATTTTAGAGAGGTATTTCTGTGTTCATTGCAACGACGGCCTTTAACGCTCAAAAAACGCTACCATGAATCGCGCGGGATTTATAGCGTTGTTACTATTGCTCACCGGGGGCGGGGGCTTATGGAGCCAGGCTCAGACAATCCGTCAGCTCCGGTTCGACCACCTGACCATTGATCAGGGTCTTTCCAACAATGTGGTTTATGCGATGCTTCAGGACCGGCAGGGCTATCTGTGGTTCGCGACCGACAATGGCCTGAGTAAATACGATGGCTATGCCTTTACGACATACCGGAAAGTCCCGGGCGATTCCACCTCACTGGCGGGCAATGCCGTAATTCAGTTGATGGAGGACAAAGAAGGGCTGATCTGGATGGGAATGATGGGGCAGGGCATTTGTAAATTCGACAAACACACCGAAAAATTTACCTGTTACGGTCTTGATTCCCGGAATCTTACCCAGGGAACCGTGCACGCCCTGGTCGAAGATCTGGCGGGGCATTTGTGGATTGCGAACGGGGGAGCCGAATTGCGAAGGTTCGACAAGCGGACCGGCATGTACTCCCGGTTTAATTATGCAACGCTATTGGCGCAAGCGAACAAACCCGCACAGATCAATGCCGTCTGCCGCGATAAAACGGGAACCATTTGGGTGGGCAGCCAACAGGGCCTACACCGGATGAACGTAAAACCGGCCCAGGCCGGAAAACCGGTCGAGGTCAATTTTACTACTTATCGCCATGACCCTGCCGATCCCCAAAGGCTCAGTCATGATCGGGTGCGGGAAATTTACGAAGACCGGGTCGGCATGCTCTGGGTGAGTACCGAAAGCGGGTTGAGCCAGTTCAACCCAAAGAGCGGAACGTTTAAACTTTTTTCGTACGAGGTAAATCCATCGGCGTCCGTCAATGCGGCTATTAACCGCGATTTCCGCCATTTGACCGAAGACCGGCAGGGAAATCTCTGGATAAGCACCAACAGCAACGGCCTGTTTCGGCTTAACGCGGAGCGGAATGAATTCACGCAGGTCGTGCACGACCCAACTGATCCGCTGAGTTTAAGCGGTAATTTTGTCATTGCCCTGCTGGTCGACCGGGCGGGTTTGTTGTGGGCCAGCGTTTGGGGCGAAGGCGTCGACAAGGCCAATCCCCGGCAGCAGCCTTTTCAGCATTACCGACCGCTACCCCCTCCGCGGTCTTCCCTGAGCAATAAGTATGTCGATGGCATTCTGGAGGATCAGTCGGGAACGGTCTGGATCGGTACGGGTGCGGGTTTGGACCGGTTTGACAGAAGTACGGGTCTTTTTACGCATTATCGACTTAAAACCGACAACCCTAAAAATCCGCCCCCCGTCAATGCGTTGCTCGAAGATCGGGATGGTAATTTATGGGTAGGCAGCCGGGGCGATTTAACTTTGTTCAACCGGAAAACCGGCGAATTCAAGTTTGTCTCGCAAGACACCGTCCGCTATCCGGGGCTGGGCGGCAATACTGCCATTTTCACGCTTTACGAAGACCGACAGGGCCTGATTTGGCTGGGTACGGCAAATGGAGTTAAGAGTTTCGACAGAAAGACGGGAGCGGTTACGCACTACGCCTACGATCCGAAAAACGCGCAAGGCATCGCCGATCCCTGGGCAATCGCGTTGCTCGAAGATAAGCGGGGAAATTTTTGGGTGGGCACCGGCAGCGTGGCGCTGAATCGGTTGGATCGCAAAACCGGGCAGTTTACGCATTACCGCCCGGATCGTCGCAAACCAGGCAGCATTACGTCGGATGCGGTTCAGAGCATTTTCCAGGATTCGAAAGGAAATCTCTGGTTCGGGACTTTGGGGGGTGGTTTGTGCCGGTTTGATTATGAAACGGCACATTTTCAGGCTTTTACACAAGCCGATGGACTGGCCGACAATTCCATTTTTTCGATGGAAGAAGATGGGGAAGGGCAATTGTGGTTGGGTACGTCCAAAGGGCTTTCCCGGTTTTCGTTGGCAAACCGGCGCATTGTTAATTACGATGTCAGTGATGGATTGCTTCACGACGGGTTTCGAAAAGCCCATTTTCGGGGAAAAAGCGGATTGTTGTACTTTGGCGGGGTCAATGGATTCACCCTGTTCGATCCCCGGCTGCTAACCACCAACCGCCATCGTCCTCCCATCGTCATTACGCAGGTCAAATTAGTTGATAAACCGCTCTCCGATGCAGTGGATGCGAAAACCCTGGAGTTTAAGTACGATGAAAACTTTTTCTCCTTTGAATTCGCAGCCCTGGACTATGCGGTTCCGTCCAAAAATCAGTATGCGTACCGGCTGGTCGGGTTGGAAAAAGATTGGGTTTACAGTGGCTCGCGACGGTATGCCAGCTATACCGGCCTTGATCCGGGAACGTACGTTTTTCGGGTGAAAGGGTCGAACAACGATGGCGTCTGGAATGAAACGGGAACGCAGGTCAATGTCATTATTCATCCACCCTGGTGGCAAACGACCTGGTTTCGACTAACGGCGGCTTTGTTTCTGCTCCTGCTGGCCGGTATGGGTATCCAACTGTACACAAGGACGAAACTGCGTCGACAACGGCACGAGATGAAGCAGGTTTTGCAGGCGCAGGAAGGCGAACGGCATCGGCTGGCGGCTGATTTACACGACGATCTGGGAGCTACTTTGTCCGCCATTAAAGGGCAGATGGAAATCGTGCATCAACGTACCGATGCGTTATCCCAGCCGATCGGGCTGATGGAAAAAGCCCTGCGCGACCTGCGTCACATCTCCCACAACCTGATGCCGCCGGAGTTTGCCCGGCTTGGGCTGACCGAAGCGCTTTCGGAAACCGTAAACCGGGCCGAAGCCAATTCCGGAATTGACTTTCTGTTTATTACCTACGGGGAACAGCGCCGGTTCGACAACGAAATTGAGTTGACGATCTATCGGATTGCGGTTGAACTCATCCAGAATGCCATCAAACACGCCAAAGCGCGGCAGGTTACGATTCAGTTGATTTTTTACCCGGAACAGGTATCTTTATTAGTCGAAGACGACGGCCGGGGCTACGCGGCTGCCAGGCAAAATAAGCCCGCCGGTATTGGGCTGCGTAATATTGACTCCCGCGTGACGTATCTAAAGTCGAAATTAGCGGTCGATTCCGGCGAGCGGGGAACCACCGTGACCCTGGAAGTGCCCATCCATTCGTAAATGTATGATTCCTGACAAACCAATTACCATTCTGATTGCCGACGATCATCAGTTGTTCAACGACGGTTTGCGCACACTGTTGCTGTCGGACGAAACCCGGTTTAAGGTTGTCGATCAGGTTTATACCGGAAACGATGTTATTCCGGCCATTCACAAAGTAAACCCGGAGCTTGTTTTGCTGGACATTAATCTGCCCAACCGCAATGGTCTGGAGATTGCCCGGCAGGTCGTCCGGGAGTTTCCGCAGATTCGGATCGTGATCATTTCCATGTACAGTTATCAGAAATTTGTTGATGAGCTAAAAAACATCGGCATTTCCGGCTACCTGCTGAAAAGTGCTTCGCGGGAGGAGTTGCTTGCCTGCCTGAAAAGTGTGGTGGAAGGAAAACCGTATTTCGACCCGAAACTGAACGGGAAGCGCCGGAGCCTGCACGAAGACGACGAATTTATCAAACGATTTAAACTGTCTCCCCGCGAACTGGAAATCATTGTGTTAATGAAACAGGGTCTGGCCACACCCGAAATCGCCGAACGGGTTTTCCTGTCGGTTGAAACCGTTAAAACACACCGGAAGAATATCTATTTCAAACTCGGCATTAGCAACGTGGCCGAACTGATTCAGTTTGCCAATGAGCAGGGATTGTAAGCGAAAACAGAGTCGGTACCGGTTTTTGGAAAAGGCGGTTTTTTGATAGTGGGTATTTCAGCGATTCAATCGCCTGACCAGCCGAAACAGCGGATAACTCAGGATGATAAAACCGACGGCGTAGGCGCTGCTGTAGAGGTCGCTGTAAATGACACCCACCAGAAAAGCCAGCGAAGCCACCAGCATCAGCCAGGTCGTCACGGGATAGCCCCAGGCCAGAACCGGGCGGGTCAAATCCGGGGCGGTTTTTCGCAGCCGAATCAGCGAGGCAAAAGCCGCTGCGTAACAGAGCACAAAAAAGAAGGAAGCCACATCCGACAGTTTGTTGTAGGTGCCGGTGACAATCATCAGAATCGACATGCCGACGGTCAGAAACATGGCCGGGGCTGGCGTTCCGCCGGTGTTGACGCGGGTAAAATACCGGGAGAACAGGCCGTCGCGGCTGATGGCGAACAACACGCGCGGGTTGAACATGATCTGGGCGTTGATAATCCCCATGATCGAAATCATGAGCAGGAGCGTCACCACCTTCGCACTGGCGGGGCCATACAGCGCCTGAATGGCGTCGGCGGCCGGAAGTTTCGATGTCGCCAGTTGTTCGATGGGCAGCACGTGAAACAACGCCAGATTGACCAGCAGGTAAATGGCGATAATCAGCAAAACGCCGATCATCATCGAGCGTGGCAGGTTTTTGTTGGGATTAATGTCTTCTTCGGTGAAATAAGCCGCCGTGTGCCAGCCGTCGTAGGTGTAAAAAACCGATTGCAAAGCCGCCAGAATCCCGACCAGCAGCGAACCCTGAATGGGCAGGGTATTATCCGCAGAAAATTGCAGCGGTTCGTCGGGCGTATAAACAAAACAAACGATCACAAACGCCAGTAAACCAAGGGCTTTGATGAAACTCATGACTTCCTGCGCCTTGCTGGCAAGCCGGACGCCAATCAGGTGAAACGCCGTAAAAGCCAGCAGAATGCCAATCGCCATCCATTTGATATAGGCTGAAAGATTCGGGATCAGCAACGCGATGTATTCGCCCATGACAGCCGCTCCGAACGCCATGGCCGCAATGCTGCCCAGCCAGCTGCTAATGCCGATCAGAAAACC
The DNA here is from genome assembly GCF_003858635.1 of Larkinella rosea. Taxonomy (GTDB): domain Bacteria; phylum Bacteroidota; class Bacteroidia; order Cytophagales; family Spirosomataceae; genus Larkinella; species Larkinella rosea. The sequence goes on from NZ_RQJO01000015.1 coordinate 286,240, forward strand.
GACGTAATCGCCGAAAGCCCGGCGCGCAAACACGTACCAGGCTCCGGCTTTCGGGATCATTGTGCCCAGTTCGATCACTTGCAGCGAGCCAATCAGCGCGTAAACGCCCACCAGCGCCCAGACCAGCAGCGCGAGCGAAGGGTGTCCCAGTTCCTGCGCGATCGTCCCCGGTCGGCGGAGAATGCCGGTGCCGATGGTGCCGCCAATGGTGACGGCAACGCCGAAGCCGACGCCCAAAAGGCGCAGAAGTTGGGAGGAACGGTTGGATTCAGTGGGTGTCATTCTACAATAATAGACTTTTTCGCCAAAAACCGGCTATTTTTACAGCCTGATTTGATAGAAATGATGACGAATCCGTTTTGGCTGGTTTTTTTGGGCGGAGGGCTCGGCAGCGTGGCGCGGTATGGCGTCAGTCGGTACGTGCAGCCGTTGTTGAAAACGACGTATCCAACCTCTACGCTCATTGTCAACGTCGTTGCCAGCCTGATTCTGGGATTCCTGGTCGGCTGGCTGACGGCCCGGGCCTCCGGTCGCGAGACCTACCGCCTTCTGATCGGCGTCGGTTTTTGTGGCGGTTTCAGTACCTTTTCGACCTTTAGCACCGACACCCTGTTCCTGATGCAAACCGGTCGCTGGTGGGCGGCAGCCTCGAACGTAGTCCTGAATGTGGTGCTGTGTTTACTGGCCTCACTGGCGGGTTTGTACCTCGGTCGGCCCTGATTTTTAACCGGGATTTTTAAGATCATCACCTTCATACCATGTTGAAATCTTCTACATCCCTCACCATCTTTGCATTTAATTTGTTGCTAATGACCACTGCATACAGCCAGGATCTGGCTTTTTCCCGGGATTTATTCGATACGTACGATACCTTTCGCGAAACCGCGCTGACGCACCGGCGGTTTAAACAAACCGATATGCTGCCGCTGATCGATCAACTGAAAACCGATCGCCGGTTTGAGGTCACGAAAGTGGGCGAATCAGTGGAAAAGCGGCCTATTCAGATGATCAAAGTGGGAAACGGCCCACGCAAGGTGTTGCTGTGGTCGCAGATGCACGGCGACGAGCCTTCGGCCACGATGGCAATTTTCGATATTTTCAATCTGCTCCGCGCCGACGGTTCGTTTGACGATTTCAAAAAGCAACTGCTGGCCGAAACGACGCTTTATTTCGTCCCGATGCTGAACCCCGACGGCGCCGAACGGTATCAGCGCCGGAATGCGCTGGACATCGATCTGAATCGCGATGCGCTGCGGCTGCAATCGCCGGAGTCAGTGATTTTAAAAGGACTGCAGCAATCGCTGAAACCGCTCGTTGGGTTTAATCTGCACGACCAGAATACCCGTTACAGCGCCGGTCCAACGCCCAAACAGGCCACTATTTCGTTTCTGGCGACGGCTTTCGACCAAGCCCGGAGCATCAATCCTGTGCGGGAGCGTTCGATGCAGTTGATCGTGGGCATGAACCGGGTTTTGCAGCAGTTTATTCCGGGTGGCGTCGGGCGGTTTTCCGACGAATTCGAGCCGCGGGCGTTCGGCGACAATATCCAGAAATGGGGAACGACGCTGGTCCTGATCGAATCGGGCGGTTATCCGAACGATCCTGAAAAACAGTTTATTCGCAAACTGAATTACGTGGCCATTCTTTCATCGCTGAAGGCCATCGCGACGGACTCTTACCAGGCAGAATCCCGTTCGGAATACAACACCATTCCGGAAAATGAGCGGTATCTGTTCGATGTACTGGTACGAAACGCGCAGATGATGCGGGGTGGAAAACCGGTGACGGTCGATATTGGCATCAATCGCTACGAAGTCAATGTCGGCAATGCGGCCACGTTCGGGTATCGCAGCATCATCGAGGATTTTGGCGATTTGTCCACCTTTTTTGGAATTGAGGAAGTCGACGCAACCGGTTTGACGGTTTCGCCGGGCCTGATTCATACCGATACGCTGCGTTCGCTGGCCGATCTGACTAAATACAAGCTGGATTCGCTGCTGCAGCAGGGCGTCACCACGTTTCGGCTGGCAAATTCGTCGCGGGCGACGACTCATCTTGCGCCGGTTCACCTGCTTCAACCCACCACCTCCGCCGTTCGGCCCGTGCAAACCGGCCGGATTCCGACCTTTCTGTTGCGCCGGGGCAATCAGCTGCGGTACGTGTTTGTCAACGGTTTCTGGCTGGATGTCAGCAGCGGTTCGAACAACTTAGGAACCGGGGTTGTGGAGTGATTTTTATTTGCCATTGCGAGCGGTTTCATTCTCAACCTGATAGTCTTCAATCTGGCTCAAAAGCTCCATTGATTTAATCACCGGCGTCCATTCTTTTCCTTCAAAAATCAATCGGAACCACTTTTTATTCCTGTTTTCAGCTTTGATGTTGACAAAGAGCCAAACCGCAAGGCTGGTAAAGGCAAACGTGACCAGCCCATTGATGTACAGATACGCAAGCGATCCGCTTCGGAACGCGTTTTCGCTCCAATAAAACGTTGTCCAGACCGGGAATTGGAGAAAAAGTAGCCGGGTAACCCAAATCGTCGATGACTTCAACCGCGCTAGTTTGTTCTGCGTTGCCACAATCGGCTCGTTGATATCCACCAGATAAATGAGAACCAGTTGATAGATATGAACGCCGATAACTATTGTGGTGAGCAGCGACTGAATCCCGGCGGATACGAGGAAAAACGGGCTGGCAATCGACCATAGTTTGATAACCAACATGTCCACAAAACCAACCCACAGGATGCCGACCAGAATAGTGAAAATTTTTAGTGGTTTCATGGATGCCAGAAAAGACTGTACTTTCAGTTTAGTGATGTCTGCGGTGTTTTTCCGGTTCATCAACAGGCTTTCTTCCAGTTTGTTGCCGTACGTTTTCCAGAGATTGATAATTTCCGTGTCTTCCATCGGAATTAGGCTTTTAAAGTTGAAAACCGCTGTTTGAGTACTTGTTTAATTCGACCTATTTTAGTCGCAACGTTGCTTTCAGTGATGCCAACAATTTCGGCTATTTCTTTCTGGCTTTTTTCTTCGAGATACAGCAGCATCAGGGCTTTATCCAGCTCTTTTAATTCTGAAATAAATTGCTGTAGAAAACCGATATTCTCGTCCAGTTCGTCGGTAATTCTGGCATCGGGAAAATATAAAATTCCGTCTGATAAAGGCTCCGAAATTGGCTTTCGGCGGTTTTCTTTTCGGTAAAATGAAATGGCCACGTTCAACGCAATCCGGTAAATCCAGGTTGAATATTGGTAGGCATCGGAATACCGGTCAAATGATTTCCATAATTGCACCGTGATTTCCTGAACCAGATCTTTCCGGTCTTCCGCATCCGCGCAGTACGAATGGGCCACCTTATAAATGATGCCCTTATTCGCCTGAATAACCGAAAGAAATAATTCCGATTTGGCCGTTGAATCCACCTTAAAACTTCTTTTCCTTAATTATTCGTCTGAAGTCCCCAAAAAGCACAAAAGCGGTCAACTATTTTCAGATGTAGCGGTTTTTCAACGGTTCTGGGCGGGCGGATATAAAAGCCGCAACGCATTAAAAACCGCCTGGTGCGTAATGGTGGCGTGGTCTTCCTGGGGCAGATAATCGAAATGAATACTTACGGTTTTGCTTTCCGTCCGGTTTAATTTCTCGACCAGCAGGTTCGCATCAACTTCCATCACGTGCGGAATATCGCCGGGCGTCAATCCTTCTTTTCCGACCCCGATATATACACCGGTTTTTTGGGTAAATGCTTTTTGCAGCAAGTCCGATTGCTGGTTTAACAGCGAGCCATTGTCCCACCATAAACTGGGACTGATAATGATATACCGGTTAAATAAAGTCGGTTTTTTTAGCAGGATTTCCGTAGCCAGTAATCCGCCCAGCGATTGCCCAATGAGGGTTCTGGCCGTGCTGGTTTTGTATTTCGTTTGAATATAGGGCTGTAATTCCTTCTCCAGGAAGCGAATAAACCGGGCCGACTGACCCGCTGTGGTAAATTTCCTGATGTCTTTTTCAATCGTGGTCGGGAACGTAAAATCCCGTCGCCGATCGACGTTTGCAATGCCGACAATGATCGATTTTGGAACCCGGTTTATCCACGGGAAATTGTTGAATTGATACAAGCCGACAATGTGAATAAAATCCTCGTCGGCCGAGCCGTCCAGTAAATAAACCACCGGGTATTTCGTTGTATCGGCCGGATTATAATCCGGCGGGAGGTAGATATTCAGGATCCGGTTTTCGGCTAATTCAACGGATTTTATTTCCTCAATGACGCCGAGGACAAACGGTTTTCGAGTCTGTCCAAAAACCAGCGTCGTAATGATGTTCAGAATAAAAATGGGAAGGATTGCCTTCATTTTTCAATTTGTTCACGTGAAGTTTGTCGATGTAAAAACCGGTTTCGTCAGAAACATGGGCAATCATTTCTATAAAAATTCCCCCTAACTTCGAATGTTCGAAGTTAGGGGGAATCGGCAGAAATTCGTATTCGTCAAGCTATTTTCAGGCAGCCAGCAAGTCATCAAGCTGATCCAGACCCAGTGTGAAGCCTTCTTTGAAGCCCATTTCGAGGAACTTTTCCAGATCGGCCGTTTTAGGGTAATTTATTTCAATGGAAACCGTCGTTCCGTTGGTTGATTCGCTGAAGGTATTCGACCAGTTCGAGGTCGGAAAGTCCGGGTTGACAACGCCATTTTCGTCGCAAAACGCGTCCTGGCCGCCAAAACTTTTTTGAGGGTTGATGGATTCGTAATTAAACAGCGACCAGTGTTCGGTTCCGTCCGGACCAACCATCGAATAAAGCCAGGTGCCGCCTTCTTGAAAATCCTGCGATTTGGTTTTGGCCTGCCACGGTTTGGGTGCCCACCACTGGTCGAGGATCTGACTTTCGGTAAAAGCCGACCAAACGTTGGCGACTGGTGCGGCAAATTCCCGTTCGACTAAGACTTTGCTGTTTTCCTTGTCAACGACAAAATTCATTACGACGTTACTTTTCATTTTTATTTGTGTTTAAGGTACGCAATACGTTGTCTAACTGGCTAAACCGATCTTCCCAAAGCTTTCGGAACGGCTGAAGCCAGTGGTCGATCTCCTCCATTTTTTTAGGGTTAAAATGGTAATAAATCTCCCGGCCATTTACTTGCTGATTAACTAACTCACACTCTGTCAGTATCTTAATGTGCTTCGAAACCGCCTGTCGGCTGGTGTCAAAATGCTCGGCCAGGGCGTTGGGCGTCATGGCCTGCAACGCAATCAGGCTCAAAATGGCCCGACGAGTGGGATCGGCAATCGCCTGGAATACATCTCTTCTCATTCATCGAACGACTAATGTGCAACTAATTGGTTGCAAATATAAGCGCAACTTTTCGGTTGCGCAAGTTTTTCGCTGGTTTTTCTTACCGAAAGGAAGTAGATCTCCGTTATCGCTCGCGTGTCGCGAGTGATTTGTATCCAAAGGGCCTCTGGCCCGTCCATTTGCACTCCGAAACGATAGCTATCCGCTTAAAAAGCTGCCTCGGGCCAGAGGCCCTTTCAATAGAAGTCACTCGCGACAGGCGAGCGACAACGGAGTTTCCGGATTTCCTTCGTCCATTTGCCTGTGGCCATTTTTGAGATTTACCCCAACTCAATTGTCCGCCCGACGTTTACCTGTTCCAGAAAATACTGATCGTGGGAGACAACAAGGAGCGTTCCCTGATAGTCGTTGATGGCATGGGTCAGAATTTCGATGTTCTGAATGTCCAGGTTATTGGTCGGTTCGTCGAGCACAATCAGGTCGGGCGCGTGATTGCCAATGGTGAGGCAGCAAAGCATGAGCCGCATTTTTTCTCCTCCGCTCAACGCGCTGCACGGCTTGTCCCAGGTGTCTTTGGTAAACAAAAACCGGTTGAGCCGAATCTTGACTTCGTGTTCCTGCAAGGCCGACCCGTTAAACCGTTGCGCCTGTTCATAAACCGTGAGCCGGTTTTCGATCAACGAATACTCCTGATCGATATAAACCGCTTTCGTATCGGCAATCCGAATGGTTCCCGTCGTGGGTTTTATGTCACCCAACAACAGCCGGATCAGGGTCGTTTTGCCCGAACCGTTCGGACCTTTCAGCGAAATGCGTTCACCGATGGTGATCTGAAAAGTTAAGGACTGTTTCCAGAGAAATGAATGTTCGTTATACCCGTAATTGATGCCGTTGGCCGTCACCAGCACTTTGCCCTTGTGAAGTTGGGACGGATCAAAACCGAACTTCATTTTATCCACGTCCGGCAATTCCTTCCTTAACTCGGTTAATTCCTGGGCAATAGCGCCAACTTTCTCCGCGTGAACACCTTTCAAGCGCGCTGTACTTTTCTCGGCATTGTTCCGTAAGGTGTTCAGCAAGATGGTCGGCACACCTGCCTTTTCCTGCTTTTTACGCCCGCGGGCATCCAGTTTCTGCTGGCGTTCGGCGGTTTCGCGTTCGAGCTCCCGGGCTTTACGCAACGCTTTTTCCCGGCTCCGTACATCCTCGTTTAATGCCTGGCTTTCAATGCGTTTCTGCTCCTGATAAAAACCGTAATTGCCGCCGTAAACCGCGATGCCGCGCTTGCTTAGCTCAAAAACCGTATCGAGCAAATTCAGCAGTTTCCGGTCGTGGCTGACAACTAACAACGTTGCAGAAGTGGATTGAATGAACTCATACAGCAATTGCCGGCTGGCCGTATCCAGATGGTTGCTGGGTTCATCCAGTAAAACGAGGTCGGGCTGGTGGATGGAAATTCCCGCCAGAAACACCCTGGTTTTTTGACCACCGCTCAGGGTTTCCATCTTTTGCGACAGGTCGAAACCGTCCAGTTGCCAGAAATGCAGCGCGTCGCGGCAGCGGTCTTCAATGGTCCAGTCATCGTCGAGTCGGGCGAGGTTTTCTTCGGTTACAACACCGCCGAGAATTTCCTGTAATGCCGTTAATTTCTCCTCAATCTGCAGGACCTGCGCAAGGGTTAAGTCGTTAAACTGCCCGAAGATTTGCGGAATATAATAAGGCACCGAACCCGTTTTTACAACACCTTCCGACGGCTGTAAAAGACCGGCAATGATTTTTAGCAAGGTCGATTTGCCCGAACCATTATTGCCAATCAGGGCGGCTTTGTGATTTCGGCTAATGGCAAGATTTATGTTTTCAAACAATAAATCCTTGTTGGGATGTATATACGTGAGATTCTGAAGAAGAAGCATCCTTTCTTTCTTTAAGACGTAGAAAATACCTGCGAACCGACTGGCGGAATCGCTGGCTGTTTTTTACCGAAAGAAATGGAATCTCACATGAAGGGGTGCTTGTAATTAGGTCTGCAAATTTACGAAAAATTTTCAGTTGTGAATCTATTTTAACTCAAGCTAATGAGCTTGGCCATTCAACCGACATACGATCCACTTTCGCCAAAATGGTAATTCCGATGAGATTTTTTTGGTCGATCATCAAACCGGACGCGTTGGTGTCGGTTTGATGATCGACCAAAAACCGCTTATGGTTTCTGAATTTTGAGGGTCACCCGCTTTTGACCGCTCTCCACCCGAAGAAAAAACAATCCCGCTGATTGGTTTTCGACAGACAGCGTCTGGTGTTCTATATTTTTAGCCGAATCGATTTGCCGGGTGCTGACCAAACGGCCGCTCGCATCCGTGAGCTGGAACTGAAGGGGTTGGCCTTCCGCCCCCCGGATTTCGAATTCAACTTCATTCTGAACAATTGGGTTGCCCAGCACCGTGACCTGAAGCGCCGGTTTTTCTTCTGCCGACAACCGGGCCGGAGCGCACTGGTACGTTTTGGGCGATCCTTTCAGCTGGAAAGAGGAGCCTTGCACGCGGGCATACACCATTATTCCGTTGGTGACACTGCCGGGTGGGCTGAAATTATAGGCGTGGGCACCGTTGCCCTTGCCCGCATCTTTCAAATCGGGGCGATAGATATTGGCCAGTGTGCTACCCAGAACCGTCACCGTGCCCGGACTGGTCTCGAGGTAAAACTCGACCGTGAGTGGGGTGTTGGGTTTGTTGCGATCCCAGACCCAGCCCCGGATGCCTCCGCAGTCCAGTTTGTCCAGATACCCATCGAAACTGCCCGTCACGGTGGTTTCCGCCGGATTCACGGTCAGGTTAAAACTCACGCTGTTCGAAGCACCCTGATCGTCGGTGGCCCGGTACGTTAATACAAAGGTGCCCGACCGGGTGGGCGTTCCGCTGATCACCCGGTTTGTCATTTGAAGGCCCAAATCGTCGGGCAAACCGGTCAGTCCGTAACTCAGGGTACCTCCTTCGGGATCGGTAAAGGCCACCAGCGTAGCCGAAAAAGGAACCCCAACCTGCGCCACCACGGGAGCAATCAGCACCGTTGGTGTTGGGGCCTTCGGCGGTTTGTTTCCGCCCGAGGGGTTGACCTGGCAGATCAGCGCTTTGGGCGAATCTTTCAACACAAAACCGTTGCCGGTCACGCGGGCAGAAAGGCTATGCGGTTCACCATTTTTGAGATGATCCGGTATCGACCAGATAAACGCGTGTTTTCCATTGCCCTTGCCCGCATCGAGCAGATCCTGCCGAAACTGATCAGCAGGGAGGGTGGTAATGACAGTACTGCCATCGAGGATGTCCACGGTGATGGCGGTATTGGGTTTGTTGCGATCCCAAACCCAGCCCCGGAACGTCGAGCAATCGGCGCCGTAGATAAAACCGTCGAACGAACCGCTGACGGTCGGCGCTGTTACTGCTACCGTTACGCTGACGGGTTCGCTGGTGCAGGAATTAGCGGTGCACGTGGCCTGAAACACGAAAGTTCCGGGCGTTGCAGTCGAGACAATGATACTTCCGGTTCCTGATGTGCTGCCCGGGCCATTCCAGGAAAGTGTCCCGGTGCAATTGCTGGCGGTTAAGGTCACGGTGGGAGAGCCCTGCGCAACCGTGGTGCTGGTTAGGTTGGGAACCGGTGGCGCCGTCGCATTACCACTGACCAGAACCGTTGTGGAAGCTGAACAGCCGTTGCCGTTGGTGACCGTTACGGAATAGGTTGTGGCACTCGTTACCGTACGGATCGCATTGGTTGAATTGTCGTCCCACCGATAGGAGTTTCCTCCACTGGCCGTTAAGCTTACCGATGGACTGGCGCAGGTTAAGGTTGCCGAACTGGGGGAAATGGTGGCCGTGGGAAGTGCTTGAACAGTTAGCCCGCTGACGGCCGTGGCGGATTGACCATTCGCGTTGATCGTTAACGTAAAACTTTGCGCACCCGAACCGCTGACAGCCAGCGTCTGACTAAACGGATTATCGCTGGTGGTTCCAGTTACCGGGTTGCTACCGTTAGTTAGTGTATAAGCATAACTGCCTGTCACGTTTCCAACGGTGGCCGTGAACGTGACCGGATTTCCGACGCAGACGGATTCCGAACTGGCGGCAAAACCGCTCAGACCGGGCGCGGGATTGGCTCCTGCATAGGTCAGTTTGACCGAGTTGGCGGTATAAACGACCGTCCAGTTGGCGGGAAGGCCGGTCACGGAATTGAAGGTTCCCGAAACGGTCTGGGCCGTCAGGATAGGGACTTCATCGCCGTTGGCAGGCGCGTAGCCCACCGAAAGCGACAGCGTTCCGCCGAGCGTGGCGGTTCCATTGACCACGATCTGATCGAAATTCACACCGGAGGTGGCGGTTCCATTTACTTCGATGGCCAGAATGCTGTTGCTAAAATCCTTGCTTTCGTCAAACGTCAATTTCCCCGGCGAATAACCCGGCGATACCATCCCCCCGGCATTGGTAAAGGTCGATGCCGCGATCGTGCCCGTACCTTTGAACGTTCCAGCGGTATTATTGCTGAAATTTCCCGCCCCCTCCTGGGTGAGTAGGGTGGTGACATTTTGGGATGCTCCGATGGTAACCGTTCCGGCATTGGCAAATGTATTCGCCTGCAGATACACCCCCGACCCTGCGTTGTTGATCGTAATTTCTCCGCCCGACTGGTTGGTGAAAACCGTCTGATTGTAAATACCGTACGACCCTACGCTGGCCGTTGCGCCGATGGTAACTCCCGCAGCATTGGTGAACGAACCGGTAAAATTCCGAAGGCCCGCCAAGGTTGCGCGGTCGATCTGGAGGTTGCCACCTGCGTTATTGCTGAACGTCGATCCGTTAAAAATACCGTGCCCGCCGACATTTCCGGATGCGCCAATGGTGATGCCAGCCGTATTGGTGAATGAACCGCCTGCGTGATAAAGCCCGGTGTCGGTGGAACGATCGATGCGGATGTGCCCGTCTGTGTGGTTGTTAAAATTGCCGTTGTTCTGTAAACCGTAAGCTCCCACACTCGCCGTCGCTCCGATGGTGATGTCGGCGGCATTCGTCACGTCGCCGGTCGGGTTGAACAAACCGGTATCGGTAGAACGGTCGATCCGAATTGTTCCCCCGGCGTTGTTGTTGAAAACCGCCTGATTATAGACTCCGTAGGTTCCAACACTGGCTCCGGCCCCCAGCGTAATGGCCGCTTCATTGGTAAAGGTGCCTTTAAAATTACGAAGGCCTGCCGTGGTGGTTCGGTCAATTTGAATAGCCCCGCCCGCGTTGTTCAGGAACGTTGATTCATTGAAAATCCCGTGAACCCCTACCGATTCCGACGCCCCGATGGTAATCGTCGCCGAGTTGGTAAATGTATCTTTCAGCTGATATATCCCGGTATCGGTGGTGCGATCGATGGTAATCTTTCCCCCCGCGTTGTTGTTGAAGACCTTTTGGTTAGAAACTCCGTAGGTCCCCACACTGGCCACTCCTCCGATTATAATGTCCGCATCGTTGTTAAACGTGCCAGTTAAGTTAACGATGGCGATGTAGCTGGACCGATCGATGGCAATCTTTCCGCCGGTGCTGTTCCGGAAGCTACTCAGGTTCTCAATTCCATACTTCCCAACGGTTTCTGACGCCCCGATGGTTATAACACCGGCGTTGCTAACGAGAGATTGTGCATAAACCGCAGTCTCGGTAGAACGATCAACCTGGATGTTTCCACCTAAGGTGTTGCTAAACGGGCCGCTAAGAGCCAGGCCGTACTTGCCGACTGCGGCTACGGCTCCGACCGTGATGCTGGCGGCATTGACAAAGGAACCGCCCGACGTTTCTAAGGCAGTCATCGTGGTGCGATCGATTTTGATGTCACTGCCCGAATTGTTGGTAAAGGTAGCCTGGGAAAGAAGGCCAACCTCTCCGGGGTTTGCCACTCCTCCGATGGTGATGTCTCCCGAATTCGTGAAGTCGCCGGAAGCGTGCGTAAATCCCGTCGGCCGACGTTCGCCGGATTGGGGTATTACATGATCGATTCGAATATCGCCAGACGCGTTATTGTTAAACGTTCCCCGGTTCCAGAAACCGTACCTCCCCACACTTTCGGTCGCGCCGATGGTGATGGCTGCGTCGTTGGTAAAGGTGCCGGAAAAATGATGGAAGCCCAGATTGCCGGTACGGTCGATCTGGATCACCCCACCGGTTTGGTTGTTGAAGGTGGCCCGGTTTTCCAAACCCGTAACACCGCCACCAGCCACTCCTCCGATAACAATGGATGCCGCGTTCGTAAACGTTCCGGAAGCATGGAGAAGGCCAAAATCCGTCGCGCGGTCAATCCGGATGTGGCTATTGGTGTTGTTGTTGAAGGTGCCCCAACTGCTGAGACCATTCGCCCCAACGCTTTCGGTTGCGCCAATGGTGATATCGGCTGCATTGGTAAAGGTGCCCGAAGCGTGATAGAGTCCATTTTCGCCGGTGCGATCAATGGTAATAGCTCCACCGGCGTTGTTGGTAAAAGTCCCCCGGTTTTCGATCCCTTCACTTCCGACCGTGGTCGACGCTCCGATGGTGATGGTTGCCGAATTGGTAAAAGTCGCCGTGATCGATTTGGATTCGTCCGCGTTGTTCATCATTGCCCGAAGCGAGGAGCGATCGATGCGGAGGATTCCTCCGGTGTGGTGGAAAGTCGCGTCGTTCCAGATGCCATGCAGCCCGATTTCAGCCAGTTCCCCGATCGTAATGTCCGCATCGTTGGTAAACGTGCCGCTGGCGTTATAAATCCCGGTGTCGGTCGAGCGGTCAATGTGAATTTGCCCCCCGGTTTTGTTGGTAAAGCTTCCCTGGTTGATGATTGCAAACATTCCGACACTGGCGGTTTCTCCCAGGGTGAGGTTCCCGCTGTTGTCGACAGTGCCCCGGTTATTCAACCCCGCCGTGAAATCAAACGGGGCGGTGTAGGCTGCTGAGCCGTTGATGGTAAGATTTCCGGACGCGTTGATGGTCAGCAAAGCGTTTGGTTCGATGGAGACCGACCTGGCTACGGCATCCGTGGTTGAAATAACCGGATCGTTCGTTACGTCGGGGATGGTGACATCATCGGCCGCGTCCGGCACCCCGGCCGACCAGTTGCCCGGATCGTTCCAGGCGGTACTGGTCGTACCCGTCCAGGTGGTCTGCGCGACCGCGCTGCCCGCAACCAGGACCAGCATCGGGAAAACAAGCCAAAATCGCCTTGCATTAATCGCACATATGATGGTATTTCTAATTAATAATAGTTGTTTTCTCATGGAAGTAGCCTGTTTCACAAAACCGAACCTGCCCAACTCATTCTGCCTCGGTTGGGCTAATACTGACTTAGCAGGAAAACCGGTGCCTCGACAGAGCTGTGAAGCGTCGGTTTTCTAATCGCACACGAAAGGATTGACCGCCTGGAGTGGGCTGCAGGAGAACGCGGAAGTGCGGTCCCGGTTACTCTTCGGCATATAGATGGACGTCTTCGACCCGGAATTTAACCAGCTCGATGATCTGGGCATCGGGCCGCATCAGCGGGGGAATGGCCCGGAGCACACTTTCTTTATTCTCAAAATCGTAGATAAACCACAGCTTGTGAACGCCATCCTTACAGCCCCAATGCGCGTGGGAGATGAGGTGCGAACCGGAGTTCAAAAAAACGGTAATGACCTTTTTACATTCCGAAACTTTTTCAGAGTGAGGAATTTCAACCAGATATGTTGGCATTTTTTTAGCGTCTATCGGTTAGAGATACTTCAAAATTCAATGAACTAAAGTCCGAACCAGCGGGCTTTCCGGCTTGATCCAAAATGGTCTTTATCGACGACCAGCATTTCGGAGGGATCATGGTGAATGCCAAACGGTTTTGGCCCCGAGAAAAAATCAACATCCACTCGCCCCACTTTACCTTCGCCAAATTCGATGTAGCAGGAACCGGCCCCTGTATAAGCAGATGTATTTTCTTTGCCTTTGTAAGCCGCAATGATGGCAGCCGCTGCCGTTTTGGCCGCTCCTTCCGCAAACACCCCGGCTTTCGGTGTGCCGACACTGGTGACATCCCCGATGGCGTATACATTCGGGAACTTGGTCAGCAGATTGGCTTTATCGACCGGAATCCAGCCGTTCTCGGCCAAACCGCTTTGCAAAACCACCTCCGGCGCCACGTGCTTCGGAATGCCCAGGAATAAGTTGTAGGGCAGTTCCGATCCGTCGTCCAGACTCACGACTTTCCGGCTGGCATCGAGCGACCGCACTTTCCGCTGGGGAATGAACTGGATGTGCCGTTCTTCAAACGCCTTGAGCAGGGCTTTCGACGTATCGGGCGAGGGCGGAATGGGCAAACCAAACGGAATGATTAAGCTGATCGTACAAGCATCCCGAACCCCGCGTTTGAGCAGGTAATCGTGCAGCATCAAAGCTGCTTCACTCGGCGCGGGTGGGCATTTGAACGGGGCACTGCATACGCCGACCACGGCATGACCCTGCGAAAACCGGGGAAGCACTTCCCGCAGTTTTTCGGCCCCTTCGAAAGAGTAATATTCATTGCCGCCTTCGGCCAGTCCGGGCGTGGCAGCCAGGTCGTAATTGGCACCGAGCGCGACGACCAGCACATCAGCTTCGTAAGTTCCGTCGCTGGTGGTAACCCGTTTGGCCACCGGATCGATTGCCGTGATGGTTTCCTGCCGAAACCGAACCCCCGGTTTGACCACATTTCGGTACGAAATCTTGACCGTATCGGGCTGCTTCCGGCCAAACATCACATCCAGTTTGGAATAGCCGAAGTAAAAGGAATCGTGCTGGTCGATCAACGTCAGATCCAGTTCAGTACCAATCGCTTCGGAGAGGATGGTGCTCAGTTCCAGACCACCAAAACCGGCTCCAAGCACCAATACACGTAGTTTCATAGTCCGGTTTTTAGTTGGATGAGCCAATGGGCGTAATTTTTAGCTTAACGCCAAACAGTTTCAGAACGGCCGATAGCGGCAGGCAAAGACCGGTGAGGGCGGAAAAAAGGAAACTGATTGCCGGAACGTAAGCAAACCAGTGAACCGTTGAAAAACCGGTCAGATAGATGCCAATCCAGATGATGGCGCTGACCAGTGCAAACCAGGCCCGCATTGATTTTGGAGCGATTTCCATCGTTTTTTCAGGGTTAAATTGTCGGAATGAAGAACCCTACGCTCAGACGGAACCGCCCAAGCGTAGGGAAGCCGGTGAAGGGTGGATGCGGTTTAATTGCCCGGTTGAGCCACAATCCGCAGATACGGTTTTACGGTTTTCCAGCCGTTCGGGTATTTTTCTTTGGCTTCCGCATCCGACACCGCCGGAACGATGATCACATCGTCGCCATTCTCCCAGTTAACCGGTGTCGCCACTTTGTGGGCCGCCGTGAGTTGCATCGAATCCAGGACGCGCAGAATTTCGTTGAAATTGCGGCCGGTGGTCATCGGATAGGTCAGGTGCAGTTTGATTTTCTTGTCGGGGCCGACCACAAAAACCGTCCGGACCGTGTGGTTGGTGGCCGCCGTCCGGCCCTCCGAGGTGCCGGGTTCGTCGGCCGGAAGCATATCGTACAGTTTCGCAATGGCCAGGGTGGAGTCGCCGATCATGGGATAGTTGACCGGGTAGTTCTGCGTCTCCTCGATGTCTACTTTCCATTTCAGGTGGTTCTCAACCGGATCAACGCTCAGGCCGAGGACCTTGCAATTCCGTTTTTCGAACTCGGAGGACAATTTTGCCATGTAACCCAGTTCCGTCGTGCAGACGGGGGTGAAATCCTTCGGATGCGAGAAGAGAATGGCCCAGCCGTCGCCCATCCACTCGTGAAACCGGATGGTACCCTGGGTCGTATCTGCCTGAAAATCGGGGGCGATGTCGCCTAATCTGAGACTCATGATTTTTGTTGGTTGGAGGTTTAATAATTTGAAATTGAGCCTGTTGTTGTTAGAGTAACAGGTAGCGCTTTTGGCACTGTTCGCACTCGTAGCATTTGGGATGGACGGACCCGAACGATACCAGCCTGATGATCCGTGCACTCACTGTTTTTTGCGAAGACAGCACCAGATTTCCACCACAGGAATTGCAGCGGATGCCCAGAATCGTTCGTTTGATGATGATTTTATCCAGATCCAGCAAGCCCATAGCGAACCCAAACATGTTACCGTTTAAAGGCTTTGCCAAAAAAAAGGGACGAATGGGGCCGGAATGGGATGAATGAGGGGAGGTTGGGGAGGAAGGGGGAGTTGGGGGTGACGATTGACCATTGACCGCTGACGACTGGCGATGTACCGTTGTCAATGGTCAATCGTCTGCCGTCAATCGTCAAAATTCAACCATCAATGCTACTCCTGAACCGGTTTAATTTTGCGAAGAGTTCTTCGGAGCGTTTATAGAAATGGGTAAATTCGTTGGGAGAAATGTACGTCCTTCGTTGAGAAAGGTAAAGACAATTCACACATTCGGCCAGGGAGCGAATGGCATATCCGATGAATTTCCGTTGTTCGGCATCCGATTGCCCAATGGCACCTTCCGCAATGTTCAGTTAAATCGAGTCGGCCGCACGTTTAAATTGGGAAGTAAGGGAAAAGAGTTCTTCTTTGGGAAATCTCCGGGTTACGACATGCACCTCGTCCGCGAATTCGATGGCCAGTTTCCAGATTTCCAGCTTTTCAAATTTAAAGGGCATGGTGGGGATGTTAAATGACCATCGACCGCAGACGATTGACGGTTAATTTTTGACGATCGACTACTAACAATAGTCACTCATCATTGGTCAAGAATACATCGTCAATGGTCAGCGGTCGATGGTCGGCGGTCAATCGTCAATGGTCAATTTTCAGTCCCAATGCCTTAAAAAGATCTTCACGGTACGATTTACCAATGGGTATCTTAACTCCCTGAACGACAATTTCCGTCGGGAAAACTTCCTCAATCAGGCTGAGGTTGACGGAATAGCTCCGGTGAATACGGATGAACTGAGCCGGGTCCAGCTGTTCCACAAAATCCTGAATGGTGGAGCGGACCATGATTTTCCTGTGGGATTTCAGGTTCAGCGTCACGTAATTGGCGTCGCTCTCCAGAAAAAGCAACTCATTGAAAAATACTTTCCGAAACACGTAGCCTTCTTTCACAAAGACAAAATTCCGGGCAGGATTCGCTACCGCCGGTTTTACCTCCGACTGATTTCCTGTAAAGTTGCTGAACGCGATTTCGATGGCGGCAAAAAGTTCTTCTTTCGTAAAGGGTTTGACAATGTACGCGTGCGGTTTTACGGTTTTGGCCCGGTCAATGGTTTCGGCGTCGCTGTTGGCCGTCAGGAAAATAAACGGAATCGGGTGGATTTCGTTGAGCCTGTGTGCCACATCGATCCCATCCTTTCGGCCAGCTAACTGAATGTCCAGCAGCAACAAATCCGGTTTGTCGTGCTCGATTAACTCCAGGGCTTCGGTATAGTTGATGGCTGGACCACAGGATGAATAGCCTAATTCTTCGAGCGTGTTCAGAATCGTTCGGGCAATCACCAGTTCATCTTCGACAACTCCTATTCTCAAAACGGACATGGGCTTTAATCTTCGTTTTTACGCGTTTCACGATTGGTAAATTGGATGGTGTAAGCGGCTCCACGCTGAGTCGAATAGTGCACGTTCCCGCCAATTTGCCGGCTCAGGTCATTGACCAGTTGTAACCCGAGTGTTTTGGTATTGGCTGGATCAAAATCGATCGGCAAACCGGGGCCATTGTCGGCGTATAGCAACTGGTATCTTCCGGCGGATAGGACGCGAATCTCCAGCGTAATTTCACCAGCGGCCACCGTCGAAAAAGCGTATTTGAACGAATTGGACAGTAATTCATTCAAAATCAGGCCTAAGGGAACAGCCGAATCAATGTCCAGATGTAATTCGGGCACGCTTACGTGGACGGTTACCGGTTTTGCTTTTTGATAGACACTTTGTACCTGTCGGCAGAGGTCGTTGACAAATCGTTTCAGATCAATGGTGCTGAGGTTCTCGAACTGGTAGAGGTTCTGGTGAATCAGGGCAATACTCCGAACCCGGTTTCGGCCTTCCCGCAACGCTTCCCGGGCGGTTTCGTCCGTCAGACCCTTGCTCTGCAACTCCAGCAAACCCGAAATGACCTGCAAATTGTTCTTAACGCGGTGATGGATTTCCTTCATCAAAACGTCCTTTTCCTGCAACAAGGCCGATTGCTCCGACACAGACTGTTTGAGCTGGGCCGTTCGCTCGCTCACCGTCTGTTCCAGTTTTCGTTTGTCCTCCGCCAACTGTCTGATCCGCAGCCGGATGAAAAGATAAACCGCCAGCAGAAACAGCAAAACGGTGATGACAAGGAACCACCACTGCAAATAGAAGGGTTTCAAAACCGTCAGCGGAATCGTTAATTCACTCAGGCTCCACGTTCCTTCGCCGTTCTGGCCTTTGAGGTGCAATGTAAAGGTGCCATACGGCAAACCGCTGATCCGGATGGAGTTTTCGTTCAGGTAATTCCAGTCCCGATCGATTCCTTCGATTTTATAGGCATATCGATGGCCTTCTTCTTTGGTAAAATCCAGCAGTTGAAATTCCAGCGTAAAAAACTGATCGTCAGGGTTTAATGTGATCGTTGAGGTGTTCAGCAAGTCGATCGTTTTGTTGACCAGCTCATTTTGCGAACCGACGAACTGGTTGAATGCAATGATCCGCAACGGCACCCGCAACGAATTGGTATCGGCCTGAAAATCCCGGGGGAAAAAGCCATTGATGCCGTCCAGACCGCCAAAAAATAACCGCCCATCGCTGGCTCTGAACGATGAGGTGCGATTAAACTCATTGTGGGAAATGCCATCGACAGAGGTGTAGGTATTGACTAAAAACGTCTTGCGGTGGAAGCGAATCAACCCGTAATCGGAACTGATCCAGAGGTGGTCAAATTCATCGGGTTCAATGCGATACAGTACATCGGACGGAAAACCGGCGGTGATGGTAAACTGCCGGATGGCATTCGTGCCGGGGTCCCAGCGATACAGCCCCTCGCCATTGGTAGCCAGCCAGAAAACTCCGTCGGCATCCTGATAAGCATCGAGCAGGCTGAGCGCATTGATTGCCGGGGAGTGAATTTTGACGGCCGACCATCGACCATTGACGATTGACGATTGACGATGGTCAGCGGTCGATGGTCGGCGGTCAATGGTCAATTTAAACAACCCATTTTCGGCGACAGCCCAGATCGTGCCGGTTTTATCTTGCAAAAACCGGTACACAAATTTGGCTTCGGGGGCGTTGGGTGTCGGAATGGAATCAAATTGCTGCGTATTGGAATTGAACCGGGAAAAACCGTTGGTTCGTCCCAGCAGCAACAGGCTGTCGTTTACCGAAAACATCGACCAGATTTCTGAACCAACTCCGCCCGAATAAGGGGTAATTGTATTCGTCGCACCGTCGTACCGGTACAAACCGAAACCACCGATATACAAGGCCGATCGATGCTTCACAACCGCGTATTTGATCTGCTGTGTGGCCTCGGTCACGGCCTGTAGTTGACCATTCTGTTGCCGGAAGGTATGGGACCAGATGTTGGCAATGACCTGCCCGGTCTCATCCGCGTAAATGCCCCGGGCCTGGCTGTTGGGCTGCAGCGTTTGCTGGTTGGTGGAAAAATATGGTTCGAAGCGGTTTTTTTCGATTTTCAGTTGCAAAACCCCAAGCGAGGTGCAGAGCCACAAATTGCCCAGGTTGTCCGGAAAAAGGCTGTAGAGAAACAGATTTTCAAAGCCTTTGAGGTCCGGTTTCGACAGCACTTTCAAAAAAGCGTTTTCAGTCCACAGGTACAGCCCGTCGGTGCCGATGTACAACATGGACGACAGGGTATTGGTAGCGGTTACGATCTGATACCAGTATCGACCGGCGACGGCGTTCAGTTGGTATTTCCCCAAATCCGGTATGGATTCAAACCGACCTTTGGCGGTGACCCGGCTTACCGTAAAGTGTTGAATGTCGGCCTGGGTGTTGTAGGTGAGTAAAAGCTCGTTGTTTCGGGTAAAACCGAGGGGCAACGAGCGCAATACATCGGTTTGTGTAAAAGTAAAAACCGTATCGTTCGTAACGAGGTATTGGGGCGCCTGGTTGTTGATTTTCAGCAAGGCTTTCCCGTTGCCGAACGTGCTAAGCTGCCAGTTGATCCGGTTGTCGAGCGAGACGTTCGATTGATCCCAGCCTTTCATTTCGAAGCGAAGCCGAAACCCGGTTTTGGACGAATATTTCCAAAATCGGAAGGGAGAGGTGGTTAGAAAACTGAGTTCATCGGTGCCGTCGTTTGCGATCCAATAGACATCCCGCTCTTTAAAAGGCAAATTGGGAAACGCTTCGGTCAGGCTTCTGACTTTGTGCGTCGTAGCATCCATCACGTCCACTTTGCCGCTGGTTGTCAATTGAAAACCGGTGCTGCCGTATTCGATGAACAGGTGGTTGGCGTCGTCTTTGGCGAGTTGCACCACCTTGTTATCCTGCAATTGATGGCGTTGCCGGGTAAAGAGCAGGCAATTTTTGCCGTCGTAGCGGTTCAGGCCGTTGCGGGTGCCAAACCACAAAAAACCGGCGGAATCCTGCACTCCGCAAAAAACCTCGTGGGAAGCCAGCCCATTTTCAATGGACAGCATCCGCTTCGTAATCGTGTATTTGGAATTCGCGGGCACAGCCGCGTTTTGCGCCAGCAGCAGATGACCGGTTAGTGCGAAAACCAGCAGGAGCGAGCAGCGGTAAAAGGCGAAAAACCCGTTCCTGTTTACGAGCTGGGAAAAACCGGTCATTTTAAATAGCCTTAAAACGCCCCAATATACGATAGAAGCTTGCGAAAGTGGTTGTTAGGTTCCCACTTTGTCGATGGGCCGGAATCGCAGGGCGCTCCAGGTGTCGTCGATGGAAATGGCGGTTACGGTGGTGATGCCAAACGTTTCGCCGGTTAGCCGGAGGCTGTCTCGGTTGATGTCGGTTTTTACTTTTGAAGTGCCTTTGGGATATGCAAACCACAAAACGCTGTCGGGTGCGACGGTTTTCAGGCGGTGGTTTAAAAAATCAAGGTATTCCTGCTGGTTACGGATAAAAACCAGCGTATTGACACTTTTGTCGGTTTCGTCGAAAGCGGTTTTGAAACCCAGGTTTACGAATTCCGCTTCCAGCGTTGCCGGTGCGTTGATAACAAGGCCGTTGCCCTTGAATTTCAGCTTTTTAAGGACGTCCTGCATGTTTGTTAGATCAGGGTTTGGCGGTTTGATCGGATTTCAGCGTAGGGCTTCCTTCAATTCGCCATCGTTGTCTGTAAGCAGATCAAAAACGGTTGTTCCGTCACCGTTGGGAATCGTTTTGTCCGCTCCCGATTGGCGTAATAAGGTAACGCATTCCAGGCAATCGGGCAAATGAGTGGTGCCGCCGTGCTTCAACCCGTGAACGGCCCAGAAGAGGGGTGTGGCGTTGAAATCGATGCATCGCCGGTTGATTTCGGCACCAGCCTCCAGTAGTTTATTAACCAATTTCGGCCGGCCGCACCACGCAGCCCAGTGCAAGGCCGTGCCGCCGTGGCAACCCGGATGATTGATTGTAGCGCCGTTTTCGAGGTATAAAATGGCAACCTGATCGGCGTGCAGACTTGCTGCGGCAACCAGCGGGCTGTCCTGTTTTTCGACCAACCCATTACCATCGACCCGGGCGCCGTATTCCAGAAACAATGTAGCGATCTCAACAGCTTCTTCATCGGTGTAATAGCCCGCAAATACGCCGTCGCAAATCCGGTGCAGCGGGTGGGCCTTCGTCGGATTCTGCGCATCGTAAGGCAGGCCTTCATTGGCCAGCTCCGGGTTTGCGGAAAGGGCCTGCCGAATGCCATCCAAATCGTTGTTGTTAATTAATCTTCTCATTTTCAGTCGATTACTTTTTGTTATTTAGAAATTATTGCCCCGCTTTTAAGGCGTAAAACGGTTGGTAAATTCCGTTTGTCAATGCGACCGTCTCGTCAAAAAGCCGTTTCAAGCCATCAATGTTGTTGCTCATCGTATCCTTGTCCGCGCACAAAATACTGTCGACCTTCCCGCTGAGGTTTGGCGGTATCTGATTCGTGTTCCCTAAAATTTCGACGGCTCTTTTATCACCCATCGGATAGATTTCGTTGACCGCAAAAAGGACATCGACCAGGTTTTTGACGGCTCGGGTCAAACAACCCATGACGTTGTAAACGTCTTTTTTCTTACAAAACGAATCAGCGTGCCAGATGCTAAACTCCGCCGACCACAACGATTGCTGAATAACCGCCTGTTTGAGCTTAGGGGGATACGACTGAACCGCTGCTTTCAGGTCTGAAATGATGTGATCGGGGTCATACAAGGGAATGCAACTGATGGTTTCGGCCAGAAAAATCAGGGACGAAAAACCGTACGGCGGTTGTTGCTCAAAGTGTTTTTCCCATTCTCCGTTCTGCGCTTTCTCAACCGTTGCCGTGATCTGTTCGATATTTTTGTACAGAAAATCGACCTGCCCTGAAGCGGTTTCGATCCAGGCGCCACCGTTCACCCAGGGCCCCCACTCGTAAAAACCGGTCACCGTCGGCTGGCCATTGACGGCGTATTTTTGGGCAATAGTCCGAATCTCGTCGATGCGGAACGGATTTTGGTCGGCGTAGTAAATGCCAATGTCGAGGTCGGAGATGGCAGTAGCTTTTCCCGTCGCATACGAACCGCCCAGCACAATGGCGAGGACGTTATCCGTTTGCTGCAAGTCTGCAACGATTTGATTCAGCGTTTCTTCTTTTTCTTTTGGCAGAATCATTTCAATAACAGGCTACGTAACAGGGGTTTACTTAGAATCCTTCAGGCCGAAAACGGATACGAAAGAAGGAATCAAATTCGAACCCCTAGTTACTATTTTTTCGCCAGCTTATCGTCGGGATATACGATTCAGTAAGAAGAATTATCGGATTTGACGTTTGTCGTCATTTCAAGTCCGGTTTGCTGTGCCATTCGTGAAAAAGACCGGCAGGATCGCGTTCGGCCCGGATGCTCTGCAATTTTTTCAGGTTCTTTTCCGATAAAAACGGCGAGGTCCGTTTGTGTAAACCTTCGTCCGCCAGTTGAATGCCGGTGGATAGGTGCGCCATTTTAGCCATCATCGTAGCTGCCCAATCGCCGTATTTCGTCGTATCTTCGGGATTTTTCCAGTTGGCATACAAAGCCAGGTAAATCTTGTCCTCGTTCGAATAAGCCATATCGGGAATTTGTGGATTAGGATGCCAGTTCAGCCACAAAAAATGCGAGGGCGGGGGCGGCAGCGTCCGGGCAATTTCTTTGAGGTAAGGCATTAACGCATCGATGGGGGCGTGGGTCCACATGTTATCGACGCCCCAATAATGGTTTTCGGGATAATGCGTCATCACGGTTTGGTACAGCGCATCAATGCCGGGATTAAACGCCGGGGTCGCAATAACCGCTTTCTTTTTAACGGGGCTGTTGGCCATAAAAGCCATCGCTTCTTCGTATTCCGCTTTGGTATCGGCAAAGATGGGCGCAACGGCTTCGATGCCCGGCCCCAGGATGTTCAGCATTCTATTGCTCATCAGCATCTGAAACTCCACCGCTTTCGGAATCGACGGCCCGACTTCATACGCCCAGTGGTAAACGTCTTCCAGATGCTTGATGTAAAAATCGTGGACGATGATGGCCCGGTACTTGGGAAGCGTAAAGAGTTTTAAATGAAAGCAGACCACAACCCCGAAAAAGCCACCGCCTGAACCCCGGGCCGCCCAAAATAAATCCGGATTTTCGGTCGCGCTGGCGTGGACGTAATCGCCATCGGCGGTGACAATATCCAGTCCTGTTACACTTTCGCAGGCCATACCGGTTTTTCGGCCGTTCCAGCCGTAGCCACCCTGCAGCAGATAACCGCCAATACAAACGCCCTTGCAGTGTCCGGCCGGGAAAAACAGATTGTGTTTGTATAATTCCCGCATCAGCACACTGCCGCCGACACCGGGCCCCGCCGTTGCCGTCATTTCCGGCGCATTGATTTCGTACTGGTTAAATCCTTTCATCAGAATCAATACGCTGTTGTCGCGCAGGTGGTTGGCGCTCCAGCTGTGGCCGCCCGAACAAACCGTCACCTTTTTGCCGTGCGCTTTGGCGTACTTGACGGTTGCGATAATATCCTGAACGGTTTTGGGTTCCACGATCCGGTCGGGCCGGCGGCCCGGATCTATTTTATTGAACAAGGTCCCGAGTAAAACCGCATCGAAGTCGCTGTCGCTGCGGTTGATGACCCGGCCTTCCACGTTTATTTTATCGAATGTCGGGTTGTTCTGTTGGTATATTTCGGGTAGAAAAGCGGCCAGGTGCGTCATTTCTTCGGCGCAATGCGTCAACAAATCGCGCGCAAACTGCTCCGAAATCGTTTTCATTTTCCGCACCAAACCCGACATCAAATCCGCAAAAATGCCGTCTTTCCCCACCTGAATGTATTGTCCGCCCATCCAAAACCGGGAGCGCATTTCCGAACCGCTTTCCACCGCCCGGACCTGATGCACCAGGTAACCGTAGTCGAGCGGCAACGAAGGATGCCCGATTCGGGCGCAGATGTAAACCGCTTCGGACGTATTTTTAACGGCTTCGTAGGAAAAGCCAAACTCGGTGGGTGCCTTGAACTGGATAGACGCCGTAGACAGTTCGTCGCCAATGTATTCTTCGATGATGGACTGGCGACCGATGTAGGCCACTTCGTCCTCTCCGTCTTTCCAGCGGGCGCTCAGGTGCGCTTTCGGGTGCCACAGTTTGTACCGGTTATCCCGGCAACCGTGCCAGCCAAACCACCAGTCCCACATCTCGGGCGTAACGCGGGGCATCTGAGTCAGCACAGCGACGTGAGCCGATCCATCGGGTTCGAGCGTATAACCGGTTTCCAGACTGGTATAACCCGGCTGTTGCAGATAAGCCGCACGGGAGAAAGGCGGCAGAGATCCCGCCGGAAAAGGCGAATTTTTCAGCGCATCGGCCACGTAGGCCGCGACCTCCTGAATGGTTTCGTTGTAGTGGGAGGCATAGTCGGTGGAATAATCCGGGGCGGTGTAGCCGAGATAGGGAGTTGCCATATATTCGAATCGGTTTACGGTGGGGAAATTTTCTGGCAAAAGTAGAGGGCTTTAAAACGGGCATCCCTTGAATTAATTCAAGAAATCAGATGCGGTGTTTCAGTTTGCTGAGCCATTCGGGCGAAATGCCCATAAATTCGGCGACAAATCTGGAGGGAACGCGCTGGATGATTCGCGGACAATGGGTAATCAGGTAATCGTAGAGCCGCTCGGAAGAATAGGAGATGATCTTCAGTTTGAAATCATTCTCGCCCTGCAAAGCCTTGGTAACCAGCGAGTGATAAAACCGGAATAAGTGAATATCCTGATGGATGTGTGTTTCAATATCTTTCTTTTCAAACGCAATTACCTCGGAATGACAGATGGCCCGAAGCTCACACCTGGTTTTGCTGCCGGAAAAAAAGCTGTCTACGCAGGACATGAACGGCTGGAAATCATCCAGAAAGAAATTAATCGTTCGTTCGATTTCCAGCTCCTCATCGCAGTAGCGGCAGACAAAACCGCCTTTTAACACAAAATAAGCCTTGTCACAAATTTGCTGGGGTTCAATCAGTCGGGCCTGGTTTTTCACTTCGATCCGCTTTCCCAAACCGATTATTTTTCCAATCGCTTCCGGCGGTAGATGGGCCTTGCTGAGTTCGTCTATGAATTTGTTGATTATCATGGCTGAGCGATGCAGACCCGTGCGTGAATCCTCGTGTGAGATAATTGATTGCTTGGTAAAGCAAAGAAAAAATAATAAAATTGTCAATTTGACTGAATGATACCGCTCAGGGTGACGAGATAAGAAGTAATAGATTTTAACTATTGTAATATAGAAATAATCGATTGTGATTATTTTTTCCAATACCCTAATTTTAGCGCATGGCTCACGATCAGGTGCAGCTAATTATGGCTTTAACACAAAAATTCATGGAAAAGGAAGGATCAAAAGACATCGGTAAGTGCCCGTTTCACAATGGCACGATGAACCACAATGTGGGCGGGGGCGGGACCCGAAACCGGGATTGGTGGCCCAACCAGTTAAAGTTAACGATTCTGCGTCAGCATTCGTCCCTATCCAATCCGATGGACGACGGTTTTAACTACGCCGAAGCCTTTAAAAGCCTTGACCTGGCCGCCCTGAAACAGGACCTGCATGCGCTCATGACCGACTCACAGGATTGGTGGCCGGCCGACTTCGGCCATTATGGCCCCCTGTTCATCCGCATGGCCTGGCACAGTGCCGGGACCTACCGCGTGGGCGATGGCCGGGGGGGAGCGGGTGCCGGGCAGCAGCGGTTTGCGCCCCTGAACAGCTGGCCCGATAACGTGAGTCTGGATAAAGCGCGTCGGCTGCTTTGGCCCATCAAACAAAAATATGGCCGCAACATTTCCTGGGCCGATTTGATGATTCTGACCGGTAATGTGGCCCTGGAATCGATGGGCTTCAAAACCTTCGGCTTTGCCGGTGGCCGGGCCGATGTCTGGGAGCCGGAGGAAGATGTCTACTGGGGCTCGGAAACGACCTGGCTGGGCAATGATCAACGCTACTCGCGTGGTTCGGAAGGCGTCGACGGGGATGGGGTGGTTTCATCCGATGAAGATCCGGGGCGCAACATCCATTCACGCGACCTGGAAAAACCGCTCGGTGCCGCCCACATGGGCCTGATTTACGTAAACCCCGAAGGGCCCGACGGCAACCCGGATCCGGTGGCAGCCGCCCGGGACATCCGTGAGACGTTTGGCCGGATGGCGATGAACGACGAAGAAACCGTTGCCCTGATTGCCGGTGGCCACAGCTTTGGTAAAACGCACGGAGCAGCTCCTTCCGAACACGTGGGCAAAGAACCCGAAGCCGCTGATCTGGAATTGCAGGGCTTCGGCTGGGCGAACAGCTACGGTTCGGGCAAAGGGGCCGATACCATTACGAGCGGGCTGGAAGTCATCTGGACGAAAACGCCAACGCAATGGAGTAATAATTTCTTTGAAAACCTGTTCGGTTTTGAATGGGAGTTAACCAAAAGCCCGGGCGGTGCGCACCAGTGGGTGGCCAAAGATGCGGAGGGAATCATTCCGGATGCGTATGACAGTTCCAAAAAGCACGCGCCCACCATGCTGACGACGGACCTCGCTTTACGGATGGATCCGGCGTATGAAAAAATTTCCCGGCGGTTTCTGGAAGATGCCGACGCCTTTGCCGATGCGTTTGCCCGCGCCTGGTTTAAACTGACGCACCGCGATATGGGCCCCCGGGCTCGTTACCTCGGCGCGGATGTGCCGGAAGAAATCCTGCTTTGGCAGGATCCGATTCCCGCCGTCGACCACGCGTTGGTCGATGACAATGATATTGCCGGTTTGAAGGCCAACATCCTGGCATCGGGCTTGAGTGTGTCGGAACTGGTTTCCACGGCCTGGGCTTCGGCTTCCACCTTCCGGGGTTCCGACAAGCGCGGTGGTGCCAACGGCGCCCGCATCCGTCTGGCTCCGCAAAAAGACTGGAAGGTGAACAACCCGACGCGGCTGCAAAAAGTACTGGGTACGCTGGAAAGCATTCAGAATGAATTTAACAGCACGCAGTTCGGTGGCAAAAAGATTTCCCTGGCCGATTTGATCGTGCTGGCGGGTGCTGCGGGCGTTGAAAAAGCCGCAAGCGATGCCGGACAACCGATCAGTGTTCCGTTCACACCGGGCCGCATGGATGCTTCGCAGGAGCAAACCGATGTGGAGTCAGTGGGATACCTGGAACCCATTGCCGACGGTTTCCGGAACTATCGCAAATCCCGATTGGCGGTATCGACCGAAGAGTTGCTGATCGATAAGGCGCAGTTGCTTACCCTGACAGGCCCCGAGTTGACAGTATTGGTGGGTGGTTTGCGCGTATTGGACACCAATTTCGACGGTTCTAAAAATGGGGTTTTCACCGCACGTCCGGGCCAGCTGAGCAACGATTTCTTTGTCAATCTGCTCGATATGAACACGGCCTGGAAAGCCATGTCGGAAGACCGCGAAGTGTATTTGGGCAGTGATCGGAAAACCGGTCAGCCCAAGTGGACGGCGACCCGCGCCGATCTGGTGTTTGGCTCCAATTCCGAACTGCGGGCGATTGCTGAAGTATACGGCAGCGCTGACGCACAGGCTAAATTTGTGAAAGACTTCGTGGCAGCCTGGGCTAAAGTGATGAATCTGGACCGGTTTGATGTAGCCTGAATATACACAGGCCCGTTTTTTTAACTGCCTGAAAAACAGAAACCGGTCGGTTCGCGGGGAACCGACCGGTTTTCTATTCTAACCGGTTTTATTCCACCGGTGAGTCGATCACCCGTACAATTTTCCAGATTCCCCGAATGTCCTTCAAGGGAACCGTTACGCTGCCGCCATTGGGATTGTCGGAGTGCAGGGTTAAACGTTGTTTGGTCAATAACTCATTGTCTTTGATGCGTTTTACCACAAAAAAATCGCGGTAAATGACGGCGTAAATGCCGCCCGACTGGTATTCCCAGTTGTTGGGGTCTACCAGAATTGCCAGTACTTTCGCTCCGTTGGCCAATTGTGGCGTCATGCTGTTGCCGGAAACTTCGATCACGACCGGTTCTTTATGACTTCCGACCATGTGAACCGGAACGCGGTACGTTTCCATCTGCGCCATGCTGATTCCTTCGATGTAGGTTTCGATGAAACTGGCGTAGAAACGCGTCGGTACAAACGGGAGATCCATGTAACGCACCTCCAGTTCGATAATCCTGCCATTTTGCTCCGGCTCGTCTAAAACGGGTTTCTGGCCCCGCAGCAGAAAGTCGGCCCGTACCTGCGGATATTGCTCCAGCAGCCGCATGATGGTATCATACGACGGTTTAGCACGACCGTTCAGGATGTTGTAAAATTTAGACGAGTTCTCACCCAGGTCTTTGGCGGCCTGGTAGATACTGATTTCCAGCGCGTCAAAAACCTGCCGCAGCCGCTCCTGAATTGGTTCTAAACCCTCTTCAAAAGATTTTCCGGGTTCGTTAAACATGATATAATTATTGACTTTTATAATACAAGTATTATATATTGTGATCAAATTTACTAAAAAAAACAACAAAGCTGATGAAAGCTGCCAGAATAATATTATACACAACCTGAGAAATACCATGAAAAGGCTGGGGGAATTCACAAAGCCGACGATTCTGTTCGTCGATATGAACAGTTTTTTTGCCAGTTGCGAGCAACAGGTGAATTTTTACCTCCGCGACCGACCGATTGCGGTTTGTGTTTACACCGGCAAACAGGGCTGCGTGATTGCTCCGTCCATTGAAGCCAAACAACTGGGAATTAAACTCGGAATGCGGCTCGATGAAGCTGTAAAAATCTGCCCGGAGTTGATTCCGGTCGAAACCAATTCCCGACGATACCGGGAATTTCACGTCGCCATCATTAATGTGCTGCGCCAGTTTACGCCCGACGTGTTGCCCAAAAGTATCGACGAAGCCGTGGTCGACCTGACCCATTGCCAGCTGATGTACCAGGATGTTTGGGAAGTAGCGCTCCGGATTAAAAGCGATATTCGGACCAAAGTGGGTGACTATCTCAACTGTTCCATCGGGATTGCTCCAAACGCCTTTCTGGCCAAACTGGCCTCCGACATTCAGAAGCCCGATGGTTTGGTGATGATTACGCCCGAAACCATCGACGACGTTTTAACGAATCTGAAACTGACCGACTTACCTGGTATTGGCGACCGGATGGCAAAACGGCTGGAAGACCAGGGCATTCTGACCCCGCTGAATCTCCGGTATGCATCACCCGAGCGGCTGCGGGCGGTTTGTAAGAGCATCATCGGCTGGCACTGGCACCTGCGACTGAACTTTGGCGGGGAGGTGGATCTGGAAACCAGCGCTTACAAAAGCATGCAGGCCATGCGAACCCTCTCGAAGTCGCAACGACAATCGGCCGAGCAGCTCGATGAGTTATTGCAATCGCTCTGTCTGACGCTCGAACGGCGGATGGTGCGCCAGGACGTATTTTGTCAGGTGGTGACATTCGATTGCCGGTACCACAACGGTCGGAATTACAGCGATGAAGTCAAACTGCCCGAACCGAAGCAGGACAGCATGGAACTCTATCACCTGATCCGGCAGCGTTTTGAGCGGTTTCAGGAAATCAACCGGTGCGAGCCGATTTTGAATCAATCTATTCGAAGCATGAGCGTTAGCGTAAACCGGTTTATGCCCGCCCAACTGGTGTCATTCAGCCTGTTTGAAGACAATACCCGCAAAAACCGCCTTCGGAAAGCGCTCTATGAAGTCAAAGATCGGTTTGGTAACGACAAGCTCATGCGGGCCACCGAACTCCGCGACAATTCGATTTACCGGGACGTCATCGGTTTTGGCTCCATCAAAGACCTCCACGACGACCAAAATCCGTTCTGAATAGCCGATCTGTTCCTTTGTTATTTTTTTTGCCTGAAATTCGGTTACTCTTTGCCTTTTTTGAAGTCAAAACTATTGGCATGAACTTCGCACGATGGTGCATGGTTTACCACGTATCGTTCGTTATCTGATTCGGAACGCCGATTCACAGAAGCGGTTTCGCAAAAATCATCCGACTTATGAATAAATTATTCACTGTACTCATCGCCACGCTGCTCATCGCAGGTGGTCTGGTTTCGTTCCGATCGCGGCCGGAGATCAAGGAAGAAAGCAAAATCAAGTGGCTGACGATTGAAGAAGCGTTTGCGCTGAATCAGAAAAAACCGAAGAAGATTTTCATTGACGTCTATACCGACTGGTGCGGCTGGTGCAAGGTCATGGACCGGGAAACGTTCACAAACCCGGCCGTTGCCGATTACATCAGCAAAAATTATTACGCCGTCAAGCTGAATGCCGAACAGAAGGAAGACATCGTTTTGGGAACTGATAAATTCGTCTACGTGGCGCAGGGAAGCCGGGGCTATCACCAGCTGGCGGCTGCACTCCTCAGAAACCAGCTTAGCTACCCGACAGTGGTGTTCCTGAACGAAAAATTCCAGCCGATTCAGCCGATTCCCGGTTACATCAAAGCGCCGGAATTCCACCAGATCATCACCTTTATTGGCGGAGATTATTACAGTAAAGAACCGTTCGAACAGTTTAAAACAAAGACATACCCGCAGAAATTCCCGGTAAAGATTTAATCCAAACAACCGATTGAACCAAAAGACAGCCCCAATCCGGATTGGGGCTGTCTTTGTGTTTTCAGAGCAGGTTATTTATTTGTTTCCTGCCCGAAAAACCAAGAACAATTTGGGTAGAAATGCGGTTAGGACAACTTGAGCCATTCAAAACCGACGCTCGAATTCCTGACAATTTATGAAACTTTTCGCCGGCTGTGAACTCGTCTACGACGTTCCGGCTCCAGCACCCGTTGTGCTTATGTTACGCCCCCGCTCCGGCGCCGGGCAATGGGTAATCTCTGAAGAATACCAGATCGAACCGGGCGTGCCGGTTATCGAGTATACCGACCCGTACGGCAATTTATGCCAGCGGCTCATGACGCCGGAAGGGCGGTTTCGGATTCGAATTACGTTAGTGGTCGAAACCGCCGATGAAATTGATATTGCGCCGGGCGCCCCATTTGTGCCGGTTCA
The DNA here is from genome assembly GCF_003858635.1 of Larkinella rosea. Lineage (GTDB taxonomy): Bacteria > Bacteroidota > Bacteroidia > Cytophagales > Spirosomataceae > Larkinella > Larkinella rosea. Next base: position 317,236 of record NZ_RQJO01000015.1, read on the forward strand.
GGATTTGCCCGACGATTCGTTGCAGTTTTTGCTGCCGAGCCGCTACTGCCAATCGGATCGTCTGGGGCCGCTTGCTGCCGACATTACCGCCAATGCCATACCCGGTTATGATCAGGTGGAAGCCATCCGAAGCTGGATTCAAACCCGGGTGACCTACCAATATGGCACCAGCGACGCGAGTACGTCGGCCGTCGAAACCGCCGAAAAACGCATTGGCGTCTGCCGGGATTTTGCGCATTTGGGCATTTCGCTCTGCCGCAGCCTCAACATTCCGGCCCGGATGGTGGTCGGTTATCTGTATGACCTCAAGCCGATGGATTTACACGCCTGGTTCGAAGCCTTCGTCGATGGCCGTTGGTACACCTTCGATGCAACCCAGAAAGAACCGCGCGGCAACCGGATCGTGGTGGCCTATGGGCGTGATGCCGCCGATGTGGCGCTGGCCACGCAGTATGGCGAAATGCAGTTACAGGAAATGCAAGTTTGGGTGGAAGAGAAGTTGTAAACCGACGAATTGCCAGAAAGTGAGGGTATTAAGGGTGTTATTTTTTTGTATATAAATTTGACGAATTAGTTACATTTCTTAACTTCCTGCCCATCAACTTAACCTCTTAATCCATGCTAAAAGAATTCAGAACCTTTATTGCTCAGGGTAATGTGCTGGATTTGGCCGTCGGTGTTATCATCGGAGCGGCTTTCGGAAAAATCACGACGTCGCTGGTTGAAGATATCATCAACCCGATTTTGGGCTTGGTAACTGGCGGAATCGATTTCAGCCAGTTAAAAATTGTCCTGAAAGAAGCCGTCGGCGAAACGCCGGAAGTAGCGATTCGGTATGGTAATTTCCTCAACATTGTCATTCAGTTCATCATTGTAGCCTGGGTTATCTTCCTCATTGTGAAAGCCGCCAACCGGATGCGGGTGTCGTCGTCGCTCAAGAAAGAGTAACCTTTCCACTGTACCCACCCATGGACCCCGCCCCAGGCGGGGTTTCTTTTTATTCGTAAAAAGATTGACGAACGGGCGGACAGACTACGGCGAAACTTCTATTTTTGTCCCCGGTTTGCACATGAATCTATGGAAGTTGAAATGCCGTTGATGGTTATTTTGGGCGGAGGTGAAAGTGGTGTGGGCGCGGCATTGCTGGCGCAGGCAAAAGGTTATGCGGTTTTTTTGTCGGATAAAAGCCGGTTACAGGACGCGTATCGTCAGATTCTTCAGCAAAACAACATACCGTTTGAAGAAGGGCAGCATACCGAAGACCGGATTTTGCAGGCAACTGAAGTGGTGAAAAGCCCCGGAATTCCCGAAAAAGCGCCCATTGTTCAGAAACTGCGCGAGCGGAACATCCCGGTTATTTCGGAAATTGAGCTGGCTTCGCGCTATACCAACGCCCAACTGATTGGAATTACGGGCAGCAACGGAAAAACCACCACGACGCTACTGGTTTATCATCTGCTAAAAACCGCCGGTTTGAACGTCGGGCTGGCGGGTAACATCGGCGACAGCTTCGCCCGGCAGGTACTGGAACATTCCTTCGATTATTACGTGCTGGAACTGAGCAGTTTTCAGCTGGACGACATGTACCAGGCCCGGATGAACGTCGCTATTCTGCTGAATATCACCCCCGATCATTTAGACCGCTACGAATACCAGTTTCAGAACTACGTTAACTCAAAATTCCGCGTTCTGCAAAACATGACGCCGGACGACACGTTCATTTATTACGACGAAAGCCCGGTGATCAGCGCGGAACTGCCCGTTAAAAAACCGGTCGCCCGGTTATTGCCCGTCTCGCTGGTCGATACGCCCCAACCGGGTGCTTATCTGAAAGACGGTTTTCTGGTAGTCAACGACGGTGCTCAGGAATTTGAAACCGCTCTGGCCGATTTGCCCCTGAAAGGCAAACACAACGCCATCAATATGCTGGCGGCCACCCTGGCAGCTCAGTCGGTTGGTGTGAAACCGGAAGCGCTGCAAACCGGGTTACAAACGTTTCAGAATGCCGCCCACCGGCTCGAACCGGCGGGCGACGTCAAGGGCGTTCATTTTATCAACGATTCCAAAGCGACCAACGTCGACTCGGTTTACTACGCGTTGGAAAGTATGACCACGCCGGTGATCTGGATTGCAGGCGGTCAGGATAAAGGAAATGAATACGATCAGCTGATGTCGCTGGTGCGGGAAAAAGTAAAAGCGTTAATTTGTCTGGGAAAAGACAACCGCAAGCTGGTCAGCTATTTTTCGGATACGGTTCCGGTTTTGTTCGAAACCCAGGACGTCAACGAAGCGGTTACCAAAGGGCTCGAACTGGCCAATCCGGGCGATACGGTTTTGTTATCCCCCGCCTGCGCGAGCTTCGACCTGTTCCGCAATTACCTGGACCGGGGCGATCAGTTTAAAGAAGCGGTAAAGAAAATGATGGATATTAAACAATGAACAATGAATAATGAACAATTAACAGCATGCGTCAGCCATTCATTGTTAATAGTTCATTGTTAACTGTTCATTATTCAGCAAGATGACGATTTCCGTAACCGACTGGCTAAAAAACAACATCAAGGGCGACTACCACATCTGGGGAGTCGTGTTATTTTTTTCCATCATGAGTGTTGCCGTCGTTTACAGCGCGACGGGGACGATGGCGTACCAGAAGCTGCAGTCAACCGAACACTACCTCTTCAAGCACGGTGCGCTGGTGGTGCTGGGGCTGGCCTGTATGTGGATCGCCCACCGGTTTAACTACATTTATTACGCCCGTCTGTCGCGATTCGGTATGTGGCTTTCGGTGCCGCTGCTGCTGTGGGCCTATTTCAAAGGGGTTAACCTGAACGACGCGTCGCGCTGGATTACGATTCCGTTGATCAACCAGACCTTTCAGCCCTCGGATTTGGCCAAGCTGGCGCTGATTTCCAACCTGGCTGCCATGCTGGCCAAACGGCAACACATCAAAAAGGAACAATACGATCCGAGTATTCTGGCCAACATGATCATCTGGATCGGGCTGATTTGTGCCTGTATCGTGCTGAGTAACGCATCGACGGCGGCTTTGCTGGCCGCAACCTGTTTTCTGCTGATGTTTATCGGACGGGTTCCGACCAAATACCTGGCCATCATGGTGGTCGTTTGCCTCATCATGGGCAGCGGGGCTTTGCTGGTGGGACAGCGGGCCAAAACCTCGATTAGCCGACTAAAAAATTACTGGGAAACCTTCCAGGGACGGCGACCGCCTGAATTTCAGGTGGAACAATCGTACATCGCGCTCGCCCATGGTGGCGTGTATGGGCAAGGGCCGGGCAACAGCCACCAGCGCAACTTCCTGCCCCACTCGTATTCCGACTTTATTTTTGCCATGATTGTCGAAGAATACGGACTGATTGGTGGAATTGTCGTCATTGCGGCTTATCTCTACCTGCTCTGGCGGGGCATGCGAGCCATTCGAAAAGCCAACCGGGCGTTTGGCGGGTTGCTATCGGCCGGTTTAACGTTCAGCATTGTTATTCAGGCCATGATCAATATGGCGGTTTCCGTCGGGTTGGTTCCCGTAACGGGGCAACCGCTGCCGTTGCTGAGCATGGGCGGAACGTCGCTGCTTTTCACCGGAACGGCCATCGGCATCATCATTAGTGTGAGTCGCGGAGAAGCCGACGAGAGTAAAATTTAATTGGGAGTCAATCGTATGCCAAGACGCATCATCATCAGTGGCGGTGGAACCGGCGGGCATATTTACCCGGCGATTGCGATTGCCAATGAGCTGAAAACCATCGATCCAACCACCGAAATCCTCTTTGTTGGTGCGGAGGGAAAGATGGAAATGGAGAAAGTGCCGCGGGCGGGCTACCGAATTATCGGACTGCCGGTGGTGGGCATCAAACGGCAATTGACAATTGAAAACCTGGCTTTTCCGTTCAAACTGGGGCGGAGTTTTTTGCGGGCGCAGCAGGTTGTCCGCGAGTTTGCTCCGGATGTAGCCGTAGGCGTGGGCGGTTACGCCAGCGGACCGGTTTTGCTGGCGGCTTCGCTGAAGGGCATTCCAACCCTGATTCAGGAACAGAATTCCTACGCTGGTTTAACGAATAAACTTCTGTCGCGCCGGGCCAGAACCATTTGCGTGGCCTATCCCGGCATGGAAGCGTTTTTTCCGGCTCAGAAAATCAAGCTGACCGGCAATCCCGTTCGGACGGACATTATGCAAGCCGGGGGCAAACGCGCGGAGGCACTGACCTTCTTTGGCCTGGACCCGAACCGCAAGACGTTGCTGATCATCGGCGGTAGTCAGGGTGCGCGAACCATCAACGAAAGCATTGCGAAGGACCTTCCTTTGCTGATCGAATCCGGCCATCAGGTAGTCTGGCAAACCGGGCCGTTGTTCATCGACCGCGCCTGCAAAGCCATTGCCGACGCCGGAGCGGTTTCGGTTAAGGCGTTTGATTTTATCTACGAAATGGACCTGGCCTACGCAGCCGCCGATGTGGTGGTGTCGCGGGCGGGGGCGCTGTCGGTTTCGGAACTTTGTCTGGTCGAAAAACCGGCGATTCTGGTGCCGTTTCCGGCGGCTTCGGAAGACCATCAGACCAAAAATGCGCTGAGTCTGGTTAACCGGCAGGCGGCTTTGCTGATCAATGATCGCGTGGCGTCTACCGATCTGGTTCCGGCGGCCCTGCGGCTGCTGGCCGATCCGGCGCAGCAACAAACCCTGAGTCAGCACATCCGCGAACTGGCCCGGCCCAAAGCCGCCCGTGAAATCGCGGAAGAAGTTTTAAAATTGATAAAATAGATGGTTAAATGGTTCTGATGGTTTGAATGCTTCGAAAGGTTAAAACGATTCGGGCGGTTTTTTAAGCCCCTTAACCATTTTTAACCATCAAAACCTTTGACCATTCAAACCATCCAGTCATAATTTAAAAATGAATAACATCCGGTACGTTTATTTTCTGGGGATTGGCGGTATTGGTATGAGCGCACTGGCGCGCTGGTTTCTGGTAAACGGATACGAAGTGGCGGGTTACGACAAAACGTCCACGGCTCTGACTGACGCCCTGCAGCAGGAAGGCATGGTGATCCATTTTGAGGAAGATGTCGAGCAGATTCCGGCGCATTTTCGGGAAAACCGGGACGAGACGCTGGTGATCTATACGCCCGCCGTACCCAAAAACCACCAGGAATACGTCTACCTGACCGAGCACGGTTTTACGTTGCAGAAGCGGTCGCAGGTGCTGGGTTTTCTGGCGGGCCGGATGACAACCGTCGCCATTGCCGGTACCCACGGAAAAACCACGACCTCGTCGATGGTGGCGCACATCCTGAAAGACTCCGGCATGAACTGCGCGGCTTTTCTGGGTGGGATTACCCAAAACTACGGCACCAACTTCCTGCTGAATGAACCGACCGACGACCTGTCGAAAGTGATTTGTGTCGTGGAAGCCGATGAGTTCGACCGCTCGTTTCTGACGTTGTTTCCGCAGGTCGCCATCGTCACTTCGACCGACGCCGATCACCTCGATATCTACGGCGATCACACGGCGGTTCTGGATTCGTTCAGCGCGTTTGTCGGACAGATCAAAACCGGTGGCACTTTATTTATGAGACGGGGCCTCGCGCTGGCGGATCGTACACCGGCTACCGTTTACGATTATTCGCTGGACAAAGGCGCTTACCACAGCCGGAATCTACGGATCGAAAACGCCTGTTTCGTTTTCGATATCGTTTATCCTGAGGGAATTATCGGGAACGTGGCCTTGCAGATGCCCGGTTTTCACAACGTTGAAAATGCGGTAGCTGCGGCTGCGGCTGCGCTTCAGGTGGGCGTAAAACCGGAAGCAATCCGGCTGGCGCTCGGAAATTATAAGGGAGTAAAACGTCGGTTCGAATACATACTCAAATCAAAAAATGTTATATTTATCGACGATTACGCTCATCATCCCGCTGAAGTTTTTGCCTTTTTGTCATCGCTAAAAGCATTGTATCCGGAACGGAAGGTAACGGCCATTTTTCAACCGCACCTCTTCAGCCGGACGCGTGACTTCGCCGATGAATTCGCCAAAAGCCTTTCGCTCGCGGATCGGGTTATTTTGCTCGACATTTACCCGGCGCGTGAATTACCGATCGAAGGGGTAACGGCTGATCTGATTTTTAAATCGATTCAGTCCGAAACCAAAATTCAATGTTCCAAAGCTGAGCTAGCCGACATTTTGCGAAACGACCCGCCGGAATTGGTCGCAACTATCGGTGCAGGAGACATTGACCAGATGATTCCGGTACTAAAAAACATATTTCAGACCAATCAATAAAAATTCGCACCTTTTAAACTTAATAAAGACGAATGTTTTCTATTTTTCCCTTAAATAGAACCTTCATTCTGACCGTCGTCGGTTTAGCGGTTTTGGTGGGGCTGATTGCCTTCACAGAACACAAGCAAAACCACCGGAAGTGTGAAGGCATCGACATTCGGATGGACGAAGTGGACGGGCACCGGTTTCTGAACCGGAACGACGTACTCCGAACGCTGACCAATGACGGAGCGGATCCACTCGTGGACGACGATTACGCCACCATGGATTTGAAGCGTTTGGAAAACCGCCTGAAACAGAATGGCCTGATCAAAAGTTGTCAGTTGTATCGGGATCTGAAAGGTATTCTGATCGCGGATATCAAGCAACAACGCCCGTTGGCCCGGCTGGTTCCGGACGGAACGGAGGACAAATCGGCGTTTGCCGGGTATTATTTGACGGAGGAAGGCCAGTGGTTTCCGCTTTCAATGAATTATACGGCGCGGGTTGTGTTAATCTCCGGCCCCTATTTCAGTGAACGAAAATCGCTGACGACGGAGAAAAACCAGCCGTTGCTCACGTTGCTGAAGCAGATTGAGGCCGATCCGTTCTGGAAAGCACAGGTTGCGCAGGTAATGGTTGACAAAAACCGGGAGGTTACGCTGATTCCACAGGTGGGTGATTGTCTGATAGAGATTGGACAACCCGTTGATTTGGAGCCGAAGTTGGAAAAGATTAAATTATTTTACAAACATATCTTACCTTTAAAAAAGGGAGATGGATACCGGAGGGTAAGTGTGCAGTACCGTAACCAGATTGTGTGCGAATGATACCTAAGCAGGAAGAAATTATAGTTGGATTGGACATTGGCAGCACCAAAGTGTGCGCCGTGGCCGGTCGCCTTGTCCGCAGTAACGATCACGCTCGTCTGGATGTTCTGGGCGTGGGGAAAGCCGTTTCAAAAGGAGTTACCAAAGGTTCCGTTGTCAATATTGGCCAAACTGTTGAAGCCATTAACCGGGCCGTTGAAGAAGCCGCCGGACAGGCTAACATTGACATTCACGTGGTCAACGTTAGTTTTTCCGGTCAGAATGTGATGGCTCGCCGGCAACACGGCAGCATTACGCGCACCTCTCCCGGCGATGAAGTCGTTGCCGACGACATCGACCACCTGGTGAACGATATGTACCGGTCGGTACTCCCCGCCGGGGCCGAAATCGTTCATGTCCTGCCGATGGATTTTACGGTCGACAGTGAATCAAACATCGATTATCCCGTCGGGCGGATTGGCGTGAAGCTGGAGGCTGACTTTCAGGTTATTACCGCCCAAACCAGTTCGGCGTCCTACACCCGGAAATGTATTCAGCGAGCCCGGGCGGTTTCGCTTCAGAAAGAACCGCTGGAAAACGACAAGTTCCTGCTGGCGCCCCTCGCGTCGGCTTTAGCCGTTTTAACCGAGGAAGAAAAACACGCCGGTGTGGCGCTGGTCGATATTGGTGGCGGTACCACTGAAATTGCGATTTACCACAAAAACGTACTCCGGCACGTTGCGGTTATCCCATACGCCGGAAATAGCCTAACGTCCGATCTGGAAGTGGGTTGCCGGGTGTTACCGACGCAGGCCGAGCTTCTGAAAACGAAGTTTGGCAGTGCCGATCCGACCGATTTCCGGCTGAACGAAGTGGTTGCGGTACCAAATCTGAGCGGTCGGCCACCGAAGGATATCCTGCTGAAAAACGTGGCGCTCGTCATCGAAGCCCGTCTGAAAGAGATTGCGGCCATGGTTCAGGCCGAAATTATTCGTTCCGGCTACCGGGAAAAACTGGTGGGCGGAGTGGTGCTGACGGGCGGAACGGCTTCTATTTCAGGCATCGAACGGATTTTTGAACGTGTGACCGGTTTGGATGTTCGGATCGGTTTTCCGGATCAACTGGAGCATAACGTGAAGGCCGACCTGGTGAGCGACCCGGCTTTTGCGACGGCGGTTGGGTTGGTGTGGGCCGGTTTCAAGCGGCTGGACGATCGGATTCCGCTGCAACACGCCCCGCTTCATCTGGTCGGCGGAAACGGCGCAAGTGGCTATGGTCACGGCACCGGGAATGGAAACGGCACCAGCGGAAGCAAAGAACCGGAAAAAAAGAAAGAAAAAGGGGGCGGAATCATGACCTGGCTCCAGAAGTTTCTGAACGACGACATCGGGAAAGAACTGGGTCCCGATGACCGGTACAATCAGTAAGTACTTAATTTTGACGGCACAACGCATTGGCAATCCGGCGTTCCCAACCATATAGTTAACAATCGCGCACCAAACATTAGCAGGTATGCCAGAGGCATTGGAGTACGGCATGAGGTTTGAATTCCCCGACGAGGAAGATGACCCAATCATTAAAGTAATAGGCGTCGGCGGGGGCGGAAGCAATGCCGTCAACCACATGTTTAGAATGGGTGTGAAAGACGTGGATTTCATCGTCTGTAACACCGATCGTCAGTCGTTGACCAACAGTCCGGTAAAGACTAAAATTCAACTGGGTGCGCTTTTGACTTCCGGACTGGGCGCCGGAACAAATCCGGAGGTAGGTCGTCAGGCTGCTCTGGAAAATACGGAGGATATCCGGCAATTACTCGGCGAACCCACCAAGATGGTTTTCATCACGGCGGGGATGGGGGGCGGAACCGGTACCGGAGCCGCACCCGTTATTGCGCAGATTGCCCGGGAAATGGGGCTGCTCACGATTGCCGTCGTAACAGCGCCGTTCGACTTCGAAGGCATCGAGAAGCTGGATCAGGCCATGCGCGGTATCGACGAGCTGAAGGAGTACTGCGATACGGTTCTGGTTATTCTGAACGATAAACTGGCGGAGATTTTCGAGGATTTTCCGATGGATCAGGCGTTTGCCAAAGCAGATGACGTCTTGGCGAATGCCGTGAAAAGTATCGCGGAAATCATTACTGTCCAGGGCGAAATCAACGTCGATTTCATGGACGTAAAGCGGGTGCTCGAAGGTGCCGGTCAGGCCGTTATGGGCTCGGCCGATTCCGAAGGCGAAACCCGCGCGTTGACTGCCATTACGGATGCGCTCAACTCGCCGTTGCTCAATGACCGCGATATTCGGGGTGCGAAACGGATTCTGCTCACGATGGCGTCGGGACCTGAAGCCCGTACCACCATGAAAGAATTGCAGATTATTACCGGTTACATTAAGGAAAAAATCGGGAAGGATAAGCAGGCTCACCTGTTCAAATACGGTACGATCAAGGATAAGAGTCTCGGTAAAAACCTGCGTGTAACGGTAATTGCCGCCGGTTTTGATTTGCCGACCGACCGACCGGATTTTCCGCCGACGAACTGGAAACAGCCCGAACCGGAATTGAAAAAAGATGAACTACCGGAGGATGAACTGCCCGATGACGGAGAAGAGGATAAGGAACTGGTCACGGAAGGCCAGCCACAGGGTGCGGATACGCTGACGCGCGGCAGCGGAAACGGTGCCGAAATTAGCGGTGGCCCGATTGCTGATCCGCCAACCCGCACCAATGGTACGAAACTCGAAGATATTCTGGTGGATGAAAAACGCGAAGATGATTTGCTGCAAATCCAGAAAATGATCGAAGGGTTTTCTCAGAGCCGTTATACGGAGCGGGAGCGCGAACTGGAAACACCGGCTTTTACGCGCCAGAAAGTGGTTCTTTACGAAATACCGCTGCTGGATGAGCGGGATATTATTCGAACCCGCTTAAATGATTGAGCGGTTTAGCGAGTTCGTGATTGAGTGAGAACCCGGTTTTTGAACCTTCACTCAATCACGAACCCGCTCAATCACTCAATAAATTAAAAGTCGATCAACTGCTGGGCCTGTTGCTGCAAGAGCAGGTTATACAGGTCGTTGTGCAATACGCCTTCTTTCCAGTAATTCCGAATCTGCGCCAGCTTCACCCGCAACGCCAGCGTATTGGTCCCGAGATAACTAAAAATATCATTTAAGTGGCTGAGCGCCAATGCACCGCCCTGGTGATTGGCTGAGAGACCAACCAGCGCCACTTTTTTGTTTGACAACCCGCTCGGGTAGCTCATGCCGTCGATAAACGCCTTCAAAACGCCGGGATAGGAGTTGTTGTATTCCGGGACGATAAACACCATCTTCTTCGCCTGCTCGACCACTTCCTTATACCGGTTGAATTCGGGGTTTTTTCCCGTATTTTCGTACAGGGCCGTGGTCATAAAATCGGGAGGCAAACCGCTTAAATCAAGAATATCACTCTGCTTACCAAGCCGTTGCAGGATGTTGTAGTAATAATCCGCAATATGGCGCGACATGGAGCCTTTCCGGTTGGTGCCGACAATGATAATAATTGGATTTTCGCTTACCGGATCGGTAGGATTTGCATTCATACCCTTATTTTCGTTCGACCGAAGATACACACGGTTGCAGCAATAACAACTCCTTCTTCTTTTAGTTCAGGAAACCAATGACGCATCAGGACGTTAAAAATAAGCTTATCGCTTTGGGTGATCCCGAAAAAGCCGTCTTTTTCAAACGTTTTTTCAAAACCGGGCCGGGGCAATACGGCGAGGGTGACGAATTTCTGGGGTTATCGGTGCCGCAGCAACGCATCGTTGCCCGGAAATACCACTTGTTATCGCCCAGCGAAACCGAAAAGCTTCTGCACGAACCATTCCACGAATGCCGCCTGACGGCCCTGATCATCTGGACCAACCAGGCCAAACGGCCGGGTGAAGAAAACCGCAGGCTCATTTTTGATTATTACCTGCGAAATAAGACGTACGTTAACAATTGGGATCTGGTGGATACGAGTTGCCCGGGAATCGTCGGTAATTATTTGCTTACCAAAGACCGCAGCATTCTTTACGAACTCGCGCAGGAGAACCACCTGTGGTCGCAGCGGATCGCGATGGTGTCGACGCTGGCTTTTATTCGCAAAAATCAATTTCAGGACACTTTTCAGATCGCAGAACTGTTGCTGAATCACCGGCACGATCTGATTCATAAAGCGGTTGGCTGGATGTTGCGGGAAGTGGGAAAGAAAAATCCGGACGCGCTCGAAGAGTTTCTGCACGACCATGCGGGACGGTTGCCCAGGACGGCCTTGCGGTATGCGATCGAGCGGTTTGAACCCGCTCGGCGAAAGTACTACCTCGATCTATGACCACGCCTGCTGTTTTCTTACTATCTTTGCCCCCTGCTTTCCAAAGCAAACGATTGATTGCGAACTGTTAACTGGAGACTGACACCCTATGTCGTGGTTTATCCGTAAAGAAAAAGGTATCAATACGCCAACCGAAGAGAAGCGCGAAGCGCCGGACGGCTTGTGGTACCAATGCCCGAACTGCAAGAAAATAATGCATACGCGGGAACACAAACTCAACGCGTATACCTGCGTACACTGCAACTACCACGAACGCATTGGTTCGGATGCCTATTTCTCCATCCTGTTCGACGACGGTGTGTTTACCGAACTGGACGCCAATATGACTTCCGGTGATCCACTGAAATTTGTCGATACCAAACCGTATCCGGAACGCGTGAAAGCGACCATTTCGAAAACACATCTCAAAGATGCGGTTCGGTCGGCCTACGGAAAGATCAACGAACTGGATATCACGATTGCCTGTATGGATTTCAACTTCATCGGCGGTTCGATGGGATCGGTTGTGGGGGAAAAAATTGCGCGGGCCATCGATCATTCGATCCAAACCCGGACGCCGTTTCTGATGATCTCGAAGTCGGGCGGAGCGCGGATGATGGAAGCCGGTTATTCGCTGATGCAAATGGCCAAAACCTCCGCCAAACTGGCGCTGTTATCGAAAGAGAAAATCCCGTACGTTTCGTTGCTAACCGATCCGACCACCGGCGGTGTCACGGCTTCGTTCGCCATGCTGGGTGATTTCAACATCGCCGAACCGGGTACGCTGATCGGTTTTGCCGGCCCGCGGGTCATTCGCGAAACCATCGGAAAAAACCTGCCCGAAGGTTTTCAAAGTGCCGAATTCGTGCTCGAACACGGTTTTCTGGATTTCATCGTCGATCGGAAAGATCTGAAAGAAAAGCTGACGGGGCTGTTTAAATTGTTGCAGTAGCCCTCCCAATGCCCACTATCTGGATACAGGATGGTTTTCGGTTTTTCTTCTTTAGCAATGAGCACGAGCCTTTACACGTTCATGTGGAAAAGGGCGACTCGGCGGCAAAGTTCAATTTGATTCCGGTTTCTCTCGTAAAGAATGAAGGAATGAAAAATAAGGATTTGAGAAGAGCCGAAACAATCATTGTTGAGAACCAGCAGGAGTTTATTGCTAAATGGAGAAGCTACTTTAATTGAAGCAATCATGGACACCGCAACATTGTTAAAGAGCTTGAAAGTAACCGCCGTCTGGTTTGATACCGAAAAGGTATATTTCGACCTTACAGATGGCAAAACGATCGGTAGTCCACTTAGCTGGTTTCCCAGACTCAACAAAGCCAGCGATAGTCAACGTCAGAATTGGCGTTTAGTCGCTGGTGGCTATGGCGTGCATTGGGAAGAAATTGACGAAGATTTGTCTGCGGAAGGAATGCTGCTTTATAATCCTTCCCAAAAGTCATAAGTACATGCGCCTGGTTTCTCATCCCGTCCTCTGCAATTACTACATTACCTATCGCTGCAATGCGACCTGTAGTTTTTGCGACATCTGGGAGCGGCCTTCGCCCTACGTAACGCCGGAAAATGTGGCGGATAACCTGCGGGATTTGAAACGGCTGGGCGTGAGAGTGATCGATTTTACGGGCGGAGAACCGCTGCTGCATCGTCAACTGGACGAACTGTTGCGCGAAGCGAAAAACCGGGGACTGATTACTACGGTAACCACCAACGGTTTATTGTATCCCAAAAACGCCGAGAAGCTGCACGGTTTGATCGACATGCTGCACTTCTCGCTCGATTCGCCGATTGCCGAAGAACACGACAAATCGCGGGGCGTCAAGTGTTTCGATAAGGTGATGGAATCCATCGCCATCGCGAAACAGCTGGGCGAACGGCCGGATATTCTGTTCACGGTTTTTGAACACAACGTTCACCAGATCAGGCAGATGTACGAAGAGATTTGCCTGCCGAATAATCTGGTGCTGATTCTCAACCCGGTTTTTGAATACAACGACGTTGAAACCGGGGGCGGTTTCTCGGAGAAAACCCTGCAGGAAATGACCTGGTGGGGGAAGCAGAAAAATGTTTACATCAACGATGCTTTCATTCAACTCCGGCGCGATGGCGGCAACCACGTCGAAGACCCGGTTTGTCTGGCCGGAAGTACCACGCTCGTAATCTCTCCGGAAAACAAACTGGTGTTGCCCTGCTACCACCTCGGCCTGAAAGACTTCCCGATCGAAGGCAAGCTGTATGACCTGTATCGCTCCGACGAAGTACAGAAACTGGTGGCGCTGGAAGGCCGTCTGCCCGCGTGCGAGGGGTGCGCCATCAATTGCTACATGCAGCCGTCTTTTGCCGTTGAGATGAACCGGTACTGGTGGAAAGCGCTCCCCAGCACGCTGAAATACAATCGCATCAAAGGCACCTGGAAGCAGTTGTTCTGACCGGTTTTACTTTTTGACTACCTTATTCGTGTAGCTCCGCCCAAGCGCCGACGTTCGGATCAGGTACAAACCGGGTGCCAGTTGTTCGCTACCAATCGCCTGCTCATGCTCAAGAGCCGCTTTACTGGTCATTACTTCCTGAATTATTTTTCCCTGGCTGTTCAGCAATTGAAACGTCGCCGTTGTCGGTTTATGGCTTTTCAGCACAACCTGAAACCGGCTCGACGAAGGATTTGGAGCCACGGTAACGGACAAATTTAGCTCGTCGATGCGGTTTTCCAGAGCTGTCAGTAAACCGCGTTCCAGAACGGGTTCGTAGGGCGGGATAAGCCCGGGATTGCTCCCCGGTTCATCACGGACACGCGTCACCAGATCGAAGAGTGTTGCACTGATGCGCTGGCCATTTCGCCACTCTTCGGCTACAATCGCAAAATCGTAAGTCCCAACCTGCGTGGGAGCGTCCCAGGTCAATTGGCCGGTTTTCATATCAATTTTGAAGGTTCCTTTACGAGTTACATCGTTTGGGAAAACATAGTCGGACAGTTGCTGGCTATTTTTCTGGCATTCCCCATTTCGGAGTCGGATCAGATAATGGGCAATGCTGTCACCTTCAATATCCGTTGTCTGGAAGTTATATACGGCTTTTTGATTAACGGGCACTGTCAAGTTACTGAAATCTGGTCCCTGAAAAACCGGAAGGTCATTTGTAGCAGTAGAAGAAAACGTAGTTTCCAAATAAAGCGGTGTCTGGATGGCATTGGGTAAATTGTTAACCAGAGATCGGTTCGGTAATTGCATGGATACCGTATAGGATCCGGAACCGGTCCCGTTGTATGTATGCTGTACTTGGTACGTATTTAAACTGATCTCGTTTGTAATCCGTATCTTGGCTACTCTGCGAACCTGTCGAATACCTGAACCGTCGCCCATACAAAGCGGAATCGGGTCGGTTTGCTCGGCCGAAGATTGCCCGGCAATATCATTCATATACAGATTAACTGTAATTTCAAACGTGAGCGACGTAGCAACCCGTTTTACCTGAATATAGCCTCCGAGCAGGTGGGTTGCCCAGGCGGGAAAAGCACTCAGAATCAACAGGAAAGTAATGATCTTTTTCATGAGAAGGAGGTTGGAAGGGTGAAGTAATACCAACTGTTGATCATACGTATTGTTGAAACGAAAGGTACAATTTTGTAGTATTACAGCCGACAATTATTCGCCCGTTTCGTGTCTGAAAACAAATGCTTTACTCATCCCAGCAAACCGCCGGTTTTTCAACATACTCATTTCGGCATTTGCTGACGAACCAGACGGATCATGTTCTAACGCTGACATTGAACCGACCCGAAAAAAAGAACGCGCTGAACCCCACGTTGCTGAATGAGCTGGCGTTTGCGCTAACCTACGCGCATCACGAAAAGGATATCTGGCTGGTGGTGCTGGCCGCTGCGGGCGATGTTTTCTGTGCCGGAATGGATTTAAAAAGCCTGACTTCGGATGAGCAAAACGAACAGACCGTGCCTCCACCCTCCGGCCCCGTGCGGCTGGGCGAATTGTTGGCCGGGCTGCATAAACCGTGTCTGGCCAGGGTTCAGGGAGCGGTTTTTGCGGGCGGTTTTTTGCTGATTGGCGGTTGTACACACGTAATAGCTGCGGAAACCGCTACGTTCAGCTTGCCGGAAGTAAAACGCGGCTTGTTTCCGTTTCAGGTGATGGCGGTTTTGCTCGACATCATGCCCGCCCGTACGGTTTTGGATTTGTGTCTCCGCGCCCGAACGCTATCGGCTCATAACGCTCAGGCGATTGGGTTGGTGACGGAAGTTGTCTCAACTGACCATCTGGACGAAACCGTTCAAAAATTAGTGGATGAATTGAAACAGTATTCACCAACGGCGATGCAGTTCGGCTTGCGGACTTATCAGCAACTAAAGGCAATTCCTCAAGATCAGCAGCAGGCATTTTTACACGACCAATTCCAGCAGATTCAGCAAACCGCCGATGCGAAGGAAGGCATGACGGCTTTTCTGGAGAAACGAGCGCCGAAGTGGGGAGGAGAATGAAAATCGAATCTATGATTGTACACTAAAATTTGATTTGTTATTTTAGTGTTTTAACACACCCGATTTACCAGAAATGAATACCGTACAGGAAGCAAAACGCTACTTAGACAATGCCCGCCAGATTTTAAGTGAAAAAGCGCTGAAAGAAAACGGGTATTATCAGGATCGCAAATACGTCAGAATGGCGGGCAATACGGCTTACAGCGGCATTTTAGTGGCTTTGGATGGTTTGCTGGAAGAAAAGACAAAAGGTCGTAAAGAAGTAACTTGGTATAAAACCCAATTGGCGCGACTGGATAAAAGTATTTTGAATTCGTTCGTATCGGCATACGACACGCTTCACCTGGCTTTAGGTTATGACGGCAATCTGAATGCGAAGGTAGCGACCGCTGGTTTAGAGGACGCTGAAAACATCATTCATTGGGTTGAACAACGTACGGCCAGAGCTTAGGCAGGGAGCCTAATCATTCTACAAATCCTGACAGCCTTCTTTCCGCCGGGTATCGATAATAGCCTGAATCTTCCAATTACCATTCAGTTTCACCAGCGTAAAAACATTGACGCCACAGTGGCTTTTCTGACCGTTGAAGTAGAAAACGTACGGCGTCCAGGCAATGGCGAGTTCTGCATCAATTTTTACATCATAAGCTGACAGCCGCTCGTCGAGCTCGCCCGGTTTTCGTTTGCCAACCGACGTTATAAAATTGGGAATGGCTTCATTCCGCACACTGACCACACCGTCTTTGTTTTTAGCGAGGCTTTGCAGTGATGCGCCCGGCGCAAAAACCGCCTTAAAAAGCGTCGTATCCGCTTTCCGCATGCCTTCGAACATCTGGGTAATGGCGGCCCGAACGGCTTTTTCGTCGTCGGATTGGGCGAAGGCGGAGACTGAGATCAGGCCAAAGAGAAGGAGGAGAACTGTTTTCATAGGTTGATGAAGTTTCAGGATTTGAAGAGTAGCAATACCCTGTCAGGGTTTTTAACCGCTGACAGGGTCAATCCTCAACCTAAATATACTGATTCAGAATCATTTCGTACAATTCCTGCTTGCCGCTGATTTGTTTCGGTTCGCCATTAGTCAGGGCGTATTCGCGCAGATCTTCCAACGTCAGTTCGCCTTTTTCAAAACGCGCGCCTTCGCCACTGTCATAACTGGCGTAGCGATCAGCCCGCAATTTCTTGTACTGCGATTTACTCAGAATCGCTTCGGCAACGATGGCGGCCCGGGCAAACGCATCCATCCCGCCAATGTGGGCGATAAAAATATCGTCCAGATCGGTCGAGTTCCGGCGGGTTTTGGCATCGAAGTTGACCCCGCCCGATTTCAAGCCGCCCGCTTCCAGAATCACCAGCATGGCTTCCGTGAGTTCGTACAGATCCATCGGAAACTGATCGGTATCCCAGCCATTCTGGTAATCGCCCCGGTTGGCGTCGATGCTGCCGAGCATGTTGTTGTCGGCCGCAACCTGCAACTCGTGGGCGAAGGTGTGGCTGGCGAGCGTGGCGTGGTTGGTTTCGACGTTCAATTCAAAATCGTCCTGCAAACCGTATTTATTCAGAAAACCGGCCACCGTAGCCGCGTCGAAATCGTACTGGTGTTTGCTCGGTTCCATCGGTTTCGGTTCGATGTAGAACGCGCCTTTGAAGCCCTGCTTGCGGGCATAATCGCGCGACATCGTCAAAAACCGGGCAAGGTGCTCCTGCTCGCGTTTCATGTTCGTATTCAGCAGCGACATATAGCCTTCGCGACCTCCCCAGAAGGTGTAGCCCGAACCGCCCAGCTCAATCGTGGCATCAATGGCATTTTTCACCTGCCAGCCGCCGTGGGCCAGCACGTGGAAATCCGGATTGGTCGATGCACCATTCATGTAGCGTGCGTGCGAGAAAAGATTGGCCGTTCCCCACAGCAGTTGAACACCGCTGGCCTGCTGTTTCTGCTTCGCGTAATCGACAATCTTGCGGAAATTGCGCTCAAATTCGGCGTTGGAACTGCCTTCGGGCGCCACATCTGTGTCGTGAAAACAGTAGTACTCCATGCCCATTTTGGTAATGAACTCAAAAGCGGCATCCATCTTGTCGAAAGCTGCGCCCAGCGGATCGGCATTCGTGCTCCAGGGAAACAATTTGACGCCCGGCCCGAACGGATCGGCGCCCGTGCCGCAGAAGGTGTGCCAGTAAGCGACCGCAAACCGGAACAGTTCATTCATCGGTTTGCCCAGAATCGTGCGGTTTTGATCGTACCATTTAAACGCCAGCGGATTATCCGATTCGCGCCCTTCATACGGAATGGGGGCGGTGACGAACGGAAAATACGTTTTGTCGCCCAGCGTGAGGTTCAGTTTTGACATGGTAAATTGGGATTGAAACGAATAATTCTTTAAAAGTCTGCTTCTCTGGAGAAGATACCAAGTAGTAAAAGGAGCTATTACGGAAAATATCCTCTATGCTCTCCTTTTCTTACCTTGCATTTCATCGAATCGACGCAGTAAAATGGGCAGCGAGGCATCAGTGCCATCGATGATCTACCGGATACCATGTGTGAGAATTGGCGAAAAAACGGATCATTTCGCAGAGAGGCTGCATAGGTCTTCGGAGCTATTGATTTCCTGAACGCTTACTCGATAAGCAGTTTAATTCGTTTGCTTTTTGTGCGACTCTGGAGCCATTTCTCAATGCGCTGCCGCTCAGACTTTGTATGCCTGCGGGAAAACGTCGCATAAACCAGCATAACGGTATCCGGTGTCGCCTTATTGGCATTCATTACCAGTGACCGGGCAGCGGTAAAGGTTTGTACATCGGGCAGTAGCGTCTTCAGTTCATTGCGCAGATCCGCTACTGGTAAGTGTGTAGATTGGGTGAGGTCGATATACCGGCGCAATGAGTCGATGGTGTGGTCTTTGCGGGCGATAGACGACTGGCTGTATTTGATAACCTGATCGGTCAACGAATTCTTGAGCGCATCCACGTCAATTTCTGTATCTTTAAAACTACCTTGCTTAACCACCAGCGATGCATCGCCCAGACCGTAAGCAGGCATTTTTGCCCGGAGAAAAGTAATGGAATCTTTTGGAAATGGTTCTCCAACCAGCGTGAGTTCAACGGAACTTTGCTTCCGGTTAAAATGGGCCATATAGTTGACTACTTGCCGGTATTGAAAATTACATTCATTCGTCACAAACCGCTTTGTGTTTTGCTCAAATATGGTTTTACGAACAATTTGATAGCCTAGGTAGCTGCTGGGTACGACCACAATTAAAACCGCTATCCAAATGGTGTTGCGCACCCGGCGTTCAGTATCGGGCGTTGGATATTGTTTCTGATGGTAACCCAAAAAACGGACAATTAAAAAAGTGGCCAGACTAATGCAGACGCTGTTGATGAGAAACAGATAAAACGCACCGGCAAAGTAATACAGGTTGCCTGATGCCAGACCATAGCCGGCTGTACAAATCGGTGGCATCAGCGCCGTGGCAATAGCAACACCCGGAACCACGTTGGTGATCTTGTCCCGACGCGAGCCAGCTACTATCCCAGCCAGTCCACCAAAAAAGGCAATAAACGCATCCCAAACGGTCGGGGAGGTACGTGCCAGGAGCTCCGATTGGGCAATGTGAAGGGGACTAATAAAAAAGTAAATGGTCGATGTCAGCAAGCTGATAAAAACCGCAATACTTAAATTCTTCAAAGCCTGCTGAATCATGGTCAGGTCATTGATACCAATTCCAAGTCCGATCCCCATGATGGGGCCCATCAGGGGCGAAATGAGCATGGCTCCGATGATAACCGCTGTCGAGTTCACATTCAGGCCAATGGAAGCGATAAAAATGGCAAAAATCAGTGTCCATAAATTGATTCCCCGAAACTCAATTCCCCGGCTAATGGACTGAATGATAGCCGCTTCTTCTTCTTTATCTTCTTCTAAGCTGAAGCGATCCCGCAAAAACGTGCCGAAGCGGGCCAGCACATCAGGTCGTTTGGAATGGGGCAGATTGGGGTCGTTAATGATCATGCCTGTCAAAAAAAATGATCTAATTACGGTCGATTTGATTTATTCAATAGAAATTTAAGGCAATCTTGTGTAATTCTTTATCTGAATGGACTTATTTACACTCGTTACACTTCTGATTGTTATTTCGGCCGCATTCGCCTATCTCAATACCCGCTGGCTGAAACTACCCGATGCCATTGGTATTATGGTGTTGTCGCTCCTTTTTTCGGTGTTGCTAATCGGATTGAATGCCATTCATTCCGCCTGGTTTGCGCTAATCCGCCAGGCATTGGAACAAATCGATTTTGGTCGTGTTTTGTTCGATGTCATGCTCAGTTTCCTACTGTTTGCCGGAGCCTTTCATACGGATTCCGCCCAATTGAAACTGGAGCGACGGTCGGTCATGCTGTTTGCCTTAATCGGCGTACTGTTAAGCACAGCTCTGGTTGGAACCGGGCTTTATCTATTGTCCGGATGGTTCGGACTCACCTTGTCATATCCGGTTTGTTTGCTGTTCGGTGCTTTGATTTCGCCCACCGACCCTATTGCTGTGCTGGGTATCTTAGCCAAATTCAAGTTGCCCGAGAATGTCAAACTCAACATCGTGGGCGAGTCTTTGTTCAACGATGGCGTTGGAGTAGTCGTATTTGCTTCCATTTATCGCATCGTTGTCAACGGCTCCGACAGCATTAGTGCAGGAGAAATCGGCTTGCTATTTTTAGAAGAAGCCGGAGGTGGAATCGTGTTTGGACTGGCTTTGGGCTATGGAATGTTCTGGCTTCTGCGTTCCATCAACCACTACCAAACGGAAGTAATCATTACCGTAGCAGGGGTAATGGGGGGCTACCTGCTGGCACAAACACTGCACATTTCCGGACCACTGGCCATGGTGGTGGCGGGTCTGTTCGTAGGTGGGTATGCCCGGAAGGGAGCCATGAGCCATACGACTGAAGAGTACGTCGATAAGTTTTGGGAATTGATCGATGGAATCCTGAATGCGCTACTTTTTGTGTTGATTGGCCTCGAATTGTTACTCATCGACTTTCAGTCGCGGTACTGGCCGATTTGTCTGGCTGTTGTCTTTTTAGTTTTGTTTGCCCGATTCATCTCGATTTGGTTCCCTTTCAGGTTAGCCCGGAAGTGGCTCGATCTGGACGATAAAGCGCCGATTATGCTGACCTGGGGTGGCTTACGGGGTGGGTTATCCATTGCCATGGCCCTGTCAATTCCAGCGACATTACCAAATAAAGATCTGTTGGTTACAATTACCTATGCCGTTGTGCTGTTCTCGGTGATTGGCCAGGGCCTGACCATGGAACGGCTTATTCGACGGCTCTACCCACCGAAGAAAGAATGAGCGCCAACGGGTTAATTAGTACCTGTCGGTTTTGAAGCAGGGTCATCCGTAGATGAATGGATCAAGGTTTCACGGACAAAGCCGGTTTTTAAGTGTTCATAGAAGGAAACCGGATCCACCAGCGAGGCTGCTCCCTGCGCCATTAAGCCCCCCAACAGTAACTGGAAGATGGCCGAATGCCGGTCCGTCATTTCCAGGACCAGAATAGCCGCTGTAAACGGCGAACGAACCACCCCCGTCAGGAAACTAACCATGCTGACCAGAATGAGCAGGTTGGTGTTAGTTGGAGCAACATTCAGCAATCGGGAAAGGCCATCGCCGAGAATGGCACCGGCGCTTAACGAAGTAGCGAAAATACCGCCCGCTGCCCCGCTGCTGTAACTGAGAGCCATACCGGCAAACCGCACCGGAAAGAGGTACCAGGGCGTCAGGTGATCGTTCTGAAACAAGAGCCGATTGATGATGGGCTTGCCCGTTCCGACCGCGTCGGTTCCAACCAGAAAAGTCAGACCACCCAATAATAATCCACACCCGAATACCCATCCTGCCTGCGTAGCAACGGTACGGAATCGTCGGCGGTAGGCATTGACCCACAATAACGTTTTGGCAAAAACCGCACCCGCAAAACCGCAGAGGATCGCCACCAGGGCAATCACACCCAAAAACCAGCCGGTCGAAGCCGTAACCTTCGGAAAACCGAGGTACAAATAGGGCCCCAAAAGAGCTTGGGCCGTCATTCCGGCAATGATCACGGCGGTGAAAACGGCGGTTCGAAAACGGGTAATATGGGTTTGAGTAAGCTCTTCAACGACAAAGACGATTCCTCCCAGCGGGGTGTTGAACGCAGCAGCCAAACCAGCCGCCCCGCCGGTGACGAGGGCAATCTGGCGCGACAGTTGGGGCCAGCCAGCCGGTTGGAGCCGGTTAATGGCCCGGAAAATGGCCGCCGAAATCTGGATGGTTGGTCCTTCCCGGCCAATGACGCCACCACCCATCAGCAAGACGACACTACTCAGGACTTTCACAATCGCTACCCGCAGACTGAGCAGATGGGCAATCCGTCCATGCGTAGTCGGACTGGACAGTTCAATACCGGCCATGACCTGCGGAATGCCACTTCCCCGGGCAGCAGGGGCCAGTTTGGCCACGATCCACCAGGCAACTACGAAAGCTGTTGGCGTCAGCATGAATACCAGCAGGGGCTGCGTTCGAATCCAGGCAAAACTGGTTTGCTCGGCCCACACAAAAAGCTCTTCATAGCCAACCGCCACCAGACCGGTTAGGATGGAAGCGACCCAAAAGGGCAAACTCTGGAGAATAACCCGGCGGACCCGCTCGGTGTATAACCGCCTGATCACATGTCGATCCAGCCAGGCCAGCACCTGGGCATATCGGGAAGGTCTATTGGTCATGGGTGAGCAAAATACGATCGGTTCTATACCTGTAACGGGTAGATTCGGAATCTGGTTACTAATCCGGTGAATTATAAGCAAATTTTAAGTTTTGATTCAGGCTGGACGTGAGCATTCCCAAAGCGCATCGGTAACCAATTGCAACACCTGGCGAGTTGGTCATTGTCTTCTCTAAGCCATTTCTAAGCAGTCTTTAAGCTCTCTTTTAGTTCCCGGCGGTAATTTGCTACTGTCTTCAGCAAAGTAAACGTTTCTCATTTGCTGAAGGAAAATCCTACGCGCTATGAAAATCTACCTATCATTTCTATTAGTTTTCAGCCCGGTCGTCAGTGCTTTAGCACAGGCACAATCCCCAAATGCAACCGAACTGCTGAGTCTGGGCCGGTTTCAGGAAGCCACCCAACTTCTCCGGCAAAACGCCCGGCAAAATCCATCCTTGCAAACCAACTTCGATGCCGGATACGGTTATCTCCGTTCCGGAAAACCTGATTCGGCCCAAATCTGGTTTGAAAAAGGTATTTTGATGGATGAAAAACGATTTCCGCTCAACCAAACCGGTTTGGCCATTATCACCTTGATTCAGAACGATAACACCAAGGCGAATCTGAAGCTGGAGGAAGTCATCAGCAGAAGTAAAGGGAAAAATGCGGAAATCTTGTTCCGCATTGGTGAAGCTCTCACGGGTTATCTGACTCCAGGCAATGGCTCCATCAAACCGTTGTATGCCAACGTGGTCAATCCGGCTAAAGCCATTGAGTATCTAAACCGGGCCGCCGACCGTGACAAGAAAAATGCTGCCATTCAACTGGCCCTCGGCGACGCCTATTACCTGAATCGGGACGCTGGCACCGCCGTGACCCGCTACGAAAATGCGCTGGAACTGGGAATGAATCCGGCGCGGGTTTATCAGCGGATCGGTGATATTTACTGGCAGGGAAGGAACCTGAATCTGGCGGTTGAAAATTATAAAAAGGCCATTGAGGCCAATTCCAGCTATGCTCCGGCTTATAACCAGTTGGCCGAATTGTACTTTCTGGTTAATCAATACAAGAACGCTGCCAGTTATATTGACCGGTATGTCAACGTTTCGCAAGACCATCGGCAGGAGACGCTCTTGCGGCAGGCTCAGTTCCATTTTCTGGCCAAAAACTACCAGCGAACCGTAAACCTGATCGACAGTAACCGTACGGTTTTAGCGTCGAATCCTATTGTGTATCGGATGGAAGGCTGGGCCTACTCGGCTCTGAAAGAACCTCAGAAAGCAATTCAGAATATCACTACGTTTTTGGAAAAAGCACCCGAAAAGGTGATGCCCGATGATTATAAATACCTCGGAATGGCCTACATGGGGATGGAAAACCCCGGCAGTGATTCCCTGAAAGCTGTTAACGATTCCATTGGAGTGACTTACCTTGGCAAAGCGGCTCCGTTCGATACGACGGAGAATCTATACAGCGATATGGCCAAGTATTATTACCGGGCGAAGAAACATTCTGAAGCGGTAGCCGCTCTGGATTCGGCGGCCAGGCACGGTTTCAAGGCGGATGTCCAGGACTTATTCCGTTACGGAATGAGCAATTATACGCTCGGTTTCCAACGCGATAGTGTAGGAAAGCTGGTTCGGGATACGATTCGTTTTGCAATGGCCGATTCCGCGCTGGCACTGGCCCAAAAAAGCTCGCCAGACTATGCACCGACCTTGCTTTACCGGGCGAAAGCCAATTACTATGCCTACACTCCCGAAGAAGCCGTTCGCAATGGGAAAGCCAAACCGTATTTTGAGCAGTTTATTGGGATGATAGCGGATAAAGAAGCCGAACGGAATCGGTATAAAAAAGATCTGTTGCTGGCTTTTAAATACCTGATTTCTTACGAAGAACTGGTTACCAGAAATGCAGAGGCCCGTAAAGAATGGCTCAACAAAGCAAATGCATTATTTCCTGACAATCAGGAACTAACCAAAATTGCAGCCCCTGCTGCCGATGAGCAATAAATTTTTATAGCCAGGGATGTGTAACCCAACCGCTACCGAAAAGTAACATTCCGGTAGCGGTTTTTGATTACAAGCCCTAAGGTTGAAAAAGGGCAGCTATCTAATGACCCGATGTTGGTTTATACCAGGGAATAAAACACGGACTAAAGGCCCGGTCCGTGGGTACTAAAGTGTACTGAAGTCAAACCCTTCCAGAAACGCCGTTGTGAACGCACCCGACTGGAATTTGGCGTCGTCCATCAGCTTGATGTGGAACGGAATCGTGGTTTTGATGCCCTCGATGACCACTTCCTGCAACGCCCGTTTCATCCGCGTGATCACTTCCTCGCGCGACTGCCCCGACACGATCAGTTTGGCGATCATCGAGTCGTAGTTCGGTGGAATGGTATACCCGCTGTAAACGTGGCTATCGATCCGGATGCCGTGGCCGCCGGGAAAGTGTAAGTTGGTGATCTTACCCGGTGAAGGACGAAAACCGTTGGCGGGATCTTCCGCGTTGATGCGGCATTCCATCGCGTAGATTTTCGGGGTGTAGTTTTTCCCCGAAATCGGCGTTCCGGCCGCTACCTTGATTTGTTCTTTAATCAGGTCAAAATCAGTCACTTCTTCCGTAATCGGGTGTTCCACCTGAATCCGGGTGTTCATTTCCATGAAGTAGAAGTCACCGTGTTTGTCGACCAGAAACTCCACGGTTCCTGCCCCTTCGTACCCGATGGCCGAGGCCCCTTTGATGGCGGCTTCCCCCATCCGTTCCCGCAATTCGGAACTGACCACGGGCGAAGGGGTTTCTTCCACCAGCTTCTGGTGCCGACGCTGAATGGAGCAATCGCGCTCCGACAGGTGGCAAACTTTGCCGTATTGATCGCCCACAATCTGAATTTCGATGTGGCGCGGTTCTTCCACGTATTTTTCCAGGTACAAACCGTCGTTGCCAAAAGCCGCGCCGGATTCCATCTTGGCGTCGAGCCAGGCTTTTTCAAATTCGAGCTCGCTTTTGATGATCCGCATGCCGCGACCACCGCCCCCGGCAGTTGCTTTGATAATAACCGGATAACCGATCTCGACGGCCAGCCGCTTGCCTTCTTCTACTGATTCGAGCAGGCCTTCCGAACCCGGAATCACCGGAACTCCGGCGGCCCGCATCGTGGCTTTGGCGGTCGCTTTGTCGCCCATCGCGTTGATCTGCTCGGCCGTAGCTCCAATGAATTTAATGCCGTAATCGGCGCAGATTTGCGAGAATTCCGCGTTTTCGGACAGAAAACCGTAGCCGGGGTGAATAGCGTCGGCGCTGGTTACTTCGGCGGCCGAAATAATATTAGGAATATTCAGGTACGACTGGCGGCTCGGCGGTGGGCCGATGCAAACGGCCTCGTCGGCAAACCGTACGTGCAGGCTATCCCGGTCGGCAGTCGAATAAACTGCCACCGTCTTAATGCCCATCTCGCGGCACGTCCGGATGATCCGCAACGCGATTTCGCCCCGATTGGCGATGAGAATTTTCTTGAACATAATATCAGTTTACGGTTTACGGTTTATGGTTTACGGTTTACAGGATAACTATAGACCGTAAACTGTAAACCGTAAACTTAAATAGGTTCGACGAGGAATAACGGCTGATCGTATTCGACCGGAGTGGCGTTTTCGACCAGGACTTTGACGATCCGACCGGCCACTTCCGATTCAATTTCATTGAAGAGTTTCATGGCTTCGATGATGCAGACGGTTTTACCCGGCTTTACTTCATCGCCGATTTCCACAAATGATTCGGCGTCGGGGCCCGCCGAGCGGTAGAACGTTCCGATCATCGGGGATTTGATGGTCAGGTAGTTCGACGTATCCGCCTTGGGAGCCGAGGGTGGCGTCGCTGCGGAAACCGCTGGCTGCGCTGCCGGTAAAGCTGCCTGAACGGTCGGTTGTGCAACGGGCTGTGCCGCCAGAACCGGAGCTTGTCCGAAGCGCTTTACGCTCAGTTTCAGTTCATTGGTTTCGATACTGACTTCATCCAGGCCCGACTGCGCGATGAAATCAATAAGTTTCTGAATGTCTTTCGTGTCCATCTCTTTTTGAGTTATAAATGATGCGTTATGAAGGATGAATTCCAATCCATCGTCCATCATTCATAATTTCTAAACTTATTTAACTCGTTCTACGTAATCGCGGGTGCGGGTGTCGACCCGAATTTTGTCGCCCTGTTCGATAAACAGCGGTACCATAATGGTGGCACCGGTCGATACATCTACTTTCTTTTTGGCACTGTTGGCTGTATCGCCCCGAATACCCGGTTCTGAATACGTCACTTCCAGTTCCACAAAAGGCGGTAATTCGCAGGTCAACGGCGTATCGGTTTCGGCGTTGATCAGAATTTCAACTTCCTGACCTTCTTTCATCAAGTCAGATCCTTCGACAATTTTATCCGTCAGATTGATCTGATCGAACGTTTCATTGTCCATGAAATTATAGCCTGCCTCGTCTTTGTACAGGAACTGAAATTTCCGGCGTTCTACGCGCACCGGGTAAATCGTTACCCCGGCGTTGAACGTGTTGTCGAGTACTTTACCCGATGTCAAACTTTTCAGTTTCGTCCGAACGAAAGCTCCGCCCTTTCCGGGCTTAACGTGTTGGAATTCAGTAATTTGAAACAGATCGTGATTGAATTGAATAACGAGTCCGTTCCGAATGTCTGCGGTCGTTGCCATTATGTCTGAACTATGATTACAGTGATTAAATTGATTGACTATGATACTATGACTGGGATGATTAATGATGATTCTTTGGTCAAATCATATTCATCATCAAAATCACTGTAATCATAGTGCCCACTTCAGATAAACCGCTCCCCAGGTAAAACCGCCCCCAAAGGCGGCCAGAACCAGGTTATCGCCTTTGTTCAACTGCGACTCGTAGTCGAACAGGCAGAGCGGGATGGTTGCTGCGGTGGTATTGCCGTATTTATGGATGTTGAGCATGACCCGGTCCATGCCGAGGCCCATGCGGTTGGCGGTGGCTTCGATGATCCGTTTGTTGGCCTGGTGCGGCACCAGCCAGGCAACGTCACTGCCGGTCAGGTGATTGCGCTCCATGATTTCGGCGGAGACATCGGCCATGTTCTTGACCGCAAATTTAAACACCGACGGGCCGTCCTGGTAGACGTAGTGCCAGCGTTTATCGATCGTTTCGTGGGTGGGTGGGTAACGGCTACCGCCCGCTTTCTGAACCAGGTGGTTTTGCCCCGAACCGTCGGAGCGAATGATGGAATCGATGATGCCGTTTCCGTCCGTAGTGGGTTCCAGTAAAACCGCTCCGGCTCCGTCGCCAAACAGCACGCAGGTGGTCCGGTCGGTATAGTCGACAATGGCCGACATTTTATCGGCACCGACTACGACTACTTTTTTGTATTTCCCGGTTTCAATAAACTGAGTACCAATCGTTAATGCGTATAAAAAACCCGAACAGGCTGCCTGAATATCAAAACTTCCGACGGCCCGGATACCGGTCATGTCGCATATCAGATTAGCCGTCGACGGAAAAACGTAATCGGGCGTGGTGGTGGCGCAAATCAGCAGTTCAACATCCGCCGGTGCTGTACCGGTTTTAGCCAGCAAACCTTCCACTGCCCTGGCCGCCATGTGCGAGGTGCCTAGGCCTTCGCCTTTCAGAATATGTCGTTCTTTAATACCGGTGCGGCTGGTGATCCATTCGTCACTGGTATCCACCATTTTTTCCAACTCCGCGTTGGTCAGGATGTAGTCGGGTACATATCCGTATACGCCTGTAATTGCCGCTTTACTGTTCATACTCGGGAGGTGCAATCGATTTTATAGACAAGAGAAGAGAGACAGGAGACAAGAGAAATCGATCGCACTTGTGCTGGTGTCTTTTGTCTCATGTCTCTTCTCTTTTGTCTCATTTTAACTTAACGCCTGAGCAATTTTGGTATACGCATTGGATTCAACCTGCCGTTTTGCCAGACTAAGCATATTTTTGATGGCCAACGGCGACGAAATACCGTGGGCAATAATGACATTTCCATTTACGCCCACAATCGGACTTCCGCCGACGGATTCGTAATTGGTTTTATCGGTAAATTCGTGTTTGAGTCCCAGGTCTTTGGTCATTTCGTAAATCGACTCGCCCATTTTGAACAGGATATTGCCCGTAAAACCGTCGGTTACGATCACATCAGCTTTATCGCGGAAGAAATCTCCTCCTTCCATATTACCAATAAAATTAATTTTCCGGCTATCCTTCAACAACTGGTAGGCGGCCTGGGCAACGACGGACCCTTTCTGCTCTTCTTCGCCGATGTTCATCAGCGCGACCCGCGGTTTTTCGATTCCGAACGTATATTGGGCGTAAATAGAACCGATTTCGCCGAATTGCAGTAACATTTCCGGTTTGCAGTCGGCATTGGCACCAATGTCGACGATAACGGCAAAACCGCCACTCAACTGCGGTACAAAACCGGCAATGGCGGGGCGCATCACGCCTTCGATAGCCTTGATGCTAAACAGCGCGCCAACGTGCATGGCACCGGTATTGCCCGCGCTGCAAAAGGCATCGACCGACTTGTCACGTAAAAGTTTAAACCCAACTCCGATGCTGGAATTGGGTTTCTGTGAAAGCGCCTTGGTGGGGTGCTCTCCCATTTCGACCACATCTTCCGCATGGACTATTTCTACACTGGAGCCCGTGTAAGTATATTTTTGAAGAAGGTCTTCAATTACCCGCTGTTTGCCCACCAATACGATGGTGACGTCACTTGGTAATTCTTTAGTGGCCATTACGACTCCCTCCACAATAGCGTCCGGAGCGAAATCGCCACCCATAGCGTCGACTGCGATTCTCATTGAACCAGGTTTGGGTGCGCTGAATTGGTAAACGAAGTGTAAAAATACTAGTTGCCCGGCAATAAAAAAGTATTTCACGTTCATCCGGTCAGATTCCTGTGAAATACTTCTTACCCCCAACCGCCCGAAAGAGGTTTTCGATCATCTGAAAAAAGCCCTTGCGTGGGGTTGGGGGCTAAAATGTCAGGCTGTCGGTGCGTAATTTTCAATAACCACTTTGCCTTTGTAATACAGGTTGCCTTCGAATACGTGCGCTTTGTGACGAACGTGAATTTCACCCGTTGTCGCATCAAAGGACAATGCCTTGGCGGTCAGTTTGTCGTGCGTTCTACGCTTGTCCCGCCGGGTGCTTGAATGTCTGCGTTTGGGATGTGCCATAATTGTATCTTGTCAATTGTCAGTCTAGCTTGCCATTCTCCCACAACCGGAACGGCGCTGGAGTGATAACAAAGGATATTAATTATTATTCAGTTTTCGTAATGCTTCCCAGCGGGGGTCAACCGGCGGTTCGGCGGTTTCGTCATCCGGCCCCAGTGGCTCCGACCGATACACAACCTTGCCCTCCAGTTCCTCGTCTTCGTCGGTTTCTTCCTGACGAAAGCGGGGATGTAATTTTTTCATCGGCAACGACAGCGCGATAAAATCGAATAGGTAACGCGCAATGTTAATTTGCTGCGTATCCCACAGAATCAGTTCGATTTCGTCGGTCAGCTCCTCGACGTGGTCCGAATATTTCAGAAACAACTGTTCTTCAATGTCGATCGGTTCGTCAAAGGCATCCAGACTACGGTCGCAGACGAGTTCCACCGAACCCAGAATATGGAAATTCAGTTGAATCATCGATGACGATTTGGTCAGAACCAAATGGGTTTTGAATGATCCGCGCTGAATCAAATCCTGGTCCAGAGCCTCGAAAAATGCATCGCCCGATTCAAAATGGAACTCGTACGATTTGTCTTCCAGACTGCTGATGGAGATGGTGTATTTTTGCAACTCCTTCACGCTCTTCTCAAAATAGTCCGCAAAGTTACGAACTATTTCTGAATCCTAAAAGATTAGTGTTCAATTTACTGCCGTTTTGTTGGGCTAACCGGCGTTGAGCGCCGGTAGAGGGAGTACCTCTTTAACGGAACCGCCATCGGCTGATAGCCGGATTGGGCCAACTGCCGGGAAGGTTCGCATCGCTCATTGGTCAGGAAAAAAACCGGTTTTGTGTTCAGAGTGGTCAGCTCCAGTTGGTGATAGCGCTGCATGTAGCCGTGTAGCAACGGATCGGCCATGATTTCCGGACAAACGCCGAGCTGCAAGCCGGGGGAGACAATCGATCCGATTTTGGTCACATCCGATAAAATAGCCCGATAGCTGTGGTAGGGAGTTCCGGCAATTGCGATGCCGTACAAAACCGTGGTGACGCACGCCAGACCGCCAACCGTCCTTATCACCCGCAACCTGCGCAGACTCAGTTTCATCGCCTGAATCGCGGTCAGGAGTTGGGGCCCAATCCAGGCGGCTAATCCCAACGACAGATAGGGGAGAGCCGGTACGACGTAGTAATCGAACTGTTTGGTGGTGGCCATGATGGGCAGGGTACTGGTCAGACACAAGGCTGCATAAAACCGGATCATGCCCGAAAGCGGGCTAACGGACGCTTTGGTCTTGAACCCAAACCGGTTTAGAACCCATAAAATACCCATTAAAACCAGGGCGGGAGCGCTGTTGATGACTACTATTTTCAGGATAAAAGCCCGCCCGAAGAAACCGGCTGTCGTGGGGATTACTTCGCGCTTGTTGCTCAATGCTGCCAACACCTGCTGATTAAAATAGCTTTGTAGGAACAGCCGGGCGGGATCATACAACAGCACCAGCGTTAGGAGCAAACCAAAACCGCCGACCAGCAGGAAGGTCCACCGAAAGGCCGGACCTATTTTTACCGGCCAGTAATACGCCAGACCGAGCAGACCCGGAACCGCCAGCACGTGCAGGGCAACCGGCCCTTTGGTTAGAAAAGCCGCAAACAGCGCCAAAACCGCTCCGGAAGCCTTCAACAACGACCGTTTGGGGGTTTGCCAACCCGCAATCGTATAGTTGACAGTCAGCAAACAGAACAGGCTCATCGTTGCATCCAGGTAATTCTGGGCGTACGTCCACTCCGTAAGCCGGCAGGTAAACAAAATCAAAACCGGTAGCCATTCAAACCGGTGCAGCGGGTGATCGGCCGGAACCATTCGCCACCATAACTGAACCATCAGGGTGATAATCAGGAGAATGACGACAAAACAATAGATGCGTTCGGTTGCATAACTGTCGCCCAAAAACCGGAAAAACCAGGACTGGAGGTAGAACTGCAGGGGCGGATGTTCGTAGAACACCTCCGTCTGATTGTAGGGTAAATAGAACGAATGGGCAAAAACCGGTGACCAGAATGAGCCTTTTCCAATGGCCATGTTGCGGGCAATGGATGCGTAGATGAGTCCGTCGGACCACATGCCTTCGCGCAACAACCGTCGGAAAATAATAAACGCGCCCCAGGCAATGGTGAACAGCCAGCCAATGCGCCGATAAGCGACAGTGGCAGGCAGCACCGGTAAAAAACCGGGCGATGAAATTGACCTCATTGTGGACAGATTCATAAAAACCGTATCAATATACCGGCTTATTCCTTTTTTTTACGCAATATTCTTTATTTCTGCGCCTTCATGCCCCCTATATATGGAAGTCCTGACCAAGAATCGTTCCTTTTTTATAGTCTATCTTTTTTTCTTTATACTGGTTGGGGTACTAATGCTGCTCTATACCAAAACCGAACTGATGCAGTGGGTAAATGCGCACAACTGGCCGACCGGCGACCTGTTTTTTCAGTATGTGACCAACCTGGGCGACGGTGCCTTTGCGGTGATTGTCATCGTTGTGCTGCTGTTCCGTTCGTTCCGGGCTGCGCTGATGGGCGTAGCTGCGTTTCTGTTATCGACCCTGATTGTCCGCGTACTGAAAGAAGTGGTTTTTACCGGTTCGCTGCGGCCTCTGAAATACTTTGAACATTCCGAGTGGCAATACCGCATCATTGACGGACTGGATATTCACAGTTACAATAGTTTCCCGTCCGGCCATTCCACGACGGCCTTTGCGGTTTTCAGCCTGCTGGCATTGCTGGACGAACGCAAAAACCGGGGCTGGTTCTGGGCACTGCTGGCCGTCGTTACGGCCTATTCGCGCGTGTATCTTTTCCAGCATTTTGTCGAAGATATTTACGTCGGCTCCATCATCGGTACGGTTTCGTCCGTTGTGGTTTTTCTGCTTTTCAGCCGCTATTGGGACCGAAACCCGAAAGACTGGCACAACCGGCGTCTGCGGTTTTAGGTTTCCGAGATTATCATCCAAAAGATTCTTAAAATAATTACATCAGATCGGTAAATTGGCTGTTGGCTTTCCTTTCACGTATAGGCCTGTCTGAGCGGTTTTCCTGAATGTGCTGCAAAGCCATACACGCTATTTGGTAAAATTGTATATTGCCCAAAAAATAGGTTGCAAAAATGGGTTTATATCAATAATTATTTGGTATTTATCAAAAAAGCAGCATAAAATAAATCGTACTTATCAACAAAGCCTATCTCTTTTTGTAATTTGATGGTAAATTCCAAGGTTCCCATTCATTATGTCGCAACCGCAACCCATCGCTGATCCGACCGCAACGGCCTTAGGTCGGGGTATTCAACACATCGGTTTTGGGAAGCAGGGCCGCCGACCCCTGTCGCCCGCTTTGCTGGAAGAGTGCAAACAGGTATTGCTGTCGGGCCATGCCGATCCGTTGCAGAAAGGGGCATTTTTAGGGGCTTTACTGGCCAAAGGTCCCGTGCCGGAGGAGCAACCACTGGAAGTGGTTTTCGGAAAAGGCGCTTTTTTGAACCCTGCGTTTTTTATCAATAAAGTATGTCCGGATTTACCGACAAATCTGTTTCCCATTGCCACCAAACTCCTGAAAGGTCACAACCTGCGCCCCAGCGAAGCACATCAGCTGGGTAACTTTCTGTTTTTGGAAGACGATTGTGAGACGTTCAAAGGCATGGCCACCAGCATCTTACGAATCCGAATCGAATCCAACGACGAATACAAAGGATTCTACAATGCCGCGATGGAAACCATCACGCCCGGTTTTCGGCAACTGAGCTGCGTTGACCGGCCGCTGGTTCAGCTGGCCGAACCCTTCGACGGTGTGGAGCATACGTACCTGATTACGCCTTTACTGGCCCATTTTTTCGAGCAACGCGGCTATGGTTCGCTGTCGGTCGTGGGCCGGACGCCCGGGCCGAAATACACCCTCAACGCCCACGATCTGTACCTGTATCTGGGTTGCCAGATGTTGCAGAGCAATCACGAAATCAACACGCCCCCGGAGCCTTTCGGTTGGGTACTCGACCAGAAAGCGCTTTCGCCCGCGCTGAACCGCTGGGTCGACCGTCGGCGCGTCATCATCAACCGGCCGTTCCTGGCGACGCTCGAAAAAATCATGAATCCCTGCAGCGCCCGCGTTCTGGTGACGCCGGTTTTTCAGGTTCCTTTCCAGATGAAAATGGCCGAACTGGCGCTCATGGCCGGTTTTGACGCGGTTATTGTCATGAAACGTGGTCTGGAAGGAAGCCTGTCGCCCTCCACCAGCCGGAGCAGCGGCATTCTGTGCGCCGTTCGGACGGCCCGCGGGCATTTGTTCTACCAGCATTTCGACATCGATCTGCCCGCGTTTGCCGAATACCGCACCGCCAGCGACGAAATCGTGACCAATCTCCAGGTCAACGAAAACGTCCGGCTTATCCGCGAGTTCATGAAAGACGGCGAAACTACCAGCGATGACTTCGATAATCGCGTCCGTTTCACGCAGGCCTTATTAAGCCGGGGTATGGACTGGATCGAGGGGCAACTCGACGGTCGTAATAATAAGCTGTAAATCAGCTTGATTTGGGCCGAAAAATCGTCATCACTTCTTCGTGCGTCGTCAGATACGGCCCACCAATCAGATCAATGCAATACGGAATGGCCGGAAAAACCACCGACAGGCATTGCCCGATGGCCGTTGGTTTTCCGGGCAGGTTCAGAATCAGCGTCTGATTCCGAATTCCGGCGGTCTGGCGGGATAAAATGGCCGTTGGCACGTATTTCAGGCTTTCCTGCCGCATCAGTTCACCAAAACCGGGTAGCATTTTCTGGCAAACCGCTTCGGTGGCTTCGGGGGTCACGTCGCGCCGGGCCGGGCCGGTTCCGCCCGTTGTCACCACCAGACAGCAGCCTTCCACATCGGCCAGTTCGATGAGTGTCGCTTCCAGTTGCGGTTGTTCGTCGGGAATGACGCGGTAAATCGGTTCCCAGTCGCAGCTCAGGTAGCTGGTCAATAAATTCACCACGGCCTTGCCGGGAATGTCTTCGTAAATGCCCGCGCTGGCCCGGTCCGAAACATTAATAACGCCAATGCGAATGGGTGTTGCCATCGACAGAGTTTTAGATGATCCGGCAAAGATACACGCTGCCGTACTACGGATTGGGTAGTTTGCGTACTTTTGTGCCATCAACCCCAACGCCATGCCCCGAATCCCGTCGCGCTTTATTCCTCTGTTGATTGTTCTGGCCGGAGCGTTGTTTTATTTCCCGTTTCTGGGCCGCGTTCACCTCTTCGACTGGGACGAAATCAACTTCGCCGAGTCGGCGCGGGAAATGATCGTGACGGGCAATTACACGCGGGTTCAGATCAACTTTCAGCCATTTTGGGAAAAACCGCCCCTGTTTTTCTGGCTTCAGGTGCTGTCGATGAAGCTGTTCGGCATTGGCGAATTTGCCGCCCGGTTTCCCAACGCCGTCGTCGGCATTGCCACGCTGCTGGTGTTGTATTCGATCGGTAAAAAAGCCGTCGACGAACGCTTCGGGCTTTTGTGGGCGCTGGCGTATTTCGGTTCCTTAACGCCCCATCTTTATTTCAAATCCGGCATCATTGACCCAACATTTAACCTGTTTATCTTCCTGAGTGTCTGGTTCATGGCACGGGCGGTTTCGGCTTACGGTACCTCCGGCGCAACCCGGCAGGCGGTTTTTTCGGGCCTGTTCGTTGGGCTGGCGGTTTTGACCAAGGGGCCGGTCGGCGGTCTGCTGCTCGGCCTGACGTTTCTCGTTTACTGGGGTTTTCAGCAGTTTCGCCCGATGCTAAGTTTCCGGAACGGTTTGCTGTTTTTCGGCTGCGCGCTGGCGGTTGCGTCGGTCTGGTTCGGTCTGGAGTTAATCAAGAACGGTTTCTGGTTTTTCGAAGAATTTTTCCGCTACCAGATTCGCCTGTTCTCGACGCCCGATGCGGGCCACCAGCAACCGTTTTATTACCATTTTGTGGTGGTTCTGCTGGGCTGTTTTCCGATGTCGTTGCTGGCGATTCGCGGTTTTTTTGCGGGAACAACCGACAACTCAACGTCAAATGCGGTTTCGTTTCGGCGCTGGATGGTCATTCTGTTCTGGGTAGTAATGATTCTGTTTTCGATCGTCAAAACCAAAATTGTTCATTATTCGTCGATGGCGTGGTTTCCGGTTTCGTACCTGGCCGCGACGGTTTTGTACAGTTATCTGAACGGCCCGTTGAAATGGAACCGCTGGCTGACCGTCGGGATTGGTATCATTGGGGGCGTTTTGGGGTTGCTCATTACCGCGTTGCCGCTGGTCGGCATGCATGCCGCTGAACTGACGCCCTACATCAAAGACCCGTTTGCCGTCGCCAACCTGAGCGCGCCCGTCGAGTGGCAGGGCTGGGAATGGGCCATCGGAACGGCTTACGGCCTGGTGATTCTGGCACTGTTGGTAGTTCGGAAAAACCGCCCCGTCGGGAGTATGGTAACCTTGTTTCTGGCTACACCGGTTTTACTGTGGTTTGTTTTACCGGCGATCATCCCCAAAATTGAACGCTACACGCAGGGTGCGGTCATCGATTTTTACGAAGCGAAACAGGGCCAGGACATTTACATCGAGCCGATCGGTTACAAGAGTTACGCCCACCTGTTTTATTTTCGAAAACCACCGCCGACCAATCCGAACAGCTACAACGAAGACTGGCTCATCAACGGTCCGGTCGACAAACCGGCTTTTTTCGTCACCCGGAATTTCAACCTCGATCAATACCGCTACAACCCGAATCTGGAGATCATCCGCGAAGAAGCCGGTTTTGTTTTTTTACGGAGAAAACCGGTGTTTAAGTGATTGAAAGCTACTCACTACGTTTTAGCATCATTTTTAGCGTACCGATGACAAAATCCGCATCGTCCCGGTGCAAATAGTGCCCACTGTTTGACAGATAGATCAGGGCACCCCCTTTACTGGACAAATAGATAAACTTTTTCCAGCGTTCGATATTGACGTTCGTCCGTACTTCGAAAAACGCATCGTGATTATAATCGCTGCTTCTGCGGTCGGCAGGAACTTCAAACTTACCGCCGATAAAGAAATAAATCGGGACGTTGGGAACCGGTAAGCGCGTGATTTCGGCAAAGTCGGTGCGTCGCAACGCCGTCAGGTATCGCAGTTCGCTCGAGGGACCAAAACGGGCCGAATCGACCGGTACGGTTTTATACAGCCGGTCGTACAGCATTTCGTCGATCTTCTTTTCGGGAACGCCAATCCGTCGGAAAATGGCATTCCAGTCGTCTTTGGTTTCCGTAAAATCGGCGGGATCGATAAAAACCAAACCGGCCATGTCGTCGGGGTAAAAACCGGCAAAACCGCGCGTATAAATCCCGCCCATCGAATGCCCCACCAGAATGTATGGCGGTGAAATTTTCAACGTTTTCAGGATGGCTTTCAGATTTTCGGCCACCACCTGAACCGTTGGCGTTTGATAGACCTTCTCCGATTTTTCGACCCCAGCCCGGTCGTAGGCAAAAACCGGGGTGGTTTTCGCTAATTCATCGATCACCGTATTCCAGTTACCCAAGCCCATTCCCAGCCCGTTTTCAAAAATGAGCACCGGATCATTCGGTTTTCGATTTTCAAACCCTTTCACGTAAACATGGAACTGATGTCCGTTTACGTCCACCAGTTTTTCCTGGCAAAAAACCGGTAACGATATGAATAACAGGCATACGAGAAGAGCGGTTTTCATTGATTCAGCAGTTTAAGACGCCATTATCCAGAAATCAGCACCGGCGAATTTTAGCAAACATCACCAAATTTGCGGATAATAACTATAAATATAGTTATTATTTCTGAACGATTGTGTACCGCTATTTTCCCAATCCCAGCTGCAAAAACGCCGTCAGTTCCATTAGCCAGGCCACACCGAGGTGAATGATGACCCCGCCCCAGATGCTCCGGGTCTGGAGCGCGATGACGCCCAGAATGTAGCCCCCGAAAATCGAACTGATCGCTTCACCTGCCGGTTTCCCGAAGTGAATGAAGCAGTAGGTAATCACCATCGGGAAAACCGCTCCCCGGCCCAGAATCCGCGCCATGCCGATGACCAGAAAACCGCGAAACATCAACTCCGTGGGCACAAAATCCCAACCGTACGACAATTCATAAATCAGCGCCGTTACCCATTCCGGGACGTTGAAAAACTCGTTGGCATTGGTGTCTTTGTAGGTTGGGTATGACTCCAGAAACGACGGCTGGAAGGATGCGTAGGTGATCAGCGGCAACATGCACAGCAGCAGAATGAAATAGATTCGCAGCCCTTTCCACTTCGGCCGCATGCCGTAAAAACCGTTCGGTTCCTTTTCGATGAACCGGTAAAAAAGCAATAAGGGCAGAATAACTGTCAGCAGCGATTGCAAATTCCGCAGGCAATAGAACGCAAACTGATAAATCTGCCCATCGAAAACCGCATAACTCCATTCGTTAAATCCGTAAAAACCGGCATACCAACTGAAAATCGCCAACCCCGACAGGCTATAAACCCAGAAATCGCGCCGTTGCCAGATGTCCATGCGCTGGTGAAACCGCGTCCACAAAAACACGCCGGAATAGTAAGCAAAGGCGTACAGCAAAAAGTAGAAAAGAATCCGGATGTTTTGGCCCCGATACGCATCGATGTAACTGTCTTCGAAATCCAGGTAATAATTGATGCTGAGGCAAACCGCCAGAAACAGGGCGGCAAAACCGTATAAATCGGCGCGAAAGTCGGCTTTCAGGTGCTCGCGGAGGTAGCGGATCAGGTTACGCATGGTGGACCAAAGTTGGTGGAAAGCCGCCAGCAAACCAAAACCGTTCGGGTCGCAAAGTCAGTAAGTTAGGGTGAAATGGAACTTATGGATACTGAATTGATTCGCTTTTACCTAAATCCTTCCCTCATGGCCGACTTTTCCAATCAGGTTACCTTCATCACCGGAGCGGGTTCCGGCATCGGGCGGGCGACGGCTCTGGCTTTCGCGCAGGCCGGAGCGCAGGTCGTAGTGGCCGATGTCAACGAAACGAACGGGCAGCAAACCGTTGCCGAAATCCTTCAGTTGGGCCGCGAAGCCCGGTTTATTGCCTGCGATGTAGCCAATCCGGACGATGTTGAAAAGGCGGTGAAGTATACCATCGAGCAGTTTGGGCGGCTGGACATTGGCATTAACAACGCCGGAATTGGTGGCAAATACGCCCGGCTGGTCGATCAGACGTTCGACGACTGGAACCGGATGCTGGCCGTCAACCTGAGCGGTGTTTTTTACTGCATGCAGTCCGAAATCCGGCAGATGCTGGTGCAGGGTGGGGGCAAAATCGTCAACCTCTCATCGATTGCGGGTGTTCGGGGACTGGTGAAAGCCGCGCCCTATACGGCGGCTAAACACGGCGTAATTGGCCTGACCAAAACTGCAGCACTGGAATACGTCCGGCATAACATTCGCGTCAATGCGGTTTGCCCGGTTTATACGCATTCGGCGATGGTCGACGAATTGATCAATAGTTCACCCGATATGGAAAACCGCCTGCGCCGGGCGATTCCGATTGGGCGGTTTGGCCAGCCGGAAGAGATTGCCCAGGCCATTTTGTGGTTGTGTTCGGACGAAAACGCGTTTTGCACGGGCCAGGCGATTCAGATGGATGGCGGGTTAACGGCCGGTTGACGACGGGTAGAGACGCGATTAATCGCGTCTCTACGGATTTTCGGCCCATTTGGTGACCATCGCCGGAACCTCCGGTTCGCCTTTAAAAAAACCGCCCTTTTTGCCCTGCGTCAGCGCCCAGCGGTGCATCCACGAAATCCCGCCTTTGCCGATGTAGCCATCTTTCGAACGATAGGCCGGATCTTTCAGGGCTTCTTCCAGCGAGATAAATGTGTACCCGCTTTGCGTCAGCCGTTTCAGTAAGTCGCCCATGTAAACCGCATTAATCGTGTTGGCGTGCGTCAGCAACGACTGCGGAATCTGCCGCTTAAACAGCGAATCCGACTGCGCTTCGTAGTAGCGGACATAGGCCGTCATGTAATCCAGGTATTGTCGGCCAATCTCAACCGCCGACGCGCTGTCGCCTTTCAGCAGTGCATTATCGTAGGCGTGGGAAAACAGAAAATCGTAATTATCGACCGTCACCGGCGCTTCGCGGTAGTTGTGCTTCACTAAAAACCGCTCGAGCGAATCTTTTTTGGCGGGCGTTTCGCCTTTGCGGAGGTACGGATGCCGAAAAAACCGGAACGGTTTTCCGCGTTCTTCCACCAGTTTTTTCGTAATCTTTTCACCACCAGTCACTTCGTCGAAATAGTCCTGAATGGAAATAACCGTAAAGTCTTTGTGCGAAAACGTGTGATTGCCCAGTTCCAGCCCGGCATCGAGCCAGGCTTTCAGCACATTCACCTGATTGGGGTCGGGAGCGCCTTTGCCGTTCTGGTAAAGCCACTGCGAAATCACAAACCCGATGGCGGGAACGCGGTGCGTCTGAAAATGCCGGATCAGTTTTTGATTCATGATCAGTCGGCCATCGGGTGTCCGGTAAAAGTTGGTCACACCCGGCAGATCATCGACCGTGATAACGATTTTTTTCTGAGCCCAGAGTTGGTGGGAGAAAACAAGACAGAGCAGAAACAGCCGGAAGCGCATACCAGAAATCAGCTTATTCAACAAAGATTATGAACAATGAAAAACGCTTATCTACAAAATTTTTACTAAACTTTGACTTATTTCATGAATTGCACCGGACGGCTTTCCGGTTTACGCACGTATGTTAGTCCTTATCCTTACCCTCACCACCGTCGCCATCGTCGTCCGCATTGTATCGAGTCCCTTATCGAACGTTTTCCAGAAACAACTCACCCAACGGGCCGCCGAGCCTTTATTTGTCAGTTCCGCAACCTACGGTTTTTTGGCCCTATTAACAATCACGTTCTGGCCGGACTTGAATTTATCCGGTTTGCCTGCGGATTTCTGGTGGGCGGTGCTCATCTTTAATTCAATTGGTGTATTGGGTAATGTGTTGTTGATCAAGGCGATACGGACCGGTGAGTTGTCGGTTCTCGGCCCGGTCAACGCTTATAAATCCGTGGTCAGTATTCTGTTCGGGATTGTTTTGCTGAACGAAATACCGAGCTGGATGGGCGCATTCGGAGTCGTTCTGATCATCGCCGGGAGTTACTTCGTTTTGGGGTCGGGGCAGAAAGGAGGCCGGTTTTCCTTTGATATTCTGAAAAAGCCGGAAATTCAGCTTCGGCTGATTGCGCTGGTCTGCTCGGCCATCGAAGCGGTTTTTCTCAAGCGGGCCATGCTGCTTTCGACACCCATGACCACCTTTGTGCTCTGGTGCGCGCTGGGTTTTCTGTTCTCGTTCGGCTGGGTCGTCCTGACGCTCCGCAGTCGCTGGAAGGAACAAATTCGGGTGCTTTCCGCCCAAAAAGGAACGTACGCAGCCCTGTTCATTTCGGTTGGTTTGATGCAGTTTTCGACTAACACGGCCTTTGGCGGGATGCAGGTGGGCTATGTTCTGGCATTATTCCAGACCTCGGTTTTGCTGAACGTCCTGTTTGGGTATCAGTTCTTTAAGGAGAAAAATATTGTTCAGAAACTCATCGGTGCGGCCATTATGGTGACCGGGGCGGTTTTAATCGTCGTTTATAAATAAGCAAATGGAAGACCTTTTCGCGACCGACCGCACCCGCCCCCTGATTCCCCGCATCCGGGATTTTATTGAAACCGAACTCATTCCGCTCGAAACCGCCGATTACCTCACCGGCCCTTTTTCCAACGTAGCCAACATGCTGGATCAAAAACGGGAATTGGTGAAAAAACTTGGGTTGTGGGGACTGCAATTCGGTACCGACGAAGGCGGTTTGGGCCTGACCTTGTGCGAATTCGGGCAAATCAGCGAAGTGCTGGCGACCAGTCCGTTTGGTCATTACACCTTTAATTGCCAGGCTCCCGATATTGGGAACATGGAGTTGCTACACAAACACGCGTCGGACGAACTCAAAGAGCGGTTTCTGGAAGCCCTCAAAACCGGTCGGATTCGTTCCTGTTTTTCGATGACCGAGCCCGAATTTGCAGGTTCGAATCCCACGCAACTGGGAACCATCGCTGCTCGCGAAGGAAACGAATACGTTATCAACGGTCATAAGTGGTTTACATCTTCCGCCGATGGCGCGGCATTTGCCATTGTTATGGCCGTCACCAATCCCGATGCCGCGCCCCACCGCCGGGCCAGCATGATTCTGGTGCCAACCGACACGCCCGGTTTTCGTCTGGTCCGCAACATCTCCATCATGGGCGATTCCGGCGACCACTGGGGCAGTCATTCGGAAGTGGTTTACGACAACGTGCGGGTACCGGTTTCTAATCTGATTGGGGGCGAAGGGCTTGGTTTTACGCTGGCGCAGGAACGGCTGGGGCCGGGCCGGATTCACCACTGCATGCGCTGGATCGGCATCAGCGAACGCAGCTTTGACCTGATGTGTCGCCGGGCGGTCGCACGCGAAATCGAACCGGGCGTGCGGCTGGGCGAAAAGCAGTTTATTCAGGGATTTATTGCCGAAAGCCGCGCCGAAATCGATGCAGCCCGGCTGATGGTCTTGCGAACCGCCCACAACATCGACCGGTTTGGAGCCGCCAGCGTGCGCAACGAAATCTCGGCCATCAAATTTTTCGTGGCCAACGTCATGCTGAAAGTCGTGGATCGCGCCATTCAGACGTTTGGTGCGATGGGCATTACCGACGACCTGCTGCTGGCCTGGTATTACCGGCACGAACGGGGTGCGCGGATTTACGACGGCGCCGACGAAGTGCATAAATCCGCTTTGGCCCGAAGTATTTTGAAAAACTACGGTTTGGACGTAAAAAAGAAAAATGGCTGAGCTGAAACCCGATTCCGCCACCACAGTCCGCCCTGGCGAAGAGCTGGATCTGGCGGTTTTGAATCCGTTTTTGAACGATGCCGTTCCCGGTTTTGGAAACATCACGGAATGCAGGCAGTTTCCCGGAGGCTATTCCAATCTGACGTATTTGCTCAAAACCGACGCGGGAACGCAGGAGTTTGTGCTCCGCCGACCGCCGTTTGGTGCCACTATCAAAGGCGGACACGATATGGGGCGGGAATTTCGGGTTT
This sequence comes from Larkinella rosea, assembly GCF_003858635.1. Classification (GTDB taxonomy): domain Bacteria; phylum Bacteroidota; class Bacteroidia; order Cytophagales; family Spirosomataceae; genus Larkinella; species Larkinella rosea. The sequence goes on from NZ_RQJO01000015.1 coordinate 360,266, forward strand.
TGTCGTTGCTCCGATCGGCGGGTTACCCGAAAATTCCGGAGCCGGTGATTTTCTGTGACGATGAAACCGTACTGGGTTGCCCGTTTTACGTCATGAAGCGGGTCGCGGGCGTCATTCTGCGGGCGCATACGGCTCCCAAAATGGCGATTTCGGCGGAAACGATGCGTCGGATATCGGAGTCATTGGTCGATAATCTAGTGCAGCTCCACGACATCGACATTCAGAAAACCGGTCTGGTTCAATTGGGAAAACCGGAAGGTTACGTGCGTCGGCAGGTGGAGGGCTGGCACCGGCGTTACCTGAATGCCCAAACCGACGATTTACCCGACATGGACACACTGGCCCGTTGGCTGACGGAACATTTGCCGCCCGAAAATCCACCGACCCTGCTCCATAATGACTATAAATACGACAATGTAGTGCTGAATCCGGCCGACCTGACCGACATTCGGGCGGTTTTGGATTGGGAAATGTGTACCGTGGGCGATCCTATGATGGACGTCGGAACCGTGCTCTCCTATTGGGCCGAAGTCGCCGACGGCGTGTTCGAAAAGTCGTTCAATCTGACCTGGCTGCCCGGCAATCTGACCCGACAGGAGTTTGCCGATCGGTACGCCGAACGCAGCGGTCGCGATTTGTCAGCTATTTTATACTACTATATATTTGGTTTGTTCAAGAATTCGGTTGTGATTCAGCAAATTTACAGCCGTTATCAAAAAGGGCTGACGCAGGACCCGCGCTTTGCCGAATTGCTGACGGGCGTGCAGGCGCTGGCCCGGAAAGGCACGAAATCCATTGAACACAACAAAATGAGGTAACCCATGAAAGCCGTTCTCTGCCGCCAGTATGGCCCGCCCGAAACCCTGACCGTGGAAGAAACCGAATCGCCGAAAGCCACGAAGGGCAAGCTGGTGATTCAGGTGAAAGCCTGCGGAGTCAATTTCCCCGACACGCTGATGATTCAGGGCAAATACCAGTTCAAACCGCCATTTCCGTTTTCACCCGGTGGCGAAGTCGCCGGGGTGGTGAAAGAGGTCGGTGAAGGCATTACGCACCTAAAACCGGGCGATGCGGTTTTTGCGCTGACGGGCTGGGGCGGTTTTGCCGAGGAAGTGCTGGCCGACGGTTCCAAGACTTTTCCGATTCCAGACGGCATGGATTCCGTGACGGCGGCATCGCTCATGTACACCTACGGCACCTCGTACCACGCGCTGAAAGACCGTGCCAATCTGCAACCCGGCGAAACGTTGCTGGTATTGGGAGCCGCTGGCGGTGTTGGATTAGCCGCTGTTGAATTAGGGAGAATCATGGGCGCAAAGGTCGTTGCGGCTGCTTCGACCGACGAAAAACTGGCACTCTGCCAACAAACCGGCGCGGGCGAAACCATTAATTACAGCCGCGAAGACCTCCGCGAACGGATTAGGGAAATAACCGGCGGCTCCGGTGTCGATGTTATTTATGACCCGGTCGGTGGCGACCTGAGCGAAGCGGCTCTGCGTTCGATTAGCTGGCGGGGGCGGTATCTGGTGGTCGGTTTTGCGGCCGGATCGATTCCGAGCATTCCGCTGAATTTGCCGCTGCTGAAGGGTTGTTCGGTGGTTGGGGTTTTCTGGGGGGCATTTGCCGAAAAACAACCAAAAGATAATTTTAAAAATGTTCAGGCGCTCTTGACGTTCTATCAGAAGGGCGAGATGAAACCGCACATTCAGGCGGAATATCCGCTCGAAAAAGTGCCCCAGGCCCTGACCGAAATGATGCACCGGCAGGTGATGGGAAAGCTGGTGATTACGCCCTGAAGGCTGTCACCCCTAAATTCCCAGAAGGGACTTGGAAGGAAATACTCCGGATTTGAAAGTCCGGCAGCGGCCGACCGTCCTTTAACCGGGCCGCCGGAGTGGGGATTTAGGGGTGACAATGACAAATTCCGTTAACATATTCAGTACGAATTCAAAACACTTCACGACGACATGTCAACTTCCACACTTGAATTATCCGGTCTGAATTTTAACCTGACCGAAGAACACCAGGCCGTGCAGGAAGCCGCGCGGGATTTTGCACAGACCGAACTGTTGCCCGGTGTTATCGAACGTGACAATGCGGCCAAATTTCCGACTGAGCAGGTTCGGCGTATGGGCGAACTCGGTTTTCTGGGTATGATGGTATCACCCGACTACGGCGGGGGCGGCATGGATACGGTTTCGTACGTGATCGCGATGGAGGAGATTTCCAAAGTTGATGCCTCGTGCTCCGTCGTCATGTCGGTCAATAACTCGCTGGTTTGCTGGGGCCTGGAAGCCTTTGGTACGGAAGAACAAAAACAGAAATACCTGACCAGACTGGCGACCGGCGAGGTCATCGGAGCGTTTTGTTTATCGGAACCGGAAGCGGGTTCGGATGCGACTTCGCAACACACCTCGGCCATCGACCACGGCGATTATTATTTGCTGAACGGCACCAAAAACTGGATTACGAACGGCGGATCGGCGAGCACCTACCTCGTGATGGCGCAAACCCACGCCGAGAAACAACACCGGGGCATCAATTGCCTGATTGTTGAAAAAGGGCAGGACGGTTTTGTAGTCGGAAAAAAAGAGGATAAAATGGGCATTCGAGCGTCGGACACGCATTCGCTGATGTTTACCGACGTAAAAGTCCCGAAAGAAAACCGCATCGGCGACGACGGTTTTGGCTTCAAATTTGCGATGTCAACGCTGAACGGTGGCCGGATCGGAATTGCCGCCCAGGCGCTGGGCATTGCGGCCGGGGCCTACGAACTGGCGTTGAAATATGCTCAGGAGCGGCAGTCGTTCGGTAAAAAAATCTTTGATCACCAGGCAATTCAGTTCAAGCTGGCCGAAATGGTGACAAAAATTGAAGCTGCCCGATTGCTGGTTTACAAAGCCGCCCGACTGAAAGACGAACACAAGGATTACGTGCAGGCGGCCGCGATGGCCAAATTATTTGCATCGGAGGTTGCGATGTGGGCTGCGACGGAAGCCGTTCAGATTCACGGCGGCTATGGCTACGTCAAAGAGTATCACGTCGAGCGGTTTATGCGGGACGCCAAGATTACGCAGATTTACGAGGGTACGTCCGAAATCCAAAAATTAGTAATCGCCCGGGAGCTGCTCAAATAGAACTATTTTACCGTTAGCACAATTTTTTTAAAAAACAGGCGCGCTACTTTATTGGTATCGCGCTATTTTTTTTATCTTTTCGCAAGAACGAATGTTGTATTAGATTTGTACAATTTATTAGTTTTGTGCAACTTTGCAATATGATCAATGTAGATACATCACTTTCCCCCTATGGAAGACTATAATAAAATTATCGAATCGCTGGGTGTGAAGTTCATCAAGGCCCGAAACATCCGTATTTTACAGCCCATAACCATCAAAAACTATTACGATGTTGAAAATACATTGACCGTTCTCTACAACGGTGAAGTATCGTTCGGCGAAGAAAAAGTAAAGGTGGAAACCGGTGATATGTTATTTATTCCGGGTGGTAAGCACATCACCGTCACCTACGGCGACGCGTCGCAACCGAAAACCGTCTCGAATGAAGAATTTATGATTCACCGGGAATTGTATTTTGAAGCCAACCGCGATCCGCAGAAAATCGCCAACATGCCGAACTCCTTCGGGTATGTGTCGTTTGAAGCGAAGGTGTTCGACTCGGTAAACTTCTTCAACTCGCTGGATGTTCCGCCGTTTATCATCAAGCGGGAAGATTCGCTGGTGCAGACGATCAACCAGATTCTGGCCGAAGAAATGCTGGATACCGCCGGTAAAGGTCGGATTATCAAGATCAAAACCGAAGAAATCGTGATCGAGGTCATTCGGTACATCTTGAAAAACCGCCTGTTCGTTGAGCAGCTGGTGACCAACAGCACGTACTTCAAGGATCCGCGTCTGATCGATATTTTTGCCTACATCAAAGATAACCTCGGCGGTGATTTGTCGAACAAAGTGCTGGCGAACGTCGCGAACGTGTCGGAAGATTACGTCGGGCAGTATTTCAAAATGCTGACGGGTATCAACCCGCAGGATTACATCGAATACCAGCAGATGGAAGCCGCTGTCGGGCTGCTCCGGACGTCGAAGAAAAGCATCCGGGCCATCGGTGCCGAAGTCGGTTACAAAGACACGGCGTATTTCTGCCGCCGGTTCAAGATGATGTTCGGAATTCCGGCCGGTAAAATGCGCCGTCGGGAGTCGCTAATGAATGTATAAAACCCATACCCACACAAAAGGCCGGACGAAAGGATTGCCCCTTTTCGTCCGGCCTTTTTTCGTTATACCGTATCGGTTACGCCAGTTGCCGGTTTACTTCCTGCACAACGGCGGCAATTTCGGGTAATAATTCCGGATTTTTCTCGATTCCGTTCCCAACCACAATGACATCGGCACCGGCCTGCAAGGCGGCTTGCGCCCGCTCCACGGAATTAATACCTCCGCCAACCACAATGGGCGTATCGACACACGAACGAACGGCGGCAATCATTTCCGGCGAAACCGGTCGCCGGGCTCCGCTGCCCGCATCCATGTAAATCAATTTGAGTCCGAGCATCTCGCCCGCCATGGCCGTACAGGCTGCCACACCCGGTTTATCATACGGAAGGGGGGTGGTATTGCTGATGTATGAAACCGTTGTTTGTACACCGCTATCGACGAGCATGTAGCCCGTCGGCAGAATCTCCAACCCACTTTTCTTTAAAAGCGGAGCGGCAATAACGTGCTGCCCGATCAAAAACTCCGGATTCCGGCCCGAAATGAGGGAAAGCAACAGAATTGCATCGGCGCTGGGCTCGATGTGAAGACTATTTCCGGGAAAAAGGATCGTCGGAATATTCGTATACGTCCGAATGGTTTCAATGACTTCCCGCAGAATGAAGTTGGTAATCAGACTTCCGCCCACGAAAAAGAAATCAACCCGGTTTTCAACACTCCGAATCAGCAGGTCTTTAAACGATTCTTGCTCGATTTTATCCGGATCGAGCAAGACGGCAAATGATTTTCGCCCTGTTTCCTTGCGGTTATACAGGGTATTCAGTAACAGGTTACGGGTATTGTCCTGGCTGTGTGTGTGTGGTTGCATTATCCTGACGTAAACGCGAAATAAAATCAGTTACCTGCTGCCGGGCCAGATTGGTCAGAATTGACGTCACGATCCCGGTAATTGCACCACCGATTGCCGACCGTGCGGGAGCTTCTTCAGCGGCTTTAGCCGCCCGTCGCGCGTGCGCCCGGGTGCTTTCACCAACCTCTTCATAGTCGTCTTCATCGTAGTTGCTGTCCGATTTATCAGACTTAGGTATCACAATACTGGCAACAACGTAGACGGCTAAACAAACTCCCGCCACCAACGCCACAGTTTTACCGACTTCTGCGGCATCCTCTTTCAAGGCTTTGACGTTGGTCTCAATCGAACTTTTATACTGCTCGGTGGCTTCCATCAACTCAGCCCTTCGGGCCGATGTATCTGAAAAGGGCACATTCGTATCCATAAAATGAGCGTTCTAAAATTAGTAAAAAAATGGATTGACTTATGATAAAGCGAACTACTTAGTTCGTATTCTAGGGAAAATTATGGTATTTATTCCTTTATTGATCCACTCTCGTTCAACGACTCGCGCGTTTGGGTCATCAAATCCTGAATGGCTTCGGCCCGTTCTTCGGCTTTCTTCTCCTGGGCATGTTTCAGTATGTTGTAGGTCATCCTCCGAAGCATGCCTTCTACCGGCCCTTTTGCGAAGGCCCAAATCAGGGTCAGCAATAGGAAAAAACCGGCCACGATCAGGAAGCCCAGGTAACGGCTGTCCAGCACTTCGTTGAGATAGGCGGCTAACAACGAAAATAAAAAGATGGTCGTGATGGTTACCAGAAATCCGAGCACAATTCCGTGTACGGCATTCAGCGCAATGTTTTCAACCTGGCTGCGGGTTTCCAGTTTAAATAATTCAATCCGTGCTTCAAGGTATTTGAAGATGCTTTCCCTGATTTCTTCTAGTCGTTCTAACATAGCGGTTTGTCGGTAAAGACTGCTGTAGTAGTACCAATTACGACCCATTTTGTTTGGAAAATGTTTATTAACCAAACCAGTTTTTTACTTCTATTTATCTTATTGGACGAGAAACTACCCAATAGTCATCGCAATACTAAAAAAAATCCCGCTTCATGGATGAAGCGGGAGATTAAAAAAGCCTATTTTCCGGAAACGACTAGGTGTCGCCTTACGATCGTTTGAGTTTGGCTTCGATCGTTTGCTGCGTGTGCGGAACTGCCCGCAGCCGTTCTTTCGGAATTAACTTGCCGGTATCGATACAAATACCGTATGTCCCATTTTTAATTCGAACCAAAGCGGCTTCCAATTGCTGAATAAACTTCTGCTGACGGGCCGCCAGCTGACTGAAGTTTTCGCGCTCGCTGGTATCGGCGCCATCTTCCAGCAGTTTGGATGTACCCGACGTATTATCGGTACCGCTATCATTCCGCTTGCTAAGCGTTTCCTTGATGTAATTAAGTTCGTTCCGGGATGCTTCTAACTTCTGGCTAATCAGCACCTCGAACTCCTTTAGCTCCTCCTCTGAGTACCTTTTCTTGTCTTCCTGAACCATAGTACTGATCAGCTAGTTAAGTGGGTGAATATTTTCCGTCGATGAAATAACAAAATTACAACTCTATTGATTCTTTTTCAATCAATAAGACCTACCGTTTAAAAAAAAGTTCAAAAAATAGTTGTTGGCAAATACCCGGAAATGCCAATCATTATTTGGTGTTATAAGTGCTTGTTTGTGACGTTGTTTGGTATAAAAAACCGGATGTAATACATGATTTTGAAACCGGAAATTATACTAATCCCCGAAAAAATAGTTCATAAGTAGTATCGTTGTCTTTTTTGGTAATTTTGCGATGGCGCTTCATCAGATTGCCAACTAAAAAAATAGTATTATGGCTTATATAGAACCAGCCCCCATAAAAGATAAAGAGAATCCGCTTGAATCCATGATGTCGCGGTTCGATGCCGCAGCCCAGCTTCTGGGCGTAACCGAGGAAATGTACTACATCCTGAAGGTTCCGGCGCGGCAGGTGATGGTTGGTTTGCCCATCACGATGGACAATGGATCGATCAAAGTTTTTGAAGGTCACCGCGTTATTCACTCCACCATTCTGGGGCCGTCGAAAGGCGGCATCCGGCTCGACCCGGCCGTTACGCTCGACGAAGTACGGGCCTTAGCTGCCTGGATGACCTGGAAATGCGCCGTTGTCGACATTCCGTACGGCGGGGCCAAAGGTGGTATTGCCTGCAACCCGCGCGAGATGTCGGCCGGCGAAATTGAGCGCCTGATTCGGGCGTATACCGTAGCCATGCTCGACGTTTTCGGCCCCGATCGCGACATTCCGGCCCCGGATATGGGAACCGGCCCGCGCGAGATGGCGTGGCTCATGGACGAATATTCGAAATCGCGGGGCATGACCATCAACGGCGTCGTGACCGGAAAACCGCTCGTTCTGGGTGGTTCGCTGGGCCGCACCGAGGCCACGGGGCGGGGTGTTACCGTCGCGGCACTGTCGGCGATGGACAAACTCCGCATGAATCCGTATCGCTCGTCGGCGGCTGTGCAGGGTTTTGGCAACGTCGGTTCGTTTGCGGCTGAACTGCTGCACGAACGCGGTGTTACGGTTATGGCGATCAGCGACGTGACGGGCGGTTATTACAACGATCGGGGTATCGACATCAGCGCGGCTCTGGCCTACCGGAACGCCAACAAAGGGACACTGGAAGGTTTCAACGGTGCCGAGCGCATTTCAAACGAAGAACTGCTGGCATTGCCGGTCGATGTGCTGGTTCCGGCGGCTAAGGAAGACGTTATTACGGCCGAAAACGCCGATTCCATTCAGGCGAAAATGATCGTGGAAGGTGCCAACGGCCCTACTTCGGCCAGCGCCGACGATATCATCAACGAAAAAGGAATTATGGTAGTGCCGGACATTCTGGCCAACGCCGGGGGCGTAACGGTTTCGTATTTTGAGTGGGTTCAAAACCGCATCGGGTATAAATGGACGCTCGACCGGATCAATCGCCGGGCCGACCGCAACATGAAAGACGCGTTCGACCGCGTCTTCGAAACGTCCCAGAAATACAAGGTTTCGATGCGACTGGCGGCTTACATCGTCGCCATCGACAAAGTGGCCAGCACCTATAAATTCCGGGGCGGTTATTGAGTAAAAATGCACGGATTTCAGTCTACAAAGGAGAAAACTCAGGCGGTTTTCTTCCAATGTGGACTGAAATCTTTGTTTTTAGGCGTAGTGAATGTCGCCCGCGAATTGGAGCCAATGTACTTTGTTTCGTACCTTCACCGCTCTACCCATCTTTAGAAGAAGCAACTGATTTTCCATTCGTATGACTATCCACAAGGAAGGATATCAAATTTTGTTCTGGACAGCCCTTATTCTGTTAGCAGTCAATCTTTTATCCATCTTCTATCTGTTCACCGGTAACCAAACGGCCAGTACGCTCATTCTCGTTGTCAGTCTGGTGCTGTTCTTTTTGGTTCTGCAATTTTTCCGGAAACCGCGCCGAACTACGCCGTTGAACGATCAGCACGTCATTTCGCCCTGCGATGGCACGGTGGTCGTGATTGAGGAAGTAAACGAACCGGAATATTTCAAAGCTCCGCGCCGGCAGGTGTCCATTTTCATGTCGCCGTTGAACGTCCACATTAATTTTTATCCCGTCACCGGCACCGTCAACTACGTCAAATACTATCCCGGAAAATACCTGGTTGCCTGGCATCCGAAATCGAGCACCGAAAACGAACGGACTTCCGTGGTGGTCAAGGCCAAAACCGGAGCCGAAATTCTCCTCCGCCAGATTGCCGGGGCGCTCGCCCGCCGGATTGTGTGGTACGCCAAAGAAGGCCAGCAGGTGCAGCAGGGCCACGAGTTGGGCTTCATCAAATTCGGTTCGCGGGTCGACCTGTTCCTGCCACTGGATGCAGAAGTGAAAGTAAAGATTGGCGAGAAAACGCAGGGCGGCATTACGGTGATCGCGGATTTGTAACTGGTAGCCAGTGACTAATTACGGTTTGATTCGTTAAATGAATCAAACCCGCTGCTAAACGTTACCTGCTTATGAAAACCGTATATGAAGCCCGACATTACCTTGATAATGCGAGAGAAATCCTGCGCGAGAAAGCCAGGAAAGAAGACGGTTATTATCAGGATACGAAATACGTCAAGATGGCGGGCCATACCGCTTACGCGGGCGTTCTGGTCGCTTTAGACGGTTTTCTGGGTAAAAAAGGAAAGACCGGAAAGACGTTGACTGGTATAAACAGCAGCTTTCTCCCCTGGATAAACAGCTGCTGAATGCATTCATTGGAGCTTATTACACAGTATATTTATCCATGTCACATACTGGAAACCCTAGCCCAGATGTAGCGGCTGCCGGGTTGACCGAGGCAGAAAAGATCATCAAGTAGGTTGAAAACCGGGTGAGTGGAGCATAACCGGACTTACTTCCCGGCTTTCGGTTCGTACACCTTCCCATTCTTAATCACCAGTTTTACATCAAAAAGACTCCGGGCGAAATCGGTTTCCAGATCCCCGTTGAAAACCGCTAAGTCGGCTTTCATCCCTTTCTTGATGGTTCCCACGCGGTCGCTGATTCTCAACGCTTTGGCCGCATGGACTGTGGCATATTGCAGGACCCTGGCAGCTGACATTCCCGCTTCGAAATAAGCCAGCAAAACGTCGACGGCACCCGCGCCCCGCGCAATGGTGGTGATATCCGTATAAAAATCGGCTCCTGCCACAATCATAACGCCCTTTTGCTCCGCCCGTTTGAGCCGGTCGTGCACGCTGTTGAGAAAACCGTTCGCATACTCCTCACCTTCTTTGCCCTTCATACCAATGCCAATCACCATTTTCAGGGCGTTTTGCCGGGACATATCGGTCGGAACCAGATACGTTCCGCGCTGACTCATCAACGCTAATGTGCTGTCGGAAAGGCTGTAGCCGTGTTCAATGCCATCCACACCCGCCAGCACCGCATCACGGGCCGACTCGTCGGTGGTGGCATGGGCCGTTACCGGAAGCTGGTTGCGGTGAGCGGTTTTCACAATTACGGCAATTTCGTCGGGAGCCAGTACGCGTTTATCGGTATTCATCGCCACTTTAATGACATTGACGCCGTGCGCAACGTGTTCCATAACAGCCGCTTCGGCATCTTGAACGCCCCTGACAACCCGGTATTCCTGATTGATCACAAAACTGTCGGCGGGGAAAAGTTTGCCAAACTGACCGCCCGGCGGACTAATGATCGGCCCCGAAACATGCAGATCCGGCCCGGGTTCCTGCCCGCTGTTGAGCAGCTTTTGCAGCCGGACATCCAGGTATTGTCCCGAATTACCCACATCGCGCACGGTCGTAAAACCCGCTTCCAGGTTTTCTTTCGCAAATCCCAACCCCTGCCGGATGCGTTCGTCGGCGGGGACTTTCGACGCGTCGGCCAGGCCGTTTTGGGTTTGTTTCTGGTGAATCAGCAGGTGCGTGTGGGCGTCCATCAAACCGGGTGTTACCGTGCAACGGCCGAGGTCGATCACCCGGGCACCGGACGGTTTACGTAACTTGTTGCCAACCTGCGTGATGACGCCATTTTCAATCAATATGTCCTGGTTTTGTCGGAAAATCTGTTTCTCCGAATCGTAGATTTTGCCGGTACGAAGCAAAAGAGTTTCATTCGGCTGTTGAGCAAGGGCAAAAGAAGAAATGCACAGGAGCAGAAGGATTACGTGTTGCATGAAATGGAGTGGTTTAAAAACATTGATCCGCTTTGCCGGGAAAGAGGGGAAAAATGGCATTTCTACTGAATTTTTACGGATAAAGCCTGAAACTCGGGTTTGCGGAGATCGTTTATTTCATAATTACTTATTTACTGACCCTTCGATATTTGGAACCACCCACTTCGTAGCCCTATCTTCACATTTTCGTTAGAAAAGAAGATCGGAAACACCCAAACGGCCATTTTCGGAGCCTTAAACACCTGCATTGCGTATGATTTTAATTGTTGATGACAGGCCGGAAAATATTCTTCCTCTAAAGAAAATCCTTGAGTTACATAATTTTACGGTTGATACGGCCGAATCGGGCGAAGAGGCCTTAAAAAAAGTCCTGAAAGCCAACTATGCCGTGATCATTCTGGATGTGCAAATGCCCGGAATGGATGGTTTTGAAGTCGCCAATGCCATTGCCGGTTTTAGCAAAGCCAAAGACACGTCCATCATGTTTCTTTCGGCGGTTAATACCGAGAAAAAATTCATTGCCAAAGGCTATACGTCGGGCGGAGTTGATTATCTAACCAAACCGGTCGATCCCGATATTCTGGTTTTAAAAATAAAAAATCTGCACCGGTTATATCGGCAGCAGCAGGAATTAAAAGAAACCCAGAAATCGCTCGAAAAAGAAATTGAAGTGCGGAAACAGGCGCAGGAAGAGATTGCCGGACGCATGCAGGAACTCCGGTCGGTTTTGGCGTCGCTGCCGCAAATGGCCTTTACCATCGGCCCGGATGGCGGTCTCGAATATGTCAACGAACACTGGTTTCTTTATTCCAGCGACCAAACCGCCTTTCCCCAAACTCATCCCGACGATAAAAAAGTATGCGAAGACTGGGATATTTATTTAAAAAATGGAATCGAGTTTACGCGGGAAATCCGGCTGAAAGAACTCGCTACGGGCGATTATAAATACCATTTATTGCGCATATTACCCATTTTTCAACAGGGAAAACCGGCGCGCTGGGTTGGTACGTTTACGGACATCCATCCGCAGAAATTAGCCGCCGAACTGCTGGAGCAAAAAGTTGAATTACGAACGAAAGAACTCCTGGTTAAAAACCTGGAACTGGAACGAAGCAACCATGAGCTTCAGCAATTTACCTGGGTTGTTTCGCACGATTTAAAAGAACCGCTTCGGAAAATACAGATTTTGAATGACCTGATTAAAGAAAAGTATTTATCCGGAAATTCAGAAGCAATAAGCTACCTCGATCGGTCCATTAATTCATCGGCCAGGATGTCCGGTTTGATCAATGATTTGTTGTCGTATGCCCAGTTATCGACCCCGGCTTTATTTCAGCCGACTAATTTGAGCCATTTGCTCAACGAAATTCTGGTTGATTTTGACGAAATTATTCATGCCAAAAAAGCCGTAGTTACGATCGACCAATTGCCGGTGATCGATACCGTACCCGGGCGCATCCGGCAGGTTTTTCAGAACCTGCTCAGCAATGCACTGAAGTTTTCTAAAAAAGATATCCCACCCGTTATTCGCATCACGTCTGAGCGTATTGCCGAAAAAAACGTGGATAGCGAACGGAATCCGGATGGCGGTTTTTATCGTATTGTGGTGAGTGACAACGGGATTGGATTCGACGAAAAATTCATGGATCGTATTTTTGTCATCTTCCAGCGTTTAACCGACCGGGCGAGTTACGAAGGGACCGGCATTGGTCTGGCTATTGCCAAGAAAAATATGGATAAACACAATGGAATTATTTCTGCCAGAAGTCAGGTCAATGAAGGTAGCCAATTTATATTGATTTTGCCGATTCACCAGATAAACGAATAAAAAGACCGGGTTCATAAGCGCGAAGGTATGCCGCAATCGACTAATAATTCCGTTATCCGACAATTACAGATTGTCTTTTCCTTTTCCATATTGTTGCTGTTGCTCAGTTTGGTGGCTTCTTTTTACAGCACCCAGAAACTGATCAGCAATTCTCAGTTAGTAAATCATACCAATCAGGTATTGATCGAAGCGGAGAACATTATATCGTATGTCAAAGATGCAGAAACCGGCCAGCGTGGATTTATCATTACGCTCGATCCGCTTTTCCTACAGCCTTATAATGGGGCCTATGAAAAAGTACAGGCCAGTTATAATTCCGTCAGAAATATGACAGCTGATAATCGCATTCAGCAAAAGAGCCTTTCGGAAGCCAAGACATTATTTGATGCGAAGTTTGTCCAGATGCAACGCATTATCGACATGGCAAAACGAAATAAGTACTTTGTCAATGATACGATTTCGCGGCAGAGTGAAATGATACGGGGAAAGAAGATTATGGACGATCTTCGATCCTTGATCAACCAAATTAAAATGGATGAAAATGCCTTACTGAACAGGCGGATTGAGCAGCAGCAAATTTACATTACGTATACGCCCTATCTGCTCGTTATAGCAGCATTTATATCGGTATTGATTACCGCCAGCGCTTATTTACGGATTAAAAAAGACCTCGACGATCGACTTGCCAAGCAAAAATTAGCCGAAGAAAAATACCGCGAAACCGCTGCAAGAATTACCGTCATGGAGGACATAACGTCCGACATTGCCGAAGGAAATTACGCCATCCGAAGTGAAGATAACAAAGACGATGAACTGGGTCGAATTGCCCGGGCATTGAACACGATGGCGACGTCGCTGGAAACCACTTTTACCGATTTAAATAATAAAAACTGGCTGCAAACCGGCACGGTTAACTTAAACGAAGCCATTCGGGGGGAGCGGGATCTGGAAAAACTCGCCGACAACCTGATTGAGACGTTAACCAGTTACATCAATGCGCCTTTGGGAACGGTTTACATTATCGATAGCGATTCGAGTTTTAAACTGGCGGGAAGTTATGCAGCAACCGACGCACCGACTACGGTTAAAATCGGCGAAGGACTGGTTGGCGAGGTTATTAAAAGCAGAAAGCCGCTTCTGGTTGATAACCTGCCCGCCAATTACCTGAACGTCAATTCGTCGTTAGGACATACTCCGCCCGTAGCCCTGATTATTGTGCCGCTGGTGTATGCCCGCACGTGCATTGGAGTCATTGAAATCGGTTTTTTGAAGAAACCCGAACCGCTGGAAATCGAGTTTCTGGAAGCCAACCTCGAAACCATTGCCATTGGCGTCAATGCTGCTTTGGATTACGTGAAACTTCAGAATTTCCTGGAAGAAACCCAGGCGCAATCGGAAGAGTTGCAGGCCCAGCACAACGAGCTGGAAAATGTGAATGCGGAGCTGGAAGCGCAGTCGCTGAAACTACAGGCGTCAGAGGAAGAGTTGCGGGTGCAGCAGGAAGAATTGCAGCAAACCAATTCGGAACTCGAAGAACGCAGCGTTTTGCTGGAAGAAAAGAACGAGGAAATTCAACGGAAAGCGGAAGAACTGGAACTGACGACCCGGTATAAATCCGAATTTCTGGCTAATATGTCACACGAATTGCGGACGCCCCTCAATTCGATTCTGTTGCTGAGCCGGTTGCTGGCCGAAAACAACGAAGAAAATCTGTCGGGCGATCAGATCGATTACGCCAAAGTGATTCAGTCGTCCGGGAACGGCTTGCTCGGGTTGATTGATGAAATTCTGGATCTTTCCAAGATTGAAGCCGGTCAGATGAAGCTGGAGTACCTGGACGTAGCACTTCCCGAAATAACCGATGAGGTTCAGTCTTTGTTTGCGCCACTGGCGAAAGATAAAGGGCTGGATTTTAACGTAATTGTTGAGAAGGACGTGCCGGCAGTGATTGAAACCGATAAGATGCGGTTGGGACAAGTTTTGAAGAATTTGATTTCCAATGCATTGAAATTCACGTCGAAAGGGAGCGTAACATTGACCATAAAACGGCCCGAAAATGCGGATTCAATGCTCAGCTTTATCGTGAAAGATACCGGCATTGGCATACCGCCGGAAAAACAGCAACTTATTTTTGAGGCTTTTCAGCAGGCCGACGGCTCAACCAAACGGAAGTATGGCGGCACCGGTTTAGGCTTGTCCATTAGCCGGGAATTGACAAAGCTGCTGGGTGGCGAAATTGTACTTTTTAGCAAAGTCAACGAAGGGAGCGAGTTTACGGTAACCATTCCCACGAGCAGTTTGCCCGCGGCTAATTTGCCGGGGAAAACCACTCAATATGTGAACCGGAGCCCCGAGCCCGCAGCTGTCACCGAGGTTACCGGACCGGATCAATACATCAGCACAACCATTCCGGAAAGTATTCCGGACGACCGGAATGCGATTACGGAGCGCGACAAAACGATCCTGATTATTGAAGACGACACCAATTTTGCCAAATCGCTGCTGGATTATTCCCGGCAGAAAGGGTACAAAGGCATTGTTGCCGTTCGGGGTGATGAAGGGCTCAAACTGGCCGGAATCTATAAACCGCTCGGGATTTTACTGGACATTCAATTACCAATCATGAGTGGATGGCAGGTGATGGACGCCCTAAAAGCCGATCCGCAAACCCGGCCTATTCCGGTACACATTATGTCGTCGCACAAATTAAAAAATGAAAGTTTGCTGAAAGGAGCGGTCGATTTCGTGGATAAACCGGTCGCATTCGAGCAGATGCAGGAAGTCTTTAAAAAGATTGAATACGTTTTGAATCGGACGAGTAAGAAAGTGCTGATTATTGAAGATAATCCCAAACACGCCAAAGCCCTGGCGTATTTTCTGGAGACGTTCAACATTCATTCCGAACTGAAAAGCAACGTGCCGGAAGGGGTGAATGCATTGCAGAAAGAGGAAATCGATTGCGTTATTTTAGACATGGGTATTCCGGATCCCAAAGCCTACGAAATACTGGAAGAAGCCAAAAAAAATCCGGGTCTGGAAAACCTGCCGATTATCATTTTTACCGGCAAAAGTCTTTCGCTGGCCGAAGAATTAAAAATTAAGAAATACGCCGATTCGATCATTATCAAAACCGCTCATTCCTACCAGCGTATGTTGGATGAAGTGTCGCTTTTCCTCCATTTGGTCGAAGACAACAAGAAAACCGGTACGACCAGCAATGATTTCAAAAAACTGGGCGCCTTGAGTCAGGTACTGGCGAATAAAACCGTGTTGGTTGCCGATGACGACGTTCGGAATATTTTCTCACTTTCGAAGGCCCTGGAAACGTATAAAATGAACGTCGTTACGGCCTTGGATGGGAAAGAAGCATATCAGAAACTTCAGGAAAATCCGAATATCGATGTGGTTTTACTGGACATGATGATGCCGCAGATGGATGGCTACGAAACTGCTAAAAAAATCCGGGAAAATCACCAATGGAGGAATTTGCCGGTTATTGCCGTTACCGCAAAAGCGATGACGGGCGACCGGGAAAAATGCATTCAGGCGGGCGCATCCGATTACATTACCAAGCCTGTTGACATTGATCAACTGATGTCTTTATTGCGGGTCTGGCTCTATGAACGTTCCTGATTTTTGCGTTTAATTCGTACATATAACCAATCTGATCAACGCAATTAAACCAGCACAATGGGTAAAAAAAGAATTTTGATTATTGACGACGATGCCCGTAATATTTTTGCCCTGAGCGCTACCTTACGGGCGCGGTCGTTCGAATGTATTTCGTGCACGAGCGCGCGGGATGCGCTGGAGTTACTGAAAACCGATGAGGTGGTAGATGCCGTTCTGATCGACATGATGATGCCCGAAATGGACGGGTATGGGGCCATTCCGCACATAAAAAACATTACAAAGCGTGTTCATACGCCAATTTTTGCCGTGACGGCACAGGCGATGGTCGGCGACCGGGAAAAATGTTTGCAGGCCGGTGCGACGGATTATATTTCAAAACCGGTCGATGTCGATCGTCTGTTGCAGTTGCTATCGCGTATTTAATGCATTGGTGATGATAGAAGATACGGAGGTCGACCTGGTATTAAACGACCTGTTTGAATTATACGGGTATGACTTCACCAATTACGCGAAAGCGTCGTTGAAGCGACGAATTAGCCGATTATTTATTCTGGATAAATTTCCAAGTTTTGCCGAGTTTCGGTACCGGCTTAAATCGGACGCAAACTACATCAAACGGGTCATTGAAGGGCTTACCGTAACCGTTACGGAAATGTACCGCGACCCGCAATTTTACAAAGCTTTACGAACCGAAGTAATTCCGACGCTATCGGCCAAACCTTTCATTCGAATCTGGCATGCCGGATGTTCAACTGGCGAGGAAGTGTTTTCAATGGCGATCCTGCTGAAAGAAGCGGGGCTACTCCATAAATCCTTGCTGTATGCCACCGATTTAAATCCGGAAGTACTTGAAAAAGCGCGGAAAGGAATCTTTCCATTGCTGCAGATGAAACAATATTCAGAGAACTATATTGAATCGGGGGGAAAGAATGATTTTTCGGCGTATTATACCGCCCAATACGGACAGGCTAAATTTGAAGAACTATTGGCCGAACGCATGATTTTTTCGACCCATAATTTAGTTTCTGATCGCTCTTTCAACGAGTTCGATCTTATTTTGTGCCGGAATGTCTTGATCTATTTCGATAAATATTTACAGGAACGAGTCCTGAATTTATTCGATGAAAGTATCGGTACACTCGGTTATCTGGCATTGGGCTCAAAAGAAACACTGAATTTCTCCTCCATTAAACCCGGGTATAAGCAATTAAATAAGGAAAAAATATGGCGGAAAATAAGCTGAAAAATACTTGTAAAGCTGTCGTTATTGGCGGTTCTGCGGGTAGTATTGAAGTGTTGTTAAAACTACTTCCGGCTTTATCTTCGCCTTTGTCGTTTGCGGTAATTATTGTCCTGCACCGAAAAAATTCGACCGATTCATCGCTGGTTAATCTGCTGGCGCTTAAAACCAGCCTGCCGATTCGGGAGGTGGAAGACAAAGATGCGGCCAAACCGGGAGCAATTTACCTGGCCCCCGCCGATTACCATCTGTTAATCGAAAAAGAAGAAGTGTTTGCGCTGGACGATTCGGAAAAAATCAATTATAGCCGACCTTCCCTCGACGTTACCTTCGAATCGGCGGCCGATGTCTACGGTTCTTCCCTGGTCGGAATTCTGTTGTCGGGCGCGAATGCCGACGGAACGGCGGGATTGAATGCCGTCAAAAAAAACGGTGGAATTATTGTTGCCCAAAAACCGGAAACCGCTCAATCCAGTTTTATGCCCCAGCAAGCCATTTTAAATGCCCCGATTGACTTTATATTTGATGTCGATGAAATAGCGGTTTTTGTCAATTCGTTCAATACCAAAGCCTGATGTTACTGTTCCTCCACATTTCCCGCTCCCAATTCCTGAAATAACGTCTGCCAGTATTGCGTCACCGCCGGATTGTTTTCTTTGACCGATGCATTGGGCGCAAACGGTAAAATCATCGAAATATCGGGGCTGCCAATGGTGTACTGCTTCAACTGACCGGCGTCGGCTTTGGCCCATTCCTCCGCCTGTGCGTTGTCTTTGGGGGGTGTTTTATGGAAATCCCGGCGCCCGGCGCGGTAGACACTTTCCACCATGTCGCTCAGGTAATACACCTTCACCGTCGCACCGGTTTCGTTGGCTTTGGCAATTACCGGCAAACTGGCCCAGATATCGGTTTCCTTGCTCGACGACGACGGATTGGGAGCTGCCAGTTGCTGCAACACGCGCTGACGGATGGCGGTTTTTTCGCGGCCCAGCGATAAATCGAAACTGGTTTGGGCGGCTTCGCGGTCGGTGGCGTTGGCGCTGCTGATGTCTTCCATTTCCGAGCGCGTCGTTACTGAGAGCGCGCGGGCCTTTGACGTATTTTCGTGGATGAAATAAACGTCCAGTTTATCGCCTTTGTTCTTGACATTCTGTTCGATAATCTCGTTGACCGCTCCCTGGTATTTCTGCGCAACAAATGCTTTGTTGGCATTGACGCTGACGGATTTATCCAAAAAAATCAGCGTATAGATGGGCTCGGTTTTGGCCGTTTTCGGATCGCCTTCTTTTCCCGAATCAGACGAACAGGCCGCGAGAGTCAGGAGCAGAACGCAGCTAAAAACTATTTTTCTCATAGTTGCTTAATAATCATCAGATTTCCGGTTGCCGAAACGACGACAGCGGTATTTGTAAAACTTTCCCCACAGTGAGTTGTTTGGCGCTGGCGTGTCGATCCGGAATAATTTGTATTTTCTCTTTCAATAATTATCCGAATCAGTGCTTTTATCGATCTCGATTTAAAACCGTATTCCGGAAAATCAAATGTACCAACAAACTCTGTATCTTGCTTAATATGCTGATCAACAAACCTTCTCTTACGGTATGAACCTTGTTTTTACCCGGTTTAGTATCCTCGTTCTTGTCGTTATTTCGTTTGCGGTCCGGGTGTCGGCCCAGATCACGAACGCTCCCGCGCGCAACGAAGGCGACGGCCCGCACAAACGACTTATTATCCGGGGCGTTACGCTCATCAACAGCACCGGAGCGCCCCCGATCGGGCCGGTAGACATTGTGGTGGAGAAAAACCGCATCGCCCAGATCCGGCAGGTCGGTCATCCCGGCGTTCCGATCGATGCCAAAAACCGCCCCCCACTGAATCCTGGTGACAAGGAACTGAACTGCGAAGGCATGTATCTGATGCCCGGTTTTGTTGATATGCACGGCCACATCGGTGGCAAAGCACAGGGAACGCCCTCGGAATACGTTTTTAAACTCTGGCTGGGTCACGGTATTACCACCATTCGCGACCCGTCGGCGGGCAACGGTCTGGATTGGGTGCTGGAACATCGGGGCAAAAGCGAACGCAACGAAATAACCGCTCCCCGCATTAAAGCGTATACCTCGTTCGGACAGGGCGCAAAAGAACCCATCACAACGCCGGAGCAGGCCCGGGCCTGGGTGCGCGAAAATGCGAAGAAGGGCGCCGACGGCATCAAGTTTTTCGGGGCCGAACCGGCGGTTTTTCGGGCGGCTCTGGACGAAAACAAAAAACTGGGCCTGCGTTCGGCCTGTCACCATGCTCAACTGGAAGTAGCCCGCATGAACGCACTGGCGACGGCCAAAGCCGGGCTGACGTCGATGGAACACTGGTACGGTTTACCCGAAGCGCTGTTTGAAGACAAAACCATTCAGTCGTATCCGGCGGATTATAATTACAACAACGAACAAAACCGTTTCGAGGAAGCCGGAAAACTCTGGCTGCAAGCCGCCAAACCGGGTACAGAAAAGTGGAATAAAGTGATGGACGAGCTGATTGCGCTGGATTTTACGATCGATCCGACCTTCAATATTTACGAAGCCAACCGCGAGCTGATGCTGGCCCGCCGGTCGGAATGGCACGATGAATACACGCTTCCGGCACTCTGGCGGTTTTACGGACCGAGCCGGATTTCGCACGGTTCCTACTGGCACAACTGGGGCACGGAACAGGAAGTGACCTGGAAGCGCAATTACCAGCTCTGGATGGCGTTTGTGAACGAATACAAAAACCGGGGTGGCCGCGTCACGACGGGTTCGGACTCAGGCTTTATTTACCAGTTATATGGTTTTGCCTACATCCGCGAGCTGGAACTGCTGCGCGAAGCCGGTTTTCACCCGCTGGAAGTGATCCGGGCGGCCACGCTGAAAGGCGCGGAAGCCCTCGGCATGGCCGATCAGATTGGTTCAGTGGAAGTCGGGAAGTTCGCTGATTTTGTGATTACGGAAGAAAATCCGCTGGCGAATCTGAAAGTGTTGTACGGCACCGGCGCGATTCACTTGAACGAGAAGAACGAAGTGACGCGGGTAGGAGGGGTGAAGTACACCGTGAAAGACGGTATTGTCTACGATGCCAAACAACTCCTGGCCGACGTCCGGAAGATTGTCGTCGAGGCCAAACAGAAAGAAAACTTCGAAATCACCCAACCGGGCATGCCGCCCAAACCGGCCAAGCTTTCGGGGGGGAATTAAAACCGTCTTGAACCGCCGGGCGGCCCCGCGGGATTTCACAGATTAAAGGATTAAGAGGATAGGCTACGCAATCTTTTAATCTCTATATATTCTGTTAATCCCTTAATCTGCGTAATCCCACGGGGCCGCCCGGCGGTTCAAGACTGTTAATCCTTTAATCCGCGGAATCCCGGTTCAAGACGGTTATTACGGTTTGTTACTATCCACGACCAGCTTGTTATCCCGGTTCGCAATTTCCCAGGCGGTGTAAAACACCAGACGGGCGGATTTTTCGGCCAGCTTGAAATTGATTTTCTCAACGTCGTCGCCGGGCCGGTGGTAGTCGGCGTGGAGGCCATTGAAGTAAAAAATGATGGGAATTTTATGCTTGGCGAAATTGTAGTGGTCGGAGCGGTAATAAATTCGCTGCGGATCGCTGGGTTCGTTGTACTTGTAATCCAGTTCCAGCGCCGTGTATTTCCGGTTGGCGTCTTCGCTGATCTGGTGCAGTTCCGACGATAGTTTATCGGAACCAATGACGTAAATGTAGTTGTCGGATTTCCCTTCGTGCAGGTCGTCGACGCGGCCCACCATGTCGATGTTCAGGTCGCAGACGGTTTTATCGAGTGGCAAAACCGGGCTCATGTCGGTGTAATATTGCGAGCCCAGCAAGCCTTTTTCTTCCCCCGAAACCGTCAGGAACAGCAGGCTCCGGCGTGGGCCGTGACCTTCGGCTTTGGCTTTGGCAAACGCCTGTGCAATTTCAATCACCGATACCGTTCCGGAGCCGTCGTCGTTGGCGCCGTTGTTCACCTGGCCATCCGGGTTGACGCCAATGTGGTCATAATGCGCCGAAACCACGATCACTTCGTCTTTTTTGTCGGTTCCTTCCAGAAAACCGGCTACGTTGCTGCTTTCGAGCAACACATCTTTCCGTTCGGCTTTCAGACTGATTTTTCCTTTCAGCGCGCCCGAATTTGCCTTGCCGGTTTTGCTGATTTTGGCAACCGCAGCCTGCCATTTGGCGGGAGTCGTATTGAGCAGTTCCGCGCCCATTTCCTGCGGAATCAGGAACGTACCGACGGCCCCGATTTTCTCCATTGCCGGTTTGAGACTCAGCCGGTTAAACCGCCCCATCAAGGCCGTACGTTCGGCTACCAACCGGCGGTAGGCTTCCGGCGATTCGGCCGAAACAATAAAGATTTGCTCGGCGCCCTTGTCTTTCGCAATCGTCACTTTTTTCCGCAGGTTTTCTTCGCTGCTCCATTCCGAAGGCTTGTCGGAGTTGGTAATCAGGTAGTTGCCATTGGCTTTTTTGGGTTCACCTTCCAGAATGACCACTGCTTTTCCCTGTACATTCACCTTCGCGTAGTCATTGTAAGTGTCGGTCATAATACCGTAGCCCACAAAAATGGTTTCGAACGATGCTTCCTGCATCACGCCAAACAACCCGTTGACAATGAAATCCTTCGGATAGGTGTATGTTTTGTCCCCGGCTTTGACGTAAAAATCACCCCAGGTCTTCTGGTACAGCGTGAACGGCTGGAAATACCCGGTTTTGCCGTCTTCGGTTTTGACAATGGGCTGTAGCTTTTCGGCAGCGAACTGTTTGGCGATGTAATCGGCGGCTTTTCGCTGGCCGGCTTTCCCGGTTTCACGACCTTCCATATCGTCCGCAGCCAGCACGCGCAGGTGCTTCTCGAGATCCGCTGCCTGAATGGTATTGGCGTAATCGGTGGCGGTTTGGGCCGTGGCCAGCTGCGCAAGCAACAGAAAACCGGCACTACAAATCGAATATTTCATTGAGTTGTTGTGAAGAAAATGACAAAGTAAAAAGCAGGAATCGAAAATATCCGTCCCTGCTTGTGCAAATATAAAACGAAAATGTGGGTTAATTCAGTACCCAAATCAGGGTTGTTGCACAATCGCCACCGGCTGGATTTTGGGCAATGCTTATAAGTTCTATTTCTGACTTTTGAAGTTTCATCCCGGTTTTTCAAACTCATCTCCGGTCTGCAATCGCCATACATCAAAAGTATCCTAAAATGCAACATGCGTCTCAGCAGGGCGAGCCACTAAATCCCACCTTTGCCGGGATTTAACATTCTGTTCTATTCAACAACATCTACTTATGGAAAAAATAGTTATTACAGCCTCCGATGGCTATCAACTGAGTGCGCTTTATGCCGCTCCTTCCACTAAAAGCGTGGGCACTATTGTCATCAGCTCGGCTACCGGAGTTCGAAAAGAATTCTACCTGCATTTTGCGTTTTTTCTCGTTGGTCAGGGGTATACGGTTTTGCTGTATGATTACCGGGGAATCGGCGGATCGGCCCCGGACGACCTGCGTAAAATGGATGCGTATATGCACGAATGGGGAACCAAAGACATGAATGCGGTTCTTAATTACCTGGTGGAAGGAAAAGGCCTGACGGATATTATCTGGCTGGGGCACAGCGTTGGCGCCCAGTTGATCGGTTTTCTGGAAAAACCGCACCACATCAGAAAAGTCATTTCAATCAATTCGGCGTTGGGATACTGGCGGTATTTTCCGTTTCCGATGAACTGGCTGATCTGGGGACTCTGGTATTTTATTGGCCCCTTAATGGTCAAACTGTACGGCTATGGCGTGATGACGAAAATCGGCTGGGGCGAAAACCTCCCGCGTAATATGATGAAGGAATGGCGATCCTGGTGCCTAAACAAAACCTACTTTCGGGCGTCGTTAAAACAGGCGTTGCAAGCCGATCAGTTTTCGCAGTTTACCACACCGATCACATCCGTCTACATGAGCGACGATTTTATCGCCAATGACAAAACCGTGCCGTTGATGTTAACATTTTTCCCGAATGCACCGCAGCGGATCCGAAAGCTGGCGGTCCGGGAATTCACGCAGGAAAAGGTGGGGCACACCGGCGTGTTTCGGAAGAAATTCCGGCACAACCTCTGGCCGGTGCTGATTGAGGAAATCAAAAAGTAAACCGCGGGCGTTTGACGGGCTTACAGATAAAATTTCTTCCGCTCAATGATCTCCCCAACTACATCCGGCACGAGGTAGCGAATGGAGCGGTTATTTTTGAGACAATCGCGGATAAATGTCGCGGAAATATCCAGCAAAGGAGCCTCCACGAACCGGACGTTGGGGTGTTGCTCCAGCGGACTGGGTTCGCTTTTGGGTCGCGGATAGACGTAAAGCCCGAAATACTCCAGAATTTTTTCGTAGTTCTTCCAGTTGGGAAACTGTGCCAGATTGTCACCGCCAATGATAAGCCTGAACTGGTGCTGCGGGTATTTTTCCTGAAGGCGGGTGAGCGTATCGATCGTATAACTGGGGCGGGGCATCGAAAACTCGATGTCCGTCGCTTTCAGTTTTGAATTATCGGCAATGGCCCGTTCCACCAGATCGATCCGGTCGAACTCGTGGAGCAGGCTTTTATTCTTTTTGAACGGGTTTTGCGGAGAAACCACAAACCAGACCTGCTCCAGATCGGTGGTGGTAGCCATCGTATTGGCAATAATCAGATGACCAACGTGAACCGGGTTGAAGGAGCCAAAAAACAAGCCGATTTTCATAAGCGCAACGGTTTCAGGCCAACTACCCGGTTATACGACGGTTGCCTTTGTCGGAATGATGTCCTTTTGTAGGAAATCGTCCGTCAGTTTCTGCGCTTTTTTCAGGGTGCTTTCCAGTTCGTCGTTGACCAGAATAACGTCGAACTGGTCCTGAAAGCTCATTTCGAAGTGAACCTTGAATAAGCGTTTCGAGAGACTATCCTCGGTTTCGGTGCCACGATCGAGCAAACGACGTTGCAGGGTTTCTTCGTCCGGTACTTTCACAAAAACCGCCAGCGCTTTGTCGCCGTAGTATTTTTTAAGTTTCAAACCACCCTGTACATCCACGTCGAACAAGACGTGTTTGCCGCTGCGCCAGACGCGCTCGATCTCCGATTTCAGTGTTCCGTAGAACGCACCCACATACACCTCTTCCCACTCGACGAATTCGTCGTTGTCAATTTTTTCCTTAAAATCTTCGGGAGTCAGAAAGTAGTAGTCTTTGCCGTTTTGTTCAGCGCGGCCCCGGCGGTCGCGGGTGCAGGCGGAAATCGAAAAACCCAGATTCGAATTGGTGGCGAGTAAATGCCTGACGATGGTGGTTTTACCTGAACCGGAGGGTGCCGAAAAAATGATCAGTTTGCCTTCCAAAACCGCTTATTTAGTGATTTCTGCCTGAATAGCGGCTGCAATCTTCTCGGGGCAGCACTTTTTTTCAACTTTGCCCTGAAGGGCTTCCTTGATACACTTTTCAAGGTTATACATATCGATGCACGGTTGGCAAACTTCAATATGATCCTTGAAATACTGTTTTTCTTCATCGGTGGCTCCCCCGTCCAGAATCGACTGAATCCGTTTCAGGCATTTAGCCTGTTGATCGCAGCTTTCTTTCTTGGGGGTAGTCGCTTGCCTACCCTCCATACCAACCGTAGTCGATGAATGCAATGTGCCTGACATTGGAAAAATTTAATTTATTCCAGAAATTGTTATACAATATAGAAACTAATCTATTAACCAAGTATCTATCCCAAAAAGTTTCAGTTAGTCATCATTTTTGTTGTACCCCATCGAAGCTGCGTATTCTTTCAGCTTGTCTTTCAGCAGATTCCGGGCGCGGTGTAACCGTGAGCGAACCGTTCCGATTGGAATGTCCAGAATCTTGGCCATTTCCTCATACGTGAATCCTTCGATGTCACAGAGAATAATAACCGTTCGGAAATCGACCGGCAGCGAGTTGAGAGCCGAGGCCACCTCATCGCCAATCATATCCTGCACTGTTTCGAACCTCAGATCCGTGGTGTGCTCGGTTTCTGATGCTTCATCGGAATTGTAGGTTGTCTCTACATCCTGGTAATCAACTTTCGCCGGTTCCTTACTTTTCTTGCGGTAATCGTTGATGAAGCTGTTCTTCAGAATGCGGAACAACCACGCTTTCGCGTTAGTTCCCTGTTCGAATGATGAGATAAAGCGGAAAGCTTTTAAATAGGTATCCTGCACCAGATCGTTCGCGTCATCTTCGTCCATCGTCAGGCGAAAGGCAAAGTTGTACATGGAGTCGATGTGGGGCATGAACTCCTTGTTGAAGACCTGGTACTTTTGTTCGTCTGTATACCCTTGGAGTTGTGTATCTGACATAATTTCGGGCATCGTCGTCATAAAATTACAAATGAAAATTAAATGGCATCCATTTTTTTCGCAGGTTCAATACATACGGATGTAGTATGAGTAGCGATGTTTCATAGAATCAGGGAGTTAAGCCCTTAAAAAGAATCGTTAATCGGATAATAAAAAAATCAACACCAATGTTTCAAGTCTACTGCAAAAATCAATCCTAGCCGGGTTCGATCCTACATATGGCAAGGAACAGGACAATTTGGCAGGACGCAAGCCGGGGGTGATGGATGGTTGGTTAAGGCGGATGGAAGGCCGGAAATGGAGAGTGAAACCTTAAATCGGCAAGCGGGCAGAACCGCTGATGTGAGCGGTTTTTAGCCAGGCAGAATCCCCCTCCAGCCCTCCCGTCAGCGCCTGCCCAACCAATTATTTTTTCGAAAAATTTTCAGATATCTCCAGTTCGTACGGAAAATTTGGAGATTTCCAGAATTTAAAACCGTCTTTAGGTTCCGGACTGGTAGCCAGCCTCAGGTAGCGTGATTGATCAGAGACAGAACAACCCGAAACTGACCGTTGGCTTCGTGAACCATCGGCCGGGGCTGGTTCAGCATCTGGTACGTGCTGAGAATATTGGTAATCCCGACGCCATTGGAAATGACGCGGGATGGTTTTCGCTGGAGGTTATTGGCCACCTGAACGCTGCCATCGGCCGTGGTCGTAATCTCGATGATCAGGGGTTGGTCGGGCAAAATAATGTTGTGTTTGACGGCATTCTCGACCCGCAGTTTCGGGATGCCTTCGTAAACGCCCACGATCAGAACCGTTAACAAAACCGCACTCGACAGAATGCTGTCGCCGGACGGAAAAGCAAGATGCCCGTTTAACAACAGCGAACGGAGTATCCCCACTAGGATAATGAGATCAGGCGAAAGAAGAACTGGCCGCCTACTACGGCATGATTTCGGAGCTGGATGCGCAGGTCGGGCGGATTTTCTGGGCGCCCACAGTAGAAAGCCAAAGTCTGTATCCTTACATCAAAGGGACCAAAAAGCAGGGACGCGATGCCTACCGCGATTTGCCGCGGGCCGTGCGGACGGCTGATAATTGGAAGCTGATCAAATACAACGTGAAGCAGTGGGAAACCACCCAGTTGTTCGACCTCAACAAAGACCCGTACGAAACCCGCAACCTGGCCAACGACCCGGCTTTTCGTCAGAAAAAGCAACAGTCGGAAACGCGGCTGGTCAGCGAAATGAAAACGTACCACGATTTTCTGAATTTTGGGAAACCCAATGGGGGTACACAACCCTGACAAAACCATCACAATGACCTGACGTATGCGAAGAAAACCGTCGAAAAACCGGATGCCGTTTGTACAGATGACCCTGTGTCTGATCGTTCTGGTATTCCCGGTTTTGGCAAAAGCCCCGAATACCACCGACCGGCCCAACATTCTCTGGATCGTCAGCGAAGACAACAACACTTCGTTGATCGGTTGTTACGGAAATCCGTACGCGACGACGCCCAACATCGACCGGTTTGCGAAGGAAAGCATTCTGTACAAAAATGCGTTTTCGACGGCCCCGGTTTGCGCCCCTTCCCGTAACACGCTGATTACGGGCATGTATCCGCCCTCGCTCGGCACCGAGCACATGCGGAGCACGAATCCGGTGCCCTCATTCGTGAAGTTCTTTCCGGCGTATTTGCGGGAAGCGGGCTATTATACAACGAACAATGCCAAGAAGGACTACAACACCGTCGATCAGGTCGATGCCTGGGACGAATCGAGTGCAAAGGCAACCTACAAAAACCGAAAGCCGGGGCAGCCTTTTTTCTCCGTATTCAACCTCAATGTTTCGCACGAAAGTTCACTGCACGAGCCTGCCGCTTCGCTCCAACACGATCCGGAAAAAGCGCCGATTCCGCCGTATCACCCCAAAACCGCTGAGTTCAAGCACGACTGGGCGCAGTATTACGACAAAGTGGAGGAAATGGACCGGCAGTTTCATAAACTCCTGAACGAGTTGCAGGAAGCCGGTCTGGCCGACAACACCATTGTTTTCTACTACGCCGACAACGGCGGGGTGCTGGGCCGCAGCAAGCGGTTTATGTACGAGTCGGGCCTGCACGTGCCGCTGGTGGTGCATTTGCCGAAAAAATACGCGCATCTCGCAAAGGCAAAACCCGGTTCGCAAACCGATCAGTTGGTGACGTTCGTGGATTTTGCCCCGACGATTCTGAGTCTGGTGGGGATCAAAATTCCCGACTACATGCAGGGGCAGGCGTTTCTGGGAACCCAGCAAAAACCGGAGCGCGCGTATGCCTACGGTTTTCGGGGCAGGATGGACGAAGCCATCGACCTCTCGCGGTCGGTGCGGGACAAAAGATTCCGCTACATCCGGAATTACCTGCCGCACCGGATTTACGGCCAGCACCTCGACTACCTGTGGAGAGCGCCGTCAATTCCATCCTGGGAAGCCGAGTTCAAAGCCGGTCGGCTGAACGAGGTACAGGCCCGGTTCTGGCAAACCAAACCGGCGGAGGAGTTGTACGACGTGATCGCCGATCCCGACAATGTTCATAACCTGGCGACCGATCCGAAATACGCCAGGGAATTGATCCGGCTGCGGAAAGCCAACGGACAATGGCTCCGGCAAAGCCAGGATGTGGGGTTTATTCCTGAAGCCCTGCTGACCCGGATTGCCGAAAAAACACCTTTGTACGATTACGCCCGAAGCGGCCGGTATAACCGGAACCGGGTCATCGAAACCGCCACGCTGGCGTCGTCGCGCAACCCGACCGACGGCCCGGAACTGACCCAACGCCTGACCGACTCCGATCCGGTGGTCCGGTATTGGGCGGCAACGGGCTGCACGGTTTTGAAACGGACGTCGGCCAAAACCGCCTTAACGCAACGCCTTCAGGACGACGAAGAAACCGTACAGGTGGCGGCTGCAGAAGCGCTGTACCAACTCGGCGAAACCGACGAAGCCGTGGCGGCTCTCAAAAAAGCGCTGGCGAGTTCCAGCCGTTCGGTTCGGCTTCAGGCCTTGAATGCGCTCTTAACACTCGGGCCGGCTGCGGCTCCGGCGCTGGAAGCGGCCCGGGCGTTGATCCCGAAAAATCCGTCGCCGAATGCGGTGAATGATGCGTATGATGTGCGGGCCGCTCAGAATCTGGTGGAAACGCTCGAAAAGTGATTTGAGAAATCCGGAAAAAATCGTTCTTTACGACATAGTGGACGGGTAAACCGCCGGTTTGCCCGCCGAACCCCAAAACCCTTGATCGCCATGCGTCTTACTCTTCTGACCGGACTTTTGCTTTCGCTGCTGGGCGGTAGCTTCGTGGGATTTGTTCAGCAACCGCCAGTCGCAACGAAGCCTAACGTGATTATCATCATGGCCGACGACCTCGACAGTCGGCAGTTGAGTTGTTACGGCGGCAAAAACCTGCAAACCCGGCACATCGATGCATTGGCGTCTGAAGGGCTGAAATTCAACCATATTTATGCCTCCGAAGCGATGTGCGTGCCTACGCGGGCGTCGTTGTTTACGGGTTTGTACCCCGTGCGGCACGGATCATTTCAGAACCACAAACCGGTTTATAACAACCTGAAAAGCGTCGGCCATTACCTGGCGGATCTGGGCTACCGCGTCGGGCTGACGGGCAAAGACCACAGCACCAAACCGAAAACCGTGTTTCCGTTCGAGATCGTGACCGGTTTTGAACCCAATTGTGTGGCTGCGACGGACGATTATTCGCTGGAAGGCGTAAAAGAGTACATCACGCGCGACAAAAAACCGTATTGTTTGTTCGTAATGAGCATCAATCCGCACACCCCCTGGACCGTCGGCGACACGACCGAATTCCATGCGGATAAAGTGATCCTGCCGCCATACTGCGTCGATACCAAACTGACGCGCCGACAGTTCGTGAAGTACCTCGCGGAAGTTCGGCGACTGGACAACCAGGTGGGCGACATCACGCGCTTGTTGAAAGAAACCGGGCAGGATAAAAACACGATCGTGATTTTTCTGGGTGAACAGGGTGCGCAGTTTCCGGGTGCCAAGTGGAATTTGTGGGATGCCGGTCAGAAAAGCTCGATGCTGGTCAAATGGCCCGGAACCGTCAAGCCCCGGACCGAGACCAACGCGCTGGTGCAGTACGAAGACATTACGCCGACGCTCATCGATCTGGCGGGTGGCAAACCGGTGGCCGGTCTGGACGGCAAAAGCTTCCTGCCGGTTTTGCGCGGACAAAGCCAGCAGGCGCGGGATGTTGCATACGGCATTCACAACAACATTCCCGAAGGCAATCCGTACCCGATCCGCAGCATCCGCGACACGCGTTACAAGCTGATTCTGAACCTGACGCCAAACGACGACTATTACAACCGCTTCATGATGAACGCCGAAAAGCGGGACGGTAACTCGGTCTGGTTTTCCTGGACCGATCGGGCTGCCAATGATCCGAAGGCGAAGCAAATCACGGAGCGGTT
Source organism: Larkinella rosea (assembly GCF_003858635.1). Classification (GTDB taxonomy): domain Bacteria; phylum Bacteroidota; class Bacteroidia; order Cytophagales; family Spirosomataceae; genus Larkinella; species Larkinella rosea. Next base: position 390,647 of record NZ_RQJO01000015.1, read on the forward strand.
TGTGAAACGGCCCGCCGTCGAATTTTACGATACGCAAACCGACCCTTCGGAGTTTCACAATCTGGCGAACGATCCCGCCCAGCAAAACCGCATTCAGCAACTCCGGCAGAAACTGGAAGCCTGGATGAAACAGCAGGGCGACACCGGAGCCGCGCTGGACATCACTTATGCCAAAAAACCGGAATAACTCATGCAAAACCGCCGTCATCTTTTCGCATTCGTCGGGGCTTTTCTGTTGGCTGTAGGTACGGTTTTGGGGCAGTCAGCACCGGCTAAACCGAACATCGTTTTCATCATGGCCGACGATCTGGGCTACACGGATCTGGGCTGTTACGGTAATCCGTACATCCGAACGCCCCACATCGACAAGCTGGCCAAAACCGGTCTGCGGTTTACCGAAGCCTATTCGGCCTGCCCGGTTTGCTCACCCTCGCGGGCGGCCATTATGACCGGCAAGCACCCGGCCCGGCTGCACCTGACCAACTTCATTGCCGGGGATCGCAAAGACCCCAAATCACCCCTGTTGCCCGCCCCGTGGACCAAATACCTGCCGTCGTCGGAAACGACGCTGGCGGAAGTAATGCAGAAGAACGGCTATGCGACGGGCATGGTCGGGAAGTGGCACCTGGGCACGGCCGACTCCACCAGCCCGGCGGCTCAAGGGTTTGCGTACGACCGCATGATCGCCAAAAACGGGCTCGATTACTACAACTACAGCATTACCTCGAAAGGCAAAACCGTCTTCGAAGACAAGGGCACGAAGTACCTGACCGACCAGTTGACGGACTACGCGGTGGAGTTTATCGATCAGCACCAGAGCCAGCCGTTTTTTCTTTACCTGACATATTCGGCCCCGCACGTGATGCTCGTTCCGCGGGCCGACAAGCTGAAGTATTATTTTGATCATTACGGAAAGTCGGGTGGAAAATACGACCCCAATTATGCTGCGATGATCGAGAGCATGGACGATGGCGTCGGGCGTGTCATCGACCAGTTGGCAAAACTAAACCTGCTCGACAACACGATTGTGGTTTTCACCTCCGACAACGGCGGTTTGGGCCTGCCGGAACTGGGCCAACGCCCGACGACGCTGGAACCGCTGCGGGCCTGGAAGGGGCATGTCTACGAAGGCGGTATTCGCGTGCCGCTGATCTTTTCGTGGAAAGGCCGCATTTCTGCCCAAACCGAGACGAAAAATTACATCACCGGAACCGATTTCCTGCCGACGTTTGTGGACCTGCTGGGAATTTCGGGCCAACCCGCCAGTCCGGACGGGAGGAGTTTCGCCCGGGTGTTGAAATCGCCCGAACAGGCCGTCGACCGGGGACCGATTTTCTGGCATTATCCACATTTCAGCAACCAGGAAGGTCGGCCCGCGGCTGCCGTGCGCTCGGGCGATTTCAAGCTGGTGGAACTCTACGAAACCGGAAAGCTCGAATTGTATAACCTGAAACAGGATATTTCCGAGCAAAAAGACCTCGCGGCTGCCTTGCCGGATAAAACGAAGGAACTGGCCGCTTTGCTCAGGAACTGGCGGTCGGAGGTAAAGGCCAACATGCCCCAGGCCAATCCGGATTTTAAAAAACCGTAAAGCCGCCTAAAACCACTCTTTCCAGGTCTGTGCAGATACAGACCTGGAAAGAAAATAAGCCTTATTTTCCCCGGTAAACGAATGGTCTATTCATGTAAGCCAGATTCGCGGCAACGTTGGCTTCATTCCGTTCAATGACTTCAGGCGATTGATTCATCACGCCTATAAACTCGCTAATGGAAGCCTGTGAAAGTACACCCTTGAATTGAAGAATTTGAATAATGGCTAAGATTTCGAGCTCACGCGTACCGGATATTCTTACAAGGTTTCGTCGCTCACGAAGAACCAGGATGTCTTTCCAATCGCTGGTACTCAGCATAAATTCACAGAATACGCCATTTTTATGCCATTCTTCCCTTTCAAATCCGCCAAGTCGCTCCTCCTCCTGAACCTTTCGGTGAAGGAACATCGCGTGGGCTAATTCCTCCGTGGCATCCGCGCCATTTTCTTCATTTTCAGCGCGCGTGGTAATCCACAATTGCCCACCCAGGGGATCTTCTTCGTCGTCAACGAAAACGATGGCATAATCAATTAATCGTAAGGCCATTCAAAAATCCGTTTAAATCCCTGATACGTTCCTCAAAAATTACTCCGCCTTCCCCGCAAATCCTTTTCCCATCAACACCTGCCCCGGGCGTTTACCGGTGTGTTTGCCGTTTTCAACGACCGGAACCCCGTTGACGAGCACGTACGAAAAACCGGTCGAATACGCGTGTGGTACGTCGTAGGTGGATTGGTCGGATACGGTTTTTTCGTCGAAAATCACGAGGTCGGCGGCAAAACCGGGTTTGAGAATACCGCGATCGTCGAGCTTAAACCGCTGGGCGGGCAACGACGACATCCGCCGGACGGCTTCCTCCACCGGGATCACTTTTTTGTCCCGAACGTAAACGCCCAGCACCCGGGCATTCGTGCCGTAGCCGCGCGGGTGCGGCATGCCCGACTGAAACCGTGCCACGCCCGCGTCCGATGCAATCATCGTGTTGGGGTAGCGCATGATCGTCGCCACGTCCTCCTCCGACATCGTGTGATACACCATCTGAATGCGTTTCATAGCGGTTTTGTCCATCAGTTCCAGCACCAGATCGGCTTCGGTTTCGGCATTGTTTTTTCGACCCAGTTTCTGATTGATTTTGGTGATGCTTAAGCCGTTAAATGTTGTGTCGGCCGGGTAATACGCCACCACGGCGTAGTCGAAATTTTTGCGGTCGTTTTTCTTCAAACCGTCCACCATTTCCTTCCGGATTTTAGTGCGCGTGGCCGGATCACGAAAGCGAACAACCGTGGCCGAATCGCCGTCGGCCAGTGCCCAGGAGGGCACAATGCTGGCGAGTGAGGTGCTCGAAGCGGTATACGGATATTGATCGACGGTAACATCGTAGCCTGCGCGCCGGGCGGCTTCCACCATTGCCACGGTTTCCGTGCTGGAACCCCAGATCGGTTTGCTGGCGACTTTAAAGTGCGATATCTCGACCGGAATCCCGGCTTCGCGGCCAATCTGAATCGCTTCTTCGATCGCTTTTTTGACATCCTGTCCTTCGTTGCGCATGTGCGAGGCATAAACGCCCCCGTAGCGCGACGCCATTTTGGCCAGATTGACGATTTCGGGCGTGCGGGCGTAGGTGCCGGGCGTGTAAATCAAACCGGTCGAAATGCCGACGGCGCCGTCTTTCATGGCCTGTTCGACAAGGGCTTCCATCTCGGTTTGCTCTTTAGCGGTCGGTTCGCGGAACGCCATTTTCATCACTTTCATGCGCACGGTATTGTGCCCGATCATCGACGCCAGATTGGGCGAAAAACCAGTAATGCGAAGCGAATCGTAGAAAAGCCGCAGGTTGGTAGCCGAAGCTCCGCAGTTGCCGGTGACGAGCGTCGTAACGCCGTCGTAGATAAAATTCTCGGCACCGGGGCGTTCCTGCAAACTGCCTTCCACGTGGGTATGGACGTCGATAAAACCGGGGGCCACGATCTGGTTTCTGGCGTCGATCACGGTTTTGCCGTCCGTCGCCGGAATCTGGCCAATCCGGGCCACTTTGCCGTTCTGGATGGCGACGTCGGCGTAGTACCACGGGTTTCCGGTTCCATCGACGACGCGACCGTTTTTGATGACCAGATCAAACGATTGACCGTACGTTAAAGAGCTGATGAAGAGTAAGTAGAGCAGGTGTTTCATGGATTTACTCAGTGTCCCAGATGGTGACGATTTGATCGGAATGAAGACTTTTGAAAACGTAAAAAAGCGTGCTGTAATCGCTGCTGGCTTTGTAATCGTTGACGGTTTTTCGCGGCATATCCTGCCACCATTCATCAGCGTCGGTGTCGTCGGCCTGCGCGTAATAAATGGATTTTTCAAACAAAGATTTCGCGTCAATATCACCGGCCAGTTGCGTATAAAAAGGCCTGGAACCGTAGCCAATAAACCGCCCGTAATCACCGTCGACGCTAGGCCATTCCCAGTCCTGCCAGGTCACGAGTGGTGGCGTGGTTTTTTCCAGTTCGAGCGTTTTCTGGTCGGCCAGATCGTCAACCTCGGCTTTGGTCAGCGATGGATGTCGCTCCCGTAACTGCCGTTTCAATTCGGTTACATCGCCCTGACAGGTGTAACAATCCAGTTCATACAGCCGTCCGGTCGCCAGGCATTCCGGGCAAATCGACGCAATTTCGTCCTCGCCCAAAAACGCTCCCGCATCGAAACACAATTTCGGCTGATCGCACAAATCGCAGTGGGTTTCTTTGTCCCGTAATCCAATAAAAATCTCCGGTTTATCGAAGTATTTGAAGATCATTGGCAGTGAATTTGGGCAAGGCAGTTTTTATTTTTGGAACAGGAAGTAACGCTTCTGGAAAAATTCCAATCAAATCTTTGGCCATTACCAGCCCAATGGCTTCTGGTTGGCAACCACTAACTTAACGAACAAATCCCGGATTTGCCAATCAAACCGGTTGGCAAAGGATTGCTTTTGGAAGGAAAGAGTTTAAAAACGCAGGATTAGCGTTGCTGCCGAAACCGCATCGTTTCGTACGTCATTTCGATCGGGTCCGCGGATTGTAAAACGCGCGGATCGGTGATCTGGATTCGATTACTTGCGAGATAATGATATGCCTTGCCTGCTTCCAACGTAGTGTTGCCCGCCTTGACAACAATGGATTTTTCGATAACTCCTACTGGCAGCGAAATCTCGTAACTTTTGACTGGAGCTTTGCCCGACGGATTTATGGCATGACGCCTGATTAATGTCGAAAAACGCGGTAACTGTAAAATCGGCTCGTAAGAAACTGAAACCAGTTGCGGCTGAAACTTTTGTCTGGAAAACCGGGCCACCCGTTGAGCAGATAACGAATCTGAGGCTGAGACGGGAGCGGAGACGCCGAACGGGAAGGCTGACGCTGACCCGATTACGCCCACCAAAAGAATCAGTGCGAAGACGATTTTCATACGAAGGCCAAAAGAGTGGAATGCGGTTCTGAAAGACAACGCGTTTTGTTTGATTTTCTTGCTCCGGGATAAACCGGAAAATCAGAAATAACCGGTTGACAATAACCAGATGCAACGAAGCGGGTTTATAGCGTAGACAGCCAGAGGAAAGACAAAGTAAAATCTCGTTGATCTTTAGTCGATTAAGTGATTCTCTTTCTTCTTTGGTCCACGTATCAGCATAAAACCGTTTGTGGAATCATGCAGGGAGTTATTTCCAAATTGATCAGTATCGTCACCCCGCTGACGTTGATGGCTTTGATGGGCGTTCTGATGGTCGTCAATGGCATTGCCCACATGAAACAGGAAAATAATGTCCTGAATTTTTTCTTCGGCATTCCCCTGGCACTGGGCGCATTCGGAGTTCATATGCTGATTCGCCACCTGACCCATCACAAGACGGCCTACGTCTGGGCCATCGAATTTATTCTGGTTGGGCTTTTTTGGTACGCTTTTATGTATGTCTGGTGAACCCGTTCAAAAGTTATTCACCCGTTCTGAAATTTTATGCACAAGCGATTGATTTTCATGGCATTACTGTTTGCGGTTTCGAGCCTTTTGGGTTTTCAGCAAACCGATGGCTGGATGGGAAAATGGTCGGGGGAGCACCCGGAAGGCGTCACCTACACCATTCAGGTCAATGACAAATACCGGGGAATGAATCTCTGTGAAATCCACGCCGAAGGCATTCAGACCTTTTATACCCTGGAGTGCTGGGCCACGGGCGACGCCAATACGCTGAAAGTCTATTACCGTTCCACCAAAGAGGGCGCGTTTTACGCCGGAAACCGGGTCAAATTGAACGATCTATTCGTGGTTTTACGGCGCGAAAAAGGCAAAGTCAGTTGGCAGTGGCAGCAGATTTTTGATGGGAAGATTGCGGTGAGGAAAATGTGATACCTCTACTACTTACGAAACAATGCTTTTATTCTTGTCAGTAGTAGCGGTATTCACCGCGTTTGACTTGATATAGATGAAGCTAATACCTGGACTACTATTTGTATTTTCCTCTTATCATTAAGTCAGCGACATTTTCGGTACAAAGAGTGGCCTACTTCATGACTCAAAAATACGTCTTTTTGTTTCTGGATTAGTTTTGGGTACTTTTTAGTTTTCGTCTTAATTGAATAAGTCTGAATTTTATGTTGTCATAAATTAAGCCTATAACTAAGATGGTTGCAGCAAAAATTAGCGAGTGAAGTCTAAACTTTGAATATAGAATTCCGCCAATGATACCACCAATAAAAAAGAAGCTAATAATGGTCAGCCGAAGTTTTATTGACGATATAAGTTTGTGCTTCTGTTCTTTTTCCTTGTAAAAGAATAATTGTGAAAATTCAATTCCTAAATCTGTGAAAAGACCTGTTAAATGAGTTGTCCTGACGCTTGCATTTGAGATGGTTGTAACCAATGAATTTTGTAAGCCCATAGCAAAAAGCAAACTAAATGTGATTGCGTTTGGACTTCCAATTACTAAATATTCTCCCCAGAATCCGATACTAAATAGGATTAAACATTCCATGGAAGCAGGAAATACGTAAATATAATGGTCGTCTTTCCGTGAAATGATTTCAATGAGTAAGCTGGAAATGAAAGAGCCTAAAAAAAAGAAAAATATGTAAAGGAAATACACAAATCCTTGCCAAAAATTGAGTTTAAAAACTTCTTCTACAAAAAAAGCGAAATGGCCTGTTACGTTAGTTGTCAACCGCTGAACGGCAAAAAAACCGGCAACGTTGACAATACCTGCAACAAGAGATAATAAAGAAGCAATTTTTAAATTATGACTTAATGTTCGTGTCTTACCCTGGTGTCTAAACATGGTATATTTTTCCGTCGTTTTTATCGCCAATTATCAATATAATTGACATCAAAGTTGTCTAGGTTGAAATAAATATTTAAATATGGATTAATTATTAAATAGTCGTATATTTTCTTAGTAATGTATAAGAATTACTTATTTAGTCCGTTTGATACCATTTCCTTAATTGAGTAAATTATTCTTTTTTCAGAGTAATAATACGATCTATTAAGTTCAAAGATACTTTTATTTCTTGGCTCATAAATCTCATTGTTGTATGAGTTAAAGCGTTATAAAATCCTGATAAATCTGAAAGTTGCCAGAATGCTTTATGGCCGTATATTTTCATACTACTCTTTCTAGTATGTTCATTGTTGATTTCTTTTAGCATTTTGACCAATCTTTAAATGTAAAAAAATGTCGATTAAAAGTGTTTACTTGCATTGTTATCGAAATAAATAATGCTTATGGTTCTGATTTTAGCCGCCTTTTTTCTCTGGTTTGTGGCACATACACCAAATACAACAATAGCCGGACAAAAAGCCCGGCTATCAATGCTGATCGTATAAAAACCGCTTATACCTTCCCCCTCAGAAAATCCGCCGTATAATTCTCGCCTTCCGGCAATTGCACCAGTTCTTCCGGCGTTCCGGCGAAGGTGACATAACCGCCCGTATCCCCGCCTTCGGGGCCGAGGTCGATGAGGTAATCGGCGGATTTGATGATTTCGGTGTTGTGCTCGATGATGATCACACTGTCGCCCTGATCGACCAGCGCATTGATGGCTTTCAGCAGCTTGCGGATGTCGTGGAAGTGCAAACCGGTGGTCGGTTCGTCAAAAATGAACAGCGTGCCGCCTTTGTTCGGATTGCCTTTTCCGAGAAACGACGCCAGTTTCACCCGCTGAGCTTCCCCACCCGACAATGTATTCGACGACTGCCCGAGCGTGATGTAACCCAAACCGACATCCTGCAACGGCATCAGTTTATCGACCATCTTGGGTTCGGCTTTCCGGAAGTAGTCAATGGCTTCATCGACGGTCATTTCCAGAATATCGGCCACGTTTTTGTCGTTCAGCGTCACCTCCAGAATTTCCTGCTTAAACCGCTTGCCGTTACAGCCTTCGCATTTCAGGTAAATATCGGCCATGAACTGCATCTCGATCTTCACTTCGCCTTCGCCCTGGCACACCTCGCAGCGACCGCCGTCGACGTTGAACGAAAAGTGCGACGGTTTATACCCGCGCGACTTCGCCACGGGCTGATCCGCCATCACCGACCGCAGGTAATCGTAGGCTTTGATGTACGTCACCGGATTGGAGCGCGACGATTTCCCGATCGGATTCTGGTCGATCATTTCAATCGACGTAACGCGGTCCGTGCTGCCGCCGAGGCTGTCGTGCTTGCCCGCTTCTTCGGAACCGTCGCCTTTCAGGCGGGTCAAGGCCGGGTACAACACCTTGCGAATCAGCGTTGATTTACCCGAACCGCTCACGCCCGTCACCACCGTCAGCGTATTCAGCGGAAACCGCACATCCAGATCTTTCAGGTTATTTTCCCGCGCACCGTTCACTTCCAGCCAGTGCGTCCCCTTCCGCCGGAACTTCGGCACCGGTACGGTTTCCTGACCCGTCAGAAAAGCGATGGTGTGGGAATGGAGAAAAGGAAGAGTGGAGGAAGGGAGAAGAGGATTTTCGGTTTTCCCCTTTTCCTTTCCTCCCTTTTTTCCTTCCTCCTCAATTTCCTCCCACGTCCCCTGAAACACCAGGTGGCCACCGTTGACGCCCGCGTCGGGCCCGATGTCGATGAGCTGATCGGCCGCCCGCATCACTTCTTCTTCGTGTTCGACCACGATGACGGTATTGCCCAGATCGCGCAGCGTTTCCAGCACGCTCACCAGCTGTTTCGTGTCGCGCGGATGCAGCCCGATGCTGGGTTCATCCAGAATATACATCGAACCCACCAGCGCGCTACCGAGCGAGGTTGCCAGTTTAATGCGTTGATATTCACCACCCGACAACGAATTGGTCAGGCGGTTTAAGCTCAAATACCGCAAGCCGACGCGCTCCATGTAATCCAGCCGGTTGCGGATTTCGGTTAGCAGTCGTTTGCCCACTTCCTGCTGGTGCGCGGGCAATTCCAGGTCCCGGAAAAAGCCGGCCGCTTCGCCAATCGGCATCAGAACAATATCGGTAATGGATTTTCCGCCGGCAATTTTCACGTAAGCCGCATCCTTCCGCAACCGCGAACCCCGGCATTCGGGGCAGGTGGTTTTGCCGCGATAGCGCGACAACATCACCCGGTATTGAACCTTAAAGGTCTGACTTTCCACAAAATCGAAGAACGCGTTCAGGCCCTTGAAATATTTATTGCCGGTCCAGAGCACTTCTTTCTGTTCCGGGGTCAGGTCTTTGTACGGGCGGTGAATCGGGAAATCGAACCGGATGCCGTTTTTGAGCAGCGGTTTCAGAAATTCCTCGTTCATTTTCTCACTCCGCCAGGGCGCGATGGCCCCTTCGAAAACCGAGAGATTTTTGTCGGGAATAACCAGATCGGGATCGATGCCCAGCACTTTGCCAAAACCGTCGCACCGGCGGCAGGCGCCGTATGGGTTGTTGAACGTGAAGAGGTTAACCGTCGGTTCTTCGAACGTAATCCCATCTAACTCAAACTTATCCGAGAAAACGCGCGATTCCTTGCCGACGACATCGACCCGGCAAACGCCTTCCCCCTCGTTGAAAGCCGTCTGAATCGAATCCGAAAACCGGTATTGGTTGTCTTCTTCGGGTTGCCCGTCGGCATCGAACTGAACCGTACTCCGGTCGATCAGAATTTCGAGGGAAGGAGGAAGGGAAGAAAGGAGGAAAAGAGAAAGGGAGGAGGAAGCAATTGGGTTTTCCCCCTTCTTCCCTTCCTCCTTTAATTCCTTTCCTCCTCCCTCCAGAATTTCTTCGATAAACAGCACCTCGCCGTTGGCCACAATCCGGGTATAGCCTTTTTGAAGCAGCACTTTCAGCTCATCGGCCAGTGTGCGGTCGGTCCGGATGTGCAGCGGAGCCATGATCAGCACGCGCTGACCCGCTTCGTAACTGTACAGGTAATTGACGACATCGGTCACCGTATCTTTGCGCACTTCGCGGCCCGAAACGGGCGAATACGTGACGCCGACGCGGGCAAAAAGCAGTTTCAGGTAATCATAAATTTCGGTGGTGGTTCCAACCGTTGAGCGGGGATTGCGGGTCGTTACCTTCTGTTCGATGGCAATGGCCGGCGATACGCCCTTGATGTAGTCGACTTCCGGTTTTTCCATCCGGCCCAGAAACTGCCGGGCGTAACTGCTCAGACTTTCGACGTACATGCGCTGACCTTCGGCAAACAAGGTATCGAATGCCAGCGACGATTTGCCCGAGCCGGAAAGGCCGGTAATCACCACCAGTTTATTACGGGGAATGGCAACATCGATACTTTTCAGATTATGAACCCGCGCGCCCTTGATGATGATGTATTCTTTCGGATCAAGGTGTTCAACGTCGGGTTGCTGAAAGGAGCCGTCGGGCGGCAGACTAACTGATAAATTCATTCTATAAATTTAGCAAAACTCTATCTTTGGACTAACGGTTTTTTTGAAAGGATGGTTTCGTTTTTTGGGAGATGATCCGGTGGGAGGGAACCGGAACCGGTTTAATCGGGTAGATAACAGAAATGGAATGAATGATTTTGTGGAAGAAGATATTCTGAAACTCCTGCTGGCCATGCTGCTGGGCGGTTTGATCGGTGCCGAGCGCGAATACCGCAGTAAATCGGCGGGGTTGCGAACCACGATTCTGATCTGCGTCGGCTCGGCGCTGTTTACGATCGTTTCGCAGCGATTCGGCTCCGGCGACCGGATTGCGGCCAACATCGTCAACGGCATCGGTTTTCTGGGTGCGGGGATCATTTACCGGCAGGAAACGAGCGTCAAAGGGCTGACCACTGCCGCCACGATCTGGGCCGTGGCGGCCATCGGAATGGCCGTTGGGGGCGGTTTTTACGACGTTGCGGTGGGCGGTTTTTCCATTATTGGCGCGACGTTGCTGGTGTTGCCCTGGCTGGCGGCCCGCATTGTCCATACAAATCAGGCGCGGCAATACCGGATTGTGACTACCTTTAAAAATCAAACATTGAAACAGTACGAAAAGCAGTTTGAAGCGTGCGGTTTACGTTATCAATTGCAGAGCCAGCAACGCATTGGGAATGACATGATTGGCAACTGGCGGGTCAACGGATCGGAGAAAGCGCACGAGCGCTGCATCAGTCAGTTGCTGAATGATCCGGAGGTGAAAGAGTTTGCCTTTTGAGGGAACTACTTACTAAAAACAACTATTTTTTCGTTTACATACTGAGTATTCATTTTTGTTCATTAATCAACTCTATGAACTTCATACAGAAAGGCTTATTGGCAATTATGCTCATAAGCAGCAGTGTTGCCTTCGGGCAAATTACCGAAGATCCGGAAGATCGGCGCAGTGATGGTAGAGATCCGTTGAAAACCAAAACCCCCGAAGGCGATCCGTTGCCGTTTGCACAGCGGCTGCGCTTTGGCGGAGGCATCAGCAACGTTTCCATTGGCAATCCGTTCAGCATTGGTGTTTCGCCCGTCATTGCCTACCAGGCGTCGGAGCGGGCTATCCTGGGCGTTGGCGTGAATTACGTGTATTACCGGGCTAAATATTATTACCAGGGTGGAGCCACCGAAATCTACCACGCCAACCAATACGGCGGCCGGGCATTCGGAATGTACGAAATCATTCCGAACGTGGTCAAAAATCTCTACGTTCATGGTGAATTTGAAAACACGAATGTGGGCTATAACGTCAGCCAGAGTCTTTCGACGCTGCGCCGTTGGGTAAGTGCCGGACTCGTTGGTCTGACGTATTCGCAGCCGATCAGTCGGCGGTTTGGCGTCAATTTAACGGCGCTATACAACCTGAGTTACAACGCCAATCCGACATTCTCCTCGTTCGTTTACGGCGGCAGTCCGTGGGTGATCCGGGTGTCGTTCTTTTGATTGAGAATAAAGAGCAAAGAATAGAGAAGAAGGACAATAACAGGAATGTATTTTCTTTCTTCTCTATTCTCTCTTCTTTTCTCTCCATTTTTAGCACTAATGCCATCCAGATTATAAAAATTTCTACTTAATTCGGGTAGATTTTCCAAAACCGGATTAAGACCTTGCTTACCGAACGGCAACCCGACCACTTTCTCTGGACCGCCCTCAAACAAGGCGACCGGCGGGCATTTGCCGAACTCTACGAGCGGTATTACCGTACGCTCTACAATTACGGGCACAAACTCCTGCCCGACGCGGTTTTGGTTGAAGATGCCATCCAGGATTTGTTTGTCGATCTCTGGCGGATTCAGCAAAATCTTTCCGACGCCGAATCGGTCAAATTCTACCTGTTTCGTTCCCTGCGCCGAAAAATCCACCGGTTGGCCACAAAAGAAAACCGGTTTCTGTCCGTCGACAATTCATCGATCCAGTTGCCGGGGGATACCACACCGGAATTTCAGCTAACCGATCAGGAACACGAACAGCAATTGACCCAGCAACTGGCGCAGGCCCTCAAGCAACTCCCCGAACGTCAACTGGAAGTGGTCACGCTGCGGTTTTACGAAAACTTCAAAATCAGCGAAATTGCAGCCATTATGGGCATTACCGACAAGTCGGTCCGGAATACCCTTCACAAAGCCATGACCCACCTCCGCGAAAACGCCCGCTACCTCGCCCCGTTTCTTGGATTGTTGTGGCTTCTTTTACGTACCCACGGACTTTAGTCTGTGTGATCCTCAATAATTAAAGGATTTGATTTTGCCAGATCACACGGACTAAACGGGGCCGCCCGGCGGTCCGTGGGTACGTTCGTACGAAAAAAATCGAAAACCGGAGGGGACATTTCCCGACTTAGCGGCTCTTGGTAAATAAGAGTTGGAATAGTTATCTATTTTATGGGTCGGATACCATGAATCACTACGCGGAGTTTACAGCCGAAGAGTTTGCCGAAGATGATTTCTTCCGCCGATGGGTGCAATCGCCCGACGCGGGAACGGAGATTTTCTGGCAGGAATTTCTGGTTCAGCACCCCGAAAAACACACGGTGATGGTAACCGCCCGTTCCCTGTTGCGTGCCATCGAACAGGTGCAGGTCATGCCCACCGAAGCCCAGGGCGAGCGGATGTGGGCCGCTATCGAGCAACGAACCACCGGTTTGCCGGGTCAAGTGGATGCGTCGGAACTGGAAACCGAAAACCGCTGGATGTGGCCAAAACTCGAACGCCCGAACTGGTGGCAACTCGCGGCTGCGGTGATTCTGTTGGCAGGAATTGGCTGGTGGTTTTCCCTGAAATCAAAACTATCTGACCAACCGGAGACGTATTCGGGTCTGGTTTCTCAATCCAGGATTGATCTGGTCGAGAAAATAAATAATACGTCAAAACCGCTGACGGTCCGGTTTGAAGAAGGCAGTTCGGTGGTGTTACAACCCGACAGCCGGGTGAGTTATCCGGCGACGTTTGCGGCTGAAAAACGGGACGTTTTTCTGTCGGGCGAAGGCTTTTTTGAAGTATCCAAAAACCCGGAAAGACCGTTTATGGTGTATGCCAATGGCCTGGTTACCAAAGTGATCGGAACCAGTTTCATGGTGCGGGCGCTGGAAAAAGCCAACCGGGTTACGGTGATCGTACGAACCGGAAAAGTGGCGGTTTTCCCGATCAAATCGCTCGATCAAAAAACGTCGGCAAGTGGACAACCAGCGGGCGCGCTACTACTGACGCCCAACCAACAGGCGTTTTTTGAACCCACCAGCGACCGGCTGACCCGCCAGCTGGTGGAAACGCCCGCGCTTATCAAAGTCCCCGAACACAATCAGAATTTTATTTTTGAAGACACGCCGGTGGCTGAGGTATTCAAAACGCTGGAAACGTCGTATGGGGTAACGATTGCCTACGATGCGAAGACCCTGCAAAGCTGCAACCTGACGGCTCCACTGGGTGATGAACCGCTTTTCCGCAAACTCGACATCATCTGCCAGACCATCGGAGCTACTTACGAAGTCCTGGATGCCAAAATTGTGGTCACCGGCAAAGGCTGCCAGCCAACGGAGTAAATCTTACGTTCATGAGTCGGTAAGCTGTTGTAAATAAAAGAATTATGATAAAATAACTCATAGCTAAACTCCTAAATCCCGGACTGAATGACGAAAAACCAACCTGCCTGTTAAAAAAATCGCCGAACCGAAAACCGTACTGTTGCGACCAGTACGGATTCATCGATCCGGCGAATCAGTGCCCTCCCTTGCCTGACCGGTATTGCGACTACCCTGAAAAACGGGGACGGGGATTGTTTTTGCCTCCACTTCTGAAATTGTCGAACAAAAACACTGCTAAAAGTATGAAAAAACTGCGGGATTATTCCCCAACCTTTTGCCTGATTATGAAGATTACTTGCGTACAGTTGGTGCTGGCCGTAGTCTTTGCGGGCCTGACCCTGGCCCGAAACGGAATGGCGCAGGAGTTGCTCAATCGGACAATCTCTGTCCAACTGGAAAACAGGGACTTACGGACGGTTTTGAACCGACTGGAGAAAGCCGCCAACGTCAAATTTACGTACGTTCCGCAACTGATTTCCGCTCAAAATAAAGTCTCGCTCCGGGCCGAAAACGACCGGCTGGAAGTGGTGCTGACGCGCTTGCTGAAACCGCTGAACATTACCTATCAGGTTTCGGGAAATTACATTGTGCTCAAAAAAGAACCGACCAGTGCGGTTTTGCCCGACGAGCAGCCGATGGAAGCCCCGGATTTGCTGGCTGAGCTAACCGTTGCTGGAACCGTAACCGACGAAAAAGGCGAAGGATTGCCGGGCGTTAGCGTGTTGCTTAAAGGGACGCAGCGCGGAACAGCCACCGACAGCAAAGGCGCGTTTCGGCTGGCAGTACCCGATAATTCGGCGGTTTTGGTCTTCAGTTTTGTCGGGTACCAGAGTCAGGAAATTGCCGTTGGTTCGCAATCGACGCTGACGGTTCGGCTGGAAGCAGACGAAAAATCACTGAACGAAGTCGTGGTGGTTGGCTACGGAACGGTGAAGCGCTCCGACCTGACCGGTTCGGTAGCGAAAGTGGGGGAAGAGAGCATTAAAGCCACGCCCATCGTCGCGCTGGACCGCGCCATGCAGGGCCGGGCTGCGGGGGTTTTGGTGACTACCAATTCGGCAAAACCGGGTGGTGGAACCACGATCCGGATTCGGGGAACGGGCTCGGTCAATGCCGGAAATGACCCGCTGTATGTTATCGACGGTTTTCCGACGGGAAACCTTAACTCGATCAATCCGAACGATATCGAGTCCCTCGAAATCCTGAAGGATGCCTCGGCGACGGCCATTTACGGATCGCGCGGGTCGAACGGGGTGGTCATGATTACGACCAAACGCGGCAAGGAAGGGCAGTCGGGCATTGCGTTTGAGAGTTATTACGGGGTTCAGTCGGTCCGGCGGAAAATACCGATGCTCAATGCCCGCGAATACGCCGAATTTGTCAACGAAGCCCGCGTCAATGGCGGTGCAAAACCATATTTCGACGGCTCAACGGCCAGCCAGCCGCTGCCTGAAACGCTGGGCGAAGGCACCAACTGGCAGGATGAAGTGTTCCGGTCGGCACCGATTCAGAGTTACCAACTGAGCTTTACCGGAGGAGAAACCAAAACCCGCTACGCCATTTCGGGAAGTTATTACGACCAGCAGGGCATCATTCTGAATTCCTATTTCAAACGATTTACGTTGCGCGCCAACCTGGATCGCGAAGTGAAAAAGTGGTTGAAAATCGGTTTGTCGATGCAGGGCGCGCATACCCGTTCGAACAGTTCGCGGACGGAAACCGACGGCGGAGCTGCCGGGGGTGTGACCAATGCCGCCATCAATTACGCGCCGGTTTTTCCGATTCTGAATGCCAATGGAACGTATTACCGGGATCAGAGTTCGCTCAACGGCAGCCTGGTGGATAACCCCGTCGGCCTTGCCAATGAGGTGACCGACCGGTATAATACCATCCGGTTACTAAGCAATGTCTTTGCCGACATTAAATTGTGGGAAGGGCTGACGTTTCGCACCAGCTGGGGCGCCGATCTGTTCAACTCCAAGTCAAATTATTACGCCACGCGGCTGATTGCGCTGGGGGCCAGTACCAACGGCAGTGCGTCGATTACGGATGCGCAAAGCCTGGGCTGGTTGAACGAGAACACCCTGACTTACGCGCGTACACTGGCCGAAAAACACAACCTGACCGCCTTGCTGGGCTACACGACGCAGGGCTACCACAACGAAAGCGTAACGGCCAGCGCCATCAATTTCAACGACGATTTTGCGCTCTACAACAACCTGAGCGGGGGCGCGACCCTTCAAACACCGGCTTCGGGCGCGGCTGACTGGGCACTGATTTCGTACCTGGCGCGGGTAAATTATGGCTACGACAGCCGGTTTTTGCTGACACTCACGGCCCGGCGCGATGGTTCGTCGCGGTTTGGCCCGAACAACAAATACGGTTTTTTTCCGTCGGGGGCGCTGGCCTGGCGGGTGATCAACGAGAAATTCATGCAGGATCGGAAGTGGGTTTCGGATCTCAAATTGCGGGTCAGCTACGGCTTAACCGGAAATCAGGAAATCGGCGATTACCGGTATTTGTCGAATATTAATGTCAGCACGGCGGCTTTGGGAGGTGCCACCACGATCCTGCGGACGGGCGGAATTCCGGGCATCATCAGCAACCTCGATTTGCGCTGGGAAAAGAACGCCCAGCTGGATGCCGGGGTCGATCTGGCGCTGTTTAACAACCGCGTACAACTGACCGCCGATTATTACATCAAAACGACCTCGGATTTGCTGTTTTCGGTCAATGTGCCGCAAACAACGGGCTACAGCACCTCGCTGCGGAACATCGGCAAAGTGGAAAACCGGGGGCTCGAACTGGCTCTTTCGACGATCAACATCGACCGGGGCGGTTTTCGCTGGAACACCGAATTCAACATTGCGTTCAACAAAAATAAGATTCTGGCGCTCGACGGACGCCCCGAGTTTACTTCGGGCGACGGCAGCGGACACCTCCAGGTTTCGAATACGGTTTTGATGAAAGTGGGCGAACCACTGGGCAATTTTTACGGTCGCGTGGTGGAAGGGATTTTCCAGAATCAGGCCGAAATCGACGGTTCTGCCCAGAAAACCGCTAAGCCGGGTGATCTGAAATACCGCGATATTAACGGCGACGGCGTGATCAACGACAACGACCGCACGGTGATCGGCAACGGCTATCCGACGTTTTTCGGCGGCATCAATAACACGCTGAGTTTCCGGGGATTTGACCTGAACATCTTCCTGCAAGGCAGTTCGGGCAACGAAATCATGAACTACGGGCGGTTTGATCAATACAGTCTGAACGGCAACAGCAATCAGGCGAAGGAAGTCCTGAACCGCTGGACGCCCACCAATCCGAGCAACGACATTCCGCGCGCCAACTCCACGGGCGGACAACGGATTCTTTCGACATTCCACATCGAAGATGGCTCGTACCTGCGGGTCAAAAACCTGTCGCTGGGCTACAATCTGCCTGTCGCTTTGCTCAAACGCATGACCTTTCAGAGTGCCAAAGTGTATGTTTCGGCTCAGAACCTGATCACCTTCACGAACTACAAAGGCTACGACCCTGAAGTCAGCCGGTTTGGCTCTACGTCCATCAGCCAGGGCATGGATTACGGCGGTTATCCGGCTGCGAAAACCGTATTGGTAGGCTTAAATCTCAAGTTTTGAACCGAAACCCCATGAAATCCGTGAAAATTACCCTCCTATTTTCTTTCGTGCTGGCGATTGGTTTATCGTCCTGCTCCCCTGATCTGGATCTGGCGCCACTGGGGTCGCAATCCGTCAGTACGTATTACAAAACCGCAGCCGATGCCGATGCGGCCACCATTGCGATGTACGGCCAACTGCGGAATATGTACCGCGACGAAAATCTGGTGACGCCCAACGTCGTAGCGGCTGATGACGGCATTCCGTTCCTGACCGGGAATGCCGACCGCGTGGCGCTGTGGCGCTACGGAACCGTTCCGACCAACACGTTCGTGGGCAACATCTGGAGCAATGCCTATACGGCCATTCAACGGTCGAACATCGTGATCGAACGCGTTCCGGCCATTCAAATGGACGAAACCACGAAAAAAGGCTACGTCGGCGAAGCCCGGTTTTTGCGCGCCCTGCAGTATTTTACGCTGGTTCAGTTTTTCGGTGGCGTGCCGCTCGTGACGAAGGAAACCACGTCGCTGGAGAATGTCGAAGTGCCGCGGGCGTCGGTCGATGAAGTCTTTAAACTCATTGAAAGCGATCTGAAGGAAGCCGAGACGGTTTTGCCAAAAGCGTACACAGGAAGCAATATTGGCCGGGCAACGGCGGGCGCGGCCAAGGGCTTGCTTGCCAAAGTGTATCTGGTCTGGGCGGGCAAAAATGCCAGTTCGCCGTACTGGGCGCTGGCGGCTGCCAAAGCCAAAGAGGTGATCGATCTTGGAACCTACGATTTGTGGGCCAATTACGCCGATGTGTTCGAACTGAAAAACCGGGGCGGCAAAGAGTCACTTTTCGAGGTGATGTACATTACCGATCTGGCGGGCAACAACTTCACAACCGGTTATGCGCCCCGGGGTGCCCCCATCGTACCGAACGGCGGTAGCGGTATTTTCCGGGTCAGCAAGAACTTGTTTGACAGCTATCCGGCCGCAGACAAACGAAAACCGGTCACGTTTCTGACTGCTTACGTCAATCCGACCACCAAAGCCAATGTGCCCCTTTCGGTCGATGACGCGGACCCCGCCAAAGCGGTATCCTTCTGGAAACTCGTTGATTTGACGTCGACCGTCGGCGGAAATGGCGGCAAAAGTTTCTCGATTCTGCGGTTTTCGGATGTATTACTGATTTATGCCGAAGCCCTCAGTGAAGCCAGCAACGGGCCGAACGCGGAGGCTTATACGGCGATCAACCGGGTTCGAAACCGGGCGGGGCTCGAACCGCTGAGCGGGTTGACGCGTCAGCAGTTCAAAGATGCGGTGTTGCTCGAACGGCGGCTGGAGTTCTGTTTCGAAGGAAATCGCTGGTTCGATCTGGCGCGGACGGGCAAACTGGTCGATGCCGTCAAAGCCGAAACCTCGTTTGGCCGCGCCCCAACCATTCAGGCATTCCACACCTTGCTGCCGATTCCGCAGCGGGAAATCGACGCCAATCCGGCATTGAAACAGAATGAAGGGTATTGAACCATAAGGCAAATCATCAGGAAGTACCAGCCCACGGTTTCAACCGTGGGGTCGCCGGAATATTGGGCAATATATGAAAACCGTTTTAACGGTTTCGTGAATTCAAAACCGTTAAAACGGTTAAAAAAATGCCGTTTTGTCTCGTTTTCCCACGGTTGAAACCGTGGGCTGGTAAAAAAACAACTAACTCCATTGATTCTATTTTGATAACCATACGGAAATGAACCGATACAAAATCATTTACTGCTGGATATTTCTGCTCTCACCGGTTTTCCTCTTTGCCCAAAAATCCTACGACGTCGTGGTCTACGGCGCGACACCGGCGGGCATCACGGCGGCTATTCAGGTGGCTAAAATGGGCAAAACCGTGGCCCTGCTCGAACCGTCGAAACACCTTGGCGGCATCATGACGTCCGGATTGGGCGGAACGGACGTCGACAATCATCAGGAATATCAGAACAGCCCGGGCGTTGGCGGGCTGGCGCTGGAGTTTTACCGGCGGATTGCGGCTGCGTACGGCACCACGGCCGAATTTGAAGCGATGCTGAAAAACCGCACCAAGAAAACGATGCTCTGGAGGTTTGAGCCACACGTGGGCGAAGAGGTCGTGAAAAAGTGGGTTTCCGAACATGCCATTGCGGTTTTCTACGATTCCCGACTGAGCGAACGGAAAAATGCCGTATCGAAAACCGGCGCGCAGATTCAGCAGATTCAACTGGAAAACGGGCATATTTACCGCGCCAGGGTGTTTATCGACGCAACACTGGAAGGCGATTTGCTGCACGCGGCCGGGGTCAAAACCGCCATTGGGCGGGAAGCCAATGCGGTCTACAACGAAACGAAAAACGGAATTCGGGCCGTTACCGAACACGCGCAGTTTCTGGTGAAAGTCGATCCGTACAAAACGCCCGGCGACCCCCAAAGTGGTGTCCTTCCGACCGTCCAGGACGAACCGCTGGGCACACCCGGCGCGGGCGATAACCGCTTGCAGGCGTATTGCTTTCGAATGTGCCTGACCAAAAATCCCGAAAACCGGATTCCGTTTCGCCAGCCCGCCGGGTACGACCGCAGCCAGTATGAACTTTATCTGCGGTACGAAAAAGCCGGGGGGAAACTGTACGCACCAAAGGCCGACATCCCGAATGGCAAAACGGATCTGGGGGCCTGGCACGATCTGTCGCACAACCTGTATGGCCTGAACGTCGCGTATCCGGGCGGGGATTACCAGACCCGGCAGCGTGTTTTCAATCAGCACAAAACCTTTACGCAGGGGTTGTTTTATTTTCTTGCCAATGACCCGGAAGTAAGCGAACGAACCCGAAAGCTCTGGAGCGAATGGGGCTTGTGCAAAGACGAATTTACGGACAACGACGGCTGGCCCCGGGAGTTTTACGTCCGCGATGCCCGCCGGATGGTGTCGGATTACGTGATTACGGAACATCACGTGCGTCGGAACAACCCCACGCCGGTGGCTGACCCGGTAGCCGTGGCGTTCTGGCCGCCCGATCTCCACAGCGTTCGCCGAATCGTGAAAGACGGTTTTGCGTCCAACGAAGGCTCGGTTTTTGGTGAGATCGACTGGCGGCCGTTCGGGATTTCGTACCGGGCTTTGGTGCCGAAAACCGCCGAATGTACGAATCTGCTGACGGCATCCTGTCCGTCGTCGAGTCACCTGGCCTACGGAGCCATCCGGATCGAATTCACATTCATGGCGATGGGGCAGGCTTGCGGAACGGCGGCTGTGCTGGCCATCAATGCAAAACAAACGGTACAGAAAGTGCCGTACAAGGCCTTGCAGGAACGCTTATTGGCTGATCATCAGCTCATCGATGCGGAGAAAACCGAACCGGCGGCTAAGTAAAAAACCGTTCTTCCGGTCTTTCTCCGGCATGACCGCGAACCCCATCAAAACCTTCCTTTTCTATAGCCTTCTTTTCCTTTCGTCGCTTGGGAACGGAGTCGGGCAAACGCCCGATTTCTCCCAAGTGCCGGGGAATATCGTCGCCCACAGCCCGGCTTCGTCCGGTTTGTACATTGGTTCGCCGAGCTTGTGCATCCTGCCCAACGGCGATTATTTAGCCTCGCACGACTTATTCGGACCCCAATCCAACGAGTTTGTCAAACCGAATTCCCGCATCTACCGCTCGACCGACAAGGGCAAAACCTGGACGCAGATCGCGGAAATCAACGGCCAGTTCTGGTCGAAACTTTACGTGCATCGCAACGGTTTGTATTTTTTCGGAACCGACAAACACCACGGCAACACGATCATCCGGCAGTCGACCGACAACGGCGTGACCTGGACCAACCCGACCGACGGCGAAAACGGGTTGCTCCTGGCGGGCGAATACCACTGCGCACCGGTGCCGTTTCTCGAACACAACGGGCGACTCTGGCGGGCGATGGAAGATGCGATGGGGCCGATCAAGCAGTGGGGCAAACGATACGGCGCGTTCATGCTGTCGATGCCACTGGATGCCGATCCGATGAAAGCCGCCAGCTGGACGAGCAGCAATGTGTTACGGCACGATTCGACGTACCTGAACAACGGTTTTGGCGGCTGGATCGAGGGCAATGCGGTGTTGAGCCCCGAGGGAGAGATGCTGGACATTCTGCGCGTGGACCACAAGAAATCGCTGGACGAAAAAGCCGCATTTGTGCGCATCAGTCCGGATGGCAAAACCGCTGCGTTCGATGTCAATACCGGTTTTGTGCCGTTCCCCGGTGGCAGCAAGAAATTCACGATTCGGTATGATCCCAAATCCAAACTGTACTGGACGCTGACGAATTACATTCCGCAGGAATTCAAGCAGGCCAATGCCGGAAAAAATCCGGCCAGTTTGCGGAATACGCAGGCCCTTTGCAGTTCCAGCGATCTGAAAATCTGGAATTTGCGGCAAGTGGTGTTGCAACATCCCGACGTGGTCAAACACGGTTTTCAGTACGTCGACTGGTTGTTCGACGGCAATGATATCATCCTGCTGTCGCGCACGGCCTACGATGACGGATTGGGCGGAGCGCACAACAACCACGACGCCAACTTCCTGACGTTTCACCGCATCAAGAAATTCCGGAAAAAACCGGTGGGCGGTTTATAAACGGGCCAGATCGTTCAGGGCTTTTTTGCGGCTGCTGAAAATCTTGCTGTCGAGCGTTTTGCTGTAATAGGTTTCGATTACGGTGGTGACCGTCGGATGGTTCCCCGCCATGACATTTCGGGTTGTTTGTTGCTCGTAGGTAATGACGTCGCCGACGGTAACAACCTCATATTCTGTTTTTCCGTACAGGCGGAAAATCTTCCCTTTTTTGTTGCTGTAACCCCAGACTTCCTTTCGCGGTATGATTTCAAACCGCCCGTCGGGGTAACGGATCCGCACATTCCGGGCGTTCAGAAAAACCGTTCCGACGGATTTAATGGGCGGTGTGGGTTCGGCGCGGTACAGATCGCTGCTCTGGCGCAGCAGCTGGTTGGGTTCCATGTTCAAGCCTTTGCGCGTGTTTGGCGAGCAGGCAGCCACAATCAGGGTGAGAATAAAGACGATCCGACGCATGTAAAAGGCGGTTTTACGTTTCGATCAACTTCTATAAAGATACGAACATACTTTTTGCCCGTAAACTGCTGAGCGGTTTTTTGGTTTAGTAGAGACTTAATCTTTCAACGGGCTTACACAGTATGAAAAACATAGACATCCTTGCCGACGGTTTGCGGTTTCCGGAAGGACCGGCGTTTACTTCCGATGGAACGCTCTGGTGCGTGGAGCAGGAGGGAGCCAGTTTATTCTGGCTGAAACCGGACGGAACGACGGGCCGGATTCAGGTCGGGATTGGCAGCCGCCCGAATGGGCTTTACATCGATGATCGGGATCGGCTTTGGTTCTGCGATTCCGGTATGCACGCCATTCGGTGCATCAATTACCCCGATCAGGAGCCCGAAACCCTTGTCGATCACATCCATGATGAACCGCTCGACTGGCCCAACGACCTGACCTTCGATTCGGAAGGGAATCTGCTGTTTACCTGCCCCGGTTCGCCCGATGAAGATGAACCCGGTTTTGTCGGCGTGTGCACCGCTGTGGGCGAGGTGAAGAAAATCTCCGAAAAGCTGTTTTACCCCAATGGCATCACCTTTTTGCCGAATGAGAAGACTTTGTTAATTGCCGAAACTCACCGCAAACGCATCTGGGCCGGGCGCTGGGATGCCGTCGGGTTGAACTGGATCAATCCGACGGTTTGGGCCGAAACCGGATCGGGCGGTTTTGGTCCGGATGGGCTAACGCTGGGGCCGGATAATCTGCTTTACGCAGCTATTTACGGCGGCAGTTGCCTGCACGTTTACAAACCGACCGGTGTTTTATCCCACTCCATCAAGCTTCCTGGTGAAAATCCCACGCACTGCGCCTTCGATCCCACCGGGCGACTCGGGCTGGTCGTAACGGAAGCGCAAAAAGGACAGTTGTTGCGGGTCAATGAACAATGAACGCTAAAATCATTGTTCATTTATTTCTCCCTTCCTTTCCAACCTTTCTTCTTCTTTTCTGCACTTTAGGTTGAACGTTCAACCCATACCGCAACCCGCTTGACTTTTACGCCTGATACCACGGAAACGGAACTCGTTGACTTCTGTCTGCGACGGGATCGGCCCGTGGAGCAGCGGATGGCGCAACGGCTGTTGTTCGAGCGGTACAAACGGGCGATGTTTTCGGTGGCGCTGCGCATTCTGAACGACTATGACCACGCCAACGATGCGTTGCAGGACGCCTTTGTGGAGGTTTTCCGCCATCTGGATTCGTTCCGGTTTCAGTCGACGCTGGGGGCCTGGATCAAGACGATCGTGGTCCGGCAGGCATTGCGGAAACAGCGATTGGAGTGGCGGTTTGAAACCATCAATGAACAGCTTCACGATCAGCCCGTTGAGGTGCCGGACACGATTACCGGAGCGGTTTTGGATGCGGCCATTCGGTCGTTGCCCGACGGGGCGCGGGCGGTTTTTGTGCTGGCTGAAATTGAAGGATACAAGCACCACGAGATTGCCGTCATGCTGAACATTTCGGAAGGAACGTCCAAATCGCAGGTCAGTTACGCCCGGAAATTATTGCGAAAGAAATTGGCTGAACTCGGATTACACGGATTAGGGGATTAACAGGACAAATGGATTTTTCGAAAGCGATACAACAATTGCCCGAACACGAACCCCGGCCCGATCTGTGGGATCGGGTCGAGGCCGATTTGCGGGCGGATGCGGTGATCGACCGAACTTTGGACGAACTGCCGGTTTTTGAACCTCAGGCCGATGCCTGGGAGCAGATTGCCGGGCGTTTGGAAAAACCGCTCGTCCGGGCGTGGTGGTCACCGGTATTTACATGGACAGCCGCAGCCGCCATTGCCACGTTGATCGTGGGTTTGTGGCTGATTTTGCAACCGGTTTCGGATGAAAAAGTAACCATTGCCTACGCGACCGAAACGGTCGAAAGCGAATTGGGAACGATGCCGGAGTCGTTGGTTTCGTCCGCCGATCAGAAAGTGGAAACCTTTATCAACGAGCAATGTGCGCAACAAACCGTCGTCTGTCAGAAACCGGAGGTAAAGGAATTAAAGCAGCAATTGCACGAACTGAGCAGCCGCAAAGAAGCCGTCGAGCAGGAATTGCTGGTGTTTGGCAACGATCCGGCACTGGTACAGGCGCAGATCAAACTTGAAAACGAACGGGCGGAGGTGACCAAAGAACTCGTCCGGATTTTAACGATATGAAAACGCTGATTTTTCTACTGACGTTCGTGACCCTCTCCGCTGCTGCCCAGACCCGGCTGCAGGTGGTGACGAAAACCGTGGAAAAAGAGCTGGCCTACAGCGTCGGCCAGCGCGTGAACCTGACGGCCCAGAAAGCCGATATTACGATCAAAGGCTGGAGTAAACCGACGGTTCTGGTGCGGCTGAAACTGATTGCCAAACACCCCGAGCGCGAGGTGGCCGAACGGGAACTGGGATACCTGAACTACGACATTCAAACCCGCAACAATACCATCGACCTGTCCAACCGCTTCACGATTCCGCAGCGGGCGGGTGCCATCAAGGGCAACCTGAAAGCGGTTTATGAAATCTGGGTGCCGATGCGCTGCCCGGTTTCGCTTCAGAATACATTCGGGGATGTCACCCTCAGCGATCTGGCCGGTGACACGAGTTTGAAGGTGGAATTTGGCAAACTAGCCATCGCGAACCTGAGCGGAAAAACAACGATAGTATCCGACTACGGCGACATCGACGCCAGCGAATTAAGCGGTTTTTTTACGATCAAAGCCGAAAAAGCCGAAATCACGCTCCGCGAACTGAGCGGCAGCGGAACCATCCAGAGCCGCTACGGCAAGCTGTCCATCCAGCCCGACGCCAGCCTGACCAGCCTAACCGTTCAGGCCGCCCGCACCGAAATTTTTCTGTATCCCAAACGGATGGATGATTTTCAGTATGAGGTGGAGACGAGCTATTCGACGGTTCAGGTGCCGGAAAATTACGCCGATTATTTGGGGCAATTCATGAACAAACGACGGTTTGATTACCAGCCATCCGGGCATAAACCAATGATTTCGATCACCAATTCCTACAGCCCGGTCGTGATTCAACTGCTGGCGAGTGGCATGACGCTGGCAAAATAGAAAGACAGTATGAAGCACCATAAACTACTTGGAATGCTGCTGATTGCGATCAGTTTTAGCAGCTATGGACAATTTACGGCTGGATTGAAAGGAACACTGATCACGAGCATCAAGTCGCCCCGTTTTTTTGCAAAAGTGAACGGGTATGAAGTGTTCGAATCAAACAGCGGAGATGGGAAAGGCAGTGCCTGGGGGCCTTTTGTTCGCTATGACTTTCCCCGCTGGTACGCGCAAATCGAAGCCAGTAAAGGGCAATACAGCCCGCCGGGCCTGACCGCATCGTCGCCGACCTATTCGTCCGGGACCTACATGAGGTTTAAACGGCAGGATGCCCGGTTGATTATTGGTTATAAACCACTGCCGTGGCTCCGGGTCAATGCGGGGGTGGTCGGTGTTCGCAATCGGTACCAATATCCGCTCTCCAACGATTCTTACATCAAATACCTGCAAGAACAAATCCTGCAGTATCCGGATCGGATTGATAGTTATAAAGATAATCTTGAAGTAGCCCGAATCCTGGCGGCTGTTCAAACGAGTTATCAACTGTCCCTCACGGAAGGGCAGGTGGGAGTTGGAGCAGACGTCGGTGGTTTTACCTTCGATCTAACCTACAATCGCAGTCTGAGTCCTATTGTCGACGGGATTTATTACCAGGGAAAACCGTATACAATTGGGCAACACTACAGTTTTTGGTCGATCAGTGCGGGATACCGGCTTCTCCCGTTGAAGACGTTTTTGCTTCAGCCCCGCAAAAACAGACGAACCTACGAACGGATCAAAAAGACAATTCCGTATTACCGCAACGAAGTCAGTGCCGGCTTGGGCATCACCAGTGATGATTTCGGTGGAGCCTGGATCTACGAAAACAGGTATACCCGCTACGTTCACCGCCGGTTTGGACTCACGGCGATTGCGGGACTGGTTCGCTCATTCGAAGATTACAGCCAATTTCTGCCTCAGGCACAAGTGGGTTATCAGCTTTCAACCCTTATTCGGGGTTTACCGCTCTACACCCGACGTCATCATCTCGGACTCTCGGCTGGTCGGGTTTTCACCTTTGTTTCGGGTTTCAAACCATCGTATGGCAGTGGATATAATCGCAATGGTCAGCTCTATCTGCAAACCATTAATGTCACTTCCAACAACCGATTTGAGAAACAGGGCCGGGGTGTGCAGTTTCAGGTCGATTACGAGTTTTTGCCAACGGATCACCTGGCCGCCGGTACGTGGTTCCGATTCCAGAAGAGTGAGGTATTGAGGTATGCCGCAATGGGTTTTCAAATAGGATACCGTTTTTGATCTGTCATGACTATGAATCGCATTGGCTCTGTTTTATCAATGGTGCTGCTAATCGTAACCGGCCAACAGGCGGTTTTTGCACAAAAGACGGCATCATACCGCTGGGAAATATCGGCGGGAGGAAATACCTTGCAATCATCCGAAGTGTCGTCAACTGGCTGGCTCATTCGGCAGCAGGTGACCTATTTCCCGCTTAAACACATCGGTATTTCGGCGGGAGCGGGTTGGGGAAAGATGGAAAATCTGACGCCCCTGACGACCATCACGGATCAAAAGGAACTGCTGAAACTGTTTTACCGGCAATACAATACAACGGAATTGAATGCCGTGTGGGCACCGATCCGGGGGCGTCGGCATACGCTGCGTTTGACGGCGGGGCTGGCGATGTGGCGGCTGCGTGCGATGAACGTGGATAGCGTGATTTCCAGCAGTCCGCGTTGGCAGCAGGCCGAAATTGTGCCTGACTTTGTCGATTCCCGGCGGCTGATTCCTCAGATCGGGTTGGGCTATCAGGTGAATATAACCCCCCGCTGGTTGTTGGGCGTCGATGCCCGGGCGTATCGGGTCGGAGCCAGAAAAACCGCTACGACACTGGGGCTGACGGCGGCTTACCGGTTTCATCTCAATGCGGATTCGCTGGGACTTACCAAACTGAATTGGCAGGATCTGAAAATCGGTGTTCGGCTGGGCGCTACCTACAGTGCCGGAAATGGCCAGTCGAACTACGGTTCCTACCGAGCCCGCATGATTGCTGGGCTTTGGGCCGAGCTCCCGATCTCGCTGACGTGGTCGGCACGGGGCGAAATCAGCTACGCCCAGCGGGGGTACCGGATTCGGGAATATAAACGAGGGAACATGCGGCTTTTGCCCGCCGTTTCCAGCCAGAGTTTTCTGGATTGGACCATTCTGTTCTCGCACGAAATCGCCTACCGCTGGCGGCTATTGATGGGACCTCAACTCGCGATCTTCCTGAATGGCCGGGAAGAACTGGATGGCAAACCGGCCCCGGTTCGCCCCCGCCATTTCAGTGGCGTTGTTTTCGGGACATCGGTTCAACTCTCCGATCGGCTGCAGATCGACGGGCGTTACCAACGCGATATTCTTTCTTTTTCGACGAATCAGGGTGGTGGTCTGCACGGCTTTCAGCTTGGCATGAGCTATTCACTGAACTACTAAACCAACATCATGAAAACTATATCCACTACCATTCTCTTCTTCCTAACCGGTTTTTTGTCCATTCACGCTCAGCAAACTACTTATTCACAGGAAGATAGTACCGTTACAATCAGCGAATTAAAGCGGGTTTATCGGTACATTACGCGGGCCAATGTGGAAGAGAAAACGCTGTTGAAGATCGGTATTCGGCCCAATTCGCTTTCGCCTTTTTCCGAAGATGATAGAAACTCTCATTTTGGCCTTAATTTAGAAATGGTAGTGGAGCATAAAATACATCCGTCGGTTTCCATCTTGGTCGGAATAGATTATGTTCCTCTCTATAACTCAATAAAAGGATATACATCCTCTCCTCAAGCGGGTTCAAAACGAACCTTGCGATTTATCAGCCACGACGTAAAAGCCCGATTTGGTACTCGTTACTACTATGCAATGTCTAGGCGTATCCGAGACGGAAAGACGGCTAATAATTTTTCAGGAAATTATGTCGGATTAAACGTTAGTCGCCCGGTGCTTTATCAATTTACTCGTTACGATTACGATTCTCAAACAGGAGAACCTACCGCATCCAAACACAAAACTCCTCTGTTCAGATTAGATCAGCCATCCTTGGAACTCAACTGGGGCTTACAACGACGGCTCTGGCGATTGGGGTATATTGATGTGAGTGCTGGCCCCAGAATTACTTTTATCGGCGAAAGTTCTTTACCGGTGAATAACGAAAAATACACTACGTTCTCTTTTCAATTCAATGCTTTGATTGGTTTGGGCTGGTAATCGAGTGATTTTAATTCCGACCGGTTTTCAATTTGAAAACCGGTCGGAATTAATCTTTTTTGCATCAAATCGCCGGATCGGCCGGAGTACTTGGGTTTGTTAAGCGTTCCTGATCGGGATACGGGTAAAAATTCCGGTTTCGTTCGGTCAGGTTGGTCGGCGGGGCGGGGCGGCCAAACCGGCGGCTGTCTTCGAGCCGCAGGCCGGTCAGGAACAGTTCGGTTCCGCGCTGCTTGTAAATCTCCGTTAATAACGCTTCGGATGTAACCGCTCCGGCGTAAGCCGCCAGGCCGGGGTAAACGCCAAATGGATCACCGGTTTTTTGCGTCCGAACGGCGTTGATGTCGTTCACGGCGGCATTCAGATCGCCGTTGCTGCGCACCAGCGCTTCCGCCCGAATCAACCGCACTTCGTCGGGCATATACACCGGAATGGGCCGGTCGATGGCGTCGAAAAATCCTTTGAGCGTTTTCAGAGCTTCGCCGTTAACGGTTTTATCCGGCGTGGTCAGGTAAAACGCCAGCCGACCGTCGCCCGCTTCGAGCAGGGTGGCGGGTAAGCCCAGATTAGCGCGGGGCGCGTAATTCGCCGAAATCTGAATCTGCTGATAAATCGGATTCGGGCTTTGCGTGTTGTACACAAACTGCGAGCGGGCCGTCAGGTTCACCGCATTGGCAGCCGCGAGAGCCGCCGGGTAATTGCCAGCCGCCAGATTATACCGCGCCCGGTAGGCCTGAATGGTGTTGACCAGATCGAAATCCGGGCCCGTCACCTGACTGGTAAACGTCGCCGAGGGCGCATTGGTGGCCACAAGGGAAGCAGCTTCGTCCAATAACCGGATGGCTTCGGTCAGGGCGGCTTTGCGGTCGGAGAACGTCACCGAACCGGTTTTGCTGGTTTGCAGCGGCAGTTGTTCAAACGCCGTGGCGAGTCCGCCGAGCGCCATCGCCTTGAACAGATTGGCGTGGGCGACAATGCCGCTCCGCAAAGCGGGTTCGTTGGCTAAAACCGTTGGCGCATTGGCAATGATATCCTCCGCCATGCCCATCACCCGCAGCATCCGCAGCCAGAGACCCAGCACATTCCCGTTGAACGTCGGCAGGCCCGTACCGCCCGCTTCCAGTTCCAGAATGTTCGTAAAGGTCGTAATGCCCTTGATTTCGCGCGTGGTGGTGCCGGGGGCCAGCAGCAGCGATTCGAGTGCGGAGGTCGAATAAAACTGCCGCATCCCGATGCTGAGCGTAATCATGCCGTCGCGGGTGCTGAGAACCTGCGCATCGGTGGGGCCGTTAGGGTTGGTGATATCGAGCTGACAACCCGCCAGCAGCAGAAAAGTGAGGAAAATTAAAAATCGTGTTGGCTTCATAGGGATGAATGGAAAGAACAGGAGTTGGTCGAAACCGCTCCCGGTTTACCCGATAAAATCGTTAAAACGTTGCGTTGATGCCCGCGGTCAATGTGCGCGGAATGGGAACCTCCACAAAATCGAAGCCCCGGACGGCGTTGGATTGACCAGCCGCGTTCGTTTCCGGATCATACCCGCTGTAGTTGTCGATCGACAACAGGTTCCGACCGGCTACGCTAAACCGCACGTTGCGGAAACCCCAGAACTTCGGCGTTACCGTGTAGGCCACCGAAAGCTCCCGGAGTTTGGCGAACGAACCGTCTTCGATCCAGTTCTCGAAAATGCTGAACAGGGCCGCACTCGTGCCTTTCGGAACTTCCCCGCGCAGTTCGGGTTCGTAGCCTTTCAAGCCGCCGTACAGGTCACGGTCGCCGACGCGCTTGGTGAAGTTAAAGACGTCGAAATTCCGCATGGCGTCCCACTGCATCCGGAACGACCAGCGCGATCCTACCGACACTTCGTTGATCAGCGAGTAAATCGCGGTCGGGTTGGGGTTGCCAATGACCTTGCTCAAAATCGTGCCGCTCGGCTGGCCATCTGCGCCCCGTTGAACGGTGTACGTACCGTTGGCACCCTGAACGCCACGTTCGCGCTGGGGCAAACCGCCGGGTGTCAGCAACAGACTTCCGTCGGGATTGCGGGCAAAAAACGTGGCGTAAAACGCGCCCAGCGAATACCCGTTGACGGCGGCTACCTGACCAAAACCGCCCGCGAAAGGCAATACGCCGTTACCTTCGACCCCGTTCGTAATGTTCTTGTTGCGCGTATAGGTCGCGGTGATGTTCCAGCGTACCTTTTTCGTCTCCACCGGAATCGCCCGAACCAGCGCTTCAAAACCCCGGTTGGTCATGGTTCCGATGTTGACAAACCGATTGTTGTAGCCGCTGCTGGGCGACAGTGTGCGGTTTAGAATCAAATCCTTCACCTCCTTGTGGTAATAGGTGAACTCGACGCCGATGCGGTTTTTGACCAGGCTGAAATCCGTGCCGATTTCGAGTTCGGTTTGCCGTTCGGGTTTCACACTGAAGTTCCCTAACTGTGCGGGGGCTGCATAGCCCACCAGACCACCCACCGATACCGGCGAATAATTGGTAAACCGGTCGTAGGGACCGATGGCCGTCAGGTTACCCGCCTGGCCCCAGGCGGCCCGGATTTTAAAATCCGGTAAGACGTTCGCCAGCGACGACTCTTTCCAGAACGGCTCTTCCGACACCACGTACGAGCCGCTGAGTTTGGGATAGAACTGCCAGCGGTTGTCGACACCGTAGACCGAAGCGGCATCGACCCGACCGGCGGCTGTCACGAAAAACCGGTTGAACAGCCCGAAGGTTTGCTGCGCAAAGACGCCGAAGAAACTCCGTTCGGTCCGGGTTTCAGCCGCCACAATATTGGCTCCGTTGTTGATGGTCTGGCCGAAAACGCCCAACTGCTGGGCCGTAATGCCCGTTCCAAAACTGCGGTCGTATTGCACCGTCGCCCCGATGCCGGTCGTGGATTTCAGCCAGTCGGTCGGGCTGGCCTGGTAGCGAATGTTGAGGTCGTTGTTCAACTGTAAAACCGACGCTTCGCTTTTGCGCGAATAACCGGCGTTGTACGACGGTGTCGTGTTGTTGGGCGGAATGTAGCCCGTGGCGAGTTGGGAATAAGTGTCCAGGCCGAACGTGAAGTCGATGCCCAGACCGGGCAGGGGCGTCAGATTTAGCTGGGCGTCGCCAATGTACCGGCTGGTGCGCTGGCGAAAGTCGAAGCGGGCAATGGCTTCCAGCGGGTTGGTGCGCCGAACCACCGCAACCGGAGCGGTCGATGGGTAAATGCCCGTGGCCGGATCGGGTTGCGGATTGATGAAGTTGTTGCTGAAAATAAAACCGGTCAGGGCGCCGTAGGCTTCGTTGATCCCGCCGTTCGGAATTTCGTGGCTGCTGCTGTAGGTATACGCTGAACCGATGCTTAGCGTCGCCCATTTGGTCAGCGTCTGCTGAATCCGCATCCGGCTGGACGCCCGGCTGAAATCCGCTCCGCGAACAATGCCCTGATTGGCGAACAGCGAACCGGAGAAAAAATACTGGGTATTGGCCGTTCCGCCCGCTACCGACAGGTATTGCTCGTGGCCGGTGGCGGTTCTGAAAATATCTTTCTGAAGATCGTAACGCGTAACCGGGGTCTGCGTGTTATCCGTCACGGTCGCGTTGGTAAAATTGGTCGGTTGTTCGTTGTAGGGCAGCGTTTTGCGAATATCGCTCAACCGAAACTGGGTGGAAAAGGTAATCGTCGGGCGACCTTCCTGACCCCGCTTGGTGAAAATCTGCACCACGCCGTTGTTGGCCCGCGATCCGTAAATGGCCGCAGCGGCTGCGCCTTTGATGATTTCGATGCGCTCGATGTCGTTCGGGTTGATGTCGACCAGGCGGTTTTGCGAATAGCCCCCCAAATCGATCAACTCCCGCGAGTCGTTGTTGACGATGACGCCATCGACAATGTACAGCGGATCGGACGAGCCGACGATGGTGCTGGGCCCGCGCAGCCGGACGCTGATCCCCCCGGCAGGGTTGCCGGAGTTCTGGGTGATTTGGGCACCGGAAACTTTCCCCGCCAGTGCCTGATCGATCGACGTAGCGGCTGAAAGTTGCAGATCCTTGGCCTGGACTGTCGCAATGGTATTGCCAAGCTGTTTCCGGCTGGTGGCACCGGAGGTTCCGGTGACGACCACTTCGTCGAGGCCCAGTGCGTCATCCGCTAACGTGCTGTTGGTTGACACGGTAGTAGCCTGCGACAACGTAACGCTCTGCCGCTGGGTTTGATAACCGATGGAACTGAACTGGAGCGTGTAGGTGCCGGGGGCCAGACTAGCCGTAAAGCGATAGGCACCGGTCTGGTCGGAAATGCCACCTGAGGTGGTGCCAACGATACCGACCGACGCGCCGGGCATGGGCTTGCCATCGGATTTCGTCGTCACCTTCCCCTGAAACGTGTACGTTGTACTTTGGGCCTGAATTTCCCAACCAACCAACAGAAAAAGAACCCGTAGTAGCCAGTGAAAGCTACTTCTCACCTGTAATCGTTTTGATTTCATAGAATGTTGATAAAAAACCTGTAAATAACACGAAGATCGATTGTCCGTCTAGTAAGTAACTGATTTTTTGGGAAAGAAAAAACCCGTTTTTGACGAGCGGAAGGAGCTTCAATGCCCGAAAAGTGCGGACACTTTCCGGAACAGCGCAACGATTGGGGTAGTTTTTCCTGACTGTCAATTACTTTCTGTAATTTGTCGGACTCAACTCTAAAGCCATGAACACAGAAACCGTTTTCCAAATCGTCAATACCCTTGTTCTGCCCCAATGGCTGCTGATGATTGTCGCTCCCCGCTGGAAACCGACCGAATTCCTGGCTAAATCGCTCCTGATTCCGGCGCTGCTGGCGGTTTTTTACATTTATTACCTTTTTTTCGGAAATAGTGCCCTCGATTTGCAATCGTTCAGCACGCTGGCGGGTGTAAAAACGTTATTCAGCCAGGACACCGGGCTGCTGGCTGGCTGGATTCACTACCTGGCGTTCGATTTGACGGTGGGAAGCTGGATGCTGCGCCATGGCCAGCGCCGGAAAGTGGCGCACGGCTGGCTGATTCCGTGTCTGATTTTGTGTTTCCTGCTGGGGCCGGTTGGATTGCTGCTGTATCTCGGCGTTCGATCGGCGAAGTCGCAGAAAATTTATTGATACCTTACTTTTGTGCCGATGAAAACGCTTTCTTTTTTACTGGTTCTCGTTTCGACCACGACGTTTTCGCAGTCATTGCTGTGGAAAGTGTCGGGCAACGGGCTGAAAAAACCGTCCTATCTGTTTGGTACTTACCATATTCTGAAAGATAGCTATCTCAACCAGAACCCCAAAATCAAATCGGCGTATGAGGGCGCAGAAGGCGTGGTGGTCGAAACCGAAATCGACTCGTCGGCCATGCTGTCGATGGCGATGCGGGGATTGATGCTCGACAATAGCCTCAACAAACTGCTTTCGGAAGCGGATTATAAACTGGTGGCCGACGAATTTAAAAAGGGAACGGGGTACGATCTGGGGCTTTTCAACCAGATGAAACCCATCGTTACGGCCACGATGCTCAGCCTGGCGTACGTCCAGAAAGAATCCGATACGCTCAGCACCTTCACCGGTTTGCCAATCGATCTGTATTTTGCCAGCGATGGTCGGAAACGCAAAAAAAACGTCAGTGCGCTCGAAACAATGGGAGAACAAATGTCATTTCTATTCGATCACGACCCGGTGGAAAAACAGGCGCAGCAACTGGTAGAAATGGTAAAGGGAAAAGACGATATGCACGACATGGGCAAATCGGTTACCGAACTGTACCTGAAGCAGGATTTACAGGGTATGTGGAAACTGAACGAAAAAAGTGGTAGCACGTTTGGCGATATGACTTACCTCGTCGATGAACGCAACCAGCGCTGGATGAAGCGGTTGCCGGGGCTCATGGCCGTCCGCCCCACCTTTGTGGCCGTGGGCGCGCTGCATTTGCCGGGCCCCAACGGCCTGATTGCCTTGCTGAAAAAGGAAGGTTATACCGTCGAACCGCAGTAATCAGGCAAACCGCCGTTTCAGAATATCGATCAGCATCGCCACTTCGTCGCTGCTCATGTCCCACAAATACTGGGCGGCATAGCGGTACGAAACCAGGTCGCGGGCCTGATCGTAGCTCGTCGCGCGGTTCAGTTCCTCAATCGCTTCATTGTACGAAGCCGCATTGCCATTGAACAACTGGTTGATAAACATGAACTTCTGATTCAGCGAAATACTTTTGCTGATGCTTTCGATCGGTGCGCGGTAAAACGTTTCGCCCACGGTGACCGGCCCGTTTGATTCCTCATTAACGACCGGATTAACTTCCAGCGTCGAAATGTCGCTGAGGTGCGCCGTTGCCTGACTGGGTTGCATCGACGGCGCAACGGGCTCTTCGGCGGAACCGGTATCGGATAAAAAATGGGTTTTAACCGTGAAATCCGGATCGGGCGGGGTTCCGTTGACGGTTGTGCCCGACCCATTGACGGGCGGTGGCGACAGCGGAGCCGCCGGAATGACGGTATTTTCAACTTCGGTATCAAAAAATGATTTAGTGGCCGCCGGAAGCGGTTGCGCAGGCAACGAATCGTACGACGACTTGCGCAGTAACATACCCGGATCGAGCAATACTTTTTCCGAAAACAACGGGATGTATTTCTCCGGTTTTTCCAGTTCCCGGCCCCGCTGCATCAAAATCTCATCGAGCCAATTCAGGGCCTGATTGACGTAAACGACACTTT
This sequence comes from Larkinella rosea, assembly GCF_003858635.1. GTDB lineage: Bacteria > Bacteroidota > Bacteroidia > Cytophagales > Spirosomataceae > Larkinella > Larkinella rosea. Next base: position 426,432 of record NZ_RQJO01000015.1, read on the forward strand.
TTCCCTTCATGCGCTCTTCCAGAGCTGCCGGAACAAACTTGTTGATCTGCGTATACCGGGTCAGCAAATGGGCTGCGTCGGCCGTGAGCGAGAAGTCGGGCTGGTTCCGCAGGGCTTCGTCGAAATAATGGCGTGGGTCGAACAGCAGAATCAGCGTTCGGCGGGTGGCGTCGGCCAGCAAAGGTTCCAGATTTTCGCGACGCACCGAAATATGTTGCGATACGGTATTCATAAAAACCTGCATCGCCTGCCGGACATCCGGGTGTTCAAAATCAAAAAAAGGACTGCGAAACCGCTCCGCGTCGCTCCGCCATTTGTCGGATAAACTACTGATCACAAATAAATTGACCTGACTGACGGGACTAAGCTTTAAGAGTTCCTGACCGCTGATAACCGTGTGGTGGGCAAAAAAATCACCCGCCACTTTTCGGGCGTATGATTTGCAATATTCAGTAAGGGAGGAGGCATTGAACTTGTTCGACATATCAAAATATCTTTGCTTTGTAAAGATATGGTTTTCGCTTAGAATATTCCGTTCAGACATGGGTGAAATTCTCGTTGGAGCCGTTTTTGCCACAACAAGAAGAGTGCCAGATTATTGAAAAACAGAACGATTGAAGGGTCGAATGCAAGCGACACTTATCCATTCGCCCTTACGGTTGTTCAATCATTCTATTCAACGTCAGGAAAGTATGTTTATTGAACCGAACCGCCGACGTGAACCGCCCCACCTGCGCACGGGTTGGATTGAAGTAATTTGCGGTTCCATGTTTTCCGGAAAAACGGAGGAACTCATTCGTCGGATCAACCGGGCCGTTATCGCCCGACTCAAGGTCGTCATTTTCAAGCCGTTGATCGATACGCGGTACCACGAAGAAAACATCGTTTCGCACAACGCCAACGCGGTTCGTTCGCAGCCCGTTCAGACGGCTCACGACATGCTGACCCTGGCCGGAGACAGCGAAGTGGTGGGCATCGACGAAGCCCAGTTTTTCGACGACAAAGAACTGATCGAAGTCTGCAACCAATTGGCAAACGAGGGCAAACGGGTTATTCTGGCCGGTCTGGACATGGATTTCGAGGGAAAACCGTTCGGCTGCATGCCGCAGTTGATGGCCATTGCGGAATACGTTACGAAAGTCCACGCCATCTGCGTCGTTTGTGGCGACATTGCCAGCTATTCCTACCGCCTGAATAAATCCAAAGAGAAAGTCCTCCTCGGCGAAACCGATAGCTACGAAGCCCGCTGCCGCCGGTGTTATAATCTGGGTAATCAGGTGGTTAGCAAAGAATGGGTGTATGAGGATACGAGTAATGAATAATTAAAAATGAACAATGAATATCAAGTACTAAATAGTGAATATCCTATAGCGAAGGGGGGAATGGTGGTGAAAGCGGTGCATTGCCCGGCGCATTCATCCGTTATCCGTTATTCGTTATTCACTATTCGCTATTTAGCCCTTTTTATTCATTGTTCATTCTTCATTGTTCATTTCGCAAAAGCGCAACCCGGCGTCTGGCATTCCCATCCCAGTTTTCTTTCCACGCAAACCGTTGCGGCTGTTCAAAACAAGATTTACTGCGCATCGGAGAACGGTTTTTTCTACTACGATCCAACGGCGAATGAAGCCACGCGGCTGAGTCACGACGACGGTTTCAGCGAATCCGGCATCAGCCAGCTTTTTTATCTTTCCGACCAGAAACGGTTGCTGATTGGTTACCGATCAGGCACCATTGATTTACTATCTGTAACCGATTCCGGCGAACCGGGAAACATAACGACGATCACCCTTATACGCGACGCTACGCAGATTCAGGGGAGCAAGCGAATCAACCACCTGACCCGCACCGGGAACGATGCCTACCTGGCCTGCGATTTCGGCATTGTGGTGCTCGATGTGGCCCGGGGCGAAGTCCGGGATACGTACCGCAATCTGGGACCCAACGGTACACCGGTGACGGTTTTTTCTACCGCACTGGCCAACGACTCCATCTACGCATCCACCTCGCGCGGGCTGCTGGCGGCCCGGTTTGCGCCGACGGTCAACCTGGCGTTCTTTGGCAACTGGAAAACCGTATCGCTGCCGCCCGGAACGTCCGTGCAGTCGGTGGTCGGCGTAGCAAACCGCTTGTACGCGGCCATTCCGGGGCAAGGGGTTGCCGAGCGGCAGGGCGGGCGTTGGGCCGTGGTCAAATCCCTGCCCACTATCACCGGTTTACTGGCAACGGCAACGGAATGGATTGCCACCGCCCTCGATCAACTCCAGCGGGCGTCGGGCGTTTTGCTGCAGAATGCGGTTTTGGGTGAGCCCAAAGAAATCACCGAAGCGGTCGGAAGTTTCTGGGTGGCCGATTCGCTGTCTGGTTTGCTGCGAATTACCGGAACAGTTGTGCAGGCCGTCAGTCCCGATGGCCCGGCTTCGGATGTGTTTCAGCGGTTGGCGGTCGGTCAATCGGGCCAGGTGCTGGCGTTGCCGGGCGGTTTTACCGACGACCTCAAACCGTTGCGTCGCCGGCGCGGTTTTGACCAGTTTCGGAATGGCCGCTGGCAGAATTTTTTGGCGTCATCCCTGCCGACCGATTTCGTTACGGCGGCTTACAATCCCACCGACCAGCGGACGTATCTGGGGAGTTTCGGGGGCGGGTTGTGGTCATTCGATAATCAGAATTTGCCGGAAGTCGTCAATCGGACGGTTGCTACCATCAGCAGCCTGGCCGTTGATCCAAATGGCGAAATCTGGCTGGCAACGCCCTCGCTGGCGTTAGGCCAGGCAACGGTTCAGGTTCGGCGAAAAACCGGCCCATTTCAGTCATTTGCGCCCAGCCGGGGTGATATTCACCAATTGATTATCGACGACAGCGGTTTTTTGTGGATGCGGTTAAGCGCCTACAATGGTGGTGGGATGCAGGTTTTCGACCCCAAAACCAACCGAACGCGGCTTCTGTACAACCAGTCGGGTGAAGGCGATTTGCCGGACCGAAACGTACGCTCGCTGGTGAAAGACCGCGATGGGCTGATCTGGGTCGGCACCGACAATGGCATGGCGGTTTTTGATAATCCGTCGGCGGTTTTTACCGGATCGGTCAACGCCTATCGGCCCGTCTTCGATCGTCGGCGGTTGTTGAGTGGCGAGTCGGTGACAGCGCTGGTCGTCGACGGCGGAAACCGAAAATGGATCGGGACTATGAACGGACTGTATCTGTTCAACGAAGATGGGACGGTTTTGATCAACACGTTTACCGCCGACAACAGCCCGCTGCCGTCGTCGCAGATTACGGACATTGCGATTGAACCGACGACTGGCGAAGTCTTCATTGCCACGCCCAATGGGCTGGTTTCGTACGGCGGAACGGCGAGCGAACCGGCCCCGGTTTTTGCCGGAATTACGGTTTTTCCGAACCCGGTTCGGCCGGATTTCGGCGGTTTGGTCAGCATTCGGGGACTGGTCGAAAATACGGTTGTCAAAATCATGGACGCGGGTGGCCAGTTGGTCTTCGAAACCCGTTCGCAGGGCGGAACTGCCACCTGGAACCTGCGCGATTACCGGGGTCGGGCCGCCGAAACCGGCGTTTACTTCGTATTTGCTGTGGCGCCCGATGGGCGGGAAGGCGTGGCCGGGAAATTAGCCGTCGTACGTTGATTGTGGGGGCAAAGTTTTATTTTTGTATCATGAAACCATACATCGTCGGAATTACGGGCGGGAGTGCCTCCGGAAAAACCTCGTTTTTGAAAGGATTGATTTCTGCTTTTTCGGAGGATGAAATCTGTCTGATTTCGCAGGATATGTATTATAAACCGCTCGATCAGATTCCCCGCGACGACATTGGTGTTCACAATTTCGATTTGCCCCAGACCATTGATCACCTGCGGTTTGCCGATCACATCCGGCAACTGCACAAAGGCGAAACCATTGAAATGAAGGAATACACCTTCAATAACCCCCATGTGGTGCCTAAGATGCTGACCTTCAAGCCAACGCCCATCATGGTTGTGGAAGGAATATTTGCCTTTCATTTTGAAGAAGTGGCCAGGCAACTTGATTTGAAGATTTTCATCGACGCTAAAAACAAGATTAAATACGAACGCCGGATGGTGCGCGATCAGGCCGAACGGGCGCTTTCGCCGGAAATGATCAAACACCAGTGGGATTACCACGTCAAGCCAACCTACCAGGAATTCATCAAACCCCACAAAGCCATCGCGGATATTGTCATTCCCAATAACGTCCATTACCAGAAAGGTCTGGAAGTGGTGGTTGGGTATTTGAAAGGGAAAGTCGCTAATTTGGCGGCAACATAACCAAAACCGGGTGCCGGGTTCGGCATCCTTTCATTCCTGAATCGTATGAATTTTACGCTCAAATTGCTCTCGGCGACTCTGTTGCTGGCAACCTCCGTTATGGCTCAAAAACCGGAAACCGTCGAACTCTGGCCCAAAAATCAAATTCCCAATGCGATTCCGAACGAGGCCGTTCAGGAGAAATCGGAGCTGGGGAAAGACGGTATTTTGCGAATCAGCGACGTCAAAGTGCCGACGATAGCGGTTTTTCTGCCGCCCAAAGATAAAGCGACCGGAGCCGCGATTATGGTGATTCCGGGTGGTGGTTACAGCTTGCTGGCCTACGGCCACGAAGGCGAAGAAATGGCGCAGTGGTTCAACGAGCGCGGTATTGCGGCTTTTGTGCTGAAACACCGCCTGCCCGACGACCGGACGCAGACCAACCGCCACGAAGTTCCGCTGGCCGATGCCATGCAGGGCATGAAGCTGATTCGGCAAAATGCGGCCAAATGGAACATAAACGCTGATCGGCTGGGCGTAATCGGTTTTTCGGCGGGCGGTCACCTCGCTTCCACCTTGTCGACGCATTACCACCGGGGCGCTGCCGCCAGCGAAGAAGCGAAGCCGAATTTTGCGATTCTGATGTATCCGGTGGTGACGTTTGGCGCGAAAGCACACGTTGGCTCGCGGGAAAAACTGATTGGCAAAAATGCCAGTCCGGAGCAGATTGCGTACTATTCCAACGAGTTACAGGTGGATGCCAAAACCCCACCGACGTTTCTGGTGCACGCGCAGGACGACAAGGGTGTGCCGGTGGAAAACAGCATTGACTATTACCTGGCGCTAACCAAAGCCAACGTCCCGGCCGAAATGCACATTTATCCGAAAGGTGGCCACGGCTATGCACTCCGCGTGAAAGGCAAAGGCTCCATTGAAAACTGGCCTGCCGCGTGTGAAGGCTGGCTGAAATCGATGGGATTATTGGAGAAGAAGTAAAAAAGAGTTATTTCGCGGAGTTGAGCGGAGAAAAAGGAGGTAAGCAGAGTCTTTTCTTCGCTTAACTCCTTTTTCTCCGCTCAACTCCGCGAAATAACTTATCGCTTACTCTTAAACTCTCAAAAACACCTTCTTCGTATACAGGATATACAGAAACGCCCACTTCACGGCCAATAGCCCGACGATGGCGCCAACCGCCCGGACGGGTTCGGCGAAGAAACTGAGAATGCCTTCAAAAAAGAATTTAGCTGCGTATTCGAAGTCGATGAACTCCCCGGCAATGTAAATCAGGATGGAATTCATACCGATGACGGTGAAGAAAAACGCCCATCCGCTTACGTTTTTGACGTCGATAATCCAGTAAAACAACGCCAGCATCAGCACGCTCCAGCCACCGGCTACCAACACGAATGAACTGGTCCACAGGTTTTTATTGATCGGAAAAACCAGTCCCCAACTATAGCCCAGTACCAGACAGGAAAGACCGCCGAGTACAAGCCACAGCGTTTTCTGGCCGCGGTTGGCCGTCCGACCTTCGCTCTTAAGCAACTGGCCGGAGAAAATGCCGAGCAGCGCCGTTCCGATCGCGGGAAGAGTGGAGAACAATCCTTCCGGATCATGTACTTTCAGGTACAGCCGACCCGGCATAATGGAGCGGTCGATGTAACCCGCCAGACTGCAATCGATCGTTAATAGCCCGGCTCCGCAACCCGGCACCGGAATCAATTTCATCATCGCCCAATAGGCCAGCAACAACCCGGCAAACCAGGCATATTGGACTTTCGGATTCGGGAAATACAGGTAGATTAACTGCCCGCACATACCCGCCAGACCAATTCGGCCTAGTACGCTCCCAAACCGCGTTTCGCTGAGGGTTTTGACGAGAATACCGTTGTTGTAAATGATGCCGAGCAGCACGAGAATCAAGCCGCGTGTGATCATTTTACGGGCCAATTCCCCTTTCGGAACGCCCCGTTCCAGCCGGCTGCCGACAGCGAAGGGCGTGGAGACGCCCGCCATGAACAGAAACAGCGGAAAAATGCAGTCGTAAGGCCGAAAACCGTTCCACTCGACGTGGGTGAACTGTTGGGCCATAAAAGCGGCCCAGGCCCAGCCCGTCGTTTTGGCCAGCACGTAAAAAATCTCTTCTCCACCGGCAATCCAGAACATGTCGAAACCCCGCAGGGCATCCAGTGATTTCAGACGCCGGACGGGTGCCGGTTGGGCCAGTGCAGGTTCTGAAGCAGCCGTAGAAGTTTGTTGCATAGCAGTTTGAATAAGAAAACCGTTGGTAATACTGTTTTGGGCCGATAACGGACTATCAGGTTAGTAGAGCAGTTCGCCGATTTATTTGTCATTTAAGATCAATGGAACATTGCCCCGACTGCCCAGAACAATGATTTTCGCATTGGGTGAAGCGGCCAGTTCGCGCTGCACCTTGATCTGCTCATACTGCAACTGTTTATCAGACAGACCCGTTGCCAGAATTTTCTGATAGTCGGCAATTCCCTGGGCTTCCACGCGTTTCCGCTCGGCCTCCTGTCGTTCTTTTTGCAACACAAACTGCATTTTCTGCGCGTCCTGCTCGGCATTGATTTTCGATTCGATGGTCGCTTTAACCGACGCGGGCAGGTTGATGTTCCGAATCAGCAACTGCTCCAGCATCAGCCCGCGTTTGGTCAGATCGGATTCGATGGTTTTGTAAATGCGGTTTTGAAATTCATCCCGTTTGGTGGAATAAAGCGCCACCGCATCGTAATAAACCGCATTGTCGCGGATGCGGGTGCGGGTGATAGGACGTACCACTTTGTTGGAATAGTCGGCCCCGATGCTGCGGTAAATTTTGGGGGCTTCGGTCGGATTGACGCGGAATAAAACCGTCAGGTCAATGACGACTTCCAGTCCGTCGGCGGTCAGCACCCGGATGGCGTCGTCGCCCAGTTGCCCGCTCTCGTCGTGCGCACCGGACATGGTGTAATTCTGGGTCTTAACGTCGAACTCGGTAACCGTCACCAGCGGATTGACGAAATTCAGACCACTTTCCAGCACACGATCCTGCACACTGCCGAATAAGCTCTGAACACCCACCGTTCCGGCGTCGATCTGGCGCACCGACGACAAGAGAAAACCGATGATAACGAGAATCGTTCCGACAACCTTGAGCGGCCGCGAAAACCGGGCGACGGCCAGCGAAGGCGTATTAACGGCAAAACCGACGATGAGGGCCAGTATGCCCAAAATGAAGAAAAACATTTTTCCGTGGTGAGTTTAGTACAGTCATAGTAATGATACAAACTTTTATCCACAGAAACTTTGATAGGAACACAGATTTGACGGATTGAACGGATTTTCACGGATAACTCAGTTTTAATCCGTTGCATCCGTCCAATCGCATCGGCGACCCGGCCGCGTTCCTATCATTTTATTCCACACTAAACCGCTGAATCCATTCTGCGACGGTGGAGTTGGTGAGGTTGAAAAGCAGATTGGGAAACAAACCGAGCAGTAGGGCCAAAGCCGCCAGCGGAATCAGCATGAGCCGTTCGCGGGTGTCGAGGTCGGTAAGTTGTCCGGCGGTTTCGGTGCGCGACCAGAGGGGCCCGAAAAACATACGCTGGAGCGTCCAGAGGAAATACGCAGCCGCCAGAATGATGCCCAGCGTGGCCAGAGCCGTCATCCAGCCGGGTAGCCAGAGCGACTGAAAACTGCCCATCAGCGTAAACAATTCGCCCACAAAACCGGAAAAACCGGGCAATCCCAGCGAGGCAAAAAACGCAATGGCGGTCAGGGCGGTGTAGCTCGGCATGGCGCTGGCCAGCCCCCGGTAATTGTCGATGCGCCGGTCGTGGGTGCGGTCGTAGATGACGCCGGTCAGCAAAAACAGCATCGCCGACAACACGCCGTGGCTCGCCATTTGATAAACGGCCCCGTTGACACCTTCCGACGTCAGTGACGCAATCCCCAACAGAACAAAACCCATGTGCGATACCGAAGAATAAGCGATCATTTTCTTGAGATCACTCTGCGCCAGGGCATTAAACCCGCCGTAGACAATCGAGATCACACCCAGACCGGCCAGCAGCAGGGCGTATTCGGCAGCCCCGTCGGGGAACAAGCCCCAGCCGATTCGCAGAAAACCGTAGCCGCCAATTTTGAGCAAGACGCCCGCCAGCACCACCGAAACCGGCGTTGGAGCTTCCACGTGAGCATCGGGAAGCCAGGTATGGAACGGCACGACCGGCAATTTGATGGCAAATCCGAGGAAAACACACAGAAACGCCAGCATCCGCGTCGGAATGCCGAACACAATACGTTCGCCGGTTGGACCCAGAAAGGAGTTGGGCAAATAATTGCTACCGTGGGCCATGTAGCGCAGATCGAACGTATGCACCAGTTGCTGCGACTGAATTTTGTAATCGGCGAGCAGAAACTGAACCTGTCGGATGATGGTGTCGGTGGCTTCTGACCGGTCGCCGATTAGCCCAATATTAATTGCCGTTTCAACCGGGTCCATGACTGATAAATACAGACTGATCATCACCAGCAGAATCAAAACCGAACCCGCCAGTGTGTAGAGAAAAAACTTGATGGAGGCATATTCCCGGCGCGGACCGCCCCATAGACCGATGAGAAAATACATCGGCAGCAGCATGAATTCGAAGAAGAGGAAGAACAGGAAAAAGTCGAGCGCAATGAAACAGCCAATGATGGTGGCCGTCAGAAGCAGATACAGAGCGTGGTAGGCTTTTAACCGCTTGTCGATGGTCCAGGACGAGATCGCGCCGACGAGCATGACTACGCCCGAGAGCAAAACCATCGGCAGGCTGATGCCGTCGATGCCGACCAGATAATCGATGGAAACCACGCCGAGCGACCCCAGTGGCAGGGTAATCCAGTCGACGCGTTCGAGAAGTTGGTAGTCGGCCAAAGCCGGATCGAAAGCGAGGTAAATGGCTCCGCAGACCAGCAACTCAAGGCTGCAAACCGCCAGCGTAATCCACTTATAAACGTTTTTCTGACTGTCTGGTAAAAGAACGACCAACAGCGAACCGAGCAAAGGAATAAAGATGAGTAATGACAGCATAGCAGGGTGTCGGCAACAGCAATGGGCTGGTGTGGACTAAATCAAAAACCAAAGAATGACTAACAAACCGACCACCGCACTGGCAATGTACGATTGAACCCGGCCATTTTGCACCGAACGCGTCAGATTACCCAGTCGGTGGGCGAGCCACGACGCGCCGTTGACCAGGCCATCGACAATGGCGCGATCGACCCAGCTGATCATGTGCGCCAGCACAACGTTGCCGATACCAATAAAATCGACCAGCCGGTCGATGATGCGTTGGTCGAACGCAAACGAAAACCGGGCCAGCCGCACAAACGGGCGCGCAATCACGCGATTGTAAAAACCGTCGAGGTACCAGTTGTGCTCCGACAGGCGACTTAGGCTCGTTGATTTGGTCAAAACCGGTATTCGCCAGCCGAGCCAAATGCCAATTGCCACGACGGTAATGGACAAAACCGCAATCCAAAGGTGTTCTTCGCTTTCGCTTACCGCGGGAAATAACCGGTAAAACCAGCCATGTTCGGCAGAGAATGGGTTGACGGCAAACACAAAACCGATCGACAAAACCGCCAGCATCAGGATGGGAACCGTGAGAATCGGACTGGATTCGTGCGCATGATGATCCGGGTTTCGGGATTCACCGAAGAAAACCAGTTTTCCCTGACGTGCCATGTAACAGGCGGTTAATCCGGAAGATAAAACCGCCACGACCGGAATAATGTAGGCAAAACCGCCCTGCTGGCTGGCCCAACCAAATGCGCCGGCCAGGATAGCTTCTTTCGATAAAAAACCGGAGAACAACGGAAAACCGGAAAGCGCGGCTGCACAAACCGCCCAGCCGCTGAATGTAACGGGCATGACTTTTCGCAAACCGCCCATTTTTCGCATGTCCTGCGTATCGACGCCGTGAATGACCGACCCGGCGGCCAGAAACAGGCCGGCTTTGAAAAACGCGTGGGTGGTCAGGTGAAAGAGTGCGGCCGATCCGTTGCCGGTTCCCATACCGATCACCATCAGGCCCAGTTGCGAAACGGTGGAATAGGCCAGTACTTTTTTAATATCGGTTTGATACAGCGCCGAGTAAGCCGCCATCAGCATCGTAATGGTGCCAACAATGGTGATGATTAATAAAGCGTCGGGCGTCAGTAAAAAGTGGATGCGGGCCAGCAGAAAAATTCCGGCGGCCACCATCGTAGCGGCATGGATGAGTGCCGAAACCGGCGTTGGGCCTTCCATCGCGTCGGGCAGCCAGGTGGTAAGCGGAAACTGGGCCGACTTGCCGATGCAACCGCAAAACAGGCAAAAACCGGTCAGCGTGGCCAGCCAGCCATTGGAGGTGAATTCGGTCGGGAGCGCGGCCAGTTCGGTGGTTCCGGCCTGGAAAAGCACCAGAAAAATACCGAGCAGAAAACCGGCATCGCCAACGCGGTTCATGAGAAATGCCTTTTTGGCAGCCGCAGCCGCCTGCGGTTTTCGGAACCAGAAACCGATCAATAAATACGACGACAGGCCGACCAGTTCCCAGAAGGCGTAGAGTACAATCAGGTTTCCGGCCAGCACAATGCCGAGCATCGAACCAATAAACAGACTCAGGAAACCAAAATACCGGTAGCGATCGCGTTCGTCGTGGAGATAGGAAATGGAGTAAATCTGAACCAGCAGCGCAATGAAATGGACGACAATTAGCATGAGCAGCGTCAGGGCATCGATCCGGAACGAAATGGGGACGACGCGACCCGGCATGATGAGCCATTCCGTGCGTAAGGTCAGGATTTCGGTGCCGATTTGATTCGCCAGAAAAACCGATAACCCCAGTCCGGTCAGTGTTAGAACAGCGGCAGCCATTCCGACCCAATGATTGATTCGCCGACCCGCCAGCAACCACACACTACCGCTCAAAAAAGGCAGCAGCAACAGGAGCCAGAAAAGATTTCGGATGGTATTCTCGTCGAACATCGCGCAAGATAACGCCGGACGCTCGCCGGGACAAATATCTGTACGAAACGGGCGTATAAAAATGCGAGTTGAACGAACAGCAAACAAAACGGTTCCGGTTTTCGGGTGACCGAATCGATCACCCGAAAACCAGAACCGCCTGGGATGGATAGGAAAATGTGGGCCGAAAAACCGCCTTTGTTAATTTAGATTCGGGTTGATCGACGTATCTGTATACGGCAGCGGAAACCAGTAATTGGCTTTCGTAATGGGTTTGATCGGTTGCAGATCGTCGGGACTTTTGGCGGCATTGGCGGCTTCGACGCGCTCGAGCCGGATCAGGTCGAACCAGCGGGTGCGCTCACACGCGAATTCCCAGGCGCGTTCCTGCACCACCTCGTCGGCAAACTGGGTTGCTGTCAATCCGTCGGCAGGCGACAACGCTTTCGTGCCGGTGGCCCAGCCGCGCAGCCGAATCTGGTTCAGGGCATCGTAAGCCAGTTGGTCGGGACCGCCGGTTCCGCGCGCTTTGGCTTCGGCATAAATCGTCAGGACGTGCGGATACCGCATCATTACCGACGGCAGCGAAATGCTGGAGGTCACGACGTTGCCTTTGATGTACCATTTCTGGTAATACGGGTGTTTGGTCAAACTCTGCTGCCAGGGAATTTTCGTAGCGCCCAACCCAAACTCCGTCCGGAACGTGGCGGTTTTGCGGGGGCCGGCCGGAAAACTGTTGAAGAAGTTCAGCTCGGCAAACATATCGTCCCAGCCGCCTTCTTCGCCTGGCATCGTCGTGTTACCATAGGTCGCGTTAGCCGTGCCGCTGCCACCCGTAAAACCGCTGATCTGGAAGACCGACTCCGGAATCGTCGCCACCGCCGGATCGTTCGCAAAAACCTCCGCAAACGTCGGCATCATCGCAAAACCGTAGGTCGCCCGGTTGTCAATCACCTCTTTTGCTTTGGCAGCCGCCAGGTCATACTTGTCGGTTTGCTTCAGCGGCCAGCCCGCCATCGTCAGGTAGACATCCGCCAGAAACGCCTTCGCCGAACCTGCGTTGGGCCGACCCGGATCGCGCCGGGTGTTGGGCAGCATGGTTTCCGCTTTTTTCAGGTCGTCCACAATCAGCGCGTAGACTTCGGCGGGCGTCGATTTCTTGATCGTCAGCAAGTCGGCCGAGTATTCACCCGCCGTCACCAGCGGAATATTGCCGTAAAACCGGGTCAGCCAGTAGTACGAAAAACCGCGAATGAAATAGGCTTCGCCCGCAATGATGTCGATCGTCGCTTTGGTCCCAACGGTTTTTGTGTAGTTATTAATGACATTGTTGGCGCCCTGAATGGCTTTGTAACAGCCCGTGTAAACCGCTCCGGACCGCTGGTTGGTCGTCGAGACGTTAAACTGATCGAATTCCCGCCAGTCGGCCTTGTTGCTGGCCGGGTGGGTCGTCACGTCGTCGCTGCCGATGGTGGCGGCATTGGCCGAAGGGTGGATAAAACCGTAGCCCCACTGGTTGGCAAAGCCCCGGTAAGCCCCGGTCAGGGCCGATTCCAGACCGTCCTGGGTCGAGAGCACGTTCGGGCCGTAGAGCAAACCGGTGGTGTCTTCTTCCAGGTAATTTTTGCAGCCTGCTCCCAGCACGGCTACGAAAGCAAATAAGAGTATCTTTTTCATGGATTGTCAGAATTTTAGAAGCCCAGGTTGATGCCGAATGTGTACGTTTTTGCATTCGGATACGAACCGTAGTCGATCCCGATGGCGGTGTCCGTATTTGAACCCACCCGCGCTGATTCCGGATCGGGACCTTTGTACTTCGTGATCGTCAGCAGGTTGGTCGCGCTGGCAAAAACCCGGATGTTGGCTTTGTTGCGGATAAAACCGTTCGGGATGTTGTAGGAAAGGCTGACGTTTTTCAGCCGTACGAAGCTACCATTTTCCAAAAACCGGCTCGACTGCGTAAAGGGCTGATACGTTTTCGTAAACGCTGGCACGTCGGAAGTTTCGTTGCCTGGCCGGTAGTAATCGCGGATTTCCGACAGGATGAACTGCCGCGCATCGCCCGAGCCCGACAGCGCAGCCGCCCGGGTGTAGTTCAGTTTATCGACACCAAATACGCCATTAAAGAACACGTTCAGCGTCAGGCCTTTGTACGAAAAGGTGTTGTTCCAGCCGCCGGTTCCTTTCGGGAATGCCCGGCCAATGATCTGGAAGTCGTCGGTCGTAATCGTGTTATCGCCATTCAGATCCTGGTAGTGCGGATCGCCCGGCACCCGGCCTTGTTTGGCGGCCTGATCGGCTTCATTCGGTTTCCAGGTACCTAGGTATTTCAGGCCCCAGTACGAACCCAGCGGTTCGCCCGGCATCAGCATAAACTCGTTGGTGGTCGACATCCCCGCGCCCACGCCCGTACCGGTTCCCAGCCGGGGCAAACCGCCCAGACTCAGCACCTGGTTGCGCAGCGTCGAGAAGTTCAGGTTGGTTTCCCAGCGAAAACCGCCCTGATCAATCGGCGTTCCTCCGATGGAAAATTCAAACCCTTTGTTCTCCACTTCCCCTAAATTCCGGTATTGTGTACCGCCACCGGCGTAGCTCGGAATCGCGACATTCAGCAGCAGATCGGTGGTGTTTTTCTTGAAATAATCGGCTTCAATCCGCAGCCGACCGTTCCAGAATTCCATTTCCAGCCCCACATCCGTTTGTTTGGTTGTTTCCCACTTGAGGTTCGGATTGCCCGGATTCCCCAAAATCACTCCCGCCGTGGCCGCGCTGTTGTTGAAAGCCACCACCGTTGTTCCGTAGGTCGACAGGGTTGCGTACGGGTTAATGGCCTGGCTACCCGTCATCCCCCAGCTACCCCGCAGTTTCAGGTTGCTGAAGACGCCGAGATTTTTGATGAAATCTTCTTCCGATAACCGCCAGCCGAGTGCCACCGACGGGAAAACACTGTACCGGTTGTCGGCGCCGAATTTAGACGAACCATCCCGCCGAACGGCCGCCGTCAGCAGGTATTTCTCTTTGTAGCTGTAATTTACCCGACCCAGCAACGAAAGCAAGGTCGATTTCTGGTAAGCCGATCCGACGGTCGCTGCGGTATTCCCGCCGATGTTGTCGTAACCCAACTGCGGAAACCGCAGCCCGGACGCACTCGCCGTAAAGTTCCGATCCGTAAACTGCTGCGTTTCCAAAACCGCCACGGCGTTCAGCGAATGGTTGCCCACTTTGAGATCGTAATTCAGCGTGTTCGTGTTTTGCAACGTTACCTGTTCCGACGAATACCGGCTGGCGCTCGGTACGTTGTTGGACAGGCGTTTGCCCGTAAAGTTCAGGTTCTGAATGTCGAGGTAATTGACGGCATATTGCAAATCAATCGACAAGCCTTTGATGGGCAGTTTGTAATTCAAACCGCCGTTGACGTTCAGGCTCGCGCGTTTGGCGTCGATCGACTGATCGTAGAGGTAATCAATTGGGTTCCGGTAAACCGAACCGATCGGGTCGGTAAACGTCGGCTGACCGTCGGTACCGTAAGCGGGCGTCGTCGGCGCCCAGGCCAGGGCCTGCACGATGGCGCCACCGTCGAGCGTATTGTGGTTTTTGGATTGTGTGCCCCACAAATTGATGCGGAACGAAAGCTTGTCGTTGACCTTCGTATTCAGGTTCGTCCGCAGGATGTACCGCTTAAAACCGCTGTTGTTGACAATCCCGTTCTGATCCAGGAAGTTACCTGAAATCAGGTAGGTCGTTTTGTCGCCCCCGCCCGAAACCGTCACCTGGTGCTGCTGTCCACCGCCGTTCCGGAAAACGAGATCTTGCCAGTCCGTTCCGCCGTTTTGTTTAAAATCGGCGATCTGAGCGGCTGTAAAGGGCAAATTCGAACCGGTGGCCGTCGCTCGGGCGTTCACGATTTCGGCAAATTCACCCGCCGGTAAAACGTCGTAGCGCTTGATGTTCTGCGCCACGCTGAACTGACCTTCGTAATTGACTTTCAGACCACGCGCCCCTTTTTTGGTCGTGATGATCACCACGCCATTCGCACCCCGGCTTCCGTAGATCGAGGTCGAAGCCGCATCTTTCAGCACCTGAATGGTTTCAATGTCGCTGGGATTCACGAAGTTAAAGTCAGCGCCGACGTATCCATCGACGATGTAAAGCGGGTTGTTGTTGCCCAAAACCGAGTTGGCTCCCCGAATCCGGATGCGGGCGTCACCACCGGGTGCGCCGTTGGTTTGCGTCACCTGTACCCCTGCCGCCCGGCCCTGCAGCACCTGATCCAGACGCGTAACGGGTTGTTGCGCAAATTCTTTCGTAGAGATGGCCGTCAGGGCGCCGGTTACGTCGGTTTTGCGCTGGGAACCATACCCAACCACCACGACTTCGTTCAGGGTTTTTAAATCTTCGATCAGTTGAATGTTAATCACCGATTGCCCGTTGACCGGGACGGTTTGGCTGACGTAGCCAATATTGGAAAAAACCAGCGAAGCATTGCTCGCAGCGTTCAGCGCGAAATTACCGGACGCGTCGGTGGCCGTTCCCAGCGTGGTGCCGCTGATCTGGACGTTGACCCCGGGAAGTCCCTGATTATCGACGCCGGTAACTTTGCCCGTCACCCGATTGCTCTGGGCAAACGCGTGGACCTGCCCCAGGAGTACCAGGAAAATGAAAAGTTTTACAGATTTTCTCATGGTTGGAAATGGGTTATTGGTAGGTAAAAAGGAAATGTAAAGGGTACTGCGGGCTCGATGCGGCCCACAACTGTACCTGGCGTTTGCTTTCCGGTAAGGTGGCGTACGCCGAATTGTGGTTTTTGTTCATAGGGTAACTGTTTTAGTTGAAACTGTTCATTAGGTAGCTTAATCGTTTAAGCAATCGATCAAAAGAAACTATTTTACACGTATTTTTATGGTTCTGCAGGAGTTCAAAACCAATCTGCTTTCAGAAACCGGGCGAAGATTTTAGAATCTTGTGGTAGATTCCCGGTCGTTTTTAAATTAAGTTGATTGGTAGCTTAGGATAGGACTCTCGAAAATTCGTTCAGCTTTAGGCCGTTGGTTTTACAATATTCTTTAACGAAGTTTTTGTAGTACTCATTTATTAGATTATGGCCTTCAAAACTATGCTTAATCCTTTAAACAAAAAAGTTTTTATCATTTTTTTTGTTTTTTTAATGACTAAATCAATTTAATAGGCGAGGAGTTTTACTGATTTGTGGGAGTGAGTTTTAATCGTTTGAGCGATAACTTATTGTTCGTCAGGAGGGAGGTAAGCGATCAGGAGAAGGACAAGGGCTAGTGCCGAACATTGATTTTGAGCTGCAAAATTATTTCACGGCCATATTCTGCCCGCTTAGGATGGATGCCCGGCGTTGGCAATCAACTGCTTCTCCCAAAGGCACCGAAAACAAAAGATTCTTCAGGAATCTCGTCTGAAACACTATATTTAGTCCGATTCCCTACCGTAAACACAAACCACATGGTTGGCTATATTTTCGCCGTCATTACTACCGTATTCTTTATCGGCCTGACGTTGTTCACAGCTTCCAAACCCTCGCTGGTCGGCGAAAATACCATGGGCTACGGCCTGGGTCTGTTCTTTTGGGGCGCCGGTTTTGTCCTTTTCAGTCTGGGATTGACAATTGCACTCCATGTTCGGGGCGGATTCGACTGGCTTGTTCAGGGAAGCGGCACACGGAATCTGCTTGTTTTTTCGGCCTGGCTGGCTGTGGCGTTAACGACGTTTTTTTGTGCGGTTTTCAAGTGGGAATGGCATACAGATACGCTCTACCCGGCTTTTTTGCACAGCATAGCCATTCGTCA
Source organism: Larkinella rosea (assembly GCF_003858635.1). Classification (GTDB taxonomy): domain Bacteria; phylum Bacteroidota; class Bacteroidia; order Cytophagales; family Spirosomataceae; genus Larkinella; species Larkinella rosea. Next base: position 443,524 of record NZ_RQJO01000015.1, read on the forward strand.
GGGGCAATTCTGGTTACCGCTTTTCTGGCTCATTCCGTGTTTTCTCTCGCTTCCGGCCGCTGGCCCCTCCCTCATTCCGCTCACGTTCATCAGGGGTTCTTTTTGGGTGGGGATGGGTCTCGGTGCCGTCTTCAGCTTGGGATTGCTGGTGGGATACCTTCGGGAATCCGCCCAGGCTGCCGAGGCCGAAATGGCCCAGCGAGCTGCCGACGAGGACCGATGGCACCGGGAAAATCTGGAGACGATTGCGGCTCAGAAGCCCGAAGATCCCCTTATTGCGCTGCTGGCGTATTCCAACCGAAATCAACCCGATGACATTCGGCAGGCGGCTCTGGCCAAGATCAACGCGCATCCAAACCGGGAAGCCGAATTGATGGCGTTGCTCCAGACGGAAAGAGGGGCTAAAGAAGTTTATTATTTCCTGGATGGTAACCCGGTGGCGCATCCCGACCGGTTTGTTGGGCCTTTGAACCAGAGCATCGGCCAGCTGTCGACCCGCATCCGGGCGGATATCGTCGACAGCAACAACCTACAGCACTGGAGCTTCGATATGTATGGCATCGACCAGCTGCTGCGAGCACTGGATGATCAATTCCCAACCCGGAGTGCTGATTTTTACCCCAGCATTGTCAACCTCCGGAAAGCCCTGAATTCGCCCAAACCCGAGCGGTTTAAAGACGTCCGGTTTTCGATCACCGGGGTTGTGGATCAGTGGCTGGTTAGGCATAAGAAATGAGGTAGGGCGGTTTTGTTTTACGGTGACAAAGTGGTACTTGCGAGGTAAACTTGTATTTTAGCTTTGCTATTTGACAATAATGGACCAAATCACTATTCAGCCTTTATTGATTTCCTTCAAAGAAGAAGCCCGGCGGCTTTATCAGGATCGTCTGGCAGCTCTGTATCTGTTTGGGTCCTATGCGCGTGGTGACGCTGGTGAGCATTCAGATGTGGATATTCTGGTTGTATTGAATGACAAAGCAATCTCGCCTTTTAAGGAACTCGACGCAATGGGTGATTTTGTTTTTGAATTGGAACTGGCTTATGAAAAATCGATTCAGATTGTTCCAACTACCAAAAAACAGTTTAACAAGCTAGCCAGTCCTTTGTATCATACTATCAAGCGGGAGGGCTCGGTATTATGAATGAGTTAATTACTCTTTTGCTGGAGAAATCTGACAGAGCTCTGGAGGATGCACAATACCTCTATTTCGAGCGTAAAAGTTATGAATCTGCTATTTCCCGGATTCTTGAACAAACTATAAACTGGAAAAATGAAAAGCGATTTTTGCTTAACTTGCTTTTATGCTATTACCTTTTGCTGAACGGGCCATTGCCGATGATTCTAAATTTACAGACTACTGTTTGAACACGGAGCATCCTGTTGGCAAGCATAAAGCAAGAGTATTTCAGTCGGCATTGGGAATCAACCTAACCAATTGGGAAATCTTAAAAGACACAATTCTGGATGCAGTTCTTTTGAATCCCGCGGTTTATCAAGGCAAAAATTCCTATGGTGAGTTGTATTCAGTAATTTTTCAGATGAATTACACTAATAAGGACGCCATAATCTGCTCAACCTGGATTATTCACGAGGATGAAAACTTTCCGCGTCTGACCAGTTGTTATGTAATTAGTTAATACTTAATCCAATGGAAGATTTAAAGTTGCACGATATGGTGGCATTAACCGCAGCCTTACCCGAACACAACCTGCGCCGGGGCGAAATTGGCGTGATTGTAGATATTGGTCCGAAAAACCGGTATTTAGTGGAGTTTGTGGGAAAGAACGGCGTCCCGTACGCTATGCCGACGGTTTCCGCTGATGGGCTTATGAGGGTCTATTTGCAGGCTGATTTGGTGGATTGAATTAGATTTTATCAAAACTGTAAACATTGGCTTTATTCTTTGCTATCAATATCATCTAAAAAATTTATTAAAAACTCAAATTCTGAGATTAGTTTATTCAATGTTCTAATTATTTCTTTTCTTGCTTTAATCGATTTTGATGTCATTCCTGGCAGTTTAGTAACTTGTTCTTTAAGACCAATTAATGAAATTAAACTTCCGTTAATTGCATCTCGAAGAGATGACTTAACGCTCTCTATACAAAGTAGATCGATTTCACTACCAATCAATTTACGTATCGATAGGTCATTGCCCTTCAACCGAAAGCCTCTGACTCTCTTTCCAGGTTTTTGTAGCTAACTACCGCATATTACGACTTTGGGCAACCAGGTAGAAAACCACAACTACCATGTTTACCGGAATAAAGCAGGCTAGGGTCAGAATCAAATTTCGTTCACTCATGTCTTCGATTACGCAGCTCAGTACTAAAAAGCAACTTCCCAGAATCAACAAATAATAGAACGTCAGGCGAGTTGCCTTTTCTTTATCAATTACCCGGCTTCCGTCCACATTACTGAGCAGGTTGACAAGTCGAAACCGCCAAATAACAAACCCGGACAGAATAAGAAAAATCCCTATTGAGCCTAAAATCCAGTTCATAACTAACTCATTCTTGCGTTGTCAAACAATGGTAAAGTAGATCAATTCAGCGCTTAAACCCAAATTTCGTAGAATTATCTCATCAATAAAAAAGCCCCTTCCAGCAAGAAAGGGGCTTGTAATTATGCTAGTGAAACTCCTCAACTCCCGCAAGCCTCACAATCATCCTTGTTGTCAATCGAGCAGACCATCGCGGCATAGGCGGTTTCGGCTTCACTGACCTGCACCGGGTGCGCAGCAGCTCCTTCCTGGGCGTATTTCTCGTAATTCAGCGGTTTTTCCATCGTTTCGACCAGCACCGGCTGCAGTTGAGACTCGGCTTGTTTTTCCACCGTGAACTGGATGGCGTCGGCAGCGGCTTTCGTGCGGAGGTAATACATACCGGTTTTCAGTCCGCGCTTCCAGGCGTGGAAGTGCATCGATGTCAGTTTGCCGAAGTTGGCATCCACCATGTGAATGTTCAGCGACTGCGACTGGCAGATGTACGCACCCCGGTCGGCGGCCATGTCGATGACGGTTTTTTGCTTGATCTCCCACACGGTTTTGTACAGATCCTTGATATTCTGCGGAATACCCGGAATGTTCTGCACCGAGCCGTTGGCGGCAATCAGCATGTTTTTCATGCGGTCGTTCCACATGCCGAGCTTCACGAGGTCTTTCAGCAGGTATTTGTTCACGACCACAAACTCACCCGACAACACGCGACGGACGTAGATGTTGGACGTAAATGGCTCGAAACACTCGTTGTTGCCCAGGATCTGGCTGGTCGAAGCCGTTGGCATCGGCGCCAGCAGCAGCGAGTTCCGAACGCCGTGCTGAACGACTTCTTTCCGCAGCGACTCCCAATCCCAGCGACCCGAATCCGGCGTAACACCCCACATATCGAACTGGAAGATGCCTTGCGAAATCGGCGAGCCTTTCCAGGTTTCGTACGGACCGTATTGTTGCGCCTGTTCCATCGACGCCGTCATGGCGGCAAAGTAAATCGTCTCGAAAATATCCTTGTTCAACTGCTTCGCTTCGTCCGATTCGAACGGCATCCGCAGCATGATGAACGCATCGGCCAGCCCCTGAACTCCCAAACCGATCGGGCGGTGGCGCATGTTCGAGCGCCGGGCCTCTTCCACCGGATAGTAGTTGATGTCGATGATCTTGTTCAGGTTCTTGGTGGCAACCTTCGTGATCTCGTACAGCTTCTGGTGATCGAACCGCATAATGCCGTCAGCCCCTCTCACAATGTATTTCGGCAGCGCAATCGACGCCAGGTTACAAACCGCCACTTCATCGGCCGAAGTATACTCGATGATTTCCGTGCAAAGGTTTGACGACTTGATCGTACCCAGGTTTTTCTGGTTCGATTTTGAGTTGGCCGCATCCTTGAACAGCATGTACGGCGTACCGGTTTCGGTCTGCGATTCCAGAATTTCGTACCACAAATCCTGCGCTTTCACCTGCCGACGGAACCGGCCTTCGCGCTCGTATTGCTCGTAGAGTTCGACAAAGGCTTCTCCGTGCGTATCGGCCAGACCGGGGCATTCGTGCGGACACATCAGCGACCAGACGTCGTTGTCTTCCACGCGTTTCATGAACAAATCCGGTACCCAAAGGGCGTAGAACAGGTCACGGGCGCGGTTTTCTTCTTTGCCGTGGTTTTTCTTCAGTTGCAGGAAATCGAAAATATCGGCGTGCCAGGGTTCCAGATAAACCGCAAAAGAACCTTTGCGTTTTCCACCACCTTGGTCAACATAACGAGCCGTGTCGTTGAACACGCGCAGCATTGGGATGATCCCGTTCGAGGTGCCGTTGGTTCCTTTGATGTACGTACCGGTTGCGCGGATGTTGTGGATGCTCAGACCAATACCGCCCGCCGATTGCGAAATCTTGGCGGTTTGTTTCAGCGTATCGTAAATGCCTTCGATGCTGTCGTCTTTCATCGTCAGCAGGAAACAGCTCGACATCTGCGGTTTGGGCGTTCCGGCGTTGAACAGCGTCGGGGTTGCATGGGTAAACCACTTCTCCGACAGCAGGTTATAGGTTTCAACAGCCGCTTCGACATCGTTCATGTGAATCCCGACGGCGACGCGCATCAGCATGTGCTGGGGACGTTCGGCAATTTTGCCTTCCATCTTCAGCAGATACGATTTCTCCAGCGTTTTGTACCCGAAATAATCATACCCGTAATCCCGGTCATAAATGATGGTAGAATCAAGCAGGGCGGCATTTTTCCGCACCACATCATAGACTTCCTTCGAGATCAGCGCGGCATTTTCCCCGGTTTTGGGGTCCACGTAGTTGTACAGCCGCTTGATGGTTCCCGAGAAGGATTTATTGGTCTCTTTGTGCAGGTTGGAGATGGCCATGCGGGCGGCCAGAATCGCATAATCCGGGTGGCGGGTGGTCATCGAAGCCGCTGTCTCGGCCGCCAGATTGTCCAGTTCAGTCGTTTTGACACCGTCGTAGATTCCATTGACTACTTTCATCGATACTTCGATCGGTTGAACGTAGGCGGGGTCCAGGCCGTAGCACAATTTCTCGATCCGGGCGGTGATTTTGTCGAGTTTAACCGATTCCCTGCGGCCGTCGCGCTTGAGTACGTACATAATATATGTGGAATGTTGTAGTAAATATATGTTGAATAGATGGACTCTTTCGATTGGTTCCTAAAGGTACTATGGAGTATTACAACAAAGCAACGAGGAATGTTCACGCTTACCCGGACAACTTAGAAATGTTCTAACTTAGGGCCATGTTAAGAAACTGTTAAGAGCTTACGCAGAATTACTTATGAAAAGCCTATCGGGAAAACAGTCTAAAAAACTTGATAGGGATTATTTAGCTAACGGTACTGGCCCTTCATTAAAACACTGATTCTTACTGAATTGTTACCCAAATTGCCGAAAAAGCAATAAAAAATCAATCAAGAGTAACATACTTTTTTTGATTAAAACAAAAGCGATCGAAGTGGTTGGAATCCAGTGAGAAAGTCTGTACCTTTGCACTCCTTAAATCCACTAGCGCAATTGGTTAGGCGGATAAAGCAATTCATTCAGGAACTGGTTTATTTTTGTAATACTATATTTTGTCATGAAAAAAGGCATACATCCGGAGTATAGAGAAGTGGTGTTCTGGGATCTGACCAGCGACCACAAATTTCTTTCCCGCTCTACCATTCAAACGAAGGATACAATCGAATACGAAGGGAATACCTATCCGGTTGTGAAAGTCGAAGTAAGTTCTGAGTCGCACCCGTTTTATACCGGCAAGAACGTTCTGCTCGACACCGCTGGTCGTGTTGACAAGTTCCTGAAGCGGTACGGTAAGAAGTAATCCTATCTACCCCTGAAAAAACCGCCATTAGATCGTTCTGATGGCGGTTTTTTTGTTTTCTTTACGTGATCACTTTCCGGCCTTTATGAAAATACTGTTACTCGGTGCCACCGGTCGTACGGGAAAACTACTCCTGGAACAGGCGTTGAAAGCCGGTATTGCGGTGCATGCGCTCGTCAGGGATACCGACAAAGTGAAGGTGATCGACCGAAATCTGAAACTCTACGAAAGCAAAACGCTCGACCGCACCGCGCTTCGGTTGGCCATGCAGGGCTGTGATGCGGTTTTGAGCACGTTAAGCATCTCCCGCAAATCCGAATTTCCGTGGAGCGGCCTGAAATCCCCGAAAGATTTTCTGTCGCACACGCTGCGCAACGTCCTCGAAATCGCGAACGAACTGCACATCAAACGCATCATCATCACCACGGCCTGGGGTGTTCACGAAACCAAAAAAGACATTCCGGGCTGGTTCCGGTTTTTCATCGACTACAGCAACGTTGGCGCGGCCTATCGTGATCATGAAATCCAGGAGAACCTGCTGAGAGCCTCACCCATTGACTGGACGATCGTCCGGCCCGTCGGTCTGATCAATTCCCGGAAGAATCGAAAAATCAGGCTCACACTCGATAACCAGCCGAAACCGAGTCTGACCATCAGCCGGACGAACGTCGCTAAATTCATGGTTGAGATCTACAAAACCGGTGATTACAAGCAGGAAGCGGTTACGATTTCGGAGGTCTGACGTACCCACGGACTTTAGTCCGTGTGATTCTTATTTTTTAGTCATTAGCGATGCCAAAAACTCACGGACTAAAGTCCGTGGGTACGTACACCTTTAATTCCCGTATTTCTGACGACAAACAGACAACCGGCTAACGGCTGTTCCTGCGATTCCTGCTGACTCAGCCCGGTTTTGGCCGAGGTGATGTACAAATCCTCCAGTGACTCGCCCCCGAAGGTGCAGGACGTAATCCGGGCGGCTGGCAGGTCAATCTGCTGAAGCCGTTCGCCGGTATTGGGGTTGCAGCGAATGACTTTCCAGCCATCCCACAAAGCGATCCAGAGCATGCCTTTTTCATCGATCGTCATGCCATCGGGAAAACCGTCTTCTTCCTCAAACTGAATCACCACGCGTTTATTGGCAATCGTGCCAGTGGTTATAGCATAATCATAGGCGACTACCTGCCGGGTTGGTGAGTCGATGTAATACAATAGCTGGTGGTCGAGGCTCCATGCCAGGCCGTTGGAACAGGTTACGTTTTCGACTTTGATGGAAACCGACTGATCATTGTCGAGCATGTACAACGCCCCGGCGCCGGGTTCGTCGGAGATTGACATGGTTCCCGCCCAAAACCGCCCGGCGGGGTCGCATTTCCCGTCGTTGAACCGGTTTTCGGGCAAATGAACTTCCGGATCGGCAATCGGAACGACGGTTTCGTTTTCCAGCGAAATCTCGTGAAAACCGTGTTGCAGAGCGGCAATGAAGTTTCCGGAAGGCAGGAGCGCAATCGCGCCCGTCATCTGACCGGTTTTGAAAATGCGGTGTTCACCGCTGGCCGGATAAAACGAATGGATTTCGCCCGGCAGAATATCCACCCATAAAATGCGTTGCTGATCCGCATCCCAAACCGGGCCTTCGCCCAACTGGCAGGCATGGTCCAGCACGACTTTCCAAGTTGTATTGTTCATAAATCGCTTTTCACGTACTCACGGACCGGCGGGCGCTCCCGTTTAGTCCGTGTTTTGCAATTGGATCACTAAAAAACACGGACTTTAGTCCGTGGGTACGCTAAGCATACCGGATGTAAAAGTACAGAACCATCGCGGTAACTAGGGCCCACCAGATAAAAGGATTTCGCAAACCGCGCTGCTGGTCGCGTTCGGCGGGGAGAAGAGAGAGACTTTCTTTGTTCCAGATCAGGTCAGCCAGTTCGGCTTCGGGCTTGGGTTTGGTCACCAGACTCACTAAAACACAGAGCAGCATGCACGTCCAGAATACGATGCCGGTGCGGTTGAAAAACGGCATCGTCGGAAACAGGATTTCGAGCGCAATCGACAGCGGAATGGTCAGGATTCCGGCAGTCAGGGCGCCGGCGTGGGTGGTGCGTTTCCAGAGAATGCCGAGCAGGAACATCACAGCGATACCGGGCGTGAACAGGCCGTAGGCATTCATCAGGTACAGAAAAACCGGTTTGTCGGATTGGGTCATGAATAAACCCGTACACAAAATGCCGACGACAATGATCGTGGCTCCGGCAATTCGCCCAAACCGCACCGCCTGCGCGTCCGTTGCGTCTTTTTTGAAATACGTCAGGTAGACATCGACGGTCAGAATCGTGGTGCAGGAGTTGATGGCCCCGGAAAGGTGCGACATCACCGCCGAAATCAATCCGGCCATGACCAGCCCGACCAAACCGGCTGGCAGCAGATTTTCGACCAGCGTGGAAAATAGCAAATCCGGTTTGTCCAGATTCGGGAATAATTTGGGAGCCACCAGGGCCGGAACCGTGATAATAACCGGAATCAAAAACTTCAGGTAATCACCGAATACGACGCCCATCCGCGCATGCCACTCGTTTTTGGCTGCCAGCACCCGCTGCACGATAAACTGGTTCGTCGCGCAGTAGAAAACGCTGATGCAGAGCGTGCCGCCGAGGTACATCGTCCACGGAAAATCCGGGTCGCTGGCGGGCAGAATCAGGTCCCAGTCTTTGGACGTTTCGATGACGGCGTCAACGCCACCAGCCGCATTGACGGTCGCGATCGTCAGCGCCACACCTCCCAGCACCAGCACGATCAATTGCAGCATTTCGGTCCAGATCACCGCCCGCAAACCGCCCGCAATGGTGTAAATACCGGTAAAAACCGCCAACACCAGCACGCTGGCAACCACCGGAATTCCCAACAGCGAATGCAACGAGAGTGCGCCGAGGTACAAAACTGCCGCAATTTCCACGAAAACGTAGGTCAACAAAATCAGTGATGCGTAGGTTGTCCGGGCGGCTGCGCCGAAGCGTTTTTGTAAAAATTCGGGAATCGTGTAAAAACCGTTGCGGATATAAAACGGCAGGAAAATCCAGAGCAGGGCGTTAAAACCGATCAGAATCGCCCCCCACTCCATCGCAATGGCCACAAAACCCCGGCTGTAGGCCACGCCCATTGCCCCGACCAGGTGATGGCTGCTGATGTTGGAGGCAATGATGCTGCCGCCGATCATCCACCACGGCAGTTTGTCACCCGCCAGAAAATAATCCCGCTTGGTTTTTTCGCCTTTGCGGGACGCATAAATGCCTAACGAAATAACCCCCAGGATGTAAACGCCAAAAATAATCAGGTCAAGCGTGGATAGATTCATGTTGGATCAGCGAGCGGGTAATACGGATAGCGGTTTCGGTGAGTAGCTCCAACGAACCTTTTTCGAAGGGAGATTGCCAGACAGGGTAAATATCAGTGTCGTATAAATCGGTGGGGGGTAAATAACCGGTCGAGCCATTCACGATATTCATGACCGCGACCGCATTCGGAGCCAGTTTTTCCCGCAGGATTTGCTGAAATTCGGAATACGCTTCGTTCGGTTGACCGACCAGAAGCGCATCGCCAATTCGCCAGACCCAGAGCGGCATTTTAGTCGTGTCGCCATCGCCGACGGTTTTCCGGATGCCGCGTTTCCGCCACAGCCGCTCTTTCAAAACATTGTCATTACACGCGGCCCATTGCGCTTCAATTTCGGCCAGTGATGGCAACGTTTTCAACGGCAATTCAACCTCAATCAGCTCGGTCAAAAGCGTACGGGAAGGCTCATAAGCGGTTTTCTTCCAGATTGCCAACGGTGCACCCGACTCGACGACCCCGTCAAAAGCAAGGCGGTTTTTCGGCGGCAAAACCGCTTCCAGGGTCGACAAAACCGCATAGCCCAACTGCCGCCCGTACGCATCCGGAATGCTGACATCCCCGACGTATTGTTCCCGTGGAGCCAGCTCTCCGCAAGCCCCCAGCAGAAACAGGGTGGGTGCGCTGGTGGCCGTTTCCACCACCTCGCGCATGGCCCCGATGTAGTCGGGCGAAATCAGGCGGTTTTGCCACGCCAGCGTCGTCGGGTGGCAGGCATAATTGACCAACGTTCCCATCGTTTTGCCCTCGTTGTTGACGATTTGTCCGACAAGAAGTGTATCATCGGCACTTTTTTCGGGATTCCAGCCGCAGACGAAGCGGTCTTTATCGACGTCTGGTAAATCCCGGTTGCTGGCCAGATTGCATTTGCCGTAATTCCAGGTCAGCGTGGCCGGTTCGGTTTTGGCCAGCGCCGTTTGAATGGCCTGAATCGCCCGTTGCTGAACCAATTGGAGATACGGTTCGACCAGATGCCCACCGGTTTTCGTGGCGTCATCCCGGCTGAGGCTCGGCCCGGCGTGGGTGTGCGACAGACAAAACAGCAGGCGTGATGCGTCCAGCGACACCGCTTCCAGAATGCCGTTGCGCAAAAACCGCTCGTCGTCGGAACTACGCCACCAGCCCAGATCGGCCCCGATCAACACCAGGGGTTGCGCTTCATAGGCGGTTTGAAATGTCACGCAGGTGAGCATCAGCGGGCGATGAATGCCTTCGGCGGCTTCGTGCGTAGCAGCCCCCCAATTGCGGGCGTAAATGCCCACCGGCGGGGTAATATCTTCCTGTGCCACACCGATCAAACCGGTGAAGGAGGATTGTTTATAATCGGGGTATTTTTGCGATTCCATTCAACAAAAATTTAATTCATTTTATACTTATCAGCCCACGGTTTTAACCGTGGGACCAACGCCAATTTTATCAAATAGACATAAACCGTTTTAACGGTTTGAAAATTCTAAAACCGTTAAAACGGTTAGCATCCTACGATTTCGATTTGTGAACCCACGATTAAAATCGTGGGCTGTTATTTTTCACACAATCATCCATATTCCACATTACTATTCGGTTTTTCGGGTTAACAACCGTTCAATTTCTTCCAATGATTTTCCTTTCGTTTCGGGAACGGTGATGGCAATAAATACGAAATAAACCAGCAGCAAAACCGCATAAATTCCGAAGGTAACCGGCATTCCGAACTGCGATTTCATAACGGGAAACGAGCCAATTACCAGAAAATTCGCCAGCCACAACGACAAAGTTGCCAGCGACATGGCACTTCCCCGAATGCGATTGGGAAAAACTTCGGAGAGAATAACCCACGTAACCGGGCCAATGGTGGCGGCATAACCGGCAATAAAAACCAGGATAAAAAACAAAGCCCAGTAACCGGAAAGCTGGAAGGAAAAGGCGAGCGACAACGCCAGAATATCGGCCGCCAGCAGTGCCGATCCAAATAACAAAAGCTTTTTTCGGCCCGCTTTGTCGATGGTGGCAATGGCGACAAACGTAAATATGCAGAGTATAACGCCCAGAATAACCGATTGCAGAAAAGCCGAATCTTCCGCAATACCGACCTGTTTAAAGATCTCAGGCGCGTAGGCAACGAGTGGGCCGCCCAATTGGGAAGCAAACGCAATGACCATCCCGGTCAGGACGATATGGAAAACATCTTTCCGAAATACCTGACCGATATTTTCTTTTATACTGGTCGAAAAACTGGCACGAATGGCGGCACTTTCGGTTTCGGCGTACGCTATCCCACCGATTTGATCCAGCACGGTTCGGGCTTCAGTTTCTTTCTTTTTACTGATTAACCAGCGTGGGCTTTCCGAAACAAAAAACAAACCGAAAAAGAACAATAAAGCCGGGACCGACTGCGACGAAAACATCCATCGCCAGTTGTTATCGCCGGTGTATAAAAGCAGATAATTGGAAAGATAAGCCAGCAAAACACCGATCGTAACGGCCAGTTGGTAGAACGAAACCAGCCGTCCGCGCAGGTAGGCCGGGGCCATTTCGGCGATGTAGATCGGGCAGACCAGAGCCGCACAGCCGATGGCCATACCGCTTAAAACCCGAAAAGCCACAAACAACGAAAAAGTGGTTGCCCAACCCGTACCAACACCGGTAATCGCAAACAGAAAAGCACTGATTAACAGCATTTTCTTCCGGCCCACCCGATCGCTCAGCCGACCGGAACCCAGTGCTCCGATGGCGGCTCCGATGCTGATGGAGCCGACCGCCCAGCCGGTTTGCAGGTCGTCGAGCTGAAAATGCTGGCTGAAAAAGTGAATCGTTCCCGAAATAATGGCCGTGTCGAAACCGAACAGAATGCCACCCAACGCGGCTATCGCATTGATCCGATAAATAAATCCTTTGTTATAAAGAAAATTGCCGGAAGAAGCGGTCTCGGTTGTCACCAGTACCAAAGCCATTTTACGTACAGTTAGGTGGGCATTCTACTTCGCTTTTGCCTTTTCTACACTCAGAAATTGAGTCGTATTTTCCAGAATACCGGACGCATCGTCGTGAAGGAATAAAGCATCATCCGGCACGGTTTGCAAAGGGGTAATACTGGAGGGTGTTTCCGTAATGTAAGGTGGATTCGACTGGCGGTTATACGCCGAAATGAGCGACCAACGGGGCGTATCGGAGAGATTCGCTTCGGAACGGTGTAAAATATTGCTGTGAAAGAAGAGCAGATCACCCGGTTTTAATTCGACGTAAACCAGCTCCATCGTTTGCAGGGCAAACTCGACATACTGCATCGACGCGCCGACCTGCTCGCCGGAAAAACCGTGTTCGACCCGGCCCATTTTGTGCGACTTTTTAATGACCTGCAAACAGCCGTTTTCTTGCGTCGCTTCGGTAATAGCCACCATCACCGAAATCAGCTGATCCGGAAATAAATAGCCGTTTTTATACCAATATCCGTAATCCTGATGCCACTCCCAAGCCCCGCCAACCTTCGGTTCTTTCTGCATCAATTTGGAATGAAAATGACAAACCGGAGCCTTTCCATCCAGCAGTTTATTTACCGAATCGACCATGCGTTCGCTGCGGGTCAGTAAACCGTATACGTCATCGCCCGGCGTAAACCACAACGCTAGTTTCGTTTTTTTACCGGCTTTATCGTCCAGATCAAAACTGTTTTTCTGAATCGCTTTGTCTTCAATCGCGACCCGGTACAGCTTCGCAACTTCGGTTTCGTTTAAAAAACCGGGAATAATTAAATACCCATTTTCCTGAAAAGATTCAACTTGTTCGTCGGTCAGCATAAAGGCCATATCAGTACGGGTTAAGTCAGTAAGGAAAGTCCGCCATCCATCAGCAGGGTGCTGCCGGTCATGTGTTCGTTCGCCGGGTGACAAAGCTGCACGACCTGTCCGGCCACCGCTTCGGCACTGATCAGTTTTTTGATCGGAACCCGGTTTCGGGCCTCCTCGCTCAGTTCGGGGTCTTTTTCCCAAAACCGGGCGCTTAAACCGGCATTCACGTAACCGGGCGCAATTTCGTTGACCAGAATCTGGTGCGGGGCCAGTTCCAGCGCCAGACACTGGCAGAGCATCCGCAAACCGGCTTTGGAAACGCTGTAGGCCGGAATGTGGGTATGAACCGAGTGGGCTGCCCAACTCCCGATGAACACCACCCGCCCCGGAAGCTGGTGGGCCAGCAGCCGGGCGGTGGCACTTTGGGTTAGGAAAAAAGCACCGTTCAGATTGACGTTGAGTTCGTTTGTCCACTGCTCCGCCGTGATTTCGTGAATCCCACCCACGGTGACGGTGGCGGCATTGGCGATGATGATGTCCGCAACTCCAAGGCTATTTTCCACCTCCGATACCCAGTTCTGTACGGCTTTTGCGTCCGACACATCGACCTGGGTGTAATGGGTGGCTATTCCGAGTTGCTCCAATTCGTCGAGAAACGCTGCGGCTTTCGCCGGTGGGCTGATGTCGCCGAGGGCGATGGCGGCTCCTTGCCGGGCAAATTCCAGCGCGGTGGCCCGGCCGATGTCACCCAGTCCACCACTAATCAGGACGATTCGTTTCGTAAATAAGTTGTCCACTATTCGTACGGTTTTCCCTTCTTGTAAATTTGAGCCGCTGCTACCAATCGCCCACGCTTCCGTCTTTGTAGAAAGTCCGTTGCAGCACTTCCTGCTCGAAAGGATGTTTTTTGACTTCGTCTTCGTTGATTTCGATGCCCAGCCCCGGCCGTTGATTTGGACGGACAATCCGGCCTTTTTCCTCAACCGTAAATCCTTCGCTCACCACATCGGTCCGCCAGGGAACGTCGTTGTGGACACTTTCGCAAATGATGTAGGAGGGAGAGGAAAAGCCAAATTCAATCGACGCGGCCGTGCTGACGGGCCCCTGTGGATTGTGTGGTGCAATGGATACCCGGTAGGCTTCGGCCAGAGCCGCAATCCGGCGGACTTCGGTCAGGCCACCGCAGTGCGTAATATCCGGCTGAATGACGCTGACGGCCCGTTTTTCCAGCATTTCGCGGAAGGCATGAACGCCAATCAGTCGCTCCCCGCTGGCAATCGGCGTTTTGACGGCCCGCTGAATCAGGGCAATGTCGTCCATCGTTTCGGGCCAGCACGGTTCTTCGAAAAAGTATAAACCGTACGGTTCCAGGGCTTTGGCAAACTGCATGCCCATGCGCGGGGACGGGCGGGCGTGGCAATCGACCATGATGTCGATACTGTCGCCGACGGCTTCGCGCATCGCTTTCACGCAGGCTTCGGCGTAATGAACCGGTTGCAGTCCTTCCAGCGACATCGTTTCGGGAACGGCCATCGATTTGAAGGCCGTAAAACCGTCGGCGACGGCTTGTTGGGCCAGTTCGCCAAAGCGGTTGGCATCGTCGGGTTTGGTCTGGTAAAAATCTTCCATTTTGCCGCCCCCCAAATGGCAGTACAGCCGGATGTAATCCCGAACCCGACCGCCCCACAACTCGTGGCAGGGAACGCCGTGGATTTTCCCGAGAATATCCCACAACGCAATGTCAATACCGCTGATGGCGGTGCCGCGCACAATGCCGTTGCCGTGCCAGAAATGCTGGCGGTACATCATCTGCCAGAGGTGTTCGATGCGCCGGGGATCTTCGCCGATCAGCAGTTGCGACAGGTCTTCGATTGCCCCAACCACCGCCCGCGTGTGCCATTCGAGCGTCGCTTCGCCCCAGCCCCATAAACCGGGTTGATCGGTTATTACTTTCACAAAAATCCAATTCCGCATCCGGGCATGGCAAACCTGGGTTTCAATGGCCGTAATCTTCATTCGTAGTTTACTGTTAATCAGGCGATTTGGGTGGACAGCGTTTTTTTGAACAGGTGACTGACAACATCCTCGGTTCGTTCGAGCGTTTCTTCAATATCCTGCACGCTGTGGGCGAACGAAATGCTGCCCTGTTTGATCGGAAGCGGGAAGTTAAAAATTCCTTTTTCGATCAGCTTCACGCGGTAGGTTTTATCCAGCGCAAAATCGTGGTGTTCGGCAATATCGTGAAAATCGACGGGCGCGTGGTCCATAAAATAGAGGCAATACGCCGAACCCTGCCGGGCCAGGTGGAACGGTCGTCCGGTTGCCGAAAAGATCGTGTTCAGGCCATCTTCCAGCATCTGACCGAGCGTGTTGACGTGTTCGTAGACGTTATGAACCGGCGACGTCAGTTTTTGCAGGGTTGCAATGGCGGCCACGGTGGTTAGCGGAAAGGCGTTGTACGTTCCCGCAATCAACACGCGTTTGGCCTTATCGGGATGGACGAAATAGTCCAGGTATTCTTTTTTGCCGCCAATGACGCCCAGCGGATACCCATTGGCGACCGCTTTTCCAAACGTACTTAAATCAGGTTGTATGCCACAAATGCTTTGGTAACCGCCGATGGCGTGGCGAAAACCGGTTTTTACTTCGTCGAAAATGAGCAGAAAACCGGCCTCGTCGGCCAGTTTCCGCAGGCCTTCCAAATAACCGGGTTGCGGTTTGACGATGCCGATATTCTGCAAAATGGGCTCGATGATCAGACAGGCGACCGGAAACCGCTTCAGAATATACCGAACGGAGTCGAGGTCGTTGTAGTTGATGACGTGAACCAGCGATTTATGCACCTCCGGAATCCCGGCCGACATGGCATCGAACGGGTATTCTCCGGGGCTCACCCGTGGTCCCACATCGGCCAGGCTACTGATGACGTTGCCGGCCACATCGTTGTGCCAGCCGTTGTAACCGCCCTGAATAATAATCACGTGATCGCGGCCCGTCACGGCGCGGGCGATCCGCATGGCGTGGTATGTAGCTTCCGAACCGGTGGACGTGATCTGGAGGCTTTCGACGGTCGGCACGTTTTTACAAAACAACTCCGCGAACCGTCCTTCCAGATTCGTCGGGCCAGCCCCCATCAAAACCGTATCGGAGCTCAGCGCCTGCCGAACGGCTTCGTTGATATCCGGATCGTTGTGCCCCAGGAAAGTAGCCGCAAAACCAGCCTGATAATCAATGTATTCATTTCCTTCAATATCCCACACCCGGCTCCCGTTTCCTCGCGTAAAACAGATATTAGGGTCCGATTTCCGGTTCAGAGATACAACTCCGCCCGGTATCCATTGCTCGTTGGTTTTGAGAACTTCCTCTGATTTCGGCCACTTATTCATTGTTAATTCAGGTTTATTCAGTTGATGTTTTTATGTTGACGGTATTCACGTGGTTAACGTACCCACGGACTTTAGTCCGTGTTTTTATTCACTCAATGAGTTAGCAGGATCTCACGGGCTAAAGTCCGTGGGTACGTCAGTCACCGAAACCGGTTACCGTTAATCAAAACTGGGGATTTTCAAATATTCGCCGTCTTTCAGGGCCGACTGGTGAGCCACGATACCCGGCGCGGTATAAGCCAGCGCTTCGTGAATGTTGACCAGCGGCTGACGGTTGTTGACGATCGCGTCGATGAATTCGTGGGTGATGAACGTGTGCGATCCGCCGTGGCCGCTGTTGTGACGCAGAGGGGCGGGCATCAGATCGGTTTCCCACCACATGGGCTGTTTGTAGGTTTCCACGACATTTTTGGCCACCTGAAAACCGCCGTGATCCAGTCCTTCTTTCGCTTCAGACCGGACAATCGTTGATTCGCCCGGTTCGGACTGCGGCATAAAAAAGCTCATTTTCTCGCCCCGCCATTCGCCCCGCTCCACGTTGCGCAGCGCCCCGCGCCAGTTGACTTCCACCCGAAACGGCGTGTTCTTATTGGTCTGGAAAAAAGCAGTTTCGTTCCAGAACGGATTTTTGTAGGGATTGCCTTTCAAAACCGGGCTGTCGTCGCCCCAGCCGACCCCGCTGACGCTCGTCAGTCGCTCGCCCGTGACCGAAATCAGGAACGAGGTGCAGTGCGTCGGGTACAGCATGGGTGGCAAACCGTGTCGCCAGGTCGGTTTTTTGTCCTCAAAATAAAGCACTTCCAAACCGGGGTGGTTGTATTCCGCAGCCGCGCTGAACAGCTTTCCGAATTCACCGGCCTTATACATTTTCCGAACCGACAAGGTCGTCTGCATGAAGGCGCTGGTTTCGGCCATCATGTAGGTTAACCCGCTTTTTTTGACGGCATCCCGCAGTTTGGCGCAGTCCTCCAGATTCAGAGCCGCCGGAACCGCGCACAACACGTGTTTTCCGGCTTTTAAACTGGCCAGTACGTGATTCGCGTGGTCGGGTGCGGGTGTTGCCAGAAAAACCGCTTCGATTTTGGGATCCTGCAGCAGTTTCTCCAGCGATTCGTAGCTTTTCGTACACTTGTACGTTTTCATCAGCGCATCCCGGCGCTCGGGACGCAAATCGCTGACGGCTTCGACAATGCAATTTGGATGTTCGTGGAAATAAAAACCGAGGCCAAACCGGCCACCGATAATGCCAATCCGCACTTTCCGATCCGCCGAGCGGTTTCCGGCAAACGCAAACCGGGAGGACACCGACAATGCGGCCGCCGATGTCCCGGCGATACTCAGAAATTGGCGACGATTGAGTGAAGGCTTCGTTCCGTTGTTAGTCATACCATTGAGATTCAATCAGAAAAATCGGGTTTAGGAATAAAATCAGCCTTACACATTCCAAAGTTTGTACTGCGGAATCTTCAGCGTTTCGCCATCTTTCACCGCCGACTGGTGGGCGACAATTCCCGAAACGGTCAGGTTCAGCGCCATCGCGATGTTAACGAGCGGGTGACGATCCTGCAGGATTGCCGTAATGAATTCGTCGGTCAGCCGTCCGTGCGATCCACCGTGACCACCGGATTCGACACCGGGCGGCAACGCCGGACGAGCCAGATCGGGCAGTGTTTTCACCAGTCCTTCGTATTTACCGTAAAACGAGCCTTTCTGCCCGCGAATCCGGCCCCGTTCGCCGTGGTCGCCGGGCGTGTCCCAACTGACGGCCATCCGCGACGTACCGCCTTCGCTGGTGCGGAACATGGCGATTTCAGAGCCGAAAATGTTGTTGTAGCGGTTATTACCGGGTTGCATTTGCTTGATGATACTCGGCATTCCCTGGCAGGAAACTTCCGTAAAACTGCCGCCGGTCACGCCCACGTAATAGGCGTTGGAGTGCGTCGGATAGAATTGGGGTGGCAAACCGACCCGCCATTCTTTGTAGGACGGCAGTGGATCGTCCATGTAGTGGTAATATTCACCTTCCGAATAAATGAGTTTGCCCAAACCGCCCGCATTGTAAATCTGGCGCATGGCGTACAAATCCTCGTGAAAGCACGACGTTTCGAACATCATGTATTTTTTGCCGCTGGATTTCACCGCTTCGTACAGCGCATCGGCATCTTCCAGCGACCCGAAAACCGCCGGAACCGCCGTGGCAACATGCTTGCCGTGCTTCAGCGCCAGTATGGCGTGTTTGGCGTGACTCGGGGCATCGGTTGCGATAAAAACCGCTTCAATGTTGTCGTCTTTAACGAGTTCTTCGATCGACGGATACGTTTTGGAGCAGTTACACGCCTTCGCCAGTTCGGCGCACCGATCTGGAAACAGATCGCTGACGGCCACTACTTCGACGTTCGGGTGGTTCTGGAAACCGAAGGCTGAGCCGAATTTGCAGAGGCCGTAACCAATGATACCGACGCGGATTTTCCGATTCGAAACCGCCACCCACTTTTTGGCACTGGCGGCTTCCTCGGTTTTCTCAAATCCCTGAATGGCCGGTTTGGCGGTTGCCGCCTGAGCGGTTTTCTTTCCGGTCGAACAGCCCGGCAGAACGCTCAGCGCCGTTACGCCCAGCCCCAGCGAATGCAGAAACGAACGCCGGTTGAACGGACTGGTTTCTTTTGGTGCTTTGTCCGATCCGCCGGACGAAGCCTGAGGGTTAATTTGATCGTTGATCATGGCGGAAATAGTCAGAAAATCAGATTAATAACCTGGGTTTTGTTTTAAAGTCGGTTTTCCATCTTTTGTACTCAAATCGATCTGAGCCTGCGGAATCGGGTAGATTTCGTTTTTGCCCTTCGTAAAGAATGCGCCCTTCATGTAATCCTGATTGAAATACTTCGGAACCGCAGCTTCGTACTTTAAATACTTGTTCAGATACGTCGCCATGTAACCGCTTCCGTTGTCGTAGCGTTGCAGGTCGAAAAACCGGTGGTGTTCGAGGGCCAGTTCGAGTTTCCGCTCAAACCGGACGGATTCGCGGGCGAACTCCTTGCCTTTCTGCACAAATTGACCCGTATACAAACCAACTTTGTAATTGGCCGCCGGTTCGTTCGTAAATCCTTTCAGCGGGGCGGAGTTGTCGATGTATTTCTTGACAAAACCGGCCGGATTGGCGGCCCGCGCCCGAATCATGTTCACGTACGTTTCGGCCTGCGCCAGACTACCAATTTCCACTTCAACCTCAGCCGCCCAGAGCAGCACGTCCGCAAACCGGATCAGGCTGTACGGGTTGTTGGTGTTCGCATTTTCGCGGTCGGTGGCAATCCGGGCCTGCCAGGCAATGTTTTTGATGACGCTGTACGGTCCACCGGTATTTTGCTGCCGAATCCAGGCCATGCCCGGGTGAATGCCCCAATCCAGATACGGAATACCCCGGCGACCCACCACCCAGTCCAGACGCGCATCCAGGTTACCGGCGTAGGGCGTAAACGGCGCCGACGACTGCAATCCTTGGTCGTTGGTTACCAGGTTATTATTGTAGGTATCGATCATCGGCAAGCCGTTGGCGTCGGTCTGGTAGGAATTGACCAGATCGAACGAAGGTTGTAACCAGCCGTAGCAACACGACGGCGGACCGCCAAACGGGCCGTTGTACATATCGGCGGCATTCCCATTACCCCCGTTCGCGCCGTCGTAAACCGACATCTGGACGGTAAAAACCGCTTCCGGGCCGTGTTTCTTGTCGGTTTTAAAGTTGTCGATATACTGCTCGGCCAGCGCATATTTCTTCCCGTTTGACGTAACCCCACTGGCAATAATTTCGGCCAGCAGCGGTTTTGCTTCCGTGAATTTTTGCTGAAACATGTAGACCTTCGCCAGGAAAGCTTTGGCGGCCCATTTGTTCGCCCGGCCCACGTCGGATTTGGTCGGCGTCAGATTATCGGCGGCATACTTGAAATCCGCTTCAATTTTCGGCCAGATCGGATCGGTATTAGAAACGTTGAAGTTTCCGGCATCATACGTAACTGATTCATCCAGAAAAGGCACATTCCGCCAGAGTTTGGCCGCTTCGAAATGATACACAGCGCGCAGAAAAATGGCTTCGGCTTTCGTCTGAGCCGCTTCATCGGCGGTCAACTCGGTAACCTTGGGTATTAAACGCAAGACATCATTGGTCCGCTGAACAGCCGCATATAGAAACTGCCACCGCTCATTGGTCGACGAACTCGTCGGATCGTGCGTATAGGCTTCGTATGATGCCAGCAAGCCATTCGGTTCCGTTCCGACGTGTGCATCGCTGGACGCCATACTCGACAAAACCGTCGGGCTGCTCCAGAAACTTCCGCCTACTGCGCCAACGCCATCCAGCAGTGAATACGCGCCAATCAATACGCCTTTGATCCCGGATTTAGTGGCTAACGTACTTTCGCTGATGGAACCGATCGGCTCCTTTTCCAGAAATTCTTCTTTACAGGCTGATAAAGATAAAAGGGTGACGAAACAGCCTGTTAAAACCGGTTTTAAATAAATGCTTTTCATGATTTTAATTTTTAACAGGATTTGTTTTAGAAGGAGAGGTTAACGCCGAGAAGAAAATTCCGCTGGTTGTTTGGATAGTTACCAAAATCAACCCCAAAAGCCGAGCTGCTGCCGCCTAACTCCGGATCTAAACCGGTGTATTTTGTGATGGTAAACAAGTTGGCAGCCTGTGCATACACCCGCAGTTTTCCGACACCTATTTTTTGTAAAACGCTTGAAGGAAACGTATATCCGAGAATTAACGACCGCATTCGCAGATACGAGCCGTCTTCAATAAAGTATGAGTTTAATGCACCGGATGTACTTAACGAAGCACCGGTTTCGATAATGGGAACCGTCGTATTCGTATTTTGAGGAGTCCACGCATTCAGTAACACGTTGCTTTTATTCCCGACGTATCCGGCGTAAAAATGCGTATACGAACGGATGGTATTAACGATTTCATTGCCTTGTGATCCGTACAGAATGGTTGATAAATCAAAGCCTTTGTAGTTAAAGCCGAGGTTTATCCCGTAGGTAAAATCCGGATTCGGGCTACCCAAAAACGTGCGGTCGTCGGGCGTAATCACACCGTCACCGTTCACATCCCGGTATTTAAAACGACCCGGTGCGGCACCACTTTGGGCCGGTGATTCGGCCACTTCGGCGGCTGAATTGAAAAGTCCGAGGATGTCATACCCGAAGAACGAACTGACGGCCTGACCTTCCTGATTCCGAACCAAATTGCCCATGCCCTGCAAGCTTGAGGTTTCAAAATAACCGGGATTCGGAATGTCGACCACCAGGTTTTTATACGTCGTGATGTTGGCTCCGATCGAGAATTGCAAGCCGTCGGTGATCGTGCCGCGATAGGTTACTGAAGCGTCAACCCCTTTATTTTGGATATCTCCGATATTGACGACCGGCGCAGTAGCCCCCCCAACTGTAGCTGGCAGCGGCTGCGTGAACAATAAACCGTTGATCGATTTCTTGTAGTATTCGACCGAAACGTCCAATTTGTTATTAAGAATAGTCGCGTCAAGTCCAAAATTGGAAACGATATTTTCTTCCCAACCCGCCTTTGGGTTGCCAATCCGGGTTTGGATAAATCCTTGTTGAACCGTGTTGCTGGTTCCGGCAATGTCGTAGTAGGCCGTGCCATAACCGCCACCGTACAGGCTGAACGCATTTTCCGGCGCAACGTTGTTCTGAGACCCTAAAATGCCGTAACTGCCTCTGATTTTCAGGTCATTGACCCAACTAACATCTTTCATGAAAGCTTCGTTGGAAACCCGCCAGCCCACCGAAACCGATGGAAAGACGCCATATCGGCTTTCACTCCCGAAGCGGGATGAACCGTCCCGGCGAATGGTGGCACCGATCAGATATTTGTCATCGTAGGCGTAATCAACCCGGCCAAAGAGCGAAAATAAGCTGTTGATATAGCCATTGCTGGAGTTCGTAACGCCCGTGGTTCCGTTGCCCAGAATCAGGTAGTTGTAATTGGTGGAGAAGAACCGTTGCGAACCACCCGCGAGGCCCCGCCCCGAACTTTTAATGGCTTCCGAGCCAACCAGCGCCTGAATCGAATGTTTGCCAAGCTGCGTGCCGTATTTCAGGGTATTGGTCCACGTCAAGACACTGTTAAAACTGGCGCTTTCCGAATAACTGTTGGGACTGCTGTTGCCCTGTTTATTTTCGTATTGGGTGAAGTTAAAACTCTGGGCGTAATTATTATCGATCGTGGCGCCAAAGCTGGTACGGGCCGTAAAGTTTTTCAGGAAGTCAACTTCAGCGTACGCATTCCCGACAATATTCCAGGAATATGTGCGGTTATTGATGTTCCGTTTCTGCATCGCTACCGGGTTTTGGTTACTCCCTAAACCGGGACCGGCAAAGGTTCCACCGTAATTACCTTTGATGTCGTAAACCGGAATGATCGGCATCATTTTATAAACGGCCGAAAGCGTTCCAAATTCGGCCTGATTTCCAAAACCGGGCGCATCTTTATAAAAAACGTTTGCATTCTGTCCAATCCGGGCATTTTTGCCAATTTTAAAAGCGGTATTGACCCGGGCTGAATACCGTTTTAAATACGTTTCCATCAACGTTCCCTGCTGGTTGATATAGCCGAGAGAGAGCAGGTAATTGGACTTATCGGTTCCACCGCTGGCCGTCAGGTTATGACTGGTCATGGGAGCCGGGTTAAAGAGTTCCTGAAACCAGTTTGTTCCGGTTTTATTGACTTGCTGAATCAAATAATTATTGGCGGTATTGATCGGATCGTAACTGTATTTCGCCGGATCGACGGCGGGATCACCGGTTTTTGCGACGCCGGCAACCCCTGGTCCTGCATACAAATAATCCGGCATTCCGTTAGCAAAAAGGATGTTATTCGGCGTGGCGATTTTCACCACTTTCATAAAATCCTCGGAATTCAGCAGATCGAACGGGTTGCCGGGCAGGGGCATTTGCATGCCGTAATAGGCGTCGTAGGTGATGGTCGGTTTGCCGGATTTTCCTTTTTTGGTGGTAACGATCAGTACCCCATTCGAGCCCCGAACCCCGTAAATGGCGGCCGCTCCGGCGTCTTTCAACACCTGGATCGATTCAATATCGTCGGCGCTGATGTTATTCAGATCAGCCTGAATTCCGTCTACCAGAACCAGCGGCTGCGTATTTCCGAAGGAAGTGACCCCACGCACGAAGATGTTACTACTGGCGCCCGGTACTCCGGACGTGATTACATTGACCCCGGAAGCCTGTCCCTGAAGGGCCTGAACCGCCGAACCCGCCGGAAAGGATTTCACACCCTTCATGTCGACAACCGCGACGGAACCGGTAATATCTTTCTTGCGCTGACTGGAATAACCCGTTACGACGACTTCGTTAAGCGACTGTACATCAGCGGATAAATCAATATTAATAGTCGTTTGGTTGTTTACCGTTACTTCTTTGGTGACGTAACCGATAAACGAAAAAATCAACACGTCACTCGGTTTGGCATTAATCGTATACTGCCCGCTGGCGCCCGTTGCAGTACCTCTGCTCGTTCCTTTTATGACGACGTTGACACCGGGTAGCGGAGTCTGACCCGCATTGTCCAGCACAACTCCCTGTATTTGGGCATCCTGAGCGGCCAGTTGCCCGTACGTACAGAGAAAAAAGGCAAGCAACAGGACATAGCACGGCCCTATCTGGTAAAATTTTCTTCGTTTCATAGACCAATACGTTTTGAGGTTGATTAAGGAATATTGACTAACTGATTCGCAATTCGTACTCAGCACACTATTTCTTTGATTCCCGGTTTCAGGAATTGGCTATGGATACAGTCTAATCAGAAAGAAATCGTAAACAAATCCTGAATCGCTAGATCCAGGTTTGTTAGGGAGTTTATGGTACCAAATGGCTTTTCGATTCCTGCAGTAATCACCATATTTCGGGAAGATCGCACCGATAAAAGCCTTTCATACGCTGTACTGTAATTGGATTTGTAAACGCAGGCGGATATTTTAAAATCAAATTATGCTTACAAATATATTGCAAATTTGTTTACAAAAAATATTATCTATTATTTTTTTTCAGTTTGAAAGAAGATCGACTTTCACAAGTGAGGATATGGCAAATAATACCGAAGCAAGCAGCTTCGGCGAAGCATGTTGGGATACCGAATTTATAGGTACGGCAGTAAAAAAGAGTTTATTTTTCTTGCCAGAAAGAAAACAGGGGAGGACGGACTCGTTTAAAATCCGTGCTGAAAGCTGGGTAGCTGAAGTGGAAGCAGGAAATAACCGGTTTTTAATCGAGGTCGAGCGAGGATACTTCGCCCCGGATCAGGTGTCGGGTAAGCGTTTCTTCGGCTAATTTGAGGTCCTTTTCCTTGAGGGCTTTCAGAATTTGCCGGTGTTCCATATCGGTTAATTCGTAATCGTCCATATGGGTCTGAGTTTGCCCGAGTTTCTGGTGGAAAAGGGGAATGTTGCCGGATTGGTAGAGATTTCTCAGTTTTTCGTTGTCGGCACTGTCAATCAGCGTTTCGTGAAATTTCACGTCGGCTTCGCAGGCTCCGCCGAAATAACCACGCTGAATCATGGACGTAAAATCATCGCAGATGCGCTCCAGTTCATCGATATGCTCATTGTCAATTTTCTGAATCGCCAGCCGGATTGCACCGAGCTCCAGAATTTCCCGTAACTCCCGAATCTGTTGAATATCAGCCGCCACCAGCGATTTGACGAAAAAACCGCCTTTTTCACCCAAAACGACCAACTGTTCGCCCAGCAGTCGGGTGAGGGCTTCGCGAATGGCCATGCGGTTGACATCCAGTCGGGTCGCCCAAATGTCTTCTTTCAGCCGGGTGCCGGATACAACCTGGTTTGACAATATCTTTTTCCGTAATTCAGTATATGCTTTATTGGCCAGCGAATCTTCTTTCATTATCTTATTTTTGTAAACAATATATAAATACTAAAGTAAACGAAAAATAGTTTTCTTGTAAAAATAGTCAATAAGTTTGAGTGGAGCAAAGAAGATGCCGGATGCGATTTGACAGTTATTTTGAGGTAACGTATTTGCAGGCTATACGCTCAGGCAGGCTGGTTTTAGTTGGGAAGCGGTTTGATACTTAGTGCCGTTTTAGCCACTCGAAATAATCTTTTGCCACCGCTGTCCCATTATACACTTTGTTAACCACCTTACCTTCAGGGCTATAAATTAGTTTATGGAATGTGTGATCGTGGTTGGGATAGACCTTCAGCGTAAGATTGGTCTTGCCGCGACGCGCAAATTCCATCGGTAAAATATCGTTGGACGTAGAACCGATATCGGCAGTACCATAAGCGATACAAATCGGAATAGTCAATGCCAGCAAAAAGTCTTTGTTGTGCCCGTGAGAGAACGAATACGTCGTCCGGTTTGGATCGCCGAGCGTTGCGGTTGCATTCAATGAATCCTGGCAAATAGCTGCCCACTGCTGTTGCCAAGCCTCAACGCTGCGCTGGGCTTCTTCCTGGGTAGATTCGCCCGTGTATCCTTTCATTCGTTCCTGACGTATGATGGATTGCTGGCGGCCCTCCAGACCACCCGAAAAAGCAATTAAATGAGTTACCTTTCTGTTCGTAAAAGCGGTTTTAATCGCTACATGATACCCTTCCGAACCGCCCGTTAAAACAACGCGTTTTGGATCAGCCCAGGGCTGGCTGAGGACAAACTGCAGAACGGCATTGGTCTGATCAACGTAATAATCAAGGTAGTTACTTGACTGATAAACAGGTGGATACATCGTTGACTTTGGGGTACTTCGGGAGCTGAACAATGTATCCAGGTAGGAATCCTTGACAACCAACGGCAAACCGGGTTTGGCAATCATGATGCTATAGTATTCTGCTCCATGGTCGTAACAGATTGTGGGCAGTTCCGTTAAGGCTGGTCGGTTAGTCTTGGGATTGATCGTAAACAACGGAATCGGCAAGGAACCTTGTCGAAATAGAAAAATGGGTTTCTTTTTGCTCAGTTCTCCTCTTTTAGCGACCACGGCGAACGTGATGGAATCACCCTTGGATGGAATGGTGAAAACCGTGCAATCGCCAACGTCCTGCTGGCGGTGCTGACAAAAAGCCGGACGGAGAAGCGCGGTACTGAATAAAAGGGCGAGAAGGTATTTCACGGCCAAAGTCGGTTGTGGTACGTTGTTAAAGATAGATGGCGTTGTCCGCTCCGTCCAAGTTAAGATTTGTTAAACAACGAACCCCGCCGGATGGCTCCGGCGGGGTGAACGTTCGATTTAGATTAGGCAGGAAAAAGATCAAAAACCGGGATTCTGCACCAGGTTGCGGTTGTTATTGATTTCGCGCAACGGAATCGGTAGCAGCAACTGATTGGCTGTAAATGTTTTACCATAAACCGTCTTGTGACCGACAAAATCGTCCCATTGCTTGGTAATGTCGTTGCGCACTTTCCGCGTCCGGATCATGTCGAACCACATCTTGTCTTCGTAAGCCAGTTCAAAATACCGTTCCGCCCAAACCGCCTGCTCAAATTCGTCGACGTTGGTGGTGGTTACCGGAGCCAGTTTGGCCCGCGCCCGAATGTCGTTGAGTGCTTTGGCGGCCTGCGCATTCGGTTTACCCTCTGCCCGGTTCGACGCTTCGGCATACATCAGCATCACGTCTGCCAACCGGTAGATCGTGAAGTTGATATTGGCTTTGGCGTCGTTGTCAACGGCCTGCACATCAAAATATTTGTAGATGTAATAACCGCCCAGATCCAGCCGCTCCCGGCGCGGGTCGCCCAGCGGATAATCCGACGGGTGGCCTTTGTAGAACGTATAGTAGAACTGCTTTTCCTGCGTGCGTTTGTCCCCTTTTTCGTAGCTCTCCACAAACTCCTTGCGCGGAATCAGACCACCGTATTCGTCTGAATACGAAGCAATACCGCGCAGCGTGGGCAAAATAACCGGCGTCATCCCGTTGTTCCGAATGTCCTTTTCGTGTTGCACCTGCAAAATGAATTCCTTCGTGTTGCGGTTAGCGGGATTGATCATGTCCGTATATTCCGGGAACAGCGTGTACGTGCCGTTGTCGAGGAGTTCTTTCGAACGCTTGGCCGATTCGGTATACGCCGGGACACCCGCTTTTACCGGAAAACCGGCATAGGTCAAATACACGTCCGCCAGAATCGACTTAATCGCCCCCATCGAAATCCGCCCCCCCGCATCACGCCAGGGCAAAGTCGATTTCTCGGCTTCCAGCAGGTCGGGAATGATGATTTCGTCGTAGATTTCCTTCACCGGCGACCGTTTGGTGGCCACCTGCCCCAGTTCCGTCACCAACGTCGTCAATTTCGGAACGTCGCCAAACATCCGCACCAACTGGAAATAATAAAGCGCCCGCATGGTTTTTACCTCGGCAATCATATTGGTTTTGGTCGCTGCGGGCAAGGTCGCGATTTCGCCAATTTTCTGAATCGCGAGGTTGGCGCGGGCAATGCCCGAGAACATGCCCGACCACCAGTTGTCGATGTAAAACGCGTTGGAGGTGTATTCCAGGTTGTAAAACTTGAAGGCTTCGGTCTGCGAATTGCCGTCGGCTTTCCCCGTCATGTATTCGAGCAGCGACGCATTGTTGCCGCCCCAGCCACCACCGCCGTTGTTCCAGGTGGTGATGTTCGAGTAAGCGCCGTCCGCAAAGGCGCGGGCAATTTCCGGGCTGGAAACCGACGAACCGGTCGTCAGGGAGCCGGTTGGATGTTCTTTCAGGAAATCCTCGCAGGAAGCCAGCGTTAAACCGGCGGCCAGTATGGGTAAAATAAGGTGTTTTTTCATGATCAAAGTTTATAGTTCTCGGCTTACGGTTTTCGGTTTACTGTAAACTGAAAACCGTGAACCGTAAACGTTAGAATGTCACATTCAAACCCAGGCTAAACGTACGCGGGCGCGGGTACTGGAAAAATTCCATGTTGGCCACCAGCTGTCCGCCAAAACCGGTCAGCGCTTCGGGGTCGTAGCCCGAGTAGTTGTCGCTCAGGAAGAAATTCTGCGCGCTGGCGTATACCCGTAACCGCTGGAAATTCACTTTGCCGAATTTGGTCGGTAGCGAGTAGCCTAAAACCGCATTCTGTCCGCGAATGAACGAGCCATCTTCCATCCACCAGTCGTCCATGTGCGTCGAATAACCGGCGTTGTACTGGCGAATCTCGGCAATCATACTGTTCTGGTTTTCAGGCGTCCACGCACCTAAAACCGTCCGGGAGCTACTGGCGATGGCCTGCCGGTCTTCCACCGAGTGCTTTGTGGCATTTACGGTATTGACGCCCATCACAAACCGGATGTCGAACGACAGATCGAACTTGCCAAACTGGAACGAGTTGCCAATATTCATCGTCCATTTCGGATACGACCGGCCAATAATGCCCTCGTCCTGTGCGTCGATTTTGCCGTCGTTGTTCAAATCCGCCCATTTCAAATCACCCGGCCGCTTGTTGTATTTGGCCGCCAGATCGGCTTCGCTCGTCCCGAAAACACCCAGTCGTTTGTAACCCCAGATCGTACCGATCGGATAACCGATGCGCAGGATATTGGTGTTACCCAGGAAATTCGGGCCGGGGAAAATGTCGTCGCCGTTCGCACCCAGCTTCAGGATTTTGTTCTTGTTGGTCGAAAACGCAATGTTCGTCGACCAGTTGAACTTGCTGGTACTGATGTTGCGCGTATTAATGCCCAGTTCAAACCCTTTGTTTTCGACCGAACCGATGTTTTGCGTCACGGTGCTCAAACCGGTCGACCACGGAATGGGCGCGTTCAGCAGCAGGTCTTTCGTGATCTTGTGGTAATAGTCCAGCGTCAGATCGACCCGGTTATTGAACAGACCGATGTCAGCACCAATGTCCAGCTGATTGGTAAACTCCCAGCGCAAATCCGGGTTCCCGAACGAACTCCGCCAGATTCCGGTCGAGCGCGCACCGCCCAGCAGAATGGTTCCTGTGCCGAGGAACTGCTGCGACGCGTACTGCCCGATTTCCTGGTTACCGGTTTTTCCGTAACTGGCGCGGATTTTCAGGTTCGACAGCCAGGTGGCCGATTTCAGAAATTCCTCCTGCGAAACGTTCCAGGCCACGGCCGCCGACGGGAAAAAGGCGTATTTGTTGTTGACCCCGAACTTGGACGAACCATCGTAACGACCCGTGAAGGTCACCAGGTATTTGTCTTTAAAGTTGTAGTTTAACCGACCGAAATACGAGTTCAGCGACCATTCGCCATCGCCCGACGACGGCGTTTGCAAACTCGTTCCAACGCCAAGGTTGTGATACCCCCAGAAATCGTCGATGAAGTTCTGCGACGAAGCCGTGTAGTTTTCGTAGTGCCGTTCCTGCCACGACAAACCCGCCAGCGCCGTTACCGTGTGGTCGCCGTAGGTTTTGTTCCAGTTCAGGTAATTCTCAAACTGCCAGTAGGTTTCCTGGTTCGAGTTGATTTCGGCCACCCCTTTCTGGTCCGCCGACAGCGCGTTCAGATCACGGCCGGAGTAGAAATTGCGTTTGTAAAACAGCAGGTCATATCCCAGACTGGAACGCAGCGTCAGATTCGGCGCGAAATTGATCAACGAATACACCTGCCCCAACACCTGCGTGTTGTAGTTAAACCGCTGGCGTTGGAGCGTAATCCGAACCGGGTTTTCGCCCCCTTCCATGCCGGGCCAGTCTTTGTTGCGGCCCCAGCTTCCGTCGGGGTAATTGATCGGCAAAATGGGAATGGCTTCCATCACCATTCGCGGCACGTTCAAACCGCCGGATGCGTCGTCGGCTTCTTTCTGGCTCGATTTGTTCAGGAAAATACTGCCGCCAAACTTCAGCCATTTGTTCACCTGGTTGTCCAGCGTAAACTTGGCCGAATAGCGTTTATACCACGAATTGATCATCAAACCGCCCTGATCGGTGTAGCCCAGCGAAATGCTGTACGACGTTTTATCGGTGCCGCCCCGAACGCCCAGCTCATGGTTTTGCGAACCCGTCGGTTTATACACTTCGCGTTCCCAGTCGGTGTTATAGAGCGGTTTTCCGTTGGAATCGAACAGATTCGGGAAGCTTTTCGGATCGTTGCGCACGAATTTGCCGCTGGCAAAACCGGCCGGATCGTACTTGGCCGCGTTATCGAACGCTTTGTTGTAGACGTACATGAATTCGTCGGCGCTCAACGTACCCAGATACCGGGCGGGCGTAATCAACGACGCCCAGGTGTCGTAGGAAACCTGCGTGGCCCCCGATTTTCCGCGTTTGGTCGAAATGATAATCACGCCGTTGGCACCGCGCGCGCCATAAATGGCCGTCGCCGATGCGTCTTTCAATACTTCCAGCGATTCGATATCGTTGGGATTCAGCAGGTTGGCATTTGTTACCCCAATGATTCCATCGACTACATACAGCGGTTCGAGACTCGAGTTGATGGAGCCAACCCCCCGAATCCGAACGCGGGGTTGATACCCCGGCGCGGAGGAATTCACCATAACATCGACGCCCGGAATCCGGCCCTGAAGCGACTGCGCCACGTTATTGGCCTGCCGATCCAGCAGTTTATCGCCTTTAATAGCCGCTACCGAACCAGTCAGGTCACTTTTCCGAACCGTTCCGTAGCCGATCACCACCACTTCGTCGAGGTTGCGGTTATCGATCGCCATGCTCACGGTCATAGTGCTCTGGTTTCCAACGGCCACTTCCTGTTTGAGGTAACCAATCGAACTGAATACCAGCGTGGCATTACCGTCCGTAACGTCCAGTTGAAAGGCGCCGTTCGCATCGGTATTCGTGCCCCGGCTGGTGCCTTTTTCCACCACGTTAACGCCCGGCAGCGGATTCCCGGCGGCTTCTTTCACCACCCCTTTTACCGTAAAAACGACAGCCTGCGCTGGCTTCACTTCGGCGGTGTTTTCGACGGGTGTCGTTGGCGCGGTTTCGGTTGCCGATGTTTCTTTTTTCGACAATACAATCTGGTTATCAACCAGTTCATACGAAATATTGAGTGGCATCAGCAGTTTATCCAGCACATCGGCCAACCGACCACCCTGGGTGTGGAAACTGACCCGCTGTTCCTGAATAATCCGGCTGCTGTACACAAACTTGATGTGCGTCTTTCGTTCGATTTGCAGCAGGGCATCCCGCAGCGTCACGTTTTCAACTTTCAAAACTACTTTTCGGCTGAGTTCATCCTGGCCCGGCCTATCCAGGCCGGGCCGGTTTCCGGCAAACGACGCGGATGATAAAACAACCACCAAAAACAGGTGGACAAGCGTCTGCCGGAAGGAAAATGCCATGCCGCCTGGTGGAGCGTAAAATTGATTGCTCATAGCAGTATAGTGAAACAGGTTTAAAAGTGGATAGATAAAAAAAGCGCGTAATTAAGGGCAACCCAGGCCATCGAGTTCGATGTTCTGGCCATCAAGTGTATACGACGCGTCGGTCGTTTTACAGAGTAAATTCAGGATAACGGGCAAGCGCATGTTTGTAAAATCGGCTCGCAGTTTGCAATTCTGGAGCGCCGGATTCCGAAATTGAATCCGGACGCCGAACGTTTCTTCCAGCGCATCGGCTACCTGCCGGAGCGACGCCCATTCGAAGGCAATCGTGGCCGGTTCCCACGGTTTGGGTTTGGCAAAACGCGGCAGTTTCGTTTTGGCGAGCGACTCGGCTTTCGGGTTAAAAACCGCCTGCTGGCGGGCCGTCAGTAAAACCGGTTGTTGGTTGGCGACACTCACGGCCACTTTTCCGGTGACAACCGATACCTCGAACCGGGCGCTGTTGCGGTAGGCGCGGACGTTGAAAGTCGTGCCCAGCACTTCGGTTTTGAGCTTCCCGGTCTGAATGACAAACGGGCGGGTCGTATCCCGGTGAACTTCAAAAAAAGCTTCCCCTTCCAGTTGCACAATCCGTTGCGAGGCCGCAAACCGCTCCGGGAAATGCAATTTCGTCGCGGGACTCAGCCAGACCACACTGCCGTCCGGCAGTTCACGCCGTAGAATCGTTCTGGTTTTATTCTCCAGCGTTCGTTCCGCCATTTTCGGGCTAACTGATACCGGTTTTTCCGTGGTTTCGATGCGTTGAAATTGCCAGAACCCCAACGTCAGGACAAGTAAGGCTGCCGCCACACCACCGAGCGCCCAGAACCAATTTCGGCCAAACCGCAGCGGACGCACCGGATTCGGTTCGGCGTTCTCGATGCGCTGACGGATTTGTTGCAGGATTCTCCGGGAATAGGCCGATTCCTGCGTCTGGGGGTGCTTTTCGGCTAAATCCGGGCGGTTTTCAAACGAATCGTACCAACGTTCGACCCGCTGAGCTTCGTCGGGGGAGCAACGGCCGGAGAGGTATTTTTCCAGTAATTCAGGTGAAGGGTAGTTGTCGTCCATTCTCGTCAGATTGATAGATTAAGATGGTAAAATCCAATCCATTTCCCTTAAGACGAACAAACCGCGCAAAAACCTTAGTCAGTTGCGGACAATTTTGAAAAAAAGTCAGCATTCCCGATCCATCATTGATTTGTACCACACAAGCCCGACTTTATCTTTTTCACAAACCCAATCGGCTGGTATCTTTGTCCGTACCGTTTATTCCCTTTTATGTTGAAAATTGCGGTTATTAGTGACATTCATGCGAATCTCCCGGCTTTGAAAACCGTTTTAAACGACATCGAAAACCGGCGGGCTGATCAAGTGTATTGCCTGGGCGATCTGGTTGACTTTGCACCCTGGCCCAATGAAGTGATCGATCTGATTCGCCAAAACCGCATTCCGACCCTGATGGGCAACCACGACGAACGCATTGCATTCGATCTGCCGGTTGTTCCGCTGCTCAAACACGGCCCCTTCGAAACGCAGTGCCGGATGGCCGCCATCGACTTCACCCGGAATGCCATCACCAAAGAAAATAAAGCTTTTCTGGCGACGCTGCCCCGTCACATTCAATTGACGTTCGGTTTTTCGGACCGGGATGTTCGTTTACTGCTGGTACACGCCAGTCCGCGTTCCATCGACGAATACATTTATGTGGATCACGACGGGGAAGAGGTAGCGTCGATGATGGCCGAAAAAAACGCCGATGTACTGGTGATGGGCCATACGCACCAGTCGTACATTCGCGCTATTCCGGGGCCGACCGTGAAAACCGCTATCAATTGCGGGTCGGTGGGCCGGTCCAAAGAAGCCGATCGGCTGGCGACGTATTTGCTCATCACCGTTGCCGATTCGAAAACCGCCTTTCGCCCCGATTCCCTGCAATTCGAGTTAATTAAGGTTGATTACAAAATCGAAGAAACGATCGGAGCCATTCGCCAAAGCCCGATTCCGGACTTCTACGCGGATTTTTTGTCAGTCGGTGAGGTCGTGAAGTAAAAGCGAAATATCCCCCAAATGGAGAACCGGCGGATTAAAAAACGAAGTTGAACAACGCGACAGCCACCGCCGAATAGTCTTTCAGCACGTGCCGCAGCGTTTGATGCGCTTTCAGTAAATGGCTTTCAACGGTTTTGGGGGCAATCTGAAGCTGATCGGCAATGTCGGCCACCGACCGGCCCTGCTGGTGGAGCGCGTAAACCTGACGGCATTTGTCCGGCAGTTGACCGATCGTCGATTCGTAAGCTTGCTGTAAATCAGCGTATAAGATATGTTGTTCGGTGGCGTTGACAATCTGGCGATCCGGCTGAGCCAGCATCTCGGCGGCAAAACCGTCCTGCCGGGCCCGCGCCCGAAACCAGTCGATCACCGAATTCCGAAGCAGCGTCTGGAGGTAACTTTCGGGCTGTTTCAGCTCCGGGAGCCGGTGGCGTTTCAGCCAGAGATTGACAAATAATTCCTGCACGATTTCCTCGGTCATTTCCCGATCCTGAAGCCGTTTAAAAGCCGTATTGGACAGTTTCAGAAAATACCGGTTGTAAATTTCTTCAAAGGCCAGAGGGTCGTCCTGCTGCATTCGCTGAAACAACCCAATATCCTCTTCCTGCTGGTAATATCGTTTCATTGTCACGTTTTTAATAGAGACTGGCGTGGTAAAAACCGGTCCTAAAATATCATTTTTTTTAGTAATCCTACTACCGTTTAAATAAGAAAATGACAGTAATCAGACCAAAATAAAAAACCGCTTCCCCCATTTCAGGTGATTAATCGGTAGTTGATAATCCGGGCTTTATTTTTAACTTACCCATCCTGATTTCCGCCCGTTATCAATTCCTAACCTTGCCGATTCGATATGCCCACAAATACCGCAGAAATTCAAAACCCGCTTCCTTCTTCCGCTCTTTACAGCGAAGACCTCGCGCCGATTCCGGTTGACAAACGCACCTGGACCACCTGGAATTACGCAGCCCTGTGGATCAGCATGAGTCTGTGCATTCCAACCTACATGCTCGCCAGTTCGCTTATTGAAGGCGGGATGAACTGGTGGCAGGCCATTCTGACCATCTTCATCGGCAACACGATTGTGCTGATTCCGATGGTATTAAACGGACACGCGGGAGCGAAATACGGTATTCCATTCCCGGTGCTGGCCCGCGCCAGTTTCGGCACCAGCGGAGCGAACATTCCCGCCCTGCTGAGGGCCATTGTTGCCTGCGGCTGGTTCGGCATTCAGACCTGGATTGGCGGTTTTGCGTTGTACCAGATGTTCCGGCTCTGGTTTCCGGTGTTGGAAACCCTACCTGCGGTTTTTCCGGATTCATTCGGTTTACAAACCGGTCCGGCTATCTGCTTCTTTTTCTTTTGGTTACTGAATATGTACGTCATTTACCTGGGTGTCGAAAGCATCAAAAAACTGCTGGTTTTCAAAGCGTTCTTTCTGCCCGTAGCCGCGTTTGCCTTATTATTCTGGGCCATTTCGGCCGGAAACGGTCTAGGCCCGATTCTGGAACAACCGTCTAAATTTGTAACGACAGCCGATTTTTTCGCATTTTTCTTCCCGGCCTTAACCGGAATGGTCGGTTTCTGGGCGACGTTATCGCTGAACATTCCTGACTTTACGCGTTACGCCAAAAGCCAGAAAGCGCAGATCAATGGCCAGATTATCGGACTGCCTCCGTCGATGACTTTGTTCTCCTTCATTGGTGTGGTGGTCACTTCAGCCACGACGATTATTTACGGCACCACGATCTGGGACCCGCTGGTGCTGGCCGGAAAATTCGAGAATAAACTCATCGTCAGCATCGCCATGATCGCCGTCGCCATTTCGACCCTGGCTACCAACATTGCGGCCAATATGGTGAGTCCGGCCAACGATTTCGCCAACCTGGCGCCTTCCAAAATCGACTTTCGGAAAGGCGGTTACATCACCGGCGTCATCGGAATTCTGATTTTTCCGTGGAAACTTATTGCCGATCCGAGTGGCTATATCTTTACGTGGCTGGTCGGTTATTCGAGTCTGCTCGGGCCGGTTGGCGGCATTATGATTGCGGATTATTTCTTCGTTCGGAAACAGCAATTAATCACTAGTGAATTATACCGGTCGAACGGGATTTACAGCTTTAAAACCGGTTTTAATCCGGCGGCTATTGTTGCGCTGCTGGCCGGTATTCTGCCCAACGTTCCCGGATTTCTGACGACTATTCAACTGATCCCTTCGGACAGCGTTCCGGCCTGGATTTCACACCTGTATCATTACGCCTGGTTTGTCGGTTTTCTGGTCAGCGGACTGGTTTATCTGGTCATGATGCGATCGTATCAACCCACAACGTCAACCGAACTGCCGCATGTCGCTTTTGATTAAAAATGGACGGATCGTCACGGCGACGGATGATTATGTGGCCGACATTTGGGTGGAGGGCGAAACCGTTCAGGCCATCGGAAAAGACCTGCCGTTTCGGGCCAACAATGTGATCGATGCCACCGGATTGCTGGTGTTTCCCGGCGGTGTGGATCCGCACGTTCACCTCGATATGCCGTTCATGGGTACGTTCTCGAGCGATACGCACGAAACCGGCACCCGCGCAGCGTTGCACGGCGGCACCACCACCGTCATCGATTTTGTCCTGCAAAAACAGGGACATTCGTTAAAAGAAGCGTTAGCTGAGTGGAACTCCCGGGCCCGTGGAACCGCCGTGGGTGACTACAGTTTCCACATGGCCGTCACGGATTTCAACGAAAACACGCGCGACGAAATCCGGGAGATGATTGATAATGAAGGTATTACTTCGTTTAAGACCTTCATGGCGTACAAGGGTGCGCTGATGATTGACGACCGGCAGATGGTAGCGCTGATGCAGGAAGTGAAAAAACAGGGCGGCCTGGTGACGGTTCATGCCACCAACGGCGACGTCATCGATTACCTCACGGCCAAACACCGCGCCGAAGGGAAACTAACCCCACTTTACCACTACCTTTCGCAGCCGGAAATGACCGAAGCCGAAGCCAGCGGCCGGTTTGCCGACATGGCCGACTACACGGGCTGCCCCGGTTACATCGTCCACATGACCTGCGAGGGCGCGCTGAATGCCGTTCGGAACGCGACTCGGCGCAACCAGAAAGTATTTGTAGAAACCTGCATTCAGTATCTGATTCTGGACGCGTCGCTCTACGAAAACGCTGCGGAAGGCGCCAAGTGGGTGATGAGTCCGCCCCTGCGCGAGAAAAAAGACCAGACGACGCTCTGGGCCGGGATCAATCAGGGGCTGGTGCAGGTCGTAGCCACCGATCATTGTCCGTTTAAGTGGGAACAGAAATTGATGGGCAAAGACGATTTTTCCAAGATTCCCAACGGCCATCCCGCCATCGAAAACCGCCTGGAATTGCTCTATAGCGAGGGCGTTCATAGCGGAAAAATATCACTGAATAAATTCGTCGAAGTGGCGTGTACGAATCCGGCAAAGATCTTCGGCATGTTTCCGCGAAAAGGGACCATTGCCGTGGGCAGCGATGCGGATTTAGTCATTTTTGACCCCACTACAAAGCATCGTCTTTCGGCGGAAACACACCACATGAATGTCGATTATTCGGCATATGAAGGCTGGGAAATAACCGGAAAAGTAAAAACCGTATTGTTGCGCGGAAAGGTTGTTATTGACGACGGAACCTGTCTGGCCGAAAAAGGATATGGCCAGTTTATCAAACGAAATAAAGTAAGCGGTACGATTTAATCCACAGCCTTATGCCACGAATTATCAAATCGGGATTGATCCAAATGAGTCTGCCGCTGACCGAAGGCGAAGGTACGATTGCGGAAATTAAAGAAGCGATGGTGCAAAAACACCTGCCGCTCATCGACGAAGCCGGGCAAAAAGGCGTGCAGATTCTGTGCTTGCAGGAAATATTCAATACGCCCTATTTCTGCCCGGGACAAGACCGCGAATGGTACAAATCGGCGGAAACCATTCCCGGCCCAACGATCGATCAGATGGCGGAATATGCCAAAAAATACAGCATGGTGATGATCGTTCCGATCTTCGAAAAAGAGCAGGCTGGCGTGCTGTACAATACGGCGGCTGTGATCGACGCAGACGGAACGTATCTGGGGAAATACCGCAAGAACCACATTCCGCATACGTCCGGTTTTTGGGAGAAATTCTTCTTTAAGCCCGGCAACCTGGGTTACCCGGTTTTCCAGACCCGCTACGCCAAAATTGGGGTTTACATCTGCTACGACCGTCATTTTCCGGATGGGGCGCGGTGTCTGGGATTAAATGGCGCAGAAATTGTATACAATCCTTCGGCGACGGTGGCCGGTTTGTCCCAATACCTCTGGAAGCTGGAACAACCCGCCCATGCAGCGGCCAATGGGTATTTTATGGGGTGCATCAACCGGGTGGGCGAAGAAAAACCCTGGAACCTGGGGCGGTTTTATGGTTCGTCGTATTTCGTCGATCCGCGCGGGCAAATTTTTGCCACAGCTTCGGAAGATAAAGACGAGCTGCTGATCGCCGAATTTGACCTCGATCTGATCGAAGAAGTCCGCAGCGTCTGGCAGTTTTTCCGCGACCGCAGACCGGAAACGTATCATAAATTGGTGGAACTCTAATGAGTTAAGAATTAAGAGTTATGACGGGGCCGTCCGGCGGTTGGCTGACGCACGCTAATTTTTACCTCTTCACTCTTAATTCTGAACACTTACACTATGGCAATCGTCAATAATCGGTTAACGGCTGAGCAATACGAAGCGAATTTCAGCGACATTCACCCGCCGTTTGAAACGCGGAATGCGGCTTTGGTGGAAGCCAATCGCTGCCTGTTTTGTTACGATGCACCCTGCGTTAAAAGCTGTCCGACAAGTATCGATATTCCGAAGTTTATCCGGCAGATTACCACTGATAATCTGAAGGGGTCGGCGCATACGATTTTCAGCGCCAATATCATGGGGGGCGGCTGCTCGAAAGTCTGTCCGGTCGAGAAATTATGCGAGGGTTCCTGCGTCTATACTCTGATGGACGAACCGCCGATTCCGATTGCTAAACTGCAACGGTTGTCGACCGAAAAAGCGATTGCCGAAAAGTGGCCGTTGTTTCAGCGAAAACCGTCACAAAATAAGAACGTGGCGGTTGTTGGAGCCGGTCCGGCGGGGTTGAGCTGCGCCCACACGCTGAGTCGCGAAGGCATCGACGTGACGGTTTTCGAGAAAGAAAGCAAAGGGGGGGGCTTGATGACGTACGGGATTGCGGCTTACAAAGTGACACCCCAGTTTTGCGAAGACGAAGTCAATTTCATCACCTCATTGGGCGGCATTGTCATTCAGTACAATCAGGAATTGGGAAAAACCGTCTCACTCAGTGACTTGCAACAAAATTACGATGCGGTTTATTTGAGCGTTGGTGTTGGGCTGGCGCGACAATTGGACATCCCAGGAGAAAATCTCAGGGGCGTTGAAGACGCGATCCGGTTTATTTACGACATCCGAACCAGCGGTTTTCCGTCCATACCCGTCGGCGATAGAGTCGCAGTAATTGGTCTGGGCATGACGGCCATCGACGCGGCTACGCAGGCCAAACGGCTGGGAGCCAGCGAAGTAACCATCATTTACCGCCGAACACAGGACGAAATGCCCTGCACCGAAGTTGAATTGGATCTGGCGAAGCTGGACGGCTGCCGAATCGTCTGGCTGGCGGCTCCGCAGGAAATAGTCGGTCAAAACGGGCAGGTTACGCAACTGATTTGCAATCGGATGCGCCTGGGCGAACCCGACGCCAGCGGTCGCCGGTCGCCGGTCGAAACCGGAGAGACGATCACGCTGGACGTCGATATGGTGATCAAAGCCGCCGGGCAAATGCCGTTTGAAGAGCTGGTCAGCATCAATCAACTGGAAAACCGGAAAGGAAAAATTACGATTGACGGGGCGTGTTCAACGAACCTCAACGGTGTTTTCGCCGGTGGCGACTGCGTCAACGGCGGCAAGGAAGTCGTTGACGCGGTTCAGGCCGGGAAAGACGGTGCGAAGGCGATTCTGGCGTTTTTAAAATAATATACGGTTTTCGGTGGCTGATGCGTTCCAGCTACCGCAATGTATAAACTTGTCAGAAAGCGCGCGTCAGCCACCGAAAACCGTATACTGAAAACCGTAAACCCAAACCCATAAACTAACTCGTCTCATGGCGGATTTATCGGCAAATTTTCTGGGCATCAAATCCCCTAATCCGTACTGGCTGGCGAGTGCTCCGCCGACGGACAAGCAATACAACGTCCTGCGGGCCTTTGAAGCAGGCTGGGGGGGCGTGGTCTGGAAAACACTGGGAAGTCAGATCAAAAATGTCTCATCGCGCTATTCGTCCGTCAATTACAACGGAAACCGCATGATGGGTTTCAACAACATTGAACTGATTTCGGACCGACCGCTGGACATTAACCTCCGCGAAATTGCCGAATGTGTCCGTCTGTTTCCAGACCGTGCAATGGTGGTTTCGCTCATGGCCGACAACAGCCGCGAGAAATGGCACGAGCTGATTGCGCAGGTGGAAGACACGGGTGCCCACGGCCTGGAGCTCAATTTTGGCTGTCCGCACGGTATGACCGAGCGCGGCATGGGCGCGGCCGTGGGGCAGGACCCCGACATTGCACGGATGGTGGTGGAATGGGTTATGGAAAAAGCCACGATTCCGGTGATTACCAAACTGACCCCCAATGTGCATTCCGTGGTGCCGTCGGGCCGGGCGTCGGTGGAAGGCGGCACCAACGGTTTGTCACTGATCAATACCATTCAGTCGATTACGGGCGTCGATCTCGATACCTTGGTACCCAATCCGTACGTAGCCGGAAAATCCGTTTTTGGCGGGTATTGCGGTCCGGCGGTCAAACCGGTCGCGTTGAAAATGCTGACAACCTTGAGCCAGGACCCGGTTACGTCGCGGGTGCCGATTTCCGGAATTGGTGGCATCAGCACCTGGAAAGATGCGGCTGAGTTTATGCTGCTGGGTGCGACGACCGTGCAGGTTTGTACGGCGGTGATGAAACACGGTTTTCGGATCATCGAAGACTTGTGCGAAGGGCTCAGCAACTGGATGGACGACAAGGGCTTCCAGACCACCGATGACTTTATCGGAAAGTCCGTCCCGACCATCACGCACTGGGAAGATCTGGACATCAATTACCACATTGTGGCCCACATCAACCCCGACAAGTGCATTCGCTGCGGCCTCTGTTACATCGCCTGCGAAGATGCGTCGCATCAATCGATCAACCTTGCCTACGGAAAACCGTACAATACCTATTCGATTATCGAGGACAAATGCGTCGGCTGTAACCTCTGTAAACTGGTTTGCCCGGTGGATAACTGCATCACGATGGTGGAGCAGCGCAAGGGTGACGACTACCTCAACTGGAAAGAATTTCAGCGCAGAGGGTTGCCGTTGAACGATCATTGACGAATAAAAAGACAGTTTCGGGGTAAAAATCGCCTGACAGACAGGTAATTATTCGAGAATTTTGGGCTTTTTTTTGCACTTAGCATAATTTTTTGCCCCGATGTGACGAACTACCGGGAAGAAACCGTTACTTTACATCTCCATTTTATTCCTGAAAATCATGCCAACGGGTACAGTTAAGTTTTTTAATGAAAACAAAGGATTCGGGTTTATCGTACCCGATGATGCAAGTGGAGACATTTTCGTCCATGTATCTGCCTGCCAAGATCAATTACGGGAGCATGACAAAGTTACTTTCGAAGTAGAGCGCGGCCCAAAAGGGTTGAATGCAACGAACGTAAAACGCGCCCGGTAACCAACGGCCGGTTAGCTTTCGAAGAATTGCGATTGTTCAAAACTAACCGGCTTTCTTTTTTCTTCCTTTCAACGTCACAAACGCCGGTTGTAGGGCGTATTTTTTGTGACCTCACCCGCCGAAACTTTTCTGGTTGTCAAGAAAACTGTTGCTTCTCCGGCATTGGGTAGACAAATATGGTCCTAAGGTTGAGCTAACAACGGGTAAATTTACGGCACTCGCCGGGCGGTTCGAATCATAACCGGTTTTTTCAATGTCTGCGCCAGATTGGCTTCCGATCCGGTTTCGCCTTTTTGAATCTGGCGGACCACTTCCATGCCCGCTACCACGCGTCCAAAAGCCGCAAACCCCTGCCCGTCCGGATTTCGTTTTCCGCCAAAATCCAGTTCGGGCTGATCGTTGAGGCAGATAAAAAACTCCGAGGTCTCGCTGTTGGGCTGAGTCCGCGCCATCGAAAGTGTGCCATTCAAATGTTTCAGACCGGTTTTTTGCGTCGTTTCCTGCAAAATGGGTGGCAGACGCCGGGTCGAATCATCCTGTAATCCGCCCTGAATCACTTCAATTTTTACCGGACTGCTTGCCTGATTATCCAGCCGGACCACGCGGTAAAATCGGCTTCCATCAAAGCGTTTTTCATCGACATACCGCAGAAAATTGGCTACGGTACCGGGCGCTTTATCGGCGTATAACTCAAGCGTGATCGGGCCCGCTTCGGTTTCCAGCCGGACGCGCTGGGCAAGAGCGTTCCAGGCGGTCAGAAAAAGGAGGAGAAAAAGTAGAAGATGCTTCATCGCGTTACGGGGTCAATCACCGGAGATCGGTAAACTTACTGATAGGGCTAAAAAGACGGTTGCAATACAGAATCATCAATTGTTAAATTTTTATAAAATATACAAATAAGAACATTTATTGCTGAAAATTGCATTAGCGAATCCGAGTGATCAAAATACAATCATAAACCGAAGATGAAAACGTTTCAACCCTTTTTGCTGGTCGGCTTATGGCTATATGCTATATCCTCAAAAGCTCAAATTTTCAGGAATACTAGTTGGGGTATAACGGCGGGGATTTCCAATACCAATGTTGGCTATATCAACCCATTTTCCCGCAATTCCATAACCGGTTTT
Source organism: Larkinella rosea (assembly GCF_003858635.1). GTDB lineage: Bacteria > Bacteroidota > Bacteroidia > Cytophagales > Spirosomataceae > Larkinella > Larkinella rosea. The sequence continues at coordinate 486,194 of NZ_RQJO01000015.1, forward strand.
AAAATCGGGATATATGGAATGAAAGCCATCAATACTAATTATGAACTGGCCTTTGCGCTCAATGTATCACGTTATGGTGCAAGAACTTATTTAACAACAAGAGTTATTTCCCCGCCCCATTTCGATACAACTTTTTATAATATGTCGGAAGAATATTTTACATACCTTAATTTCCATCCTCAATTAAGGTATTATCCGTTAAAATTCGGAAAGATTAAGCCTTTTATTGGATTTGGTTTATTTGCTGGGTATTTAATAAAGTCAAAAGGTTTTTCTTATACCGGAGATGGTCAATTAATCAGCACAACTGTCCAAACGCGCGGTTTTTATCGGCTAAACTATGGCGTAAATCTTGACTTGGGATTTAAAATTCATTCAGGAAAACGAAAGAGACCGGTTTGGGTTGCTCTTTCCTACGAGCCTGGTCTTGCAGATATTATACATTCCCGGAGCAAAAATCCCGGATTTACTCACAAAACCAGAGCATATAGTTTGAACGTTTATTATCCTGTTTCGCGCTAGCTTATTTTCTGACCAACTCCCCAATCATTATATAAAAAAACCGGTCGGCTAATCGGAAAATTAATTTCCCCGATCAACCGACCGATTGCTTGGACTCAAGTCAAAATGAATCAGGCGGTGGCCCGAGTCAGTTTCGACTTGATGAATTGAAAAATAATCGGTGCCACTGACAAACCGATGATTCCGAAAATTACCAGTTCAAAATTATTTTTGATAATCGGCAGATTACCAAATAGATAGCCTAACATACTAACACCAACCACCCACAGAATGGCCCCGGCCACGCAGTAGCCGATGTACTTGGAATAGTTCATACTACCCGCACCGGCAACGAAAGGCGCAATTGTGCGGACGATGGGAATAAACCGGGCCATGATGACGGTTTTGCCGCCGTGTTTGTGGTAAAAGTTCTCCGTTTCGGTAATGTATTCCCGTTTAAAGAATAGGATTCGCTCCCGCATTTTGATCTGCCCGCCGAGAAATTTACCAACGAAATAATTAACGTTATCGCCCAGCAAAGCCGCAATAATCAACAATGGAATCATGATTTTCATATCCAGTGCGCCGGTTGAAGCCGCGAGTGCTCCGGCGGCAAACAGCAGCGAGTCACCCGGCAGCAACGGCATGACGATCAGACCGGTTTCTACGAAAATGATCAGAAACAGAATGGCGTAGGTTAGCGTGCCGTATTCATTGATGATGTCGGCCAGATGCTTGTCCAGGTGCAAAAAGAAGTCGAGAATCGACTGAATAACTTCCATAGGTGTGAATAGGTTGATTAGTGGGATAGCCCAAGGCCGTTCAGAAAATGAGAAAATGTATCACCGCGCAGCCCTAACCGAATGGTTTCCAGCGGGATCGCTTCATTGGGTGAAATATTGCCCAGGTTGACATTGGCACCGAGCAGTTTAACAAACCAGACTTGCTGTTCTTTCTGGGGAGCCTCCCAGATGATTTTTTCGGAGGGAATTTGCGTCAGAATTTCTTCCACCAGCCCCTGCCGAACTTCGCCACTGGCCCGGAACAGGCCGACGGTTCCGCCTTCACGCGCTTCGCCAATGACTTTCCAGGCACCGGCTTCCAGCTCGGCTTTCATGAGCTGAATCCACTTGTAAGGTGGGATAATCTTGGCTTCGTCTTTGGAACCTACTTCCGATAAAACCGTCACTTGTTTAGCTAATTCGCTGATATAGTGACATTTGTCGTCGAGATTCATTTCGATGGAACCATCCGACACTTCGGCATATTGCAGATCGAAGGTGTCGAGCAGTCGCCGGTAGTCATCGAATTGGCCTCGAACCACAAAAGCTTCAAACAGCGTACCACCGAAATAGGCCGGAATACCGGCGTCTTTATAAACTTTCAGTTTCTCTTTCAAGTGGGGCGTAACGAATGACGTTGCCCAGCCTAGCTTCACAATATCAGTATATTCAGCCGATGTAGACAGAAAATCTTCAACCTGTCTGATACTAAGCCCCTTGTCCATAACCATCGTCAGGCCGTGCTGCCGGGGTTTTACGGTCCGTTCCGGGATGTGGGAAAGCGTGTAATTCATTTTGAGGGGAAAGCGGATTTGCGCAAAAAACGCCCAAAAGTAACACAAGTCGGGCTACCTCCCAAGAAAATCCACAGATTATACTTGATTAAACCGTTTTTCACTTGGTTAAATGCTATTTTTGTGGAAAAATTTAGTGTATGTCTACCCCCGAAACCAACGCCCGGCTGCTTTTTTTCCAATCCATGATCGGCCAGGATATGCGCCAGAGTCCGTCGCCCCTCGGTCGCTGGCTTAACGGCACCGTGCTGGCAGCTGAAGCGGGCTCACTGACGGTGGCCTATGAGGTAAAGGAAGACATGACCAACCCGATGCGGATTCTGCACGGCGGAGCCGCAGCCGCCATTGCCGACGAATTGATTGGGACGACGGTTTACGCGCTGGGTCGGGAGCATATTTACACCTCCGTGAACCTGAACGTCGATTTTCTGCACAGCGCCAAACTGGGCGAAACCGTCACGGCCCGGACGCGGGTGGTGCGGGCCGGCAAAAATATCGTTCACGCCGAATGCGTCATCACAGCCGCCGATGGCAAAATTATCGCCAAAGCCGCTTCGAACTTGATTCAGACTTCAATCAAGCATTAGTCTGCGGTTTTCAGTATATGGTTTACGCCGGGCCGTCGCTACGGTGGTTAACGCGTGCTAATGGCTGAATACGTCAACCACCACCAACTACCGGAACCGCTCTTCATCCTGACGAAACCGATGCATCACCGCCGTACCGGAAAATGATCAACCGAGGCAGCGTGTTGTTCCAACCGGCGGAAATGGGAAAAACCGCCCTGTTGCTGAAGGGCCGGTTAGCGGTTGGTAGGCTGAATTTTTTGTTTGCCGGATGTAATGTGTTTAAAATCGTCAGAGCTGGTAAAATACTCGATTCCTAAAACCAATAAGATGGAATAGATAAAGAATACTTTCTGCATAATGGCTAATAAATCCAAACTTCCTGCGCCATATAAGTAGAGGGTAAAATAAAAGAGGAACCGGGGCGAAGTAAAGATACAAAAGCTTCTGATTCATTCGGCCGTTTGGGGTTATTCGGCTGATGAACGGGTTGGAGGGTCGAAGCGGCCGAAAAATGAAGTCTTTATCCGTCGGCCACCCGATTGCTAAACGGCCTGTTTCTGTCTGGAAGCGGGCCTATTGGCTATGATTTTCTGATTTCGTACCACAACTCCACCATACCGGTTTTGTAGGCGGTTACGTCTCTTAAGTGTAAGATTTGTTCCGGGACGATCTGGTCAAAAAACCGGGTTCCTTCTCCTAAAAGAATCGGCAAAATGGATAACCGAATGTCGTCCGCCAATTTTAAACGGATGAACTCGCGGGCCAGCACGGCACCTCCGACCACCCAGACATTCGTGTAGCGCGGTTTTAGCCGTTCCACCAGGTAGCGCAGGTCGCCCGCGTAAAACGCGATGTTTGGTCTTTCAACCGGCAGCTTTCGGTTCGTGACGACAAAGGTTGGCGTGTCGCCATAGGCCCAGCCGTACGATTTTGAAAGCGCCAGGGCGTGCTCGTAGGTGCGGGCGCCCATGAGGTAGCAATCGATGGTTTTCAGAAACTCTTCCGGGTCCTGTCCGGTAACGCCTTTCTCGTAATGGTCGGGTGTATCAAACCACGCAACGCTATTGTCTTTTTTGGCAATAATACCGTCCAGACTCGAAACCATGTGGATCGTTACGTTAAAGGCGTCCGTTGTCATTGATCTCATTTGATTTTTCGGGCGTTGGAGAAACCGATTGGTGAAAAAGAACACCCCAACTTATGGGTTGTTACTGATCCACACCCAACCTGGCCGGCTCGTAATAATGAATGACGACACCGCATTCGAATGGTTTGGTTTTCAGGAGTTTAAGATCAATTCTTTCCCTGATGTTTTTGAATAAGGGTAAGCCACTTCCTACAACCACTGGGTGAATGGCCAGCTGGTATTCATCAATCAAGCCCAGTTGCGTGAAGGCGCCGATTAAACCGGGGCTGCCCACAAAAAGATGCTTACCCGCTTGTTGCTTGAGCGCTAAAATTTCTTCTGCCGTAATTTCCTTTTTCAATAGTGTATTTTTCCAGTCAACCTCTTGAAGCGTGCGGGAAAAAACAATCTTTGGAATGTTGTCGATCAGTACGGCAAATTCATCCGTTGGCTGGTTGCCGGTGGGGTTTTTTACGACAGCTGGCCAATAATGTTCCATGAGCTGGTAGGTTACCCTTCCGTAGAGAAGGGCACCGGCGTCCCGTAGCAGCTGATTGTAATGTTGATGGGTTTCGTCATTCGCAATCCCGGCCGTGTGATCGCAAAAACCATCCAGTGTCATGTTGATGGCGGCAATTAGCTTTCTCATCGTTTGTTCGTTTACTGCTTTTCGTCCTGAAATTAGTGCAGATGGATTACCGGTTTTTGGGATTTAATCCGTATTCCGCAATACCTTCTCCATCTTTTTGCCTTTCGCCAGTTCGTCGACCAGCTTGTCTAAATACCGTACCTGTTTCGTTAACGGGTTTTCGATTTCTTCGACCCGGTAGCCGCATATTACGCCCGTGATGAGGGAGGCATTCGGATGTAGCCGGGCCTGCTGAAAGAAGGTTTCAAAGGTCACTTTCCCGTCAATCAGTTCCTGCCGTTTTTGCTCATCAAAACCGGTCAGCCATTCGATGACCTGATCCAGTTCGGCTTTGGTCCGGCCTTTTCGTTCTACTTTGGTGATGTAGAGCGGATACACCGACGCGAACGTCATTTTCGCCATTCGCTCATCGTGTTCGGGAGTTGCTTTCATGCCTTTTGGGATAGATAGTTAAACAAAAGCGCGTCGATGAACGACAAATTGGTTAAAAATCAATACAATACCCGTTTATCGATGCGCTTTCTTCTTTTGTCTGCTTCTGTTTTTAAGCGATAACATCGCCGGTTTTCACATCGCCAGCCCGTTTGTAATTGGCAATAAACACCCCGGTTGGCGTCACAACGCTTTCGGCTACGGTAAATGCGGCCGGAATCGGGCCATTGTCAAACAACTTTTTGCCCTGACCAAGCGTCAGGGGGTGAATCTGGAGCCAGAGTTCGTCCACCAGATCATGCTTCAGGAGCGATTGAATCAGGTTACCACTGCCCCAGACGGTAAGATCGGAACCTTCCGAATTTTTGAGCTTTTCGATTTCGGCCAGGCTGTCGAGGAAAACGGAGTTTTGCCAGTCGGAGGTTGTCAGGGTCGTGGATACGACGTATTTGGTGACATCGTTGATACTGGGCCAAAAGTCGGTGTGTTGCGGCCAGTAGCCCGCCCAGATATCAAATGTTTTTCGGCCTAACAAAAGATCGGATGGTTGCATCAGTTTTCCCATGACCTTGCCCATCACCTCATCCCCGTAGGGCGCGCTCCACCCACCGAATTCGAAACCGCCGGAGGTATCTTCTTGCGCTCCACCGGGTCCCTGCAATACACCATCTAAGGTAATCATGGAGATAACAATTATTTTTCTCATGACATTGGGCTGTTTTGGTACGATACAAAGCTCGCCAACAAACCGGATTTCATGGCAGTGTAAATGCGACAATTCGGGTGGCTGAATGCGACAAGTGGGGAGCCGTCCAGCGTAGTTTAGTCAAGTGCGGGGATGGGCCGGAAGCTCTGTGAATAGGAGCCACCCGCGGCAATGAGTTCAGCAATGTATGGGTTTCAAATAAGTTTAAATAAAGAAACCAACCGGCATAGACACTTGAATAAAAAAGATCTAATGACCGGTCATGATTAATGATTTTTCCAAATTTGTCAACTTTATTAGGTTTTAGTCTCCCTTAATGGTGCCTGGAATACAGCTGGAAATGCTGCCTATTTCAATGTCTTATAAAACGTGTTGCCCAGGCGAGTACCGAAACAGCTGATACAATCCCCAACAGTTTAAACCGTATATCGGCCAGGTTCTTATAATTTGAATTTACTTCGGCATAAAGTAATTTGAGTAAATCGACTTGTTTTGTTTCGTCTCCGGGCGTGCTGCTGTCAAATTTTTTAGTATCAATCGTTGGCAAATTAGTTAATTCGTATCTCCGTTCTCTATTATCATCTTACGATTCCCCATCTTCTGTTTGCTTGAAAGTTCTATCGTTAAATGATACCAATTCATATCTTCATTCCGGGTTTCTGGTAGGCATATGATCGCCAATGAAAAACCGTATCTGGAAGCAAATTAAGAAATTATAGTACGATTCAACCGCCGGGCGGTTTTTGTCTTTTCAACGTATAAAATGAAAAGAACGCCGAGTATATACGTTCCCAGACCCGATTGACGTATTGCAGAACTTCCAGCGTATAAGAAAACAGTAAAACGCCGAAACTGCTGTGTTCAGGAGGGAGTGGAGAAAGCGATCAATTAAAATAACCACGATGAAATCCCCAGGTAGGGCCGGATGATTTCATCGTGGACAAATAGAACGATTAAAACTTCAGTGATGAAGAGGATTGTGCTGATGAAGGGGTAAGGTCGGAAGATTAGCAAGGTGTTAGCGGGGGTGTTTGAGAAATTGCTATTGTTCTTCCGGGGCGGTTTTCGTCCGTTCTAATAATTCTTCCAGTTCATTTAATGTTACGGTGAATCCTTCTTTGAATCCCATTTCAATCATTTTCTCCATGCGTTCAAGGGAATCATTGTAAATAGTAATGCTGACTTTGGTTTTTCCGTTTTGTTCACTGAAATTAAAATCCCAATCAGAACCAGGCAAATACGGGTTTTCATCTTTGTCCGCAAACGCATTCAGGTATTTGAAATTGGTTTTTGGCGTAATGGAAGTGTATTTGTGAATGGCCCACATCTCCTGCCCTTCGGGGCTTACCATCGCATAAAACCGTCTTCCACCAACTTTAAAGTCCATTGATTTAGTTTTGGATGTAAAAGGCTTTGGAGCCCACCACTGGTCGAGGATTTCCTGTTTTGTAAATGCATCCCAAACCAATGGAAGTTCGGCTGCAAATTCTCTGGTTACAAATACCGTTTTTGTTGTTTTGTCAACGGTAAAATCAACTAGCAGACTGGTTTTCATCTTTTCTTGTTTTAATGGTTACTAATACATCGTCAAGTTGATTGAACCGGCTTTCCCAAACCGTTTTGAATTGTTCTAACCACTTGTCGATTTCTTTCATTTTGTCCATTTCGAGAGAGTAAAAAATCTCTCTTCCTTTGTGTTCCTGTTTTACGATTTCGCATTCGGTCAAAATGCGTAAATGTTTTGACACTGCTTGCCGTGTTGTATGGAAGTTGTCGGCAATGGCGTTGGGTGTCATTGCCTGTACTGCAAGTAAGACGATGATTGCTCGTCTTGTGGGGTCAGCCACGGCCTGAAAAATATCTCTACGCATTTGTCTACCTGTATTAATGAAATCAATCGGTTGCATATATACGCGCAACTAATTGGTTTCGCAAATTTATTTTCAATTTTTTTTGAGGAATAAAGGTGGGGAAATGCAAAGGCGCAGGGTGGTGCTGCCGCCCGGCGGCCCGGCAAAAGAGGCAAACTCGGCTGCTTTTCCTACAAACATTCGGTCGCTGGGCGACCCCAAAAGATGTGTATATATAATGCCGAAGGTGCGAGGAATTGCACCCACCAAAACCGCTGATCGAACAATTTTAGGAAAAACATGCGAAGATAATTTTCCTAAAATTGTTCGATCAGCGGTTTTTCATGTTTCAATACGAGGCCATTTCCAGGCATAGCGGATAATTAGACCAAGAAGAATCACTTCTACAACAGCGCCAAACACCATATGCATCCAGGCTTCGCCTGCCAGATTAAACAACATATAAGGAATGTGAATCGCGGCCACGATGAGGTTTGTCCAGCGATTTACGTTAGCCGGTAAGGCGACAGAGAGAAAAATCATGAGCGCCGGAATCGTCACAGCAGCGAGTACGATCAAAAGAAATGCTTGCGTAATTTCAAACACAAATGCCTTGCCTGCTAACAGATCTTCCAGTGCACCCGGCATAAATAAGTGAAAATAATCGACATAGAGGTAGAGAAACATAAAACTCGCCCACAACGCTGCCAATTTCAGTTTCAAATTAACCTTGATGTCTTCCAGTGCATTTTGGGGTATTTTTTGTGTATCCATAAATGATCACCTAAAAGTTAAACCCAAAATGAAATCCCGGTTCTCCGAAGACAAATTTCGACCATTTATCGTCTAACTGTTTAAATCCATCCGGCATTTTGGTGTGATAAGGACGGTGGGTAATGGCAATGGAGGGTTGAATAAAAAACCGGTCCTTAAAAAGTTTGATGTGATAACCAACGCGGTACGTATTGAAAAACTGAAATCCATTGTCAATTTTTTTACCGTCAGCATTCACAAAAGTTTGCCAGGTAGGCATGACATTCAATTCGGTATATAGACCTTTCCAAAAAAATCGTTGGTAAGCCACGGAGAAGCCATACTCACGAATATACCCCGGAAATTTTTCTTCCGGCTTTCCGTATGAGTTGTTTAAAAAGGGGTGAATACCATTCGGCCAGGCATATTTCCAGGTTTTTGGTTCTAGTGCAATGACATCTTTCCCGGTAATACGATAGCCTACATTGAGTTGAAAAAAGTCGGGTGGGTTTGTCGTTGCCAAATTACCCAATAAAAATATGGTGCTCCCAACGAACCACCGTTTATACGTGCTGTCTGTCTTAGCATATTGGGCTTTGAGGGGAAGCGTACTCGTCATTAGTAAGACAAAACCAATGAATAAAATTTTCTTTTGCATGTCTTTTTATTTCCTGTTAAACGATGCTGAAAAAGGAGATAAGTGAGAGATACTAAATCCACTGCCAACGTAATTAAACTTACCTCGTAAATTCAACTACCTGAGCACTCACCGTTATGGTTCTTCTGACAAAGAAAGGGGCAAAACCACTGACGTGTTCCTCCGTCATTACGTTGATGATGGCTTTGGAACCATTCAACAAGTTGGCTTTCTTCATCATCGCTGAATACGCATTTTCGTACAACTGCCTTTTGTTCATCCCTCCAATGGCCAATACATAAGAGACCTCCGAACTTCCGCTTACCTGATCAATTACGTTGAAGTTGTTGCCACTTAAGTGTACCTCGGTGGCGTTTTGATTGTGGTTGGTAACAAGGGCGTGGCCGATGCCACATGAACTAAGGAATGCCGCGAACAATACCAACACGGAATAAATGCCGATCTTTTTCATTGTAGTAAGTAATTATGGTTATACAGGTGTTAAAATTTCCGGCCTATTGATGCACACGGGACGGAAAGTAGCCGCGATGGAAGGTTCTATAAAAAACCGATTCCTGAACAGGAGAGACTGTTGTTGGGGGATTTAGTATGTTGAAAGGGATCCGGTTAATTTCCGGCGAAGGATGCTAAATGTTAAACCCGAAATTAAAACCCGGTTGAATAAAGTAGTTGTTCCATTTTTTCTCTACTGATTTAAAAGATTCCGGAACATGGGTTCTTACAGGCCAATAACTACATCCAATCGCTGGTTCAAAAAAGAAGCGGTTTTTGAAAAATTTAAGCTGGTAACCCAAATGGAAGTTCAGATATAACGTGTATCCATTACCAATCTTTCTTTTATTCTCGTCCAGGTATTTTTCAAAAGCATTCAATGCATGAACGGATGTAAAGACTCCTTTCCACCAGAAACGCTGGTATCCTATTGTCGGGGCAAGTATGCGGGCATGTCCGGGATAGTTTAGCCCCGGTTTATCAAAAGAGGGTCCAAAAGGGATACCGATGGGCCAGGAATAAATGGATCTTTTAAAATCAAGGGAAAGTACATCTTTCGGTGTGATTCGATAACCCAAATTTAATTGCACATACTCCGGGTTATTTACTTTGGCAAAATTTCCCAACATATAGAGTGAACTTCCAACGAACCACCGTTTATACGTACTATCTTGGTTGGCATATTGGGCATTCACCTGTAAACGGCTTGCCAACACGAGGGCAAGTCCAATCCATACAATCTTCTTTTGCATATCTTTTTAATTGATCTTAAACGATATGGCAAAGATGGATTGGCAATCGGCTTGAAATCGTTCACTTAAGTTAAGAAATGAAGTTACCCTTTGCTTTTTTCCAAAATCCGTGCTCTTAATCGACTCAGGGATTGTGGTTTGATACCCAGGTAACTTGATAATTGGTGTTGTGGCACACGTTGAATAAGGTCGGGTCTATTTTGCAGTAAGTTCAGGTAGCGCTGTTCAGGGGAAGAAGTCTTGAACTCGTCAAAATTGATTTGTTGCCGGGCCAACAGTTCTTCGGCCATTAGTCGACACATCAGGTCAAATTTTGGAAACTTGGCATTTACTTCAACGCCCATATCCGGGTTTGTAACTATCAATATGGTATTCTCTACACAACTGATGAAATACTCAGACGGATCATTATTTTTTACACAATGGGGTGTCAATGCGTCCATTTCTGTAAAAAAGGCGGTTGTTTTTTCTTCCCCATCGATGATGTAATATTTTCGCAGGCATCCTTTCAGGACAAAATACTCATCGCGCGATTTCTGTCCTTCTTTGAGTAAAATAGTCCCCTTCTTAACCGAGCGGAACAGGTCTAACGAAAGGAGTACGTTCTTCTCCTCTTCCGTCAGAGAAATGTATTTTGCTATGAAGTCAAATAGGATGTCCTGCATTGTTTTGCTGTTGTTACTGTCGTCTGTTATATGGGCCACCACCATTCGGGCTTTGTGCCGTTGGGGAATTGACCAACCGGCCGCCCGGAAACGAAGCTAAATTAACAAACAAAAGTTGAAGTTTAGAACGAATACCGAACAGAATTCCGTCCGCCGAAACGACAGCCTGGATAGGCACTGCCGATGATCTCCGTTCGCGTGTCGCGAGTGCGGACTAGTCGTAAGGGCTTCCCGCCCGAAGCCGGTTTTAGCATACATTTTCAGCTTATTGCGAGGACGGGCCGGAGGATTTGTGGATAGGAGTCACTCGCGGCACGCGAGCGAGAACGGAGAAATGGTGGGGCATTTGAAAACCGTCTGCCCCCTATTGCCGATGCGATTTTAGCGGTAGTAGGTTTGCTATTTGCTTCGCTATCGCTTATTTATTTAATGTCCAAAAACAGATACAGCGATTTTATCAAGTCATTGTCAATAAAAGCAACGTCCATTCCTGTGGCAATTGGTGTCGCCCCTTTTGGTCCAAGGTTCCAGGAAACAATCTGTGTTGCATGGTTTATTTGGGATGGCTTGTTCAATTCGAATTGAAATTCAATTGCCCATTCTGTCTGCAATTTTGCTATCAGTTCGTTAATCGCTGTGTGTCCAACAATGGCTTCCCCGGTATTGCTTTCGTAAAAGTGAATGTCAGGTGCATAAATTTCCTGCATGGCCTTCAACCGATTGTCTGCATTTCGGTCATTCCAAATGACAAGTAAGCTGTCTTCCAGGAGTTTCGCCGTTGTTGCCATACATTTTATTGTTTTTGTTGTATTTTATTTCCGTTGTTACGTCTTACGGCTTTAAACTAAGTCATTTTTCGGACCTTCACCACATTACCGCAAAGGATTTGCTTGTATCCTTGTTTTTTTCGTATCTCTGTTGTCGTGATTGAGAGTAAGAAGGGCTCCCAGCCCAAATCCGGTTTTAGCGTACATTTTCAGCTCATTGCGAGGACGGGCCGGAGGATTTGTGGACAGGAGTCACTCGCGGCACGCGAGCGAGAACGGAGACACCGAGTTAACCGCAGCGCTTATGATCGGTCAGTTAAAAGCTGCCCTGAATTCCAACGGGCTTTGTTTTGTTTTTGTCCGGAAGAATTTACTGAACGATTGTGAATGTTCAAAGCCCAGTTTATAGGCGATTTCGCTGACGGATAACTCGGTGGTGGATAGCTTTTCTTTGGCTTTTTCAACCAGTTTTTCGTGGATGTGCTGTTGCGTGGTCTGTCCCGTTAACTGTTTGAGCAGACTGCTTAAGTACTTGCTTGAAATGGTTAACGTATCGGCAATATACTGAACGCTTGGTAGCCCGGTTGCGAGTAACTCTTCGTTATTAAAATAATCGCTTAACACCGCTTCCAGGCGGTTTAAAATCTGGCTGTTGGTTATTTTCCGCGTGATAAACTGGCGTTCGTAAAACCGCTGGGCGTACGTAAACAGCAATTCCAGCTGGGCAATAATAACATCCTGACTAAACTTATCAATGTTGGAATGATATTCCTGTTGAATGTTTTCGATCAGGGTATTGATTAAACTTTCTTCTTTTTCGGAAAGAAAGAGCGCTTCGTTGGTGGAATACCCAAAGTATTCGTACTGCTTGATTTTTTTGGCGAGTGACGTATTCCACAGAAAATCGGGATGAATGAACAGCATCCAGCCTTCCAGATTGTGCGGGACACCGTTCGCTTCACCCCGCAGAATCTGCCCGGGGGCTATAAAAGCCATCAACCCGTCGTCAAAATCGTATTTCTGCTGACCATAAAACAACTTATCGCACCCTCTTTTGAGCGATACAACATACAAATCAGTGATAACGGCCTTGATATCCGGATCATCTTTCAGTCCTTTCAGGTCAATCAGGCCAATGAGCGGATGATGCGGTTTGGGAAGCCCCATCAACCGATGGATTTCCGGGATGGATTTGATCCGGTACGGTTTTGAATGTGCCATTTTTACCAAAAATTGTATTCAATCGTTTCGGTTTTCCAGCGTTTCGGCTGTTAAAATTTAAACGGATACTTCAACCAGATCAGCAGCAACGGAATGGCGAGAAACGGAATTTCAAGTAACGCCATTTTGACATCCCCTGCCCGTAACGCCAAGGCCATGATCAACACAATTGAAACGGCATTCAGCAGGTTAGCGATAAAAAAGGTTTGCGGAAAAAGCAGCATCAATCCGGCCAGGATGGAAACCACGCCGAAAACCGGCAAAGCGGCTTTGGAAATTCCTAAGGTGGCCATCATTTTGGCCTGTTCGGCATTGCCGGGCTGAAAAGCATCCCAGCCGTGTTTGAGACCCAGAAAGGCGGATACTAAAAGGAGGATAATGCTCAGAATTTTCATGGGATGTATAGGAGACAGTTAGACAAAAGAGAAAAGATGAAATAGTATTTAGCTGATTTTTAGCTGGTTAGTCGCTTGTCTATTCTCTTTCATCTGCATCTAGCTTATTGAAGTGGTTTTAATCGTGCGGTTTACTGTCTACGATCATTCGTTCCGTACATGTAGGATGCGCCCATTTTGCCGGATTGCGAAATCAGAAAATTGGGTACCAGTCTACTCAAAATCCGCATCACTTTGGCAATACCGGGATAAATTTCATCCTTGTCGTTCGCCATTCCTTTGATGGCATCCGCTACGATTTTTTCCGGAGCCATTAACAGATTCGTGCTAAAGCCCTCTTCATTTTTAAATTTATCATTCAGCGGGGTAGAGCTTCCGGGCGCTACTAATTCCATCACTTTAATGCTGGTATTTTTGAGCTGGACCCGTAAGGCCTGCGTGTAGGAACGAAGCCCTGACTTGCTGGCACTGTAAACCGGCGATATCGCAAATGGCAGCAGGGCAATGCCCGAGGTTACGTTCAGAATAGCCGCATTTTTTTGTTTTTTCAGGTGTGGCAAAAATTGCTGCACCATCCGGATCGGCCCCATCAGGTTGATTTCAACTTCGCGGGTGATGTCGGCCAGGGCGTGGTGGTGATGCAGACTTAATTTACGCATTTCGCCGGCATTGTTGATGAGAATATTCAGGTGCGGAAACTGTTGCGTAACCTGCTGGTACAGCCGGACGATGTCGTCTGCGTTGCTCACGTCACTCTGAATGGTGTGCACCTGCGGAAGTTTGCCTTTTATTTCCTGCAATTTTTCGGTATTGCGACCGGTGATAATAACCGTGTTGCCCAGCGCAATCAATTTCGAGGCAAACTCAAAGCCGAAACCGCCGGTGCCGCCGGTCACTAAAATGGTGTTGTTTTGTACGTTCATGGATCTGATCGTTTGGTACGGCAAAGTTCAGCAGTCGTCAGAAAACGGATGTAGTCAAAAGTCGCTATGTTGTAGCCGAAAGGGAAGAATTGGAGCGATGGGGAGATGGGCACTCACGCGATTTTGCTTCCGCTGCGATTCCACCGCCGGGCGATGGTGGTTTTTCAAGGTATAAAATAAAGAGAACTCCGTTCTCGCTCGCGTGTCGCGAGTGAGCAATAAAAGGAAGGGCTTCCAGCCCGAAGCCGGTTTTAGCGTACATTTTAGATAGGTGCGTGGACGGGCCGGAGGTCCTGTGGATAGAAGTCACTCGCGGCACGCGAGTGACAACGGAGCGGTTATTTACTCTTTTCGCTTTTCCATTCGTGTTCAATGTCTGTCAAAAGTAATGCATTGTCAAAAGTCACAGAACCTTTTGGGAAAATCTCTTCGTTTTCAAAAAAACTTGATTTTACTTTCAATACTTCAAGTGGTTTAACTTCCCATTTATACGCTTTCAATCTTATTCCATCAAATTTGTTTTTATTTGGCGAGTAACCAAGGTCGCCATTTTCAAAAAAATCAGAAGCGTTATTTAATGTTTCAAAAATTGATTTGTCGTTAAATAACTTCGTTTCGGAAGCGTCAATTAAAAGTTCAGTTCCGTCTAAACTTTTAAAGTCAATATGGTAATTTCCGTCATTTTCATTTACATTAAATTTTGCGTAGTAATGTTTTCCAGGAAATATTCTTCCGCCAACAAGAGCGTTTAGTTTAAGTGAAGTATCTCTACGAGGGATGTAAACGCCAGATTTAATTTCTCCGTTTTCGTCCCACTCAACTGCAATTCTGTGAGCACCATTTTCAGAGTTCACTCCAATAAACTCAGGAAGTCCTTTTGGTTTTATCTTTTTTAGTCTGATTAAACAAATTCCGACGATTGCTTTGTCTTTATAAAGTTTGGGTCTAAACGGAAATGGAATAATTCTTTCAACAGCTTTTGGGTCAGCTGTAAAGTTGATTAAAATTCTTCTGTCGATATATCCGTGTAGTGTCGGGATCTTCATTTTCTTGTTGAATTTCTTCCGCTCGCGTGTCGCGAATGAGGAGTATTGTAAGGGCTTCCAGCCCGAGGCCGGTTTTTAACGTAAACTTTTAGCTCATTGCGAGGACGGGCCGAAGGCCCTGTGGATAGGAGTCACTCGCGGCACGCGAGCGACAACGGAGTGTGCCGCTAAATCGGACCACCTCAAAGGTTATATCTATCATTATATAAAATGAACTATAAAAACTCCTTTAATTTAATAGGTATGAAATAAAAAATACAATTAAAATACTAAAAAACGATCCTAAAAATACAAAAATAAAATTATAAATGAGAGCTTTAATATGTTCTGGGTCTTGATTGGCATCAATAGGTCTATCGAATATATCCCTATGAAGATTCTTGAAGATTAAATTGTAGATAAAAAAAATGAGTCCGGCCAGGATTAATTTGCTTGGTAGAGTTAATGCAATCGTTTGCAAATTTCCACTAGTAAATAGTACAACGATTAGTGATAATATAGCAATAAAATAGCCAAAGTATACATAACGCAAACCTTCATTAATTTGCTTCAATGTTGGATATACCCCTCTCATTCTTTTAAGAAAGAAAAAATATCCTTCACGGATAGTAGTTAAAAAATTAATCATATAATTAACTACTCCGGTGTAAGCGTTCTCACACCGGAGTAGGAATTAGTCATGGATGGTGTAATACACTATAAATTAAACAAATACCGCCAATTTCAACTCCGTACTCGCTCGCGTGTCGCGAGTGAGCAATACAAGGAAGGGCTTCCAGCCCGAAGCCGGTTTTTAGCTCATTGCCAGGACTGGCCAGAGGCTCTGTGGATAGGAGTCACTCGCGGCACGCGAGCGACAACGGAGATATTGCCCTCTTTTCCTCGGACGTGAAGTTATAAAAGAAAATTAGAGTTTATCGTATGGTCACGGTGTTCACTGCCCCTCTCTCCGGGCGGTGAACTACTTAGACTGGCCGTATGATTTAAGTAGTTTTTCTCAGATTGTGGGGCGCAAATAGGCATTAAGAAAATTTAATTTTCAGACCTCGTTGTTCTGCTTTGCAGGAAGTTAGCTCAGCTTTTGTTCAGCTAAATTTTGTTTTCTGGACTTCGCTGTCGGGTCCAAGAAATCACAACTCTCCCATAACCTTCCCGTAACACTGAGGTAATATAGCCGCTCTACCTTTGGGTCGTCAAAAAACGACACCAAACCATGAAATTTCTTCTAACTGCGATTTCCCTTTTAGTACTCCAAATTTCCGTCTTTGCCCAGAGCGGCTCCCTCAAAGGGACAATCAAAGACGCCAAAAACAACGAAGCCATCATTGGCGCCACCATCCAGGTCGTCGGGGCTAACCCGGTGATCGGTTCCGTCACCGACATCGAAGGAAACTTCGAAATCGCCAAAGTCCCCGCCGGGGTTCACCAACTGCAAATCAGCTACATTTCCTACGCCACCAAAACCATCGACAACGTGCGGGTGGAAGCCGGAAAAACCACGCTGATCAACTCGGCACTCACCGAAGACAACAAAACCCTCGCAGAAGTCGTCGTAAAAGGTCAGCGCGGCACCAACACCGAAGTGGCCGTCATCACCGAAATCAAGCAGATCGAGCAGGTAGCCGTCGGGATTTCGGCGCAGCAGATTTCCCGCAGCCAGGACCGCGACGCGTCGCAGGTCATCCGCCGGGTGCCGGGCGTTTCCATCCAGGACGACCGGTTTATCATCGTCCGCGGGCTGAACGAACGCTACAATACCGTGATGCTGAACGACGTCATTACGCCCTCGACCGAGGTGGATATCAAGGCGTTCTCGTTCGATCTGATTCCGAGTTCGGCCATCGACCGGATGCTGATCTTCAAATCGGGAGCCGCCGAGCTGCCGGGCGACTTCGGGGGCGGGATCATCAAAATCTACACCAAAACCATCCCGGACGCCAACAGCTTCTACGCCGGTATTTCGACTTCCTACCGCGCCAACACGACCTTCCAGAACCTGAATACGTACCAGGGCGGCAAAACCGACTGGCTCGGTTTCGACGACGGAACGCGCCGGTTACCGGCCAATTTCCCGTCGCAACGCCGGATCAACGTCTTCGGCGCGTCGTCAGAACCGGTCATCAACAAGTTTAAAGCGCTGTCGCCGTATTTCGACCTGAACAAAAAAGCGGTTTCGCCGGATTTGCGGGCGCAACTGGGTTTCAGCCGCCGGTTTTACATTGGCAGCAAGGAACTGACCACCTTCACGAACATCAACTACACCAACGCCCACACGTTCTCGAACGTGGAGCAATACCGGTATTTTGCCGCCGACCCCACCACCGGCAAGAGCGACATTCAATACGCCTACAAAGACCAGTTGCTGACGGAAAACACGCGGCTGGGCGTACTGAGCAACTGGGCATTGATTCTGAATCCACGGACGAAAATCGAGTTTCGGAACCTGTTCAACCAGTTGGGCACGAAAGAAACGACGATCCGGAACGGTTACAACGATAACAACCTGGAACTGAACAACTACGCCTTCCGCTACGAACAGAAAAGCATTTACACCGGCCAGTTGAACGGTACGCACGAACTGAACGGCCAGAGCCGCTTGCGCTGGACGGGCGGTTTTGGTTTCACGAACCGCCAGGAGCCGGATTACCGCCGGTTCACGTCGAGCCGTCCGCAGGGCAGCAGCGAACCGTTCCGCATCGACGTTCCGCAGCAACCCAGCCCGACGTTCCAGAATGCCGCCCGGTTTTACTCGAACCTGAACGAATACGTGACCACGGGCCGCGTCGATTACGAATACAAAAAAGCCGCTCCGGCCGATACCGACGACAAGCAGATTCTGAAACTGCGCGCCGGGGCTTACGCCGAATACAAAGACCGGGCGTTTAAGGCACGGTATTTCGGGATTGTCAACCCGAATAATGTGAGTGCCGAGATTCTGTCGCAGAGTCCGTCGCAATTTTTCCGGGCCAGCAACCTGTCGCCGAACGGTTTGTATTACAACGAAGGTACCAACACGCAGGACCATTACGACGCCCAGAACATGCTGGTGTCGGGTTACGTCGGTGCCTACATTCCGCTGTCGGCCCGGTTTAACGCAACGGTCGGTTTCCGGGGCGAATACAACCGCCAGCAACTGCAAAGTGTCGTGAATGGCGTTCAACCGATCAAGGTCGATAACCCGATTTTCAGCCCGCTGCCGTCGGTCAATGCCTCGTATAACCTGTCGGACAAATCGCTGTTCCGCGTGGCCTACAGCATGTCGGTCAACCGGCCGGAATTCCGCGAGCTGGCGCAGTTTGCCTACTATGACTTTAACTACGACGTGTCGCGGGTTGGAAATCCGAACCTGAAAATTGCCAAGATTCACAACGCCGACGTACGCTACGAGTTTTATCCGGGCGAGGGCGAGCTGATTTCGGTGGCCGGTTTTTACAAGTACTTCATCAACCCGATCGAAGCCAAAATCAACTACTCGGGTAGCGGAGTTTCCTACACCGTCGATAACGCCAACAACGCCTACAGCATGGGGGTCGAACTCGAAGCGCGCAAGTCGCTGCGGGGGGTGAGTGCCTCCGGTTTTCTGGACAATCTGACGGTTTTGCTGAATGCGGCCCTGATCAAAAGTTCGGTGATCAACTCGTTTGTGGGTCAGGAAAATAACCGCTCGCTGCAGGGGCAGTCGCCGTATCTGGTCAACGCCGGGATTTACTACACCGATCCGAAACAGGGCTGGCAGGTGAACGTACTCTACAACGTGATTGGCCGCCGGATTTTCGCGGTGGGTGATCGGTCGGTGCAACCGACGATTTACGAAATGCCGCGCAACGTCATCGACTTGACGGTCACCAAGAAAATCGGTGATCACATCGAAGTTCGCGCCGGTATTCAGGATCTGCTGAACCAGCCATTCCGCCTGATTCAGGATTCGAATCTGGACAAGAAAATTACGGCCAGCGACGATGTATACCAGCGGTTTAAACGCGGCTCGTATTCAACAGTAGGGATCACCTACAAATTCTAAATTTTCAAGACAATACCACTATACAACTTAACAATCACCCAATTTAAAACAGTATGAAAAAGTTAACAACCTGGATGTTGGCGTTGCTGCTGAGCGTAGTAACACTGGGCATAATGGTTTCCTGTAACAATAGTAGCGATGACGACGATCTGGGTCCTGCACCAACGCCGGGAACCATGACGGAGGTAAGTGGAAACATTACGACGAATACAACCTGGGCTGCGAAAAATCAGTATTTACTGAAAGGATTTGTATATGTACAACCGGGCGTTACGCTGACGATCGAACCGGGTACGGTGATCAAAGGGGATCAGGCTTCGAAAGCGTCGCTGTTCATTTTGCCGGGTGCGAAAATCATCGCCGACGGAACGAAAGCAAAACCGATCGTTTTTACGTCGAATCAGGCCATCGGTCAGCGCCGGGCGGGCGACTGGGGTGGTGTCGTAATTATGGGAAAAGCCCCCGCCAACAAAAAGGATTTCAAAATTGAAGGGGAAGAAGTTTCGATCGTACCGGGCGGTGCGACGGGCGACGCGGCTGACAATTCGGGTATCCTGCGGTACGTCCGCATCGAGTTTGGTGGCATTGCCTTCCAGACGGATAAAGAAATCAACGGTCTGACGCTGGCGGGTGTCGGTAATGGAACCGTGATCGACTACGTACAGGTTTCGTACAGCGGTGACGACGCCATCGAATGGTTTGGTGGTACGGTTAACGCCCGCCATTTAGTGGCTTACCGGACGCTGGACGACGATTTCGATACGGACTATGGGTATGCCGGAACGGTTCAGTACGGGATGATTCTGCGCGATCCGGCGGTAGCCGATCAGTGTACCTGCTCGGATTCGAACGGTTTTGAATCGGACAACGACGGAACCGGTTCGCAGGATCTGCCGCAAACATCGGCCAAATTTGCCAACGTGAGCCTCTTTCTGGGACCTGGCGCCGTAAACAGTAAATACCGTTCAGCATTCCGGATTCGCCGGAACTCAGCCATCAGCATTTACAATACGGTGGTGTCGGCGGCTTATCCGAAAGGCCTGGAACTGGAAGCGGCTGATTCGCAGAACAATTTCAAAACCGGGAAGAGCGATTACCAGGGCGTGTCGATTGCCAATGCGGTTTTGCCGCTGGTGGGTGCCGATACGACGATGATCAAAGCGGCTTCCCGCAAGAACACCTTCGGCGCGGTTGAAGCCAACCTGAAACTTGCAGCTAACTTCAACGTACTGACCGGTAAACCGGGTATCCTGCTGCAAACCGGATCTCCGTTGCTGACCGGCGGTGCTACGCTGCCGGCCGGTCTGGAAGCGACGACCTACGTTGGGGCGTTTGGTGCGACCGACTGGACGGAAACCTGGACCAACTTCGATCCCCAGAATACCGATTATACGCTCAAATAAACGTCAATTCTTTATATTTGGTGTCGCACGAAAAGGCCGGGGCTTTGCTCCGGCTTTTTTCTTATTTTTACCATTTACTGCGGGGAGAGGTATCACTACAAAATCTATTGAGGAACTTGTCTATAGACTAATAAGTTAATACCTTGACACAATAACCTAAAACCGACACCTGAACCTGTTTACTACCTATAAGCACAATGATTTCGAAGAAAGCCAAGTATGCCATCAAAGCCTTAAAAGTGCTCACCGAAGAGTTTGGAAAAGGACCGATACTGATTTCTTATATTTCGGCGAAGGAAAACATCCCAAAAAAATTTCTGGAAGCGATTCTGCTTGAACTGCGTAACCACGGTATTTTGCAAAGCCAGAAGGGAAAAGGGGGCGGTTATTTGCTGCGCGTTGATCCCGAGCGGGTCAATCTGGCTCAGGTGTTGCGCGTCATCGACGGGCCAATTGCGCCAACGCCCTGTGTTTCGCATAATTTTTACGTCCGCTGCGACGATTGCAACGACGAAGTCACCTGCGCCATCCGCCCCATCATGGAGCGCGTTCGCGACGCCAATCTGGCGGTTTACGAAAAAACCACCTTATCCGCCTTCACCCGCCGGGAAGCCGAACACCAGGTCGTGGAAGTAAATCTGATTGATACGGAGAATAACTAGTTTACGGTTTACGGTGGCTGACGCACGTACCCACGGACTTTAGTCCGTGTTTTGAGAATTGAGGATGATTCACGGACTAAAGTCCGTGGGTACGTGCGTCAGCTACCGTAAACCCTCTACGCCGGCTGGTGCTCCTTCCGCAACAGATCATTAACGGTTTTCACCGGATTGAAGGTAATCAGCGGAACTTCGACAAAAACCGTATTCCAGTCGGCCATCGCGCCGTTCCACAGTCCCGGCAGTTCCTGCGCCTTGAGTTCCTTTCCGTCTTTCGATTTTGAGGTAATAAAACCGGTCTGCGGATCGCGGTAAGCGGGTAGATTGTATTTTTCACCTTCCCGGTTTTTCAGCGCACACACCAGATCGACCGGATTGAAGTGCGTAGCCTGATCGAAAATCTGCTTCTGTTCGGCATTCCCCAGATCGATTTGCGCCGATTCCACGATTTGCAGTGAAACCGAACCGTCGGCATTTTTGGCCCAGAACGGTCCTCCGCCGGGTTCGCCCACGTTTTTCACCATGCCGCAGGCCCGCAGCGGGCGGTCGAGTTTCCGGCGGAAATAGTCGATTTTTTCGTCCTGCGACCAATTGTCAAAACCGTCGGGCGGCAGCACGCAAAGCGTGGCCCGTAAAAATTCATCGAGTTCGGCCAGGTAACCTTCGCTGATCAGATCGTCGCCCAGCATTTCCTGAAACCGGAAAATCTGCTGCTGAATATCGAGCAGAATCGCGCCCAGCACTTTTTTATAGATGAACGTCTGCTCTTTCAGAGCGTCCGGCACCACGTTGTCGATGTTTTTGATAAACACCACGTCGGCGTCGATGTCGTTCAGGTTTTCGATCAATGCCCCGTGGCCCGCCGGGCGGAACAGCAGCGAACCGTCGGCGTTGCGGAACGGCGTATTGTCGGGATTCACCGAAATGGTGTCCGTCGATTTTTTCTGTTCGGAGAACGTAATTTCAAACGTCACGCCCAGTTTGGCTTCGTAGTCCGGCTGAACGCTTTCGATCAGGGCTTCAAACCGGCTGCGGTGTTCGGGCGAAACCGTGAAGTGAATCCGCACGCGGCCGTTCGAATTGGCATAAACCGCCCCTTCGATCAGGTGTTCTTCCACGGGCGTGCGCGGCCCTTCCGGATACCGGTGAAACAGCAGCAACCCTTTGGGCAGGTTCCCATAATCAAGCCCTTCTTCGGTTAATAAAGCGCTCAGAACGTGGTGATTCGTCTCCCCGGAAACCCCTTTCAAAGCATCGTAAAAGGCAAAGTCGGACAAGCGGGTGAAAAACTCCTCCACCGATTTATCGGTTTTGCCTTCCAGCGCGGCAAACAGCGATTTAAACATCCGTGTGGCCGCGCCCGATGCCGGAACGAATTTCAGCAACGACAGCGCGGGGGCTTTCCGATCGAAACTCGCCGTGATTGTGGTTAATTCCTGTTCATTAACGCGGATCAGCCCGTCGCCCACCGTGGCCGCTTTGATCACGGGCAGATACGGAAAGTTATCGACGAAATGCTGGATCTGTTCATCAACCTGCTCGAGGGTAGCGCCTTGCGCCAGAATCTGATGCTGATCTATTTCGGTGAATTGCATAGAAAATTCGGTAAGAGATGCGGTTGTTGTACAATTGGCAAATACGAAAATTTGCGGGTTTCAATCAAGCCGTAGGAATGTAAAAAATGAGACTGTTAGTAAATGGATTGTATCGTTCCTAATTAGTGGAGGTTGTGTCTAAGGCTTAAAGTAAAGTAGGAACTCATGCCAACAAAAGCAGCAAGATTCATGCGCTTTATGAGATTATTGGCCGCGTAGCGGTTGAATGATTGTAGAACAATTGTGTTGAACTACTCAGCGTGCCTTTAGGTACGCAACCTCATCGCTAATTGCGTACCTAAAGGCACGCTGGTAGAGGTTAGGTAATTATCATCGCTACAAACATGTTGTGCCTATGGCACTTAATGATTTCATTATCTACACTGAAATTAATTCAAGCCTGGGTGATTTTGCATGAAAATGAACTAGTAACTAATTTCGAGAACCTGCGTGCTAATCCGGCAACCTGGCAGAAAATTAAACCGCTGGAATGAGATGCTTCATTATATAACGAAAATAGGCAGCGTGGCCGATGATTACAGCTTAATCTGTCGTTTCAACGAGGGCGAAAAGCGGAAAATCCAGTTAAAGCCTTTCCAGTAAAGGCTGGATAAAACACCGGAAATGTAGCAACTTTGGGATACTTCTTACTTTCAAAAAGTCTCGTTGGACAGTTATGGAACGTTGTCATGGGACAATGGAGCCGATTTTTGTCCAGATGTTCTGTTTGAAAACTCCGTGCCGGTTTAATTTACAAGTCCCCAACTCGCCAGGCTTTCTTCCTCTTTCTTCCGCATCAGGGCAATTTCGTCGTCCGTCTTGTCGCCAAAACCGCAAAGGTGCAATAAACCGTGGGCCAGCACCCGGCGGAGTTCCTGTTCTTCGGCAATCTGTAGTTGTAGGGCGTTGTCGCGGACGCGGTCGATGCTGACAAAAATGTCGCCTTCCAGCCGGTTTTCCTCTTCCGAATTGTCAAACGTAATGATGTCGGTGTAATAATCGTGTTCCAGGTATTCGCGATTGACCTGAAGCAGATACTCGTCGGAGCAGAAAATATAATTCAGTTCGCCGACACTAAACCCTTCGCGGGTTGCCAGTTTGGTGAGCCACTGACGGGTCAGAATTTTCTGAGAAAGGGTAAATTTGATGTCTTCCGTGAAAAATCGAATCATGCCGCAAAGGTAGCCAATCTACTTGATAGGAACGCGGGTGGAACGGATTAAACGGATCATCCGTGTAAATCCGTTCCATCCGCGTTCCCATCAAAGTCTATATTTTGACGAAAATCTTGTGTCGGTAGAGCACATACAGAAACGTCCAGACCAGCGCCAGCGCGCCCAGCGCATTAAGTGATTCGTGCCATTGTTCGCCGGTATGCCGGTAAAACCCCTCAAAAAGTAGTTTCGATGTATGATTAAAATCGATAAACCGATAAGCCAGGTAAACAACCAACGAGTTCAACCCGATTACTTTAAAGAAAAAAGTCCATTTCCGGTAGCCCAGCACGTCGATAATTCCGTAGAAAAACGCCAGGAATAAAAAGGCCATTCCGGCCGTCAACAGAATGAACGAACTGCTCCACAGGTGTTTGTTGATCGGAAAATGCAGGCCCCAGAGCACAGCGGCTCCGATGCTGTAAAAACCGGGGGCAACCAGGTACGTTAACTTGGTTCGCTCGGAGCGATTCGATTGCAGCAATTCCCCGGCAATGGTCCCGATGATCGTCAGACAAACGGCCGGAAACTGGGTGAGTATCGCGAGTTCGTCATACGTTTTCTGAAGGAGTCGTCCCGGCATCATCGTCCGGTCGACCCAACCCACCAGATTGCCTTCGAAGGAAAGATCGCCAGCACCATAGCCCGGAACCGGAATGAGAAACAGGGCTGCATAATAGCCCAGCAAAATACCGCCTACCCAGTACAGCCGCTGTTTCCAGGAGAAATTCAGGAACAACAACGTGGCCACAAACGACGCCAGACCGATGCGGCCCAGCACCGAACCATAGCGGATCTGGCCGGGATTGAAAATGTCCAGCGGAACATTTTTATCAATGATGCCGAGGAGAATCAGAATGATCATCCGGCGAAACACTTTGCGGTATAAAACCGGCTTTTCCATGCCTTTTTCAAGACCAGCCTGTAGGGAAAACGACAGCGAAACTCCGGCGATAAACAGGAAAAGTGGGAAAATAAAATCGTAAAACGTAAAACCGTTCCACTGCGGGTGCGTCAGCTGGCTGGCAATCCAGTCGACCCAGGCTAACCCGGTTTTTCCGTTGAGCCGTTCGATAAAGGCCCCTCCGCCCGCAATCAGTAACATATCAAAACCACGCAGGGCGTCGATGGAGGAAAGTCGGCGGGACTTGACGGTGTCCACGGATTGGGTAAGAACCGGTGCGGAACCGGCATTGACATCGGAAACCATACGGTAAGGTCGTTTGAACCAAAAGACCAGAGTCGGGCCGGTATACTTATTGAAAACCAGCTATTGCGAAGAGAATCAGGGGATTTTCTTCGCAATAGCTGGTTAGAAAGTTGTCTTAAACAATCTTCAATTTAGCAAAACTCAGCAATAATGTCTTTTCACCGGCGGTTTCAAACTTGATGACGGCTTTGCGGTCGTTGCCATTCTGGTCGATTTTCTGCACCAGCCCAAACCCGAACTTCATGTGCTCGACACGCATGCCTTCGGCTAGTTTGGACGTGTCGCTGGGCGCAAAATCCGAAGAAGGAACGTGGGCAACGGTTGGTTGGGGAGCCTGTTGTTGCGCGGTTTTCTGGGCCAGGCTCCGCACAAAACTCATCGAACCACCGGACGGGGTTTCCCGCTTGGGCTCCGGCGTATCTTCCCGTTCCGACTTCCGCATTTTGGCCATTTTCAGGAAGTCCGGATTGATTTCCAGCAAAAACCGGCTGGGTTCGCAGACTTTCAACCGGCCGTAATGATACCGTGATTCGGCGTACGAAACCGTCAGTTTCTTTTCGGCGCGGGTGATGGCCACGTAAAACAACCGGCGTTCTTCTTCCAGATCCGCCCGGCTTTCGAGCATCATCTGCGACGGAAAGAGGTCTTCCTCCAACCCAACGATGTAGACATTCCGAAATTCCAGCCCTTTTGCGCCGTGGATGGTCATCAGCGTCACTTTGTCGTTATCGCCGTCGTCGTCTTTTTCGTCGGCGCTCGTCAGCAGCGAAACCACCTGCAAAAAGGCGCTCAGGCTCTTGTCGTCGTTGTCCGGATTATCGACAAATTCCTTGATCGAGTTGAGCAAAGCCTGCACGTTTTCATACCGCGACAGCCCTTCGACGGTTTTATCGTCGTACAGCTCTTTCAGAATGCCGGACGTTTTGGCGACGTGCGCGGCCACTTCGTAGGCATCTTTCTTATCGAGTAGTAACTGGTAGCTTTTGATCAGATCGGAAAACGCTTCAATGGCGGTTCCGGCCCGACCGGCTACGTATCGGGTCACATTGCTGACCACTTCCCAGATCGACACCTGGTTTTCGGACGCCACCACCGAAATTTTAGCGACCGTCGTGTCGCCAATGCCGCGTTTGGGCAGGTTAATGATCCGCTTGAACGCTTCTTCATCGCTCTGGTTGACCGTAAACCGCAGATACGCCAGCAAATCCTTGATCTCTTTCCGCTGGTAAAACGACAAACCGCCGATGATGCGATATTTGATACTCAATCGCCGAAGCGCTTCTTCAAACGCCCGCGACTGGGCGTTGGTGCGGTACAGAATGGCAAAATCCGTGTTGCGCAGCCCTTCCTGCATCTTGGCTTCGAAGAGCGAAGTCGCAATCAACCGGCCTTCTTCGTTGTCGGAAGCGGCTTTGATCACGTCGATCAGCGTGCCGTCTTCGTTGTCAGTAAAAACGCTTTTCCGCAACTGCGCCCGGTTTCGGGCAATAATCGAATTAGCCGCATTGACGATCGTTTTGGTCGAGCGGTAATTCTGCTCCAGCTTGATCGTGTGAACGTCCGGAAAGTCTTTCTCGAAATTCAGAATGTTCTCAATGTTAGCCCCCCGGAACGCGTAAATACTCTGCGCATCGTCGCCAACGACGCAGATATTCTGGTGAACCGCCGATAATTTCCGGGTAATGAGGTACTGCGACACGTTCGTATCCTGAAACTCATCGACCAGCACGTGTTTGAATTTGTGCTGGTATTTGTTCAGAATATCGAGGTGATCGCGAAAAAGGACGTTGGTATTGTAGAGCAGATCGTCGAAATCCATCGCGTTGGCCTGAAAACAACGCAGGGCATAGGCCTTGTAAATCCGGCCAATTTCGGGCATACGGGCGGCCGCATCGTCCGTCTGGATCAATGGATTCGCCAAATAATCGGCCGGACCGACGAGCCGGTTTTTAGCGCCCGAAATCCGTGAGAAAACCACATTAGGGCGGTAAATCTTATCGTCCAGCGCAAATTCCTTGATGATGCTCCGCAGCAGCGACTTGGAATCGTCGGTATCGTAAATGGAAAAATTGCTGGTGTAGCCGAGGGCTTTAGCTTCGATCCGCAGAATTTTGGCGAAAACGGAGTGGAACGTGCCCATCCAGATGTTGCGGGCTTCCGTTCCGACCACACTCTCGATCCGGTGACGCATTTCACCGGCGGCTTTGTTGGTAAACGTCAGGGATAAAATCCGGAACGGATCGATGCCCCGTTCAATCAAATGGGCAATCCGATAGGTCAGCACGCGGGTTTTTCCCGATCCCGCACCGGCTATTATAATCAGCGGGCCGTCGCCATAGAGCACGGCCTGCCGCTGAGGGTCATTTAAGGTTGAAATATAATCCGTCACAGCGCTCCGCTTCAGTGTTTAATCGTTTTGATATAACATTCAAAACTACTAAAAAAGTTGCGGATGACCGGAGATAGTAGCCACGGACTTTCGTCCGTGCGATTCTCATCAAGAGTTGAAATCTGAAATTATCAGAATCGCACGGGCGAAAACCTGCGCGGCCCGGTCGTGGATACGTTAGGCGGCTTTCCGGCCGTAAAACGCGAGTTCGACAGCCTGTTGCTCGTCAATACTGTTGAGCAGCTCATTGGCGGGAAATTCTTCCGTAAAGTTCTTATCGACGTAGCTGAATTGAATCCGGCGGTCGGTCGATACGGCGAACAACGCCGGATAGGGCACATCTTCGGTAATACCGGCAATCAGATTCCAGACCGGATCGTCAGTCGAATAAACGCCAAATTTTGCAGCAATCTGGTTATCAACATCCTGGGCGATTGTGAAAGGCAGGTCGTGCTGATTCACCAGTGTTTGTATCGAATCAAGCGAATCCGGTGATACAACCAGCAAATTGCCGCCCGTTTCCCGAATCCTGGCGTAAAGCCGGGTTAATTTCTGCAGGTATGTTTTGCCGTAGCCATTCCAGCCCGCGCTAAAAAAAGCAATCACCAGCGGACCGGTTTGGAGCCAGTCGTGGACGTGAACGGTTTTTGAATAATCGGATTGCCAGATGCTGTATTGCCCGATGGTCCGCTGGCGGTGAACGGCAAACAAGGGCGCTTTTTCACCAGCCTGCAAGGGAGCGATGGGAGTCAATTTACGAAATACCTGTGGAGCGGAATACAGATCGGTGTCTTCGTGTACGGTATCAAAAAAGGCAATCATGATGGTAGTAAGTTTATAGACTATCTAGTTTTTTAAATCAAACAGGGTGTTTCGACGTTGATGCTGAAATTGATCAAGCTGGAATGAATCCGGTCTTGAATGACACCGTCGAGCAGGGTATTGGTATTCAGGGTGAAGGGAGATACGCTAGTAGCACATCCTGATTTTCTGACAACAACAACCAGCCATGTGGAAGACTGGTGACGTGACGGCCGATTTGGTACGGCGGGTAACGATGTGCTGTGCTGAAATGATCATTACTATACTTTGTCAATAGAATATGTGCAAATATAAGTAACAGAATCGATTCCCTCCAAAATTTTAGCGTTGATTTTTTAGTGAACGGTTATAGTGCTTCTACCGGGCGGGCCAGTTTCGGATGAACGGCGTCAGCTTGTTCAGACTCAGCGTGATCCGGCTCCAACAAAACCGGTTTTTCATCCACCGGCCGGAGGTTTCGGGCAATGAAAACGCTCGCGAAAATAGCCGCCATTGCCAGATAGCCCACCCACGAATAGTGGATCAACTGGCCGCCCTGGGTTTTGGTCACGAGCAAACCCGCGCCGTAGGTCGCCAGCGCCTGAGCCAGCAGCTGAACGGACGAGTTCATACTCATAAAACCGCCCCGGTTTTGTGGTAACACCACCGACGAAACCATCGCCTGAGTGGGAATGAAACGGGCGTTGGCGAAGATGAAAAACAGCGCATTGACCGACAGAATGTACGTCAGACCCGACGGATTCATGGTCGTCAGCAGAAACATCGGAATCATCGACAGCAGCGCGAAAACCACAAAAACCGGGTATTTTCCGCGTTTGTCGGCGAGACGCCCGACAAGGGGTGCCGTAAAAATCGTCACCAGACCGCCCACGAAATAAATCAGATACAACTGACTTTCGGCCAAACCGACGTTGGCCACCAGAAAAGGCGACAGCAACGGAATGATACTAAAATGGCCCAGCATGATGGTGGTCGTCAGCCAGAGCGCACGGAGCTGGCCGGGGCTTTTTACAATTGACGTAATGACTTCCAGCGGATTGTATTTCGCACCGGTTTTTAGCAAATGGCCGTCCAGACGCGGTACAAACCGGATGATCAGGCCGGTTACGACAATGCCCAGCCCGCCGATGGCGAGAAACGGCGCGTGCCAGCTGATTTCGGTCGCCAGGTACAAACCCATCGGGACGCCCGCGACCGAAGCCACCGAAAACGCCGTCGTGATGATCGACATCGCCGTGGCGCGTCGTTCGTAGGGAACCACGTCGGCCACGATGGAAAACACCTGCGCGCCCAAAACGCCACCGAACAAACCGGCGGTGGTGCGGGCCACGATCAGCCACCCAAACGTGGGCGCTAAACCGCAGGCAATCGTGCCGAGGACAAAACCGATGTAGGCCGTTAAAACCACTTTTTTGCGGTCGAAACGGTCGACGAAGAACGCGGCCAGAAAACCGGAAATCCCGGCGCTTAAGCTATACGCCGACACAATGAAGCTGAATTCCTGCGGATTAAGCTGGAAATACCGCATCAATTGCGGCCCCATCGGCATCATAATGATGAAATCGACAATGTGCGTGAAGTTGATGCACGCGAGAATGAAGAGCAATAGTTTTTCCTGGCGGGACATGTTCATTAAAGATGTGAGAGAATAGACAAGAGATTAAAGACCCGGAAAACCAACTGATTCTCTTGTCTTTACTCTGACATCTTTACTCTCTGATGTGGATTTGTTGTTTACTAGTTGTTATGCTTTACTCCTTTACTAACTTATCAATCAATCGGTTGTACTCTTCTACGAACGCGTCATAGTAGTTACCGGTTCCCGGTCCGGTAAAACCGGTGTGAATCTGGCGAACCGTTCCTTTTTTATCGATCACGATCATCGTTGGAAAACCGACCACCTGATTGAGCATCGGCAGGGTTTTCGACGCTTCGGATTTGACGTTCGTTCCGGCCAGCACCACGGGATAATCGATCTTGAACCGGTCGATCATCCGCTGGATTTTAGGTGCCGACTCGGCCAACTCTGCCGATTTTTCGTAGGCCAACCCCACAATTTCAACGCCCCGGTTTTTATTCTTTTTATACCACGGACTCAGAAAATTGGTTTCGTCCATGCAATTTGGACACCAGGAGCCCAGAATCTGAACCACGACCACTTTATTTTTAAACCGCGCATCCGTCAGCGAAACCGGTTTGCCTTTCAGGTCCGGAAACGTGAACGCAATGGTTTTGTAACCCGGTTTCAGATAGGTCAGGCTCGTTGCATCCGGAAGTTTGGCCTTCGGATCGAAACGCGCCGTCCAGCTTTCATACCCGCTTTCGCCCGACCAATAACCGCCGACCAGCGTATTATCGGGCTTGCGCCGGGCCTTGAACAGATACAAATGCGTGCCGTCGAAAGTCGAAAGCAGCAGGCTGTCGCCCACCACATTACCTTCCAGGTAGCGGTAATCGCCGGTGGTGGTCAGAAACGTGCCCGTCAGTTTGTTGCCTTTCTGCTCGAAAATGCCCACCGAAACCGTTGAG
The DNA here is from genome assembly GCF_003858635.1 of Larkinella rosea. Taxonomy (GTDB): domain Bacteria; phylum Bacteroidota; class Bacteroidia; order Cytophagales; family Spirosomataceae; genus Larkinella; species Larkinella rosea. Next base: position 517,117 of record NZ_RQJO01000015.1, read on the forward strand.
TCCGTTTCGGAACGGAACGTCGTAGCCCAGGTACCGGTCACGTTGATTTTCGGCGTTTCGGTGCTTCCTGTAAACCGGTACGTGACGCCGTGTTGCGCTTCAAACGGTAACGAAGTATAGTTGGTCCCGGTCCGGCGTCGGCGCCAGAAGCCCCGCAGCGTGTTCCCGTCCACTTTGGCCCGGATTTCAGCCTCAAAAATATCGATCGCAAACCGCACGGAATCGCCTTTTAGCGTTACCGAATCGAACCGCAGCCGTTCCGCGCCATTGAGCGCGAAAGCAGTGTAGGTCGAGCCGGTTTGCGTCACTTCCAGGCCGAAGGGTAATTCGCCACCCTTGTTTTTTAAAACCGCCCGCCAAACCCCGGTTTTAAGCGTTGAACCCGATTGGGCTACGCCGGCGAAGGGAGCCCAAAACAGAATCGCCAGCAACAACGCAACGTTTTTTTTCATACAATAAAAAATAGCAGATCCAGTTCTCTTCGGGGTAGAAATAGGGGCGGTTTTGTTAAGTTTGTAACGGATGAAGATTTTGTTTTAGTTCCGAAAAGGATTTTTGAAACGAGTCTGAAATTGGAAATTCTTCGAAATAAACCGGAAATCTTCTGCGCCCTGCGCCTTAAGGCTGGTTTACACGGTATTTACTACGGACAATGACAGCGACCAGTTACCACGAACCGGTATTACTTCAGGCTTGCGTTGAAGGATTGAACCTCAAACCCGGCGGCACCTACGTTGACGTGACGTTTGGGGGCGGTGGTCATTCGCGCGCGATTTTACGGCAGCTGGCACCAGGACCGGATTCGGCGGGGCGGCTCATTGTGTTTGATCAGGACCCCGACGCCCGCGCCAATGCCGACGCCATCGACGACCCGCGTTTGACGTTTGTGGCGGCCAATTTCCGGCATTTGAAGCGGTATTTACGCTTGTATAAAATCGATCAGGTGGATGGTATTCTGGCCGATCTGGGCATTTCGTCGCACCAGATCGACACGCCCGAACGCGGGTTTTCCACCCGTTTCGATGCCGATCTGGACATGCGCATGAGCCAGTCGGGCGAGCTGACGGCCCGGAAAGTGATCAATGACTACCCGGAAGATCAGTTGCATAAAATCTTTGGGATGTATGGCGAAGTGACCAACGCCCGAACACTGGCCGGGGTCATTGCGGCCAGCCGCGTAAATCGTCCCTTCGAAACGATCAACGATCTGAAGGCGGTTTTGCAACGCTACGCGCCACGGGGACGGGAGTATAAATATTTTGCCCAGGTTTTTCAGGCGCTGCGCATCGAGGTGAATCAGGAGTTGGTTACCTTGGAAGAGTTTCTGACGCAGGTGCCGGAGGTGCTGGCTCCCGGCGGTCGGCTGGTGGTGATGGCGTATCATTCGCTGGAAGACCGGCTGGTGAAAAACTTCATCAAGTCGGGTAATTTTCGGGGTGATATTGAAAAGGATTTATACGGAAACGAGATCAAACCGCTCCAGTCCGTCACGCGCAAACCGATTGAAGCCTCGGCTGAAGAAGTGGCTCGGAATCCGCGGGCGAGAAGCGCGAAACTCCGGATTGCCGAGAAGTTGTAGCATACCTGATTCCCAGTAACGAGATGGCACAAAACACGTACAAATCACAGCCCAAAGCCCCGGTGGTGAAGAAGAAAAAGGAAAACCGGCTTATGAATTACCTGAACCACACCATTGGTTTTGAGCGGCTTTTCGGGGAAGACAACGCCTGGCCCATCAAGCATTTCGACCGCATTATGTGGATCTCGTTTCTGCTGATTTTTTACATTGGCTTCAACCACAACGCCGAACGACTGGTTCGGAATATCCAGCGGGTAAAAGCCGCCGTTGATGAAAAACGGGCGAAATACACCACCTTGCAGGCCGACTTCATGAAGAGCGGCAAACAATCGGAAATCAGTAAACAAGTCCTGGCAACGGGATTGACAGAGCCCGTGACTCCGCCCCTGAAAATCGTCGTTAAACCGGAAGAAACACAGCCATGAACGTTAAAAAAGCCATTCTGCGCCGGGCTACCATTGCCTCTGTGGCCATTTGTGTGTTTGCCATTGCGATCATCGGGCAACTGGTGAAAGTGCAGTTTTTTCGGAGTCAGGACGGAACTTTGTGGAAAGAACGCATTACGCAGTCGCACATCCGGCGCGATACGTTGCGAGCCACACGCGGTAATATTTATTCGAGCAATGGCAGCTTTCTGGCCACGTCGCTGCCCTATTATTACGTCGGGATTGACCCGCTCATTGCCAAAACCGATTCGTTTAACAAGAAAATCGACTCGCTTGGCCTCTTGCTGGCGCAGAAATTTGGCGATCGTTCGCGGGACGAATACGCGTATATGATTCGGAAGGCGCGGGAAAACGAACGCCAGTACCTGTTGCTCAACCGGAAAAAAATTACGTACCAGGAACGGATGGAAATGCAGAAATGGCCTTTTTTTCGTCGCGATCGCTCAAAAAGCGGTTTGGGGGGAGGCAAGTTCGACGCGGTCTATCAACGTTACCATCCATACGGGCGAATGGCGCTGCGGACAGTTGGCTACCTGAATCCCGAAACCGCCAAAGGATTCGTCGGGCTGGAGTCCAGTTTTCAGAAGGAATTAGCGGGTAAGAACGGGGTCGGTCTGGTAGAAGCGCTGTCGGGTGGTGTGCGCATGCCGATCGAGGACGGTTCCGACATCAAACCGGAGCCGGGGCTGGATATTTACACGACCATCGACGTCAATTTTCAGGATATGGCCGAAACCGCTTTGCTGCACGGGTTGGAAAAATACGAAGCGGAACAAGGTTGCCTGGTCGTGATGGAAGTAGAAACCGGCGAAATCCGGGCGATGGCAAACCTGACATTCCGCAATGGCAAATACGTTGAAAACTTCAACCATGCGCTGGCGGGCGGCACCGACCCCGGCTCGACCTTCAAACTGCCGACGATGGTGGCGCTGCTGGAAGAAAAAATGATCCGGCCCGAACAGATGGTGCACACGGGGGGCGGAGTGGTGTCGTACTACGGTCGCCGGATTTCCGACGCCAAACGGGGCGGTCACGGCAGCATTACGGCGCAGCAGGTTTTCGAAAAATCGTCGAACGTGGGTGTTCACATGCTGATGAGCGGTTTTTATAACCGCCCGGACACCTATTGCCGGTACATGCGCCGTTTCAAACTGGATAAACCGATCGGCCTGCGGCTCAATGGCGAAACAAAACCGGTGGTTCCCAATCCGCAGTCGCCGGGCTGGAGCCGACTGTCGCTGAACTCGATGGCAATTGGGTATGAACTGAAACTGACGCCCTTGCAGATGCTGACGTTTTACAACGCTATTGCCAACGATGGCAAGTGGGTGCAGCCGATGCTGGTCAAACAGGTTCGGCGCGCCAACGAAGTGGTGAAAGAATACGAACCGTTTGTATCGCAGGAACCGCTTTGCAGCCAGAAAACCATTCGGATCGTGAAAAATATGCTGGAAGGCGTCGTGGAACGCGGAACGGCCAAGAAAAGCAAAAGTCCGTATTACCGGTTTGCCGGAAAAACCGGTACGGCCCAGAAACTGATCAACGGCCGGTATCAGGTCGGGAAATATTATACGTCGTTCATTGGCTATTTCCCCGCCGAAAAACCGAAATACAGCATTTGCGTAGTAGTCGATTCACCTCATGGCGCCAACATCGATCTGTTGTACGGCGGCAGTGTATCGGCCCCGGTTTTTCGCGAAATTGCCGACCGGATTTTTGCGTATGATGTTCGGATGCACCGGCCCGTCGCCATTGCGTCCAAACCCGCCCGTCAGTCCGGCGATGGCATCAAAGCCGGTTTTGCCGACGACATCCGGACCATCAGCACGGAGCTGAACATGGATGCCCAACCCAATGCCGAGGGCTGGGTAACGCCCGAAAAACAGGGTTCCAAAACGCAGTGGGTGAGTCAAACCGCCCGCGAAAAAGTTCCCGATCTGCGCGGTATGACGCTGCGCGATGCCTTACACCTGCTCGAAAACCGGGGCTTTCGGGTGCGGTTTGAAGGCTACGGGAAGGTGATCGACCAGTCGGTTCCGCCGGGCGATCCGCTGCCGAGTCCGCGCAAAATCACACTTACCCTACGACAGGCCGCCAAACCGGATACGCTGGTGGTGGCTCTAAACAAAAAAAACCAATCCGGAAGATAACCGTCAACTTGACCGTCTTCCCATCGTATTATGCAGTTAACCAGTCTTTTATATAAAGTACCGTTGCAATCGACGTCCGGTGATATGAACGTCGAGGTCGGGAAATTAACCATGGATTCGCGGCAGGCGGCTCCCGGCGGTTTATTTGCGGCCATTCGCGGCACGCAAACCGACGGCCATCAGTTTATCGGCAAAGCCGTTGAGCAGGGCGCTGCCGTTATCTTGTGTGAAGAATTGCCCGAAAACCGCTCGGAACAGGTGACTTACGTCCAGGTTCAGGACAGCAGTTATGCGCTGGGGCTGATTGCGGCCAATTTCTACAACCATCCGTCCCGCAAATTAAAACTGGTGGGCGTAACGGGTACCAACGGCAAAACCTCGACGGCAACCTTACTCTTCCGGCTTTTCCAGCGCATGGGCTACCGGTCGGGTCTGCTGTCGACGGTGCAGAACCAGATCGACGAGACGGTTATTCCGGCGACCCACACCACACCCGACACCATTGCGCTGAACGAGTTGCTGGAACAAATGGTCCAGCGCGGCTGTACGCACTGTTTTATGGAAGTGAGTTCGCATGCAATGGTGCAGCAGCGGGTAGCCGGTTTGCAGTTTGCCGGTGGGATTTTTACGAACATCACCCACGATCACCTCGATTTTCATCACACGTTTGATAATTACATCAAGGCCAAAAAAAGCTTTTTTGATCAACTGCCCGCGTCGGCCTTTGCGCTCACCAACCTGGACGATAAACGCGGGCTGGTGATGCTGCAAAATACCGCGGCCCGCAAAGAAAGCTACTCGCTGCAAACGCTGGGGTCGTTCAAGGGGCGGATTTTGTCGGAAGGTTTGTTTGGCATGCAGATGGACGTCGATGGGCGGGAAGTGTGGTTCAAACTGACGGGTCGGTTCAACGCCTATAACCTGCTGGCGGTTTACGGCGCAGCGGTTTTGCTGGGCGAAGATCCCGAAGAATCGCTGACGCAGCTTTCCGACTTGCCGAGTCCGCCGGGCCGGTTTGAGATGGTGATTTCGGACAGTAAGATTGTCGGGATTGTCGATTACGCGCACACGCCCGATGCGCTGCAAAACGTGCTGGAAACGATTGCCGGTTTGCGGCAGGGCAATGAGCGGGTCATTACGGTGGTGGGTTGCGGAGGAAACCGTGATGCGGCCAAGCGTCCGATCATGGCCGAAATTGCCTGTAAATTCAGCGATCGGGTGATTCTGACGTCCGACAATCCACGGAACGAAGATCCGATGGCGATTCTGGAACAGATGCAGGCCGGTGTGCCGCCGATTCATTTCAAGAAAACCCAAACGATCGAGGATCGGCACGAAGCCATTTACCGGGCCGTTGAACTGGCCCAACCCAACGATGTCATTTTAATCGCCGGAAAAGGCCACGAAACCTATCAGGAAATCAAGGGCGTCAAACATGATTTCGACGACCGCAAAGTGCTCCGTGCCGCCTTTCAACAATCATGAGTTTGATGGTTTTAATGGCTAAAAAGGGTTAAATGGTTTAGATTGTTAACTGGTTACTAGATGCATGCGAACCGTTTTAGCCATTTAACCCTTAAAGCCATCCAACCTTTTTGGCCGTCAAAACCGTCCTAAAGTAATTCAACATACTGACTTTATGCTCTATTACCTTTTTACGTACCTCGATCAGCAATTTGACTTTCCCGGTGCTGGGGTTTTTCAGTATTTATCATTTCGGGCGGGCGCGGCCATTACGCTGTCGCTGCTGATTGCCGCCGTTTACGGACGGGAGATCATCGACCGGCTCCGGAGTTTGCAGATTGGCGAGGAAATCCGGGATCTGGGGCTGGAAGGACAAATGCAGAAACGCGGTACGCCGACGATGGGCGGTTTTATCATCCTGGCGTCGCTGGTTTTCCCAACCTTGTTGTTCGCCAAATTGACCAACGTGTACATCGTTCTGCTGCTGGTTTCGACGATCTGGACGGGAATGATCGGTTTTATCGACGACTACATCAAGGTTTTCAAGAAAAATAAGGAGGGTTTACAGGGCAAGTTCAAGGTTGTCGGGCAGGTTGGGCTGGGGCTGATTGTTGGCTTGACGCTCTATTTCAACGAGCACGTCAAAATCCGGGTGTATAAACCGGGTCTGATCAATACGTCGATCGGTCAGGTGGAAAACGGTGCGTATCAGGATATTAAATCGATGTCGACCACGGTTCCGTTCCTGAAGAATAATGACTTCAATTACACGTCGTTGCTGCCCGATTTCATCCCCGACGAATACACCTGGATTCTGTACGTCGCCATTGTCATCTTCATTGTCACGGCGGTTTCCAACGGCGCCAACATTACCGACGGCATCGACGGTTTAGCTGCCGGAACATCCGTGATCATCGGCCTGACGCTGGGCGTATTTGCCTATCTGTCGAACAACAAACCGTTTTCGCAATACCTGAACATCATGTACATCCCCAATTCGGGCGAAATGGTGATTTTCTGCGCGGCTTTTGTGGGAGCCTGCATCGGTTTTTTATGGTACAATTCTTACCCGGCGCAGGTTTTCATGGGTGATACCGGGAGTTTGATGCTGGGAAGTATCATCGCCGTTCTGGCGCTGGCCACCCGCAAGGAACTGCTGATTCCGATTGTCTGCGGTATTTTTCTGGTCGAACTCGTGTCGGTTATCATGCAGGTCAGTTATTTCCGGTACACCAAGCGAAGGTACGGCGAAGGACGGCGAATCTTTCTGATGTCGCCCTTACACCACCATTTTCAGAAAAAAGGCTACCACGAAGCCAAAATCGTCACCCGGTTCTGGATTGTCGCCATCATTTTGGCGGTTATTAGTCTGGTGACGCTGAAATTGCGCTGATGGAGGTTGCCATTCACCGTCGGCACCGGGCATTCGGTGCAAGATTCCGGTTCGGAACAGCCAGCGGCAGTTGGCAGAACAGAACGGGATAAGTACCTTTGGCAATGTCTTCCCGCCTAAGTCTGCTCATTGGCGTTCTGTGCATCAGTATCTTCCCGGTTTTGGTAAAATCAACGCCCATTTCCGGCATCAGTGATGCGTTTTACCGCATGAGTATCGCCACCGTTCTGCTCTGGCCTTATGTGGTCATTAGCCGGAAATGGGAGCCGAAAACGCTTCATTACTGGAAACCGATCATCATTTGCAGAGTCTTTTTTGCAACCGATATTGCGGTTTGGAATCTATCGATTCACTATTCAACCGCCACACAAGCCAGTTTGCTGACTAACCTGTCGCCCATCTGGGTGGGAATCAGCACCTTTTTGTTTTTCCCCGAAAAACCGAATAAATTCTTCTGGCTGGGAACGGCCCTCGCAGTGGTCGGCCTGGTGTTGCTGATGGGCGTTGAGACCTTTGTTCAAATGAAATTCGACCTCGGTTTTTTATTGGCAGTACTATCGGGCCTGTTATACGCCGGTTACATCGTGGTGAGCAAAACGGTTTTGAAACGCGTATCGATCCTGAATTTTATGGCTTGCAGCACAACGGTTTCGAGTCTTTTTCTGCTGACCGTTTGCGGGCTTCTGCACGAACCACTCTGGGGTTTTGAACGCCGAATCTGGGGTTCATTGCTCATTCAGGCGCTGATTTGCCAGCTGCTGGGCTGGTTTTCGGTCAGTTACGCGCTTCAGAAGATCGACGCGCAACGGGTTTCGCTGAGCTTACTCAGTCAGGCCGTTGTAACCGGTTTTATCGCCTGGGTGTTCATCGACGAGAAAATCACGTTTCAAATGATTCTGGGCGGAATCATTATTCTGCTGGGCATTGCCGTCACGTTTAAACGTACCGTATCCACAGCCTAAAGAGCGGCCGTACGCCCGTAGGTTCGTTAACCGGTTACCTGTCGAACCATGGCTTCGAGTTTCTGAAGCGGCAGCACACCCGACTGCCGCCAGACAATTTTGCCCTTGTGGAACAAAATCATCGTCGGTACGCTCTGGATCTGGTAGGTGCCGGAAGCCCAGCGGCTTTTGTCGACGTCGACTTTGATGATCCGGAGCTTGTCGCCCGTTCGTTCGGCGAGTTGTTTCAGTGTGGGAGCCAGCACTTTACAGGGCCCGCACCAGTCGGCGTAAAAGTCGACCAGTACGGGTTTGTCTCCCCGGATAATATCGTGAAACGATTCGTTTTGGGCCGTGTTTGTTGCGTTGCTCATAAGGATTACCGGGCAAAATAGACACCGGCACGTTCATAACAACGGCATCCGGCAGGAAGTTTTAGCCATAGAAACTATTTACTGGCCTGAGCCGTCATGGTGTTCAGATTGGTGAGCGCCGTCACGTGAATAATTTTCCACTTTCCGTCGATCTTTTCCACCACGCGCGATTCTTTTGAATCGGTTTTGCCATGGCTATCCAGCAGCGTTTGGTCGTACCACACAAAAGCCATATTTCCGTTCTGGTGAATCGTATAGTTTGCGTTTTTGACCGTTACATTGTCGGCCGGTCGTCCGCTTTTGAACTGGTTCCGGAACTGCTTTTCCATATTTCCCCACCCTTTGATCAGGGTAAAATCGCCACCGTAGAGATTGGCGGCAAACGAAATATAAGGCGTGTGGGCCCAGCAATCTGCCCACTTGGCCTTGTCGCGCTTAAAGAAACCCACCGTTTCATTGTAGAGTACATTTTTGATGGCGGCATGATCAGTTTGCCCAAAGCCGGATAGAACCGGGCCAACCAGGACGACGCATAAAATAAGAAGCTTTTTCATGATCGTATCAGGGAATGGTGTAGTATGAAGATAGTTTATTTTATTGTAATAATCAAATAATATTTTGTATTTTAACTGTTTATACGTATAATGTAACAACCGCTATTTACTTTCGGGACGATGTCTGACCAAACCGCCACCAGCCGGGCAGAAATGCCCAAAGCCGCCAATCCGATTCTGGAACGCAGAACCGTTGAAAACAGCAACCGTAATTTGTTGAAACACCTGAAACCGGGCCTGTCGGTGCTGGATGTGGGCTGTGGTTCCGGCGCCATCACGCGCGGCATTGCCGAACGGGTCGGCCCGCAAGGCCGTGTACTGGGGATCGATCCCAGCGAGAACCTGATTGTTCAGGCCCGCTCACATTCCGAATCCCTTCCGCAACTGGCTTTTCAACAGGCGGATATTTACAGCTACGAGACCGCCGAACGGTTCGATATCGTGACCTGTGCGCGCGTGCTGCAATGGCTGGCAAAACCGGAAGAAGCCCTGGCTCGAATGGCTAATCTGGTAAAGCCGGGCGGTTTTCTGGCCGTGCTGGACTACAATCACGAGAAAGTGGAATGGACGCCCGAGCCTCCCGAGGCTATGCGAAAATTCTACGGAGCGTTTCTGAAATGGCGGCAGGAAGCCGGTTTCGACAATGCGATTGCCGATAACCTGAAAGCCCACTTTGAGCAACTCGGTTTTACGGAAATAACGATTGAGCCGCAGTTTGAAAGCAGTGTGAAGACCGAACCGACCTTTGCCGTCGCCAGTCGCATTTGGTCGGAAGTGGCCGAACTCCGTGGTCCGCAGTTGGTGAGGGACGGCTATGTTTCGGAAGAAGACCGGCTGGCGGCTATTGAAGCCTACGATCAGTGGATTGCCACGACCGGCGAATCCATGCAGTTGTATTTACTGGCAGTGGAAGCGAAGAAATAGTATTCGGTTTACGGTTTTCCGGATGCGGTTGGCTGACGCATGATAAAAAGAACGCGTCAGCCAACCGAATACCGTAAAACCTACTTCTTAACCGATTTGACGGTTATTTCGAACGCCAGTGGTGTGTAAGGCGGAACGACGTAATAGCCTTTCGACTGGTCATAACTGCCCTGCACGCCATAGCCCCGCAACGATGGAAACACCAGCAAGGCTTTGTCGCCCACTTTCAGTTTGGTGACACCCATACTGAACCCTTCAATGTATTGTCCGGACCCAGCGACGAAGGTTAGCGAGTCACTCTTATCGAAAGGCGTTGTTCCGCGAAGTGAATTGGCCGTATAGGCAACGGTAACGGTATTCCCCGCAGCTATGGTCGAACCAGTTCCAGGCGTAATTCGATATACCCGGATACTATTGGCAGTGTCAATTGGAGCAGACAAATTTTTGATAGTGACGTAATCGTCTATTTGCTGTTCTTCTGTCCGTGACCGAATTAATTTCACATCGAAGATGACAGCACTATAAGCGGGCATTTTGTCTTTGCGGGTATCGTTCCCGAATCCAATGCTGGAAGGCATGAAAAACCGTCCGGTTTGACCTTCTTTCAGCAACAGGAAACCTTCTTCCAGGCCCTGAACGACTACACCCGATAAAAACGGAATATAGGCCGATTTCGTGGCGTTGGCGCTATCGACCAAAACCGCTTTTTTCGTCGTTGGATCGATATACGACAAGGTATAGGTAAACTCCAGTTCATTGGCTGGGGTGGCTGCTTTGCCGGAGGCTGAAACACCACTGATCAGATAGTATAATCCCGAAGGGGAGAGGGTTACTTTGTCCTGTAACTGGTTGGCCGTGAGGTAATCTTTAATTTGCTGATCGTTCAAAGCCGCCTGGCCTGCATTCGGATCGGTGAGATCGTTATTGAAACAGGAAGTCAGCCCGACCATCAGCAACAAGGCAATAAATACACTTAGATGCTTGGAATTCATGCTCGCAATTAAATTCATATAGAATAGATAAGGTGTAACTCTACTAATGACCCCATAGTCTGAGAAAGCGTTGCAATAAACGATAAAATTACGGGATTAATCGGCCTTCACCTTCCTTTAATGTCCAAAAACGATCTGCGAACTGGGGTTGGTTTTTTAACGCTTTCCGCAATTCTTCGACGGGTTCGTACTCGCCATCGTCGGCCAGCGGAAAGGTGCCGTAGTGAATCGCCACGCTCTGCTGTGAACGGATATCTTCGTGAATCTGAACGGCTTGGGCGGGTGAACAGTGAATGGGCGACATGAACCACGCCGGTCGAAAAGCTCCAATCGGAACCAACGAAAGCCGGATCGGCCCGAACTGCTCGCCAATTTTTTTGAAGAAGGGGCCGTAACCTGTATCCCCGACAAAATACAATTTTCCGGCGGCTTTACTGTCGATCAAAAAACCGCACCAGAGTGTGGCATCCCGGTCGAACATGCCGCGTCCGGAGAAATGCTGCGCTGGCACGCAATGGATCCTGGTGCTGTCGTTAAAAGCGAGTGAATGGTTCCAATCCATTTCCGTAACCCGCTGGCAGCCTTGGTCTTCCAAAAACGCCTTTACCCCCAGCGGGCAATAGACTTGCGGCTGATCGCGTTGGCAGAGTTTCTTGACGGTTTCAATGTCCAGGTGGTCCCAGTGGTTGTGACTCAGCAAGAGAATATCGATTTTGGGAATATCGTCGAACCGAATACCGGGCGGGCGATTCCGCGCCGGACCCGCCCACTGAAACGGACTGGTTCGCTCGTACCAAACCGGGTCGGTCATCACGTTCAGGCTGTCGAATTGGAGCAAAACCGTGGAGTGGTTGACAAACGTGATGCGAACCTCAGCACCCGCAACGCGGCCGGGCGGGGGAGGGCCGGGCGGCTCGTTATGGAAAGCACCCCACGGTTTTTTATCCCGACCCGACAGCATCCATTCGAGGGCTTCTTTCAGGCCTTTGGCCTGCGCGCCGTTGTAATTATGAAATTGCTTGCCGTCGAAATGGTCGCTTACCGGGCCTTTGTAACCGGGCGCAGAAATGAGGTATCCAATGGTCAGGATAACAATCACCGCGACAACAATAAAGATCAAAAGACCCAGCAGAATTTTCGGAAACATAAGGTGACCGGTTTACAACAGCACCTTATCGATCTTGTGAACCACGCCGTTGGTTGCGGTCACGTTGGCGCGGGTCACCGTAGCGGGTGCGGCAATGCCGTTGCTCTTGACGGTAACCGCACTTCCGGTCGAATTGACGGTCAGTTTACCGGTACTGTACGCCGTTACATCGCCCGTTGTCAGGTCGTTGGAATACAAGCGTCCCGACACCACGTGGTTGGCCAGAATGGCGGTCAGCATAGCCACCGGCACTTTATTGATCGTGTCGGCGGTGCTCAGTTTCAACGCGCGGAACGCACTGTTCGTGGGCGCAAAGGTGGTATACGGCGAAGTGCCCGTCAGCACTCCCGCCAGGGTCGGGTTTACGGTGGCAATCCGCAGGGCAGCTGCTCCCAGCAACGACAGGCTGGTATCCGCCTGAACGACGCCCACCAGACTTCCACCGCTACCGGTTGGCGGAGGTAACAAAATGTGATCGATGACGTGAATCACCCCATTGGCGACCTGGACATCCGGTTTGGTGACTTTCGCGCCGTTGATGAATAACCCGCTCGTTCCATTGGTAATGTACGCTAAAACCGCCTGATTATTAATGCTTAAGGAAGTTTGGACGGCTTTGTTTTTTTCCATTGGAAAACCAGACGAGGCCACCGCAGCTTTTAAGACGTGGTATTGCAAAATACCGGTCAACTGCTCTTTGGTCAGGGCCGTTAGCGAGGTGGCGTCGGTTACGCCGGATGCCCGGAAGGCGGCATCGTTGGGCGCAAAAACCGTCAGGTTCGGATTTTTGAAGGCATCGAGCTGACCAGCCTGCAACATGGCCGCTTTCAGAATGCTGAAGTCACTGTTCTCAGAAACATAATCGGCAACGGTTTTGGGTTGGGCGGGAGCGTCTTCTTTTTCGTTGTCGCAACTGGTCGCGAATGTAAAAAGAGTGACGAAAACCGCCAGCAGCACGGTGCGGGACTGGAAAGGGGAAAAGCGCGTTTTTTTCATGTAAAAGCGATCAATAAGTAAGATTAAGTGCTTTATCAGGTCGGACAGACGGTTCAGCCTGTTATCTTTATGCCGAACACAGTTCAGAACGAATCCGGTATTCGGTTTATTGAACAGAATGAATGGTTACAATTACGTTACAAAATTACCAAATCCTTTGTTAAACTTACTTTTTTGACAAACCCATGAAAGAAAAATTGCTCGTATTGGTTCTCCTGGTCGTGGTTGCCGTCGGTTTTATGGCACCAACCAAAAAAGTCAAACTCTTCAACGGAAAAGATTTGACGGGCTGGAAAATCTACGGTACCGAAAAGTGGTATGTGGCTGATGGAGAGCTGGTCTGCGAAAGCGGCCCCGACAAAGGATACGGTTATCTGGCAACGGATAAATTTTACAAGAATTTCGATCTGTCGCTGGAGTTTAAGCAGGAAGCCAACGGCAACAGCGGGGTTTTCATCCGCTCGACGGTAGAAGGAACGAAAGTGAGTGGCTGGCAGGTTGAAGTGGCTCCGCCAAACCACGATACGGGCGGTATTTACGAATCCTACGGACGCGGTTGGCTGATTCAGATTCCGGACGAAAAAGAAACGATTCTGAAACCGGAGCAGTGGAACAAGCTTCGTATCCGCGCCGAGGGCGATCGCGTACAGACCTGGCTCAACGGCAAAGAAATGGTCGATTACAAAGATGAGAAAATCGGGAAAGGCGAAGGCGGTATTGCCCTCCAGATTCACGATGGGGGCGGTATCAAAGTTCGCTGGAAAAATATGGAGCTACAGCCGTTGTAATTCCATAAGGACTGGGAAACGCTGGACGATGAATGGCCTGCCGCAGCGCTATTCATCGTCCAGCGTTTATTTTGGGGCTGCCCCACTCGTCGTCCATTGTGGCGGGCGTTTGAAGATTCTGGGCGTGTCTCAGCCACTCAGGTGTTTAACGGAGTTGTAGTTATGCCGGCACAATTCCATTTGCCAAACCCAATTCATTGATTAGGTCATTTGCCAGGCAAAGTGGTATACATTTCGGCACCGGGCATCACAGCTTATCCTCAGTTAGTCCATCCATTCGTTAGTCATACGGGTCTGCTGAACGATTATTCATGGCTTCAAATTCGCTGCACGACCGACTAAGTAGAAGTATATTAGGGAAAAATCGCATTATTTTGTTCCGTGAAAGCTATTGGGGCAACCGATCAGGAAGATCAACGCTATTGGAATCGTTTCAGGAATGGCGAAGAGGCCGCTTTTTCCTGGCTCTATCAACGCTATGTCCGCGTGTTGTATAGTTATGGAATGAAAATTAACCGCGATTCGAATCTGGTGGAAGATGCCATCCACGATATGTTCACCGATTTGTGGCGTACCCGTTCTCAATTGGCCGAAGCGGAGTCCGTTCGATTTTACCTATTTCGTTCGTTACGCCGTAAAATTCATCGATCGCTTCGCCCCGAGGCTGAATATCCCCAACCTTTTACTGCAGAAACAGACCATTGGCAGCCCACGCTGGCTTCCGTGGAAGCCAATATGATTTCCGATGAAGAAATCGCGTTACAGTCTGCCCGGTTAAAAGCCTGGTTAACCTATTTACCTGCCCGGCAATACGAGGCATTAATCCTGCGCTATTACCAGGAATTCAGCTATGCTGAAATCGCTGCAATCATGAATATAAGTGAACAGGGCGCGCGTAACATGACCCAAAAGGCACTGCAGACCCTCCGCCGACTGGCTCTGGTTCTCACGCTCTGCTTTTTAGGCCTTGGCTGGTTGCTGAAATTTTTTTCAGGTAAATAGGTTTAAAAAAGCTACATGCAGTCTCTTGCTTAGTGAATTGAAATAATACAAGTTTCCCACTAAAAAGGACTGTACTGTTGTACCCGCATTATACGACCGATGACTTTTTGCAGGATACCGCTTTCCGCAAGTGGGTACTGCAGGGAGAGGCCAGTGACGATGCTTTCTGGGCGGATGTCCTGCTAAACCACCCGAACCAACGGGCTACCATCAGGCAGGCGCGGGAGTTGCTGCTTACGTTGCATGAGCGCGTCGAGACTGATTTTCCATCGGAACAGCAAGTGAATACGCTTTACAAGCGTATTTGGAAAAGCGCGCAGGAAACATCGGTGCGCCCCTGGCGGCAATGGCCCGTCTGGCTGGCAGCTGCCTCCATTAGCTTAATACTTGGATTGGGCGGCTGGTGGTTCAGTCGGAAAAATAACCACCGGATTAGCCCTGATGAGCCAATGGGTCAGATTGTTTCCGACCGACTCGAACAAGTCCGTAACAATACCTCCTCCGTACTGATCGTAAACCTTCCGGACGGAAGCCAGGCATCGTTAGAGCCGCGTACGCAACTCCAGTATCGAAAAGCATTTGCCGATACCATCCGGGAGGTTTTTCTGGAAGGGGAAGCTTTTTTTGAGGTGCAAAAAAATCCGGATAAGCCCTTTCTGGTCCACGCGAATGCGATCACTACGAAGGTACTGGGAACCAGTTTTCGGGTCAGAGCGTATGACCGGGATCAGCAGATCCAGGTCATGGTGAAAACCGGTCGGGTATCTGTTTTTCCAACTCAAAGCACTAAACACCAGGATCCGGAGAAGGATGGGTTGATTTTGACGCCCAATCAACAGGCTACTTTTACGAAAGCGGACGCCCACATCACCCGCACCCTTGTTGAAAAGCCGGCCCCCATTCTGCCTCCGGCCGAGGTAAAGCTTTTTTCATTTCGGAATGCCCCCCTGGCTGAAATTTTACAGGCCATTGAAAAAACCTACGGGGTTGAGATCATTTTCGATGAGGAACAACTGAGCAATTGCCGACTGACCACGTCATTGGGCAGCGAAAATCTGTTTGAAAAAATGGATATCATCTGTGAAGCTGTCGGAGCTAGCTATAAACTGGTCGATGCCCGGATTGTTGTCGACAGTAAAGGCTGCGACTAACCCTATTCTGATAACCTCCAAACCTATCTGCCTATGCTCGTATAGTTAAACCGGTTACTCACTAAAAAACCGGTAACGGTTCCAGCGTTACCGGCCTCTACGTGACCTTCGCTGCTCTCATAAACAGTATCCCGTTCCAGCGGGTGTGAAGGTCGTTTTTGTGTCTTCTACTTACAAAAACTGTCAAATCAATGAAAAAAACAGTACGATTCCAAAAAGAACTGATTCTCCTCATGAAACTATCGCTCCTGCATCTTTCGATAGCGATCATTTTCGCGGGGGTATCTTTGGCCCGGGAGGTAACAGCCCAAACACTCCTGGACCGAAAAATTAGCATTCAGGTATCGGACCAGGATTTTATCCATGTCCTGACGGGTATAGAAACCCAGGCCGACGTAAAGTTTACCTACCGGCCCCAACTCCTGACCGCTACCCAGCGAATAACGGTCACGATTGTCAACGAATCCCTGGGACAGGTGCTCGACCGCTTGCTCCAGCCCTTACAACTCAAATACAAAGTCATCCGAAATCAGATTATTTTATCCCCCCTGATGCCGAAAGCTGATCACCTAAGCATTCAAAATGAACCGCGTATCCCGGTTGAAGAACATTCCGAGCTAGTCGTTTCCGGGACCGTTACGGATGAAAAAGGAGGAGCGCTACCGGGTGTTACCATTATCGTAAAAGGAACCAGTCGGGGTACGACTACTGACGCGCAGGGTATATACCGAATTGGTGTTCCGGATGCGAACACGGTTTTAACGTTCAGTTTTGTCGGTTATACGGCGAAGGATGTGATCGTCGGCAATCGAACAGAAATCAATGTTCAACTGGAAGCGACGACGAATCAACTGAGCGAGGTTGTGGTAACCGGCTACACCACGCAGCAGAAAAAAGACATCATCGGGGCGGTTTCCGTCGTGAAAGCCAGCGATCTAACCGCTACGCCTTCGGCGAACCTGGTAGCCCAGTTACAGGGCCGGGCAGCGGGTGTTACGGTGAGCAGCACGGGCGACCCCGGCAGTTCGGCATCCATCCGGATTCGGGGGTTTGCATCGTATGGCAACAACAATCCGCTCTACGTCATCGATGGCGTTCCGACCACCGATGCGTCCCGCATTAATCCACAGGATGTCGAGTCGATTCAGGTCCTGAAAGATGCTTCTTCGGCCTCGATTTACGGAGCCAGAGCCGCCAATGGTGTCATTATTATCACAACCAAAAGGGGCAAAACGGGTAAAACAACCCTGTCGTACGATACCTATTACGGCATTCAGGCAACGCCCCTGAACCGGATACCCAAACTGTTGAATACGGGGGAGTTGCTGACCTATCTGGATAAAACAACGGCAACCACGTTTGTCGACCCGGTTTTTGGCCAGCATGGTTCGTTTGCTATTCCGGACCGGTACGTGGTCAGCAATGCGTTCAAGGGGGGCGTGTCGGCGAACGATCCCCGTGCCAATCCCGATTTATATACGATTGCCGACTACACCAATCCGTACCAGATTTTTCAGACCAGTCCGGGCACCAACTGGTTCGATGCGATGTCGCAAAAGGGCATTATCCAGAGCCATCAGTTATCGGCCAGCGGAGGCAACGACCGCTCTACGTTTTCGCTGGGGCTGAATTATTTTAACCAGCAGGGCACCTTCAAAAACACGGGGTATGACCGGTATTCGATGAGGCTGAACTCTTCGTTTAAAGCCACCGATTTCCTGACCGTGGGTGAAAATCTTCAGGTTTCGTACGACAACCGGCGGGGAGATGCTACCGTGATTGGCGAAACCAGCGCCTGGGGATACGCGATACGCAGCGCGACGTTTATACCGGTTTATGACCTAAAAGGCGGCTACGGCGGTTCCTTGATTGGGGGTACGGCCGGAGTTGGGTATAATCCGGTATCGTATCTGGATCGCCGGAAAGACTGGTTCAATCAAAATCTGCGGGCTTTTGGGAATGTATTTGCGCAGGTGGATTTCAATTCCGCGCTGGCCTTCCGCACATCATTTGGGGTGGATACCCGCAACGGAACCCTTCAGCGGGCTTTCCTGAAAGAATACGAAGCCAGCCAATCCCGGCGCGTTACTCAGTTGACCGAGGCCACGAACAATTTCCTGAGCTGGACGTGGAGCAATACGCTGACGTACCAGAAAAAGCTGGCGCAGATTCACGATGTAAAGGTGCTGGTGGGTACCGAAGCCATTAAAAATGCCGGGCGGGGGTTGTTTGGTGCCAAGAGTAATTATGACTTTGAGTCAACCAATTTTCTGTCGCTCAACACGGGCCTGCCCCAGTCGCTGGGCGACATCAGCGCCAACGATGCCGACATCAACCGCAATTCACTGCTGTCGCGCAGTTCGATGTTTTCGTATTTCGGTCGGCTCGATTATAGCCTGAAAGACCGGTATTTGTTTAACGCTACGTTCCGCCGGGATGGCTCATCACTCTTCGGCCCCGATGTGCGGTATGCTAATTTCCCTTCTTTGGGTGTGGGCTGGCGCATTTCCGACGAAGCGTTTATGAAATCGTTCGGCTGGCTGGATGACCTGAAACTACGCGCTGGCTGGGGGAAAATGGGCAGTATTTCCAATGTGCCGGCCTTCAATCAGTATTCAACCTATAGCGCTGCACCGGGCAATAATTTCTACGATATCAATGGAGCCAATATTGGCTCTACGCAGGGGTATGGCGCGAGCTCACAGGGGAATCTGCAAACCAAATGGGAAACCACCGAATCGACCAATATTGGATTGGATGCCAGCATTTTGCGGGGAAAATGGAGTATCGCCGTTGATGTATATACCAAAAACACCCGGGATTTGCTGGTCCCCAGCCTGCGGAATGGGCTGGAAATGCTGGTAACCAAACCGTTGGTCAATCTGGGAACGATGCGTAACACCGGTATTGACCTGCAAATCACCAACCAGGGCCACATCACGTCCGATTTGAAATACGATGCCACCCTGACCGTTACCCACTACAAAAACCGGCTGACCAAACTAAATAACGAGAATACGGCGCAACTGGTAGCGGCAAGCCGGATCACCAACGCCCTGATTACCACTCAGGGACAGGCCGTCTCGTCGTTTTATGGGTATCAGATTGACGGGTTTTACAACAGCCAGGCTGAGGTCGATGCGGGCCCTAAAATAAACGGAGCCTCGGGTGTCGTTGGGTCCTGGAAATACAAAGACCTTAACGGTGATGGAAATATCACGACGGCCGATCGAACCGTGCTGGGGTCGCCCCATCCCAAATTCCAGATGGGGGTGAACCTCGGCTTCAGCTGGAAGGGGTTCGACCTGAGTAGTTTTGTGTTCTGGAATCAGGGCAATCAGCTCTATAATTACACCAAGTACTTTACGTACATGGGTGTTTTAGGCGGCTCGGTTGCTTCCGGCAAGCTAAACGATGCCTGGACACCCGCCACGGCGGCTACTGCCAAAACACCGCAATTGGGTGTGGGTGCCGCCAATGGCTATACGGCTTTTGTAACGGGCAATTCGAGTTCGTTTTACGTGGAGAACGGGTCCTATTTGCGGGGCAAAACCATTCAACTGGGCTATTCCTTTCCGAAGACCTGGCTGAAAACGATTAAAATGAGCAACCTGCGGGTTTATGCACAGGCGCAGAACTTCTTCACCATCACGAAATACACCGGAGCCGACCCCGATTTAGGACTGGTATCGGGCGCATCGATTGAACAAACGGCCAGCAGCGACCAGAATCTGGGCGTCGATTATTCAGGCTATCCGAATCCACGTCAGTTTTTACTGGGCCTAAACGTATCCTTCTAACCCCCGCAATTTTGTTATGAAACTGATTCTGAAATATACAGTATTCTCCTTGCTGCTTTCGGTCGTTACGCTTTCTGCCTGTCAGCAACAATTCCTTGACCTGGGTCCCCAGGGCGTTTATAGCGAAAGCGATTTACTGAGCAAAAAGGGGGTCGACGGTTTTTTGATCGATGCCTACGCTACGCTCGACGGTTCACAGGCCGCTAATTTCCTGGGCTTCAGTGGGTCATACAACTGGATATGGGGAAGCATAACCGGGGGCGATGCGTATAAGGGGGGTACCAACTTTACCGACCAAAGCGAAATTAACCAGGTGATGCAATACGCAACGCCCTCCACAAACTCACAGTTGCTCGCCCGCTGGAACGGTATTTTCGATGGCATTGGCCGGGCCAATAGGGTGTTGCAGGCATTGGCCAAAACAACCGATCCGGCCCTGACCGATGCCTTGAAGAAACAAGTGGCCGCAGAAGCTCGTTTCCTGCGGGCCTTCCACCATTTTGAGGGGAAGAAAATTTTTGGCAACATTCCGTTTGTCGATGAAAAAGCCACGGATTACAAAATCCCGAATAAAGATGCGAGTGGCAATTACATCAATAGCTGGCCCCAACTGGAAACGGACTTCAAATTCGCTTACGACAATCTGGACGAAGTGAAACCGGGCAAAGGTCGGGTCAACAAGTGGACGGCCGGAGCTTACCTAGCAAAGGCTTATTTGTACCAGAATAAATTCGCCGAGGCCAAAGCGCTTTTCGACCTGATTATCGGGCAGGGCAAAACCAGCCAGGGCGTGAAGCTGGACCTGACCGCGAATTTTGGCGAGAATTTCCGCATCGCAACCCAGAATAGTAAAGAAGCGATGTTTGAGGTGCAAAGCGCGATTGGCGATGGTGCCGGCGACAATACGAACGGTTTTCGGGAAGCGATTCTGTGTTATCCCAACGGGATTGCTGGGGGCACAAACTCGTGGTTTTATCGGCCATCGCAAAACCTGGTCAACGCGTTTCGCACCGACGAGAATGGCCTGCCCTTGCTCAATACCTATAACGATGTGGATGTTACTTCGAATGAGACGGTGCCAGATGCCAGCCCATTTACACCTTATGCGGGCAATCTGGACCCTCGTTTAGATCACACCGTCGGACGTCGGGGCATTCCTTACTTGGATTGGGGCCTGATGAGCGGTTTAGCCTTCACGGCTCCTCCGGGTGAGTCGATCACCAATGGTGGGCCATTTACGGGTAAGAAACACGTTTTTTCATCGGCTGAATACAGTTCGGGACAGGTGGCTCGGGCTAGTTTTGGCATTGCCAGCGCGCTGAATTATGCCCTGATGCGTTTTGCCGATGTCCTGCTGATGGCGGCCGAATGCGAAGTGGAGGTGGGTAGCCTGGATAAAGCGCGTGAATACGTCAATCGGGTTCGGGCCCGGGCCGCGGCCTCACCGATTAAAACACTAGACGGAACCAATGCCGCCCGGTATGTGGTGAATTCCTATACAACAGCCTGGACGAGCCAGGCGATTGCCCGCCAGGCAGTTCGTTTTGAGCGAAGAATCGAATTAGGAATGGAAGGTCACCGCTTCTTCGATCTGGTCCGCTGGGGAATCGCCGATCAGGTTATTAACACGGAATACTTACCCAAAGAAAGCCTTCGCCGTTCGCTGGCCCTGGGCAATGGGGTGAAGTTTACTAAAAACAAGAGCGAATACCAGCCCATTCCAGACTATGCGATTACCCAGAGTTTTGTAAATGGACAACCAACCTTGAAGCAGAATCCGGGCTATTGAGTGATAAATAGAATCTCCCGTTCTATCGACCTCCACCATTCCCATTCAAAAAAATAGCACCAGGAAGGTCCCGGTGCTATTTAGTCATTCTCGAACGTTATTATTTATTTATCCCACCAAACCACGCTGGACAGGGTGTTAGCTCCGCCCTGACGGGTGCGCGCTTCGATGAAGTTGGTTTTGTTGTACGTCTCTTCCGAATCCGGAATCACAAACCGGGTCGGTACTTTGCCACCGGTGAGGTTGCCCGGATAGTTGGTCGGGGTCAAAACCGGGTAGCCGGTGCGTCGCCAGTTGGCGAAGATTTCGTATTCGTCTTCCAGAAAGAGCGAAACCCATTTCTGCGTCTGAATCTGCTCCATTTGCTGCGCAACGGTTCCGGCGGTTTTGTACGGATTCAGGTTCAGATAGGCATTGATTTTTGCCTCCGAAATCGTTCCGCCCGAGCCGAACAGCGCCCATTGCCGCATCCCGGCTTTGACCGCGTCGGTATACGCGGAGGCTGCCGTACCAATGCTTTTCCAACCCCGGACCGAAGCTTCGGCCAGCAGCAGGTTGGTTTCCGCATTGCCAAACACGATCAGGGGCGCGCTGTATTTCAGCAGCGTATTCGGGTTGGGTTCCGAAAAGGAATTGAAATTGGCGGGCAGGTTGTTAAACGCTGCGTTGGGCATACCGCTCTGCAGGGCCGTCGTGGTGTCGGCCGTAAACGTTTTGCCATCCGCCGAAGTCCAGACAATCGAAATCACGTTCAGACGGGGATCTTTGGTATTTTTCAGATAGTCGATCAGCGTTTTGGCAAACTTGCCGCCTTCCACGTTGTCGCCACCGGGCGTAATGTAGTCGGTGCTCAATAAACCATTGGCGATGAAATTCCGGCTGGCGGTTTGCGAACCGTCTACGTAAGCAATGATGGCCCGGTCGGCATCGTCCAGAATGACCCCGCCCGCAATGGCTTTCTCCACCCAGGTTTTGGCCGTAGCCGGATCCACTTCCGTCAACCGCATGCCCAGCCGGAGCATCAGCGAATAGGCGAATTTCTTCCACTTCACGACGTCGCCGTTGAACATCAAATCAGCCGTTCCGAAAGTTGCTTTGGTGGCATCGAAAGCCGCAATGGAGGCATCGAGTTCTTTCAGCAAGTCGGCGTAAATGGCCTGCTGCGTATCGTATTTAGGCCCGTAATTCTTGTCGGAAAGCGCTTTGCCGGCGTCGAAATACGGAATGTCGCCGTAGAGGTCGGTCATGCGGTGAAAAATATACGCTTTCCAGATGCGGGCCGCCGACAGTTTATTGACATTCGCCGGATTGGCCGAAACGGCATCGATCACCTGCCGAATGGAAATGATCGCACCCTGTCCCGCAGCAGTTCCGGCGTAGGCGTTCCAGTTGCCGGTCGAATAGCTGTAGTTAAAGTACTTGTCACCAGCCGCCGGAACTTCTTTGTAGGTGGCAAAATGCTGCATCGACTGGCCGATGGTTAGGTAGGCCGCTCCCGTAAAGTTGGTGCTGACACCGTCGAGCTGGGCGCGGGTAAACAGATATTCGGGGATAACCTCGGAATATTTATTCGGGTCCACGTTCATTTCCTCAAAGCCTTTGTCACAGGCCGACAGCAGGAAGAGAAACGGAGCCGCGAGTAGGATTTTATGAATGATGTTCTTCATGGTCAGAAAGCTATGTTGTTAAAATTTCACCATTAAATTCACCCCGAGACTCTTGGTTCTGGGCACACCGAACGCTTCCAGGCCCTGGGCATTGGTGCTGGTGTAACCCGACTCCGGATCGAAATACTGGTTCTTTTTGTCCTTGTACAGAATGGCGAGGTTCCGGGCCACCAGCGAAATCGACGCCGATTGCAGTTTCAGGAACGGTAGCTTGCTGACGGGCAGGTTGTAACTGAAAACCACCTGACGCAGCTTCACAAAATCGTTGTTAAACATGAACATCGCGGTGTAATTCTTGTCGTTGTCGTAATACGTATCGACCTCCTCTTTCTTCCAGGTTTTGGTGAACGGATTGCCTTCCGGCGTGACACCCGTAACGGTTACCCCGGTTTCGCGACCCGGCAGCGTTTCCTGCGGCAGACCAAACCGGTAGGCATACTGGTACAGGTTCGAGTACACAATGCTGCCGAATTTGCCGTCGATCAGGAAGTTCAGCGAGAAGTTTTTATACCGGAAGTTATTGGTAATCCCCATTGTCAACGGGGGCGTTCCCTGTCCGATTTCCTGCAAATCACCCCGAACGGCGTACCCGCTGGCGGTGTTGAAAACCACATTGCCGTTGGCATCGGTTTTTTTCTGGTAACCCCAAACCGTACCGTAAGGCCGGTTTAGTACGTTCCGCACCAGACCACCACCCACACCGCTACCGACGTCGATCCCGGTCAAACCTTCGGCCAGCCGTTCGATTTTGCTTTTGTTGTACGCCATGTTGTAGCTGACATCCCAGTTGAAACTACCGTTCTGAACCGGCGTTCCGGTCAACAGCAACTCGATCCCTTTGTTGCTCAGCTCACCCACGTTCAGCAGCGCAGAGGTATAACCCGACGAAAGCGCAATGTTGGACGTGACGATGTCGTTCGTGGTTTTCCGGTTGTAAAACGTCAGGTCGATGCCCAAACGGTTATTCAGGAATTTGGCTTCAACACCGGCTTCGGCCGTGGTCGAGGTCAGTGGTTTCAGATCCGGATTCGGCACCTGCGACGAGGACAGAACCTGTACCGGCCGACCGTTGTGACCGCCCTGCTGCATCGAGTAATACTGGTAAATCTGGTAGGCATTTACCGTGGCACCACCCACCTGCGCCCATGAAGCTCGCAACTTGGCAAAGCTGATCGCTTTCGGCATCCGGATGGCATCCGACAGAATCAGCGACCCCCCCACGGACGGGTAGAAAATGCTGTTGCTCTTCGGATTCAGGACCGAAAACCAGTCCTGCCGACCCGAAACCGTCAGGTAAGCCAGCCCTTTGTACCCAAAATCCACTGAACCGAAAACCGAGTTGATGGCGCTTTTCAGGTATGTCGGCGTCGTTGTCGAAGCCGCCAGGTTGGTGTAGCTGTAGAAATAAGGCACCGTAAATTCGCTACCCGCGATCACCGTCTGGTCGTAAATACTGCGTTGTGCGTTGGCACCAAGCATGGCCGAAAAAGTCAGGTCCTTGAAAAAGGTGGTGTTGTAGTTCAGCGTCAACATGCCGTTGGTTTCCGACGAAGTTGTTTTCCGTCCTTCGTACGTTCCCAGCGGTGCGAAGGCGTTGTTGGTCGGCTGGACGTATTCCGACTGGAAGCTGTAATAATCCTGACTCACGCTTCCTTTCAGGAACAGGTTGTCCAGAATGTCGTAACGGATACTTCCCTGACTCAAAAACCGGTGTTTGGTGTCGTCGTTTTTGAATTTATTAACTACGAAATAGGGGTTTGGCGCGGCCGGAACCGGGTTCCATTCCATTTCCTTGCCCGTTGCCGGATCATAACCGGGTGCCAGGCTCCGAATGTCGACTACGTTGGCGACCAAATAGGTCGCCCAGTGCGGGTTCATGTCGGCATAGCCGACTTTCGGGCGGTTCGTTCCGGCTTCGTAGTTGTACTGGAATACGGTTTCGATGCTCAGCTTTTTGCCCAGAAAGGCGTTCAGGTTGAGGTTGGCGATTTTCCGCGTGAACGACGAGTTCGGTACAATGCTGTTGGAATTGGTGTTGTTCAGACCCAGCCGGAAGTTGACCGACTCATTTCCGCCCGTAAAAGCCACCGAATTGATGTAATTGCTGCCCGTCCGGTAGAAGTTTTTCAGGTTGTCTTTCTGGGGCGAATACGGGTGCAACTGTCCATCGACCTGAATCGTGGGCTGGCCGTCCATGCGCGCGCCGTACGAAAGCCGTCCCGTACTTTTGGCTTCCGTCAGGGTCGTCGGTTTTTTGCCATCCAGTCCCTGGCCGTATTCATATTGCCAGTTCGGAATCACGGCGATGTTCTCGAAAGAGGTCGTGCTGTTGATTTCCACCCCAACGCCCTTCTGACCGCGTCCTTTTTTGGTCGTGATCAGAATAACCCCGTTGGAAGCCCGCGCCCCGTAAAGTGCCGCAGCCGGACCGCCTTTCAGGACACTGATCGACTCGATGTCGTCGGGGTTGATCCCGCCAATCCCGTCACCACGGTCGACGTTCATCCCGTTACCGTCCGAGGCCGTTCCGCCACCCGGAATGCTGTTGTCCATCGGCATCCCGTTGATCACGTACAAGGGCTGGTTGTTGCCGTTCAAAGAGCCATTTCCCCGAATAATAATGCGGCTCGAACCACCGGGGCCGGTCGCCATACCGGTAGCGTTTACTCCGGCAATTTTACCGGTCAGGGCGTTGGCTACGTTATTTTCCCGGGCCTGCGTAAACTCACTTCCTTTCACTTCCGTTACGGCATACGCCAGCGCTTTTTTCTCCCGCGCAATCCCGAGGGCAGTGACGACCACTTCGGCCAGCGATTTGGCTTCGGGGGCCATCTGAACGGAAACCGCCGTCTGGTTGCCCACCGTGACTTCCTGCGATACGTAGCCTACGAAGCTGAAAATCAGAACCGCATTCGTTACTTCCGCATCCGGAACCTCCAGCCGGTAGCTTCCTTCCGCATCCGAGGATGTACCGCGTGTGGTTCCTTTCAGCAGAATGCTGACGCCGGGAAGTCCGGCACCGTTTTCGTCCGTCACTTTTCCGGTAATATTGCGTTTGGGTGCTTCTCTGGCCTTAATGGGCACGATTTCCACCGGCGTCTGAACGCGTTTCAGGATAATCCGGTCCTGCACGACTTCGTAGCTAACCTGGTGGGGTGCCAGTATTTTTTCGAGTACATCGGAAAGGGCTTCGTCCCGAAATTTGAAGCTGTATTTCTGGTTGCCGAAAACCTGGGGATTGTACATGAATTTGACCTTCGCCACATTTTCAAGCTTTTCCAGTGCTTTCTCAACGTCGACATTAGTCAAATGCAGGGTTACTTTTTGCTCCAGAACTTTTGGTCCACGCCCGTCGTGATGAGCATAGGTCAGCGTGGTTAATGCAATGGACAGGAGAGCTTGATACAGAGCAACGCGCATGATTGTCCGTAAAGCAGCATGAAATTGTACAGTTCTCGACATAATTTTGGTTTTGACGGTTAAAATTCGGCGTAATGATTCCCAGTCCACCCTTTTTGGGATGTAGCGAAACAGACGTAAAAATTCAGGAGATCAGCGGGCCGATAATGTTGCACCATTATGGGCTTGTGAACAATCAGCGGTGAACTTTATTCATAGGCGGCAAAAAATGTTAATAGAGATTAGTGTTAGGTCGGTTAAGTTGGTTTACGGTTTTCTGTTTATGGTATTCGGTGGGGCGGCCGGAGTCGTTTTCACCGAAGCTGGGTAAGCAGCAACAGGAATGCGTCAGCCACCGAACATTGAATACTGTAAACCGAAAACCGCATTAGTATTGCGATATGGGGGAAAGATGCAGGAATCGGGAAGCAATACTCTTTTTGGTGAAATTTTTTTTAAGGAATTTTTCGAAACCTGAAATAATCTATGGTAGAAGCGGAAATAAGGCGGATTTATTCTTAAAATTTTTTACAAAATGAAATTTACCAACCCGATCATCCGCGATTTTCCCCCGTTTATTCCGACAAAATTGTTGTCTGTCGGAAACCGCTTCCCTTCCGCCACCGGGGCGAATAGCTTTGAATCCGAATTCGAAGCCATCCGCCATGAAACAACAGCTACTTTTCTTTTGCGTCCTGTTTTTGCCTGCGCTGGCCGGGGCGCAAACGACCATAACCGGTAAAATCACCGACCGCAAAGGCGAAGGTTTGCCGGGTGCGAACGTCTTCATCAAGGGCTCTTACGACGGCGTCAATACCGATACCGACGGCACGTTCAGCTTTCAAACCAGCCAGAAAGATACGGCCACCCTCGCGGTGAGCTTTGTCGGCTACGAACCAGTTCAGCAAAAGATCAAACTCGATCAGCCAACGGTTCAGTTTACCCGCAAACTGGAGGAAACTGCGACCATTCTCAATACCGTTGTCATTACGGCGGGGGCTTTTGAAGCCAGCGATGAAAAACGGCAGACGGTTTTGAAACCGCTCGACATCGTGACGACCGCCAGCGGGGGCGCCGACATTCCGGCAGTGATGCAACTACTGCCCGGTGCGCAGCGCGTCGGCGACCAGACCGGCTTGTTCGTGCGGGGTGGGGCGGCTTCCGAAACCCGCACCATCATCGACGGGCTGGCAGTACAGAATCCGTTCTCGAGCGGAGCGCCGGATGTGGCCCAGCGGAGCCGGTTTTCGCCTTTTCTGTTCAAAGGAACGGCGTTCAGCACGGGTGGTTATTCGGCCCAGTACGGGCAGGCGCTTTCGTCGGTTTTGTCGCTGAACACGAAAGACCGCGCCGAAGATAACGACGGCATCAGCGTCGGTTTCAATGCCGCCGGGATTACACTTTCGGCTTTCAAAAAAGAGCGGATTACCTTTTCGGTGAATTATACCAACCTGAATCCGTTGTTTAACGTCCTGAAATCGAATATTAACTGGATTCATGCGCCGGAAGCGGGCGGCACGTCGATCATCTTGACGCAACCCATCGGTAAGCGGGGTTTGCTGAAACATTACACCGACCTTTCGATGGCGTATCAGGGTATTGAATTCCGGAATTTTACCGGCGACTTCCGGGCGTCGCCGTTCACTGTCCGGAACCGGAATGCGTTTTCGATGACGACCTTTCAAACCACCTGGGACGAGGGCCGCTGGGGGCTTCAAACCGGGGTGAGTTATAATTTTAACCGCGACCGGCTGGGCATCGATACGGTTTCGGCCCGAACGCAGGAACAACGCATTCAGGGCCGGGCGGTTTTGACGCGCTCGCTGAGCAGCAAAGTCTCGTTGCTGACCGGGGCCGAATTGCATCGGTATACCTACCAAAACCACTATGGCATCTGGGGTGGCTCACTGACGGACTGGTATTCGGCGGTTTTTGTCGAAACGGAAGTATTTTTTACCCGAAAACTGGCCGTGCGGGCGGGTTTGCGCGGGGAACGGACGTCGGTCATCAACCGGGCGAATGTGTCACCCAGGTTGTCGATGGCGTATAAAACCGATCCCTACGGGCAGGTGTCGCTGGCGGCCGGTCAGTTTTACCAGAGCCCCGACCAGACCTACCTGCTGACCAACCCGAAGCTGAACTTCGAGCAGGCCAACCACTTGATTCTGAATTACCAGCGGATTCGGGAAAACCGCACGTTTCGCGTCGAGACCTTTTACAAAGACTACCGGAATCTGGTTCGGGAAAATACGAACGGTTATTACGATCCGAACATCTACCGGTTTCCAACCAACCGGACCAACAACAGCGGTTTTGGTTACGCGAAAGGATTCGACCTGTTCTGGCGCGATAAGCAATCGATGAAAAATGTCGATTACTGGGTGTCGTACTCGTTTCTGGATACCAAACGGCTTTTCCGCAATTACCCGACCGAAGCCATGCCGACTTTCGCGGCCACGCATACGTTGAATCTCGTTTTCAAGAAATACTTTCCGGCGCTGGGCATCAATACTGGCGCGACGTATTCGCTCGCCAGCGGACGTCCGTATTACAATCCGGGCAGCGACCGGTTTCTGGGCGATAAAACCCGCCCCTACAGTAGCCTGAGTGTGAACATGAGTTACATCAAAATCCTGCCCCGAAAGTTTCTGGTCCTCTACGCGTCGGCCGAAAACCTGCTGGGAACGAAGAATAGTTACGGGTATCGCTACACGCCCGACGGCCGCCAGAAGTTTGCCGTGGTGCCGCCGTTCTACCGGTTTTTCTTTGTCGGAGCCGTTTTGAGTCTGACCCGAAAGCCCATTGATCCTGAATTGATTAGTAATTAACGTACCCACGGACCGGCGGGCGGCCCCGTTTAATCCGTGCGATTATTTGCAATTTTATAAATAATACTATCCTAAATCGTCTGATCTCGCGGACTAAACGGGGCCGCCCGCCGGACCGTGGGTACGTTTAACATTTTTAACCATTTAACCATCAAAACCATGAAACGACTCCTTTTTTCAGTAACTCTTGCGCTGGCGGTTTTTACCAGCACATTTGCCCAAAATGAAAAATACACGAAAGCGATGGAAGAAGCCATTGCCAAAGTGAAATTCACGACGCCAACGCCCGAACTCCAGCAAGCCGCCGGGCAGCTTGAGCGCATCGGCAGTGCCGAAACCGCCGAATGGTTGCCCAATTATTGGGCGGCTTACGCCAACGCCGTGCTTTCTTTCAAAGAAACCGATAAGGGCAAAAAAGACGCGTTGCTCGACAAAGCCGATGCGTTTTACAAAAAAATTGCCGGTCAGCAGGCTGATAACGACGAACTGATGGTGTTGGCGGCTGCGTTGGCGAGCGCCCGCTTATCCGTCGATCCCGAAAACCGCTGGCAGGAATACGGCCAGATTTTTCAGACCAATCTCGACAAGGCCAAACAGAAGAATCCCGAAAATCCGCGGATTTATCTGTTGCAGGGACAGTCGTTGTTTTACACGCCGGAGCAGTATGGCGGGGGAAAAACCGTGGCCTGTCCGGTGTTGAAACAAGCCGGGGAAAAATTCGCTAAATTCAAACCGGCATCAACCATTCACCCCAGTTGGGGAGCCGACACGGATCAGTATCTGCTGAGTCAGTGCGGTCAGTAAGTGCCACTAGCCCGTTCGTCATTTATGAGTTTATTTCAGAAATTGAAAGGTAGAAAACTGTTCATTCAGAGCAGCTTGCGCGACTGGCTGATTTCAATTGCGGTTTGCGCCATGATGGTTTACGGGCTGAGCGGTATCATTTATTTTACACTGGAACTGGCTAACCCAACTGGCGAATACATCGGAATCACGGTGATGATCTGTGTCAGTAACCTGGTCAATGCGGCTGGTGTGCTGTTAATCTGTTCACTGTTCGGGCTGGTGGCACACCGGTTTCCATCAGCCTGGGTGCAGCACCTGATTTTATCCCTGATCTTTTTGGTGGTGGTTGGTGCACTCAATTACCTGATCTGGAGAGGCCTGATGATCCGCTATTTTGACCCATCGAAAATCGCGGTGTATCGGAATAGCGGCAATAATTTGTCGCAGCTTTACCTGTTGTGCCCCATTGTGGTAGGAAACCTGTTTTTCTATTTTCAGCAGCGCGCCCGCACGTTTACCCGAAAAATAACGGAGCAGGAATACCAGCTGCTGCACCTGGAACAGCAGAAAACCCGGGCCGAACTGGAAGCGCTGCAAGCCAAAATCAACCCGCATTTTCTGTATAATGCCCTGAACTCCATTGCCAGTTTGGTGCATGACGAACCCGACCGCGCCGAACGAATGGTGGTGTTGCTGTCCAAATTGTTCCGGTATTCGACCGGGATGAAAAACCGCTATTTCAACTCCATTGCCGATGAACTGGAAATGGTGCGGACGTACCTGGACGTGGAGCAGGTGCGGTTTGGCGATCGGCTGACGTACCGCATCGACCTCACGGATAAAACCCTGAATGAAGTGCAGATTCCGCAGTTTCTGCTGCAACCGCTGGTCGAAAACGCCATCAAACACGGTATTTCGAAAGTCGCCGGGCCGGGAGCGATCATTCTCCGGATTACGGAGGAAAATGGCTGGCTGAACTGCCGGATTCACGACAACGGACCGGTTTTTCCGGAAGAACTCGTAGCGGGCTACGGCCTGCAAAGCATTCAGGATAAACTGAAGCTGCTGTATGGCTACGACGCCCGATTACTGGTTGAAAACAAGCCCGTTAAAGAAGTGATTGTGCAGGTTAAAAAAGAGCGGCTGAGCCGTTCGCCCGAGGTGATCCGGCAGTCGCTGTCTCCTGAAACAACAGTAAACAATCGATGAAAGCCGCTACTGAACGCAAATTGATCCGCTGGATTCACATCATTGCCAGCATTCCCATCATCGGCTACATTTACGGGCCGGTTTCCCAAATTCCCGAAGCCGCTTTGATGGTCAAAGCCGGGATTGTGCCGCTCGTTGTGCTGTCCGGTTTCTGGCTCTGGAAAGGCCATTGGGTTAAAAAACTTTTTGGCAGTCAACCAAAGAATGGGCCGACGCCGGGACGCCGAAAACCGGGTCCACCATCGCTGAAACTTAACGCGTGAATCATGGCCAATCAATTTCCCCTCCGAACTCTGTTAGTCGACGACGAACCACTGGCCATCAACCGACTCCGGCGTCTGTTGGGCCGGTATGCCGACACCTTCGAAATTGTGGGCGAAGCGGTGAACGGGCTGGAAGGGCTCAAAGCCGTGGAAGCGCTGGAACCGGAGCTGATTTTTCTGGATATTGAAATGCCGGGACTGAACGGGTTTGAAATGCTGGCCAAACTGCCCTATCTGCCGATTGTGGTTTTTGCCACGGCCTACGACGATTACGCCGTTCGCGCTTTCGAAGAAAACTCGATCGATTACCTGCTGAAACCGATTGAGCCGGAACGTCTGGAAAAAACCGTCGAACGCATCCGGAAATCCCAGGCGACGCCGGTTGGCCCCGGGCCGGATTTGCGGCACGTGCTGGAAATGCTGAAACCGAAGAAAGAACTGCATTCCATTTCCGTTAAAACCGGGGACCGTATTCTGCTGATTCCGTTGACCAGCATTGCCTGGTTCGAAGCCGAAGACAAGTACGTTTTTCTGCATACCATCGACGGTGAGCAGTTTCTAACCAATTATACGATTTCTACACTCGAAGAAAAACTACCCGACACCTTCACCCGAATCAGCCGCTCAACGTTATTGAATTCCCACCATATTCGGGAAATTCAGCGGCATTTCAACGGGAAATTTGTCATCATCATGCGGGATAAAAAGGCCACTCAACTGATGACAGGCAGCAGTTTTCACGACAATCTGAAAAGTCTGATGGAGTTATAACACGCGCTGGTGGACGGGTCGTTTATCCGTAATGGGCGGGTAATCGTCGGGCTGTTCCGGGGGTGTAAGCTCGTCGGTCGTACGGAGGAGCGCCATAGGATATTTCCCAAAACGTTGTAAAAACAGGCGTGAAAAATACACGGTATCCTGAAAACCCACAGCGTAACAAACTTCTTTGACGGTGGTAAATCGTTGATTTTCCAGCCATTCGCGGGCGGTTTGCAGCCGGATTTCCTGGATAAACTGGTTGGGCGAAAAACCGGTCAGCTTTTTCAAGCGCCGATACAACTGCCGTTCGCTGCTGTGGACGGCATCGGCCAGGGTGTTCACCTGAAAATACCGGTTGGTCAGGTTTTTCAGGGTAACCTGTTGCAGCTGGATCAGCCATTCATCTTCCACCGAAGGCGGGGACGCCAGAGCGGTTTCGCCGGGAAGGTGTTGTTGCCAGACCGTCCGTTCCTGCGACCGTTCGAACAGGTTGCTGATGCGCGTGAGCAGTTCGTCTTCATCGAATGGTTTGGTCATGTAATCAGCAACGCCGAGCCGCAGGGCCTGCAACTTCACATCCTGGCTGGTACGCGCCGTTAACATCAAAACCGGAATATCGCGCAAGTCGGGGTGCTGCCGGATTTCGTTCACCAGCGCCAGTCCGTCCATATCGGGCATCATCAGGTCCGTCAGAATCAGCTGCGGATAATCAGTATTGGTTAAGGTATTCAGCCAATCCCAGGCTTCGCGCCCGTTGCGGGTCGTGTGCAGCAGGTGAGCAGGCGCTAGAATCGTGCTCAGGTATTCCGTCATATCCGGATTGTCTTCTACCAGCAGAATCCGGGAACGTACTGGATTCGCTTCCGGCTCCGGCGAATCCGCAACCGGCTCGAGTTGAGCTGGCGATGGGGGGGCTGGGGCAGTTTGGAGCGGAGAAACCGGTTCGTAGGGGTAGGTAAAGCTAAACGTACTGCCTTTTCCGAGTTGGCTGGCTACGGTTAGCTGTCCGCCCCAAAGGTGGCAGTATTCGTGCGATAACGCAAGCCCGATGCCCGTACCGCCCCGCAATGGTGCATCCGGTTGTTGCGACTGGTAATACCGTTCAAAGATGTGGGGAAGATCGTCGGGATGAATGCCGCTTCCGGTATCCTGCACTGCCACCCGAACAGCCTTGTCCTGCTTCAGCACCTGAACCGAAACCACACCACCCGCCGGGGTAAATTTCAGGGCATTGGCGAGCAAATTGGTTAATACGGTTTCGATCTTGACGGTGTCGAGCAGCATCCAGATGGGTTGGCCGGTGCCTTCCACCGTCAGTTTGATGCCCGTATAGTCGGCCTGGGACATAAATTTAGACACCGTTTGGTTGGTAACCTGCGCCAAGTCGGCAGGCTGGTTGGCCAATTGCATCTGGCTGGCATCGAGTTTGGACAGATCGAGCAGGTCGCTCACCATCGTCAGCAACTGCCGCGCGTTTCGGTCCATGGTGTTGACGAGTCGGGTCAGCGACGGATCGGAAAGCTGCTTCGACAAATGCGTTAAGGGGCCCAGCAACAGGGTGAGGGGGGTTCGGAATTCATGCGAAACATTGGCAAAAAAACGGGACTTCAGGGTAGCGCTGGCCTGCAGGTCGGCCGCCTGCTGTTCAATAACGGCCTTATCCTGAGCAATCTGAGCCGTTCGCCGGTTCACTTCTTCTTCCAGCCGCCGGGTTTCCTGCCGGAGCCGGTAGTTTCGCCATTGGAAAAAGCCAATGGTTAAGCCGATCAGGGTGAGAAAAATTAAGGTTAGAAACCAGGTCTGGAGATAAAAGGGCTTTAAAACCCGAATCGGGATGGTCAGCGTTCGGGAAGCCCATTGTCCGTTGGGGTTCTGGGCCCGCACCTGAAGCTGGTAGGTGCCGGGAAGTAAGCCATTGATGGAAACATCGCGCCGAAACTGGGCGGTCCAGTAGTTCTGCCAGCCGACAATTCGGTATAAAAGCCGGAACTGCCGCCCATACCGGTAATCGAGCAAGGCAAACGAAAGCGAAACCGTCCGGTTTTGGGGAGGAATCGTAATTTCCTGGTTTTGTTGAAACTCCGGCAAGTGATCGGTTCGTTGACCCGTACTGGCGTTGAATTGCTCATAATTGGTCACCCGCAGCGGAACAATCACCGGTTTTTCTTTTATCAGATCATTGGGCCGAAACGCCGTAATCCCGTTCAGACCGCCGAGAAAAAGCTCACCGTCGGGGCTCTGGTAATAGGATTTCAGGTTGAATTCTTCATGCGTAATGCCGTCTTTTGGCAGGAAAACCTGCACCTGGTGCGTCTGTTTGTGAAACCGCATCAAGCCATAATTACTGGGCAGCCAAAGATAACCGTTCCGGTCTTCGTGTACGGAATAGATGTCGTTGTTGGAAAGGCCCTGTTCCTGGGTGAATTGTTGCCAGCGGCCGGTTTTTTGTTCCCAGCGAATCAACCCACCTCCTCGGGTGGCCAGCCAGTAAATGCCCGGTTGGGTGCGGTCGTGGTGAAGAAAGGTAATGTGGTCGAAAGGCAGGTGATGGGGAGCGGCATCCCTCGAACTATAGCGGGCGGTGATGCCCCGCAGGGTATCCAGCACATAAAGCCCGGACGACGAAGCAACCCAAAGCCCATTCTGGGTGGAATCCGGGAAAAAGTCGTTGATCCGGCTGGTGGCCAGTTCCGGGTACTGGTTGTATCGGGTAAAGGGGTGATTTTGTTTCTGTTGGGTATCGAAATAGGACATTCCTTCGTCGTATCCCAACCAAAAGTTGCGTTTGCCGTCTTCCCAAATAACCCAGCAATATTTCTTAGGATTTGGTTGAAGGGAAAATTTCTGAATGGACAAAGTGATCGGATCAATTTGTACCAGAGATTCCGAGATCGCCCAAATCTTCTTTTTATCCCGGCTTAAAATCGCAGGACCGTGTTCACCGGAAATCGCTTTTCGTACTTCCCCGGTTTTTAGATGGATCATGCCGTGCAACGCATTCACCCAGAGCCAGTCACCGGTTTTTACAATACCCCGTGTGCTTAGTTTTGGTATGGCGGTTTCTTCATCCGGCACGTACAAATATCGTTGAAAATGATTGGGTTCTAGGGTAAGAAGGAGAACGCCGTTTTGAGTAGCGACCCAGATGGCACCCGTTCGATCGACAAACAGCTGATTAATATCAATCAGGCTGGCAACGGGGAAGCCCGATGCGGCTAAGTCGAATACAATGCCACGTTTCGGGTGCCAGGCAAACAGGACGTTTTTACCCAGAAACCAATATAGGCCGTGTTTGGCATCGTACACGACTTTATCATTGACAAAGCTGTATTGGGACGGGTTCGGGAAGGGATTTTTCTGAAAAAGAACCGGGACATTGGTCAATTTCCCGTCCGGACTCAACTGGTATAACAAGGCATCGATCTGATGCGGCATCAGCCTGGGGAGCTGGCTGGGCAGATTAGCGGGCTCGTCGTAGACGTACTTGTAATAAGCTAAATAAATAGTGCCCTGCGAGTCAACCGAAACCGGATGAAGTTGGGCGGGAACGTGTAGCTGCCGACGAATTTTTCCGTTTGGCCAGATTTCAGTCAGTTCATTTTCAAGGGGGTTCTCTGAAGCATAGGTAATTAAAGTGGTACCGGCTGGGGTAACAATAAAATTTTTCAACTTCAAAGGCGTCTTATCTTCATACGATCTTTTATAGTATTTTCTGATTTTTTCGGGGTAGGGGTGCTGGTAGATCTGCTTAAATTTCCCCTGACCTTTATAGAGAAACACGGCTCCATTTAAATCAGGGATTATAATGGGATCGGTTGGCCGGGCTGAAGCCAGTAATTGGGGAAATCCCAGCAATGAGCCTGACAGATCGAAAGGCAGTTTTTGATGAAATCGCTTTTCAAAAGAAATCAGTTTCTGTTGGCCCGGAACTAGTATATCAATCTGACTATGTGCTTGCGACCCAAATTTGAATAACCACAGGTTTCCATCCAGATCGGTACGAATCGAACTCACAGAACCTAACGCGGTTAGTTGAGATGACTTTGTTACCGGATTTGAAGCCTGCTCTACCGGAAACGATTTAAAAACATGGCCGTCGAATCGATAGGCATTATTGAGAGTACCGATCCAGACATACCCCTGTGGGTCTTGCCCAATGCTCAATATACCCCGCTGGGGGAGCCCTTCGCCGAGCGAATAATGCTGTACTTTGACAATGTAAGGCGAGTTGGCGCCGATGGATGAAAATACCACCAGAAAACTACCGATCAGAAGCGAAACCGTTCGTAGCGCAATGGAAAGCCGACATCGTATTTCTGAATCTTTCCCGTTCGTCTGCATCAGTATTGCTCCGACAATATTACCTGTTTTTCCACTGTGTCTCCGGATGCAGTGGAAAAACATTTTACCATACACGTACCTAAATATACGCGAAAATTTCGATTTTCCGCTCAAAACCGCTATTGTCGTGATCATCCGGCCATGAAACATGCCGTTTTTGAAACCACTACCCGTATGACGGTGGCAGTATACTTAGAGCGATTCCGATTCTGCCAGCCAAATGGATTCGACCAAAATAGATAGGCAGATAAGAGGGAAAAAATGAAACAGCATGGCGTTGGTTTTTATCAGTCAGTCGTTTTTCTAGTCTCTTACTTCGCTTGTCTGCCTATAAACCAGTGCTTTGCAGCATGCTTGTTTTCAAAGAAAACGCGGGTACGACGATGAAAAGGCAAGTGCCGCTTCGCCCTACTGATGAGCCGCCAATGCGGGGAGAAAAGGGATCAATCTGCCGTTTTCAGAGACTCTTGAGCCAGCAATGGGCGCAGTCTAACCGGCAATAATTACCTGCCGGAGAAAAACCGGTTTCAGTAAGCTGCGTTCGTGGCGCTTCTTTTGCCGGCGACCTGCCTTCAAATAACCTCGCATTAAGGGATGTGAGCTTGGATTAAAAATATAATCCGGACATCCGGTCTTCCCATTTCATTTCTTTTAAAACCGTATGCTTTTTAGTAACTTGCAGTCTAATTTTGAACGGCCCACCTCGGCGGGCCGTCTATTTGTTAAAGTTTGTTAAATCCTATTCGGCTGAATGAAAGAACTCATTGACCTGAGCAATCTGCC
Source organism: Larkinella rosea (assembly GCF_003858635.1). Taxonomy (GTDB): domain Bacteria; phylum Bacteroidota; class Bacteroidia; order Cytophagales; family Spirosomataceae; genus Larkinella; species Larkinella rosea. Next base: position 554,642 of record NZ_RQJO01000015.1, read on the forward strand.
CCGACACATTGCCGTTATTATGGACGGAAATGGACGTTGGGCCAAAAAGCAGGGAGCTGCGCGGGTGTTCGGCCACCGAAATGCAATCAAGGCCGTTAGGGAGGCCACCGAGGGATGTGCGGAATTGGGGGTGAAATACCTGACACTCTATACATTTTCGACGGAAAACTGGAACCGCCCCAAACTGGAAATCGATGCACTGATGCATTTGCTGGTGCACACCATCCGGGGGGAAGTTCCAACGCTGATGGAAAATAACGTCCGGTTGATGGCTATTGGAAGCATCGATACATTGCCGGGGGATTGCCGCCAGGAATTGACCGAAGCCATTCGACTAACCGAAAATAACAACGGACTCAACCTGATTCTGGCGTTGAGTTACAGTGGCAAATGGGATATTGTAGAAGCCACCAAAAAACTGGCCCGGCAAATTCAGGAAGGTACCCTGCAGCCCGACCAGATCAATGACGAGGTGTTTGGGCAGGCGCTGGCCACGGAAGGCATCGACGAGGTCGATCTGATGATCCGGACGGGGGGCGATCACCGCATCAGTAATTTTATGCTTTGGCAACTGGCTTACGCAGAACTTTATATCATGAACGACGTGTTGTGGCCCGATTTTCGTAAACCGCACCTGTGGGAAGCTATTCTGACGTATCAGAACCGTGAACGGCGTTTTGGAAAGATCAGTGAACAACTCGTGAAGTAAACTATGAAATTAACTCCTACCACGGTGGTATTTTTAAACAATAAAACCGTTCTGGCCGGAATCGTCGTGCTGGTGCTGTTTATGGCAATGCCGGGTCGGGCGCAGGTTCGGCCGGGATTTGGGGGCGGACGCATCACCACAGGACCGGCACCCATTGGAGCGTCCACTTCTCCGATTGAACTCAATTACGCTGATCCGAAAGAATACGAAATTGCCGGATTGACCGTCACGGGGAACAAATACCTCGATCCGAATTCGCTGTTGTCGCTGACCGGTTTGAAAGTGGGCGATAAAGTCCGGATTCCGGGCGAAAGCATTAACGGAGCGATCAAACGCCTGATGGCGCAGGGATTGCTGGAAGACGTCGAGATCCTGGCTACAAAGGTTGAAGGTACCAATGTAACCCTCAATGTATCCATAAAAGAACAGCCCCGTTTGTACAAGGTTACGTTTGTGGGTATCAAAAAATCAGAACAGGATGCACTTAAGGATAAGATAAAACTCAACCTGGGGCGCTTGATTTCCAACACATTGGTTAAAAATACCCAACTCAGTGTCAAGAAATATTTCGTTGAGAAGGGATACCTGAACACCAAAGTCAAAATTCTGTCGGTTCCGACGGACAGTACCCGCAACCAGGCCACCATGCGCGTGTCGATCGAGAAAGGCAGCAAAGTCAAGATCAATAACATCGAAATTCGCGGACGGGAGTTGGTCGACGAGTCGAAAATCCGGATGAAGATGAAAGGCACCAAACAGATGCGGTTTGGCCGTTTGTTTACCCCTTCCAAGTTCGTTCCCAAGAAATTTGAAGAAGACAAGCAGAAGGTTGTCGAGTTTTACAACAAGCAGGGGTATCGCGATGCCAGCGTTACGTTCGACTCGGTTTACGCCCACGATAGCCGGACGGTAAACATCATCATGAATATCGATGAGGGGCAGAAATACTACGTTCGCAACATTACCTGGGAAGGTAACTACCTCTACACCGATGAGGTTCTGACGCAGGTGCTGGGCGTAAAAAAAGGCGACGTATACAGTAAGGAAGACATCGAGAAGAAGAAAAACGGGATTCCCGGCAGTGACCTGAGTTCGGCTTACATGGACAAAGGGTATTTGTATTTCAACGCGGAAGACGTCATCAAAAGCGTTGAGGGTGATTCCCTGGATCTGGAATTCCGGATTTTTGAAGGCAAACAAGCCACCATCAACCGGATCATCCTGAACGGAAATACGAAAACCAGTGACCACGTGGTGTTGCGGGAAATCCGGACCTTGCCCGGTCAGAAATTCAGCAAAACCGACATCATCCGGACGCAGCGTGAATTGTCGACGTTGGGGTATTTTGACCCGGAAAAGATTGGAATCAACCCCGTTCCGCAACCCGATGGAACGGTGGATATTGAATACACGGTGGAAGAAAAACCGAGTGACCAGATCGAATTATCGGGTGGTTGGGGCGGGTACGTCGGCTTTGTTGGAACGTTGGGATTGGTGTTCAACAACTTCTCGGCCCGGAACATTACGAACATGAAAGCCTGGCGGCCGCTGCCCGCCGGTGACGGACAGAAACTGGCCCTGCGGTTTCAGGCCAACGGGCGCCAATACCAGACGTATTCGCTGACGTTTACCGAACCCTGGCTGGGAGGTAAAAAACCGAATTCGTTCTCCGTCAGTTTGTCGCGGACAATCTACCGGATTTCGGACCCCAGTTCTTACTATACAAATCCAAGCAGCTACGGAAAAAACTTCCTGGGTTCGTACGGAAACACGATGATTTCGCTGGGTTTGGGCCGTCGGTTGCGCTTCCCGGATGACTTTTTCCAGTTGAGCAACTCGCTGACGTATCAGCGGTATGAGCTGAACAACTACGATATTTTTGGGATTGGTCTGCGGAACGGTACGTCGAACAGCATCACGTTCAACACGACTTTGGCCCGAAACAGCATCGACAACCCACAGTTCCCGCGTTCCGGTTCGTCGATTTCGCTGTTGGCCACATTCACTCCTCCTTACTCGGCCTTCTCGAACAAAACCACGAATGCCAACGTCGATATCAAAGACCGGTATAAGTGGGTCGAATACCACAAATGGATGTTCGACGCTAGCTGGTTCGCCACCGTTACGGGTAAACTGGTGTTGAACGCCCGCGCGCACATGGGCTTTTTAGGCCGGTATAATTCCCGGACACTTTATAGCCCCTTCGAGCGATTTGTGTTAGGAGGATCGGGTCTGGCCGGTACGGGCCAGTTTGCCCTCGCGCAGGATATTATTGGTTTACGCGGTTACAACGACCGGGACGTCTATACGGGCGTCAACGGTATCTCGCCGACACCTCTGGAACGTTCGCAAGGCGGTTTGACGTACAGCAAATACGTGATGGAACTCCGCTATCCGGTATCGCTGAACCCCTCGGCTACGATTTTCGTCCTGACGTTCCTGGAAGCCGGGAACAACTGGGGAAACTTCAAGAGCTACAATCCGTTCGATCTGAAACGGTCGGCGGGGGCCGGTGCCCGGATCTTTATGCCCGCCTTTGGATTGATCGGGATTGACTACGGGTACGGTTTCGACCGGATGCCGGGCTCACCAACCCGGCCCGGTCCGGGAGGCCAGTTTCACTTTACAATTGGGCAGCAGATCAGATAAGAAATCGTTCCTGAAGACGTTATGGATAAACACAAAATCAGGGGCATGTTGACTGTAATTGGTTCATGCAGAATAAAATAATGTCGGGACTCTCCGGTTTTGTTTCAAAAAATGTCATGAAAAAAGGACTAATTTTTGTAACTTTGCTCTCCTTTTCGGCTTTTGGGTCGGTTCAGGCGCAGAAATTGGGGTACGTTGACTCGGAGTATATCACCAGCAAAATGCCCGCGTATCAGAAAGCCCTGACGGAGATCGATAAGTTCGCCGAAAAATGGTCGAAGGATATTCAGGATAAATATTCGGAGATCGACAAATTGCAGAAGACCTATCAGGCCGAAGAAATCCTGCTGACGGAAGACATGAAGCGGGACCGGTTGCGGATTATCAGTGACAAGGAGCGCGAGGCACGGGAGTATAATAACAAAGTGTTTGGTTACGAAGGGCTGTTATTTTCGAAGAAAAAAGAGTTGATGAAACCCGTGACCGAAACCGTCATGCGGGCCATCGACAAAGTAGCGGCTCAGAAACGATTGGACATGGTGCTGGATAAAGCCAGCGAAGGCGTGGTGATGCTGTATACCAATCCGAAGCACGATTATACGGATTATGTCATGGAAGAGTTGGGGTTGACGGCCGATCAAAAAGTCAAAACGACCGCTGCTCCCGAGCCCGCCAGTATTAATCCGACGGACAGGGAGTTAAACCCAGGGAGCAATTCTAAATCAAATACAAGTAAACCTACAAAACAACCAAAATAACAAGTTAGAATGAAAAACAAACTCATTGCACTGGCAGTAACTCTGCTGTTAGGAGGTAGCCAGGTGTGGGCACAGGCGCAACAACCGGCCACGACAGCGGCCCCAGTGGCTTCTGTGAAGATTGGTTATACGAATATGGAATATATCCTGCAGAACATGCCGGAAAGCAAAGATATTCAGAACCAGATTACCATTCAGCGGACGCAGCTGGAGAAAAATTACCAGGAAATGTCCAAAGAGTTTCAGGACAAACTGGCGGCTTACGAAAAAGGCCAGGCTCAGATGTCTGATCTGATCAAAGCGGATAAAGAGAAAGAATTGCAGGGGTTGCAACAACGCATCCAGGAGTTCCAAAGTAACTCTTCGACGCAATTGCAGACGAAATACAATCAGCTGGTGAATCCGGTGATGCAGAAAATCCAGAAGAACATTGACGCGGTTGCCAAAGAGAGCGGTTTTACGTTCATCTTTAACCTCGACGCTGGTTCAGGCACCATTCCCGTACTGCTGTACGCACCCGAAGAGAACGATGTAACCGAACTGGTGTTTAAAAAGATGGGTGTACCACTGCCATCAAAACAACCGGTTGCACAACCAGCCGCTACGACGCCGGCGAAACCAACCACTACGGCTCCGGCTCCGAAAAAAAATAAGTAAGATTTACCCAATTGACGGAAAGCCGCCCCGAAATGGGCGGCTTTTTGTTTATCCGGTGCCCGAAACTTGCAATAAAAAGAGAATTGTGTCGAAGTTTTTCTTAAATAAATACAAAACGAATAGATGCAAAAAAAGCGTTGAATCAATTATACGTTCAGTTTACGGATTGCATGAAATCTATCTATTATTTTTACGTTACACTAATAAACCATCGGTGACGATTTCTCATGTTTCAAAAAATTGGGAGTTTAGTTACTTTATTCGTAATCTTAACCAAACTGACAGGTTTAGCACAAGATGCTAAGCCTCTTCAAATAATCCTACCTAACCAGTCGGATCGACAAAACGCGAATTGGAATGTCGTAGCGGAAGGCCAAACGATCCATGTCCAGATCAGGGCTGCAGGTAGTAAATCGGATTCATTGACGTATTCGATCAAGCAGGGCCAAATGGAGGGAATGACGCTCGATTCGTTGGGCCATTTCCGCTGGACTCCGGGTTTTGATATTGCCGATCGGATCAATACCACTAAAAGCATTCCCCTCGTTTTCGAAATTCGGAATAAACAGGGCGAAACTGCCAGCCAGTCTGTCGATTTGAAAGTGCAACACGTGAATCGGCCACCCATCATTGGCGATTTGCGACCTTTTTACGTTCGCAATAAAACGCAGAATGTTTATAAAATTGATGCCACCGCCGTTCGTGACGAAGACAACGACCCGGTGGTTTTTATTCCGATTCCCGACCAGATGCCGGAAGGGTCGAAGTTGACGGCACAGGGCGAACTGACGTGGCATCTGTCCCTCAATCAGTTCAATCAGTTACGAGCGAATAAAGCGCAGTATATCGAGTTCTGGGTGGAAGACCAACCCGCCAAATCACGCACCAAGGGACGTTTGAAGGTGGAAGTGACCCAGATGGACGTGCCGCCGGAGATTACGTTAATACCAGAAGATCCGCGCGTACGGATCAAGGAAAATGCGACGGTCAACCTGAAGTTCTATCTGGGCGATCCCAATGGCGATGACGACATTACAACTTTCGATTTTCTGTCGGAAAGCCAGGATGTGCCGAAGAGTGCACTGCGGAAAAATACCGAAACCAATTACGAATTCATCTGGAAACCGGGTTACGAATTTGTCAAAGATCCGTATGATTCGCTAACGTTTCAAATTGTCTTTTTTGCGCTGGATAAAGGCCAGAACCGGGCCGAACGCAAGATCAACTTTACCGTGTATAATGCGATCAATGAAGACGAAAAAGATCGTTATTACTACGCGCAATACCGGCAGGCGCTGGTAACGGCCTGGAACATTCTGGAACAGCTGGGCGAAAAAGAAGAAGAACTCAAGCGGAGTTACCGAAGAGCGAAAACCGGTAAGCGAAACCGCTCGGTGGCCAATGCCGGTCTGGGGGCTGTTACGGGCGTAACGCCAGCCGTGGTAGCGAATAACCAAAATACCAAGGTTCAGACCAATATGCGGTATGTATCGGCAGTAGGTGGAACGGCGGTATTGACAATGGGAACACTGGAAGCAACAGAAGTAATCGGGAAATCGATGAAGGACCTGCTCGACCGTTTCAACTACGTCATGAGTAAAAAGAGCGAATTGCAGAACAAAGGTGAGGTCTTTGCGCGTGAATTTGCCCTGAAAGCCACTCGCCGGAATCAGGATTTTGTCAGGAAACTGGATGATTTCCGGGCCGCCATGAGCCTCTCGGGACTGGTGGCGCTCGAACTGGACGCTGCCTGGCAGAGCAAAACCGAAGCGACCGATAAAGCTTTGAAACGTATGTTTAAGGACTTTACGCCCATGGAAGAAGGGCAGACGAGCAGCCGCCAATCAAACAGCCGTCAATAATCAATAACCACACGGGCGATCTACTTCTTTGTTATTCTTCCGGCGAATTCCGGGGGCGCTGCAAGTCGGCTTGTGGCTCATCGGACGAAACCGCATCCGTTTCCGGCGAGTCAGTATCCGTTGAGGTTGTATCTTCAAATTCGCTGGCGGGCAAAACCGCAGCGGTATCGGGAGAGAGATCATCGGGCAGCAAACCGTCTTCCTCATGCTGCTCGCGGAAAAACCGGCGCTGAAAAAACAGGATAATACAGACGCCGACGAAGATGCAGGAATCGGCAATGTTAAAGATAGGCGTCGAATAATACTGTCCACCCCAGATCGGTACCCAATCGGGCAGGAACCCTTCCCAGACATCCACAAAAACCATATCGATTACCTGCCCGTGAAACCACGGAGTCGTTGAACCGTAAGGTGCATTGTCGAGAAATACGCCGTAAAAGGTGCTGTCGATTACGTTGCCCACAGCTCCGGCCAGAATCATAGCCATTGCCCATAAAAGTCCGTTGGGTGCCCCCCGGTGCGCCAGATGCACCAAATACCATCCGATACCGGCCATTGCCACCAGCCGAAACAAACTCAATAACAATTTGCCGTATTCATGACCAAGCTGCATGCCAAATGCCATGCCCGGATTTAACACATAATGCAGTTTAAGCCAGTCGCCAATGACCCGGATCTGCCCTGCAAACCCCGGTTCCATATTGAAATGAACCAGCAATTTAACACCCTGATCCAGCGCAATCAGCAACAGACTTAAAACAAAAAACTTCAGTGGACTTTTCTTTACCATGACTTATAATATAAATCACCCGGTTGGGCAGACTTGGTCAGCGGCCAGCCGGGTGACGGTTTTGGAGTGTAAAGCTCCTAAAATTGGTCAATCTACTTATTTTGACAGCTTTTTCGGCGCTGTAGCTCGTTTTTCACGAGCAGGTATTCCCGACTGCTTTGTCCGGCAATCGACTTGTTTTCGGCCGCCCGACGGAACAAATACGGCATCACGGCTTCAACGGGACCATACGGTACGTACTTTGCTACATTGTAGCCCGCATCCGCCAGGTTATACGAGATATTATCACTCATCCCGAGCAGCTGGGCGAACCAGATGTGCCGGTCATCCGGTGCAATGCCTAACTCCTGCATGCGACTGATGCAGTTGTGGCAGCTGTATTCATTGTGCGTACCCAGACATATTGAAACCGTATCCCGGTTTACCAGGCAAAATTCAACCGCTTCGTTGAAGTCACGGTCGGTTTCTTCTTTGGTATGATGAATGGGATCGAGGTACTCACCTTCGTGAGCCTGAATGCGTTCTTTTTCGATATAAGCCCCCCGAACCAGTTTCGCACCCAGAAAATACCCTTTTGAGCGGGCGGTTTCGGTACTTTTACGCAGGTTTTCGAAACTATCGGAGCGGTATAACTGGTATGTATTGTAAACGATGCATTGCTGGTGGTTGTAGCGATCCATCATTTCGTAGGCCAGTTTATCGATCGTATCCTGAATCCAGGTTTCTTCGGCGTCGATAAAAATCCGGATGTTAAGCTCACTGGCCCGCTTGCAAAGCAAATCGACTCGCTGGTGGACGCGCTCATAGGAATCCAGCTCTGCGTCGGTCAGGGGGTCACCGGCCTGTACTTTTTCCAGCAGATAAGTAGAGCCAATCCCGGTCACTTTAAACACGGAGAACGGGATGGCATCCGATTCACTGGCCCGTTCAATGGTTCGTAAAATTTCAAGAGTCGTTTCGTCGAAAGATGCTTCATTGCCCTCGCCTTCAACGGAATAATCCAAAATTGTTCCTACGTGGCCGTCATGCAGTTTCTGGATGGTTTTTTCGCAATCCTGGATGGTTTCGCCCCCGCAAAACTGCTCGAAAATCGTACTCTTTATGAGTTTTTTTACGGGAAGTTGGAGTTTGAATGCCAGTTTGATAAAAAAAGTGCCTAAATTTACCAGCCATCCTTGATTCATCAACGCAAATAACCAATACGTTTTAAGAAGTTTCCCATTAGACTGGGAAGAGAAGGCAATCGATGTGTCTTCAAACGAGACGGATTTGGTTGTATTGATCCGTTGAACCATCGTTGGCATAGAAGATGAACTTCGGTTTGACATAATCACTGTCTGATGCACCAACTTGTGAGCCGAAAGTTAAAACTTGTTTTCGGTTTTCCTAACACTGAACTGTAAACTTGTTTTACCGTCGTTTTGTTGTCAGCGCAAAAGGGATGTAAAGTTAGTTGAAAAATAGGTTGTATCTACAGCTAATATACTAAATTTTTTTAATAAAAGTTTCCGATAGAGTAATAGGAGTAATTAAACGATTGAGTACGAGAATGAAGCCAAGTTTAGAAGTCCTGCCGCTCAGTAGCTGGGTAGAGACGAACGGAAAACCGCTCATTATTTCGGGGCCCTGCAGCGCCGAAACCGAAGAGCAATTAGTGGAAACTGCACGCCAGTTGGCACAATTGGGAGCAGTTCATGTCATCCGTGCCGGTGTATGGAAACCCCGTACGCGCCCCGGTAGCTTTGAAGGCATGGGAAAAGAGGCTTTGCCCTGGATTCAGCGCGCCAAAGCCGAAACCGGCTTGCCGTTTGCCGTGGAAGTGGCCACGCCCGAGCACATCGAATTGGCATTGAAATACGGCGTTGACGTTCTGTGGGTTGGGGCCCGCACCACGGTAAACCCTTTTAATGTTCAGGAAATTGCGGATGCCCTGCGGGGTGTTGACGTACCGGTTTTGATCAAAAATCCGATTAACCCGGATCTGGCCCTCTGGATTGGTGCTTTTGAGCGGATTGCCGGAGCTGGCATTACCAAACTGGGTGCTATCCACCGTGGATTTTCAACGGGTGAGGCTTCAAAATACCGCAATATTCCCCTGTGGCAAATTGCCATCGAACTGAAGTCGACGTTCCCAAACCTGCCGATCATTGGCGATCCGAGCCACATGGCGGGCAAACGGGCGTACCTGCAGGAATTGGCGCAAATGCAGATGGATCTGAACTACGACGGTTTAATCGTCGAGTCGCACATCGATCCGGACAAAGCCTGGAGCGATGCCGCTCAGCAGTTGACTCCGGCGGCTTTCGGCGAAATGCTGGAACACCTGCACATCCGGAAAGTGGATTCGCAGAACATTGAGTTCCAGAGCGCCATGGAGCAAATCCGGAGCAAAATTGACAATGTTGACCGGCAATTGGTGGAGATACTGGCCGCCCGGATGACGTTGGTCGAGAAACTGGCCGAGTACAAACGCGAAAATGACGTAACCATTTTCCAGCCCGATCGCTGGAAAGAAGTGCACGAGACGCGCGCAAAACAAGGTCAGAAAATGGGGCTTTATCCGGAACTGGTGGAAGAAATTTTCAAGATCATTCACGTGGAATCCATCCGGAAGCAAACCGAAGTGATGAACAGCAACGAGCAGAGCGCCTAAGCGTTTGATCGTCATAATAGGATGCGAGTCATCCTGCATGGGTGATTTTCAACCTAAAAACCTTCCGGGCTCAGTGCCGGGCGGCTGGTGCCGTACCGACAACTAACCGGAAGGTTTTTTATGTTTAATCCGGGCAGAAGCCGGAGAATTACTTCTTTTCACTAAACGAATCAACGGTAACCAGAATCTTCCGATCCGCCATTTCCTGCACTTCCATCAGAAAGGTTACTTTGCCTTCTTTCCCTTCAATCGTCAGGGTCACATGACGTTCTTCGCCGGAGGGTTCTTTAAATAGTGCTTTCAGAACGGTTTTACCATCCTTGTAGGGCACGCTCCAGTTGCAGGTCGTGGATTGGATCGTCCCATTCATTTTACGATCCGCATTCCCCGGCCGAATCAGGATCTCAGTTTTTCCAATTTCAATGGTACTTTGTTCATCAACGGTTCGCTGAACCGTCCCGGTTCCGTCCAGGTATTCGGTTTTTGTGGTCGTTAGCTGAACGTCCTTATCGCATTGCGCGAACGTAATTACTGCGCTGAAAATCAATAGGAAAGCTGTCAGGAGTGTTTTCATAGCAAGTTGTTGGTTTAGTAAGTACCTACCAAAGATACACGCGTTATTTATTACTGTGCAAAACATAGTACCTTTTATTGCACAATATTCGATAAAAGGTTGGATGATGGGATAAACGGACTTTATGAATCTGGAAATCATTCAGATTTTGACTTTCCCGGTTTGACTGGTATCTTTCAGATTGAATCTTTACCGGTTTTTATTTGCATCCTAAATCACCCTGAGTTATGAGTACTTCCCGTCGAGACATTTTGAAAATGACCGGCATGGCCCTCGCCAGCAGCGTTTTACCCGCCGTAACCATTTTGCATCCCCAACGTTCATTTGCCGGAATCAACAGCGACACCCTGAAAGTGGGGCTGATCGGCTGTGGTGGCCGGGGATCGGGGGCAGCCGCCCAGGCCCTGAAAGCCGATCCAAACGTGGTGCTTCATGCGGTTGGCGACATTTTCAAGGACAAAATGGATGATTCGCTGGCTAACCTGACGAAAGTCCACGGCGACAAAGTGAAAGTCGACGAAGAACATAAATTCCTGGGATTTGATGCCTACAAAAAAGTGCTGGATTCTGGTGTTGATGTAGTTATTCTGGCAACACCACCCCATTTCCGGCCCGAACATCTGATGGCGGCTGTTCAGGCGGGGAAACATATTTTCTGCGAAAAACCGATGGCTGTCGATGCTCCCGGTGTCCGAAAAGTGCTGGAAGCCGCCAAACTGGCAAAGGAAAAGAAAATCTCGCTGCTGTCGGGCTTCTGCTGGCGGTTTCACGAACCGAAACGAGCCACGTTTGAGAAAATTCAGGACGGCGCAATTGGCGACGTGCTGACGGTTTATAATACCTACAACACGGGTACGGTTTGGTCGCATCCCCGCAAACCGGGCTGGACGGATGCCGAATACGTGTTCCGCAACTGGTATTATTACACCTGGTTGTCGGGCGACCACCTGGTCGAACAAGCCATTCACAGCGTTGATATGATGTCGTGGGCGTTTGGCGACAAATTGCCGCTGTCGGCAGCCGGAACCGGTGGCCGGCAAGTGCGGGTCGAACCGATTTACGGGAATATTTACGACCATTTTGCCATTACCTACGAATACGAAGACGGCGCTAAAGGATTCCATTTCAGCCGTCAGCAAGTCAACTGCGAAGGGAGCTATATGTGCGAAGCGCTGGGAACCAAGGGCCGGGCGGTCGCCAACGTATCCCGAAACGTGCACGAAATCACGGGACGAAAAAAATGGAAGTACAACGGCGTTGCCAACGACATGTACCAGACCGAACACGATGAACTGTTTGCGGCCATTCGGAAAGGAGAGCCGATCAACCAGGGCGAGTACATGGCCAACAGCACGCTGTTAGGGATTATGGGACGCATGGCGGCCTATACCGGACGCCGGATTACCTGGGATGAAGCCATGAACTCGACCGAAAAGTTGGGCCCGGACACCTATAGTTTTGACATGACGCCCCCGGTTGTGGAAGTCGCCCGACCCGGTTTTACCCTCTTTTCCTGAAAACCATGCAACGTAGAGAATTTCTGAAAAACGGCTCGCTGGCCGCAGTAAGCGGTTTTGCGGTTACCGAAAACCTGCCGAAAGTCATTGAATCGGTTTCTGGCACGTTTGTAAATCCGGCGAAAAAACCGGTCGCTGCCCAGCCGATGGTGAAGAAAAGCCTCAAATGGGGCATGGTAAAAGAAGACTTGTCGATACTCGATAAATTCAAATTGCTGAAAGACCTGGGTTTCGACGGGGTGGAACTGGATACGCCGAACGATCTCGACATGAAAGAGGTGTTGAACGCCCGCGACAAAACCGGCCTGGAATTACCCGGCACGGTGAACTCGGTGCACTGGAAATCGCCCCTGTCAGATCCGGACCCGAAAGTTCGGGCGGTTTGCGTGGAAGCCATGAAAAAATCGCTGCAAGACACCAAACAGTATGGCGGTACCACGGTTTTGCTGGTTCCGGGTGTGGTGAAAGCGGATATTGGGTACGAAGATGCCTACAAGCGCTGCCGGGAAGAAATCAAAAAGCTGCTGCCGGTGGCCGAAAAAACCGGGGTTAAAATCGCTTTTGAAAACGTCTGGAACAGCTTTTTGATCAGCCCGCTGGAAGCCGCCCGGTTTGTCGATGAATTCAAACACCCGATGGTGGGGTGGTATTTCGACATCGGCAATATTCTGCGTTATGGCTGGCCGGTGCATTGGATCGAAACCCTCGGCAAGCGGATCCTGAAACTGGATATCAAGGAATTCAGCCTGAAAAAACAGCAGGATGAAGGACTTTGGAAAGGCTTCGATGTGGAGTTGCTGGAAGGCGACTGCAATTGGCCGGCGGTGAACAGCGCCCTCCAGAAAATCGGTTATTCGGGCTGGGCCTCGGCCGAAGTTAACGGGGGCGACCGCACGCGATTGCTGACGATTCGGGAAAAAATGGATGCTATTTACAAGGCCTAACGGTAGCAAGAAATCGCGTTTATGGTTGTAAAAGTAGCCCAGCCCGATATGTCCGGGCTGGGCTATTTTGATGAAGAAGGTTCTGAATTTTGAGAGAATAAGTTTTAAACCGCCACTTCCACTACGGTTCCGCGGTCGGAGTAAATCCGGAAATGGCCGCCGAGTTCTTCGGCCCGTTTCTTCATATTTTGCAAACCGTAGTGGTTTTCCAGCGATTCGTCCTGATTCCAGGATAAACCGTTGCCGTTATCGCTGACGCTCAACTGGAATGAGCCGTCGTCTTTGGCGCTGAGCAAAACCGTTACTTCCGTGGCCTGAGCGTGTTTAACCACGTTGTGCAGGGCTTCCTGCATAATCCGGAACATATTCAGCGCCTGAACGGAGGTGAGGGGCTGGGTGAGCGTGCCTTCCGTGTGGATGTTCACCTGAAGCGGTTCCATCTGCTGAAAATACCGACCGACGTAATGATTAATTCGTTCCTCAAACTCTTCGAGCGTAAAACTTTCCTGATTAATAGCCCAGATGGTATCGCGGAGCATCTTGATGGCTTCACGCGTGTAATCGACAACCGACCGTAACTGCGACGACAGATGGTGGGTATTGGCAACCACCTGTTTCTCGGCCTGACGCCCGATTTGCTGTAAACTGTTGACAATGAACGACAATTGCGCTCCTACGTTGTCGTGTAGATCACGGGCGATGCGTTCTTTTTCGTGAAACGATTCATTTTTGAGTTGCAATCCCTGAACGTGCGCTTCGTAAACCAGCCGTAACTGGTGATTTCGTTCTTCATTGAGCTGTTCGTTGCGGTCGCGGATGAGTTTATAACGATACGCCAGCCCAAATGTCAAAACCACCACTTCGAACAAAGCCGCCAGCGCATAATTCTCGTAACTTTCCAGAAAAGCGTAGGTGGGCAAAACCCGGAAATTGCAGAGAATGATCAGGAAATTCAGGGTATAAAACGGACTAACCGCCACCAGATACAGCCAGGCTTCCTGCGTGCGATACCGCTGAATTAAATTGATGACGATAAAGACCCAGATCAGCGGCATGGGCAGCCAGTAAAAAACGATAAACAGCCGCATCAAAATCAACTCAACGGTGGGAGAGACGTAGAGCACCCACTCGGCCATGAGCGAAACCAGACAGAAAATGCCGCCCACCAGCGCGACCGTCGCAATGCGGTGCCACAGGCGGCTGGGCGTTTTTTCCAGCGACAGAAATGACCGGACAAACAGCAGTTGGAAGAAAAAAAGCAACAGTGGAAACACGAAATAGATGTTTCGGTTTGGCAACCGAAACTGACTGTCGAAGAAAAACTGATACAGGAAACCGTCGTTGATGAAAAAATAACCGGCCAGGCCGATAACGCACAGAACGTATTTCGCGTAAATCCGGTCGAAAGTGGTGAGGTAAAAGAAAAGGCTAATGACGATCACAAACAGAAAGATGGCGAAAATACCACCCCAGAACGCATAATCGCTCAACACAAACGTATCGAGCGCACTCTGCGGCCGGATGGTGATCGGGATAACCTGCACCCCTCGGCTTTTGAACGCCCGAACGTAACAGGTGACTTCCCTACCGGCGGGGAGTGTAAACGGAAACCAGTAATTACGGTGATACACCATCTTGTTGGTTAAGGGCGTTTTCCAGCCGTATACGGGCGAGTTGTAGAGCGTTTGCTGGCCGTCGGTGATAAACAGTTGCAATTCGTCGAAAGCCCAGAAATCAACTTCGCAGAACAGCGCCTGAACCTGAGTTGTGGTATTTTTTAACTTGAAACGCAGCCAGACCGGATGCGCATGCTGACTGCTGCTGATGTATCCAAAATTGGGAATGGGCGATAAATTGGGCTGGAATTGGACGGCCATTTCCGGACGCTGCACCTGGTCGATGGTCAGCCGATTGGAAGTATCCTGCGCAAACCAGAGGTCGTGATCGATCAGGACCGTAGAGTTGCCAGACGAAAGGGGTATAACCGGTTGATCTGCCCGGGCAAAAACCGGGGACAGGAGCCACAGAAAAGCAATAAACCGGTAAAGAGGAGCCATACCGACGGTGGGTTCGGTTCCAAATATACTCAAAAACCGGCTTGGGTGCGAGATAGTTAGCTATTTTTGTTCGGAAACTACGCCGTACAGGTCGAACTCGTGAGCCTCGGTGATGCGGACGTTGGCAAAATCGCCCTGCCGCACGTACTGGCTAGCCGGAACCAGCACTTCATTATCGACTTCAGGAGAATCAAATTCGGTTCGGCCAATGAAAAAACCGCCTTCTTTCCGGTCGAACAAAACCTTGTATGTATTGCCTAGTTTTTCCTGATTCAGTTCCGAAGAAATGCCCTGCTGAAGATCCATGATGGCGTCGGCGCGTTCCTGCTTGATCTCGGCCGGAATATCGTCGGGCATGGTGTACGAATGCGTATTGTCTTCGTGGGAGTACGTGAACGCACCCAGCCGGTCAAACCGCATTTTTTCCACAAAATTGTACGTTTCGTCGAACATCGCTTCCGTTTCGCCGGGGTGTCCCACGATGAGCGTGGTCCGGAGCGCAATGCCCGGCACTTTCTCGCGAATGGTATCGATCAGGGCTTCGGTTTTCTCGCGGGTAATACCCCGACGCATGGTTTTGAGCAGTTCGGTCGAGCCGGTTTGCAGCGGCATGTCCAGGTATTTACACACGTTCGACCGTTCGCGCATGACGTCCAGCACGTCCATCGGAAAACCGGACGGGTAGGCATACTGCAACCGGATCCAGTCGATGCCTTCGACGTCGGCCAGTCGGTTGATCAGGTCGGCCAGCGTGCGTTTTTTGTAAATGTCCAACCCGTAATAGGTCAAATCCTGCGCAATCAGAATCAGTTCTTTGGTGCCGCGTCGGGCCAGCGACTGCGCTTCTTTCACCAGTTCTTCCGCCGGGCGCGAAACGTGATGACCCCGCATCAACGGAATGGCGCAGAACGAACACGGACGGTCGCAGCCTTCGGCAATTTTCAGGTACGCAAAATGGGCGGGCGTCGTCAAAAGCCGTTCGCCCACGAGTTCGTGTTTGTAGTCGGCTTTCAGCGTTTTGAGCAGTCGTGGGAGTTCATTGGTACCAAACCACGCATCGACGGTCGGGATTTCAACTTCCAGCTCGTCCTTGTAGCGGTGTGACAAACAACCAGTTACGTACACTTTATCGACCACACCGGCGTCTTTAGCGTCGACATAGCGCAGAATGGTGTTGATCGATTCTTCTTTGGCATTATCGATAAAACCGCAGGTATTGATTACTACAATATTGGCATCGTCTTTCTTTGATTCGTGCGAAACGTTATACCCGTTGCCCTTCAGTTGCGTATATAAGACTTCCGAATCCACCAGGTTTTTGGAACAACCCAGCGTAACGATATTGATTTTATTCGTGCGTACTCCTTTTGTTTTCAAAACAGACCAGGATTAAAAAGATTTTTCCTGATTAACAGGATTATCCGGATTCTAAAGACGGTTTTGCAGCCAGACCGGATTAAATGATAAAGCTAACGTGGTAAGCGTGTTGGCAGAACACCGGTATTTTGGGCAAAGTTCGGAAAAGTACAATTCTGATGAAAGTCAAACCGCTTTTATCCAGGGAATTTTATGCGGGACGTAGCGAATCGGGACGGTTTTGAAATAGTCTTCCAGCGCGAAATCGAGGTAACTTTTATTAAAATTGAGGCAGAAAGACCGTCCGGTTTTTAATTTGAAAACCAGATAACTATAACCTGCGACCATTCTACTTGACTTCAGGCCTGGCCCATGTTTTTCAATTTCCTGCAAGTCGGTGGCTGTAAACCGGATGGTTTCTTGCCAAGTCGCAATTTCCAGGCTTTTGTCGGTGGGGTCGAGCGTAACGGTTTTATTTCGGGTGATGAGCCAGTATTGCCAGTCCAGTCGGAAAACGAGGGTCATAAACCACAAGGAGTAGAGCGTTGTCGCTAATAAACTTAAACCGATGATCCAATGCCAATATGCTTTAGCAGCAGGTATAGCGAAAAATACGGTTATGTAAAGAAGCAATACTGAAATCAATGTGAAGAATACATTCAAAAGATAATTAAACTGGGTGAAATATTCCCATTCGTCGATTTCGTAGCTCACAACAATCGCTAAGGGCGATTCATTCCCGACGGTTTTGGCCGTGAACCGGAGCATCTTGTAGATGAACCAGCCGACGGGCAGGAAAACGAAAGCAAAGGTGAGGAAAACGTTCATAAACGATTAAAATACCGCCTGATACGTAATGTCGACCGTGATTGTTGACCGGCGGTCTTTCTCCACCGTCACCGGATAAATGTTGTTTTGGCCATCGGACAGGTTGGCGTAGAACCCCTTTTCTTCCCGGACAAAGACGGAATAACTGCCCGGCGGTAAACTGACGCAAAACTGACCGTCTTTGCCGGATTTGACCTGTTTGACGAGTTTGGTCTTGATTTTGGAATAAAAACCGTCGTCTGTGGCTTCCGTCTGATCTATTTTGGTCAATTCGTAGATCAGAACATCCCGAACAACCGGCTGGCCTTTGGGCTGCGGACGACTGGGGCCGGGCATATGATTCCCGGATTTGAAAATAACTGTACCGCAGATTCCCTGAAATGATTTATTCCGCTCACCGGTTTTGCAGGCGGTGAAAAGGGATAACGCCAGGAGAAGGAAAGCCGGTTTTAGGATGATGGAAAGGCGGTTTTCAGACATAACGCTAGAAATTACGGCCCCGTTGGGGACAGATGTTTGTAGCAGAACGCTGGCCTGGGCAGATTCGCGTGCCATCGGTACGCAACCCTCAGATTGCGTACCGATGGCACGCTGGAGAATTGCTAATTTGGCAGTTTCTACAAATATCGCGTGCCTCTGGCACTTATATCTTCTTGAAAAACGAATCCACAAACTCCATCTTGTTGAACGTCTGCAAATCTTCAATTTTTTCGCCAACACCGATGTACTTGACCGGAATCTTGAACTGATCCGAAATGCCGATCACGACTCCACCTTTGGCGGTTCCGTCCAGTTTCGTAATGGCCAGCGCTGTTACATCCGTCGCTTTGGTGAACTCCGTGGCTTGAATAAACGCATTCTGTCCTGTTGATCCGTCCAGCACCAGCAGTACTTCGTGGGGCGCTTCGGGCAGGAATTTCTGGACCACCCGCTTGATTTTCGACAGTTCGTTCATCAGGTTCACTTTCGTGTGCAGACGGCCCGCGGTATCGATAATCACCACATCAGCGTTCATATCCACCGCTTTTTTGACCGCGTCGAAAGCGACCGCCGAGGGGTCGGTGTTCATGCCGTGTTCGATGACCGGAACGCCCACGCGTTGTCCCCAGAGTTTCAACTGCGTCACGGCGGCCGCCCGGAACGTGTCGCCAGCGCCCAGCACCACTTTGTAGCCCCGATTGTGAAATTGCGCGGCCAGTTTGCCGATGGTTGTGGTTTTACCGACGCCATTGACCCCCACGACCATGATCACATACGGTTTTTTGTCGGTAGGTAATGCAAACTCGTTATCAACATCGAGGGATTTGTTTTCGGCCAGCAGTGCGGCAATTTCTTCCCGCAGAATGTTATCCAGTTCGGTGGTACTGACGTATTTATCACGCGAGACACGGTCTTCAATGCGCCGGATGATTTTAACGGTTGTTCCCACGCCGACATCCGACGTAATCAATACCTCTTCCAGTTCGTCGAGCACTTCTTCGTCGACGGTCGATTTCCCGACGACGGCGCGGTTGAGTTTCGAGAAAAAACTTTCTTTGGACTTCTCCAGTCCTTTATCGAGTGATTCTTTTTTTTCCTTCGAGAAAAAATCAAACAGACCCATTTCCGTAATGTTAGAACTTTTGATGGCAGATAACCGACAAGTACGGCAAAAACCGCGTCCAATCTTTGTTCGAACAAAGATAAAAACAAAAAAGTCCCACCGAGGGGACTTTCCATGTACTATACAACCGGAAGAACTAGCCTTTCAACGCGGCTTGTACTTCTTCCAGCGGGACCATTTCTTCTCTGAAGGTGTAAGCGCCGGTTTTTGGCGACTTTACGGCTTTGATAATTTTTGCGAAGTTTTTACCGCCACCTTCTTTCTTCAGGGTTGCAACAACTTTCTTTGCCATCTTGGATCGGCGGGAGCTATCCCGCAGTTACAATTATTTAATTTCTTTGTGTACGGTTACGCGTTTCAAGTTCGGATTGTACTTTTTCAGTTCGATCCGGCTCGGCGTATTCTTACGGTTTTTGGTCGTGATGTAGCGTGAGGTGCCCGGTACATTCGTGTCCTTCTGCTCCGTACACTCCAAAATAACCTGAATTCTATTGCCTTTCTTAGCCATTGCAGTAAATATTTTCTCAAACAGGAACGCAAAGGTAAGATAAAGTCTTAAAAACCACAACGGTTAATTGCGAAATAATTGCTAAGTAGGTATCCGGTTTTCAGTTTACGGTATTCGGCGGCTGACGCATTCATCCTAAGCTTGCGTCAGCCACCGGATACCGTAAACTGAAAACCGGATACCAATTTTTGATTTTTGAGTGCTGACTGGCGACCTTTGATGCACGATGACCACACAAACCATCCAATACGACTACCAACCCGGCTTGTTTCAGGCTTCGGAACCGAATAAATACACACTCGACGACCTCAGTTCCGGTGAGATGATTCTCAATATGGGGCCACAACACCCGTCGACGCACGGCGTTTTGAGGCTGGAAATCGTCACCGATGGCGAGATTATTGTCGACGTTGTGCCGCATCTGGGCTACCTGCACCGTTGTTTTGAGAAGCATGCCGAATCCATGCCGTTTAACCAGACGCTGCCGTTTGTCGATCGGCTGGATTACGTGGCCGCGATGAACAACGAACATGTTTTCTGCATGGGCGTCGAACGGATGCTGGGCATCGACCAGGAACTGCTGAGCCGCCCCGACGGTCGCCGGATCGAATACATTCGGGTGCTGGTTGCGGAATTAAACCGCCTGGCGTCCCACTTTGTCGCTATCGGGACGTATGCGCTGGATATTGGTGCTTATACACCGTTTCTGTGGATGATGCGCGACCGCGAGCACCTGCAGCGGCTTCTGGAATGGATCAGCGGGGCGCGGATGCTCTATAATTACATCTGGATTGGCGGTTTGTATTACGATCTGCCGGTCGGTTTTGAAGAGCGGTGTCAGGAGTTTCTGACGTATCTGAAACCGAAATTGCTGGAAATGCAGCAATTGGTGACCGAAAACAAAATTTTTGTGAAACGAACCACCAACGTGGGCGTGTTGCCATTGCCGGTTGCGATCAATTACGGCTGTACGGGACCGGTTTTGCGCGGATCAGGTTTGCGGTATGATTTGCGCCGGGTCGATGCGTATTCCGTTTATCCCGAACTGGATTTCGATATTCCGATTGGTGAAGGAAAAATGGGAACGCTGGGCGACTGCTGGGACCGAAATTACGTACGCGTGCTGGAGTGCTGGGAATCGGTGAAAATTGCCGAACAGTGCCTGAAGCAACTGACGGGCGACCTGAAACGAACCCGCGACTTTGATCCGCAGGCGATGGCACCCAAGAAAATCCGGCCCAAGGCGCAGGAGTTTTATATCCGGGGCGAAATCCCAAAAGGCGAGCTGGGCTTCTTTTTCCGGGCCGACGGTCGGTCGGACATTCCGTTTCGGTGTCGGGCGCGGTCGTGTTCGTACCACAACCTGTCGATGATCAGCGAAATTTCGAAAGGGGCGATGATTGCCGATCTGGTGGCTATCATCGGGTCGATCGATGTCGTGATGGGTGAGGTAGACCGTTAGGCCAGGATCAGAATTTCTTTCGCGTTCCGGCCAAAACCGTCGTAATCCAGCCCAAAGCCAACCACAAACTGGTTTTGAATTTCAAAGCCGACGTATTTAATGGCAACCTCCATTTGCAACGCTTCCGGTTTGAACAACATCGTCGCGATTTCGAGCGAAGCTGGTTTTTGTTCCCGCAGATGTCGGGAAACATCCTGAATCGTCAAACCGGTGTCGATGATGTCTTCAATCAGAATCACATCCTGACCTTCCAGCGATTCGGTCAAACCCAGTACCTGTTTCACCACGCCTGTCGAAGCCGTCTGTTGGTACGAGCTGACCCGAATGAACGTAACCCGGCACGGAATGGTCAGGTGCGTCATCAGTTCGGCCGCGAAAATAAACGCGCCATTCAGTACCACCACGAGCAGAGGCTGCTTTCCCTGATAGTCCTGATTGATTTGGTCGGCCAGTTGAACAATGCGGTTTTTTAACTTGTTTTGATCAATGAAGGGAACAAAACGTTTGTCTTTGATAGTCAGCATAGGAAGCCCGTTGACGCGAACGTCAAAGGTAAGGCATCCGATGGGTTCGTAAAAACTTTTGGTGGCGTAAACTGGAAATTCAAAAACTTCGTTGATAGAAGACGATACCAGTATCCTTTAAAAATGAAAAAATATAGTCTTGTTCTAATTGGCCTGTTACTGACCTTCGCAGCCCACGCCCAGGTGTATTCACTGGCTGATTTTGACAAAAAATACGATATGCTGCTGAAGCGCCCCGATGTTCAGATCGAGTCGGCGGAGGCTATCAACAACTTGTATAATTACAAATTCTACGAGGCCGACAAAGAGTTTCGCTGGCTAAAACTGCGGTATCCCGATCATCCGATGCCCTACTTTCTGATGGCGCTGGCCGAGTGGTGGAAGATTGTTCCGAATACCGAAAATACCGACTTCGACGACAAGTGTATTGCCTACCTGGACACCACCATCACCAAGGCCGAGAAGCTCTACGATGACAAAGAGAACAAGGTCGAACCGTCATTTTTCCTGGCAGCTGCCTACGGTTTTAAAGGCCGCCTGTATTCCGAACGCAAGAAGTGGGCGAAGGCGACCTGGGCCGGTAAAAATGCCCTGAAATATTTCGACAAATGCAAAGGCAACGGCGATCTGACGCCCGAATTGCTCTTTGGCGATGGGTTGTTCAATTACTACGCCCAGTGGATTCCCAAAAACTATCCGGCGCTGAAACCGATTCTGATGTTTTTCCCGAAAGGCAACAAAACGGAAGGCATTCGGCAACTGGAGCTAACGGCCAATAACGCTTTTTATACGCGGACCGAAGCCCGGTATTTTCTGCTTCAGATCTACAGCATGGAAAATGAATACGGAAAAGCGTATGATCTGGCGAAATACATGTGGCAGCAATACCCGGACAATCCCTATTTCGAGCGGTATTATGCCCGAACGGCTTTCGTGCGCGGCTATTCCAATGAGGCATCGGCGGCTTCGCTCAATATTCTAAGCAAAATTGAGCGGGGAATGGACGGCTACGAAGGGGTTGGCGGACGGACAGCGGCTTACATTCTGGCCTATCACAACCAGCACTACACCCACGACCTGGCCAAAGCGAAGGAATATTATCAGAAAACCATTGATTTTGCCAAACAGACTAATTCCTACGATGCGGCTTATTACTGGGCGTCGGTGTTGAGCCTGGGGAAAATTGCGGCTTCTGAAAAAAATTACGAGCAGGCGCAGACTTATTATAAGGAAGTAATCGACAAAGCCGACCGCAAATCCAGCCAGCACAAAGAAGCCAAAGACGGTTTGGATAACCTGAAGAAACTGCGGAGAGAGGAGCGGAGGAAAGCGAGGAAAAATTAAGAGTGATGAATTAAGACGGGGCGGCATCGGCCGTCCGGCGGTTGGCTGATGCATTCATGACTCTTAATTCATCACTCATCACTCTTAACTCCTTCAGGGAATCGGAAGCACTTTGCTTTCTTTGAAAGTCGAAAGAATCACCATCGTTTGGGTGCTGGCGACTTCTTCGATTTCGTTGATTTTCTCCAGCATCAGCACCTGATACGAAGCAATATCTTTGGCAATGACTTTCAGCAGAAAATCGCCGGAACCGGTGATGTGGTGGCATTCGATAATCTCCGGAATGTTCTTCACGGCATTGACAAACGATTCGGTTACCATCTTCTTGTGACCGACCAGTGAAACCTGCACAAACGTCGTGACGCCCAGGCCCACCCGATCCCGATTCAATTGAGCGTGGTAGCTCTGAATGATGCCCGAAGTTTCTAATTTTTTGACACGCTCAAGCGTTGGTGCAGGGGATAAACCGATTTCTTTCGACAACTGAGCATTGGTAATTTTAGCGTTTGTCTGTAGAATTTCTAATACTTTCCGATCAATCTGATCGAGTTTGATTCCTGACATGATAGTGATTAACTTAAAACTTTATCCAACCAATATGAGATCATACAAAACTAAACACAATCCTTTTATTTTTATAAAAAAATATGGATTTTTTACTAAAACGTAAAATAATGATTGGTTTTGCGCCCCAATTTTCCGCTCAAAATTACTGTATACAATAGTTATACCAAATACTGTTCAACATGATTATCGGCCGTTCTTAATTTTTTTCCAAATATTATTTTGTATGGAAACCGCCGGTTTCCATAAACGGAGTCGCCGGACAAAAAAGTCTTCTTCTTAAAATACAAAATAACCTGCCCGTTCAGTGCTGACCGTATCTGGCAGCAACGCAATAAACCGGTCGGTAACAAAGTTTGAAAAGGGGATGGAGTCTTCCGTATCTTTGACGATCATTTTTTGACCAACTTTGTGCATGCGCGTTCAGTACCGGTTTTTCTTCGTCTTGTGTTTATGTCTTCTTGGGGAAACGGAGGTAGTGATGGCACAAAAACCGCCCAAACGCGAATTTCGCGCCGTTTGGGTGGCAACGGTCGATAACATTGACTGGCCGAGCGTGCGGGGAATGCCCGCCGATAGCCAGCGGGCGGAGTTCATCAACCTGCTGGACCACCATCAGCGGGCGGGCATCAACGCGGTAGTGGTTCAGATCCGGGCGGCTGCGGATGCCTTTTACGCCAAAAGTACGGAGCCGTGGTCGTTCTGGCTGACGGGACAGCAGGGGCGCGCACCGGTGCCGTTCTACGATCCGCTCGAATTCATGATTCGGGAAACCCACGACCGTGGAATGGAGTTTCACGCCTGGTTTAACCTCGACCGCGCCACGTTCAGCAAATTGTCCCGCGTGACTCCCGATCATATCAGCCTGCGAAAACCGGAATGGATACTGCAATACGGCGGCCGGAAACTATTCAACCTGGGCTTGCCCGAAGTACGGAATTACGTAACTGGCATTGTGACCAATATTGTTCGGAACTACGATGTGGACGGCATTCACTTCGACGACTATTTTTATCCGTACGGCGAACCAGGGCAAGTGGTACACGACGAAGTCGCTTACAAAACCTATTTTAACGGGATGAACCTGGCGAATTGGCGCCGGGAAAACATCAATAGCCTGATTCTGCAACTTCGGGATTCAATTCGCGCCATCAAACCGTATGTAAAATTTGGCGTCAGCCCGTTTGGCGTCTGGAAAAACCGCGCTCAGGACCCCGAAGGTTCGCAGACCACGGGCGGTTTGACGTCGTATTTTGATCTGTACGCCGATACGCGCAAGTGGGTTCGTGAAGGCTGGGTTGATTACATTGCTCCGCAGGTGTATTTCAGCACGGATTTCCAGAAAGTGCCGTATCGCTTATTGGTCGATTGGTGGATCAAAAACGGCTATAACCGGCATCTGTACATTGGTCAGGGTGCGTTTCGAATCAACCGCTCGACGCCCCGCGACCGCGCCTGGAACGATCCGAACGAGATGACGACCCAACTGAATTACAACCGCCAGTTTCCGCAGATTCACGGCAGTATTTACTTCAGTTCCAAGTCATTGACTGACAACCTGAATGGCGTTCGGGATACGCTGCTGACGAACTTTTACCGGTTTCCCGCGCTCATCCCGACCATGCCCTGGAAAGACCCCGAGCCGCCCCTTTCGCCAAAAGACTTAAAGGCGAATCCGACGGCTGAAGGCGTCGAATTGTTCTGGCAGCAACCCGGCCCGGCTCCCGACGGCGACAAAGCCAGCTATTACGTCGTGTACCGGTTTGACCGGAAGGATAAAATCGATACCGAAGACCCCACCCACATTGTAGCGATTTGTGTCGGCGAGCAAACCACGCGCTTCATCGACCGAACCGCAGCCCGAGATAACCGGTATGTATACGTGGTAACGGCGCTGGATCGCCTGCACAACGAAAGCGTTCCGGTGCAAGTCAACGTCCGCGTCCCAGAACCGTAGAGACGCGATTCATCGCGTCTCATAATCCTGTATTGATCGAAAGAAAAAAAGACGCGATTCATCGCGTCTCTACAAATCGTTTTTAAACCGTTTTCAAAAACGCCAACCCTTTGACGGCAATGTCTTCGCCGGAGGGTTCGATGTCGCGCCAGATGGCAGCTGCTTTGGCGATCGCTTTCACTTCGGGCGTGAACGATTCGATGACCAGTTGCCCTTTGAAATCAATGTCTTTCAGCGCCTGACGGATCGAATTCCAGTCGATGTGATCGTTGCCGGGAATCCCGCGGTCGCAGCCGCAGCTGTGGAGCAGTTCCAGCCGCGATCCGGCTTTGCGAATGGCGTCGGCCTGGAATTTTTCCTCAATGTTCATGTGGAAGGTGTCGAGGTGCAGCCGCACGGCGTCGTTGCCCACCAGATCGGCGAGTTCAATAGCCTGATCGGCCGTGTTGATAAAGTCGGTTTCGAAGCGGTTTAACGGTTCGAGCGCGATTTTCAGGCCTTTACTTTGGGCATATCCAGCCAGTTCTTTCAGGTTTTTAACAACGGCTTTTTGCTGCTCGGCGTATACGTCTTTGGGCGTAGCTTCGGCCCGGCCCACGCTCGAGTACAGCGGTCCTACCAGCATTTCGGCGCCGATGATTTCCATGACATCCAGCAGCCCTTTCAAATACGTCATCGCATTTTGCTGCTGTTCTTCATCCCCGCGAAAATCCCGCTCGGGACCCATCGCTGCGCAAACCGTCTTGCAACCCAGCTTGGCATCGATAAGGGCTTGTTTAACCAGTTGCGGATCGACGTTGGCGGGATCTTCCAGTCCGATTTCGACGGTATCGAAACCCCATTCAGCAAATTGTGCAAACCACTTCAAGCTCTCATTCGTGAAGGGTGACGTAAATAAAAACGTGTTGATACCAATGGTGTACATGCGATTGATTTGTTAGGATTCGGTTTTTTATAGCGGTTTCTCAGGTTTAGAAACTGCGCCGTAAGCTGCTTGTGGCCGTTGTTTTTCTTAGAAAGCAAAGGAATGCCAGCCCGGTTTTTACTGTATTTATATCGATTAGCCGACGAATTTCAGAAGGCAAACTGGCGATTAACCTCCGCCATGACGTCGTCTACCGGACGAGCATCGGCAAAAAAAGAAACGATTTTCAGAAGGATACCTTCCACAACGGCGTCGGGGCAGGACGCTCCGCAGGTCAGCAGAACCGTGACTGGTTTTTGATCCGTAAGAAAATTCTCCGTGACCACCTCCTGTTTCGTATGGAGATCAAAATGCCGGATTAAGTCCCGCGACAGTATTTTTTGTTCCGTTTCAATGAAATAGGTCGGAAGCTTTTCGTCGCATAACTCGACAATGTGCTGGGTATTGGAGCTGTTGTAACCGCCCGCAACCACAGCAAAATGCGCCGGGTTGGTGAGCAAGTTGTAGGTCGAATCCTGGTTGTCGTTGGTGGCGTAGCAAAGCGTGTCCCGGGTGTTGGCGAAGCGGTTATCGACGTCCTCCGGCATCAGCCGGTGGTGATGGATCATGACGGTTTTCAGGAAATCAGCAATGTGTTGCGTGTCCGACGCCAGCATGGTCGTCTGGTTCACGACACCAATGCGCTGCAAATCCCGCTCCGGATCAAAACCGTCGGAATACTGCCCCGCGAATTCACTGTAAAACTGCTCTTTGGGCGATTCGCCGGTGATGTACGTCGCCAGTCGCTGCGCCTGCGTCATGTCTTTGACGACCACTGTCGGTGCCGATTCCTTGCTGTGGGAAAACGTGGCCCGGGTTTCTTCGTGCGACGGTTTTCCGTGAACCACCACCGTATAATCTTTCTGCCCGATTTGAGTGGCTTTGTTCCACACTTTCTCGACAAATGGACAGGTTGTATCGTATTGCTCGACGTCCAGGCCAATGTCGGTTAGCTTCTGCTGAATTTCGATCGTTGTTCCGAAAGCCGGAATCACCACCACGTCGTCGTTATGTAATTCCTCCCAGGGAACGATCTGTTTCCCGGACGTTTCCATGATAAATTGTACCCCACGTTTCTGCAAATCCCGGTTGACATCCGGATTGTGAATCATTTCACTCAGCAGAAAAATACGTTTACCGGCATTTTCAGCAATGGCTTTGTACGAAATTTCAATCGCATTTTCGACGCCGTAACAAAAGCCAAAATGCCGGGCCACCAAAAACCGTACCGGGCCAAAATCCAGCACCGTGGGCGTGAAATCGCGTTTGAGTTTGTCGCGTTTCCGCCGAAGTTCTTTCAGGGGACTGATGATGTGGCTGCGGTAATATTCCGGGATATTGAAGGCTTTCATTCACTTAAAATTAGACGGACATCGTCAGAAGAACACAGGGCGGAAGTGCTTCGTTCGCAAAACCGGTTGATTAGGAAAGGGTGGTCAGGCGGCCCAGAATATCATCCAGGTACTCCCGACTGTTGCTCAGCCGTGGCACTTTATGCTGACCGCCGAGCTTGCCCCGGGTTTTCATCCAGTCATAAAAAGTCCCCCGCGGAACCGCATGAACAATGGGCGCATGTAACACCATATCGTTGTACCGCTTGGCGTCGTAGTCGGAATTGACCTGCCGAAGCGTTTGGTCAAGAACGTGGCAAAAAACGTCGAAATTGTTCGGTTCGCTCGAAAACTCGATCACCCATTCGTGCCGACCGTGGGTGCCGCTACTCATGTAAACCGGTCCGGCGGTATAGTCACTCACCGTGGCGCCAGTGGCCGCACAGGCCCGCGTAATGGCGGTTTCGGCGTTTTCAATGATGACTTCCTCCCCGAACGCATTGATAAAATGCTTGGTTCGTCCGCTGACTTTCAGCCGGAACGGATGGCGCGACGTAAACCGGACGGTATCGCCGACGCGGTAGCGCCAGAGGCCGCCGTTGGTCGAAATCACCAGTGCGTAATTTTTATTCAGCTCGACTTCTTCAATGGTCAGGGCTTTCGGAAAAAGTTTATCGGCTTCTTCCATCGGCACAAACTCATAAAAAATACCGTAATCCAGCATGATCAGCATTTCGCCAACCCGCTTTAGATCGTCCTGAATGGCAAAAAAGCCTTCCGACGCATTGTAAATTTCAAGATACCGAATCTCGTTGGATGGAAACACTTCGTTGGCAAACAATTCACGGTACGGCTGGAAAGCGACAGCTCCGTGGATGAACACCTCGAAATTCGGCCAGACTTCCAGAATATTCTGTTTACCGGTTAAGGCCAGGACTCTTTCCAGCAAAACCAGCGCCCAGGTCGGGACCCCCAGAATACTCGTGACGTTTTCGCGGGCCGTGATTTCGGCCATCCGGTCGATCTTCTCTTCCCAGCGATCCATCAGCGCCACCTCGATCTGGGGCGTCCGGATGTATTGGGCCCAGGGTGGCAGGTTTTTCATGACGACGGCCGAAACGTCGCCCGCGTAACCGTGTTGGCCGTATGGATTTTCGTGTAAGCTACCGCCGATCGACAGTCCTTTGCCTTCAAAGGCTTTGCTTTCGGGATTGTTGGCGACGTAGAGCGCCATCATGTCCTTGCCACCTCTGAAATGGCTCTCATCGAGCGATTCCTGCGAAACCGGGATGAATTTGCTACGGGCGTTGGTCGTTCCCGATGATTTGGAAAACCAGTGAATGCGGGAGGGCCAGAGCAGTTTCTGTTCCCCGCGCATGGTCCGCTCGATGTACGGAAAAAGATCTTCATAGGACGAAACCGGTACGCGTTCCTGAAAATCCCGGACGGTTCGAATGGAATCGTACTGGTGTTTCTTGCCCCATTCGGTGTGTCGCCCCTTGCTGATGAGCTGACGAAAAACCGCCTGCTGTACTTCGCCGGGGCGCGCCATCATCGCTTCAATGCGTGGCACACGCCGGAGCAGCAGCCATTTCAAGGTCGTATTCAGCAGGGTCATACGCGGAGCGGTAATTCGGAAGTAAACTTACTAAAAATGTTGTACTTAGTAGAACTTAGCTTCATAACCTGATTTGGCGGTTTATTGTTCTTTTGAGCTTACATTCGTTAAAACCAGAAGTTACGGTACTTTTTTTGGTATAAAAGAGAGAATAAATTTCCTTTGTAACAGACGCCGATTCCTATTCCCCTCGTATGAACATCGCAAAAGCCCTTTTTTGTCTGCTTATTTCGATCAGTTTGACAGTTGCATTCAATCAGCAGTGGGGGACGGTTCCGGCATTCGGCCGATTGCTGAGTCCGTTTGAAGGTTTTTGGCAAAATGCCGAAGCCGCTGATGCAGCATCCGAAGAAAAATCATCGGTGAAAGGCACACGGGAGGAAGTCACGGTTTTATACGACGACCTGCACGTTCCGCACGTTTTTGCCAAAAATGACTACGACGCCTATTTTGCGCAGGGCTACATCACCGCCCGCGACCGGCTGTGGCAGATGGAGTTCCAAACCCACGCGGCTGCCGGGCGAATCTCGGAGCTGATCGGCGACCGCGCTTTGGAACTCGACCGCTACAACCGGCGGCTGGGCATGACCTACGGAGCCGAAAAATCGCTGGAAGGGATGTCGCAGAACCCGGTTTCGAAATCGGTACTGGAGGCTTATTCCGCCGGAATTAATTCGTACATCGATCAGTTAAAACCGGCCACGTATCCCATCGAATACAAACTGCTGGGGTATGCGCCCGAACCGTGGACGCCGATTAAAGTCGCGTTTCTCCTCAAACAAATGACGCAGACGCTGGCCGCCGGGGCCGATGATCTGATGATGACCAACGTTCGGCGGCACCTGGGCCCGGCTCTGACGGCCAATTTATTTCCGGATTATCCTTTTAAAGAAGATCCGATTATTCCGGCCGGGACGAAGTGGGATTTTACACCGCTTAAAGTACCGACTCCGCCTACAAATTCTGAAACTGACAGTAGCGTTGCGCTAAACTGGCAGCCCCACGATCCGGCTATTGGCAGTAATAACTGGGCCGTTGGCGGGCAGAAAACCGCCAACGGTTATCCGATTCTGGCGAATGATCCGCACCTGAATTTGAGCTTACCGTCGATCTGGTATCAGATTCAGCTGGTAACACCTACGATGAATGTGTATGGGGTATCGCTTCCTGGTGCGCCGGGTGTCATTATCGGTTTCAATAAGGATGTGGCCTGGGGAGTTACCAATGTCGGTGCCGATGTGCTGGATTTCTACAAAATTCGGTTCCGCGATAACCGGCGGCTGGAATACTGGCACGATGGCAAATGGAAACCGGTTCGTCGGCGCGTGGAAATTATTAAAGTGAAAGGAAAACCGGCGCTTTCCGACACTGTATTATATACGCACCACGGCCCGGTTATTTATTTGCCCGACGAAAAACCATTTCGGAACAATATTCCCACTGGCTACGCGGTTCGCTGGATTGCGCACGAAGCCGACAATGGCATACAGACATTTTATCTGTTGAATCGGGCTAAAACCTACGATGATTACGTCAGGGCGCTGTCGTATTATTCGGCTCCGGCCCAGAATTTCGTGTTCGCTAATGCCGCCAAAGACATTGCCATTTCGCCCAATGGGCGGTTTCCGCTGAAATGGCACGATCAGGGCAAGTTTTTGCTGGATGGCACCCATCCCGCCAACGACTGGCAGGGCTGGATTCCGGCGGCCCAAAACCCGCGCGTGAAAAACCCGCCGAGGGGATTTGTCAGTTCGGCCAATCAATCGTCGACCGACCCGACCTATCCGTATTACATCAATTGGGAGTTTGAAACCACCGACCGGGGCATGCGGATCAACAACCGGCTTTCGGGCATGCAGAAGGTAACGATAGACAGTATGCGTCGGCTCCAGAACGATGTTTTTAACCATCAGGCATCGAAATTTCTGCCGGTTTTGCTACCGCGCGTTCAGGAAACCGGTTTGACGGAGCAACAGAAACAGGCGTTAAAAACCGTGCAGCAATGGAATTACCAGCAGGACACAGCGTCGATTGCCGGAACGATTTTTATGGACTGGATCAGCCGCCTGGAACACGACATCTGGGCCGACGATTTCCCGGAAAAAGACGACCAGCCCATGCGATTTCCGAATTCCGACCGAACCCTGCAACTCGTCACCGAAGAACCCAACGCCCGCTGGTTCGACAACGTCACGACGAAAAACCGCACGGAAACCATCGGAGAAATCGTCACCGTCAGTTTTCAGGCGACCGTCGATTCGCTGGCCAAACGGCACGGCGCGCTGGGTAAAACCTGGGCGTGGGCGGATCACAAAGGTACCGGCATCCGACATTTGATTCCGGGCCTGGATGCGTTCAGTGCGCTGAATGTGCAGATTGGCGGTGGTCCGAGAATCGTCAATGCGGCTGGTCGTAGGGCGGGCCCCTCGTGGCGGATGGTGGTGCAAACCGGTCCGGAGGTGAGCGCCTTTGGCGTTTTTCCCGGTGGCCAATCCGGCAATCCCGGCAGTCCGTATTACCTGAATATGCTCGAAACCTGGCGAAAAGGTGACTTGTACGAATTGCTTTATCTGAAGTCGGTAACCGAAAAAAATCCGCGAATCAAATCCATTCTGACCTTAAGCCATTGAAAACCATGCTGCCTTTTTTAGTGATTGCTGTATTGAGCGCGGTCGCGCAGCTCTTTTTGCCGTGGTGGAGCATCGCCGTGGTGACGTTTGGCGTCTGTTTCTGGCGAAGCCGAACTGGCTGGCGGGCATTTGGCAACGGTTTTTCAGGGATTGCGGTGGTCTGGTTTGTCTACGCCCTGCTTATTCACGTGCAAACCGACGGGATTCTGACCGGCCGGATGGCGGATTTGCTTTTCAAGACTAAAATGCCCGTTCTCTTACTTCTGGTTACACCCCTGATGGGCGGTTTGGTGGGCGGTTTTGCCGGATTGGCGGGGCGGCAGGTCCGGGCGGTTTTTGCCGCAAAACCGTAGGCAACCTTTCACGAACCTGTATTCTAATTGCTGCATAACTTGTAAATCGTACCTTTGTAAAATCATTAATCCATTAATTAACTGTTTCTTGTGAAAAACGCATCTCTTGTTTTAAACGCCGTACTGGCGGCAGCCGTAGCCGTTTTGTATTACCTGCACTTTTCAGAAAATAAGACCACAGAACCTGTTTCTGCCACGTCAACCCCATCGGCGCCCGTTCGCAAGACGGTTTATGTCAATGTCGATTCGCTGCTGACGAATTACGAATATTTTAAAGACACCCGGAAAGTTCTGGAAAGCAAACGGTTTCAACTCGACAACGAACTGAACAACAAAGGACGTTCGCTGCAGAACGAAGTGGCTTTTTTCCAGCAACGCGCCCAAACGATGACGATGGAACAGGGACGGGCAACGGAAGCCGCTTTGCAAAAGAAACAGCAGGATCTGGTGGCCTACCGCGATCGGATCATTCAGCAATTGAGTCTGGAGGAGCAGAAAAAAAACGAAGAGCTGTACAACCAGATTTACGATTACCTGAAAAAAGTGAACAAACAGAATCAGTATGATTTTGTGATGGGGTACTCAAGAGGGGGCGGAATTCTCTATGCGGATAACTCACTGGATGCGACCAAAACCATTATTGCTGGTTTGAACAAAGAATACCAGGAAAAACAGACCAAGAAATAACGCACTGATCCTTACTGGAATCAAGGCTCCACCGGGAAGACGGGTGGAGCTTTTTTTATACCGTTAAAAAAATAAAAAGGAATCAAACCGGTTTTTTAGAATGCCAACTGGAATACGGCATAAAATTTGTAAAGCCAAGGGTAAGATTGTATGTATTGACAATCATTGCAATGATAAAGTCCGTTAGACTTTGAAATGGAAACGTGTGTGGTAACCCGTATATGTTATTCAATTCTTACTGACACATGATGTGTAAGAATGAAAATATCCTGGGGAATGCCGGTGGGTACAGAAGGGTCTTGAGGCTGTGATTCGGCTGTACGCCTTACCGGTAAGGTTAAACACCGGCTTCACCAGGGATTTAGTTGGATTGATAAAATTATCGATCATTTGGTACCCCGAAGGACACTTCGGGGTATTTTTATTTACAAAAAGGTAATTTTGGACTAAAATTTAAAAGCAGATCGTTCATTCATTGGTCAGCGGCCAATTATCCATTCGGTAGATGAGTAAACCGCTTACTGATCGTGCGACACACCATTAAATAATCATGTCTGATAAAACACTCGCTAAACACATTGAAATCCGGAATCGCCGGGCTTCGTTCGAATACTTCTTTCTGGAAACATTTATCGCCGGAATCATGCTGACGGGCACGGAAATCAAATCCGTGCGGCAGGGAAAAGTGAATCTGGGTGATGCGTATTGCCTGTTTCTGAACGAAGAATTATATGTCCGGCAAATGCACATTTCGCAGTATACGGAAGGAACGTACAACAACCACGAACCCCTCCGCGACCGGAAACTGCTGTTGCAAAAGAAAGAACTGAAACGCCTGGTCAATAAACTGACGGATCAGGGGTTGACCATCATTCCAACCCGGTTTTTTATCAACGACCGGGGGTTTGCCAAACTGGAAATTGCACTGGCCAAAGGGAAGAAGTTGTACGACAAACGGGATACGATTAAAGACCGGGATATTTCGCGCGAAATGAGCCGGGAGCAGTTTTAGACGCTATTTAGCTGGTTATCACGCCAATCGGAGGCTTTTAAAAAAATACGTATGAATCAGTGGCGAACCTGTTATTTATAATGAAATATCATTAACTTGCTTGAAAAAATAAGGAGCCAGATACATTGTTTATGGGTAGGAAAGTCCTGGTACTTAATCAAGACTATAGCGCATTAGGCATCTGTTCTGTACCGAAAGCGTTCTTGTTGGTCTACCTGAACAAAGCGGAACTGGTTGCCAAATCTCAGGGGTTTGTCCTGCGAACGGTCGACGACGAATACCCGTCTCCTACCGTCATCCGCCTTCACCGCTACATTCACCTGCCCTACAAAGGCGTCATGCTCAATCGTCAGAATATCTTCAAACGGGATGGAAACCGCTGCCAGTATTGCGGCAAACACGAAGACCTGACACTCGACCACGTAATGCCCAAATCGCGGGGTGGCAAAACCAACTGGGATAATCTCATTACGGCCTGTAAACGCTGCAATTCCCAAAAAGGCGACCTGACGCCCGAGGAAGCCGGAATGAAACTCTATCAAAGGCCCTTTAAACCTTCTTTTCTCGTATTCCTGCGCGATTTTTCCGGTTCGGTCGAAGAAACGTGGATGCCTTTTCTGGCGAAGCGTGAAAAAATGTACTGACCAATCTCCGGTTATTGACACCTGTTTGACACAAAAAGACATTTTTTTGTGCGTAACTGGTATTTTTCCAGAAAATCTTCCTATTTTTGCACCTCATTTTTGGGGCAGTGTCTCCTCGATCAACTAAAAGTCAGCCAGGAAGGCCCGGGGGCTGATGTATAAATGGGCTACAACCAAACTTTTATGAGCAAAACGCAAACACTGCCTGATTTTGATTGGGATAAGGCAGACAACCGGGGTTTTGGCAGCGGCTATTCGACAGAAGAACGTAATCGTCTGTCTGAGCTGTACGATAACACCCTGGCGCAAGTAAATGAGAAAGAAGTAGTGATCGGAACCGTTGTCGGTATTACCGACCGGGAAGTTATTCTAAACATTGGTTTCAAATCGGATGGTCTGGTTCCGGCGTCGGAATTCCGCGATCTGCCCGATATGAAAATCGGTGACGAAGTAGAAGTTTACGTAGAAAATCAGGAAGACCCCAACGGTCAACTGGTGTTGTCGCGCAAGAAAGCGAAAGTCATCACCGCATGGCAGAAAATTCAGCGCGCACTGGACGAAGATTTGGTGATCGAAGGCTTCGTAAAACGCCGGACCAAAGGTGGTCTGATTGTCGATATTTATAGCATTGAAGCTTTCTTGCCCGGTTCGCAGATCGACGTGAAGCCGATCCGTGACTTCGACGTGTTTGTCGGCAAGAAAATGGAAGTGAAAGTGGTGAAAATCAATTACGCTAACGATAACGTAGTTGTTTCGCACAAAGTACTGATCGAGAAAGATCTCGAAGCACAGCGTCAGCAAATCCTGAACAACCTGCAAAAAGGTCAGGTGCTGGAAGGTGTGATCAAAAACATGACCAACTTCGGGGTGTTTATCGACCTCGGTGGTGTCGATGGTCTGCTGCACATCACGGATATTTCGTGGGGCCGCATCAGCCATCCGTCGGAACTGTTGCACCTCGATCAGAAAGTCAACGTGGTTGTACTGGACTTCGACGAAGACAAAAAACGGATTTCATTGGGTATGAAGCAACTCCAGGCGCATCCGTGGGATTCGCTGCAGGAAGGCATGCAGATTGGCTCGAAGGTGAAAGGCCGGATTGTCAACGTGGCCGATTACGGCGCGTTCCTGGAAATCATGCCGGGTGTCGAAGGTCTGATCCACGTATCCGAAATGTCGTGGTCGCAACACCTGCGTAACCCACAGGACTTCCTGAAAGTGGGCGACGAAGTGGAAGCCGTTGTGTTGACGCTGGATCGGAACGATCGCAAGATGTCACTCGGTATCAAGCAATTGACGGCTGACCCCTGGTCACGTCCGGAGCTGGTGGAGAAATACGCCATCGGTACCAAACACAAAGGCGTGGTTCGGAACCTGACCAACTTCGGTTTGTTCCTCGAACTGGAAGAAGGCATCGACGGTCTGGTACACGTATCGGATCTGTCCTGGACGAAGAAAATCAAACATCCGTCCGACTTCATTAAAGTAGGGGAGGAACTGGAAGTAATCGTTCTGGAACTCGACGTTGAAAACCGTCGTCTGGCGCTGGGTCACAAACAACTGGAAGAAAATCCGTGGGATACGTTCGAAACCGTATTCACACCGGGCTCCGTTCACCGTTGTACGATCCTGTCGAAAAACGATAAAGTGGCAACGCTGGAATTGCCGTACGGCATCGAAGGTTTTGCGGCTCTGAAAAACCTGCAGAAAGAAGACGGTTCATGGGCGGATGTTGGCGAAACGGTCGACTTCAAAGTCATTGAATTCTCGAAGGACGAAAAACGCATTATGCTGTCACACTCGAAAACGTGGCAGGAAAAAGGCGAAGATCGGAAACCGGAGAAGAGAGCGGCTACGGTTGCCAAAACGCCGACTTCCAGCAAAGAACCTGAGCGTGCAACGCTGGGCGACCTCGATGCGCTGGCAGCATTGAAGGAACAAATGGAAGGCCGTTCGTCGAAAGGAGAATAAGTTAGATTTTTTTGAAATGCCGCGCGGACTGGAATGAATATTGTAGTAAGTTTGCGGCAGAATAAGTAGTCGAGGAGTTAGGGAAGTTAAGGATTCGGGCACGGTTTTAAGTAAATCTCACCACCTCTTAATTTCCCTGATTCCGAAACCAGGGTCCTGTGGCCGAGTGGCTAGGCAGAGGTCTGCAAAACCTTTTACAGCGGTTCGAATCCGCTCGGGACCTCTTCCAAAGTATCGATTTCCTATTCGTACTTTTTAAATACGAAATACCATCTGAAAAGCAGAAATGTCGATCAGATGGTATTTTTTTTAGATTTAATTTTTGTTTGAAATGAGTCCGGAACGATGAAAATAGTTCTGAAAAAGCCAGTTACTTAGACAAAGTATAAATAAAATCGTACCGCAAAATATCAAACCGCATATGTTTGATTAAAACCGTTCCTGTGCTACTTTTGTGCGTTAATGGAAAATAATTAGTAGGTATGCATACTGATTTTATCGGTTTCTCATTGATTAAAATGTACTCACGAAGTGTAATAAAGGCCTTGTTAATTGTACTGATAGCGCTGTTCAGTAGTTATCAGTCTGTCGCCCAGGACGCGGCTAAAGGAAAGGAGTTATTCTCGACTTTGTGTCAGCAATGTCACTCCGTAACGGACGAAAAAGTGATTGGTCCGGGTCTGAAAGGTATCAAAGGCCGGCGCGACGAAGCCTGGATTATCAAATGGGTGAAGAACCCGCAGGCAGTTATCTCCAGTGGCGACGCTTACGCCACCGCCCTGTACGCGAAGTTCCAGCCGCTGGTCATGCAGAGCTTTCCGGATTTGTCAGACGATGACATCAAAAACATCATTGCGCACGTTGAAGCATCGGCAGCTCCAGCACCCGCTGCTGCTGCAGGACCCGCCGGGGCTCCGGCAGTAGCCGCTCCAGCCAGCGATAGTCCGTCCGGATTATTCACGGCGGTTTTGGTTGCTTTGCTGATTGTAATGGTGCTGGTTTTGGTAGTGCTGCTGACGCTGGTAACGATTCTGTCGAAAGCCGTTGGGCCAACGGGTGAAGACGGTGGTCAGACGAAGTCGTTCTCCGACCGACTGAAAACTAGTCTTTCCGCAGCTGCCAGTAATAATATTGTGCGCTCTATTGTCTTGTGGCTCTTCGTTTTCGTCGTAGCCAAGCAAACCTTCGATGGACTGTATAGTGTCGGTGTTTCGCAGGGGTATGCTCCGAAACAACCCATCGCGTTTTCCCACAAGCTGCACGCCGGTCAATACCAGGTTAATTGCAACTACTGCCACACCAGTGTTTATAAAGGAAAAATTGCCACCATTCCTTCGGCAAATATCTGTATGAACTGCCACGGTGAGATCAAACGGGAATCACCGGAAATTCAGAAAATCTACAAAGCGATCGAAACCGATACGCCGATCGAGTGGGTACGGGTTCACAACCTGCCGGATCTGGCGTATTTCAACCACGCTCAGCATACCAACGTCGGTCAGGTGCAATGCCAGACCTGCCACGGAGAGATCGAGAAAATGGAAGTGGTTGAACAGCGTTCGTCGCTGACGATGGGTTGGTGTATTGACTGCCACCGGAAAACCGAAGTTGCTACGAAGGACAATGCCTACTACGATAAATTAGTTGCCCTCCACAAAAAGGGAAGCAAAGAACCGTTGCGTGTGGCTAATATTGGTGGTCTCGAGTGTTCAAAGTGCCATTATTAATCACATCGAATCCCACGAAACAGTTGAACGAATCATAAGGACTGTATGGAAAGTACAAATAAACGGTATTGGAGGGGACTGGAAGAACTACGGAACGACGAATCATTTGTTAAAAATGCGTACAAAGAGTTCTCCGACACCGATATTAATAAATCGACCGAATCAGGTAGCATTGTCGACGGTATTGGCAGTGACCGCCGGGATTTCTTGAAAGTATTGGGTTTTGGTATGGCGGCCGTTACTCTGGCTGCCTGCGAAACGCCGGTTCATAAGGCGATACCTTATCTTAATAAGCCGGAAAGCACTTTTCCGGGTATTGCCGATTACTATGCATCGACCTACAGCGAAGGAGGAGATTATATCCCGGTTTTGGTAAAAACCCGCGAAGGTCGGCCCATTAAAATTGAAGGAAACTCCTCATCGAGTCTGACCAAAGGCGGTACGTCGGCCCGGGTTCAGGCATCGGTTTTGTCATTATACGACAATGATAAGCTGAAAGGCCCGAAAAAAGGAGAAGCCGACAGCGAATGGGGTACTATCGATCAGGAAATTCAGGCGCAATTGCAGCGCGGTGGTGCCATCCGCATCGTTTCATCCACGCTGTTGAGCCCATCGACCAAATCGGTTATTGCTGCCTTTATAGCTAAATACCCGACGGCTACGCACATCCAATACGATGCCAATTCGGTATCCGGTTTGGTGCAGGCCAACCAGACGTCGTTCGGCCAGGCGGTTATTCCTTCTTACGACTTCAGCAAAGCCAAAACAATAGTCAGTATCGGTGCCGATTTCCTGGGTAGCTGGATTGCTCCGCTGGAATACACGGACCAATACATCACAACCCGGAAAGTTGGAGCCAACGCCGGGAATAAGAAAGAAATGTCGCGGCATTACCAGTTTGAGACGGGATTGTCGATGACGGGTTCCAACGCCGATTACCGGACGCCAATCAAACCGTCGCAGGAAGGGTTGGTCGTTGGGGCGCTCTATAATAAGGTTGCCGCTAAATTGGGTGGATCGCCCATTAGCACCGCTTCCATTGACGTTCCGTATCTGGATAAAGCCGCCAACGAACTGGCTGCTTCACGGGGTGCGGCACTTGTTGTTTCCGGATCAAACGATCCAAACGTTCAGGTGATTGTCAACGCGCTGAATAACCTGTTGGGTAGCTACGGTGTTACCATCGATTTGACTCGTCCGGTTAATTACCGCCAGGGTAGCGATGCTGCCATGAACGAATTCATCAACGACGCCAAGGCGGGACGTGTACAGAGCGTTATTTTCTACGCAGCCAATCCGGTTTATGATCATCCGCGTGGTGCCGAACTGAAAGAAGCCTTGCCAAAAGTTGGCCTGTCCGTTTCATTTGCCGACCGTTCTGACGAAACCGCTTCGCTCTGTAAATACATCTGCCCGGCTTCTCACTACCTGGAGTCCTGGGATGATGCGTCGCCGAAAGCAGGGTACTACAGCCTGACGCAGCCGACGATTAATACGATTTTCAAAACCCGTCAGCCGCAATCTTCCCTGCTGAAGTGGGCCGGTTTGAATCCAAATTACGACGCGTTTATCAAGAGCTACTGGCGGACGACGATTTATCCGCAGGCCGGAAACGGATTGGCTTTCGATCAGTTCTGGATTCAGTCGCTGCACGACGGTGTTATCGAACTCAAAAATGCACCTGCTGCTGCCGCCGGCACATTCAACGCCGGAGCTGTTGCAACGGCAGCCGCGGGTATTGCCCAACGCTATAAACCCAATGCGAGCGGTTTTGAATTAGCTCTTTACGAAAAAATTGGCGTTGGTACAGGCGCCATGGCAAATAACCCCTGGTTGCAGGAATTGCCCGATCCGGTTTCCAAAGCCTGCTGGGACAACTACGCCTGTCTGTCGCAGAAAACCGCCAGCGAGCTGGGTGTTCAGCAATTTGACCTGGTAACGGTTGAAGTGGCTGGAAAACCGGCTGTTGAATTGCCGGTACTGGTTCAACCAGGTCAGGCTGACGGTACGGTTTCGATCGCCATTGGTTACGGTCGTGAAAAAGCGGGTAAGTCGGCCAACGGCGTTGGTAAAAACGTTTATCCATTGGCTACGGTTTCGGCCAACGCGCTGTTGTTCACTGCGATGGACGTGAAAATTACGAAAGCCAGTGGTTCACGGACGATTGCGCAGACGCAGACGCACGATACGGTCATGGGCCGCCGGGCTGTTATCCAGGAAACGGTTTTAGCGGCTTACAAAAAAGACCCCAAAGCGGGCCGGTACTTCCCGAAAGTCGTTACGTCTGAGGGGCCGGTTGCGCCGAACGATATTTCCCTCTGGAAAGGATACGAAAAACCGAACCATTCGTGGGGAATGATCATCGATCTGAACTCCTGTACGGGTTGTGCTGCCTGTGTGATTGGTTGCCAGGCTGAAAACAACATCCCGGTGGTTGGTCGTCAGGAAGTAATCAATCGCCGGGAAATGCACTGGATTCGGATCGACCGCTATTACAGCAGCGACGCCGAACCGGAAGATCGCAAAGGACTCGAAATTGCTTCTTCCAATCCGGAAGTTGTGTTCCAGCCGATGTTATGCCAGCACTGTTCAAATGCCCCCTGCGAAACGGTTTGCCCGGTTTTGGCAACAACGCACAGTACGGAAGGGCTGAATCAGATGGCGTACAACCGTTGCGTGGGAACGCGTTACTGCGCGAATAACTGTCCGTATAAAGTTCGCCGGTTCAACTGGTTTAAATATTTTGATAACGACAATTTCGATTACCACTACAATAACGACCTCGGTAAGATGGTGATCAACCCGGATGTAACGGTTCGTTCACGGGGTGTAATCGAAAAATGCTCATTCTGCGTACAACGGATTCAGGAAGGTAAACTGACAGCCAAAAAAGAACGCAGAAGACCGAAACCGGATGAGATTCAGGTTGCCTGCGCACAGGCTTGCCCCACCGGTGGTATCATTTTTGGTGACATGAACGATCCGGAAAGCACGATCTCGAAGCTGTTGAAAGAAGAAAATGAGGCACGCGCTTTTCAGGTGCTGGAAGAAATCAACGTGAGACCGCAGATTTCGTACCTCACCAAGATCCGGAATAAGGATGAAGAAGCGAAACCTGTGGCAGCCGCAGCGCATGCTGAACACCACGCCGAGTAATTCATTCCCAGTAGTGTATTTCCAGTTCGTTAACTATTAGCATTTAAATAACTAACCATGCACGTTACATCACCCGTGAGAACCCCACTGGTAACCGGGGGTAAGACATATGCCGACGTGACGGAAGACATCTGCAAGCAGGTGGAAGGGAAACCGACCCGCGCGTGGACCATCGCTTTTGTCATTTCTTTCGTCGTCCTGATTTACGGTACCTGCTGCGTCTTCTGGACCTGGTGGGAAGGCCTGGGAGTCTGGGGTTTGAATAAAACCGTTGGCTGGGCCTGGGATATTACCAACTTCGTTTGGTGGGTTGGTAT
This sequence comes from Larkinella rosea, assembly GCF_003858635.1. Lineage (GTDB taxonomy): Bacteria > Bacteroidota > Bacteroidia > Cytophagales > Spirosomataceae > Larkinella > Larkinella rosea. Next base: position 596,368 of record NZ_RQJO01000015.1, read on the forward strand.
CGGTCACGCCGGTACGCTGATCTCCGCCATTCTGTTGTTGTTCCGGATGAAATACCGGACGTCGATCAACCGTGCGGCTGAAGCCATGACAATCTTCGCCGTTATCTGTGCCGCCAGCTTCATTCTGATGCACATGGGCCGTCCCTGGCTGGCCTATTGGGCATTGCCGCTGCCGAACGCCTTTGGTTCGTTGTGGGTAAACTTCAACTCGCCACTGGTTTGGGACGTATTTGCCATCAGTACCTACTTCACGGTTTCGCTGGTTTTCTGGTACATGGGTCTGGTACCTGACCTGGCCACGATCCGCGACCGCGCTACGAGCAAAGTATCCCGTTACATCTACGGAGCCTTCTCACTGGGCTGGAATGGCGGTGCCAAAACCTGGGCTCGCTACGAATACATCAGCTTGATTCTGGCCGGTATCTCTACACCACTTGTGTTATCGGTTCACACAATTGTAAGTATGGACTTTGCTACTTCGGTGATTCCGGGCTGGCACACGACGATCTTCCCGCCCTACTTCGTGGCTGGTGCCATTTTCTCCGGTTTTGCGATGGTGCAGAACCTGATGCTGATCACGCGGGTGGTTTTCAAACTGGAAGATTACATCACGTTCGAACACATTGAGTCGATGAATAAAATCATCACACTGACGGGTTCGATTGTGGGGGTTGCTTATATCACGGAATTCTTTATTGCCTGGTACTCCGGCGTTGAGTACGAACGGTATGCATTCCTGAACCGGATGTTAGGTCCATACTGGTGGGCTTACTGGGCAATGATGACCTGTAACGTAATTTCTCCGCAGTTGTTCTGGTCACGGAAAATCCGCCGGAGTGTGACGTGGACGTTTGTGCTGTCCGTTGTCGTAAACATCGGGATGTGGTTCGAGCGGTTTGTCATTATCGTGACTTCCCTGCACCGCGATTACCTGCCTTCGAGCTGGGCGATGTTCACCCCGACTATGTTTGATATTGGTGACTATATTTTCTCATTCGGTTTGTTCTTTACCCTGTTCCTGTTGTTTGCCAAATTCCTGCCGGTTATCAACATGTTCGAGGTGAAAGCGATCATCCGGTCGGCGTCCGAAAAATTACCGGCTTCGGTATCGGGTGTTGCCAAAGGAGAGCGTGTTACCAGTCCATCATTTAATAAAAACGCCGAGTAAGCGGATCTTCCGGGATTAATTACTCAACAGTAACCGGTTCATAATTTCATTATAGCATGTCTCATCATAACGATAGCGCAAAATTTCTGGTAGGCGTTTACGACGACGATGAAGTCGTTCTGAAAGCCGTCACCGAAGTGAAAAGCGCGGGTGTGCGGATTCACGAAGTATACACCCCTTTTCCTATTCACGGGCTTGATGTTGCCCTGGGTCATCCGCGTACCCGCATCGGTATTGCAGCCTTTCTATTTGGTTTGACCGGTTTTCTTTGCATGGTCTCCCTGACGTATTACACGATGGGATCGGACTGGCCGATGGTGATCGGTGGCAAAGATAACTACGCTTATCCGGCTTACGTCCCGGTTATGTTTGAGTTGACCGTACTTTTTACGGCGCTCGGAATGGTGGGTACTTTTCTGGTATCCAATGGATTAGGCCCCACAACAAAACCGTTGATGTTCGATTTGCGCAGCACGGATAATAAGTTTGTAATGGCCATCGACTTAGGTAAGAACAAGAAATCAGAAGCAGAGATTGCGACGGTTTTGCGGGCTTCCGGAGCGGCAGAAGTAAATGTAAAACAATTTTAATCCGACTGACGACACATGAAGTTTACGCGACTGAACCGCTCTCTTCTGGTGATGGCAGCCGCCATGCTAACGATAACCGCCTGCAAGCGGGGTCACGACAATCCGGGGACAACCTATGCCCCGAATATGTACGAGCCCGTTGGTTACGAGCCATACAAACAGGAAGAAGGGTTCAAAACCCCTTTTACAGAAAAAGGAACTAAGGGTACGGCTCTATGGCTGCCCGTTAAAGGAACTGTATCCCGTCGGAATTACAATACGAAATTTAGTGATAGTTCTGCCCGTGATCTAATGATTTACAACATTCCGGCAGATAGCATTGAAATTGCGGAACGCGTTCTGGTAAATCCGATTCCTTTAACCGAAAAAACGCTGGCTGAAGGAAAAGAATACTATGCCCGTTTTTGCCAGCATTGCCACGGCGAAACCGGTAAAGGCGATGGGTTGGTAGCTGCCCAGTACAAAGGGGTACCAAACTATTCCTCGATGTCCGGCATGAAGGAAGGCCATATTTTCCACGTGATCACGAACGGCAGAAACCGCATGTGGCCGCACGGTTCTCAGATTACACCCGAAGACCGTTGGAAAATTGTGCATTATGTTCGGAAACTGCAAACGGGCGGTTAATTCCAGGCAAGTCAATTGAAGAATCATTATAGTTCAAAAAAGAATGGCTCATACACATTCAATCCCGTCGCTTGACGAACAATTTGAATTTACAGCCGAAAGCAAACGTCGATTGACCATCGGTATTGTTGCTGGAGTTGTGTTGGTTGGCATCGGTGCTTATCTGGCTGCAAAAGGTATTGGTGGACACGAACATGCCGAAGCCGCTCACGGAGCAGCTGCCCATGGCGAGGCCGCTCATGGGGCTGCAGCTGCCCACGGCGAAGCCGCTCACGCGGCCGGAGGTCATCACGAATACAAATGGACAACCCGCTTATGGGCGAACGTTTGGGTAAATACCATCTATTTTACCGGGGCGGCCGTAATCGGAATGTTTTTTATTGCCTATAACTACCTGGCTCAGGCTGGCTGGTCGGCGGTTTTCAAACGTATTCCGGAAGCACTGCCTGCTTTTCTGCCAATCGCTGGCGTGATTGCGCTGATTACCTTTTTTGTGGCCGGACATGATCTGTTTCACTGGACGCACGAGGGTTTATACGAAGTTGGAGGGCCGGAATATGATCCGATCATTGCCGGAAAAAGCGGATTTTTGAATACGCCTTTTTTCCTGATTCGGGTGGTGTTCTATTTTGCTTCCTGGTACTTATTATGGCGGGTCGTTCGCAAATACTCGTTACAGGAAGACCTGGAAGGTGGAACGGAGTACTACGAAAAAAGCATCAAATACTCGACGGCTTTTCTGGTCGTTTTCGCCGTAACTTCTTCAACATCGGCCTGGGATCTGATTATGTCGATTGATACGCACTGGTTCAGCACCATGTTTGGTTGGTATACACTGGCCAGCTGGCACGTAACGGGTCTGGCCATCATTACGCTGATCGTTGTCAGTTTAAAAGAACAAGGGTATCTCAAAGCTGTAAACGACAGCCATCTGCACGATTTAGGCAAATTTATGTTTGCGTTCACCATTTTTTGGGCGTACGTCTGGTTTGCGCAGTTCATGCTGATTTACTATGCCAACTTACCGGAAGAAACCATTTACTACCGGGAGCGTTTTAGCGGGTATGGTGGAATCTATAAGGTGCCTTTTTGGGTTAATTTGTTTTTGTGTTTTGTGTTTCCCTTCCTCGTTCTGATGACCCGGGATGCAAAACGGACACCAATTATTCTGAAAATAGCCTGTTGGGGAATTCTCATTGGTCACTATTTTGACTTTTACAATAATATCATGCCGGGAACGGTTGGTGAACACGGCGGTTGGGGACCCATGGAGTTTGGCATGATTCTGATCTTTGCCTGTGCTTTTATCTGGTCGGTTTCAATCCAGTTAACGAAAGCAAATCTGATTCCGAAAAATCACCCGATGTTGGAAGAATCGTTGCATCACGATATTTAAGAACCAGTACGTTTTATATTCATATTATTCTCAGCTTGTTATGGTTTACGTTGTAGGACTTTTGTCGTTGGTATTTCTGGTACTGGCTATTCTGGTACTGACGCGATTGACCTCTGTGTTAAAAGGCGTCAATGGTGGTGATACTACGGAAGATATTGAGCAGATCGGATCGGGAAACCGGGTTAATGCGATGCTGTTCATGGTGTTCTTCATAACTGGTGCAATTGCCGCAGCCTGGTCATTTATTCATGCATCGAAATTCTTCCTGCCGGAAGCTTCTTCTCCGCATGGACGACATACAGACGGCCTTTTTTGGTTGGTCATGGCAATTATTACCATTGCCTTTGTTGTAACGAATGCCCTGTTGTTTTTCTTCGCGTACAAGTATCAATACCGTAAAAACCACAAGGCAACGTACTATCCGGAAAACCACAAACTGGAGCTGATCTGGACGGTTATACCGGCGGTAGTAATGGCTGTTCTGGTATTCACGGGTTGGAGAGCCTGGCGGGATATTACAAAAGACGCCCCCGAAAATGCGCTGGCTATCGAGATCGTCGGAAAGCAGTTTAACTGGGAAATGCGGTATCCGGGTGTGGATAACAATAAACTGGGCAATTACAATTATAAGCTGATCGACGCTAACAATAGCCTCGGAATTGATCTGGAAGACGAAGCATCGTTCGATGATTTTACGGTTTCATCGGAAATGCACATTCCCGTTAATCGGCCGGTATTGTTGAAAATTCGCGCGAAAGATGTGTTGCACAGCGTATTCATTCCGCACATGCGGGTGAAAATGGATGCGGTACCTGGCATGCCGACCCGCTTCTGGTTCATTGCCGATAAAACAACGAACGATATGCGGAACGAAACGGGCAATCAGAGTTTCAAGTATGAAATTGCCTGTACGGAGGTTTGTGGCAAAGGTCACTTTTCGATGCGGACTACACTGGTTGTCGACGATGAAGACTCGTACAAAGAGTGGGTTGCCAAACAGAAACCGTGGTTGACCAATAACCCGGATTATCTGGCCCGCGTACCGGAAAAACTGAAAGCGAAAGCCGCAAAGTATATACCGACCGATTCGGCCGCAACACCGGCTGACAGCACGGCGGCACCGGCCCAGGAAGGCGCCGGAGGAGCACCTAGTGCTTCATTGCGATAACCAATTAACTCAAGTTAAGAGACCTTAATACCTATTAGATTATGGCACATGTTGAAGAACATGATCACCACGAAGAACTCCCTTTCTGGCGGAAGTATATCTTCTCAGAAGATCACAAGGTAATCGCAAAACAGTACATGTTTTCCGGGATCTTCTGGGCGATTATTGGTGCATCATTGTCTATTCTCTTCCGGTTACAACTGGGTTTCCCGGATATGAAACTGGAATGGCTGCGTCCAATTCTGGGCGGCTGGATCGATGAGTCCGGAAGACTCGACCCTGAATTCTACCTCGCATTGGTCACCATGCACGGTACTATCATGGTATTCTTCGTGTTGACCGCCGGTTTGAGTGGTACGTTTAGTAACTTCCTGATTCCCTTGCAGGTAGGTGCCCGCGATATGGCATCCGGTTTCCTGAACATGCTTTCGTACTGGTTCTTCTTCGTGTCCAGCTTGTTGATGTTCTTCTCGCTGTTCATCGAAACGGGACCAGCTTCCGGTGGCTGGGTTATTTATCCACCATTGAGTGCGCTGCCACAAGCTATGTCGGGCTCGGGGCTGGGGATGACGCTCTGGTTATTGAGTATGGCTATTTTCATTGTTTCGCAGTTGCTCGGTGGGATTAACTACATCACGACGGTAATCAACCTGCGGACGCGTGGTATGTCCTTTAGTAAATTGCCACTGACCATCTGGGCGTTCCTGCTGACGGCGATCTTAGGTCTGATTTCTTTCCCGGTTTTGTTGTCGGCGGCTCTGCTACTGATTTTCGACCGGAGCATGGGCACCAGCTTCTACCTCTCCGAAATTTACATCGGTGGCGAAGCCCTGCCGAACGTCGGTGGTAGCCCAATTCTGTTCCAGCACTTATTCTGGTTCCTGGGTCACCCGGAAGTATACATTGTACTTCTCCCGGCTTTGGGGATCACCTCCGAAATTATTGCTACAAACTCGCGTAAACCGATCTTTGGTTACCGGGCCATGATTGCTTCTATGATCGGTATTGCCTTCCTGGCCTTTATCGTATGGGCGCACCATATGTTCGTAACAGGTATGAATCCGTTCCTGGGTTCAATCTTTATGTTCCTCACGCTGATTATCGCGGTACCGTCTGCGGTAAAAGCGTTCAACTACATCACGACCCTGTGGCGCGGTAATATTGTGTTTACCCCGGCCATGTTGTTCTCGATTGGTCTGGTATCATTCTTTATCTCCGGCGGTTTGACGGGTATTATCCTTGGAAACAGTGCCCTGGATATTCAGTTGCACGACACCTATTTCGTTGTTGCTCACTTTCACCTCGTGATGGGGGCAGCTTCGGCTTTTGGTTTTCTGGCGGGGGTATATCACTGGTTCCCGAAATTTTTCGGCCGGATGATGAACAAGACCCTGGGTTATATCCACTTCTGGTTCACTTTCGTCGGAATTTATCTGGTGTTCTTCCCAATGCACTACATTGGTATCGCCGGTTTCCCGCGTCGGTATTATTCTTTTACGACGTATGAAGCATTCCGGACTTTCGGTGACCTGAACATGTTTGTAAGCCTTGCCGCTATCATGACTTTCAGCGCTCAATTCCTCTTCCTCTGGAACTTCTTCTACAGCATTTTCAAAGGTAAAAAAGCGCCGTTGAATCCGTGGAAATCCAACACACTGGAGTGGACGACTCCGCTGCATCCAGGACATGGCAACTGGCCGGGCGAAATTCCGCCGGTCTATCGCTGGGCGTATGATTACAGCAAACCGGGGGCAAACGACGACTTCATCCCGCAGAATGTTCCTTACTCCCAGACTCCAGAGTCGAATCTGCCGCACGAAAATGCGCTGATTGCCCTCGAGAAAGAGATTGAGGCACAGAACTATAATGACCAGTTCAAACAACCTCATTGATAAGCGCGAACAACTGTTCCGGCGACTGGCACTACTGACGGTCATCACGATTTATCTGCTGATTGTTGCAGGTGGGATTGTCAGAAGTACGGGTTCCGGAATGGGTTGTCCGGATTGGCCGCGGTGTTTCGGGCGATGGATTCCCCCCACCGAAGCCTCGCAACTGCCTCCTGGTTACCAGGCAATTTACGGAGCCAAATTAAAGGGAGAAGTTGAGTTCAATGCGGTTAAAACCTGGATTGAGTATGTCAATCGCTTATTAGGTGCTTTTGCAGGTTTGCTGGTTTTTGCACTGCTCGTTGTGTCCATTCCTTATTTACGGAGAGACAAACGGGTTTTTTACGGGAGCTTGCTATCCTTCATACTGATTGGCTTAAACGGCTGGCTGGGCTCCCGGGTCGTGGCAACGGAATTAGCTCCGTATCTGGTAACGCTACACATGTTGCTGGCCATCCTGGTGGTTTTTGTCCTGCTCTACGTCATGACGGTTTCGTTTTCGGGGCGGCTACCAATCGAACCGGTTACTGGAAATAAGACCATTGTGAACCGGATTTTGATCTGGACCGTGGTTTTGTCTTCCATTCAGGTTTTAATTGGAACCCAGGTTCGTGAGGCAATCGACGAAGTGATTCAGCAAATCGGATATAGTGAACGGTATCGTTGGATCGAGCATCTGGATTACCGGTTTTATATCCACCGCACATTCTCTTTGGTCATATTAGCGTTTCATCTGGCGGTTATTTATCAACTGCGGAAACACACAACGACCAAAGGGATTCTTTCTCAATTGACTACGGCTCTGGTTGCTTTGGTAGTCATTGAGATTCTGACGGGCCTCATTTTGGCCTACTTTTCAGTTCCGGCGGCAGCCCAACCCATTCATTTGACGCTGGCTGTTGTTATTCTGGGCGCACAGTTTACGGCGTTACTGATGCTCAATGCCGATCAGTTGTTAAAAAATCGGGCTGTTGAGCAGCTCTATTACTCATAATTATCGAATGCAACAAACCAAAACCATTGGTGCCAGTACGTTCGCATTAAAAAGTAAAGCGTACTTCGATTTACTGAAATTTCGGTTGTCAGCGTTCGTCGCCCTATCCGGCATGTTTGGCTTTAGTCTGGCTGTCAGCCGGATTGACTGGCTGAAACTGGGTGTGTTGTTCCTCGCTTCGTTAGCGATGACGGGTGCTGCGAATATCATCAACCAGATTATTGAAAAAGAGTACGACAAATTGATGAAGCGCACGGCAGGCCGGCCCTTGCCGACTGGCCGGTTGAGCGTTCAGGAAGCCGCCATCTTTGCGTTCGTTCTCTTCATCATTGCCTGTTATTTATTTATTGTCTTTTTTAACCTGCGGGCGTGTGCACTCTCGGTGCTTTCCCTGTTGCTCTACGGTTTTGTTTATACGCCATTAAAACGCGTTGGACCCATTGCGGTTTTTGTGGGCGCCTTACCGGGGGCATTTCCGCCGATGATCGGCTGGGTGGCTGCTACCAATCACTACGGTCTGGAGCCCGGTATTCTGTTTGCAATTCAGTTTTTCTGGCAGTTTCCGCACTTCTGGGCGATCGCCTGGGTTGCAGATAACGACTATACGAAAGCCGGTTTCAAGCTGTTGCCTTCGACCGGCGGCAAGGATGATAAAACGGCTTTGCAAATTATGATTTATACCTTGTTTCTATTGCCGGTTGGTTGGTTGCCCTACGAGTTGGGCATGACCGGAATCAATTCGGCCATAGTGGCAATGGTTTGTGGAATTCTATTTCTGACTCAGACGTTTTACTTAATGAGAAAACGGACGGACAAAGCGGCTTTGCAGATTATGTTTGGATCATTTCTGTATTTGCCGATTGTTCAGATTGCCTTCTTATTAGACAAATTGTAACAAAGGATGAGCGAGACAGTTAATTTTTTGCCAGTGGCAGAAGAACCCGAAGAAACCCTATCGATGAACCCTAAAAAGTTCATCTTATGGATGTTCGTGGTTAGTATTGTGATGTTGTTTGCGGCAATGACGAGTGCCTATCTGGTTCGTCGGGCCGAGGGAAACTGGCTGGAATTCAAAATGCCGGCTATTTTTATGTACAGCACGGTGGTTTTGCTTGTCAGCAGTGCCTCCATGCATTGGGCGTATCGGGCGGCAAAAAAAGATGATTTTGGGGTCTTGCGAACAGCAATTTCCATTACTTTTGCGTTCGGGCTAGCCTTTTTGGTGATGCAGTTCCTGGGCTGGAAAGATCTGGTCGCGCAAAACGTGTATTTTGTCGGTAATCCATCCGGCTCGTTTATGTACGTTTTCACCGGTTTGCACGCGTTCCACCTGATTAGCGGTTTATTGGTGCTGCTATTTGCACTGCGGGCGGCTTTTAAGTTGAAAATCCACGCCAAAAACCTGACCCAGATTGAAGTTTGCATGACCTACTGGCATTTTTTAGATATTTTGTGGGTCTATTTGTTTGGCTTTTTATTGTATTTTAATTGATTCAATTTCCGTAAAGTATGTCTGCTACTGCAACAACCGAAGCACCAGTGTTTGACAAGAAAACCTGGATGGGTGGCGTAGAACCAATGAAAGTGAGCTATGGAAAGCTCATGATGTGGTTTTTCCTCATTTCCGATACCTTCACTTTTTCTGCATTGCTGGTAACCTACGGGTTAATCCGGTTCAGCTTTCAGGCATATGATCCGGCGATTCACGGCGAATTCCATTTCTCGAATCTGTATTGGCCGATTCCCGAACGGGTTTACGAAGCCGTACCGTTCCTCCACGGTATTCAGTTGCCGCTGGTGTTTGTTGGTATCATGACCTTTATCCTCATTTTCTCGTCGGTAACGATGGTACTGGCGGTAGAAGCCGGTCACCGGATGGACAAAGCCGCCGTGGAAAAATACATGCTGTGGACCATTCTGGGCGGTCTGACGTTTTTGGGAAGCCAGGCCTGGGAGTGGACGCACTTTATCCACGGAACCGACGAAGGATCTGTAATTCGGGAAATCGTTAACGGGCAATGGGTAGAGCGGACGATTTTTGGGGCCAACCTGACCGAGAACCAATACGGGCCTCCGGCCTTCGCCGATCTATTCTTTTTCATCACCGGTTTCCACGGAACCCACGTTCTTAGCGGGGTAGTCCTGAACATCCTGATATTTTACCGGACTTCATTCGGTTTATACCAGCGCCGGGGCCATTACGAAATGGTGGAGAAAGTCGGTCTGTACTGGCACTTTGTCGACCTGGTTTGGGTATTCGTCTTTACGTTCTTTTATCTGGTTTAATAACTTTCGGAGATACCAATATGTCAGATCATAGCTCACATCACCACGATACTGAACCCGGCGTTATTGCCGAACCGCAAACCAAAGCCATCTGGCGGACGTTCGTCATTCTGTCGGTTCTAACAGCATTCGAATTTTTGATTGCGTTCACGCTGCACCACGGTTTTCTGAAAACATCAATTTTCGTTTTGATGACCATCGTGAAAGCCTTCTACATTGTCGGCGAATTCATGCACTTAAAACATGAAGTAAAATCATTGATCTGGGCCATTATTCTGCCCTGTATCTTTGTTGTCTGGTTGTTGCTGGCTTTGCTGATGGAGGGCGGCTTCATCTTCATCGCACGGTAACATGGCGCGCTTTTTAAAAGCCGGAATCCTCCTGCTCCTGTTGGTGGTTCCGGCTTTTATTTTTATTTTTCTTAAGCTATTCGGCCAAAATCAGTTTCAGCTCCAGACGTTTTTCCCGGTTATCGATGCCAAAACCGGAAAAATTGAAACCGAGTCTGCACGCAATCCCGTTTTGGGTGATAATACCCGGGATACGGTTTTCTACACCTTACCCCAAATAGTAGGGACTTTGCCGGATAAAAAACCGTTTTCCACCACCGGACTAAAAGACCGAATTTATATCGCGTCCTTTTTCGGTTTGAATTGCGATACAACCTGCACTAAAGTAGCCGGGCAACTCAATCGCGTTCAGGATATCTTTACCCAGAAACCGGAGGTCGTGCTGGTTTCGTACGTGGACAAAGATTCAGTAGCTGCTCAACTTATGAAATCATTCGAGGTGCAGCCCGACCGGTGGCTCATTGCCAAACCTGATACGCTCGAAACGACCTTTATTGCCGAACAGTACTACCGGGTCAAACAGCGCCCGATGACCGGCCGGAAGAACGAAACTTTTACCTTATATGAGGGGTTGGTATTAATAGACCACAATGGCCATATCCGGGGCTTTTACAATGGAACGGATAAAACCGATGTGGATCGTTTGGTACTGGAAGCCCGGGTTTTGATGGACATTTATGCTAATTAATAAGCATATGGTAAGCTTACAAATTGACCAGAGTAAGAAATACAGTCGGCTGATTAATATACTGGCGATTGCAATCCCGGTTGTTGTTGCGGTTTTGTTGGGCATTCGCCAGAAAGTCGATCTAGGCAGCTGGACAACTTTCCTGCCGCATATTAATGCCGTCATCAATTCGGCTACGGCGGTTTTACTCGTCGTGGGTTTGTACTTTATTAAGCAGAAGAATATTGCCGCGCACCGGGGAACCATGCTCACGGCCTTTACACTCGGCTTTGTTTTTCTGGTTAGCTACGTCTTATACCACCTGTCGAACGAATCGACACCGTTTGGCGGACAGGGCCTGATCCGGCCGGTTTATTACTTTCTGCTCATTAGTCACATTAGTTTATCGATTGTCGTAGTTTGGTTTGTGCTACGGGCGGTTTACTTTGCCTTAAGTGGCCAGATTGCCAAACATAAAGCCGTTGTGAAGTGGGCGTATCCGATCTGGTTATATGTCAGCATCACCGGCGTAATCGTTTATTTCCTGATTGCTCCTTATTATCGTCATTAATTCCGCGTTCATCATGAAAATCTGGAAAACCATTTTAGCACTCGGAGTTCTATATATACTGACCTTAGCGAATACCTTCGCACAATGTGCGATGTGCCGTGGAACGGTGGAAAGTACCATGAGTAACGGACGTAACCACGTGGCGGTAGGACTCAATACCGGTATTCTGTATTTGTTGGCAACACCTTATGTGCTGGTAGCGATCGTGATCTTTCTTTGGATAAGAACCAGTAAAAAAGAACATGGCAAACGTCTCGCAATTGCAAGCCGTGTCCGCGGGGCTATGTCCCAGATGTAGACAGGGAAAGATTTTTAAATACCCGGTTTATAACCTTCGGCGGTTTGATGAAATGTATGAGCACTGTCCGCATTGCGGTCTTCGCTACGAAATCGAACCCGGTTATTTCTGGGGTGCCATGTTTGTCAGTTACGTCCTGTCGGGAGGAGTTGCTTTAATTCTGGGATTTCTGGTTTTCTACGTCCTGAATGATCCCGGTGGCTGGACGTACGTTCTGATCATCTGCCCGGCGCTGATCCTCATTACGCCCGTCAATTTCCGAATTTCCCGCATTCTCTGGCTTCACTTTGTATCCGGAATTTACTACGAACCCGACAAAAGGTCGGAATTCTAAAGCTTTTCGAGCCCGTTCCTTTGGATCGGGCTTCTTTTTTTTAATAATTTCAATCAGGCGTGCAACCTCTGCCAACCCGGTTTGCATCTTGCTACTGAAAACGATTCTTAACCTGCATGATTCGACGATTACTCGGATATTCAACGGAAGCGCAACTGATAACTGCACTGCAACGGGCCGACAGCCGGGCGCAGAAGGCATTATTTGAGCGGTATTCGTCGAAAATGCTGACAATCTGCGTCCGCTACGTCTCCAACCGCTACGAAGCGGAGGAAATTCTGATGGACGGTTTTATGCGGGTTTTTGAAAAAATCGGGCAGTACAAAAGTGAAGGGAGTTTTGAAGGCTGGATTCGGCGGATTATGGTCAATGAATCCTTGATGTACCTGCGACGGAACAAACAATGGAAGGCCGAAATCGCGTTGGAAGATGCGCTGCCGGAAGCCGACACGTCCGTCGCCGATCAGGATCTGATGGCCGAAGATCTCCTGAATCTGCTCGAACAGTTACCATCCGGTTATAAAACGGTATTTAATCTTTACGCCATCGAAGGGTACAGTCACGCCGAAATAGCCGAATCATTAGGAATCACCGAAAGTACATCCAAATCGCAACTGCACCGCGCCAGGGCGCTCCTGCAACGGCTGGTGGCGCAATTGGATGTAAAAAAAAAATCGATAAGTTATGAGCCAGCATCCTATTGATGATCTGTTTGCCAGGCAGTTAAGAGATCACGGAGTAAAACCGCAGCGGGCTACGTGGGACGAGCTGCAGCGCCGAATGAATGAAAAAGAAGAGCGTAAATCGCCCTTCATCTGGTGGTATGCGTCTGCCGCCAGTGTGGCCGTCATTCTGCTGGCTTCGTGGTGGCTGTGGTCGGGTGATGAAACCGGAAAACCGAATTTGGAAACAAACCGGATTGCGCAGCAAATTCCGAAGAAAACCGCACCGACAAATCCGCAATCGACTGTTCGGCAAACCGAAGAGTTGAAACCGATTGAAAGTACTGAAGAGACGGTCCTCGCTTTTGAGAAAACCGCTCGTCTGAAACAGGAAAGTAAAACACACGTCGATCGTCAAACCGACATCGCTGCACCGGAAACGGTTCAGGAACCGGCGGTTATTGAAAAACCAGCCACGCCGGTTTTGATGGAAGAAGTGCAAAAACCGCAAACGCTCCTTGCCGAAGTGCCTTCAAAAGAGCCGGAACGGACGCTGGTGGTGCAGATTGCCGCGCCGGAGATCAAATCGGCGTCTTTAATGGCCTCAACCGAAACGGCCCTGTCCGAAGAAAATGCGGAAAACACCAACGATCAGCCCAGGAGGAAGCGGTTTCGGCTGGGGCGGGTGTTGCGTCAAATCAATAAGCTAAAAGCCGGAGAATCCGTCGAGTGGGATGAAGTGGGCGTTCAGCCGGGTGCTTTATTGGCCCGTGCTTCTGAAAAAGTGCATGAAGGTAAAGAGAAACTGGCCGATTCCTACGAAAACCTCCGGTACAATGCATTCAAGAAAAATCCAAACAACAAATAGAACAACCATGAAGTACGTATTCACCACTCTCCTGATGCTGTTCGCTAGCCTGGCATGGGCCGCTCCCGAACGTTCGAAAGCTGATTCATTAGTTATTTTATTCGGGAACAAAACCCGTCTGGTGATTCACTCCAACGACAAGGCAGGAATCCGACAGCTGTCCAATTACGACATCAACAAAATTATCCGCGACATGGGCATGAAACTGGATTCTGCCAAAGCGGGCGAAACGTTCGTTGTCATCGACGAAAATCGGGTGCAGCGGTATTTGCAGGACACGGTTTTGGTCGTAACCCAACGCGACGGCGAAGTGCAGGTAACCATCAAGGAGTCCGAAGGTCGACGCTATGATAGCTCCGATAATAACCACGAGTCGGACTGGTCGAGCCGCAACAAAAACCGCCGTCGGAAAAATGACAATTGGGATATTGGCGCCGATGGGGGCGGTATTGGACTGAACACGCTGGTAGAGAAAAGTGCAAATCCGAATTATCCCAAGGAGAGCTACCAGTTACGGCCGTTGGGTTCGCGCTACATCAGTCTGGCATTGAGCCAGATGCCAACCATTGCCCGTAGCCAGCATGTTGCGTTCAAGCTCTTTTACGGGTTGGAGGTCTCATGGAATAATTATATGTTTCAGAATGATGTGATTGCTCAGAAAAACCCAAACGGGGTTATCTTCGCGGATGCTGGACGGGATTTGAAAAAGAGCAAGCTGACGGTCTGCTCGGTGAATCTGCCGGTTGTGCCGCGGCTCAGTTTTTACAACAACAACGGTCGCAAAGTGGGACATCTGGGCTTTGGCGGCTACGTCGGTTACCGGGTCGACAGTTATACGAAGATCAAGGAAACGGATAGCAACAAGGAGCGGCAGCACTCGGATTTTCACCTGAATGATTTCCGCTACGGGGTGATTGCGCACATTGGCGTGGCCCGAACCAACTTTTTTATCAAGTATGACCTCAACTCCATGTTCAAAACGGATAAGGGTCCGGACGTTCGGGCACTGAGTTTTGGCATCGGTTTATAAATAATCTTTCCGTGAAAAAACCGCCCTTGATGCAATCAGGTGGCGGTTTTTGTTTGCTGCTAACTGAACCGGCCTAAATTTATTTTAAGTGAATAGTTGACTTAGCAAAAAAAGCATGTAATTTTGCAACTCCATTGGCAGAAGTGCTGATTGAGAGACGTCAAAAAGTGCTTTTTAAGGGCTGAAAGGGGAGTTTCCAGAGTGGCCAAATGGATCAGACTGTAAATCTGCTGGCGTACGCCTTCGGAGGTTCGAATCCTCCACTCCCCACAAACAGTTAATAAATAGTTTATAGTTTTAAGTTTATCGTTTAATCAGAAATAATAAACTTGAGACTAACAAAAGCGGGAGTAGCTCATTTGGTAGAGCGGTAGCCTTCCAAGCTTCAGGTGGCCGGTTCGAGCCCGGTCTCCCGCTCCAGATAATGAATAGTGTACGATGGATATGACGAGTCAATCATTTTCATTTTACATTATTCATTTGTCGTAGTAGTCAGTAAAAAAAGCCGTTGTAGCTCAGGGGTAGAGCACTTCCTTGGTAAGGAAGAGGTCAGGGGTTCAAATCCCCTCAACGGCTCTGAAACGGCTAAATTTTAAACAATAATAATTAACCAGTTCAATTTAAGCTTATCCAACAATGGCTAAAGAAAATTTTGACCGTTCCAAGCCGCACGTCAATATTGGTACGATTGGTCACGTTGACCACGGTAAGACGACCCTGACCGCTGCCATCACGAAAGTGTTGTCAGAAAAAGGTTTGGCCGAAAAACGCGACTTCTCGTCAATTGACAACGCACCGGAAGAAAGAGAGCGTGGTATTACGATCAATACTTCGCACGTAGAATATCAGACGACCAACCGTCACTATGCACACGTTGACTGCCCAGGCCACGCTGACTATGTGAAAAACATGGTTACGGGTGCGGCTCAGATGGACGGTGCCATTCTGGTTGTAGCTGCTACTGACGGCCCAATGCCCCAGACTCGCGAGCACATCCTGCTGGCCCGTCAGGTAGGTGTACCTCAGCTGGTTGTTTTCATGAACAAAGTGGATATGGTCGACGATCCGGAACTTCTGGAACTCGTTGAAATGGAAATCCGCGAACTGCTGAGCTTCTATGAATATGATGGTGACAACATTCCGGTTATCCAGGGTTCTGCTTTGGGTGGTCTGAACGGCGACGCCAAATGGGTTGCAACCATCGAAGATTTGATGGCCAACGTTGATAGCTACATCCCACTGCCTCCACGTCAGACGGAACTTCCGTTCCTGATGCCGGTAGAAGACGTATTCTCGATCACTGGTCGTGGTACGGTTGCTACGGGCCGTATCGAGCGCGGAATCATCAACTCTGGCGAGCAGGTTGAAATTCTGGGTATGGGTGCAGAAAACCTGAAATCCGTTGTAACGGGTGTTGAAATGTTCCGGAAAATTCTGGACCGTGGCGAAGCCGGTGACAACGTAGGTCTGCTGTTGCGGGGTATTGAAAAAACCGATATCCGTCGTGGTATGGTTATTTGCAAGCCCGGTTCCGTAAAACCGCATGCCAAATTCAAAGCTGAAGTTTATGTTCTGTCGAAAGAAGAAGGTGGTCGTCACACGCCATTCTTTAATAAATACCGTCCGCAGTTCTACTTCCGTACCACGGACGTAACGGGTGAAATTTCACTGCCCGCCAACGTTGAGATGGTAATGCCCGGTGATAACATCACGATTGAAGTTCAGCTGATCAACAAGATCGCCATGGAGAAAGGTCTGCGTTTCGCTATTCGCGAAGGTGGCCGGACAGTTGGTGCAGGTCAGGTAACGGAAATCCTCGACTAATACAAGGCAATTCTGACAAGTGCATTTCTTTCGGGGAATGCACTTGTTTTTTCTGAATATTTAGTAACTTTGCAGTCCGTTTCGGCGGGCAAACCAGTAGAAAGAGAAAAGAGATAAGATAAAAGACCTGTTCTAATCTTTTGTCTTACGTCTTTTCTCTTTCTACTAATTAAAAACGGGTGTAGTTCAAGGGTAGAATAGCGGTCTCCAAAACCGTTGATGGGAGTTCGAATCTCTCCACCCGTGCCAATCACATCACAGATGGACAAGGTTACCTCATTTCTGAAGGACTCCTGGGAGGAGGTTCAGCACAATGTTACATGGCCAAAGTTTGGCGATCTGCAATCCAGCTCGTCACTGGTCTTGATTGCATCGCTGATTTTTGCACTACTGGTAGGTGGCATCGATTTTTTGTTTGAGAACGCGCTGAATCTCTTTTATCAGTCGTTCTGATGCCTGGTCATAATTGTCGCTGTGTGATTCAATCGTAGTAATCATAGAGTAGCAATTACAAATCGTAACGAAATCACGATGGAAAGCGGAATAAAATGGTATGTCGTCCGGGCCATTTCAGGTCAGGAGAAGAAGGTCAAGTCTTATCTGGAAAACGAAATTACCAGACAAGGGTTGGGTGACTTTGTTCCACAGATTCTGATTCCATCCGAGAAAGTATACGAAATGCGGAATGGCAAAAAGCGGGTTCGTGAGAAAACGTTCTTTCCGGGCTACATTTTAATTTCCGCCGATCTCTCCAATGGGGAAGTCTCGCACTTAATTACCAGCATGCCCGGTGTTCTGGGTTTTCTGGGAAACGCCAACGGTCCGACCAAAATACCGGTTCCGTTGCGGCAGGCCGAGGTGAACCGGATTTTAGGTAAAGTTGATGAAATTACCCAGGAAGTGGCTGCGCCCACGGTGTCCTTCCTGAAAGGAGAGTCGGTCAAAGTGGTTGATGGCCCGTTCAGTGGTTTTATCGGAACCGTCGAAGAAGTGTTCGACGAACGGAAGAAACTGAATGTGGTAGTCAAAATTTTCGGTAGAAATACCCCTGTAGAGCTGAGTTACGCACAAGTAGAAAAGGAAAATTAAAAACTGGCTATGCCCGAGACAATGCCGTCGTATGCTTCCCACTGGACGGACAGTCATTCGCAGGGCTTAGCGTAACAAACCAGAAGCAATGGCAAAAGAAGTAGTTGGCTACGTAAAATTGCAGGTGAAGGGTGCTGCGGCCAATCCCTCTCCTCCGATCGGACCAGCGCTGGGTTCCAAAGGTTTAAATATCATGGAATTCTGCAAGCAGTTCAACGGACGGACGCAGGACAAAGCGGGCATGATTCTGCCGGTACTGATTACGTACTACAAAGACAAATCGTTTGAATTTGTCATCAAAACACCGCCTGCACCCATCCTGTTGATGGAGGCTGCCAAAGTAAAAACCGCATCGGCTCAGCCGAACCGGAACAAAGTTGGCTCAGTAACCTGGGATCAAGTTCGGCAGATTGCTGAAACGAAAATGCCGGATCTGAACGCCTTTACCATCGAATCAGCGATGAAGATGATTGCCGGTACCGCCCGGAGTATGGGTATTACGGTATCGGGGAAAGCTCCCTGGGACAATTAATTTCAGCAGTCAAATTCAGAGAAGATAATGGGAAAATTGACTAAAAAACAAAAGGATGCTCTGAGCAAATACGAAGCTGCGAAAGAGTACTCATTGGCGCAGGCTGCCGAGATTTTAAAGACAATCTCGTATACGAAGTTTGATGCTTCAGTGGACATCGACGTTCGGTTGGGCGTTGATCCCCGGAAAGCAGATCAAATGGTACGGGGTGTAGCTACGTTGCCACACGGTACGGGTAAAACCGTTCGCGTGCTGGTATTGTGCACACCGGATAAAGAAGCCGAAGCGAAAGAAGCCGGTGCTGATTTCGTTGGTTTGGACGATTACATTACGAAAATCGAACAAGGCTGGACGGACGTCGACGTGATCATCACGATGCCGAACGTGATGGCCAAAGTTGGTAAACTGGGCCGGGTGCTGGGTCCGCGCGGATTGATGCCAAACCCCAAGTCGGGTACGGTAACGCCGGAAGTGGGCAAGGCGGTTCGTGAAGTGAAAGCCGGTAAAATTGACTTCAAAGTCGATAAATTCGGAATCATTCACGCCGGTATTGGTAAAGTATCGTTCGACCCGGATAAGCTGGCCGAAAATGCACAGGAAATTATTGCAACCCTGCTGCGGTTGAAGCCTTCGTCTTCGAAAGGTACGTATGTAAGAACGATTCATTTGTCAAGCACGATGAGTCCGAGTGTGGTAATTGATAAAACGACGGTATCAGGACTGTAACATGACACGGGAAGAAAAAGGAGCAATTATTGAGGAACTGAGCGAGAAGTTCAAGACGGTTCCCTACTTCTATATCACCGATGCCAGTGGCATGTCGGTTGCCGAAGTAAACAAACTGCGTCGGATGTGCTTTGAACAGGGCATCGAGTACAAGGTTATTAAAAACACGCTGATCAGAAAAGCACTGGAAACTCTGGATACTGACTATACCTCCTTCGACGGAACGGTATTGGCGGGATTCTCCGGTGTCATGTTCCACGCTGAGTCGGGTAAAGTACCGGCGAAACTGATCAAACAATACCGTAAAGAAGCCGGTAACGATAAGCTGAAGCTGAAAGGGGCATCGGTCGACTACAGCCTGTTCATTGGTCACGACCAATTGGAGACGCTGTTGACGCTGAAAACCAAGAACGAACTGATCGGTGACGTTATTGGATTGCTGCAATCGCCTGCCAAAAATGTTATTTCTGGCTTGCAAAGTGGTGGCAATATTCTGGCCGGTTTACTTAAAACACTCTCGGAGCGCGAAGCAGCTTAATGCCCGCGAATTCGAAGAAATGCGGCTAAAACCGTAAGTATATTTTTAATCAATTTTGTAACAATCTAATCAAGAATACGAAAATGGCAGATTTGAAAGCGTTCGCGGAGCAGCTTGTCAACCTGACGGTAAAAGAAGTTAACGAACTGGCTGCTATTCTGAAAGACGAATACGGCATCGAACCAGCAGCAGCAGCACCGGTAATGGTAGCTGGTGGTGGTGGCGGTGAAGAAGTGGCAGCCGCTCCTGAGAAAACGTCTTTTGACGTGATCCTGAAAGCAGCCGGCGCCAGCAAACTGGCCGTTGTGAAACTGGTAAAAGACCTGACGGGTCTGGGCCTGAAAGAAGCCAAAGAATTGGTTGATACAGCTCCGAAACCGGTGAAAGAAGGTGTTGCGAAAGACGAAGCCGAAGCGCTGCGCAAGCAACTGGAAGAAGCCGGAGCAGAAGTTGAAGTGAAATAACCCTGCTTAGGGAATCACATTCTCCCCCGGGAATAGGCCTGGCATTAGTCAGGTCTTTTCCTGTTTGGGGAGTTTTGCGCTGTACATAAGGAAAAGCAAACTATTTTCCTGTATATTATGTTGTCCGTTTACACCCTTTTATAGATTAGAAGTGTACGGACGAATTAGTCTCGATCACTACAACTAAACGCAACGAAGTCTTGGCTACGAAAACAACCACGCGTATAAGCTTTGCGAAAATCAAACCAGTGATCGAATATCCGGATTTTTTGGATGTTCAGATACAATCTTTCCAAGATTTTTTTCAGTTAGACACCCCTTCTGATAATCGTTCGAAAGAAGGTTTGTTTAAAGTTTTTCAAGAAAATTTTCCGATTTCCGACTCCCGCGAAAATTTCGTACTGGAGTTTATCGATTATTCGGTTGATCCTCCGAAATACTCCGTCGATGAGTGTATCGATCGGGGGTTGACGTATTCGGTGCCGCTGAAAGCGAAGTTGCGGCTTTCGTGTAATGACGCGGACAACGAAGATTTCGAGACCATCGAGCAGGAGGTATTCTTAGGAAATATTCCGTACATGACGGCGAAAGGTTCGTTTGTCATTAACGGAGCCGAGCGGGTAATTGTTTCGCAATTGCACCGTTCACCGGGCGTGTTCTTCTCCATGAGCAAGCACACCAACGGGACTAAATTGTATTCAGCACGGATTATTCCGTTCAAAGGATCGTGGATTGAATTCTCGACCGACGTCAATAACGTCATGTATGCCTACATCGACCGGAAAAAGAAATTCCCGGTAACGACGTTGCTGCGTGCCATTGGTTTTGGGTCAGATAAAGAAATCCTGGACCTGTTCGGATTATCTGAAGAAATACCGGCTACGCCGGCGAACCTGAAAAAAGTAGTGGGCCGTCGGCTGGCTGCGCGGGTTTTGCGGACGTGGACGGAAGATTTTGTGGATGAAGATACCGGTGAAGTGGTATCGATCAGCCGGAATGAGGTGTTGATGGAACGTGATTCAGTGATTGCCGCTGATCATATCGATACCATTACCGATTCAGGACAGAAATCGATCATCCTGCACAAGGAGGATATGAATGTCGCTGATTACAACATCATATACAACACGCTGCAAAAAGATAGCTCCAATTCGGAGAAGGAAGCCGTTGAGCAAATCTATCGGCAACTCCGGAACACGGAAGCGCCGGATGAGCAAACCGCCCGCGAAATCATTCAGAGTTTGTTCTTCTCGGACAAACGCTATGACTTGGGCGATGTTGGCCGCTACCGGATCAATAAAAAACTGGGTCTGGATGTGGCGCCTGACACGAAAGTATTGACGACGGAAGATATCGTTTCCATCGTAAAATACCTGATTGGTCTGATCAACTCCAAAGCCGTTGTCGATGATATTGACCACCTGAGCAACCGGCGTGTCCGGACGGTTGGGGAGCAATTGTACGCGCAGTTTGGTGTCGGTCTGGCGCGGATGGCGCGGACGATCAAAGAACGGATGAACGTTCGGGATAACGAAGATTTCAAACCGGTCGATTTGATTAACGCCCGGACGCTGTCTTCGGTGATCAACTCGTTCTTCGGAACCAACCAGTTGTCGCAGTTCATGGACCAGACGAATCCGTTGGCCGAAGTAACGCACAAGCGTCGGATGTCGGCACTCGGACCCGGTGGTCTGTCGCGCGAGCGGGCCGGTTTTGAGGTTCGTGACGTTCACTACACGCACTACGGTCGTTTGTGTACGATTGAAACGCCGGAAGGCCCGAACATCGGTTTGATTTCGTCGCTTTGCGTGTATGCGAAGGTTAATAGCATGGGCTTTATCGAAACGCCTTACCGGATCATTGATAGCGGTAAAGTGGTACCCGATACCCCGGTAAAATACCTGACGGCGGAAGAAGAAGATACGCATTACATCGCTCAGGCGAATACGCAGGTCGATACGAAAGGTACATTGACGGGTGATCGGATCAAGTCGCGTTTTGAAGGTGACTTTCCGATGTCAGAACCGTCGAGCGTCACCTACATGGATATTGCACCGAACCAGATCGTTTCGGTGGCGGCTTCGATGATTCCGTTCCTGGAACACGATGATGCCAACCGGGCGTTGATGGGCTCGAACATGCAACGTCAGGCGGTTCCCCTGCTTCGTCCACAGGCTCCGATTGTCGGAACCGGTTTGGAAGGGCGTGTGGCGATTGACTCGCGGGCTCTGGTGATTGCCGAAGAAAACGGAGTGATCGATTTCGTGGATTCCACCAAAATCGTGGTTCGCTACGATCTGGCCGACGATCAGCGGTTGATTAGTTTCGACGACGATCTGAAGACCTATAACCTGATTAAATTCCGCCGGACCAACCAGGATACCTGTATCAACCTGCGGCCGATGGTCTTGAAAGGTCAGAAAGTGAAAAAAGGCGAGCCGCTTTGCGAAGGATACGCAACGGAAGGCGGTGAACTGGCGCTGGGACGGAACATGAAGGTTGCTTTCATGCCGTGGCAGGGATATAACTTCGAGGATGCGATTGTGA
This sequence comes from Larkinella rosea, assembly GCF_003858635.1. Classification (GTDB taxonomy): domain Bacteria; phylum Bacteroidota; class Bacteroidia; order Cytophagales; family Spirosomataceae; genus Larkinella; species Larkinella rosea. The sequence continues at coordinate 618,986 of NZ_RQJO01000015.1, forward strand.
TTTCGGAGCGTGTTGTTCGCGAAGATATCTTTACGTCGATCCACATCGAAGAATTCGAACTCGAAGTACGGGATACCAAACGCGGTGAAGAGGAGTTAACGGCGGAAATTCCGAACGTGTCGGAAGAAACCGTGAAAAACCTCGACGAGAATGGTATTGTTCGCGTCGGTACGGAAGTGAAGGAAGGCGACATTCTGATCGGTAAAATTACACCGAAAGGAGAGAGCGATCCGACACCGGAAGAAAAACTGCTCCGGGCCATTTTTGGCGACAAAGCCGGTGACGTGAAAGATGCTTCCAAGAAAGCACCGCCATCATTGAAAGGTGTCGTGATCGATACGAAGCTGTTTTCCCGTCCGAACAAAGACGAACGGTCGAAACACAAGGATGAGATCAAGGCGTTGATGAAACGGTATAGCCGGGAGTTGATCGGTGTACGTGAGCGGATGATTAACAAGATGTCGACCTTGCTGGAAGGCAAAACGTCACAGGGAATCAATCATAAATTCGGCGATAACATCACGAGCAAGGGCGTTAAGTTTACCCGCAAGAACATTGTGGATAACCTGTTCCCCGACAAAAACCCGTATCGTGACGAAAGCAGCTATTCGGTTCCGGAAGAAGTCAACCTGTTGAGTGACCTCTTGATTGAAGGCTGGACAGACGATCCGCACGCGAACAAGTTGCTGACCCAGATGGTCAAAAACTACAACAACCGCCGGAACGAAATCACCGGTCGCTTCAAGCGGGAACGTTTTACGCTGGAAGTGGGTGATGAACTGCCGGCTGGTATCGTGAAACTGGCGAAAGTCTATGTGGCCAAAAAGCGCAAGCTGAAAGTGGGTGACAAGATGGCCGGTCGTCACGGTAACAAAGGGGTTGTGGCGCGGATCGTACGGGATGAAGACATGCCGTTCCTGGCAGACGGAACCCCGGTCGATATCGTACTGAACCCGTTGGGGGTACCTTCGCGGATGAACCTCGGTCAGATTTACGAAACCGTATTGGGCTGGGCCGGTTTGAAGTTGGGTCGCAAATACGCGACGCCGATTTTCGACGGCGCAACCGAAGACCAGGTGGTAGCGGAATTGAATGATGCCGGTTTGCCATCGTTTGGTCGGACGTATCTGCACGACGGTCTGTCGGGCGAACGTTTCGATCAGCCGGTTACCGTCGGTGTGATTTACATGCTGAAACTGGGCCACTTGGTGGATGATAAAATGCACGCCCGTTCCATTGGGCCCTACTCACTCATTACGCAACAGCCGTTGGGTGGTAAGGCGCAGTTCGGAGGTCAGCGGTTTGGTGAAATGGAGGTTTGGGCGCTCGAAGCTTTCGGGGCATCGCACATTCTTCAGGAAATCCTGACCGTTAAATCCGATGACGTCGTGGGCCGTGCCAAAGCGTACGAAGCCATTGTGAAAGGCGAAAATCTGCCGAAACCCAATATTCCGGAATCGTTTAACGTGTTAGTACACGAGTTACGCGGTCTGGCGCTTGAGGTAACGATGGATTAATAAAATACGGTTTTCCCGACCGGTTCAGCGGAATCGGTCGGGAATAACCAGTTGCTGAACGGATTTCTGCGTGATACTAATTACTCGTACGTTTCTGAAAGATGCAAGTACACGATTGACGCGCTCAATCTACGTGCTTGTTTTTTATGCATATGCGCCTTTACAATACCAAAACCGGTTTTCTTTTTCTTCCTGACGGGCGCATGGTGATTAATGGTCAGCTACAAAAAGTGTTTAGTGCGGTGGGGAATCACACCAGTGAATGTTAGGTGCGTCGAATTTGTATAATCTGTTGGTGGTTAGCTTTTTAATAAATCCATAAAAGTATGTCCTTTAAGAAGAACAAAAAACTCAACAGCGACTTTTCCAGGGTGCTGATAAGCCTGGCTTCGCCTGAGTCCATTCTGGAGAGTTCGTACGGGGAAGTGACTCAACCTGAGACGATCAACTACCGGACTTACAAGCCTGAGATGGGCGGTTTGTTCTGTGAGCGGATCTTCGGGCCGGTCAAAGACTGGGAATGCCATTGCGGTAAGTACAAACGGATTCGCTACAAGGGCATCATTTGCGACCGCTGTGGAGTGGAAGTGACGGAGAAAAAGGTTCGCCGGGAGCGCATGGGACACATCGAACTGGTAGTTCCGGTGGCGCACATCTGGTATTTCCGGAGCCTTCCGAATAAAATTGGATACCTGCTCGGGCTTTCGACCAAGAAACTCGATCAGATTATTTATTACGAACGCTATGTTGTCGTTCAAACCGGTATTAAAGGAGAAGATGGTATTCAGGAACTGGATTTCTTAACGGAAGACGAGTATCTGGACATCGTTGACAAACTGCCGAGCGGCAACCAGCTTTTGCCGGATTCTGATCCGCAGAAGTTTATTGCCAAAATGGGAGCTGAGGCTCTCGAAATGCTGCTGTCACGGGTGAAGTTGGACGAATTATCGTACAACTTACGCCACGCTGCGGCAACCGATACGTCGCAGCAACGGAAAGCAGAAGCCTTGAAACGTCTGAAAGTCGTTGAAGCGTTCCGGGATGCCAATACCCGTGTGGAAAACCGCCCCGAGTGGATGGTGATTCGCATGGTGCCGGTGATTCCGCCGGAACTGCGCCCACTCGTTCCCCTGGACGGTGGCCGGTTTGCAACGTCGGATTTGAACGATTTGTATCGCCGGGTAATCATTCGGAACAACCGTCTGAAACGCCTGATCGAAATCAAGGCGCCGGAAGTCATTCTGCGGAACGAAAAACGGATGTTGCAGGAAGCGGTTGACTCGTTATTCGACAACTCGCGGAAAGTGAACGCTGTTCGTTCGGAAGGAAACCGGGCTCTGAAGTCGCTTTCGGATATGCTGAAAGGGAAACAAGGCCGGTTCCGTCAGAACCTGCTCGGGAAACGGGTCGACTATTCGGGTCGTTCGGTTATCGTAGTCGGTCCGGAATTGAAACTGCACGAGTGCGGTTTGCCGAAAGACATGGCGGCTGAGTTGTTCAAACCGTTCATTATTCGGAAGCTGATCGAGCGCGGTATTGTAAAAACCGTAAAATCGGCGAAGAAAATCGTTGACCGGAAAGACCCCATTATCTGGGATATTCTGGAAAACGTGTTGAAAGGACACCCCGTTCTGCTGAACCGGGCTCCAACGCTGCACCGTCTGGGTATTCAGGCGTTCCAGCCGAAACTGATCGAGGGAAAAGCAATTCAGTTGCACCCCCTCGTCTGTACGGCATTCAACGCTGACTTTGACGGTGACCAGATGGCCGTTCACGTTCCGCTGGGACAGGAAGCGATTCTGGAAGCTTCGATGCTGATGCTGGCGTCGCACAACATCCTGAACCCGGCCAACGGTGCGCCAATTACCGTACCGTCGCAGGACATGGTTTTGGGTCTGTACTACGTAACCAAAGGTCGCAAGAGCACACCCGAATATCCGATTGTTGGCGAAGGCATGACGTTCTACGGTGCGGAAGAGGTAATTATCGCCATCAACGAAAAGAAAGTTTCGAAGCACGCCAATATCAAGGTTCGGACAAGAGTTCGGAACGAAAAAGGCGAACTGGATACGAAAATCATCGAAACCGTTGCCGGTCGCGTTCTGTTCAACCAGTCGGTTCCGGAAGAAGTTGGTTATATCAACGAACTGCTGACGAAGAAAAAACTTCAGCAGATCATTTCGTATATCTTCAAGATCTCGGGTGGTTCAAAAACCGCTCAGTTCCTGGACGACATCAAAGAACTCGGTTTTCAGATGGCCTTCAAGGGTGGTTTGTCGATCGGTTTGAGCGATGTGAAAGTGCCGGATGCGAAGGAAAAACTGATTGACGAAGCCAAGCAGGAAGTTGAATCCGTTTGGAACAACTATTTGATGGGTCTGATTACGGAAAACGAACGTTACAACCAGGTGATCGACATCTGGACGCGCGTGAATAGCCGGATTACGGAAACCCTGATGAAGCAGCTGGAAGCCGATCAGCAAGGGTTCAACTCGATCTTCATGATGATGCACTCCGGTGCACGCGGTTCTCGCGAACAGATTCGTCAGTTGGGCGGTATGCGGGGTTTGATGGCCAAACCACAGAAGAACCTGCAAGGGTCGGTCGGTGAAATCATCGAAAACCCGATCCTGTCGAACTTCAAAGAAGGTCTGGACGTATTGGAGTACTTCATCTCGACGCACGGTGCGCGGAAAGGTTTGGCGGATACGGCGTTGAAAACCGCTGATGCCGGTTACCTGACCCGCCGTCTGCACGATGTAGCGCAGGATGTGATCATCACGGAAGACGATTGCGGAACGCTGCGTGGTTTGCAGATCTCGGCCTTGAAAGATAACGAAGATATCGTTGAACCGCTGTCGGAACGGATTCTGGGCCGGGTGACGGTACACGATATTTACAATCCGTTGACGAAAGAACTGATCGTTGCCGGTGGTAGTGAAATCAACGAAGAGATTGCGGCTGCCATTGACGAAACCAGCATTGAAACGGTCGAAATCCGGTCGGTGTTGACGTGCGAAGCCAAGAAAGGGGTTTGCGCGAAATGCTACGGTCGGAACCTGGCTACGGGTCGGATGGTAGACATCGGTGAAGCGGTGGGCGTAATTGCTTCGCAGTCCATCGGTGAACCGGGGACGCAGTTGACGCTTCGTACCTTCCACGTGGGTGGTACGGCTTCGAACATCGCGGTTGATGCTTCGATTCGGGCGAAATTTGACGGGTTGGTACAGTTCGAAGAAATGCGGACGGTTGAATCAGTCGATAACGAAGGCAATCCGATTACGGTTGTCATGGGTCGTTCGGGTGAAGTCAAAATCGTTGATCCGACGAACCCGAACCTGGTTTTGATCAGCAATAACGTGCCTTACGGTGCTTTCCTGCGGGTTAAAGAAAATCAGCCGGTGAAGAAAGGCGATGAGCTTTGCGCCTGGGATCCTTACAACGCGGTGATTTTGTCAGAACTGACCGGTAAAGTGGAATTCGAAGCGATCGAAGAAGCCATTACCTACCGTGAAGAGTTTGACGAACAAACCGGTTTCCAGGAAATGGTGATCATCGAAAGTCGGGACAAAACCAAAAACCCGGCGATCGTTGTGAAAGGAACCAGCGTCTTGCTGGACGACACGACCGAAAAAGGGTATAACCTGCCGGTAAGTGCCCGTCTGGTGGTGAAAAACGGTCAGTCGATCAAAGCCGGTCAGCCAGTCGCGAAAATTCCGCGTAACGTGGGTAAAACCCGTGATATTACGGGTGGTCTGCCGCGGGTAACGGAATTGTTCGAAGCGCGGAACCCGTCGAACCCGGCGGTTGTGAGCGAGATCGATGGTGTTGTAACCTACGGTACGATCAAACGCGGTAACCGCGAAATTTATATCGAATCGAAAGACGGAACGAAGAAAAAATACCTCGTACCGCTGTCGAAACACATTCTGGTGCAGGACAATGACTTCGTTCGGGCGGGGGATCCGCTGTCGGATGGCGCCATTACCCCGTCGGATATTCTGTCAATCAAGGGGCCAACGGCGGTTCAGGAATACCTGGTGAACGAAATTCAGGAAGTATACCGTCTGCAGGGTGTGAAGATCAACGATAAGCACATTGAAGCGATTGTTCGCCAGATGATGCAGAAAGTGGAGATCATGGACGCCGGTGACACAATCTTCCTGGATATGCAATCGGTTGACAAGTGGAGTTTCCGGATCGAGAACGACAAAATCATGAACATGAAAGTGGTCATGGATCCGGGTGATTCGGAAACCCTGAAAGCTGGTCAGATCATCTCCGTACGTCGTCTGCGCGATGAAAATTCGAGCCTGAAACGCCGGGATATGAAACTGGTTGATGTTCGCGATGCCATGCCGGCGGTTTCGCAACCGACGTTGCAAGGGATCACGCAGGCTTCACTAGGTACTGAAAGCTTCCTGTCGGCGGCATCGTTCCAGGAAACGACGAAAGTGTTGAGCGAAGCGTCGATTCGCGGCAAAGCCGATTACCTCGAAGGGTTGAAGGAAAACGTGTTGGTAGGCCACCTGATCCCGGCTGGTACGGGAACGCGCCGGTATGCCAACATCATCGTCAACTCGAAAGAAGAATACGAATCGTTTGTTGAAACGCGTGAGAAATTCACCCGGAGTAAAAAGCGCGAAACGGTTTAGTTTCGATAGCTGATTAAAATTGAAACAGGGTCAGACCGGAAGGTCTGGCCCTGTTTTAGTATGGGGCGGTTTTATTTTTTCAGACAAAACAAAGCGATTGGCAGTTAACGTTCGGTCTATTTCTTTCGCTTTGATGGACAAGTAACCGACCGTTCGTTTAATAATTTATCTCCGTTTACTGAAACTACGGCAAACCGCCGAGAGTTCTGTATCTTTGATGTCAATACACAAGAAAGATGGAAAACCAACTACCTGATCAGGAGGGCCAGATCAATATCGAACTAACGGAAGAAATCGCCGAAGGAATTTATGCCAATCTGGCGATGATCGCTCACTCAAACAGTGAGTTTATCATTGATTTTATCCGACTGATGCCCGGTGTGCCGAAAGCCAAAGTAAAATCCCGGATTATTCTGACGCCCGAACACGCCAAACGCTTACTGACGGCCCTGAAAGATAACATCCGCAAGTTTGAAGATACCTACGGCGACATCAACGGCGCCGATGATGCGTTCCGGTTTCCGACCCAGTTTGGTGGCCCCATCGGCGAAGCCTAATTGGGTAGTGGACAAGAATTTACTGAAATTAATTCGTCAGTCACTTTGGTTTTCCAGCCGATTTAGCTAATTTTGCACTCCTATTTTTCCAGAGGACTGTAGTAATACCCATTCTGATACAATGCCTACGATACAACAATTAGTACGCAAGGGCCGTGAGAAGCTGACTTTTAAATCAAAGTCTCCGGCATTGGACTCTTGCCCACAACGCCGTGGTGTGTGTACGCGTGTGTACACGACCACCCCAAAAAAGCCAAACTCGGCTTTGCGTAAAGTAGCCCGTGTGCGCTTGTCACATGGCAAAGAAGTTAACGCCTACATTCCGGGCGAAGGCCACAACCTGCAGGAACACTCCATCGTTCTGGTACGGGGTGGTCGGGTGAAAGACCTTCCGGGAGTACGTTATCACATCGTTCGGGGAGCACTCGATACGGCTGGCGTAAGCGGTCGGAAACAGGCTCGCTCGAAATACGGTACGAAACGTCCGAAACCGGGTCAGGTAGCTGCACCAACGAAGGGAGCACCCGCTAAAAAGAAAAAGTAATCGCTCCTAAATTAAGTTGACTGAGCGTTGCCAACGATGCACAGCGCTTAGAGTAAGATTAATCATCTGAAGATCATGAGAAAGGCAAAACCAAAGAAAAGATACGTATTACCCGATCCTAAATACAAGGAGACGCTGGTAACGAAATTTGTAAATAACCTCATGTACGAAGGTAAAAAGAGCCTTTCGTACTCCATCTTCTACGACGCACTGGCGCTGGTTGAGAAAAAAACCAACGACAACGGTCTGGATGTGTGGAAAAAGGCGTTGAACAACGTAATGCCTTCTGTTGAGGTAAAAAGCCGCCGGGTAGGTGGTGCCACATTCCAGGTTCCGACGGAAGTACGTCCTGATCGTAAAGTATCAGTAGGCATGAAATGGCTGATCAAGTATGCCCGTTCACGTGGTGAAAAAACCATGGTCGATCGTTTGGCAGCGGAAATCGTAGCAGCAGCAAAAGGTGAAGGCGCTGCCGTCAAGAAAAAGGATGACACCCACCGGATGGCCGAAGCCAACAAGGCTTTCTCCCACTTCCGGTTCTAATCCGACCGAATTTAGTTTTGAAAAGACCTCCCCAACAGGAGGTCTTTTTTGTTAAAACGCCATCATAAATTCATTCAGATTCGATTCAGGCTCCAGATTCAGACGCTTTCGTAACCGGTAACGCTTTAATTCGACTCCACGCACCGTAATATTAAGCAGCTTCGCCACTTCCTTGCTCGACAGATTCATCCGCAAATAAGCCGCCAGCCGCAAATCGTCGGGAGTTAAACCGGTGTATTGATTCAATAACCGTTTGAAAAACTGTTCGTGAACCTTGTTGAAGTTCTTCTCAAAAATCTTCCAGTCCTGCCGACTTGAAATGTTGGAATCAATCAGTTTGACGAGCTGATTGATATGCCCGGTGGCCTGATCGACGGTTTGCCGCTGCCGTACTTCATCTTTCAGTTTTTCGACTTCTCCTTTTAATTTCAGCAATAGATCGTTTTTGTGAATCAGGTTCATGGTCGTGTTGGCCAGTTCCTCCGATTTACTGATCACGTCCTGTTCCAGTTTTTCTTTCTGAACCTGAACCAGTTGCTGACGGAGGTGTTCCTGTTCCCGTTGCAGCTTTTCTTCCATTTGCTGCCGGACTTTCGCCTGATGCGTTTTCACCTGCCACCGGTGGATGTAAAAGCTCATTCCCACCAAACCGCACAAAATCAAAAGGTAGACGACATAGGCCCAGAAACTTTGGTACCAGGGCGGCAGAATTTCAAACGAGAGCGTGGCGATGGAGCCATCCGACGTTGACCGAACCTCAAACCGGTAGGTTCCCGGCATCAAACTGGCGTATTCCTTCTCCGCCTGTTTACTAAAATCCGACCATTGTTCATCCAACCCCACCAAACGGTAGCTAAACAAGGGTTCCTGAATGGATTCGGGCAAACTGAACTGAAAGATAAGGTGGTTCTCCCTGGCTTTTAAAACCGGCGAAAACCGCCGTGATGCAGTTTCGTTGCGAAAGGTGAAATAACGGTTGTTCGTAGTGTTCAAAACCGCTAGTTGCCGAATCAGCGGTTTGCTGGCCAGTTGCTGACTGCTAACTGTCGAAAGCTCCTGGCGGGGCAAAAGGGCGTAACCTTTCTCGAAACAGAGCAGGTAATAGGCTGAGTCCAGCGGTATAATATTTTCGTAATCATCCATCCAGGCGAAGTTGCTGATCGAAAATTCGGCTTTCAAACCGCCCGGTTTTGCTACCAATAAATTACCGTTCTGCCTCAAAAACAGATGTTCGTCATTCCAACCGGTAAAAACCCGGCGAATGGCACCAGAAATCCCCAAACTCCGTTTAAGATCTTCGTCTTTCGAATAAACCGGTGCCCATTTTATTTTCGTGAGCTTTCGCAAATCCGGCGATAATTGAACCAGATACACGCCGGTGTGGGCATGACGCAGCCAGATTTGCCCTTCAGAATCCTCCCAGACTTCCTGAATAGGTTCACCGAATCCTTCGACACGATGGCTGAATTGCCACTGCCCGGTTTGGTTACGCCGGTAAATACACAAACCGCTATAGACTCCCTGAAGCGCAAAACCGGGATGCGACGATAGTGGCTGCAAACTCCAGCCACCCGCCTGATCAGAAAGTTGTTCCCAGCCGCCCGACGGTGTAATCCGAAACGTGCCGGCATTGTGTCCGCAAAGCAGTTGATGATCGACTACGGTTAAATCCCAGACCTGGCCCTGCGACCCTTCAATGAAATGATAAACCGGTAGACCAGAAGTTGGAAAATCACACCAGTAGACGCCGTGATTAGTGCCTAAGTATAGCTTTCGATTATAAAGAACCGCATCGTATGGTGTACCCAACTGGCCGTTCGGATCGGTGAAGTATTTCAACGGATAGCCGAAAGCCACAGCGTCGATGCCATCGTCGAGCCCGGCCCAAACGCTTCCCTGGGCATCGAGCGTCAGCGAAAGCACGGTATTATTCTGAAGACCTTCCCGTTGATTGAGCGAGTACAAAACGGCTCCGCTGGTATCGGTGATCATCAGGCCGTTCAGGATCGTGCCAAACGCAAACCGCCCATCGGGCAGCGATAGCGCTTTGTTACACTGATAACGCTGCAAAAACCGACTGGCTGCGTGATTCGAACGGGAAAGCTGCCCCTTTTCGTAGGTAAACAAACCGTGATCGCGGGTGCCGATGAGCAAACCTTCGCCACCGTACGGCAAAATGGCGTGAACGGCGGTCGAAGCCAGTTGCCCGGTATTGGGCAAAGCTTTAAACTGGCCATTTACCAGTTCATAAAGCCCTTTTCCGATGGCCTGAAGATAATAGCGATTGTGGGCGGCATACAGAAAAAGGACATTTCCGGGTAAACGGAGTTCGCGAACCCGGCCCTGCTGATACAGAAAACCGGTCGAAAAAGATTGAAAAAATATAAAATCCGGCCCCGCAACAATATTCCAGATTTCTTCTTTCGGGAAAAGCTTGTTCGAAATCTGTCGACTGAGCGAATGATAGTGAAGCCGACCTGTCGAATTCGCCTGCCAGTAACCAATCTCGCCCAAACCGCCGGTGAAGATTTTCCCCTGCTGATCGATGGCGACCGATCGGACAATCTGCCGCTTGGGCAATCGGTAGGTTTGCCAGCGGGTACCGTCGAACTCCAGCAAGCCTTTGGAGTTGCCAACGTATAGAAAACCGGTACTGTGGTCCTGACAGATCGACCAATTCTGGTTATATGCCTGATAATTCTGTTTGGAAAAATTACGGATGTAGGGGGCGAAAAACAGATTTTGAGAGGTTGGAGCTCCCAGTAAGGTTGACGCCCATTGTAACCAGAAAATCGTAACTACAAACCTGTTAATGGTGGGGTAATGATTCATAATGATGGGTATGCCGAATCAATGAAATAATTTATCATTGATATAACTATCTAATAATCAATAAGTAATATCAAAGAAAATGCGTAAAAATAGGTGATAAACTAATTATATAGTTAAAGTGATGTAGTAGTGATGTACCCTGTTTAAACACAAACCGTAGATGGTTCGTTTATATTTGAGCTACAAAAAATAAAATATTTTATCGGAAAAATTATGGTGTGAATTCACTGGTTTCGGCTATCATTTTCAAAACAATAGCCGAATAAACAGCAGACCAAAACGGCCAGACGACTGGCAATGAGTGACCTAAAACCTTTCTGAAGTCAAAAGTTTGCATTTAATACTGCCTAACTTATATGAATACGACGAATACCATTTGTTTACGAAAACCGGTTTTACGAAGCTTGTTTTTGCTGTTTGGAATCTTTGTGCAGGTGCTTTCGGCTTCGGCGATCGATCTCCGGGTAGCTGGAACCATTACGGATGCGTCCAATAACGATGCGGTTATCGGCGCTACCATCCGGGTAAAGGGAACAACAACCGGAACGACGACAGATGTTAGTGGAAAATTTGCTCTGACCGTGCCGGATAATGCAACGCTCGAAATCAGTTCCATTGGTTATGAGAGTACAGAAGTTGTTGTCAATGGACGCACGGAACTGACCATTACCTTAAAACCGTCAACCAGCCAGCTTCAGGAAGTCGTGGTAGTAGGCTACGGAACCCAGCGGAAAGTAGACGTGACGGGCGCAACGGTAACCGTTAAGGGCGACGAACTGGCAAAACAGCCGGTGCTGACAGCCACCCAGGCACTACAGGGGAAAGCCGCTGGTGTCCAGATTATTAACAGCGGCCAACCGGGCGCTTCTCCCGTGGTGCGAATTCGGGGAACGGGCACGGCCCTGGGCGGAACGGCCGCACTGTTTGTGGTCGATGGCGTGTTAACGGATGATATTACCAATATCAACACCTCCGACATCGTCAATGTAGACGTCCTGAAGGATGCATCGGCCACGGCGATTTACGGTTCCCGGGGTGCCAACGGCGTGATTATCATTACTACGAAGCGGGGGAAAGCGGGAAAGCTGCAGATCAACTACAGCGGAAACGTGGGTATTCGGAATGCTGCCAATCTGGTCGATATGGCCAATGCGGTTGAATACGCCAACTACGTCAGCGCGGCAAGTGGTACGCTTGTCAATGCCGGAAACACCTCCACGGACTGGTACAGCAAAATTCTGCGTCAGGGCTTTACGCAAACGCACAACGTTTCGCTTTCGGGCGGAACGGAAAAGGCGACGCACTTCTTAAGTCTCGGCTATTTCACCGATCAGGGCATTGTGATTCGGAACCAGTATGACCGGTTTACGATTCGGACCACCAACGAGTTCAAGATCAACGACAAACTCAAAACCGGGATCATTGCTTCCTACGCCAGCGCCATCGACCGGCGGGTGAACCTGGGTTCGGCGTATAACAACGCCTACCGGGCAGCTCCGATCATTCCCGGAAAAGAAAATGGAAAATACGGAAACACGTCGGTTTATCAGAACGTCGGTAACCCGATTCTGGACATTGAAAACAACAAAGACCGGGTGCTGGACAACCGCTTGCAGGGAGCGGCTTTCATCGAATACAAACCGGTCGAATGGCTGACGTTCCGCAGTAACATCGGCGATGATTGGGGCAATCAGGTAAGCCGGGTGTATAACTATCAGTTTAATAATGACACGATTACGTTTCTGGCTCCGGGCGGAAACCAGCGGAATGCCAACAGCAACCTGGCGTTCCGCAATACCAAAACCTCGCACTGGACCTGGGATAATACCGTCACGTTCAACAAAACATTCGACAAACACACCTTAACCGTTTTGGCCGGAACAACGGCGGAGCAGTATACCCAAACCTGGTTTCAGTCATACCGGAAAGACGTGCCAGCCGCCGAAAATCTGTGGTACATCGGCACGGGTAACGCCAATACCTCGACCAACGACGGCAGTGGCGACAAATGGGCGCGCAACTCCTACATCGGCCGCGTCAATTACAATTACGACGGCACCTATTTGCTGACGGCTACGATTCGCGCCGACGGCAGCTCCCGGTTTCCGAGTCAAAACCGCTGGGGCTATTTTCCGTCTGTGGGCGTGGGATGGGTCATTACCAACGAAACGTTCATGAAAAGTCAGTTGATTTTTGATCTGCTCAAACTGCGCGCCAGTTGGGGGCGGGTTGGAAACGACCGGATTCCGTCGGATGCCTATACCGTAACGGTGACGCCCAATCTGGCGTATCCGTACGGGGGCGGGGTTGCCACGCCCGGTAGCGCCATTACGCAGATCAAAGATCCGAACCTGAAGTGGGAAACTACGGAAGAAACCGACGTCGCGCTGGAATTCAGTGCGATTGGCGGAAAGCTGACCGGCGAAATTGGCTACTATAACAAAAAAGCCCGCGATCTGCTCATCAACGTCAAAGTGCCATCGGTAACGGGCGATGCCGACGGACAGGTGCTGACCAATGCCGCATCGATTCAGAACCAGGGTCTGGAAGTGGTTTTGAACTGGCGGGGTAAAATTACGCAGGACATTTCCTACAACGTCGGCGGTAATTTGACCCTCAACAAAAACCGGGTGATTGGTCTGAATGGCGGGCAACCCATTCTGGACGGTGGAGTTGGCGGAAATCAGCCCTACACCACCCGAACCGACAACGGGCAGCCGGTCGGTAGTTTTTACGTGCTTCAGACGCTGGGCGTTTTTCAGACGCAGGAAGAAGTCAATAATTACAAAAACAGCCAGGGAACGACGATTCAGCCGTCGGCTTCGCCGGGTGATTTCAAATACCAGGACACCAACGGCGACGGCAAGATCGATGATCTCGACCGGGTTTTTGTGGGCGCCTACCAGCCCAAAGCCTACTTCGGCCTGAATGCCGGAATTTCCTACGCCGGTTTTGACTTCAGCATCGATGCGTACGGCAACGTGGGCAATCAGGTGTATAACGGAAAAAAAGCGTTCCGGCAACTGGCGCAGGATAACGTCGAGTCGGCAATGGCGTATAACCGCTGGACGTCGGCCAATAAATCGCAAACCGAACCGGCGGCCAACAGCGGTAACCTGCTGGCGTCGACCTACTTCGTCGAGTCCGGTTCCTTTGTCCGGATCAATAACGTGACGCTTGGCTATCGCGTACCGGATAGCATGATCAGGAAATTGAAAATCAGCACTGTACGCATCTTTGCGACGGCCCAAAACGTCATCACGTTCAAAAAATACTCCGGTTTTACGGCGGAACTACCCGGTTTTAGCTCCACCAACAACGCGGGTGTCGTAACGACCGGTAGTCCAACCACGGCGGGTATCGAGCTGAACGCGTATCCAACCGCCCGGACGATTGCCGTCGGGTTGAATGTCGGTTTTTAAAAAGTTGAAGAACGAAATACAAATTGGTGAGGGTATGAAATTCAATCAATCCATAAAAATAGTGGGCGCGGGCGTGATGCTGTCACTTCTGATCGTTTCGTGCCAGAAGAGTTTTCTGGATGTTCCGGTGCAGGGTCAGGCCACCACGGCCACGGACCCGAATTTGGCCGTCAACCTGGTAACGGGCGTCTACAACAGCCTATTGAACGGAAGTGCGTTTGGGGGAGAAGGTGATATTCACGGAATTAGCTTTGTCGCAGCGACGAACATTATTTCGGATGATGGCGACAAAGGCAGTACGGACAGCGATCAGCAGGGTATCAAAGACCTTGACAATTTCGCCACCACGCCGACCAATACCTTTGTGGCTGCGCTCTGGAACGGCTATTACAACGGCATTGCCCGGGCGAATCAGGCGCTGACCGCGTTGTCGACGGCGTCATTGGATGCCACAACGAAGGCGCAACTGATGGGTGAAGTGCGGTTTATTCGCGGGTATTATTACTTCAATCTGGTGCGGTTTTTCGGGAAAGTGCCCAAAGTGCTTCGGGTGCCAAAAGATGCGCAGGATGCCAACACCGACCCGGCTTTTCAGACCCGCGCTCCGGTCGATACGATCTACAACGTCATTATGCAGGATTTGCAGTACGCCTTTGAAAATCTGCCGCTGAAAGCCAAAGCAAGTGCGGGACACATCACGAAAGGCACGGCGGAGTCGATGCTGGCGAAGGTATATCTCTACCGCAAAAACTGGCAGCAGGTCCTGACGCTGACCCAGGATGTCATCAATTCCGGTCAATACACGCTGGTACCGGATTACTCGATCATCTGGCGGCAGGCGGGTGACAACAATTCGGAAGCCATTTTTGAAGTCAAAACCGGGCAGTTCAACAACTCGGATTTTGGGGTCGACGGCTACGCGGTCTGGCAGGGGCCGCGCGTGGGGGGCAAAGGCGGCTGGACGGATCTGGGCTTCGGCTTCAATAACCCGACGGTTAATCTGGTCAATGCCTACGAACCCGGCGACAAACGGAAAGCCGCGACGATCATTGCCATCGACAACAGCGGCAAATACGTCGGAACGACGCTGTTCGACGGTTTCCGAATTCCCAGTTCTGATTCCGTTCAGAACCTCTATTACAATTACAAAGCCTACCACAGCGAAAACCGCAACGTCGAATCATTTTCGGGAAACCGCGATCGAAAGCAGAAAAACCTGCACCTGCTGCGCTATGCCGATGTCCTGCTGATGAACGCCGAAGCCGCCAACGAACTGGGTCAGACCGGGGTTGCCATTGCCAACCTCAATCGAATCCGCACCCGCGCCGGATTGGCAGCCACCACGGCCACCTCACAAGCGGATGTGCGCAACGCGATCTGGAAAGAACGGCGGGTGGAACTGGCGATGGAGCACGACCGGTTTTTCGATCTGGTGCGCACGGGTCGGGCGGCTCAGGTGATGCAGGCTGCCGGGAAGAATTTTGTAGCGGGTAAAAACGAATTATTGCCGGTTCCGAGCTTACAGATTGCGTTAAGTGGCGGAAAACTCGATCAGAACAATGGGTACTGATCACACCCGATAACGATTTCTCACTATATCAAAACCAGTTTAATTAACACACAATTCGTATGAAAACAAGACAAATCAGTGCCTGGATAGCAGCGGTTGGCCTATTGGCAAGCAGTGCAGTTTTTACGTCGTGTAGCAAGGATGATGACGATACGGCGACATTACCGCCGATTGGTGGATTTAATTCGTCAAATGAGGTAGCTGCCAGCAATTTAGTGGCTCACTGGCCTTTCGATGGTAGCAACAACGAACGGATTTCGAGTACAGCACCAGAATCAGCTGTAAACGCTAAATTCGTCACAGGTGCAAGTGGTCAACGACAAGCGTTGGATCTGGCTTCCGGTTATTTGGTTTATCCTACCATTGCTGCAATCGGATCGGCTAATAGCTTGTCAAGTTTTACAGTGAGCGCTTGGGTAAATGTCAAAAATAGAAAAGGAAGTGCAGGTAGTCCTGCAACCGCATTTTTCTCTCTTTCACGACCGAAGGAGTGGGCTGGAAGTATCAATTTGATGGCAGAAACGGGTCAGTATACAGCTGAAAGAGACACATTGAAAGTAAAAGGGTTATTGGTTCAGAATGGGTCTCAGTTCGAAGATAGTCTGAATGATCCTACTAAAGGTGGTGATCAGGGCTTTAAAGGGGCCGGCGCTTGGTCGCATGTGGCTATTACCTATGACGGAGCTACTTCAACATTTCAGGTCTATGCAAATGGTAAGAAAATCAGCAATCCTGAATGGGAAAAACGAGGAACCACAGGAAACCTGAACATTTCGACACCTGCCAAAGCGATTATTGGAGCTTGGGCTACTAATTTACCTGGAGGCACGGCTGAAGCATGGCAAGTACCAATGACGGGCCAGATCGACGAAGTTCGGGTGTATAACAAAGCACTTTCAGTCGGTGACATTGGCTCACTCTATCAACTCGAACAGGCAGGCCGTTAATTCCGGCAACCCACAAAACCGGGGCTTATTTATGCCCCGGTTTTTTACCCCTTTTCTTTATTTCCAATGCGGTATTCAATAGCCATATTTCTGTTAATCAGCTTCTTTTCCTGTCAATCAAAGGAAGAAGGCGTGGTCGTTCCGGAAACGTTTTATTACAAATCGATTCGGGTCGATAAGGTCACTTCCGATCGAATGAATTATGCGAACGTCAATGCTAAACCGGTTATTGAAATTACCTTTTCGGCACCTTTAAACCGTGAATCCGCTCAGAGTAGCATCAAATTAACGGAGAAAGCAACCTCGAAATCCATTCCGCTTACTTACGGTTTTGTGGGCAACGATACCACCGTTACCGTTATGCCCCAGAGCAACCTGGCCGCTTTGACAGCTTACACCCTTAGCGTTGATCCGGCACTCAATTCGCAGCAAAAAACCGCATTGAATGCCACGATTACGGCCAACCTGGTCACCGCCCTCGACAGCACCGACAAATTTCCGCGCATCAGCGATTCACTTCTGCTGGATTTGGTTCAGAAGCAAACGTTTAAATACTTCTGGGATTTTGGTCACCCGGTTTCGGGGCTGGCGCGTGAACGCAATTCGTCGGGCGATGTCGTCACCTCGGGCGGTTCGGGATTTGGGATTATGGCGATTGTCGTGGCCGTTGATCGAAAATTCATTACGCGTCAGGAAGGGCTGGATCGGCTCGTCAAAATCACGGATTTCCTGAAGAATAAAACCAAAACGCACCACGGCGCTTTTCCGCACTGGCTCAACGGGGCTACCGGCGAAACCGTGCCGTTTAGCCAGAAAGACAACGGTGCCGATCTGGTGGAAACCTCGTACCTGATGCAGGGTCTGCTGACCGCCCGGCAGTATTTCAACGGGCAAAATGCGGACGAAACCGCTCTGCGGAAAACCATCAACGACCTCTGGGACGCTGTCGAATGGAACTGGTTTACAAAAAACGGAGCCGAAACAAATCTCTACTGGCACTGGTCGCCCACCTACAACTGGGACATGAACATGCCGATCCGTGGCTGGAACGAAGCCCTGATTACGTACGTGATGGCCGCTTCGTCGAACAAATCGCCGATTGCCAAAACCGTCTATGACAACTCATGGGCGCAAAACGGCAAAATGAAAAACGGGAATAGCTACTACGGCATCAAACTACCGCTGGGTCCGGCCAACGGCGGCCCGCTGTTCTTTTCGCAGTACTCGTTTTTAGGAATCAATCCGCACGATCTGACCGATGCCTACGCCAATTACTGGGAACAGAATACCGCCCATTCACTGATTAACTACAACTACTGCAAAGCCAATCCGAAGAATTTCAGCGGCTACGGCGAAAACGGCTGGGGGCTGACCGCCAGCGATGAACAAAACGGGTATTCGGCCCACGAACCGAACAACGACAACGGCACGATCAGCCCGACGGCGGCTTTGTCGTCGATGCCCTACACGCCCAAGGAGTCGATGCAGGCGATGCGGTTTTTCTATTACAAACTCGGCGATAAAATCTGGAAGAACTACGGTTTTGTCGATGCATTCAACCTCTCCACGATCTGGTTTGCCGATTCGTTTCTGGCGATCGATCAGGGGCCGATCATCATTATGATTGAAAACCAGCGTTCGCAACTGCTCTGGAAACTGTTCATGAGTGCGCCCGAAGTGAAAAAAGGAATGAAGAATCTGGGTTTCCAAAGCCCGAACTTATAAGCAAAAATTTCCCGGTTTATGCTGATTTTCGTATGCAGTCTTTGACAAAACTATATCTTTTTCTCTCGCTATTCGGCTGGTTTTCCGGTCTGGCGCAGTCGGAAAAAACCGCAGCAGCCCCGGTTGCCAACGAGTACAGCGAGTACCTGGAAACCGTTCAGAAAGCGACGTTCCGGTACTTCTGGGATTTTGCCCACCCGGTTTCGGGGCTGGCTCCCGAACGCACGGCCACGCCCAACATCGTCACGACCGGCGGCACCGGTTTTGGCATCATGGCCATTGTAACGGCGGCCGACCGTCGGTGGGTGACGCGGGCCGAAGCCGTGCAGCAATTGCAGAAGATGACCGGTTTTCTGGAAAAAGCCGACCGGTTTCACGGTGCCTGGCCCCACTGGCTCGATGGGAATTCGGGAAAAGTCGTTCCGTTTTCCGACCACGACAACGGTGGTGATCTGGTCGAAACGGCTTTTCTGGTCAACGGTTTGCTAAGCGCCCGCGCGTATTTCGACGGGAATACCGCCCCCGAAAAAGACCTGCGGCAGCGCATTGATAAACTCTGGCGGGAAGTCGAATGGGATTGGTATGTCCGCGACGGCAAATTGTACTGGCACTGGTCGCCAAACCACGAGTGGAAAATGAACCACGCGATTCGCGGCCACGACGAAACGTTTATTACGTATGTTCTGGCGCTGGGTTCGCCGACGCACGCCATCAAGCCGGACGTTTACCAGAATACCTACAAACAAAGTGATCATTACGTCAACAACCGGACGTATTATGGGTATAAACTACCGCTCGGTTTTCCGATGGGCGGACCACTGTTTTTCACGCATTATTCGTACCTGAGCCTCGATCCACGTCTGATGCAGGACGAGCAAACCAACTACTGGGAGCAAAACCGGAACCATGCACTCATCAACCGGGCGCATTGCCTGGAACCGCGTCAGGCGATGTTTGGTTACGGCCCCGGCAACTGGGGACTGACCGCCAGCGACGATTATAATTTTTACGACGCCCATTCGCCCACGAACGACAACGGCACGATCAGTCCGACGGCGGCTTTGGCATCGATGCCCTACACGCCGTATTACTCGATGCAAGTGCTGCGGAATCTGTATCTGCGGGAAGGCAACCGGTTTTTTGGACCCTACGGTTTTTACGATGCCTACAACAAGGGGCTGAATTGGTATTCCAATCAGTATCTGGCGATCGACCAGGGGCCGATTGTGGTCATGATGGAAAATTACCGCTCCGGTTTGCTCTGGAAATTGGGCGAAAAAACGCCGGAACTCTGGACCGGACTGACTAAAATGGGCATCAAAAAACCGTCGTATCCGACCGGTTTTTACAGTTATGCACCCGATTTTCGCAGTGGTTACATTGACCTCTGGAAACACCCCGACCGGGGCGCTTACGTGCTGGATTTTGCCGTCAAAGGCTCGTCGGCGGTAACCTTGGTGGTTCGGGACGAAACCGGGCGGGACATTCAGAAATTGATTGACAACAAGTCGTATTCCGAAGGTACGCAGCAGTTGCTATTCCAGCTTCCGCAGGGGAAATACGAATTTGAACTCGCACAGGGCAGCGAGAAGCAGCGTGTTAAGATTTCACTTCATCAAAGCGTTGATAACCAGTAAGTCATGAAAAAGCAGGGGGTAGAAAATTATGTTGAAGCCGGAACGTCACCTTCACGCTGACCGAAGCCGATTTGCGGTTTTACGATGCGTCCATGAAATGGACCTCCGAGCCGGTTGATTGCAAGGTGTTCGTCGGAACGAATTCGCAGGAGGTCAAAGAAGCCGGTTTTAAACTGGTGCGGTAAGAGCTTTTTTCCGGCCAGTAGCGTTTAGGTCGCATGGCGACCCACTGGTTGTAGCAAAATCCAGCTAATTCCGTTCATGTGGTCGCGTAGTGACCGAACATCACACGCCGTTAGATCGCTACGCGACCCCCAAATAATATCCCATGATCATTTTTGCTACAAACATTTCGACGCTACGCGGCTGAAAAACTCGACATAAAAAATTGCGAACAGGCGGCAGCGGTAAAAAATAGGCAAGCGTTCGATACCGCAAAACACGTTTGCAAAACAGGGCGGTTTGCGGTACTATTACGGCCAGAAATTCGCTATTCCAATCCCGCTCGATTTTAAAACAACGCCATGTCCTCTCCTTTTACCGGAAGAAAACCGCTTGCTATTCTCCTGCTTAGTTGTCTGAACATCGCTTTGGTGTGCGTTTTGGTCGGATGTAAAACCCGTTCGGATTCGACGACTGAAAAACCGGAACCCAAAATCGTCAACATTGTCAATTTCATCCGGCTGCTGGAACCCCGCGATCCGAAAATTACGGAAGAGGTACTGTATCAAACGGTGGTGAAGCAGGTAGAAATGATGAAGAAGTACAAACTGGGCGGTACGTTTTTGCTGCAGTACGATGCTCTGATGGACCCGCGCTACCAGAAACTGTTGAAAAGCTTACCGACCGAAACCTACGAAATCGGGGCGTGGTGGGAATTGCCCCAACCGCTCATCGAAAAAACCGGGCTGAAATGGCGCGGCCGGTTTCCGTGGGATTGGCACGCGGACGTCGGTTTTTCGACCGGTTATACGCCCGCCGAGCGCGAGAAGATTGTCGACGTCTACATGGCGGATTTCAAGGCAATTTTTGGCTATTATCCCAAGTCGGTCGGGTCGTGGTTCATCGACACACACACGTTGAATTACCTGTACGACAAATACAAAATTGTGGCTTCCAGCAATTGCAAAGACCAGTATGGCACGGATGGCTACACGCTCTGGGGCGGATACTGGAATCAGGCGTATTACCCGAGTCGGATGAATTCCTACATGCCGGCGCAAAATGAGAAGAATCAGCTTCCGGTCCCGGTTTTTCGGATGCTGGGCAGCGACCCCATCCGGCAGTATGATACGGGGCTTGGGTCCAGTCGGCAGGGCGTCATTACGCTCGAACCGGTTTATCCCAAAGCGGGTGGCGACAGCACCTGGGTCAACTGGTTTTTTCAGGAATTTGTCAGTGGCGAATCGCTGGCGTTCAACTACGCGCAGGCCGGGCAGGAAAATTCGTTTACCTGGGACGCAATGGCGAAGGGATTCACGCTTCAGATGCCGTTGATTGCCCGCTTGCGGGATGAAGGAAAAATCCGGGTCGAAACCCTGGAAGCGTCCGGAAACTGGTTTAAAAAGAACTTCAGAACAACACCGGCGACGGCGTTCACGGCGGAACACGATTTGCCCGGCGAAAACCGGAAAACCGTGTGGTTCAACAGCCGGTTTTACCGCCTGAATCTGTTGTGGGAAGACAACAGCCTGCGCATTCGGGATATTCACCTGTTCGACGAAAATTTTCCGTCGATTTATACGACTCAAAAAGCGACTTCGAACGAATGTTCCTTTTTTACGCTGCCTGTGGTGGACGGTTACCTCTGGAGTGAAAAACAGGGACTGTTAGCGGGTTTGCGGTTTAAAACGCTGGTCGACGGCAAAGAAGAATGGCTAAAAGGTGGCGACCCGGTCGTTAGGAGTTCGGCAGCGAATAAACTCCACATTTCCTGGCCATTAACGGATGGGAAAGGTGTTTTGGAAATGGATATTGACGAAAAGACCATCCAGATTTCGATGAAAGGCGATGAACTGCCGAAGTGGTTTCTGGGTTTCGACGCGGCTAAAACGGACGGTCTGCCGTTCAAAACGATCCGTCAAAACCGGATGGACTGCGAATTTGAAGGCATGACATACAATGTGAAAGCTACGACCGGAACGTTCTCGGCCGGTACGGATAAAAACCGCTTCGTCGTGACACCGGCCGGAAACAAAATCGAGCTGGACCTCTCAAACAGTAAATAGAAAGCAAAAGAGTCAGTTAGAGAATGAACTCAAAAACGAGCTGGTGTTTGCACTGAATCCGGTTTGCCCAGATGGGTTCGGGGTAATTTTCCAGAAAGTAATTGTAATTAACCGCCACCAGATCAAACCCTTGTTGTTGATAAAGTGCCATTTGGCTGATTTCGGAATTACCGGTTTTGATCACCAGCCGCTGCAAACCCTGCTGATGCGCAATCTCCTTCATGTGGTTTAACAACGCCTTACCAATTCCCTGGCCCTGATGAGCGGGCTCAACGGCAATGTTGACAATCTCGCCAGCCTGACCGGTAATTTGCAACAAACATATGCCCAGAATCTGGTCTTCGTCTGTGAACAGATAAACCTGGCTAAGCGGCAAATACCGATCAATCAGCTGTGGATTTTCATCTGCCAACAACAACAAGTGCCTGGGGATTTCCTGATTTGGTTGTGCCTGATAAATCATGAATACGCTAAGAGAAAATAGCTGCTAGAAAAGCGAATAAATAAATGGCGCCAGTGCCGAACCGGTCGTCAAAACCGTCAGCGCGCTCAGGAGCAGGAGCAGAACCAGCAGCGGATACAGCCAGTACCGTTTGCGGGTTCGCATGAAAAGCCAGAAGTCTCGGAGAAATTCCATCAGTGAGGGGCCGTTTTGAGGGTCTGGAGTTGCGCCTGTAGTTGCAGCGCTGCGGCATTGCGCGGATCGATCCGGAGCGATTTGGCCACGTACTTAGCCGCTCCGGTGGCATTGGCAAATTTCAGATAACCGGCCGCCAACTGGTTGCTCAGGGCCACGTTTGTCGTGTCGGTCAGGTATTGTTTTTTGGTCGTAACCAATTGCTCAACAAAGGCTTGCAACTCGTTCAGGCTGAACGCGGTTTCATTATGGGCAGCTGCGTAGCGGAGATACGGCAGGGCTTCGTCCGGGCGGTCCAGTTTCAGCAACGTAATGAACAGACTCTGGGCGGTTGCAAACGTTTCTTCCAACTGAAACGCTTTTTTCAGGTACCAAACGGCTCGTTCCGGCTGGTTCGCGCTGAAGTACAGTTTACCGGTTTGCCCATAATATGCCGGATCATACGGATATTCCAGCACCAGGGCTTCGCTGACCTGCAAGGCGCCCCGCTGATTCTGGGTTTTCAGGTAGTGAGCCAGCAATTCCCTCATCGCGTCGCGCCAGGCAATCTGCTTTACCACCAGCCCGCCCGCCAGTTTTTCCTCGACGGTTTTGGGGCGGTTTTCCTCCGGCGGCATCGGTTCGTTGAACGGCCAGCTTTCCTTCAGAATCATCACCTCGTACGCGCCTTTCAGCGAATCCACCGGCGTGATGGGCATTTGCTGGCGCAACTGGTCGAAGGACATTTCGTTCGGACCGTCGGCAACGAGCCGTTTTTTCTTTTTCAGGGCTTCGTAAAACGCATCGGAAAGCAGGGCGTACCCGTACAGATTCGGGTGAACGTGTTCCAGCAGGGTTTCGTTGCCCAGAATGCCGTTGGGCGAATGGGTTTCAAAAACCGCCCGGCTGTCTACCACGGTTACGTTTGAAAACCGGTTGCCCAATTCCCGAATCACCTGATTGAGGGCTTCGGGTGCCCGAAACCGCAGCAAATCCAGTTCCTTGGCCTGCACGAATTTTTGCCTGGCTTCCCGAATGTTTCCTTTTTGGTAAGCCTGTTTGGCCAACTGGAATTGCTGT
The DNA here is from genome assembly GCF_003858635.1 of Larkinella rosea. Taxonomy (GTDB): domain Bacteria; phylum Bacteroidota; class Bacteroidia; order Cytophagales; family Spirosomataceae; genus Larkinella; species Larkinella rosea. Next base: position 642,859 of record NZ_RQJO01000015.1, read on the forward strand.
TCGGCGGATGCGGTTCCCGGCGCGCTGATGAATGGTTTCAGGTCCTTTTCGTTGCTGACCAGGGTGCTGATGAAAACCGGAATGTGTTGCCCGGAAAGTGCCTGGCAGAGGTCCGTCAGGTTGGTTCTGAACTGCTCGATTCCGTTCTGATACTTTTCTGATCCGAGCGGAATCTGCTGATCGGCGGCCATGCGCTTCATCATTCCCTCGCGTAAATCCACTTTCTGACCTGACGCAGTTTGGCGAATCCGGCTCCAGGTTCGGTTCAGCCATTGAACGAGCCGGAACTCTCTTAGCTTCAAGACCAGCCGTACCAAACCGGGCTGGCTGCCCAGCGAACTGGTGGAACCGACACCCATTGCGCCGTAGTATTCGTTATGACCGGTATAAATCAACACCGCATCCGGCTCATAATCAACCAACTGTTTTCCAAAACCAAAAACCGTATACGAGTTGACCGCCGTCATCGACAGGTTGATGACTTCAAAATTCCGGTTCGGAAACGTGTGCATCAGGCGGTACTGCAGCCAGCGGTGGAAAGAGCCGTTGTGGAAATACGGATAGCCAATCGTCGTCGATTCGCCCAGGACAAAGATTCGAAAGGTGCCGTCGGGCTTTTTTTTCAGGAAAGGCTCGAAGTTGCCGACGGTAGCGTTGTCGGTTTCGGTAAAATACCGCTCCGATGCGTGCTGATTCACAATCCAGTAGCCTTTACGTTCCGGATCGTCCACGAACAGCCGGTAATCATGGCCGTAGCCAAATGCCCGCAGCAATACCTCCACGAGTGCCAACAGCAACAGCGGCAGCATTAACGCCAATCCTTTAAACAGCCACAACCGTTTCTTCATAATTAAAATCAGCAGACCCGCCTAAATATCTTTTAAGAAATCCAGACGGGTCTTTTTGCAATAGAAAAATTTTTATGGGCGGATGATCGTTCCGTCGGCTTTCCGAACCTGCCAATTCGATTTGGTGCCGATCGGGTATTTGGCCGCTTCTTTTTCGTTGATGTCCACACCCAGGCCCGGCACCTCGTTGACCGACATGTAGCCTTTGTTCATTGTCGGGCAACCGCTGAAGACTTCCTTCATTTTGTCCGAAAACTGCACCGCTTCCTGAATCCCGAAGTTCCAGACGGCCAGATCGATGTGTGCGTGGGCCGCGTGACCCACCGGTGAAACGTCGCCGGGGCCGTGCCAGGCTGTGCGAACGTTGAACCACTCGCCCAGCCGCGCCACTTTCATGGCGGGTGTAATACCGCCAATCTGCGAAACGTGAATCCGGATGAAATCGAACCACTGATTCACCATCGGTTCCTTGAACTCGTTGATGTTGTTGAACAGTTCGCCCATCGCAATCGGCACCGAGGTGGCCTGACGGAGTTGCGCAAACCACTTCATGTTTTCGGGCGAGAACGGATCTTCGATAAAGAACGGACGGTATTCTTCCACCCGCTTGATCATGTTGATGGCGTCGATGGGCTGCACCCGCTCGTGAATATCGTGCAACAATTCCACTTCGTCACCGCACTGTTTCCGAACCACTTCGAACATTTTCGGAACGGATTTCAGGTACATCCGCTCGTTCATGTAATTGTCGGTTGCGCCCCCGAAATTGGCGGTTTTAAAGTCAGGCTGGGCGTTTGCGGCATTCGCACCCACGGCCCCGTAGCCACCCTGCTGAATCCGGATGTGCTTGTAGCCCTCCTCCATGAACTTTTTGACGCTCTCGGCGGCCGCTTCGGGCGTATTGCCACCCGCGTGGGTGTAGCAGGGAATCGCAAACCGGGCCTTGCCGCCCAGCAACTGATACACCGGCATATTGGCCCGTTTGCCTTTGATGTCCCACAACGCCTGATCCAGCCCGGAAAGCGCGTTGTTCAAAACCGGTCCGTTCCGCCAGTAGGAACTCACATAAGCCGCCTGCCACATGTCCTCGATGTTATCCACATCCTTGCCGACGCAGAATTCGTTGAGGTAAGTATTGATGGCGACAATGACCACCGCGGCCCGCTGCGTGAAGGTCGCGCAGCCCAGCCCGTACAAATCAGGTTCGGTCGTTTCGACCTTCACGACGATGAGGTTGGAGCCCTGCGGAGCCGTCGCAATGGCTTTGACGGATTTGATTTTGACGGGAGCCATTGCTTTCGCGTACGAGGGTGTGCCCTGACGTTCGCGGGCTTCGGCGGTGGATATGCCGCCGAACAAACCGAGCAAACCGGCTCCGGAGCCCAAACCTATTTTTTTCAGCGTCTCGCGACGGCTGTTCAATTCAGCAACGTTTTCGTCTTTTTTCATGGTTAATTAAATAAGAAGGGGTTTTAGGACGTGCTTTGAATGGATAGGTGTTTAATCGTTTAAGTTTATGAATTATTGGTGAAGTCCGATACAATCCGACAGTGATTTTCGCAGAAAAATACACTGACGTGAACTGAGAGATTGTTGACCACGTAGCGACGGTCGGCCGTTGCCATTGAATAGTTCCGGGTCGCCGGTGCGATAGAAAAATGACCGCTTGAACTACTGAACGTGCCTTTAGGTACGCAACCACCCCGCCAATTGCGTACCTAAAGGCACGCGAGAGCTATTGGTAGAGAACCTTGCTACAAATATGTCGTGCCTATGGCACTTAATCGGCTCACAATCAACCATCAAATAGCATAGTTTACATGTAATGAAAACCCATAAACTGTCTTACGGCAAGGCAAAAGCAATATACGAACCGCCCGGTTTATGCCCATTTTTGACGCCCCCGGCCGCAATCACGACGTACTGTTTCCCGCCCGCCAGATACGTAATCGGCGTTGCAAAACCGCCTGCCGGAAGCTGGTATTCCCAGACAACCTTCCCGGTTTTTTTGTCGAAAGCCCGGATGCGTTCGTCTTTCGTTGCGGCAATAAAAATCAATCCACCCGCCGTAACGATGGGACCGCCGTAATTTTCCGTCCCGGTAATTGGAATTCCCTTTTTGGTTAACTCCGGAAATTCGCCTAGCGGGACCTTCCACAAATACTCACCCGTATTCAGATCGATGGCGTTCAGCGTTCCCCAGGGCGGTTTGACGGCCGGATAACCGTCCGGGTCGAAAAACCGGGTGTAGCCATTATTGATGTAAGGCGGAATGTAGGGGAATTCTACTTTTTTGTCCGTCTCCGTCAAAACCGGGGCGTTGTGCTGATCCTGGCTTTCCGCGGGTTTGGGTTCCGGCTTTTGGTTGTCCGCGTTCAGCAGATACCGGACTAACGTAAACCGGTCCTGATCCGAAAGGTGCTGAAACGACGGCATCCGGCCGCGCCCCGAGCGTAAAACCGCGTTGATTTCCTGACCCGAAAGCCGCTTGCCAATCTCGACCAGACTGGGGTATTCCTGGCCGCTGCCCTTGCGGTCGGGACCATGACAGGCGACACAATTGGCCAGGTACAACGTTTTCCCTTTCGAGGCAATTTCGGCGTTCCGGGCGGCCAGATCGGCCATTTTCAAATCCCAGGCCATTTCGTTCGAATTCTGGTAGAGAATTCCTTCCGGATCGGCGGCATTGCCGCCCCATTCGGCACCCCCGCCGATGCCAAAAAACAAGGTTCCTTCCAGGCTCGGTGGCATGAACTTGTTACCGGCGCGGGTTTTCAAAAACCGCTCTTTGACGAACGCATGGGCTTCGGGTGTACGAGTGGTAATATCGGCTTCGGTAAACACCTGCCGGGCAAAGGGAGCCGGTTTGAGTGGAAACTTCTGCGTTGGCCACGGAGTCTCGCCGGGTAATGCGGGTGAGGTCGGAACTTTCCGTTCTTCCACCGGAAACAACGACTCGCCGGTGTCGCGGTTCAGGACGTATACCAGACCATCTTTCGTCGTCTGCGCCACCGCATCAACGATTTTGCCGTTGTGTTTCACCGTCACCAGATTGGGCGGGCACGGCAGATCGCGGTCCCAGAGGTCGTGGTGAATGGTCTGGAAATACCACTGCATTTTGCCGGTTTCGGCATTCAGCGCCAGAATGCAATCGGAGTACAGGTTTTGACCAGCGCGAATACCGCCGTAGAAATCGACGGAGGGTGAACCGGTTCCGAGGTAAACCGTACCCCGTTTTTCATCGAGCACCATGCCGGCCCAGTTGTTGGCACCCCCGATGCGTTTGTAGGCGTCTTTCGGCCAGGTTTCGTAACCCGGTTCGCCCGGCTGCGGAATGGTGTGGAAAACCCACAACACTTTCCCGGTGCGGATATCAAAACCGCGAATGTGACCCGGTGCCGCGTCGCCCTGCTCCGAAACCGTTGAACCCAGCACCAGCGTGTTTTTGTAAATGGCCCCCGGCGTGGTGGAACTGACCGACAGTTTGCTGAGATCCCGCTTGGAGTCATCGCCCAGTCCTTCGCGCAAATCCATTTCGCCATTTTTTCCAAAACCGGCGACGGGTTCGCCCGTCAGCGCATTCAGGGCGTAAAGCGTTGATCCGGCGGTAAACAGAATGCGTTTGTCGGTGTCACTTTGCCAGTACATGACGCCCCGGTTCTGGCTGAAGCGCGGGGATTTATCGTTGAACGGATCGAACAGCCAGCGCTGCTGACCGGTTTTGGCGTCCAGCGCGAAGACTTTCAGCATCGGCGTGGTACCGTACAAAATTCCGTTGATCACGATGGGCTGGCATTGAATTTCAAGCGGTTGACCGGTTTTGCCATCGGCTTCGGCGGCATTGTAGGTCCAGGCGACCCGGAGATTTTTGACGTTCTGAAGGTTGATCTGTTTCAGCGGAGAATACCGGTTTCCGGCCTTATTGCCGCCGTAATACGGCCAGTCCTGACCGGTTTCGTCAGCGGGGTGGCTGGACGTGATCGCAGCCAGACCCAGAACCAGCAGCCCAAACGCGGGGATTGATAGCGCCAATTTCATGGTTGTAAGGGAAACGGTACGGATTCAGGAATTAATCAGCGGGCCGACGCGGTGTCGGGCAGCGTGTAATATTCATACGAAATTTTCCACGTAAACGTCTGTCCCGGTTCGGCTTTGATTTTGATGTACGGTTCGGGGCAGACCGTTGTGTGAATGGACCAGAACGCCAGTTGCACAATGGGCTGATCGCCCACGACGCGGACACCCGCCCCGGTTTTGCGGTTTTCGATCCGGAAATCGTAGTCTTTCGCGGTATCGCCAAAACCGCTCAGGTAGCAATGCGTGCTTTCCCCCTTGGGCAGTTCTTTCAGATACACAAACCGGTTTTCCCGGATGTCGGCAAACGTGCCGATGCCGCGCGTTGGCTTGACCTGCAACGCAAACGGAAAGGTTACTGAAATATCCGGCCCGGTCTGCTGTTGATCCAGCATGAAGAAATTGTGGTCGTACACGGTGGTTTCGATCGGTTTCCGACCGGTGTTTTTCAGACGATGTTCCAGCACCAGCACCGGTTTTCCCTTCAGGAGTTTGACGGTTTTTTCGTACCGATACGAATACCCGGCGGCATCGGTCAGGTCGTGCGTGAAAACCGCCTGATCTTTCCCGGTTTTGACGGTCCATTTTCCGGGATTGACGATGGCGTACGGCGAAGCAAACCGATACGGCGCGTCTTTGGCTTTGCGGAGTGAACCGACACCGATTTTCAGGAAATCCTCCCCCGGTTTGGCGTCTTCGTAGCCCATGGGTGTAAACTCTTCGACCGGGCCGCTGATGGCGTCGTGCAGCTTCGGATCGTATTTCTCGAACCACTGCCCGAAATACGAATGCTCCTTGTACGTCAGGCTGGCAATGACGCCCGACCAGTCGAACCGTGTGCCCTGGTAATAACCGCTAACGGAATCCGGCAGGTACAATCGGGCCCGAATCAATCCGTTGGAAATAGCCACTTCCGGAAACGGCGGAAGCAGGGTAACACTGGCGAAACCCAGGAGAATACCGATGAAAAGAGCGATTGTCTTCATGGAAAAAAGAACTCCCGGTTTGGAGCGATTCTTGGAAAACCGCTCCAAACCGGGAGAAAGAGGTCAATAACCCGGGTTTTGTTTCATATTGACGTTCGCGGTGATCTCGTTGATCGGGATGGGTTGCGCGTAATCCGTCGGGTCGAACTGAATGGCCCCACCCCGGATTTTCTGGTAATAAGCGGCTTCCTTATCCCCGATTTTCCAGCGGCAGACGTCGAACCACCAGTTGAACTCGCCGAAGAACTCGGCCCAGCGTTCGTACTTGAGCGGATCGTTTTTCAGCACGTTGTCGGGTGCCATCGTCTGGTCGGTCAGGCTTTTGTAATCGACCGGCGAAGCCGTATTGACCGGATAATTATAAGCGCGCCGTTTCACCTTGTTGATGTATTCCAGCGCCGTAGCGTTGTCGCCGGTTTTCATCAAGGTTTCGGCGTAGAGCAGGTAAATATCGGCCAGCCGCAACCAGAGAATGTTGGACGGGTTGGCGCGGTTTATCTCCAGTTCCGTTCCGTTCAGGTTGATGTATTTCCGGAAACTCCAGGCTTCCATGTCCAGTTCGGTAATGTCGAGGTAGTGCGAAATGGGCCGTTTTACCCCGGCAACCACCATCGAATCGACGTACGGTTGCAGACAGGCCACCCAAAGCCGGGGGTCAACGGTTTTGTTCGCGCGGGCCGTAATGGATTTGGTGATGTACGACTTATCGACGTTCGCGATGCTGGCCGAGGTGGTTCCGTTCGGGAAGTAGTGGCCCAGGTTAAAGCCAAACCGGGCGATGTTTTTGGCGTGCGGGAAAACGTTCGTCCAGGCCGAGGCAATGGGCGTTCCGGTCGTTGGGCTCACGTACGAAGGCGCAATCAGGGTCCCCATCATGGAACCCATCGACAGATCGACCCCGGAGTAGGTCATGTCGACGTTCAGATTGAGTTCAAACAGCGATTCGGAATTGAATTCGTTCTGCCCGTTGAACATGGTTTTGTACACATCGAACGAAACCAGCGATTTGTTGCTGGTGGTGACAATATTGCTCAGGTAGGTTTTGGCGTTGTTCCAGTCTTCGGTAAAGACGTAGGCTTTGGCCAGAAACCCTTTCACCCCCCATTGGTCCACTTTGTGCTTGTCGGCAACGGCGGTCCAGGTTTTTCCATTCAGCAGGGTTTCGGCCTGTTTCAGGTCGTTGATGATGAAATCCCAGCTTTGTTTGACCGTTGAACGGGAAATCTGCGTCTCGGACAGGTTGTTGGCGACGGTGGTCACAATCGGAACCCCCATTTTATCACCGCCCGCCCCATTCACGATGAAGGTTTCGCCCCAGAATGTGGTCAAATAGAAATAATACCACGCCCGCAGGAAAAGCGCCTGTCCTTTGATCAGGTTGATCGAAGCCGCGTCTGCGGTCGAAGCCGTCGGCAAAACCCGCTCCACCCCGGCCAGCAGCGTGTTGCAGCGTTGGACACCCCGCCACAAATCCGGCCAGATTTGTAGCAGAAAAGCGTCGCTGGGCAGGGCGTTGTTTTGCCCCATCTGAATCCAGTTGGGCGATCCCTGCCAGCTCAAATCCGTGGTGTGATCCCAGAGGTAGGTGCTATACGGGCCAATGGCGCGTCCGAAAATGCCAACGGCGTGCTGGGTGCCGTACACGCCCGTCAGAAGTTGTTCCAGGTCGGATACGGTGGCCGGATAGCTGGCGGTCGAAATGGCGGTGGGGTTGTTGACGTCAACAAAGTCCTCTTTGCAGGAGCCCATACCCACCACCAGCAAAGCAAGGAACGATAACTTGAAGAATATTTTCATGGTTTGAAATGGCTTTGGCGGTTAGAAACTCAGGTTGATACCCATCGACAGCAATAGCGTGCGCGGGTACGAGAAAATCGTGTCGATACCCCGGGCGGTGGTGCCGTTGCGTCCCAGCACTTCCGGGTCAAGACCGCTGTATTTCGTGAATGTCAGCAGGTTTTGGGCCTGGGCGTAGATTTTCAGGTCCTGCACCCGAATGGCTCTCGTCAGGGCATTCGGCAGCGTGTAACCGATTTGCAGATTCCGCAGTTTCAGGAACGAACCGTCTTCCACGAAATAGCTCGAAATCCGGCCGTAATTGGCGTTCGGGTCCCGCGAAAATGCTCCGGCGGCATTGGTTACCCCCACGCGTGGCGAACTCGTCAGGCCATTGCCGTTAAAAAACGACGCGTTGAAAATGTCCTTCGTGGTGTTGTAATCGCCGTACATGAACTCCGTGAAGTATTTGTTCCCGTTGTACACATCAACGCCCTGAATACCCTGGAACAAGGCCGTCAGGTCGAAGCCCTTCCAGCCCAGGTTGAGGGTCAGACCGTAGGTGAGTTTGGGCCAGGGATTCCCGATGAAGGTTTTATCGGCCACCGTGATGCGTCCGTCGCCGTTGGTGTCCTTGTACCGCAGGTCACCCGCAGCCGTTCCGGCATTCTGGTAATACACACTGGTGGAACCAGCCGCCTGCTGCGCTTTTTCGTTCAGCGATTTTACATCGGCGTCCGACTGGAAAATGCCTTCCACGATATACCCGTAAAACTGGCTCATCGGGTGCCCAACTTCGGTGCGTCCGGCGTTGCCGTCGAGATCCAGCCCGGCCTGTCCGTCGCTGATCGGGTTGTTGTTAACGCCGTCGAGTTTCTTCACCAGATTTCGGTTGAAAGAAGCATTGGCCGCAATGGCGTAGGTGAACGCACCGGTTTTGCCCCGGTAATCCACCGCCAGTTCGAGCCCTTTGTTGCTCATCTGACCAATGTTGGTATACACGGACGTATTCCCAAAACCGGCCGATTGCGCCACCGGAACCTGGTAAATCATCCCCTGCGTCTGGCGACTGTACCAATCGACGGTGACATTCAGCGCATTTTTCAGTAAACCGATATCCAGCCCCACGTCGGTCTGGTTAACGGCTTCCCAGCGAATGTTTTCGTTAGCGAGCTGGGCGGTCAGCGCATACCCTTTGGCGCGCGTGCTTCCGTCGGCCAGACCCATGCTGTTCGTCCCATTCGTTCCGCCGTAGGAGGCCTGGTACGTATACTGAGGAATGTTACTGGTGCTACCCAGTTTTCCGTAACTCGCCCGGACTTTCAGGTTGGAAACATAGGTCAGGTTGTCGCGGATAAAGGGTTCTTCGGTCAGTTTCCAGCCGATGGAAGCCGAGGGAAACACCCCGAATTTGTTCGTGGGGCCAAACCGGTCGGAACCGTCCCGGCGGATGTTGGCCGTCAGCAGGTATTTATTGGCGTAAACGTAGTTGATCCGGCCAAACTGCGAAAGCAGCCGGGTCTGCGGAAATTCACCTCCGCTGGCCACGTAGCTGCTGGGGTTGGTCGTCAAGCCCAGGTTGTAGGTCACGTACGGAAAACCCTGCGCCGAAGCACTGAGCGAACTCAGGTCGGATTGGTAGGCTTCGTATCCGGCCATCGCTTTCAGATCATGTTGACCGAAGGTTTTGGCGTAGGTTAATACGAGGTTGGCCGTCAGGTTCCGCTGGTTGTTGCCGTCGCGGGCCAGTGAAGCAACGCGGTTGGCGACGATCCCGAAATCGTAGGCTTCCACGAATTTGTAGTTCTTGACGTTGTAGATCGACGCGCCGAACGTGGTCCGGAAGTTCAAACCGTTCGTAATTTCCCAATCGGCATATACGTTGCCTTCCAGGGCGTACGTCTGGTTCAACTGGTGGTTGATGAATTCGTTACCGACGAGGTTCGGACCACCGAAATAGTTACCGGTTTTAGCCCAGCCGCCGTAAATGTTGGTCGGATCGTAAACCGGAATAACCGGTGCAGAGCGGAAAGGAAAGGTCGTGCTGACCGTCGGATTCGTACCGGTCATCCAGCCGTACAGCGTTTCGCCCACCTTAAACCGGCGGTTGATTTTAAAATCGGCGTTCGACCGAATCCCGTAGCGCTTGAACCAGTTGTCGATGATCGTTCCGCCCTCACGCTGGTAATTGACCGACAGGTAATAGTTGCTTTTGGCCGACGCGCCGGATAGCGAAAGTGAATAACTCTGTTCCCCGCCCGAAGTGAATAAATCATCGACCCAGTCGTTGTTCGGCAGCGTATTCGGATCTCCCCAGCTGTTGGTAGCGACACCAAAGGCGGTTTTGGCTTTGTAGTAATCGGCGGTATTGAGCAGTTTGAATAAATTCAGCGGTTGACGAACCCCGTAATAGGCGTTGAAATTGATGTTCATCTTGTCCATGCTGGTTCCGCGCTTGGTCGTCACCAGCACAACACCACCCGCAGCCTGCGCGCCGTAAATCGCAGCGGCACTTGCATCTTTCAGAATTTCAATGGATTCGACGTCCTGGAGGTTGAAGTTGTTGCCCGACGACATCCGGATTCCATCGACGATGTAGAGCGGAGCCATACCCCCAATGGAACCGACGCCCCGAATCACAATGTCGGCGCTAGCGCCCGGCGAACCGTCGTTCCGCGTCACCTGGACCCCCGCGGCCCGGCCTTGCAGGGCTTCGTTCACGCTGCGAACCGGCAGGCTCTTCACATCTTCTGCCTTGACCGACGAAACCGAGCCCGTTAAATCCGAGCGTTTCTGCGTACCGTACCCGACAACGACGACCTCGCTCAGGTTTTTGGTATCCGTCGCCAGCCGAATATTGAGCGTGCTTTGCGCGCCGACGGTTACTTCCTGCGTCAGATAGCCTACGAAGCTAAAAACCAGCACGTCATCGCCGGTCAGCAGCGACATCCGAAACTGGCCGTTGGCGTCGGTGGTGGTGCCACGCGTGGTGCCTTTTACCACGATGCTCACCCCCGGCAAACTGGCTCCGGATTCGTCAGAAACCGAGCCGGTGACGGTTCGGTCGGCGGCATTTTCGATGGTCAGGCGCAACAATTCCTGCGGGGTCATGGGCAACACAACTTCCTGCGTCAGAATAATCTGGCGGCCTTTGATCAGGTAAGAGACCTGGAGCGGTTTTAGCAGATTGGTCAGTACTGCGCCCAACGGCTGATTCGTAGCGTTAAGCGAGACGCGGTCATTCAATTGAATCAGCGCCGAGCGGTAGGCAAAACGAACGTCGGCCTGTTTGCACAACTGGTGCAGAACGGTTTTAACCGATTGGTTCGTCACTTGAATCGTGACGCGCTGGTCCATCACTCGCTGCGCTTCGACCGGGCGGGCCAGGGCCAGGCCAGTGAAGATCGCTGCCAGTAGTAACTGATAGAAAGTCAATTTCATAAAGCTACGCAACAGGCTAAGCGGTTGTCGAAGTTTTTCCATACTTTTACTTGTTTTTTGGCTGTTTGGGATTACGAATAGACAAAAAATACCCTTCTTCATCCTGGAGAGGTTGATTATCAAAGGGGCTTTGTAGGGTCAATGATGCTGGTACCATCATTGGCCTTTTTTGTTGGCAGTGGGTTACTGGGTCATAGGCAGACGGGATTAGGGCTCGAGATGGTTCGGATACGGAATTAATTTATGGGTTTAGGAATAGTGTATCGGGTTAATGACAGCCTTTGCTGGTGATCACAATCTGTCCGTCGAGCACTTCATACGATGCACCAATGGTTTGGCAGATGACGTCCAGGCGCTCCATCAGATTTTCTTCATTAAACGAGACATTGACCAGACAGGCCGCCATCGCGTCTTCGTCGAAACGTAATTTCACACCGTACGTCCGTTCCAGACTGGCGAAAACCCTGGCCACAGGCGCATCCTCAAACTCCTGTTCGCGGCTGGGCCGGTTGACGACCAAAGCCGCTGGCTTTTCCACCACGGCCTTGATCAGGCGGTTTTCTTCCAGATTGTACGTCATTTGCTGGTTGGGCGTCAGTACCACCCCTTCGACGCGCCGGAGACCCGACTGCTGGGCTTTTTCGTAATCCTTCAGCGAATACACCGAGACCCGCCCGGTTTTCACCATTACGGTTACGTCTTTTTCTTCGGTATAGGCACGGACCAAAAAGCTGGTTCCCAGTACTTTCGTGACGGTTTGGTTGGCGTAGATCAAAAACGGTTTGGCCGGATTTTTCACCACGTCGAAAAAGGCTTCTCCGCTTAGGTAAACCGTACGCGTCGTGGCGCTGAACCGATGGGGATAGCTCAATCGGCTTTTTGGGTTCAGCGTGACCACACTGCCGTCACTCAGCAGTACATTGATCGCTTTGGTGCCGGTATTGACTTTTTCCTCCAGCGGAGCCTTCGGTACGTTTTTGGTCAGGTATTCGTAGGAGTAGGCAGCCGGTTTTGCGGTACGGTTTACGTAAATCCGGGCGACAAGCCCCAACAGCACCACCACCGAAGCCGCCACGGCCCATCGCCACCAGGTCCGTTGACTCAGTGGCACAACGGGCGTCTCTTCGGTTTCGGAATCCCGACGTTCGGCGGCTTTACCCACCAGTTGCGCCAGTTCCTGCGCCAGCCGTTCGTCAGTGGCATCGTCGCGGTAATGCGCATTCAACGCACGAACCAGTTCCTGGGCCTGCCGCACCACCTCCGCACGGTCGGGATTCTGGACGAGCCATTGTTCCCAAAAACGGGCGGTTTGCGGAGTTGTCTCCGTAGTCCACTGCCGGAACGATTCATCGAACAGGAAGTCTTCGGCTTCGTACGTTCTATAATTAATCATTGAGTGAATTGCATTCTATGGCTTCTATTTCCATAGTGTCGGACGCAGGAGCGCAATACTCAAAAAAAAGTAAAATTATTATGGAGAAGATTTCAATTCGCTCCGGAGCGAATCATTTCCAGCAGCAACAGCAACAGGCTGGACGACCACTGGCTGCGGAGTTCCTTGAAGGTTCGGTGGAGAAGATTGGCGACGCTTTGCCGCTCCAGGCCCATAATCTGGGCAATTTCGTGGTTGTCGAGATTCTGGTAAAACCGCAGGTACAGAACCTCCTGCTGGCGTTTGGAGAGCGACGCCATGAGCTGGTGGAGCAACCGGGTTTGCTCGGTCTGGCTTTCGCTGTCGATAATCTGCTGTTCGATGGAATCGGCAAACGGCAACTGCGCCGGTGTCGATTCATCGATATCGACGGCAGTTGGCCCCGACCGGGTTTTCAATAATTTATAGCGCAGGGATTTCAGGAGGTAGGCTTTCACAAAAACCGCATCGCCGACGGTTGTTCGGTGGTCCCACAAATCCAGCAGCAAATCCTGGATGGCATCCCAAACCCGTTCCGAATCCGTAGTCAACCGCAAACCGTAATTATACAAACTACGGTAATGCACCTGGGCCAGCTCGCCGAAAGCCAGTTCGTCGCCGGCTTTGAAGCGTTGCCATAATTCCTGAGGTGTCAGATTTTTATATTCAGCGGCAGTAACGTGTTCCAATCGATGAGATCGTCAAATACTGACTTTACTTATACCAAATGTAAGGTTAATTTAACACAGATGGTATTTTCCTGCGTAATTCTATAATTAAAATAATTTAATATATAACGATGCGGATGAGTGATTAATCGATTCTAAAAGACGGAAAAAATGGGGTTCTAATCAAAAATTGGAAGACAGCTTTAAATAAACGGGCAGTTGGCTAACTTTGATAATTATTTTCGTTTAAGAATCCTCCATGCCGATACAACTTCTGAACTAAACGAATAGCCACACCATGAATGACCGGTTTAAAACATGGCTCAAGCGCGTCGGTTGGCTGGGCTTTCTCTTCTTCCTCATCAAAGGCCTGCTCTGGCTGATTATTCCTTATCTGATTGCGAAAGGCGTTTTTTCGAAATAGAAATCAGGTAAGAAGGAATATCACTATAACATAATCACTTTTTGTGCGGTTTATTGAATACCTTTTATCCGGCTTGATTATTGGTGCCGTCTGGATAATTTTTTTGATTAAAAGATGATCCGGTATTCAACATTCATCGTCTAAAGTACGTATTACGTAACATACCCAGGACCGAATGGGAGTTTGTGAAAGACTATTCGGGGACTTATTGAAGTAACGTGAAAAAATTTCTGACGGTTTTTTTTCTGGCCATTCTGGCGCTGATATTTCTGGTCATTGGCTTCCTCGGCGTCGTTGCAACAACCACCTGGGGCCAGGAGTTTGTGACCCGTCAGGTCAATAATTATTTAGCCGGAAAACTGAAAAGTCCCTTCCGGATCGGCAAGATTACGTACGAAATTCCGGATTACGTTGGGCTGGAAGATGTGCTGTTTATTACGCCCAAAGGCGACACGTTGCTGACCGGTCAAAAACTCCGCGTCGATCTCGACATGATGGGTCTGTTGCAAAACCGGCTCGCGCTGAATCAGATCGAACTGGAAAAAATAAGTGTCAACCTGAATCGCACCCTGCCCGATACGGTCTTCAATTTTCAATACATCATCGACGCGTTCGACACCGGCGGCCCCGCCGAACCGGTCGATACGACAGCTACTCCGCTGGATATCAGTTTGTCCCGGATTTTGATGAAAGATGTTCGGATCCGGTACAAAGACGATGTGGCCGGAGCCGATGTGGGCGCGTACGTCGATAGCCTGAACGCCAATTTCGACAAAACAAACGTTGATAAATCTCAATATCATCTGAAGGATGTCAGCGTCGACGGATTAATTGCCACTACGCGGCTTTACAAAGGAATCGACACGCCGGAAACGCCCGATACGTCGGCACCGGGCGACACGCTTGATCTGAAACTGGGTAGCTGGAAACTGAACCGGGCGCGCTGGGACGTTACCGTCGAAGAAGCCAATTTCCAAACCAAAGGCACCGTCGGACGACTCGCAATGGACGCCGATTATCTATATCTGAACGGGGAACGAATCGGAATCAAATCGCTGGAACTCGAAAATTCGGACATTGCCGCCATTCTGACCAAACCGACCAAAACCGCAGAACCGACGTCTTTACCAGCAACCAAAACCGCTTCGACCACCGACGAATCGGGTGGCTGGCGGGCCAACATCGGCCGAATTGCGCTGGCCAAAAACCGCATCCGGTTTGAGGATCAGACGCAGCCGAAACAGAAAACCGGTCTGGATTACGGACACCTCGATTTGCAGGATTTTTCATTGTCTGCCCAAGCGCTGCAATACACCCCGCAATACATTTTTGGCAAATTTCGCGGGGGGCGCTTCCGGGATCAAAGCGGTTTTACGCTTCAGCGACTCGATGCCGATGTTTTATACAGCGACACCCTGACCTCGGTAACGCGGCTTTATGTGCAGACACCCCAGACGCTGCTGCGTGATCAGTTGATTTTGCGGTATGATTCCATCGGGCAACTCAGCCGACCGCGCGAAGCAAACCGGGTTGGTATTCGCGTCAATCTGAAACAAAGCCGGGTGGCGTTTGCCGATATTTTGCAACTGGCGCCGTTTCTGGCCACCACACCACCGTTTACCGGAAACCGTCAGGGCGTGATTCGGGTGAACACGCTGATGCGCGGCACGCTGGCGAATCTGAGCATTCCAACTTTTGAAGTGGATATGCTGTCGGGAACCCGGCTGCGGGCCAGCGGACGGCTCCGGAACGTGACGGATGTAAACCGCCTGGCGATGGACATTAACCTGACCGAAGGCTCGACCCAGCTGCGGGATATTCAGCAACTGGTTCCGAAAGGGACGCTGCCGGATTCGTTCAACATTCCGCCGAAACTCCGGTTGACGGGGCGGTTTCAGGGAGCGCTTGATAACCTGAATATCAATTCGTTGCTGCAAACCGATTGGGGAAATGTCGATTTTAACGGCAACATACGCGGTTTTGTGGCCGGAAAAAATCAGGCTTATAAAGGGAAAGTAGAGCTGGCGCGATTTGAAGCTGGGCGCTGGCTGGGCCAGCAGGGAACCATCGGCAGTATTACCGCCGATGCAACCGTCGATGGGCAGGGAATCGATGTTAAAACCATGCAAACCGCCTTTCACCTCAACGTTCGTCAGGCGGAATTGAACGGGTATAACTACCAGAATTTGGATGCGGAGGGAAACTTGAATCAGGGCTTGTTGAATGTAAAAGGCTCGCTGGACGACCCGAATGCCAAATTGGCGCTGAACACGCAGGTCGGTCTGCTGCAGGATTTTCCCAGTGTTCGCGGTGGAATAGCCATTGATAAACTGGATCTGACGCAACTAAAACTATACAAAGATCCGCTGAGCCTCGAAGGAAAAATGCGGTTTGATTTTGCGTCCACCGATCCGGCCAAACCGGTCGGTATTCTGGTGGCCCGCGAAACCGTGGTGCGGTATGACGGCAAAACGTACCCGCTGGATTCATTTTACGTCAAAACCGACGTAGACGGCGCTCGGAAAATCGTGGAAGCCAAACTGCCTTTTGCTACGATGACGCTCAATGGTCAGTTCGACTACACCCGGCTGGGCGACATTGCCATTGGCGAATTCAGCAAGTACATCCAACTGCCCGATCTGACGTACAAACCGGTCAATCCGCCGTATAGTTTTAACCTGGATATGACTGTCAATCAGCATCCGTTGCTGACGGCTTTTCTGCCCGCCCTGACCAAAATGGATCCGGTTACGCTCAAAGCCTACGTGGATAATGTGCGGGATACAACCTTTGCGGCTTCGTTGAAAACCGGTCTGGTTGAATACGACACCATGCAGATTCAGGGCGTGACCATGAATCTGGCAGGACTCAATGGTCGTCTGGGGATAACCGGTCAGATGAATTCGGCCAATGCGAGTGGCATACAGGTGAACGTTACCAAACTGAATGCGGAAGCGATCAAAAACCGCCTGTGGTTCGAGATTGAATCGGACGACTCGACGGGCCGGGCGTGGTATGGTTTGTCCGGAAATCTGGCGGTTGCCGACCGGGCGTATCAGTTCCGGTTTAACCCCGACGGGTTGCTGACCAATTACCAGCGCTGGTCCAGCGATACGACGGGGTATATCCAATATAGCGAAGACGGGATTGTTGCGGAGAAGTTTTTGCTTCAAACCGGTAAACAGAAGATTCTGATCAACAGCATCGTACCGCAACCGAATGCGCCTTTGCACGTCAATGTTGAAAACATCGACCTGACGAATATGTCGAAGCTGGCCAATCAGGATACGACGCTGGTAGGAGGGACACTGAACGGCGACGTGATGCTGCGAAACGTCCTGACCAATCTGTCGTTTACCGGAAACATCAACGTCGATAGTTTGAACGTAATGGCAAAACCGCTGGGCAATCTGGCAGCCAAATTTGAAAACACGACCGAACAACGGATTTCGACGGATGTAACGCTGGTGGGTTCGGGAAACCAGGCGCGGGTAACGGGTTTTTACAAAGCCTCCGATCCGGCCAATGCGCTGGATTTCAAGATTATACTGGATTCGTTGAGTGCCCGGACCATCGAAGCCTTCAGCTTTGGTCAGTTACGGCAAACCAGCGGGCGGCTGCGGGGGCAGGTCGATGTGAAGGGTTCGGTTGAGCAGCCACGGATGAACGGATCGATGTCGTTCGATTCACTGGCGTTCAACGTCGCGTATCTCAATGCCACGTATAAAATCGACGAAGAAACCATCCGGTTCAACGAAAAGACCATCACGTTTCAGGATTTCAGCGTTCGCGACGCCTTAAACCGCACGCTGACTACCAACGGGACGATTACGCTTCGGAAGTTGCCGGACGTAGCCTATAACCTGAACATCAAGGCTGACAAGTTTCAGGTGCTGAATGCCACCCGGAAAGACAATGACTTGGCGTATGGAAATGCGGCCATTAGTGCCAATCTGAACATTCGCGGGAGCGGAACCAGCCCGACAATCAATGGTTCGATTAAACTGGAAGACGACAGCAAAATTACGATGGTGTTGCCCGACCAGAGTTCGACTGTGAACGAAGCCCGTGAGATTGTTACCTTCATTGATCACAACGATACATTAGCGTTACGGAAATACCTGACCGTGGCGAAAGTGGATACGGCAACGCGCCGGAGAGCTTTCAAAGAACTGAGCAACGCCCAGATTGACCTGAGTCTGGAAGTCAATGATAAATCGGAAATTACCGTCGTTGTCGATGAATTGAACGGTGATAATCTGCGAATTAAGGGCAACGCCCGTTTGAATGTGGGCATTACCAAAAGCGGAAACATTACCTTGCTGGGCCGTTACGATGTTACCGAGGGAGACTATTCGCTCACGTATCAGGTTCTGAAACGCAAATTCTCGATCCAGAAAGGCAGCAACCTGACCTGGACAGGTGACCCGCTCCGGGCACAGTTGGACATTACGGCTATTTACCAAACCAACGCCGTGCCGTCCAACCTGATTGCCAACGAAACCAGCGAACAACTCCGGATTGCGTCGAAGCAGAAAATTCCGTTCAACGTTTTGCTAAAAATGAAAGGACGGTTATCGGCCCCGGACATTACTTTTGACATTGCGATGCCGGATGAGGATTTTCTGGCGTCCCGTCTGGTGATCGATGCCGTCAATACAAAGTTGTCTCAGTTACGCCAGGACCCGTCGCAGTTGAACAAACAAGTTTTTGGTTTGATGGTATTGGGCAGTTTTATTGCCGAAACATCTTCCAGTTCGTCAGGTGGTAGCCTTATTAATACGGAAGAACTCGCCCGAAGCAGCGTGAGCAAGATCCTTTCGGATCAATTGGAGCGTTTTGCCTCCAGTTTGATCAAAGGAGTCGATGTCAATTTTGATCTGCTTTCAACGACCCAGGCTGCACGGCCAAATAATACGGTGGGTTCCCGAACCGATCTCAACGTAGGCGTTTCCAAGAGTTTTCTGCAGGGACGATTGACGGTTTCTGTGGGGCGTAATTTTTTGCTGGAAAAGAATGACAGCAACATCACTCGTAATCCGAACGAAGTATTTGATAACCTGTCGTTGAACTATAATCTCACCCGTGACGGTCGATACATGATGCGCGGGTATCGCAAAAGTGATTATCAGGCGGTTTTGGAAGGGTATGTCATTGAAACCGGGATTGGGTTTGTCATTACCGTGGATTACAACCTGTTAAGTGAATTATTTCATAAGTCGGAGGAAAAAACGAATCAATGAGAAGGGGTCTACTATATATATCTTTTTTCCTGATCCTGACCGGATGCCACGTAGCCCGGCACATTCCGCCCGGTGAAAAATTGTACGTCGGCACGAAAATCAATGTGCAGGTCGATTCAACGGTTTCCAAAACGGAGAAAGGCGATATTGAAACCGTGCTGGCCGACATGGCGCGTCCCAAACCCAACAAGCTGCTGTTTGGCTATCCTTATAAAGTCGGTTTGTATTACCTGATGGGTGAACCCAAAAAGGAGAAGGGGTTTCGGGCCTGGTTCCGCCGGAAATTTGGCGAAGCACCGGTTTTTGCGAGCGCCAAAGCCTTATCGTCCAACTCGCTGATCTGGATGGCTTTTCTGGAAAACGAAGGGTATTTCCGTTCGACGGTTTCCGGGAGCCTGCGCGATAACCCCGACAGCTCGAAAAACTACCAGACCACCGGCGTTTATCAGGTACAGGTTCAACCGCGTTATTACATTGATTCCGTAGCGTTTCTGATGGATTCGACCTCCCTGCGAAAATCGATGGTTGAGGTTAAAAAGCGGACGTTGTTGCGGAAAGACAATCCCTACCGGTTTGACGTCATCAAGCTGGAACGGGAGCGCATTACGCAGGCTTTGCAACGGCAGGGGTTTTTCTATTTCCAGCCCGATTACATAGCCGTTCTGGCCGATACCGCTCAGGGGAAACACCGCACCCGGCTCTACCTGGCCATTAAACCCGAAACACCCGCAGCGGCTTTGCTGCCGTATTCGATCCGTGATATTTACGTTTATCCAAACTACAGCCTTTCGTCCAACTCCACCCGGACCGACACCGCGCAAAACCGGGCCGTTGAGTTTGGCAAACTGAAAATTGTTGATCCGGCCGGGACGTACAATCCTAAGTTGTTTCGGGATATCATCGCCTTACAGCCCGGAAAACGGTATAACAGCCGGGCACAGGACCAGACCTTGTCGCGGTTTATCAACGTGGGTTCGTTTAAGTTCGTCCGGAACCGGTTTGAGCCGGATGAAGTGGGCGACTCGGCAGTTCTGGACGTTCACTATTACCTGACGCCGTACCCGAAAAAGTCCGCCCGGTTTGAGCTGGCCGGAACGAGCCGTTCCAACAACCTCGTCGGTTCACAACTTTCGCTGAACTGGCGAAACCGCAACGTGCTGGGGCGGTCGGAACTGTTCACCGTCAATGCGAATGCCGGAATTGAATTTCAGGTTGGCGCACGCGGACAGGGCGTAGCCAACTATCGATACGGCATCCAGACCAGTCTGACATTTCCCCGACTGGTGTCTCCGATTCCAATCAAGCATTACGAGCGGGGGCAAACGCTGCCCCAAACCATTGTTTCGCTGGGCTATGACCTGATCGTGCGGGGAGAGCTATACCACCTGAATTCCTTCCTGACTACGTTCGGTTATACCTGGCGCAGCAGTCCGCAGACGGAGCATATTTTTCAGCCGATCAGCATCAATTACGTGTTGCCGTCGAATTTTACGGAGAAATTCTTCGCACTGGAAGATGACCCCAATACGCGCCAGCAGTACATTAACATTCTGAAATCCGAGCAGCTTATTCTCAGTACATTGTATACGTATAACGTAAGCTCATCGCCCCGGACCACCTCCGCTTATACGCATCGCCTGAGTGTAAACGTCGAACCTGCCGGTAATCTGGCGTCGTTATTCGTTAAGAAAACCAATGAATTGGGGGAGGGAGTTATTTTTGGCGTTCCGTATTCACAGTTTATCCGGATGGATGTCGACAGCCGGCATTTCTTTAAATTATCGCCGGGAATGACCTGGGCCAACCGGTTTTTTGGCGGTTTTGGGGTTCCCTACGGCAATTCCGATCAGTTGCCGTTTGTGAAACAGTATTTCGTGGGGGGCGCTAACAGCCTGCGGGCATTCCGACCCCGAGCAGTCGGCCCGGGAATTTTTACCCGCAATCAGGACGGGAGTGTGCAGCTTCAGGACGGCGGGGGCGATATCAAACTGGAATTCAATACCGAACTCCGGCCCAAATTTAATAAATACCTCCAGGGTGCGCTGTTCGTAGACGTTGGCAACGTCTGGATGTATTCCAGTGAGAGTTCCTACGGTTTCGGCACCCAGTTTAAATCCGATTTTTACAAGCAACTGGCGGTAGGTACGGGTGTCGGTTTGCGCATCGACGTTTCGTATTTCGTGGTACGGTTTGATCTGGCCTTTCCACTGCGTAAACCGTGGCTGCCCGAAGGTCAGCAGTGGGTGTTCGACCAGATCGACCCCGGCAGCCGGGCCTGGCGACGCGACAATTTGATTCTGAACGTAGCGGTGGGCTATCCGTTCTAAAAACCGGTATCGTTTTCATTACCTGATCATTAACTTTTGCAAGAGACTTCACAATAGTTTTGCTTTTAGCCACCCAATTCCCTATCTTTGCGCTCTGATTCGCAAAAAGTGCCTTTTTAATAAAATTAATGTGCTTTTTGGTCTGCCTGCAATTGTAAATTAACTTCTGAATTATACTTCATTATGGCAACTGATCTTCGATACCTGCGAAACATTGGTATCGCTGCCCACATCGACGCCGGTAAAACGACGACCACCGAGCGGATTCTTTATTACTCCGGGGTTAGCCACAAAATTGGCGAGGTACACGAAGGGGCCGCTACCATGGACTGGATGGAGCAGGAACAGGAACGTGGGATTACCATCACGTCCGCTGCGACAACCGTCAACTGGAAATACCGGGACCAGAACTACCATGTCAATATCATCGATACGCCGGGCCACGTTGACTTCACGGTGGAGGTAAACCGCTCGTTGCGCGTTCTGGACGGTCTGGTGTTCCTGTTCAGTGCGGTAGACGGTGTGGAACCACAGTCGGAAACCAACTGGCGTCTGGCCAATAACTACAACGTCGCTCGTCTGGGCTTCGTGAATAAAATGGACCGTGCCGGTGCCGACTTCCTGAACGTCTGTCAGCAGGTGAAAGACATGCTCGGCAGCAATGCCGTGCCGCTGCAATTGCCGATTGGCGCCGAAGATAACTTCAAAGGGGTGGTCGATCTGGTCAACTTCCGCGGTATCCAGTGGAACGAGCACGATAAAGGTATGACCTTCCAGGAAGTGCCCATTCCGGCTGACATGCTGGAAGAAGCAACGGAATGGCGCGAAAAACTTCTCGAAGCCGTCGCTGATTACGACGAGTCGCTGATGGAGAAATACTTCGAAGATCCGGAGTCGATTACGGAAGATGAAATTCTGACGGCTTTGCGTCAGGCTACGATCGAAATGAAAATCGTGCCGATGTTGTGTGGTTCATCGTTCAAGAACAAAGGTGTTCAGACGATGCTCGACTACGTGATGTCGTTGCTGCCTTCGCCACTCGACAAACCGGAGATCAAAGGAACAAACCCAAATACCGATCAGGAAGTGGTTCGTCATCCGACGGAAAGCGATCCGTTTACGGCTTTAGGTTTTAAAATTGCAACTGACCCCTACGTAGGTCGCCTGTGTTTTGTGCGGGTTTATTCGGGTATTCTGGATTCCGGTTCGTACGTTCTGAACACCCGTTCAGGCAACAAGGAGCGGATTTCACGGATTTTCCAGATGCACGCCAACAAACAAAACCAGATCGATAAACTGCGGGCTGGTGATATTGGTGCGGTTGTCGGGTTCAAAGACATCAAAACGGGCGATACGCTTTGTGATGAGAAAAACCCGATCGTGCTGGAATCCATGATCTTCCCGGATCCGGTTATCGGGTACGCCATCGAACCGAAGAAAACCGCCGATCAGGACAACTTCTCGAAAGCGATTGGTAAGCTGATCGAAGAAGATCCGACCCTGAAAGTGGAAACCGACGAAGAAACCGGTCAGACCATTATCCGGGGTATGGGTGAACTTCACCTGGAGATCATCATCGACCGGATGCGTCGTGAATTCAAAGTGGAAGTAAACCAGGGTGCTCCGCAGGTTGCTTACAAAGAAACGCTGACGAAGAACTTCGAACACCGCGAGCTGTACAAAAAGCAAACGGGTGGTCGCGGTAAATTTGCCGATATCGTGTTCGAAATCATGCCGGGCGAAGAAGGCAAAACCGGTCTGGAATTTATCAACGGTATTGTGGGTGGGGTAATTCCGCGCGAATTTATTCCATCGGTCGAAAAAGGATTCCGCGAAGCGATGTCAACGGGTCCGTTGGCCGGTTATCCGCTGGATTCGATGAAAGTACGGTTGTTCCACGGTTCTTTCCACGACGTTGACTCCGACTCACTGTCGTTCGAATTGGCCGCTCGTCTGGGCTTCCGGGAAGCGGCTAAAAACGCCGGTCCGAAACTGCTCGAGCCCATCATGGCCGTTGAAGTTCTGACGCCGGAAGAATACACCGGTCCGATCACGGGTGACCTGAACCGTCGTCGTGGTATCATGAAGGGAATGGACTCCCGCGCGGGTTCGCAGGTAATCAAAGCCGATGTTCCGCTATCGGAACTGTTCGGTTACGTTACCGACCTGCGTACGATGTCGTCCGGACGTGCAACCGCCAACCTGACGTTCTCTCACTACGAGCAGGTGCCGACCAACCTGGCGGAAGGAATCGTAGCGAAAGCCAAAGGGACGGTAAGAGCTTAAGTTTTAATAAATGAACAATTGATAATTAACAATGAACGGTTGAACGTGAGTACTTCATTTTTAATTGTTCATTGTTAATTAAAATAAAAGTCGCGCTGCTGGAGTAAATGGTTCTTTCGGCAGCGGATCAACCACCGGTTTAAAACCGGTTTTATTCTCTCAGAACCACAACTTGTCATGAATCAAAAAATTCGGATTAAACTGAAGTCCTTCGACCACATGCTGGTCGACAAGTCGGCTGAAAAGATTGTTAAAGCCGTTAAATCGACGGGTGCTATTGTGAGCGGCCCGATTCCATTGCCGACCGAAAAAGAGAAGTTTACGGTACTGCGTTCTCCGCACGTCAACAAAAAATCACGGGAGCAATTCCAGCTTTGCACCTACAAGCGTTTGGTAGATATCTATTCAACCAGCGCCAAAACCGTCGATGCATTGATGAAACTGGAGTTACCGAGTGGGGTTGATGTTGAAATCAAAGTATAAAGCTTAAATTCTTTAGTAACTTTCCTGAAAAAAGTTTTCTGAAGAAAAAAAATAGCTTACCTTTGCAGTCCGAATCAGAAGTAAAAGCAACGACATACCTCGGGTGAAGGTCCCCACACGGAAACCGCATCTGACTATTTTAGTCCGGTAACACATGCATTTGTGTCAACCGAGCGAAAGGTCAGGTGGAACACGCCTGGCCTTTTTTGTTTTAGCCGATTCGGAAATAGTTGAGAATAAATAAACTACGGTTTGGAATAAAAGGAAGTAATTCCTACCTTTGCACTCCGATTTTTTCGGGTTCATACTTATAAATTCCTGCTTTACAACCACTTATTTATGTCTGGTTTAATTGGAAAGAAGATTGGGATGACCAGTCTGTACAATGCTGACGGGCAGGCTCTGGCATGTACAGTTATTGAGGCTGGTCCCTGCGTTGTTACACACGTAAAAACGCAGGAAAATGACGGCTACAAAGCTGTTCAGTTAGGTTACGGCGAGAAAAAAGAAAAACGTACGAGCAAACCGCTGCAAGGCCATTTCAAAAAGGCCGGTACGACGCCGAAACGCAAGTTAGTTGAGTTCAAAACATTCGAAAAAGAGCTGAGTCTGGGCGATACCCTGCAGGCTGCGGATGTTTTTGTCGAAGGCGACTTTATCGATGTCGTCGGAACGGTTAAAGGTCGCGGTTTTCAGGGCGTTGTGAAACGTCACGGATTCGGTGGTGTCGGTGGTCAAACCCACGGTCAGCACAACCGCGGACGTCACCCGGGTTCTATCGGTGCCTGCTCCTTCCCGTCACGGGTTTTCAAAGGGATCCGGATGGCCGGTCGGATGGGTGGCAACCGGGTAAAAGTTCAGAACCTGCGCGTTCTGAAAGTGCTGGCAGAGCAAAATCTGATCGTTGTGAGCGGCTCGGTTCCGGGCGCAAAAAATTCGTTCCTCATTTTAGATAAGTAAATCATGGAGGCAGCACTTTATAACTCGAAAGGAGAAGATACGGGCAAAAAAGTTACTTTGTCGGACGATATCTTCGGAATTGAGCCAAGCGAGCACGCGATCTACTTGGACGTGAAACAGTATCTGGCTAACCAACGTCAGGGAACGCACAAAGTGAAAGAACGCGCTGAGAATGCGCACTCGACCCGTAAAATCAAGAAGCAAAAAGGTACGGGCGGTGCCCGCGCCGGTTCCATCAAATCACCGGTTTTTGTCGGTGGTGGAACCATCTTCGGTCCTCGTCCCCGCGATTATTCGTTCAAACTGAACAAAAAGGTAAAGCAACTGGCCCGTAAATCGGCTCTTGCTGCCAAAGCGCAGGGAAACAGCGTTTCCATCCTGGAAAACTTCACGCTGGAAGGTCCCCGCACGAAGTCATACATTGAATTTTTGACCGGTTTTGACGCGCTGAATACGAAAACCCTGTTGATTCTGCCCGAGGTAGATACGAATGTGGTTCTTTCCAGCCGCAACCTGCAAAAAGCAAAAGTGACTACGGTTGACACGGTTAACACGTATGATCTGATGCACGCCGACCGACTGCTGATTGCTGAAGGGGCTTTGTCAAAACTTGAATCTCTTCTCCAGTAATTGATTATGGAAAACGTACTGAAAAGACCGATCATTACCGAAAAAGTGACGGCCCAGAATAAGAAGGGACAATACGGTTTTGAGGTGTCGATGAATGCCAACAAAATCGAAATCAAAAAGGCTGTCGAAAAATTGTACGGTGTTACGGTGACGGAAGTGAATACGATGCGGTGCTATGGGCACATGAAGTCGAAAAGCACGAAGAAAGGTGCTGTAACGGCAGGCCGTACGTCAACCTGGAAGAAAGCAATTGTTACAGTTGCCGACGGAGAGATCATCGATATTTACGCTGAAGCATAAGCGCAACCACGAACGACTAAACGAAGTAGTTAGGAATCATGGGAGTTAAGAAACTGAAACCAACAACCCCGAGCCAGCGCTTCCGCGTGGCCCCGGATTTTGCCGATATCACAACGGACAAACCGGAACGGAGCCTGCTGGTTACGATAAAAAGAACCGGTGGCCGGAACAATCAGGGACACCGTTCGATGCGCTACATCGGTGGCGGTCACAAAAAACAATACCGGGTTATCGACTTCAAACGCGATAAAACCGGTGTACCGGCGACGGTGAAAACAATTGAGTATGATCCCAACCGTTCGGCCCGGATTGCCCTGTTGTTTTATGTAGATGGCGAGAAGCGTTACATCATTGCTCCGCAAGGTATTACGGTTGGTCAACAGGTCATTTCAGGCCCGTCTGTTCCTCCGGAAGTTGGGAATGCGCTGCCATTGTCGGCCATGCCAATCGGTACCATTGTTCATAACGTTGAGTTGAAGCCTGGTAAAGGAGCCGCGATGGTTCGGAGCGCCGGTACTTACGCTCAGCTGGTTGCCCGCGAAGACAAATACGCTATTCTGCGGATGCCTTCGGGCGAACAACGGATGGTTCTGGGAGCCTGTATTGCCACGGTAGGCTCGGTTTCGAACCCGGATCACATGAACGTGAGCATGGGTAAGGCTGGCCGGAACCGCTGGTTGGGTATTCGTCCCCGCGTTCGTGGTGTTGCCATGAACCCGGTCGATCACCCGATGGGTGGTGGTGAAGGACGGGCATCCGGTGGTCACCCACGTTCACGTACGGGTCTGTACGCGAAAGGCAAGAAAACCCGCCCGGTGAACAAGTATTCAGATCGTCTGATCATTAGTAAACGGAAAAAATAAGAAGTAGATGGCACGCTCACTCAAAAAGGGTCCCTACATAGATTTTCGTCTGGAAAAGAAGGTGGACACCATGAACGATTCAGGCCGGAAGTCTGTAATCAAAACCTGGTCCCGCCGATCAATGATTTCTCCGGATTTCGTTGGCCACACGTTCGCGGTGCACAATGGCAACAAGTTTATTCCGGTGTACGTCACCGAAAACATGGTTGGTCATAAGTTAGGTGAATTTTCGCCAACCCGTAACTTCCGGGGGCACGTTGCGAAAAAAGACAAAGGCAAACGGTAGAAACAGTTTACAGTTTTTGGTTTACGGTTTTTAGCTTTTAACAGATTAGGAACCTAAACTACAAACCATAAGAAAATGGAAGCAGTAGCAAAGCTAAAAAATGTGCCTTCGTCTCCTCGCAAAATGCGGCTTGTAGCCGATATGATCCGGGGCCAGAAGGTTAGCAAAGCATTGGGTATTCTGCGTTATCAACCCCAGGCCGGTGCCGCTCTGCTGGAAAAGCTGGTGCTCTCGGCGGTTGCTAACTGGCAGCAAAAAAACGGAGACGAACGCGCTGAAGACGCTGACCTGTACGTAAAGACGATTTTCGTCGATGGTGGTCGGATGCTGAAACGTCTGCGTCCTGCACCACAAGGTCGTGGCCACCGGATTCGTAAGCGCTCCAACCACGTCACTGTCGTGATTGAAAGTGCGGCCGAATCGCTGACGCTTGCACCCGTAGTTTCAACAGAAAACGCAGAATAACAAGACAATAAAATGGGACAAAAAGTAAACCCCGTTGGTTTTCGGCTTGGTATCGTCAAAGGATGGGACTCAAGCTGGTATGGCGGCAAAGAGTTTCCTGATAAGCTGGTTGAAGACGAAAGAATTAGAAAATATATTCAGGCACGTATTCCGAAAGGATCAATAGCCCGGGTTGTTATCGAGCGGACTCTGAAGCGGATCACTTTAACCATTCACACAGCCCGTCCGGGTATTGTGATCGGTAAAGGCGGTGGCGAGGTCGATAAAATCAAGGAAGAGCTAAAGAAAATTACCGGCAAAGACGTTCAGATCAATATTTTCGAGATCAAACGTCCGGAAATCGATGCCAAACTGGTTGGCGAAACGATTGCTCAACAACTTCAGGCGCGTATTTCTTATCGTCGTGCCATGAAGCAGGCGATTAGCTCGGCCATTCGGGTTGGCGCTCAGGGAATCAAAGTTCGCGTATCGGGTCGTCTGGGCGGTGCTGAAATGGCCCGTACGGAAGAATACAAAGAAGGACGCGTACCCCTGCACACGCTTCGCGCCGATATCGATTACGCTATATCGGAAGCTCAAACGATTTACGGAAAAATCGGTATTAAAGTTTGGGTCTTCAAAGGTGAACTGTACGGCAAACGTGATTTGTCACCAGCCGCTCAAATTACTGCCGCTCAATCGGATCGCGGTAATGATCGGGGTGAACGCCGGAATGATCGCGGAGATCGCCGGGGTGAACGCGGTGGCGAAGGCGACCGGGGCGATCGTCGCCGGGGTCGGAATGACCAAAACCGTGGCGGTGGCCAGGGCGGAGGTCAACGTGGCGGTCAGCGCGGTGGACAAGGCGGAGGTGGTCAGCGTCCGGGCGGTGGTGGCCAGGGCGGAGGTCCACGCAAAAGATAGTAAGAACATCGGACGTCATACCAGGCACGTCCTTTAGATACGACTAAAGATGTTACAACCAAAAAGAACCAAGTTTCGCAAGCAGCAAAAAGGCCGTGTCAAAGGCATTGCCGGACGGGGTCACGAAATCGCTTTCGGATCGTTTGCCATCAAGTCGCTGGAACCCGGTTGGATCACAGCCCGCCAGATCGAAGCGGCCCGTATTTCCGTAACCCGTGCCATGAAACGTGAAGGTCAAGTCTGGATCCGTATTTTTCCGGATAAGGTCATCACGAAAAAACCGGCCGAAGTTCGGATGGGTAAAGGAAAAGGAGCTCCCGAATACTGGGTAGCTGCCGTACGACCGGGAACCATCTTGTTTGAAGCAACCGGTGTACCCTTAGACGTGGCCAATGAAGCCCTTCGTTTAGCGGCCCAGAAATTACCGCTCAAAACAAGATTCGTTGTTCGCCGGGATTATCAGGAAACAGAAGACTAACTCGGGAAAATCGGTTGTCGGTTGCGGGTTTGAGTAACACACCCATCAGCAGACAGCTACCAACAAAATTCAGTCATGAAAAAGAACGAGATCAAGTCGCTGACGGTTGACCAATTGAATGAGCAGGTAGCGGCTGAAAAAGATCGCTTGCAAAAGTTGAAGTTTGCGCACGCTATTTCGCCCATCGAAAACCCGATGCGGATTCGCACAACGCGTAAATTGATTGCTCAATTACTGACCGAGCTGACTGTTAAACAAAACGCCAGCTAATTAAACGGTATCGACTCATGGAGCAGCAAGAAAGAAATCTGAGAAAAGAAAGAATTGGTAAGGTGGTAAGCAACAAGATGGAAAAATCCATCACGGTTGCGGTCGATCGGAAAGTGCAGCACCCGATTTACGGGAAATTCATGCACCGGACGAAGAAGTTCATGGCCCACGACGAGAAAAATGAATGTGGAATCGGCGACACCGTCCGCATTATGGAAACCCGTCCGTTGAGCAAGAACAAATGTTGGCGATTAGTCGAAATCATTGAAAAGGCGAAGTAATCATGATCCAGCAAGAATCACGTTTAGGCGTAGCCGATAACAGCGGTGCCAAAGAAGTACTTTGCATTCGGGTACTGGGTGGTACCGGCAAACGTTTCGCTACGGTTGGAGATAAAATTGTAGTGACGGTTAAGCAGGCACTTTCTTCGAGCAATATGAAGAAAGGAACTGTATCGAAAGCAGTAGTCGTTCGGACAAAGAAGGAAATACGCCGGAAAGACGGATCGTATATCCGGTTTGAAGACAACGCGGCTGTACTGCTGAATAACAATGACGAGCCGCGCGGAACCCGCATATTCGGACCCGTTGCCCGCGAATTGCGCGAGAAGCAATTTATGAAAATCGTTTCCCTGGCTCCAGAAGTATTGTAACCATGAAGAAAGCAGACACGCCTACGAAGTTACACATCAAGAAGGGAGATTCTGTTAAAGTTCTCTCCGGTAACTCGAAGGGCCAAACCGGTACAATCCTGCGCGTTTTGGTCGATAAACAACGCGCTGTGGTTGAAGGAGTAAACATGATCACCAAGCATGTGAAACCATCCGCAGCCAATCCTCAGGGAAGTTTGGAAAAACGTGAAGGAACGATCCACATCAGTAACCTGATGGTGGTTGATCCAAAAACGAACGAACCTTCCCGGACCGGCCGCAAACTGAATGACAAAGGCAAGTTGCAACGGTTTTCGAAAAAATCGGGAAACTTCGTCTAATTGATTAGAAATCAGGAACGTATTAAACAGATACGACAGTGGCAACACCGAGACTGAAAGAGAAATATACAAACGAGATTGTGGCCCAGCTGAAGGAAAAGTTTCAGTACAAAAGCGTCATGCAGGTACCGAAACTGACCAAGATTGTTGTCAACAAAGGGATTGGAGCCGCCGTCGCTGATAAGAAACTGGTTGACGTGGGCGTCGAAGAATTGACGATGATCACCGGCCAGAAAGCAATGGCTACGATTGCGAAGAAAGCGGTTTCTAACTTTAAGCTTCGTGAAGGCATGCCGATCGGTGCGAAAGTGACCCTGCGCGGAGAAAAGATGTACGAATTTCTGGATCGTCTGACCGCTGTTGCTCTGCCACGCGTTCGTGACTTTAAAGGAATCAGCGACAAAGGCTTCGATGGTAACGGGAACTACACGTTCGGTGTTCAGGAACAGATCATTTTCCCGGAAATCACGATCGACAAAGTGAGTCGGATCTCCGGAATGGATATCACGTTCGTCACGACGGCGAACACCGATGAAGAAAGCTTTGCATTGCTGAAAGCGTTGGGAATGCCCTTCGCCGGTGGTAAAAAATAACGCATAAAGCGAATAAAAACATGGCAAAAGAATCCATCAAAGCAAGAGAGCGTAAGCGGATTGCCTTAGTTGCGAAATACGCTGCCAAGCGTACCGCACTGAAAGCTGCCGGAGACTACCTCGGGTTAGACAAACTGCCGAAGAATGCTTCGCCGGTACGTCTGCACAATCGGTGTAAGTTAACGGGACGCCCACGTGGTTATATGCGGAAATTTGGTATCTCCCGCGTAACATTCCGTGAAATGGCATCAGCCGGTAAAATTCCGGGTGTAACCAAGGCAAGCTGGTAACTTTCTTATCATCTTAGCGATTATCGAAACAATTCCCTAATTTTGCAGGCCCGTTCAAAACGGCTACTCCGTCAGCGAGGTTTGCAGTTACTAATCAGGAGGAAATGAATACTGATCCCATAGCAGATTATCTGACTCGCATCAGAAATGCGATCCGCGCCAAGCACCGGGTCGTGGAAATTCCTGCTTCCAATATAAAGAAGGAGATCACTAAGGTACTCTTTGATAAAGGCTTCATCCAGAACTACAAGTTCGATGAAAACGGCCCCCAAGGAAGTATCAAGATTGCGTTGAAATACAATCCGGTTACGAAGCAACCTGCGATCGTCGATCTGCAGCGCGTAAGCCGCCCGGGTCTGCGCCAATACAAAGGTGCCACGGATATTCCGCGCATTCTGAACGGCTTGGGTGTCGCCATCGTCTCGACCTCAAAAGGTGTGATGACGGACAAGGAAGCCCGGACGCTAAACGTAGGCGGTGAAGTGTTGTGTTACGTATATTAATCAGAAACTATGTCACGCGTAGGTAATAAATCCATTGCACTGCCCGAGAAAGTGTCAGTTTCGGTCGAGAACGGTAACATCGTTACGGTAAAAGGCCCGAAAGGGGAACTGTCGCAGAGCATCAATCCGGATATTAAATTAGAAATCGCCGATGGCGAACTGAAAGTAGTTCGGCCGAACGATCAGAAACGCTTTAAAGCCCTTCACGGTCTGTATCGCGCATTGGTCAACAACATGGTAACCGGTGTTAGTACGGGCTACCGTCTTGACCTCGAAATCGTTGGGGTGGGTTATAAAGCGGTTGCGACGGGTAACATTCTGCAATTGACGCTGGGCTATTCACACGATATTTACGTGGCGATTCCGGCAGAGCTGAAAGTTACTACGGTAACGGAAAAAGGTCAAAACCCGAAAGTGATTCTGGAAGGAATTGACAAGCAGCTGATTGGTGATGTTGCGGCTAAAATCCGTTCATTGCGTAAAGTAGAACCGTACAAAGGAAAAGGTATCCGGTTTGTGGGCGAGAAAATTCGTCGGAAAGCTGGTAAATCTGCTTCCAAGAAGTAATAGGTGAACCATATAATAAGCACAGGCGAAAATGGCTGTCACGAAAGCAAGCAGAAGACTGCGTATTAAGAATCATATCCGGAATAAGGTTTCCGGAACGGCTGATCAGCCCCGGCTGTCGGTTTTTCGGTCAAATGCCCGAATTTATGCCCAAATCATTGATGATGAAAGAGGCCACACGCTGGTCAGTGCGTCATCAATTGATATCAACGGGAAAGATAAGAAAGGTGTTAACGTCGAGCTTGCTAAGCAAGTTGGACAGGCTCTGGCTGAGAAAGCAACTACCAACGGTATTACCAAGGTAGTTTTCGATCGCAACGGTTATTTGTATCATGGAAAGGTGAAAGCTTTGGCCGACGGTGCCAGAGAAGGAGGCCTTAAATTCTAAGCAACACAATGGTAACCAATACAAGACCTGCTAAAGTTAACGAGTCTGAACTGAAAGAACGCGTTGTTGCGATCAACCGCGTTGCCAAGGTAGTGAAAGGTGGTCGGCGTTTTAGCTTTGCGGCCATTATCGTAGTCGGCGACGGCAACGGTGTGGTTGGCTACGGCCTGGGCAAAGCCAACGAAGTAACGGATGCAATTGCCAAAGGAATTGAAGATGCCAAGAAAAATCTGGTTCAGATTCCTTTGTTGAAACATACGGTTCCGCACGAAATGGAAGGTAAATTCAGTGGTGGTTTTATCCTGCTGAAACCCGCTTCGGCCGGTACGGGTGTTATTGCCGGTGGTGCTATGCGTGCCGTACTGGAAAGCGCCGGTATCCGCGATGTATTGGCGAAATCGAAAGGTTCGTCCAATCCGCACAACGTGGTGAAGGCCACCATCGACGCGCTGCTGAAAATGCGGGCTCCGCACCAGGTAGCCTTCCAGCGCGGGGTGAAACTGAGTAAAGTTTTTAACGGATAATCATCCTTAAAACCGCAATCGAAATGGGACGGGTTAAAATTACACAGGTTCGCAGCATCATCAAGCGGCCAAAAACGCAGAAGCTGGCGATTCAATCGCTGGGTCTGGGCAAAATCAACCGCAGCGTTTCACTGGAATACAACGACGCTATCGGTGGGATTATCCGTAAAGTTCAACATTTAATTACAGTAGAAGAAATTTAAGATCATGAATCTGAATACACTTAAACCTGCGGAAGGATCAGTCCAGAAGCGCAAGCGAGTAGGTCGGGGTACGGGTTCTGGGATGGGTGGAACATCTACCCGTGGCCATAAAGGTGCCCAGTCGCGTTCCGGTTACAGCGCTAAGAAAAACTTCGAAGGTGGCCAGATGCCACTGCAGCGCCGGGTACCGAAATTCGGCTTCAAAAATATCAATCGGGTTGAATACAAGCCGATTAACCTGGATACGCTTCAGCAGTTAATCGAAAAAGCAGGGGTTACATCGATCGATATCGATGTGCTGATGCAACACGGTTTAGCGGGCAAAAATGATAAAATTAAAATTCTGAGCCGGGGTGAAATTTCCTCAGTGGTGGAAGTGAAAGCACATGGCTTTTCGCAGAAGGCAATTGAGGCAATTGAAAAAGCAGGAGGAAAAGCAATCACGCTCTAATCAGTAGGCTCGTTCAGCACTAGATTTAGCCAATATTTTTTCGTAAATTTGGTGACTTTTTTCGGACGAGCAGCTTGATACACTAATGAAACGATTCATCACGACCCTTCAGAATATTTTTTCGATCGAGGAGCTAAGGACCCGCATTCTCAACACGTTGTTGTTTGTGACGGTTTTCCGGTTTGGTTCTCAAATCGTTCTGCCCGGTGTTGATCCGAGCAAACTGAATCTGACTCCGCAAGGGTTGCTGGGATTACTCGATACCTTTTTGGGTGGCGCGTATAGCAAAGCTTCGATTTTTGCGTTGGGTATCATGCCGTACATCTCGGCGTCGATTGCCATTCAGCTATTAACCCTGGCACTGCCTTACTTTCAGAAAATGCAGAAAGAAGGCGAATCAGGTCGTAAACGGTTGAATCAAATCACCCGGGTGTTGACTATTTTCGTTACGGCAGCACAGGCAATCACGTATTTAACCACAACCATTCCGAATGAAGCCGTAATAATTAGCCCGGCTACGTTTCGGATTGTTTCCGTTTTTATCCTGACTGCCGGTACGATCTTTTGTATGTGGCTGGGTGAACGCATTACCGACAAAGGAATTGGAAACGGGATATCCATGCTGATTATGATCGGGATCGTATCACGATTCCCCGGCGCCGTTTACGGAGAAGCTTTGTCGCGCGGATCAGGAGGGGCTTTGTTGTTCGTTCTTGAAATCGTCGGTTTGTTCTTCGTTGTGATGGGAGCAGTAGTACTGACGCAGGCGGTTCGCCGGATTCCGATTCAGTACGCGAAACAAGTGGTTGGCAACAAAGTAGTAGGTGGTCAGCGCCAGTATTTGCCATTGAAGTTGAATGCAGCGGGTGTAATGCCCATTATTTTCGCACAGGCTCTGATGTTTGTTCCATCGCTGGTGGCGTCTTTATTTGCAGAGAAAAGCGATTTCGCCGGATCGGTTCAGACGGTTTTTGCCGATTACACCTCCTGGCAGTATAACTTTTTATTTGCGTTTCTGATTATCGTCTTTACCTTTTTCTACACGGCGATTTCGGTGAACCCAAATCAGATTGCGGATGATATGAGACGGAGCGGGGGCTTTATTCCCGGTGTGAAACCCGGTTTTATGACCTCCGAATACATTGGGCAGGTATTGGATCGGATTACCTTACCCGGTGCGCTGATGCTGGCAATTGTGGCTATTCTGCCCGCCATTGCATCGCTCCTGGGAATGACCCGTAATTTCTCGCAGTTCTTCGGAGGTACATCCCTGTTGATTATGGTGGGTGTGGTTCTGGATACGTTGCAGCAAATTGAAAGCTACTTGCTCATGCGTCGTTACGAAGGTCTGATGCAATCAGGGCGGGTAACGGGACGCACAGAGAGCATAACTGCTTAACGAAATGATTTACCTGAAATCGGACGCCGAAATAGAGCTGATGAAAATCAGCGGCCAGGTTCTTGGTAAAGCACATGCCGAAGTAGCCAAACGGATTCGTCCGGGGGTTACGACGAAAGAACTGGATCGGGTGGCCGAAGAATACATCCGTGATAACGGCGGTATTCCTTCTTTCAAAGGGTTCAATAATTTTCCGGCGGCCTTGTGTATTTCAGTCAATGAGACGGTTGTACATGGTTTTCCGAGCAAGTACGAATTGAAGGAAGGCGACATTATTTCGATCGATTGTGGTGTAAAACTGAACGGATACCATAGTGATAGTGCTTATACCTATCCGGTTGGGGAAATTAGCCAGGAAGTTCGGGATCTGCTGATTCGTACCAAACAATCGCTCTATTGCGGCATTGAAAAGGCAATCGAAGGAAACCGGATTGGTGATATCGGATACGCCGTGCAGAGTCACGTGGAGAAGTTTGGCTATTCCGTGGTTCGGGAATTAGTGGGACACGGTGTCGGAAAAAGCCTCCACGAAAGTCCTGAAGTACCTAACTACGGAAAGCGTGGCCAGGGCGTCAAACTGAAAGAAGGCATGGTAATCGCCATCGAACCCATGGTGAACCTCGGCAAGAAGAACATTGTTCAGGAACGCGATGGTTGGACGATTCGCACCGCCGATCGGAAGCAATCCGCTCATTACGAGCATTCGGTTGCCATCCGGAAAGGCCAGGCCGAAATTCTGACAACGTTTCAATACATTGAAGAAGTAACGGCGAATACCAGCTTAATGATTGAAGTCAACGAAGTGACCATAGCGTAACGAATGGCAAAACAGACATCCATCGAACAAGACGGTACCATTGTAGAAGCACTCTCCAATGCCATGTTTCGGGTACAGCTCGAAAATAAGCATGAAGTGGTTGCTCACATTTCCGGAAAAATGCGGATGAATTACATTAAGATTTTACCGGGCGACCGCGTAAAATTGGAAATGTCTCCGTATGATCTCAGTAAAGCAAGAATTGTTTATCGGTATAAATAAGGTTTAAAGTTTGCGGTTTATGGTTTACGGTTTGCTGATTTGATCCAGAAAAACCGGGAATCGAAAACCAAAAACTGAAGATCATAAACGGAGTTGAACTCATGAAAGTCAAGGCGTCTATCAAGAAGCGCAGCGCTGAATGTAAAGTGATTCGCCGGAAGGGCAAGCTTTACGTTATTAACAAGAAGAATCCAAGGTATAAACAAAGACAAGGATAATCACTGAATATGGCACGTATTGCAGGGGTTGATATTCCCGACCGGAAACGCGGTGAAATTTCGTTGACTTACATTTTTGGCATTGGCCGTAGCTCAGCGCAGAGAATTCTGAACAAAGCAGGGGTTTCTCGGGATAAGAAGGTGAGCGAGTGGAACGACGAAGAGTCGAACGCCATTCGTACCATTATTAGCTCAGAACACAAAGTCGAAGGAGCGCTGAAATCGGAAGTCCAACTGAACATCAAACGCTTGATGGACATTGGTTGCTACCGCGGACTGCGCCACCGGAAAGGTCTGCCGGTTCGTGGACAGCACACGAAAAACAATTCCCGTACGCGGAAAGGTAAGCGTAAGACGGTAGCAAATAAGAAGAAAGCAACTAAATAATAGGGTTTAAAGTTTGCGGTTTAAGGTTTAAAGCGACCAGGAAAATGGCCTTTAAACCTTAAACTTCAGACGTTAAACTGATCAACTGAAAAATGGCTCAGGCAAAACGCAAAGATAAAGCGAAAAAGCGGGTAGTGGTGGTCGAACCCGTTGGACAGGTTCACATCCGGGCTTCGTTCAATAACATCATCATTTCAATTACGAACAGCTCAGGGCAAGTAATCTCGTGGGCATCGGCTGGTAAAATGGGCTTCAAAGGTTCCAAGAAAAACACGCCGTATGCCGCTCAGACTGCCGCTCAGAACTGCGCTACCGTAGCCCATGACCTGGGCATGCGGAAAGCGGAAGTATTTGTGAAAGGTCCCGGTTCCGGTCGTGAATCGGCCATTCGGACCATTCAGAATACCGGTATTGAAGTGATGTCGATCAAAGATATTACGCCACTGCCACACAATGGCTGCCGCCCTCCAAAACGCCGTCGCGTTTAATCGTTCATTCTCAGTTATGCGGTTCACTGTAGAGAAACCGCTTCATCCGATGAATACGGACAGGTGACATTGAGTTGTGTCTGTTCATTTTTATTCATTCTCAGCTTACAATGGCAAGATACACAGGCCCCAAGGCCAAAATCTCCCGCAAGTTTGGTGAGCCGATCCTCGGCCCCAGCAAAGCACTGCAAAAAAAACCTCATGCGCCCGGTCAACACGGTCGTGGTCGGAAACGGAAACAGTCGGAATACGCGGTTCAGTTGCAGGAAAAACAGAAAGTAAAATACATCTACGGTATTCTGGAGCGTCAGTTCCGGGGATTGTTCCACCGCGCAGTAGTTAAGCAAGGCATTACGGGTGAAAACCTGCTCAAACTCTGCGAAGCTCGTCTGGATAATACGGTTTACCGTTTAGGCATTGCCCCGACCCGTCGGGCGGCCCGCCAGTTAGTCTCCCACAAACACATTGCCGTTGACGGCGAAGTGGTAAACATAGCTTCGTACTCACTAAAACCGGGTCAACTGGTTAGCATCCGTGAGAAATCGAAGTCACTAGAAGCCGTTACAACCAGCCTGTCGGCCCGCAATGCGAAGCGCTACAATTGGTTGGAATGGGATCAACAACAATTGCAGGGTGTGTTTACAAACTACCCGGAACGCGATCAGATTCCGGAGAATGTAAACGAGCAGTTGGTTGTCGAATTATATTCTAAATAACAGTTTATCGTTTGCGGTTTATCGTTTACGGGTGACCTTAGACTATAAACCCAAAACCATGAACTACTTTTTTTGAACTGTTAACAACATAATCGTATGTCAATATTAGCGTTCCAAATGCCCGATAAAGTTGTCATGGAGCGAGCTGACGACTTTCACGGGTTGTTTGAGTTCAAGCCACTCGAAAAGGGCTATGGCGTGACCATAGGGAATGCGTTGCGGAGAATTCTGCTGTCGTCGCTGGAAGGCTATGCCATTGCCAGCGTACGATTCCCTGGCGTACTGCATGAATTCTCGTCAATAGAAGGCGTCGTTGAAGACGTGACCGAAATTATCCTGAACCTGAAAATGGTTCGGTTTAAGAAAGTTTCGGACATGGTTGACAACAAAATTACTGTTACCATTAAGAATCAGTCGGTTTTAAAAGCCGGTGATATATCAAAATTCACGGCGTCTTTTGAAGTGCTGAATCCGGAACTGGAGATCTGCCACATCGACGACACGCGTGAGTTGGAAATGGAAATTCACGTTGAAAAAGGTCGGGGGTATGTTCCTGCCGACGAACCACGTGCCAACGAACTGCCTTTCGGACACATTCCGATCGACGCGATTTACACGCCGATCAAGAACGTTCGTTACAGCGTTGAAAACACGCGGGTTGAGCAAAAAACCGACTACGAGCGGTTGTTGCTGGACATCGAAACCGACGGTTCCATTCACCCGGAAGAAGCGCTGAAAGGTGCAGCCACCATTCTGATTCAACACTTCATGCTGTTCTCCGATCAAACGATGACGTTTGAAACCGCGAAAGCCGAAGAAGATAACGTGGTTGATGAGGAAATGCTGCACATGCGGAAGCTGTTGAAAACGCCACTGGCGGATCTCGATCTGTCGGTACGGGCTTACAACTGCTTGAAATCCGCTGACGTAAAATCCCTGGGCGACCTGGTGCGGCTGGAGATTTCAGACATGATGAAATTTAGAAACTTCGGTAAGAAGTCGCTGACTGAGTTGGAACAGTTGGTGGCCGAAAAGAATTTGACTTTCGGCATGGATATTACTAAATACAGATTAGACGAGGACTAGTACACTACCATGAGACACGGTAAAAAACATAATCACCTTAGCAGGACCCATTCCCATAGGGCGGCAATGTTGTCGAACATGGCATCCTCGCTGATTCTGAGCAAGCGCATCGAAACAACGGTTGCCAAAGCGAAAGAACTGCGGAAATACGTTGAACCCCTGCTGACCCGCGCAAAAGACGATACGTATCAGAATCGCCGGGTCCTTTTCTCGTACCTCCAGAACAAGGAGACGATGAAAGAACTGTTCAACGTTGTCTCCGACAAAATTTCGAGCCGCCCCGGTGGTTACACCCGGATCATCAAACTGGGAAACCGGATTGGTGACAACGCCGAAACTTGCATCATCGAGCTGGTTGACTTCAACGAGACCTTGTTGACAGCCGCATCTGAAGAGCAAAAAGCAACCCGGACCCGTC
This sequence comes from Larkinella rosea, assembly GCF_003858635.1. Taxonomy (GTDB): domain Bacteria; phylum Bacteroidota; class Bacteroidia; order Cytophagales; family Spirosomataceae; genus Larkinella; species Larkinella rosea. The sequence continues at coordinate 682,241 of NZ_RQJO01000015.1, forward strand.
GCGGTCGTCGGAGCGGAACCCGCAAAGCCGACGAAACCGTTGAAGCTACACCGGTTGCCGAAGCAAAAGTAGAAGATGTTCCAGCGGCTGAAGTCGTGACGGAAGAAGCTCCGGCCGCAGCGGGAGACGATCTGGCACTGGTTGAAGGCATCGGCCCGAAAATTGCCGAAGTACTCACCGAAGCCGGTATCTCCACCTTCGCTCAACTGGCCGACGCGACACCGGAGTCCATCCGCGAAATTCTGGATAACGCCGGTTCACAGTTTGCTTCGCACGACCCCGGAACCTGGCCGCAACAGGCTGCTCTGGCCCGCGATGGCAAATTCGATGAGTTGAAAACGTTGCAGGATGAATTAAACGGTGGCCGACCCAGTTAATTAATCCTTGTGAAGAACGAACTCAAATAATAAATAGAGGGTTGACCGTAACGGGTTGACCCTTTTTTTTAACTGAATAAATCCAGCGTAATTCATGAAACAGGTTCAGCAACCAGAGGCTTTACTGGTTTTGAAAGATGGGTCCGTGTTCAGAGGAACAGCCCTTGGTAAAATCGGAACGGCGGGTGGTGAAATATGCTTCAACACGGGCATGACCGGCTATCAGGAGATCTACACGGATCCTTCGTATTACGGACAGGTAATCGTAAACACGACCTCCCACATCGGTAATTACGGTATTCAATACCGGGATGAAGAAGAATCGGGCAGCGTCAAAATCCGGGGAATGGTCTGTAATTTCTTTTCCCAGATCCACTCACGGCACACGGCGGATGAGTCGTTGCAGGACTATTTTGAGAAGGCGAACATCGTTGGCATTAGCGGCATCGACACCCGGCAGGTAGTGCGGCATATTCGGGACAAAGGCGTGATGAACTGCATTATTTCGTCCGAAATTCTGGACCCGGCGGTTTTACTGGATCGGTTGAACCAGATCCCCGATATGGAAGGCCTGGAGCTTTCGTCGGAAGTCTGTACCCAGAAAATATACGAAGTAGGCGATGCCAACCGGTCCGATTTTAAGGTGGCGGTTCTGGATTTGGGCATCAAGAAAAGCATTCTGAACAACCTGGCCAACCGGGGGGCACATTGCCGCGTTTTTCCGGCTAAAACGCCTTTTGAGGAAATTAACGCCTGGAGTCCGGACGGTTATTTCATTTCCAACGGTCCCGGCGATCCGGCGGCTATGCCATATGCCGTAGAAACCGTCAAGCAGGCGCTGGAAACCGATAAACCGCTGTTTGGAATTTGCCTCGGTCACCAGATTCTGTCGCTCGCCAGCGGTATCAATACGTACAAAATGCACAACGGCCACCGGGGGTTGAACCATCCGGTGAAGAACCTGATCACCGGCCGCTGTGAGGTAACGTCGCAGAACCACGGCTTTGCCGTCATTGCCGATGAAGTGATGGAAAACCGGGATGTCGAGTTGACACACGTCAACCTGAACGATAAAACGATCGAAGGTATCCGGCGGAAAGACCGCCCGGCGTTCTCGGTGCAATACCACCCCGAAGCATCGCCGGGGCCGCACGATTCGCGGTATCTGTTCGATGACTTTGTGAAACTGATCGAAGTCGAAGTGAAATAAATCAAAAACCGGTCAACAGACCGGTTTTTTTTATGGATAATGCGGACGTTATGTTGCTGATTTTAAGCGTAAAGCTAACTTGCAACTGGAACGAAATCAGAACGTAATGACCGCAACCGCAACCCTCCCGCTGAATCGCATTGCCAGCCGTATCCAGAGCATCGATGTGCTGCGGGGCATCGTTATGGTGATCATGGCGCTCGATCATACGCGCGATTTTATCCATTACAACGGTTTTTTCTACAATGCCACGGATTTAAACACAACCACGCCGGCCTTGTTCCTGACTCGCTGGGTAACGCATTTCTGCGCTCCGACCTTCGTTTTTCTGGCAGGAACATCGGCGTATTTGATGGGCCGAAAAATGACAAAACCGCAACTCGGCGTTTTTCTGATGACGCGCGGGTTATGGCTAATCTTCCTGGAATTAACGGTTGTCGGATTCGTTTTCTGGTTCGACCTAACGTATTCATTGATCGCATTGGAGGTTATTTGGGCAACGGGCGTCGGTATGGTGGTTTTAGCCGCTTTGTTGTTTTTACCCCAACGTCTGATTCTGGCGATTGGTCTGCTGATTTTAGCTGGCCACAATGCATTGGATGGGGTTTCTTTTGAGAAGGGTACCGCGATGGATATTTTCTGGTCGATCCTGCACCGCCCTGGGCCGATCCTAATTACACCAACCCGGATCGTTATCGTTATGTACCCTGTGCTGCCCTGGATCGGGATTATGATTCTGGGCTATTGTTTGGGAGAATTATTTAGCCGGGACTTCGACGCTGCAAAACGTCGAAGAATGCTTAAATGGATTGGAATCAGCGCAATGGCGGGTTTCGTTCTGATTCGGGCGTTGAATGTATACGGCGATCCTGCGCCCTGGTCTGTGCAGAAAACACCCCTGTTTACGTTTTTATCCTTTATCAACCTGATTAAATACCCACCCTCGCTGCTTTTTACACTGGTCACGCTGGGCCCGGCCATGCTGCTTTTAAGTTGGCTGGACGGCCAGCGGAGTAACTGGACGCAATTCTTTATCGTCTACGGGCGGGTGCCGCTCTTTTACTTTGTTGTCCACTTCTTTCTGGTTCACCTGCTTTCGATTTTACTCCTGCTGGCAGATGGCGTCTCGTGGGCACAGATCAACTTTCAAAACCGGACAGGGGGCGTGATGCCGAATCACGGTTTATCGCTGGGAATGGTATACGGCGTCTGGGTGCTGGTTGTTCTGATCATGTATCCACTTTGTAAAGGATATGGCCGTATTAAAAACCAGAGCCGCAGTCAAATCTGGAGCTACCTCTAAGCCTTGGCCATATCGGTTGCAAACCATTGAATTTTAGTCGTCTGCTTCGGCGAAAACCGGGCAGAGTAGTTCTCATATTCCAACGTTCGATAATGAAGGGTGAGCAGATAAAGCTGGAAGGTTTCCTCAGTAGGAATATCGACGGGAGGTGTACACAGATCCCAGGTCGCGTTTGGTTGCGAAAATGAATAGGCCATAAATTCGGTTAAGTGAAATACCATGTATGGGCTACGATTGGGTAACCCATACATGAGTGCATGACCAGACAGAGAAAATAATAGTCTGCAATATTCATGAATTTGCCCCAAAATGACTCGCAATTTTTGGACAATTACACTCAATTTTCAGACAATACACTTCTCACATACTCGGAAGGGGACAAAGCGAATAGCTCCTTGAAACACTGACCAAAATAAGAAGGGCTGTCAAAACCAACCAGATAGGCGGTTTCGGAAACTGGATACCCGGCTTTTAACAACCCGGCGGCTTTCCGGAGACGGTAATTGCGGATAAACTCACTAACGGTCATACCGAGCATGGTGGATAACTTCCGGTTCAGCGTGCGGGAACTCATGGCAACGGTAACCGCCAGATCTTCGACGGATAATTTCGTATCGTCGATGTGCTTTTCCAGGGCTTGATAAAGCTGATTAAGGAAGGCATTTTCGTAGGCTGGAAGTGGGTTCGTTTCGGGTTTGTTGAACTGATGATTATAAAATTTACGGAGCGTTAGCTGATAGTGCAGCAAATTGGAAATCCGCAGCTGCAACTCCCGCTGATTGAACGGTTTGGTCAAATAGTCGTTCGCACCAACGGCAAGTCCTTCCACTTTACTTTCGGAAGCGGTTTTTGCCGTTAACAAAATAACCGCAATGTGATTTGTCTGGGGTGTTTGTTTAATCGTCCGGCAGAGCTGGTAACCATCCATAATCGGCATCATGATGTCGCTCAGCACCAGATCGGGCAGTTCGTTCTGACAGATCTCCCAGCCTTCCCGGCCGTTGGCTGCAGTAATGATCCGGTAAAAACGGGAAAGTCCACTGGCAATTAACTGGCGCAGCTCGTGATTGTCCTCCACGACGAGAATGGCAGGTAATGGATCACTGGATGCCGTTTTCAGGACCGGCGCTTGCTCATGGGGCATTGACACTACCTCCGGCCAAAGCGATTGGGAACTGGAAACCTGAAGCACCGGATGATCGGAATAGGCTTGATGAACCGGGCATTCCACCGAGATGGTCGTCCCTTTTTCAAGCTGACTCTCTACCGTTATCTGACCTTTTAGCAAATCGGTTAGTTCTTTAACCAGCGCCAAACCGATGCCGGTTCCGCCGAACGAACGGGTTCGGGAATCATCGATCTGGTAAAACCGGTCAAAAATATGCGGAATGTTTTCCTGCGGAATACCGGTTCCGGTATCTGTAACCGACAGGCGCAGCAGCATTTGTCCATCAGCCTGAAGCGGACAGGTCGCTAGTTTGACGACAACCGAACCGCCGGTTGCCGTATATTTCACCGCGTTTGAAATCAGGTTATAGCTGATTTTTCCCCATTTATCGTCATCAAACAGCAACTGCTCGGGAAGTCGATCGGGTTGAAAAAGAAGCCGAATCCCTTTTGATTCGGCCGTGATGCGAAACGAATCGACCACCTCACTCATAAAATTGACCATATTGCCCTGCGATTCCCGGACTTTGAGGCTACCGGATTCCAGTTTGGACAGATCAAGTAACTGATTGATCAGGTGTAACAACTGGCGCGCATTTCGGTGAATGGTCGCCATGGTGTGATGCAGAACGGAACTCTCAATGTTGGCCCCGCTTTCGGCCGTCTGGAGCAAATGCTCAATAGGCGAAATAATCAGCGTGAGCGGAGTGCGGAATTCGTGGGTAATGTTCGCAAAGAAGCGGTTTTTTACCTCTTCAATGCCCTTGCGCCGTTCGGCTTCCTGACGCCGGAGCGCCATCTGCTCAATGGCGTGATTGGCGGTTTGTAATTCCACCGTTAGCGCTTCCGTTTTGGAAAAAGCAAACGAGAAACGCATTGCCAGCAGCAGCGACTGACACAGGGCGAAAACAACGACGGCAACCGGAAGCAGGTAATACGTGTGAATGATGCCAGCCTGATAAAGGGTATCGTTGATCACGCACAGGGTCAACAGGATCATATCACAAAAAAGAATGAATCCACCGTTTTTCCGTAGGCGGTTGGCCCGAAACGAAACCCAGAAAAAATAACCGCATTCGAGCGTGGCCAGCGGGCTGATGAGGGTACCCACGGCCGAATAGATGGTTGCCGGAGTCACCAGAACCACCACGAAAAAAGTAATATTTAACGCAAGAATACATTTCTTGACCGGCTTCGAGAACAGGTCAGGAAACAGGCATTCCAGGTACAGCGTAATGCTGACAACGCCAACCGGAAAGACGAAATACAGCGCTTTGTTGGCCAGAAACCAGTCAGTTTCGGGAAAAACCAGAAAAAACATACCTCCTGAATTGAAAAGCTCCCGAAAACCGGCCGTTAGACAAAGGATTCCGAATAGGAGGGGTGCCCGGTCTTTCCGGCGAAGCGCGTAAAGAACAAAGTGATAAACGCCGATGATGAGCAATGCCCCAATCATGAAGGCCGAAGTCAGCAGTGCTTTTTCACGACTCAGCGAGATGGTGGCCGGGTTACCAAATTGTAAGCTCTTCCAGATTCCGCCGTAAGCAAAATGATAGTTGGAAACGTGGATAAGCACAAAAGCCTCGTTGCCGGGAATCAGAAATGAAACGACCTTCGATTCGGTCCCCGGTTTCATGGAAGGATCCGTTGCCACGTTACCAGCCTGCGTCACTACTTTTCCGTTAACGGACAGCTTATACGCCGTTCGGATGGGCGGGATCCGCAGCGACCAGATTTTGCCCGAATCGGGAAGGATAATCCGTAATCCATACGTGCCGTGCCCCAGATCTTGTGGAAATAAAGTGGCGCTATGGGTGTATGTATGCCAGTCACCGGGCACAGGAAGGTAATTCGGGCTGGTTACAACGCCGGTTGAGTCCGTGAATCGATTCCATTTAAAAAACCAGTCACCCGTGAGCAGTACGGGTTCCGTAGAATGATACGAATAAGCAGAAAGGTCAATCACGCCGTTTTGAACAACGGCAGACTGGTTTTTTTGAGCCAGCAAAACGGGGATCGGCAGGCTAAAAAAAAACGCTATTAGTAAAAAAAGTCTCGTTCGTTGAGAAGTTGTAACAATCATCATAGGCTATTTCCCACGTAAGACACCACCGAATGGTGCCAGATGGTTAAATCGTCGTTGGGTAATAATTGCGTAATACCGAACGGCTTAATTAAAAAGGCATTCCCTACAAACCGAAAAAATCGCTTACTTTGTAGGGCAAAAATCGTGCTACAACCGATTCCTTGATAGATGCCGGGTAGATCATCCGATCAGGTATCCGAAAACCGTGGGCCCGTCCATCGCTTTAATTTACAGAATATTAACCAACTTTTTCAGACACAATGAGTATTATTCAGTCCATTCATGCCAGACAGATTCTGGATTCGAGAGGCAACCCGACCGTTGAAGTAGATGTTCGTACCGAAAACGGTTTTCTGGGCCGGGCGGCTGTTCCATCAGGAGCCTCAACCGGTTCGCACGAAGCCGTCGAATTGCGCGACGATGATCCGAAACGGTACGTCGGCAAAGGCGTATTGAGAGCGGTTCAGAACGTAAATGAACTGATTTTTCCGGAACTGGTCGGATCGTCGGTTTTCGATCAGAGCATGATCGACCGGATTATGATTGAACTGGATGGTACTTCCAACAAAGGCCGTCTGGGTGCCAACGCCATTTTGGGCGTTTCGCTGGCCATTGCCAAAGCCGCTGCGCAGGAAGCCGGTTTGCCCTTGTATCGCTACATCGGTGGGGTGAACGCCAATACGCTGCCGGTGCCGATGATGAACATCCTGAACGGAGGAAGCCACGCGGATAACTCGATTGACTTCCAGGAATTCATGGTGATGCCCGTTGGCGCGCCGAGCTTCTCGGAAGCCCTGCGGTGGGGAACCGAAGTATTCCATTCGCTGAAAAAAGTACTGAAAGGCAAAGGCATGTCGACCAATGTAGGCGACGAAGGCGGTTTTGCGCCGAACATTCCGTCGAACGAAGAGGCTATCCAGATCATTTTGCAAGCCATCGACAAAGCCGGTTACCGGGCTGGTCAGGATATTTACATCGCGATGGACGCGGCTGCTTCCGAATTCTATGAAGCCGAAACCGGAACATACCATTTCAAAAAATCGACCGGCGACAAACTCAGCTCGTCCGAAATGGCGAATTACTGGAAAGAGTGGGTGGAAAAATACCCGATCATCTCCATCGAAGACGGGATGGCCGAAGACGACTGGAGTGGCTGGAAAGAACAAACTGAACTGATCGGCAAGAAAACCCAACTGGTTGGTGATGACCTGTTTGTGACCAACGTAACGCGTTTACAGCAAGGCATCGACCAGGGAATTGCCAATGCGGTTCTGGTGAAAGTGAACCAGATTGGTTCGCTGACCGAGACAATCAACACGGTGAACCTGGCGAAACGCAATTCGTACAAAAACATCATGTCGCACCGTTCGGGCGAAACCGAAGACGCAACGATTGCGGATTTGGCGGTGGCTCTGAATACGGGTCAGATCAAAACCGGTTCAGCTTCGCGCTCGGATCGGATGGCGAAATACAACCAATTGCTGCGCATCGAAGAGGAACTGGGCGAAATTGCCTATTTCCCGGGTATAAAAATGTAATTGAATTGGCCCCCAACCTGTTGCCAGGTTGGGGGTATTTATTTCCAATGCTATGGTAAACAAGATTCTTCGGCTCGCCAAAAACTTCTATTTTGCAACCGGCGTCGGGTTGCTGATCTGGATCGGTTTTTTTGATGCGAACGACATCATTTCGCAATTCAACAATAGCTTGAAGCTGGGCGATCTGGAAACGGATCTGGTTTATTACGACGAAAAAATCAAGGAAGTCGAAATTCAACGCCAGTCTATTCTGGGCAATCCGCGCCTGCAGGAAAAATACGCCCGGGAAAACTACCTCATGAAAAAGCCCAATGAGGACGTCTACGTGCTGGTCAACGAAAAAAATGAACCGATCGAGAAATAAATTCTCTTTCATCATTCATCATTCACACTATGATCAACGTTCTGTTCGTCTGTCTGGGAAATATTTGCCGGTCGCCGGTGGCGGAAGGTGTATTTTGGCAGTTGGTAAAAGAACGCGGCCTGGAAACGGCTATCCGGTGCGACTCCGCCGGAACATCTTCCTACCACATTGGTGACCTGCCCGATCGCCGGACCCGCGAAAATGCCCTCGAACACGGCATTACGCTCACGCACCGCGCCCGCAAACTGTCGGGCGAAGATTTATCGCAATTCGATTATCTCGTGGCGATGGATGAAGCCAATTACGACGCCATTCAGTATTTCAGTCACCGCAGTACCGGCCTCTACAGCGAAGAGAATACGGTTTTGCTGCGCGAATTTGATCCGCAGCCCGACACTAATCCCGGCGGTTTGAGCGTGCCCGATCCTTATTACGAAGACGCTGCGGTTTTTGAACAGGTCTACCAGATTGTAAACCGCTGTTGCGACAATTTGCTGAATTATCTGGTCGAACAACACCAGCTACAACCGCAATCGGAACACCGGGCCAACGGCTAAATGGGCATCAGTCTCTGCCGAAAAATAGGCACTTTCTTACAACTCTGTTCACTATTTCAATAAGCTATCTGATTGATTCCGAATTATTATTTTAGTCTGGTAATTTCCTTTAGATTCGGAGAGTTTGGCAGTTGTTTTGATCAGATTATGAAACGATATACTCTAACAATAAGCTAGTTAAGTTATGAGAATTAAGAAAGCCGTTATTACGGCTGCTGCGCGAGGGGAACGCTTATATCCGGTTGCTGATACCATTCAAAAAGCCATGCTTCCGGTGATCGATACCGATGGGTTACACAAACCGGTGATCCAGATTATTGCCGAAGAAGCGTTTGCCAGCGGAATCGAAGAACTCTGCGTCGTTTGCGCCCCCGGCGACGGCGACCGCTACCTGACCGCCTTTGCATCGTTACGGGATAATCTTTTCAATTCCTTTAAAGGCGTTGACTGGGCGAAGAAGGAAGCCGAGAAGATCGATCATCTGCTGAGCCGGATTCAGTTTGCCGAACAGCAGGAACCACTTGGTTATGGGCACGCGGTTTTTTGCGCGAAAGATTTTGTAAACGATGAGCCATTTTTACTGCTGTTAGGCGATTATCTCTATGTTTCCAACCTGAAACTGAAAAGCTGTGCGGCTCAATTGCTCGAATTGGCTTCGCAGGAAAACTGCTCGGTTTCGGCGGTAAACCCGACCATCGAACACCAGATTGGGCGCTACGGTACCGTGACCGGAAAACAGGTGCCGAATCGTTCGGGCGTGTATCAGATCGAAAAAATCATTGAGAAACCCACGCTGAGCGTCGCCGAACTCGAACTTCAGACGCCCGGTTTGCGGGCCGGTTATTACCTCTGCTTCTTCGGGATGCACGTGTTTACGCCTTCTATTTTTGGTATTTTACAGAAGTACATCGACCAAAGCAGCACCAACATTTTACTGACACCGGCTCTGCAGGAACTGGCCGAAACCGAAAATTACCTGGCGCTGGAAGTCAAAGGAAACCGCTACGATTTAAGCCGCAAACACGGGCTGTTACGCGCCCAGATTGCCCTCGGATTAGCGGGCGATGCCCACGATGAAATCCTGTCGACAATGGTGGAATTATTGGCCGAAGCAAACAGCCGAACTGTCTGATATATGAATGTTTTGATAGAAACCATTATCTCGACAGATCCCGCCAGACGCAACCGTTCGTTCTACGAGATAAGTCAGCGACTTTCGGCGAAAGAGTTGCTGGGAATGCTGCGCGAACTGGACGAGTTTCGGAAGTCGACGCCCAATTTATACGATAAAGTCAGAGCCATTCTTTTCCTGTATGCGGGTTTCCGGTTTTTCCTGATGGAGTCGGCGGAAACGCCCCGGACCGGGAAAATACCGTATGCCGGTTTTGAAGATTTGCTGGCCCGCCGTTTCGAACACGCCATCGCCACGTTTTTGCACGAACTGGAGAAACACGGCCCGGATGCGGCCCTGTTCAGTGCGCTGGCCGAAAGTTACCACCATCTCTCGTTTCAGATTCTGGCCGATCAGGTGCGGAAAAGTGTGCGGTCGAGCAAAGGAAATCAGTGGATGTTTCGGGTAGGGCACCGCGAAGAACACCCGATCCGGATTCATCCGGCCTTGCTGAAACGACCGGAAAATTCGCTCTTTTATCCAATTCTGCACGAACAGACGTCGGTGCGGATGGACTTGACCCACAGTGGCTGGTCGGATATTTTCTTCCTCGGAATGGATTATCCCGAAGGGGCGCGCGTGGTCAATATTTCCATCGATCTGGGCGTTTTTGGGCGCGATGCCGACATTCGGCCGCCGTTGAACTGCTACGTCCGCGTCATTCCCGACCCGGTTTTGCGCCTGACCAGCATCGACCTGAACACCACGAAAGACATTGATGATTTAGCCGATTTGTTCAATTTCGGAAATGATTATCTGAGTCTGGTCAAAGCGGGTGTGATTGCCTCGGGACTCATTCCGCCCTCGTTCGAAAACACGAACCAGTCCTTGCCGGATATTCTGTCGCGGATTGTCGCGCCGGGCATGGGCATTGAACTGGTGACCAAAGTCAACGACATTCCGAAAGGCTCCCGGTTTGCGGTTTCGACCAACCTACTGGGTTCGATTATCAGCTTGCTCATGCGGGCGACCAGTCAGACGCAAAAGCTGGAAGGCGGTTTACAGGAAAGCGAACGGCGGCTGGTGGCTTCGCGGGCCATTCTCGGCGAGTGGATCGGCGGTTCGGGCGGTGGCTGGCAGGATTCGGGTGGCGTCTGGCCCGGGATCAAAGCCATTCAGGGCACGTTTGCGCAGGAAGGCGATCCCGAATCCGGCATCAGTCGCGGAACGTTACTGCCGCGTCACCGGGTGTTACAGGGCGAGGACATTCATCCGGAAATGGGCGAAAAAATCATGAATTCGCTGGTGTTGATGCACGGTGGCATGGCGTCTAACGTCGGCCCGATCCTGGAAATGGTCACCGAGAAATACCTGCTCCGGGGCGATAAAGAGTGGATTGCCCGGCAGCAAACCAATCAGGTTTTTGACAATATTCTGGCGGCCATCCAGGAAGGCGATATTCAGAAATTGGGAGCCAACACGGCCCGAAATTGGGAAGGCCCCATTAAAACGATCATCCCGTGGGCGTCCACGTACTTTACCGAACAAATCATTTCGAAGGCAAAAACTGCCTTTGGCGACGATTACTACGGTTTTCTGATGCTGGGCGGGATGTCTGGGGGCGGAATGGGCATGTTTGTCAACCCGGCGGGTTATGAGGAGTATAAAATGAAGGTGCTGGACATTCTGCGGAAAACCAAGGCGGAACTGTCGGCGTCGTTACCGTTTGCGATGGAACCGGTCGTTTATAACTGGAGCATCAATTACAAAGGTACCTGGGCCAATCTGAAAAAAGGCACCGATGCGCTGATGCCGGAACAATATTACGGGATTCACGTGTCGGAACTGGTTCGCAAAGATCCGGCTTCGATTTCGTACATCCGGCGCGCTGAAATCGATTTGTTTACGACCTACTGCGAGAAAAATAACCTGGCATATCCGCTCCTGCGAACGATCATCAGCAACCTGTTCAAAGTCTCGGATCCAGCTTCGCAAAGCAACCGCAGCGTTGAAAATGAAAAAGCGGATCGGATCAAGAAAGAGAACGGGTTCGATTACATCCAGCACGAAGAAATTCGGGAAGATTTGCAGAAAGGACGTATTGGGCTGTCGCGCAACCGCTTACCGGCCGAAACCAGCATCGAAGATGTGCAGCCGGGCGATCTAGTTCAGTTTGATGAAATAACAACGGCTGCAAAAACCGGTGAAGCGGCCATTCGGGCCGGAAAAGTGGCGGTTTTGAGTCTGGCAGCCGGCGTTGGGAGTCGCTGGACCAAAGGCGCGGGCGTGATCAAAGCCCTGAACCCGTTTGTGGAAATTGACGGCAAACACCGCAGTTTTCTGGAAATCCACCTGGCGAAAACCCGGAAAGTGTCGGAAACGTACGGCGGGATGATTCCGCATCTGGTCGCAACCAGTTATTTGACGCACGAACCGATCCGGCGGACGCTGGAAGAAACCGGTAATTTTGGGTATTCGGGCGCGACGTATCTTTCGCCGGGCCGTTCGATTGGGCAGCGGTATGTGCCGATGGAACGCGATCTGCGGTTTATGTGGGAAGAAATGCCGCAGGAAACGCTCGATGAAAACAAGCAAAAAGTGCGCGACGCCGTTCGCCAGACGATGATTGGCTGGGCGAAGTCGAAAGGCGAAGGGTCGGACTACGTCGATAACATTGCTGCTCAGCGGTTTTCGCCGTTGGGCCACTGGTATGAAGTTTCCAATCTGCTCCGTAACGGTGTTCTGGCGCAATTGCTGGCCGATCAGCCGCAGGTCGAGACGATTGTGTTGCACAATATCGATACCCTCGGCATGGACGTAGACCCGGCGGTTTTGGGGCATCACCTGGAATCGGGTAACATGCTGACGTTTGAGGTGGTGCCTCGTCGAATCGAAGATCGGGGGGGCGGGTTGACGCGCGTGAACGGTCACCTTCGGATGCTGGAAGGACTCGCGCAACCGCGTGAAGAGGACGAACTGAACCTGAGTTATTACAGCTCCAACACGACCTGGATTCAGATCGATCCGCTGCTGGCGTTGTTCGGCCTGACGCGGCAGGATTTGCAGGACGGCGACGAAGCCCGACTGGCAAAAGCCGTCCGGAGCGTGGCTCACCGCATTCCGACCTATGTGACGATCAAAGACGTAAAATACCGCTGGGGACACGGTCAGGAAGATATTTATCCGGTGGCACAGATTGAAAAACTCTGGAGCGACATGTCGGCGCTGACGGACGTTCAATGCGGTTATGTTGCGGTTTCGCGGATGCGCGGGCAGCAACTCAAAGATCCGGCTCAACTCGATGCCTGGGTCACCGACGGTAGTAAAGATTACATTGCCGGTTTGGGGACGTTTGAGTAGATGATTTTTGGTGGGAACACGGATTGAACAGATAGAGCGGATTTTCTCGGATAAAAATCAGTTCTGATCCGTTAGATTCGTTCAATCCGCGTTCCTATCGAAATCATCTTTAACTATAAAATAATGTCTTTTGCCGTTAATGTTGTTAATTTCGAAGCATGAACAAGAAAGTCATTTTGATGATTCTGGACGGCTGGGGAATTGCCCGAAAGATCGATGTATCGGCCATTGATGCCGCTAATACGCCCTTTGTGGACTCGCTGTACACGAAGTATTCACACAGCCAGCTCGAAGCCTCGGGTCTGGCCGTTGGTTTACCGGCGGGTCAGATGGGTAATTCCGAAGTAGGACACATGAACCTCGGCGCGGGGCGAATTGTGTATCAGGATTTAGTGAAAATCAACCTGGCGGTTGAGCAACACACGCTCGATACAGAACCGGTTTTGCTCGATGCGCTGAATTATGCTAAAACCAACGGCAAAAAAGTCCATTTTATAGGGCTGGTGTCCGATGGCGGGGTGCATTCCCACATCGAACACCTGAAAGGATTGTGCACGGTGGCGCACGAGCAGGGCCTGACGGATGTGTTCATCCACGCGTTTACCGACGGCCGCGATACCGACCCCAAAAGCGGCTACGGTTTTCTGGCCGATCTCGACAATCACCTGAAAGCCACCACGGGCCGGATTGCTACCATCACCGGGCGGTATTACGCCATGGACCGCGACAACCGCTGGGAGCGCGTCAAACTGGCGTACGATGCCATGGTGAAAGGCGTTGGTCATGACAAATGCGAAGTGGGCGGTGAGCTGTCGGCCGTTCATAAATCGTACGAAGAAGGCGTAACCGACGAGTTTATTAAACCCATTATTGTAACGAATCCCGATGGCAGTCCGCTGGCAACGATTCAGGATGGCGACGTGGTGCTTTGTTTCAATTTCCGCACCGACCGGGGCCGGGAAATTACGCTGGCGCTCAGCCAACGCGATTATCCGGAGCAGGACATGAAGAAATTGAACTTATATTACGTCACGTTAACCAATTACGACAACGAGTTTGTGGGCGTAAAAGTCATTTACGATAAGGATAATCTGACGAGTACGCTTGGCGAAGTGGTTTCGAAAGCGGGTAAAAAACAGATTCGGATTGCCGAAACCGAAAAGTATCCGCACGTGACGTTCTTCTTTTCCGGCGGTCGCGAAGACGTGTTCGAGGGCGAAAGCCGCCTGCTGTGTCCGTCGCCCAAAGTGGCTACGTACGACCTGAAACCGGAAATGAGTGCGTTCGACATCCGCGACGCCATTATCCCGGAACTGGAACGCGAACAGGTTGATTTCGTCTGTCTGAACTTTGCCAATACCGACATGGTGGGGCACACGGGCGTTTTTTCGGCAGTCGTGAAAGCCGCCGAAACCGTTGACCAATGCGCGCAGGCCGTCATTACCACGGCGCTGGCCCACGGTTATTCGACCATTGTGATTGCCGATCACGGCAATGCCGACTACATGATCAACGAAGATGGTTCGCCCAATACCGCCCACACGACCAACCCGGTGCCGTGTATTCTGGTCGATGATAATTTCCATCCGAAGCTGAACAACGGCGTTCTGGCCGACATCGCCCCGACGATTCTGCAACTAATGGGCATCGAACAACCCGCCGTGATGACGGGCCACAGTTTGATTGCGGAATAGAGTAGAATAGAGTAAAGAGATGAGAAGTGAGACAAGAGAGTAGAGACTCCTGATTATTCCAACGGTCTTTATTCTCTTGTCTCACCTCTCTTGTCTTAAAAGACAAACTTTTCGACTCGGGTTGGTGTTCGCCAACTGGGTAACAAGCAGTGTACGCCCCCTGATTGGAAAGTCAGGGGTTATTTTTTATCAGGATGAAATTTAGTTACGAAATTGTCATTGTTCTGGGATTGGCGGCCTGTTCCAATCCAACCAAGGAAGCGCCCGCCGGGACGTATTACGATCTGAAGTCGTATATTGAACAGCAAATCAGTCAGTTGCAGAAACAACAGCCTACGGTTGTGAAACAGTCCGGTTTTGGTAATGACAAGGAGCAGCAAACGACGAAAACCATCGACTGGAGTCGCGAGCTCGATTTGTTTCTCCAGGCGGATATCAACAAACAGGCCTATCAGTCCAGTTACCAGAAAAACCGCCCGGATTCGCTGACGTATGAGTACAGCCTGAAACCGGGTGAAAACCTGCCGGTTAAGCAGTTGCGCGTCGAACTGGATTCGGCCACCCGCCAGCCCCGGCTGGTGAAAGCGACGTTACGAACGAGGAATTCCCTCTACGAATCGGAGCGAAACGTCTGGCTGGAAAGCGACAAAGGAACCATCAAACACTATCACATCGAAGGATTTCAGCAACTGGCGTGGCTGGATGCCAAGCGGTTTTTGATTGATGGGGAAGTAACGCAGTTCAGTGAAAAAACGTTAATTTGGAAAAAATAAAAGTCGCATTTTTATGCAAATGACCTACAAAGTGACGGCGGATTCTTTGAATAGCGGTTTTCTGGAGGCTATTAAAGAACGATTTGGGAAAAAGGAAGTTGAAATAACCATAAAAGATGTGGAGAGTGATACGCCCGTCAGCCAGATGGAAGCTTTTCGCAAAATGGAGAAATTACGCAAAAAGCTAAAAAAAGTCAAAATAGATCCGAATCTGGATCTTTCTGCATTAGCTAACGAAGTAAACCTATAGCTCAGAATGATTTACTTCGATACTGATGTTTTGATAAATTATCTCATTGAGCAAGATTTTGCTAAAAATCAGAAAGCCATACAACTTTATCAGGAAGCTTCAAAAACTAGTCTATTCTTTTGTTCTCTGCTTTGCTTGCAGGAAACCGCTTTTGTACTGTCACGTCTGAAGGTATCAGCTAAAGATATTGAATCAATGATTGATGGATTGCTGACTTCCGAAACGATTAATTATAACGCGACAATCTACAAGAGAGGCATCGAACTGGCAAAGAAAGTTGGCTTTCAAAACATCAACGACTGCATCCATACGGCAATTGCTGAAATCTATTGCCAGGAATTGTACACATTCAACCAATCGGATTTCAGGAAAATCCAGAAATACACCAACGTTAAAATAACGGTATTTTAGGAGTTAGAAACCTAATAATCCCCACCAGCACCACCTCCGCCGAAGCTACCACCCCCAAAACCGCCGAAGCTGCTGCCTCCGCCACCACCTCCTCCGCCCCAATTACCGGACGAGCTGCCCCAGCCGGAAAAAGTTGACGTCGGGAAGGGAACCGGAAAGAATCCGCCACCTCGGTTTCGGTTACTGCCGCCACCGCCCCGGTTCCGGCTGATCCAGATGATGACGATGATGATCACAAAAATGATGAGGAAAAAGATGATTCCATCCCCGGCATCGCTATCGTCGGACGCGTCGGCTTTGTATTCACCACGAGCCCGCTGGATGATTTCGGTGGTTGCCTCGTCCAAACCGGCGTACCACTCTTCCTTTTTGAAGTGCGGAGCGATGATCTGACTGACAATCCGCTTGGAAATGGCATCGGTAATGGCACCTTCGAGTCCGTAGCCTGTCGCAATAAATACTTTGCGGGTTGAAGGTACCCAGGTCAGCACCAGACCGTTATTTTGGCCTTTCTGCCCCACACCCCACTTTCGACCCACCTGAAAACTGAAATCACCGATCGGGTAGGGCTCGGTCGATTTGACGATCAGAATGACGATCTGGGTGGAGGTCGAGTCGTTATAAACCCGTAATTTTTCCTCCAGTCTCGCCCGCTCATCCGGCTTCAGAATGCCGACGTAATCGTTCACCAGCCGTTGCGGATTGGGTTTGTCCGGAATGACATCATCCTGTCCGTACGTCTGAATAGCGAAAACCGCAAAAAGAAGAATCAACAGAATCCGAACCGGTAGGGCAATGCGATATGTGACGAAGGAAAGATTCATTTAGTGTGAAATTTCGTCGGAAAGCTCGTTGGTATCATTCTCCAACCGAGGAAAATACTGCCGTAATTGCTGGCCTGCCCGCTCAATTCCCAGACAAAAACCGGTCGTAAACCGGCCATTGCGGAAATTGTCGCGCATGACTTCTTTGGTCGTTTCCCAAAAATCCTTGGGAACAACCCGATTGATGCCTTCATCGCCCAACACGGCAAACTTCCGATCGTCGGTAGCCAGGTAAAACAGCACGCCGTTTCGCTGAGCGGTTTGATCCATGTTCAGTTGCCGGAAAACCTGCACCGCCCGTTCGATGACGTCGGGAGTCGGGCAAAGCAGTTCGAGATGCACTCGGATTTCGCCCGAAGTTTCCAGTTCAGCCGACCGAATCGCCTGAATGATCTGCTGCTGCTCTTCGGCTGTGAAAAGATTGATGGCGGACATAAAGGGAGTTAAGAATTAAGAGTTAAAAATTAAAAGTAGGCTGACGCATTAATACGTTTAATTTTTAACTCTTCACTTTTAACTTAAAATTGGACGGTTGGGGCGTTTTGAGCGGCTTGCGAGGCTTCAAAGAACCCTTTGGGCGAGAAACCGAAAATACCCGCGAAAATGTTGGCCGGGAACGTGCGGACGGCGACGTTATAGTCTTTTACAGCCGCGTTAAAATCGTTCCGTGAGACGCTGATGCGGTTTTCCGTTCCTTCCAGTTGCGACTGAAGTTCCGAGAAATTCTGGGTGGCTTTCAACTGTGGGTAGTTTTCGGATACGGCCAGCAGACGCGACAACGTTCCACTCAACTGATCCTGAGCGGCCTGGAATTTCTGCACGTTTTCGGGCGTTAATTGATCCGCGTTTAACTGCACGCTGGTGGCTTTCGAACGGGCTTCCATCACCGCCGTTAACGTACTTTTTTCAAAATTGGCGGCTCCCTTGACGGTATTGACCAGGTTCGGCACCAGATCGGCCCGGCGTTGGTACTGAGTTTGGACCTGCGCCCATTTTTCGCCGACATTCGCGTCTTTGCCGACGATACCGTTATATGTGCTGCATCCGAAGAAACCAAAAATCAGCGCAATGACAATGACAATAATAAGACCTTTTGACATGGTTGTGTGTAGGTTAATTGGTTAGCAAAGGTCATCAAAACCGGATCGGTATCGCGAAAATTTACAGGATCGGACGCTTTTGACCGAAATTCATTCGCCGGGGTTGATGATTGGAAACGGTACGGTTCTGTGAAAAGCGGTTTGGGTGAATAACTGATAACATCCACGAATTGATTGGTAAATTAGTAAAAATCTTGTTGTATCGCCGTTAGTTAGCGTTTTAACGCAAGTCATTGACTTTAATCCCCGGAACTATGGATCTTTCGCTTACCGGAAAAACCGCTATTGTCTGCGGCAGCACGCAGGGTATTGGCTACGCTTCTGCCGTTGAACTGGCCTTGTTGGGCGCCAACGTTACGCTGCTGGCCCGAAATGAAGAAAAACTGAAAACCGCCGTGGCCTCGCTGGATACGCAATTGGGCCAAAAGCACCAGTACCGGGTAGCCGATTTTGCGAATCCGGACGATGTTAAAACCGTTGTCGATGCGTACCTGGCGGAATTTCCGGAAGTTCACCTGCTGATCAACAACACCGGCGGTCCGGCGGGTGGCCCGATTATCGAGGCCAAACTGGAGGAATTCACCAAAACCTTTGCGGCTCATCTGCTGAATAACCAGCTTCTGGCGCAGGCTGTGGTGCCGTCGATGAAAAAAGCGGGTTATGGCCGGATTGTCAACATCATTTCCACGTCCGTCAAACAGCCGATTGTCGGTCTGGGTGTTTCCAATACCATTCGTGGGGCGGTGGCGCAATGGGCCAAAACGCTGTCGCTGGAACTGGCGCAATTTGGCATCACCGTGAACAATGTGTTACCCGGTTATACAAAAACTGCCCGTCTGAATGCTACCCTCGACAACCGGGCGAAGGCGCAACAGAAATCGCGGGCTGAAATCGAAGCGCAAATGCAGGCTGAGATCCCGATGGGGCGGTTTGTCGAACCGGAAGAAGTGGGAGCCGCCGTGGCTTTTCTCTGCACACCCGCAGCGGCTGCGATCAGCGGGATTAACGTGCCGGTGGATGGCGGTAAAACCGGTGGGTTGTAAGTTGACAACTACCGTCGAAACCGCTCAAACGATTCCTGCAAAGGCTTGAACCGTTCTTCGGTAATCGGAAAATCGCCGTACCAGATGTATTCGAATTGCGTCGTCAGGGATTCGAATTCCGGCTGCCGGGGCGACTGCGCCAGTTCATAGACGTAACTGCGGTTGGTTTTGTTCGGTTTCCAATCGATCAGGTTGTGGTTGCTCAGGTGTTTGAGCGTTTGGAGGTAAAGCAGCCGCACCGCCAGCCGGTAATTCCGTTGCTCAATGGCCGCTTCAATTTGTTGCTCAAAATCGATTTCGTGGATGTTTTCCGTCAGGGTTTCGTATTCCAAAGCGGCACGACTGGTTCCCTTACTAAAAATGAATCCCAGAATTTCGGCTTTGATCAACAGCCAGATCACCACCCCGGCGGCCATCGCCAGAATAACATACTGCCAGAAATTCTGGTAGGAACGACTCCGCATAAACTCGTTTACTTTCCGCCAGAACCAGCTCCAGAATTTGGCCCACAAGCTGTTGGCCGGTTTCTGATCCTGGCCGTACTGGTAGTCGCGGTCGGTGCGGTAGTCGTCGAGACGGGCGGTTTTCGGTTTCCGAACCAATACCGGACTGCGATCGTCGGGCGCGGGTTGCGCCTGAACCGTATCTTTCGGCTGGGGAACGGGCAACTGCGCCCAAACCGGAAAACCGCTGAGTATCAGTAATAACAAGCCAAAAACCAGCCGTTTAATAATCACCTTCATTGTTGGAACGGGGAATAGGCGGAGGCAACGGCGAGCCAATGCTGTCGATGGCCGACAGAATGCTGCGGCCATCCCGCAATTCAACCAGGTTAAAATACTGAAAAGCAATGCCTAATGCGATAAGCGACGAAACCACCACCCCACCGACCGTGCTCAGAATGCTGGTCAGAATGGTGACGTAAACCGGTATGTTTGGGGCCAGTTTCAGCGCAACCATCATGCTGACTCCGGCTGCCGGAACGTTGAAAGCAAAGCTGAGAATGTAAGCGATGAAGCTGATGATAAGGATCAAACCGAACGTCGACCACCATTTGTCGCGAATTAAATCGAAACAACGACTCAGCACATTACCAATCGAACCTTCTTCAAAGACAACAATGGGAAGCGCCAGCGAAAAGGCCACGCCCAGATAGATGCCCGGAACCAGCAGAAACAGCGTGGCAACAACGACGAGAATCCCGACCACAAACCAGGTGAGAAGGGCTCGCCCCAGAGCGTCCTGAACTTCGGCCCAAACCGCTTCAACGGTGACCGGCTCGTCCGGGTTGCGGTTATACACCTTCAGGTGGCCATATACCGTCAGATTCACCAGCAACGGAATGAACAGCGCCAGCACAATCGCCACGATGTAATACGGACTCGAAATTTGCTGGAACATCCAGGAATTCATTTGGGTCTTACTGCCGATGGTGGGCTGAACCGACCACATCGACGCCGACGCGATCCCGGAGGCAATGCCCGCAATCAGGGCCGGAGCCCCGGCAATGTACAATAGCGCCATGCCGAGACTGCGGATTTGCTTGACCGCGTACTGAATCGTAGCGTTGATTTTTTCGCCGAAATCGCGCGTTTGGTAGAGATTCATTAGTTGATTCGTTTATGATTCTTGCTTTGATAGGAACACAGATTGAACGGATTAAGCGGATTAGAACGGATAATCTGTTGAGATCCGCTTAATCCGTTCAATCCGCGTTCCTATCGTTAAACCGCTTCTCCAATTGAATCGGATACAGAATAAAATACCAGGTAATGAACGCAGCCGACGCCAGGATAATGATCGAACTGATCACTGGGGGCAGCGGCAGGCGCGTGACGAAACTTTCCAGAAAACCGGCGGTGATGAAAACCGGTACCAGCCCGATCACGATTTTCAGCCCCTGTTTGGCCCCGCGTTTGAACGACTCCAGCCGCGACCAGGTTCCCGGAAACAACAAACTGTTGCCAAGCGTCAGACCGGCGCTTCCCGCAATCACAATTGCCGAAATTTCGAGCGTTCCGTGAATCCAGATAGTCAGCACCGACGGCAGCAGCAAGCCCCGTTCGTAAAAAAAATACTGAAACGCACCCAGCATGACGCCGTTCTGAAACATCACCGCAATGGTGCCAAACGACGCAAACAGGCCCAGAATGAACGCAATGAACGAAACCCGGATGTTGTTGACGGTAATGCCCAGAAACATATCGGCCTGGCCACTGCTTTTGTAAACCGCCAGCGGATCGCCTTTCCGAATGTTTTCGAGCGTCATGTTGACGTAATCGTCGCCCAGAATCAGCCGGACGAAGGTTTCATCATTAGCCGCCGACACCCAGCCCAGCGCGGCCGCGACCAGAAACACAAGGAACGACACCAGTAACAGCCGGTGCGATTTCCGGAAGAGCAACGGCAGTTCGGTTTTCCAGAACTGCACAAACCGGCTGCGGTCTTCGCGTTTGTTGAGCATCAGCCGCCGGTGCATGGTGGCCGCCAGCCCGTTGAGGTAGCGCGTGACGGGCGAAGTCGGATAAAACGTCCGCGCATACGACAGATCGTCGGTCAGTTCAATGAACCGTTCGGTCAGCACGTCAGGGTCGGTGCGATCGTTGGCGGTAATCGGCTCGCTTTCGATTTCCTTCCACTTTTCCGTATTTTTTTTAATAAAAACAGCTTCACGCATGAAAAAACCGGGTTATGGGCCGAAACCCATTGGGTCGGATAAGTTGCAAAGCAAATCCCATATTTCAAAACCGCTCATCAAAACCGGGGCGATACCGTCGATTTCGCTCATAAATAGTCGTTGTCAAAGGGTTTCTCCGTAAGTTTGCAGTTTCGGAGTGTATTTGAATCAGGTATGAAAATCTTGTTTGACCATCAGGCCTTTACCGGGGTGCGCTATGGAGGAGTGTCCCGGTATTTTTACGACCTGATGGTATCGCTTCAGCAGAAAGGCGTTGAAACCCAGCTCTCACTTTTGTTTTCCAACAATGCCTATTTGCTGGAAAGTGACGCGTTTCGGGTGCAGTCTTTTTCGTATTTTCTGGGTTTTATGCCCACCAACATGCTGTTTTCGCAGGTGAACCGGTTGTGGAGCATCGCTCAGTTGAAGCGGAATCAATACGACGTTTTTCACCCGACATTCTTTCATCCGTACTTTCTGAACCACACGAAAAAACCGTTCGTCCTGACGTACCACGACGCCATCAAGGACAAGTTTGGTGCCGAATTCGGGCACATCGACAACGCGTCGAAGGAACTGAAACAGACCCTTTTCGACCGTTCGGCGCAGGTGATTGCGGTTTCGGAAAATACCAAACAGGACCTGATCGAGCTGTTCCGAATCAAACCGGAAAAAATCACTGTTGTGCACCACGCAACGGCTTTTCAGAACCTGAACGTGCCCGAAACGTTTCAGATTCAGGTTCCGGAAATGTATTTGCTGTACGTCGGCACGCGCAACGATTACAAGAATTTCGCCCCATTCCTGAAAGCCATTGCGCCGACGCTCACTAAAAACCGCCGGATTCACCTGATTTGCGCAGGGGGCGGGGCGTTTAATCCCGAAGAAACGCAGTTGATTCAGCAGCTCGGACTGACAAACCAGGTTGGTCAGCGCGGCATCGACAGCGACGTTGCTTTGTTTCGGTTTTATCAGAACGCGCTGGCGTTTGTCTATCCGTCGCTCTACGAAGGTTTCGGTATTCCGATTCTGGAGGCTTTCGCGGCCGGTTGCCCGGTGATCTTGAGTCGGGCGTCCTGTTTTCCGGAAGTGGCGCAGGACGCGGCTTTGTATTTTGATCCGAAATCGGAAGCGGATCTGCGGCAGCAGGTCGAAAAAATCATTGCCGATGATACGCTGCGTCAGTCGTTGATCCGGAAAGGGTACGAGCGCGGCCAATACTTTTCGCTGGAAAAAACGGCGAGTCAAACACTACAGGTTTATCAACGTATTGCATAAGTGAACAGAGCGAAGAAAATTCTGCTTTTTGATACAATCATCGACGGTCATCACGCTGATTATCTGACGCATTTGATTACATACTGGATCGCGCATCGGCTCGAAGGAGAATTGATCGTCGTGACACAGCAAGCGTTTCAGAAGCAGTACGATGCGTTAACGAAACAAAAACCGGGTGCTGCAAACGTCCGGTTTGTGTCGATTTCGTCGTCGGACATTGAAACCGTTCACGGGGCATCGATGGCCACGCGTTCGTTCAAGGAATGGAATCTGATGCTGAAATACATCGAAACGCATCAACCTGATCACGTGCTGCTCATGTATTTTGACCTGTTTATGCTGGCAAGCTGGCTGGGCCGGTCGGCGCCCTGTGCCGTTTCCGGGATTTATTTCCGGCCGGATTTTCATTACAAGGTTCGGCCCGGTATCAAAGCCCGACTGAATGGCGCCCGGAAGAAAATCACCCTGAACGGGGCTCTGAATGGCCGGGGATTGACCAATCTGTTTTGCCTGGATCATTCGGCGGTGGACGGTTTGCGGCAATTGAGTCCACACGTCAAAATCTGGCCCCTGGCCGACCCGGTCGAATCGTACGCTATTCAGCCCGCCGAAGGCGAAGAATTGCGAATAAAACTGCAAATTGAACCCAATCGCCGGATTCTGCTGCTGTTTGGGCATCTGGACGACCGGAAGGGCATCGAACCGTTGCTCGAAGCGATGAAACGCTTGTCGGCGGAGCAGAAAAACCGCCTTTGTCTGGTGCTGGCCGGGCCAATTCAACCCGATTTTCAGCAGCTCATTGAACGAAAAATGGCGGAAGTTGGTGACGAAGTTCAGATTGTCCGGTCATTTAAAGAAATTAAAGGGCGGGAAATTCAGGTTCATTTTGAGTTGTCGGACTACGTTCTGGCGTTATACCAGCATCACATCGGCATGGCGTCGGTGGTGGTGCGGGCCGCGGTTTCCCGAAAACCGGTGCTGGCGTCGGATTTCGGTTACCTGGGTCAACTGGTGCAAACCGAACAACTCGGCGCAGTGACGGATGCTACCTCGCCGGATGCTATTCGATCGCTGCTGGAACGGGTGTTGACGACCGGAATTCCGTATTCGGAGGCCAACCTGCAAAAGTTAGCGGAACGAAATTCGGACGTTTATTTTGCAGAGACTATTTTTAATCATCTGTAACCCTGTCAGTGCCGGGCCGTCGATACGGTCAGAAACCCTGACAAGGTTTGCTAATCGTATGACGGTTTCGATTCTGACATCCCAAAACGTTACACTGGAGTACGAACCCGCCAGTCTGGGCGACCGTATCCTGGCGTTGCTGCTCGATTACCTGATCTTTTTTGGGTGGTTGATTTTTTATATGATTCTGGTGGCACAAGTGCCCAATGTGTTTCGGAGTAACTTCTGGACCGGGTTGTTTTTGCTGCTGCCGTTCATGCTCTATGATCTGTTGTGTGAAGTGTTTCTGAACGGACAAAGTCTGGGCAAGATTGCAATGAAAATCCGGGTGGTGATGCTGGATGGGTCGCAACCCGGTTTGGGGGCGTATCTGCTGCGCTGGTTGCTCCGACTCATCGAATCGCCGTTTTTTCTGGGCGGTATGGTGGCGGTTATTACGATTGCGGTTAATGGAAAAGGACAGCGGGTTGGCGACATTGCCGCCGGAACCACGGTCGTGAAACTGACCCGGCCCGTCTCGCTTGCTCAGGTGACGTACCGCGCATTACCCGAGGATTACCAGGTTCGTTTTCCCGAAGTAACCCAGCTGACCGACCGCGATCTGAACATCATCCGGGAAGCTTTACGTCAAAACAACCCCGAAATCAGCGGTTTGGCCGCCGACAAAGTAAAACAAGTCATCGGCGTTCGTTCGGACCTGGATGATACCACGTTCCTCCGGACGCTGATCAACGATTACCAGTTTTTAGCCTAACGTACCCACGGACTTTAGTCCGTGAGCATCGGATAGGTGTTAAACGAGATTTTATAATCAAAAAAACACGGACTAAAGTCCGTGGGTACGATGAAAGATCAAATCAAAACACTGGCCCGGCAATACGCGGCCGATATCGTTGCCAACCGGCGACACCTGCACGCCAATCCGGAATTGTCGTTCAATGAATACAACACGGCCCGGTTTGTGGCCGAACAACTCAAAGCCATCGGCCTGACTCCGCAGGAGGGCGTGGCCAACACCGGTCTGGTGGCGCTGATCGAAGGGCGGAAAACCGCTTCGTCGGAAAACCGGGTCGTGGGTCTGCGCGCCGACATGGACGCACTGCCGATTCACGAAGCCAACGATGTGCCCTATAAATCGACCGTCGAGGGCGTGATGCACGCGTGCGGACACGATGTGCATACCTCGTCCTTGCTCGGAACGGCGCGCATTTTGCAGGAGCTCCGCGACCAGTTCGAGGGAACCGTCAAGCTGGTTTTTCAGCCAGCGGAGGAGAAAGCGCCCGGTGGTGCATCGCTGATGATCAAGGATGGCGTTTTGGAAAATCCGGCGCCGGCCAGTATGCTCGGTCAGCACGTGGCGCCGAATGTTCCGGTCGGGAAGATCGGTTTTCGGGAAGGCATGTACATGGCCAGCACCGACGAACTGTATCTGACCGTGATCGGAAAAGGCGGCCACGGCGCCATGCCTGATCAGCTCATCGACCCGGTTTTGATCGCGTCGCACATCATTGTGGCTTTGCAGCAAATTATCAGCCGTAACCGCAAACCGGCCAATCCGTCGGTGTTGTCGTTCGGGCGGTTTATTGCCGACGGCGTGACGAACGTGATTCCCAACGAAGTCAAGATCGAAGGAACGTTTCGCTGCATGGACGAAGAGTGGCGGGAAGACGGCCTGCGCCGGATGAAAAAAATGGCCGAAGGCATGGCCGAAGCGATGGGCGCGGTTTGCGAATTTACCGTCGTGCGCGGGTACCCGTTCCTGAAAAACCACCCCGAACTGACCCGCCGGATGCGCTCGTCGGCAACGGAATACATGGGCCCCGAAAACATCGTAAACCTCGATTTGTGGATGGCGGGCGAGGATTTTGCCTTCTATTCGCAGGTGGTCGATTCGTGTTTCTACCGCCTTGGCACCCGCAACGAAGAGCGTGGCATCATTTCCGGCGTTCACACGCCCACGTTCGACATCGACGAGTCGGCGCTCGAAATTGGTGCTGGTTTGATGAGCTGGCTGGCGGTGGAGGAGTTACGAGTTAAGAATTGAGAGTTTTACCATTTCTGCATGATGACAAAATATAAATTTTTGCCGGTTTTGCTGCTGGCGGGGTTGACGGCTTGTTCGACGTCGACGGTTTATATTGTTCGGCACGGCGAGAAGGTGAGCGAAGCCGATACGACCAGTTTGTCTGCCGTCGGTTTCGAACGTGCTCAGGCGCTGGCCGACCGGCTGGAGGATGAGCGAATCAGCCGGATTCTGACCACGCCGACTCGCCGGACGCAGCAAACCGCCGGGCCGTTATCCCAACACCTCAACCTGCCCATTGAATCGTATCCGCCCAAACCGGTCGATGCGGTGGTGGAACTGGTGCAGCAAACGAAGGGGAAAAATATCCTGGTGGTCGGCCACAGCAACACGATTCTGGAAATTGCGCAGGGACTGGGTGCCAAACCGTCGAAGGCTAACATCGAGTCGGAAGATTTTGATAACCTGCTGATTGTAACCCTGAAAAAAGGACTTTTTGGTAAATCGGTGCGGTTGCAGGAAGAAACGTACGGAAAACCGACTCCACCTTGAAAAACGCCATTGCTGCATCGGATTAGCAGGCAGTGTGGCCAAACCGGACAATTTTTTGCCGTTTCGGGAGTTAATAAATTAGTGTATACCCAAATTGAAACCGAGTAATGAGTTTGCGAATTGTGAGATTGTTCTTTGTTTTTTGTTTGATGTGGCTGGTTAAAACCGGTAGTGTGTGTGCGCAGGAAACGGCCACAACGGGGTCGACGTTCCCGAATCGGTATACCGGTCGGCAGATTGTCGTGGAAGTGGGGAGTGAGACCGACCGGCCGGAATACCGACTGCTGGACAACGGATTGATGTACTACCGGGAAGGTGCCGAAGGCGGTTTTACGCAATTGGGCCAACAGAAGAAGGATACGACGCAACGGGCATTTGCGACCCTGGAGCAGGAATGTAAGATCAAAACCACCAAACTGGACAAACCGGAAAAACCGGATGTGACTATCACCTGGAAACGGGCCAAAACCGAGTTCGCCGTCGGTTGGGAAAAGCGCAATGCACCCGAAGTGTACGAGCGGTTTTACGAAAAATTCATGTCGTTCTTTCCGAAGACCAAAAAGAAATAACTAACCAAAAAGGCCCGAAACTGCACAGTTTCGGGCCTTTTTGGTATAAAATTATCAACTAAAGATAGGGATTTGATTAGGGAGCTGGCGTCGTTGACCGGTTTTCCAGATCAAATTTGATCGGCAGATTGTATTTCACCCGCACCGGTTTTCCATCCTGCGTACCCGGTTTCCAGCGGGGCATGGCTTTGATCATCCGAATCGCTTCTTCGTCGGCCCCGAAACCGATCCCTTTCAGAATCTGGATATCCTGCATACTGCCGTCTGTGTTGACAACAAACGAAAGATAGACCCGACCGCTCACGTGCGCGCGGAGGGCCGCTTCCGGGTATTTCAAGTTTTTAGTGATATAGTTGCCCAAACCTTCCATCCCGCCCGGAAATTCCGGATGCTTTTCAACGACTGTAAAAATGCGACTGTCGTTATCAGCCTCAGCTGGAATCTCAACAGTATAACCAGGTGTTGTAACTTCCCCTAAAAAACCGGATACCTTATGGTCAGGCCCTGGAACTAGCTTTGTGTTTATGGAAGTTTGTCCTCCGATTGAAATCTTCTGACTCCGATGACCAACAAAGCTAATTAGCAAGTCTGCATTAGCGGGTGCGCTGATTGTATAACGACCTTCCGCATTGGTCGTCGTGCCTCTTTCAATACCTTTCAATTCGATGGTTGCTCCGGGGAGCGGTTTTCCATCAGCGGAGAGAATCTGCCCCGAAACGGTTATTTCCTGGTTGCTAACTACATCCTTTTTCGACTGGTCTTCGCAGGCGGCTACGAAAACGAACAGGCTGCAAATCAACAGGATGGCAAAACCGTATTTGGCGACCGCCCAACGGCTGGTTTCGGATTTCTGTAACATGATGATACGCTGTTTTAGAGTGGACGATTGGAAGAAAGGAGTTACGAATGCCGACGGTTTTGGGCCGAACGTGTAGGAAATAAGCCGGTTATCGAGCCGCCGTTGGCAGAAGCGCAACCGGGCGGAAAAGGGTTTGGACGGTTTCATGACAGGGTTAGTTTTTGGAAGTGGCTTTGATGGTATACGTCGTCTTGGTGTGATCGACTTCGACCCGATCCAGACTACTGGGATTCAGTTTCTGAAACTCTTCCCGCGTGACCGTTTTGCCATCCAGTGTGTATTCAATGGGTTGATCACCGAAGCCCGGTTGCGTAACCTGCTGGATGGTTTCACCCATCGCGGTCTGTTTGGTCTTCACCTCAATGACGCCATTTTGCCCTTCGTTACCGTAGATTGAGGTTGCTGAAGCGCCCTTTAAAATGTTGATGGACTTAATACCATTCTTCTGTTCAACCGCAGAAGTTAACGTTTCTGCTGACGTCAGTTTTTTGCCATCTACCACATACAGCGGTTTGGTTGCCGGATCATTACTTAATGGATCGCGAATGATGACATTCGCCGGACTTGATTTGTCGTCCATAACCTGACCACTTCGTTTGTCTTCCTTGCCTTCTAACTGAAAATAAATGGGTAAAACGTACTGCGTCCTGACGGGTCGGTCATTCTGCAAACCCGGTTTCCAGGGCGGCATCTGACTAACCACCCGCACAGCCTCCTCGTCGCAGCCGGAACCGATACTTTTCTTCACCCGCAAATCCTGAATGCTACCGCTCTTGTCGACCGTAAACTGCACCAGTACAATTCCCTGGGTATTATTTTGCCGGGCTTCGGACGGATATCGCAGATTTCTGGTCAGGTACTGGCCTAAGGCGTCTTTTCCGCCCGGAAATTCCGGAACTTGTTCCACCACCGTAAACCCGGATCGGGGCACCGATTGCGTCGCCGGGGGCGTGGTGGTGGCCGGGTTTGCGGAGGGGACGGATTTTGGCGAGGAACCATAGCCGACAATCACAACGCGGTCCAGGGAATCGACTTTAGGGGACAGCGTAAAATCAATAACTTTTTTGCCGGAGACATTCTTCACCTGCGATACATAGCCGACGAAGCTCGCTACGATTTTGGCATCGGAAGGAACATTTTTTAACTCATAGCGGCCCTGTGCATCGGTTTGCGCACCACTCGTCGTGTTGCGAATAATGAGCGTTGCACCCGGTAGCGGCTGCCCGTCGCTATCGGTCACTTTTCCCGAAACCGTAATCTTCTCGTCCACAACCGGTGTTACCAGGTGCGTGATTTCTTCCCGAATCTCTTCGCGGGCGGTCGTCATCGCCAGCAAACCCAGCGATAACGGCAAGACCAGCATGTATTTACCGAACGCCCAGCGACTGGTAGCCCGGCGGTGCAGCATCAGAATCCGTTCCTTGATCAGCGACGGTTTGAAAAAACCGTTGGTCAGCGTATTGGGCTGAACACCAAAGGCATAATTGACCAGGAAGGTGGCATATTCGTGTTTGTCTTCGGCCTGGGCATCGGCCAGAAACTCGTGCACCTGCTGAATCGAGCGCTTGTACAGAATCAACACCGGGTTCATCCAGAAGAACAACTGGACCATTTCGAGCAGCAACACATCGAAACTGTGTCCTTGCCGGATATGCACCAGTTCATGCGCTACGATCGGCGTATTGGCGGTTTGCGCATCCCGGCGGCAGAGCACCAGATACCGGAAGAACGAAAATGTCGGCACGCGTTCATCGGCGGGCAACACCAGGGTGTAATCGTCAATGGGATGCCGTTCAGAGCGTTTTATCAGACGGCCGACTCCGGTTACCTGCAGGAGTAAGCGCAGCAATAAAACCGCAGCAACAAAACCGTACCCATAGACCCCGACGGTTTCCCAGTCCAGACCGGTGGGCTGCTCGGTGGTCAGAACCGTAACCGGAAGTGTGAAAGCCACCACCGGAACTGGCATCGTTTCCACGGCTTCGGCGGGCAATTCCACCAGCGGCAGGGCTAACGACAGCAAAACCGATCCGAGCAAATACGCCCGATTAAGCCGAAAAAAGGTATGTTTTCGGAGCCAGATCCAGTAACAGGCGTAAAACAGCACCAGGAAAAGATTGGCTTTTAGCAGGTATTCGAGGGCCGGGTTCATGATTCTTTTTTACGGTTTAGGAGTTCGATGATTTCGTCGGTTTCTTTCAGGCTCAGGTTGCGGTCCTTGACGAAAAACGACACCAGTTTTTTCAGCGAATTGTCGAAATAACCGGACATAAGCTGTTCCATTTCGAATCGTTTGTATTCTTCCTCCGTGATCAGCGGGTAATACTCGTGCGTTTTGCCGTAGGCGCGGTAGCCCACCAGGCCTTTCTTTTCGAGAATGCGGATAATCGTTGAAACCGTATTGTAGGCCGGCTTTGGTTCGGGAAGCTCGGTGAGCACATCCTTAACAAACCCCTTTTCGATTTTCCACAATACTTTCATGATTTCCTCTTCGGCATTGGTCAGTTCGCGAACTTGCATATCTGGATAAAATGGAATGGCTGAAATGGTGAAATCAAATGTATGACTAATGGTTTAGTTTTACAACTAATGTATTAGTTTTTTGTTTGAAAAAATGTTTTTGTTGGCCTATCGGAAGATAATCCGTCATTTGTGAATGCAGCTTGTTGATTGAGGTTTTGCGCAGGGCACCGTAATAAGTAACTAATCCACTCGATTATATGAAGTACCAGATTCCGTATGACCAAAATGAACAACTTCCTAATCGGCTCAACTTAAAAAGTACCGAAGCGATTGGACTAGCTGAATTTGAGGGGTTTCTGAGCGCGGAAATTAGGTTAACCGAGCAGTTAACCAGCCGGACCCGGTTTACGTGTCAGTATATTCGCAAAATGCACAAATTGGCGCTGGGACATCTATACGGATTTGCCGGAAAATGGCGTGATGTCAATTTATCGAAGGGCGGTTTTGTGTTTGCGGCTGCTCATTTTTTGCCAAACAGTATGCAATCGCTTGAAACAGCGGTTTTAGCCAGCCTTCCAAATCGGTACGCTACTCATGAACAGTTGGTTCACGATCTAGCCGTCGTACATGCCGAACTGCTTTTTATTCATCCGTTTCGCGAAGGAAATGGCCGAACAGCGCGATTGCTGGCCAATTTAATGTGTCGGAAGCAGGGACTAAACTCGTTGCGTTGGGAGAAAATTGAACCGAATGAAGGGGCTGAGATCTCGTTTACCAGTTATATCCACGCCGTTCAGCAAGCGGCCGGGCAAAATTATGAACCCATGAAAACCATCATCCAAGCTATTTGGCCTGCGTAGTTTCAATTTTCTGTAGAGTGGCGACTGCCTGCTCTGGCGAAATCTGGATTTTCTCGATCCGGAAAGAAGCCACTGCCGAGCGCAAAATATCAGCTCGAACTTCAGATGAGATGTTCTTCAAGGCTCGTTTCATAAAACGAATTTACGGTTTTTCAACCAAAAAACCGTCTTAAAAGAGCGTAATCTCCAAAATTAAAAAACCGGAATTTTTTGAAATATTTTGGGGTTTATTACAACTTTGTTGATAAACCTCCGAACAATGTCCCTGCAATCGCTCACCGACGCCGAATTGTTGGGCCTGCTCCGCAACGATGACGAGCAGGCTTTCAGGGAGTTGTACGACCGTTACTGGTATAAAATGTACGTGACGGCCCACCGCAAGCTCCGGCGGAAAGAAGTGGCCGAGGAACTGGCGCAGGAACTGTTCGTGATGCTCTGGCAGAAACGGGATGCGCTGCGGATTATCAATTTACCGGCCTTTCTGGGGGTGTCACTCAAAAATCTGATGATCGATTACATCCGCCGGAACATGCAGGAAGAGCATTACCTCGACCAGCTCCGGTTGTTTTTCCCGGCCGAAACCTTTGCCACCACCGAAGCCGTGCAGTTGAACGAGCTGACCGACGCCATTCAAACCGCCCTGGCGCAATTGCCCGAGAAAACCCGTGAAATCTTCATTCTGAACCGGTTCGAGCACCTGACGATCCGGGAAATTGCCCAGCGGCTGAACCTCTCCGAAAAAACCATCGAGTACCACCTCGCCCGTTCAACGACCTTTCTGCGCCGGAATCTCCGTGATTTTGTGGCGGTTTGGGTGCTGTTTCTGCTCTCCTGACCGACTGATTCTGAGTCGCCTGAAAAAAAATCGCAAAAAAAGGCTATTTCGTCTTAGGGAATTTTTGGCATCGTTCGTCTATGCTTTTTGAACGAACGACTCAACCCAATGGACCGCGCCAAATACCAGGAACTGCTCGCCAAATACCTGAAAGGAGACTGCACGGACGAAGAACGGGCGCTGCTCGACCAGTGGTATGCGTCGCTGGATGCGGAAGTGGAGTTGCCTTCGGAGGACGAGAAGCAGCGGCTTCTGGCCCGCAACTGGCAGTCGCTGGCGGAGCGAACCGTCAAAACCGCCCCGGTGGTTCGGCGATTCCGGTTTCAGCCGTACTGGGCGGCCGCAGCTATGGTGTTGCTGGTCAGTGGGTTGAGCTGGTATTTCTTCCGATCAGCCACGACGGAGCCAGTAGCATCACCGAAAACCGTCGCGGAACAACCGGCCTTTCTGGAACGTCTGAATGCGTCGGATCAACCCGAACGCATCGTGCTGAGCGACCGGAGCGTGGTCACCCTGCAACCCGGCAGTAAGCTGCGGTATCCGGCGGTGTTCGACCGGCAGAAGCGCGAAGTCACCTTGGTAGGGGAGGCCTTTTTTGAGA
Source organism: Larkinella rosea (assembly GCF_003858635.1). GTDB lineage: Bacteria > Bacteroidota > Bacteroidia > Cytophagales > Spirosomataceae > Larkinella > Larkinella rosea. Next base: position 715,311 of record NZ_RQJO01000015.1, read on the forward strand.
TTGAAAAAAATCCGCACCAGCCGTTTCTGGTTTATTCGCACGACCTGATTACGAAAGTGTTGGGAACCAGTTTCCGCATTAAGGCCTATCCGACGGATCGGAACGTACAGGTGGCCGTTCGGACGGGCCGCGTTTCGGTGTATTCGCCGAAACTGGTGACACCGACCCGCGCCAAATCCGATCCCGAAACCATCGGCGTCGTGCTGACGCCCAACCAGCAGGTTACGTATCTGGATCAGGAACATCGGTTGGTGAAAACGCTGGTTGAAAAACCGGCGGTGCTCGTGCAGCCGAAGGAGTTGCCTTCCTTCACGTTTCAGAACGCTCCCTTGTCGAAGCTCATGACGGCCATCGAAAAAACGTACGGGGTTGATGTGGTATACGACGAAGAAGTAATGGCTAACTGTTTCATTACCACCTCGCTGGATCAGGAAAATCTATACGACAAACTGAACATTCTCTGCAAACTACTGGGGGCTTCCTACAAAGTGATCGACGCCCAGATTGTCATCACCGGTCCGGGGTGTTTGTAGGTTGGCGGTTTTCGGTATTCAGTTTTCGGTTTACCGTAATGGTTTACACCGCTCAGTGCGCTGATTAATAGATGGTTTAATTTGGCAGAATTTACTAACACATCCAATTATGCAGTATAAACAGAAAACCGTATACCGAAAACCGTAAACCCAACACTAAAAAGAAAGGTCGGCGATGGGTCCAAGCATCACCGACCGGATTTTGCCCCTACGACGGTTTCCAAGTCGACGCATCCTGGCAGATGAGTACAGGGGCTTTTTGTCTTTGCTTAAACCCTTAAACAAAAACGATCAAAGGTATGAAATTACCTCGACTCAATCACGCATTCGCTCTTACCCTTATGCGGATCACGTTTACCCAACTGCTTTGTGCCCTGCTGTTTGTGGGATTGACCCACGCCAAAACCGCAACGGCACAGGCCCTGCTGGAACAACCCGTCACGCTGACGGTTGCCAATCAGGAGCTTAGCTTTGTTTTGCTAAAAATCGAAAAGGTGGCTAAAGTCACGTTTTCGTACATTCCCCAGCAAATTCAGGCCGACCGGCGCGTGTCGCTCAACGTCGTCAATCAGCCGCTATCAACGGTGCTGGATCAGCTATTTAAAAACGCAGCCGTCAGTTACGAAGTCGTCGGTAAAAAACAGATTCTGCTCAGCAAACCGCCGACGTTTCCGCCCGCTTTACCCGGTATTGCCCCGAAAACGTCCCAACTCACGCCCGAACAACCCGTTGACCGCGTCATTGCCGGAACCGTGACCGACGAGAAAGGCGACGGCCTGCCGGGTGTGAGTGTAGTGGTCAAGAACACCACGCGGGGAACCTCCACCGACGGCGACGGCAAGTACCGACTCAACATTCCGGACGGCGACGCCACGCTGGTTTTTTCGTTCGTGGGGTATCTGAATCAGGAAGTGCCGGTCGGCAACCGCTCGTCGGTTGATGTGAGCCTGAAAGTCGATACCAAAAGTCTGGAAGAAGTGGTGGTGGTGGGCTACGGAACTGTGAAAAAGAGTGATTTGACGGGTTCGCTGGCGCAGGTGAAATCCAAAGAATTGAATGCCTATCCGGCCACGAACGTGTTGCAGGCCCTGACGGGCCGGGCGCCGGGCGTACAGGTACTGCAAAACACCGGTGCCCCGGGTGCACCAATGAGCGTCCGGATTCGCGGTACCAACTCCGTTCAGGGCAGCAACGAACCGCTGTATGTCGTGGACGGTTTTCCGATGTCGGGCAGCAACCCGACGATCCTGAACAACGCCGACATCGAGAGCATGGAAATCCTGAAAGATGCCTCGGCTACGGCCATTTACGGCTCGCGGGGCGCCAACGGCGTGGTCATTATTACGACAAAACAGGGCAAATCGGGCAAAACCCGCGTCGATTTTGAAACCAGCTACAGCGTCCAGACGCTCCGCAAAAAGCTGGACCTGATGAATGCCAAAGAATATGCCCAATTCTACAACGAGCAAGCCACCAACGACAAGTTAAAACCGTATTTCACACAGGCCCAGATCGACGGTTTTGGCGAAGGTTTCGACTGGCAGGATTTAGTGTTTCAGAACGCGCCGATGCAAAATACAGCTCTGAACGTCAGCGGGGGAAACGAAAAAACGCAGTTTTCGGTCTCGGGCAGCGTCTTCAATCAGGACGGGATCGTGAAAGGCAGTGATTACAACCGGTATTCCTTGCGGACCAACATCAATCACGCGGTTAGTAAGAAATTCAGCGTCAATTTTTCGGGAACCTTATCGCGCTTGAACACCAACCGGAAGGACAGCGGGGGAGGCAGCCGGGGCAATTCGATGATTGCGGGCGGTTTGTCGGCCCCGCCCACGCTGACGCCCTACAATGACGACGGCAGCTACCGGGTGCTGGCGACGGCCTACCCGTTTGTGGCCACGGACATGATCAACCCGCTCAATTTCATTAACGAACAGAACAACCAGACCAAGGCCAACGTGGCCCTGCTCAACGCGTCGCTGCTGTTCAAGCCCATCGAAGACATTACGATCAAAATTTCGGGCGGGATCGAAAACCGCGACGACCGCAGCGATAATTACACCACCCGCAAATTTGTCAACTCCCAGGGTTCGGCCACGGTCGGCACCAACCAGTTTACGAGTCTGTTGAGCGAAAACACGATCAGTTACAACAAAACCTTCGCGCTGAGACACAGCGTAGCCGCCGTCGCGGGTTTTACGTACCAGGATTTTCTGAGCACGTCGCTCTCGGGGAGCGGCAACGGTTTTTTGAGTGACGCCTTCGGAACGTACGACCTGTCGGCGGCCATTACGCCAGGTATTCCGACTTCCAGTTATTCCAAGTATACCTTACTATCATACCTCGCGCGGATCAATTACGGTTACGACAGCAAGTATTTAGCGACGGTTAGTTTGCGCCGGGACGGTTCTTCGAAATACAGCGAAGGCAACAAATGGGGCTATTTTCCGTCGGCGGCTCTGGCCTGGCGGGTGTCGAACGAATCGTTTCTGGAAAACCATCCCTACATCTCCGACCTGAAAGTGCGGGCGAGCTGGGGGTTAACGGGGAGCCAGGCCATTGGCCCGTATGCTACGCTGAATCAGTTGAATTCCGGGAAAACCATTTTCGGCGACGCGCTCTACAACACCTTCGCGCCGGGAACGGTTTTGCCGGGCAACCTGAAATGGGAGACGACCGAGCAGAAGGATTTCGGCGTTGACCTTGGCCTGTTCCGCGACCGGATTTTGCTGACGGCGGATTACTACATCAAAAACACCCGCGATCTGCTCAATACCGTCGCGCTGCCTTCGTCACTCGGCTACACCAGCACCATTCAGAACGTGGGCGAGGTGCAAAACCGGGGGCTGGAACTGGGCGTCGACAGCCGGATTCTAACCGGTGATTTCAAATGGAATGTCAACGCCAATATCGCTTTTAACCGGAATAAAGTCGTGAAACTGTATGGTGGTCAGGATATTCTGGGCGGACAGATTGGCGTGGTGGTGATCAACGACGTGACCAGCATTTTGCGCGAAGGGCGGCCCATCGGTCAGTTCTGGGGCTACGTCGAAGATGGGTACGACGACAAGGGCAAAATCAAATACAAAGATACCGACGGCGATGGCGCTGTCACGGTGAAAGACAAGTCGTACATCGGCAATCCGAATCCGAAATTTATTTACGGGTTCAACTCGTCGATGTCGTACAAAAATTTCGACCTGACCTTGTTTTTGCAGGGCGTTCAGGGGAATAACCTGTTCAATGCCAGCGCGATGGGCAGTACGATTGACTACGGTTTTGGGCTGAACATGCCCCGCGAAGTTTTCCTGAATCACTGGTCGCCGACGAATCCGAACGCCAAATACCCGATCATCAGCAACACCGTGAACGCCCGGGCGTCGGATCGCTACATCGAGGACGGTTCGTTTCTGCGGCTGAAAAACATTCAACTGGCCTACAACTTCCCGTTGCAGACTTGGGGTGTCAACTGGGTGCGGAGTGTTCAACTCTACGCCAGCGGCCAGAACCTGCTGACGTTCACCAACTATTCGTGGTGGGACCCGGACGTGAACTCGCGCGGCAGTGATAACTCCACGGCCCAGGGCATCGACTTTTACAGCTATCCCACCGCCAAATCCATCACCTTCGGCCTGCGGGTCGGGTTTTAAATTTATTGAGCGAATCAGTGAATGAGCGATTGAGTGGCTGTCGCATGGCTGATTCACTCAATCACTCATTCGCTCAATCACAAATAGATATGAAAAAGATACTATTCCTTCTCCCGGTTTTGGGCTTGCTGGCTTGCGAGGATGCCCTGAAAGAAGAACCGAAATCGTTGGTGGTTGAAACGTTTTTCAACACGGCTGCGGAAGTCGAAACGGCGGCCAATGCCATTTATTCGCCCCTGCGCAACACAAACATGAGCGTGTATGAAGCCACGCTGGAATCGCAGACGGACTACGCGTTTGGGCGCGGAAGCTGGGCGCCACTCAGTGATTTCCAAGGCTTTAACGATGCCAATATTACGCGGGTAGCCGGTTTGTGGAATACGTTTTACCTGAGCATCCGCAACGCCAATCTGGTGATTCGGAACGCACCCAAAGGCAGCGCCATCAGCAGTGCAGACGTCGCCAAATACGTCGGCGAAGCCAAATTCATGCGGGCGTTCAACTACTTCCAACTGGTGCGCAACTGGGCGGGCGTTCCCATCCGGACGGAAGCCAACATGGATGCTATCGACGTCAAACGAAATACCGCCGAGGAAGTTTACGCCCTGATTGTGGCCGATCTGAAAGAAGCCGAAACCAACCTGCCCGACAACCCGGCGGTGGCCGGTCGGCCGACGAAGTGGGCGGCCAAAACCCTGCTGGCCGATGTGTATTTGCAGCTGGGTCAGTTTGCCGAAGCCCGCGATAAAGCCGACGAAGTGATGAAAAGCAACAAGTTCTCGCTGGTGCCGGTTTCTGCCAAGGCGGATTTTCAGGCCAAAGTCTGGGGGCCGGATCTGGTTTCAACCTCGGAAGAAATCTTTTACCTGAAATACGCCCGGCAGATCAACCAGGGGAATTACATGCTCTGGATTTCGAATCATCCCAACACCAAACTGTTCAACTTCGGCGGGGCGTATGCGGTCTATGGGGATGCCTCCAATGCGGTTTACAAAGCCTGGGATGACAACGATTTGCGGAAAAAACTCTGGGATATTGTCGATTTCGGGCTGGGCGCGACCACGCTCGTTAGTTCCAAATTCACGGACCAACTGGCGGTTTCGCAAAACGGCGCGGGCAACGATGACCCGGTTTATGGCTATTCGGACGTGTTGCTGATCTATGCCGAAGCCGCCAGCTGGGCGGGCAATGGACCCACCGCAGCCGCAGTGGAAGCCCTGAATCAGGTTCACCGCCGGGCGTACGGAAAACCGGCTACCAGTGCTTCGACCGTGGATTTCAAACTAGCCGACTACAATGCCGCGACTTTCTGGGATCTGGTGTTGCGCGAACGGGCGTACGAATTCCAGCTCAGCGGCAAACGCTGGCTCGACCTGAAACGCACCGGCAAAGCCAAAGCGGTTATTCTGGCGGCCAAAGGCAAAAACGTCGTGGATAAACACCTGCTGTGGCCTATCCCGGTTTCCGAAATGAACTACAACAAAGGACTCGACCCGGCGAAAGATCAAAATCCGGGGTATTAAAATAGGGGAGCCGGTTTATGGTGAACGTACCCACGGACTTTAGTCCGTGAAACCTGATCATTCCAGATGATTCTTATGAAATGGATAGTGAGAATCTCACGGACTAAAGTCCGTGGGTACGTGTCAGCCCACCGTATACCGGATACTGTAAACCGTAAACTGAACAACTAATGGAAAAAGTCAAAAGAAGATCGGCTTTATCAGCGCTGGGCGTATTGTCGCTGGGCATGGCAGCACCGACCTTGTCAAAAGGCGAGGTGGTAGCCGAACCGTATAAAGTACAGAAACAAACCCTGAAAACCGACATTCTGGTGATTGGGGGCGGCACGGCGGGCGTGGTCGCGGCTATTCAGGCGGCTCGGGCCGGTCGCAAAACCATCCTGGTGGAAAACGGCAGCCAGTTGGGCGGCACCACCACCACCGGGGGCGTGGCGTTTCCGGGCATTTTCTTTGCCTGGGGCAAACAGGTCATCGGCGGCATCGGCTGGGAAATGGTGCAGGAAGCCGTGGCGCTGAACGACGATAGGCTGCCGGATTTCTCGATTCCGCACGGAAAACAGCATCCCCGACACCAGGTGCGGCTGAATGGGCAGTTGTACGCTATGCTGATTGAAGAAAAAGCCGTGGAAGCGGGCGTGCAAATCCGGTTTTACGAAACACCCACCAGTGCGGTTTTTCAGAAAGGCAATTGGGTGGTGCAGACCGTCGGGAAAGGCACCAATACGGAAATTATTGCGAATCAGGTGATCGACTGCACGGGCAACGCCTACGCGGCTTCGCTGGCCGGTTTTACGTTGTTGCGCGAAGCGGTGACGCAGCCCGGAACGCTGATGTTCCAGATTGGCGGATATGACTTTAAGTCGCTGGATCTGAAGCTGATACAAGCGAGGTACCAGGAAGAAATCAAGAAAGGTACGCTGGTCAAATCCGACTTTCGGAACAACATCGTCGGGTTGCTGAAAAGCGCCGGGGATAACATCCAGCACGTGCTGGGGGCGGATTCTACCACCTCGGAAAGCCATACGCAGGCGAATATTTACGGCCGGGCGTCGCTGCTGAAAACGCTGCGGTTTTTGCGGACGCTGCCCGGTTGTGAGAAAACCCGAATCATTGATGTGCAGAACGAAACCGGGGTGCGCGAAACCTACCGCATCGACGGTCATTATAAAATCACGCACCAGGATTACGTGACCGGCAAGGTGTTCGACGATTCGGTTTCGTATTCGTATTACCCGATCGATGTCCACGATGAAAACGGCGTGTTGCCCGACCATTTGAAAGAAGGCGTGGTGCCGACGGTGCCGTTGCGGGCACTGGTGCCGAAAAACAGCCGGAATTTTCTGATTGCGGGTCGTTCGGTGAGCAGCGATCGGCTGGCGAATTCGGCGCTGCGGGTGCAGGCGTCGTGCATGGGCATGGGACAGGCCGCCGGGGCCGCTGCGGCTTTGGCCAGTATGCAGAACAAAACCCCGCTGGATGTGCCGTTCGGCGACCTGCGAAAACTCATTGAAGAACACGGCGGAATTGTGCCGGGCTCCTCGCAAAAAGGCTGATTTTCGGTATGCCGGGCATCCACAGACGCGCTTTACTCAACGTTCTTTTGATCGGAATACTCCTTTTACCCGCTTGGGTAACGCAGGAGCCGATTCGCTATTTCCAGGCACCGGCGCTTTCGCTCAAACCGGATACAGTTCTGGCGTATACCGTTGATTTTAAAGACGATGTGGATAACGACACGCTCTTTCAAAACCGCTCGAAGGAAGGCTACCCGGTTTCGTATTTCCGGCGCATCAAGACGAGCGTCTGCTTCGATAACAAATGCCGGTTGGTCGATATTACGCTGTATTGGAACGTCACCGGGCGGTATCTGGGCTTTGAACTGCCGAAAGGCGAATTTCTGAGTAAAACCGAACACGAGCCGTTTACCCCCGTCGAATACGCTCGGCTGAACGAGTTGCTGGCCGATCCGTTCTCCCCGCTGGCCAATTTTTCGTACGAAGAACTGGTGCCCAAATCGGCTTCGGCCGGGGCGGGTGTGGATGCGGTTTCGTCGGCCACGGCCAAAAACGTGCTGGAATACGTGGTCGAAGGGGCGGTGTATACAACCTATAAGTTATGGCATCTGATTTACGGCCCGGCGCGGCAGGAAGTGGTGAGCCTGACCGAACAGCGGTTGTCGCCCGGTTTTTTGCTGAAAATTCTGGAAAGCCCGGACGCCAGTGACAAAATCTGGGCGCTCAACCACATCCGGGGCTACGTTGACCTGACGCCGGAATTGCGAAAAACCGTGCTATCGTTTATCGATAATAACCAGTTCAATCGGGCCGAACGGGCCATCAACGCCCTGGAGCCAAAGGCTTTGCGGTCGGATACATTACAACTCGCCTTGCTGGAAAAATACGTCCGCGTCAACTACGCCCTGAAAAATCAGCTCATTTTGAAGCTCAAAGAAGCCCCCCGCTTGAACGATCAGCTGAAAACCGCTCTGGCCCGATCGCTGGCTTCGGCTAATGGAGAACTGCTGAGCAACACGCTGGATCTTTTCCAACACCACCGCGTGGCCGATCCCGAAACCGGCCGGATCATTGCCGGGCTGTTGCAGAACGACAATAATTTCCTGGCCCGAAAAGCGTTTACCTACCTGAAAAATGTGAAAATTGAGGACCGGATCGTTGAGAAACAGCTCAACGCGTACCGCCTAAAACACAATTTGTAGCGCAGGAAATTCATGAAAGGGGCCGTGTTGCTGATCGGTTTAGTGCCGGTTTTCATTTCATTTTGGGGAAAGCAAACTCCTCCGCAACGGTTGGCGGAAGTGCCGATGGTCAGTCTGGAAGGTGAAGCGCAGGGCACGACTTACCACATCAAATACCCCGACGCCTGGCAGCGGAATTTCAAACGTCCGATCGATTCCATTCTGGTCACGATCGACGAATGCCTGTCTACGTACCGGGCCGATTCGGAGATTTCGCGGTTTAACCGCGCGGAATCCCACCGGTTTGAACGACCGTACTTCTATCCAGTTCTGCAAAAATCAGCGGAAATTTATCAAGCCACTAACGGTGCTTTCGACCCGACCGTGAAACCGCTGGTCGAAGCCTACGAGTTGGGGAAGAAATCCCGCGATCCTTGGCAAACCAATGTGGATTCCTTGCTGGACTATGTTGGCTTTCAGTACATTCAGTTTGATGCGGTTTCGGTCACAAAGACAAAAAAGAACGTTCGCCTGGATTTCAACGCCCTGGCGCAGGGCTATACCGTCGATGTTCTGGCGGACTATCTGGAAAAGCAGGGACTCACGAGTTATATGGTGGAAGTGGGCGGGGAACTGCGTTGCCGGGGAGAGCGCAGCGTAGGCCAGTGGTGGAAAGTCGGGATTGAAAACCCGGCGAAACCCGGTGGCCTGCAAACGACCGCCCGCATCGCGAACCGGGCGATGGCGACCTCGGGCAATTACCGCAATTATTACCGGCAAAACGGCGAGACGTTTGGCCACATCATTAATCCGAAAACCGGTTTTTCCCGACCTGACGCCCTGCTGAGTGCCACGGTTTTTGCCAACGACGCCATGACCGCCGATGCCTTTGCAACGGCCTTTCTGGTGATGGGTCTCGACGAAACAAAGCGGTTTCTGACCAGCCACCGCGAGCTGGACGCTTTTCTGATTTATCGAAACGAAAAGAACGAACTCAAAACCGTCGCAACGGATGGCATCAAAGCGTTTATGGAGTAGAAAGTGAGTCGAACCGTTCCGTTACGAGTTATCTATTTTACTTCCCCCGCGACCGGTTTTTTGCCTGCTTTCACCCAGTTCCGCAGTTGATCAAAAACCGCTTCGGTCTGGCCGGGTGTAAACCGACAATGCCCCTGTCCGTCCGTAAACTTCATGACAAAAAGCGGATCGTTGCCTGCTTGCCGGACAATGGCATCGTAGCCCGTTCCGATTTCGGGCGGAATCAGTTCATCGTACGTCGTGTGAACCAGCAAAACCGGGTCGCTGATTTTACCACTGTAAGAAGTATAAGCGCCTAAAAATGAACGCGATTTGGGTTGAGCTGCTAGCCGAACCGTTTTTCGGTTGACGAGGGCGTCGTCCGAAAAACCGCCGTATAAGGTATTCGTATTATCGAACGGATTGCCGCCCGCTTGCTGACTGATGTCGCGGTAGATTTCCTGAAAAAACCAGAGCACGCCCGGCAAATCCTTGTATTTGATGGCAAACCGCCGGCCAAATTGCTGACCCGTTAGCGAATCCGCGTTCAGTTTTTGCGCAATTAGTTCTCCCGATGTGGGTTGGGCGGTTCCGTTGGCCAGTTTTTCCAGCGCCAGCGTGTTGGGATAAAGGGCGTCGAACGTAACCAGAACCGTAAACAGGTGTTTCTGCAGCGATTGGTAAATGTGATCGGATATGGGGCACATCGGTAAGGCACCCTGGTAATGCTGCGGATATTTTTCGATGGTCGCCAGCGTGATCATGCCACCCATCGAATGGCCGGTAATGAATGTCGTATCCGGTTGACCGTATTTTTTAACGAAATACTGGCGCAGGGCTTCGGTGTCATCAACGCCTTCGGAAACCGCCCAGCCCTGCTTCCGGTAGGCCGATTGCGCCACGGCAAAACCTTTTTTCAGGAAAGGAGCCATCCAGCCGCCACTCAATTTCCCCCGCCGACTGCTCATCGTTTCATAGCCGTGCGCGTAGAGCAATAACCGCTTTGAGCCGCCAGACTGGCCCCAATTGGCGGGAAAATCAATCCGGTAGCGGGCCTGGCCAATGATTCCGGTATCGACACTCGCCACCGGCGACGACTGGCCCAACGCCAGCAGCGTTGGGCAGAGAAAGGCAAAGAACAAGACGTATTTGATCATGGTTTAGGCTGAGAATAAGCAAAATACAAAGCCGAGTTAGCGCAATAGATTGAAAAAACCTAATGCATTTTTCGAAAAACCGTACCGCATCACACCGTTTTATTCCAATCGGGTCGGCACCTTTTCCGGGTTTTATTGTTGTTCTATAACAATAGAACTAGTGCGTGATAACCGGAATCAGAAATGAAGTTAAGTGTGTTAGATCAGTCGCCGATTCGGAAGGGCAGCACCGCCCGCGAAGCGTTGCAGGAAACCGTCGCGCTGGCGAAATGGACGGAAGAATTAGGCTACACCCGGTTTTGGGTGGCCGAACACCATAATGTGACCAGTCTGGCGGGAACGACGCCGGAGATCTTGATTGCCCATTTAGCCGGACAAACGAACTCGATTCGCGTGGGCTCGGGTGGGGTGATGTTGCCGCATTACAGCGCCCTGAAAGTGGCCGAAAATTTCCGGATGCTGGAAACGCTCTTTCCCGGTCGCATCGACCTTGGCATGGGCCGCGCCCCGGGCGGTGATCGCGTAACGGCGAGTTTGCTCAATCCAACCAATACGTTTAGTGAACAGGATTTGGTTCAGCAACTGTTTGATTTACAGAATTATCTGAACGATCGTTACGCACCGGGCACCGTTCAGGCCCAGGTGCGGGCGATGCCGGTTCCTCCTTCGGTACCGGAGCAGTGGATGCTCAGTTCGACGGGCCACAGCGGTTTGCTGGCGGCTCATTTCGGCATGGGTTTTTCGTTTGCCCACTTCATCAATCCGCACGGCGGACCCGAAGCCGTGGCGCATTACCGGACGCGGTTTCAGCCTTCCGAAAACCGGGAAGAACCGGAGGCTAACGTGGCTTTCTTCGTGTTTTGCTCCAATGACCCTGACGTCGTGCACCGGCAACGGGCGATGGTCGACTACCGGTTTTTGCAGTATGAACTCCGTGGAAGGGTGAACCCCTTCACTTATGAGGATATCAAAACCGTTGAGTATTCACCCGCCGAAGAAGCGCGGATTCAGCACAACCGCCAGCGGATGATCATGGGAAATGCGGAGGACGTCAAACAGCAGTTGCTGAGGTATGCCGATCAGTACGAAGTCGATGAGCTGATGCTGGTCAATATAGCCTCCGAATTTGAAGAACGACTGGAATCGTATCGACTGCTGGCCGAGGTGTTTGAACTAAAGAGTGTTATCGCCTGATACGTACCCACGGACTTTAGTCCGTGAAATCCCCTATAAAAGTTGGCGCTAAAAATAGCCAGATTTCACGGACTAAAGTCCGTGGGTACGTAAACCTACTTTTTCTTATAAGCAATCCGGAAAATGGTGCCGTTCAGGTCGTCCGAAACGTACAGGGAGCCATCGGTGCCCTGAGCCAGTCCGCAGGGGCGGTGTTGAACGGGACCCGTTGGTTTGGCCAGATCGATTCCGGCAAAGTTGTCGCCAAAAATCTCCCACGCCCCCGACGGTTTTCCGTTTTTGAACGGCACAAACGCCACCAGGTAGCCTTTCTGCAATTCGTCCGACTTACTGTGGAACGCGATGAACGCGCCGTTCCGGTATTTCTCGGGGAACATCGTTCCGGTATAAAACAACAAACCGTTGGGAGCCATGTGCGCCGGAAAGGCGACAACCGGGTTCAGGGCTTTTTCACCACCGGTTTTTTTGCCATCACCGCCGTATTCCGGTGCCAGAATTTTCTTCTTCTGAATATGGTCGTAATAGATGTACGGCCAGCCCGCGTCCGCACCTTTTTTTACTTCGTACATGGTTTCCGCCGGTAATTCAGCACTTTGTTTGGGCGTATAATATTCCGGATAGAAATCGTGGAACTTGCCCCGCCCGTGTTGCATGACAAACAGCGAATTGGTTTTGGTGTTCCAGTCCAGCCCGACCACGTTTTTCAAACCGGTCGCAAACCGCACACCGTCGGTGTAGGTCTGGTTGAGCCGGTTCGTATGGAACTGCCAGATTCCGGCGGCTGAATCGAGCAGCGGACACGGCATCAGCCCTTTCCCGGTTCCGGCCTGGCGGCAGGCGTCGTTGTCGGAAGCGATGTTCACGTAAATCATCGACTGGTTATCCACCGCAATCGACTTAGACTGGTCGCGTTCTTTCACCCGTAAACCGGACACGATTTTCTCCGGCTGATCGGGCTGAATCACTTCGCCTTTGTCGTTCAGTTCATACCGGAATACATCGCTGTTTGATGACGCGTATAAGTAGTTGTTTTTGATAAAAATGCCCGTTCCGGGGTAGTCACCAAAACCGGTTATTTCATCAATTTTTCCGTCTTTGTTGGCGTCCCGCAGCCGGTAAATGCCTTTTCCGTCTTTCAGTTTCGACAGTTTGACGTAGATATCGCCGTTTTTACTGACGGCCATATGCCGGGCCGCGCCCAGGTCGGTGGTCAGGATGCTGGCCGAAAAACCGGCAGGAAGTTTAATGGCGGCCGCATCGACCGTTGCCTTTTTAGGGGCGGAAGCAGGCGCATTGCCGTTATTGGCCCAAACGATATTGGCGACTGCCAGCGCACTCATCAGACCGATGGTCCGAAAGTAAATTCGTTTCATGGAGGGTTTAGTGAGTAATTAGGGAACCGAAATCTAAAGATTGCTATTTTCTCCGTATTTTGGCAGAAACGCTTGAGAAAATCATATTATTCCTAAAAACATGACCCTGAATCGCCGAAATTTCCTTCATCAGCTCGGGCTGGGTGTGGCCGGTGTTGGCCTGATGAGTTCGCTGCCAGGCCCGTTACAGGCGGCTCCGCTTCGTTCCTTCCAGTTGCCCCGCAGCCTGCCCGAAGCGCAGGGTATTTCGTCGGCCGGTTTGCTGGATTTTGTCAATGCCATCGAAACCGGGAAGCTCAATCTGCATAGTTTGATGGTGGTTCGGCACGGCAAGGTCGTTGCGGAGGGCTGGTGGGCACCGTACACGCCCGCGCTGAAACATACGCTGTACTCGCTCAGCAAGAGTTTTACGTCCTCGGCCATTGGCCTGGCGGTCGCCGAAAAACGACTGACGGTGGATGATAAAGTGGTTTCGTTTTTCCCGAAAGACGTTCCGGCCACGGTGAGCGCCAATCTGGCGGCCATGCGGGTGAAGGATTTACTGACGATGTCGACCGGCCACGACAAAGATTCGACGCCCTCGCTGCGGAACGATCCGGACGGTAACTGGGTGAAAGCGTTTCTGGCCTTGCCGGTCGAACACGAGCCCGGCACGTTCTTCGTCTACAACAGCGGGGCGACGTATATGCTGTCGGCAATTGTGCAGAAACTGACCGGCCAAACCGTGCTGGATTACCTGAAACCGCGGCTGTTCGACCCGCTGGGTATTGAAGGTGCCGACTGGGAAACCGATCCGAAGGGCATCGACACCGGCGGCTGGGGCCTGCGCGTACGAACCGAAGACATTGCCAAATTCGGCCAGTTATACCTCCAGAAAGGGATGTGGAACGGCAAGCAATTGCTACCCGCTGCCTGGATTGCCGACGCGACGAAATTCCAGATCCAGTCGAAAGGCGGATCACGTCCGAAGGAAGAGAACGACTGGCTGCAGGGCTACGGCTACCAGTTCTGGCGCTGCCGCAACGGGGCGTTCCGGGGCGATGGCGCTTACGGTCAGTATTGCATTGTGCTGCCGGAAAAAGACACGGTCATCGCGATTACGAGCGAAACCAGCAACATGCAGGGCATTCTGGATGAAGTCTGGAACCATATTTTACCGGCTATTCAATCGGAAGGCGTTGCCGCCCAATCGTCGGTGCCCTTGAAACAAAAACTAGCTTCGCTGGCATTGCCGCTGCCCACCGGACAGGCCAGCTCGCCGACCGTCGCCAAGGTGACCGGAAAACCGTACCAGATTGCCGATAATAATCTGAATATCAAAAAGGTATCGCTGGCGTTCCAGAACGGTTCCTGCGTCTGTACGTTGCAGGATGATCAGGGCGAACACCGCGTGGTTTGTGGCATAGGGCGCTGGGCAGAGGGAAACACCGATTTGTCGACCGTTCCGCTGAAACTCGTGCCGACCTCCGTTCCGAAAGAAACCAGGACCAAAATTGCGGGCAGCGGAGCCTGGAGCGACGAAAATACCTTCACGATGACCTGGCGGTTTATCGAAACCGCCCATTACGAAAACGTCATCTGCCGGTTTTCGGGCGACGATCTGAAACTGGAATTCCAGAAAAGCCTCGCGGTGTTGACCAACTCCAAAGACAACCGACCGGTTTTGGAAGGCAAACAACAGGCAGCGGTTTCGCAGGGAAAGTAAAAATTAAAATGCCTTCAAACGTGACTGGCGCAACAGATTAGATTGTTGCGCCAGTCACGTTTGAAGGCGGTAAACAGGATGATTTTTTGCAGAAATCATCCTGGCGGGGCCTATATACGTTACCGATTAACGGTTACCCGCAGGTACGTTGCGGGAATCGAAGTCGTGTCCGGGGTGGTACTTTTATTCTGGCTGGCAAATAAATCGACTAACTCGCGCTTCAGATCTTCGGCCTTTCCGTTCTTTTCTGCAGCTTCAAACGCATTCATGGTGGGGCCGTAGTAATTCCTGAACCGATCCAGGAATTCGGCCGGTGGGAAGGGCGCGTTGAAGGTGTACGTATCCCGTTCAAAGGAAATATTTCCTTGTGGTATGCCAGCCTGCCCAAAGCGTTCCAGCACCTGACTTTCTACTCCCCACAGCATAGGGCTGATGAAGCCCTCCGGTGGCGCGGGCGTGTAAGCCGAGCTGATTCTCAAAATCTGGGCTACGAGAGTGGGGTCACTCGGAATCCAGTTGCCCATGACAATGCGTCCACCCGGTCGGGTTACACGCACCATTTCGCTGGCTACGTCGAACGGTTTTGGGGCAAACATGGCTCCGAATATGCTGACGACCAGGTCAAAAGACTGATCCTTCAGCTCGCTCAGGTTTGTGGCGTCGCCTTCCTGAAACGTGATGTTGGTGAGTCCTTCGCGCTGGGCGCGTTTGTTACCGGCTTCGACCAGGTTCCGGGCGATGTCGACGCCCAAAACCCGGGCACCTGATCGGGCCGCAGGAATGGCTGTTGTGCCATCGCCACAGCCCAGGTCCAGAACGTCTAAACCTTTGGTAATCGCCAATTTGCCGATCAGATCGGCTCCGCTTTCCCGCATCGTTTCGGCCAGGCGGGTAAAATCGCCTTTTTCCCACAATGCCTTGTTTGGATTCACCGGAGTTGTCATTTGTTGTTCAGGAAAAGTGAGATGAAATACATGCTACGCTCGTTCGACGGGTAAGAAGTCATCAGAGGGTAGTTGGGAACACCCGTTAAAACAGCACAAAGGTAGCAGTTACGGTGGCCGGAAAAATCACCGAAATCAGTGATTCTCTGTCCCTGAATTCCGTGATTTTTGGGAAGTCTAAATTACTTACTTTTTTAATGACGAACAATCTCTCAAAAATTCCCTGCGGTCTTCACTGCCGACAGATGTACTCATATTCCGAAACCTCATACGTCCCCGTGCCATCGCCCAATTTATTATACCGACGGCTTGGCCGACCGTTGCTGTCAAAAAGGTAGGAATAGTCATAAACCGTGGTCGTTGGCACCGGGGTTCCGGTAGCGCCGGAGTACGATAGGTACGTTTCCTTAATCGGCAGATTTCGGCTGTTTTTGCCTTTGTGTGGAGCTACATTGGGGAGATTCTGTCGGTTTAAATCGTATTCGTAGCGGACAACGCTGAAGAGTGAATTGTCCGCTACCTTCCGGGTTTCCCTGCGGACAATATTCCCGTTTTCAATGGTGGTGGTGGTGCGGTACGAATCCGTATTTTCTTCGACGGCAAACCCGTCCGCATTGTATTTTACGTCGGCTACTAATCCCTTATCGTTGAGCGGAAAGGTTGCTTCACTAGCGCCACCCGAAGGATAGCTGGTTTTCACCGTCAGCTTGGCAGGGCTATAGTCAAACGTTTCGGAACGATTGTAATCACTGTAGCCGTAGGCCGTGAACGTAGAGCTAATCGGGCGGTTTTGCGAATCAAAGGTGAACGTGGCCCGGGTTGACTCCCCAACTTTTAACGATTTTCCGTCGATTACAAGGGGTTCTTCGCGAACGTTGGCCAAAAGAGGGTCGGTTGTTTTGTTGATAACCCGGAAATTCAACAGGGCGCAAGGCGGGCTTTCCTGAGCGGGGAGGTGGGGTTTGCAGGCATCCAGGCAAATCAAAAAACTGGCCGTCAGGAGAGCCACCGGTGTAGATAACTTCATGGTTGATTGATAGGTAAGGTTTCAGGCAGGATTCTCACCGGTTCGAAAAGGTTGGAATTCGTCGCAAACCGCCCTTAAATTGGCGCGAATGCCCCCGGCTCGACAAATCCGCTCACTGTAATTTTGTTCTGTTACGAACCTAACGGTAAACAAACATGAACAAGATCACTAACACCGTGGCCGGACTTGAATTTGCCCAGATTGGCTGGGTGGTTCCGGATATTCACGCTTCCGTAAAATTCCTGGCGAACGCGTTGGGCATCACCGGTTTTCCCGAACCGGAATATATCCGCGCCCAGGATTTGGGTATGAGCTATAAAGGCCAGGTCGTGGACGGCGACTGGCTGACCACGCAGACCTACAACGGCGGTTCCTTCATCGAACTCATCCAGCCCCTTTCCGGCCAGAGTATGTTCCATGATTACCTCGCCCGGTATCCGGCGGGCGGCACGCAGCATCTGGCTTTTCGGTTGCCGGTTAGTGATTTCGACCGAATTACCACTGAATTGCGCGAACAAGGGTATGCAATCATCAGCGAAGTCGACCACCCCATTGCGCGGATGGCATTCTTCGATACCTACCAAACCCTGGGCGTTGCCACCGAAATTATGGGCATCACACCGGAAGGATGGATTGCCGTCAAACAAATGGAGAAGAAATAGCGGGACCGTCCCTTCGGTCCCGCTTAATGGACACTCGATTTGGAAAGCAGATTCATCACCAGCACCCCGGCGATGATCAGCGCCATCCCGACCAGCGCCGGAAGGTCGGGAGTCTGTTTAAACAGAAAAATCCCGGCCAGCGCCGTTAACACAATGCCTACCCCGGACCAGATTGCGTACGCAATGCCGATGGGCATGGTGCGCAGCGCCAGACTTAGAAAGTAGAAGGACGTCAGATAACCTGCCACCGTGATGACGCTGGGCAGCCATTTGCTGAACTGCTGGGATGCGTTCAGGGCAGAGGTGGCAATCACTTCGGTAACAATCGCAATGGTAATAAACAGGTATTTCATGGTAGTCTGCGGTTCTAAAATGCGACGGATTGCGCTCAGCTGGATTACCTCATTTCACCAGCAGCTTGACGGTTTTCGTTTGTCCGTCGGTGGAAAGCTGCAGCAGGTACAAACCGGGGGCGGTTTTCAGCGGAACCAATACCGGTTCGGCCGGTTTTCCGGCGTAGAAGCGGCTGTAGACCTTGCGACCCAGATTGTCCACAACGTCCAGATTGCCAGACCGGAAGGAGTCGGGCCATTCGACCCGGAAAGTGCCGTTGGAGGGATTCGGGTACACCTTCAAACTACTCAAGGCCGGTTCTACGGCAGTAATGATCATCGGGTCCGAATCGCTGAAACAGCCCTGATCCGTTACGCGGACACGGTAAGTTCCGGCCCCCGGATTGCGCAACAGTTGCCGCGTCGAATCCGGCAGCGGATTGCCGTTCAGATACCACTGATTATTCACCGGACTGCTTGAACGAAATCCGGCACTTTCCAGCGTAATGGTTGGTTTGGGCGGTTTGGGTTTGAAGGTCAGCGTGACATACGCCGATGTTGGCCCTTCCAGCGTGCCCCGGCTGGGCGTAACGGCGACCACGGCATTTTGCTTGTAAATCCGCGTATTGCTGGTGGTCACCACCGTCGCTCCGCCCTGCGTTAGCCAGGCATACGAACTGAAATTTTCGGGTGCTTTCACCACGATGCTGTCGCCCGAACAGGCCGGATTGGCACCGGTTACCGTCAAAACCGGCTGGTCGATCCGGATCGTAACCGGTTTTGAGGTCGCCGAACACTCGTTTTGAAACACTTTTACCGTATAATTGGCACCCAGCAACGTTGCTTTTACCGTATCCTGGGTGGTTTCCTGCCAGCGGGAGCCATTGATGAACCAGTTAAAACCGCCGGAAAAAGCCCCCGCCGGAGTGACGCGCAGCCGAAAGCGATCGGGAAGCGTTTCCACCGTCAGAACCGGCATCACCGGCCCCGGTTTATCGGTTACCGTAACACCCTGATCGCTCGTGATTTCCTGCTCGCATTGCCGGGCTTTGGCGGTATACAAACCGCCCTGCCCCACTTTTAAGGTAGTTCCGGTGGCCTGGCTGATTTCCGTTCCGTTGCGAAACCAGCGGAGGTTGGTGAAATTGCCGGAAACACGGAGTGTTGCGGTATCGCCGGGGCAAAGCGAGAGCGATCCGACCGATGAAATGACCAGCGGTTCCGGGACGCAGGCCGTCGTAAGCGAGAGTAGTGGGTCGCCCAGCAGGTACTGGACAATGTTGGAGGTATGCCCGTGGCGGTAGGCATCGCTGACATAGGTGCCTTTGGAAAACGCATTAAAAGTTTCCTTTTCCTTGAATTTGTATAATAACGGAGACTGATTTTCAATCACAGCGACATTAATTGGAGTCGAATAGGAATTGACAAAAAGCGTATTGCCTTTATCAAGATAGGTGCCTGCCAGATAATCCTGATAATCAACGTTTCCAACCGAGCAGGACGTGAAGTCAAAGAGTAGTGTATTGAGTTTTTCAATGTTATTAATTTCGGTCGGCGTAATTCCGTAGTAATGCTGGGTCGGTTCACCATGCCCCGAATAGGAAACGATTTCGTACGAATTACTGCCTAATTTTTTGAGGTAATCGGCCTTCCAGACCGGATCGAAACCGTTGAAGCTCGGGCCGTATTTCTGAGGTACATTGATGGTGTCGTTATGGGTCCAGCGCCCGGTCAGCTGTTCAATTTTTTTCGGGTAGGTGCCGTCGTTGTAAAATGTATCGGCGAGCAACACCTTTTTGTCAAACTTCAGTTTACCGGTTTTGAACTGGTGCAGCTTTTCAAAATACCGCAGAATATACGCTTTTCCTTCTTCCGGGCGGGTCGGTACGACGGCACCGTAAGAAATGTCGGTGATGGAAGACTGGAAAAAAACGGGCGTTATATCGTTGGATATGGGTTCTTTTCCCGCTAATTGACAGTCGTATCGTCGGCTGATGAATAGGTTTTCCTGCGTATTAAAGGGAAAGTCCTGCGTCAGAATTTTTGCGTAGACGCCCAGGCTGGAGAACCAATTTTGCCTTCCCGGCAGCGGCTGATTGGTTTTGTGGTCGAGAACGTCGGATCGGATGCTGGCGCTGGGAATTCGCCCAATAAAAAACAAATAATGAAGCGGGGCTTCGGAATCGTAAAACCGGGCCTTGATTTTTTCGTAGAGTTGCCCTTTCTCGGCCGGGGCAGCAGATAGGTACGTTTGTTCGAAAACAAGATTGGGATCAGTACGGGTAACATCGGCTTTATACACCGTCAGCGCCTGCTGAATTTCGGGATCGTTTTCATACTGGTTGTCCATAACCAGCAGCACTTTCTTTGGTTTTTTCGGAGCTGTACCGGTTTTATAGTGAACCTGTGCCGTCTCTTCCCCGTCGCAGCCGCTAAACTGGCTAAGAGTGAAATAGTAATCGGTATTTTCTTTAAGTCCTCCCACCGGTATTTGCATCGTTCGGGCGGTTTTGTCAACAGCCTTGCTTGAAATATAGACGGTCTCCCCAAAATCCAGAAACTCGGGCGAAGTTTTCACCAGCAGGAAAAACGAAGTGATGGTGTTCAGATTGATTTCGGGACCGAACGACACGGTCAGCATCACGGCATTGGTTGGTCGTCTCGAATCGTCGGTGATGGAAATGGTAGCTTGCTGCGCTTTTCGGGCAGTTGCCGAAGTGGAGGGAGCGGTTTGCTGAATGTGATAAAAACCGTTTGCATCAAGCTGCGCTGAATACGACTGCGCAAATAGGAAACAGCTGGTATTCAGTAGGATAATAAAGCAAAGAAGAAGCTTCGTTGCCGCGTAAAACATCCTGCGCCGGTTGAATGGTAGAGTTGCCATAGAGACAGGATTCCGGTTTTTAGTGAAGGGTTGGATTCGTCACTAAAGTTACGAATAACCGTATATTTCCATCATGTATTCCTCAAAAACCGGAGGCCATTCCCTCGAAAACCGGAAGCTGGATACCGCCCATCACGGCTGGCTGTTTTTGATCAGCGTGGCATAAAACCGGATCATGTTCCGGTAATCGTTCAGGCTGATGCGTTCGTTGGTGCCGTGAATGCGCTGCGTGTCTTCGTCGTTCATGGGCGTGGGCGAAAACCGGTAAATCTGCGGGCAAACGCGGGCGTAAAACCGCGAATCCGTCCCGCCCAGCGTTAAATACGGCGTGACAATGGTTCCGGGAAAAACGCCTTTGATCGTTTGGTGAATGCGCTCGAAACCAAGAGCCGCCGGATCGGACATGGGCGACGGCTGGCTGATGAATTTTTTCAGCACGTTGACCTGAATGCGTTCATCGTCAATGACTTCCTTTACGTGTTCAACCACCGATTCAACAGTTTCGCCCGGCAAAATCCGGAAGTTGATCGTGGCCGTGGCTTCAATCGGCAACACATTGTCTTTCACTCCGGCCTGAAAAATGGTGGGCGCGGTGGTCGTCCGCAGCGTCGCGTTTCCGGAATTCGACTGCGCCATGATCCGGCGGATAATGGGCGCAAACAACCACTGGTTGGCGAACACAATCCGCTGGCCGAACGGCATTTCGGGACCGATGTACGTAAACATCTGATCCAGACCGGCATCCAGCCGCGCCGGAAACGGATGCTTTTCCAGTTTACTCACCGCATCGGCCACCAGCCCGATGCTGGTTTGCTTCGGCGGCATCGACGAATGCCCGCCCTTGCTGACGGTCGTCAACTCGATACTGGCGTACCCTTTTTCGCCAATGCCAATGAGCGCAAC
Source organism: Larkinella rosea (assembly GCF_003858635.1). Classification (GTDB taxonomy): domain Bacteria; phylum Bacteroidota; class Bacteroidia; order Cytophagales; family Spirosomataceae; genus Larkinella; species Larkinella rosea. The sequence continues at coordinate 736,910 of NZ_RQJO01000015.1, forward strand.
CGGTTTGGGCAGGCCCGGAATGCCGTCGGTTTTAATGATTCCGCCTTCGTCCAACACGTATTCGAGCGTGATCTTCCGTTGTTCGAGGGCGGCTGCGATGGTCTGCGCGCCCCGAAAACCGGTCACTTCTTCGTCCTGTCCGTAGGCCAACATAATGGTTCGTTCGGGTTGAAAACCGGTGCTAAGCAGCCATTCGACGGCTTCGAGCTGCGCCAGCACGCTGCTCTTGTCGTCGAGCGTGCCCCGGCCATACAGAAAACCGCCTTCGGATAAACCGCCAAACGGCGGGCGTTTCCACATTTTCTGCGTGCCCTGAATCACGGGAACAACGTCGTAATGACCCGTGAGCAGCACCGGTTTCAGCGCCGGATCGCGGCCCTTCCATGCGTACAGTAAACCGTACTGGTTAAACGTCTCAAGTTTGAGCTGGCGGTGAATCCGGGGAAATGATTGCTCCAGCAACCTTAAAAACTGCTCGAACTGCGTCGTGTCCGTCAGCGCATAATCGGAATACGAAACCGTCCGCAGTTGCAGGGCTTTGACCAGCCGGTGAACGGCCGAATCGCCGACCGAAATAGTGGCCGGGGGCGCAACCTCGGTCAGTTGTTTCGACGAAAACCGGAGCATGTTCACCAGCAGAACTGCAACCAGTATAACCAGGCCAATCAGTAACCAGCGGAGTCGTTTCATGGGATTTAAATCATTCCCCGGGCTTTCAGTTCGAGGTATTTGTTGACGGTATCGGCGGTCAGATTCTGCGGAGCAGTCAGGATCGTCTGAATGCCATATTGTTTTAATTCCTTGACAATCTGTTTCTTCTCGTAATAAAACTTCTCGGCAATGGTTTTCTGGTAGATTTCCTCGGTTGTGCCGGCCGGATTGCTCAGTAAACTTTTTAACTCTGTATTTTCAAAAAAAACAACAATCAGCAAATGCTCTTTGGCCAACCGACGCAAGTAGGAAAGCTGCCGATGGAGACCGTTGACCGTCTCGAAGTTCGTGAAAAGCAGCAACAGACTCCGTTGGCGAATCTGCTGGCGAACGTTCGTATACAAAGCCTCATAGTCCGATTCCAGAAACCGGGTTTTCTGGCGGTACAACACTTCCAGAATTTTCTGGATATGCCCCGGCCGACGCTCGGCGACCACCATCTGGCCGATCTGGTCGGAGAACGTCAGAATGCCGGCGCGGTCCTGTTTGAGTAGTGCGATGTTACTCAACACCAGCGACGCATTGACGGCGTAATCGAGCAACGTCAGTCCTTCAAACGGCGATTTCATGACGCGGCCTTTGTCGATAATACAGTAAATGGCCTGCGAGCGTTCGTCACGGAACGCATTCACCATCAGGTCACTACGCCGGGCGGTGGCTTTCCAGTTGATCGTCCGGACGTCGTCGCCCCGGTTATAAGCCCGGACCTGTTCAAACTCCATGCTGTGCCCGATCCGGCGGACTTTCTTAATACCAATTTCGGTCAGCCGATTGGAAATCGCCAGCAGTTCATACTGCCGCATTTGCAAATACGACGGAAAAACCGCTACTAGTTTGTCCTGCGAAAACTGAAACCGCCGTTTCAGCAACCGCAACGACGTCATCGCGTAAACATTGACCGCGCCGAAGTTGTATTCTCCGCGTTTGGTGGGCCGCAGTTCGTAGCGCAGTGTTTTCGTTTCATTCGATTTCAGAGTCGCCGTAAACAGCACATCGCGTTTCTGAAACTGGAACGGTATTTCATCGATCACTTCTACCTGCGTCTGAAACGGATAGCGGTTTTCCAGGTAAATTGTGATGGGATTTTCGTCACCGTTCGACAGACGGTCGGGCACGTCGCGCCGGGCAAAAAAAGCCGCCCGTTGGGACCGGTTTCGGAACAGCAAAACCGCATCCAGCACGCAGAGAGCCACAAAAACCGCCAGTGTCAGTTTGACAAAAGGGAATAAGACCGGGAATACGTACGCCAGCACGAACAGCAAAACGAACGCGATCAGCAGCAGCCAGACGCGGGTGGATACGTAGAGCGCGCGGAATAGTTTCATCGCGGCACCTCAATCTTCTGTACCACCTGACCGATGACTTCGTCGGCCGTTCCGCCTTCCATTTCCCGTTCGGGCGTGAGCAACACGCGGTGGCGCAAAACCGGGGCGGCCAGTTCCTGTACGTCTTCGGGCGTTACGAAATCGCGGCCCCGGAGCGTGGCAAGGGCTTTGGAACTGTTCAGCAATGCGACTGATGCCCGGGGCGATGCGCCCAGAAACAGCGACTTATTGGTGCGTGTACTTTGCACAATTTGAGCGATGTATTCGAGCAGTTTGTCTTCGATGTGCACGCGGTGAACCTGCGTCCGAAGCGCCTGCAGTTGGTCCGCCGTCAGGGTGGGCTGAATGGCCTCAATGGCGTCTGACAAATTCCGGCGTTCGTGGTGGCCTTTCAGGATGTTGATTTCCTCGATCATGTTGGGATACCCCACCACAACCTTGAACAAAAACCGGTCGAGCTGGGCTTCGGGCAGCCGATAGGTTCCTTCCTGTTCGACAGGATTTTGTGTCGCGAGCACCAGAAACGGGTCGGCCAGCAGGTAGGTAATGCCGTCATTGGTAGCCTGCCGTTCTTCCATCACTTCAAACAAAGCCGCCTGCGTTTTGGCCGGAGCGCGGTTGATTTCGTCGATCAGCACAATGTTGGAGAAAATCGGCCCCCGGCGGTATTCGAATTCGGTGGTTTTCGGATTAAAAATGGACGTTCCCAGCACGTCGGACGGCATGAGGTCGGGCGTAAACTGAATCCGGCTGAAATCGACCGAAATGGTTTTGGCCAGCAGCTTGGCAATCAGCGTTTTGGCCACCCCCGGAACGCCCTCGATCAGCACGTGGCCATCGGCCAGCAAGGCCGTCAGGAGCAGATCGATGGTTTGCTGCTGTCCGACAATGACCTTCCCGATTTCGGCCCGGATGGCATCAACGGTGGTTTTTAATTCGGTTAAATCCAGGCGGTTTTCGTAGGGGGACATGGTGTGCAATCGGGATTACGCTTTCGCAGTGGTATAAAAATTTTCGATCAGCTCATTCAACCGCAGCAGGTCGTATTCGGCCATGACCTGTTGCTGCGAAAAAGCAATTTGGCGAAATAAATCGTGAATATCCTGCTCCGGAACGCCACTTTTTCGGGCCAGCGCCTGCTTGAATTCCTCATCCGGCACTGCGGTGTTCAGCCCAAACTGCTCGCGGACGTACGCCAGGAAATACTGAATTTTTTTCTGGGCCAGGTTCCCGTGATCGGCCCGCTGGAAATACAGCCGACCGACGTTCTGCACAAACGCCAGCGAGGTGTTTTTGAGCGGCTCGATCACCGGAATAACCCGCTGCGTTCGTTTGCCCGCAAAAATCAGGTACAGCAACAGCCCCGCAACGCTGAGGTAATAGGCCCAGGTCAGGGGCGGCTGCGTCAGGACGTAGCGCAGGAGCGACTGTTCATCTTCGTCGAAGCGGCCCTGTTTCTGGTATTCGTCCCAGTAGGTCGGCTGCGGAGGCAGATACGACAGGGCTTTGTAGGCGTAATCGCTTGTCAATGAGTCGAGAACGTAAAAGTTTGTGAACGCCAGTGGCAAATTATGGATGTAAAAATCGCCCTTTCCGTAGTGGATTTTCAGGAAAATTGGTTCGTTTCGGGCGTTTCGGCCCAAAACCGTGGTGGCATTGGCCTTCTTCGTGATCAGAAAATTTCGTCCATCGTCATGCCGGAAATGGTAATCGGTTCGGGCTTTCAGCGCCGGATTGGTGAAGTTGACACCCAAAGTCGTATCGCGGAGAGTAGGCGTTTTCAGATCCGCGCGAAAACCCAGCAACGCGGTCAGGGTATCCGGAAATTCGTAGGCCGAAACAAAAACCGTATTGCCGCGTTGAACGTAGGCCAGGAGTTTCTGGCGATCAGCGGTCGTGAGATTCAGGGTGTGGCAAACAAATATGTAATTGCTGCGGGCAGGCAAGGTGCTATCCGACAGGTGGTTGTAAACCGGCAGCCGCAGACTCTTCACCGGTTTCTGGTTCATGACATCCGGCAACAGATCGAACACTACCTTCGTGCCGAACGGAATCTTGTCCTTGTTGATGTAGGTCGGATTCCAGTTGATGGGTTTGGGGCGGTAATATTCAAACAGCCCGTAGGCAACGACGGTTGTGAGCAGGAAAAGCAGGTATTTATTCGGTTTCAAAAGGGATTAATTTATGTTTTGCCGGATGACACAACGGGTCGCGTTGGCATCCGTGCGGTTTGCAATCGTTCAATGACTCGCTGCCGGAGTTGCAAGTTATAATAAGTTGGAAACCCGTAACCAAACAAATTTTTATATCTTTCCCGCTTTCCTTACAAAACGTCCGTTTTATGAAAAAAGTCCTGTGGATCATCGGCATTCTCGCGGTTGTACTGCTCATCGGTTTTTTTGGGTTACGTACCTACACCAAATCATCCAGCCCGGAGGCAACGGCTCAAATTGACCAGAATGGGGTTCAGGTGAAAGTGGAATATTGCCAGCCGTATAAAAAAGGGCGCAAGATTTTTGGCGGTTTGGTGCCTTACGGCGAAGTCTGGCGGACGGGTGCGAACGAAGCAACCGTGATTTCCTTTGATCAAAACGTTACGGTAGCCGGACAACCGCTCGACGAAGGCGATTATTCGCTCTGGACGATTCCGTCGGAGGGCAATTGGATCGTTATTTTCAACAAAGAAACCGGTCAGTGGGGCACCAGTTATGACCAGACCAAGGATGTGTTGCGGGTTCCGGTCATCGCTCGGAAACGCAATGCCGTTGCCGAGCAGTTCTACATCAGTTTTGCCCCGCAATCGGGCGGCAGTGACATGGTTCTGGCCTGGGACCAAACTGAAGCCGTTGTGCCGATTCGGCTGCGGGAAAATGAGTAGGAGTTTGCATTGGGGAGAGGGCATTGGACCATTATTTTACCCGCTGCCCCGCGCCCTCGGCCCAATGCTATTACTCCTTTTCGCCCGGATCGCGTCCGCACAGACGGTGCCGCTGAGTCCGCGGATTGCGAATTATCAAATTGATGTTCAGTTGAATACGGAAACCAAGCGGCTGGAGGGGAAGGAGACGCTGGTTTGGGAAAACCCGTCGAATGACGTCATTCGGGAGTTGCAGTTTCATTTATACCTGAATGCGTTCCGGAACGACCAGTCTACGTTCATGCGGGAGTCGGGCGGACAGTTGCGGGGCGATTTTATCGATCGGGACAATCCGGAATCGTACGGCCAGATTGATATTCTGTCGATCAAGACCCGCGCCGGACCAGCGAACGCAGCGGAAAACCTGACGGGCAACTACCGGTTTTTTCAGCCCGACGATGCCAATGCCGACGATCGAACCGTCATTCGCGTGCCGCTCAGCCAGCCCCTGGCGCCCGGCCAGCGCCTTACACTGGACATTTCCTTTCAAGCCAAACTTCCCCAGATTTTCGCCCGCACGGGCTACAGCCGCGACTTTTTTCTGGTGGCGCAGTGGTTTCCCAAAATTGGGGTGTACGAACCGGCCGGAACGCGGTATGCGACTGTTGGCCAATGGAACTGCCACCAGTTTCACGCTCATTCGGAGTTTTACGCGGATTATGGCGTCTATGATGTCGCTATAACGACGCCCAAAAACTTCCGGATCGGAGCCACCGGTTTACTGAAAAGCGAGCGACAAAACCGGGATGGAACCAAAACCCTCCGCTGGCACGCCGAGGATGTAGTCGATTTTGCCTGGACGGCCTCCCCGGATTTCGAGATTTTCGATGATCGCTGGCGACACGTTGCCATTCGCGCGCTGATGCAGCCCGAACACGCGAGTCAGGCGCAGCGACACATCGAAGCCGCCAAAACCGCTCTGGCCTATTTTGATAAACATGTGGGCCGGTATCCGTTTTCGACGCTCACGATTGTCGATCCACCCGTGTGGGCGATGGGCGCAGCGGGCATGGAATACCCGACCTTCATCACCGCCGGAACGAGCTGGGGAATGCCCGCAACCTTGCGATTACCGGAGCAGGTGACCATCCATGAGTTTGGTCATCAGTACTTTATGCAGTTGCTGGCGACCAACGAGTTTGAAGAAGCCTGGATGGACGAGGGGTTCAACCAGTATTACGAAGGCCGGATCATGGACGAAACCTACGGCCCGAAATCGTCGATTGTGGACTTGTTTGGCTACCGGGTCGGCAACCTGGAACTGTCACGCGGTTTTTACGTCCACCTCGATTTTCCGGCGATTGCGCCTTCGTTCAATAAGGTCTGGCAACTGCCCGAGGATTATTACGGCGAACTGGTTTATTTCAAACCGGCCACCTGGATGCGGACGCTCGACGGCTTGGTCGGTCGCCCGGTGATGGATGAAATCATGCGGACGTATTTTGAACGCTGGAAATTCAAACATCCTAACGCCACTAATTTCATTTCGGTTGTGAATGAGGTGGTTACCAAACGGCACGGCAACCGGTTTGGCCCGAACATGAACTGGTTTTTCGATCAGGTATTGTACGGCAATCAGGTTTGCGATTATGAACTGCATTCGGTCACCAGCGTCCGGCAGGGGAGTGGCTATCAGTCGGGCATTACGGTGTATCGCAAGGGCGATGCCCAACTGCCGGTCGAGGTACTGGTGCATTTTGAGGATGGCAAAGAACAGCTGCTGCACTGGGATGGCAAGGCGCGCTTTCACACCTTTACCGTCATGCAGCAGACCCGCGTCGAGTGGGCCCGGATTGATCCGCAACAGAAAATATACATCGATATCAATCTGAACAACAACAGCTTTGCGGTGCATCCTTCCCGCAGCCCGGCGGCTAAATATGCCGCTAAATTGATGTTCTGGGTGCAGAACTGGATGCAATGGCTGGTGTGGCTGGCTTGATCTTTTGGAATGAAAAATTAACAATGAATAATGAACGGTGGCTTTTTGTGCGGTTTTATTGATGTACCATGCTGATTTTTAGTGCTTTTCGATTGGTTCTTCGATCGTGGCGGATGGTTTTGTGGTTGTATCTGGTGAATGCGGGGCTGGGTTTGCTGGTGTTGTTACCGGCTTATTCGGTGATTCGGAGCGAAACCGGTTCTTCGCTGGAATACCTGAAGTTACTGAACCATTTCGACTACACGGTTTACACCGATTTCCGGCACACCAGCGGCCCGGCAATCGACTCGTTGCTGGCGGTTGGGCGGTGGCTTGGCGGTTTGTATCTGATTGTCAGCATATTTTTTTCGGGCGGTATTCTGCTGGAAGTTTCACCCGCTTCGCAAATCCGGCAACCGTTTCGGCTGAGCCGGTTTCTTTCCGCCTGTGTTCACTTTTTTGGGCGGTTTTTCCGGCTGTTTCTCTACGTCTTAAGTATTCTTCTGGTAATTGCCTTTTTCGGGATATTCGTTGGGGCGTTAGCCGGTTACAGCCTGAGTGAGGTGTCGAACGAAGAATCGGTTATTTATTTCGCAGTAGGCTGCGTTTTGGTCTTTGGTTTTCTGGGGTTACTGATGCTTTGTGCCGGAGATTACGCCAAAGTTCTGCTGTTTCGCCGGGACGAAAACCGGGCGCTTCCAGCATTTATACAAGCCGTGCGGTTTGTATTCGCCCATTTTCGACTCACTTTTGGATTATACCTGCTGCTACTGAGTATGGGAGCGGTTGGTTTTACTATTTACTTCCTGATTGAATCGTTGATCGTAACCAGCGGCTGGCTCCCGATTGGGCTGTTGTTCATTTTTCAGCAACTCCTGATTTTTTCGAGAGTATTTCTGAGAGTCTGGATGCTGGCCACCGCGATGGCGGTTTTTGACCGGAAAACCGCTCAGTCAACATTGTTCCAACCGATTTAAATACCTGTGACAATCCACATTGACTTGGTCAAATGTGGCTAAATCGGTAACTTGCCATGTAATATTTTTTCCTAACATCCTTTTACCAAACGAATGCAGTCAACTATTCCTCCCCCGCCGAAACTTTCGTATAAATCTTTATTTGGCTTGCCCGTCATTGTGGCCGCTTTGGGCTACTTTGTCGACATCTACGATCTGCTCCTTTTTGGTATCGTTCGCGTTCCCAGTTTGAAAGATCTGGGGCTGAACGACGAGCAAATTTCCAACGTTGGGGCTAATATTCTGAATTGGCAGATGGGCGGTTTGCTCATCGGCGGTATTTTGTGGGGCGTTCTGGGCGACAAACGCGGACGACTTTCGGTGTTGTTCGGTTCCATCATTACTTATTCCATTGCCAACATTGCCTGCGGTTTTATTGATCGTGTCACGTTCATGAATCCCGTCGATTACTACGCGGCCATGCGGTTTGTCGCCGGTGTCGGACTGGCGGGCGAACTGGGCGCGGGCATCACGCTCGTTTCCGAAGTATTGCCGAAACAACTGCGGGCCATCGGAACCTCGCTCGTCGCCGGAATCGGCCTGTTTGGGGCCGTTGTGGCCTATTTCACCGTTGAATTATTCAATTGGCAAAACGCTTTTCTGATCGGCGGAGCGATGGGAATTGGCTTATTGCTGCTCCGGATTGGCGTTATCGAATCCGGAATGTTTACGGAGGTGTCGGAGCAGAAACACGTGCAGAAAGGAAACTTCTTTGCCTTTTTTACGAACTGGGAACGGTTTTCACGCTACATGAAGTGCATCGGAATCGGGCTCCCCACCTGGTTCATCATTGGAATTCTGGCGACGTTCAGCAACGAATTCGGGAAAGCGTTTGGGATTGCCGAGCCTGTCAAACCGGGACTGACCATCATGTGGTGTTACATCGGGCTGGCCATCGGTGATCTGGCGAGTGGTTTGATCAGTCAGGGCCTGGAATCGCGCAAAAAAGCAGTCGCTTTGCTGATGGGTTTTACCTTGCTGGTCAGTCTGATCTACGTCTATGTGACGCCAAAAACCGTTATGAGCCTGTACATGTATTTCCTGGCGATGGGCTTTGGCATTGGTTACTGGGCCATGTTTGTTACCATCGGCGCCGAACAGTTTGGAACGAACCTGCGGGCCACTGCCGCTACCACCGTTCCGAATATGGTGCGCGGAACGGTTATTCTGATGACGAGCCTGTATGCGTATTTTAAACCTTCGCTGGCGGTGATCAACGCCGGAGTGGCCGTTGGTTTGATCTGCTTCGCCATCGGTTTTTACTCCATTCTGACTATCCCCGAAACGCACGGCAAAGACCTTAATTACTTAGAGGAGTAAAGCAGGAACGGAGGAAGGAGGGAGAGGAGTTACCATCTGCTTTCTTCCTTTTGCCTTTTCTCCCTTATTTTTCTCTTCCTCTTATGACGACTTCTCCTTCCGTAACCTACCGCCCGTTATTTACTTTACCGGTTATTGTGGCGGCTTTGGGCTATTTCGTGGATGTCTACGATCTGCTGCTGTTCAACATTGTTCGCGTTCCGAGCCTGAAAGATTTGGGTCTCGACGAAAAACAGGTGTCGGTGATTGGTGGTACGGTTTTAAACTGGCAACAGGCTGGGTTGCTGCTGGGCGGTATTTTGTGGGGTATTCTGGGCGATAAACGCGGGCGGCTTTCGGTGCTGTTCGGCTCCATTATTACGTATTCCGTGGCTAACATTGCCTGCGGTTTTGTGCAGGACGCCAACACCTATGCGGTTTTGCGTTTCGTCGCAGGCCTGGGGCTGGCGGGCGAACTGGGCGCGGGCATTACGCTCGTCTCCGAAATTCTGCCGAAAGAACTGCGTGGCTACGGAACCTCCCTGATCGCGGGCGTGGGTCTGTTTGGGGCCGTTGTGGCCTATTTTACGGTGGTGCTGTTCAACTGGCGGACAACGTATTTCATCGGTGGCGGTTTGGGATTGCTGCTGCTGCTGTTGCGTGTATCGGTTTTTGAATCAGGGATGTTTCTGAAAATCAAGGAGCAAACCGTTCAGCGCGGTAATTTCTGGTCGCTGTTTTCCAACGGGAAACGCTTTCTGACGTACCTCCGCTGCATGGGGCTGGCCGTTCCAACGTATTTTGTCATTGGCATTCTGGCTACCTTCAGCAATGAATTCGGAAAAGCACTGGGCATTGCCGAACCGATAGCACCGGGCCGGGTCGTCATGTTTACGTATATTGGTATGGCCGTCGGTGACCTGATCAGCGGCCCGCTCAGCCAGTGGTTTCATTCCCGTCGGCAAGCAATCGGTGCGCTGATGACAATGAATCTGCTTTTTGTGGCGGTTTATTTGTTTGCCGGTATTTCGACAATGCCGGTTTTCTACGCGGTCTGCGTGGGACTCGGTTTTTCCATTGGCTACATCGCCCTGTTTCTGACGGTTTCGGCCGAACACTTTGGCACCAACCTGCGGGCCACGGCCACCACGTCCATTGCCAACAACGTTCGGGCTACCACCTTGTTAACCATTCCGCTTTTTCAAACCCTCAAAGTATCTTTTGGGGTCATCAATGCAGCCGCCATGGTCGGCGCGATTTGTTTCGTCATCAGTTTCTGGTCGCTGGTAACATTGGACGAAACGTACGGGAAAGACCTCAATTACACGGAACACTAAACTATGATTACGGTGATGAACTATGATGTTTATGATAGAATGTGATTGCGGTGATGTTAATGATGATTTTAAAAAATTGATCTTAAAGTCCATCACAAACATCACTGTAATCATAGTCTTTCACCATAATCATAGGCTATTATAACCATCACTGTAATCATAGTCCCGTTCATCCTTCTTTTCTGCCTTTTCTCCTAATTCGCCGTTTTGTCGGTGGGCTTCCTACATCTTTCTGGTGAATCTGAACAGTAGACAACAAACCTGTTAAACACCATGAAAACGATTATCCGCACCGCCAGCGGTCTGTTGCTGGGTGCCCTTCTCTTGGTCGGAACGACCTCATTTGCGCAGACAGCCCCTGAAGACAAACCCTTTCAAGTTGTCACCTATCCATCGGCAAATCCCCTGAAAGTGTGGGTGAACATCCAGAAAAATGATCCCGGCAGTAAAATCGTTGTTCGGTTGCGCGATCAGGAAAACCGGATCGTCTTTGCCGAAACCATGCCCCGGCAGCTTGATAAATACCGCCAACGATTCGATATGAGCGAAATGGCCGATGGCGCGTATACCTTCCAGATCACGAATGGCAAGGAAACCGTCGAAAAATCATTCCAGCTAAAATCATCGGGTGTTCAGCAACGTACCACGCAACGACTGCTCACTGTGGTGCCGGTTACGGATCCACAGTCGGGAATGTAAGCCACAAAGGAATGAGAGAACGGAGGAGTGAATAAAGGGTTACCGGCGAAACCGTAACCTATTCATTCCTTCACTCGTTTCTTGCCCAGAACGTGTAAAGCTGCGGCTTGACCTGACGCCGGACGAGTTGGGTTGATTTTTCGTCATATTCCGCCATTCCGCCCGGTTTCAGCGCATACTTCTTCATTTCGCCGAGCATTCCGGAAAAATAGATGACGAAATTAGCCTGTCCCTGTTCGACCACCACCCGCACCTTATTGTGTTGGTAATTGACATAAATCCGGGCTTTCTGGGCTTCGGTTACCACATGATCGGCGGTGTGAATCTGCAACCGATATCCGATGGGTTGCTCAGCGACCAGGACAACGGCCTCACCGTCGAGCCAGATGCTGCGGTTTGGTCCCGACCAGTCGGACGAAACCCTCAACTTTGAATTTTTATTCAGTATAACCGCCGAATGGTCGGTTAATTCAACCCGCATGTACTGATCGGCTCCGGATTGGTAGATGACATCGGCGGGCAATTGCGCTTCGCGCAAAAACCGGATGCTGAGGCCAAAAATAATGATACAGCCGACCCAGATGGCAATCCGGGCAATCTGTCGCCATACCGTTCGGTAGAGGGGCGGCTCAGGCTCCAGGGGGAGATCTTTGGTTTGTCGGGCAATGCCCGCCCACATGCGCTGCCAATCGGGCGATTCGACACCAGCAACCGACGGATTGCTCCATTGCTTCCGCATCAGCCCGCGCAACCGCGATTCATTGTCCGGGTTCTGCAACCAGCCAATCACCCACTGTTCTTCTTCGGGGCTGCACTCGTTCCGGACATATTTAACCAACAACTCTTCCATTACAATGAGTTGATGAGTGAATGATAGAATGAGTGAAAAGCCTACCGGATTCTATTTTTATTCACTCATTCTATCATTCACTCATTCAAAATTAATACGTATGTCGTTGAAAATAAGTGCCTAAGGTGTCGTAGGATTGATCCAGGTGATCTTCGATGGTTCGCGTAGAGAGGTTCATGCGATCCGCGATTTGTTGGGATGTATAGCCCTCGTGGCGGCTGAGCAGATAAATTTCCCGACGGCGCGGGGGCAGTTGCGAAACCGCCTGTTGATACAGCAATTCCAGCTCCTGATACAGCACCTGTTCCTCGGTATCGGTGCCCGATTGGGTGGTTAAACGTTGAAGAATTTCCTGTGGCTGACACTGGCTGTGCCGTTCGCGGAAGGCCGCCAGGACCAACCCATAGGTCATCGTAAATAAATACCCATTCAGGGGAATATCTTCATCAAGTGTACTCCGGCGTTCCCAAAGGGTGGTAAATACATCGCTTACGATTTGCTGAGCGGTTTCCGGGGATTTAAGAAAGCTGACGGTGAAATAATAAATCCGTTGAACATACCGGTCGTAGACCCGCCGAAAAGCGGTTGGGTCGGCGTTCCGTAGTTGTCGGAGAAGTGTTTGTTCAGCTTGCATTCTTTACGCGTTTTTTTGATTTTGGTCTGATCGTTGTTTGTTGATTATCAGACACAGAGCTCTCCAAACTCAGTGGACAAATTCCGAATATCCCGGTTCGGGATTTGCTCCTGTGTAATTTTCAGAACCTCCCGGTAGACGAAAAGAGTGACCATCGTCTTTGAAGACGTTGGAAGCAAATTAGCTATGCTGATCGGACTGAATGTGAGGGTAAATATACACAGAATTGTCAGAAATGCAGGGATTTGGTTTACCGTTAAGTAAACTAACGCGGTGGAGGACCGTTCCATCAGTAAAGAAAAGTTCAGATTAGTTCAGGAGGTAATTACCGGTTTGAACTTACTAATTTTTTCGGTATCCTGCATACTTTTACCAAAAAAACCGCCTAGTTTTATCGGTAATTGTCCTATTTTGGGTCTACAATAAACCACACGCATGAATTTACAGGATTTCACAGACCAGATTCGCCAGCGGATCGGCACCGAAAGCGGTTTCAATGCAACCGTTAAATTAGCTACGGATCAGGGCAGTATTTTTATCGACGGGCGGGAAAATCCACCGGTTGTTTCCAATGAAGATAACGAAGCTGACTGCACCATCAAGGTTTCGCTGAGCGATTTGCAAAAACTGGGTACCGGCGAACTGAACCCGATGACGGCTTTTATGTTTGGTAAACTCAAAGTTCAGGGAGATATGGCGCTTGCGATGAAAATCGGGCAGAAATTGAGCTAATCTCCGGGTGGTTACCCCCTTTCCTAACCCTTAAATTCCGAAATTCCTCATGAAACTCACCGCTCTTTCCCGCCGGAAATTTTTGCAGGGCAGCGCTCTGGCAGCCGCCGGTTTTACGATTGTGCCGCGTCATGTGCTGGGCGGTCCCGGTTTTACCGCCCCCAGCGATAAACTCAATATAGCCGCTGTCGGTTGTGGTGGAAAGGCGGATGTGAACATTCGGTTGGCCTATAACAAAGGTTCGGACAATTTTGTCGCGCTGTGTGACGTCGACGACCGGCAGGCGAAGAAGTTTCGCGCCCAATTTCCCAACGCGCCGTATTTCAAAGATTACCGCCAGCTATTCGACAAGGAATCGAAGAATTTCGATGCGGTGATCGTCTCGACACCCGACCACATGCACGCGCCCATTGCGATGGCGGCCATGCAGTTAGGCAAGCACGTTTACTGCGAAAAACCGCTCACGCACGACATCTACGAAGCCCGGATGCTGACCGAAGCCGCCCGCAAATACAAAGTCGTTACCCAAATGGGCAATCAGGGCAGCAGCGGTGACGATACCCGGAAAATAGAAACCTGGATTCAGAAAGGCGTTATCGGACACGTCCATACCGTCAATTGCTGGACCAACCGCCCGGTTTGGCCACAGGGCGTCCGCTCGCCGAAAGACAAAGGCGAGTCGCAGCCGGTGCCGTCGGAAGTGGACTGGGATCTGTGGCTCGGAACGGCTCCGCTCCGCGATTACCACGAAGCTTACATGCCGACCCGCTGGCGGGGGTATTGGGATTTCGGAACCGGCGCACTGGGCGACATGGGCTGCCACTTCATGGACGTGCCGTTCCGGGCATTGAAGCTGAAATACCCGACTTCGGTGGAGTGCAGCGTTGGGTCGGTTTATGCCGACTTCTTCAAGGAAGCGTTTTACGACGACGTTTGCCCGCCTTCCTCGGCGATTCACCTGACGTTTCCATCGGACGATCACAAGGTGAAGGAAATCAAGTTTTCGTGGTACGACGGTGGCATTCGCCCGCAGCTTCCCGAAGGACTTCCCTACGAAAAAGTATTTACGAACATCGACGGCGGAATGATGTTCATCGGCAGCAAAGGCATTCTGGTCGCGGAATTATTCGGCAACAACCCGCGTCTGTTTCCCGAAGAAAAATTTGGTGACAAAAAGCTGCCTGATGCCGAAAAACCGTTCGTCGAGGGCAAAACCGAAGGTCATCAGCAACAGTGGGTGAAGGCCTGTAAACAGGGCTACGGAGCCTACACCAGCTCGTCGTTCGAGGAATCCGGGCCGCTGACCGAAACCGTCCTGATGGGCAACCTGGCGACACGCAGTTACCTGGCGCGGGAAGCAAAAACCGGGGGCGGTTTTAATTTTCCCGGTCGGAAGAAACTGCTCTGGGACGGCGCGAATATGAAAATCACCAATTTTGATTACGCCAACCAGTTTGTAAAACGGCAGTATCGCGGGAATTATTCGTTGTAATACCGCTGCCAGGGCCGTGGGCCGCTGTCAGGGTGCTTTCCGAACCGCAATTGCTTCGATTTCGATCAGAAAACCGTAGTGCAATTGGTTGGTAGGAACCACAGCACGGGCGGGTTTGTGCTCACCGAAAAAGCCGGCATAAGCCGCATTGACCTGATCCCAGAGCGCGATGTCGGCGATGTAAACCGTCGTTTTCAGGACGTGGGCGAGGTCGCTGCCGGCGGCATCCAGAATGGCCTTAACGTTCTCCAGCACCTGCCGGGTTTGCTCATCGATCGAACCGGTCAATTTTTCTTTGGTGACGGGATCAATCGGTAACTGGCCGGACACAAAAATGAGGTCGTTCCAGACGGTGGCCTGCGCATAATGCCCGGCTGCCAGCGGAGCGTTGGGCGTTTCGACGGTTTGAATCATGAGTTCAGACAAGAGAGGTTAGACAAGAGAAGTGAGACGGGGAATAAAGACTTCTGTCTCACTTCTCTTGTCTAACCTCTTTATTCTAATTCTTTCAGATACAGTTGAATCGTGTTTTCCAGGCCCAGGTACAAGGCATCGCTGATCAGCGCGTGACCGATCGATACTTCGAGCAAACCGGGGATATTCTGGTGAAAATACCGCAGATTTTCCAGACTTAAATCGTGACCGGCATTAAGACCAATTCCTAAATCATTGGCTACGTTGGCGGCCTGAACAAACGGCGCAATGGCGGCTTCCCGGTTTTCGGCGTAGTGGGCGGCATACGGTTCGGTGTAGAGTTCGATCCGGTCGGTGCCGGTTTCTTTGGCGCCCCGTACCATCGCTTCGTCGGCATCGACAAAAATCGAAACGCGAATGCCCAATCGCTGAAAATGATTGACCAGGTTCGTCAGGTGAACCCGGTGTTTGATCGTATCCCAGCCCGCGTTCGACGTAATGGCATCCACGGCATCGGGCACGAGCGTCACCTGTTCGGGCCGGGTGCGCGTCACCAGTTCAATAAACCGCTCGTCGGGATTGCCTTCAATGTTGAACTCGGTGGATACCACTTTTTTGAGATGCAGCACGTCGTTGTAGCGGATGTGCCGCTCGTCGGGGCGCGGATGAACCGTAATTCCTTCCGCGCCGAACCGTTCGCAATCGAGGGCCACTTTGACCACATCCGGATTATTCCCTCCCCGCGAATTCCGCAGCGTGGCAATTTTATTGATATTAACGCTCAGACGAGTCATTTTTCAGTGAAGAGTTATGAGTTAAGCGTGATGAGTTATGAATAAGCCCATCCTGTTTTCGTAACTTTGCCAACCTTTCAATGGTTCCGGGAGTAAAGTTACTTTTAACTAATAACCGCACGGGCGGCCCCGTTTTAATTTTTAACTAAAATATGAAATTATGGCGCTGAAACAACAAATCGATACCGATATCAAGGAGGCCATGAAAGCCCGGGAACAGGATCGGTTGCGGGCTTTGCGGGCGATTAAATCGCTGATTTTGCTGGAAGAAACCAAAGACGGATCGGCCGGGGGCGACATCAAACCCGAAGATGAACTGAAGTTACTGACCAAAGCCGTCAAACAGCGCCGGGATTCGGCCGATATTTACCGTACGCAGGGCCGCGAAGACCTTTTGCAGGCTGAACTGGCCGAAATTGCCGTTATCGAACATTATTTGCCGAAACAACTTTCGGAAGACGAACTGAAAACCCGCGTACAGGCTATCATTGAAAAAGTGGGCGCCAAGGGTCCGCAGGATCTGGGAAAAGTAATGGGCGTGGCAACGAAAGAACTGGCGGGACAAGCCGAAGGGAAAGCCATTTCCGCTTTGGTAAAGAATTTGCTGAGTTAAAGGAAAAGAACGGAGGAAAGGAAGAGAGGAGAAAAGGAATAAAGGGAGTATTTCTCTTCTTTCCTCCGTTCCTACTCTCTTCCTTTCCTCCTTGAGAAAAATGAAAATTCTCGACATTGTCATTCTGATCACGCTGCTGTATGGTGCTTTCAACGGCTACCGCAAGGGGTTGCTGGTGGAAATTGTAGCCATTGTTGCGTTCATTGTGGCTATGATCGTCGGATTCAAATTTCTGGGGTTCGGGATTGATTTGCTGGCGCCATACATCAGCATGGATGTGGCCCGACGGTTGTTACCGTGGCTGGGTTTTTCGATCATTTTTTTTCCGACCGTTTTTCTGATCAACCGCATCGGTTTTTCCCTGCGTCAATCGTTGAAATACACCCTTTTGGGAACGTTTGACAGCCTGGCGGGGGCGGCCGTCGGAATTTTTACCTGGGTTTTCGGAATTAGTGTAATGCTCTGGTTGTTAACCTGGATGGGCGTACGTATGCCCGTCAAACACACGCAGGAAACTTACCTGTATCCGGTGATTAAACCGGTTGCGCCGAAAGTGATGGACGTAACCTCGGGCTGGATTCCCATTGGTACGAACTGGATTCGCAAACAAAAGGAAGAATTCTCACGCAATTTCGATGATCCGGATACCGAAAATGCCAGCGAAGAAGCAGAAAAAGAAGGATGATACCAACGAAGCAGGATATACGAAAACTCAACGAAGACCAACTCAAAACCTGGCTGACCGGCCACGGTGAGCAGGGTTTTCGGTCGAAACAAATTCAGGAATGGCTCTGGAAACGCTCGGTGCGGACGTTTGACGAGATGACCAACCTCTCGCTGAAAACGCGGCAATTGCTGGCGGAACATTTTGAAGTGCGCACGCTGGCGGTTTCGAAACAACAACAAAGTTCCGACGGAACCATCAAATCGTCGTTTCGGCTCTATGACGGTAATCTGGTGGAAGGTGTCCTGATTCCGGCCTTGCGGAAAGATGAGGACAACCGCATGACGGCCTGTATTTCGTCACAGGTGGGTTGCTCGCTGACCTGTAAATTCTGCGCCACGGGCTACATGGACCGCAAACGCAACCTGGAAGCCAGCGAAATGGTGGATCAGGTGGTGGCCATCGATCAGCAGGCTAAAGAAGCGTACGGAAGCGGTTTGACCAACATCGTATACATGGGCATGGGCGAACCGCTGCTGAATTACCAGAACATGCTGGAATCCGTCGAGCGGATTACGTCGCCGAACGGTTTGGGCATGGCGGCCAAACGGATTACGGTTTCGACCGCCGGGATTGCCAAAATGATCAAGAAACTGGGCGACGATCAGGTGAAATTCAACCTGGCGTTGTCGCTGCATGCCGCCAACGACGACAAGCGGAACCAGATTATGCCCATCAACGAGAGTAATTCGCTGCCTGCGCTGGCCGAAGCTTTGAATTACTTCTATCAAAAAACCGGTACGCGGGTGACGTTCGAATACATTGTGTTCAACAATTTCAACGACACCTTGCAGGACGCCAAAGAGTTGTGGCAGTTTACCAAAAAAGTGCCCGCCAAAGTCAACATCATCGAATATAACCCGATTGCGGAAGCGGATTTTACCAATACGGATGCCGACAAGCTCGACCAGTTTGCCGGTTTTCTGGAAAACCGGGGTGTTATCGTGAACATTCGCCGGAGCCGGGGCAAAGACATCGACGCGGCTTGCGGACAACTGGCTGGCAAGCAGTAATGTTTTAGGGCGGTTTGCCAAAACCGGGCGGACTTCAAATCAATCAAAAAAGAATCCAAACCAGCATGATTTTGTACAAAGTACTGGGTCATTGCTTAACATTTAGTTAACATTGCCCTCGAAAGTTTACCGTACTTTTGAGCCATAATTAGTTGTTGAGTTTTTACTAAGACTCAGTTTCACAGACTTGTATCTGCATGTTCGGATTAGAAACGGATATTTTTATCCTCCTCGCTCTTTGTCTCTTCGCTGCCTGCGCATTTGAATTTGTCAACGGTTTTCACGATACAGCTAACGCCGTTGCGACGGTTATTTATACCAACTCCCTGAAGCCCAACATTGCCGTCGTCTGGTCGGGCATCTGCAATTTTGTGGGTGTATTGCTGGGTGGTATTGGCGTCGCCATGGGAATTGTCAATCTGTTGCCGGTCGAACTGCTTGTCGATCAGAATGTTTACCACAGCATTGCGATGGTGCTGGCGTTGTTGTTCAGTGCGATTATCTGGAATTTGGGAACCTGGTATTTCGGATTGCCCAGCTCCAGTTCCCACACGCTGATCGGTTCGATCCTGGGCGTGGGCCTGGCGTTTTCGACGATGGGTGCGGCTGGCGAACGGGGTGGTGTCAACTGGGAAGAAGCCGAAAAAATCGGGAAAGCGCTGTTGCTTTCTCCGTTGATCGGGTTTAGTCTCGCCATTATTTTGATGTATTTGCTGCGGAAACTGGTCGGTAATAAAGACCTTTTTAAAGAGCCGAAGAAAAATACGCCCCCGCCGACCTGGATTCGCTCCATCCTGATTTTAACCTGTACGGGCGTTAGCTTTTTCCACGGTTCGAACGACGGACAGAAAGGCGTCGGCCTGATCATGCTGATTCTGATCGGTATTACACCCGCTTATTTTGCGCTGAATAACACCATAGATCCGACCACGATGCGCGGAAATCTGGTGCAGATTTCGCAGATCGTCAATAAAATCGATACCACCGGTTTGTCCGACACGGATCGGGGCCGGTTAGTTCGTACAAAAACCGAGATTGCTGATTTGCAGCAGGTTATTTCGCTTCCACTCGTAGATGGTAAGTTCAAAGCTGACGAGCGTTTGCAGATTCGCCGGGATTTGCTGCTGATCAACAACAACGTAAAGAAGTTGATCGAAAGCGAAGACGTCGACCTGAGTGCGACGGATATCGCTACGCTGACAACCAACCTGAATGAGAAAGTGGGTCTGCGCCGGTTTACGGATTATGCGCCACTTTGGGTCATTCTGATGATTGCGTTGTCGCTCGGTTTGGGAACGATGGTGGGCTGGAAACGGATTGTGGTGACGATTGGTGAAAAAATCGGAAAGCAGCATTTAACCTACGCCCAGGGTGCTTCGGCGGAATTGGTGGCGGCCACCACCATCGCGCTGGCAACGCTCTACAAAGCGCCGGTCAGTACGACGCACATGCTGTCGTCGGGGATTGCCGGGAGCATGGTGGCCAGCAAAGGGATCAAAAACCTCCAGGGCGGAACGGTTCGGAACATCGCCCTCGCCTGGCTGATGACGTTGCCGGTTTCGATTACGCTGTCGTTTACGCTGTACCTGCTCTTCCGCTGGATTTTTGACTAACATTCGTTAGAGCCACGTCATTTCTTTTGGGACGTCCTGCTCAATGGCTTGCCGTACTTTATCGATCAGCGATTCGACTGATTCATCGACGCTGTATTCCAGTGGCGGTTTGAAACGCACGCTCAGCTGCGTATTCCGTTTTTTAAACCGCAAGCCCTTCTTATCGAATGCCCGCCGGAAACCGTTGATCACCACCGGGATAACAATTGGATTGTTGTTTTTCAAAATGTGCGCGGTGCCTTTCCGGATCGGCGCGTAAGGGCTGGTCGTTCCCTGCGGAAAACTGATGACCCAGCCGTGTTCGAGCGCCATCGCAATCCGGTCGTTGGCCGTGTTATCCACCTCCCGTTTGACATCCTGCCCCTTCGCCCGCCAGGAGCGTTCAATCTGAATAGCCCCGCCCAGGGCAAACATCCGGGGCACAAACCCGCCTTTCATCGTCTCGCTGGCTGCCACATAATAACTCCGGGCACGGGGTGAAAACAGGTAAACCGGCAGAACGATTGAATTTCTGAAACCCCATTTGACACTGCAAAAAATGTGGTAAAACGCAATGACATCGGCAAAATAGGTCTGGTGATTCGACAGAAAAACGACATTGTTGACGGGCAGATTCTCCAGATGCTCGGTTCCCTCAATCGTTAATTTGTTGTAAAGTGTATACCGAAAATAGGTAATCCAGCCCACAATGGACATCAGAATACGTTTAATAAACAGCGAATTACCGAAAGGGTCCAGCTCAAAAAGGCCCATGAAATCCAGTTTATCAAGCGGTTTTGGCAAAAAGCTATACCGGGTTGGTTTCTTGTACGTCATGCGAAGGTAAGTCGGGCTATCCATTCATAAAGCTACAAAAGCAATACAATGTTTTCGATAAAAAGTACTATATGGATACGGAATTGTAACTAAATGCGAATAAAATAAACCGCCCCATTAATCCATTGCCACCGGCGCCTGTCCAAGAGCCAGATTGCACAACCAGCCAATACGACGAAGATCAGCACGAAGGCTAGCCGTTTGCGATCGACCAACCAACCTATATTTTACAATCATGAAACGATTTACACTGGCAGGAATAGCCGCGCTGGCCTTTTTTATCATTCAAACCGCATCGGCTCAGGTGCAGGTCGGCTTCCGGGCCGGAGCCAATTGGGGGGCAGTTTCCAAACCCGAATTTCTAGACAAGTTCTCGCCAACTTTCCGCCTGTCGGCTGGCCCAACGGGGGCGGTTTTTCTGGAAGCTCCGGTCAGCAACCGCGTCAGTATCCGCACCGAGGTGTCGTATGTTCAGAAAGGGTTCGTGATTGATGAAGGCTTTAAACTGCCGATTGGCAACTGGGATTTGCCACTGGGAGCGCGGGTAGCCTACCAGACACGGTATCTGGAATTACCGGTTTTGGCCAAAATCAACCTGAACGACGGTCCGGTTCAGGTCTATATGCTGGCAGGTGCTGCGGCCGGTTACGCCATGAACGGCCGCATTCGCACCCGAACCAGTGGTATTTTCCGGAGCCAACCCTTCGATATGGACATGAATCTGAATACAATGGGTTATAACCGCTGGGATTTTAGCGCCATTGGCGGCCTCGGTTTGAGCGCCGAAGTTGGGCCGGGAAAATTCTTCGTCGAAACGCGCTACGAACACGGTTTTTCGCGCCAGTATGATCTTCCGTTCATTCAGCTTCCCATCCGCAACCGCGGGCTAAGTGCCTCGATTGGGTATGCGTTTGCAATAAATTAACAATGAATAATTAACAATGAACCACGAGCCATGATAATACACAAATCAGTATATGCTGTTCATTATTCATTGTTAATTGTTCATTAATATTTAAAAAGAAAGTTTGTGTGTGTTTAAGGGTTAGAGTTGAACTGGAAAAGCCCGGGGCATTTGCACCGGGCTTTTTTGCTGGTTGCGGACGAATGCGGTTTTACAAAATGCCTTTTACAAAGCCCAAAACACTGTCGAGCTGGCCTTTCACGGCGGGTTCGGCGGCTTTGGCCACTACGCCCCCTTTGCTCAGTTTCGAGAGGCCACCCAGCGCCGTTGTGACGAGGGAGTTGCCGGTGCTGGCATTGCTGCCGCCCAATACAGAAAGACCGGTTTTGACCAGATTCAGGTTGCTGGTCAGACCAGCCACTTTCGAGACCAGATTGCCGCCCCCCATCAGTTTTTCGATTTGACCGGCACCGAGGGCGGTTTTGGCCAGACTAACGGCTTTTTGCAATACATCGCCTTTCAACAAACCGCTCTGTGCCAGGGGCAACAATTTCTTCAGATTGGCAACCTGCGCCAGCAATTTGTCTTTGAAACTGCCCGTACTGCTTTTCGCTTCGGTTTCGAGAGCCGCGGTTCCGGCTTGTAAAGCCTGCACGGTTTCGGCTTTAGCCCCTTTGGCGTAGGCCGTTACGGCTTTGTCGAGCAGGGCAGCCGTTGAGTCAGCATCGATCAGAACGATGGCAGTGGGCGTGAAGGAAGGCGATGCGGCTACTGCAGTTGAGACAAAACCGGCAGTCGCGATCGAGACAGCCAGGCCGAGAACGATTTTTTTCATGGTGTATTCCTATGGTTTTCAAGGTGATTTAGTAAGCAGGCAGAAAGTTAATGTTTTTACAAACATCAATGCCATTAAAAGGAAGTTAGTTTTACAGGATGTGTACGGTTTTGTCCGCAACTGAACAGTAACTGTCCGGCTGCGTACACTTAAAAGTTTGGCCTATTTTATTTACCTTTTGATTATCAATTAGTTACAAAATTTCAGTTTCGTTGGCACGGCGTTGGCATAGTAGATAATCGAACATGTAAACAACAACTCTAAGACATAACAACACATTCTAAACAACAAATACCATGATGAACTTACTGAGTAACCTGATCTGCACCGCCATTTTGAGCACCACGCCCGTCGACAATGGCAACGCTCCCAAAACCCTTTCGTTCGACGCCAGCGCCTACGTAACCGTCAACAGCCAGATTCGGGTTGCGGTCGAAAAATCAGCCCTGGAGCCCGTGCAGATTCTGCTGCGCGACGCCAACAACCGGGTGATGTTTCAGCAATACGTAGGCAAAAAAGAACAGAAGTATGCGGTTAAACTGAACGTGGCCGAATTGCCCGACGGAAAGTATGAACTGGAAGTAAAATCGAATGACGGCAGCATCCGCAAAGAAGTGAATCTGGGCTCGGCTCCGGTTGAAGCCCCCACGCGGCTGGTCGTGATGAAATAAGGAAATTTCGGGTTTCTGAAAATGAAAAAAGGCCAGGGTAATCCTGGCCTTTTTTGTTTATCAAATTTTAACGAACGTATTTTTTCCGGTCATTGGCCTGGCGGTTCACCATCCAGCCCGGATATTCGGGCGTCAGCTGGCTGACCTCATCCAGTTTTTTCAGGTCGTCGGCACTCAGCACCACGTCGACGGCTTTCAGGTTGTCGTCGAGTTGTTCCGGTTTTTTGGCACCGATGATAACCGTCGTAACGGCGGGTTGGTGCAGCAGCCAGGCCAGCGCAATCTGCGCAACCGAAACGCCTTTTTCGGCGGCTATCGGCTCCATCACATCGATGATGTCGTACGCTTTTTCCTTATTGACCGGCGGGAAATCAAAATTCACCCGGCGTGCATCGTCCGGCTGTTTGTTCCGACCGTATTTGCCACTCAGGAAACCGCCCGCCAGTGGGCTCCACACCATCAAACCCACTTTCTGGTCGAGCAACAGCGGCACCACTTCGCGCTCCAGATCCCGTCCGGCAATGGTGTAATACGCCTGTAGCGATACAAACCGGGCCAGGTCCTTGTGCTCGGAATACGCCAGGGCTTTCATCAGGTGCCAGGCTGCGAGGTTGCTGCAACCGATGTAGCGAACTTTGCCGCTTTTCACCAGATCGTCGAGCGCGCGGAGCGTTTCTTCGAGTGGCGTCAGAAAATCAAAACCGTGAATCTGGTACAGGTCGATGTAGTCGGTGTTCAGTCGGCGCAGGCTTTCTTCGGCCTGTTGAATAATGTGTTTCCGGCTCAGCCCAATCTGGTTCGGGCCTTCGCCCATTTTTCCCCGCACTTTGGTGGCAAGCACGAGATCGTCGCGTTTCAAGCCGAGATTTCGGATGGCCTGACCCGTTAGTTGTTCGGATTTCCCTTCGGCGTAGACATTGGCCGTGTCGATAAAATTGATGCCCGCATCGACCGAGCGTTTGAGAAGCTGATCGACCGGTTCCTGATCCAGTTGACCAATTGCCCCCCACATTCCTCCTCCGCTGCCCCCAAACGTCATGGTGCCTAAGCAGAGTTCGGAAACCAGTAATCCGGTGTTTCCCAATAGGTTGTACTTCATGAGGTGTAATGATTTTGGGTTTATCGGTTTACGCTTCGTGCGGTTTTCGGAAGCGCAATACCGTTGATTCTAACAAAACCGGGCCTAATTCGTTTCATTGAACAAATGATCTTTTTATGAAGCGCCCGGTTTTAATACTCCTTATTTGCTGCTTTTCGGCCGTTTTTGGTTATAGCCAGAGCGATACCGTACGGCAAAAACCACAACAGTTACCGACCACTATTTCGCCCATTGTGACGCCCTCGAACAGTGCGCCGTTGACAACTCCGGCCGTCGATCCGGTGACAACGCCCGGAAAAGTGATCAATCCGCGCGAAAACCGGGGCAAACGCAAAGTGCGGGTGATGCCACCGAGCGATCCGAACGCGTTCGGGGTTGGGGTTTCGCTGGAAAAGAAAGACACCACCCGGCGAAAAGACAACTGATTATGATTAGTCCTGCCCGTTGAACGTTACGGAACCGCCCGGTTGTAGTTTAACCGTGGCAAAACCGGTTTCGTTTTTTTCGACCGACGCCCGTTGCGATGCTTTAACGAGGTAGTTTTTAAACGGTAATTTTAATCGGGCCGTACCGCCTTTCTCCGATTTGATCGTGACGCCATCCGGTTTTCCTGCGGTTCGTTTGGCACTGACCAAAAATGCTCCTTCGGTTCGTAAGTCCGTAAAACCGACCTCAGTCCAGCTTGCGGGAATGGCCGGAAATACCTCGATAAAACCGGCATAACTCTGAATCAGCATTTCCTGCAAACCGGCGGCAAAGGCAAAATTCCCTTCCAGTGTAAACGGCCGGTACGTAAACTTCGATTTCCCCGACTTGGTCTGATCGCCGTTCAGATGAAAGGAATTGACCGAACAAAACGCAGAGGCAAAAGTCTGCAGGGCCTCGGCCGCTCCCGATCCGTCTTTGGCCCGTGCTTTCAGACTGCCCAGCCAGGCGTAGGAATACCCGCACCACCAGTCCGGCCCGACGCGGTCGAGCAGCGTCAGCGAATTCTTAATAATCTGCTGCGAATTTTCGCCGTCTTCCCACCGGATGAGCCCCAGCGGATGAATCGCCATGAGGTGTGAAAAATGCCGGTGCGACTCATTATAAGGAAGACTGGCGGCAAACATCAGTTCTTTCTGTTCGCTTAACGCATAATCACCGAATTGATTTTGAATCGTTTGCCAGTGACTGGCGTCGGCGTTGTTGCCCAAAACCGTTGCCATTTCTGAAGCCGCTTTGAAGACAAACTTCATCAGCGAAAGATCGTAGTTGGTGTTGGTCGGAAACCAGGCTTCCAGGCTATTATTTTTGATTTCAGGACTTGAGCTGATGGGCAGTTTCCGTTTGCCGGTTTCGTCCAGAACCGTTAGCTGTTCCAGATGCTGAGCAACGCCTTTTAGCCACGGATAGGCTTTCTGACGCAGAAAAACCGCATCCTGACTGTATTTCCACTGCAAATAATAGTGGTGCGCGAGCCAGGCCGAAACCGTGGGCGAGAGCGAATACTGAATCCAGCCGCCCATTTCCTTGCCCGTCAGTGTGGTAACGCCGGGCACAGCAAGACCCTCAGTTCCAAAATACCGCTTTGTATAATCGCGGTAAACCGGCCGGTTTTCTTCCAGGTGATTGAGGTACCCGATGCTTTCGTCGAGATGATTGCCGCTGTAGCTCGGCCAGTAACTGAGTTGCGTGTTCAAATCATGGTGATAATCACCCTTCCAGGGCGGAATCCGGCCGTTGTCGGCGGTCCAGACGGCTTGCAGGGAGATTGGGGGAGCGTCGGCACGGGCGGTGGCACCGAACTTGTAGGTTTCGAGGTACCACTGTTTTTGCAGCAACGAATCCGGCACCTGAACGGCGGATTTGGCCCAAAACCGCTGCCACCAGGTGCGGTGCGAAGCCAGATCGGCGGCATAGGTTCGGGGAGCGGTTTTGACCGAAACGGCGTTTTTCTTCTTTTCGGGAAAGTGCGAAGCGATCGTCCAGGTCCCTTCCAGCGTGGTTCCCTTCTGCGTCCACTGAATCGTAACGTCGTAGGAAAAACCGCCCCAGCCGTTCTGGTGATACGTAATTTTGTTTTTCTGCCGCACCACATTTCCCTGCGTATACCCGAGTCGCACCAGATCGTCACCATCGACAACGGCATTTTCGGCCTTTTCCTCAATGGCTTTTCCGTACGCGGGCGGCAGGAGTTCGGGGGCAAAACCGGCGGGAATCTGTTCAAAGCGGAACCAGCCAACCGGTTCGGTCGCGTGGACAAACGAACGCAAAACCGCCCCATTCTGCCATTTTACTTCCGCAACGGCGTTTTGGATCAGCAGCCGGGCCGACTGCACCGGTCCCCAGGCCGCCGTATTGAATTCCAGAGCCGCGCCCGGAATCTTGGTCGGACCCGGCTCCGTGTCGTACGGTTTATCGAAATAATCCTGAACAATTTTGTATTCTTTTTTTCGGACCTGTCCCTGCACCCATTGATAGCTGAATTCAGGTCGGTCGAGCCCGCGCATGGGGCGTAAATCCCACAAATCGACGCGATCCAGCGAAAACCGCACGTGCTGATTTTTCTGCCAGATCAATGCGCCCAGAACGCCGTTTCCCAGCGGCAGGGCTTCGTCCCAGCGGGTGGGTAATTGAGCAAACCGGAGGTCATGTGGACCTGGCTGGAGCGGTTGGGCGGTTAGGGGCGGATTGAGCAGCAAAAAGCCGCCAACCATTCCCAGTAAAAAGAGGTAGCGTCGGGTCATTGGGTTTTTGAGTAGTTAGGAAGTTATAAAAAGCGGGTGATTAATCGACGGGTTCAAACTGAGGGTTCCAGGCCACTTCCCAGAGGTGTCCGTCGGGGTCCTGGAAATAACCCGAGTAACCTCCCCAGAACGTATCGGCCGGGGGTTTGACGATGGTTGCCCCGGCTTTTGCGGCCAGTTCCATCACCGCTACCACCTCTTCTTTGCTTCGCACATTATGACCGATCGTAAATTCGGTGGCCGAAGGGGGTTGTTGCGGGAGTTTCGTATCCGCCGAAATGCTTCTCCGGGGCCAGAGGGCCAGTTTCAAACCGCTCTGGAGATCAAAAAACGCAACGGCTCCATTTTCAAATTCTGTTCCGATGATCCCTTCCGTCGGAAGCCCCAAACCATCCTGATAAAACCGGACAGATTTTTCCAGATCGCTTACGCCCAATGTCAAAATGGAGATGCGGGGTTTCATCGTTTGTTCAATAATAGTGGGTTATTTTTCGGTAAATCTGTGAAATTTCGTGCGTAGAAGCACAAATCAAATAAAGAATAGCAGGAAAAAATGTCTGAAAACAAAGAATAATTAGATGAACGGCCAAAATAATCATTGCATCTCATCTGCGAGATTTTAGTATCTTGCTCCCCTTAAAACCTTTTCCCATGAACCTTTTCAGCAAATTCCGTCTCGGCAACCTGCGCGATTCCGCTCCTTTTTCCATTCTTCTTGCGCTCTATTTATTGGTCAACCTGGCGGGGCATGCCCAGTCCAAAGGCACGCTGGCCGATGTCAGCTTTATGGAAGGCCGCTGGAAAGGAACCTTCAACGGCGGTCCGATCGATGCCGCCTGGGCCGCTCCGCAGGGCGACAACCTGGCCGGTTTCATGCGCATGATGAAAGACGGCAAAGTGACAATGTACGAACTGCTCATCTTTGAACAAACCGAAAAAGGCCCCATTGTGTTGGTGAAACACTTCAAACCGGGCCTGATCGGGTCAGAGGAAAAAGACGTTTCGGACCGCTATTCGTTTATTGAAGCCAAAAAGAACCAGGCGCTGTTTGAAAAAGCGGATGGCCAGATCCGGATTATCTACGAAAAACGGTCGGACAACCAGCTGGTAATTCAGCGCGGCAATCAGAAAGACGGTAAATGGGTTTTCGCCGATCTGTTCGTGTTTGACCGGGTGAAGTGACGGTTTTGTAGAAGCGTTAACAATAATTAAATGAGCCCACTCGTCAAGTGGGCTCATTTGCGTTTAACTTTAAAAAATGCTGATGATGAATCCGGCTCACCATTTTACGGAAGTAATTACGCTGATACAGCAAGCGAGACAACGGGCGGTGGCCAGTATAAATCGGGAACTTATTGAATTGTATTGGAACGTCGGGACGTATATTAGTCAAAAAGTAGAGATTAGCGAATGGGGTGATGGTACCGTCATGCAACTAGCCGACTATTTACAGCAACAGCACCCTGATTGGAAGGGCTTCAGTTACAGAGGTTTATACCGGATGCGTAGATTTTACGAAACCTATCGTGATGCCCCAGAATTTTTGACAGCACTGCTGTCAAAAATAAGCTGGACAAACCATCTTATCATTCTGGCTCAGTGCAAAACGCCGGAAGAGCGACAATTCTATCTGTTACTAACAACGAAAGAGCGATATAGTACGCGTGAATTAGAACGCCAGATTGCATCAGGAATCTACGAACGGGTAATGCTTTCACCAAATGTGGAAACCGTACGTACTCAATTACAAGAAAAAGGCCATAACCTAATTAGTGATGGCATTTTTCGGGACCAATATGTATTTGAATTCCTTAATTTACCCGAACGGCATTCCGAACGTGATCTCCAAAGGGCATTGATTCAAAACATGAAGCGGTTTTTGCTTGAACTGGGCCGTGATTTTACATTTATGGGCGAAGAATACCCCGTACAGGTTGGTATGCGCGATTTCCGACTCGACTTACTGTTCTACCACCGCGATTTGCGATGTCTGGTGGCTTTTGAATTAAAAGCAGGACCGTTTGAACCAGAGTATCTTGGTAAACTCAACTTTTATCTGGAAGCGCTTGATCGCGATGTACGTAAACCACATGAGAATCCTAGTATTGGAATATTGCTGTGTGCGAGCACCGATCAGGCCGTTGTAGAGTATGCGCTAAGCCGGACGCTCTCGCCAACGCTGGTGGCCGATTATACACGACAGTTACCCGATAAACACTTGCTCGAAGCTAAATTAGCAGAGTTCTATCAACTCAATCAAGCGGATTCCGAAGATAATTAGCCGGTCTTATCCCTGATTGCCAGTATCTAATGTAATCCGGGATTTTTTTCCAATCGGAACTACGACCAGACCCAGCGTGTTGCTGACGGGAAGCCCGCATACCGGGCGACACCCCACCCCGTTTGCACGAATGAAAAAAATCCTGAAAAGAATGGCCCTCGTAATCGTTTCGCTGCTTCTCATCCTTGTCATTGCCGTTGTTGCGTTTGTGAACCTTTCTCCGCAATTCGGCGCAACACCCACCGGTGAACGGCTGAAACGCATTCAGAATTCGCCCCAATTTAAGGACGGAACATTCCAGAACCTGGTGCCGACGAGCCTCGATATGTCGGCGGGGAAAATGGTATCCGCGACCTGGAAAATGCTCACGGGTGTGCCGGGTGCCGAACCAACCGATACCATCAAAACCGTCCCGTTCGACGTGAAACTGTTTGAAGGCAACGGCGGGCCGGAACAGGTTGCCGTCAGTTGGTTCGGGCATTCGTCGCTGCTGATCCGGATTCAGGGAAAAACCTTGCTGACCGACCCGGTTTTCAGCGAACGGGCATCGTTTGCCTCGTTTTCGGGCCCCAAGCGGTTTCCGTTCGACCATTACATGGATGTGGATGAACTGCCGCACGTGGACGCCGTCGTGCTATCGCACGACCATTACGATCACCTGGATTACGGAACGTTCACGCGATTGAAAGACAAAGTCGACCGGTTTTTTGTGCCGCTCGGCGTCGGCGCTCACCTGGAAAAATGGGGCGTTGCACCGGCTCAGATCACGGAACTCGACTGGCATGAATCCGCCAAATTGGGCGATCTGACGCTGGTTTGTGCGCCCGCCCGCCATTTCTCCGGCCGCGGATTGACCAACCGAAACGGAACGCTGTGGTGTTCGTGGGCGTTGCTGGGAACGCAAAAGCGGGTGTATTACGGGGGCGATACCGGTTATTACCCCGGCCTGAAAATGGTGGGGGAGAAGTATGGCCCGTTCGATATTGCGCTGCTGGAATGTGGCGCTTACAATGAAGACTGGATCGATATCCACATGATGCCCGAACAAACCGCTCAGGCTCAACTGGATGTGAAAGCCGATCTGCTGATTCCCATTCACTGGGGAAAATTCAATCTGGCGCTGCACACCTGGCGCGACCCGATCCGGCGGCTTATGAAAAAGTCGGCGGAACTGGGGACCAAAATTGCTACACCCCGCATTGGCGAAGTAACGGTTTTGGGTGCAGCCCTTCCGACCGCAGCTTGGTGGGAAAGCATGCCGTAACCTACATCCGATCCAGCAAACCTTTCATCATTTCGACAAAATACGCGCCGTTTTCCGGCCCAAACCAGTTCATCGTCATCGTCTCGTAGGCTTCCTTGTGGTAGTATTTGTCGGGCGTAATGTAACCGACATACCCGCCATTAAAGCTCGTTACCATTAAATTCAACCCTTTCCGGCCGGCCTGCTGCCGGAGTTCGGCGACCAACTCACCCGAAAAATCGCAGGGCGTGCCGAGCAAAACCGTCTGGCCAATGCGCAACGCTTTCAAATCCGAAGGATAATCGCCGTAAACCGTGTGAAACAGCCAGCCACGCACCCGCCAGTCGTCGGTGACGCGGGCCTGGGGTTCGCGGAGTTGCAGGGGTAAGGTCAGCAGTTCGAGCGTGCTGTCCGGTTTTGTTTTGAATTGGGGCAAGGCAGGCGAAATCCGCGCCGTCAGTGTATCGGCGTACGTCCGAATGGTCGCAAATTCATCTTTTCCCGGTTTCGTTTTCGAACCGGTGCTCCCGACCGATCCGGCCATGAAAGCCACAAAACCGCCTGATTGTTTTTCCAGCCGATCAACCAGCGCGCCCGGATAATCCCGGCTTAAATACTGATAATCAGCCGCCCGGAAAATTGTCGCGTGGGCTCCGAATGTGCAGAGCAACGCCGATTCACCGGTTTTTTTCTTAAATTTCAATAGCCGTATTTCGCCGTCAACTTTCCCTTCATCGTTCATGCGGTTATAAACCAGGTCAGGTGCGTCAATTTCGGAAAACCCAATTTCTACCGGTGCCAGTTGTTTTTCGGCCAGCACGATGGATTTCAAAACCGCATCGGTAATGTGATCGACAACCCGCTGGTCAAAATCGCCCGCAAACAACTCGCCAACCAGCCCCGGAGCCCAGCCGCCCAGCGTATTGTGGCTGTGAATGGCGCCCGTGAACACATTCTCCCACTGAAAACCGATTTCCGGTAATCTTTTTTTAAGTTGTTCTGTTACGGTGGGAGGAGTAATCAGCAAATCGAGCGCAACAACGGCCACTTTGGTGTTACCGTTGTTCAAAACAATCGTCCGAACGTAAATGGAGTCGCTGACGGTGGTCCAGTGTTTGCCTTTTCGGGCGCCATAACCGCCGGTGGGCGTGGTGAACGAAGGCGTCAGATTGACCCTGGCCCAACCCGCCCGCAATCCGGCCGTCGGATTTGGCGGTGGAGCCAGATCGAGCAGTTGTTGCCGCGTATAACGGTAATACTCGGTTTTTCGGTACGGCTGATCATCGACCGGAGCCAGGCTAACGGCCAGAAAAAGGAGAATGGCTGCAACCAGTCCCAGCACTACTTTGAAGAAGATACGGAGGAATTTCATGATTTTTCGTTGACCAAAACTAACAAAATCTAACCTTGTATCGTCAAATCAAGTTAATAGTATTAGTTTATCGTTTACAGTTTAGCGTTTATGGTTTTCAGTCTATCATTACAACAGATGTATCGGCCTGATTACGAGATTCGTACGATTGAAACCATAAATCATAAACGAAACCGAAAACCCATTTTGCCTGATTCCATTCATCTTTACTGATGCAAGCCAGCCAAACCTCCTCCTCTACTGAAACGGCCGAAAAACCGGTCGTTACCCGGCGGCTCGACCGCATGTTTCTGGCCTTAAGCGATGTCGCGTCGTTTGTCGGGCAGTTTTTTAAAGAAGTTTTCGCTCCACCTTATGAAGGGAAGGAAATCATCCGGCAATGTTATGAAGTGGGTGTTCGCTCGCTGCCGCTGATTTCGCTGACCGGTTTTATCACGGGCATTGTATTTACCAACCAGTCACGGCCGTCGCTGGCTACGTTTGGGGCCACGTCCTGGCTGCCGTCGCTGATTTCGATTGCGCTGGTTCGGGCGCTGGCTCCGCTCGTTACGGCCCTGATTGCGTCCGGCCGGGTAGGCTCCAATATTGGCGCTGAGTTGGGGTCCATGCGCGTGACGGAGCAGATCGAAGCGATGGAAGTTTCAGGTACCAATCCGTTCAAGTTTCTGGTCGTTACCCGTGTCATTGCGACCACATTCATGATTCCAACGCTGGCGATGTTTTTCGTTTTTCTGGGTGTTATGGGTTCATACGTCAACGTCGCCCAGAACGAAAAGACCAGTTTCATGTCGTTTATCGAGACGTTTTTCAGTTCGATCACTTTTCTGGATATTAACTCGACAATTATTAAATCGCTCATTTTCGGGTTTACGATTGGGATTGTCGGCTGTTATAAAGGCTATAATTCGTCGAAAGGAACCGAAGGGGTCGGCAAAGCGGCCAATGCTTCGGTAGTAACCTCAATGTTTCTGGTTTTTATCGAAGAACTTCTCTTCCTCCAAGTCATAAATGCCATTCGCGCGGCCTAACGTATGAATCCGAAAAAACCGGTCAATCACCAGAAAGAAGCCGTTATCACCATCCGTAACCTGAAAATTTCGTTTGGCGATCTGCACGTGTTGCGGGGCGTCGATCTGGACCTGTACCAGGGCGAAAACCTGGTGGTGCTGGGTCGTTCGGGAACGGGAAAATCCGTATTGATTAAAATCATTGCCGGTTTGCTGGAGCCGGATCAGGGCTCGGTAAATGTATTGGGCGAAGATGTTGGGAAGCTGAATAAACGGGAGTTAGATGCATTGCGCCTGAAACTGGGCTTTTCATTTCAGAACAGCGCCCTGTACGACAGCATGACCGTGCGGGAAAATCTGGAATTTCCGCTCATCCGCAATGTCCGGAATCTAAGCCGCGCCGACATCAACAAAGCGGTTGAAGAAGCCCTGGCCGATGTGGGACTTAGCCAGACCATCAACCAGATGCCGTCGGAACTGTCGGGCGGGCAACGCAAGCGGATCGGGATTGCCCGAACGCTGATCCTGAAACCGGAAATCATGCTCTATGATGAGCCAACGGCCGGTCTGGACCCGATCACGTCGAACGAAATCAATCACCTCATCAACGAGGTTCAGGAGCGCCACAACACGTCATCGATCATCATTACGCACGACCTCACCTGCGCCAAAGCCGTCGGCGACCGCATCGCGATGCTGCTCGACGGGCGGTTTGAACGGCAGGGCACATTCGACGAAGTTTTCGAAGATTCGAACGATGAGCGCGCAAAACAGTTTTATGAGTACAACTTTGTGAATTAAGGATTTAGCTAACCAATAGATCGGGTATCCATACCTCAAACTAGCCATTAATTAAATGAAAGCTGCTGAAAATAAACGAGCCATCACCGTCGGTATTTTTGTGTTTCTCGGCATTGTGATTCTGGTAACCGGAATTATGGTGTTGGGCGGACAACAGAAACGGTTTGTGAAGAGCATCCGCGTAAATGCCATTTTCAATAACGTAGGCGGTTTACAGGCCGGGGCGAATGTCTGGTTTTCCGGGGTGAAAATCGGTACCGTTCGTAAAATCCAGTTCTACGGCAACTCGCAGGTCGAGGTCACCATGAACATCGAGGAGTCGGTGCAGCAGTACATCCGCAAGGATGCACTGGCCGCGCTGAGCACCGACGGATTGATCGGGAATAAAATTGTGGAAATCGTCGGCGGAAGTGTGCAGGCCGGAACCGTGGAAGACGGCGATATTCTGCACGCCAAAGCGGCTTTGAATACCGACGAAATCATGGCGACCTTGCAGAAAAACAACAATAACCTGCTCCGGGTAACCACCGACGCCAAGAATATTCTGGATGAAGTCCTGAAAGGAAAGGGCGTTGCGGGGGCGGTTTTGCGGGATTCGACGCTGGCCGATCGCTTCAAAAATACCGTTGCGAATCTACAGGCGGCTTCGAGCGGGGCGGCTCAGGCCACGAAATCGCTAAGTCAGGTTTCGACTTCCCTGAATCAATTTGCGGGTAAACTGAACAACAAAGGAACGCTGGCAAATGATCTGGTGTCCGACACGGTTATTTTTCACGATCTGCGCGTATCGTCGGCGCGGCTGCGGCAGGTATCGAGTACGGCAGTCGACGCCACCGAAAATATCAAAAAGGCGAGCGACAAGCTCAACAGCAGCGATAACGCCATCGGCATTCTGCTCAACGATCAGGCCGTGAACAAAAACCTGAAAAACACGATTCGGAACGTGGAAAGCAGCAGCTACAAGCTCGACGAAAACCTGGAAGCCTTGCAGCACAACTTCCTGCTGCGCGGTTTTTTCCGGCGCCGGGCCAAAGAGCAGGCCAAGCAAAAAGAAGCCGCTACCACCACGGCAACGGCTACGACCGACACCAGCGTGCAGAAGTAACCGGATCAACTCTTATCTTTACGCCCGGATTTTGACGGACGTACTATGTTGTATTTCACGCAGATTTTATTTGTAAACGAAGGGCAGGAAGCGGTTTTTCATTCGTTTGAAGATCACGTTTTGCCGCTTTTGCAACGCCATCGGGGCGAGTTGCTGTACCGGGTTCGCCCGCCCAAACCCGCCGTGGTAGCTACGGCCATGGGGTATCCGTACGAAGTTCATCTGGTCACTTTTCCGGCGCTGGCGGATTTTGAAGCGTATCGCGACGACCCGGCGCGATTGCAGCATATGCCCCTGAAAAACCAGTCTATTGCTAAAGTGTTGTTAATCATGGGTGAACAGCTATCCTGACGTGAACCGCGAAGCCAGTAGTTACCAGCCCATTGGTGTCTTCGATTCCGGGTACGGCGGTCTGACTGTTTTGAAGTCCATTGTCCGGCAATTGCCCCAGTACGATTACGTGTATCTGGGCGACAACGCCCGCACACCCTACGGCACGCGTTCGTTCGATACGGTGTATCACTACACCCTGGAGTGCGTTCAGCACCTGTTCGCGATGGGCTGCCGGTTGGTAGTGCTGGCCTGTAACACAGCTTCGGCCAAGGCATTACGGAATATTCAGCAACTCGATTTGCCGCGTATCGCGCCCGATCGAAGAGTTTTGGGCGTCATCCGGCCCACGACGGAAGTGATTGGCAACTACTCCAAAACCGGTCATATCGGGATTCTGGCGACGCGCGGAACGGTTACCTCAGAATCGTATGTGGTTGAAATCGAAAAGTTTTTCCCGGACCTGAACGTATACCAGGAAGCGTGTCCGATGTGGGTGCCGCTGGTCGAAAATGGCGAACACAACGACCCCGGCGCGGATTATTTTGTAAAAAAACACCTCGACCGGCTGCTGAATCAGTCGCCGGAGATCGATACGGTTTTGCTGGCCTGTACGCATTATCCACTGCTGCTGCCCAAAATCCGGCAATTCCTGCCCGGCAATCGCACCATTCTGGGACAGGGCGAGATTGTCGCCAATAGCCTGGACGATTACCTCCACCGACATCCTGAAATCGACGCTCAGTGCAGCAAAGGCCAGAGCCTGAAATTTTACACGACCGATTCGGCCGAAGAATTCGAGCAAAAAGCCGGTTTGTTCTGGGGCGATCCGGTGCGGGCCGAACGGTTGGCGTTGTAACGAATGAGTATAAAAACCGCCTTTGCTGGTCTTTAGTAAAACCGCTGCTTTTCGGAACGGATTTCTATGACCGCCAACCCCAAACCGCTTTACCTGCTGCTGGCTCTAGTCGTCGTGTCGACGGTTATACTGGTTGGTTATCAGTTGATTAAGCCTAAACCGGTACAGAAACAGGACGAGTGGGCGACGGTTTTCAGGGAGCTGGGGACGCTTTCATCACCCCGGCTGGCCGACCTCAATAACGACGGTATTCTGGACATCGTCATGGGGGCGGGGAGTGTCGAATTCCGCACCAGCGACTCGGCGATCATTGCGGTCAACGGGGCCAACGGGCAGTTGCTCTGGAACGTCCGGGCGCGCGATCAGATTTTTGGTTCACCGCTCTTTCTCGACATCACCGGCGACGGTATTTTCGACGTTTTTATTGGGGGACGGGCCGCCGAGTTCAAAGCCATCGACGGCAAATCCGGCAGCGTCATTTGGGATTATTTCACGAATTCGGACAATCGCACACCCAGCGATTCCGGCACGTATAATTTCTTCAGCCCGCAGTTTATTCCCGATCAGGATGCCGACGGTTTGGCGGATTTGGTCGTTGCAGCGGGCGGTTACGTGAAAGCCGCTCCGCACGATCCCCGGCGTCCGGCGGGGCGGTTGCTGGTGCTGAGTAGCGCTACCGGAAAAAGGCTGGCTTCGGCGGTGATGCCCGACGGGAAAGAGACGTATACCTCGGTGGTTGTTGCTGATTTCAAGCGCGATAGCCATTTGTCAATCATTTTTGGAACCGGGGGCGAAACCCTGAGCGGTAGTCTGTACAAAGCTTCGCTGAGCGATTTACTGAAAAACGATTTGTCGAAAGCGACGCTATTGGAGCCGGGATACGAGAAAGGATTTGTGGCGCCCCCGGTTTTGGCCGACATCACGCAGGACGGTATTCTGGACATTATCGCTAACTCGGTCAACGGTCGGATGGTTGCCATCGATGGCGCAACGGAGCAGGTGCTCTGGCGGGTCAATGTTCCCAAAACGGAAGCATACTGCTCGCTAGCTGTTGGTTTTTTTACGGACGACGATGTGCCGGATTTTTTCACGAATTACGGAATCGGTACCTGGCCGCAGCTAAACCGCTCGGTGCAGTTGATGGTGGACGGAAAAACCGGTCAGATCGCGTTTCAGGATTCGCTCGGGAGTTTCCAGGAAAGCACCCCACTGGCGTTCGATCACAATCAGGACGGTTTTGACGACGCGCTTTTTAGCCTGAATTACAATCGGTTGTCTACGATCAGCAATCAGTTGCTGGTGATCGATTTCCACAATGATACCACGTACCAGATCGGGAAACGGCAATTCGGTGCAAACGTCGCCAGCACGCCCTGGCTTGGTGATCTGGATGCCGACGGTTTACTGGATCTGGTGTATTGCCACGAAACCAATCCGGTCGATTTGCTGTCGATCAGTCAGAAAAAAGGACTGAAAATCAATAAGCTGAAGCTAGCGGTTCCGACATCGAAAAACCGGGTCTGGGGGGCTTACATGGGCAGCGATCACGATGGAATTTTTCGGGGAAAACGAAAACCGTCGAGTTGAGATTTATACATAAATTCGGACCAGAATTTATATCCCAGCCCACGGTTTTAACCGTGGATTTACGGAAAATCTAGCACCCATAAAAACCGTTTTAACGGTTTGAAATTCCGGATCACAAAACCGTTAAAACGGTTTCCAAACCTCAATTTTCCACGTGATGCGAATCCACGGTTGAAACCATGGGCTGATAGATTCGATAATTCATTATTCACATGAAAACATATTTTGCAACCGTGGTGATTGCCTTGCTTCTCAGCACGATTTTTTGCCATGGACAATCCGTAAACGACTCGGTGGTCTACGTCCGGAAAATCTACAAAACCGTCGACACGGTTCAACTGACGGCGCATATTTTTTATAAACCGTCGACGATCGTGAAAAAAGGCAATACGGCGCTGGCTTTTTTCCACGGCGGGGGCTGGGCATTTGGCGACCCGAACGAGTTTTTTAACGCCAGTAAACGCTACGCAAAGCTCGGTTTGGTGGCGATTTCGTTTCAATACCGGCTGGTGACGGACACCGGAAATAATCCGGAAAAAACCATTACGCCCGTCGAGTGCGTGATCGATGTGCGGTCGGCGATGCGCTGGTTGCGCGAACACGCCAGCGACTTTGGTGTCGACCCGAACAAGATCGTTGCGGGCGGGCAATCGGTTGGGGGCCAGTTGGTTCTGTGCACGGCGATGATCGATACGCCGAATGATCCGCAGGATAATCTGAAAATCAGCCCGGTACCGAACGCCATCATTTCGTGGTCGGGAACGGTCAACACACTTGAACCCTGGTGCG
This sequence comes from Larkinella rosea, assembly GCF_003858635.1. Lineage (GTDB taxonomy): Bacteria > Bacteroidota > Bacteroidia > Cytophagales > Spirosomataceae > Larkinella > Larkinella rosea. Next base: position 775,442 of record NZ_RQJO01000015.1, read on the forward strand.
ACCGGTTGCTGGGCAACAAACGAGCTCAAATCTGGCATATTTCACCGGCTCACAACCTGAAGCGGGGCCTACCGCCCGTCATTGCGTTTCACGGAACCAAAGACACGATGGTCGATCTATGGACCGTCAGTTTTTTCGCCGACGACATGCGGGCGCTGGGCAACCACTTCGAAATCCACAAATACGAAGGCCGACAGCACTATTTGGGCGATCCGGATCCGTTTTACGCCCGCTTGTTCGACGAAGGAATTTTAAAGGAAACCGACGATTTTCTGCGCCGGTTTGGGTTTATGAAACCGTAAGCGCAACCCGTCGCGCTTTCCCCGCAAACGAATAAATTGTTACTGAAACCACCCCGACCGGTAGCACCAACGTTCGCGCCGACTGCGACAGATACGTCGATCCGTACGCCAATTCCTGCCTCCGTTTCTGGCCATTCGCCAGCGTAATTTCGGCCCAGGCGTCGGTTCTTTGCAAGGCCAAAACCCGTTGCGGTTTTTGATTGGGTTGCGAAAACGCCAGCAACGGGCCGGAATTTTGCGTCACCAACACCAGATGCTGACCGGTTTTGGTGTGCAGCGTTGCCAATCCTTTGGCGTCACCGGTCGTGGTAAAACCGCTTTCGGTTACCGGAGTTGGCTGGAAATTCCCTTTTCCATCGCCTTTCAGATACAGACCGATACTCGCATCATACCGCCCGATCGTCACTTCCGTTGCGTAGGAATTACCAACTGTGAGCAAGTCCAGAAAACCGTCCTGATCGACGTCCAGACTGGTCATGCCGTAGAGCGGGGCAAACTGCACCTGTACCGGCAGCGGTTTCAGCGTAAATTTCCCGTTTCCTTCGTTTTGCAGGTACACGCTCTCAAACCGGTCGCAGGTCAGCACATAAGCGCCCTTGAGTTCTTCCTCCATGAACAGGTCAGCAAACGAACTTTTGGCGTAATCGGCGTACTTCAAAAACCGCCGGCGCATGAAATTCATCTGACCGATCAGCTCGTCGCGGGCGTGCGTGGCCTGTTGCTGGCCTTGCAGGTAATACGTCAAAACCGGGTCTAGTGTGCCATTCTGGTCGAAATCCTTGGCATAAACCGCAATCGGTTCGTCGGCAGTCGGTTTGTAGCGGCTGTTTTGCCCGCAGTTGCCCAGCACGTAATCCATATCGCCGTCGTTGTCGAAATCGCCACTGGCAAGGCTGTTCCACCAGCCGCGGGTGTGCTGCAAGCCGAGCGATTCGGAGACGTTCGTAAACCGGCCTTGGTCGTTTTTGAAAACTGTAACGGGCATCCATTCCCCGGCCACCATCAGATCGATTTGCCCGTCGTTGTCAAAATCGGTCCATAACGCTGATGTTACCAAACCCACGCGACTAAGCGCTTTTCCGCCTACTTCGTCGGTCACGTTGCTAAACTTGCCGCCGTCATTTCGCAGGATGTAACTTCTGGCGGGCAGCGGATATTTGCCAGGATAAACCCGCCCACCCACGAACAGATCGAGGTCGCCGTCGCGATCGTAATCAGCCGCAACGACGCACGAACCGCTGTCGGTAATCCGGGGCAAAGCCGACGGATCACGACTGAAATTGCCCTGGCCGTCGTTGCGATACAGCCGGGGCTGGTAATAACTCGTTTCGGCCATCTGCTCGTTGCTGCCGCTCACGATAAACAAATCGAGATCGTTGTCACCGTCGGCGTCGAACAGCAAAACGCCCAGGTCTTCAAGTGGCTGGTCCAGATTGAACTCTTTTCCCGTAAAACGCCCATCGGCGGTTTGTAGAAACAGTTTGCCGGGGTAACCGGAAGAGTTACCCACAAAAAAATCCTCCCGACCGTCGCCGTTGACGTCGCCGACGGCGATGCCGGGCCCGCTCTGCGAATATTTGTGCGGCAACAAATGCTCGACCTTGAAATCGGCGTATTCGTTTTCCTGATGCCTGAAATCGATGCTCAACCGAGCCGCCACTTCCGCAAACAAAACCGGTTTTGGTTTTTCGGGTAAAACCGGCCCCCGAACAGCGTCTTTGTGTCGAACCGTAATAACCTGATTGGCTTTGACGTTGCGGAGAATCGTACGCTTGCCGTCGGGCCATTGAATGAGAAGGCTATCGGCGGTAGCGGTTTTTCCCAATCCAAAATGTAGCACCGATTCGACGCTCGACTGAAAACCACGATAGGGCGAATTTTCCAGGTATTGAACGTCATTTTTTCCAGCGTACAAACTCACCTTCGCGCCCAAACCGGCGGTGTTGAGGGAGTCGCCGACGAGTTTCAGTCGGAGGTAATGATTTGTTTTCAGCTCGTTGGAGCGGTTTTTGTAAAGAAAAACCGGGTCGTTGATGTTGTTGACCACCAGATCCAGATCGCCATCGTTGTCCAGATCGGCGTAGGCAGCCCCGTTCGAAAAACTCAACTCGCGCAGGCCCCAGGCGTCGGATTTTTTGGTGAACGTGAGATCGCCCGGTCGGTCGCCACCGTTATTCCGAAAAACGTAATTCTGCAATTTGGAACCCTGTAATTCTTCAACCGCGCGGAGCATGATGCGGTGCTGTTCGCTTAAATTTTCGGGTAAGCGATTGGGCGCGTCGGGCGAAGCGGCATATTTGTTATAGACCGAAAAATCGCGGTTCGTGATGTCTTTCGGATAGCCGTTGCTGATAAACAGGTCTTTAAAGCCGTCGTTGTCGAAATCGGCCAGCAGGGGTGCCCAGCTCCAGTCAGTGGCGTGAACCCCGGCGAGTTGTCCGATCTCGCTGAACGTACCGTTACCGTTGTTGAGTTGCAGCGTGTTGCGCATGTACGACGGCAAATAGCCCTGCGCCAGCGTCATCATGAACTTGTCGTAGTTTTTGGCCCCGCTGAACAATTTCTGCCGCTCGTTGTCTTCGGGCAGCATATCGACGGCCATGATGTCGGGCAAACCGTCGTTGTTGATGTCGGCGATGTCGTTGCCCATCGCAAAATTGCTGGTGTGTTTCAGGTACTTAGCTGCGCATTCGGTGAAGGTTCCGTTCTGGTTGTTGAGGTAAATAAAGTCGTCATCGACGTAATCGTTCGAGACGTAAATGTCGGGCCAGTTGTCGTTGTTGATGTCGCAGATGGCCAGCCCCAACCCGTAGCCGTCGATCAGCATCCCGGCTTTTTTCGACACATCCGTGAACGTTCCGTTGCCGTTGTTCTGAAATAGTTTATCCGCGCTCTTCCCGGAACCGTCCGTTATTTTGGGATGAATCACGCTGGTGTCCCAGGTTTCGTTGGCGTAGGTCGCAATGAACAGGTCCAGATCGCCGTCGCGGTCGTAATCCAGAAAAGCCGCCATCGTGGAAAAACCGGTGTACGCCAGTCCGTAAGCCGCTGCGGATTCGGTAAAACCGCCTTTTCGATTGTTGATGTAGAGCCGGTTGGTCCGGCGCGCGTCGCCGTATACGCGCGCCGAGCACACGTACAAATCCGGGAAACCGTCGCCGTTGACATCCGCCACGGCCACGCCCGTCGCCCAGTTATCACCCCGGATGCCCGCCGATTCGGTGATATCTTTGAATTGTAAATTTCCCAGATTGAGGTACAGCCGGCTGGGCACCTGATTTCCACTGAAAAACAAATCCGGCAGCCCGTCGAGGTTGACGTCCAGCACCGCCACGCCCCCGCCGTTGTACACGTATTCGTAATCCAGCAGGTTGACGGAATCGTTCTCAGTGATCATGTTGGCGAACTGAATACCGCTTTTTTCAGCGGGAATCCGCTCAAAAACCGGCGGCTCTTCTTCCCGGTTCCGGCAGGAAAAAAGGAACAGTAAATTCAGCAGGTAAAAACCGGTAACAAGCAAGCGACGCATAGACTTACAATGACGGCAAAGTTTGTCCTTAGAAATGAAAATTCGTCAGTAGTTGCCCGGCTACTGACGAATTAGAATTACCCCCAAATCCCCTCAGGGGGTTGATGTAATTTACCAGCCCGGGTTTTGCTTCAAGACTCCTTTGTTGAGCAGGATTTCGTTTTCCGGAATCGGGAAATACAGGCGGTCGGGGCTGCTGGCTTTCACGATCTGGGCGGCATAGGTTGGGTCCCAGCGCAGCAGATCCAGCCAGCGAACGCCTTCAAACATCAGCTCCCGGCGTTTTTCGGCGCGAATCGCCTGCCGCATTTTTTCCTGCGTATCGACGTCGGCCAGCGTCAGCAACGGAATACCGGTGGTGCCCACGGGCAGCGTGGGGCGGAACCGGTTGGCAAAGTTGGGGTCCTGCGCCCGCGCCCGGAACGTATTCAGAATGGCCAAAACCGCCTGTTTGTTGGTTTCGTAGCTGAGTTCGTTGAGGGCTTCGGCTTTGTTGAAATAAATTTCGCCCAACCGCAGCATCACCAGATTGGCGCGCGCAATGCCTTCGTTGGCCCAAAGCGGCTGGGGCAGAAACTTGTTCGAGACTTTGTCGTCCTTGATCACGTTTTCGTAGCGAACATCCTTGCGCGGTTTTTCGTACTGCGCCACGGCGTCGTCGGTCGCCCGGAACTCGCCGTTGCCGTAATACCAGCCGTGAATCCCCATGTTGAAAAAACCGGGTCCGGCTTCGGCCTGAATTTCAAGAATAGCTTCGGCGCTGTTCTGATCGCCCAGAAACATGGTCGTCCACGGATTGGTCAGCGTAAACTGGTTGCTGTTGATGATTTCATCGGACAGTTTGACGACTTCCGCCCAGTTTTTTTCCTGCAACCGAATCCGCGACAGGAAGCCTTTGGCCGCCCATTTGCTGGCCCGGCCCCGGCGTTCGTTGGCCGAAAACTGCGTCAGCGAATTCGGAAGGTTGGTTTCGGCCACCTGCAAATCTTTCACCACCTGCGCCAGCACTTCCGACTGCGGAACGCTCGGTTTCTGGTTTTCTTCCGGCAACGCGCCCGACGGAAAGTCCAGAATCAGCGGCACGTTGCGCCACAACATCGCCAGGTAGTAATACGAAAGTCCACGAATAAAATGCGCTTCGCCCAGCACTTCATCCTTGCGTTTGTCGTTGGCGGTGGTGGCTCCGACGAATGCCGTTGGTGCAATGTCTTTTACTTTCTCCAGAAAAAGATTGGCGTTGGCGATCGTTACCCAGGGCGCATTAAAATACGTGTCCGTTGTGCCGTTGTTGACGCTGGACATATCGGTCCGGGTTTCCATCAGGTAACCGAATTTCCCGGCGCCGGTGGTCAAATCGTCGGAATTCATGTCCAGCAGCATGTACGTACCCACGATGTGATTTTCGGTAAATAAGCGGTTATAGGTTCCGATCAGCCCCAGTTCGGCATCAGTGCCGTTTGAATAAAAACCGTCCTGCGCCAGTGCCGATTCGGGCTTCTGATCCAATGTGTTACAGCCATTTACGGCAAAACCGATCAGAAAAAGAGCCGCCAGCCGAAGCATTTTGTTGTTTAGTTTTTTCATGAGTACGAATGAAAAAGGAGAATGACGAATCTTGATCTTAAAATGAAATGTTCAGGCCCAGCGTGTAGCTTTTTGGCTGCGGGAACGTCCCGTAGTCGTAGCCCATGGCCACGTTGCCGCCGATGCCCGAACCGGTGAAATGGCTCACTTCGGGATCATAACCTGTGTAGTTGGTGAACGTCAGCAGGTTATTCGACGAGAAGTAAATCCGCGCCGACGCAATTTTAAGCCGGTTCGTAAAAGTGCGGGGCAGGTTGTAACCCAGTGTCAGCGTTTTCAGGCGCAGGTACGAACCGTCTTCGAGCCAGCCGTTGTGGGGCAGCAGGTTGTTGGCGCTCCGGTTGTCGTAGAAAACGCCCGGATATTCCGTGACATCACCCGGTTTTTGCCACCGTTTGTCGAACGAAACCTGCGTGGTGTTGTAGCCAATCGTCGAATTCAGGTCGCGGTTCAGGCCTTCCATCCACTTCCGCGTCTGGTTGTAAATCTTATTGCCATACGACCATTGAAAGAAGATGCTTAGGTCAAACCCCTTGTAACCGAATGAGTTGGTCAAGCCGCCGATGTGTTTCGGCAGCGGACTTCCCATGATCACGCGGTCGAGGCTGTTGACGGCTCCGCCCGATTTATCCTGATCGACAATGACGACCGTGCCGTTTTCGGGATTCACGTTTTTCTCCCGTTCATACACCCAGAACGAAATGGGTTGACCGACGCGAATCAGCGTGGCTTCGTTCACCGCAATGTCCTGCCCGGCTACCAGCGACAGTACTTTGTTGCGGTTCATGCTGAAATTCAGGCTGGTATTCCAGGTAAAATCGCCGGTCAGGTTGACCGTATTGATACCCAGTTCGAACCCTTTGTTTTCCATTCTTCCGATGTTGGTCAGCGTGGAGCCAAAACCGGAGGTGCGGGGCAGCGGAATATCGAGCAACAGATCCTTGGTGGTTTTGATGTAATAATCGGCGGTCAGATTCAGGCGGTTATTCAAAAAACCGACGTCGGCACCGACGTTAAACTGGGCGGTTTGTTCCCAGGAAAAATCAGCATTGGGAATGTTGTTGGCCACCGCGCCCAAGCGGTTCAGGTAGTTGCGACCGGTATTGGCACCCCCGCCGACGCCAAAGGTGCCGATGTAGGAGTAGTTTCCGATTTCCTGATTTCCCGTAATTCCGTAGCTCGTCCGCAGTTTCAGGTTGCTGACGGTCGTCGACGATTTCATAAACTCTTCTTCCGTCAAATTCCAGCCGACCGAGGCCGAAGGGAAAAAACCGTATTTGTTGTTGGCCCCAAACCGCGACGAACCGTCGATCCGGGCATTGACCGACAACAGGTATTTGCTCTTGTAATTGTAGTTCAACCGGCCGAAGTAGGAGGCAATTCCCCAGGATTCCGCGCCGGAGGTCGAGCTCAAAATGGTAGAACCGCCATTCAGCGTCGTGATGTTTTTGCTGACAAAACCGCCGACGTACGAAAACGCTTCTTCCAGGCGGGATTCCTGAAAACTGGTCCCCAGCAAGGCCTGGAATTTGTGGTCTTTTCCTAAATTAAAATCGTAGGTAAAATAATTTTCCGTCAACCACAACACTTCATTGAAATTCCGAACACTGCCCGATCCGGTACCATTCCCCTGCACAGCGGCCTGAAATGGTTCGTAGAAAAAGTCTTCGTTCTCGAAGCGAACGTCCGTTCCGACCTGCGTCCGGAAGCGCAGCCCTTTGATGATTTCCCATTCGGCAAACAGATTACCAATTAATCGAAGCGTCTTGTTATCAAGGTGTTGTGCCAGCGCCATCGCTACCGGATTGGCGATCAGCGGAGCCAGCGGATCGAACGAATATTCGCCGTTGGGCAGGTAGATGGGCGTGGCCGGGCTACGCGTCAGCGCTGTTGTCAACACCGGCGAACCGTAGAGGTGATTACCACCCGCATCCGAGCGGGGCGTTCCGTTGTTGCGGAGCCGGTTGTTGTCGGTAAAACTGACCATCAGGCTATTCCCGATTTTGATCTTGTTATTGATTTTCTGATCCAGATTGACACGGAGCGTGTAGCGCTTAAACCGCGAATCGATCAGAACGCCTTGCTGGTCCATGTAACCCGCGCTCAGCATATACTGCGTTTTTTCGGTGCCGCCCCGGGTCGAAAGGTTGATGTTGGCGGTGGGTGCGCTGCGCAAAACCGCATCCTGCCAGTCGGTGTTGATGGTGGGATTGCGGATAAATTCCTGCGTAAAAACCGGTGCGGCTTTGATGGACGCCAGACCTTCGTTCGACAGGGTCGCGAAGTCGGACGCGCCCAGCACTTTGTAGCGGCTGGTCGATTGCGAAAAACCGTAGTAGCTCGTCAAATCGATCTGTTGCTTGCCAGCTTTGCCGCGTTTGGTCGTCACCAGCACCACGCCGTTGGCCGCCCGCGCCCCGTAAATAGAGGTCGACGCGGCATCTTTCAGGATTTCAATCGACTCAATGTCCGCCGGATTGATGTTCGACATCCCGTTGATCCGTTCTTCGCCGGTTTGCTGGTTGAACGTCTGCGTGTTGTTAATCGGAATCCCGTCCACGACATACAACGGCTCGTTGCCCGCGCCCAGCGACGAGGTGCCACGAATCCGGATGGAAACGCCCCCGCCCGGTGCGCCGGTATTATTCGTGACCTGCACGCCCGAAGCCCGGCCCTGAAGCGCCTGATCCAGACCGACCAGCGGCATGTCTTTGATCTCTTTCGCCGTTACCGTTGCAATGGCGCTGGTAACTTCAGCTTTCGTCTGCGTTCCGTAACCGACCACCTGCACTTCGCTCAAAAGTCGTTCATCCGTCGCGAGCTGCACGTTGATCACCGAGCGGTTATTGACCGGAACTTCTTTGGACAGGAACCCGATGTACGAGAAAATGAGCGTTCCGTTCGGATTCGGCACGTTGATGACGTAATTGCCTTCGGCGTCGGTCGTGACGCCACTCGTCGAACCTTTGATGATGACGTTGACACCCACCAGCCCGTCGCCGTTGTCGGACGTTACGCGGCCCCGCACGTTGATGGCGGTTTTTCGCTCCAGCCGGGCCATCAAATCCAGGTTGACGCGGGCCTGCAAGGGGTTGAAAAGGGCGTTGTCCAGCAGGGGAATCGTCGTAGACCGCGCGGCTTCGATGCTCTCCGGGCGGTTTTCTTTCCGGTTTTCTTTGGGCGGAACCACCACGTAAACATGGTCTTTCACCTTTTCAAATTGGAGATTCAGCGGTTCCAGCAAATTCTGGAGCGCGTCCTCGATCCGGGCGGGCGCGTTGGCCTGCCGGGTTACAAACTTGTTATCGACGGTCTGGAGATTGTAGATCACCGACGCATTATACCGCGTACCCAACTCATTCAGAGCCTGTTTGAGCGGTTTGTGTAATTCCGTCAATACTTTTTTCTCGACCGGCGATTTGTCAATCGAAGCCGTTACCTGGGCGTATCCCTGCCAGCTTATAACCGCCTGGAGGAACAGACAGAACGATAGCTTGCGCAATGAGTATCGGTTCTTATTCATGAGGTGAAATTCTTAAGGGTGATCGGATAAAGGAATGCTATTCTCAATAACTACCTGATTATCAGTCCGGATGATGCGCAGATTCGACGATTTGGCCAGAACCGTCAACAGTACATCCAGGTTATCGCTCGGAATGGTGCCGACCAGTTTCTGGTTGGCTTTCACATTATCTTTGAAAATCACATCGACGCCGTAGGTGTCTTCGATCATTTCGCCGACTTTGTAAAGGGGCGTATTTTCAAAAACCAGCACTTTATTGCGCCAGGACGTCAGCGCTTCGGCGTTCACCTGATTCTTGACGACTTTTTTGTCTTTCCGGAAATATTCCACCGTCTCGCCGGGCACCATCATCACCCGGTTAGTATCTTTCTCCGACATGATGTTGACTTTGACCTTGCCGGAATTGAGCACCACGTTGGTTTTGTCGTTGCGGTTAAAAACGTTAAACCGCGTTCCCAGCACCTCGACGTCCAGGTCGGACGTGTGCACCACAAACCGGGCGTTGTTTACCTTGTGCCTGACATCGAAAAACGCTTCGCCGTCAATCCAGACCTCGCGATCGTGTTTCCCGCCCCAGTTGGGTGCGTGCCGTAATTTGGTGTTGCCATTCAGTGTTACCACCGAACTGTCGGGGAGTGTAAACGTGCGGTTTTCACCGTAAGCGGTTTGGTAACTAATAAGCTCCTTCGCAGTGCGGTTCAAGTAGAAATAGGTGCCTCCCGCCAGCACCAGCAAACCCGCCAGCGAAGCCGCCACCCATCCCGGCCAGCGGTTCCACCAGGTTGTTTGGGTACTATCTGACCATAAAGGTTTTACGGATGATTCATTTGCACCGATGGACACCAGCAGCCGTTCCAGCTCCCGGTTTTTCTGCTCCTCCGAAACAACCGGTTTTTGCGGAGTAAGCAGCGAAATCAGCGCCCTTGCTTCGTCGATTTCGCGTTGTTTTTCGGGATGTTCCCGGATGAAATGCTCCCAAAACTGAACCGCTTCGGCATTCGTGCCGGACACGAAGGCCTGAAATGATTCATCGGTGGCAAAATCCTCGCTGGTGTAGTGTATGTAATGGGATGGATGCATAACGAAAGCGCTTAGAACGAGCGAAAAGATGAAGAATGACAAACCGGGTTTCGTCCTCTTTTGCTAATAGGACAGCGGGTTTGCAGTTATATACTCAAAATATTTTTGGGCAAATTGTCCGGCAGTTTTACACCGGTTTTTAGGAAATAAATGGAGCCATTTCGAAAGCATTTTATCAGCCCACGGTTTGAACCGTGGGACCATCAGACGGCAATTTTCCGCCAATAAAAACCGTTTAAACGGTTTCTGGATGGGAGCCAGATTTTCCGTTTTCCACGGTTAAAACCGTGGGCTGATAAATCCCTGGGAAATAATTGATTGAAAATCAGGAAGCAAAGAAATAGACAATCAGCAACGCGAGCGGGCTGGCGTATTTGCCGTCGAAATAGGCGCTGTCGAGCACCGGGCGGAGCGCGGTCGATGAGGGCGGAACCAGGGCGGTTTTGTGTTCTTTCAGACTTTTTAGACTCTGATGAATCAGATTCCGGACCGACTGGACGTTGAGCGCCATCACATCCGCAATTTTTTCGTAATCGAGCCCTTCGTAAAACTTCAGAAAAAGCGCTTCCCGCTGCCGTTTGGAGAGCTGGTTCAGGCAATGCGCCAGTGCTTCGCCCTGTTCTTTGGAAATCTGGGCGGCAATCAGGAAATCTTCGTGTGAAAATGTGATGTCAAATTCATAGAGGTAATCGGCCTGAATGCTCTTCTTTTTATTGGCCGACACGGCTTCGTCGCTGATGTGCCGTTGCAGCGCTTTAAGCAAATAGGCTCGGACAAACCGGATTTCACCCAATTGTTCGCGCCGGGTCCAGAGTTTCAGAAACACATTCTGGATGCAATCCTGCACCAAATCTTCATCCCGGACGAGCTTCATTCCGTAGTAATACAGGCTGTCGTAATGCTCCCTGAAAATATGCGCCAGGGCGTTGGAGTCTCCATTTCGGAAATTTCTCCAAACCGCATTTTCCGCCGTATGTTCACTAGGGGTTTCCATTACGCTAAAATCAATACCTTGAAATTACTTTGCTGAATTGTACTATTGTAGGAAATGCTTGCCCGGTTGGATCGCTGAAAAACGCAATTGGTTTACAAAGAGATAAAGAAATTTCTATTTTTTCCAAAAAAAAAGATAAAAACTGCTTTCGTGGTTTCCAGACCGTATCCGATTTTTTTGAATAGATGTAAAAAATACATTTATTATCTCAGGTAAAATCAAAAACCAGCTTAGAAGGAACTCCCGAAATATTGTACTATTTGGTTATTCAAGCCAGATGACTAGAATAGATAACAGGCGGTTTTTCGGGAGCTGATTAGGCCTGTTGCCACAGTTCTTTGACCCTTTTCAACTCCTTTTTCAGGGATTCAAAAGCCACCTTCTGATCGCTGAGCGGCAGTTTGGTCGCGCCGTCTCCACCCGGCGTATGCTCCGAATGAAATGACGCCGAAACCTGAATTTTATACTGTTTCAACAGCTGAAAATAATTTTTGTAGTCGGACATGCCTTCGCCGATCGGCACGTTTTTCACCACCCATTTCCCCGCGCGGTTTTCCCACGCAAAGTCCTGAAACACCAGCGTTTTGATATGCGATTGCAGCAACCGCAGGCCGTTTTGCCACGATAAACCGCCCTCGACCGTCGCGTGCCGGATGTCGTATTGAACGCCCATCGTCTCCGGATCGGCGGTTTTCAGCATTTCCCAGACCTCCCAGGCCGACGCGCCCACCAGACTCCCCGAATGATTCTGATACCCGCCCGTAAGGTTTAGCTTTTGGTTCAACTCGCTGAGGCCCTTTACTTTCTGTTGATACTGCCGCAGCGATTCGGGCAAACTGCGGTCGGCGGGGTACCAGTACCAGTTCATGCGGTAGTGCCGGATGCCGAGCTGGGCCGCCGTTTCCAACACCCGGTGGTCCACCGGATTGGCCGCATCTTCGACGGCGGTGGTCATCAGCGAGGGCGAAAAACCGACTTTTTTCAAGGCTTCAACGGCTTTGGGCAAATCGGTTTCGACGCGCTCGGGCCGCACGTGGCCATTCGGTCGAACGGTCAGATCGACGCCATCGAATCCGAGTTCGGCGGCCTTTTCGGCCAGATCGGTGTAATTCAGAAACTGCAAATGCTTCGAAAACAGGTGCATTTTGGGAATCGCAAGTTCCTGCGTCGGTTGACTTTGCAGCCGGTCGGGCTGGAGCAGCGAGAGTGCACCGGTGACCAATGCGGTTTTCTGGATGAACGATCGGCGGGAGTAGTTGGCAGCCATAGCGGGATCGGGTAAGGTATTGGAAGCCGTAAGGGGCGCAAGGGGAAAATTATACTCGGATAAAACCGGATTTTTGGCGCGAAAAGAAAAAGTGAGTATGAATAGCGCAGGTACGCTGTCTTGCAGATAACCGCGAACTTTTCCCCATTTTTATGAAACCATACCGCCTGAGTTCCCTGCTGCTTTTTCTGTTTGGTGCGTTTCGGACAACCGCCCATTTTCCGCCCGATAAAAGTCAGAAAATAAGCTTGTCGGCGGAAATGATCATTAACGAAGGTGCTAAAGGAAATGCCGGTTTTCTGGCGGATGAACAAGGGCCGAAAGACCGAATTCCGGTCGAAAAATGCACCACAAACTGGTCGGTGAACGTGGCCGAAGGCGAATTGTCGTGGTATTTGCCCGCCAACGCGGTGATCGATCTGGGCCGGGACTACGTCATTACCAAAATCTACCTGTACGACGGCGATGGCATGGTCGGAAATTGCCGGATCAACTACGGCATTCCCTTTCGCTGGACACCTTTGCTGACCGATCCGCTGACCAACAGCAACGTCTGGAATGTTCATTCGGTGGCGAATAATCGGACACGGTATTTGCAGATTTCGAAGGAAACCGACGCCGACATGCGCGAAATTGTGATTTACGGTTATCCGGTTGGCCCTGCTCCGACAGCCTCAAAGGCAGCCGCCCCGGCGCGAATTGGCCCGGTTTTGAAAAATACCATCGGTATCAATTCGCATTGTGGTGATCCGATGGACAAGGTCGAAGTGGCTGATTTTGTGCGCGAATACCACAGCTGGCATTACCACGAAGGCGGTTTTACGCGCGGTTATCCCGGTTATCCGAACAACGCCACGCAGTGGAATCCGAGTACATTGAAAAGTGATACGGTCAAAAAAGCCGCCGGGGTAATTCCCGACTGGAATCCGAATCTGAAAACGGGGGTCGATTTTGATGTCTATTATCAGAAAATGAAAGCCGCCGGCATTACGGTTTTTCCCTGCATTCAGGGCACGGTTCCGTGGCTGAACGGCGCGCCCGACAAACACTCGCGACACAAGCCTGTGGCAAAACCGGGTGCCGACCCCACCAATCCGGCGTCGTACGCGGCTCATGCCGATCTGATGTTCCAGTTTGCCGCCCGCTACGGTCATACGAAAGTATCTGACGATCAGCTGAAACTGGCGCCCAACCAGCCCCGAAAGTCCGGTTTGGGGTATCTGGATTATTACGAAAACTGGAACGAGCCCGACGGCTGGTGGGGCGGGCGCAGCGATTATTTTAGTCCATATGAATACGCGGCCCTATCGAGCGCGGATTACGACGGGCACGAATCGACGATGGGCAAAAACAAGGGCATCAAAAATGCCGATCCGACCGCCAAACTGGTCATGAGCGGTATTGCCATTCCGAGTGTGGAGTATCTGCGGGCCATGCAGTTCTGGTTTGAACACAACCGGAAAGACCACAAATTCGTTTTCGACGTGCTGACGGTTCACCACTATTGCAACGCTGGGGGCGGGCAGGCCGTGATGACCAAAGGCGTGAGCCCCGAACAGGACAATTTGCGGGGTGTGATGCAGCGCGTAACGGATTTCAGAAACCGCTACGCGCCCGAAAAAGAAGTCTGGATGACCGAGTTTGGCTGGGACACCAACCCGGTGACAAAACAGGCCGCGCCGACGCCGGAAATTCAGGGACAATGGCTGGTGCGGGCGTTTCTGGCGTGTTTTGCGGGCGGAATGGACCGTGTCGCGATGTTTATGCTGCGCGATGTGCGAACAACCGGCACCACCCAGTTCGACAACAGCGGGTTGATTGGTGCGACCGGTGACCCGACCGTCAAACCGTCGTGGTATTACGTTCATACGCTGCGGGAACAGCTTTCGGGCTTTGTATTTTATGGCGAAACCGCGACCGGGAACGAAAAAGTGACGGTTTTTAAATTCAAAAATCCGACGACGAACGAGGGAATTTATGCGTTCTGGTGCCCTACGTCGGACGGAACAGAAGTGCCGGATTATTCACTAAAACTGGAAGGTTCACCCACGACGGCGACGCTGGTAACGCTCCGGAACGGGCAGAAACACGGCGTTTCCCAAAAACTGTCGCCCACGGCGGGAACCGTTCGGGTGGCGGTTTCGGAGCGACCAGCTTTCCTGAAAGTCAATAAAATGCCGTGACGATCACCGGACTGCGAGCGGTTTTTCACCGGCGTTGGGGTCCAGAAACCGGTTGTCGATCAGGCCATTCCGATAGGCTTGCAGCGTGGCTTGCAAGCGTTGCTGCAATTGGTGCCGACGGACTTCATTCCGGATCGGCTGATCGGTTCGGGAGTCGTAAAGAACGCCGGTTCCGTCGAGCGGCATTTCCAGGTAAACGTCTTTTTCGACCAGCCGAAACCGCCCGGCGGCATACTGAACGGCCTGGCCGGGTTCGGTATCGAAAACCGATTGCCCGAACGGCAATACCGGGTTTTCGTTCAGGTTGAGGTAATGCAAAACCGTGGGCATCAGGTCCGTATGCTGACAAATCCGGTCGGTGTCCGTTTGCTGTTTAAGCGCCTGAACAACCTGAGGATCAGCGTGGAAAAGCAGGATTGGGACGCGATAGGCCCCCAGCGGATTGGCATAACCCGGTTCGGTGGTTTCCTGCGTATGATCGGCAGTAATGACAAACAAGGTTTGCCGGAACCACGGCTGTTTTTGGGCGGTTTTGAAAAATTCCCGCAGCGCATAATCTGCGTAACCAATGCTTTCGTGAACTTCCACCTTGCCTTTCGGAAAGCGGTTTTTGTATTGCGCCGGAATCGTGTAGGGCATGTGCGAACTGAGCGTAAAAAGGACCGCGCCGAACGGCTGTTTCGACTGGCTCAGCTGCCCGGAAACATATTGCAGATACGGCTCGTCGAAAATGCCCCAGTTGCCGTCAAAATCCCGTTCGCGGAGCGAATCCGGGTATTCGTTCAGGCCGTAATAGTTTTGAAAACCGGCCTGTTGTGAAAATCCTTCGAAGCCCATCGAGCCGTTGCGGGCTGCGTGGAAAAAGTGGGTTTGAAAACCGTGCCGATGCAGCAGCGTGCCGAGTCCCGAAAACCGGTTCGACTGGTAGGTTGAGGTAATAAAGGGTTCGTCCATGAGCTGCGGAATGGACGCCGTGACGGCCGGAACCGCCATGATCGACTCCCGGCCGTTGGCAAAACCGTTGGTAAAAAAAACGCTTTGCCGCGCCAGCGAATCCAGAAAAGGCGTGTAACCCCGGTACGGATTCCCGTAGCCCATGTACTCTTTCGCAAAACTTTCCAGGATAATCACAACGACATTCTGCGGGGGCTGAACGGGCAAGTGGAGCGGAGTTGGTGACGGATGACAGATGAGCGACCAGGCGGTTTTCTGATCGGTAAAAAACGCCAGCCGTTCGGTGCCGACCGCGTCGATGGAGGTCAGAAAAGTGAAGGACGAATTCAATGTGAGATTGCCCAAACCCGCGTCATTCTGTCGGAAAGCCTGATTGGCACGCAACGGTTTTTCCTGGAAACCGCCCCGAAAGAGGAGAATACTCAGCGCCAGCGCGAACGCCAACCCGGCCCAGCCCGGCCACCAAGCCACGCGACTCGAGGTTTCGACGGGTTTTCGGTTGGGATAAAACCGGACCAGAACGTACGTTATTCCCGCAAAAATCAGGAGCAAATACCAGAAATGGACAACCAGCGAAGGCAGTTGATCGGTGATGTCGCCCCCCAGGTCGAGGAGGCTGATGATCGTCCGGCGGCCGGTAAACGGGTAATATTCAGCATCGATGAGATTCAACAGCAACAGCGGCAGGTTGACCGCCAGATACACCGTTTTCAGCACGCGTTGCCAGGTCGTTGTGGCCACCCACCGGAGCGGCAGGAGGGAAAGGAGCGTGAAGAGAATGTTGCTGAGGGCGATGATCGACCAGTCGAAACGGATGCCCAGGAGAAACGACCGGCCAATTTCCTGAAATGAAGCCTGTTGAAAGGTGTCACGATTAAAATACCAGAAGAAGAATCGGCAAACCGTGTAGGCAAGCCACAGCAGCCCGAGCCGTTGAAGCCACAGGCTATAGCATTTTTTCATGAATTTATAGAGGTGTCGCAATAATCGGCAAATGTAGCAAAAGTAGATGGATACTGATAATTTTACAGCATGCGAACGATTCAGACAGTTATCAAGCCGCAGGGCCAGCAATTGGGGCCGCTGACGATGCACCAGCCGTTGCCCGCCAATGGCGTCGACCAACTCGACCCTTTTTTGCTGCTGCACCACCACGGCCCGACCCGGTTTCCGGCCCGCAACAGCGGTTTACCCTTTGGGCCACACCCGCACCGGGGTTTCGAAACCGTGACGTTTATTTACCAGGGCGACGTGCAGCACCGCGACAGCAGCGGTTTTGCCAGTACCATCGAAACCGGAGGCATTCAGTGGATGACCACCGGCAGCGGACTGGTGCATTCGGAAAGTTCGTCGGAGGCATTTAAAGAGACCGGTGGCATGGTCGAGCTTATTCAGCTCTGGACCAATTTACCGGGGCGGCTGAAGATGGTAAAACCGCATTACGTCGGTTTGCAGAAAAATGACATTCCGGCGGTGACGCTGGCGGACGGAAAAGGAACGGTGGCCGTTACGTCCGGCGTCTGGAATGGTGTTGCCGGGCCGGTTCAGCCGGTTTACGATGTGGAGCTGGCAAACGTTTCGCTGTTGGCGGGCGGTTCGTTTACGCGCCGGATCGAGGCTTCGCGTACTGTTCTGTTTTATCTGTTAAATGGCGCAATTGTCGTTAACGGTCAGAAAATCAGTGGCCGTTCGCTGGTCATTTTTGAAAATGACGGTGACGAAATCGACGTTCGTGCCACCGACGAATCGCGCATTTTGCTGGGTTCGGCCCAGCCGATTAACGAACCGGTGGTGTCGCACGGCCCGTTTGTGATGAATACCGAACAGGAAATCCGGCAGGCCATTTCCGATTACCAAAGCGGGCGGATGGGACACCTCAGTTGATTTTCAAAACGGTATAAGCCGCCTGATGGGGCTGGCGGGTTTGGGGCCCCACTTTCGTGGCGGTGCGGTCGTCGTCGTGAATGACCAGCAAATGATTGGCGTCGATGAACGTCAGGTCTTCGGCTTTGTGGTTGAAATGAACCGGCTGGCCAGCCGCGTCGCGCACGACACTAAACGGTCGGTTGTTCAGAACGGCATCGGGCGTGGCCGTCCAGAGATAGGCGTCCAGTTGGCCATTGACTTCGATGGAGGTCAGGAGCCAGAACAGCTTGCGGGTTCGGTC
This sequence comes from Larkinella rosea, assembly GCF_003858635.1. Classification (GTDB taxonomy): domain Bacteria; phylum Bacteroidota; class Bacteroidia; order Cytophagales; family Spirosomataceae; genus Larkinella; species Larkinella rosea. The sequence goes on from NZ_RQJO01000015.1 coordinate 793,025, forward strand.
GTATTCGATGCTCGACAACGCCAGCGGTTTGGGCAGATCGGGAACGGTGGCCGGGTCAAAATCGGCCACTACGCGCCAGTTGTCGCGCAACGCCAGCCGCTCGCCAGTAGCGGTTTTTTCCACGAAAAACGGCACGCTTACAATCCGAACCCGGTAGTCGAATTTATCGTATTTTTCGCCTTCTTCCCGAATCCCGAACAGCAGCAGCGAATCCATGACGGCCAGTCCTTCCACCTTGAAATACGGCATTCCGTTGGGGTAGGCCGGGCGGTTTTGCGATAAGACTTTGCCGAGTTGTTCGCGGAGCGCCACGGAATTTTTCGCGCCCGGCTGCGGAGCCAGCACCTGAGGATTGGCTTCCTGGCCCTTTTTCCAGTATAAAATGGTGTTGTAACTATCCCAGTCCGTCGAACCTGGTTTGACGCGGTCGAACGCCGTGGTCAGGAAAACATAGTCGCCGTTGGTGGCAAAATCTTCGTATTTGCGCGTGGTCCGAAAGGTTTCCGCGAGCAGGGGCGTGGGCCGGACGGTGGTGTCGGCCAAGGTTTTCCAGGGCTTCGTAAAAACCGGGCTCAATCCGGCGGGCATGTCCTTGTCGTTGGCGACGAAAACCGTGCCGTTGTCGAACAAAACCGCCGAGGCTTCGCACCAGACCGGGTTGCCATCGGGCATTTTCGTGCCGAAATCGCAGCAGGAAAGCCGGTTTTCAGTTTCAACCGAAGCCGTCAATACCGAAGCGTTTTTTCCGGTTAGGTTCCGACCGGTTTTACATTCGGTCAGCGAAAGGGATAGCAGCACCAGGCTGACCAAGGCGTAATGGTTTCTCATTGAATCGCTTTTGATGATTCTGGTTTGGGGACGGACGCTGAGGGGCGAATCACTTCGTTTTTATACGCCCAATTTCGCCACACGGTTTCGAGTGGACCCGATCGGTGGTATTTTAACCACTGCGTGCTGTACCAAACCTGAAAGATATAGAGGCAAATTACGGCAAAAAACGATTGCAGAAGCGTCAGGTGGCCCGAAAATCCGAATGCGTAGCCGTAAAAAAAGGCCATGCAAAGGAGGGTTTGCATCAGGTAGTTGGTTAAGCCCAGGCGGCCGGCATTCCCAATCCAGCGGAAAAAGCGGGGCGGTTTTTGTTGAAGAAACAAGGATAGCTCAATAAGATAAACGATGGTCAGCAGCGGAGTGCCCATAAATTCGGCAAGCGAAAAGATCAGTTTTTCACAGGGCAATTGGGTCGCTGGCAGCAGGTGGATGTCAAAAAGCGGCAGACAGGAAAGACCTTTTAGCAATAAAGCGAAGGGGAAAATCCAGAAAACGAGTTTCAGGAGCTGAATTTTGATGGCGTTGATCCGACGGAAAAGCTGCAATTTTCCCGTCACCAGACCCAGCAGAAACAGTAGTTCATAGTGGAGATAATTCACCAGTCCATTCCGGATGGCCGCGATGTGTAACAGCATGACACCGAGTTTCTGAAGACGGATGACGTCCCAAACCGAGCCGTATTGCCAGGTAGATACCACTTGCGTCACGACCAGTTCGAACGACTGTTGACTCCGGGCGAGTGACTCCGGCGTGTCTGGAAAAAGGACAATAGTGACCACTTGGCTACCAATACCGAGCAGCAGGAGCGCAACCATCCAGTTCAGAACGGTTGCCACCGATTTGGTATTGAAGTACAAGAGAGTAAACCCGAGGAGTGCGTATTTGTGCAGAATATCCCCAAACCAGAAAATGAAGGCATGAATAAGGCCCATCAGCAGCAGAAGCCATAATCGGCGTCTGAAAATCCGGTTGGCATCGAGCCCAGCCTGGTTGTTTTTTGACCACATCAGGTAAAAACTCAGGCCAAACAGGAAACTGTAAAGGGTATAAAATTGCCCCCGGAAGAAAAGGTGGACAAAAAACTGGGTGGGAACGTAGGCATCCGGCTGACCTAAATGCCGTTCGTACACCTGCTCCGGACGAAGAAAAGCAAACAGGGAGTATGTCTGACTATTCATGATCAGAATTCCCAACAGAGCGATACCTCGGATGATGTCAATAAAGTGGAAACGTCGGTCGTTTAAGGGCGTTTGTTGGTTCATTGTTTGCGTTGAAGCGCATAAAAGTTGCCGTCTGTCGCACACGAAGATGCGACAGACGGCAACCGCTGGTTTAGTTGGCTTTGATGATTTTGACGGTTTTAAACCGCCCGGGTGTGCTGACCCGCAGCAGTAACACCCCGGCTGGCTCACCACCCAGCGAAAGCTGATGGGATGCGTTTGCTTCGCCGGCCGGAATCTGTTTTTCCTGAACGATATGTCCTTGCAGATTGGTTAGCAGCAGGCGAACCGCTTGATTCGCAGCTCCCTGAATCGCAAACTGCACCGCATCGGTTCGCACCGGATTCCCGAAAATAACTACCTCCAGCTCGGGGGCGGTTTCGGCCGCCAGTCGGGCGTTGGCGCACTGATACGCTTTGGGCGATCCTTTCAGGACGTAATTGCTGCCCAGCACGCGGGCATTCACCAGTGTTCCGTTGGCCAGACTGGCCGGGGCAGTAAAGTTATAGGCATGCGCACCGTTCCCTTTCCCCGCGTCTTTCAGGTCGGAACGGTAGATATTGGCCAGCGTACTGCCCAAAACCGTTACCTGCCCCGGACTGGTTTCGGTGTAAAACTCGACGGTAAAGGGCGTATTGGGTTTGCTGCGATCCCAGACCCAGCCCCGGATGCCTCCACAATCGAGTTTATCCAGGTAGCCTTCGAAATTGCCGGTTACGCTGGTTGTAGCCGCCGGATTGACGGTCAGGTTGAAGCTCACACTGTTGGTGGCGCCCTCTTCGTCGGTGGCCGCATAAATCAGCACAAACGTGTTGGCAACCGTGGGTGTTCCGCTAATGACACGAGTCGCCGAATTCAAGCTCAGGCCATCGGGCAAATTAGTCAGGGTGTAGGTCAAACTGCCATTCTCGGGATCGGTAAAGGCGACCAGTGTACCCGAAAACGGCACCCCTACCTGCGCCACCAGCGGAGCGATCAGCACCGTCGGCGTGGGCGGCTGGGGCGGTTTGTTGGCAGAAGGCGTTGGGTTGCCCTGGCAAATGAGGGCTTTGGGCGAATCTTTCAGGATGAAATTACTGCCGGCTACACGGGCGGAAAGCAAATGGGGGTTGCCGTCTTTGAGCTGGTCAGGAATGGTGAACCGAAAACCATGTTTGCCATTGCCTTTCCCCGCATCGGCTAGGTCCTGACGAAACTGGTCGGCCAGCAGCGTCTGGATAACGCGGGAACCATCGAGAATATCGACTGATACAGCAGTATTGCCCTTGTTCCGATCCCAGGCCCAGCCGCGGAAACTGCTGCAGTCGGCTCCGTTGATAAAACCGTCAAACGAACCGCTGACTAACGAAGCCTCAATAACGACACTGAGCTGGCCGGGTGCGCTGGTACAGACTCCGCTGGTGCAGGTGGCTGAATAAATCAGCGTGCCGGTGGCGGAAGTCGGGATCGAAATTTCGCTGGACGTGCCCTGGGTCTGATTCGACCCCGACCAGGTCAGCAAACCGCTCGCACAACCGCTGATGGTCAGGCTAACGGCCGGGGTATTTTGCAGAATGGGCAGGGTCGTGCCGGCGGTTAAAGCCAGCGTTGGGGCAGCGGGCGGGGTTTTATTTCCGGTTACTTCTACATTGGCTACCGCCGTACAGCCGTTGGGCGAAGTGACGACCACCGAATAGGTTCCGGCTTGCGAAACCGCAGCGGTATTTTCGCTGGTACCCGGTGTCGTCCCGGTGCTGAAGGCATACGTGACGCCGGTGGCCGGGCTGGCCGTCAGCGTTACGGTGGGGTTGGTGCAGCTGATGGCTCCGCTGGCGGTGAGGCTGACCGACGAAGGGGCGGTTTTGTCACTCGTCACCTCGATTGAAGCGCTAGCGGTACAGCCGCTAGGGTTGGTAACGACCACTGAGTAGGTTCCGGCCTCGGAAACGGTGATTTCCGTTGTGTTGGCCCCGGTGCTCCACTGGTAAGTGCCTCCGCCCTTGGCGGTTAGCGTGGCCGAAGGAAGCGTACAATTTAGTGCCGTGGCTGTGGGGGTAATACCCGCTGTCGGCGGGGTTTTATTTCCGGTTACTTCCACACTGGCTACCGCCGTACAGCCGTTGGGCGAAGTGACGACCACCGAATAGGTTCCGGCTTGCGAAACCGCAGCGGTATTTTCGCTGGTACCCGGTGTCGTCCCGGTGCTGAAGGCATACGTGACGCCGGTGGCCGGGCTGGCCGTCAGCGTTACGGTGGGGTTGGTGCAGCTGATGGCTCCGCTGGCGGTGAGGCTGACCGACGAAGGGGCGGTTTTGTCACTCGTCACCTCGATTGAAGCGCTAGCGGTACAGCCGCTAGGGTTGGTAACGACCACTGAGTAGGTTCCGGCCTCGGAAACGGTGGCGGTGTTGCCGCTGCTGATCTGAGTAGCGCCATTACTAAAATGGTATGTTGCGCCATTACTAGCAGGAGCCGTTAACGTGACTAAGGGGTTGCTACAACTGATGTCGCCATTTTTAGATAAGCTGCTTTCTGGGTTGGTATTAACAGCTAACGTGAATACTCGGGAGGTAACCGTGTTGCAATCGCCGGTCACATCTACTGTATAGGTGCTCGCATCTGCCGCACTGACATTCGATAATTGTAAATTGGGGCTATTGGTACCAATAACCTGACCGTTTTTCTTCCAGGTATATACTAGATTAGGGCCTGAAGCGACCACGGAAACGATCAGGTTACTTCCTGCACAAACGGCTGAACTAGTGGCCGGCTGTGTGGTAATGACGGTAGGAATGATCGGCTGACGTTGTACTTCAAAAGCACCCAAATCAATCGTACTTCCATAGATGCGGGTATTATCGTCCAGATCCTTGGGCGTCGTGTTGGCGGCATTATCACCTACATTAAGAGCCGGAGAACAGGGCAGTAAACGCAAATTGTCATTCGTTGCATCGACAAAGAGCGGGTCCTGGCTGCTATTTCCATTCTGCCCGGCGTAACCACTCTGCGCAATGATCGAATTGGTGACTGTTGTCGTTGGGGAATTATAGGATGGCGCATAAAGGTCATTCGGAGAGTTGCCCCAGAGAATGCAATTTTTAAAAATAGCCGTTGATTCATTGTAAAGGACGCCCGCAGTATTGGTTGCTGAGTTTCCGCTAAAGCTGCAATTGATCACCGTAAGCGTGCCGCCAATGATGACTTCCAGCGCTGCCCCGGATTGAGAAGCCGAATTATGGCTAAAACTACAGTTCGTGAGTGTAATATTTCCAAAATTGATTGCTAAAGCTCCCCCGCGTACCGCCATGTTGCCAACAAAATTGCAATTCGTGAACGTAGAATTTGAAGAGCTGTTTAGCACCGCTCCACCATCTGTTGATGCTGCCTGGTTATTGGTGAACGTACAATTGCGGATGGTGGGGCTACTGTAAAAATTGTGGAGGGCTGTACCACTAGCGCTGAAAATGTTTTCTTCCGTTTTCCCCCCTTTCATAACAAATCCGTCCAATACAGCAGCGGCTGACAAACCGTTGTTGTTGTTATAGATAATATGGTACGAATTGTCGTCCGAATTACCTGCCTGGCCAATGTCACCACTTAAGGTCGTTGATGAAGGTGTTGTTAAATTGATCGTTGGACGGTCACTAAACTGGGTTTCGGTTCCCTTAAAACCGCCATAGATAGCTACGCCCTCTTTCATAGCGTACGCAATTGTACGGTCGGTACCGGTTGTGGGTTTATACGTGCCAGCCGCGACCCAAATCTGGTCGCCTGACGACGAAGCATTGATAACGGCCTGTAAATCATTCGAGGCATTGGCCCAGTTGGCTGTGCCATCACCCGAGCCGTTGGTTTTCACATATCGGGTCTGTTGTGCCTGAACATCGGCCAGACTACCCGCCAGGAGCAGGATGAATCCGCATAAACCCATCCATCGGAGGAAGTTGGGTCTGCCATAAAAACATACACGTGTTTGCATTGCTGAATTGGAATTAAAAAATGGATAGATTCAGCTGCAAAGGTTGGTCAAGGCAATTAAGGAGGCTATAAGCGACGTTTCCAATGCTATAACTGACGTTACATTCGTCGGTCAATAGCGGTTTCCGGGAAGATTCCGGGCTTTTTTGATGCATTCCTGATCGGGCTTTTGCATCCCAAAAAGAAAAGAGCGTTAAAAACCGGTCGCGTATCGACCGGAAAGGAAATGGAATCGGTTGAACTCAATCGCCGTTCTGACCCGTTTGAGGCTTCGGAATACGTATGGGAAGCAGGGCATTAGCTCAGGAGAGTAAAGTAGTTGCCTTAGAATAACTAACTGCAACACTTTTTCGACATCTTGCGTACTTTCAAGTATAGATAAAAAGGTTAGAATTACATGCCCCGGTGTTTGCCGGGGTTTTGTTTTTCAAGCAGTTGCGAGTACAGTCCGGTTTACTCAACGATATTCTTATTTACTGATTTTTTGTAAGACGTTTTTTAATTCTTCATAATCAGGGCCATCCATGTAGGCGGCAACTTTTCCGGTCCGGTCAATGACGATAAATGCGGGCATATTGGTAACGTGAAATTTGCCATTAAAACCGTACGAATCAGGGATCGGGATAAAAGGAAGGGATTCCCGGGCCATAAATTCGTCCAAACTCTCCTTCGATTCCGCGAAAATGCCTAACGACACGGGGCCGGTGTCTGACTGATAGGGTTTCAGAATATCGGCATAGGATTTGGCCTGATTGACGCCCCAGAACGGTTTTTTCAGACTAATCCAGAAACTAAGTACCACAACGCGCCCCTGTAAATCGGTTGACCGGTAGACTTTGCCATCCAATCCTTTCATGACAAAGAGCGGAATGGTTTCGCCAACTTTAGGTCTTCCTTCCGCAGTGGGCCGGAAAGAGTGCGTTTCCCGCTCCTCGGGCGTTGCGGGGCGGATTTTGTACGCGCTGGTCTGCCCATATTCGTCGTAAACCCGCTCCAGGTGATACCCAAATGGATCGTCCTTTGTTAACCGGCGGTATTGCTGATCGGAAATCCGTTTCCCAGTGGCTTTATCAAAGATTACGGTGTTCTCATTTATACGCATTTCCTGCCTGATCCCGGTCTGCTCTATGGTAATGGGCTGGGCAAGGGATGCGTGATAGATGCAAATTGATAAAATAAACAAAAAAGGGTAGCGCATAACCGTTATATTTAATCTGGAATAATACTACTAAAAATTCGTCGAACGCGGAGCAATTGTGCCTCTATGAAGCAACTCTACCTGATTATTCTGACCGGTTTTCTTTCCTCGCCCGCGGTTTTTGCCCAATCGCCCGCCCGGCATCAAAGCCGGTTATACGCAGAAGTGGGTGCTTTGGCTTCTTCCACCGACCGGACGCCTTTCTGGCTCCGGGCCAACCAGTATGGTAGTATACCGTTATCGGCTCCGTTCGGAACGCTCCGGGTTGGGCTGGCCGGAACGGTGCTGATCAGCGATACGACCACGGGGCGTTATCGCACCCGGCCCCAGCGTGCCTGGACGTTGCAATACCAGGCCGAAGCGGTTGGGAACGCCGGAAAGTCGAGCCAGTTGCTGCTGCCGGAAGGCTACGTAAAAGTGATGCATCGCGGGATTGAACTGGTTGCGGGACGTCGGCGCGAGGTAATCGGTCTGGTGGATTCAACGCTTTCGTCGGGCTCATATGCCTGGTCGGGCAACGCACTGCCCATTCCAAAAGTCCAGTTTGGGACGCGGGGATTTGTGCCGCTCGGACGCCGGGGCTGGCTGTCGATCAACGGTTTTATCGCGCACGGCTGGTACGCCAAAACCTGGTATTTGCGGCATTCGTTTCTGCACCAGAAATCGCTGCTTTTCCGGATTGGAAAGCCGACCGCGACGCTTCGGTTCTACGCCGGAATCAACCACAATGTGCAGTGGGGCGGCCAATCCGATTACATCGATCCCAAATTTGCGGTAAATGGCAAACTGCCCGGTCGCCTGGCCGATTTCCCAAATGTGTTGTTTGCCATCCGGACCAACGGCCTGAACAATGATCGTCTGACGTCGTTCGATTACGTCAATTTATACGGAAATCACCTCGGTAGCATCGACTTCGGGGGGGAACTGCGGTTTCCGGCCGTCAATGTCTTTCTTTATCACCAGCACGCTTTTGATGATGTGACGGGGATGTTTTTCAAAAATCTTCCCGATGGCCTGAGCGGTATCCGATTGCGGAACAATCGTCCGGGTGCTGCCGGTTTTCAATTGCATGAAGTTTTGCTGGAATTTCTGACTACGTTGAGCCAGAGCGGTCCCACTTTGTACCAAACCAACAAACCCTGGAAAGGGGCCGATAATTACTTCAACAATTCGCAATACCGCGAAGGCTGGACGTATCAGGACCGGGTCATCGGCACGCCGTTTCTGACCCGTCGACAGGATATTCAGGCCGCCTACCAAAACTCCAGCGATTGGGCCATCGTCAATAACCGGGTTCAGGTTTTTCATGCCGCCCTGCGGGCAACGGTGGCGAAGCAAATGGACCTACGGGTCAAAGTATCTTACAGCCGGAACTACGGTATTCCGGAAGTTTTTCTGGCAGGAACGCCCAAACAACTGTCGACCTGGGTGCAGGTCGGATTTCCGCTCCGCTGGCTCGGCGGGTCCTACCTGACAGCCGCTCTGTCTGTCGATGCAGGTCAACTCTACGACAATGCGGCAGGCGGTTTGATCGGATTGAGCAAAACGATCTGGCAGAAATAGACAAGAGAGAATAGACGTGAGACAGGAGAAATGAAACTCATCCGGTTAAAATCTTTTTTCTCTTGTCTGACCTCTTTTGTCTCCCAACAAAATTTAATCCCGGATTTTCCGTTGTAGGATTGCTTACCAGAATGGAACGGGTGTTTACCACTTAAGCACCTTTTTGCACGTTTCAGTTTATGGTTTTCCCAGTTGAGTGTTTTACCGATTGGATTCCCCTGAATTGGTTACCACTTTTGTATCGTCGCGAAGGACGGGCGTAACAACCTCCCTTTCGAACAGTAAACAACAATAAGCGAGTAACAATCAAGATATTGTGAAGAAAACAATATACTGTTCTGCCCTATTTGTCATCCTTGCCGTAGCCCCCGGTTTTTCGCAGATCGATCGAAAAATTACTGTTATGCTCAACATGGGGTTGGGAGTGCAATCGTATTCGGTGGGCGGATTGTGCAACGGAGCTTCTTTTGAACTGGGATTTACCGATAAAATCAGCGCTGGGGGTTATTTTGATTATGCCCTGACTGGCACCAAGTTTGGCGACCACCGCTGGAAGGCGCAGTTTGTCAACTACGGCGTCCGGGGTTCCTATCATCTGGCCAGTGCGCTGGGAATCGGAAGTAATAAATTTGACCCGTATGCGGGGCTGTCGGTGGGAACCCGCACGGTCATTCGCCGGGAACGGCTGGACCAGAATCCATATTCAAAGCTCCACGCCCGCGGTTTTTTTCCGGGCGTGCATATGGGCGGTTTTTACCATTTCAGCCAGAAAATCGGCGGGTTTGCCGAACTGGGCTGGGGCATTGCCATCCTCCGGATGGGAATAACCGGTAAGTTTTAATCGTACCCACGGACTTTAGTCCGTGAAATCTTGGATGATTTATAGTAGCCCTTATAGGCTAGATCTTACGGACTAAAGTCCGTGGGTACGTTTAATCTTCGTAACCGTCGGTTTTCATCAACGCCTGTTCTTCTTTCAGCCGCAGCCGCTGAACGTAGCCCGAAACCCAGATACTGACTTCGTAGAGCAAAACCAGTGGAATGGCGACCAGAATCTGGCTGTACACATCCGGCGAAGGCGTGATAATCGCAGCAACCACCAGAATAACGACCAGCGCATGACGGCGGTATTCCCGCATGAACTTGGGCGTTAGAATACCGACTTTCGACAACACAAACGCCACAATCGGCATCTGGAACGTCAGGGCGCAACCGAGCGTCAGCGTGGCCAGCGTCGAGATGTACGACGTAATATCGAACTCGTTCACAATGCTCGGATCGAGTTGGTAATTTGCCAGGAAGTTGATCGCCAGTGGCGAAACGATGTAATAGCCGAACAGGACGCCCAGCATGAAGAGCGTGGTGACGTAAAAAACCGCTCCCCGTGCGGCCCGGCGCTCGGAGAGTTTCAGCCCCGGCATAATAAACCGCCAGAGTTCCCAGAAGGCATACGGAAATGCAAACAGTAAACCGACCATCAGCGAGGACGTCAGGGCCGTTGTGAACTGACCGGCCATCTCGCGGCTCTGCAGAGTGAAATTCAGTTTTTCGATGCACAAATCGGCAAAACCGGTTTTTTTCGACAGGATGCACATCATGCGGTAGGTCCAGAAATCCGTTTTGGAAGGCGCCAGAATAACGGAATCGTAAATTTCCCGGATAAAAATAAAGGCGAGTACCGCAAAGATGGCAATCGAGCCAATGGCCCGGACAATGTGCCACCGAAGCTCCTCTAAATGCTCAAGAAAGGTCATTTCACCTTCCTCCACCTCGTTCTCGCTATCAAATTCCTGGTCTATGGGCTTCATTTAACTTTTTAATGAGTGAATGATAGAATGAGTGAATAGCTTCGCCAGTTCTTTGCTTCCTGCGAAGCTATTCACTCATTCTATCATTCAAAATTAACTATAAAGTGGAAATGCTTTCATCCAGGAGTTGATCTCTTCTTTCACTGCCTGGAGTTTAGCTTCGTTATCGTGATTCATCAGAACCTCGTCGATATATACGACGATTTGTTCCATATCGGATTCTTTCATGCCGCGCGTGGTAACGGCCGCCGTACCAACCCGCATCCCGGAAGTCACCATCGGCGATTTGTCGTCGAACGGAACCATATTTTTGTTGATCGTGATATCGGCTTTGATCAGCGTGTTTTCGGCCAGTTTACCCGACAGACCTTTTGAGCGCAAGTCGATCAGCATCAGGTGGTTGTCGGTGCCGCCCGAAATGATCTGGTAACCTTTCGAAACAAAAGCGGCCGCCATCGCCTGCGCGTTGCGCTGAATCTGGTTGGCGTAATCCCCGAAATCGTCGGACAAAGCTTCGCCGAATGCAACGGCTTTGGCCGCAATAATATGTTCCAGCGGACCGCCCTGCGTACCCGGGAATACGCCCGAATCCAGCAGTGACGACATCAGCCGCAGCTCGCCTTTTGGCGTTTTGATGCCAAAGGGGTTTTCAAAATCATTCCGCAGCATGATCATACCACCCCGGGGACCGCGCAGCGTTTTGTGCGTTGTCGTGGTCACAATGTGGCAATGATCCATCGGATCATTTAGTAATCCTTTGGCAATCAGACCCGCCGGGTGCGAAATATCGGCCAGCAGTAGGGCACCTACCGAATCAGCAATGGCACGTAACCGGGCGTAATCCCAGTCGCGGCTGTAGGCCGAAGCACCGCAAATCAGCAGTTTCGGACGTTCGCGCTGGGCGGTTTCTTCTACTTTGTCGTAATTGATCACCCCGGTTTCTTTCTCGACGCCGTAAAAAGTCGGCCGAAAATATTTTCCGGAAATATTTACCGCCGAACCGTGCGTCAGGTGACCGCCGTGCGACAGGTCGAAACCCAGAATCGTATCACCCGGTTTCAGGCAGGCTACAAAAACCGCCGTGTTGGCCTGCGCGCCCGAATGGGGTTGCACGTTGGCCCACGAAGCGCCGAACAATTCTTTTACGCGGTCGATGGCAATCTGTTCGATTTCGTCAACGATTTCGCAGCCGCCATAATACCGTTTGCCGGGGAGCCCTTCGGCGTATTTGTTCGTCAATACGGTTCCGGCCGCTTCCAGTACCTGCTTGGAAACGAAGTTTTCGGAAGCGATCAGTTCCAGACCGGATTCCTGACGGTGTTGTTCTTTGGCGATAAGCTCAAATACCTGTGTGTCACGGGTAATGGAGGTGGCTGTAGTCGACATAAATAAACGGGTTGCCGAAGCGATTGGTTATTTTCGTAATAGGATAACAGTTTACGTACCTACGGACTAAAGTCCGTATCTCTTTAATTTTGATAGCAATACGGACTTTAATCCGTAGGTACGTAGTACAAAAGTACGGAGAAAAATAGCATTCTGGTTGTCTTCTACTTATTATGTTGAAGCGACTGGTATTTCAGCGGTGTGGTGCCGTTGTGCAGTTTAAATTGGCGGTGAAAATGCGAAATATTATTGAAACCGCATTCCAGCCCCACCTGGCTGATGCTCAGATCCGACTGCATCAGCAATTTCCGGGCGTGGCTGATTCTCAGCTCGTTCAGGTATTCGATAAACGATTTGCGGGTTCTTTTCCGGAAATACCGGCAAAAAGCCGCCGGAGCCATCCCGGCCACCGACGCCATGTCGTCGACCCGGATTTCTTCCCGGAAATGAGCAAGCATAAAATCCAGCACCCGTTTCATCCGCTCGGTTTCGGCTTCGCTGGCTTTCAGTTCGTAGTTATCGCTAGCCAGCATGACCGCATTTGGGTCGTCGGCCAGTTGCTGAAGCAGGTAGAGCAGCCGGAGCAGCCGCACCAGGCCATCGCAGTGTAGCAGACCTTCAACGGCGGCTTTGACGCCCTCCACTTTGTCGCACCCGAAATGCAAACCGTAACGGGCGCGGTTTAGCAAGGCCATGAGTGGTTGTGTTTCAGGGAGTTGAGGTAGTAAGGTGTCGCCTAATGACTGCGCAAACTGCACGACGATGGCTTCGGCTTTCAGCTCCGAACCCGGCTGGTAATAGTCGTCGTCGTTGCGCCAGAAGTGCGGCAATCCCGGCCCCAAAAGCACCAGGTCCCCCGCGTCGAAAGGTTCGACATGATCGCCGACAAACCGTTTGCCATGACTGCTGACAATATACGTCAATTCGTATTCGGGATGAAAATGCCAGGGGGCGTCGAAAAACGGTAACTCTACGTGCATCACTCTTAGAGAATTGTGATCTCCAAGTTCAATTTTTTCAAATAATGCTTTCACAACATGCAGTATTTTTACTCTCAAGGAGTAATTAGGGGAACAAAAAGTCAAAATTATACACTTATTGGCATAATAATGAAATTTTTACAAGATAATATTGAACCAATTTTGTAACACTAATTATTCCTAAACCCGTTAAATTTTATGCAAGTAACCGTCGATAACCCTTCTTTGCTGAAACAGTTGGATGAGGAGTATGCCGTCAGCCCGGAAGCGATTGCCTTTTATCGGGAGAACGGTTACGTGAAGTTAAAAGACGTGCTCAGCCCGGAAGTGCTCCACTATTACGGGGACATCATTACCGGACTGGTTTTGAAGCTGAACACGCTGACCAAATCGATGGAGGAACGGACGACGTATGAGCGGGCCTTTCTCCAGATCATGAACCTCTGGCGGGAAGACAAAACCGCCAGAGAGTTCGTTTTTTCGCGTCGCCTGGCCAAAATCGCGGCTGATCTGATGGGCGTCGATGGCGTTCGACTTTACCACGACCAGGCGCTTTACAAAGAACCATCGGGCGGTTTTACGCCCTGGCACGCCGACCAGTTTTACTGGCCGTTGTCATCGCCCAAAACCGTTACCGTCTGGATTCCGCTGCAGGACACACCGATGGAAATGGGACCGCTGGCGTTTGCCGAACAGAGTCAGGGCGTGGAAATTGGGCGTAATATCGAAATCAGCGACGAAAGCGAGCGGTTATTGGCCGACGAATTGACCAAGCTGAATTTTAACATCAACGACACGCCTTTTGAACTGGGTGAGGTAAGTTACCACGCCGGATGGACGTTCCACCGCGCCGGACCGAACACCTCCGGCACCCCGCGCAAAGTGATGACGATGATTTACATGGATCAGGATCAGACAATTACTAAACCCTTAAACTCTTATCAGGAAGCTGACTGGACGACGTGGCTGGAAAGTTACCCCATCGGGAGCAAACCCGAAAGCTCGCTGAATCCGCTTTTGTTTGTAAGAGAGTAAAGAGGATAGACAAGAGAGTAAAGACCAGAAAAATTTTGTCTTTATTCTCTTGTCTCAATTCTCTTATCTAATTAAGTAAATTAAATATAGGTTGGTTGTGCAGAACACCCCGCTGGAACTCCGGCAGGGTGTTTTTTTTGGTTCTTGCATGATTTGTAGGTGGATTGGAGATATTTTTGCAGAATTCGTGTTGTAGGGTTGGGCAATTTAGTAAGCCATTGATATGAAACAAGTTGGCATTTTTTTCTCTTTTCTAGCGGTTTTTCTTGTAACGCTGACGACCGCTTCGGCGCAAATTCAGCCGGACCCAACGCACTGGACATTTACCACCTCGAAAGCCGAAGCCAAAGTGGGTGATGTGGTGGAGATTCGGATGAATGCCACGATCGACAAAAGCTGGCACGTCTACTCTTCGGATCTGGATCCGGATTTGGGTCCGATTCCAACCACGCTGAAATTGAAGGAAAACGGCAGTTTTGAGAAAGTCGGTGCGTTTATCTCACTTTCCCCGAAAGAAGAATTTGAAGAAGTATGGAACGGCAAAGTGCGGTTTTTTGAAAACAAAGCCGCGCTGGTTCAGAAGGTTAAAATCCTGAAACCGAATCCGGTGATCGAAGGCTCCATCGAATACCAGACCTGCTCCGGCACGACCTGCCTGCCACCCACCGAACAGGAGTTTAACGTTTCGATAAAAACCGCTGGCGTTGCAGCCGTTCCAACAACAGTTGCTCCAACCTCGGAAGCCGTCGCAACCGGCGAACCCACGTCAGTTTCCGCGACGAAAGATACGGTTTCGAAAGTGGCCGTTGCGCCTTCGACTGAAGCCGTAAAAACCGACTCCGAAACCGTTGCATCAGCGGCACCGGTTGTTCCGTCACAACTCGAAAATGATCAGCCCCAAAAGCCCGAATCGCTGCTTGGTTTTATGATTGCGGCTTTTCTGTCGGGCCTGCTGGCGTTGCTGACGCCCTGCGTTTTCCCGATCATCCCGATGACGGTCAGCTACTTCACCAAGCAGGATCACGGCTTGTGGAAGGCGGTTTTGTACGGCCTGTCGATCATCGGCATTTACGTGCTGGTTGGAACGGTGGTTTCGCGGATTAACGGCCCGGCTTTCGCCAATTTTGTCAGTACACACTGGCTGCCCAACGTTCTGTTTTTCGCTATTTTCTTCATTTTTGGCTTATCATTTCTCGGTTTATTCGAGATCGTGCTGCCCAATTCGCTGGTGAATTCGATGGATGCCAAAGCCGAAAAAGGCGGGGTGGCGGGTATTCTGTTTATGGCATTCACGCTGGTGCTGGTGTCATTTTCCTGCACGGGGCCGATTGTTGGGAGCCTGCTGGTCGCATCGGCGGGGGGCGAGGTGTTGAAACCGATTGTCGGTATGGCGGCTTTTTCGGCGGCTTTTGCCATTCCGTTCACGCTGTTTGCCGCTTTTCCGCAGTGGCTCAAAAGTTTGCCCAAATCGGGTGGCTGGCTGAATGCGGTAAAAGTGGTTCTCGGTTTTCTGGAATTGGCGCTGGCGCTGAAATTCCTGAGCATTGCCGATCAGGTTTACCATTGGAACCTGCTCGACCGCGAAGTGTATCTGGCGTTCTGGATCGTCATTTTTGCGTTGATCGGCTTTTATCTGCTCGGGAAAGTCCGGCTGCCGCACGACAGCGAAACCAAAACCGTCAGCGTGCCGCGTTTGCTGCTGGCGATTGTCACCTTCGCCTTTGTCGTTTACATGATCCCCGGTTTGTGGGGAGCACCCCTGAAAGCCCTGGCCGGTTATCTGCCTCCCGAAACCACGCAGGACTTCGGTTTTCGCGGAACCAGCGTTTCGGCAACGGAAGAAAATACGTTGGGTGAAAAGCCGAAATACAGCGAATTGTTCCGGTTGCCGCACGGTCTTCAGGGCTTTTTTGATTATAAGCAGGCGTTGGCCTACGCGGCCAAAGTGAATAAACCGGTTTTTATCGATTTCACCGGCCATGGCTGTGTGAATTGCCGGGAAATGGAAGCCCGGGTCTGGTCCGAAGAGCCGGTTTTGCGCCGGTTGCAAAACGATTACGTCATGCTGGCGCTGTACGTCGATGACAAAACCGAACTGCCGGAATCCGACTGGTATACTTCGACGTACGATAAAAAGCAGAAAAAGACGATCGGCGCGCAGAATGCGGATTTGCAGATTGTCCGTTACAACAACAACGCCCAGCCCCATTATTGCCTGGTCGATCACACTGGAAAGTTGCTGATTCAGCCCAAAAATTACGACCTTGACGTGACGAAATTCGCCGGTTTTCTGGACGAAGGCAAAAAAATGTATTCGCTGTCGGCAGCCAGAACAGCCGGTTTGTCAGCATCTAATCGGTCCGAGCGGTCGGTGATGAAATAAAAACCGGGTAACAATTTTCTGAAACGCTTCGTTACTCCATGAATACCCTCATCCGTCATGGCAAAAACGATTCTGATTACCGGCGGCACCGGCACCATTGGCCGCCGGTTGACCCAACGGCTCCTTGAACAGGGATTTCGCGTGTCGCTTCTCAGCCGTTCAGCGGCTAAAAAAGACAATCCCAACGTCACGGTTTATCAGTGGGACGTTGAAAAAGGGCATATCGATCCGCAGGCCATTCTGACAGCCGACCACATCATTCATCTGGCCGGAACCGGTATTGCCGATGAACGCTGGACCGACGCGCGCAAACAGCAAATCATTGAAAGCCGGACGCAATCGACTCACTTACTGGCCAGCGCCCTGCGTTCCGGAAAACACCACGTAAAATCATTCGTATCTTCTTCTGCTATTGGGTATTACGGGGGCGATACCGGCGATCGTCCGCTGACGGAATCCAGCGAAGGTGGCAGTGATTTTCTGGCGCAGGTGGTTCGGGCCTGGGAACGATCCGTGGATGAAATCGCCGGATTAGGCATTCGGACGGTCAAACTCCGTACCGGCATTGTGCTGACCATGGAGGGCGGAGCCTTGCCTAAACTCGTGCAGCCGGTTCGGTTGGGTGCGGGCGCTCCGCTGGGTTCGGGGCAGCAATACATGTCCTGGATTCACATCGACGACCTGTGCCGGATGTACCTTCAGGCAGTCATCGACGACCATTGGCAGGGGATTTATAACGCAGTTGCGGACAAACCTGTGACTAATGAGACATTCACACGTCTTATAATAGAACTGCTCGACAAACCGCATTTTTTACCACGTGTTCCGGCCTTTGCCATTCGGTTGCTTTTTGGCGAAATGGCGATTGTGGTATTGGGCGGTAACTACGTGTTAAATAAACGGATACGGGAAGAAACCGGCTTTGAATACCTGTTCCCGGATTTGATAGCCGCACTGCGGGACTTACTGAATTAGTACTTTATTACTCAACAGCGCGATAAATTTCACGAATTAAATAAGTTGCTTGTATAAGCAATAAATGTATTATTTTCGTCAATCCAGCGTGAAAGACAACCGTAATTTACCTGTAATCAGATGATTGAAAGACTACTAAAAACGAGCGCGACACGGTTCGTGTCTGGTTATCTCGTACTGAGTATTGATGTGATCAATTGCATTATATCGTTTTCAGTTGCCTACCTTTTACGGTTTAATTTCGAGATCAATGGTTTTAACGGAGCGGACTTTTTATACTGTCTGACCGTCGCGGTCAGTGTTCGCTTTCTGTTTTTCCTGTTATTTCGCTCCTATCAGGGAATCATCCGGCATACGAGTCTGGAAGATGTCATGTTGCTGGTATACGCCATTACAATGAGCGGAACTGTAACCGCCGTGGGCTCACTCATCATCTGGCAATTGTCAGGTGACGTTCATTTTTATATACCGGTTTCCATTTTACTGATCGATTATTTCTGTTGTCTGGTCATTTTATCGGTGAGCCGGTTTATGGCCAAAGCCTTCTACTGGACACTACGCGCCGGAAACGGAGGAACCCGTCAACCGGTTTTGATCTACGGCGCGGGCGAAACCGGTCTGTTAACCCGTAAGGTACTGGTAAAGGATTCGGGGCAGCGTTACGCTATTCTGGCCTTTATTGACGACAATCCGTATAAGATTCAGAAGGTCATTCAGGGCATAAACGTGATTTCGCGGCAGGAGGCTTATGAACGCTACATCCGGAATCAGAGCATTCTTCCACAGGTAATTCTGGCGATGGGTACGATCGACTCGCGTCAGAAAAATGAAATAACCGAGTTTTTTCTGCATCACCATGTCACCGTCAAAACCGTTCCAACCATCGGGCAGTGGATCGACGGCGGCTTAAAACCGTCCCAAATTCGGGACATTCGGATCGAAGATTTGCTGGGCCGGGCGCCCATTCAGGTGACCAATCCGGTTATCGGGGCGCAACTGTTTCACCAGGTAATACTCGTTACGGGAGCTGCCGGTTCCATTGGCAGTGAGTTGGTTCGGCAGGTGATCCGTCACCGGCCCCAGGTGATCGTGCTGCTCGATCAGGCCGAGTCGGCGTTGTTTGATCTGGAATTCAATCTGCGACGGGAATATGCAACCGCGTTGGATTACACGAAGCTGGTTCTGAAAATTGCCGACGTCGCCGATGAAGTTCGGATGCATCATATTTTTCGGGATGTAAAACCGGATTTCGTCTTCCATGCGGCTGCTTACAAACACGTTCCGCTGATGGAAGAACACCCCTACGAGGCTGTTCGGGTCAATGTGCTCGGCACGCAGATTGTGGCGGATTTATCAGTTAAATTCGGGATCCGGAAATTTGTCATGATTTCAACCGACAAGGCCGTTAATCCGACCAATGTGATGGGCGCTACCAAACGGCTGGCTGAAATGTACGTGCAGAGTCTCAACAATCAGGGCGGAAACCCGCGCCAAACCCGGTTTATTGCCACCCGGTTCGGGAATGTGTTGGGATCAAATGGCTCCGTGGTGACGGTTTTTCGGCAGCAAATCCAGGCTGGCGGCCCGGTAACGGTGACCCATCCCGACATTATTCGCTACTTCATGACCATCCCGGAAGCCTGTCAGCTGGTTTTGGAAGCCGGAACCATGGGCAAAGGCGGTGAAGTGTTCGTCTTCGATATGGGCGAACCGGTACGCATTGCCGAATTGGCCAAAAAAATGGTTCACCTGTCCGGTTATACGGTCGGAAAGGAAATTCAGATGGTGTATACCGGTTTGCGACCGGGCGAGAAATTGTTCGAAGAATTATTGAATGACGACGAACAAACGTTGCCGACGCACCATCCTAAAATTATGATTGCCCGCGTTAATTCGCCGGAAATAAATGAAATAAGAGCCGTGTTTGAGGAATTACGCTATCGGCTGGTGGAAGGCGATGCGAGCAAACTCGTGCAGATTATGAAACTGGTATTGCCCGAGTACATCAGTAAAAATTCGATCTTCACCTCGCTGGATCGTTCGGTAACCGAAACGGTTGACGTGTAATTTCCGTAACCGCCATCTCAATTCGGGAAAATAATTCATTCAGCCGTTCGATTTTGGACCAACCACTTGCGGCCTATTTGCCATACCGGTAAGTTTGTTTTTCAATGACCGTATGTTCGCATACAGTTGTCGGTAAAATTAGCAAACCCGTATGGCCCAGGCATTCATTTATGACGCTGTCCGAACACCCCGTGGCCGGGGTAAAAGCGACGGCTCTCTTCACGACGTGCAGCCGATTCAACTGCTGACCAGCGTTCTGCGTGAACTCAAAAAACGGAATCAACTCGATACGGCTCTCCTCGACGATGTAATCATGGGTTGCGTAACGCCCATTGGTGAACAGGGCGCCGACATTGCCCGCACCGCCGTTCTCGAAGCCGGTTATGCCGAAACCGTCGCCGGAGTGCAACTCAACCGGTTTTGCTCATCCGGACTGGAAGCCATCAATATGGCGGCTGCTTACGTTATGTCGGGGCAGTTTGGGGCCGTGGTGGCCGGCGGGGTAGAATCGATGTCGCGCATACCCATTGGTTCGGACGGTGGTGCCCTGTTCATGAGTCCGCAGATTGTAGCCCGCCATCACATTGTTCCACAGGGAATTTCGGCCGATTTAATTGCGACCAAATACGGTTTTAGTCGGGCCGACGCCGACGCTTTTGCCGCCGAATCCTACCGCCGGGCGACGGTTTCGCAGCAGGAAAACCGCTTTGCCCGAACACTCATTCCCATCAAAGATGAACTGGGCGTCACGTTGCTTGATCGGGACGAAGGTGTTCGACCGGATACCACCGCCGAAAGTTTATCGAAATTGAAACCGGCGTTCGAAGCCATCGGCCAAATGGGTTTTGACGCACTGGCGTTGCTGAAATATGCCGATCAGGCCCAGATTAACCACATTCACCACGCCGGAAATTCCTCCCAGATTGTCGATGGAGCCGCTGGCGTGTTGATTGGTTCGAAAGAGTTTGGTGAAAAAACCGGTCTGAAACCCCGCGCCGTCATTAAAGCTTTTGCCGTCGTCGGCACCGAACCAACCATTATGCTCACCGGCGTTGTTCCGGCGACGCAAAAGGTGTTGAAAAAAGCGGGCATGCAACTCAGCGATATTGATCTGTTCGAAGTGAACGAAGCCTTTGCCGCCGTTCCGCTGTTTTTTATGGATCAATTGGGCGTTGATCGTAGTCGGCTGAATGTCAACGGAGGAGCGATTGCGCTGGGCCATCCGCTGGGTGCGACGGGCGCCATGATTTCGGCAACATTGCTGGACGAATTGGAACGAACCGATAAACAGGTTGGCCTGGCGACGCTCTGCGTGGGCGGAGGAATGGGTGTTGCAACGGTTTTTGAACGTATTAACTAAATCATTCACATGATTAATTACACCATAAACCGCCACGTCGCCATTCTGAGCTGGAACATGACCAGCAGTCCGATGAACGTCATGAACGACGATTCGACTCCGGCGTTTGCGGCTGCGCTGCAACGGGCTTACGACGATGTGGACGTCAAGGGAATTATTGTTACATCGGAAAAAAACGAATTTATTGCGGGTGCGGATTTGAAAATGATTCTCCGCAACAACGAAAAAGACCCGGCCGAAATGCTGAAAATTTCGGCGGAGCTGAATCGGATTTTTCGCGCCATTGAAACGTCCGGAAAACCGGCGGTGGCTGCCATCAACGGCACGGCTTTGGGCGGAGGCTACGAAGCCTGTCTGGCCTGTCACCACCGCATCGCGCTCGATCATCCGAAAGCAATCATCGGCTTGCCCGAAGTAACGCTGGGTTTACTACCCGGCGGGGGCGGAACCCAGCGGTTGCCCCGGATGCTCGGGATGGAAGCGGCTTTGCCGTTGTTGCTCGAGGGTAAGCGCGTGAGCCCGGCAGAAGCGCTGGCCCTGGGCCTGGTTGATGAACTGGCGGTTTCGCGGGAGGAACTGATGGAAAAAGCATTCGCCTGGATTGACGCCCATCCCGAACCGCTGCAACCGTGGGACGAGCGCGATCGGAAAACGGGCCAAATCGTCGGAAAAGAGAATTTCAAGGTACCGGGCGGTGGGGTGCAAAGTACGACCGGTGCCCGGGTTTTCAGTGCCGGAACGGCGATGCTGATGGAAAAAACGCACGGGAATTACCCGGCTCCGCTGGCGATCATGTCCTGTGTTTATGAAGGGTTACAGGTCAATATCGACCGGGCGCTGGTGATCGAAGCGCGGTATTTTGTGCAGGTCGCGAGGTCGAAAGTGGCGAAAGGGCTGATTCAGACGATGTTTCTGGGCCTGAACGAGGCTAATAAAGGCATTCGTCGCCCCAAAGATATTCCGGCAACGGATGTCAAAAAAGTGGGCATTCTGGGAGCGGGCATGATGGGCTCGGGCATCGCGTACGCAGCCGCCAGCGTTGGAATCGACGTGGTTTTAAAAGACGTATCGCTTGAAGCGGCCGAAAAAGGCAAAGATTATTCGCGGACGGTTTTCAAAAAAGCCATCGAGCGCGGGAAGGCAACGCAGGAAAAAGCCGAAGCCGCTCTCAACCTGATCAAGCCCACCGCCGACGCCGAAGATCTGCGGGGTTGCGACCTGATCATCGAAGCGGTTTTTGAAAACCGGGCATTGAAAGCGCAGGTGACCCAGGAAGCTGAACCAATGCTCGCGGAACAGGGAATTTTTGCATCAAATACGTCCACATTGCCGATTAGTGGACTGGCCCTGGCATCGGCAAAACCGGCGAATTTCATCGGTTTGCACTTCTTTTCACCGGTCGATAAGATGCAGCTGGTCGAAGTGATTCGGGGAAAACAAACGTCGGCCTACGCACTGGCTTTTGCGCTGGATTTCGTTAAAAAGATTCGAAAGACGCCGATTGTCGTCAACGATTCACGCGGTTTTTACACGTCGCGGGTCTTTACGATGTACACGGCGGAAAGCATGGAATTGTTGAAAGAGGGCATAAATCCGGTGCTGATCGAAAACGCCGGAAAAGCAGCCGGAATGCCAGTGGGACCGCTGGCGGTTACCGACGAAGTGTCGCTGGATCTGATTCATAAAATTTCGGGTCAGAGTATTAAAGACGGCGTTTTGAGCGAAGACGATACGGCGTATCAAATCGGTGGAAAATTTGTTGAACTGGGCCGGTTGGGCAAAAAATCAAAAGCCGGTTTTTACGAATATCCGCCAGACGGAAAGAAATTTCTCTGGCCCGGTTTGGCCGAACTTTTCCCGCTGGCCGAAACCCAGCCTTCGGTTGACGAAATTAAAAAGCGGCTTTTTTACCGGCAGGTGCTCGAAACCGTGCGTTGTTTTGAAGAGGGCGTGATTCAAACCCAACTCGATGCCGACATCGGTTCCATTCTGGCCTGGGGATTTCCGGCCTACACGGGCGGAGCCTTGTCGTTCGTGGATTATGTAGGAATCGCGAACTTCGTGCAGGAAGCTGACCGGCTGGCCGACGCCTACGGCGAACGTTTTCGCCCAACCCCCCGGCTGCGCGAAATGGCCAAGCAGGGCGTGAGCTATTTTAAACAAACAAACTGACAATCTTACACTTCATAACCATGCAGAAATCTTACGGCTTTTTGTTAAGCGGTTTTTTACTGTCGGCAGTTGCCTCTGCACAGCCCGTTGCCAAACTTCCTGAATCAAAACTAACCCGGACGGAAGTCGAAGCACCCATGCGGTTTCTGGCGTCCGACGAACTTCAGGGTCGGCGGACGGGCGAACCCGGTAATCTGGTGGCGGCCCGGTACATTGCCGAGCAATTCCGGGCGCTGGGTCTGAAACCGGTAGCTGGTCAAACCGATTATTACCAGAAAGTGCCTTTCCTGCAAACGAAATCGGTTATGTATGCCCGACTGAAAATTGGGGCTGATTCGCTACAGGCTGGGAAGGAGTTCGTGGTCGTTAGCGGCAAAGAAACTCACCTGACTGCCGAAACCGTTTACGTGGGTTATGGACTGACCGAAGCCGCCGATGGGTACAATGGGCGCGATGTTCGGGGGAAACTTGTCGTAGCGCAGGTAGGTTCGCCGGAGGCCACGACCAACCGGGGCTTGCTGGCGGCATCGGAGCAGAAACGAAAATTGGCCGCTGAAAAAGGAGCGGTGGGGTTACTTGAGCTCTACACGAGCGGAACCTATCCGTGGCCTGTGGTGACCCGCGCTTTTCAGGGCGAACAACTGTCGCTGGCGGCTTCCACGGAACTGCCGACGCTGCTGCACCTTTGGGTCGATAATGGGAAAAACCAGTTGGCCAAGCTGAAAGACGCCAGCCAGACGGTTTCGATCCAGACTTCGGGCCGGTCGCAGCGGATTGTCGATGCGGTTAATGTGGCGGCTGTGGTGGAAGGAACCGATCCGAAATTGAAAAATGAGTACGTTTTATTGTCGGCCCATTTCGATCATGTAGGTGTTGGCAAACAGGGCGGCCAGCCGTATACGTCGGAAGACAGCATCTTCAACGGCGCGCGCGACAATGCCTTCGGAACGGTGGCGTTGCTGGCGTCGGCCAAAGCATTACAGGCCCAACGGCCGAAGCGGTCGGTATTGATTCTGGCCTTGACGGGTGAAGAACTCGGTTTGCTGGGCAGTCGGTATTACGCCGAACATCCGCTGGTACCGCTGAAACAAACAGTTTTTAACCTGAACAGCGATGGGGCGGGGTACAGCGATACCACCATCGTTTCGGTGATGGGATTGGAGCGTACGGGTGCCAAAACCGAAATCGAAACCGGCAGCAAAGCGTTTGGGCTGGGTGTTTTTGCCGAACCGGCTCCCGAACAAAACCTGTTCGATCGCTCCGATAATGTCAATTTTGCGATCAAGGGAATTCCGGCGCCCACGTATTCGGCCGGTTTTAAGAAGTTTGATGCGGATTTATTCAAATATTATCACCAGGCAGCTGATAATCCGGATACAATCGATTACGGCTATCTGCTCAAATTCTGTCAGGCTTATGCGTATACGGCCCGACTGATTGCCAATAAACCGACGCGTCCGCAGTGGATCGCCGGTGACAAATACGAAGCTGCCGCGAAAGCGCTGTACGGAAATTAACGTATCGATGAGCTTTAGTCCGTAGCAGCATCCGAATTTGGAAAGTATGCTACGGACTAAAGTCCATCGATACGTTTGTTTAATAATTCCGGCCTACGCCGAAGCTATAGCCTAGGGTGAAGCTAAAGGTTGAATTCCCGAACCAGGGGGTTGCATTTTTGCTAACGTTGGTCAGACCGAGTGTATACCGGGCATCGATCAGAAACCGCTGGCGGCTTTTAACTTTGAAATTGGCCTGAAAACCGGCCGTTCCACCTAAATCGACGGTTTCGAACTCGTCTTTTGTATCCGAATCAGGATAAGCCGTACCCTGGTTGATGGATTTGGTTCGTTTGGCACCCATCAAAACTCCTAAAGAAGGTCCGATGAAGAAATTGGGACGGAAATTTCCGCTCAAATTCAGGTAGTAACGGGCCACGACCGGGATTTCCAGGTAATTCAGGTGCTGAACGTGGCTGCTCCGATCGCCGGGATTATCGTATTTGGCGCCCCGTTGCGAATACAGAACGTCCGCTGAAATACCGAAGTGGTTGATCGAACTGTAACTGACAAAACCGCCCGCCACTAAACCGACCTTTGCATTATAATAATTATCATTACTGCCGTACAGACTCGAGACATTGACGCCAAGCCGTGGGCCGGCACTCCAGCGTTGCTGCGCCAGCAGGGTGGAGGCACTGGTCAGCAGAAAAAACATACCAAATAATAATCCTCTTTTCATTGTGCAATTTAGTTGAGCCATTTGCGTATAGTGGGGTTGATTAGCACTAGATACAACTGCGCTTGTCGTTAAATGTTTTTTAATGCGCTAAAAGGCGCAAAGATAACGGTTTCACCAAAACCACGAAGCTTTAAAACGCCCGCACAATCGGAAATACATTCGCGGTGTATCGGAGAGTCGAACGGAGTCCAGGCTTTCAAAATCCTATTTTCCTTCTCGATAATAAAAGGGGGGGATCGCTAATTCAGATGAAATGCGCTGATTTTTTAGCTTTTCGCTCTGGTTAATTGTTCGGATAATCGGTTGGCTTCCCGGATCACTTCCGGCGGATATCCGTTCAATTCCAGAATGCGAATGGCGTTTCGGGTTTGAAGATCACCTTCTTTGAGTTTGTAATCGAACACGATCTGATCATCCTCTACAATTTCGGTAAAATGATATAAATCAAACGTGTCTTTCAAATAACCGGTCAGTTCGACATCGTGCGTGGATACAAAAACAAGGTGCGGGCCTTTGTTCAGGAACGTCAGCACGGCTTTTCCGGCCGAAATCCGCTCCACGGTATTGGTGCCTTTGAAAAGCTCATCCAGTAAAAAAAGGGTTTGGATTTCCGACCGGGATTCGTCAATCAGGGCTTTGATTAACTGGACTTCTTCGAGGTAATAACTTTTCTCGTTCAGCAAATCATCCGTCACCCGAATCGTCGAAAAAACGCGCAGGAAAGGCATGGTAAATTCGGTTGCCAGACAAGTGTTCAGGCTTTGGGCCAGGATGACGTTGATTCCGATGGTGCGAATAAAGGTGGTTTTGCCCGACATATTGGAGCCGGTTAGCAAAACCGATTTATCGGCCAGCGTCATGGAGTTGGAGACGGGATTGGGAATGAGCGGATGGTAAACATCGCGAACGATCAGTGTCTTTTGGCCTTTGCTGAATTGGGGCTGGCAGGAATAGACCAAACCTGCCCGCAACGAACTGATTGAAAGGGCGGTATCGATCAGGCCAACGTATTGAAAAACCCGGTCTATATCCGTCCGTTTGGAATCCAGCTTTTTCAGGACGTGAAAAAGGATTAAGGGTTCGATTAAAAATAACGCCTTGAAAAGCTCCGTGATGACTTCCAGCAACATGCCCACTTCACTCTGCAGTTTGGATTCCAGTTTGAAAAAAGACATAGACGAACTCACTTCATCCAGAATCCGGACGGACTGATTCAGGTCGTCGGTTTCCGGCTTGAGCGGTTCGTGTTTGAGCAGTTCCTGCGCAACCTGGTTTAAGCGAAGCAGTTGGGGAAAAGAGGCAATGTATTGGAACAGATTATTCTTGTTCCAGTAATGAATACTGTAATTGATGATCAAAATTCCAAACAGCCACAGAAAAGCGGGCGGATAAAAGGGAAGCAGTACGAGGAAAAACAGGCTTAGAATGGGGAGGAGCTTCACGGCCCAAAACCAGTGGGGCGGTTCCAGATGCGGTTTTAAAAACAGGGAAGGTATATAATAGGCATTCGGGTGCGAAAGACCGGAAAGGGACACGCCGATCTCTTCCCGGAGACTGGAATCGTTCGAAAAAACGGTGGTTATTTTTTCCAGAAACCGGGTTTTGGCTTCGTTAAAATCAATGGTTCGCAGCCGGGCGTATAAATACTGCTGACCTACTCTGGAAACCGTCCGGTCGACGAACATAAATACTTCGTCGAAATCCAGATCCTGGCAGGTTTTGTCGGAAATACTATGATCGCTGCTTTTGGGGGTGCGGTTTGCGAAGAATTGCTCAATCCGGGAAAAATCGAAAGACTCTGATTTGGGTTTGCCGTAACTCGCTTTCAGCGCGGCCTTTAGTTTATCTGTGGATTGAAACATTCGATTTGATTTTCACGCACCTTAAAACACCATATCCTGTTCGGCAAACTGCGCAACGGGCTGGCCATTGCGAATGAGCGGTTTCCAGCGCGGGCCTTCGCGAATCAGCCGGATAGCTTCCTCGTCGCAGCCATATCCCAGCGATTTGATAATGGAAAACTGACTGACTGAACCATCGGGCGCCACCAGAAACCGGACGCGGACGGTGCCGGAAATGCCTTTTTCTTTCGCTTCGGGCGGCATCCGGCGGTTTTCATCCAGATACGATTTAAAGTTCGCGGGAGCCGAGGGCGCCGAAGTCAGGGCGGTTTTTGCCGGAGCCATTCGGGTCCGACTGCCCGCTGCGTATTTCTTCGCCTGAGCGCCATACCCCACGACAACAACTTCGGATAATGCCTGCGTATCGGGTTTTAATTGGATTGAATCAGTACGGGAATGACCAGCCAGAATTTCCTGTTGGAGGTATCCAATGGAAACGAGTTGCAACGTATCGGTTTTTCGAACCCGGTTTAGCCGGAAACGACCTGATGAATCCGTGACAACTTGCTGATCAGTATTTTTGGCTCGTACCAAAACACCCGGCAGGGGGCGTTTTTCTTCGTCAAAAACCCGTCCGCGCACCGGTTGATCGACGATTTTTACGGAACGCATTCTATCCCCTGGAACTTCAAAAGACTGCGGATGGGATGCAGCCGGAGCCGGGGCGGGTGAAACCGCCAGCAGATTATCTTTGGGTATAATCAGGCTGTCTCTGGCCGGGACGGGTTTGTTGTTGGGCAAAACAGGCTCGGCGCTTCGGGCTAAGAGCGGAGGTTGGGGTTTCGCCGGTTGGGCCGGAAGCGCTTCCTCAACAATCGGGTTTTCGACCGGTTTTTCGGCTAAAACCGCATCTTTTTGCGCCGAAATCTGGGGCGCGGGCGCACTGACCATACGCTCCGGTTGTTCCGATCGTTCCTGCATCTTTACATACAAACCGATGCTTAACACCAGCACGACCGAAGCTGCGGCTGCGGGTATCCAGATGGGCAAGCGCTTCACTTTTTTATCGGCAACCCGGTTTTGCAACCGCTCGTGCAATTCACCCGAAATCCGATTTAGCTCGGCGGGGTTCTGCCCGCTGGCTTCCAGACCTTCCAGTGCCTCGGCATACAGCGGATTTTCCAGCAACAGACGTTCCACCCGGTGCTGTTCGGCAGCGGAAAGTGCCTTGTCGCGGTAGTTGCGCAGGTCCTCGGCGGTCAGGTGGTCGTTATGTTGATTCGGTTCAGTCACGGGTTTTTTCCATGCAGATTTTCAGATTCCGTCGGCCGTTTTGCAGCAGGCTTTTGACGTGTTTAAGATCGTAGCCCGTCAGTTCGACAATGTCGGCGTAGGTTTTCTGGTTCAGGTAAAACAGCGAAATGCTGGTGCGTTGTTCCTCCGATAGCGTTTTCAGGCAATCGTCCAGCTGGCTCAGCTTTGTTTCCAGATCCAGCCCGTCGGTTTCCGGCCAGACCGTCAGCGGCATTTCAATTACTTCGGCTTCGTCACCCACTTTGCCCGCAACGGTTTTTCGTTGCCGCAACTGCATCAGGCAATAATTGCGGGCGGTCGAATGCAGCCAGCTCTTAAAATGCTGAATTTCGTATTTACGCACATCCGTAATCAGTTGTTCGAATAACTGCATCACCGCGTCTTTGCTTTCTTCCTCATCGCGCAAATACTTGTAACAAACCGCATAGACCAGATCCATATACCGCTCATACAACGCGCCGAGCAACTCCAGATCGCCCGTAGCCTTATAGTCCGCGATATACTCGGCGTCGGTAACGGGTTTGGGTTTACGGAATCGCTTAAAAAACATACAGTTGAAACAGCTTCCCCGCAACTTACAAAAAAAAGTTTCGGTGCCGTATGGAATTCGAAACGAGGCTGCATCAATAGGAGAAAAAAGACTCCTTCATTCCATACAGCCATGCGTACCATTTTTTCAATTCTGATTCTCGGACTCTTATTCGTATCGACGATTCGGACCAACCGCACCATTACGGGCCGCGTTACCGACGCCGTTTCCAACCTGCCGCTGCCGGGCGTTTCCGTTGGATTTAAAGGCGCTCTGGCCAACACCACTACAAACGCCGACGGCCGTTACACCATTGCCATTCCCGACGGACCGCAAACGCTCATTTTCAACTCGATCGGTTTTCTGAAAGCCGAAGTAAAAGTGACCACCCAAACTGTGGTCGATGTTAAACTCAACGCCGATGTCCGGGCGCTGGAAGAAACCATTGTAGTCGGCTATGGAACGCAGTCGAAGCGGAGCCTGTCGGGCACAGTTGGGGCCATGTATCCGGGCCGGAGAGCCGCAGCGGTGCCTACCTTTCAACGGATGTCGGTACCCCGCCCGAATACCGAAGACTATACCAAAGTGGAAGAAAACGGTTTTAAAAATGCACAACACCAGCCGGTTACGACGTTTTCGGTCGATGTGGACCGGGCGGCTTACGGCAACATCCGGCGGTTTTTGAACGGCGGAAATCTGCCCCCCAAAGATGCCGTTCGGATTGAGGAAATGGTGAATTATTTTGAGTACGACGATCCGCAGCCAACCGGAAACGATCCCGTTGCCGTGAAAACCGAGTTATCCGAATCGCCCTGGAATCCGGGTTTGCAACTGCTCCGCATTGGTTTGCAGGCCAAAAGCATTCCGACGGGCAACCTGCCCGCTTCAAACCTGGTTTTTCTGATCGATGTATCGGGCTCGATGGACGCCGACAATAAATTACCGTTGGTCAAAACCGCTCTGGGTTTGCTGGTCGATCAGCTCCGCCCGCAGGACCGCGTGGCGATTGTAGTTTACGCCGGTGCTGCCGGTTTGGTGCTGCCTTCGACGCCGGGCAATGAGCCGCAAAAAATCAAGGATGCGATCAGTCAACTGTCGGCGGGCGGTTCGACGGCGGGGGGCGAAGGCATTCTGCTGGCCTATAAAGTCGCGCAGGAAAACTTCCGCAAAGACGGCAACAACCGCGTCATTCTGGCGACCGACGGCGATTTCAACGTGGGCGCTTCGAGCGATGGTGACATGCAGCGGCTGGTGGAGGAAAAACGCAAATCGGGCGTTTTCCTGAGCGTACTTGGTTTTGGGATGGGCAATTACAAAGACAACAAACTTGAAACCTTATCGGACAAAGGAAACGGCAATTACGCCTATATTGACAACTTGCAGGAAGCGCAGAAGGTGTTCGGAAAAGAATTTGGCGGAACGCTGTTCACGGTCGCGAAAGATGTGAAACTGCAACTGGAATTCAATCCGGCGCGGGTGAAAGGCTACCGGCTGATTGGCTACGAAAACCGGATGCTAAACAACGAAGATTTCCACGACGACAAGAAAGATGCCGGTGAGATGGGCTCAGGACATACGGTGACGGCCTTGTACGAAATCATTCCGGCGGGTGTGGAAAGCAAGTATTTGCAAAAAGTTGATTCGTTGAAATACCAGCGGCAGGCCATTCCGACTGGTAACGAAAGTGAGTTGCTGACGTTGAAAATCCGCTACAAAAAACCGGATAGCGAAACCAGTCAGTTGATGAAGCACGTGGTGAATGACCAGTCGCAAAAGTGGGACAACACCTCCGCCGACTTCCGGTTTTCGGCTTCGGTGGCCGAATTCGGCCTGTTGCTCCGCGACTCGGAATTTAAAGGCAGTGCGAGCTACAAACAAATTGTCACCCTGGCGAAGCAGGCACTGGGCCGCGATCCGGAAGGCTACCGTGGTGAGTTTGTCCGGCTCGTAAAACTGGCTGATTCCCTGTCGAATGGCTCGGCGGTAGCCAAAAAAGAGGAGTAGGAATAAACCGCATTCGCTTACAAAACCGGCACAATTTTCGACAATCGTGCCGGTTTTTTTGTTCGTTTGCGGGCATTCAACGATTTTTACGAAATGTCTTGGAAACTGCCAGCCGACCTCTTTAAATTTTCGCCCGACGACGACGATTTTCCCAACGTTTATTACTTCGTTCAACAGTTTGGCGTCTTCCCGAATCAACTTATCTGCCGTAGCCAGTTTGAATTAACGTTACCTGATTTCCTGATTCAGCAACAATTTGTCAAGGTTCACGAACGCACGGAATTGTTTACCAAACAGGAAGAACACTCGTTCTGGTCGCATCCGGAGGGAATTCTGTTCCGGCTGCATTACCTGCCCGCCATGAAGGCATATTCGGTCGTGGGAGGGTATTCCAGCCGCGATGTCCTTGACCGGGTTTTGACGGGACTCAATGCCTACAAAATTCCCGATCCCGACAGTTCGATGGGTAAGGTTGGGCTCATTACGCAGCAGTATAACGAGCTGGTGGTGGAAGAAACCCAGTTGAAGTTGCTGCCGCTCGAACTGGAAAAACACTACAACGACGATCTGCTGCCGGTCTATGACAAATTAATTGACCGCCTGAATACCAACGGCGAAAAAGGGCTGATCATTCTGCACGGAAAACCGGGAACGGGCAAAACCAACCTCATTCGCCACCTGACCACGCAGCTTTCCAAGCAGGTGCTGGTGTTGCCGCCCCAGTTGGTGGAAGTCATGACGCAGCCCGGTTTTATTCCGTTTCTGCTCGAACAGCGCAACTCGATTCTGGTCATTGAGGAAGCCGAACAGGTCTTGATGGACCGCGAAACCGATGTTCGGAACGCGGCCGTTTCGAATCTGCTGAACCTGACCGATGGGTTGCTGGCCGATTGTCTGGCCATTCAGATCCTCTGCACATTTAATACGGATATCAAACGACTCGATCCGGCGTTGCTCCGAAAAGGGCGGCTCATTGCCCGCTACGAGTTTGGCGAACTGGCCGCCGAAAAAGCCAACCGTCTGCTCAACGAACGCCAACTCGAATTCCGTACCGACAAGCCGATGACGCTGGCCGACATTTACCACCTGGAAGAAGAGGTTCATTTTGCCAAAAAAGAAAACCGTACGATTGGTTTCTAGCCCCTAACGATGCACACGGTTTATTTCTTGCTCGGGGCCAATCTGGGCGATCGGGCGGCTACGCTGCAACGCGCGCTCGAAGCGATTCAGATCGATCTGGGACCGGTTTTACTGCAATCGTCGCTCTACGAAACCGCAGCCTGGGGGGTAACGGAGCAACCGGCTTTTCTGAATCAGGTGCTGAAAGTACTGAGTGTTTTTCCGGCGGAAGAAATGCTGGAAAAAACCCAGGCCATTGAAAACCGCCTGGGTCGCGTTCGGCGCGAAAAGTGGGGCAGCCGCGTGATCGACATCGACCTGCTTTACGTCGACGAAACCGTGTTGAACAGCGAAAAACTGACGGTGCCGCATCCATTTCTCCACGAACGGCGGTTTACGCTGGTGCCGCTGTCAGAGATTGCGCCGGCATTCGAGCATCCGGTTTTTCACAAAACCAACCGGCAATTATTAGCCGAATGCCCGGACAAGAGCGACGTCAGAAAATGGGTTCCTTAGGCGGGTTTGGCCGGGCTGCCCAGCTTATTTTTCGGCCAGCGCCTTCAGCTTGTTCAGCCCTTTGTCGAACTCTTTGCCGAGCATGCCGTCCATCATTGGCGACATCACATTCATCGGATAAACCTGCTCGCCCGTCATTTTCCAGGTAACTTTCGTTGCGTTGCCTTCGTCCGCCAGCGTAAAATAAACCTGCCCGACCGACGCAAACGGTTTTTCAAAACGAACTTCGTTGTGCACCAGTTCGCCCGGCTGAATCTCTTTGATTTCCTGTTCGCCCTTGCCAATGTCGTCATTACCGTCCCAGGCATACGTCGAACCCACCGCGCCGTCGGTACCGGCATACGTCACCTTGGCCTGCGGATCGTAGTCGAGCCAGGGCGACCATTTTTCCTGATTGCGGAGCGTGCTGACCAGCGTGAAGACCTCGCTGCGGGGCTTGTTGATGACCACCGAACGTTCGACGGCGTACTCTTTGGACATGACGAGGCCAAGGCCTAAGACGATCAGTATCAGCGCCACCAGGACGATACCGATGATTTTGAGGATTTTCATAATTGCCAAAAAGAGAGGTGAGATTCGGTACCTAATGTAAGCATTAGTCCGTAGGAAAAGACAATCTCCGACTTAAATTTTCGGCAACAGTTTTGCAGATTTACTCGATGACTTTGGGTACCTGAAAATACGCATCGGTTTTCTCGGGAGCGTTTTCCAGCGCCTGATCGCGCGGGAGCTGATGCCCGACAACGTCTTCGCGCAGGGCGTTGAGTTCCGCCGAAATATGCGTCAGCGGTTCCACGCCGGACGTGTCGATTTCGTTGAGTTGCTCCATCCACGTCAGCACGTCGTTCAGGCTCTCAATCAGCGGTTGCTCTTCGTCGGGCCGGACTTCGAGCCGGGCGAGGTGCGCAATTTTATGCAGGGTTTCGTGATCGACTTTCATAGGCTAGTTCATGGCAACACGGGTCGGCTGGTTCATCAGCGACTCGTCAATGATGCGGTACGTTTCTTCTTTCAACCGTTCGATGTCGGCCTGGGTCAATCCTTTCGTTTCGATGGGCGGATGCACCACCGCCCGAATGGGACGATAGTACATCCGAAGTTTTTTCTTGTCCGGAAAAATCTGATAATTATTCAGCAGTGAAATCGGCACAATCGGCACCTGCTGCTGAACCGCCATC
The DNA here is from genome assembly GCF_003858635.1 of Larkinella rosea. Taxonomy (GTDB): domain Bacteria; phylum Bacteroidota; class Bacteroidia; order Cytophagales; family Spirosomataceae; genus Larkinella; species Larkinella rosea. Next base: position 826,699 of record NZ_RQJO01000015.1, read on the forward strand.
GTAAAAGCGCCATCCTTAAACGGGTGAAACATTTTGGGCGGTTCTTTGGCCTTGATGCCGCCCTCCGGGAAAATCATGATGCTCCGTCCGCCTTTCAGCGTCCGGATTCCTTTCGACAGCGAATAGGCCCGGCTGTTGGCCTGGCTCCGGTCCACCTGAATGTGCAGTTTGGCAAACATATACCCGAACAGTGGAGCGCGTTTCACCTCACTTTTGCCCACAAAAGCGTAGTAGTTCCGGATAATGACGCCCATTACGGCAATATCCAGGTACGAAAAGTGGTTGGCGCAAAACACATAGGTCTGCTTTGGATCGGGGCGAAACCGGTAATCGACGTGAATCGGCATCCCGATGACCCAGAAAAATAACCGCCCCCAAACGTAGTTGACTTTGTGCGCGTAGGGTTTCCATTCTTCCCGCTGTAGAAAAATGAACATCAATGGAAACAGCACAATGAAAAGTGCCAGAAACCAGAAACCGCACCAGATTGTGTATAACATCTTAATGTTTGAAATGCCGGACGCCCGTGGTCACCATGGCCATGCCGCGCTGATTACACGCGTCGATACTATCTTTGTCGCGGATCGAACCGCCGGGTTGGACGACCGCCGAAATGCCCGCTTCGCCCGCGATTTCCACGCAGTCGGAAAACGGGAAGAACGCATCTGACGCCATCACCGCACCTTTCAGCTCGAAGCCGAACGTATGCGCTTTTTCGATGGCCTGCTTGAGCGCATCGACGCGGCTGGTTTGTCCGACACCGCTCGCCAGCAATTGGCCATCGTTGGCCAGCACAATCGTGTTCGATTTGGTGTGTTTACAGATCTTGAGCGCAAATTCCAGTGCTTTTAGCTCGTTTTCCGTTGGCGCTTTTTCCGTTACGGTTTTGAACTGATCGACGGTTTCAACCTGGCTGTCTTTATCCTGTTCCAAAACGCCGTTGAGCAGTGTCTTGAACATTTTCGGACTGAATTCGACCGGTTTGCGTTTCAGCAGGATCCGGTTTTTCTTGGAGCTGAGTAAGCTCAGCGCATCCTCCTCAAAAGCCGGTGCAATCAGGATTTCCATGAACAGTTTATTCAACTCCTCCGCCGTCGCCAGATCAACCGTTGCGTTGGTGATGATCACCCCGCCGAACGCCGAAACCGGGTCGCAGGCCAGCGCGTTCAGGTACGCTTCCTTCGCGGTCGGGGCCGTGGCAACTCCGCAGGCATTCGTGTGTTTGATGATGGCGAACGTCGTGTCGGTAAATTCGTCGATCAGGCTGACGCAGGCGTCGACATCGACCAAATTATTGTAGGATAATTCCTTGCCGTTTAACTGATCGAACAGGGCGTTCAGATCACCGTAGAACGTCGCTTTCTGGTGCGGATTTTCGCCGTACCGCAGCGATTGGGCCGGAAGCTTACGGAAGTCATCGGTCGCCGTCGAGCCCGCAAAATAGTTATGAATGGCCGTGTCATAAGACGACGTCATGGCAAAGGCTTCCTTGGCAAACCGGCGACGGTCTTCCAGGTCCGTAGCGCCTTCCTTTTCCGTCAGCAAATCCACTACATCGGCGTATTGGCCGCGCGACGAAACGATCAGCACGTCTTCGTAATTCTTGGCTGCCGCCCGAATCAGCGAAATACCGCCAATGTCAATTTTCTCGATAATGTCTTCGTCCGACGCACCCGAGGCTACGGTTTCTTCAAACGGATATAAATCAACCACCACCAGGTCGATCGGGTTGATGTCGTGGCGGCTGGCCTGGGCCACGTCTTCGGCCAGATTCCGGCGGTAGAGAATACCGCCAAACACCACGGGATGGAGCGTTTTAACCCGCCCGCCAAAAATGGAAGGATAACCGGTAATGTCTTCCACGGCCGTCACCGGGATGCCTAATTGCTCGATAAACGTCTGGGTTCCGCCCGTTGAATACAACAAAACACCGTTCTGGTGCAGGAGACGAACCAGCGGCTCCAGCCCGTCTTTGTAATAAACTGAAATAAGCGCAGATTGAATGGTCTTCGACATGAAAAGCAAGATTTTCTCCGCTGAACTCCTTTTTCTCCGCTTAGCTCCGCGAAATAGCTTTCAAACTGTTTCGCGGAGCTAAGCGGAGAAAAAGGAGTTCAGCGGAGGATTAAGCCGCAAAGATAACCGAAAGGTTCGGAACGGAGAGTTTTGATTGGGAATCAGTTTGTAACTTTATAAAATTCTTTCCAAAAACGAGGTATGGTTACGGACGAAAAACCCACGAAACCCATTCCGAAACTGAAAGGACTTCCGTTTCTCGGCAGCACGCTCGATTTCGCCCGCGATCCGCTGGCGTTTCTGACCGGTTTGCAGCAAAAGTACGACCGGCTGGTGCAGTTCGACGCCGTGGGCCGGTTGATCACGCTGACATTGACGCCCGAAGATGCCAGATACATTCTCCAGGAAAACAACAAGAATTACGTCAAAAGCGCGGCTTACGATGTATTGAAGATGTTTCTGGGCAACGGATTGCTCAACAGCGAGGGCGATTTCTGGCGACGCCAACGGCGGCTGGCCCAACCGGCTTTTCATAAACAACGGCTGGCACTGCTGGTAGATGGCATGAACCGCGAAACCGCCGGGTTAATGGCCAGCTGGAAAAACCGGGATCTAAGCAAACCGCTCCTGATTTCGGAAGAAATGATGCAACTGGCGCTGGCCATTGTGACGCGCTCGTTGTTCAGTTCGGACGTAAAAAACCACCTGGAAAACGTTTCGGAGGCCATTACGACCATCATTCAAACCGCTTACAAGGAGATTTTTAATTTTTTTCCGGCGACGCGAAACTGGCCCACGCCCCGCACGATCCGCTACCGCCGGGCAGTTCGGAAAACGGAAGCGATTATATACGAAATTATCGAAAACCGCCGGCGCGAACCGCCCGAAACCCGGCACGACGATTTGCTGGGCATGCTGATGGAAACCCGCGACGACGAAACCGGTGAGCAGATGACCAATCAGCAACTGCGCGACGAAGTAACGACCATTTTTATGGCGGGCCACGAAACCACCGCCAACGCACTGTCGTGGGCGTTTTACCTGCTGGCCAATCATCCGGATGTTACCGAAAAGCTCAGGGAAGAAATAAACATGGTGCTGGGCCCGACCGATCTGCCGACGATGGAGACCTTGCGCGAACTGACGTATGCGACCCAGGTGATTCAGGAGACGATGCGGCTGTATCCACCCGCGTGGATTTTTGGTCGCCAGCCGCTGCATTCCGACCAGTTTGGCGACTACCGCGTTGAGGTTCCCAAAGCCGATGGCATGTTGATTTGTCCGTATTTGCTGCACCGCGACCCGCGTTACTGGGAAAAACCGGAGACGTTCGAGCCCGAACATTTTCTGCCTGAGCGGGTTAAAAACCGGCCGACCTACGCCTATCTGCCGTTTGGGGGCGGGCCGAGGCTGTGTATCGGAAATAATTTTGCGATGATGGAAATGCAGATTGTGCTGACGTTGCTGATCCGGGAATTTGATTTTCTGCCCGCTGACTCAAAAAAGGTGGAAGCAGAACCGGGCATTACACTGCGGCCAAAAGGTGGTTTGCGGTTGCGGGTTCGGGCACGCCATAAGGCCGGATCGCCCGTGTCGTGAGATCGAATTGTACTTTTAGCCTGTTTTCCCTATTTTTGACCGTTTTTATAAGCAGACAATAACTAACTCACACACGATGAGAGAAATACAATTCCGCGAAGCCCTACGCGAAGCCATGGTTGAAGAAATGCGCCGGGATGAGAAGGTCTTTCTGATGGGCGAAGAAGTGGCTGAATACAATGGAGCGTACAAAGTCAGTCAGGGCATGCTCGACGAGTTTGGCCCGGAGCGGGTGATCGATACGCCCATTGCCGAATTGGGTTTTGGCGGTATTGGCGTGGGTGCGGCCATGAACGGTTTGCGGCCCATCGTCGAATTCATGACGTTTAACTTTTCGCTGGTTGCCATTGACCAGATTATCAATGGTTCGGCCAAAATCATGTCGATGTCGGGCGGGCAATATTCCAACCCGATCGTGTTCCGGGGACCGACGGGAAACGCCGGGATGTTGTCTTCGCAACATTCGCAAAACTTCGAAAACTGGTTTGCCAATACGTCCGGTTTGAAAGTCGTCGTTCCATCGAATCCGTACGATGCCAAAGGCTTGCTGAAATCGGCGATTCGGGACAACGACCCGGTTATTTTTATGGAATCGGAATTGATGTACGGCGACAAAGGCCAGGTTCCGGAAGAAGAATATTTGATTCCGATTGGCAAAGCCGACATCAAGCGCGAAGGCAACGATGTAACGATTGTATCGTTTGGTAAATTCATGAAAGTGGCTTTGCAAGCCGCCGATGAACTGGCTCAGAAAGGTATTTCGGCGGAGGTGATCGACCTGCGTTCGGTTCGCCCGATCGATTATGCAACGATCATCAATTCCGTTAAGAAAACCAATCGCTGTGTGGTGGTTGAAGAAGCCTGGCCGCTGGCGGCTATTTCGTCGGAACTGACGTACAACATTCAGCGCAACGCGTTCGATTACCTCGATGCCCCGGTCATTCGGGTCAACAGCCTGGATTTGCCGCTGCCCTACGCGCCAACGCTGATCGAAGTCATTCTGCCGAATGTTAAACGGACGTTGCAGGCTGTGGATACGGTGATGTACAAAAAATAAGTTCAGCTTACTGTGACATAAAAAAACCGGGAGCTTCCTCCCGGTTTTTTTATGGAATTTACTGTTTATCCCACCAGACACGGGTGTCCTGATTGTCAGGGCCTTGTCGGCTGAGTGCTTCCGCCTGGTTGGCTTTATTGACCGATAGCTCGGAATCCGGGTAAGTAATCCGGTTGATAAAATTCCCCTTGATTTCTTTGCCGGGATACGGATTCGGCGTCAGTTTCGGAAAACCGCTCCGCCGGAAATTGGCGAAAACCTCCGGCCCATTCAGCAACGACGCTACCCAGTACTGCGTATTGATCATTTCCAGTCCATTTGCCGCCACATAAGGGTTTTTCTGCAGATAGGCCGTGATCGCGGCCGCCGGAACTGCCGACGCAGCGTCGACATCGCCCAATTGCTGCATGTGGGCCGTTACGCCCGCTGCGTAATAGTCAGCCGCGCTACCCGTCGTCCAGCCCCGTTGTACCGCTTCGGCCAGCAGCAGATTGGTCTGAGCGGCCGTCACCATAAACGTTGGCGCATCCAGTTTCGCCAGACGCGTCCGGTCCAGTTGGGAATAATCGTAGAAGCTTGCCAGTTTATCGGCAATGGCCTGCGCCGGAATGGTGCCGTTGTCGAAGCCCATCGGCATTCCGATCTGAACGGCCGGATCGCGGTTGGCTTTGGCGGCCGTTTGCTCGGCCCCGCTTTTGGCTCCCACATACCGGACCGCGATCGACGCCAGCCGGGGATCGGCATTCGTCGCGAGATAGTTCACAAAATACCGGGTGAGGTATAAGTTGGCCGCTTCCGTCGAGTTCAGCATCGTTCCGACCGGGTTCTGGAAATTGGCGTTGTTGCGAACCATTCCATTGTCGGCATTCGTGGTAATCACCCCACCCGCGATGGCTTTCACCACCGTAGCCTGCGCCAGGGTCGGATTTACTTTGGTCAGCCGCATACCGGCCCGTAACAAAATAGAGTAGCCAAATTTCTTCCATTTCGCGATGTTACCGCCATAGATGATATCTCCGGCTTCGGTCGGTTTGTTGGCATCCAGAGCCGCCGATGCTTCCGTCAATTCCTTGATGATGTCATCGTAAATGCTCTGCTGGGTGTCGTATTTGGGCGTCACATTGGCGGACAGAAAACCCTGCCCCGCTTCTTTATACGGAATGTCGCCGTAGGTGTCGGTCAGCACCATGAACGCATAGGCTTTCCAGATCCGGGCCATGTGGTACAGGTTGGTGCGGTTGGGATCGTCTTTCGTCTTGGCCACCACATCGACCAGGTACCGGATGGCATCCCGGTAATACCGTTGCCAGATTCCCGTGTTGGGGCCGGTGGGCCCCCGGTTGTCGACGTTAAAGTTTCCGCCCGCCAGTACCCCGGAGTTCGGCGAAAATACCTGCTGCACAATCGGATGCTCGAATACCATCGTCGAACCGGGGAAGGTGGTATTGATCATCGCGTTATTGAACGTAAAAAGCGGATTGAGCGAGGTCGCTGCCGTGGGGTTGATGTTAATCTCGTCGAACCCTTTTTCGCAACTGCTGACACCGACCAGCAAGGCAATGAATGGTATATAAAAAAGAATCTTTTTCATGAATTTCAGTTTATGGTATTCGGTTTTCGGTATTCGGTTTTCGGCGGCTGACGCATTGCAAATGAACAATTAACAATGAATGTAATGCGTCAGCCACCCGAAAACTGTGAACTGAAAACCGTAAACCGAATACGGTTTTTAGAATCGGACATTGAGGTTAAAACCAATACTACGGGTCGTGGGTAAACCCGTCGATTCCAGACCAACCAGGTTGTCGGAGCTAAATCCGAATTGTTCAGGATCGATGTTGGGTACCCATTTTTTAAGAATAGCGACGTTGTTTGCCACTGCGTTCAGCCGAATGCCTTTGATAAACAGATTGCCCGGGAGCATTTTCGTAAAATCGTAGCCAATCGAGATCTGACGCAGTTTCCAGAAACCGGCATCGTAAACGACCTGTTCCCCCAGACTCTTGGAACGTCCCACCGAGTAGTAATCCTGCACAAAAGCCCGGACCGTGTTGACTTCGCCTTTTTCATTCACACCCACGCCCACCATTTTGTTGTCGGCTTCACCCCGGCCCACCAGCGTTTCTTTCTGCAAGCCGTGGCGGAATGCGTTGAGGTTCGTACCCGAAATCATCTTGCCACCCAGTTTAAAGTCGATCAGGAACGATACATTGATGCCTTTGTAGGTGAACGAATTGGTAATACCGCCCATGTATTTCGGCAATGCGGAGCCGAAAGCTACGGGGGCTGGTGTCCGGACCGGTAGTCCATCACCCCCATGAACCATCCGACCCTGTGCATCCCTGACGTACCCGAAGGTATACAATTGGGCCAGCGGCTGGCCAACCACATGACGGAGGTCACCAACGTAAATCCCGTTCCCAACCACAATCTGTTCGCCCGCTACATCAGTCAGAAGCCGGAGCAGCTTGGTCTGGTTATATGAGCCATTCAGGGTAATGTCCCAAGAGAAGTCTTTCGTGCGGAAAGGGGACACATTGAGCAACGCTTCAAAACCCCGGTTTCGGCTTTGGCCGCTGTTAATCAGCGTGTTTGTGTAACCGGAAGCGTCAGACGACTGGGCGGCCACAATCTGGTCGCTGGTTATTTTGTTGTAGAATGCCAGATCCAGACCCACCCGGTTATTGAACATCTTCAATTCCAGACCTACTTCGGCTTCCGCCGTCCGGCTGGGTTTCAGCGTCGCACTGGGAACGGTATTCGACGTGATGTTACCCACCGGCTGACCCAGACCCGCGGGGTTCGGGAACAGGTTGGCACCGACACTGTAGAACAGGTTGTTGGAATAGGGCGCTACGTCGCCATCGCTCCCCACTTCGGCGTAGGCGCCACGCAGTTTACCAAAATTCAGCCAGTTGGGAAGATTTTCGAAGGCTTGTGAGAAAACGAAGCTACCCGTAATGGACGGATAAACCACGCTGCGGTTGCCTGGTGCCAGGGTCGAGAACCAGTCATTGCGGGCCGTCACGTTCAGGAACAGAAAATTGTTGTACGAAAATTCGGCGGCTCCGTAGAGCGAGTTCACTTTCCGTTCGCTCAATCCGTAGGTCGGATCTTTCACGCGGCCATTTTGCGGAATGTAAAGCCCGCGCACGATGAAGTCCGTCACCAGGACGCTGTTCAGGTCGCTCCGGCGATACAGCTGATTTCCCCCGACGGTTACATCGATACCAAATTTACCAAACGTCCGGTTTGCTCCAATCAGGAAATCGGTGTTGAGCTCGCGGAAACGGCGGGCTTCCTGCACGTAGTTCCCGTTGACAAAACCGGCCGGAGCCGCTGCCAGCGACGCCTGACCCGTCGGGAAGTTGTAATCCTGATCACGCGCCCAGAAATCCTGCCCAACCCGGCCCTGGAGGTACAGCCAATCCGTAAAATTGTAGCGGGCGGTCAGGTTGCCAAACAGCCGGTCGCGCCGGATATTTTCAAATTTCTGTGACATGACGAAGTACGGATTCGTCCGGTTTTGGAACCGTGACCACAAAAACTCGTTGCCGGTGGCCGGATTGATCTGGTTGGCTTCCAGCACATCGAGCGGCATGGAGTTCGCCAGGGTGTAGATAACCGTTGGCGTACTGTTGTCCTGCTGCGCAATCTGGGGCGGGTTTTTGTTGAATTCGTTGGAGTAATTGAGGGTTCCCGTTACCGTCAGCTTGGACGAAAGATTGTAGCTAAAACCGAGGTTGATGGTTTTCCGGTTGAAGCTGTTATTGGGCGTAATGCCTTTGTTATCCGTGTTGGAAACCGACAGGTTAAAACCGCCTTTATCGCTTCCCGACGACATCGAAACGGAGTTGGTCCAGGTCGAGCCGGTGCGGTAAAACCCTTTGATCCGGTTGCGAACGGCCTGGTACGGAACCGTTACACCGCCGAAAAGGACCTGTGTCATGCCCGGCTGGAACTTCTCACCAAAACTCCACACGCCCGACGTTGGGTTGGGAGCCGTGGGCCGAACGCCGTATTCGCCCTGACCGTATTCGTACTGATAATCCGTAAAATCCAACGGTGAATCGGTCGTGAAGTTGGTGTTGTAGACCACGCCAATGCCCTGGCCGCTGCCCTTGGTCTTGGTCGTAATCATGATGACGCCGTCTTTGGCCCGTGAGCCGTAAAGCGCGGCTGCCGTTCCCCCTTTTAAAACCGTCATGCCTTCAATGTCGTCCGGATTAATGGACGACAGGCCGTCACCACCGTCGGAATAGTTGGAACCCCGGTTGGCAATAGCACCATCGCTGCCGGTATTTCCGTTGTTCTGACCAAAGTTGGTGTTGTCGATCGGGACGCCATTGACCACGATCAGCGGGTTGTTCTGTCCGGAAAAGGAGGATTGCCCGCGAATCCGGATTTTACTCGTTCCGGCGGCTCCCGTACCCAGACTTGTGATGTTTACCCCGGCAATTTTACCCTGCAAGGCATTTACAAAATTGACGGTTCGGTTGGTTGTGATTTGCTCGGAGCTGACGTTGGCCGTGGCATAACCCAGCCGTTTCGCTTCTTTCTTAATTCCAAGTGCGGTTACAACTACTTCATTCAGGCTTTGAGAGCCTTCGTCGAGCGTGACGTTCAGGACGGTTTGGTTGCCAATCGGGACCTCCCGACCCTGAAAACCGATGGAGCTAAAAACCAGGGTGGCATTAGCCGGAGCGTTGATGCTAAATTTACCATTCGCATCGGTGTTGGTTCCCAACGTGGTGTTTTTGATCAGGACGGAGGCACCAGCAATGGGTATTTGGTCTTTACCGGAAAGAACGGTTCCGGTAACCTTTCGGTCTTGTGCCTGAGCCCCTGGAACCAAAAAGGCGACAAACCACACGGCCAGGAAACTACGTAGGAAAGTAGAATACTGCATAGAGGAAATGGATTAATAAAGATGGTAAAAGAGTAAAATGGTAAAAGAGCAAGATTATATAGAATATACCCGGAATTGCTTCCGGATCATAGACTTTTCTAATATGCAGCAATTTTTAGGATATAACAAGGCAATTTTTAGATATATTTTATCGGAATATTTTTTTTATGATTTTAATAATCGGTTAAATGCAATATAGCCACCTGTTAATTCCATGCGAATGGAACCGTTGCCGGACCATTTATTCGTTTCAATACATCATAGATTAATTCATGTAAAAAAATAGACGTACCCTTGCTTATTGAAGTGTCTTTCTATTACTTTCCACATAAATTCAGGTTTGTATCGGTTATTTTTCGGACAAGTTACCCAGGTTATTATTTAAGTAACACTGCTTTATGGCGAGATTAATCATCATTGACGATGAAAAAAGTATACGGGATGCACTTCGCGATATTCTGGAATACGAAGGCTACGAAGTCGATGAAGCCAAGGATGGAGAGGAGGGACTGGAACTGGTCAAACAGAACAGTTATGATGTGGCGCTTTGTGACATTAAAATGCCCAAGATGGACGGTCTTGAGTTGCTTTTAAAAGCAGCCGAGTTAGGGAAAGGTACCCAGTTTATCATGATTTCGGCCTACGGCAATATTGAAAATGCCGTGGAAGCCACCAAACGGGGGGCGTTTGATTTCATCATAAAACCGCCCGATCTGAACCGCCTGCTGGTCACGGTGCGCAACGCCATCGACAAGGCCAAGCTGGTCATGGAAACCAAGACCCTGAAACGGCGGATTTATAAACTCAACGAAATCGTGGGTGATTCCGATGCGATCCGTCGCGTAAAAGACACCATCGACCGGGTCGCACCCACCGAAGCCCGGGTGCTGATCACGGGTGCCAATGGTTCCGGAAAAGAGATGGTCGCCAAGCAGATCCACGAAAAAGGAAGCCGTGCCCAGAATTCGCTGATCGAAGTGAACTGTGCCGCTATTCCGAGCGAATTGATTGAAAGTGAGTTGTTCGGTCACGAAAAAGGCGCCTTTACCGGAGCCTCCGCCAAACGTTCCGGCAAATTTGAACAGGCCGACGGCGGCACGCTTTTTCTGGACGAAATCGGCGACATGAGTTTGTCGGCCCAGGCCAAAGTACTGCGGGCGTTGCAGGAAAGTAAAATTACCCGCGTGGGCGGTGACAAGGAAATAAAAATAAACGTGCGGGTTATTGCCGCAACCAATAAAGATCTGCGAAAAGAGATTCAGGACGGTAATTTTCGGGAGGATTTATTCCACCGGCTGAGTGTGATCCGGATCCATGTGCCACCACTGGCCGACCGGCGCGAAGATATTCCGCTGCTGGCCGAGAAGTTCCTGCACGACATCGCGGAAGAATACGGGGCACAGTCCAAAGAAATTACACCGGATGCGATGGCGTACCTTCAGTTGTTGCCCTGGACCGGAAATGTCCGGGAACTTCGGAATGTGGTTGAGCGGCTGGTTATTCTCTGTGGTGACGAAATCAATCGGAATGATGTCGAAATGTACGCTTAAAGCACCATCAGATTACAACCCCGAATATCGGAATTATCAAACCGCCCGATGACCCGAAACGCATCGGGCGTTCCTTTTTCGTATTGCCCCAAATCCTGTGTTTCAATGAAACTACAGGAATCCAGATTAGCGAGGTCGATCACGTTGATTCCACCCGTTAACCGCACCCGCCGACCGGAAGCTGCGGTTTGGTCGGGAAACGGATAAATACAAAACGGATCGTTCACGTCACGGAGCAGAATGCGCAGGGTAGGAGGGGCCCGGAAAATTCCGGCACCGGTCGAATAAGCCTGCGAAAGCAGTTCAGTCATGCCGTATTCGGAATGAATGGCCGCAACGCCTAACCGGTTTTTCAACAAATCGTGAACTTCTTCGCGCAGTAACTCCTGCCGCCGGCCTTTCATACCGCCGGTTTCCATGATGATCAATTCCGGGATCTGTTTCAGAAATGAAAAGTCGGTGTCGGATTCGGCCCAGTCGAGCAGCCCAAACGTCACGCCGATGAGTAACACCTTGCGGTTCGGTTCCGGACTGGCGGCCAGTTGTTGCAGCGTAGCCGTCAGATCGTCCGTATTGCGCAGAAAAAAACCAGATGAATCGGAGTCTGATTTTTCAATAAACCGCTGAACCATATACACCAACGACGAGTTATTTCGTTCAAGGTAAGACGGTAAGAGCGCCAGAATGTGGAAGCGGTTGAGCGGGCCATAAACCTGCTCAAAAATCTGCTGACTGACGGTGTCGTACCAGGCCGGATCCGGAACATAATGGCGACTGGTGACGGCCCCGGTGGTCCCGCTGCTTTCAAACGTTAACAGCTTGTCGGTAAGCGGTTCTTTCATTTCTTCCGAATGCGTCAAAACCGGATGTTGTTTGAAAAAACCGATCGGGAGAAACGGAATTTGATCGATGGTTCGTATCTTTTCCGGCTCAACCTTCCGATGTTGCAGGTAGGTACGGTAAAGCGGATTGAAATTCGCCTGATACCGGAAAACGTCCAGTGCCACCGAATCGAACGTGGAGCGGTTTGCTGACTGAAGCCGGAGAATTTGGTTCCGGAGGTCATTACGACTAGTTGAAGGCGACAAATCTGATTCAGGAAATGGGCTTATTAATGAACGTAAGCCTTGTAAATACTTAGTAACGATAGTCTGTTAACACAATGTCTACGCGATTTATTCAGCAGGGTTTGTTTTTTTTCGGGATTGCGGCCCTCGTCATTGGGTGTATCGAACCGCCCGATTTTAACAATACGCCCGCCATCAGTTCGCCCACGGTTACGTCTTATCCGGCTTTTGACGATTTTTCCCAGATTCCGAAGGACTCGGTCGTCATTTCGGTGCGGTTTCAGGACGGCGACGGCGATCTGGGTTTATCGGTCGAAGAACGAACGAAAGACTCGGCAAATTATCGCCAATGGGGGAATTATGAGTTGAAGACTTACAAATTTGTCAATGGTAAATTCGAATTTGTGGATTTGGTGGTTTTAAATAAACTCTTCTTTCCGCGTCTGAAACCTGACAACAAGAATAGTCCGCTGGAGGGAACGCTGGATTTTTCCCAGAGCTTTCTGCGTTCACGCAATACCAAATTGGTTCCGGTTAAATTCGCGGTTCGGATCCGCGACCGTAAATTGAATGTTAGCAATGTGGTCGAAACCGATACCATTTCAATACCGCTGAACTAATCGTCGTAAAAAGTGCCTGGTTGGAGCCGATCAGGCACTTTTTGCCGTTTTATTGCCTTCCAAAACCGGTTCTTCACTGACAACGCTGTCCCGCAGCAAAATCCGGAACGTGGTTCCCTTACCCACTTCAGAGCTTTTGACAAAGAGTCGGCCGTTGTGGTATTCTTCAATAATCCGCTTTGCCAGCGTCAGGCCCAGGCCCCAACCCCGTTTTTTCGTACTGTAGCCGGGATTAAACACCTGCTGGAGATTTGCTTTGCCAATGCCTTTGCCCGTATCGGTGATGTCGATTGCGATTTCATTGCGCGGAAGCGGCAGGATGCGGATGGTTAATTTTCCCACTCCTTTCATCGCATCGACTGCATTTTTACAGATATTCTCAATCACCCATTCAAACAGCAATTTGTTGATCATCACTTGTTTCCCGTCCGGTATGAGACTTTCAAACTGCATGCTGACTTTGGTCGAAATTCGCTTTTCCAGGTAGGAAACGAAATGGTGAACGGTTTCGGCCAAGTCTTCATTCTTCAGGGTTGGGATAGAACCGATGCTCGAAAACCGCGTGGCAATGGTCTCCAGGCGGTTTACGTCTTTCTCAATTTCGTCGGCAATGGACTGATCGATGGCCGGATCGGTGCGGAAATACTCCACCCAGGCCATCAACGACGACAGGGGCGTTCCCAACTGGTGTGCGGTTTCTTTCGCCAGCCCCACCCAGACCCGGTTTTGCTCCGCCCGACGCGCCGAACTGAACGCCAGATAGGCCAGAAAACCGAGGGTAAACATCACCGCCAATTGAACGTAAGGGAAAAATCGCAACTGCAGCAGAATGGATGAATTGTGGTAATAAACATAACCCTGAATTTTGCCATCTTTCTCAACCACAATCGGTTGGTGTTCTTTTTTCATTTCGGCCAGTTCCAGTTCTTCTGCCCGCTTGATTTCGTCATCGGGCGTGCCCTTCGGAAATTCAATATTACTGAAGACTATTTTGTTGTTCTGATCCAGAACAATCGCCGGAACATTATGCTTTTTGTTGGCGAAAATAATTTCGTCCGTCATGAAGGTCATGTCGTCGTTGACATTGACTTCATAGACATTAAACAAGGCCTTTGCGTACAATTTTACACTGCTTTCTTCGCGCGCTTCCAGCTTTTCCACCAGCCGATTAGTATACAGCAACGAAGCCGTTCCGACCAGCAACAGATTCAGCGCAACGACAATCTTCAGCGTATTCCGCTGACCATATATATCCAGTGATTTTAGCATAGACTCCGGTTTGAAGCAACCCAACGACGGTTTTTCGCGTATCGACTGAAAATAATCAGGTTAGGAGCTGAGAATCATCATCAGGTTACGACCGTTTACTGTGGTAACTTAGCATCTAATTTACGTCATAACGCTCGATTTCGGCAATTCAATGTCCTAATTTCCCGTCTCAACGGAATAATATTGTAAATAGGATATTAAGAAGAGAACTTTGCAATAGTTTATAGCGGTTCTAAATAAGTACGTAGTAAACTGAATCTGCGTCAACAGTGTTTTCTGTAAGAGAATTGTATCGTAATTTTGGGCATATTTTGAATAGTAACAATGCACGAGTTCTTTAAATCAATTAGCCTTTCCCACAAAACCGCTCCACTGGCGGTTCGCGAGCTAATTGCATTAAACGAAGACGAGTCCAGGCAATTGCTGATCAAACTCCGGGAGTTTTTCGGAGCTTCGGAATCGCTGGTTATTTCTACCTGCAACCGCACGGAGGTTTATTATTCGTCTCCACAGAATCTGAACCGGGAAATTGCCCGTTTGTTGCTCGCCGAAAAAGGAATTACTTCCACGGAAGATTATCTTCCTTATTTTCACTTTTTTGATACGCAGGCCGATTCGGTTCGGCATTTATTCGAAGTATGCACCGGTTTGCACTCCCAGGTGGTGGGCGACATGCAGATTCCGAATCAGGTAAAACAGGCTTATCAATGGTCGGCTGACCTCGATATGGCGGGGCCATTTCTGCACCGCCTGATGCACACCATTTTCTTTACCAACAAACGGGTTGCTCAGGAAACCAGTTTCCGTGACGGAGCCGCTTCGGTTTCGTATGCCGCCGTTGAGTTGATCGAAGAACTGGTTGGCTCCAGTGGTTGCCCCTACATGGCGGCAGCGGGTTCATCCAGTCCGTCGGTTTTGGTAATTGGTTTGGGGGAAATTGGCGCGGATATCTGCGAAAACCTGGCTGCCCGTAAGCTAAACCGGATTACACTTTGTAACCGCACCCGCTCGAAAGCCGATGCGCTGGCGGAAAAACACGCGTTCCGGGTCGCTGATTTTGCCAATCTGACGGAGGAAATTGCGAAAGCCGATGTCATTATTTCGTCGGTACTGGTGGAGAAACCACTCATTACGGCCGACTTACTGTCGGGCTTAAACTCCCTGACGTTCAAGTATTTCTTTGATTTATCGGTTCCCCGGAGCGTTGACACCAACGTCGAGCAGGTTCCGGGCGTGCTGCTGTATAACATCGACCACATCCGGACGCGCGCCGACGAAGCACTGAGCCGCCGGATGGCGTCGATTCCGCAGGTGGAAGCAATCATCGATCAGTCCATCGACGATTTCAACGACTGGTCGCGGGAGATGATCGTGTCGCCCACGATTAATAAATTTAAAAATGCGCTGGAGCAGATTCGGAAAGAAGAAATTGCCCGCCATTTGAAAAATATGACTGCCGAAGAATCCGAAAAAGTGGAAAAAATCACGCGCAGCATCATGCAGAAAATTATGAAAGCACCGGTTTTGCAACTTAAGGCAGCCTGCAAACGCGGTGAAGCCGATACGCTGATTGATGTCTTAACGGATTTGTTCGATCTGGAAAAACAGCCGACCGACGCATCCCAGAATTTTCACTAACCTATGATGAATAGTTCACAGAGTCCCAGACTAAGCAATTGGTTTGGGATTTTTCGTTTACAGGTACGTACCCACGGACTTTAGTCCGTGTTTTATGTTGTTAAACTCTAACTGTAGAGTAAAAAACACGGACTAAAGTCCGTGGGTACATAGTAAACCAATCTACTTATGACCCGCCTGATCAATTCCATTCTCCGCCTGTTTCTTATCGTTCTGCTGGTCATCGGTTTAATCGTTTTGTGGGAACAACTGCGCGGCTGGTCGCTGTTCAGTGGATTGACAAAAACAGAAGCGACAACCCAAACCGTTGTTTTACAGGAAGTAACTGAACTAGGAAAGCTTGAGTTGGTTCAATACCGTTTCAAGGATATTGTTGAACATCAGTTTGTTCGGGAGTGGTTGCCCAATCCGAAAGCCGTGCTGATTGTGGAAGGCGAAGCCATTGGCTGCCTCGATCTGACGAAAATAAAAGCCGAAGATATTACAACGCAGGGCGACAGCCTGATCGTGCATTTGCCCGATCCGGAAATCTGCTCCTACAAAATTAACCACGACCGCTCGCGGGTTTTCAATACGGAATATGCGTTTCTGGAAGAAGGCCACCTGGTCAATGAAGCCTACCGCCGGGCCGAAACGCAAATCCGGCAGTCGGCGCTGAACAGCGGGATTTTGGAACAAACCCGCCAGAACGCCGATAAGATTCTTAAACCGATGCTGGAGCGAATTTCGGGCAAACGGGTCTTTCTGACTACGCGCATGAAGGCCACATTGCCACCACTTCGTTAGCCCGTCAATCAATTATCGTCAAACTCGTTTTTCAACTGAACGCCCGACAACCGGCGGTTTTTCAGTTCAGTCAATACAACAGCCCGGATAACCCCAAGGATTACAGGAATTTAATAAACCGATAACGGTTTATAGGCGGGTCTTTTGTATGTTTGGCGATTCGTATTCTATCCGATTTTGCAAAAAATGGCCTCCTTTCAACTTGTGGTATTTGATATGGCTGGTACGACTGTTCGCGACCAGCACGAAGTAGAACACTGTTTTGCGCAAGCCGCTGCCCAAACTGATCTGGTGGTCAGCGACGAGCGGATTCTGGCCATGCAGGGCCTGTCGAAGCGGTTTGTTTTTGAAACCTTGTGGACCGAACAGCTCGGCAATCCAACGGACTCGGCTTTGAAAACGAAGGTGGATACTTCCTATCAGCTATTTACCGAAATTCTGGAAAATCACTACCGGACCCAAGCCGTAGTTCCGACGGAGGGCTGTTTGGAAACCTTTGCGTTTTTGAAGGAAAACGGGATCAAAATTGCGCTGACGACCGGTTTTTACCGCGTTGTCACCGACATTATTCTGGAAAAATTAGGCTGGCTAGCCGGTTTGGACGAAAATTATGTCGGAAATGATCAAACGATTATTCAGGCATCGATTGCGAGCGATGAGGTGGAACACGGTCGTCCGCAGCCGTTGATGATCCAAAAAGCCATGCGGTTATTGAATTGTTCCGATCCGAAACGGGTGGTGAATATTGGTGATACGCCTTCGGATTTGTTGTCGGGACAGGCAGCCAGTGTAGGATTGAATCTCGGCCTGGTCAACGGAACGCATACCCGCAGCCAGTTGGAAGCCTATCCCAGCGATCAATTGCTGGAATCGCTCACTGATCTGCCGGCGGTGTTGTCTACCTTATCTTTTCAGTCCACGGCGAGCGGGCTTAGTTTGTAATCAAAAAACCGCATTCTTTTGGCTTCTTTCGATTTCATCATCATCGGTTCGGGCGCTCTGGGAACGTTTCACGCCCTCCACGCAGCCCGCGCCGGAAAGCGCGTTCTGATTCTTGAAAAAGACAACCGGCCCGTTGGTGCCACCGTTCGGAATTTCGGGCAGGTGGTGCCGTCCGGTTTGAGCGGACGCTGGTATCACTACGGGCGTCGCAGTCTGGAACTATACCGGGAAATTCAGCAGGAATACGATATTACGGTTCGGCAAAATGGCTCGGTTTACATTGCGTCGGATGCCGACGAATGGCAACTGGCGAATGAGCTGTACGACCAGCGACGCGCCGACGATTACCCCTGCGAATTGTGGTCAAAAGCCCAAACGCTGGCGAAGTACCCGGTTTTGCAACCTGATTATGTGCAGGGTGCGCTGGTGTTTCCCGAAGAAGTGAGCGTTGAACCGGCGCTAATGATTCACCGGCTGATTACGTATGTCACCACTAAATTTCCAAACGTAACGTACCGTAACAACACGGCAGTGATTGGTTGCGAATCGACTTCGAGCGGGGCAACGGTCTGGCTGGCGAATGGCGAGCGGTTTCAGGCGCATAAAGTGCTGATCTGTAACGGCAGTGAATTTCGGTTGCTGTATCCCGAGCTTTTTGCCCAGAGCGGTTTGGTGGTCAGTAAATTGCAGATGATGCAGACGATTCCGTTGCCGGAAGTGGCGCTGCCGGGAAATATCCTGACAGGCCTGACCATCCGGCGGTACGAGTCGTTTGCGGATTGTCCGTCGTTTGCGAACCTTCAAACGCCCGAACACCTGGCGGAGCTCAAAAAATGGGGTATTCACATCCTGTTCAAACAGGCCCCCGACGGGTCCATTATCCTCGGCGATTCGCACGAATATGCCACGGCGGCCCAAACCGATGACCTGGGTTTCGACATCAACGAGTACATCAATCAGCTAATGATTCAGGAAGCCAGCCGGATTGTCACCTTCCCTGTTTATCGTATTCAACGTACGTGGGCCGGTTTTTACGCCCAGACTCCGCAGGAAATTTTTGAAGCCGATCTGGAGAACATCCATATTATTACCGGCATCGGCGGCAAAGGCATGACTTCCAGCGCCGGTTTTTCGGAAGAAAAAATGAGTTTTTTGGTAGAGTAGAGAAGTAAGACAAGAGACCTGGCTGTGTGAAAAATCTCTTGTCTATCGTCTCATTGCTCTTGTCTACGGAAACAAAAAAAAGCAGGAAGCCAAGGGCCATTTCCTGCTTTTTCGATTACTGAAAATGAAAATCGTTAGGCGGCTTTCTCCTCCGTTTCGGCAGTTGCGGAGGGGGCCTCTTCCTGTATCGTTTCGGTTGTTTCGGCGGCTTCGACCGGTTTTTTCTCAAAAGCTTCTGGCAGGTTTTTCCGCAGGATGCTATACCAGCCGATCATTTTCTTCACATCCGACATGTGAACCCGATCGCGGTCGTATTCCGGCACCACTTCAGCAATGAAATCGGCCAATTCGGCGTTTGAAGCCGATTTGGGAGCTATGGGCAGATTGTCTTCGTATTTTTCGTAGATGGCCAGAAACACATCGGCGAGCGGTTTTGACTGCTCGTCATCGTCCGTATAAATCGAAATGTCTTTCAAGACCGATACGCGCGCCGTGGGCCC
Organism: Larkinella rosea; assembly: GCF_003858635.1. GTDB lineage: Bacteria > Bacteroidota > Bacteroidia > Cytophagales > Spirosomataceae > Larkinella > Larkinella rosea. The sequence continues at coordinate 845,816 of NZ_RQJO01000015.1, forward strand.
AATCATTGATTTTTCTTTCCGCTCGTCGAGCGACTCCACAATCACGCCAGTACGGCTGGGTTTCATGATTCGGTACAGGCCGCTTTTTCCGGCAATATTTGCAATTTCTTTCAGCGCTTCCATGCTGCTTGTTTAATGGGTAACGGTCTATTTGATTGGGTTATTGCCAAAATTTTCTAAAAACTGAACGGCAAAGATAAGGCTAATCTTACTTTTTTGCCTTCATCTCCTCGTAAAACTCCTTATTCAGTTGGTCGATATAGGCCAGAATTTCGTCTTTTCCCCGGCTATTGACGGCCGATGAAACAAACATTGGCGGCAGTTCAGACCAGGTTTTTTGCAGCGTTTGCCCGTATTTTTTCACCATCTGATGAATAGCGTTCGAACTGCTTTTTTCGGTTTTCGTGAAGATGATCACAAATGGCAGACCGCGTTCGCCCATCCGTTCCATAAACTCCAGGTCGATGCGCTGCGGCTCAATCCGGCCATCGACCAGCACGAAGGTGCAGATCAGATTCGGGCGTTCCGAGAGGTACGAGTCGATCATGACTTCCCATTTTTCACGCTCGCGCTGGGGCGCCTTCGCAAAACCGTAACCCGGTAAATCGACCAGATACCAGTCGGTATTGATGAGAAAATGGTTGATCAACTGGGTTTTGCCCGGCGTTTGCGAGGTTTTCGCCAGTTTGTGCCGGGTGGTTAGCATGTTGATCAGCGACGACTTTCCGACGTTTGAGCGACCGATGAACGCGTATTCCGGTTTGTCCGGCTTTGGGCAAAGCCTCGGATCGGAGTTGCTCATCACAAACTCAGCTTGTTTTACTTCCATAGTTGTTCCGGAGAGGGCTAAAAACCCTGTTCCGGACGCAAAGTTCGTAAAGAATTGAGAAGAGTACTATTCTATGCTGAAATGAGAACGCAATAACCGCTTATAAATCGATATTTTTGCTTAAAATTGTACTACTATACCGTCTTTTATTCGAAAAACCGGACGGTGTCAGGAAACATTTTTGAATTGATTCGTTGTTGTGGTTTTATTCAAACGAACTGTATCCCGTATTATGAAGAATACAAGTTTAATGTCATTGATGGTGGTGCTGGCGCTGGTTTTTAACGGCTGCAATACCACTACCACTCAATCCGAAGGAGAAAAACCGGTGGCCGCAGAAGCAGAAAAAACCGCTTCGGCTGAAGCAAAGCCGGAAGCCAGCGCCACTCCGGCCGAACCGGGCATCCAATTTTCGGAGGCTGCCTGGAAGGCCCAACTGGATAAAGCCAAAGCAGAAAACAAACTCGTTTTTCTGGATGCTTACACGAGCTGGTGCGGGCCCTGCAAGATGTTGCAAAAAAACGTGTTTACGCAGCAAGCCGTTGGTGATTTCTTTAATAAAGAGTTCATTAATGTGAAAATAGACATGGAAAAAGGCGAGGGGCCCGAGCTAGCGCTGCAATACCCGCTGGAAGGTTATCCGACGTTGTTGTTCATTGATGGCGATGGCAAGGTGGTCAAGAAAGTCCTTGGGTATCAATCGCCGGAGCAACTGCTGGCCATTGGTAAAGATGTAAAAGGCGGAACAGCCCTTTAAGATAAAACGGATTACCCGTAGAATGAGCCGCAGCGGATTCCGTTTGCGGCTTTTGTTTTGGCAGGCGGTTTTTGTTCAACAAAAACCGCTTAAATCAGTCGGTAGTGACTCGCCAGCTCCCTCATTACAAATAGATTATCTACTTTCAGTTTATCAAAAATCCGGGCTTTATGGGTGCCGACGGTCGAGGTATGAATGTTTAAGGCGTCGGCAATGTGGCTGACGGATTTGCCTTTTACCAGGTGGTAAGCGATTTCCATTTCCCGGTTCGACAACAAGCCAAATGGATCCAGTTCCTTGTTGAAGTGATTGTCTTCGGCCATTTGATCCTTCAATTCATCGCAGATGAAGCGTTTTCCGCAGAGGATCGTATTCACTGCTTTCAGGATTTCCGGGTCTTCAGCCTGTTTACTGACGTAGCCCTTCACACCCAGTTGCAAATACCGTTTGGCAAATGCATATTCGGTCATGATTGTGAAAATCATAATTGGCAGGTCGGGTACAACGGTTTGGATGTTTTGGAGCAGACTGAAGGTATCGGTCTGAGGCATGTTGATGTCCATAATTACTAAATCATAACGGTTATTCATGATCAGACTAAAAGCTGCATTGCCATTTCTAGCCTCATCCACCGAAACCGCCCCGTAGTAGTCCTTCAATAGCAACCGGATACCCGAACGTACAATGGAATGATCGTCCACTAATAAAACCTTATGCATAGTTACTCTGGTTTAATCGATTGCTTTTTGTGTCTAAATTATTGTGTACAAGCAATATTTGTATGCTTTTAATGCCCAAACAACGGTAATCAATCGTATTCGAAGAGATTCGAACAGCGATCCTAAAAAAACGGTTTCAGGAAATTAACTCTTTTTACATCCGCCAGTACGCGATGCCTTCCGTATGGTCTTTGGCGTACAATCCTTTCAAATCCAGCAAAACCGGGTCTGCATTCATGATGGAACGGAAGTACGAAATATCCAGTTTTCGGTACTCATCGTGGCCAACCGCCAGCACCACGGCGTCGTATTGGCTCGATGGCGTGTCCATCAGGGTCAGGTTGTATTCGTGGGCCACTTCGTTCGGTGAAGCATGCATGTCAACGATGTGCACATTGACCGAGTACTTCATCAACTCCCGCACCAGATCAGCCACCTTCGAATTCCGGATGTCGGATACATTCTCCTTGAACGTAATGCCCATTACCAGCACCTTCGTCTGCTGGGGAGCTTTCCCCTTTTTGATCAGCATTTGCACCAGTTTCGTCGCAATGTAAGCGGGCATTCCGTCGTTGATCCGCCGACCGCTGTGGATCACCTGGGGGTCGTAGCCCAACTGCCGGGCCTTGTACAGCAGGTAATACGGATCAACGCCGATGCAGTGACCGCCGACCAGCCCCGGGGTAAACTTTAAAAAATTCCATTTTGTGCCGGCGGCTTTGATCACCTCCTGCGTATCAATGTCCATTTTGTCAAAAATGATCGACAACTCATTCATCAGCGAGATATTGAGGTCGCGCTGCGTATTTTCAATGACTTTGGCGGCTTCGGCCACTTTGATCGTTGGCGCTTTATAGATTCCAGCCCGGATAATACTCCCATAAACCGCAGCAATTTCGTCCAGTGCGTCGGCATCGCTGCCGGAAACGATTTTCAGAATTGTGGTCAACGTCCGTTCCTTATCACCGGGATTGATGCGTTCGGGCGAGTAGCCAATTTTGAAATCATCACCCAGTTTCAAACCGGAGAGCTGTTCCAGAATCGGCAGGCAATCTTCCTCCGTACAACCGGGATAAACCGTCGATTCATACACCACATAATCCCCTTTTTTCAATACTTTCCCGACAGTTTCGGAAGCCCGTTGCAGCGGTTTCAGGTCTGGCACCTTGTAATCGTCGACCGGTGTTGGAACGGCAACCACAAAGAAAGTGGCTTCCCGCAGCACTTCCAGATCGTCGGTAAACGTGATGTCCCGCCCGTCAAATTCCTCCGGTGCCATTTCGTGCGACGGATCTTCACCCCGGCGCATCATCGCTACCCGTTCCGCATTAATATCGAAACCGATCACTTTGAACTGGCGGGCAAATTCGAGGGCAATGGGTAATCCAACGTATCCCAGACCAATGACGGCGATCTGTCCCTTTTTTTGAATTAATTCTTCGTACACAGTCTGACGCATTAAAAATCAATGGGTAGCTTTCCAGCGGTTTCGTTCGGCGAAGTCGCACGATTCGCCGAAACCTTTGGTCACAAATATAAACTACCAATTACAAATCCAACCATTTCGTAAAGCAATACCATCGTCGTTTTTTAGCCCAATCTGGGGTAGTGATCGTTCGACTGCTCCTGGAATGGAAAGCCGGAATGGGGTCCCAAACGACTGATAAATCGGTCATTGGGATGGTCGCTATGCGAAACAGTACTCTTTAGACGCAAAAAACCCCGGTAGGTTACACCTCCGGGGCTTTTTATTAAAATGCTATTTATTACGGAACCAGTTTCAATTCAACCCGACGGTTTTTCGTCAGACCAGCGCGCGAGTTGTCGCCGATGGGCTTGAAGGAACCGAAGTAGTCGATAATAATCCGGTTCGGATCATTCAGACCTTGTTTAACCAGGTAGTTCTTAACGGCTTCCACCCGACGACGCGACAGTGCAATGTTGTAGCGATCCGAAGCACGACGGTCGGCATGGCCCGACAGTTGCAGACGGCACTGCGTTTTGTTCAGCAGCTCAACAACCTTATTCAGCATGTCGTAATATTCCGGCTTGATGATGTTCTTGTCGGTATCGAATGCTACGTTGGTCAGGATTTCGGCACAGGCAATACCCGGCAGAGCCGCACTCACGTATTTATCGAAGTCGATGGCTTCACCCGCACCGGAAACAATGCTACCCGCTGGCGTGTTGGGCTGACGGTCGAAGTAATCAGAAACCCCATCGTTATCCGTATCCATCAGCAGGCGTGGATCGATGTCTTTGGGACGGTTGGCTTTTGCAACAGAGTCGATTTGCTCCAGCGTCAGGATGACTGGCGGTTTGATCAGGTTTTTCGGATCGGTCCAACGGAGGTGATACGTTCCTTTGGTCGTATCGTATTCGTATTTGCCGTTCACTTTCTGAACCTTGATGGCGTTTTTACCCAGTTTATAGGTAACGGCCACGGCTACATAACCCAGTTTGTCGAGGTTCGACTCACCTTTCCGCTCGAACGAGTTATCGAATTGACCACGCGTACCGTAGCCATCGAAATAACTTGAGCTGTTTCCACCAATGGTAGCGTCCAGACGATCGGTATTGACATTCGTCATACGGAAGTCCAGACCCAGGTCGAAGCGGGAGCTAAGTTCGTAATTAACGGCCAGACCGACGGGAATCGCCCAGTCTTTTTCGTATTTAGCGTCACGCAGAATACCGTCGCCATTGTTTGTTTTAGTCCAGCGACGAACGCGGCCGGTTCCTAACTCATACGCGGTCGATTTGAAAAACACCACACCCAAACCGGTGTAGGCATCAATCTTCCAGCGCTTCATTTTATTGATCCCAAACAGCAGACTTTTCAGGTTGACACTTCCCGTCAAATCAGTTTGGATGTAGTTTGAACGAAAATAAGAGTAATACAACCGGCGTTTCATACCGACCAGATTACCAACTTGTCCATCTAACTGAAGGCCGAACAGGTGAGACAACTGCTTTCCGACGGCGACTCCAAAAAAGCCCGACTTACGTTCGCTGTAGCTGTCGGAACTGGTTTTCGAAACCGGGTAGAAGTCATATTCCCTCAAGTCTCCAAAGAATTGAGTGGGTCCGCCCATGACAGAAACTGACCAGGTGTTCAGTTTGGCGGGACCTTCATACGAGGCTTTCGGGTTATACTGGGCACTGGCACCTGTCGCTGCCAGAAGAGCCAGTCCCATTGCCCTTACGAACAGGGATACTTTTTTCATACTTATCAGGTTATTGTTTGACAGTTAATAAACCATTGATGTGGTGAAACAACTTGTGTCGGTTAGCTTAGCCGGTCGTTTTATGCAACTTTCAACGCTTTGCCGCAAAACTATAGATTTTCGGTTAGTTTACAAACAAGACTATGGTAGTTTACAAACAAGTTAGCGTCTACTTTGTTCATTCCGGGCTTATTCGTTTTCCCGACACAAGAAAAACAGGATTTGACTACCATCAAAGACGTTGCATCAGTTTTTTTGTCATTATACGCTTCCAGCTACTAAAATTTCCGGCATTGATCTGCCGCCGGGCTTCTTTCACTAACCACAAATAGAAAGTAAGGTTTTGAAGACTTGCAATTTGTGCGCCTAAAATTTCTTCGGACCTAATTAAGTGTCTTAGATAAGCTTTTGAGTAACATAGGCCAACGTATCCGCCCAGTTCTTCATCGATGGGACTGAAGTCTTCTTTCCACTTTTCGTTTTTAATATTGATGATTCCCTGCGAAGTAAACAGCAGACCGTGCCGCGCGTTGCGGGTAGGCATCACGCAATCGAACATATCGATGCCCAGCGCAATGGCTTCCAGTATGTTTTCGGGCGTGCCGACACCCATCAGATAGCGGGGTTTATCAGACGGAAGAATGGCATTTACATGGTCGATCATCCCGTACATTTCTTCCGCCGGTTCGCCCACCGCCAGGCCGCCGATGGCGTTTCCATCCCGCTCTTGCCGGGCCACAAATTCGGCCGATTGCTGCCGGAGGTCTTTGTACGTACTGCCCTGAACGATAGGAAATAAGGTTTGCTGATAGCCATATTTCCCTTCGGTTGCGTCAAACCGGTCGATGCAGCGGGTTAGCCAGCGGTGCGTCATTTCCATGGAAGCGCGGGCGTACCCGTACTCACACGGATACGGGGTGCATTCATCGAACGCCATGATGATGTCGGCACCGATGATGCGCTGGATGTCCATGACGCCTTCCGGCGTAAAGACATGTTTGGAGCCGTCAATGTGGGATTTAAACGTGACGCCTTCTTCCTTAATTTTCCGGGTATTTGATAAGGAATAAACCTGATAACCGCCACTATCGGTCAGAATGGGGCGTTCCCAGCCATTAAACCGGTGCAAACCGCCCGCTTTTTCCAGCACGTCGAGTCCGGGTCGTAAATAGAGGTGGTACGTATTTCCCAGAATAATTTCCGCTTTTACATCCGACACCAATTCGCGCTGATGGACCGCCTTCACCGTTCCGGCCGTTCCAACCGGCATAAATATGGGCGTTTCAATCAAACCGTGGTCGGTTGTGATCAATCCCGTACGTGCCTTGGATTGGGAATCGGCTGATTGGATGGTAAACTGCATTTCTTTTTTTCTGTTTACATTATAATTCTGCAAAGGTGGAAAGTCCAACGGCGAAAATCAAAATATGTATATTTGCCACGCATTTTAATTCAGGCTGTCGCTTTATCATCTTCCTCATTTCGTGGTATCTATCGTATTGATTGTGTGCTTTTTGTTTACTGGCATACAACTTTTTTATATTCTGGGTATTTTTTCAAGAATGGCGTTTTATGCCGATCCGATCGGAGACTGGTCGCCGGAGTGTGCCGATTCTCAGAAACCGCTGTTATCCACGTCATCCGCTGCTCATCATCCCCCGGTCAGTATCATTGTTTGTGCCTGGAACGAACTGGGAAATCTGCAAACACTGCTCCCCCTGCTCAACGAACAGGTTTATCCGACTTTTGAAATCCTAATCATGGACGACCGGTCGAGTGACGGAAGCCGGGCGTTTCTGGAACAAGCCGTCGAGCAGTTTGAACACGTCCGGTTTATTCGGATTGATCGGGAACACGACCACGTTACGCCCAAAAAATATGCATTGACGACCGGTATCCGAAATGCGACCCATGACATTATCTTATTGACCGACGCCGACTGTCAGCCGGTCGGCGAATGCTGGCTGGCGGGTATGGTGGCCCACCTGGCCGATTCCCAAAAGCAAATCGTGCTGGGTTTTGGCCCGTACGAACGGCGACGCGATCACGGCTGGATCAACCGATTGATTCGCTACGAAACCCTATTCACGGCAGTTCAGTATTTTTCAATGGCGCTGGCCGGACGTCCGTATATGGGGGTTGGGCGAAATCTGATGTATCGTCGGAAACTGTTTCTGGACAACAAAGGATTTTATTCGCACATTCGCGTTTTGGGGGGCGACGACGATTTGTTTATCAACGAAGTTGCCACGGCCCGAAACGTTGCAATTAGTGCGCATCCGGCTACCTTTACGTATTCAAAGCCCAAAGAAACGTTTGCGGAATGGTGGCACCAGAAGCGACGCCATTTGTCGGTGGGGAAATATTACAAAACCCGCAACAAAATCTGGCTGGGGCTTTTGTCGATGTCGCATGTCCTGACCTGGCTAACGGGCCCGGTAGTCGTTCTGATTACCACGATTCGGTTGATAAACGCCGGATTACCGGTTTTGATGAACCAGCCTGACGGTCAGTTTTTGCTGGCGGTTACCGGTTTATTTCTGTTTCGGCTGCTCGCCTTCTGGGTGATTGTTGGACGAATTAGTCACCGGTTGGGGCATACGGTCAACTGGATAACGATTCCGGCGCTGGATCTGGTGATGGGAGTTTATTATGCCATCATGGGGGTGATTACCCTGAAACCACGTAGCAAAAACCGTCGGATGACGTGGAAATAGGAAATAGAACGATGAATTGGACGACGCTTCCATCATTCATCGCTCATCATTCATCATTTTAACTAGTGGATCTGATTAAAAAATATTTTCCGGGCTTGACGAAGCGGCAACTGGAGCAGTTTGCGGCTTTGGAGGAATTGTATCGCCACTGGAACGCCCAAATCAACGTTATTTCGCGGCAGGACATTGATTCACTGTACGAGAAACACGTTTTGCATTCGCTTGGTATTGCTAAAATCATCCAGTTTGTACCAGGTACGGAAATTCTGGATGTAGGTACGGGGGGCGGTTTTCCGGGAATTCCGCTGGCCATTCTGTTTCCGCAGGCTGATTTCCACCTGGTCGACAGCATTGGTAAAAAAATCAAGGTTGTTGCCGAAATCAGCGCGGCATTGGAGCTAACCAACGTCAAAGCGGAGCAGGCCCGCGTGGAGCACCTGAACACAACGTATGATTTTGTAGTCAGCCGGGCGGTTACGCGCCTTCAACCTTTTCTGGGCTGGGTGCGCTACAAGATTCTGAAAACCGGCAACAATAAACTTCGGAACGGGGTTTTGTATCTGAAAGGGGGAGATGTAAGCGAAGAACTGGCTGAAATTCAGGATAAATACCGGATTTATGATTTATCCGCTTATTTTGACGAACCGTTTTTCGAAACCAAGAAGGTCATTCATATTCCAAAATAAGTTTTAAAGTTGGGAAGCTCCCGACGTAAATGTTATGGCAGAGGTTTTCAAATCCAGCGGTTTCAAGGACCCAATCAACCGCGACGTTGTCGAATTCAACGAGAAAGGGGTGACGTTCCGCGTCAACAAATTAATCGGCGGCACGGACAGTTTCGTCTTTTACGGCGATATTTCCGGCGTAGAGATTGATAATGGGCTATTTTTCTCTACGATTCGCATCATTCCCCGCGCGCGTCCTGAAATTATCATCAAAAATTTTACGCGGGGTGACGCCCGCCAGATCAAGCAGTTAATTCTGGAACGGGTCCCTACGCTGGGTTCTCCCACGGTGTAACGGGACGATTTTTGATGGATTTTGAAGAAAATGTTTGCAAGAGTTCGATCGGACGATTACTTTTGCACCCACAATAACCCGCTACAACGGGTTGTCACTCCCGAATAGCTCAGTCGGTTAGAGCATCTGACTGTTAATCAGAGGGTCGCTGGTTCGAGCCCAGCTTCGGGAGCTTTGAATATCAAGAGGTTACGACGGAAGTTGTAACCTCTTTTTGTTTTGGTTTACACAATGGTTTACACTTTTGCTGGATCAGGGCTCAATCGGGAAATTTGGGGGCGTGGAAAAAAGTAGTTGTTAACTGCACCGTTTAAACTGAGGGGTGTTACACAAGCGCACTGCTGCATTAAGATTCATTGATAAATGATCTACCTTTAATCAATGAAAATATTTAATATCTTGTAACACTATTACGAAACCCTACACGTATTCAGTTAAAGCAAATCTCTGATGATTGACGTTGTAGCAGGTATTATTTGGAAGGACGGGCGGATTTTACTTGCCAGACGAGGTAAACAAAAGCATTTAGCTGGGAAATGGGAATTTCCTGGAGGGAAGATTGAACTAGGGGAGTCGGCCGAGATTGCACTAGAGAGAGAGTTAAAAGAAGAATTAAGTATACAGACAAGAACAGAAGATTTCTTCGACTTGAATATTCATCATTATTCTTCTGTTTCTATAAAGCTGCAAGCATACAACTCCGCTTACATCTCAGGAGAGATTTGCCTTTCAGATCATGATAAAATTGAATGGGTCGAGATACAAGATTTACTAAAATATGATTTTGCTGAAGCTGATATTCCCCTGGTTTATAAGTTGATGCAAAAATTCGGTTATAAGGATATCAACTAAGAAATCGTATGTTTATTTCCGAGCCTACACTGGATGATTTGATGCATAAGGTTCTTACAGAACTAATCAATAGGCCGTGTAATCTAATTTCCTCTCGTTCCAGTAAACTGGGGCCTACCAGTGAAATGCTAGGTGTTATGCTTCATCTTCAAAACCCTAGGTACAGATTGAGTAGAGATGAAGCTAAAGGTACAGTCTTCAGCGCATTGGGCGAATTATTATGGTACTTATCTAAAAAGAATGAGCTTGAATTTATTACCTATTATATTAAAGCATACGAAAACGAATCGGATGATATGAAAACAGTATACGGAGGCTACGGGCCACGTATATTTAATTTCAGAGGTAAACTCAATCAGATAGAAAATGTCATAAATCTTTTGACAAAGAAAGCTACATCACGCAAGGCCGTCATTCAACTTTTTGATGCGGAAGATCTGGCCGAGACTCATAAGGAGATACCGTGCACATGTACACTCCAGTTCTTCATTCGTGAAGACAGGCTACACATGTTTACTTCAATGCGCTCCAATGATGCATACAGGGGTCTTCCTCATGATATATTTGCTTTTACCATGATTCAAGAAATCATGGCTCGATCGTTAAATATAGAAATAGGGGAATACCATCATGCAGTAGGAAGTTTGCATTTATATGAAAAGGACAAAAATAAAGCTGAGGAATATATAAATGCTGGATTTCAACCTACTACATTCCCAATGCCTGAAATGCCTGTCGGGCAACCATGGGAGGCAATTCAAATACTATTAGACATTGAGTATGACTTACGTAATGGGCGGCCTATAGATATTCCTTTGCAAGAGAGACTCACCCCATATTGGGCTGATTTCGCTCGCTTACTTCAGGCTTATTCAATTTTTAAAAAAAACAAGTTAAAAGAGGATAATATAAACCAATTAAACGCTATTAAGAAAAGTCTATCTGCCGATGTATATAAAACTTATATTACAAAAAGGAAAAAATAGCCTACAAAGAAAATCTCAAAAATTATGAGGAAGGGTGATTTAGCTTTGGCTTCCGAGGTTACACAAAAGTTGATTGATTTTAGTTTTCACATACCTCTGCCTGGTATTTCTGATTCTAAGAATTTGGACTGCTTAGTTGAGCAGATTATTGATAGTACGCGTCGAATTAGATACGTAACTACGATCAGGGATTTTACTTTTTCCCCAATCGTTACCGACCCATCTGAACCTACTTTCAATCCCTTAAAAGCCTCTATTTGGCATAAAGCGAACGGAAATATTGATGAAGCATTTTGGCTCATTTTTCTTTTTGTACATTTTGGAAAACACTTTATAAATAATTGGTCATTGATTCGAAATGTATATGGTGGTTTAGAATCGGGACAAGTATGGAATTGGGAAACAACCCGTTCTGATCCAGAGGCTTTTAGGCTATGGCTTTCACAAAACCAACTGAAATTACAGCAAACGGGGCGTTTCGGTAACCATCGAAAATATGAGAATTTAAAAGCTGATCACCCTTGGGGAACTGCCGCCATTCTCCGTAGCTATATCAATTGGATCGATCAGTTTCAAACGCACTCCCAGATGATGCAGGTGGCAAAAAACATCGCTGGAGATGATCCTAAAATACTCTTTAATTACCTCTATAGGTCAATGAATAATGTTCTTAGATTTGGCAGAACTGCCAAATTTGATTATCTAACTATGGTCGGTAAAATGGAACTTGAAAGAATAGAGCCCGGCTCCGCGTACCTAAGTGAAGCTACAGGCCCTCGAAGAGGGGCACGTTTATTATTTGGAGGTAATACAAATGCCAGCATTACAGCAAATGAACTTGAAACGAATCTAGGAGAATTGAATGAGTTTCTCAATTTGTATTTTGGATGGCAAGTATTAGAAGACTCACTCTGTAACTGGCAAAAAAGTCCTGGTCAATACATCCATTTTAAAGGGTAGCATCCTGTCAGATCAATCACAAAGAGCATATAGTACGATCTGACAGGCTGGCTTCAAACTGATAAAATATCCTCCCAATTGTACCTTCTTTTGAACACATTTAGATAACTTCTACTTATGTACCCGTAATGCTGCATCTGGCCCACTACAATACCAGATGATATTCCAGCCTCTATTGCAAAAGATATAATATCGCGTTTATTCCCTTTTAGCTTACTCAGACGACCACGTAGATGTGGCGGTATAAGAGTCTCAACAGCAAAATCGTTGGCTTCAGATTCTCGTTCCTGAACATTGATTTCCGAAACCCCGGCTTCAGATTCTAGCCCTTCAACGAAAATACCCTTACCCTCATGCAATAATAAATGTCCTGCTTCATGAAAAAAAGTAAACCAAAACTGATCATCAGAAAGGTACCTAAAACTCAGCATCAATAGAGCCCTACCATTAGAAAGGAATTTAGTTGCGCCACTAGCTTTACAGCCTTGGGGGGCTCGAACAATTGCTACGGCGACTCCGGAATCAGCACAAAGTGAAATTAGTTTTGGAATAAATCTCCTAGGATTTTTTTCTTTTGTCAGTTGGCGGATCTGGCTTAAAGAAGCCCTGAAGGAACTAGAATCCCAAAGTTTGCAATCTATAGCGTTTCCAATAATTTCACCTTGTCTCAACCAACATGTAAGAGGACCGAGTTGGGATTTAAATGTTGGAGAGGTTCTGAAAGAAACCGATCCTGCTATACCTAATTTATATTCCCTTATCCAATCATCAATGGTTTGGATTCCAAAAAACTTTAAACAAGCTTCCAATTTATTGGATGTATCTTTTATCCAACCTAAATTCACCATCTCTTTGAAGGGGATGGCTTTCAACCATTTTTCTTCATCAAGTTTATTGACAGCTACAAGTGATTCTTGGTACTGCAGTTGCCTGTTTAACCAAAATTGCTCTGAAGCTCCCAAGACTTTTGTCAGTTGAGAAGCCGTTGTACTGGTAATAGCGGCCTCTCCATAAATCAGCCGATGAATGCAGTCGGCGGGTTGGCGCATTTGTTCCACAAAAGATTCTGTGGTGATATTTCTTTCTTTAAGAATATCTAAAATTGTATTTCCGGGTTTAGAAACCCAATTTGGTTGGAATGAGCTCATGATTTTAAATCCAGCGTTCGATTCTCAATATCTTGATGCGACTGACAGACAACCAATCTAAATCCCCCTGCGAATCGTTCTTTATTTTCCTATCATTTGCTGAGAAAATGAGACGGTAAACGTTATTCAAGTTGACCTTAAAAGTAGAATCGGGCAGTAATGTTGGTTCGCCGACAATTAGGTCCTTGGGCGATGTCGCAGCCCATAAATCAGCCAAACGGTTCTGCAATGCCTCGGCGACAAAAGTACCGTATTTTTCAATTGCCGTATCTTCGTCTTCGCAAATTTGTCGTATATCTCTATCGCCGAATGCTAACTCCACCGAAAAAGGTTAATAAAAGATAAACACGTAAATAAATTATTGAACAATAATAAGATAATTATTTTCTCAGACAATAAAACCCCTATACTTTTTGAATTTTTAATTGTTTACGCAATCAAAGCTTTGATGTTAGCTAATTTTACAACAAAGTATTTAGTAATAGGTTTTATAGCATATCAAACTCTCTTCTAAACCAGGCTCGGGTTTTCCTATACCACCTACGACATATCTTACCAATTCAGATACAGGTACATGCCGTTTTCTTCCAACTTATCAGCCTGCCCTACAATCACCCGCTCAACCGCATCCGGAACATTGCAGATCAAAACCGGTTTTGCTTTCGATCTCATCAACGCTGACCCGGTAGCTACTCCAAGGCTGCTCACCGGCCGTGTTGGTATTGGAAATCCAGACCGCAATAACCCGCGTCTGCGCGGTGATCCGGCTGATGTCGTCACTTCCTACCGGTAGCACAACGATCACCTTCCACATAGCCACCGGAACGGTTACTTTACCGCCCGCGATGCTGTTGGCCTCTCTGTATATTATTGAAATTTGTAATGCTGATAATTGTTATTATGTCAGGAATCGAACCTGAAACCTTCTGAACCAAAATCAGACGCTCTACCAATTGAGCTACAGGACAGTAATTCCGTCCACTGTGAATGGACGGTACTGGCACACCTGGAGCGATTCGAACGCCCGTCAACGGTTTTGGAGACCGCTATCCTAGCCACTGGACGACAGATGTATGTTACTTGAGGTCCGTCCCGGATTCGAACCGAGGGTATAGCTTTTGCAGAGCTGCGCCTTACCACTTGGCCAACGGACCATTATTTAATTCCGTCCACTCACACTGGACGGAACTCATTGTAGGAGTAACAGGACTCGAACCTGTGAAGCCGAAGCAGCGGATTTACAGTCCGCCGTAATTGCCGCTATACGATACTCCTATGTGTAGGGTGAGCCGGGCTCGAACCGACGACCTTAGCATCCCAAATGCCGCGCGCTACCGACTGCGCTACTACCCTGAGTTAAAAGAAAAAGCCCCTACCGATTGATTTCAGCAGGGGCTTCCTATGGAAAAGTCTTTGAACCTTATTCAATAGTCATACCCCTACCAGGCCAGTATTGGCTTTGTGGTTGACAGGGTTGATATTGATTGCGCTTGTTCATGCAGTAAATGTACGGACTTTTTCAAATACTCCAAATTCGAAGTCGTTTCTGTCGCAGAAACTAGCTACCCATTATGCCACCGGGTGATTATCTTCGCAGTGAGGGTATTAATCCAGAAACGGGCTTCTGCTATGGATGAAGGCAAAAACACTGAGATAGGAAAAGTATCTGAAGATCAAAAGCTATATGAGGAACGCAAGCGTTTGTTTCAGAAATCACACGGACTGGATCAGTGGCAGTGGCTTACCATAAAAAGATATGCCGAGAAATATCAAATTACTCCCCAGGTTGTCGAGGACTGGATTTTATCGGGTGTCATTCCTGCCAACTGTGTGGATGTCATACCAGTTAAGGAGGCAATTCGAATAATCATTGATCAGCCGTATATATGACTTATCGGCAAAAGTGGTAACTTCCGCTCCCACTACCATCTCTCTCCTTATGAATTACTGTATCGATTTCTTACCAATGACGGCACCCATATCTGGTAGTAACTGGGCGATCTACTACGTTTATGGGATGAGCCTGAAAGACGGCGTTTACCTCTCGGCCAACTAGTCCTATGCCCGAAAGCAGGCATTACACCTCATCCGAGCTGATGCTTTTAAGCCATTCATCCAGGAACCGGGTTGCGATGGTCAAATCGATCCACCGCTGAAGCTGGGGCAGACACTTATTTCCGGTTTCATCCATGGCCAGCTCTTACGGGTGATATTTTTATAGCGGGTTTCTTCCTGTAACGATTGATCAAACCAGGTTGGTCTTTAATTGATTGAAAGTTCCCAAGATCCAACGGCAGGATCTTGGCGAAAGAAGTATAGTGTTTTCCTCCCATCATCTAATAGAGCTACCTTTTTCTTCTATTAATTTCGACAATTCAAACCCATTTTTCATCAATTCGCATGATGTCAGTTGAGAATGCCCAGTTCTCAGTCTAGTTTTAGTCGGTATTTTTAACATCTATTTCATAGTTATGAAATCCATTCTACGCTCAATTGCAGCCTGCACCAGTTTGTTTATATTACTCGATGGTTGTATCCGGCAAGACCATCAGCCATCTATCCAAAAACCCGCCTGCCAGGTCCTGATGCTTACGGTAGATAGCAAAACTTCCGGACCGGATGCGTATAGTCGGGACGAAACGGTGATGCTGGATGGCCAGACCATAAAGATTGGAAAAACGGCCACCGATGTTTACAAATTTGATGAGCAAAACCGGATCATTGAAAGTAGTTGGGCCACCTACAACTACGGTGGCAACGGCGGTAAGGAAAAGTTTGAATACACCGCCGACCAGGTAATCATTACCTCTACCCACCTGGGGATGGATAATGGAGTACATCCTTTACCTCTGAATAAACAAGGGCTGCTGCTTTGGGATGGACTAAAATACGATGCAGAAGGGTTTCTGATCGAAAAAGTAGAAGGCAACGACACGATCACCTACACAATTGAAAATGGCAATATTGTCCGGGAAGAAAGGAAGACGACGCTTCCTGTTGCACGCACCTATGTGAGTCTTTACGAATATGATCTCACGAAACCGAATTTACCCAATTCGCATCCGTATAGTGGCAAAGTCAGTAAAAACCTGCTGGTTAAAGTCACCACAACCGATGGTACCAACATGACAGGCTCCTATTCGTACTCGTATCTCTTCGATGAATCCAAAGGACTAACCCGCAAATACCAGAAATTATCGAATGGCTATTACGTAGTTTACGACTATACCATTACCTGTCGATGATGGGATATTAGGTTGAGGGCTAGGTGCGGGTAATCTGTTTTCAAATTCAACCTTGCGATTAAAATGCGGATGCATGACGCTCCCCTTTCTATTTGTACTCTTGGGAAAATGGCAGAGGGTAACCCATTATTCCTATCTACAATTCTACACTTTCAGCAATGCCCTAACCGTTTCTATCCGATGTTAACTGATTAAGGTATTTAAACAATCATGCCCCTAATTCAATCTGACTATATTTGATATTAATAATATAATTTTATCAATATTAAATATAACAAAATGGGAAAATAATTTCTGACAATTAGTTGCACAAATGGCGGATTTTGTCTTATAATTGCGGACGAATGATCACATATGTTCTCCATAACTCTGTATTCTCTAAGCATAATCCTTAAATCCCTTTCATAATTATTTATAGTTAATACTAGAAAAACACAATAAAAAGAAGGCCTTAAATCAACTATAGCAAGGCAACAACTCCCATTTTGAGAAAATATTGACTGCGTGATTAGGACAGCCATGACCTTGAGGCTAAAGTAATTGTTCGATAATTATCTGAGTCGTTTTAGTGGAAAGTCAAATCTTCCTAAAGTCGCCTTATTAAAATTATCGATCTCTCGATCAACATCTTATCACTAATTACCCGCCGTGTTGCGGTATACTATTGCCGACGCCAGTTTTCACTATTCTAATTTTAGTCGACAGACTTTAATAAGGAGTTGGCTCTAAAGTCTAATGACAATCTTAACATAAATAGTATTTTCAATATTTATCCATTTCATACATTATTCATATGTAAAATTTAAAAAATCAAATTTTACTGACTTTTACCATCTTTCCTTAATCACATCATCTTATGAAAACAACGTTACCAACGGTAGTCAAAAAAAATCCGGTCAAGAAATGGCTTCTTGCGAGTCTAATCGGGTTGACTTCATTTTCAAACTCCTTGCAGGCCGACTTGCCCAAAAAGCCTACCCCCAAATTACCTCCTCCCATAAATTTGGCCAGTTACTATGGTCTACCAGGCAATGGCAAACCTACCCCGCTTATTAGCACAGTATCAAAGCCTAAGTGGGTGGATAACGACCCCGTTCGATTCCAGATTAGCAGCTCAAAAAAGGAAGTTGTACTGGGTGAGGAAATCGAAATTACAATTAAAGCCCATTTGCTGTCTATTTCACCTTCCCTGCTTTTTACCTTCGAAGGTTCTAATTCGTTCCGGCTCAAATTGCTTATTCCTGATGGATTTGTAACGACTGGAGGGACTTACACTGATCTGGTCGGACAAGAGCTTACCCGGGCTAATCCGACGGTTCAATACACGTTAAAAGGCTATTTTACCAAAATCGGCTCCATCAATGATTTTCGATTATTACGAGGTAATGGGTCAGCCGATCAACACAGTCTTTTCGTTGAGAAAGCACAGGTAACGTTTTCGGTGCTTTCCTACGACCAGATCGCTCACCACTCATCAGCCCGGGCGATGAGTACGATTTGCCAGGAATCGGAGGCTGCGAAGCCTTCTGCCGCTTCGAATGAGCCTGCTGCTTCGGGTGGTCAGTTCGTTAGTTCGGGTAATTCATCCGAGTTCGTCGATTACACGCTGACAGCCGCCAGTAGCGGCACCGCTACCTTGACCTTCAGTTATGCAACCTCCGAAACACCTACCGCGAAAATCACCATCAATGGGGTCGTCCAGCCGGATCTGGCGCTGACCAGCACCGGCAGCTGGAATGTCTTTCAAACCAAAACCTTCACCGCTTCGCTGAATTCCGGCTCGAATACGATCCGCATTACTACGGGCGGGGGGACCTTCCGCCAGGACAAGCTATGTCTGGAAGATAGCCAAACTAGTGGCTGCAATCTAACGATGGTTCGGGTCTATCCCCGTACCGATTGCCCGGCTTGTGTAGGGCGCACGGTGGGTGCACAGATTCAGGTATCAACCGTTGGCAAAGACGGGCCCTGGACGACGATTTTAACTATTCCCAGTGGGGAGACCACCAGTTGGCGGGAATTTCCGGTGAGTGGGGGCACGGGAAATTATAAAGCCATCCGGTATGTATCGCCAACCGCGGCCAACTGCAATGTGGCTGAACTGGAATTTTATGCAAGTACCACCAAGCTGACGGGAACGGTATTTGCCGACGCAGGTGGCCCCCATCAGGGGAATCAGTCCGTAAGTGCGGACAAAGCCTTTGATGGCAATACGAGTACCTATTACGACGCGCTGAATCCCACCGGAGGGTATGTGGGTCTGGAGTTGATCAGTTGTTCGGGTGGGGGCACGACCAACAATCTGGTCGTAAGTCCCCTTTCAATAAATGCCTCCGCTCCTGCCAGTACACCTACCATCAGCGTTACTGCCAACGTGGCCTGGACGGTCAGTGAGAGTTTGGATTGGCTGAGTGTCAGTTCTTCTTCCGGGAGCAATAACGGGAGCTTTACGATCAATATCACCGCAAACACGACCACTAGCGTCCGGAGTGGATCGGTAACGGTTTCCGGGGGAGGTATTACGCAGACGATCAATGTTTCGCAAGCCCAGGCCAGTACCACGGGCTGTAGTCTCACCCTGATCCGAATTCATCCCCGGGCGAGCTGCTGCAGCGGTCGCACCATCGGAGGTCAGGTTCAGGTATCCACCGTGGGTAAAGACGGCCCCTGGACCACCGTACTAACCATTCCTACTGAAGCGACGGGTTGGAATGAATTCACCCTCACGGGGCAGACGGGTGCGTACAAAGCGATTCGTTATTTAGCCCCCAATGCCAGTTACGGAAATGTGGGCGAGTTGGAATTCTATTCAGGTACCACCAAATTCACGGGAACAACCTTTGGTTCAACCTCTTCGGAAGGGGCAGGAAACAATTTTGACAAAGCCTTTGATGGCAATGTCAACACCCATTTCGAGTCCAATACGAGCAGTGGTGGCTATGTTGGCCTGGAGCTAACGAATTGTGCGGGAGGAGGTACGACCAACAACCTGGTAGTAAGCCCGACAACGGTCAGTGCGTCATCCGCTTCGAGTACGCCCACCATCACCATCACTTCCAACGTAGCCTGGACGGCCAGTGAGAATCTGGATTGGCTCAGCTTAAATGCATCCTCCGGGAGCAATAACGGGAGCTTTATGATCAATATCACCGCCAATACCACGAGTAATACCCGCAGTGGGTCCATTACTGTAACCGGGGGTGGAATTACCCAAACCATTACCGTTTCTCAATCTCCGGCCAGCGGTGGAAGTACGCAATGTACGCCTTTTACAGAGGTATGCTCGGGTAACCAGTCCGAAATCCGTAATCAAACGATTACCGTCGCTACGGGTGGCACTTACACGATGCTGATTCATTATAAATCATCAGAAAAAGCGGTGACGAGTAATTTGCTCATCGATGGCATCGCTCAGTCCGTAACGTATCCTCAGACCAGCACCTATCTGGATAAAACGGTGAGTAATGTCGTGTTGACGGCCGGCAATCACGTGATTGGTTTAAGTAGCGGAGCTGATGGCGGTTACATTTGCTTTGATAAAATTTGCCTGAGTGGAAGTGGTGGAAATGGCAACTGTCCCCAAACACCGACCGCATCGGTGAGCAATCCTACCCCAAACTGCGGCACCTCCGTTAGTTTGAGTGCCGGCTGTAGTGGAACCGATTGCAGTGGCGTAAGCTATACCTGGAACGGGAATGGTTTGAACCAAAACGGGCAAACGGTGGCACTGGCGGCTCCCAGCACCAACGGTTTTTATAGCTACACCGTTACGATGAGTAAAAGTGGTTGCAGTACAACGACAGCCGTGGTTTCATTGACGGTTAGCTCCTGTACCTCATCGGTGATCAGTGACCTTCGGCTGGCGATACCCGAAATGGCATTTGATATGGAAAATCCGCTACAGAATAGTAGCGGCAGTTTCTATTCCGATGACAATAAACAATTTGGGGTCGTTGATTATCAATATACGAATGAAGATCGCCGTGTACCCATTTTACCCTGGATGGTCCAGCTACGAAATGGCGCAACGGCCTTAAATGGACGTACTATGGGTGGTCATGGCTGGGCTACCTGGACGAAAATGAAACCTGATCCTGCCGGTCAGAATGGGGGCAGTGTCTGGCAACGCGGCCACATTAATCCCTATTGGACCAACCAGATCCGCAACCAGCTCACGTATTGTCAGCAAAATAACCTCAAGTTGGGGTTGATGTTAGTTCCCTACCGGGAACAGTCCAAAACGACCGGCTTTTTGACGACTACTGAAAGTCAATATGCTCAACCTACGGGCGATTTGACCAACCAGGATGGCCCCGTGATGCATATGGAGTATGCTACTGCTGCCTTGACCAATCTAAATGATTTTAGTAACCCGGCCGTCCGGATGTACTGGGACTTTTACGATGCTATTACCGAAATTAAAAGTTTCCATGAATCGGGTGTCCTCACCTATGCCACGTTAGGCATGCGCCGTACGCACGAAATTGGCTATGACCTAAGAGGAGGAGCAGAGAGTATTTTTGGCGATTATCATGAAGTGGCTCATGAAGGCTTGCGGACCTGGTTAAAAGGGAAACTGTCGGGAAGTAACGATGCGCAAAAGTTACAAACATTGAATGGGCGGTGGGGTACAAATTACCAAAATTGGAGCGAAGTGCAGATTAGCTACAGTACCTATATGCCTTTACTCAATTCGTTCAACGATACTCCGAAAGGCAGAGAAATACTTGCCTACCGGATGAAGTCCGTTGCCGATATGATGTGTCTGATGGCCAAGGCCTGGTGGACCCAATGCCCTGGCATTCACATGGTATTGGACATTGGTCAAATATTCGGCGGGCAGGCAATGGCAA
This sequence comes from Larkinella rosea, assembly GCF_003858635.1. Classification (GTDB taxonomy): domain Bacteria; phylum Bacteroidota; class Bacteroidia; order Cytophagales; family Spirosomataceae; genus Larkinella; species Larkinella rosea. The sequence continues at coordinate 867,129 of NZ_RQJO01000015.1, forward strand.
CAGGCACCTGTGACATTGCTTATCTCCTTCAACGATTGAAAGCACTCCAGATTAGCATGGGAGCCACGGGTAAGATCGTCGTTAAACTGAATGGAGCAGCTTGGGACAATCTAAGTTATCATGCGACCGCTCTCCGGCAGATTTGCCAGCAAAATTTAGGCTATTCGTTCGTGATCACTGAATTGGACTATGGTTCCGGCCACTGGAATGGAACGAATATCGAGGGTCGACCTTTAAGTGATGTTGTGGATAATATTTATCAATTTCAGCGGTATTCCGGGGGAAATGCCAGTATTACGTTTTTGGATGGTAATTCCTGGGAAGCTGTAGGCGGAGGAAGAGCGGTTGCTCAGGCGTACTTACAAAAAACAAACCGAGCCACAGCTCCTTATTCATTCTGTTATGACGGCAACTGTTCATCCAATGTCCTGACCACCGGCGTTCGACCGATGTTGGTTGAAGGATATAATCTGGAAAGCCAAATGAAAACAGGCTCCTTTAATTATTTAAATCAGGACGTTCGGATTAATTTTCAAAGCTTGACCGAGTACAACTAAGGAGCAAGATGCATAACATTCGGTTAATTTAAGTGAAGGAGTCAGTACCTAATCCGATATCTAACGTTTTCAAACCACACTGCTATTGATTAGGTATTGACTCTTTTAACCGTATATTGAAGCGATCCATCAATTTTCGGTATGGAAGTTAGATAAGCAGAGCAAAGAAACAATGTTCGCATTTAGCCTTAATTGGCTTAATTTAGGGTGAGCATTCTACCCTTTAATAACACCCGGTTCCAATATATTGGAACCGGGTCGTTTTTTTATAAACGGTGGCTGTTTTCGGACATAATCCAGCACCTGTTCAATGGGAAATAATGAAAGGCTGGCTGGTGATTGATGCCAATGGGAAGTCCCGTCAGCGGGATCTGATCCACTGGCTGACGATTGCACTTTCCCCAACGGCGCAGACAAGGAATGGCCGAAAGCGGAGGAGGTAAAATGGTATACGATCCCGGCTTCTATTTGAATAGGAATGTCTTATTATGATCTACTGCCATTCAGGAAGTTACATTTGCGAAAGCTGCGGGGATTGCGTAGGTTGGAGGAAGGGACGTATTGTTATAAGATGGATTATTACTTATTCCTTGATGAAAGCGGGGATCACGGTTTAACTAAGATAAATCCGGACTTTCCAGTGCTTGTATTGTGTGGTATACTAATTTCTGGTGGAAACTATAGGGTATTAAGAGCGAGAATAAATGAGTTGAAGATTCAGATCTGGGGCAACAAGGGGATTGTTTTTCATTCAAAGGAAATCCGAAAGCGAGAGAATGATTTCTCGTTGTTTAAGGATAGAGAGGTAATGATGCGTTTTATTGAAGGATTTAACAGTATAGTGTCCGAATGTAACTACCGGATTATTTCCACCGCAATCCGTAAAGAGGCCTACAAAGATAGATATCATAACCCCTTTACGGGGGTTTATCAAAAGGCACTTTCTTTTATCATTGAGAGAACAGTGTTTTCACTTGACGAGCGCCGAATGGATGTTCCACAAGTTAAAATAGTAGCTGAAAGTCGCGGAAACTCAAATGATCTTGATATAATGCGGCATATTGAATACCTAAAAATTCACGGTACAGGCTACGTATCTGCTTATCGGATTAACAACTACGGCTTTAATTATGCATTCCTCAAGAAAAGTTTTAATATAAATGGCTTGCAGTTTGCAGATATGTTAGCCTATCCAATCGCCAGGTATGTCATAAATAGTTTCGACCCCAGCGTAAATTTTGATTTAATGAAAAAGAAGTTTTATCAAGATAATGAGGGGAAAATGCAGGGTTATGGATTAAAAATATTCCCATAAAAAACAAAAAGTCAGCTATTAAGCTGACTCTCTGCCGATCGGGATCCCCCGGTCCAAGCCTAAAAAGGTCGCACAAATATTAGTACGAATATTAATATATCCAAAATATATAGATTAAAAATAACTAATTGAATGCCAAGTACATATTCTTTCCTTCTGGTATACAGCTTCTTTCTTTTATAATCTCATCATACATCCAACTGGCCGAGTCCCACTCCCAGCGCTTAACTACCAGGAAGAAATCGCGAACCATAACCTTCAACTCCCAATCGAATCCGGCCGGCTTGAAAGGATCGACCTCGCACACTTCACACAGGGCAGGCCAGTGACTGATCCTGTCAATTAGTTTGGTTTCAAGCTTTATCGGCGGGCTTTTTCTTAACCACCTCACAGGCTCCTAATTCCCACCACTGTTGTCATCACACCGACCACGCCAACGAATCCCAGGACCACCCGTCGATACCGGCGACCAAACCGCGTTGTAGGGATAAATTGTCCTTTCTGCGGCTTAACCGGTGCTGGAGCGTAATCCTGGGCGGTGTCCACTGGGGGAATGGTGTCGGGCCTGGCGAGAGACAGGGCAGAATAGAGTAGCAGTGTTTTCATACTGCTTAGACGGAATTTCAGCAGAAGGTCACACTGAACTGTGCTCCAAAAATAAGGGCAGCCATCGACGGACTCTTCCCTTTCTTACCCATTTTGTCCACTTTCATTTGACGACGTACACTAAAAGGTCATCTTATTATCGGTCGCATATTCGGTGAGCAATTGCGGATTCTGGGCATATTGAGTATGCTGCTTCACCAATACGGATGCCCGCTGAAAAACAGTTTCCAGCGTTTCACCAGGCTTTAGGTACCGGAGCAGAGCGTCGGTATAAACTCCATTACGACCCGTACCGTTCTTGGCCACATTGTTCCAGCCTGTGGCCATTGCCAGATACATGTTACCCAGACCAGCTATATTCGTAATCGTCTTGAATCCCCGATCGCCAAGATCACGTCGACTACCCGGCC
>NZ_RQJO01000010.1 GCF_003858635.1 Larkinella rosea
GAACGATCAGCGGACTAAAACTGGCATCCCGGTCACGCGGCACACTAATCTCCGACTCGCCGTAACGGGTTCTGATGTTCTTCTTTCCATAACCGTTTCGCGAATTGCTGTGGGCGGTCTGCGCGTGCCTGTCGTAGCCTAAATGCCCATCCAACTCACCTTCCAACATCTTTTCAATACCACGCTTTTGCAACTGGCCAAGAAAGTCACTGAGCGCGTCGCGGCTCTTGAAATGTTTCAAAAATTCATCGGTCAACAAATCCTCTGGTCTCATAAACTGTGTTTGGTTAAAAGTAAAAAATCGGGATTACAAACCCCGATCCCTCGTTTACACAGTTTTTGAGATAGTGTCATTTCGGTATAGGTTTTGCCCTTGCTCTGTAACTCGGCTACAATAGCAGCGCGTCGGTTTTACTTATTTGGCCATCTTGTCTTGACTGATATATAATCTTTTAGGAACTATTTTATAATAAATGTTCCAGCCCAGACATTTACACTAAGCTGAAACCTATTGATTATCAAAGTAATGTGTTACTGCTTTAGCACCTTTTTCGTTATAGACTGGGAACCGCTGGTCACTTTTAAAAACAAAACACCTGCTGGATGCTTGCCCAACTTCAATCTTTGGTGTTCCACAACGTCTGGTTGCTCTACTTGTAATTCACTGACTTGCCGCCCAGTGGCATCAATTAATTGTAATCTCAAGGGCTGGTCCTCAGCACTTCTGATTTCCACATCAATTTCATCGCTAGAGGTTGGATTGCCCCGAACTACCACTTCAAGCTGGATTTCCGATGTTAGTACCGATAATCGGGCCGATGGCGCACATTTCAAGGCTATCAAAGATCCCTTTAATGTGAACGTACTGTTTTGAACTTTGGCGCTGATATGGTGATTGATGTTGTCTTTGACTTTAGAAGGCGTAAAGAAAATGTAGCCGTGCTCGCCATTTCCCTTTTTATTATCTTTTAAATCCTGTCGGTAGTTTTTAGCTTCGACGGTACCGATCGAAACTCCATCAGAAAAAAACTCAACCTTCATGGGGGTATTTGGTTTATCGCGGTCCCAAACCCACCCTCGCATTTCCTGGCAAGTCACACTGGACAAATACCCTTCGAAATTACCGTTTACCGAAGTGGGGGTGTCGACTCCTGAACTACCGTCAGCGCAATAGTTGTGGACGCTGAAGCCTGGCCATCACTGGCAGTATAAATCAGGGCATAAGGACCCACTGTACCGCTAGCCGCAGTTCCGCTGATGATCCGCGAACTGGCCGTAAAGGTTAAACCCGTTGGCAATCCGCTTAGAGAATAGGTCAACAGCTTGTTTTCCGGATCCGTAAAGGTCGGCAGTGTTATAGAGACTGCTGTGCCGATGGTTGCCGAAAGAAGGGAAGTCGTTGGGGCTGTCGGGGGCTGGTTGACTGGTGTTCCGCTGCCCTGACAGGTAAGGGGTTTGGGGGATCCTTTCAAAACATAATTGCTTCCTTTTATTCGTCCCCAGATCGTGTGAGCCTGATTATTTTTAACTTTTTCCGGAACTGTAAAGCTATAACTGTGATTGCCATTCCCTTTGCCCGCATCTTTCAGATCCTGTCGGAAAATGTCGGCATTGGTTTCGCCAATGACAGTCTCGGTTTCGATTGTAGCACCATCCAGAAATTCTAAAAGAAATGGCGTATTGGGTTTGTTGCGATCCCAGACCCAGCCCCGGATTGTGCCGCATTCCACTTTGTCGAGGTAGCCTTCAAAATCTCCCGTAACGGTCGTGGTCGAAGCCGGATTGACTGTCAGCGGGACGCTTACCGAGTTAGACCTTCCCCCGGCATCGGTGGCCTTGTAGGTGAGCACGAAGGTACCCACCTGTTTGGGGGTTCCACTGATAATACGGTTGGGCAAGGCCAGACTCAGGTCTGCGGGCAGTCCAATCAGGCTGTAAGTGAGGGCAGTTCCTTCCGGATCGGTGAAAGCTGCCAGGGTGACCGAAAACGGCACATCGACCTGCGCTACGAGGACCGAAGAAATTGGGGGTACAGGAGGCTTGTTGTCGGGTACGGTAGTGGTTGTGCAAATCAGAGCTTTGGGTGAATCTTTCAGTATAAAACTGTTGCCCGAAACCCGAGCCGAGAGGTAGTGGGGCTGGCCGTTCTTGATACTCTCGGGAATGGTGAAGAAGAACGCATGATTACCGTTGCCTTTCCCGGCAGTCTGCAAATCGGACCGGAATTGATCCGCCAGTAGTGTAGCGATGACGTTGGGGCCGTCGAGAATATCGATTGCGACAGCGGAATTAGTTCTATTGCGATCCCATACCCAGCCCCGGAAGCTGGCACAATCGGTCCCGTAGATAAATCCTTCGAAAGAGCCCGTGACGCCCGTGGCTGTCACAGAAATTGTAGCGGTCTGGCTGCAGTAGCCTGAACGGTTGACCACCACTGTGAAGGTGTGGACTCCCGGCGCGGTCAGGCTGGCCGACACCATTGAACTGTTGGCACTATTGGTTAGTTGGGCACTAGGGGGGGCCTCCCAGCTATAACTCAGATAATTGCCTCCCGTAGCCGTTGCCGACAGACTAACGGATTTCCCGACAGCAACGCTGGCGGAAGAAGCCTGTGTTGCCACGGTAAGGCAAAGCGGTTCTCCCTGATACTCATAGGCCCCTATATCGACCCGATTTCCATAGATGCGAGGATTGCCGCTCAAATCCGTTTGAGGCAGGGTTTTAACGCAGTAGGGTCCACTGAAGGCCGTGGCACTGGTAGGATCACCGGCATTGACGGCCAAAGAAGTGGCGTTGAGCTGAAGGTTAGATTTACTGACAAAGGGCGATGTATCCGTTTGGCGATTGTTGGATCCGGTGTGTCCCGCTACCTGGTGATCAAATAAACAGTAATTTGCTTTGACAGTAGATGTTCCTTCAATCCACAAAGGATTCGCTCCTCCATTTTCCCATAAAATGCTGTTATTGATAGAAAGATTAGAGTAAATAAGATGTAATCCACCGCCCCCGAGCCCACCCGAATTACCCGTAAAGCTACAGTTAGTAAAGTTACAGTTAGTTACATCATAATTATTAAAACTATATACGGCGCCCCCTCCAAGAGTAGCCGAATTGGAATTGAAGCTACAATTCACGTGGGTTGAATTTGTATAACGGTTGGCTATCCCCCCTCCATTCTGAGTAGCTTGATTTCCGCTAAAAGCGCAATTGATTAAAATTGGGGCCATAAGATAATCATTATTACCACTATTGGCCATTCCTCCCCCATTAAGAGCGGTATTGTTGGTAAAGCTACAATTTGTGAGGCTTGGAAACGAAGTCCCCCAGCTATCTATTCCCCAGCTAAACATTCCTCCACCGTCTACTCTGGCTGAATTTTTGTTAAAACTGCAGTTTGTGAGGATTGGGCTCGATCGATTATTGTACATACCTCCTCCAGCTGAAGCGGCCCAATTGTCATGAAAGGCGGTGTTACTCAGAATAGGGTTAGATACAACATTATACATGCCCGCACCGTCATAAGCCACATTGCCAATAATATGACAATTGGTCAACGTTAGATTTGAAGTATGACTATATATTCCCCCACCACGGTAGTGGATAGAAGAAATATCTGCGTCGTTTGCGTTGCCTCCGGTAACAACAAACCCATCCAGGGTGGCTGTACTGATGTACTCACTGACAATGACGTGATAACTATTATTGGTATTATCGTTTCCATTATCAATGTCACCGCTGAGGGTGGAAGAAGAAGGAGTGGTTAAATTAACTGCAGGGCGCTGGCTGCGAGCCACTTCATTACCCACAAAGCCACCGTAGATGGCTACGTTGTTTTTCATATTGAAGCTTATGGTGCGATCGGTTCCGGTGGTTGGCTTATAGGCTCCCGCGGCAACCCACACCTCACCGCCCGATTCGAGTGAGTTGATCGCCCCCTGCAAATCGGCTGTGGCCGTGGCCCAACTGGTGGCCGTAGCCGGATTGCCGTTGGTACCGGTAGGAGAAACAAACCGAATTTGGATAAAGGCTGCACCAACCTGACTTTGGACCCGGGCGAAAGCAGTCGGGATTGGTGCGGTTGGCTTAAGCTTTTTTTTGACTTTGGTAGCCTGAGCCAATAGACTTAGGAAGAGCAGCAATAGCAGCAAGAATATCCGCTTAATAGAACGGAGACTGGAAGTAGCGTCGAGGTGAGTCATAAGGATAAAAAAGTGAAAAGAAACCATAACAGATCCAGCGTCAAATCGAGACCTATGTTAATGTGTTATCGAATGTCAAAGTCCCATCTATAATTGTTCATTTCGGATATGGAACTGACAACCGAGATAGTTATTTTGGTCTAATTAGAGGCTGATATATACCAATTTGCTATTGTCGCAGCCTATTGCTTCAAGATCTTTTTGGTAATCGGCTGGTTGTTATGATGAAATACAACCTGATAAATCATCCCACTTTTCCAGGTTGAAGTGTCTAAAGTTACCTTCGAAGTTAACCACTGATTGGAATGAAAGATCTCTCGTCCTGAGGGGTCATAGACCGAAAAACCTTCAATGGGTTGATCCACCTGCGAGGGCTCTATCGTTAAGGTGTTTGTCACAACCGGATTAGGATAAACGTTGATCAGTTCTTTTGTAGGGGCGTCTAAAGGCTTTTTACGCTCATTAAAGATAGATTGTATGAAGTTGGGTAAACCCAATAGTGGAGCCTTTCCTCGAAACTCCATCGACATAAATCCCACCTTACAATCTTCTCCAGACTCATTGGGTTTATTGACGACGGTTATCTTAGTGTTGCCTGATCGGCTACGAATGGGGGAACCCAATGCAGCATACAGCTTTCCATCAATGCCCAGTTGCAAGGCCCCCCCCAAAGACAAGCTCACCGGTTTGCCTCGTAGCGTATCGGTAAGCGTCAGTTCGGTCATGGCATTGTTGGGAGTCGATAAATCAAATTGGTATGAACCATTATGGGTGTATAGGCCACTGAGATACAATTTAGTGTTGTCCGGTGAGAAGGAAACCCCATACTGATGGCTGAAATTACCCAAACTGCGATAGTTGGAAAGAAGACCCGTTTGGGCATCGAAGTCATAAAGTTCAAAGGGCCGGTTAAGGCCATAGACGGCGGAGGCTACCAAAGTGCCATCCGGTGAAGCTCTCAAATAGCCCATGGCTTCAGAGTTGTTGATTCGTTGACTGGCTTTGTGTACCGTGCCGATTGCGCTTCGCTGTATTTGAGAGACCCCTTTTGCCGTTAGCAACATTATCAGGAACTCATTACTCTCCCAGGCATGCGCTAATACCCAGTAGTCAATTCCATTGCTGTGGGGGATTGCTGTTAGTTTTTCAGTCGTCTTTGACTCAATGAGTTTGTTTTTTACGCCAGCTACAACATCACCGAATCCTTGGTTAAGGTTCAAATCAACCAGAGAATAATGTAGACCCGGATTAGTGCCATCATTTGCAGCTTTGACAGTAAAAACGTAATACCGATTTACCTCACCCGGCGCTGGAACAATGAGCGCTGATTGGGTGGATGTTGCGCTGCCTGATAAGCCCAACCCATTGGGCATTATTTCATGTTTGCAATTCCAGATACTAATCCCATTGGTGTAGAAAAGCATTTGACCGCTATTTCGGTCAGAGATAATGGCAGACCCTTCCAGTTGGTGCAACCTACTATTGTGAGTGGGTTCACTCATTTGTCCGTTGAAGACCAAACCGGCGTGGTTGCCAAATACCCAATTATCCGCTTCCCGCTGGGCTTGAACGTAGAAACTAGCCAACATAAAAAGTGTAAGTAACGCTTGTTTCATGGTAATAAACAGACAATTAGTATTTGATAAATAATTAAAAAATAAATAAATATTTCTATTTAGTGTACTTTTTAGGGTAAATGTAAATACATTTATCAGACAAAAAACCACACTTCCAATTTTTCTTTTAACAATTGAATAGGGCCATGAAAATGCTTCTTCGCTTTCTGTTAATAGTGAGTTTATTGACGTCAAAAACAGTTCTGGCCCAAGATTTAACATCGATCTATCATGTGGACACCGTTACTGCTTTCAGTCAATTGGGGCCTATCTATGAAGTCGTTGCATATGATGGTTCTATTTGGAAACGCAAGGGTGGTACAGTTTCCGTTGGCACGCCTGGATACGGTGGCGTTTTGCTGGAAGGAGATAGCTCCGGTCATTATGAGCGAATATTTTCTGGCTCTCTGGACGTCCACTGGTTTGGAGCTAGAGGTGATAGCAGTACAGATGATCGAATCGCCTTTCAACGATGCATTGATTATGCCGAGGTAAGTTCTCATAAAAGAATACACTTGCGATCGGGGAAGTATATCCTAAGCGCAACACTATCTGGTGTTTATCGAACATTGCTCACCATACCATCAGGGGTTACGATGGGAGGTGAACCAGGGACAATGATTATTGCTAAACCCAATACCTTTACGTTAAATAATACGACTTACAACCGGCTGGTAATCAATAAAGGTTCGGTTAACAAAATTAACTCAGATCAAAACATCACTCTGGAGAATATCCTCTTTGATTGTAATGGGCATAATCAAATCACTAATACTTTGAACGGAGTTTTCTTCGAACGTGTAACCAACCCCATATTTCGAAATATAACTATTAGAAATGCAACTGGCACCGGAGCAGAAGCCGCAAATGGTCTAATCGAAACCTGTGCAATTAGTACCCGTTTATGCTATAATGTGCTGTTTAACAACTGTAAAGTAGAAAATCCAAGCACCTTTGCGATTTCTTCGACAGGTTTTGCTGATACAAGGTGCACCGATGTTAAATATGTCAACTGTATTAGTGATGGAGCCCGAGCAATGGGATTTACTACCTATTTTTCAGCCAATGTAAGCTATCGTGATTGTTATGCCTGGAACGTAGGAACAAATTCGTTTAATGAGGAGCACGGCCATGATGTCGACTATTTCCATTGTGTGGCTGGTATTCAAACTGCTTCTCAAATTTCTTCAGGTGAGGTAGCTTATGGAGCCCCTTTCCCAATAGGTCAAAATCGGACTTCTGTATCGACAACTTTTAAATCGTTCTCCAGCGGCTTCTATTTGTTGAATAATTCTGGCGGAACAAATATCCGGTTAACAAATTGTATTGCCCGCAACTTTACAGATGGTACAGGAAATTCTACTCACGCTGGGTTAGCCATGCGAGGAATTAAAAAGTCAACTGTATCGGCGGTTAGTAGTACGACTTTGACTATTGCTGATAGTCTATTTACCCGGGCATACGTTGGCCGAAAAGTGTTGGCTGCCGCCAACTCAACAATTCGGCAAATCGTTCAGTATATTTCTCCTACTCAGGTAGTTCTAAATAACACCATATCGGTTAGTACAGGAACTGGCATGATTTTATACGGCCCAGATGTGAAAATTGAGAATTGCGATTTTGCGCAGAATGACTACCCGATATTTTTTGATGACGATAGCGGCAATAGAGCGTATGCAAGCCGAACCGTTAGAATTAATAATACAAAAGTTTCTCCCAATACTGCTAATAAAAGCTGGCGATACATTGGTCCCACAGGTCCTAATGAACGTTGGGTTGTTGGAAGTGGAGTACCGGTTGATGGGGTAGTTGCGGCATTAGAAGGATCAGGGACTAATATACCCTCAATTCCTGCTAGTGGCACTATTGTTTTCAACGATTTTCCCTTTGATGTCATGGTCTATGTTACGGGAGGTACTGGGGTTTCCATTGGTGTATTGGGCAATACACCCAACAATAATACGCCTTATGGAAGCTTGACAAGTCCTTTTCGAATTCCAGCAGGTGGGAGAATTCGAGTAAATTATTCGGCAGTTTTTACAAGTTGGGATTGGTTACCAGTTGATTAGTAATTAGGTATACGGAAGATTCCAAAGAGAAGTAATACACATTATGAAACAATAAATTACCAATTCAACTCTACCTTTTGCACCGTCTGCACTATCATCTTATCCGCCTGCTTTTCAATAACCCCCTCTACCGCATCCGGCACATTGGCCAGTAGGTCATAACCTGTTTTGCTCTCGATCTCATCAACGCTGACCCGGTAATTACTCCAGAGTTGCTCCCCAGTCGCGTTGGTGTTAGGAATCCAGACCGCAATAACCCGAGTCTGAGCGCTGATCCGGCTAAGGTCATTACTTCCTACCGGTAGTACCACGATCACTTTCCACATAGCCGCCGGAACGGTTACTTTACCGCCCGCGATGGTGCTGGCAGTTCCGTTGTCGCCGGTGCCGCCTTTGCCAAATGTACCGGCAATTATATACGCTTCATTGCCGTCGGCAATCAGTTTCCGAGTGTATCCCTCCAGTTGATTCCAACTCTCCCGGTTGAGCCTCGGAGCCTTGGGTACAATGTTGGTCATAAAGAAGGTGGTGCGGTTCTCCTCGGCGGTGGAATCCCGATCATCCGACGGACACAAGTGGCCGCGGTCAAAACCGCTCAGCTTATAATCGTCATGCCGAACCTGGTACCAGCCAGTTGGTAGCGTCTGATCCGGAATGAAAATGCCGTTGTACCGATTGACCGATCCCTTCCAGGCTTTCGACAGATGCCAGGAACACCAGTTGGCGATGCCGGTGCTGCGGTTATAGCTCAGCGTGTACGCTGGCCTCTCGATGAGGTAATTGTTTTCCTGCGAAGTGCTGGCGTTGCTGGGGTTACCGAGAGCTAAGTTGGGGTCACGGGTAGGGATTGAAGAATCCGGAGCCGGTTGATCTGCATTCTGGCAGGCAACAGGCAAAAAGAGAATAGCCAAGAAAGCAGGTAACAATTCGGTTCATAGGCACAAAACAAAGATAAATCCGCCAAATATACCTGCCCACCCTGCCTTATCCATTCTTACTATTTCCCTATTTGCAATAGAATAGAAGTTCCAACCGCTACCGCTCTCCGAACTCGTAGCCAATCATTTTAAAACACTTGGTTTAATCTTTATTCTACAGGTAAATGCCCCCAATTTGACGACATTTGTCCCGAAAATGACAGCCTATTTGCGGGCAAGAAAGCATCTTTATCTCATTCATTAATCAGTAAGCATGTCCTATCTTCTCATCTAAGCTTACGGGGATTATGCCTGAAGCCAAAAAAATAGCCTCTTACGGGGCTTGTGGTAACCGCCTGGCCGTGTCTGACAAATCAGCTGTTTACTTGAAGACCATCTAAAATCTTTTCCATGCTATTTTTCATCAATTCGACGCTATTTTTCATCAATTCGCCATATCGCAGTTGGATTGCATCGAATGGATGGATTGTTTTGAGAACGACAATCATCGTTGCATCAAAAGCTAAGTGATTGTCTAAAATGGTATTTGGAATAAAGCCCTGAATAAGCGCTTGAAAGTCATTGTCGCTGATTGTAGCTACGCGGGCGAATTTGAACGAAATACACGGTGTGGCGGCCATCCGTTTAGGATTAACCAACGGCTATAAATATTTTAAATCAAAAAATTGGTAGGTTGCAACGCCGTCTTGCCAGGTTAAATGCCTTTCGTCCTTTAAGTCGGTATTATGAAAAAATAACTTGGTCGGCCGGGAGCTTTGTACGACTCGCTTTTATTGATCAGATACTACAATCAGTAAGCGAAAGTAAAACACATTCTTACTCTGGTCATTTAATAAAGAAACAGCGCTTTTTCTTTCAGATGTACAAATACGATAGTCTCTGGTACAATTACGACAATCATTCTACCATTACTGCATCAGGTTTGGCAAGGTTTGCAAATGGAGCATCCAACACATCCTAACAAAACGTAAGCATTATTTAATCTATTTATCCAATCTCCACCATTCTTTATGAAATTCGGAACGAACCTGTGTAAATACCGTAAAGATAAAAAGCTATCTCAAGCCGAAATCGCCAACCAGATAGGAACTCAGCAAAGTACCTACAACTCTTGGGAGAGCGACCGGACACCCCTGCCTGCGAAGTACTCAGTCAAACTTGCACATATATTAGACGTCGATATACTGGATCTTATTCCTCCGGAGTATAACCAGTTAGTCAAAAAAAGTGTGGTATTTAACGATGCTTTACATACGTACCTGATCGATTCCCAGAAGCAGATCACCCTGTTACAACAACGGCAGACCGAACAATTAAAAATAGAGAACGAACAGCTTCGCAACCAGTATTCATAATAGAATCTTCAGGTACGATGGTGTTTTAAACCTTGAAATTATCGGTATTCTGATTGGAATTATCAACATTTTGGTTGGTGAAAATAAATCAATCCGCAAACTTTGTCAGACAGAATTGTTGCTTATTTCATATTCATAAATGTTAAATTTAAGCCACTTCCACCGGCTGATAACAGGCGAGTTAAGTAAGTAGCGTTGATCTGCTTAACACACTAATGACGCCTCAAATAGGATTTAAGGCAAGTGAACAGCGAATACCTCTGCCGGATAGAAATGCTTTTAGACCTATAGATTATATTCTAGTAAACTCTTTTTATAAATATCTTTTTAACTCTTTTTGGCAAAAAGATAATTTGAAGACAACAAGGACCGCTACCCTAGACGTGTTTGGCGACCTCGACGGATAGACGGCCCTTGAATTATAGTCCATTGTTTCCACAATAAACTTTTCAAAGGTATGAAAAATTCTTTATCAGTAGTCATAAGTACACTACTGTGTGCCGGATTGATGGTAGCCTGTCAACCAAACATGATCGACGAGATCAAATCTGACAAAAAGGTACTCCAGCCATCAGAAAACAAGTATTTAGAGTTTTCTACTCAGGCCGAATTCCAGCAGACCCTCAATGAGTTAAGCCGGAAAACGGAAGATCAAATTGATGCTTGGGAAAGCAAAAAAGGTTTCATTTCACTTCGTAAACGTTTCAAAGAGGTAGTGGCAGCCGAAGAGAAAAATGCGGCAAATGGATTGGCTCCGCTCAAATCCACTGAAGCACAACGTTTTACGTCAGCCTATATACCGAGCGAAGAAGGAGGTATTGAGCCCAATTTAGTCGATTGGCGCATGATGCCTTTAGTGAACCCAGCGGGGATTGTGAAAGTGGGTAAAATGCTGCTTCAATATCGCAGAGCAGTTACCAAATCCATCGTAGATGACCCTACTAAAGAGGGGGAACTGGCTTTACTCGAAAAAGCTACCCAATCGAACAGTGCTCTGCAATTACAAGTTAGTCCGGTAGTCAGTAGCCGACACTATCTACCCAATTCCAATGCCCGGTATACGACCCGTAGCTGCGAATCTGCTTCTGGGAGTCCTCAGGAATGGAAGATGATCGCTTACGAAGAAGTATGGGAATACGAAGAAGGTGGAGAAGAGTATCAGTGCAAATATGTCCTTAAATATAATTCGACGACTGGGGTGTATGAATACGTTTTAGAATGTGGGAATGTTTATGTACCCAATCTGAAACAATATTGTGTTCAGCTTAAAGTCCGGACATTGCAACGTGGTGCATTTGGCTCGTGGAACAATCGGTCTACGGGCACCCAAAAAGCAAGTGGCCAATGGAAATTAGCCACCGGAAGCGTATTAGCACCAGGTTGGAACAGCGGTAATGCAGGATATGTCACTGATCCTTTTCAAAATACCAACTATTCTGTAACCAATACCTCGGGATCAACATCGACGATGACCTGGACATTCCTGTACAGTACGAAGGCCTCAAGCGGTAATAGCAATATCGGTTTTGACCAATCGTCTTATCACGACCCATACTGGGACGGTTACAGTTGTCAGTGCCACATCTAACTCAAAAGCAGACCGGTGCGTCGCCACACCGGTCCTTTTCATTTTACTTTCCTATGAAGAAATTCCTTTTTCCTGCGTTGATGGCTGTTCTATCGGCTTGTGTACAAAGTGTTGACATTAAGGGGCCTGCTTATCAAAAAAAGCCAGTTTTAGTGGGTACACTCCACCCTGACAGTTTGTTAACCGTTCGGTTAAGCTGGTCTAAACCGACCAGTGGAACGGCTACAGCGGTACCTATTACGGATGCCCGGGTAATTTTTTCTCAGGATCGTATAGCCCTTGGACAGGCTAATCATTTGACCAATGGCAGTTATCAATTATCAATCAAGCCGACAGAGAATCATCTTTACGCGGTGTCAGTAACGTTGAGTAGCGGGCAAACTTTATTCGCTGAAGATTACCTGCCGCTTTGGCCTGCGGGACAAGTAATTGTCAGTGACAAAAAGAAAGATAATGTCAATGCGAATCCAGATATAACAATTCAACTCGATAGAGCCTTAGCCGATAGTTCTTTTTTGTGGATGGGCCTTTATGTGACTCAGTATTCTAGCTATGGATATCCTGATGGGTGCATAGTTAACGGGCAAATAAAAGAAGGATGTGTAAAGGATATTCGAAAACTATTGAAGTCGAACTACATTACCACCCGGAGTGCCGTTTTGGACCCCTTCAACGGCTTCTTTGACGCGCTAATTAATAAAAACTCAAATAGTTCGCCAGCCCGGGTTCGCCCGGATGTTTTCAATGCGAATCCAGGGTACGTTATCACGGTAGCCCCCTTAAATCAGGGAGAACCCTGGATACCTGAGCCAACGAATCAGGTTCCTCCCGGCGAAAATATACTGGAGTTATTTACGGTTGGTCCGGCCTATGATCGTTATCTTAAATCAGCAATAACTGGTTTCCAAAACCGACCCACTGACTTCGAAGGTGACTTATTTAATCCCTTCGCGGAGCCTACCCCGGTTTATTCTAATGTAAAAAACGGTCTTGGCCTATTTGGTGCGCGAAACGGCCGCTACATTGTTTTGAAATTGAACACCTCCAATGAGCTTAAATGATGAAGTATTTCTTAAGCCGTTTTATTTATCAGAATTATTGGTTGTTACCATTTCTACTAGCGACAACGAGTTTCGCACAGATAACGACCGTAGCGGGCTATGTAGAAGATGCTTCAACGGGTGAGAGACTCATTGGCGCATCAGTGGTTTTAGGAACTGGCAACAGCGGGTTAACAACAAATAATTATGGTTTCTTTAGTTTTCGGGCGAGCCCAAAAATCACTCATCTGACCGTTTCCTATGTAGGATACAAATCAGAGCACTATTCTCTCACAAATCGGGCAACCAGAAGCCATAGCGATTCCGTATTGATTATTCGTCTTACTCCGGTTAATCAACAATTGAAGGAGATAACCGTCAAAGACTCCCAAAATGGTAAAGATTCACCGGATGATCCACTTACGGGCCGCTTCATAATTCCTTTGGAAACGGTCAGGAAAGCACCCGCTTTATTGGGCGAGAATGACATTATCAAAACGATTCAATTATTGCCAGGCGTACAGGCCGGCACGGAGGGTACCATCGGTATCAATGTACGAGGAGGAAGCCCTGACCAAAACTTAATACTTTTGGATGGTGTGCCGGTTTACAACATCAATCATCTGTTTGGCTTTTTTTCGGTTATTAATCCCGATGCGGTTTCCCATGTCGACTTTTTTAAAGGTAGTGTACCTGCCCGGTATGGAGGCCGATTGTCATCGGTGCTGGATATTACGATGAAAGAAGGGAATCAGCAACAGTGGAAAACAAGTTATGGGATTAGCCCTATCGCCGGGCGATTAACCATGGAGGGACCGCTAAAACCGGGTATATCGTCATTGCTGGTTTCGGGACGCGGCACCTGGTTAAGTAGTTTAGTCGCTTTGGGAACTAAAATAGCAGGTAGCGATAACAGTACCAACTTTGGATTTTATGACCTAAATCTAAAATGGAATTATAAGTTGGGATCTAAAGATCGGCTTTATGCCAGTTATTACACCGGTCGGGATGGGTTACAAAATCGATTCAAGCAACAGGATTCAGATTACAGATATAGATTCAGATGGGGTAATCAGACCGCTTCAGTGCGGTGGAATCACTTATTTGGACCGCGTTTATTTAGCAATACAACCTTATATTATACGCAGTTCGATTACCTGATTGATGAACGCTACCAAACGGCAATGGTCTTCCGGCAAACCGCTCAGTCAGGAATTCGGGATATGGCTTTCAAAGTTGACTTTGATTATACCGCTTCGGAGCGGCATGCAATGAGGCTTGGGACAAGTCTGGTCCGGCATCGTTTTCAGCCCGAAGTGCAGCAAACCCGCACCACCACTGGCGACACTAGTATAGCACCCACTCCCTATGCTTATAGGACTGAGTTGACTGCGTATTTGGAAGATGATTTTTCGCTGAATGACAGGATACGATTCAATATGGGCTTGCACCAGGCTACTCAGTGGCTCAATGGGGGCGAAGTTTACACTTCGCTTCAACCCCGGTTCAGTGGTCGTTACCTGTTGACAGCCGGGTCATCATTGAAGGTTTCATATAACCGGATGACGCAATTTCTGCATCTTCTGACCAACTCATCACTTGGTCTGCCAACTGATTTATGGGTACCTGTAACTACGAACATTGCGCCTGAAACAGCAACCCAATGGTCCGTAGCGTATTCTCGCACGTTTCTAAGTGGTTGGTCTGCCTCGGTGGAGAGTTATGTCAAAAAAATGAAAAATGTTCTTGAATACCGTGAGAATGGGTCTTTTTTGAATAGTACTACTACGCCCTGGTTTGAGCGTATTAGTATAGGTACAGGAAGATCGATCGGTGTAGAAACCTATCTCGAAAAAACGACCGGACAAACCAGAGGTTGGTTAAGCTATACTTTGTCGAAAACGACACGGCAATTCAGCGATATCAATCAAGGTCGGGAGTTTCCTTACAAATACGACCGGCGTCATAGTCTAAGTTTAGTCCTTACGCATGAATTGCGGAAAAACCGTACTCTTTCAGCCACATTTGTGTACAACACCGGCACCGCACTGACCTTACCAACGTCAATTTACGAAGGCAGCCGCCCCACAGATTACGTAGTGCCTACTCAGACAGATCTGCGATCGGAACGAGACTTTTATTCATTTTTTGGTGGTATTGGTGATATGAGTGAGCGCAATAATTTTCGAACTCCCTCTTATCACCGGCTGGATATTAGTTATCGAACTACGAAACAAAAACGCCATGGCACACGGAGTTGGATTTTTGCAACTTACAATACTTACAACCGTCTTAATCCATTTTATCTCTATTATGATAATCAGCAGTTGAAAAAATTCAGCTTATTTCCAGTTATTCCTTCTATAACTTATCAGCGAGAGTTTTAGGAACGGTCTAAACGACTCTCTATGAAACGGCCCGGCATTATATTGATGACGTCCCCAGAGCTGACGTGTTGGGCACACGGGCTATCAGGAACGCACTGAATAAGGTACCTTTTCCTTTAACTTGGTGAGGCTTGTTACTGCTTTCCTGCACTTCAATTAAATAAACATATCCACCATTTATCCTGATTGGATTTACATCAATGTTATGCGGCCGTGGATCAATACTATCAACTAACTTACTGACCAATACATCTCGATCGAAATATTCTAAAACTGGCGAGAGTGGACCAGTGCATATTTTACTCTTAAGATTGGTAGTTGATGGGGTTGATTCAGGAGCTCCCCATACTAATAATCCACCACTTGAGTTCAGAAAAGCAACCACAGTTTTAAAAACCCCGCTAATCCTTTCACTTTTGTCCAAACTTTTGGAATCTGCATACGATTTAAATTCTAAAGTCAACGACTCATCACGTTCGGCTTCGAAGAATTTTTCAAGATCATTTTGGTCTATGTCATGAAGTGCCTTGTGGAATAATGAGGTGGCAAAAGAAATATGCATGGCTTTTCTCTATTAACACAATTGTGTAAACCAATACAAAAAGAGGTTACAGCGAAAGCTGTAACCTCTTGATTTCCAAGTGACCCCGGACAGGTTCGAACTGTCGACCCACTGATTAAGAGTCAGTTGCTCTACCAACTGAGCTACGGAGTCGGGGTGGTTGGTAAACCATAACGCGAATGTACTTTGTTCCCTTACAAAAACAAATATGGGAGGCTTATGGCAAACCGGTAATCTGAACTTTTGACGACAGAAAAACCGCCGGAAACCGAATCAATCCTCGCTTTTCCTTTGGGTATCCAGCACCGATTGAATGGCGGGAAGCTCGGATTCCAATACCGCCAAATACTGCTCGACCACCGGCACGATTTCGGCCATGGCTTTCTTTTCAGCAATCATCGTTTCCGAACTCGTGATGAGTCGGGCAGCTTCGTTCAGACCAAACGTTTGAATAACGGCTTTCTGCGTGTGAATCAGTCGTTTAACCGAAGTCAGATCTCCTTCTTCCAGCGACTGCCGCAACTGCTGAATCTCACCCGGCGTCTGGAACAGGAACAAATTCATCATCTCAACCGCAAAATCCATATCACCTCCTACGGCTTCGAGGAGCGGTTCCACCACAAAACTGGGTTTTGGCGGGACAAAGGCAGGCTGGGTCGGGGCTTTAGCCGACGCAGTCGGTAAATATTTACGCATGATTCGTTGTAACTCTTCTATTTGAAACGGTTTGGGAATAAAATCATTCATGCCGGCCTGCAAGCATTGCTCCCGCTCATTGGCCAGCGCGTGGGCGGTCATCGCAATAATGGGTACCTGACTTTTAAGCTTGTTTCGAATGTGACTCGTCGTCGTATACCCGTCCATCACCGGCATCTGAATATCCATCAGCACCAGATCAACCTCTTCACGTTCCAGCAAATCAAGTGCCTTCTGACCATTTTCGGCCACCTGAGCACTGTATCCCAGTCGATTCAATACCTGAAGGGCCAGTTTCTGATTCATTACATTATCCTCAACCACCAGAATACTGACTTCCCGCCCAACTGAACCCGACGTATCCTCAGTCAGATAAACTTCGTGATCGGCCTGATTGGGTGCCACCTGGTAGGGAATCTCCACCGTAAAAACCGATCCCTCACCCAGTTTGCTTTTTACCTCAATCCAGCCCCCCTGCATTTCGGTCAGGGACTTAACAATATTCAGCCCCAAACCGGTGCCGCCGTAATAGCGGGTAGTGAAATCACTGGCCTGCCGAAACCGCTCAAAAATATGGGGCAAAATGGACGGTTCCATCCCGATTCCGGTATCCTCCACCGTAAATCGAATCCGGGCAGAGTCCCCCGTTTCTTCCCGGTTTTCAATCCGTACGTATATGCCCCCCTGTTTGGTAAATTTAATGGCGTTGCTCAACAGGTTCAGCAAAATCTGGGTTAGCCGCGTCGGATCGCCCAAAACCACCGGCGGCAGATTGGGCTCGGCCGTTACCTTCAGGAGCAGATTTTTGTCGGACGCCGACGCATCGAGCATAGTCCGAATCGAATCCACCAGCGAACTGATACTGAACGGAATGCTCTCCAGCGGCAACATCCCGGCTTCAATTTTGGAAATATCGAGAATGTCGTTGACAATCGTCAGCAGGTTTTTGCCCGCCGTCCGGACATAATCCACGAATTCTTTCTGCTCCAGACTCAGGCTCGTCGAGCCCAGCAAATTGGAAAAACCGAGAATGGCGTTGAGTGGCGTCCGGATTTCGTGGCTCATATTGGCCAGAAATTGCTTTTCGGTGTGCCGCGCATCTTCGGCAATCAGCTTCGCATGAGCCAGTTCCTCTTCCAGGCGTTTTCGTTCGGAGATGTCATAATGAATCCCCATCGACCCGGTTACATTTCCACCTTCGTCAATGATGGGTGCACCGCTGATAATCACCCAAATGCGTTCTCCGTCTTTGCGCTTCAACTGCATTTCGTACGAATTCGCCGCGCCTTCACCCCGGAATTTCTGCTGTTGTCCCAGAAACTCGTTGTATTCTTGAGGCACCAGCAACTCATCCGCCCGCTGCCCGATGAGTTCCTCTTCGGTATAACCCACCATCTGACAAAACCGGTCGTAGGCCTGTTTGATAATCTGGTCTTTGTCGACCTCCAGCAACCCCAGTTCCATCCGGTTCATGATGCCCCGGTATTTCTCTTCACTCAGCCGAATTCGTTCGTCGTACCGGTATTTTTCCGTGATGTCGGTGTATTGCCACAGGTGTCCGCGGTATTGCCCTTCCAGAAAAATCGGAATGTAATCGCGTTCCAGAAACCGGCCATCGACCAGGCTAACCGTCTCTTTAACAAGGATATGCTGTTCCCGAACGATGTCATTCGCATGGTGAATAAACTGGTCGGGATTGGCGAATAATTCCTTCGGTGGTTTAGCCAGCTCGACGTAATCCCGCCCGATCAATTCGTCCGGCGTCAGCGAAATTTCAAACAGGTCACAATATAACTGGTTGACAAGTATTACTTTACGGTTTTCATCCTCAACCAGAATACCGGTTTGCAAATTGGTAATGAGTGAGGTGAGCCGGGCCTGCGTGGTCCGGAAAATATCTTCATTAACGATGCGGTCTGTAATGTCGCGGGCCACGGCCACCAGTTCCGGCAAACTCTTCTCCCCTTCAATCACCCGTAACGTTTGCCCAATCCAGACCGTACGTCCATCCTTGGCAACCACCGGAAATTCGATGTACGAACTTAACTGACCGGTTTGAAACATCTTTTGGTAGAACTCGACCACCGCTCCCCGATAGGCCGGCAACACGAGACTAAGGAAACTCAGCCCAATAATTTCGGATTCGGTATATCCCAGACACTGCTCAACAACCGGATTGACAAACGTAAAATAACCGTCGACCGAGGTTTTGAAAATAATGTCCTGCACCGATTCAACCAGATGACGGTAGTGCCTTTCACTTTTTTTCAGTTCGCCGACCTGCTCGTTTATCAAACGAGACAGCTGCTCATTTGCCAGTTGAAGCTCACGTTTTTTTTCTTCCAGAATAGCCTCAGTCTGCCGACGGGCTTCTCTTTCGAGGGCGAGTTGGCTTTCGAGGTGTTCTATTGGGGACATACTACTGATTGACAATAATGAACCAAACTTTCTTTGTATCGTCGTTAAACATCCTTGGTAATCGATTCTTTGCCTGGTTTTGAACTGGGCAGTTTTGGATTAATCAGACAACCCAACCACTCCTTAGGCCAGAAATTCAGTGCATATTGTCTTCTCCGCTGAGGTAAATGGGTATTTGTTACCAAAATAAATATCCAATATACTTAAGCAACAATTATGCCGCGGCCCGCAGGATAAAAGGTTGAATAGCACCGGTTTTTCAGAAAAACAGTCGTTTCCGACGTATATATGTGTCCGGTCAGCCGTGTTCATCAGCCAATTGTCAGACATTGAAATACGAATAAAAAGAAAAAATCCGGCTTTTCAGCCGGATTTTATAGAATTGATTGATTTGGAGAAGGATCATATATAAAATGGCCGGGTGGATGGAATGGTCAGATGGCTAAAAAAGTTGACTGGTTTTTATGGTTAACGTGGGGATTCCCGCGCGCCGGGAGCCATTCAACCATTTTTAGCCATCCAACCCATTAATTCATACTCACTTCGCGATAGCTCTCTACTGTTGGGGTACTGGTTTGCAACTTAACGGTTTTTACTTCCGTATTGGAACCGTCCGAGATTTCCACTTTATAGATCCCGTCTTCCAGTTGGTTCAAATCGAACCGGAGCGTTGTCACCTCGTGGCCCTGCCCCAATTTTTTCGTGACCAGCGTCCGGCCTTCACTGTTTACCAGACGAACATTTACTTTGCTATCGGTTTCTTTGCTGACGTTCACATTCACCTTCATGGTGTTGATCATCGGATAAACCGCCGACTGGAATGTTGCTTTCGTTTTGGCTTTTTCTTCTTTGTTGTCGGCGGCAAAAGTAGTTGATGCGGCAAAAGTCAGCGCAATCAGGGCGGATGCAATTAGTGTTTTCATGAGATTTGTTGTTTAAGGATGTTCGTCTTTCTTTGTTGTTTACTGCCGTTGTGGCCGTTTGAATGATTCAAAGGTACGCAAAGCATAAGGTACCTTGCTATGCATAGTACTTTGGCGGTTGATATGACAGGACGAGCGGTCAATAACTGGGATAAATAACCGGGCGGTTATTCGTTACCCCGAAGTCGATGCGACGAAATCGAGGTTTTCCGTAATCCGGATGCGGTTTTTGGTCAGTTCATCCATATACAGCCGGATTCGCTGCCTGGCAACGGCCAGATCGAGGTTGTTCAGATTGATGTTCAGCAGGTCGATAAACCAGGGCGGTTTGACTTCGCTCAGCACGTAAACGTTCGCAATTTCGAGCGCAATGGGCAAAGTCGTGGTTTTCGAAGACTCGTAAACATCTTTTGTATCGGCTTTTAGCAACTTGGCATATTCCTCATCCAGCAGTTGTTCATAGAGCGCATATGAGAAAATCGCTCCGGCTTTGGCACCGGTTGTCGGATCATCTTCCGTCAAAACCGCACCCTTGTGAAGCCATTCCCAGAGAATGCTCAGCCGGATTTCGCCCGTGGCCATATCTTCCATCAAATACAGAATATCGTCATTGCCAAAGAAATCCGCCGGTTTCAGCGCAGCCGCCTGCATACCCTGCCCGAACGCATTACCGTATTGCAGCGCCACACTGAGCAGATTCCGCGCGCCCCGAATATCAGTCGGCGCCGGTTCGATCAGCATCAACCCGTCGGCATCGGCCGGGGTATAGGTCAAGCGGGGAAATGCCCGGCCCAACTGATTTGACTGGCCCGCTTTCTCCCAAACCGGTCGGACAATGTGCACCATTTTCCAGTGCGCCACCCACTTGCCGCTGGCACCTTCGCGCTGTTCGCGTTCGGCACCAGCCACGGCTTTTTGCATACTTGCCGAGACACCCGCTTCAGAACCGACCGGAATATTAGGCTCCATTCCCCCCTGCCACAGCGCAAAATTACCGTTCCGGTCGGGCGTATTGACCGCCCGGCGCACCCGATCTTCGTAATTACGCATGTAGCCATACGTCATCGTAATGGCTTCGATGTTGGGATTGACAAAGGTTTTATCCCAGGCCAGGGCGTCGCTCACGCTGTTGATATAATCCCAGCGGCCGGTGTTATAGCCCACGAAGTGCTGGCCAAGTGCCGCCCGAATTTCCATCAACTGGTGGGTCGCTTCCAATTGTTCGACCAGCACGTAGACCTTGATCGTGCCGGTTTTCAGTCCAAGGTGGTTTTCCAGTGCCGTCAGCAATTCGTTCCAGACGGCGGCTTCTCCGGCGGTCTGGATTTTAGGCAGGTACAATACAACGGACGAACCGGCTTTTTGCAGCGCCTGAACGTTATTCACCACATAAAGCGTCGCATCGACAATGGAAGCCGCCAGAGCTGTTCCTTCCGCATCGCGAATATGCCGATCGTCGAGGTGAAGTCCCCGCGCCCGGAAAATTTTGGTCGTAAAATTCAGTTGAGCTTCCCAGTCGGTCACCACTTCCCGCCCCAGAAACGACACCGACCAGCGGTTGATTTCCTGCGCAACCTGCCCGGCAACGTTGAGAAAAACCGGGTCTTTATGAATCGCCAGTTTCAGGTTTCGCTGATTGTCCAGCGACATGGTCGTGATTTGTCCCAGCGCATCTTCGCCATCGAACATCCAGCCATCGGCCCCCGAAAGCAGCGCGTAAGCCACATTTCGGATGCTGCTCTCGAGTGGAGCGTTGGGTTTGGCCGCCGGGCCCGTTCCCTGAATCCACTGCCGCTGCAAATCCGCCGGAATCACCGATCCTTCAAAGTTGCCATCGCGGGCATCCTGAACCCGCAGACTGGTTCCCGGAATGACACTTTCCGGATCGAGAAATGCAATCCGCTTTTGATGAACTTGCCGATCCGCCCGCCGTTCCATTCGCTCCGCCATAACGGTTTTGATGCGTTTGTTAAGGGGTGCCAGCGCCGAAAGTGCCGCGAGTGCTTCGGGAGTGTAAATATCTGAATAAATGGTTTGCAGGTTATCCCGGATAATGATGGAAGGCATTGGAATGTCGTTTACGATTTGGGGTTATCTGGAAGTTGATTTTCGTTGTCCAATGCCAAACTGGTCGCCCGCAGCCACGGCTTTTCCGCCACTAAAATGAATTTCGACCATTTTTTCGCTTTGCACCTGGTTATAATGCTGGTCTTCAAGTGTGGCTACAATTTTCCGGGTTTTCACGTCAATTATGTCACCGGAGGAGGGATATGCGTATTTACCGTCCAGACTGAACGTGATCCAGCCTGGCATGTCGCGCACCAGAATGGACGTTTTCTGCACCGGCGGCATCACCGTATTGTCAAACACATGCACCCGGTTATTGGCACCGTCGCACAGCCAGATTTCCTTTTCGTCGGGCGTCATGCCAATACCGTGGCTTGGGCATCCGTGCCGTTTCACTTCGCCCATGTTGAACCCTTCAACCACCACGCGATGCAGGAATTTTCCGGACACCAGATCACCCACCTCAAAGCCCAGCAGGCCGTTGACGTTCACGTACACCAGCGTCTCCGCGCCGTTGATGGTAAAAGGCCGTATGTCGGCACCGAAGGGCCCTACTTTTTTGGCAATCGTGTGCGTTTTCGCATCGGCGACGTTCAGCATCGTGGATTTTAAACCCGCGAGATAAACATACTTTCCCGCCGGGCCGTAAATCGTATTGTGCGAACCGGAATTGGTCACAATTTTGGTAATAACATCGCCGGTTTTCGCATCGACCACCGTCCAGAATTCTTTTTCCAGCGAAGGCATGTAAATGGTTTTTCCGTCGGGCGAAATCGAAATCCGGTCCACACCGCCTTCGTACTCCCGTTCCCACACCACTTTTTCGGTTGTCATATCAATGCATTGCAGCGCTTCCAGCGTACTGATATAGATGCAGTTGGTCGCCAGACTCACATCGACACCCTTCACGTTCGACGGTTTTCCGTTTTTCTGAAACCCTTTGGTCGGAATGAATTTGACAAACCGGTGATTGTTGTCGATGTCAAAAACCTGAATGCCGTGGCCGCCGTAGCCGAGGTAATTCCGGACGCCCGGTGTCGCTACGTACAAATAGCGCTGAACTTTCGGGGCGGTTTTGGGCAAACGCTCGACGATTCTTTCGTTGGGCGAGACCACCCAGCCCGTTGTCAGGGTAAGAAACAAACCGCAAATGAGGTACAGGAAAACCGTTGGTTTCATTTTTCGGATTCTTTTTAGGACGGATCGTTGTTATTACCGGTGAAGGCAGATTGAAGGGGAATCTACCTGTACAGGAAGCCGAGACCTGCTTTGAATTATGAAAACGTCGATTTCACCGTATCGAAAGCCTGTCAATGCAGGATTTCGACGTACCCTTCTGTTCCATTCACCCGGATTCGCTGCCCGTCTTTGATTAGTTGAGTGGCATTATCGATCCCGACAACGGCCGGTAACCCATATTCCCGTGCGATCACGGCGCCGTGCGTCATCAGCCCTCCTACTTCGGTGACCAACCCGCTGATTGACACAAACAGCGGTGTCCAGCTTGGGTCCGTAAACGCGGTGATCAGAATATCGCCCTCCTCGATATTGGCCTCCTCCATGGTCAGGATGACCCGGGCCCGGCCCTCGATCACGCCAGCGGAAACCGCCAGACCGGCAATAGCCCCAGCCGGAAGATCTTCCCGTTTGTACTTCCCCGCAATGATTTCACCGTCGGAAGTGATCACCCGGGGGGGCTTTAGTTTTTCATAGTATTTAAACGCAGCTTTTCGATCCACAATGATCTGATGATCCAGCTTTTGGGTGCGTATCACTTCACGAAGTTCTTCAAAAGTCAGGTAATAGATATTTTCTACCTCCCGAATAACCCCGGCCTGAACGAGCCGTTCGGCTTCTTTCAACAACGCCTGCTTGTATACAAAATAGCGATTGACGATGCCGTATTTGGGATATTCCCGATACCCGATGAAGTTCCGGAGCAGGCCAATCTGGTGTTTGGCGGCTTCGGCCTTTTGCTCCCCATCCGGTAACTGTTTCAATCGATCCACCAACTCCTGCTCTTTCACCAACGCCTGCTGGCGTCCCTGCTCAAATTTCCGGCTGCTGGCACCGGGCTCGAAGTTTTTGATATTACTCAGAATCAGCGGAACCAGTGTTGTTGGTTTTTCGCTCCAGCGCGGTCTGGTCAGATCGATTTCGCCGACACCGCGCATGCCGTACTTGTCGAGAAACGCACCGATTGCCTGCCGGGCTTCCAGCCCGCCCGCAAACTGCACCAGCTCATCCAGAAAGTTGTCATCGTTTACCCGCTGCAAATACGCAATCACTTCCGGATAAGGTCGGATCACATCGGCCACATCCAACAACGCCAGCCCCATTTCCGACGTAACATTGTTGGGGGCCGACTGCGCGAGCGTGTCCGCTACAGCCTTTTCTCCCAGCCACTCCTGCATGTGTTCATTGATCCAGGCGGCCGCATTGATGCCCGTCATAATCGCCCCAAAACTTTGCGGATACGATAAACTCTGCCTTAGAATCAGCCGGTCGTCCAGGATAAAGTCGATCAGATCCACGCCCGACTTCGACTGGATGTCGTGCTTTAACGTTTCAACCAATGCCTCGCTGTCCTTCATCAGGCCAGAAACGATCGCCGGGTCGTTGGGAAGTTGCTGTTGAAAGTTCGCGGGCGACGGACCTTTCTGACCCGTGCCGGGACTTTGTTCCGGCGTGTCATTAGGCAACGTCGGAATACAATCCCCCCGCTCGAGGAGGGTCGTCAGGGCATCTTTGATGAGCGGATCGGATTTACCCAGCACATTTACCAGAAGCTCTCGCCCGGCCGGAGAAGCCAGATCCCGGGCAACGTCAACAAATAACCTGCCAGCCGCCTGATACATGGGACGGGTAGCGGTTAACTGCCACAACGACAATCCTAATGGTTTCATGGGGTCGGTCATCATTTGCTGGTGTCCAACCGAGATAAAAATGTGCGGATCGCGGTCGGCCGGGCCATGTTGGGCATTTTCAGCGTCATTCGCTGTCGGGATCGGGAATAAAGTCGTGATCGGCCGACTCTGAACTACATAAACCGCATCGCCTGCCAGACACCATTCGATGTCCTGCGGGCTGCCGAAATAGGCTTCGATTTCTCTACCTATTTGGTTAAGCTGCAAAACCTGCTCATCCGTCAGGGCTTGCCGGTTTTGTTGATCAGGCCCGAGTAGCTGTTGGGTGGTGCCGCCCTCTTTAACGGCATAAATGGCCAGTTTTTTAGCGACAATCTGCTTTTCGATCAACTTGCCGTCACGTACTTTGTAGTGATCCGCATTCACCAAACCGGATACCAGTGCCTCTCCCAATCCGAAGCTGGCATCAATGGACAGTATCTTTCGATTTGCGGAAACCGGGTCAGCCGTAAACAGAATACCGGCGGCATCCGGAAAAATCATTTTCTGAATTACAACCGCCAAATAGACCTTTCGGTGGTCAAAACCGTTTTGTAAACGGTAAATAATCGCTCTGTCGGTATACAATGACGCCCAGCATTGGCTGATGTGTTTCAGGATAGCGTCTTTTCCACTGACATTTAAATAGGTATCCTGTTGACCTGCAAAGGAAGCCGTTGGCAAATCTTCCGCCGTTGCGCTCGATCGAACGGCAAACGCGTTTGTTTCGCCCATTTCGGAAAGAAATCGCGCAACCCCTTCCTCAATGTCGGGCGGAATCACCTGTTCCTGAATCGTTCTGCGCAGTTCTGCGCCCACAGCACCGATCCTATCCCGGTCTTCGGCTTTTAGCAACGCCAACTGGTCCAGTAATTCATTTACTTTTGGCGCTTCCCCAACGATTTTTTTAAATGCTTCCGTAGAAACACAAAAGCCATCCGGCACCTGAATTCCGGCGATTCGGGCAAGCTCTCCCAGGTTTGCGCCTTTCCCCCCGGCAATCCCGAGTTTTGACTGGTCAATATCCTGAAATCCGAGTACATAGGAACCTCTGTTTTTCATCGTACGATTAGTGGTTGTTGAGTTGCTGAGTGGTTGCCTTCATGATGTCAATGGCCTGAATGAAGTAGGTCTCGATAATGTTGATGTCTTCGTCGGAAAAGGAAGCAATCAATTTTTCTGAGCGGTTCCGAAATTCTTTGTAAAGCGGCTCCAAAAGTGCCATGATGGCCGGAATGTCGGGTTCAACGATCACCTTCCGCCGGTCACCTTCGGCAAATTGCCTTTTTACCAGTTTTTTCTTTTCAAGCCGGTCAATTAGTCCGGTAATCGCCCCGGTTGTCAGGCCGGTTAAATTCGCCAGCTCGCCCGCCGTCATCTGCCCTTTTTCGATTAAAAATCCCAAATACTTATGATCTGTCCCCGACAGGCCGGCCCGTTGGGCAACGGCCTCATGCATCTGAATGGACGTATATGCATGTAATTGGTTCAGTTTTCTGATTCGTTTGAGTATGTCCTTATCCATCTCCAAATATCTTATCCAATAAATATCTTAGCAACAAAGATAATATCAATTCGGCATCGAGTCCAAATCATTTCGTTACGTTTTTAAAACGCTCCTTTGTATCCCCAGGCATTCAGGATGCAAATGGCTCATTCCAGAATAACCAGAGCGGTTTTTGAAGTCACCGGGTGTTTTTTTAGAATAAGCTCAACTAATTTCTAACCATCTGACCAGCTACGCAGTTAGAATTACACGAATCAACCAACGCATTCATCATGAATACACAGGAAAGTAAAACCGCCCTGATCACGGGGGCTTCCAGCGGAATCGGCCAGGAACTGGCCAAACTGTTTGCAAAAGACGGTTACAACCTCGTGCTCGTGGCCCGAAGCACCGACAAACTGAACGAACTCGGTGGCCAGTTCTGGGATGAGTATGGCGTCGAGACGACGGTGATAACCAAAGATCTGTCGGAAGAAAATGCCGCGCAGGATGTTTACGATCAGGTAAAAGACAAAAATATTCGGGTCGATATTCTGGTGAATGACGCCGGAGTGGGCTTATACGGAAAGTTCGCTTCGGAAACCGACTGGGAGCGGGAGAAATCGCTTATTCACCTCAACGTGCTGACCACCACGCTGATGACCAAGCTTTTTTTGAAAGAAATGGTGGAGCGCAACGAGGGCAAAATCCTCAATCTGGCGTCGCTCGTTTCTGTAACGCCGATGCCGCTCATGGCGGTTTATGGGGCAACGAAGGCGTATATCAATAACTTCACCCAGTCGCTGATCAACGAATTGAAAGATACCAACGTGAGTGTGACGGCCCTGTTACCCAACGCGACCGATACGGATTTCTTCAATAAAGCCGGTGCAGCGAATACGAAAGTGACTGAGAATCTGGACGATCCGGCTACCGTGGCCAAAGACGCCTATAATGCCTTTCTGAAAGGTGCGCACAAAGTAGTGCCAGGCGGTTTTGCCAACAAAGCATACGAAGTAGTGTCGTACGTGACTCCGCAGGAAACGCTGGCGGGCCGGATGCGGAAAAGCATGGAGCCAAAAGATGAACCGAAAACGGAAGAAAAAAGCAACACAGCCGCCTGGACCTGGGGAATCAGTCTGGCAGCCGTCGTCCTCGCCGGTGCGGCCCTGGCGGTTCTCTACAACAACAGCAGTGAGTATGACAAGGTACGGTATCGTTACAAAGCCGGAAAAGTAAAAGCGGGTGCCGACGACCTGTTCGATGACGTCAAAGAAAGCCTGTTGGCCGGCTTAGACAACCTCAAAGGTGCGGTTTCGACCGCCAAAGAAGTGGTTGCCAAAGCGAAAGAAACCTTCGCCGATGCCGTCGCCAAATCGTAGTCTGAGGTAGAAGAAACGGTTTAAGTTTAAAATAATTAACAATGAACAATTAACAATGAAAGTATACAAGTAAGTGGTTTGTAGCTACTTGCATACTTTCATTGTTAATTGTTCATTGTTCATTTCAATCTAAAGCTCACTCAGGAAGAAAATCACGCCCACTGAGACCCGGAATGTGCTGACGTCGGCTTTGTCGCTGGTGCGTTCGCCGTTGAGGTCAATGGCCGATTTCCCGCCTACCTGAAACGAACCGTTCGCGGTCAGGGCGACGGGGAGTGACAAATAATAGTTCAGTCCTGCACCAATGTGGGCGGCTCCGCCCTTAAACAGGATATTATCGTACGAATTATTGTTGATCACCTGATCGATTTTACCCACCCGATGCACATAGCCAACCTCAGCAAATGGACGCAGGGCGTGGGTGGTAGCCGAAAAATTAAAACGCACCCCGCCGGTTACATTGGTGAACGTAAACGACTCGGCATCAATATTTTTGATATTCATCTTCGTCCGATCATACTGCGCGAATAACTCAAACCGCTGCGTCAGGCCAAATCCCACGCGACCGCCAAAGCCCAGACCATTGCCGGAATTTTCGTCCAGAAACTGAAAGTAATCCGACGACCAGCCCAGCATGTGGCCCTGTAAACCAATGCTCAGTCCTTCGGTGGTTGATTTCTGACGAATGGTTTGCGAAAATGTAGCCGTCGAAACAAAAAAACCGGCCAGGAAAAACAGCAAGGTAAACGGATAAGGTCGCATGAGAGAAGTACGTTTAAGTACGGTATAAATCTGATTGTAAGTCTGTTAAAAAGTAAGAACACTGTCGCCGGTGCGGACTTCAAACGTCTGGCCGGAATGGAAAACGACCGGTTTTCCTTTGGATTCTTCACTGATGGTGGCCGACCGGAGTGTCAGCTTCTGCCCGTTGGCTGCTTCCACCGCGTAAATCCGGAATTCTAGTAAATCTTTTTTCCGGAACAGGTCGTTGCCGGCCTGCTTGATCCGGGTAACTTCTCCAAAAGCCGTTGCCCCGGCCTGAATGACGACTTCGCCCTCGCTGACAACCGCATCAATAACCCGGAACCGGATTGTCTGCCCTTCCTGCGCATTCGACGATGAAAGATCCGCATTCAGAGACAATTTCACCGGCAACCGCCTGACAGCAATTGACTTGCGAGTAACCGGACGTTTGACGGGTTCGGGGACCGGTTCGGTCGTTGGGGGCACAACGGGTTCTTCTTTCGTTTTCGGGACCGGTTTTTCTTCCACGGATTTTGGCTGTTCGGTTCGGGGTTTTACCGAACGCGGTTTTTTAGGCTCCGCCGTTTTGGGCTCTTCCGTTTCAACCGGTGCGGGTGCCGGAACGCGGTTTTCCGGGACATTAGGTTCGGAATAGGCAATCGGCACAATGGTATCTTTCGTTACTTCTGGTTTCTTTTTCCCCGTTAAACCGGCGTTGAGTTGCGGACTTACCGTATTCTGCCCGGGCTGAACGGGGCGATCCAGCAACATCAGGCTCAGGAAAATAACCGCTACGATGGTCAGCCCTCCGGCCAGCAAAAGCTCCCAGTTGCTGCGAATCCAAGCGGGAGCCTGCTGGGTCAAAAACCGCCCCGGAATGATCGAATCAGCTCTTTTGGTGGCTGCAATGTTCCGTTTCGGCTGAATTTCCACCACATCTGTCACCGGCAGCGGGGGCAAAATCCGGGCCGGATCGAGAATTGGCGCGGAAGCAAAAAACGGTTGTAAGGCTTTCTGAAATTCTTTGGCGTCGGCAAACCGCTTGGCCGGATTTTTTTCCAGCGCTTTTTGCACAATGGCTTCCAGTTCCTTCGGAATCTGGCCGTGCAGCTTCCGCAGTGGCATCGGTTTTTCGCGGACAATGGCCTGCATCAGTTCATAATCCGTCCGGCTGGCAAACGGCAATTTCCCGGAAAGCAATTCGTAAAGCAGAACCCCCATCGCGTAAATGTCGGAAGCGGGCGAAGGCTCCTGGCCTTCAATCAGTTCCGGAGCCATGTATTCGAGAGTCCCCACAATCCGGTTGGCCTGCGTTAATCGCTGCTCTCCTTTGACGCGGGCAATCCCGAAATCCATTAGCTTAATGGTTCCTTCGGGGGTCAGCATCAGGTTGGCAGGTTTGATGTCACGGTGCAGAATTCCCTTGCGGTGGGCGTGTGCCATACCTTCCAGGCCCTGTCTGACAATCTCCGCAGCAACGGCGGGCGACATCGCACCGGCCCTGCGAATCAGGGGTTCCAGACTATCGCCCTCGACATACTCCATCGCCATGAAATAATCGGAGCCTTCCTGCAAAAAGTTGTAAACAACGGCAATATTCGGATGATTCAACCGCGCCAGAATCAGGGCCTCATTCCGAAACCGCTCCATGAATGTCGTCTGCGAAACCAGGTGCGAATGAAGCATTTTGACCGCCACCAACCGTTGCAGCAGCATATCGGTTGCCTGATAAACCGTTCCCATCCCGCCTTCGCCCAGTAAGGTTTCAATGCGGTAGTGTTGGATCAGTCGGCCTTTCATGGTGAGTGTCTGGTTATTCATGAGGAAGTTCGTAATCAAGCGTAATGGGCACTTCAATTTCGCGGGTTTCGCGGGGTGGCGGCTGAACGCTGGTGGTGGTTCGCTCAGCCAGCACCACGGTGATGTTGTCGTGACCGCCCCGGTTTTTCGCCATCTGAACCAGTTCAGCGGCCACATTCGGTAAACTTTCCTGCTGCAACAGTCGAATCAGATCATCTTCCCGGCAGTATTCGTACAAACCGTCGGAACAGAGCAACAGGCGGTCGCCGGGGTCGAAAGGTAAAATGCACCGGCCGATATCCACGCGCAGGTCGGGTTTGGTTCCCATCGCCTGCGTCAACACATTTCGTTCGGGGTGTCGGGCGGCCGTAGCTTCATCAATTTCGCCTTTTTTGATCAGTTCCTGCACGTAAGTGTGGTCTTCGGTCAACTGAATCAACTGGCCGTTTTTGAAGAGATAAGCCCGACTATCGCCCACATGCGCAAAAACAATCTGTTCGTTGTGAACCACGACGGCGGTGCAGGTGGTGCCCATGCCGCGGAAGGTTTCGTGTTGGTGCGACTCGTCGTAAATCTGCCGGTTAGCCAGTTGAAACGCCCGCATCAAACTCTTTTCAGCGGTGTCGCGGTGCTGGAAATATTCCCGGCTGACAATTTCGGCGGCCATCTGACTCGCAATTTCACCGGCCAGATGCCCGCCCATTCCATCGGCGACGAGCAGCAGATACCCTTTGAACCGCCGGATGCCTTCGTCTGCCAATCGGACAAATAAACCGGTATCTTCGTTGTTCTTGCGGACATTGCCAATGTCTGAGACTACCACAGCATTCAGGTCGCCGGTGGCGGTGGGTGGTGTTGTCGGTTCCGTTTCGATAGAGGTGGCCGTTGTAACCTCTTCTCTCGTCGGCTCCGACAACACCGGTTTTACGTTTTTCCCGAAAAGATGCTTTAAAAAATTTCTCATGGTGTATGCTCGCATCTGGTTTTCAAAGCCTCTTTTCTGTTGAACGATTAGTCTACGACCTGACGACGGCCCATCAATTCCAGACCGTAGGAAATGGGAACGGCGAAGGTGACGCGGGTGGCATCGCGGGAACTGTTGCTGGCGGTGAAAATCCCGATGACGTTGCCTTCCTTGTCGAAAACCGGTCCTCCACTGTTGCCCGCTCCCGTGGCGTTGACCGTCAATTGGTAATAGTCGCCAAATTCGCTGTAATAGCTGGCCGCTTTCCCGGTATTTTGCCCTTTGATGACCTTTCCAATGTTGCCGGGCGTAACGGTTACATCCGGCACTTTGACAAACTGCGGATTGCGATTGGCGAAATCGGACGAATTTTCACCCACAAAAACGTCCGGCGAAATTCCGGGGTAACCCATGACGGTAACCAACTGACCGGAAGCAATATCTTTTCCGGCATCCCGCAGCTTCACCGGCGACAGCGGTTCGACCAGGTCGATTTTAATCATCGCTACGTCGTGTTTTGGTGAGATAATGGGTTTTCCAGTGGCCGGGAAACGCTGTTCGTTTTTGTTGAAGGTCACGTCGAGATAGGTATTGACGCCTTCGATCACTTTGCCCGACATCGGTTTTTTACCGAAGAATTTCGTTTCAGACGGTACCCAGCGGAATTCCTGCACCGGTTGCGGGCTTACATCCCAGCCTTTCGCACCCTGCACCAGCAGGATTCCCGGGAACGCATCCGCCGGAAAATCGTAGTAGGAATTCCAGGCCGCGGCCACGTGCCGGTTGGTCAGAATGTGTCCCTGTTCCGACACCACAAAACCCGAACCGCTGGCACCGTGCATCGCAATGGGCTGACCCACAGCAACATCCTTCTTCAATCCGAGCAAAGGTTCGACCACGCCGGGTTCTACTTCAATGTACATCGGAACGTTTTTAATGCTGCCGTCCCATTGTTTAACCGGCAGATACTGGTGGTAAATATCATCACCGGTCGGTGTGTAAATCAGTTTGTAACCAAATTCGATGAAAACGACTTTGCTGGTGTTGGCCGACGCAATCTGTTCAGACGACAGGCCGGTTTCGGGTTTCACCGCGTTATGAATAATTGGCGTGCGGTTCACAACGACAGTAGTCGTTGTTCCGATTTTGTCCTTGAACGCATAACCAATCGTAGACAGAATCACCAGAATCACCGCAGCGACCAGCATGATGGAGCGCGTGCTCTTTTTGCGTTCGGTCACCATCATGCGCTCCACGGTTTGTTTGCCCAGACCGACTTTAACCGGTATGTTACTCAGGTCATCCACTTCAGAACCCGGGGCCGGAATTGGCATTTTGATTTCGCTGGTGGCTTTGAACGAACCGGGCATTTCCACAAATCGCGTGCTTTGCATCAGTTCGATGGGGCGCGGATTCAGATCAAATTGAAAAACCGGTCCACCCTGACCCAGCTGGATTTCGTCGCCCGGTTGCAAAACCGCCGAACCGGTGATGCGGGTTTTGTTGACGAAAATACCGTTGCGGGAATTATTATCGACCACTTTGAAAGTTGGAATTTCCCCTTCTACTTTCACAATTTTACCGTGTTCGCGGGAAACCGTCGAGTCGAGTTCGGGATCGAAACGCAGGTCGTTGGCGACTCCGCGTCCGAAAGAAAGTTCTGAATACTTCTTGTAGTCGAATTCTTCGACCTGATTGGCTTTGGTTCCGGTTACGTGACGAATGACGAAACGATCGATTTGCGTTGACATGACTGAGCGTAGTTAATATTATTTTCGAGTTGGAAATTTGTGCTGTTTGAACGATACAAAGTTGGGGAATCCATGAGCGGTAGTAAATCAGGAAAAGCCCTGATTTTCAGGCCCGGGAAACCTATATTTTGCGTCTATAGGAAAACCTGTATTTTGCAAAAGGTCATTGTACTTGAAGGTTTTATATCCGTACTTTCGGTTACATACTTCTCTTCCCAGACGATGCGCACCCTTCTGCTTCTGCTTCTTTCCGGTTCGGCGGCCATTGCCCAAAGCCCGGTAATTGACTCGCTGCAAAACCGGTTGAAGCAGCTTCTACCCGACAGTTCCCGCGTTCTGACCCTACACGAGCTGGCAACCAATTACTGGTGGAACGGGTACGATTCGCTCGCCATTCAGGCATTGCGGCAAGGCATGCGGGTCGGGAAACAGGCCAACTATCCGACGGGCGTCATCCGTGCGCGGCTGGCGCTGGCCCGCATCGAAGCCGACTATCTTTCCGATACCAAATCGGCTCACGCTCAATTGGATACGGCCCAAACCGAATCTATTGCCATTCACGATCTGTCGTTGCAGGGGCAGGTTTTTCTACGCCGGGCGCAGCTTTATTCAAACATCATGGCCAAACTGCCGGAAGCCCGGACGCTGTTGCAGAAAGCCCTGGCGAAGTTTCTGGAAGCCCACGACCGGCGTTGGGAAGCGCAGGCCTACAACGAACTGGCGATTATGCAAATGGGTGAAGGTCAGTATGTTGAAGCCATCAATCTCTGGCTCAAAGCCCGACGGATTCAGGAGAGCATGAACGACCTGAAAAGTCTGCGGGCTACGCTGCCGAATCTGGGAGCCGCTTACCTGAAACTTAACCGGTATGACGATGCCCTGGCGTGTTTTGCCGAAGGCGAAAAAATTGCCAATCAGTTGAATGACCAGATGGTCAAGTACTTTTTGATGAGTCGGAAAGCGGAAATTTTCGAGAAAAAGAAACAATTTCCGGCGGCATTAGCCATTTATCTGAATCTGGTGAAGGCGTACGAAAAACCGTATCAGCCCAGTAGCCTGGCCCGGACGTACGGCGCCGTTGGTCGGATGTACATTGAGTTAAAAGACTATCAAAAAGCCCTGACGTATTCGCAATTGTCGCAGGATACGTACCGGAAAACCGTCGAGAAATCGCAGGAAGCTCTCGAGCACAATGCCCAGCACAATTTTGGGGAGATTTACCTCGGCCTGAAACAATATAACCGCGTGATTCCGTACGCGCAGGCGGGTCTGGCCTGGACCAGGGACGTCCACGAAATGCGCCCCGAACGAACGGCCTACCTGCGTCAATTGGCCATGGCTTACGATCATCTAAACCAGCCTGCCAAAGCGCTGTATTATTATAAGTGGTATAAGGCCGAGGCCGATACAATGCTAAATGAAGAAGCCATTCAGAAAGTAACGATGGCCAGTATGACGTATGATTTTGAGAAAAAACAGCAGGTCACCCGCTTGCAACAGGCACAACAGAAAACCCGGATTGCGTCGCTGGAAAATGATCAGTTGGAACAATCCCGTAACTTCCTGATTGCCTTACTGGTATTGAGTGGTGGAACGCTCGGGTATGTGTTCTGGAGCAACCGGCGGCTTCGGACCAAAAACGATGAGCTTTCCCGTAAAAACGCCGAAATCGAAGCGGCTTTGTACCGGGGTCAGACAATGGAGCGGAAACGGGTCGCCAGCGAATTACACGACAGTGTGGCGGCTAAAGTGTCGGCCCTGAAATGGCGGCTCGAAGCGATGGACACCTCGCAATTTGACGGCGATCAGCAGCGCGAACACAACCGTTTGCTGGATCACATGGGCGAAGTGTACGACGACATCCGGACGATTTCCCATAACCTAATGCCCGAAATCCTGGAGA
This sequence comes from Larkinella rosea, assembly GCF_003858635.1. Taxonomy (GTDB): domain Bacteria; phylum Bacteroidota; class Bacteroidia; order Cytophagales; family Spirosomataceae; genus Larkinella; species Larkinella rosea. The sequence goes on from NZ_RQJO01000010.1 coordinate 34,795, forward strand.
AACAGGGCCTTCAGGCGGCTTTAATCAAATTGACCGATACATTGAACGTGCAAAACCGCACCCGGTTTATGCTGGAAGTAGACGACTCGGGCGCGGATGTTCGGGGAAAAACCGCCTATGAACTTTACGCCATTTCGCTCGAACTGGTCAATAATATTCTGAAACACGCCAAAGCCCGCAGTGCCGGAATCGTCCTGCACCGTCAGAACGGTTTTTTGAAGCTGACCATTCAGGACGACGGTCTGGGGATCGATGGAAGCAAGTTTTCGGATGGTGTGGGCATGCGCAACATTCAGTCGCGACTCGAACGGCTGGGCGGTACCTTCTTTGTTTCAACCCCCGAACCGGGCGGCACCTGCGTCGATGTCGAGATCCCAATCGCCAGCTAAAACACTGGATGACAGCCTTATAACAAACCGTGCCGGACGGCGTATTTGATAATTCCGATTGAGTTTTTGACGCCCAGTTTACGAAGAATGTTGTGGCGGTGCGTCTCGACGGTGCCCGGACTGATGAAGAGTTTTTCGGCAATGGCGTTGGTCGACAATTCCTGGGCTACGAGTCCAATGATTTCCAGTTCGCGGTCCGTTAGGGGCGCCAGCGGTGCGGGGGCTTCATCTACGGCACGAGCCACCGGTACAGGCAGCGCGACCAATTGCGTCATGACCGATTCGGAGAAGTATTTTTCGCCCCGGGCCACGGTTTTGATCGCTTTTTCCAGTTCAGCCTTCCCGGCTTTTTTCATCACGTATCCCGAAATACCGGCCCGGAACGCTTCCCGAATGCTGTCAGCATCTTCCGAAACCGTTAGCATCAGGACTTTGATGTGGGGAAAATGCTGCCGGACTTTCAGGGTCAAATTGATGCCGTCGAGGTTCGGCATGTTCATGTCCGAGAGGAGAATATCAGCCTCGTTATCCCTCAAATAGTCGACGACCTCCCGGCTATCGTTCAGGGTTCCAACCACTTCAACACCTTCAATCCGGCCCAGCAGCATCGCCAGGCTGTCTAGAATTATTTCATGATCATCAGTAAGAAGTACACGTATTGGGGTCATAAGGTACAGAGTCTAGGTAAGTCTCGCGGTGGTTATTTCAAAGATAAAGAGGATTCAGGATACTGCAATTAATGATATGGAAGGTGATAAAAATCCCGGCTATTTTACGAATAGTCGGGAATGAAACAAATCTATTCCGGAAGTTTATACTGTTGAATTATGCAGTTAATCTCCTTCCAGCAGTTTTAATAAAGCTTTCAATTCATCATCGGAAATGGTACTCCGTTCAGATTTGTCGTAGATATATGACAAGGTGATGGTTTCATCAACGATTTTAACGTAAGTAATTACTCGGGCGCCACCAGACTTTCCGGTTCGTTTAGAAGCAATTTTTAATCGCACTTTGTAAAAATTGCTTCCCAAAGACTCACCAAGTGAAGGATTCTCAAGAAGCTCTTTTCCTAGTTGGGCTAAATCAATTGCAATGGAAGGGTATTTTCTGGCCAGCCGTTTCAACTGCCGGTCAAATACGGCCAGCGTCAGAATTTTATAACTCATTGAGCAGATCTGCTAATGGACGGGCTAGCTTTGTACCTTGTTCAATCTCTTTTAGCTCCTGAATAGCCTCTTTTAACTCCGAAATAAGTTGTTCCTTCGTTGGCTCTTCAACCTCATATCCCGCCAATTCCGTATACCGCTTTTTAAGACGTTTCCAATCCTGCATCGGGATAAAAACTCCCGTTGGATTGCCCTTACTGTCGTGAATGACTTGGAGATTCATAAATTCTTGCTTTTATCAAATATAGCCGAAATTCTCAATGATGACAAATAGCTAACTTTTGGTATGCACTCAACTTGCTATTACGTCTCTGACTGATTCTGTTTTCATAAAAAAACGCCCGGCTTCATCAGCCGGGCGTTTCCAAATACCATTGTACTTATTAGTCCAATTCCGGAACAACCTTGTCCAGGTTATAGAAGATAATATCTTCTTTTCCGTCTTCACCTTCGTTCAACATCATACCAACTACGGCGTTTTTCTGAATCCGGCCGGCCAGAATTTCCTTCGACAGGGCGTTCAGGATGCGACGCTGCATGACACGCTTCAGCGGGCGGGCCCCAAACTGCGGATCGAACCCTTCCTCAGCGATTTTATCCAGCACTTCCTGATCGGCTTCGATGACCATGCCCTGTTCGGCTAAACGGTCCTGAATGCTTTTGAATTGCAGATTGACAATCTTGCGAATTTCGCGTTTGGTCAACGGCTGGAACATCACCAGTTCATCGATCCGGTTCAGAAATTCGGGACGTAACGTCTGTTTCAACAGTTCAAATACTTCTTCTTTGGTATCCTCAATCACCTGATCGTGGTTCCAGTCTTCGATTTTCGACAACCGTTCCCGAATGATGTGGCTACCAATGTTCGAGGTCATAATGATGATCGTGTTCTTGAAATTGGCGACCCGGCCTTTGCTATCGGTCAGACGACCGTCGTCCAGCACCTGCAACAGGATGTTGAACACATCAGGATGGGCCTTTTCAATTTCGTCGAGCAAAATCACGCTATACGGTTTCCGGCGGACGGCCTCGGTCAACTGACCTCCTTCGTCGTAACCGACATAACCCGGAGGAGCTCCAATCAATCGGCTAACGGCGTGACGTTCCTGAAACTCCGACATATCGATCCGCACCAGTGAGTTTTCATCGTTGAACAGATAATCGGCCAGGGCCTTCGCCAACTCGGTTTTTCCGACGCCGGTGGTTCCCAGAAAAATGAACGATCCGAGCGGACGTTTGGGGTCCTGCATCCCGGCCCGGCTCCGGCGTACGGCATCCGAAACCGCCTGAATAGCTTCTTCCTGACCCGCCACCCGTTTCGAGAGTTCGTCTTCCAGATGCAGTAATTTCTCGCGTTCCGATTCCATCATCCGACTGACCGGAATGCCCGTCCACTTGGCCACCACCTCAGCAATATCGTCGGAAGTGACTTCTTCCTGCAACAGATTCTGGCCGTCGCCTTCTTTTTTCACCAGCTCATCCAGCCGGGTTTGCATCTCGGGCAACCGACCGTAGCGGATTTCGGCAACTTTGCCGTAATCGCCGGAGCGTTCGGCCTGTTCGGCTTCCGATTTCAACTGATCGAGCTGTTCTTTCAGCGTCCGAACTTCGTTCACCGATTGCTTCTCTACTTCCCAGCGGGCTTTCAGGCTGTTCCGCGACTCGTTCAGGTCTTCGATTTGCCGGTTCAACAGGCTTTCCTTGTCCCGATCCGACTCCCGGCGAATGGCTTCGCGCTCAATCTCCAGTTGCATGATCCGGCGGTTCAGTTCGTCGAGTTCTTCCGGTACCGAATCAATTTCCAGCCGCATTTTAGCAGCCGCTTCGTCCATCAGGTCAATGGCTTTATCGGGCAAAAACCGGTCGGAAATATAGCGGTTAGACAGCTCGACGGCGGCAATCACCGCGTCGTCTTTGATCCGAACACCGTGGTGCAATTCGTATTTTTCCTTGATCCCGCGCAGAATCGAAATGGCATCTTTCACATCGGGTTCGTCCACCAAAACCGTCTGGAACCGCCTTTCTAGGGCTTTATCTTTTTCGATGTATTTCTGATACTCCTTCAGTGTCGTGGCACCGATGGCGTGCAACTCGCCCCGCGCCAGAGCTGGTTTCAGCAGGTTGGCCGCGTCCATCGCGCCATCTCCACCACCAGCACCCGCGCCAATCAGGGTATGAATTTCGTCAATGAACAACACGATTTCGCCTTCCGAATCGGTCACTTCCTTGATAACTGCTTTTAGCCGTTCTTCAAATTCACCCTTGTATTTGGCTCCCGCCACCAGCAAACCCATGTCGAGCGACACAATGATCTTCGACTTCAGGTTTTCGGGAACGTCGCCCTGCACAATGCGCTGGGCCAGCCCTTCCACGATGGCGGTTTTTCCGACGCCTGGTTCACCGATCAGCATCGGGTTGTTTTTGGTCCGCCGACTCAGGATCTGGAGTACCCGGCGGATTTCTTCATCCCGGCCAATGACGGGATCAATCTTCCCTTTTTCGGCCAGTTCGTTCAGGTTTTTACTATACCGTTCCAGTGAGCGGTATTTTGCTTCCGCATTTTGATCTTTCACAGGGTTATTTTTTCCACGTAGTTCTTTAATCGCTTCTTTCAATACTTTTTCGGTAAATCCGACGTCTTTTAACAACGTAGCTACCGAATCTTTGCCACTGGCTAATCCCAGGAGAATCAGTTCGATGCTGACGTATTCATCGCCAAATTCTTTGAGAAAACCGGTGGCCCGCTGTAACGCCGAATTCAGGTCATTACCGAGGTAAATGTTGGGAGTTCCCTGCGCACCGACCGATACTTTCGGGTATCCGCTGACAATCGCATCCAGCGCCAGCGTCAGACGGCTCGAATTGATACCGGTTTTTTTCGACAGAAAACCCATTGTGTTAGGATCCTCATCGACAATGGCTTTCAGCACGTGACCGGTTTCCACCGATTGCTGCTGATTTCCCTGCGCAATCTGGGCCGCCTGCTGGATGACCTCCTGCGCTTTAATGGTGTATGAGTTTAAGTTCATGGTTGTGGGTTAAACGATGCCGGACACACGTTCTAACAACATTCGCACAGCATCCGTTTTAGTTGATGCTACACTAGTAACAAACGAAAGGCCAGTCGGTTTTTTCGGACAATTTGGCGGAATTTCCGCGATTTTTGGGTGAAATACTGGCCATTTTGGCACTATTACGCACGAATCAGGCTTCCCTAATTTTGAGGGAAAGAAAAACAAGAAATAGAATCTGCAAATCCTATTGCGCACAAAACCGGTCAATTAGATCGGCTGATGGAAACGACAAAAGATTTCGGTTGTTTCCTGAAAAGAACAAATGAAAAAAAAGAAATATAGTCAGTACGAAATAAAGTAACCCCTACGATTCAAGCGAATTAACCGTTACATTTATCCGTTACATTTTTCAGCACAGATTCCGTTCAACGTATGAAGATCAGAACTATTTCTCTCGTTTTTGCAGCGGTTTTGCTTCTGTCTGGTTGTGGTGGCAAAAAGAATCCGGATCCAGACCCTCAGCCGCAGACGTGTCTGGTCAGCGAAGTCCCCGATTTGTATTTTGATTCCAGCCCGTTTACAGTTGTGTATGATGCCAGCAACCGGGTATCGGCCATCAAGCAATTTTCATTTAATCTGTTTTCGTTTACCTATGACGCAAGTGGCCGGATCACGAAATTTCAGGTTAGCACTTCCTTACCGGAAAATCTCGGTGCTAAAGAACATACGGTAACGTACGACGCCAGCGGCCGTATTGCCACCGTTTCTGCCATCGACAACGGCCAAGCCGTGACGGCAACGACTTCGTTTGACACCCAAAACCGGATTACAAAAGTTACCGTTACTGACCCGCGCGGGCAGCGCAATTATTACAAACGCATGGAATACAATGCGGCCGGAAATGTAACGAAAGTCTTTTATGCCAAAGATGCCGATGCTGAAAAACTCTACGCTGAATATACATACGACGATAAAAAGTCCCCTTTTTCCAGTCAAACAGCTTTTCAGCTTATTCCGCTGATCTCATCCCTCGCCGATCGGAGTCACTACCTGAGCACCAACAACCCGACGCAGTACAAAGATACCGGTTATGGCTATACGGCTACGTATCAGTATACCAATGACTTACCCACGGAACTATCCATGCTGCTGCAGCAAACCGGCAACCCTTCCATCGTAAATAAAGAAAAAGAATACAAGTACACTTGTAAATGAGCGGGCATCGGGATAACGACCCGGGGCCAAATTGCTACCCGATGCCCTTACCCCGATGCCCGCTGCTCAGTTAAATCGACGTATACGAATACGATTCAGCTTCTTCATTCGGGTTTTCGTCTTCCCAGCCGTTTTCATAGTCTTCAAATTCGGCTTCAACATCCTCTACTTCACCCGCAAAAGGTTCAAATTTCCCGCGTGGCAACCATTTGACCAGTATTCCCGCAACAGCCACAGAGAAAGCCGCTGCTGACAGGGCGATGGCGTTATTTTTCCCGTATTGTTTAGTAGCGATTCCTGCAAAACCCGCCACAAATGGCAACAGGTAATACGGATCGTTGAGCCGCCGGGCCACGGCATAGGCCACGCCGGTCGTTGCGCCCAGTACGCCGATAAAAACCGGTGTATCGCGAGCGGGGTCCGGTTTCCAGATTTTCAGATTATACAACAAATTCGGGGTGCCAACCACCGAGGCCGCCGTCAACCAACCCGCATAGAGACTAAACGGAATCCGCAGGTATTTTTCCGGGGCATCCACTTCGGTTTCACCAATTTCGAGTTGTTGATGCAATGCCAAAGCGACGGGCAAACTGGCTTTCGTGACCACATCCGAACCAATCATGCTTTCCATTCGGGTGTCCGAAAAGAGCCGTCCGAAAACCGCATTGAGTACGTAACTGATCGCCAGCCAGGGGGCAGCCCGGTGGAATCGCGGATTTCCCTGCTGAGAAGGTAAAGCCTGGTAAACGGCGTAAGCCGCCGTTCCGGCATAGATTGTCGACCACACGGTTCCGAACGTCCAGCCATCCGGAACGATCGGATTTTCGTCGAAAACACGGCGGTATTCCGGCAAGACATTGTCTTCCGCGAAATCCGTATCGTCATCCTTCTTTTTAACAGCCGAAGTCGTCGGTCGACTTGCGGTTGCAGTAACGGTGTAGATAATGCTGGCAACCACCAGAACAGCGGTTCCAATTCGTCCTAACAATGAATTCGTTCTCATGTTTTCTGATTGATTGCGTGGAAAGATAGCAAGCAAATCCTGCTAATGGCTAACAATCAGAACCGGGAGATGTTGGAAAAAAAGTTTTTTTTGGAGAGAGAAGTAAGAAAATAGACATGAGACAAGAGAATTAAAACGGCGGTGTTTCCGGTTTTTACTCTCTTGTCTTCCTTCTTTACGCTTATTTTATCACCACTTTGAGGTCGATTTGCTTCAATTTGGGTTTGCCGACGGCGGTTGAGTCCCCCGGTTTGATCCCCGTTCCCAACCCGATTGCGTCGACGCGGATGTAATTAATGCCCGACCGGATCAGTTGATTTTTGACTTTCAGGACCCGCATAACTGACAACGCTTTGTTACCCATCGGCGGAATAGCGTCGTTGGCGTAACCCACCAGCCGAATTTGAACGACCGGAGACTTCTTCAGCAGGGTAGCTATTTCTTCGACTGTTACCAAACCAGCTGGTTTTAGCTGATCCGTACCGGGCTCGAAATCCAGCGTTGGAATTTTGAAACTCCGGCCTTCCGGGGCCTGGGCATTGGCAAGATAAGCGGCCAGCGCCGAGGTTGAAGAGCCCGCCGTGACTCCGGCCACCGGCAAGGCTGCGGTCGCTGCAGAATCGGTCCGGGCGGGAGTTGCCGGACGAAGTTTGGCCGAATCAACCGGGGCAACAACTGTCGAATCAACAAACTCCGTGGAATTTGCCGACTCCTCGTTTGCCGACGAATACGACTGCGTATTGTTCCAGATATAATATCCCGCTGCGGCCAGAGCCAGCACCACCAGAGCACCTACCCCCCATTTCACCAGCGAGCCATTGCCTTCTTCTTCCGGTTCGGGCGAAAACCGCTGCCGCTCCTGAACCGGCGAGCGCTCGGCCACACTGGAACGCTTGGCAGGTGTAACCCCTACCGCCAGTAATTGCTGGATATTCAGCCCTTCGGCAATCCGGTCGAGCAGTCGTTCGGGCGTCAATTCAATCAGGTGATCACGCTGATCGGCCAATAAGGCGGCCAGTCCGTCGGCATCCAGTTTTTTCTCAACCACCAGCTTGTTCAGCGTGCCTAAAACCAGCGGAGTCACCAAACCCAGCAGCGTAATGGCCGCCGAATTTTTGATATTGGCATAACCGGAAATAGCCAGTCCAATGGCACTTTTCATCGCGGGCAGCAGGTGGCTGATGCTGTTACTGCCCATTTCAGACAGCCGGGTAAGTTGTTCCGGGTCGCGGAGCAGTTCAGGAAATGTTGCCACTAAATGAGCATCGAATTTCCCTTTCTGTATCGCATTATATAATTGATTCACCCCAATTTCGGTCGTCGTCCGTTTCATCAAACCGGCCACTACCGTGTGAATAAGCCCTTCAAGAGCGGTCCGGGTTTTTTCCGGACTTTCATCAACGTAATAGGCCGCTCGGGAAACAACCGAATCGGTCAGGTTTTCTTTCAGTTCGACTAATAAATTCATAAAGACAATATTGCATGGGAACTACACATCAACACAAAGAGCACATCCGCAACCACAACGCTGACGAATACAATATGAGTGATAAAGTTAGACAAAAAAAAGAAGCAAGAAGCGGGAAGTGAAAAACAGGAATAAATTTTAGACAAAAAAAAGAAGCAGTGGATGGAAGTTAGAGAATAGAAGTAATAAATAGGAAGAAAAGAATTTAAAGAACGGTTTTGCGTATAAATCTTTTCTTCCTGACTACATCCTCATCCGCTGCGCTTTTCAGGCGCCCTGAAACTGCCGGAGAAACCGGACGTCGTTTTCGGTATAGAGCCGCAGGTCGTTTACGCCGTAGCGTAGCTGCGTAATCCGTTCAACGCCCATGCCAAACGCATAACCCGTATATTCTTCCGGGTCAACCCCGCAATTGATTAACACATTCGGATCGACCATGCCCGAACCGGCAATTTCGACCCAGCCGCTGTACTTGCAAATGTTGCACCCTTTGCCGTGGCAAATCTGGCAGGAAATGTCAATTTCGGCACTCGGTTCGGTAAACGGAAAATACGACGGACGGAAGCGAATCTTCACATCCTTGGCAAACATTTCCTTTACAAAGTGATACAGCGTGTCTTTCAGGTCTTTAAAACCGACATTCTTATCCACGTACAAACCTTCCACCTGGTGGAACATGCAGTGCGCCCGGGCTGAAATGGCTTCATTACGGTACACCCGCCCCGGCATAATGGCCCGAATCGGCTGAAAGGTAGTCTTGTATTTCTGATGCTCCATCAACCGGATCTGGACGTTCGACGTATGCGTCCGCAGCAGCAGATCGGCGGAGGCTCCTTCGCTTTTTTTCTCCACGAAAAACGTATCCTGCATGTCGCGGGCCGGGTGGTTGTCCGGGAAATTCAGCGCGCCGAAGTTATACCAGTCGGTTTCAATTTCGGGTCCGTCGGCCACACTAAAACCAATCCGTCCGAAAATGCTGATGATTTGCTGACGAACGATGTTGAGCGGATGCTGCGCACCATATAAGGAAGGCAAAACCGGCAACGACAGATCGACGGGAGCCGCAACGTCGTCGGTCTGGCTGTTTTCGAGCAAGGTGCTGGAGTCTTTAAACCGTTGCTGGGCGAAATTCTTGAGCAAGTTCAACTCCTGCCCTACCGCCCGACGGTCTTCCGGCAGAACCTGTTTCAGCTTTTCAAACAGATCAGTAACAATCCCTTTCCGTCCAATATACCGCAGTCGAAACTGCTCCAACTGATCTTTCGATTGAATTTCGAAGGCTTCAATCTCCTGATAAACTTCTTTGACTTTCTCCAGCATACGCTTTGTATTCAATCCAGGTTGGGACAAAGATAACCATTTTCCGGGCTCTGGTAAACATACTTGTTACTTACTTAAAGGAAGTCCCGGTACGGTTGTTGGGCGCGGTATTGTTAACAGACGACTGAAATCCACCCATAAAATCATTACCCCGCAAAGGGTAATCTATTGATAATCAATACATATCTATTGTTACACAATCTTACTCAATCAATTATGGAATCAATCCTGCAGGAAAACCTTTTCGACCAAGTGTCCACAAAATTCCCCAAAAGTGTGGAAAAAAAGTCCACTTCCCCAATTTCTCCTAAACTACTCATTCCTTTTTATGACCGCAAAAGAACCATTTCTCTCGAAGAAATTGTCCGGCTGGAAGGATCCGGAAATTACACCAATTTCTTCCTGAAAGATGGAACGCGCATGCTGGTATCCCGTACCTTAAAAGAATACGAAGATTTGCTGGATGGCCAGGCTTTTGTCCGGGTTCATAAATCGTGTATCGTAAATCTAATGTATGTCCGCCGGTTTTATGTCAAGAAAGAAGGGGAACTGGAATTGAATGATGGACAGCAGGTAAAGATTTCTCGTCGCAGGGCTCAGAACTTCATGGATCGAATCCGTAATTTTTTACCCGCTTCGGTTCGTTAATGTTACCAAATATTCCTTGCACGGTGATGTGTAGTATACGCAAACCAGAGATACGTAGAAATACGTAATCGGTCAAGGGGATATACGGAATGTAACCGTTCTAATCAAGAACTAAAGGCTTGATTTTTAGTCGCTTAACTAAACAGTTGAGCCGCTAAAAGTCAAGCCTTCTTTCTTAGTGAACGGTAATTTGGTGTAGTTTTGATTCATCAGTAACAACAAAAAGACAGAAACAAAACTCTAATCGTCAAACACCATGGAATCGCTCGCATATCCTTCTCCTTCGACTCTGCAACCGTTGTTTCCCCGGATGTATCAACGCAATGCAAACCGCATCGCGCTGCCGTACCTGAATCGTAACATCATGATCTCGGTGGATGACGTGGTTAGTCTGCACGGAGAAGGGAACTACACGTTCATTACGACGCGTGACAAGAAGCGGTATTTGGTTTCTAAAACGTTGAAAGCGTTTGAACACATGCTGGATCAGACGATGTTCCTGCGCATTCACAAATCGACAATCATTAATCTGGCATACGTGCAATTCAGCGTATTTGCCACCGAGCGCGTGGTTCGCCTGACCGATGGCCAGGAAGTAACCATCTCGCGTCGCCGGATGAAAGAAATCAGCCAACGATTAAACTACTTTATGCAATCGCTTTTTAACTGATTGCATTGATAAAGAGCATACTTATTACGGTTTATTTTGGGTTAGTTGAGCAGAACGGCCGTTGTCGGCTCCCATTCGGGACGGGACAACGGCATGTTTTTTTCAGCGGATTCGAAAAACCGCTCACAGAATCGCGTAACCGAGCGTCAATTGCCACAAAGTCGATTTAGTGGTAAACCGAGTATCGTTATCGGGCGTTTTGATCCCAATTTGCGACAGATCTGACAGGTTTCCTTCGTAGCGCAGATCCAGTTGAAAACCACCCAGGCTCAATCCAACACCCGCATGATAGCCAAAAACGGCCTGTTTAAACGTATCGTTGATGGGTTGCGTGGTGTATTGCCGGAATGAATCCTTCAGGTTTTTGTCTTCCGAAATCGTCAGTGACATTAGCGGGCCCGCATTCAGCCGCAACGGCCCCAGCTTGAAACCGATCAGGATCGGGACGTCGAAGGTCGTGAATTTTACATCGATGGACTGACTGGCCAGACCGGTTTGGATCAGATCAAATTTCCCACCTTTAGCCGACACCAGCAGTTCGGGTTGGATGTAGAGTTTCCGGCCAAACCGGAAGAATGCGCCCCCGACGATACCGGTGGTCCGGCTGTCGTTATTCCGAAAAAAATCGTACACAATTTGTCCACCCGACGTCACCGGAACACCTCCACTCGTCAGCCGGGGCGTTTTCAGTTCGAGGGTGTTGAGTTGCGAAAAGTTAGCCCCGGCTTTCAGGCCGAACGAGAAGAGTTTGCCCCCTCCAAACTGGGCATAAGAGATTGCCGGCAAACCAAGCAACAGCACGAGTAGACGTTTCATTAGCGTTGTGTTTTAGATGAGGATAAAAATGAGAAGCAAGTTAGCAGAAAGTGCCCCATTTTGTTTCCTCAACTTTGCAAACGGTAACTTCAACGAAATTCCATAAAAAATCCCGGCTTTCAGTCGCGAAAAAGTAATCGCAGCTCAAAACCGGGGAATCGAAAATAGGATCTTTACAATCCTGTGAAATTTTAGAATAACCGCAGGGCCAGTGTTACCTGCCACGATTTGAGCCGCTGGCTGAATTGTGCCGAGTTGGCATCACCACCCAGATTCACCGCAGCCACGTCGGACAGACTTCCCTCCCGCCGGACATCGATGCCCAGACGACCCAGGTCCAGTCCAACCCCGACCTGATACCCGTATGATGCTTTGGCCAGGGCATTATTCAAACTGCCCGAGGTATAATCCCGCAAGGCATCGCGCAGCTTCTGGTCGTCACTAATTCGAAACGAAACGATGGGCCCGGCAACCACCCGAATGGGGCCGCCTTTCAAACCCAGCAAAATCGGTACGTCAAAATTCGTGGTTTTAATTGAGACGGTTTCCGTTTTGGGCTGGCCGTTAATATCGCGAACAATATCGAACGATCCCCCTTTTGAAGACACCAGCAATTCGGGCTGAATGAACAGGTTTTTACCAAAACGGGTATAAATACCATAAGCCCAGCCGGTTCTGCTGTTAAAACTTTCCTTCAGATTATCCCGGATAACCTGTCCGCTAACGTTCACCTGGGGCGTCCCGTTGGCATTCAGACGGGTCGTCACGAAATCTCCCGTTGTAAACTGCGACAGGTTGACTCCTCCCTTGACACCGAAACTGAATTGGGCAAACGTCAGGGATGGCAGGATCATGACCATTCCCAAAAACAGGATTTTTTTCATTTGAAGAGATGTTTGAGTGAATAACGAGAATGATGGTCAAAGTGCTATGTTTAATGGTTTTTTTTAGTATATTGTTAGTTTACGAACCCATTGCGTTCTTTGCGGAAGCGCGTTTCTCACATGACACGTATCGGGTTTTATACCCCTATTCAAACACAGCACGCTGCTTAGAAGTACGATTGTAACCAAAGGTTTAATGGCAAAAACAAAAACAACTTTTTTCTGTCAGAATTGTGGTACGCAGGCGCCCAAATGGCTGGGGCGCTGCCCGGCTTGTGGCGAGTGGAACACCTTTGTGGAAGAGGTGATTACGAAAGAAGAACCGGTTGCCGGAAACTGGCGACCGGCGGGTACGACCAAAACGGCGGCCAAACCCAAAGCCATCCACGCCATTAATTACGAAGAACAGGAACGCACGCTGACGCCCGATGCCGAGCTAAACCGGGTGCTTGGTGGCGGTATTGTTCCCGGATCACTCGTTCTGATCGGCGGGGAACCGGGCATTGGCAAATCAACGCTGCTTTTGCAGATTGCGCTCGGCCTGACCGACACGCGGGTACTGTACGTATCGGGCGAAGAAAGCGAGCAACAGATCAAGATGCGGGCGGAGCGATTGCCGGTTCCGGTAAGCGATTGCTACATCATGACCGAAACCTCGACGCAGAATATTTTCCGAACCGTCGAACATTTTGAACCGGAAGTGCTCATCATCGATTCGATTCAGACGATGCATTCTTCGCTGGTGGAGTCGGGCGCGGGCAGTGTTTCGCAGGTTCGCGAATGTACGGCCGAGTTCATGAAATACGCTAAGGATCGCGGAACGCCGGTCTTTATCGTCGGCCACATCACCAAAGACGGCTCGCTGGCCGGTCCTAAAGTATTGGAACACATGGTGGATACGGTTTTGACGTTTGAAGGTGACCGACACACCACGTACCGAATTTTACGAACCACCAAAAACCGCTTCGGCAGTACCTCCGAACTCGGCATTTATGAGATGCAGGGAACGGGTTTGCGGCAGGTAACGAACCCATCGGAAATTCTGATTTCACAGCGCGACGAAGCCCTCAGCGGGATTGCCATTGGTTCGATGGTGGAAGGAAACCGCCCACTGCTCATCGAAATTCAGGCACTGGTCAGCGTTGCCAATTACGGAACTCCCCAGCGCAGCAGCACCGGTTTTGATGCCAAACGATTGCAGATGCTGCTGGCCGTTCTTGAAAAACGGGGTGGTTTTCGGCTAGGCCAGCAGGACGTTTTCCTGAACGTGGCGGGTGGCCTGAAAGTGGAAGATCCGGCCATTGACCTCGCAGTTTGTGCGGCCATTGTCTCCAGTTACGAAGACATTGCCATTCCGTCATCGGTGGCATTTGCGGCTGAAGTGGGGTTGGGTGGCGAGGTGCGCGCCGTGCATCGGGTCGAATCCCGGATTTCGGAGGCCGAAAAATTGGGTTTCAAGCAAATTTACATTTCAAAATACAACATCAAGGGCTTGGATTTAAACAGCTATAAAATCAAAGTCCGGCCCGTCAGCAAACTGGATGAAGTTTTTCAGGGGGTTTTGATGTAGTTGGAAAGCTGGATGGTTGAACATGGTTGGGTGGGCAATACGGTTAGATTGCTAAAATCATCCCATTTGCGAATCAGCCATCCAACCATTTTTAACCACCCAACCCTATTAACCTTTCAACCCTTCATAACCATCCGGCAATTCTTTTTACTTTTGCCATTGATCTACTAAATTCTTACCATGAAACGCATGAAAAATCTGCTGCTGGTTGCCGGATTATTGGCTTTCAGCACCGTAGTATCGGTTGCCCAACGCAATCCGGAAGACAAAGCCGGCTGGAAACTCGGCTCGCAGTCCTACTCTTTCCGACTGTTCACCTTCGCCGAAGCCATTCGCAAAATCGATAGTTGCGGGCTGAAATACGTCGAGGCTTTTCCGGGCCAAACCATCGGGGGCGGAGTAGAAGGCAAAATGGATTTCAAAATGGACGGTGCCACCCGTCTGGCCGTCAAAAAGTTGTTGAAAGACAAAGGGTTGACGCTCGTGGCTTTCGGGGTGGTCAACGCGCCGAACGAAGCCGACTGGAAAGCGCTGTTCGAATTTGCCAAAGACATGGGCATTCTGAACATCAATACCGAACCGAAAGTGGAGCAGATGCCCTACATTGCCCGGCTGGCCGATGAATACAAAATCAATGTTGCGCTTCATAATCACCCCAAACCGTCGCATTACTGGCACCCCGACTCGGTGCTGGCCGTTATTGGTACGAGTAAATACGTAGGCTCCTGCGCCGACATTGGTCACTGGGTTCGGTCAGGGCTGGATCCGGTCGATTGCCTGAAAAAATTGCAGGGTCACATCCTGGGCATGCACTTCAAAGACGTGAAGAAAGATTCGCCGGACGGCAAACACCACGATGTGGTTTGGGGAAAAGGGGACTGCAAGGTCGATGCGGTGATTGCCGAACTCAAACGCCAGCGTTTCAAAGGACCCATTTCGGTGGAATACGAATACCACTGGGAAAATAATGGCCCCGAAATTGCCGAGAGCGTCAATTATTTCCGAAGCACGTACTCCAAAGTGAAATAAACCAAAAAGAGCCCCGATCCTGCGATTGGGGCTCTTTTTATGGTGTAAAAAAGGCCGGATTATCAGCGCAATGAAATAGAACGCTCAGCTTGAACCGGTGTTTTGGTTTGCAGGTTAACTTCTTTTACGATTTTTGAAGCACCGTCACTTACTACAATTTTATATTCTCCATCTTCCAGCTGGCTCAAATCGAAACGGGTACGCGTGGTGGTTTCGTTTTTATCCAGTTTGTACGTAGCCAATACGAAACCTTTGCCGTCCAGCAGAAGAACGTTCAGGTCAGCGCCTTTTTCTTTCGCTACCATTACGTTTACTTTAGCAGCTTCGAGAGATGGATACAAACCGACCTGGTAAGAGGTACCGGTTTTTGTGTTGTCTGAATTGGCAAATGTGAATGCCGATGCGCTGATAGCGAGCGCGACGAATGCGGATGTAATGAACGATTTCATGGTGTGTTTTGTGTTCTTTTTAGTTTTTGTTGTTTGTGTCCTGATTGACGATTCAAAAGTAGCAGCTGAAATCAAGACTGCCGACTGATAGTACGCCAATGGTCGAAGTGAATGGCCGAACGGTTGATAAAATGGATGAATGATTGAACGGTAATCGCAAAAAACAAAAGTTAATAAACAGATTATCAGCCATTTATATATTATATAAATTTTAATATTTTAGCAATTCGCTTCCAGAATTGTCGTAAATTCAGCAAAAACCGCAAAATTTTTGCAAACTTCATTTGACTAATGCAGAATAAAATAAAGGGTAATTGAAAAAATGAGTGTTTCAAAATCTTCCTGCGTCGTTCCACCGGTTTTTAAACTTTTCCAACAATTAATTGCCGCCGAAAGCATGCGGCATGGTGGCATCAGTTCCTTTCCGTTTGCTTCACTCAATGTCGGTTTGAACACGGCTGATTCCCCAAAAAACGTTGAGGAAAATCGCCGGCGTTTTTTTGCCGGTCTTGGAGTTAACGATTCCCAGGTTGCTTCCTCGCTTCAGGTTCATGGTGACCGGATTCTGACGGTGACAGAACCGGGGCGGTTTGAAGGTTACGATGCCCTGATTACCAATCTGCCGAACCTGTTCCTGACGGTGACGGTGGCCGATTGCACCCCCATTTTGATTTACGACGCCGGACAGCGCGCCGTAGCGGCCATTCACGCGGGTTGGCGCGGCACAACGGCTCGGATCGTTGAAAAGACCGTTGAGGCCATGCAATTGCAATTTAAGACCCGGTCCGCCGATTGTTTTGCCTACGTTGGCACCTGCATCGACCAATGCTCATTTGAGGTAGGTAACGACGTGGCCGACCAGTTTGACGAAGCATACAAACAGTTCGACGCCGAACGGCAGAAATTCCTGATTGATTTAAAAGCTGCCAATGTGGCTCAACTGGTCAAAACCGGTGTTCCGTTTTCGCAGATTGGAGTTTCGCCGTATTCAACGGTTTTGAACAACACGGATTTCTTCTCTTATCGATCCGAAAACGGTAATACGGGCCGCATGCTGGCGATCATCGGTTTTCATCCGGCCGACTAAATGCGGTTTTGCAAACAAACCAGACAGCCCGGAGTTGTATTGAGAATAAACTAAACTTCTCAGACAGACATGGGCTTGTTGATGACAGTTTTGGTTGGAGCAATTGCCGGATGGCTTGCCGATATCGTTTTTAAACGTTTCTCGTTCTCCCTTTTTATGGAGATTTTACTCGGCATTGCCGGGGCATTCGTTGGTGGCTTGCTGTTTGGCAATACGTTTGCCACCGGTGCCGGTGGCCTCCTCGACCGCATTCTGACCGCTTTCGTCGGTGCCGTTATTATTCTGGGAATTGCCGCGCTGATTAAGGGCTCCCGAAAAACCACCTGACTGGCCATATTCTCTCAATGGTCAATTGTCATTGGTCAAATCACGAACTCCACCTCCTTAAACGCAAAATTTCGCAACGTCTCTCCTACCTGAATCGCCAATCGACCGGTTTCTTCTACACCCACGATGATGCCCCGAAACCCCTCTCCATTGGCCATAAACTCGCTTTCTTCCTGGTAGCGGAATAATAATTGCAAATAATTCGTTTTTAATACGTCACGCTGACCGGTTCTGAGGGACAGGTAACGGCGTTCCAGTGACTCCAAAAGCGTTGGCAGTAATTCCGGCAGAACGAAATCCTGTTCATTTGGTGTTTCATTGATAAGTGAGGTTGCGGTCGGAATCTGAAAGCGACTTTGATTGATATTTAAGCCAATGCCGACCACCGACCAGGCAATTGTATAGCCATACAGCGTATTTTCAATTAAAATACCACCAATTTTACGCTCGTGAACATACAGATCGTTCGGCCATTTGATTTTTAACCGGTTGCCAACGTACGTTGCCAGCCAATCGCTGATGCCCAGCGAAATGGCAATGTTCAGCCAGAATTGGTCCGATGCCTGCAGGAAAGTGGGCTGCAGTATAACCGAAAATGTCAGGTTCTGGCCGGGTTGTGCTTCCCAGTGATTGCCCCGCTGGCCCCGTCCGGCGGTTTGGTTGCCGGTAATGACGACGGTTCCCTCCAGAGCAATTTCGGAAGTAATCAGACTGGCCGCAACATCGTTGGTAGACTGACAAGTTGGCAGATAATTAATATTTTGGCCAAGAAAAAGAGTTTTGGGTCGAAACTTGTACAAATTTTTAATACATTTAGTTGGATGAATGCCGAATTATGGTACAAAATGAAGTTGATGGTAATTGTACCCGCTGATTTCGGTTTTTGCAATTTAAAGCAGTAGCATGAGAATAAATAAACCAAAGGACTTATCATCCGAAGAATTGTGCAAACTCGTCGTGAAGGGAATGCAGGAGAAGAAGGCGATTGACATTGTTGTCATGGACCTTCGCGACGTTAAAAATGCCATTTCCGACTATTTTGTCATCTGCTCCGGAACATCCGACACGCAGATCGACGCCATTGCCGATTCTGTTGAAGAAGAAGTATTCAAAGCCAGTCAGGTAAATCCCTGGCATGAAGAAGGCAAAACGAATCGGGAGTGGATTTTGCTTGATTATGTGGACGTTGTGGTTCACGTTTTCAACAAGGAACGCCGGGTCTTTTATGACCTTGAGCAACTTTGGGGTGATGCTGAAATCCATACAGTGGAAGAAACCTTTGCCTGATAACAGATAGGGTTATGGCCCGGAAGCAGGCACGAACGAGTGTTTATCCGCTCCTACGACCACCTACACCGGTAACTCTCCGTTTATCGAAACCCAAACCCAGTAGAAACAATCCATTGTGAAATGATGTTTCCTTTTTTGTGTATTTAGCCGTAATTCTGTTGCAAAAATGCCTGATAATAATAGAAATCCACTTTCACCAAGAACTCCCCGTCGGCCCAACTTCCAGGGCTGGATTGTAGCGATCCTGATTGCAGCGATCCTCGGGATAACTTTTTTCAACCGCAGCAGCGCCGTGCGCGACACGACCATCCGCGGGTTTGAAAAAATGCTCAAAAACAAGGAAGTTGAAAAAGTAGTCATTGTCAACAATGATCTCGTCGAAGTAACCCTGACACAACAGGCACTTCAACAAAAATACCGGAACCAGTTTCAGGACAAATCGTATTTCAATTCCGATTCCGGCCCGCACTTTAGTTTCCGGGTTTCATCGGCCGAGTCATTTAAAAAAGACCTGGACCGAATACAGGAAGGCGTTCCGGATAACGAAAAAATCGATTACAAAATCGAACAGCGCAGCGACTGGACCGGTTTTCTGCAAACCTGGGGCTTCTTCATCGTCATGATTCTCGCCATGTATTTCCTGCTGGGCAGGATGTCGGGCGGAGCAGGTCCCGGTGGTCAGATTTTTAATATCGGGAAGTCCAAAGCAGCTTTATTCGACGCCGAAAACCGGGTTAAAATTACATTTAACGACGTTGCTGGTCTGGACGAAGCCAAGGAAGAAATCAAGGAAATTGTCGATTACCTGAAAAATCCGACGAAGTTCACCAAACTCGGTGCCAAAATTCCGAAAGGGGCTTTGCTGGTGGGTCCTCCGGGTACGGGTAAAACCTTGCTGGCGAAAGCCGTTGCGGGCGAAGCAGGTGTTCCGTTCTTCTCACTGTCGGGTTCCGACTTTGTCGAAATGTTTGTGGGTGTGGGTGCAGCCCGCGTACGTGACCTGTTCAAACAGGCCAAAGAGAAAGCACCCTGTATCATTTTTATTGATGAAATCGACGCCGTTGGCCGGTCACGCGGGCGTGGTTCGATGCCGGGAGCCAATGATGAGCGGGAAAATACCCTGAACTCGCTGCTGGTTGAAATGGACGGTTTTGCTACCGACTCCGGTATCATTATTCTGGCCGCTACCAACCGCCCCGATGTACTGGATTCGGCGCTGTTGCGTCCGGGCCGTTTCGATCGTCAGATCAGCATCGACAAACCGGATATTGTGGGCCGGGAAGCGATTTTTAAAGTTCACCTCAAGCCGATTAAGCTGGCCGCTGACGTTGATCCGCGGGAACTGGCGGCCCAGACACCCGGTTTTGCGGGAGCTGATATTGCCAACGTTTGTAACGAAGCCGCCCTGATTGCCGCCCGCCGGAACAAAGAATCGGTTGACATGCAGGACTTCCAGTATGCGATGGATCGGGTAATTGGTGGTCTCGAAAAGAAGAACAAACTGATTGCACCGGAAGAAAAAGAAATCGTAGCCTATCACGAAGCGGGTCACGCCGTTACGGGTTGGTTCCTGGAACACGCCGATCCGCTGGTGAAAGTCACGATCGTACCGCGCGGAGTAGCCGCTTTAGGATATGCGCAGTATTTACCGCGTGAACAGTATCTGTATCGGACCGAACAACTCATCGATGAGATGTGTATGACCCTTGGTGGACGGGCCGCAGAAGAGAATGTTTTCGGAAAGATTTCGACGGGTGCATTGAGTGATCTTGAACGGATTACGAAGCTGGCCTACAGCATGGTAACGATGTACGGCATGAATGATAAAATTGGTAACGTTTCGTTTTATGATTCGAAACAAAGCGAATACCAGTTTAATAAGCCGTATTCAGAAGCCACGGCGGAAGCCATTGACGACGAAGTCCGCAAAATCATTGATCAGGCTTACACCCGCACAAAAGCGCTTCTCGCCGAAAACCGGGAGGGATTAGAAGCCGTGGCGAAAGAACTACTGGAGAAGGAAATTCTATTCCAGAAAGACCTCGTACGAATTCTTGGAAAGCGTCCGTTTCAGAAAGAAACAACCTATCAGGCATACAAAAATAACAGCGAAGTGGTGGAGGAAGAAATTGGTACCGACAGCAAACCGGAACAAACTAAACCGCTGCCAACTCCGGATCTGCCCGCATTATCGTAAGTTGAATCAAAATACGACACGCAAAAAGCCGACATTAGTCGGCTTTTTGCGTGCGTGGGATAGCGGTTTTCGACGATTTGTGCGAGAATCGCTATTTAAATTTATAGCCTGTTACATCAAATGAATGATTGGTCGGCCCAAAAAAGATAAGTTTTAGTGTACTGGTCGCCGGTTTTCCATTCACCTTTTCGGAAAAATATTCTTTTTTCGATTGAACCAGTAATTCGTTGGGTCCCAATGATGAAGTAAAGTTGATGCTGTGTGCATCCGGCAGTTTCGCTTCCAGCGCAATTTCGTTGAACAGATACAACGGATAGGAGTTGAAGGGCACCTCGGCCACCCAAAGCCATTCGGTATCCTGACGACCCAGACTTGCTTTGTACTCGGTTGCTGTCAGGCCATATTGACTCCCTTCACGGCCCGTCGGGCGATATCTTTTCTGAAACCGACTGTGGCAGGATTCCGCCCGATTCGGGGCGTAAAAGGATTTTCCCACGTTGTAGCGCATGATCACTTTGCCTTCATACTTATCGGCCACATAAACGCGGTAACTGCCGTCGGGCTGGCCGGTTACGAATGTATAGCCGCCCACCACGCCCGGGAAACTCAGGTTTGCCAGCTTTCGATCGAAGCCAAACTGACCGGTTTTTGAGTTTAACAACACCTGATAGCGCACCACCGAACCGTTGTAGTCGGTTTGTTCGTACACCAGAATCCGGTCAAAAACCAGTTTTTCGATGGCTTCCGGTCGGTTTTTGGTAACCATCGCCAGCGTTTGTGCCTGTAACCGCTGGCTATTCTGACTCGATAATCCAATCAATCCTACTAATCCTGCAATGGCAATAAACCGTTTTTTCATATCATCTCGGCAAACTGTTGGTTAAACGACGGTTTCGTCTTTGAGATTGCAATATCCGAGTTTCGGAGGTAAAGAAGCAATGTATTACCTTTGTATTCCTGAAAAAATATTCATGCTTTTGATTGAAGACCTGCCGCTCCCACCGAACCGAGCCGTTTATTTTGCTTCTGACTTTCATTTGGGAATGCCCACGCCCGCTGCCAGCCGCGAACGGGAACTCCGGGTTATTCGCTGGCTCGACACCGTGAGCGCCGATGCGGAGGCTATTTTTCTGGTCGGTGACATATTCGATTTCTGGTTTGAATACCGACAGGTCATTCCAAAGGGATTTAGTCGCTTACAGGGTAAAATGGCCGCTCTGGCCGACGCCGGGATAAAAATCATTCTCTTTTCGGGCAACCATGACATGTGGATGGCCGATTATTTCACCGAAGAAATGGGAATACCAGTTTATCGGTTGCCCAAATCTTACCAGATTGGGGAGAAACGGTTTTTGATCGGCCACGGTGATGGCCTTGGCCCCGGAGATTTTACGTATAAACAGCTCAAGAAAATATTTGAAAACGGACTCGCCCGCTGGCTTTTCCGCTGGCTGCATCCGGACATCGGCGTTCTGTTTGGCAATGGCTGGTCGAGAAACCGGAAGGCATCCAATCAGTATAAACCGGACGAATTCAGGGGCGCCGATGACGAATGGATTTTGCAATATTGCAAGGAAGTGGAAGCCAGCCAGCACCACGACTACTACATTTTCGGCCACCGTCACCTTTCGCTGGATCTGAAAGTGACTGACAACAGCCGCTATATCAACCTCGGCGAATGGATCGGTTTAAACACGTATGCCCGGTTTGACGGCCATACGACGAAATTGCTGAAGTTTGAAGGATAAGAGTGCGGTTTACGGTTTTCTGTTTACAATGGTCAAATTCTGACGCAATCGGCGGTCAGTATGAATCCATCAACCTCAGCCGGAAGTTAACCGAGAACTGAAAATCGTATACCGAAAACCGGTCCTCAATTATTTTTAAGAATATCCTGCCGGGATAAGCCTTCGGGCGGGGTGGCGTTGAGTTCCTGGCGGAAGTCTTTTTTCTTCAGGTCCCCGTTTTTAACCGACTTGATAAAGCTGGCCCAGGCAAAGGGGTTCAGGAACGGAATGGTTGTCATTTGGCTCCGGCCCGTCAGCGACTCACGACCGTACCACTGCTGATTCAGGTAGTAGCGGTAATTACTGGCCGCACTCATCGGTGTTAGAGCCGCCAAACGCTGCATGGACTCGGAACTCAGGTTACGGGCCATGTTTTCACGTTCTTTTTCATCCGGCAGTTTCAGATTGACAAAGGCCTGTTTGAATAATTCTTCCGTTGGATACGGATAAACTTTTACTTCCGTCAGCATCTGCACATCTTCCTGCATGGCCACCACCGCCGAATACGACTGTTCCGTTAGCCGGCGCGGAATAATATGGTATTGCTTTTTGTAACCGAGGTAACTAAAAACAATGCTGTCGCCGGGCAAAACCGGAATGGCAAAATAACCCACACTGTTCGACAATACGCCCCTTCCGGCTCTTGGAATCGAAATGTATGCTTCCGGCAGGGGTTCCGAGGTCTTTCCGGCCGTAATAATCCCGGTAAACATGATCAGTTTCTCCTGCCCCTGCGCCCGAACGGAGTGATTGATCGTCAGCAGTAGCCCCGACGTGATGGCCAGAACGGTTACTATTTTTATCAATAAATTCTTCATATCCCAATCATAAAACGCCCCTACCGAAAGCGTATTGTCTCTACTTTGTTGTACCTGAGATAGTCCCTTTCGGACCATGCTGCATTCGGATTCCTACGCAAACAATTTCAAAAATGTAATGATAAACGGGGCGGCCAGTAACAAACCGTCGAATCGATCCAGAAAACCGCCGTGGCCCGGAATGGTGGAACCAGAGTCTTTGATGGCAATGCTGCGTTTAAACAGCGATTCGACCAGGTCACCGTACGTACCGGTCACAACAATAATGGCTCCCACGCAGTACCATTCCCACGGCCGCAGATCATCCACAAAAATAGTCAGAAAAAAAGCAATAATTGCGGCCGCAAGGGCTCCACCGACTGCTCCTTCCCACGATTTTTTAGGAGAAACCCGCTCAAATAATTTTCGGCGTCCAAATTTGGTACCGGCAAAATAGGCACCAATATCGCTTGCCCACAACAACACCAGGCAGCCCAGCATCAAGCCCGGGTGATAGGTACCGCCCCGCAGGGCCAGCACGTTCAGGAGAGCAAACGGAACGGCGACATAGATCAGCCCCAGAAAGGTAAATCCGATATTGGTGAACGGTTTTAAATCCCGCTTTTTATACAACTTAATTAAAAAAATCATGGAGGCCGCCGGGCAGATCAGGAAGTAACTATCATAATCAACAACCTGTTTTTCAATTAGATAGGTCAGCAGACAAATCAGACAGCCAACGGCGGTTCCGTAGTAGGTCAGGGGCTGATTGCCGTCCAGACCCAACAACTTATAGAACTCCAGTTGCGTCAACGCACTGATTACACAAAACAAAAGCGCAAACGTCCAGTCACTGTACCAGATACCAGATAAGATGATGATGACACCTGCGGCAGCGGCAATCACGCGCTGTTGCAGGTTCGACATCTGATTCAAACGGTCTTTCATGTAGAAAGTTAACTACAAATCAGGGTGGTTTATCCGGCTAAAATAACAAAATACGAACACGTCATCCATACTTCGGTTTCTCTTTCCGTCTATTTTTATCTTTATTTACAGATACAATCAACAGAGTTGAATTCATCAGCGTTCTACTCACCGCCCGTCGCCTTGTATGATTTTAGT
Source organism: Larkinella rosea (assembly GCF_003858635.1). Taxonomy (GTDB): domain Bacteria; phylum Bacteroidota; class Bacteroidia; order Cytophagales; family Spirosomataceae; genus Larkinella; species Larkinella rosea. Next base: position 59,046 of record NZ_RQJO01000010.1, read on the forward strand.
AGTGCTTGCCCTGTTTTTTCAATTGACAGGATATGGTCAGCAACCGGAAAATGACCTTCGCTCACTCCGTTGGGGTATGCCCAGCAAGGAGGTTCAAGCCGCCGAACAATCGGCTCCCCATCGGATTACGGACACGACGCTGCTCTACCGCCAGCGTTGGTTTTATTCCTTTCCGGCTTCCGTGAAATTTGCGTTCGTCAACGATCAACTGGCCGGGGCGCTCTATATTTTCACCGACCGGCACATCCGCGCCCAACAACACATGGACGATTATCAGACACTGGTCAGGATTTTATCCGATCGTTACGGTGCTCCTTCCGGCGATTACTGGTCCTGGAATTATCCGCTTTACAAAGACCGCCCCGATCATTACGGCGATGCTGTTTTGCTGAGTCATCTGACGCGTTCGAGCGTTTGGGAAACTCCACGTACCGTAATTACGCTGGAAATGTCCGGGAAACCCAAAGAAGGTATTTACACCGTTATTTCATACGCTAAAAAGAACGATATCGACAAATGAACCCCCAATCGCAGCTACCTCTGGCATCTTCATGGTTGCTGTTTCACTCTTCCAGATCCGCTGAAATCAGGTGAATTTTGGCGATGGCAGCATCTTCAGCCTGCACATAGACTTCGCAGTTCCCCAGAAGATAATTACTATCTTTTTTATTGACAACAACGGCGTTGATGTGGTGTTCGGCCAATAGAACTTTGGCCAGTTCGGCGCGATAGGTGGTAGGTGTCACCAGTACTTTCTCCCACTGATCAGACATACGGCTGGGACGGCAATTGATTCGATTTTCGAAAAAAAACTAAAAATCCTATGGTTAAAAGTAAGGAAATTAATGCGCCGGTCAAAGGAACCGTTGCCGTATTTTCAATATCGACCGAAATCAATTTCCGGTGATGTAGCCAGACCATCAAAACCGTAAAACCGTTGTTTACCGCATGAGCCAGAATTGGAACCCAGATATTTCCTGACCAGACATACACGTAGCCAAACAACGCACCCAGTAACACCCGGGGAACAAAACCGTAAAACTGAATATGAATGGCGCTGAATATCACGGCCGATACCCAAATGGCAACGTGGATATTTCCCGTCCACTGCGCCAGTTTTCGCTGCACCATTCCCCGAAACAACACCTCTTCGCCAATTCCGGGAATTACCCCAATCACCAGAAGAGCAATGATTAGCTCAATGGGTGACGTAAAATTGGTCAGAAAATCCGTCAGGCCCGCCATCTGATCTTCTTTCTGCTTCATCCATTTCTCCAGGCCGGCGAGTGCATCCGGGAAGTCAATATTTTGATTCCACTCGATGATTAACCCGTTAAATGGCATGAACGTGATGGTCAACAGGGCGACCAGACCCACCGACTGAACGGCCGACAACGGCCGGGAATTGAACTCCGACCAACCCCGGCGCTCGATCCAGCGGAGGTATAACAGACAGGGCAGCAAAAAAGAACAAAGGTGACTAACCGCCTGAACCAGCATCAACAACTGCCAGCTTCCCGGATAATCGGCGGGATTGGTCAGGATGTCGGCAATTTCGGAAGCTGAGACAGTTCCATTCATGGATGCCCAGGCCGCCAGGAACATACTGGCCAGCAAACCGCCCAGCGACATACCCAACAGAATAAACCCCAACAGAACCAGGAGGCTACGGAATGGATGCAAAGGCGGGTTTGACGAACGGGTCGATCGGAAGTCTTCCATAATTGGTGTAAATTTACGCCCAAACCGGTCCGAATTCAAAACCGTATCGGTTTTTTGTCACAGTACCGGCTATTTTTCAAAAACCGTACCGGTCTGGACCGAACATCTTTTGAAATCGAGTTGTTAGCGATATATGGTTAAAATTGGAACGATCGAACTGGGGGACTTTCCGCTGCTGCTGGCGCCAATGGAGGACGTCAGCGATCCGCCGTTCCGGGCGGTTTGCAAAGCCAACGGGGCGGATTTGATGTATACGGAATTTATTTCGTCGGAAGGGCTTATTCGGGATGCGGCCAAGAGCGTTCAGAAACTGGATATTTTTGAATACGAACGTCCGATCGGCATTCAGTTATTTGGTTCCGATATTGAAACCATGCGGGTCTGCGCCGAAATTGCCACCCGCGCCAATCCGGATCTGATTGACATCAACTACGGTTGTCCGGTGAAAAATGTGGCTTGCCGGGGTGCCGGAGCTGCTTTGTTGCAGGATGTTCCCAAAATGGTGAAAATGACGGAAGCCGTCGTAAAGGCCACCCACCTCCCTGTAACGGTCAAAACCCGACTGGGATGGGACGACAATACCAAGAACATTCTGGAAGTAGCCGAACGATTACAGGACATTGGCATTCAGGCGCTGACGGTTCACGGACGGACACGGGTGCAGATGTACAAAGGTGAAGCCGACTGGACGCTGATTGGCCGCTTGAAAGAAAATCCCCGAACCACCATTCCGATTTTCGGAAATGGTGACATCGACAGTCCGGAAAAAGCGCGGGAATACAAAAACCGCTACGGCGTCGATGGCATCATGATTGGCCGGGCGAGCATCGGCTATCCCTGGATTTTCGACGAAATCAAACACTTTCTCCGCACGGGCGAACACCGGTCGGCTCCGACGCTTGCTGACCGGATCGCGGTTTGTAAACAGCACCTCGAATTTTCCATCCGGTGGAAAGGAGAAAAAGTCGGCATCTTTGAAATGCGTCGGCATTACACCAATTATTTCAAGGGCATGGAAAATTTCAAACCCTTCCGGCAACGACTCGTGCTGGCCGATACGCTGGCCGAAATTGCCGGTATTCTGGACGAAATCTGCGACGCCTACGAAGTCGTAGCAGTCTAAAAGTAAGGAATTTAGGAATAGTCAATTCTTATTCGTAGGCCAAAACCGGACTGGTCTTGGGCTTTTCCTCCAGGTCCTGCATTTCCTGCAGTTTCGAGTATTTGATCACCGGATAAACGGCAGACAACAACGCCCAGACAAAACCGGGATAGCCGTCGAGAAGACCGCCTTTGAAGAAATAGATTTTCACAAACGTAAACAGAAACCGCAATCCCTGTAAGGCAATTGTGGCCTTTTTGTGTCGGGACGCCATTTCTTCGGCGCTCAGTGTCGTGTATTGATTCATTTTCAGAACGTAATCGTGCAGCGATCCGTAGCTGTAATGAATCAGGATTCCCGAAAGCTGGCCCACGGCGCCATCCACCTGAACGGATTCGTGTACCCGCACGGGCGTGATGCTTCCTTTCCGGCGGTTAAAAAGACGCAAAACCGGTTGGCGGTTTTGCCCGCTGTGGCGCAACACCCGGCCCAGAAAAATCAGGTTCCGCGGAATGGCATAGCCGGCGCAAACGGGCGTTTCGCTGATGAACAAGGCCGCAATTTCGTTGGCCAGTTGCTCAGAGACAATCTCATCGGCATCCAGCACCAGCACCCAGTCGTTTTTTGCCTGATTGACGGCGTATTGTTTCTGCGACCCAAACCCGTTGAACTTCCGGTAAACCACCCGGCAATTGAACTGACGGGCAATCGCCAGCGTGTTGTCCGTACTTCCCGAATCGACAATGACGATCTCATCCGCCCAATCGGCTACGGATTCCAGCGCCTGTTTCAAGGTTCTTTCAGCATTCAGGGTAATCACCACGATGGAGAGAGGAACTTTTGCGGGAATTTTCATAACGGTAATAATGAACGGGTTGGCTGATGGTGTTCGATTAATTGATTGGAAAGAACCGCTAATCCCTGGCGATACCGGAGGCTTTCGCGACCGGGTGCGCCCCGCAGGATAAACCACGCCAGTTGGGCAAAATGGTTACTTTTCACGGCTTTCCGACCTACTTTCACCGTGTAAAACAGTTGCAGCAGGAGTTGTTTAAACACATTCTCGTTTTTACGGAAATAGTAGAAAAGAGAAATGTAATATTCTTTTTCAATCTGCAGATTTCGCCGGGTGCTCCCTCCTCCCAGGTGCCGAAACCGCACATCGGGAATCAACATGGCTTTCCACGACCGCTCCCGCATCCGCCAGCACAAATCCTCTTCTTCACAATACAGAAAAAACGCCGGGTCAAAACCGCCGACCTGCCAAAAGGCCGCAGCCCGCACGAATAACGCACTTCCCGTGATGACCGGAACCTCCGTTGGCTTCTCAAAGGTCCGCCGACGGGAAAGGTAATCCGCCGGTTTAAACCACTGCATAACGCCCCGGCCCAGCAGTTTTCCGCTCAACGTCGGAAAATGGTTGAACGACGGTTCGTGTTCGTCAGTCCGGTTCACGGCTTGCCCCGTGCAAACGCCCACCGACCGGTTTTCTTCCATAAAACCGTATAAGCGACTACAGACGTCGTCGAGCAGTTGACAGTCGTTATTCAGAAAAAAATAGTAAGCCGATGACGGATCGATGGCTTGCAGACCCAATAGATGTCCACCCGCAAAACCGAGATTGACCCGGCTCCGAACCACTTTGACAAACGGCTGTTGGGTTAACGAATACAACCGATCGAAATCACCGGGGTGTGAGCCATTATCCACCACAACGATCTCATAGTCCGCCAGTTGCGTCTGCTTCCGGATCGAAGCAATGCAGTCGAGCGTGTAGCCGCTGGAGTTATAATTCAGGATAATAACCGACAATTTCATACCCTTTCAGAAACAGATACAGGGGTAGCTTCCTGCTACGAATTTCAGTTCTTGTTTGTAGAGATGGGGCTAATTAGCAAGACAGCAATCAGGTAATTAGCGTTGCATGTAGATACGTGAAAAAATGGAGGAGCGTTGCGACAGCCTTCACCGAAAGCTGAACCCAAAATCATTTTGATAAATAATCACGTGTTTTTCAGCTATTTGCCAAAATATTTTTTTAGAAACCGGTAGAACCAAACCGCCTGAGACGGTGGTTTTCAGAGTATGACAAAACCATTTACCGAAAACTCACTTTCAACCGCCGACCCCGTTGTCCAATCGAAACGACGGCTTTTGGCCTGGGTACTGCTGATCCTCGTTGCGTTGATCTGGGGAACGTCCTTCATTCTGATCAAATACAGTCTCACGGTTTTTTCGCCGATGCAGGTCGGTACCGGTCGTATTTTTCTGGCGTTTCTCTTTTTTCTCCCCTATCTCCTCCTGTTAGGCAACCAATTTCCGCGGAACCGCTGGCTCCCGCTGCTGGGCTCGGGCATGCTCGGTTACCTGATTCCGGCGGTTTTATTTGCCACTGCCGGGGCACATCTCAACAGCTCGCTCGCCGGAACCCTGAACGCACTCAGCCCCATGTTCACCTTTCTAATCGGGGTGATTCTGTTCGGGAAACGCGCCCGGTTGTTGCAGATTGGCGGCATTCTGCTCGGTTTTGCGGGTTCGGTTTTTCTGGTCTTTTTCAGTGCCACCGGTTCGTTTTCCTACAACGGTTACGCCTTTCTGATTGTACTGGCCACGCTGTGCTACGGTTTCAATATCAACATTGTCGCCCGGTACCTGACCGATTTACCTGCCTTGCTTTCAACGGCTTCCACCTTTGCCATGGTCGGGCCCATTGCGGTCCTGGGGCTGGCCACTACCGATTTTCCGACGCGGGTCGTTGCACCCGGTTCCATGCCCGCCCTGCTGATGCTTGTCACCCTGGGAATGGCCGGATCGGGGTTTGCCACCATCCTGTTTAATCGAATTATTCAATTAACTTCCGGCGTATTTGCTTCAACGGTAACCTACCTGATTCCGGTCGTAGCCGTGTTGTGGGGGCTTTTCGACGGCGAACCCTTGCATTGGCCGCAGGTGGCGGGTATGGCAATTTGCCTGTTGGGTGTATATTTGATCAATAAAAAGTGAGATTGCCCCAACGCTTTAACCATCTTATCCATGTTTCGTGCTTCCGTAGACGATCAGGAATCCATTGAAATTGACTTTTCCGGTGATCAGCCGGTCGTAAACGGCCAGCCGCTGCCCTGGGATCTGGTGCGATTGAACGACCGAACGTTTCATATCATCCACCAAAACCGGTCTTACACCGCCGAAATTCTTCAGCTGGATCAAGCCGAAAAAACCGTTTCGCTGAAAATCAACCAGTCCATCCACCAGATCAAACTAAAAGACCGCTTTGATCTGCTGCTGGAACAAATGGGCATGAGTTCGGCCAATCTGACCAAAATCAACGACATCAAAGCGCCCATGCCCGGCCTGATTCTGAGTCTCAGCTTACAACCCGGCGACGTCATTCGCAAAGGGGATCCGGTTTTGATTCTGGAAGCCATGAAAATGGAAAACGTCATTAAATCCCCCGCCGACGGAACGATCAAAACCGTTCGGATCAACCGCGGTCAAACCGTCGAGAAGAATCAGGTACTGGTTGAATTTCAATAAAAAGGAGACGAGGACAAAAGAAGAATGGACGAAAGAAAGTCCGATAATTCCATTTCTGCTTTCCTTCAGCCCTCCACTTATCCTTTTTCTCTTATATTTGTCGCCAAACTTTCCTTCATGACTCAACTAAAATATAAACGCATTCTGCTCAAGCTTAGCGGTGAAGCTTTAAGCGGAGAAAAAGGCTACGGCATCGATCCGGTTATTCTGGAACAATACAGTCTGGAAATCAAGCGGGTTGTCGAAATGGGTGTTCAGGTTGCCATCGTCATCGGCGGAGGTAATATTTTCCGGGGCATTCAGGGCGAGCGCAGCGGTATGGACCGGGTTCAGGGCGATTACATGGGCATGCTGGCCACGGTTATCAACGCCATGGCCATCCAGAGTTCGCTCGAACAGCACGGTCTGTACACCCGCGTGATGTCGGCCATCAAAATGGAACAGGTTTGCGAACCCTATGTTCGTCGGCGCGCGGTTCGTCACCTCGAAAAAGGCCGCATCGTGATCTTCGGTGCCGGAACCGGCAATCCTTACTTTACGACCGACACAACGGCCAGTTTGCGGGCCATTGAAGTCGAAGCTGACGTGGTGCTGAAAGGGACCAAAGTCGATGGGGTGTACACCGCCGATCCGTTCAAGGACAAAACCGCTACCCGGTATACCACCATTTCGTTTCAGGACGTTTACGAAAAGAAACTCAACGTAATGGACCTGACAGCCTTTACGTTATGCAAAGAAAACAACCTCCCGATCATTGTTTTCGACATGAACGGAACCGGAAATCTGGTTCGGCTCGTCGAAGGCGATGATATTGGTACGCTGATTACGGGGTGAAATAAATGATGAATTATGAACGATGAATGATAAATTTCGGACGATGATCGGCATGCCTGTAGAGTGGGTTTAGCTTTTAAAGGCATCGTTTATAAGTTATCATTCATCATTTTAAAAAAACAATGGAAGAGATTGAGCTTTATCTCGAAGACGCCCGGGATACGATGGAAAAGGCGTTGAAACATTTGAATATCGAGTTAGGTAAAATCCGGGCGGGCAAAGCCTCCGCTTCGATGCTGGACGGTCTTCAGGTGGAATACTACGGTATGAATTCGCCCATCAACAACGTTGCGTCGATTACGACGCCCGACGCCCGGACCATCGCCATCAAACCGTTCGAACGGAAAATGATCGGCGAAATCGAGAAAGCCATTCGCAACAGCAATCTGGGTTTATCGCCAACCAACGACGGCGAGAACATCCGGCTGAATATTCCCGCCCTGACCGAAGAACGTCGTCGGGATTTGGTGAAAAAAGTCAAAGCCGAAATAGAAGTGGCCAAGGTAAACGTCCGCAACATCCGCAAAGACACCAATGACGGCATCCGGAAACTGACCAAAGAGGGCGTTTCGGAAGACGAAGTAAAAAAAGGCGAAGAACGGGTTCAGAAGCTGACCGATGCGCACATTGCCAAAATCGACGAAATCTTCGTTGCCAAGGAAAAGGATATCATGGTGGTGTAAACCCCAGCGTTTTTTGTCAAGATGGACGTTATTCCCGAAACCGGTCCGGTTTCGGGAATAACATTGCTTTTAGTTTTTGACGTCTTTTAGCTCCGAGTCAACTTCATCTTCTTCTTTTGATTCAACCAGTTCCGTTCGAATGCCATTGTCGGGATAGCGTTCTTTCTGCGATGAAAAAACCGGTCCGGCCCCACCGATTCCAATGCCCATCAATGCCAGTCCAATGAGAATAGTCAGACCAACCAGCCTGAGCAGTTTTTTAACTTTTTTCATGTAAACAACAAGAGGTAAATAGCTGCTAATAAACAGCTTAGTGACTTTTTAGAAGGATTTGTAGAAAGCCGGATTTCGGCGGGTCGGGATTGAGTTATCCCCGGTAAAAAGTCACATATTCCTCGTCGGAGCTTTGAGGAATGGTTTTGTGAGAAAGAAAACGATGGGCGGTTTTATGGACGGCAATAGATTTAGAAAAAATCGCAAATCTTGTTTTTTCGAGCCGGTTGAAGGCCAATAAAGGGCAGAGATCGAATAAAAGATGGACCGACAAAACCGCTTTTTCAGCGACGGAAAGCGGTTTCTTTTTGAATACAACGGATCGGGCCGACGAAACACCGGGCCGGGCCGAAGCAACGGATTCGATCTGAATGGGCCTTTGTCTGAAATCCGAATCGCCAAAACTGCCCCAAAGCAGAAACAGCCCGCAAAACAGCGTGACGAACAGCAACCATTCGGCCACCCGGTTTCGGACGTTGGTAATTTGGCGGTGACGATTGTTCATTTCAATCGTAAAGAAACACAATTTTTATCAACAAGTACGGTTTCGGCCAAACCGTACTTGTTGAATTTACGCCGGAAAATCAGAGCTCAAGGATCGATCGAAACTGGCCGCTTGTCTCAAATTGCGCCCACCAGATTCGCGAACCGGTCGAATCGATCAGGATAACCCGAAAACCACCGTTGGCTCCTCCAGAAAGAACCGTCTGGATTTTACTGCCCGGATACTGCGTGCTGAGGTACGTTCGGGCGGTTTCGGGCAAGTTTGTCTGGGTCATCAGCAATCCCTGATCAATCAGCGCACCGGTTGTCCGAAAAACGGCCACTTTCGAAACCGCTGATTCCGTAAAGCGAGCTTCCCAAATCCGCTCCCGGAAGTTCGTCCAGGTAACGGACTGCGCGTTGGGAAACGTCGATTTAAATCCGCTAAACGCCCCCGTAGCAACTCCGGCGCTCGACGATTCATAGATCAAATCCGCCCCGGCTTTATCCTGGCAATTAAAGCTTGCGGTCGCTAAAATGAACACACTGACGATTGACCATAGACGGTAGACCATTGAGGTACTTTTCATGATTGTTAGTATTTTAAAGATGTAACTGATTGATTAATTGCCCATTAATTCGAAGTTATTGCTCCTATTCATCCAGATCCTGAAGCCGGTGAACGCGGTGGCGGTAGAAAAACCGGTAGATAATCGGGAAGATCAGGAGGGTCAGGATGGTGGCCGTCACCAGTCCGCCGATCACGACAATGGCGAGCGGTTTTTGGGTTTCCGAACCAATTCCGGTGGAAATGGCCGCCGGTAACAAACCGATCGCGGCCATGAGCGCCGTCATGACAACGGGCCGGATGCGGGACTGAACACCGTCGCGAATGGCCTCGTCGAGTGACATGCGGGCCAGCAGATTTTTGTTGAAAACCGAGATCAGAATTACCCCGTTTTGCACACAAATCCCGAAGAGCGCGATAAAGCCGACGCCCGCCGAAATACCGAAATTCATGTTCGTGACGTGCAGCGCCAAAATGCCGCCAATCAGCGCAAACGGCACATTGAGCAGCACCAGTCCGGCGTCTTTGGTATTCCCGAAGGTGATAAACAGAATGACAAAAATGGCCGCCAGACTGATCGGAACGACTTGCGCCAGTCGTTCGGTAGCCCGCACCTGGTTTTCAAATTCCCCGACCCATTCCACCGAATAATCCTTTCCCGGTTTCAGGGCTGCATTTACTTTTTGCTGAGCCTCGGCAATGGTGCTGCCCAAATCGCGCCCGCGAACCGAAAATTTAACACCAATAAACCGCTGATTGATATCGCGGTAGATGAACGCCGGACCGGTTTGTTTCCGAACCGAGGCAATTTCCCGTAACGGAATCAGCCCCCCTTTCAGCGTGGGCACCATCAGGTTCATGATGTCTTCCTCGCTCTGCCGGTATGCATCCTGGTACCGAACCCGAATGTCGAACCGCCGTTCGCCTTCGTACAGAACCGAAGCGGTTTTTCCCCCAATTGCCATTTCAATGACAGCCTGCGCATCGGCGGTCGTGACGCCGTACAGGGCCATTTTGTGGTCGTGAAACAGCACACTGATTTCCGGCTGACCGACATTGCGGATGATGCCCAGATCCCGCACGCCCTCCACGTTTTTCATCGCTTTCAGCACCTGATCGGCGTATTTTTCCAGCTCGTAAATGTCCGGGCCGAAAATTTTGACCCCGTTGCTGGCTTTGTAACCGGCCACGGCTTCGGCCACGTTGTCGATGATCGGTTGGGAATAATTGTACAGAACACCGGGGTAATTCCGGAGTTTTTTATCCATCTCGTCGGTGAGTTCTTCCACCGAAATGCGTCGTTTCCAGTCTTCTTTCGGGGCCAGATCGACCTGAAACTGACAGAAATAAAAACCGTTGGGGTCGGTGCCGTCGTTGGATCGTCCCACCTGCGAAAGCACCTGTTTCACCTCCGGGAAGGTTTTCAGATCGTGCCGAATCTGACCGGCCATCTCCACACTTTCGGGCAGGGACAGGCTCATGGGCAGTTCCGCCGTTACCCACAACGCGCCTTCGTTGAGTTGCGGTAGAAATTCTGTACCCAAAAACCGGGCTGAGAAAAACGTGCCGCCCATCAGCAACAGAGCCGCGACGATACTGCGTTTTTTGCGCCCGTAACACCAGCCAAAGCCTGCCATGACCACGCGATTGAAGAAATTCACGACGGGGTTATTTTTTTCGCGAACGTTCTTTTTCAGCAGCATGGAGCATAAAACCGGCACCAGCGTCAGCGTAAACAGCAACGCACCCAGCAGGGCAAAACCCAGTGTCCAGGCCAGCGGGGAGAACATTTTTCCTTCTACTTTCTGAAAGGAAAAAATCGGTAACAAGGCAGTAATGATGATGAGTTTGGAGAAAAAAACCGCTTTCCCCAGTTCGCCACCGGTTTTCCTGATCAGCCCCAGTTTGGCGAGTTTGTTAAACCGCGCCATGCCAACCTTGTGCGCCTGATGGTCGAGGGTGACAAATATACCCTCGACCATCACCACGGCCCCGTCGATGATGATCCCGAAATCGACCGCCCCCATCGACAGCAGATTGGCCGACATTCCCCTCCATTTCAGGCACATAAAAGCAAAGAGCAGTGCCAGCGGGATGATAATGGAAACAATGAGCGTGGTGCGCCAGTCGGCCATGAACAGAAAAACCATCACGGTGACCAGCACGATGCCTTCGGTGAGGTTGTGCAAAACCGTGTGCGTACAGAACTCGATCAGGTTATCGCGGTCGTAGAACGTGACCATTTTGACGTCAGCCGGGAGAATCCGCGTGTTCAGTTGCTCGATCTTGGCCTTGACGCGCGTCAGCACCTCGCTGGGATTTTCGGCTTTCCGCATCACCACAATGCCTTCCACCACATCGTCATCAGCATCCAGTCCGACCTGACCCACGCGCGGCAGCTGCGATTCGGCCACTTCCGCGACGTTCTTAACCAGCACCGGATTGCCGTTCAGTTCTTCAATGATGATGTTTCCGATGTCCTGAATGGAAGTCAGCAGACCAATTCCGCGAACGACATACGCCTGTCCGCTCTTCTCGATGACGTCGCCCCCGACGTTAATGTTACTGCGTGTGACAGCCTGGTAAACTTCAAGTGGCGTCAGATCGTATTTGGCAAGTTGGGTCGGGTTGACCCGTAACTCATAGATTTTCTGCCGTCCCCCAAAAGCCACTACATCGGCAACACCAGATACACTCCGCAACTGGCGATCGATCACCCAGTTATGGATTGTCAGTAGTTCACGGCTGTCGCGTTTTTCGCTTTTCAGCGTAAACCGGAAAATCTCTCCCGTGGGGCCGTAAGGCGGCTGGATATCCGGCTCAACACCCTCGGGCAAAGCCACATTCCGCAGCTGATTATTGACCTGCTGTCGGGCGAAAAAATCCTCCACATCGTCCTCAAAAATGATTTTGATGACTGATAAACCAAACATCGTGACGGAGCGAACGTTGGTTTTCCGCTGCACCGAGTTCATGGCGACTTCGATGGGGACCGTTACAAACCGCTCGATTTCTTCGGCGCTGCGGCCGTTCCACTCCGTGACGACGATGATCTGCGTATTGGTTACATCGGGAAACGCTTCCAGTGGCGTATTCAGGTAACTAAACACCCCGGCGACGGCTAAACCGGCGGTCATGAAAAAGATGAAAAACCGGTTTTTCAGTGAAAAACCGACAATATTCCGAATGAATTGATTCATGAGTTAATTGCTCAGAGCGTTGTACAGCAGGATTTGATTTTTGGAGATCACGCGTTCGCCGGACTGAACGCCCGAATCGAGGTAGGTGACTGTACGCAACGTCTTGTGGACCGCCACCTCCCGAACTTCCACGTCGCTCCGGTTCCGGTAGACCACCACGAAATTTTTCGAATGATCGAAAATAACCGCATCGGTCGGCACGGTCGTCAGCTGCTCCCCGGTTGCCAGGCTGAGTCGGATGGTCGCGTGCATCTGCGGTTTGAGCTTGTAATCGGCGTTGGAAAGCTTGATGCGGACGCTCATGGCTTTGGTATTGGGATCGAGCACGTTATAGATTTTATCGACCTTGCCCCGAAACACCTGATCCGGGTAACTCAGGGTCTCGATCTGAGCGTCCATGCCCGTCCGTACCCGCCCGATGTCGCTTTCATTCACATTCGCCATCACCCAGACGTCGTTGATTTCGCCGATGGTGAAGAGGTTATCGGCATTATCGGAGCGTAATTGCAAACCGGGATTGACGTTTTTTTCGATGATAAACCCGGAGATCGGCGCCTTGACGGTGTAGTTGGTGGAGTTACCCAGTCCGTAGATCTTGAAGACTTCCCGCAAACGGGCCAGTTCGGCTTCGGCCTGATTCACTTCGTTCTGGGCCTGCACCACGTCGCGCTGGGCGTTCAGTTTGCTTTCGTTCAGGTCCTGCGCCACCCGCAGGTTCTTCTGGGCCACCAGCAATCCCGATTGCGCCTGAATCATCTGCCGTTCCAGATCGGCCACCTCGCCGGAGCGAATCAGCGCCAGCGTCTGGCCTTTGCGGACGTAATCGCCCAATTCAACCGGTACTGTTTCCACGTTTCCACCCACCAGCGGAAACACCTTGATGACCTTGTTTTCGTCGGCAATCACTCGCCCCACCAGCGTCAGTTCATTCCGAACCGGCTGAATGATGGCCGTATCCAGCCGAATTCGTTTTAACATCGTATCCGACAGCATAAAAGCTTTGGCTTCTTCGACTTCGGCTTTTTTCTGACATCCCTGAATAGCCATTCCCAGCACCAGCAGGAAACCGCCTATGATAATTTTGTTCATGACTTAGTTGGTTAAATCGGTACCAATGACGTAGTTAAATTCCTCGTAAGCCGCCATCCGGTCGGCCTTCAGCCGGTTCAGATCCCGGACGTTTTCGGTGTAGGTTTCGAAGAGATCGACAAACTCCAGCAGGGAGATATTGCGTTTCAGAAAGTTGCTCACGACACCCTCGTTCAGTTCTTCGAGCTGTTCCGTAAACCGCCCTTCCACCGACCGGATCATCTGCTCGGAATGGCGGATTTTCTGCCAGGCGGCCGTCACCTCATTTTCAATTTGCCGGGTTTTGTGCTGCTGCAAGCCTTTCTGGTAGCCAATCTGCCGCTCGGCGGCCCGGATGGCACCCTGATTGCGGTTAAAAAGCGGCAAATCCACCCCCACCGACAGCCCGAAGTAGTTCGAAATGTAATTCGACGACTGATCGTAAATTCCTCCAATCCGCACGTCCGGTTTGGCCAGGGCTTTCTGAAGGTTGTAATTCAGCTGCGCCTGCCGGGTCAGCGATTCACTCAATTGCCGATCGGGGCGGTTTTGAAGCGCCAGATTCCAGAGAGAATCCAGTGATTGAGTCGGTGGCTTTAGCCGCGCCAGAGCGGTTTCGTCGGCCAGCGGTTGAATCGGCTGGTTAGTAGCCAGCAAGGTTTGCAGAAACTGCTGCTGATCCGTGAGTTGGGAGCGGATTTCGGTCCGATCTTTCGACAATTGAAACAGCAACGATTTCAGCCGCAGCAACTCCCGTAGCGAGATATTATTGCGCCGGTATTGCTCCTCAAAGGCATCGACGGTGTTTTGCAAAACCGCAATTTGCTGGTCATAGCGCAACAGCGTTTTCTGCTGGAAATACACTTCGTAAAACCGGGTGTGCAGCTCAAAACGCAGCGCCCGCAGCAGATCGCGGAATTCCAGCTCGGTCAGTCGGGCGGATTCCTGCGCCAGCGCCACCCGTTTGTTGCGTTTTCCCGCCGTGTACAATAGTTGCTCAATGCTGACGAATTTCTGCCCCTGCCTGCCAACGTCGAGTGCCCGGCGCCGTTCGGGATTGTAGGCATTCACTTCGGCCGTCACGGTCGGGTTTTCAAACAAACTGGCCTGAAGAACCTGGGTCTGAGCCGCTTCAATCTGGTAACGACCCGCGAGTGCGAGCAGATTTCGCCCGACAAACAGGCTATCGGCCTGTCTAATTTGAATGGACAGCGTGTCCTGAGCCCGGGCCATTCCGCAGCAAAGCAGAACCGCCAGGGTCATGTATTTCATCATAATCCTGAAGTCACATTATGGAAAGAATGACGTACCGGCGCGGTGATAACCCGAATGCAATCGCACCGCCTGATCGCGAACGGTCGACGCAGCGAGCACGCAACGCGGCAAAACCGTGGGTACGAAAAAACAGAAGGATAAGGCAGCAGCCGACCATCGACCACGGTTTATCGCTTCACCAGAAAAGAAGGAAATCAGGCCCGTTTGGGCGGTGGAGAGTCGATCTCGGGCGAATGAGACGAATAGAAAGAAGCGTAAAAGAAAAGCTTCTTTTGGGCCAGCAAAGGAAAACTAACGGTTATTTTTTCGACGGAAGTCACGGCCTGGGAGGCATTCCAGTCATACACCGACTTAACTAATTTCACCGCAACCGGGTGATCCGGATCGTCCTGTTCGGGAACGGCGTTCGGGATTTCGAGGACCTTTTCCAGAAGGACCTCCCCGATACTTTCCATTTTGTTGATCGACAGATCTTCCTCCCCCACATTATGAACCGCCGACTGGGCGATTTGATCCGGGGGGTCAATACTGAAGTTCAGCACGTTGATGGCCATCAACAGGCAGAAAATCCGGTGCAGTAAAGGAAGTCGACGAAGATTTTTCATGCAAAGATGGTGCAAAGATACAAAAAACCGCCGGAAACCGCTCAATAGCCTGATAAGCCAAAAGAATCTCGCCATATTGCAAATTGATCATTCGTCAGTATCTTGTATGGTTTTCTAAACCTATGGTGAAAATTCTACGCTTTGCGGGCCAGCTCATTCTGGCTGGGCTGTTCGTTTTGTTTAGTTGTATTTCGGTTCAGGCGCAGACTTCGCTTTCCCGCGTCATTTCCGGTTATGTGCGTGAAACCGGTACCAACAAACCCATCAGTGGTGCATCGGTTTTTATTACGGAAACCCGCCGGGGAGCGACCACCGACCGAGACGGTTTTTATACGCTAACGGTTTCCGGGGGGACCTACACGCTCCTGATCTCGCACCTGGGCTATCTGCGGATTGAGCAGAAAGTAACCGTACCGCCCGACCGCACGCTGAACAACATTTCGCTTTCTCCCGACACGCAACTGCTCGATGAAGTAACCGTCAAAACCGAGTCGCAGGATCGGAACGTTAAAAAAGTGGAAATGGGGGTCACGCAGCTGCCCATTCAAAGCATTATCAAAATGCCCGCGCTGATGGGCGAAGTTGACGTGGTGCGAAGTCTGCTGCTGCTGCCGGGCGTAACCACCGTCGGCGAAGGGGCAACGGGAATCAATGTGCGGGGCGGTAGCGTCGATCAGAATCTGGTGCTGCTCGACGACGCGCCGATTTATAATTCGTCCCACCTGATGGGTTTCTTTTCGGTTTTCAATCCCGATGCGGTTCGCGATGTGACTTTGCAGAAAGGCAGCCTGCCCGCCCGCTACGGGGGCCGAACGTCCGCCGTGCTCGACGTTCGAACCAAAGAACCGGATGCCGAAAAACTGCGGCTTAGCGGTGGCGTCGGCCTTATCTCAAACCGCCTGGGAATCGAAGGGCCGATTGCGGGGCGCAAACTCACGTTTCTGGCCGACACGCGTCTGGCGATCAACAATTTCCTGTTCAAAGCCGGTCCGGCCAACATTCGGGATGTGCGAGCCAGTTTCTACGATGTTACCGCCAAAATCAAGTATTTACCCAACGAAAAGAATACGGTTTATTTATCGGGCTACGTTAGCGACGACCGAATGCTGCTGCCCTCGGATTCGCTGCTGTCGGTGGATGTCTCGGCCACGCAAACCGGTTTCGATTATCAAACCGCCAATGGTTCGCTGAAATGGACGCACACCTTTACTAACCGCCTGATTCTGAACCTATCCGCCGTGGTTTCGCGCTACCGGGCGGCCACGACGGTACCCGACAGCAGCAATAAATTCCGGTTGCAATCGGAACTGTTGTCGAAAATTGGGAAAGCCGAACTCAACTACCAGACCGATCTGCACCGCTGGTCGTTCGGGATTCAGGCCACGCATTACCACCTGTCGCCCAACACGCTGACGCCCGGCCCGGTTTCCAACGTACAACCCGTTCAGCTGGCTTCCGAGCAGGGACTTGAAGCCGGTTTGTATGCCGAAGATGAAATGACGCTGAACGAAAAAACCTCGCTCATTGCCGGGCTGCGGTATTCGCAATTCCTGTTTCTGGGTCCCACCGAATTACGCACCTATGCGCCGAACGGCCCGCGCCGGCCTGAAACGCTGGCCAGTCAGGAGACGATTGGCAGCGGATCGGTGGCAAAAAGTTACGGCGGTCTGGAACCCCGGCTGGCGTTGCGCTGGGCCTTAAAAACCGACCGTTCGCTGAAATTTTCGTATACCCGCACGCGGCAATACCTGCAATTGATCACGAATTCGACGGCGGCTTTACCAACGTCGCGCTGGAAAATGAGCGACAACCACATCCGGCCGCAGATTGCCGATCAACTGTCGGCGGGTTACTTCCGGAATTATCAGAACGATACCTACGAAGTTTCGGCGGAGGCCTATTACCGCCAGATTCAGCACGCCATCGATTACCGTGACGGGGCAAAATTGCTGCTCAATCCAACTCCCGAAACCGATCTGGTTCAGGGCCGGGGAAAAGCGTACGGCCTTGAGTTGATGATGAAGAAAAACAAGGGATTTCTGACGGGCTGGGTCAGTTATGCTTACACGCGCACGCTGTTGCTGGTCGACGGACTGTACGCGGGCGAGCGGATCAACAACGGAAACTGGTATCCGGCGAATTACGACAAACCGCACGTGGTGAATGCGCTGGCGATCTACCGGCCATCGCTCAAGTTTACGTTTTCGGCCAATTATACCTACAGCACCGGCCGACCGATGACGGTTCCGTACGCCAAAGCCCGGGTCAATAACCGGATCACGCTGCCGGTTTACCTCGACCGCAACCAACAACGCATTCCGGACTACCACCGGTTGGACATTTCGCTGACCTGGGAGAAAAATCCGGCCCGAAAAATGCGCTACTGGTACAGTTGGACCTTCTCGGTGTATAACCTCTATGCCCGAAAAAATGCCTATTCCGTGTTCTACCGGTTTAGCAGCTATGCCGGAAGCGACGCCAATAAATTATCCATTTTCGGTTCGGCAATTCCATCGCTGACCTACAATTTCAAGTTGTAACTACGCCGGGATGAAAACCGTATCTTACTTTTTATGTCTCGTTCTTGCCACACTGCTTTGCCAGTGTGTCACACCCATCAACCCCGACGTCCGCTCTCTTCCTCCCGCGCTGGTGGTGGATGGACTGGTGACCGACCAGCCCGGCAAAAACCGGGTTTCCATGAGTTTTACGGCCGATTATACGTCAACGTCCCTGAATTTTGTTGCTGAAAAAGCGACGGTTTTTGTTACGGACAACGCCAATCAGCAAACGGTTTTCAAAGAGACCTCCCCCGGTTTTTACCAGCCTGATTCAAGCTGGCGGGGAAGTACCGGCAAAAGTTACACCCTCCATGTCCGGCTTTCCGACGGTCGGGAGTACCAATCCAAACCGGAATTGCTGAAACCGGTTGCGCCGATCGACTCGATTTACATTGAATTTAATCAGCAGCTAAAATTAGGCAGTGATGCATACGACAAAGGCTTTGATGTTTACCTCGATTTGAAAGATCCGGCGACTCCGGACGATAATTACCGCTGGAGCTGGGTACACTATGAACCGCTGGTGTATTGTGATGTGATCCGGATTCCAACCTGTCCGGGTTGCGCGATTTATCAGGAGTATGGACTGACCTGCTGCACCAAATGCTGGGACATTATTCGCTATCAAAACCTGATCAATATCAGCAGCGACAACGCCATCAATGGCAACCGGATCAGCCGACGGTCGATCCTCCGCGCGCCTTTTGAATCGTATGAACCTTATTACGTGGAAATTGAACAGCAGTCGTTAACAAAAGAAGCGTATACGTATTTATCGGCCGTTAAAGATATTGTTCAAAATGTGGGGGGGCTTTTTGATGCGGCTCCGGCAACCTTAACCGGAAATATCAGCAGCGTTACACAACCCGATGAACTGGTTCTGGGCTATTTTGGTGCTTCGGCGATGATCATTCGCCCGCTTTACATCGACCGGAGCAAAGCACCCGTCACACCGGATATTATTCTCGCTCCTCCCCCACAACCCCCGCCAACGTCGTGTGCGAAATGCGAGGAAAGCCAGGCCCGAACCTCAAAAGCCCCGAAATGGTGGAAGTTTTGATGCTAAAAGCGATACCCAATTGTCAGGCCCAGCAGAGAGCTGATACCACCGGCTTTGAAATTAACATAACCGAAGCGGGCCCCGAATGTTATGCGATCGCGAGTTGTGTATTCATACTCAGTAATGACATGCCCCCCCACATTCACTTCATTGATCGGGCGGTTTTCAATTTTCACATCGGTAATGCCCCCGCCCGGTTGCGTCGAATAATCAGCCCGAAGCAGTAGATCGTCCTCACGATACCAGACCGAAGGCCCAACGCCCAGCCGCAAAGCATGATGCTGATTCCGGATAAAATCGAACGAGGCCGTCAAATCCGCAGTGATGCGTTTTCGGGGTCTGCCTTCAAAAATGTAGTTATTGGGTAGCCGTCGGTGATTCTCTACCTGAAGATAACCCAGACCTGCTTCCAGCACAATCCGATCATTGGCTACGTGCCGGGCATACTGCCCCAAAAACCGGTATCCCAAATCATCCGGTGCATCCAGACTCAGGTAATCAATCCCAACCCGAACCGAATTTTTGAACGATGCAATTTGCGCTTTCGCAACCGGCGGAAGAATTATCAGCAGCAAAAGTTGTACATAAAACCGCTTCATAAGGTTATTCTTTCAGGATAACGGAACTGATCGAACCTGATCACGTAGAAATAACGAATAGTGAATACCGAATGTTGAATATCGAAAGTACAGATACAAACCTGGATGTTCGGGGTTCGAAATTCGTTACTAACCGGTCATTCTTAATTCCCCGCTCTACCAGCCCGGATTCTGCGTCAGATTCGGATTCAGCTGGCGTTCTTTGGCGGGAATCGGAAACAGGTAATGTTTTTTCTCATCAAAGGGCCGGCCTTTTGAGGTCAGTTCCTGATAGGCTTTTTTCCAGCGAACCAGATCACGCCAGCGGTGCCCTTCCAGCCCCAGTTCCACCACGCGTTCGTGCATGATCCAATCCATAAAGGCGGTTTTCGATAAACCGGGATCCAATTCCTTCAAACCGGCCCGTTTCCGAACCCGGTTAACGGCGGCATAAGCATCGGCCGTCGGGCCCTGCGCTGAATTGGTGGCTTCGGCAAACATCAACAAGACATCGGCAAACCGCATGAGCCGGATGTTGACATCAGAACCGGTGGTCCAGTCGAACTCATTTCCCGCGTCTTTCTGGTATTTTCGAACGGCGTAATCAACCGGCAGAATATCAAACCAGGATTTGTATTCGAGTACTTTGTAATAATCCAACCCGTCGAATTTGCTGCCCTGGGGCCCGAAAACCGACGCCAGCAGTCGGGTGTCCCCCGTTTCAAACTGTTTAACGTACCACTCCGACGGAATTACGTTGTTATAGGCCCGCCCCCGAACCCCCATCTCCAGCGGCCGCAAACCGCCGGTTCCGCACTCGTCGCAGAACGCGCCCGGATCGACCGTGGTCGAAAACTGGACTTCAAAAAGCGATTCGCGGTTGTTTTCGTTCGTATTGGTGTGGTTGTCGCGGTAATTCGGCACCAGGTCGTAGACGTTCGAATCGATGATTTCCTTAAACAATTTGGCCGAAGCCGCGTAGTCGGCCTGGCTATTGGTCAGATTGGCACGGTACAAGAGTGCTTTCGCCCGAAATCCTTTGGCCGCTCCGCTGGTTACCCGACCAATTTCGTCGTCTTCATACGAAACCGGCAGCCGTTTTTCGGCCTCTTCAAAGTCCTTCAGAATGGCCGCGTACACATTGGCAGCCGCAATCCGGGTCGGTTGTTTTTCCTCGGGTTTACTGACATCGACCACTTTCAGGATCAAGGGCACATCGCCGAAATTGGTCACCAGAATGAAATAATACATGGCGCGCAGAAAATACGCTTCCCCTAGCAAACGGCTTTTGGTAGCCTCGTTCATCGGCACCCCCGGTATGCGGGTGATCGCCAGATTACTCCGGTAAACGCCCTGGTAACAACCTGACCAGACGAAATTAAACACCTCGTTGGTGGCGTCGGCTTCAGCATCCCGCATTAAAATCAGGCTCGGGCTGGTCGAAACCGTCGCATTGGTTTCGTCCGACATCAGTTCCTGCGTTAAATGGATAACCTGGGAATACAGATCCGGCGACGCCAGTGTGGCATAAGCCGCGTTGACCGCCTTGAGGGCATCTTCTTCCGTTTTGTAATAATTGTCCGTGGTCAGCACATTGACATTCTGGACATCCAAAGCCTTATCGCTGCAACCGGCCGTCAAACCGGCCACGAGTAAAAGCGTACTTATTTTTTTCATAAAAGCTCGGTATTCGGTTTACGGTTTTCAGTATTCGGTTTATGATAGTTTACGCATTCTTGCCTGCGTTAGCCGCCGTAAACCAAACACCGTAAACCCTAACGCTTTAAAAGTTGATTTGAACTCCCCCCATAAACATCTTTGACTGGGGTTGCTGGGCGAAATCGATCCCTTCCGCCATGGCCTGATTACGGGCGAATTCGGGATCGAAACCCGGGTATTTTGTTTTTGTAAACAGATTCTGCGCTCCGACATACACCCGCAACCGGCTGGCACCGAACGTAGATGTCAGCGTTTCGGGTAGTGTGTAACCCAGTTGCAATGACTTTACCCGAAAGTAACCGCCCTCTTCAATGAAGCGATCCGACGGCCGGAAATTCCGGTTGCTCGATGCATCGGCGCGGGGTTGCGTAGTCGACGGTTTTTCGCGGGTCCAGCGACTGAGCACTTCCGTTCCGGCATTATACCGACCCTGATAGCCATTCAGCCAGTAGGCATTCGCATTGTAAAGCTGGTTGCCCGAAACACCTTGCAGCAGCACCGAAAGATCGAAATTCATGCTGCTTACGGAAGCCGACAACCCGTAATAGAACGTGGGAACCGGGCTTCCAAGAACCGTTTTATCGGCATCCGTGATTTTACCGTCTTTATTCAGGTCTGCGTAACGAATATCGCCGGGTTCAGTACCGGTCAGGTTCGGATTCTTGATGATTTCGTCGCGGTTTTGAAAGATTCCCACGCGCTGAAAACCGTTGTAGCTTCCCACCGGCTCTCCCACCATCGTGGCCGTAACGGTTTCGTCCTGCACCAGACCGCCCAAAACGGGGGTCGGCCGGTCACCCAGCGAAATCACTTTGTTTTTCTGCCAGCTGGCAAAACCGGTCACGTTGAACGTAATCCATTCGTTGCTCCGCTCGGCGGTCAGAGACAGGTCAATTCCCGAATTATCCACGGTTCCGGCATTGGTCAGCGGGGCTGCGGCTCCGACCGACGCCGGCAGCGGAACCTCCACGAGCAAATCCGTCGTGCGTTTCCGAAAATAGTCGACCCGCAGTTTTACACGATTGTCGAACCCACTTACATCCAGTCCCACATTGCTGGTTGTCGTGGTTTCCCAGCGAATACCAGGATTGGGTAAGGTGCTGGGAAAAGCGCCGACGCCCAGAAAGGAGTTGGTCGGCCCGAATGGATAATTATAATTCTGGGCAATCAGAGAGGCATATTGAAAATCGCCGACATTATCGTTACCGGTTTTCCCCCATCCCGCCCGCAGTTTGACGGTAGTCAGATACGGCACCGATTCCAGAAATTTTTCTTTATTGATGGACCAGGCCGCCCCAAGCGAGGGAAAGGCGCCGAAGCGATGCCCCGGCCCAAACCGCGACGAACCATCGCGCCGTAATACCGCGGTCAGCCAGTATTTCTTTTCGTAATCGTACGACAACTGCCCCATCAGGCTCACGATCCGGTAGAAGGCGTAGGCCCCTCCCACGGTCCGGTTTCTGGACGACTGCCCCGCCGTAAGCGATCGGATGTCGTTTCCGGGCAACCCGTCGGCATAGGCGGTGATGTCATTGTTATTGTACGTCTGACGGCTTCCGGCCAGCAAAACCGCCAGCGAATGAGCCCCCGCCGTGCGGGTATAACTCAATTGATGATGCAGCAGCGTGTTGTAGCCCGTCTGTTTGGCGCGGGCCAGCGAAGCCGTCAGGTTAATGTTATATTCGCCCATGTTGAAGGCGGGCATGGAATACGCGCGGTCGAAATTCCGCAGGTCGAAACCGAGCGTGGCGCGGTACGTCAGGCCATCGAACAAGGTCCATTCGCCGAACAAATCCCCAATCAGGTTCAGCGACGTATGCCGGTCGTTGGTCAAAACCGACAACCCAATGGGATTAAGCGCGTCGTTGCTGGCATCCAGATACGTCGTTCCTTCGTAACCGCCAACGCGCTTGGGGTTAGTGATTGACAAATAGGGCGCACTTTTTATCGCCTGCTCAATGGGCGAACGGCCACTGGTACCTTCGTTGGCATGTTCAACAGCCTGACTGACGGTCAGGTGCTGACCTACCTTCAGGTTCTCGAGCAGATCAAAATCCGTATTGAGCCGAACTGAAAACCGCTCAAAATCGGAGCCCAGAATGACGCCATCCTGTTTGAAATAATCAGCGGCCACCAGGTAGCGGGCCGATTCGGTCCCGCCCGCTACCGAGACGTAGGCACTGCGCACGGGCGCCGGACGAAGCAAAGCTCCGAGCCAGTCGGTATTGGTTTTCAACAAGGTATCCAGCGACACCTGATTGGTCAGTTTAAACGCCGGAATCAGTCCGCCGTTCGAGCGACTGTCGTTGATGTAATCGATGTATTGACGGGTGTTGAGAAGTTGGGGCCGTTGATTCACCCGTTGAACGCCCGTCAATAAATCGACTGACACGCGCGGTTTTCCGATGGTTCCTTTTTTCGTCGTAATCAGCAAAACGCCATTCGACCCCCGCATGCCGTACAGGCCCGTCGATGCAGCGTCTTTCAGCACCTCCACCGACTCGATGGCGTTTGGGGCCAGCCAGTTTAAATTATCCGTTTGTCCGATAATCATTCCATCGACCACCACTAAGGGGGACGTATCGCCAAACCGTCCTGGTCCGTGAATTTGCAGGGTTGCCCCCCCGCCCGGTTTGCCGGAGTTGGAGCGTACCAGCAAACCGGCTACCTGTCCCTGCAAGGCTTGCATGAGATTTGCGGTAACAATTCGATTCAGTTTTTGGCTGGAAACCGTATCCGTCGAGCCGACATTCCGGAAGGCTGTCAGCTGGCCATTGCGGATCGAAAGTGAATCATCAGATTGTTTTTGGGAAGAGGCTGTTGCGGGTAGTTGAGTAATTAAAAGTACAAGAGAACAGGTAGTTAAAAAATGGGTTGACGTTGTCCATAACGTTGAGAAACACCGAAAATGCGGTGAGTGTATCATACCTGGAGTGGGTTAGAGGAAGTAATTCCGAAAGTTACTTACCTCCAAACGTAACAAGAATAATACCAATCAAAAAATAAAAAGTCTGCGCAATCACAAAGATTACGCAGACTCCCCGTACCCACGGACTTTAGTCCGTGTTTATTCGCGACAACTGGCGTTTTATTACCCATTCACCCGGACTTTAGTCCGTGGGTCCGTGTCTGTTATTTCTTCACAAACTCGCGGTGATAGGCGGCTTTGTACAATTCTTCTTCCGGCAAACTGCGGAAATAATCGTACGTGATGCGCAATCCTTCGGCGCGCGATACCTTCGGTTCCCAACCCAGAATCGCTTTCGCCCGGGTGATGTCCGGTTTCCGTTGCTTCGGATCGTCCGTGGGCAGCGGTTTTACGATGAGCTTTTGTTTGGTACCCGTTAGCTTGATAATTTCTTCGCCAAACTCGCGGATGGTGATTTCACCGGGATTACCAATGTTGACCGGATACGCGTAGTCGCTCAGCAACAACCGGTAAATTCCTTCAACCAGATCGTCGACGTAGCAGAACGAGCGCGTCTGGCTGCCATCGCCGAAAACCGTAAGGTCTTCTCCGCGCAACGCCTGACCAATGAAGGCGGGCAACACCCGACCATCATTCAGCCGCATCCGGGGGCCGTAGGTGTTAAAAATCCGTACAATCCGGGTTTCCAGGCCGTGGTAGGTGTGGTACGCCATTGTGATCGCTTCCTGAAACCGCTTGGCTTCGTCGTAAACACCGCGCGGCCCAACCGGGTTGACATTACCCCAGTAATCCTCGTTCTGCGGGTGAACCGCCGGATCGCCGTAGACTTCCGATGTGGACGCAATCAGCACCCGGGCGTTTTTGACCCGCGCCAGACCGAGGCAATTGTGAATTCCCAACGAGCCGACTTTCAGGGTCTGAATAGGAATTTTCAAATAATCGATCGGGCTGGCGGGCGACGCAAAATGGAGGATATAGTCCAGATCGCCCGAAACGTGGATGAATTTCGAGACGTCGTGGTGATAAAACTCGAAATTAGGCAACGGAAACAAATGCTCAATGTTGCGAATATCGCCCGTAATCAGGTTGTCCATCGCAATGACGTGGTAGCCTTCCCTGATAAAGCGATCGCAAAGGTGCGACCCCAAAAAACCAGCCCCGCCCGTAATTAGTACGCGTTTCATATTCTAGTTTATAAGTTTTTCCAGTTTATTGTCTATAGTTAAATCGGGCGGTTTTCAGTGTAAAAACCGCCCGATTTAACTATAACCTATTTTCATTTGCGTTTTACGCCGTTTGCGAAACTTCCGGAGTAACCGTTTCCCGACCGATGCTGTAATAGGTGTAACCAACTTCTTTCATCTGGTCGAGTTCGTAGACATTCCGGCCGTCGAAAATCAGTTTATTTTTTAGCAACAGGTTCATTTTACCAAAGTCCGGCGTCCGGAACAGCGGCCACTCGGTCATGATCACCAGTGCATCGGCGTCATCCAGGGCGGCATAGGACGTGTGGGCGTAGTTGATCTGATTGCCCAGAATATTCCGCACATTGTCCATTGCTTCGGGATCATACACCGTCACCTTCGCGCCTTCTTTCAACAGCGCACGGATGTTTTCCAGCGCCGGCGCTTCCCGGATGTCGTCGGTATACGGTTTAAAGGCCAGCCCCCAAACCGCAATGGTTTTCCCTTTCAGGTCGCCGTCGAAATGCCCTTTGATGAGCGGCAGCAATTTGCTCTTCTGTTTGGCGTTCACGTCCATCACCGACTTCAGAATCTGGAAATCGTAGTCGTATTCCTGAGCGGTTTTGGCCAGCGCCTGTACGTCTTTCGGAAAACAGCTCCCGCCGTAACCGATTCCGGCGAACAAAAACCGCTTGCCAATCCGGCTGTCGGTTCCGATGCCCCGGCGAATGTCGTCGACGTTGGCTCCGGCCTTTTCGCACAGGTTGGCAATCTCATTCATGAACGAAATTTTAACGGCCAGGAACGCATTAGCGGCATATTTGGTCATTTCGGCGGATCGTTCGTCCATGAAAATAACCGGGTTACCCTGCCGAACCAGTGGCGCATACAACTTATTCAAAACCGCTTTGGCTTTATCCGATTTCGTTCCGATCACGACGCGGTCGGGTTTCATGAAATCATCAACAGCGACACCTTCACGCAGGAACTCGGGGTTTGAAACCACATCGAAATCGATTTTGGCACCCCGGGAAATATGCACCCAAACCTTTTCCGCCGTTCCGACCGGCACCGTGCTTTTGTCGACAATCACAGCGTATTGTTTCAGCAACGGCCCCAGATCGTCGGCCACTTTCAGGATATATTTCAAGTCAGCCGAACCGTCTTCGCCCGGAGGAGTGGGCAGGGCCAGAAAAATAACCTCCGCGCCTTCAATCCCTTCGGCCAGATTGGTCGTAAATTTCAAACGACCTTCGGCAGTATTCCGGTTGAACAGAACGTCGAGACCCGGCTCATAAATAGGAATGATTCCGTTGTTCAGTTTTTCAACTTTCCGCTCGTCAATATCGACGCAGACGACCTGGTTACCGGTTTCGGCAAAGCACGTTCCCGTTACAAGTCCGACATACCCGGTTCCAATAACTGCTAATTTCATGTGGAGTAATTAAGTTATATACTAAGGATGGTTGATGGAAGTCAATTGATTTGTACTTTTTATATACTTGGATTGCAGGACACAAAAATAGATTTTTTTGCTCAATTCCGACTGTCGATTCCTGAATTTGTGAGGGACAGGCCAAACATGATCGCTAGCAGGCTGGTTGAATGACAGTTAGAGCGCGATTTTGGCAGCTCAACCAATTGATAAAACCGGTTGTCAATTGATTTCCCAAGCGGTTTGGGACTATCGGTATATTTTTGTAGATTATTACTAAAATCAGGAAGATTCGGCCACACAACACAGCACGTTCATGACTTCAGAAATTGTAGAAAACCAAGTACAAGATACCGCGCAGCTTATTGCGCAAACCGTTCGCGACTTTGCCGCGCGGCAAATCCGGCCTTTTGTGCGGGATTGGGACGAAAGCCAGCATTTTCCGCTCGAAACCATGCGCCAGTTGGGCGAGCTGGGTTTACTGGGCGTTTTGGTGCCGGAAGAATACGGGGGGTCGGGGCTGGGGTACCGCGAATACGTCGGAGCGATTGTTGAATTGGCTAAAGTCGATGGCGCGATCGGGCTGTCGATGGCGGCCCATAACTCCCTGTGTACGAACCACATCTTAACATTTGGCAATCCCGGGCAGAAGAATAAGTATTTACCCAAACTGGCCACCGGCGAATGGATCGGTGCCTGGGGGCTTACGGAACCGAATACCGGTTCGGATGCGGGCAATATGAAAACCGTTGCCGTTCGGGATGGCGACGACTGGGTGTTGAATGGTTCGAAGAACTTTATCACGCACGGCAAAAGTGGCCATGTAGCGGTGGTCATTGCCCGAACGGGGGCGCCCAACACCGCCCACAACGCCACGGCTTTTGTCGTCGAACGCGATACAGCCGGGTTTTCGGGGGGGAAAAAAGAAGATAAACTGGGGATGCGCGCGTCGGAAACGGCGGAGATGCTCTTTCAGGATTGCCGCATTCCCGACAGTCAGCGGCTGGGTGAAGTCGGCGATGGCTTTGTTCAATCGCTGAAAATTCTGGATGGCGGCCGGATTTCAATCGCGGCCCTGAGCCTCGGCATCGCGATGGGTGCCTACGAACACGCTTTGAAATACGCCCAGGAACGGCAGCAGTTCGGCCAGCCGATTGCCCGGTTTCAGGCCATTGCGTTTAAACTGGCCGATTTAGCCACCACCATCGAAGCGGCAAAACTATTGACCTATCAGGCGGCCGATTTGAAAGATGCCGGAAAACCGGTGACGAAAGAGTCGGCGATGGCGAAACTCTATGCGTCGGAAGTGGCCGTAAAAACCGCCGACGAAGCCGTACAGATTTTCGGCGGGTATGGCTACATCAAAGATTTTCCGGTTGAGAAATTTTACCGCGACGCCAAGCTCTGCACCATCGGCGAGGGCACCAGCGAAATCCAGCGGGTGGTTATTTCACGGCTGTTGCTACCCTAAAAGAAAAGGCGGAGAATAACCCCGCCTTTTCTATCTATTCACAATTAAACCTCTTACTGACTACTCTTTTTCTCGGTCTTTTTCACTTCGGTTTTTTTGGCCATGACGTGGTGTTTGCCATGCTTGCCTTTCATTTTTTCGCCTTTCATGGCGGTGTTGGTAGTTGCTGTGGATTTAGCCGGTTTGTCCTGCGAAAAAGCGGCCGGTGCTGCTAAGATAGCCGCGCAAACAGCGGCAATGATCAACTTCTTCATGGTATTGACCTTTTTTGATAGTTAATTTAAACCTGCCTATCGACTGATTTCTAATGAAAGGTCAAAATTTTCTATTAAATCCCTGTTAAGTTTGATTTAAAAGAGGATTAAAGATTGAGCAGGGAATTGGCTTTACAGGTAGTGATTTATCGTTTCAAGTATAGGCGTGGTGAACCAAAAACTTCAGGCCATAAAGGCTATACTTATTAAACCTTATTGTTCTTCATAATGATAGGTCAACCCGCCATCCACAAAATAAGTACTGCCGGTTACGTAGGCGGCATCTTCGCTCGCCAGAAAAGCCACGACAGCAGCCACTTCTTCCGGTTTGCCCAGGCGCTTCATCGGGATGTTTTTCAACAGATTATTAAGTAATTCCGGCGTTTCCAGTAAATGCTGGTTGATCGGTGTGGCTACGGCACCCGGCGCTACGTTGTTGATCCGGATGTTTAGCGGGGCCAGTTCGGTGGCCAGGTTTCGGGTAAGCATTTTCAAACCGCCTTTACTGGCGCAATAGGCTGCGAAATGAGGAAAGATAATTTCCTCGTGGACCGAACTCATGTTCACCACCACACCCGGGCGGTTATTCGCCCGACAATACTTCACAAACGCCTGAATACCAAAGAATACGCCTTTCAAATTGGTATTCATCACAAAATCGTATTCGTCTTCGGTGACATCCCAAAAGTCGTGATTGCGCTCAACCCCGGCGTTATTGACCAGCGCATCCAAACGTCCAAAGGTTTCAATCGCACTGGTCACCAGGCCAATCACGTTTTTCGGATCGCTGACATCAGCAGCAATGAATCTCGCCTGCTGCCCCATGGCCGTAATCTGATCGATAATGCCCTGGCCTCGCTCATCAAACTTGCGGCCGTTCAGGATGATGTTCGCGCCTTCGCTTGCCATCCGCAACGCACAAGCCGCCCCAATGCCCTGCGTACTGCCGGTTATCAAGACCGTTTTCCCTTCGAATCGTTTCATATCTTTTTGTGCTTTTGAACTAAGTACCAGCTGGTTTGAATCAAACCGAAACCATTTCAATTACGCTAACAGGGCCACCAGACCCGTCCAGCCGGTCTGGTGGCTGGCCCCGAGCCCTTTTCCGGTGTTGCCGTCAAAATACTCGTGGAACAGAATATAATCTTTAAAGTGTTCGTCGGTTTGTAGCTTTTCATTATCACCCAAAACCGCCCTTCTGCCGTTTTCGTCTTTCAAAAAGATTGCATTCAGCCGTTTTGAAAGCTGGTCAGCTACTTCGCGGATCGTACTGAAATGCCCGGAACCGGTCGGAAATTCGATTTTAAAATCATCACCGTAATACTCGTGAAACCGGTGTAAGCCCTGAATCAGCAGGTAATTAACCGGCATCCAGATCGGCCCGCGCCAGTTGCTGTTTCCACCAAACATCCCGCTATCGCTCTCGGCCGGATTGTAGCGCACCGAAAAATTCTGTCCCGCCAGCCCGTATTCGAAAGGTTGCTGTTCGTAGACTTTCGACAGCGACCGAATGCCGTAGGGCGACAGAAATTCGTTTTCATCCAGCATCCGTTGCAACAAACACTTCATCCGATGCCCGCGTAACAGACTGAGCAGCCGCATGCTATCCGCACCGTTCTCGCCCCGCCAATTGCTCACCAGACTAGCCAAATCGGGACGCTGCGCCATAAACCACGTCATGTGCGACACCAGCCGCGGCAGCTTTTCCCATTTTTTATCTTCCGCAACCTGCACGGCAAACAACGGAATCAGCCCCACCAGCGAGCGCAGCCGCAGCCGACTCCAGGATCCGTCGGGCATCCGGAGCATATCGTAATAAAAACCGTCCTGCTCATCCCATAACCCCTGTCCTTCGATGTCGCCCATGTTGGCCATGCTCCCGGCAATGTAAAAAAAGTGTTCGCCGTACTTGATCGCCAGATCTTCGTACACCGGATTCGTCAGCGCCAGTTCCATCGCAATTTGCATCAGCGTGAGCGAATACATCGCCATCCAGCTCGTGCCGTCGGCCTGTTCCAGCTGGCCCCCGCCGGGCAGTGGTGCGCTGCGATCAAATATGCCGATGTTATCGAGCCCCAAAAAACCGCCCTCGAAAATGTTGTTGCCTTCGCTGTCTTTCCGGTTGACCCACCAGGTAAAATTGAGCATCAATTTATGCAAAACCCGTTGCAGAAAAACCGTATCCGGTTTTCCTTTTAACGCTTCGTCGGCTTTGTACACTTTCCAGGCCGCCAGTGCATGAACGGGCGGATTGACGTCGCTGAAATTCCATTCGTAAGCCGATAACTCCCCATTTGGATGCATGTATTTTTCCTGCAACAGCAACAGCAACTGTTCTTTGGCAAAATCCGGATCGATTTCGGCCAGAATGATGCAGTGAAACGCCAGATCCCAGGCGGCAAACCAGGGATATTCCCATTTATCGGGCATGGAAATGATATCGGCCGCAATGAGGTGTTTCCAGTTGGCATTACGAATGGTTTTACGGCTTTCGGGCGGAGGAATCTCACCCGCATCGCCATTGAGCCACGTATTGACGTTAAAATGATAAAACTGCTTGCTCCACAACATGCCCGCCCACGCCTGTCGCTGCACCATTCGTTCCTCATCCGTCGCTAAGCTATTTTGTTTCGTTGCGTAAAAACCGTCAGCATTGGCTTTTTGGGCAGTAAAAACCGCATCAAAATCCGCAAATGGCTGGCTGTTTTCCTGATTAGTCAACCGAAGTTTAAATGTCCGACTACTTTTTGCCGATACGGTTACCTGATAATAAGCCGACACTTTCGTACCGGTTTGCTGCGGATTTACGGCATCATTCTGCCCATTTACGATGTAGTTGTTGATGCCATCCTTGACGTAAGCAGCGGTGTTGGGCGCGTTGTATAATCGCTCGTTGTTCGTTTCATTTTCGGTAAATAAAAACCGCACATCGCCCTCGGCGTAGCAATAGTATATACCTAGATTCCGGGTTTGGATCAGCAGTTGATTCGCGCCAATCTGCGAGATAACCGGTTTTTTATCCGGCTCATTCCAGTTCAATGTATTCCGAAACCACAAGGTCGGCAACAGGTGCAACGGGGCATCTCGGTTGCTGCGGTTCTGAACGGTATACTTCAGGAGAATATCGTGTTCATCGTTTTTCGCGTATTCAATGAATACATCGAAGTAGTGATCGTCGTTAAAAATTCCGGTATCGATCAGTTCAAATTCCGCTTCCTGTTTCGACCGACGGCGGTTTTCGTCCACCAGCCACTGGTACGGATACGCCTGCTGCGGATATTTATAGAGCATTTTCATGTAGCTGTGCGAAGGCACGTTGTCCAGGTAATAGTACAACTCCTTCACATCCTCGCCGTGATTGCCCTGCTGGTTGGTCAGGCCAAATAACCGTTCCTTCAAAATGGGATCGCGTCCATTCCACAACGCCAGTGCCAGACACAGAAATTGCTGCCGGTCGCTAATTCCGCCGATGCCTTCCTCTCCCCACCGATACGCCTTGCTGCGGGCCATATCGTGGCTTACGTAATTCCAGGCATCACCGTCGGCGCTATAATCTTCCCGTACCGTACCCCACTGTCGATCACTCACATAAGGCCCCCAGGTTCGCCAGGTGTTGCTGTGTTGCAGCTTCTCAAATTCAGTCATGTTAATGAGTGTGGGTGACCGGTTTTTCGTTTTCCCGATTAATCAATACCGTTAAATCCGATTCTAATTACCACTTTACTTTGCATATAACAACTGAATAAATGGGATGTCGGGCCAAAAGGATTAACTGTGTGTTAAAGTTGAGGATAGGTAAGAGTCACAAACTGAAACTTCCAACCACTGATTTTCCCATCCTTTCTAACAGCCTTTCACGCCGGTTTTTTCCGCCAACATCATAAATCCTGAACTTATCCTTCTAATTATCCGAGATTTACTGTAACTAGATAAAAGATCTGAGACGAGCGATATGAGACATTTGACTAACCAATTCTGTCTCAGCTCTCTTGTCTACTATCTTTCCTCTTACTAAATCACTTAACCTCGCGCTACTCATGGGATATGTTTTTTTGACATTAGTCGTTCTGGCTCTTCTGGTTGTTTTCATGACTGTTAAAGTCGTTCCGCAGCAAACCGCTTACGTCGTGGAGCGACTGGGCAAATTCTTCGATGTGCTTCAACCGGGTATTACGTTTATCATTCCATTTTTCGACCGGGTTGCCTACAAGCACAACCTGAAAGAAACCGCCCTCGATATTCCCGAGCAGATCTGTATTACACGCGATAACGTTCAGGTGCGGGTCGATGGCGTTATTTTTATCCAGATTGTCGATGCGCAGAAAGCGTCGTACGGGATCGCCGATTACCGGTTTGCGGTCATTCAGTTGTCACAGACTACAATGCGGAGCGAAATGGGAAAAATTGAGCTGGACAAGACGTTTGAAGAGCGCACAACGCTGAATCAGGCCGTGGTCCGCGCGATCGACGAAGCCGCTATCGGCTGGGGTGTCAAGGTGTTACGCTACGAAATCAAGAATATTACGCCCCCACAATCCGTTTTAAATGCGATGGAAAAGCAGATGCAGGCCGAGCGCGAAAAACGGGCGGTGATTCTGCAATCGGAGGGCGAGAAGCAATCGGCCATCAACATTGCCGAAGGGCAAAAACAGAAAGTGGTGCTGGAATCGGAAGGGGTTCGGTTGCGGCAGATCAACGAAGCGGCCGGGGAAGCGGAAGCCATCAAATCCATTGCCGACGCCACCGCCGAAAGTATCCGGAAAGTGGCGGCTGCCATCAACGATGAAGGCGGAATGGACGCGGTGCAGTTGCGGGTCGCCGAACAGTTGGTCGATCAGTTTGGCAACCTGGCGCGCACCAACAACACGCTGATTTTACCCGCCAATTTTGGGGATCTATCCTCCATTATCTCGACCGCCATGACGGTGGTCAAACATCAGGATAAAACAAAATAAGCATGGACTTCATCACCTGGCCTCAACTGTGGGTACTCCTGGGCATTCTGTTTCTGATTGCCGAACTAC
The DNA here is from genome assembly GCF_003858635.1 of Larkinella rosea. Taxonomy (GTDB): domain Bacteria; phylum Bacteroidota; class Bacteroidia; order Cytophagales; family Spirosomataceae; genus Larkinella; species Larkinella rosea. Next base: position 92,608 of record NZ_RQJO01000010.1, read on the forward strand.
TCAGCGTTTCGTTCGTCTTCGCGTTTCTGAGTGTCGGCGCATTCATCACTGCCCTGGCAACGGTTCTGGGCGTAACGCCCGATCTGGAAAATCAATTGTTCTGCTTCGCGGCCGTCACGGTACTGACCTTGCTGATGGGCCGGAAGCCGCTCCGCCGGTGGTTTGACTCCCGAACCAGAAAACAGGAATACGTCGAATCCGTCGGCGACAAAGCCACCGTCACTGAAACCATTCCCGCATCCGGCGAAGGCCGGATCTTCTACCGGGGCACCGAATGGGCTGCGGTTTCAGAGAACGACGAGTCGATCATGGCCGGAAAACCGGTGGTGATCCGGCGGATGGAAGGAAGCCGGGCAGTGGTTTTATTAATGAATAATGAACAATTAACAATGAAAAATGGGTAACGGGCGTCTTTCAGTTGGAGGTGGTTCCCCGGTCGACTGTTAATTGTTCATTATTCATTGTTTATTTACTTAATCGCTTCCGAGACCGGATTGCCGATGTTTCCGCTGGGCTCAAGGATGTGCAATAACGCTGAAACCGTGGAGGCAATGTCGGCAATCTGCGTCCGGCGGGTGGTTTCGCCGGGTTTGATACCCCAGCCGTAAAAGACCAGCGGCACATGGGTGTCGTAATTAAAGAGCGTTCCGTGCGAGGTGCCGCCTTTCTGGTAACCTTCCAGCCAGCCGGGTTGGGTAATCAGCAGCAAATCCCCGCTGCGTTTCGGATGGTAAACGTTGCGCAAAAAATGCAGCCAGTATTCCGGCACGGCATTCGAGTTAACATCGTGTAGATTAACGACATTCAGAATGCCGGGATTTTTCAATAGCGCCAGTTTAACGACTTCGGCCGCATCGGCTATTTTCACCTTTTTCTCACGCAGCAGATCGTGGTTCAGATAAACCTGTGCATTGGCATTTCCAATCACCCACTTTCCGGGGCCAAACGCGTCAGCAAGCGCTTTTTCGGTGGCAGCCCCAACGGTTTTTCCTTCGAGAAAACCGCCCGGCAAATTCAGGCTCATCGAGTACGCCGGGTTGTCGGCGGCACCGTGGTCGGCCGATAGAAACGTGAAATAATTGCCTTTGCCGACCTGCGCATCCAGCGCATTCAGCAATTCGGCCATCACTTTATCCAGCCGCAGGTACTCGTCTTCAATTTCAATGGACGACGGGCTGAACCGGTGGCCGATGGCGTCGGGCGACGAAAAGCTAACGCAGAGAAAATCGGTTTCAGAACCCCGGCCCAGGTTTTCACCCCGCAGGGCAGCAACCGCCATTTCCTTGGTCAACACATCCCCGAACGGGCTAGTGCGCAGTGCTTCGTATTTGCTGCCGAGCGACGCGATGGCCTGGTGCGGAAAAACCGCCTTGGGTTCACCCGCCAGCGGGTTTTCAAACGGTGTATCATCGACCGTACTTTCCACGTATTGATTGATCGGCAACGTGGTTTCCCAGGCTTGAGTCAGGTATTTGTCCGACAGTTTCTGTGCGTTGAAATCTTTAGCCCACTGCGGCAGGTCTTTCATGTAAAACGTACTCGAAATCCAGCTTCCGTCTTTCGAATCGAACCAGTAAGCGGCATTGGCGGCATGTCCGGCGGGCAGAATCGAACCCCGGTCTTTCATCGCGACGCCGATCACTTTGGAGCGTCCCTGCGTCGCCACTTTCAGTTGGTCGGTGACGGTGGTCACCAGCAGATTCCGGGGTGACATTTTTCCCGCCGACGATGAATTCCCAACCGACGAAACCGTCGAATCACCGACACAATAGAGGGTTTTGTCGGAAGCCCGGTCATACCAGTCATTGCCCACAATCCCGGAAATAGCCGGTGCCGAACCGGTGTATACGTGCGTATGGCCGGGTGCCGTGATCGTGGCGGCATAATGATAATGGTTGTTGCGGGCGTTAAAACCGTCGCGCATCATGCGTTTAAAACCGCCTTCCGTATATTTGTTGTAAAAGCGATAGAGGTAGTCGTAGCGCATCTGGTCAACGATAATTCCGACAACCAGTTTCGGGCGACTCAACGTGGTCGGAGTTGCTGCTCCTTTTTTAGCAGCAGGCTGCGCAAACACCAAAGCGGGCGCAAGTAGAAATAATGCAAAACGGGCTATTTTCATGCCGATTTAGAAAAACTATGGAAATTGGTCGGGTTACAACCCCAAAAGTAGTGAACATTTCCCGTACCCGAGTCGTTAGCCGGTAAATGAATTGTTATGACAACCCCAGTCCTTTCATTTAAACCGACCCAAATTGGCCACCGCGGACTCTATTTTGCCGCGGCTATCCTGCTGAGTTGGGCGGGAATGCTGGTTTTTCTACTGAATTACCCGATCGACTGGCAAAACCCGCTCGTTTACCTTTTTGCTCTCATTCAAACCCACCTCTACACCGGCGTTTTCATCACCGCCCACGATGCGATTCACGGCGTGGTGGCGCCGAACAACAAGCGATTGAATTACTGGATCGGTTTTCTGTGCGCGACCTTGTTTGCGTTCAATAATTTCAATCGGCTCAGCCGCAAACACCATTTGCACCACCGGCATTCGGCCACCGACGATGATCCGGATTTTCACGACGGCAACCCCGGTTTTCTGGCCTGGTATTACAGTTTTCTGAAAGAATACATTTCGGTGATTCAGATTGTGTTGATGGCAGTTACCTACAACATCCTGAAAATCTGGTTTCCGATGGAAAATCTGATTGTGTTCTGGATGGCTCCGGCGGTTTTAAGTACGTTCCAGCTTTTCTATTTCGGAACTTACCTCCCCCACCGCGGAGAACACCACAATCCGCCCCACAACGCCCGCAGCCAGAAACTGAACCACATTGCCGCTTTCCTGAGTTGTTATTTTTTTGGCTACCACGCCGAACACCACGCCTGGCCCTATTTGCCGTGGTGGAAATTGCCTGAAGCGCGGGAAATGAATTAACAATGAATAACTTCAGGTATGGAAATAAGCTAAAAGCCTGCTATTCATTGTTAATGGTTCATTTTACTTACTCCTTTCAATCGTATACTGCACGAGTTGCTCCAGGGAAGTGCGATAAGGAGAAGCGGGAAGTTGGAAAAGCAGGGTTTTGGCTTCCTCGACGTAGCGGGTCATGACCGTTGTGGCATACTGGATGCCGCCCGATTTTTTGACGAAATCGATCACTTCCGCTACTTTTTTCGGATTCTCACTGTCGTTTTTAATAATATTGATCATCCGCCGTTTTTCGACCCAACCCGCATTGTTAAGCGCATAAATCAGCGGAAGGGTCATCTTTTTTTCCTTGATGTCGATTCCAAGCGGTTTGCCGACTTCCTCCTCGCCGTAATCGAACAGGTCGTCTTTGATCTGGAAGGCAATACCCACTTTTTCGCCAAAAAGTCGGGCGGTTTCAATCGTTTCGACAGTGGTGTCAACAGAACGGGCTCCTACGGCGCAGCAGGCGGCAATCAACGAAGCGGTTTTTTGGCGAATAATTTCAAAATAAATGTCTTCCGTAATATCCAGCCGCCGGGCCTTTTCAATTTGCAGTAATTCCCCTTCCGAAATTTCCTTTACCGCCCGATTGATCAGTTTCAGAAAGTCGAAATCTTCGTGGTCAACGGCCAGAAACAGGCTGCGCGAAAGCAGGTAATCACCTACCAACACCGCAATTTTGTTTTTCCACAGGGCATTTACCGAAAAAAAACTCCGCCGGTAATTGGAGTCGTCGACGACATCATCGTGCACGAGGGTTGCCGTATGAATCAGCTCAATCAGGGCCGCTCCACGGTAGGTCGATTCGTTGATGGGGCCACAGACACCGGCCGTCAGAAAAACGAACATCGGGCGCAGTTGCTTGCCTTTCCGGCGCACGATGTAATTCATGATCTGATCCAGAAGCATGACTTCGCTTTTCATAAACTGCCGGAATTTCTGCTCAAATGTCTCCATTTCAGCAGCAATCGGCGCTTGTATGTCCCGGATTGATAGTGGCATCGTTGCAATCAGTTCGCCGGACTGGGTGAACCGTAATCAGGGCGCAAGTATACCACTCAAACGCGAACTTCGGGGCAAAACTTCAAAAAATTATGGATGAGGAATTATGAACGATGCACGGAATGACGTTAATTAAGATTTACAATCATCATTATCATCCATTAATTCATCATTCGATTCATGCGTGCGCTGGTGTTAGGGGGCGGATCGCTCAAGGGAGCCTTTCAGGCGGGTGCCATTCAGGCCGTGTTGGAGGCCGGTTTTGAGCCCGAAGCAATTTATGGTATATCGGTAGGGAGTTTAAATGCGGTTTTTCTGGTTCACGAAGCCGGAAAACAATTCGCCGAGCACGGCGCCGTTGACTGGAAAAAAACCGGTCGGCAATTGATTGAATTCTGGGTTCGAAACATCACCCGGCCCGAAGATGTGGCCGTGATCCGATCGCGGTTCATGCTGGGATACAATACGCTTTTTAGTCGTTTCGACGGTTTGCTCGATTCTACCCCCCTCCAGACGCTGATCAAAACCCATATCAAACTCGAAATTCTCGCCAACAGCCCGATTAAACTGAAAGTGGGTACGGTCGATATCATGAATGGCGATATGGTTTATGCCACAAATGAAGATAAATCCATTCTGGATTACGTCATTGCCAGCAGTTCGCTACCGTTTCTGATGCCCGCCGTCTGCATCGGGGGCGACCGCCAGAAGATGTTTCTTGATGGCGGTTTGCGGGAAGTAGCTCCCTTGCGCGAAGCCATCGAAGATGAAGCCAACGAACTGGTTTGTGTCGCCTGTCACGCCCGACATATTTTTAAGGAAAAGTTTAACTACCGCAGTCTGCTGAATTTATCCGAACGGGTCAAGGACATTACGGTGAATCAACTCGTCAACAACGATATAGCCTGGGCAGAACGCTGGGTGGAACGGGAACGACTGCGCGGAAACGACATGCAGCTCACCCTCATCCGCCCCCATGACCCGCTGTATCTGAACCTGATGCGGTTTTCATCCGACGACATTGGCCGGCTGATTGTGCAGGGCTATCGGGATGCGACGGTAGTGCTGCGGGCCGAGGGAATCGGGCGGAAGGCGTAAAGGTTCAGTCCCGCATTTTAAAAATAACCTTTACTGAAATTAGAATAGGCCACCTCCCACCCTTTATTTACTGACCGCCTGATATACAAGTAGTTATAACCACCACACAGCTTAAACCGGGCACAGCTATGAGTTGTTTTAAATACAATCTCATCATTCGGCTGAGCTTTGATGATTACCTTATCGGCCAAGCCAGTGGATTTTGTTTCCAGGTATTTCGTTGCTACAACTTTATCGTTAATCCAAACCGATACAGTATCCTTGAAATCATTCTCAAAGTTAACTATTCGCGGAGAGTTGGGATCGTATTTTTCGATATGTGTGGGAAACCGGTCATTGACATAGACACTTTCAGAAACCGATACGCAATCCAGTTCTACATTCTGCTGACATCCAGCCAGCAAAATCGCAACTATCAATAGCCAAGCAAGTTGTCTCATCACCTTTGCGGTTTTTAGGACGAGACCCGCAAAGTAGCTTTACCGTTGGAAATGAAGAATATACGGAAAGGAAATAGTATGTTCTGGTGAAATTAGCTTAAACTTTATACAAGTGTTGACGTTTTTTCAAATAATCATCCAGCGAAACCGTCGGTTCCTGCCGGGCCTTGACTTCATCATACAATCGAATATCCTCCAGTTCGTCAAGATCCTCAAGCACCTGCTGCCATTGCTGCATCGGCAGAATAACAGAAACCCGCTTTCCCTGAGCAGCTATAATGTATTGGGATTGAATCGCTTTCATGTAGCTTTTATTTCTTTGCTGTCTCTGAATAATGATAAATATGAATACCGAGTCGTACACCAATTCCAGCCATCAGCCTGTCTATCAGGTTCGATGCTGTTATTTTACTCTCAAATGAAGAATATTTCGTCGGGAAGTATATCTTGGGGAATAAACCGCTTAATGTAAAAATCATGCTCTCAAAAACCGGTAACTCCCAGAATGAGGTTTCTACTCCACGGGACATGGCTGCATCAAATAAAATGACATCCCCATCCAACCGATCATTAACCACAACAAATGAGTGACTTAGCCTCTTTTGAGCAGGAATTGATCAACCCATCGGCGGCCCTGGTGGCCGATTTAACCGAACTGGACGGCGACATTATCATTCTGGGCGTGGGCGGGAAAATGGGGCCAGGTCTGGCGCGACTGGCCAGAAAAGCGATCGATCAGGCCGGTATTTCCAAACGGGTGATCGGCGTGTCCCGGTTTTCGGACCCACAACTCCAGATCGAACTCGAAGCCGACGGCATTGAAACCATCTCCGCCGATTTGCTCAACGAAACCGATCTGGCAGCTTTGCCCGATGTCCGGAATGTGCTTTACCTGGCCGGAACCAAGTTCGGAACAACGGGTAAAGAGGCCTTCACCTGGGCCATGAATGCGTATTTGCCGGGTCGGGTGGCGGAAAAATACCGGCATTCACGGATTGTGGCCTTCTCGACCGGCAACGTCTACCCGTTTACGTCGGTAACGTCCGGTGGTGCCACGGAGGAAACCGCTCCCGAACCCGTTGGCGAATACGGCCAGTCGTGTTTGGGCCGCGAGCGGATTTTTCAGTATTTCGCGGAGAAAAACAACACCCCGACACTGATTTACCGCCTGAATTACGCCATCGATCTGCGCTACGGTGTGCTGCTGGAAATTGCCAAATCCGTAATCGCCGACAAACCGATCGACCTTCGGATGGGCAACGCCAACGTCATTTGGCAGGGCGACGCCAACGAAATCGCGATCCGGGCGCTGCGTCACTGTGCGGTTCCGGCCAAATTGCTGAATGTTACCGGCCCCGAAACCGTCTCGATTCAATGGCTGGCGCAGGAATACGGCCGAATGCTCGGCAAGGAACCGGTTTTTATCAACGAAGCCCAGCCAACGGCTTTATTGAGCAACGCTTCGCAGGCGAATCGCCTGTTCGGCTATCCGCGCGTGACGCTGCGTCAGATGATGGAACTGACGGTTTTGTGGCTACAAAGTGGCGGAAAAATCCTGAACAAACCCACGCATTTTCAGGAACGAACCGGCAAATTTTAACATCAACAACGATGACTTTACGGCCTGATATCCGGGATTTATTGCACGAAGGAACTGTCATTCCCGCCCACCCACTGGCTTTGGATCAAAACCGGCAATTCGACGAGAACCGGCAGCGGGGCCTGACCCGCTACTACATCGCCAGTGGTGCCGGTGGCGTTGCGGTGGGTGTTCATACGACCCAGTTCGAAATTCGTGATCCGACAATCAATTTGTATGAGACGGTTTTGCGGGTAGCCGCCGACGAAATCGCAGCCGCTAACCTGGATCGTCCGTTTATCAAAGTGGCCGGGATTGTTGGCCCTACCCAGCAGGCTATCGACGAAGCAACGCTGGCCCTCAAGTACGGATATGATCTGGGTTTGCTGAGCATGGGCGGTTTGCAGGGCTGGACCGAGGCTGCGATTCTGGAACGCGTCCGGACGGTCGCGGAGGTCATCCCGGTTTTTGGGTTTTACCTGCAACCTTCGGTGGGCGGACGCATTTTCAGCTACGATTTCTGGTACCGGTTTGCCGAAATTCCCAACATTCAGGCGATTAAAGTAGCCAGTTTCAACCGGTATCAAACCCTCGACGTGGTGCGGGCGGTTTGCCATTCCAGCCGCCGGGAGGAGATTGCGTTGTACACCGGCAATGACGATAACATCGTGGCGGATTTGCTGACCGCTTACCGCTTTCCGATTGACGGAAAAACGGTTGAAAAACGGTTTGTAGGCGGCTTATTGGGCCATTGGGCGGTGTGGACACAGAAAGCCGTCGAATTGCTGGCCGAAATTAAAACGTGTCTCCAGACCGATAACGCCGGGCTGGCCGAACTATTGACCCGCAATGTGGAAGTGACCGACTGCAATGCGGCTTTTTTCGATCCGGCCCACGATTTTCAGGGCTGCATTGCGGGGCTTCACGAAGTCTTGCGTCGGCAGGGCTTGCTCGAAGGGCGGTGGTGCCTCAATCCGGCAGAAGATTTGTCGCCCGGGCAACTGGAAGAAATCGATCGGGTTTATGCGGTTTATCCGCACCTGAACGATGACGCCTTTGTAAGATCGTTACCAATTAAAAATCAGACCGTTACCACTACATAAGCCACATACGAAGGAGCAGTTTTTAGTCAATGACCATCTTCCGGATTTTCCCGTTTTCGATGGTGTAGACGTGTTTGACCTGGCTATCGGCCACGACCAAGCCATCCTTATCTTTAACCAACTGGTGGACATCGACTTCGACATCGCCATTCGGCCGGAGCTGAAACGCAACGGGTGTGACTTTGGGGTCAAGTTCCCGCCATTGCCGCGTCCAGTAGTCCCGAACGGCCTCGTGACCGTGTACATAACCGCCCTCCCAGCCGTTGGGCCAGTCGACGTCCGAGTGCATCAACGCCAGCACGCCATCGATCTCCCGGTTATTGAACGCTTCATACGCCCGATGGAGTAGTTTCAGATAGCTCACATGCCGGTCAATTACATCTGAAATAATTCGCCAGACGCGTTCCGGTTCTATCTTATAACGGATGGAAAGCGCGTTATTTAACGAACGGCGCAGGAGCACAATTCCTTCCGAATGCCGGTGATCAAATTTCCGGGCATGTTCGGTGACCATTTCGTCGTAAGTCAGAAAATGAAATTTGGTCTGGTTGTCGAAAACCGGTTCTTCATCGCCCTTTTCGATCCGTTGAAAATGCTTGTACCCATCTTTGGCCAGGCTACCAAACTCGTTGCGAAAACCGGTATCTGCGTATATTTCCTCCACCAAAGCCTGATAATCCGTTACCAGTTTTTGTACGGCTTCATCGTGCGACAAATCCGTCAGCCACCAGTTCGTCAGGTTTCCTTTTTCCTGTTCGAAATAACGCTGAAAGGCGGTTTTGAATAAAAAGAGGTATAACCGGTACGCCTTTTCCAGTTCACTTTCCGGCAAAAGTGCCGTGCTGTTGGACCGATGCCGATCGATTCTCAATCGAACAACGGGAAGGTCCGATTCGTTTAACGAGCTGGCTGCGATGGCCTGTTCAATATCGGAGTCAACGGTTTTTAAGCCCCACAGGAAAAAAGAAAGATCCCTCATTCGGGTCCTTTTTCCGTCGGTATCCAGCTGATGATACGGATCAAGGAGATCTGAAACCGGGTAAATCCCCTGCCCAAACCGAATCATCCGTATTTCTTCCTCCAGGCTCAGCATGTTCGACTTATCTCACAATTGCGATACCAATGTAAGGAATTTTACCATTTCATCTATGAAATCTTCACTTCGTAAACAGCGCCCGGACCTCGGCAGGCCGGTCGGTCGTTAAAATATCCGCTCCCGTCTGAAAAAACGTTCGGTAATCGTTTGCCACTTCACTCAGCGGTTTTTCGTCCAGATTACCGGGGCCGAAAGTGCTGACCGTACACGGAATCCCATCCCGATGCAGTCGTTCGTAAAATTCGCGATTCTGCCGGGCCGACAATCCGATCAGGTGACGAAGCGACAAACCGGCTTTCTGGAGCGTTTCGCCGTGATTGGCTTCGTTGAAACCCACCGCAACCCAGACGTCGGGATAGTCTTTCCGGACGCTGAGCGCATCTTCCGTTGAGTAACAGATGATAAACACGCTGTGTAGCGCTTTTCGGTCCGCAATGGCTTTTATCACTTTCCGCAGATCAACACCCGGTTTCGCATCGATTGCCATCAACACCCGACCCGCGCCCCATTTCAGTACTTCGTCGAACAGCGGAATGCGCTGGCGGGTGGGTTTGCCTTGCAAATCGCGGAGAAAAACCGCCTTCAATTCGGCCCACGTCATGGCTTTCAACGAGCCTTTCCCGGTGGTCGTTCGTTCGATTTCATCGTCGTGCAGCATCGCCAGCACGCTGTCTCTGGTCATCCGGACGTCCATTTCAAGAATCGCTTCGGGAACCTGCTGGTAGGTATGCCGAAAAGTCTCCAGACTATTTTCCGTCTCCGAAGCCTGCGGACCGCCCCGGTGCGCCAGAATGAGCGGAATTTTACGATCCGGGCGATACGCAAAAACCGCTTCCAGTTCTTTCGCCGTCGTATATTTTGGCGCTTTCTGGGCAAAAACCGCTACTGAATGCAGTAAAATCGTGCCGATTAAAACTAGTTTTTTCATAATTCTGAGAAAAAAGAACCCCCACCGAAAGACTCCGGCGGGGGCGTAAAAAATACTGTTGACCGATTAATTAAAGATATACCGGATACCGATCTGCGCCTGATACACCGCATTGATGTTCTGGGCGGGTACAAACGAATCTTTCAGCAGAACCGTCTTTTTGTCGATTACCTGCGTGGCAATCCGGTACGACGGCACACCGGCCGTGCTGATACTTGCCAGCGCCAGCGGGTTGGAGGTAGAAGAGGAGGTCGACGCCGTCAGCGCGTTACCGAGTCCCCAGCTGTTGTTGAGCAGGTTACCAATGTTCAGAATATCAGCCCGTAGCTGGATCGTATTCTTCTTTCCTTTGGCTCCAACGGCTACGTAAAACTCCTGAATTACCGTGAAGTCGAAACGGGTCAACCACGGATACTGACCCCCATTCCGCTCGGCATACTGACCCCGACGGGTTTTCAGGTAGCTGTTGCCTTCGATATAGGCATCGAAAGCCTGCTGCTGCTGCTCCGGCGAGTATGTTACCGCCGGATAGGCCGGGGTTGTGGCTGTTGCCGCCTGGGCAGGAACCGTCAGCGGCACGAACGTCAGTTCAGAAGCCGTTTTCGGAACGTACAGCAGATCGTTGGTCGTCTGTCCATCCAGGTTCACATCCTGGTTGTAGGTATACGAAATTTTGCCTCCGCTGGCCGAAAGCATACCGAGGGTAAAGATCGTGGCCCCTCCGATTTTACCACCGTAGTTAAGGCGGTAGTTCACATACCCCACAATCTTGTGACGCAGGTCGTTGTCGGAATAGGCGTTTGTCAGGTAATTCTGACCGTAGACCGTCGGAACGTTGGCCTGCACGGTACTTCCTACGAAGGCGATGTCACGGGCTTCGCCGTAGGTATACGCCAGCATTCCGCCCAGACCACGGGCAGCCGGTTTTTCCAGTTTCGCCGTGATGATGTATGAACTCCCTTTATTGGTGTTTCGCAGTACAAATGCGTTACCGATATTGGAGTTATAATAGCGCGCTTTGTTCACCAGGTTGTCCTTTCCGGTACCGGTATTGGCAACGCCAAACGCCGGAAACAGTTGCCGGTTATCCGGACCGCTCAGGGTTTTGCCCGCAACGGGTGCCTGCAGGTTGGCATCGATGTAACGCAGTGCCTGAATGTTTTTATTGAAAATAAACTCCAGCGATCCGATCAGTCCCCAGGGCAATTTCTGGTCGATGGCCAGGTCGGTTTTCCAGATTTGCGGGTATTTTAGATTCTGATCTTCGGCGTTGATCTGGTACGGAGGCAGATCGGCGATCGCAACGGGTTTGGGACGAACGGACTCCGGCAGCTTGCTGGGGTCGGTCACAAATGGGAATCGCGTTGTGTTGGTTTCGGTATAAGCGGCCGTATTCACCCCGTTGTTACCCAACTGGTTGGAAATCAGCACTTCCGGAATACGTGACACGAAAATACCGCTTCCGCCCCGAATCTGGGTCGTTTTATTGCCCTTCACATCCCAGTTAAAACCAACCCGGGGCGACAGCAGCAAACGGGCCTTGGGGAAGGTTCCGGTCGTCACTTGGTAGTCCTGCCCATTTTCGTTTTTGAAAGTCAAACCGGCCACAATCGGGTTGTTAAAATCCTTCGCCGTGCTGTTGTCGTACTGGAAGATATCTCCCCGCAAACCAACCGTCAGTTTGAAGTTCGGGCTGGCCTGGAATTCATCCTGAACATAGGCGCTGTACAGGTTACGTTTCAGGGTCTGCAAGGGTTCACCACCACCCGGAATGAGGGAAGTCCGCAGGTTATAGCGGTTCACCGTCACCGGCGACGTCGTGCTGTTCGGGTTGGTAATGGAAGCTAAAGCCGCCGTCTTGAAATCGTCGATGGAATTGTACACATACACCCCGTTCGACGATGGGAAGAAGACGTTGTTCGACGTATAATGTTCAAAAACCAGACCCGCCGTAATCGTGTGTTTACCGGCAAAATAGCTAAAGTTATTCGTGATGTTCATCGTCGAATAATTCAGTTTGTTGTTCGGCGTAAACGGATCAAAACCGATGGAGGTATACGTACTTCCGTCTTTCAGAATGTCGATGGTCGGAAACAAACCGGTTTTGTACGTCCGGTCTTCAATCTGCTTGTTGTAAGTGAAGATGAGGTTGTTGGCAAACTTGCTCCCGAAATTCGAGGTCAGCTCGGCCGCCAACGAACGGGTGTTGTCGGCAATCAGGTAGCCCGAGTTTTCCGGTGAGATCGCGCTGCTGCTGTTGGTCCGGTTTCCGTTCCCCGCCGTGTTGCTACTGTTGCTGTTGCTGATGATCGAGCCCGTTTCGGAGTTGTGGTGCGAATACCGGACCGACAGTTTGTGCTGATCGTTGATGTTGTAATCCAGCCGGATCAATCCTTTGCGGCTTTTCACGTCGTTATTGAAGCCATCGTACGCGCCCAGGCTGCGGCCAAAATTGGTCTGCATAAACTGATCCAAGTCCTTCATATCCGCTTCTGTTACACGCGACACGTTACTGCCCGACTGCCCCCGGTTCAAGCTCCAGGTCAAAGCGGGGGTGCTGCTGTCGAACATTTCCCCGTTGACGAAGAAAAACAGTTTATTTTTGATGATGGGGCCGCCCAACCGAAAACCGTATGTTTTTTCGCTGACGTTGGGAGCCGGTGAAAGCAACGTTCCATCCGCTTTTTTACCCACCAAGCTGTTGTTGCGGAAGAGTGTGTAAGCCGATCCCGAAAATTCGTTGGTCCCGGAACGGGTTACGGCGTTGACGCCCGCACCCGTAAAACCCGACTGACGGATGTCGAACGGTGCCACGTTGACCTGTAACTGGTCGATGGCATCCAGCGAAACCGCCGTCGTTCCGGTCCGGCCACCGGCCAGCGCCGAGCTACCCAAACCAAAACCGTTGTTAAACACCGATCCATCGATCGTAAAATTGTTGAAACGCGGGTCCTGGCCGGCAAAAGACTGGCCGTTTCCGTACGGATTGTACTTGGAAATATCGGTGATCGACCGGCCAATCGTCGGAATGGTGTTGATGGCGTCGCGGTTGAAGGAAGCAGCCGCACCCGTCCGGTCGGAACTGAAAATAGCCCCCCGGTTTCCCGAAACGACAATCTCCGAAAGCTGGGTACTTTCGTCGGCCATCGCAAAATCGACGTTGGCGGCCGTACCTAAACTCGCCAGAATGTCACTTTTGACCTGTTCTTTAAATCCCACAAATGTTGCCGTAACGGTATACGGCCCTCCTACCCGAACGTTCGGGAATGTGTAACGACCTTCGCTGTTGGTAATGGTTCCGTAACGAGTTCCGGAGGGCGTATGCACCGCAACAATCGTTGCACCGGGCAGGGCCTCTCCTTTCTGATCTTTCACGAACCCCGCGATTGAAGAAGAGGTTACCTGGGCTTGAACATTACTCCCGCTCAACAGGACAATGGCCAGTCCACTCAGTAACGTGACGAGGTAGACAAACAGTAATTTTCTGTTCATAAATAAGGATGATTTGGTTAAATTTGGTTTGAAGTGTATCCTAAACTCGCTACAGTTCACCACAAAGAAACGACATTTTTTTTTGTGACTCAAGCAGGTGTTCTTAGTAAAGTACTATAATAACATTTATACAACCAAGCAATCTGTAAAAACTCCATAAATCTGTTTTTATCGTTCAATTTTGGCATATTAATTTTTTATTACCTTTTTCCGGACGCCCCCCCTGTTTTTGTACCGTTTTTAGATAAACTACTATTATTCAGATATATACCGGTTTTTGTAGCCCGATTTATCCCTGCTCTGATTCTCCATTTCTGAACCTTTCTTTTTATCTTTCCGTAATAGAAAAAGGAAAATTATTTTGCGGTTACACCATCAACTGACATGATTCAACAAACGGAAATATACAAACTCGCTCAATTTCGTAGCAGAGCGGGTTTTGGCACTTCACTGGCTCCGGAATTTCTCAATGCATTGATCAGCCCATCCACATCCCTCCTGCCCGAATTCCCCAATTTACTAGTCGGTTCGACCACCCGCGATGACGCTGCTGTACTGGAAACCGGCCACGGTGAAGCGGTTGTCAGCAACGTTGCAGCCCTCGCTCCGGTCGTTGATGACGCGTATGATTTCGGACGGGTCGCTTCCGCCAACGCCCTCAACAACGTCTATGCCATGGGGAGCGACCCGCTGCTGGCGATCGCCATTCTGGGCTGGCCTACGGGCAACCTTCCGGTTGAGGTCGCGGAACACATTCTGGATGGCAGTCGCGCCGTCTGTACCGAAGCCGGTATTCCGCTGGCGGGCGGACACACCATCGAAAGCACCGAACCGTTTTTCGGTCTGGCCGTAACGGGAAAAGTCCGGCTGAACCACTTGAAGCAAAACAGCACGGCCAGCGAAGGCTGTTGTTTATACCTGACCAAACCGCTGGGTTCCGGCATTCTAACCCAGGCTGAGCAAACAGGCTTGCTGCTTCCCGAACACGCCGATCTGGCACTGGAACAGATGACTAAATTGAATACATTTGGCACCTTTCTGGGAAAATTACCGTACGTAAAAGCACTGACGCACGTTTCGGGTGCCGGTTTGCTGGGGCATCTCATCAGAATGGCCGAGACGAGTGGTTTGAGCGCCGAAATCGACTTTCACAAAATACCGGTTTTACCGGGTTGGGATGGGTATTTGGCCCAGGGAAGCATTCCGGAAGGAACTCACCGCAACTGGGAGACGCTAAGTGAAAAAGTCAACGACCTCACCGATCCGCAGCGGTTTATTCTGGCCGATCCACAACTCAGTGGCGGTTTGCTGATTGCCGTCGATCCGGGTAGCACGGCTGAATTTGAGCGCGTTGCGTTTGAAAACAAGCTTTATTTAAAAGTTTTCGGTCAATTGATTGAAAAAAGAGAAAAGACGGTTTACGTTAGATAACCGCACCCACGGACTTTAGTCCGTGATAGCCCCGATAAAAAGTTCGCTTCAAGAGTGAGAAGAGTTCACGGACTCAAGTCCGTGGGTACGCCTTATGAAACTGTATTTCCGACAAACCGGCGAAACCGGTACGCCCATTATTATTCTGCACGGCATTTTCGGCTCGTCCGACAACTGGCTGACGATCTCGAAAACCATCGCCGAGAAAGGCCATCGCGTTTTTCTGGTCGATCAGCGAAACCACGGGCGTTCGCCACGCAGCGAGGTGTTCGATTACGACGCAATGGCCGCCGATTTGCTGGAATTCATTACGGATCAGCAGCTGGATAAACCGATCATTATCGGGCATTCGATGGGCGGAAAAACCGTTATGCAGTTTGCGATGACGTATCCGGAGCACTTCAGCCGACTGGTCATTGTCGATATTGCACCGAAATTCTACCCGGTTCATCACGCCGAACTGATCCGTGGACTCAAAGCCATTGATCTGAAAACGGTCAAAAGCCGGAACGAAGCCGATGAAATCCTGAGTCAGTACGAACCACTCTTGCCAGTCCGGCAATTTCTGCTTAAAAACTTGTTTCGGAACGAGCAGGGTGAATTCGACTGGCGGCTTAACCTGCCGGTTATCGAGCAGGAACTGTACGGAATTGGTGGTGAACTGAAGAACATTCGGCCCATCTCCGAACCAACCCTGTTTATTCGGGGCAGCGAATCGCGCTACATCAAGGATCAGGATCAGGACGAAATCAAGCGGTTATTTCCCAACAGCACGCTCGAAACCATTCCGGGCGCGGGGCACTGGGTTCAGGCCGAAAAACCGGCGGAGTTTGTCGAAACACTGATGCGGTTTTTGAATCAATGATGGGTTATGAATGATGAACGATGAATTAATGCGTCAGCCAATCCATCGTTCATCACTCATAATCCATCATTTGTTATTCCACCCACGTCACCTTCTCTTCAATCGGTTTGCGGATTGCCGGTTTTTCGGCGGCTGTATGGTATCCCATGTAAAAAATACCAACACATTTTCTTGATGGGTCCAGGTTTAAAAATTCGCCCAGCTCATCCAGGTTGCCCGGTGTACTCCAATACGCACCGACGTTTAAAGCCGTAGCTGTCAACCACATATTTTGCACCGCACAGGCCACCGCTGCCAGCTCTTCCCATTCCGGTACTTTTTCGGGATGCAATTCCATATTAATGGCAATCACGCAGGAAGACCGCAGGATTTTCGTGCGGGTGGTTTCATATTTGCCTTGCGAAAAGGCGGCTGGTGGTGTTTGTGATCGGTATGTTTCGGCCAGAAAATCAGCGAGTTGCACCAATCCATTTTCCCGAAAAACCGTAAATCGCCAGGGCTGCGTCAGCCGGTGCGTAGGGGCAAAATTGGCATTTGCCAGAATGGCTTCTACCACGTCCCGGGGAATGGGCTGGTCACTGTAATCAGGCGGAAAAATACTCCGGCGCGTACGTATCAGCCGGTTAATTGTTTCAAAATCGTTTTCCATGTATGTTCTTGAACCCTTTTGTACGAAATTGCAAAGCTAATCCAATCAGCGGATACCCCTTCGGTTTACGTTGCTTCGGTTTGTAATTTCTTCAATAAACCCACGAAAATGCCCATTCTCTACCTTATTCCGACGATTCTGGCCGAAAACACCGCCGACCACGTGCTATCTCCGCAAATCCGCGAGGTCATCAGCCAGACCAGCGTGTTTTTTGTTGAGAATGTCCGCACCGCCCGGCGGTTTATCAGCAGCCTGAAAACCGGTGTGGTCATCGACGAACTGACGTTTTACGAACTCGATAAGGACACGCCCGAAGCCGAAACCAGGCTACAGTTAAAACAATTGAAACTGGAAAACCGGGACGCGGGGATTATCTCCGAAGCCGGTTGCCCCGGCGTGGCCGATCCGGGTGCGGTGGCAGTGCGGCTGGCCCACCAGACTGGCTGGCAGGTTCGGCCGCTAGTGGGGCCGTCGTCGATTTTGCTGGCGCTGATGGCGTCGGGCATGAGCGGCCAGTCGTTTGCGTTTCACGGCTATCTATCAATCGAAAAACCGGCCCGGCTACAGGAAATCAAACAGTTGGAGATGGACGCCCGGAAACGGCTGCAAACGCAGATTTTCATGGAAACGCCCTACCGAAACAACCACTTGTTAGCCGATATTCTGACAACCTGCAACCCCGAGACCCGGCTTTGCATAGCCTGCAACCTGACGGCTAAAGATGAGTTGGTCCGCACGCTCAGCATCCGGGAATGGAAAGCCCAAACCCCGGATCTGCACAAAAAACCGAGTCTTTTTCTGCTTCTCTGACGTTCATTATTTTATCCCATGATCCACATTCAATCCTTTACTTTCAATGCGTTTTCCGAAAATACGTACATTTTATTCGACGAAACCCGCGAAGCAGTCATTATCGATCCCGGTTGCTACGACAAGCGGGAAAGAGACGCACTCACAGGTTTTGTTGAGCAAAACCAGCTAAAACCGGTCAAGCTGCTCATTACCCACGCCCACGTCGACCACGTGCTGGGCAATGCCTTCGTCAAGCGGCACTACGGCATTGAATTATACCTTCACGAAAGCGATTTGCCGGTTCTGAAATCCGTCAAAGTTCTGGCTCCGCATTACGGCATGGCGGCCTACGAAGAAGCCGAAGTCGATCAGTTTCTGGTCGCTGGCGAAATCGTCACGTTTGGCCATTCGAAGCTGGAAGTGCGGTTTGTGCCCGGCCACGCGCCGGGGCACGTGGCTTTTATCAGCCACGCCGACCGCTTCGTGATGGGGGGTGATGTTCTGTTTCGGGGAAGCGTCGGACGCACCGATTTTCCACTTTCCGATTTCGACACCCTGGTCACCAGCATTCGCACCCAGTTATATACCCTGCCCGACGATTACACCGTTTATCCCGGACACATGGGAACCACAACAATTGGTCAGGAGAAACGCTCGAATCCATTTGTCAGACCAGCGAATGGCTGATGTTTACGGCCTGGGGCAACCTGTTTTAGTATTATTGTAACATAAAGTGGTACTAATTTTTAATAAATAAGACAATATTTTATATTTGATAAGCAGGTTGTTTTCTACCTATCCACAGAATTAGGTGGCGTCATGAATATGTTAAACAGAAACCCGGTTTTATCGGACGATCTTGAGCTGTGGCAGCGGTTTAAGCAAGGAAATTGTCGGGCTTTTGAAGCCCTGATGAGTAAATACGGTCGAATGCTTTTCTCGTACGGCAGTAAATATTCCCCTGATAAGGAATTTGTTAAAGATTGCATTCAGGATCTTTTTCTGGAACTATGGCAAAAACGAGATAGCCTAAATGACGCCGTCGCTGTGAAAGCCTATTTGCTGGCTTCGCTACGCCGACGCATTCACCGGGCGCTCGAAAACCAGCGCTGGCAGTCGGGAACACCACTGGATTGTGTCGAGCATTTTTCGGTCGAATTTTCGGTCGAAGAAAGTCTGGTTGAAGATGAAACGTCGCGCAGTGTCGTTTATAAAGTCAAGTATTTGATCGACCAGCTGCCGAATCGTCAGCAGGAAGTGGTTTACCTCAAGTTCTTTCAGGAACTGGACCGCGAACACATTTCCGAAGTTATGAGTATTGCCCCTCAGTCGGTTTCCAACCTGCTCCAGGCTGCCATCAGGCAGCTGAAATCACAGTGGAAAGCCGAACTCTTGCTGGTCTCGCTCGTTAATGGGCTGATCGACTCCGCCCTTCCCGGTTTTTTTTCCTAATTTTTTTGCAGAAAACAGGTATCTGCGCCTTCGTTACGTCTCTGGTAGTTTAAAACCGCCGACCTGCGACTGCATGCGACAGCAATACTCCCAAAATATCGAGAAATTAATCTGGAATGAGTCCTTCCGGAAATGGGTATTGCACCCTACGCCGGAAAGCGATGCATTTTGGTACATCTGGCAGGTTTCCAATCCCGACCGGATCGATGATCTGAAACTGGCCCGAACGGTCGTGGCGGCCGTGCAGGTGCGCGACCCCCAGTTGCCCGAATTTGAACTGCAGGAGCTGATTGCCCAAACCGTTTCCCGGGTCCAACCCGAAAACCCCGCTACAGACGCCCGATCGTTTCGCTGGCAACCGCTGGGCTGGGTGGCTCTCGTTCTTCTACTTACCGTTTTAGGGTGGTTCCTGTTAAACAATTAACAATGTAATCTGCTGATAGTCATTGGTAATTATTCATTTTTCAATTCCCCCTAATCAATCTTCCGGGTTCAGCGCCAGTTTGCCATCAGCACCGAGGTAAATCCGGTAGCGGGAGCCACGTCGAACCGTGTATTTATTGCTGCGGGTCCGATCGGTGATCAGTCGGACAAACAATTCGGCACTGTTGGTCGGATAAATACTGACGTTGCTGGCTTTGATCGTAAACGAGGTCCACACCTTCCGGTCTTTGCTGATGTCGAGCGTCGCCGGTTGCGTGTAGTCGTTCACCAGAATAATGCTTTTCTGGCTGTAACTGATCGTCACTTTCCGGCTCGAGTCCGGTACGGGCGCATCGATGAAAAACACGTTGATGTAATTCACTTCCAGCGTATCGCCCTTCGCCCGGCTGGAATCGGCCAAAACCGGCCTTCCCAAAACCGGGATTCCGCAGCCCAACAAACCGATCATCAGGAGCCGTTTCATTCTGATTGGCTGGTCAGCCTTCTTTTTCGTTTGAATAAAAAATCGCCCGCACCCGGCGTCAAGCCCTTGATGTGGCCGTACGTCGGTTTTTGCCGGATTTGCGTTTTATTGTGCACTTCGTTTTTCATGCTGTCGAACAATTCTTCCGACGACAGGTATTCCTCCGAATTCGTCGCCAGCCGCTTGATGAAGTAATCCAGAAACACACTGTTGTCCGGCACTTCTTCCAGCGAGCTGCAACTCATGGCTTTGCGGCTTTTCTGGGTGTATTTTTCCTCCCAGGTTTGCAGTTTCGCATTGGTCATCATCTGGTATGTCACAATCGTGGAACCGTAACAGGCATCGACCACCAGCAACAGGTGCTGTGTCCGCATTTCGTTCAGAATCGATACCAGGGCCGCGTTGGACAGATAGCTGTCGAGGTCTTCCTGACGGGTATCCTTCAACGCCCAGAAACCGTTGTTTTCGTCGGTACTGACGCTGTGTCCCGCGAAGAAAATCAGCAGGTTATCGTCACTCAGCAAGCGATACGACAGTGCCGTCAGCGTGTCTTTCACCATTTGCTTGGTGGCGTTTGGGAGCCGAATGATCGACGCAAAATCGTACTGCTGCCGAAGCACACTGTCCAGCCGGGCAATGTCGCTACGGGGCCGGTTCAGCTTGATGCGGGCATCGTTATAGTCGTTGATTCCAATCAAAACCGCATGATACCGGGCGGTCGTCATCGTGGGCCGTTTGATTTTGGCGGGCAGCGGATATTCGTTGTTTCGCTCGGCTTTTCGGGCAATCGAAATTTTCAGATCGTACTGCGCGGGCGCCATATTCGGGTTGGAGATGTAGACGAAAATGAATTTCAGACCCGCGTTATCCAGCGACAATTTTCGCCCCGTATTGTCGGTAAAGGCAACGGTTGGCGTTATCGGTACGTTCAGCGTAAAGTCCTTCAGCGTGTCGATGTTCGCGGATAGAACCGAATAGGCCGTTGTTTTTGAACCGCTGGTGGCTTTTTCGTCAATCGTGCAGTTTCCGTAGCAGTTTCGGATGGAAATAATCAGGTTGCGGTTCGATTGAATGGGCGTCACTTTCACCTGCAACGTATCGCCGATGTGCAATTTGCTATTATCGACATCGACCGGATAAAACCGGTTGAAGTGCCGCCCCGAACCCGTCACACTGAATGCCATCGCCGGGATCGAATCGTTCCTAAATTGAACAATGGGCTCCACCACCGACTGTCCGTGCGTTGGCAAACTCACCAGCCAGCAACCCATCAACAGAAGGCCAACGATCAATTTCATTCGATTAAATACTTTTTTTCGCAAATAAGGTACACAATCGCTCATTCGGATACAAAGAGTTTTTAGAATTAGGTGCAGATGTGGGATAAAAGAAGCAAGAGTAAAGACAAAACTTGTCGATACCATTAAATTAACGGCTTTTTCAACCCGTTTTTATTTCCGAAGGGATCACCAGATGGCTTCCCAGAATGACGTCTGCAACTGGTACTCTTCCCGCACATCGGCCAGAATCGCACGCCGTTTGTCGGGCGAAATGTGTTGATTCAGCCACGGCAGGATAAAATCCGGTCCCGGCCAAACCGACACCCGGCTGTTCTGAACGGTGTAATACGTCGAGCCGTCCTGCAAAAACCGGTATTGATTGATCGCACCCGCCCATTCCAGCAACCGCTGCCCGCTGCTGCTCCACCAGACGGATTGTCCTTCGGATTGCAGGGTGGTGATGAGCGAACCATCCGGCGAAAAGTCTCCTTTTTCGACCACCTTGTTGTGGTTCAGCAAATTGAGCGCCCCGGTTTTTCGAGTCCAGATAAAAGCCTGGCTTTCACCCGCCTGCAAAATCAAAATCTGCTCACCGGCAGGCGAAATCCGAAAAGAGGAAATCCGGTATCCGTCGGACAACCGACCGGTTTTTAACGGATAGCTTGCCACCGGTTTTCCTTCCAGGTTCCAGAACGATAACACGTCGGTGACACCTGCAGTCAGCGCAATGATCGATTCACCGTCCGGACTGAGGGTTGCCGACGCCTGACCATCCGGAAGTTCGATCGCCTTGCGGTTTTTCCGGCTCCAGAAATACAACGTTCCCTCCTTCGATCGCAGCAGCACCTCCTGCCCCCGGTTCGACATAAAAACCCGGTTTTCATTTAGATTCAGGGGTAAACTGTCGATGGGTTGCCCGTCTGAATCCCAGAAATACCCCTTCCCGGTTTTGGTGCGAACCAGAATAATCTGGTGATCTTCGGAGTAGTCCAGTATTTCGCCCGGCATTTCGGTCAGGCGTCGCTCCGACCGGTTCCAGCGGAATGTGGTGTTATTGGTATCGACCATGAACACGTTTCGGCCATCGCCGGTAACCAGAATTTGTTCCATGATCTGCCTGGTTTCCAGCGAATCGAGCGGTTTTCCCGCCCGATCCCAGAAATAAAGCCAACTGGCATCGGTCAGCGTCGAAATAAACTGACCATTCAACGAAACATCAAAATCCCGGACACCTTCCGGGTGCGGCAATTCCACCAGCCGTTCGTCCAGCAAATTCCAGAGATACCCTTTTCCGTCTTCGGTTTGGGTCAAAATCGTTTTTCCATCGGGCGAAAAAACCGCCGTCGAAACCGCAGCTTTGTGGGACAATTTCCCTTTGAATTGCTTGTCCGCATCCCAAAGCTCGACATCCGTATCGACAACAATCAGGGTTGTTTGCCCGTCGGGAGCCAGTTCGACGGATCGGATTTGGCGTTCATACGCCAGGTGATCGACTACCCGGCCATTTTCGTCCCACCAATACACAACTTTCCCATCGGAAGCCACCATTCGCTTGCCGTCGGCGGAAAGTTTCACTTCTGTAATCAGTGAACTCTTGTCTGTCATTTGCAATGGCGTAACCAGACGGCGGATTCGATCCCACCGAAAAACCTGGCCCCTGAGGGTGCTCACGATCAGCACATTTCCATCGCCACTCATGACAGCCGACAAAACCGCATCGATAAACACCTGTGAATCAATCAGTTTATTCCCGCTTCGGTCCCAGAGCTGGAGTTTTTTGTTCAGGCTACCGTCCTCATTCGAAAGTTTTGGAACGGTGAGCAGCATTTTATCATCGGGCGAAAAATCGGCCAGCTCGACCGGCGAAAGGGCATCCAGCGTTCCGACTTTGCTCCCGTTTGTGTTCCAAACGGTTACCAGACCCTCCGCGTTGGTGGTTAAAACGTTCCGGCCGTCCCGCGAAATCGTTGCGGTACTGATGGTGCTGTCGGTGCCGATCCGCTGCACCTGATGGGTTTCAAGGTCCCCGAAAAACAGCTTGCCCGGTTCCACCAGCGCGACCACGCGCCGGCCATCATCCGACAATTCAACCGACAAATACCGCCCGGGAATAAACAGCCCTTCCCCGTTTTGCTGGCCGGTTGGGTCCCAGCGGTAAACCCGGTTATCCTCCGCAACCAGCAATAACCGCTTTCCGTCGCTCGAAAAATCAACACCCCGAATGGCGGTGCCATCCAGTTCGATTTTGGAGGAATACAGCCGGTGGTTATAAAAATGGTTATAGAGTGCCTTCCGGTTCAGCTCGTTCGGATCCTTTTCGTACGCTTCGGCAACCGTTACCAGTGCCTGAACGGGGTCCATCCGGTCCGACTGGAGCACGATGCGGGTTCGGTTGGTCTTGTTCCACTGATTGATTGCAAACCAGACCGAAACCAGGGCCACCAGCAGGAAAACCGATACAATCGCAATGCTGCGTTTCAGCCGGGCATTTTTCTGCCGCTGTTCTTCCAGTTCCCGGCGTTGTTCGCGCTGGTGAAACTCGCGGCTCGTTTTGATGTATTGCCATTTGGCGTCGCTTTCCGACTTGCCCAAACTACGTTCCAGTTCGTTGTGAACGGATTTTTCGTACAACTGAATTTCGGACAACCGCCGGGGCGAAAGCAGCAAATCGTCCGCTTCTTTTTTCTCGATGTATTCCCGGTACGCTTCCTTCAGCCGACGGATGATGTCGTTGATCTGCCGCTGCTCTGCCGACCGCCCTTTGTCGATTACTTTGGCCAGACTGTCGTGCGCCAGTTCGTAGGTTTCCTCATCCCGGCGAATCAGGCGGGTCCGTTCCAGTTCGGTCAAAATCCGCATGAGCAGGGAAATGGGCAGCCGGGCGGTTTCTTCAAGCGACGCCAGCCGATGTTCCCGGCGGGTGCCTTCAAACGTCACAAACGATTCCAGTACCTGACTGACGGCGGGTTGTTCGTCGGGCGGAAGCTGGTCGGTAATCGACTTTTTCTGTTCCGCCAGAAAGACCTCAAGCACGTCGTCGATCCGGCCCACTTCTTCCACCAGAGCCGGGGTGATCCAGACCGGAGGTTCGGGCTCTTTTTCGTTTTCCTGCCGCCAGAGCCGATCCAGATAAACCTGTAAATAAGGAAGTTGAAATGTATTGGCCGCGCTGCGGTTGTTTTCCAGAATCAGATCCACCGTTTTCGGTTCATCAACCAGCCGAATTTCTTCAATCTGGCTGAAGGTACCAACGATCACCTCCTGCAGATTGCGCTCGCTCATCGGCTCGACCCGCATCCGGAAATCGAACAGGCCGGGCAGTTGATCCTCATAGGCGTAGAGGTACGCCAGAAAATCTTCCCGAATCACCAACACAATTTTACAGGCAATTGACGAATGTTCGATTTCTTTCAAAAAACCGGCAAACCACGTTTGCTCCTCCGCCGAACCGCTGATGAATAACTCCTCCAGTTGATCGAATATCAGGTAAATCGGGCGCAGTGCGTACCGAATGCATTCCGCAATGAGCCCCGTCGGTTCGGTAGCTGCGGTTTCTTCCAGAATACCGGTCAAAATCGACACCAGTGTTTGCCGTAAATCGCCCCGGCGACGAACCTGGACCGAAAAATAATCGGAAGCGGGAATCGCTTTGGCCAAACCGCACTGAACCAGGCTGGTTTTTCCGGTTCCCGACGGCCCGTAGACCAACACCAGCCGCGACCGAAACAGGAGTTCGACCAGACGCTTTTGCTCCGCGTTCCGCCCGAAAAACCGGTTTTTATCGGCGGACGTGTAGGCGTCAAGAAATTTAAAGGGACTACTTACGGCGAGTGGAGCGGGCATGAGTTAGTCGGACAAAGAAAGCAGGTCAATGTTCGTGTCAGTTGCTTCGGTAATCGGCTCGTTGGGGGTACCTGCCAGCGGATCGGGCAACGCCAGCAGCGTCATCACAGTACTGAACTGTTCACGCAAGGTTGTAAAATCCTGTTTTTGCAGCAATTCGGTTTCATTGGGTTTAAACAAAACGCTCAGCAACGGATCTTCGGGCCGGGCAATGTGCTTGAATCGCAACGCGCCCTCGCCCGACGAATGAAAACTGTACGGATCGAATACGTTGCTTTTGATGTAGACGTTCTGGTCGATCAGGAGGGGCGAAAGGTTCAGAAAATCAGCGGTTTCGGGCACACCCGTAGCGGTTTCCCGCTGAACTTTCACCAGCAAAACCGATTGCGACGCCCAGGGATTCGACAGGTTGATTTCCTGAAACGACTTGTCTTCGTACGGATTCTGGGTGGTTCGCAAAACCGCCTTTTCGTGTTTGTATTCCTCCGGCCGGTAAAAAAACCGCACTACCCGAATATTTTTGTACGATTCCAGCTGGTAATTGGCCCAGAAACCCATCCGTTTGCACAGTTCCACCAACTGATCTTCGCCTACCTGGCAGAGCGATGGAATATTGGCCACTCCGACGGAGCTGTTGAGTCGCCGACGCAAATCATCGAAAAACAGAAAACACTCGTAAAAAGCGTCCTTTTCGTTAAACTGCCGGGCCAGTTCGTGCATTTCGGGCATAAAAAGCGCTTCCTGGCTGTTGCTCAGAAACGCACTCAGGCTTCTCAGCGCCTGTTCCACCTCGCCGGGGTTCAGATTCGACCAGCCTTCGGTCAGGAGCCGCTGCAACAAGGCCCGGGTGTCGGCCGTCAGGGGCGGTTCCACCCCATCTTTCCGGTAATGAATCAGCCGATCGATCACCTGCGCCAGCAGGGTGATAACGAGCAGATCAACCGCCGACTCAAACAAAGCGGTGTAATTGAGCAGGCGTTCCCGGTCGCTTCTGACCGGCATTTTCTTGCCTTCGGGCGTAAACGGGGGCGTAAATAACCGCCGGACGGGTTCGGCAATCGGATACGGCAGGCGGCTCAGAATGGCGTCGTTGACCCAGAGAATCTGCGATTCGGGCGATTGCTTGCCGACCTGCATGAACTTCTCCCGCAAGCTGGGTTCGTATTTATTGAGCGCGTTGAACAGAGCGTTTCGGAGGGCGCTGTTGGGTTTGTATTCAACGGCGGTTTGCTCGGCGGCCGTCGGTAGTTCCCACCGGGCGGCTTCGTCGGACGGGCGGTGGAAATACCATAAATTCCGGCTGACCTCCGCTTCCTCCATATCGACCATCGCGCGGTTCATGACCTGAATGGTGGTGGGTTCGCTCACCTGGAGTTTCAACTGAGCCTGCTCGAGCGATTCTCCAATCGAATACTGATTGGCCAGGGCGCGGTAAAAGGTAAGGGCAAAATTAGACGCAGCTTTGTCTTCAATCGGTGTGCTGGTGGCAATAATGGCCGCTTTTACGTTCTGGTCCGCCAGAAGTTTGATGTGTTGCAAGGTAGAGCAGCCGTTCAGGAAAACCAGCTTCAGGTTCGGACAGCGACCGAGCAACTGGGCAATCCCCGCTCCCCGCGCCACCATATCCTCGAGTTGCAAAACCGTGCTGCCGGCGTGGCCGCTGAAGTGAAACAAACTCAGGGTATTCTGGTAGGCCGCCAGTTTGTCGGCTACCGAACTGGTGGTTGCAAACGACTCCCGCACTTTCTGGAAGTGGCCTTTGCTGCTCCGCAAATCCAGCAGCCGGTCGATGCCCTCATCTTCATCCCGGAGGGACAACAGCGGATGATCGCGGTCGTTGGCAAAACAAAAAAGGAGGGTGTCCATCTCGGTGGTTACAGGTCCGCAAAAAACCAGATTTCGACGCAAATCGCCCGGATACGGCTCCGATCGTCGAAAACTGGTTTCGAAACCGCTTCTAAAAATTGGAAGGTAAGTAATTAGAATCTAGATTCAAAATAACCCAAAAAACCGGTTAGGACGACAAATTTCAACCGTCTGATAATTTAGTCTCACAAATAAACTTATATACCTTCATTTGATTGTTTTTCTGCGTTAATTAGTAAATTTATTTTTCGGAATTAATGCGATTCTTTGAATGGAAACCCACTATATAACAGGACTTTTTGAATGAAAGCGTGTCTCCTCTTTTTGTCTGGTAAAGTTTGGAATAACTATTGATACAATTTTATGGAATGAGTTATAAGCTATTATTATTGTCTGGTTATTATTCAGTTAATTATTCTGATCGAAAAGCGCCCCCGCTCGTTGGGACGCCCCGATAAAACCAAATTTTGAAGAATAAATCGTTTAAGCGCACTCAAAACCACACAGTATGAATTGGATTCTTTACGTATTAGTGTTTTGCCTTTCACTACCAACTCTTGCTCAGCGGACGATAACGATTTCGGATTTACACACCGAAAATCTGACCAATCCGGAAGGCATTACGAAATCTTCTCCCCGGTTTAGCTGGATTCTGACCAGCAATCAACGCAATCTCAAACAGGAAAAATACCAGATTCTGGTGGCTTCCTCGCTGGATAAACTCAACCAGAACGAGGGTGATTTGTGGAATTCCGGGCTCGTCAGCAGCGACCGCTCCCAGTGGGTTGCCTACGCAGGGCAGTCGCTCACGAGTCGTCAGAATTGCTTCTGGAAAGTAAAAATCCGGAGTCAGGACGGCGTCGAATCCGGTTGGAGCCAACCAGCCCGCTGGAGCATGGGGCTGTTGCAATCGTCCGACTGGTCGGCGCAGTGGATTGGTCTGGATCAGGCGTTTGAGTGGGATGCGCCCAAAGCGGTCAATACGCGGCTCTCGGCCCGGTATTTTCGAAAACAGGCCACATTTGCTAAAGCCATCAAACAGGCAACGGCTTACATCAGCGGTTTGGGCCTGTACGAACTTTCGCTGAACGGCCAGAAAGTGGGCGATGCCGTGCTTGCACCGGGGCCGACAGAATACGACAAACGGGTTTTATACAATACATACGACGTAACGAGTTACCTGCAAACCGGGGAAAATGCGGTTGGTGTAACGCTCGGCAACGGTCGCTATTTCGGTATGCGCGTTGGTTTGCCCAAAACACCGGCCACAACTCACTACGGTTATCCAAAGCTGCGGCTGCAAATAGAAATAACCTACGCGGACGGAACGACTGAAAAAGTAGTCAGTGATGCGAGCTGGAAGGTAACCGCCGATGGTCCCATTCGGGCCAACAACGAATTTGACGGCGAAGAATACGACGCCACCCGCGAATTAACCAACTGGGACAAAACCGGTTACGACGCGTCCAGCTGGTTATCCGCTCCCATCGTGAGCGCCCCGGCCAGCCGGGTCGAATCGCAGACCAATCCACCGATAAGGGTGACGCAAAACCTGACACCGGTTTCGGTCCGGCAACTGGAACCCGGAAAATTCATCTTCGACATGGGCCAGAATATCGTTGGCTGGGCCCGACTGAAGGTACAGGGGACCCGTGGTACGCAGGTGACGATGCGGTTTGCCGAAGTGCTGCAAAGCGACGGAAATCTGATGACCGAAAACCTGCGTTCGGCCGAACAGAAGGACATCTACACGCTGAAAGGTGGCGGGGAGGAAATTTGGGAACCGCGTTTTACGTACCACGGTTTTCGCTACATCGAAATGACCGGTTTTCCCGGCACTCCAACGACGCAAACGCTGGAAGGCCGGATTGTGCACGACGACCTGCCGCAGACGGGGTCAATGACGACGTCGAATGACATGCTGAACCGGATTTACAACAATGCGTTCTGGTCGGTTCGCGGAAATTACCGGGGTATGCCGACCGACTGCCCGCAGCGCGACGAACGCCAGGGCTGGCTGGGCGACCGGGCGACGGTTTCGACGGGCGAAAGCTTTATGTATGGCAATCAGGGTTTGTACGCCAAGTGGCTCGATGACATCGAGAGTGCGCAGAAATCGGACGGTGGTATCCCGGACGTAGTCCCGACGTACTGGAAATATGCCACGCCCAGCGTCACCTGGCCTTCGGCCTATGTCTTGATAGCGAATATGTTATACGAGCAATTCGGCGACGACGAGCCGATTCGGAAACATTATTCGTCGATGAAAAAGTGGGTGACGTATCTGGAGAAATACAGCGAAAATTACATTCAGCAAGCCGACGAATATGCAGACTGGTCGCTGCCACCGGAATCCATGTCACTGACCAAATCGGAAGATCCAACCCGGAAAACCGATGGCCGGTTGCTGAATACCGCCTATTATTATTACATGCTGAAGCTGATGGAGCGGTTTGCGGTTTTGACCGGAAACGAAGGCGATCGTGCCGGTTTCAGCAGCCGGGCCGCGCTCGTTCGGACGGCCTTCAACCAGACTTTTTTCAATCCGATTACCAATCAATACGATAATAACACCGCCACGGCCAGTCTCGTCGCATTAGGGTGCGGATTAGTCCCCGACGGTCAGCAACAGGCGGTTTTCAATCAGTTGACGGCGGTCATTGAGGGCAAGTTCAACGGCCATCTCAGTACGGGTGTTGTCGGTACCCAATGGCTGATGCGGACGTTGACCGCGAACGGGCGGGCGGATCTGGCGATGCGGCTGGCGACCAACACCGGCTATCCGAGTTGGGGGTACATGGTCCAGAATGGGGCTACCACCACCTGGGAATTATGGAATGGCAACAAGGCTCCGGCCTTTATGAACTCCTTCAACCACGTGATGCTGCTGGGCGATATGCCCATCTGGTTCTACGAAAACCTGGCGGGGATCAAGTCGGGAGAAGCCGGTTTTAAATCCATCGTCATGCGCCCCGTTCCCTCCGGAAACCTGAGCCGGGTCAATTCAACGTTTGCATCTGCTTACGGAACCGTCGCCAGCGAATGGACCACTTCCGGCGAGCAGTTCCGCTGGAAAATTACGGTGCCCGGTAACACGACGGCTCTGGTTTCGGTGCCTGCCGAGAGCCTGTCCTGGGTTCAGGAAGGCAACCAGCCCGCCGAGAATGCAACGGGCGTTACGTTTCTCCGGATGGAAGACAAACGGGCCGTTTTCCAGGTTGGCTCCGGTTCGTACGACTTCCTTTCGGCTCCGTCAGATTCTGAAAACCGCCCTCCAATTGCCCCTACCTTGAGCCCCCCGGCCGGGCTGGTGAATAAAGCTTATTCGTATACCGTACCGGCATTTACCGATCCCGAAGGCGGTACCGTAACGCACGCCATCAGTGGCACCGTTGCCGGTCTCACGTTCAATCTCGGCACCCGGATATTGAGTGGAACACCTACGCAAACGGGAAATTTCCCGCTGGTCGTACAGGCGACGGATACCGAGGGGGCTTCGACCACGGCGGTGATGTCGGTTTTGATCAATGCCAATTTAAACGTCTACGACGGGTATCTGGATAAAGTTCGGTGCGACAGCATTACCGGCTGGGCCTGGAACCGCGATAAACCCAATACACCCATCACCATCGAGTTTCTGGATGGTGCTACGATGGAAACCGCTACCGTGGTCGGGTCGACGGTCGCCAATATTTACCGGCTGGACTTAAAAACCGCCGGAAAAGGAAACGGTGCCCATGGCTACCGGTTTAAAGTTCCGGAAAGTTTGAAGGACAACCGCACCCACACCATCTGGGGACGGGCCGAGGGCGTATACGGGTTGAAATGGAATCCCAAGACGTTGACGTGCGAAGGAACCGGAACACCCCCGCCGAATCAGCCGCCCGTGGCCCCTGCGATTGCGTCTCTTACCGCCACGACCGGGCAACTGTTTACGACCACACTGGCACCCTTCACCGATGCCGACGCAAACCCACTGACCTACAGCCTGACCGGTTCAGTTGCCGGTTTGAGTTTCAATCCGGATACCCGGATTTTGAGTGGCACACCAACCACCACCGGCACGTTTAGCTTAACCTATTCGGCGAATGACGGCACGGTTTCGGTTCCGCTGGTGCTCAATATTTCCGTCAGCAACGCTCCGGTGGTCAATACGCCACCGGTAGCTCCTGCAGTGGCTTCGCTGACCCTGACGACCGGGGATTCCTTTTCGGCTACGTTACCGATTTTTACCGATAACGAAAACGATCCGCTGACGTACACGTTAACGGGTTCGGTGCCGGGACTGGATTTCAGCCCAGCAACGCGGATTTTAAGCGGAGTCCCCACCACGACCGGCGCGTACAGTTTAACCTATTCCGCCAGCGATGGCACTGCCTCCGTTCCCACAACGCTCACGATCGTGGTCGTCAGCCCGCCGGTGGTCAATCAGCCGCCGGTAGCCCCAGCGCCGGTTTCGCTTTCGGCCACGGTGGGTGTCGCTTACACCACAACCCTGGCACCATTTACCGATCCGGAAAACGGCCCGCTCACCTACGGTTTGGCCGGTAGTGTACCGGGACTGAGCTTCGATCCGAACACCCGGGCATTGAGCGGAACGCCCACAACGACCGGTACGTTCAGCCTGACGTATACCGCTGATGATAATCAGAATCTGGAGACAACGGTTGCAGTAACGCTTACGGTTTCGAGTACGGTTACGACACCCCCCTTAAGCCTGGCGGGCTATGATGGGTATTTATCAACCGTCAACTGCGACATATTTTCAGGCTGGGTTTGGCACCGGGACAAACCCAATCTTGCGCTCACGGTCGAATTTCTGGACGGATCGAACATCGAAACGGCGCAACTCATCGATGTGACGCAGGCCGATATGTTTCGGCAGGATCTGAAAACCGCCGGAAAAGGCAATGGCTATCACGGTTACGTCTTCTCCGTTCCTGCGCAACTAAAAGACAATCAGACCCATACCATCTGGGCGCGTGTGGCTGGTTCGGCCTACGTTTTGCGACTGGCTCCGAAACCAATAAGCTGTACCGGTCCTGTGACGCCCACAAATCGTCCGCCCGTGGAGCCTTCCGTTGGCACTCTGACAGCTACGGTCGGGCAGCCATTTTCAACGACCCTGGCGCCTTTCACCGACCCCGACAACGATGCGTTGACCTACAGCCTGACCGGTACGGTTTCGGGTTTATCGTTCAACGCAGCTACGCGGATTTTGAGTGGAACGCCCACCCAGGCCGGTTCATTCAGCCTGACCTATTCCGCAAATGATGGAAAAGTTACGGTTTCCACGACGGTTCGGCTATCGGTGACGGCTCCCGCTCCTACCAACCAGCCGCCCGTTGCGCCTGCCATTGCTTCCCTGAGTGCAACAGTGGGACAATCTTTTTCGGCAACCCTGGCGGTTTTTACGGACGCCGATAACGATCCATTGACCTATAGCATGGCGGGAACCATTCCGGGATTAACATTCAACACCGCCAGCCGGGTACTGGCAGGAACGCCCACCCAGGCCGGTTCGTTCAGCGTAACGTATTCTGCGAACGATGGGAAAACCACCGTTCCGACCACCGTTCGCATGTTGGTATCCACACCTGCTCCTACCAACCAGCCACCGGTAGCGCCATCGGTTGCGTCCCTGAGTGCAACCGTAGGGCAAGCTTTTACCACGACCCTGGCGGTTTTTACGGACGCCGATAACGATCCATTGACCTATAGCATGGCGGGAACCATTCCGGGATTAACATTCAACACCGCCAGCCGGGTATTGGCAGGAACGCCCACCCAGGCCGGTTCATTCAGCGTGACTTATTCGGCGAATGACGGCAAAGGAGCCGTTTCAACCACCGTTCGGATCACCATTGTCAGTCCGGCGCCGGTAAACCGTTCGCCCGTTGCACCCTCCATCGCCACGCTGAACGCAACCGTAGGTCAGGCCTTTACCACAACCTTAGCGGTTTTTACCGATGCCGATAACGATCCGCTGACGTATAGTTTAACGGGAACAATCCCCGGGTTATCGTTTAATACCGCCAGCCGGGTATTGAATGGCACGCCTACGCAGGCCGGTTCCTTCAGTGTAACCTATTCGGCGAATGACGGTAAAGGAGCCGTTTCGACCGTTGTTCGCATGACGGTTGCCAGTGCGCCACCCGCCAATAAAGCACCGGTGGCCCCATCCATTGCGTCGCTGACGGCTACGGTTGGGAAAGCATTTACAACCACCCTGACGGCTTTCAACGATCCCGAAAATGGTGCGTTGACGCATACGGTTACCGGACTTCCAGCCTGGCTAAGTTTTACCGCCGGCACCAGGGTGTTGAGCGGCACACCCAGTTCGACGGGGACTCACACGCTGACGTATTCAGCAACGGATAATAAGAATGCGAAAACGGATTTGACATTGACGTTGACGGTCAACCCGGTTCCGATCACCGGGAGTTTTGAAGGGTATCTGGATGTGGTCAATTGCTCCAGTTTTTCCGGCTGGGTCTGGGATCGGGATAAACCGAATCTATCACTTCCCGTTGAATTTCTCGAAGGCACAACGCTGGCGGCCGCCAAATTGGTTGGAACGACCAACGCGGATATATTCCGGCAGGATTTGAAAAATGCCGGGAAAGGCAACGGAGCACACGGCTATATTTATTACGTACCCCAAAGTTTAAAAACCAGTCAGCAAAAAACGATCTGGGGGCGCGTTCAAGGCAGTAGTTTTATTCTGACCTGGTCGCCTAAAACCATCAACTGCACGCCCAATCAGCAGCGAATGGGGACATCCGAATCCGCTGATGAAGCATCGCTTATTCCGTTATCGCTAACTCCCAATCCGACAACCGGTCTGGTTACCGCCCGATTCCAGTTAGCCGAAAACGAAAAAGCCCGGTTGCGGGTCACCGACCTGCTCGGCCGAACCCTGCACCAACGGGATGTTCTGGGAACCGGTCAGCCGCAGGAAGAAACCATTGATATCAGCCAAAATACACCCGGTGTGCATTTCATTCACCTCAAAACGGATCTCAAAACCCAGAGTGGCCGGGTTCTTTTAACGCGTTGACAAACCGGCGCCGGCGTATCCAATCGACGCGCCGGTACCCGGTTCTGTATCATTCCCATCGAGCCCGCCATCGGGCTCGAGCGAATCTGTTTCATCTTCTTTGGGTGAATCGGCGGGATTGGCTAGTTCCGGTTTGGTCTCCAGACCGATGGCGTCCCGATGTTCCTCCGTTTCCGGCAATGTCGGCTCCTGATTTTTCATGAATGCGTTTAATCGTGTGTTCAATCAGTAACCGTTCCCTTATCGGAATGTTTCAGGGAACCGTTTTCATTTCAATCCGAACTCCCTCCCTATCTTTCGGATTGAACCGCCCGGTTTGCTAGGCCATTGGTCGAAAACCTGTGGTGATTTCGCGCCCGAATTTTATTTTTCTACTGCGTTCAGGGCTCGATTCTGAAACCTCCGCCCCGCGTCAGTCGTTATAGTAGGTATGAAGTTATTTTTGCGTGTCCTACGTTGGGCTTTGATCGTTATCATTGTCGTCTTTGCCGGATTACTGACTGCCGCCCATTGGGTCGAATCGCGGGACAGTGACGAAGAAATTGCGGAAAGTTTTCGGAATGAACGGGTGAAAGCCGTTGTTCACCGGTATAAAGTGGCCGACCGAACCATCCGGTACATTGAAACGGACGAACCCGGCCAGGATTCATTGCCCGTGGTTTTGTTTGTGCACGGC
The DNA here is from genome assembly GCF_003858635.1 of Larkinella rosea. Taxonomy (GTDB): domain Bacteria; phylum Bacteroidota; class Bacteroidia; order Cytophagales; family Spirosomataceae; genus Larkinella; species Larkinella rosea. Next base: position 127,138 of record NZ_RQJO01000010.1, read on the forward strand.
GCCCCCAGTTCTTCTTCGTTCTTTATGAAGTTTTTCAAGGATACGACGCTCGTCAACCACGCGCATCTGGTAGCGGTGGATCGGCCAGGCTACGGTTATTCCGATTTTGGCCGGGTGGAAACCTCGATCGTTAAACAGGCTCAACTCCTTCAGCCGCTGATGGATCATTACCGAAAAGCGTCGTATTTCATGTTGGTTGGGTCGTCGTACGGCGGTTCGGTGGCGGCACGGCTGGCAATGAACAATCCAAATCTGGTCGATCAGGTGGTTTTCGTCTCCTCCGCCCTCGGGCCGGGACTGGAGCGGACCTACCCCATTAGTTATTTCATTGACAAACCGCCATTACGCTGGCTGATTCCGCGTTTGCTGCTTCTTGCCAATGACGAAAAATTGGCGCATCGCCAGGCCCTGACCGAAATTCTGCCTGATTGGAACAAAATCAAAGCCGGCGTTACGTTTCTGCACGGCCAGCGCGACGACCTGGTTTTTCCGACCAATGTGGCCTTTGGCCGTTCGCATTTGATTAACGCCCAATCCAGGGAATATCTGTTACCGGAAAACCGCCATGACATTGTGTTCAACAAGCGGGAATACATGACGCAGATCATTGTCAATATTCTGAATGCCTACGCCGATTCAGTAAAACCGGAAAACCCGCCTAAAATTCTGATGACGGCCAACCACTGATATGAAAATGTACCAGCTCCGCCGACTTTCGGATCACCCGGTTATCACAGCCGCCGATGTAAAACCATCGCATCCGCAGTTTCAGGTGATGGGTGCGTTCAACCCCGCAGCCTGCCGGTTTGGCGATGAAATTCTGTTGTTGCTGCGGGTGGCTGAAGCCGTCGATACCCTGCCTGGAAAGATCCAGGTGCCGATCGTGCAGCAACTGGATGGCCAGTTTCAGCTGGTTATTAAAACGTTCCCGGAACCGGAAGGCGACTACGATCCGCGCGTGGTGCAAATCGGCGATCAGGTGTATTTAACCTCGCTGAGTCATTTGCGGCTGGCGCGAAGTCGGGATGGTATTCATTTTACGGTCGACCCCAACCCATTTATTTTTCCGGAACGGGCCGATGAATCGTTTGGCGTGGAAGACGCCCGGATCACATTTCTCGACAATCAATACTGGATTACGTACACGGCAGTTTCGGAAAATGGACCCGGCGTTGGACTAATCGTTACGAAAGACTTTGTGACCTTCGAACGGAAGGGAATGATTCTTGCGCCACCCAACAAAGACGCCTGTCTGTTTCCCCAGAAAATCAACGGGTTTTATTACCTGCTGCACCGACCGATGGTGTCGGACATCGGAAAGCCGTCGGTTTGGCTCGCCCGGTCGCCGGACGGTATTCACTGGGGTGACCACCGGTTTTTGTTCGGAGCCACCGGAACGCCCTGGGAACATCTGAAAATTGGCGTCGGTCCCGAACCCCTCCTGACCGACGAAGGCTGGCTGGTCTGTTACCACGGCGCCAGTGTCGATCACGCCTATTCGCTGGCCCTCGCCCTCCTCGACCGCGACGATCCAACCCAATTGCTCGATCGGTCCACGGAACCGTTGCTGGTCCCCGAACTCGAGTGGGAGAAAACCGGTTTTTTTCCGAATGTTGTGTTCACCAACGGCTGGGTTCGGATGCCCGATGGCCGGATTCTGGTCTATTACGGAGCTGCCGATTATTGCGTGGGTGTCGCGGAGTTAGTGCAGACGTAACCGATCGATTCACTAAAAAACAGGAGGCCAATTTGAAGGCTATAGGAAAACCTATAATCTCAAAATACCGGTTTTCTCAATCCAAAAACAGGGTATTCCCGAATTTACGGGCGTCGCGTTTTGGCGGCACTTTGTATCGTTCAATCAAACCAACACGATACGAAAAATGACATCTGTTTTCGCTCCTCAATCTTCTGCTACCGCCCAGATGCTACCGCTCAGTCCAGCGGACAAAATGATGCTCTACAACCAAAAGAAGATTTTCAATTTTATCTTCTCAGGAATAGCGCTCGTTCTGGCTGGATTTATGGTCTTTCAGGCCATTTCTCTAGACAGCTCCATTGGTAGCGCCTTTCTCATTCCGGGACCGTCGTTGCTGGTAATGTGCTGCCGTTATTCCTTTTTTATTAATAAATGAAATGACCGCCATGTGTGGATAATTGTCCTTATTTCAATAAAACCGTTCCTTTTTTATACGTTTTGAAAAGGTCAAGAATGGCGTACTTTTTTTTCTTCGAAAAGGGTGATGTTCTTGAAAAGAATGTCCTTCATTGATCTGTTCTACAAGTCCATTGCTATTTCCGACTGGCAGTCAACGTTTTGTTGTCGTTACTTTTTGTCCGGAATTTCGTCCAATTTACGGTTTACAAGTTAAATTTTTCGTACTCAAAAACTACTCCTGAATGATGTTTCCCTTTATTATTCTGGCACTCGTTGGCGCTTTTCTAGTACTGCTTGGATGGATTATCTGGAAATTCAAAATAGCTCGGGCAATTGCTGGTTACGATGAAACCAAAATTATTGATCCGGATGGTTTTGCCCGGTGGAACGGGAAATGCCTAATGGGTTCTGGTATTGTCTCCTGGCTATTCGGAGCGATAAGTCTTCTGTTTCAGTCTAAAAACTCAGAAACGATTCTTTTTTTACTATTCATGTTCCTGATGATGACCACTGCTGCTGTTACCGTGGCCGGATCACAGCGCTATCACAAGTGATCAGTTATTACACATTATAAGAAGGCGCCTTTTTGGCCGCTTCAGCGGCCTGTTTCCGCGTAACGTATTGATTAATTGAATACATCATCACAATGGTGATGGCCGTTGTTCCAGCTACGATATAACCCAGTGTATCATAGTGTTCCAATTTGCCGCCCTTGGCCTGCACCACAATCAGCCCGGCAATCATTGAAGCAATACCGCCCGAAATTTGCTGAACCGACGAGTTGATCCCCATGTACGCACCCCGGTCCTGCGGGTCGGGGACGCCCGATACCAGCGCCGATGACGACACCATCCGCGCCGAAATACCGGCAAACAGCAATACGTTGATGATCATGATTTCCCAAAGCGGAGTAATCTCCAGGTGGCAATAGACAATCGTTACGATAATACCCCAGATCGATGCGTAGAAAAACAGTGGAAACTTGCCGATTTTATCACTCAGTTTTCCGGCCAGCGGCCCGATAATGATGGCTGAAATGCCGGTTACCATGTAAATCAGCGGCAGTTGTTCCTGCGAAATTCCCAGGTTATAAATGGCAAAGGCACTACCAAACGGCATCATCATAAAACCGCCCGTCGCCAGCAAAACCGTGCTGGCAAAACCGCGCAGGTAACTCGTCTGCGAAACCGTATGCAGCAAATGCTGAAACGGATTCCGGTCCGATTTGAGGTTCAGGTGGGCCGTTACCGGTTTCATATACAGGGCAATGGCGAGGCCAACGACGACGCTGACGCCCACAATCAGGAGAAAGGGCGCGTGCCAGCCGAGGTTATTGGCCAGGTATAATCCCACCGGAATTCCCAAAACCTGGCTACCGGCAAACGCCGACTGGATAACGCCCATGACCCGGCCGCGCACCTGAAACGCAAACAAATCGGTGACAATGGCAAAGCCAATCGACCCGATGACCCCACCAAAAATTCCTGTAACGATGCGGGCGATGAGCAGGAAATGGTAGTCGGGGGCAATCCCGCACAGGAGCGTTCCAAGCACAAAACCGCTGTAAAAAAACAGCAACAGTTTCTTGCGGTCGTAGCGGTCGGCAAAACCAGCCGTCAGCAAACCCGCAATTCCGGCGCTGAAAGCGTAGGCCGACACCACCCAGCCGAACTGGGCCGTCGTGATGTTAAGTTCGGTCAACAATTGGGCGCCCAGTGGCGAGAGCACCATGAAATCCAGAATGACCGTAAACTGGATAAAAGCCAGCATTCCGATGATGGCCTTTTCGTAGGATGTAAAAACAGTTTTGGGTTCGGCGGCTTGCATAGGTTTTTCTTTCGGCAGTAATATAATAGGACGACTTAAAATCGGGATTAAAATCCGCTCCGGTTTTCGTTTTCGGGCCGACAACTGACTTCGCTCACTATTTTCTTGAAAAAATTAAGGTTTCAGTGCTTTCAACACCAGGCTCAGGGTTTGCTCCAGTACCTTTTCGTCCAGGACGAATTTGCCCCAGCCCGGCATTCCCTGCTCCGACTGCTGAAATTTAATCAGCTGATACAACGGTGCATACGCTACCGACCAATATACCTCAACCGGCAGCTTCACGAGTTCATTGCGCTGGATGGCATTCATCACGAAGACTTTCATCGCGACCGAAAACGGGTTTTGAGCATCGGTCTGAAACTTTTCGTGAAAGGGCGAATGGCGCATCTGTTCCATAAAATGCATCCGAAGCGGATATTTCATGCAGTAATTGGCCCGGTTCATCCATTGCACCCGCAACCCTTCGTCAAAATGCATGGCCGGGTCAAATCCCCGGAGCGTTTCCTGGCTCATCATCTGCATCTCTTCGTAATAAATCTGCCGGATCAGGTCCTCGCGGTCTTTGAAATAGATGTAGATCGTGGCCGGCGAAACCCCCGCAGCCTTCGCCAGTTTCTGCATGCTCAGCCCGTCGAAGCCCTCCCGGACGATCATTTTCATCGCCTGCTCCCGAATCGCCTGTTCTTTTGTTTCGTCGCGTAATCTCATAGCGGGATCAAAAATAAACGAACGTTCTTTTATTTAAAAATTATTTGTTCGTTTTTATTAATAGCCCAACGGCTGATGCCAACGTAATTTGTTAGCTAGTTTTTGCGTAATTTAGTAGACCGTTAACCCACTTGAATTATGCGTCACTGCGCTTTTCTTTTCATTTGCTATTTCCTTTTCCAACAAACGTCGCTCGTCGCGCAAACGACCAAACGCCCGCTAACCCATGCCGATTACGACCGCTGGCAAACCGTTCGCTTCGAGAAGCATTCCAACAATGGCCAGTGGCTCAGCTACCAGATCGATCCGCAGGAAGGCGATGGGGTTCTGGAGTTGATTCGGGTGCCGGGCTCCCCGCCGGCGAAAAAGTCAGACCCAACCCTGGAAGCCAAGGCGGGCGGACCAAATGCATCCACGAATCGCCAGGCTGTCCCATTAAATCCATCAGAGACCAAAAAATATGTATTCGCACGGGGGTATCTGGCGCAGTTTACGCCCGACAGCCGGTTTCTGGTGATGCGGCTAAAGGCGCCGTTCAAACTAACGCGGGAGGCTAAAAAGAAAAAAGTCAAGGCGGATCAATTGCCGAAAGATAGTTTGCTGGTGTTCAATCTCGAAACCGGAAACCGGATCGGTTTTGCCAATATCAAATCGTATACCCTTCCGAAAGAAAGCGGGTCGTGGGCGGCCATTTTGCAGGAACACCAGGAAGTAAAAGGCGTGAAAAAAGACTCTACAGCCCAAAAACCGGCATCACGGGTTCGGGCCACGGCATCCACGAAAAAGCCAAAAGGCGACGATCTGATCCTGCTGAATCTGGAAACCGGTGCCACGCAATCATTCCGGTACGTGACGTACGCAACGGTTTCGGATAATGGCAATACGGTTTTTTATACGAAGGACGCGGTAAACGATACACTGAAAAAAGCGGGAGTATTTATTTTCGACACCAAAAAACAGAACGAAATGCTGGTCGATACAAGCTCGAAACGCAAAGTGTATAAAGGACTGGCCGTCGATAAAACCGGTACGCAACTGGCCTGGATGGCCACCGGCGACAGCGCCGAAGCGGATGTCCGGGCGTATACGCTGTATTACAAACACCTGGTTCCGGCCGGTTCTATCCCGACTAAAAAACGAAAAACGGCCCCGGTTTTTGCCGGTTCATCGGGGCAAACGGTTGTGCTGGCCGATACCCTGACCAAAGCCTATCCCAAAGGCTGGAATGTGAATGAATACCGGACGCCATCCTTTTCAGAAGACGGAAAGCGGTTGTATTTCGCGACGTCGATTTTGCCGCCCAAACCGATCAAAGACTCGACGGTATTGGACGAAGAGCGGGTAAAAGTAGACGTCTGGAGCTGGAACGACCCGACGATTCAGCCGATGCAACTCAAGCAGTTGAAGCAGGAAAAAGAACGCGGTTTTCTGGCGGTTTGTGATTTAACGACTGGTGGTATTACGCAATTGGGAAACCGGGATATGCCCAATGTTCAGATTGATCTTAAATCCGACCAACCCTACTGGCTGGGACTGAGTAATTTGCCGTACCAGATCAACAGCATGTGGGACCCCGGTCAGACGGATGTGTACTTGATCAACTCAAAAACCGGTCAGAAAAAACAGATCGCCAACGACGCCCGGGTGTCGTACGCCCAGTTGTCGCCGGGTGGTAAATACGCCTGGTGGTACGACGAGCGCGATTCGCTCTGGCGGGCCTGGTCGCTGGCAGAAGGCAAACGCATTGACCTGACGCGGGGCATTCCGGTGCGGTTTTTCGACGAAGAACATGACACCCCCGACCTGCCCGGCAGTTACGGAGCCGCCGGCTGGACCAAAGACGACCGCTATGTGCTGATTTATGATCGCTTCGATCTGTGGCGCATCGACCCGACAGGGCAGGAAAAACCGGTCAACCTGACGGCGGGCTACGGGCGTAAAAACCGCATTCGGCTGCGTCGCACCAATCTCGATCCGGAGGAAAAATTTGTTACGCTGACGGGAAACCTCTGGCTGACCGGTTTTTGGGAAAACGATAAATCGACGGGAATTTTGAAGAAACCGGTCGAAAATCCGGGGGTCGATCCGGTTATTTTAACAAAGGGCGGTTACCGGTTCTCTGGTTTATCAAAAGCGAAAAAAGGGCCGACGCTGACCTTTCAGAAAGGCAACTTCCGCGAATCCAACAACCTGTACCTGACGGATACGACCTTTGCCGAATTGCAGCAATTGACAGACATCAATCCCCAACAGGACAGCGTTCGCTGGGGTACTGTTGAATTGGTTAAATGGGTTGGGAACAATGGTGCCAAGCTGGAAGGACTTCTGTATAAACCGGATGATTTCGACCCCAGGAAGAAATACCCGATGTTAGTGTATTACTACGAACGCAATGCCGAAACGCTGAACGACTACAAAACACCCGCGCCCAGCCGCTCAACGATCAACATGGCATACTGTGTATCAAACGGTTACCTGGTTTTTGTCCCCGATATTGTTTATACGACCGGAATACCGGGCCAGAACGCCTACGACTGCATTGTGCCGGGTGTGCTGAATTTACTGGAAAAAGGGTTCGTCGACCGCGACCGCATCGGGTTGCAGGGCCAGAGCTGGGGCGGTTATCAGACAGCCTATCTGGTAACCCGGACGAATCTGTTCAAAGCCGCCATGGCCGGTGCGCCGGTGGTGAACATGACCAGCGCTTACGGCGGCATTCGGTGGGGAACCGGCATGAGCCGCATGTTCCAGTACGAAAAAACACAGAGCCGCATTGGCGGAACGCTCTGGGACAAACCCATGAATTACCTCGAAAGCTCCCCGCTGTTTTACGCCAACCGCATCGAAACCCCGCTCCTGCTGATGGCCAACGATCAGGATGGTGCAGTGCCCTGGTACCAGAGCATCGAGTTTTATTCGGCGCTCCGGCGGCTGGGCAAACCGGCCTGGCTGCTGGTGTACAATGGCGAGGATCATAACCTGACCCAGCGGCACAACGCCAAAGATCTCAGTATCCGGATGTATCAGTTTTTTGATCATTACCTGAAAGATGCTGCGCTGCCTCCGTGGATGAAACAGGGCCGGTCGGCGGTGGAAAAAGAACTCGGGATTATGAAGTATTGACCGGGAATCAGGAAAGAGGAGCAACCTGCTTTCAAACCCAAATCAAAAACCGTCCCGAACCAAATTTTGATTTGGGAGTCAGGACGAAAGAAAGTTTATGAAAACGCCCTCCCAGTTTACTAAAATTGCCGCTTTCGTCTATATTTGCGTAATATCCAAAGATATAACCCTTCTATTAGCAGCATGAAAAAACAGAGTTTGGTTGCCCTTGCCACCTTATTAACAACGGGGGCTTTTGCCCAGCAGGACCCCATTCAGTTCACAGCCAAAGGAATTGTAGTTCTGTCCGACGCCGACATGGCTGCTTCTGCCCTGGTTGATGGTAACTTGTACAAAAGTAAAACCAGCCGCGATGCGTTGACGGTTGTCAAATTTCCGCTCGATCGCTCGGGTCAAAACATTACAACGGCGCCCATTTCCAATTCATCGGTGCTCTACGACAAAGCCGCCGTAGTAACGCCCAACGGACGCTTCGCTTTCGTGCTGGAAGGGCGCGGTCAATTGGGCGATAGCCTGGCGACGCTGAAAGGCGGTATAAAAGACCTGCCATCCGCAGCCCGGATGTTTATTGTCGATCTGGCCCCGGCTAAGCCGACGGCCAAAGTCGTGAGTGTTGGCGCATTGCCGACGGCCATCACGATCAATCCGCAGGGAAATACGCTGGCCGTTGCTTCGGGTGAAGCCGGAAAAGAAATGCGACTGATCGAGATCGACAATACCGGTACACCGAAACGCGTCATTACGGCCCCTTCTCCGGTTCCGGGCGCCCGGATTACGGACCTGGTGTGGAGTCCGGCGGGTGATTTTATTGCTTACTCGATTGAAGATTCGCAGGAAGTAGGCGTGATGAAATACTCACTCGACGCAGCTAAAAAACCGAACATCGTTCCGCACGGCAAGCCGATTAAAGTAGGTGGATTGCCCGCAACCGGTAAATTCTCTCCCGACGGAAAATTCTTCATTGTATCCGATATCAAGAAAGCCGCCAATGCCCAGGGCGCTGGCAAAGGTGAATTGTTCGTCGTTCAGTTTAGCACCGAAGATACACCTGGCGAACACAAAATTGTGTCGCAAACCGCTTCGGGCGAGAGCGCAGAAGCACTGACGGTTAGCCCGGATGGTTCGATGGTGATTGTGGCTAATTCGGGTCAGTCGTACCAGCCTTTTTCCAACGCCGGTGCCGGTAAAAGCTCCCTTTCGGTTTATTCACTGGATAAGGAAGGGAAGTTAACGCTGGCGAACGAATATCCATTCGAAGGAATTTCTCCCCAGAGCATCGAATTTGACAAGAGCGGCAATGCGATCGCCGTGGCGGTTTCAGAATACCTCGACTATGGCGACCGCTCCGGTGCCATCGAATTCTGGAAAGTGACCAAAGGCGACAAACCATCGCTGGAAAAAATGCCGGGTAAAATCAATGTAACCCGCGGTTCTCACACGGTACGCGTTTATTAGTTATGAATGAAGCGGTATGAATGAAGAGTTGGCTGACGCATATAACTCTTCATTCATACCGCTTAATTAAACGCGTTCCCACCGGAATTGCTTCTTGACTTTCTTCTTTTTTCCGTCCCCTTTCTCTTTTTTGAGTCCTTTGCGGTCGCTGGCCATCGAAGCCCGGGCGCCTTCTCCTTTGCGATTCGACAGCCACCAGGTTGGGCTGTGCATCGTTCCGAATGTGGTTCCCCGATAAATTCGTCCGCCATGCTGATGCTCCATCCGAACGTGACAACTCCTGATCGGACAGTTGGAAGCCATGCAACCCGTTAGCAACCAGCCACTCACTAAGCTCACCCACAATCCCCGGCGCTGTTTCATGTTATACTAGTAAAAAGCAGAAGGGATGAAAATAGAAAAAGTCTCGCTCTTTTTCAATTTTCATCCCTTCTGCTTTTTGTAATTCGCTTACCTTCCAAATGCCAGTTCATACCCGGCGTTTACCAAATATTCGGCAACTCGCGGCCGAACTACCCAATAAACACCATTGTCTCCGCGCACAATCCAGTGGTCGTTACCTTTTACATAGCGATTATTCGCGCAATCAATCGCCTGCATTAATGTTTTAAATTCGGACAGCCGTGCTTCTTTCAACATCTCAGCAAGTCGAGGAAATGCCACACTCCGCCTTAAACGTAGCGTAATAGTTGAATCTCGAGAATACATACACGTAGAGTAAACAATAGAATTATCTTTCAATCACGTGCATAAATCAGGCCAGAGATTTCTCTATTGTAACCGTTTAGTAAAATAAGGCAATATTAGGTAAAAATTTGATTCTATCATTTACCAAAAACTAACATTTATTTCTGACGAAGTGAGTATTTTTCTATTTACATTAAAATATGTTATTTATTGTATTTTTCCAATTTGAGTGTAGAAAGTCTTCCCCAGCTCATTCATCCTGTTTCTTCTGCTCCCCACCGATTCAAAGATATAATACGGTTTTTCAAATTGACCACTCTTGCCATAACCTACTAATTTACAGGATATTAATAGCGTAAGTTATAAAAAATAAAACCGGTCTTCCAACAAATGGTACAGCTTTTGGATTATGCTGAGGAAACCAACGTTTCAAATTACTATGAGCACTCACAGCCAATCTTTAGGATTTATTAAGATACGAGCGGTGGCACTGGTATTAGCCGGTAGTATTCTGGCGGTTGATACAATGACGGGATGTAAATCAATTCGGAATAAAACGAACAATACTCAGCGCGGAGCCATTATTGGTGCCGGTGCCGGTGCCGTAGCGGGCGGGCTGATCGGCCGGAAGTCGGGCAACACCGCCATCGGAGCTATTTTGGGCGCAACAGTCGGTGGTGCGGGTGGTGCCTTAATTGGCCGGCAGATGGACAAACAGGCAGAAGAATTACGGCGCAGACTCGAAAATGCCCGGATTGAGCGGGTTGGAGAAGGTATAAAAATCACCTTTGACTCCGATTTTCTATTTGACGTGGATAAATACAACCTCAAGACGGCCAACCGGGAAAACATCGAGAAGCTAGCCGAAACGTTAAAAAAATACGACGATACCGAAGTTCTCATTGAAGGTCACGCCGATAACACCGGCTCGGACAAGCACAATCTGACGCTTTCGGAACGTCGGGCCAAAACCGTCGCAAAGATTCTGCAATCGGAAGGAATCAAGGGGAACCGTCTGGCGGAGAAAGGGTATGGAGAAAGTCAGCCCATTGCCGACAACAGCAGCGTAGCGGGTCGTCAGCAAAACCGCCGGGTTGAAGTAGCTATTTTTGCTAACGATAAACTAAGAAAAGCGGCCGAACGCGGAACCATTGGAAATATAAATAGTTAAGCAGTTCTAAACACCTATTTTACATCGTTATGGAAGCGAGAAACACAAACGGCGAAATTCTGGATCGGTTGAATACGCTATTGACGCGCACGCGTGACGGCGAACGAGGCTACCAGGAAGCCGCCGAAAATGTAAAGGATGCTGAACTGAAGAGCCTGTTTATGGCCCAGTCGCGGCAGCGGGGCGAATATGCTACGGAAATTGACCGGGAAATCCGGACGCTGGGCGGTGACCCGGAAACGAGCACGAGCCTGATGGCCGATCTCCACCGCGCCTGGATCAACATCAAAACGTCCTTTACCGGTAACGACGACAAAGCCGTTGTGGAGGAGTGTAAACGCGGTGATGGTCAGGCCCTGGATGATTATCAGGAAATCCTGAAAAACACCAGTCTGGCGGCCAGCACGCGTGAATTGCTCTTGCTACAGAAAGAACGGATTCAAGCTGCGCACGCGTCGATGGCGCGGCTTGCTAATGTCGTTTAATCACCGGTTAGTGAAATGAAAAAGTCTTCGACCGCGGCCGGTCGAAGACTTTTTTTTGCGATCAAAAACAATCCCGCGAGACGACTAGTTGAGTATTTGACCAAACAATCAGGTCGGCAAAGAATGATAGGGAATAAATGCCACTCCATACGCATCAGTAATCCATCATTCCTCATTAACTATTATGGAACCCACAAATACCGTAGAAAATCCGGAAGAAATCCGCTCCAGACCGGGAAAGCCTTATCCTTTGGGCGCAACCTGGGACAACGAAGGTGTCAATTTTGCCCTTTTTAGTGAACACGCTACTGGCGTTATTTTATGTTTGTTCGATGCCGAAGATTCGACCAAAGAAACCCGACGTATTCCGCTGACCGAGCGAACGGAACAGGTCTGGCACATTTATCTGGAAGCGATCCCGGCGGGACAATTGTACGGTTATCGGGTCGAAGGCCCCTTTGAACCGTCGCAGGGGCTGTTATTCAATCCGAATAAACTGCTGCTGGATCCCTACACCAAAGCCATTAGTGGTCCAATCGAAAGCCACATCGCCCAGTTGGGATTTGCGCCCGACAATCAGGATGAAAACCGCTATTCGGAGCCTCAGAATGACGATAGTGCGCCTTTTGTGCCGAAATCGGTCGTGATTGATTCCACGTTTGATTGGGAGGATGACCAGCGACCCGATATTCCGCTCAACCGCACGATCATTTACGAACTGCACGTCAAAGGATTTACGCAGCAACATCCCGAACTGCCCAAGAAAATCCGCGGAACATACGCCGGGCTGGCAACAACCGAAGCAACGGACTATCTGAAATCGCTGGGCATCACGACGGTCGAATTGCTGCCTGTTCACCAATTCACCGGCGACAGTTACTGGGGTTACAACTCCATCGGTTTTTTTGCCCCCCATAGCGAATACGCGGTCAAAGGTGCCAGGCATAACGTCGTTCAGGAGTTCAAGTCGATGGTTAAAGCGTTGCATAAAGCCGGCATCGAGGTAGTTCTGGATGTGGTTTACAACCACACCGCCGAAGGCAATCAGCACGGTCCTACCCTTTCCTTTCGCGGAATCGACAATCCGGTTTATTACTGGCTGGTGGAAGAAAATCCGTTGTTTTACATGGACTACACCGGAACCGGCAATACGGTTAACGTCAGTCATCCCCGCACGCTGCAACTGGTGATGGACAGTCTGCGGTATTGGGTGACGGAAATGCACGTCGATGGTTTTCGGTTCGATCTGGCCACGGCGCTGGCGCATAGCCTGAGTGCCGCGGGTCAGTTATCGTCGTTTCTGGAAACCATTCAGCAGGACCCGGTTTTGTCACAAGTCAAGCTGATTGCCGAACCCTGGGATATTCAGACGTATCAGGTGGGAAATTTTCCGGTAAACTGGTCGGAGTGGAACGGGAAATACCGGGATTGCGTCCGGGGATTCTGGAAAGGCGATACCGGTTTGGCGGGCGAACTGGCCGCACGGGTGCTCGGAAGCCCGGATCTGTACAACGACGGTCGCCAGCCCGCCAACAGCATTAACCTGATTACGGCACACGACGGGTTTACGCTCAACGATTTGGTCAGTTACAACGACAAACACAATGACGCCAACGGGGAAGATAACCGGGACGGTGCCAACGACAACCGGAGTTGGAACATGGGCGCCGAAGGACCGACCGACGATGAAGCCATTCAGCGCGCGCGTGAGCAACAAAAGCGGAATTTTCTGGCAACCTTACTGTTGAGTCAGGGAACGCCGATGTTGGTAATGGGTGACGAGTGCGGACGGACCCAGCAGGGCAATAACAATGCTTATGCTCAGGACAATGAAATCAGCTGGTTCAATTGGGAGTGGAAAGCCGACCAGCAGGCGTTGTTTGATTTTACGCGTCACCTAACAGCGCTGCGTCATAAAATGCCTTTGCTAAGCCGGCGAAAATTCTACCGTTCCGAAGAAATGGTCTGGCTCCGCATCGACGGAAAACCCATGAAAGAAGAGAACTGGGAAGACGGGATTACGCGTTGCCTGGGGCTCCTGATCAATGGAACAGAAGTGGACGAACAGAATGAAAACGGAGAAGCCATTGGCGAAGGTCATCTGCTGATTTTATTCAATGCTTTCTGGGAGCCGCTCTCTTTCAAATTACCGAAAGTTGGCCGAAAGCATACCTGGCAGGTTTTGGTCAATACGGACCTCGACGCCAACGTTCCCTATGAAGTTTCGGCCCGCGAACCGTTTGAAATCCAGGGGCGTTCGGTGGTTTTTATGCGATTGCAGGACTAAAATCAGGAAAGAACAGACGCTGAAAGAGAGCGGTTTTCCATTATCTTTCAGCGTTCTTTACTTTTCATTTTCTCTAAACAACCACTCTTTCTCCTCAACCGGCGATTCCTGGATGCAGGCATATAATTCGGCATCATTTTTAAAACTGAGCTGGTGCAATTGATAGGCTTCCACCTGCAACGAAAATTTCGGCGTTTCAAAGGGCCAGGGCACCACGCCGACGGACTGATCGGATCGCTGAAAAATAAAATAAGGAGTTTCGTCCGGTCCGGGGCTGATTTCCAGTTGACGACCGTTTTCGGGTATTTGGCCCTGGCAAAGAATCAGGGACAGAGCATCGCACCACTGGACAAAAGCATAAGCGGAATCAACGGTGGACTTTGCCACGTTCAATTGTTTCATCCACTTTTGCTGGTTGTGCCGTTGCTGCTTCAGGAAATCAGCCATTTCGTCATTCTGCTGTGCCAATGAACTATACAGAAAGGTGGCATGCCGCGATACCAACAGGGCATTCCAGCGGCTTTTCTCCAGTGCAATTTCAATCATTCGCTTTGCCTGACCAATCGAGTACATTTCAATGCGAAAATCCAGAGGAGCCCCCGCTTCGGTGAGGTGGTTTCTACCCTCCCAGGGCTCCTGTCCATCATCGTGTTCCGTCAGGGCCACCAGCGTTTCCAGCCACCGGCCGGTTCGGATGTCTGGTTTCCAATGATTTGCAATCTTGACGGCTAATAAACCGTGTGCTTGCTGATGAATCAATTCCCAACCAAAGTCTTTGCTTTTAACAATCATAACGCTTAAGCTACCAGCCATATACGCAAAATGCCGACTTTCCGGATCGGCATTTTGCAATGGTATGTATTAAAATTAATGATTTTCAACCAGCTTGTTTTCGCCTAATTTGTACGTATCCCCAGTCAGGGCCGCACGGGCCATTTCAAAAAGTCGAACCATTCGACTGGAACTGGAATCCCAGTATTCCGCAGTTTCGATGTGTACTTTCAAAAGAGACAACTGTGGATCGTCCTTTCCTTCCGGAAACCACGGTTTGGCCATCGGCGACCATAATTCCTCGATTTTCGCCCGATCCTGAAGCTCCTCCGCCGAACCGCTCACCGACACGAACGACGAATCCGACGCATCGGCAAATGCGACATTTACTTTATAATGCTGATCGATCTGTTCAGTTTTGGGCGAGTGTTCCTTCGTTAAAAACCATAAATTACCTTCCTCGTCCACCTGCATAACGGCCATTGGCCGGCTAACCAGATTTCCGTGTTCATCCTGTGTGGTTAACATTCCAATCCGGATATCGGAGATTAGTTTCGTCACCTTTTCCATGTCCCCATTCCGTTGTTCCAAAGTTTCCATAATTCCGTTGATTAATCGTAAAAATAACGGGCCGATCGTATTTAGTTTTCGCTAAAAACAACCGGCCTTTTGAGATAAAATAGTTATGACGGTGCCGATTTCCAGTCGCGGGTCTTCATCCGACTTTCCGCTTTCAGGCATCTGGCGCAGTTTCGTATAGCCAGTTCAGAAGCGGTTTTTACATCCGGAATCCACAATCCTTAGTGCGTGTCGTCAATGAATTGAACAGTTGGTTTCCCCTCTCCTTTGCTCCCGACGACGCAATTACGACAGACATTCCCGATGACCGATGGCCCGGCTGGTTCAGTTACCAGCACCGTTTTAATAGCGTATTGCCAGTGGATTTAATTGTAAATCATTTCCTGACGCCCCAGCGCAACAAACAGGGTCTTCGAAACCTCCGATTCGCTGTCGGGCTGAACAGACATTTCCAGGATTGTCATACAAACCCGGATGCACTGGCGACAGGTAGACGCAATCTGGCAGGCCCGCTCGGCACTCATCCGTTCACATTCTTCGGCGCATTTTTCGCATACTTCAATGCAGGTACGGGCCAGAAGCCGGGTGTTTTCGGAACCCCGAACGTATAAAACCGCCACCTGACGGCATAAATCCGCGCAGTCCAGACTCAGGAAAATGCACCGGTACAACTCCTCAATATCCTGTTGCCGCGAGCATTCCGTGGCATATTCATCACAAGCTGTTGCGCAGGCAACCAGCGTATCGTAAACATTTTTCTTCCAAATCATACCATGTCAAGTTTCCTGGTTCGTAATAATGACAATATTCAGACTATACAGATTATTAACTGGATGCGCCCACGCTCGACTCAAAAAACCGTTGCCGGGACCAGGCGCGTGCTTCAAAAATACTGGTTGAAATAACCTCCTTAGAATCGGGTGCTCCTTTCGCTAACAGGGTGTTAGCAATTTCAATTGCCTTTGCCCGAACACTGGGAGTTAGCGAACGCATTGCTGCGGGAAAACGGGTTTGATTCCAGACCATGTTCTTTTATCGCTTGTTGATGCCAACCTTAATGAGATAATTATGCCATTTTATTGAACCCACTAACTCATCAATTTCAAAACTATTAGTATGCTGATTATCAATCTAGTTTAGTTAAACCATCCCGCTAAAACACAAAATAAAATTCTCCTTTTACTGTAAGCCTGTAGAAATCGGTTTCCCCAGTGGGCAAAAAAATCCACAGCTGATTCCATAAAAAATGGCCTCTGTTTTCGCAGCGGCCATTCAACCATTATTCGGTATGAATTAAAAAGTCAGCGTGGAAAAATCAGCCGAAAAGTCGTCCCGGTTCCTTCCTGACTTTCTACCTCGATCGACCCCCGGTGGCTGTTGATGATATTTTGCGTGGTGGTCAGGCCCAGGCCCATACCGCCTTGCTTCCCCGTAAAAAACGGGTCAAAGAGCCGCTGGCGATTGGCCTCCGAAATTCCGGAGCCATTATCTTCCACACAAACCATCAAGGCCCGGTCAGTAACCGGAATAGTTTTGACCGTCAATACGCCGGTCAACTCTTTCATAGCCTCAACCGCGTTGATCAGAATATTCAGCAAAGCGGTTTTAAACTGTTCCTTATCGAGTGGAATCGCGCACTCTTCAGAAGTGAAATCGGTGACCAGTTTCATGCCCTTCAATTGCAATCGGTCTTGCACCAGATACAGTGCTTCTTTCACCGCATCGTTCAGGTTGTAAGGTTTCAACTCCAAATCACGCGGTTTCGACGAGTTGAGCATTTCGGTGATCAATTGTCCAATTCGCTCAGCATTCCGCCGTATGATGTTGATATAGAGCGACAACCCGGGGTCTTCCGGGGGCAAATCCTCCTTCAGCTGTTCCAGAGCCAGGTGCAGATTGGTCAGCGGGTTTCGCACTTCATGGGCAATGCTCCGGGCAATCTGGCCGGTCATGCTCAATTTTTCGGCAACCAATAAATCACGCTGGGCTTTTTTCTGCTGCGTAACATCCCGCAAAATGGCCTGATACCAATTGGTGATCCCACCTTTGTCGGGAATGGCAATCACCGAAAGCAGGCAGTCGATTTTTTTACGGTCTTTACTCACCAGCACAATCTCCGTATCCTTGACGTGGTCCGACTCTTCGATCTGCCGACGCAACTGGTCATATACCTCCGATTTATCAAACAGTTCCCGAACGTCCATTTTCAGTAATTCGTCGTTTGAATAACCGGTCAGTTTTTCCAGCGACGGATTGATTTCCTGAAATTCAAACTGCCGGTCGGTAACAAAGATGGCGTCAATCGACCGTTCAAACAAGGAACGGTATTTATTCTCTTTTTCGGCCAGTTCTCCCACCACATTGGCTTGTCGCAGGGCATAGCGAATGCTGCGGCCGAGCAATTGTGCATCGATCCGGCCTTTGACCAGGTAATCAGCCGCACCGAGTTTCAGAGCGGAATAATCGACTTCCAGGTCGTCCTGACCCGTCAGCAAAATCATCGGCGTCTGGCAACCGGCTTTAAAGGCTTCTTGAATCAACTCAATACCGGTTCGTTCTCCAAGCCGGTAATCGATCAGGTAGACATCGTAGTCGTTGCGATAAATATGTTCCAGAGCCGAGTCGAAATCGCTCACCCAATCGAGGTTGATATTGGCATTGTCGCGGGTCGAAACCAGGGATTTTGTCAACACAAAATCATCTTCATCGTCCTCCACCAACAATACCCGGATTGGTTTCTCCGAAAATTCATCGGATTGAGTCATCAGGTAAGGAAACGGTGTCAATCCAGTATTTTTTTATAGTGGTTGTAATATCGAGTAACGTACTGAAATCGAACGGCTTGGAGATGTACGAGCTCACTCCCAGGTCGTAGGTGCGGAGAATGTCTTCCTCTGCCGTCGATGTTGTTAATACAACGACCGGGATTTGCCGGAATTGCTCATTTGCCTTGATTTCACGCAAAGCCTGAATTCCGTTTTTCCGGGGCATGTTCAAGTCCAGAATGATCAGGCTCGGTCGTATGGCGGCTGTATAATTTTCCCGCTGATAAAGATAATCCATGAGCTCTTCGCCGTCTTCCACAAAGTATAACTCTGATTTCAGGTTACATTCCCGGAAAGCCTGCTCAATCAACATGCGATCATCGGCATCATCTTCAGCAATTAATATGCTGGTATTATATGGCTTATTCGTCATTCCCGTGGATATAATTTGAAACCAATTTCCCAGTTAAGTTCCAAAGACCAGGTTCGTCTCTCGCCTGTCTACTAGGAACACGTTTGTATTTCAGGTGTTTAATAAATTCATTACTATTTACTCAATGTCTTCTACACTTTGAGTATTATCTTCTACAAAACCGCTTTGATCCCTTTCTTTTTCGATTGTCGGCTTCATTGGCCCAAATAAATACTAATAACTGATTTTCAACATTTTACACCCATCTACAAGTATAAACTACTTCGTTTGGCATAAATTTATCAGGTATGGATGCATATACCAAACGAATTTTGATTCATGAAAAGACCGATTGTTAAATGGCTACTCGCGTCACTTGTCATCAGTTGCCTGACGGTTTTGGGCGTTTCGGCCCAAACAACAGCCCGTACCGGCATCAAGGGCGGTCTCAACGCCAGCACCCTTTATTTAGATAATGTTGACAACCGTAATGAACGAATTGGTTTTCACGTCGGCGTTTTTACGCAGGTACCGGTCAGCAGTTTTTTCGCCATTCAACCCGAGCTTCAATATAGTACAAAAGGCGTTTCGGCCAACTACAATCTTCTGGGGGCAACGGGTAAAAACACGTTTAAGCTGAATTATCTGGAATTACCGGTTTTGGCTACCTTCAAATTAGGAAATTCGGTGGATCTACAGGCCGGACCGTATGCGTCCTACCTACTGAATTCAAAGGTTTTAACGGATGGTGATCTGGGAAGTGATTATCGAAATATCAACCGCGATAACTTTAACTCGCTCGACTACGGTCTGGCTGGTGGTCTGAACATTTATTTCGGAACGGCAATGCTTGGATTACGGTTTGCACAAGGGCTACAGCCTGTTGCCAAAGATGGCGGTGCCAGACTTTTAATGGGAAAAGCTAAAAATGCAGTAGGACAGCTCTCACTGGGTTTTACGATTAAATAATAAACTTAATGAACAATGAACAGTCAGATACATACTGTTCATTGTTCATTAAAATCAAAGATGAATATCGTAAGCTTTCAGCTTGTTATAGAGCGTTTTGCGGTCGATGTTAAGAACTTCAGCGGCTTTGGTTTTATTGTACCCGGTTTTTTCCAGAACTTTAATAATAGCGGCCCGTTCGGCATTTTCCGAAACTGATTTCAGGTTATTGGCAGGTGTTGTAGGCGAAACCGCTGCTCCGCTATCTTCCATCTGATAACTTGGCGAGATAATTTCGTAAGGGAGGCACTCCAGGGTAATCAGGTCAGTTTGTGACAGCAAGACAGCACGTTTTACAACGTTCTGAATTTCACGCAGGTTACCGTGCCAATAATATTCCTTCAATTTTTCTTTGACTTCGTCGTCAAACCCCTGAACGTTCTTTTCCAGTTGCTCGTTGGCCAGTTCCAGAAAATGTTCGGCAAAGAGAAGAATATCGACTTTCCGTTCACGAAGTGGCACCAGATCGATCCGGAATTCGTCCAGACGGTGGAAAATATCCTCCCGAAAACGGCCCTGACGGACGGCTTCCCGCAGGTCTTCGTTGGTAGCGACCAGGATGCGCACATCCACCAGAATATCGGTGTTACTGCCAATACGCCGGATTTTCCGCTCCTGCAATACGCGAAGCAACTTGATCTGATTTTCGTACGAGAGATTTCCGATTTCGTCCAGAAAGAGCGTCCCACCGTTGGCGTATTCGAAACTCCCCATTTTATCGGAGGTAGCTCCCGTAAAAGCGCCTTTGGTGTGGCCAAATAACTCACTGCCTGCCAGTTCTTTCGACAAGGCTCCGCAGTCAATTGCCACGAACGGTTTTCCAACCCGTTTGCTTTTCTGGTGAATGGCGTTGGCTACAAACTCTTTCCCGGTACCGGTTTCGCCGGTGATAATCACCGACATATTGGTGGGAGCGATTAAATCAATGTGCTTCTGAAGAATTTCGGCGGCCCGGCTTTTGCCAAAAATAAACCGCTTGCCACCATTGACAATCATTGCGGACTTGGCAACCCGGACAACCGGTTTTGCCGGACTCAAATCGGGGGCGTCTTCCGCATCGGTGCCCACGGGAGAAACCGCCATTGGACGGGCATCCGTCCGTTGACTGCGCCGTTCGAGGGCACTTTTAATGGTATAAAGGATTTCGTCGGGATAAAGCGGTTTGGTAACGTAATCGTAGGCCCCATGCTTAACGGTTTGCACGGCCATGCGAACATCGGAATAGCCCGTAATGATAATGACTGCCGTTGAAGGGTCGAGTATTTTTATTCGACGCAGCATTTCGAGACCATCAACATCTGGTAACTTAAAATCGCAGATAACGAGCTCAAACGAGTCTTTGCGCAGTAGAGCCAAGGCGTCATCTCCTCGTTGAACAGAAGCCGTCTTATATCCTTGTTTTGACAAAAAGCGTTCTAAAAGCAGGCATATATCCGTATTATCGTCAACGATTAAGATTCTTTCCATAGGGGGACAGTTACAGTGCCCGTTACTTGATGAGGGGATAAAGTTAACTAAACTTGGATATATTGTAAAGCCTGTTCGATGGTCTTCCGATTAAAAGGCTTGCCAATGAAATAATCGGCACCCTCCTGCAAGGCGCGTTTGCGTTCGGCAATGCCATCAAAGGCGCTGATCATAATTACTTTAGTGGCGGTTGCATTCGATCGGATGTGGGACAACAAATCGAATCCCACTCCATCGGGCAAACTCAAATCCAGAAATACGGCATCAAACGCCTGTTGAGCCAGTCGCTGACGACCTTCTTCCAGAAAATTGGCACAAGTTGGTTGATAGCCCATTCGCTTCAATAAACCAGAAAGTAACAAACAGATATCGGCTTCGTCGTCGACGATTAGTACTTTCTTCGTATTGGTCATGTTCGTTAGTACCGGTTTCAACTGAGTTCCGGTTTGCCATCCCCTCATGCTCTCCACAATGTTATCTCGTTTATCATCACACAAATGTTACGTCACTATGTATATAGATAATAATGTGCCTAAAAATGGCTCATTGGTCCAAATACCGCTTATTTGCCTGAATTCACACAAAAATAATTCCCATTCGCTCAAAAAAAACCAAAACACGGCTAAAGCGGAACGGAAAAAATATTTTCATATTTTATAAAAAGACGTTTTTTTTCTACACAAATTTCCACAGCTGTAGAATTTATTCCACAACTGTTTTACATTCAGAATGGCTCTTCGAATCAATAAACGATCATTTTTCAAGGAAAGATACTACTAATTATTACATATTTGGACTTTTTAAAGATACTCTATTTATTATCATGTTTTTGGCACACCTTTTTCATATAAAGGAGACAGAAGCAGTTACTGACTACGGTTTTACTCTTTACCAATAACTATGGGAAACTTACTTTACACAGTCGCAGTTATTTTAATTATTATCTGGGCATTAGGTTTTTTTGGTGTATTGGGGACAGGTTTAGCCGGTAATAATCTGATTCATATCCTGTTAGTCATTGCAATCGTTGCCATCCTGCTCCGCTTAATACGCGGAAGAGGTGTCTGATATTCGCACATCATTTAAAAACGCCGTTGACTCAATAGTCAAGCGACCGTCGACATATTCGCTACGAACCTAGTCTTAGCGACACGTTTAGGTTTAGGTGGTTTCATTTTAGGTTAAGTACAAGTTACGGTGGGTACGGAATCCCTGCACCAAATTTGAGTGCAGGGATTTTTTGTTGCAAAGATCGGGGCGTTTCGAAACTGAATTTTCAACAAAAAACCGCTCTGGTCCATAAACTTTTCTCTTCCGGTGCGTAACTCCATCAATACTTGATTCTACAGTTTGTGGATTTTTTTCCTCATCCGCCCATAGGACCGCCTATGTGTAAACCGGTCCTTCAAAAAATAAATTGCATTGTAAATCAATTACTTACCCCTAAGTTTCAATGTCACTTACGGACTGTGGTACGAATTTTTCTAGTAACAGCTGTATCCGCCGTAAGCGGGCGTTTGTTTCACTTAAACCGTTCTAAAGGTTATGAAATCGAATTTCAGTGGTCTACTGGTTGCCATTTTGACAGGCGCTGCCCTGGGTCTTTTGTTAGCACCTCGCAGTGGGAAAGATACCCGTAAGAAAATTTCGAACGATTCAGACAAATTTCTGAAAGATTTGCAGGACACGATTGCCGACGGATTCAACAGCATCCGGAATCAATATGATGATGCCAAAAGCAATCTATCTTCCAAATACAACGACGCCGTTGATACAGTAGCTTCGCGTACGAAAGGCACTGTAGAGCGCATGGAACGCAATTCTAAACATTAATTCAGTAAATTTGCTACCTTCATAAGTTGCAAACTTAAAAAAGGAAACACCATGAAAAGTTCAAGAGATTTTCTGTTAGGATTCATCACAGGCGTGGTTGCGGGTATTTTGACAGCACCGAAAAGTGGTCAGGAAAGCCGCCAATGGATCCAGGATGAAGCCGATAAACGCACCAAAGATTTACAGGATCAATGGAGCAAAGGCGTTGAACAGGTAAAATCGCAAGTCGAGCAGGTAAAATCGCAGGTCAATCAGTGGACCGGCAAACTGCAGAACGAAGGCGAAGAAAAAAAGCAGCAGTTTAATGATACCGTCGAAACTGCTGCGGATAAAGCGCATGATGGTGTGGATGCAGCTAAGAAGTCAATCAAAGTGGACTAAACCCCCATTCGATGCTATTTGCCAGGGCTTAAAGGCCACTTATTTGATTTACTCAACGATATGATAAGTAGCGAAACGCCTTAAAAATGGGCGTTTCGTTTTTTTATTACTTATTTTATTTGCACTTTGCTACCGTTGAACCAACTAATTTTAATTCGTTCAGATTTGGTTAATTGAGAAAAAAACGGCATTTTTATGATCATTGAACCTAATTGACCATTGAATTGAATTGAGACCAGCATTAATCAAAAAATAACTAGGTATTTTTCTTTGATTTTTTGACGAAATTTTAATGCTGAAGCTGTAAACAACTATTATATTTGCATACAATTCTTGGAAACAACTAAGTAACGATATTGACCTGACCACCGGTCGGGTCATTGTTAAAGACAGCCTAAGCCTGAACGGGCGGCTGTTTTTAAATGGTGTGGATATAGTCGGAAAGCTATTCGGGCAGTCTCGAATAGCTTTTTTGTTGTACCTCCTTCGTGATTTCACCTGATTTTAACCTCTCTTTAACTCCGGTTTAATCTACCCCTTTTACTTTTGAACGATCAAATTTCCGCTGTAAGTCAGCTAGTTTCTTACAAAAGGGAGGTTGAACATCAGAGCTGATGAAAATTAGCTTTGAATGGTGTGGATAGGATGAAAAAAGCTACCTGAAGATAAATTTCGGGTAGCTTTTTTGTTTACTTGCGTTATATATGGTATCTCGAAACGGGTCTGATAAATCCGGATAAGCCTATTCCTGATCAGTTATGAAAATTCTAGTGGTAGAAGACGAACCGAAACTTGCTTCGTTCGTAAAAAAAGGGTTAGAAGAACAATCGTTTGAAGTCGATGTTGCCTTTGATGGCCAGATCGGACGGAATTTGGCCCTAAGCAACAGCTATGATGTCATCGTGCTCGATGTGAATGTCCCGAAAATGAATGGCTACGACCTGGCCAAATCGCTGCGCTCGGAAAACATCAAAACGCCCATTCTGATGTTGACGGCCATGGGTTCGCTCGACAACAAAGTGGCAGGTTTTGAGGCCGGGGCCGACGATTATCTGGTAAAACCGTTCGAGTTTCGGGAATTGCTGGCCCGGCTGCGGGCGTTGAGCAAGCGAACGATTGATACCAGTTTGCAGGCTAATTTGCTGAAAGTGGCGGATCTGGAGCTGGATCTGAACGAAAAAATTGCCCGTCGGGGTGGTAAGCGAATCGAGCTGACCGCCAAGGAATTTGCCTTGCTGGAATACCTGATGCGAAACCGGAGCCGGGTTGTCTCCCGAATCGATATTGCTGAAAAAGTGTGGGACATTCATTTTGACACCGGCACCAACGTCATTGACGTGTACGTAAATTTTCTGAGAAAGAAAGTAGATAAAAATTTCCCGGTTAAACTGATCCATACCGTGATCGGAATGGGTTATATGCTAAAAGAGGAATAAGGAAGCGAAGAAGAAAGGAAAGAAATTATCGTTTCAGGCACATCTCCGGTCTTTCTACCCGATTTCCTTCCTGCTCACTCTGCCACTATTATGAATATCAGAGCCCGGCTAACTGTACTTTTTGCGCTGCTGGTTGGTTCAATCATCCTGCTGTTTTCGCTCACGATCTATTATTTATTCGATCAATACCGTGAACGGGAGTTCTATGATCGTCTCCGTCAGAATGCGTTAGCCACCGCTCAACTCCTCGAAAATGTTGCTGTCAGCGGTATTACGGATAAAATGCTGCAACAGATTGAGTTGAATTACATGTCGTTGTATAAAGGACACGTAACCATTTACCTGCCCAATAACCAGATTCTGCACTCGACCGACTCGAAACGGGAGATGGTTTCTCCCCATTTTTTGGAACAGGTCCGCAACGGGAAGGAGATTTTCCAACGCAATGGTATGGTCGAAACACTGGGAATCCGGTTTCCCGATCGTCATAAACGAATGCTTGTAATCGTAGCCACAGCCATCGACCGCTACGGTTTTACCAAGATTGAATGGTTACGCGATATTCTGGTGGTTAGCTGGCTCGTCAGTATGGGAATTGTGTTGCTGGCGGGGTGGTTTTTTGCCGGTGATGCGCTCAAACCGGTGTCTGATATTATTGATCAGGTAAAAGATATTTCGGCTACGAACATCTACGCCCGGCTGCGCGTCGGACGGCAGAAAGATGAACTCGCCAAACTGGCAG
Source organism: Larkinella rosea (assembly GCF_003858635.1). GTDB lineage: Bacteria > Bacteroidota > Bacteroidia > Cytophagales > Spirosomataceae > Larkinella > Larkinella rosea. The sequence goes on from NZ_RQJO01000010.1 coordinate 152,433, forward strand.
ACACCTTCAACGAAATGCTCGAACGACTGGAGCAGGCCTTTATCCTCCAGAAAAGCTTCGTTTCACACGCTTCTCACGAGCTCCTGACACCGCTGACCATCATGGTAGGGCAGGTCGATGTAACGCTGATGCAGCCGCGCAATGAATTCGAGTATAAACAGGCGCTGGAAAGTGTGCTGGAAGAAGGCAAGAAAATGAACAACCTCGTCAACGGTTTGCTCGAACTGGCGCGGGTCAATGCAGATGCGGCAACCTTGTCCTTTCAACCGGTCCGGATCGACGAATTGCTCTGGCAGGGACGCAGTCGTTTATTGCAAAAAAATGAGGAATACCGGATCGATATTGAATATGAAAAACTACCCGGAAATGAGGAAGAACTGATTGTCATGGGGGAAGAATCGCTGCTCCAAATGGCATTTCAGAATCTGATTGAAAACGGCTGTAAATACTCCGAAGATCATCACATTACGGTGGCCCTCAACGCCCGCGAAGACAACATTCTCCTGACCTTTACCGATCACGGGTACGGCATCCCGCCCGAAGATCTCCCCCACCTGTTTGAGCCCTTTTTCCGCTCCGAAACCACGTCCGGCATCATTGGGCACGGCATCGGACTAGCACTGACCCACCGCATCGTGACGCTTCATAAAGGCCAGATTCACGTAGAATCCGAGATTGGAAAAGGCACTTCGGTGGAGGTAACGGTTCCTGTCCGAAAGATTGTTAAAGCCGAAAAACCGGTCGCATTCGAGCTGGATGAATAGGAAATACAACCGATTTAACTTGTTTTTAACTTGCCCTTAATTCACTTTTAACAGTTTTCAGACAACTTTGACTTCTGAGTTACAATTCATTTGTACATGGAGTCTGTTGTTTTATTAGTTGTCGCTGCCGGTAGCCTTGGAGTATTCCTATTCCGGGGACAGACAAAATTTTACCACAGTCTCTTTCTTCACATTCTCTTAATTGTAACCGCTTCCTCCTGGGCTTTTCGGTCGTTGTCGTCGGGTGGCCTGATGCAATTCAATCTGCTCGAAAAAATTGGTTTATCCTTACCCGTCAACATCGATAGTTTATCGGCTTTCTTTCTGGCAGTAATCAGTTTGACCATGTTAACGGGGGTTTTGTATGCCAAAGGCTATCTGAAATTATACCGTCAAACACGCTCGGACCTGCAACTATCCTTTCACCACCTGGCGCTGCTCTGGTTACATATTTCCATGATTCTCGCCAGCACGGCACGGGGTGGAATTGCGTTTCTGACAGCTTGGGAATTGATGGCTATTTCGTCATTTGGACTGGTGATATTCGAGGTAGAACGTAAAGAAATCTTCCGCACAGGGCTCCAATATTTCCTTCAGATTCAGGCCGGTTTCGCCTTCATTTTGGGTGCCTTTCTGGTCAGCCACTCAAGTCACCACGCATTTGGTTTCGATAGTCTCGGCACTTATTTCGCCAACCACGAAGTGTTCCCGGTTTTTCTTCTCCTGCTGATCGGTTTTGGCAGTTTCGCCGGTTTTGTTCCTTTCCACAGCTGGCTTCCTCCAACGCAGCTGGCAGCTCCGTCACACGTTTCGGGCATCATGTCCGGCATTCTGATTCAGATGGGAATTTATGGGATCCTGCGGGTACTCACCTCCATTCATACCGAATTATTCTCGATTGGGCTGGTCATACTCGCCATTTCACTGCTGTCGGCACTGGTCGGTATTCGACTGGCGTTTGTTCAACACGATGGCAAAACACTGCTGGCTTACAGCAGCATTGCTAACGTCGGAATTATTGGCATTGGCATTGGTGCGGGTTTGCTCGGAATGGCTTTTCAATCACCGGTTTTGGCGGCATTGGGTTTCACCGGCGGTATCCTGCACATTGTCAATCATTCGCTGTCCAAATCGTTGCTGTTTTACAGTTTTGGTTCCATTTATAGGGCTACGCACACCCGCAATATGGAGCAACTGAGCGGTTTAATCAAAACCATGCCAAAAACGTCGGTAGCTTTTTTACTCGGTTCGCTGGCAATCTGTGGCCTGCCACCTTTCAATGGTTTTGTCTCGGAATTCCTGATTTATTCGGGACTTTTAAATGGGCTCCGGCAGGAAACCGCATCGCTCAATCTGGTTATCTGGGGCGTAATCACTGGCCTCACTGTCGTTGCCGGACTGACGTTATTCGGTTTTATGAAAGTCTTTGAAAATGTTTTTTCGGGCCTGCCCCAGTCCGAAAGCACCGTCAATGCGAAAGAGGTGACCGACGACATGATCATGCCCAAAGTTATGGCAGGTCTGGGAATTCTGGCGATTGGGTTATTGCCCACCTTTTTTATAAAGTTATCCGGAAAAGTAACGGCGCTGTTTGTCAACGATCTCAGCCCCCTGAACGAGGTTGCTCCTACCCTGTTATATTCAGAAATGGCAGGAACTGTTCTGGTTGGTCTGGCCCTGCTGGTGTGGTGGAATCGATCCCAAAAACCGCTCCGAATAGATTATCACCAACCCAATTCGTTCAGTAAACCCAAAAGTGAACACTGGTATAGTTAGGCCAGTTACCAGCCAAACGATTCACAAATGGCCGTTTAAACTCATTGTCGGAATCCCCGGGCAATCCGTCGGAGTACGAAAGTAAAACCAATGGCAACCCGTTAATTATCTGTAATTTATTTAGGTTATTGGAAGCTCCGGCCGGTCACTTGACCGGTCGGACTTTTTTTACCTATCCCAACATTCCGGCCAGATTCGCCGGGGAGTAATTGATGTTTTTCAGCGTCTTCTGATCTGCCGACCGGTACACCAGGTATTTACCCTCCGACTCCACATAGTGGCATTCAACCCCTTTGTTCTGGTAATGCTGCACTGTTGCTTCGGCTTCCGCCACCGTCAGGCAGGCCTTACTGAGGTTCGACCGCTGCACTTCGTCGAACAGCGACTTGAATTTTTCACCCAAGCCGAATTCCAGAATAGCTCCGGCCAAAACGTACTGCAAATCGCAGAGCGCATCCGCCACTTCCACCAGGTCTTTTTGTACAATGGCAACCTCCAGTTCCTTTAATTCCTCGGCCAGTAAAGCCACCCGAAGCTGGCAACGGATTTCGGACGGAATCTGGGGTTGTTCTAAAACCGGGTGGTGAAAAGTCCGGTGAAATTCAGCAACGGCGTTTAATGAATCGGGTGTCTGCACTAGGATTACAGTGATTAATGATGATGACTATGATTGCAGTGATGACTATGATTACGGTGATGATTAGGTTGATTTGTTGTAATTAAAATATTGATTATGAGACCAATGAAACATGTTCTAGCTATCATCTTCCTCTTTTAATCATTTTCATCATCTAAATTCACCGTAATCATAGTCTAGAAATTATTCTTGATCAACTTAATTGAAATCGCCAGCAGAATAATGCCGAACACTTTCCGCAAGATGTTCATTCCGCCCGGCCCTAAGCGGTTTTCAATCCAGGCCGAAGACTTCAAAACGATGTAAATCAATATCAGATTAATCAGAATTCCGACCAGAATATTGGCGGTTGCGTACTCCGCTTTCAGCGAGAGAATGGTTGTCATCGTTCCGGCACCGGCAATGAGCGGAAAGGCAATCGGCACAATATGGGCGGCATCGACGCCGTGGTCATCGGCCTTAAAGATATTTCGCCCCAGAATCATTTCCAATCCCAGCAAAAAGATAATCAGCGCACCGGCCACCGCAAACGACGACACATCGACGCCGAAAAGCTTCAGAATGGATTCACCCACGAACAGAAACGCAACCATCAGCAGTGCCGACGCCAGGGTTGCTTTTTCGGACTCGATCTTCCCGGTTTTCTTACGAATATCGATAATGACCGGCAACGAACCGATTACATCGATCACCGAGAACAGAATGAGTGTAACAGAAATGATCTCCTTGAAATTTAACATCATATCTATAGACTGAAGTCCGTGTTTTAATTTGTTTTACTTCCGACACAAAGAAACACAGACTAAACGGGTCCGCCTGGCGGGCTGTAGGTTTGTAAAAAGCTCTTTAATTTTTCAATTTCCCAGTCCTCAATCGCCGGAAAATTGGCAATACGGAACGTGTTCGATTTCCAGTCACCATAGCCATTTCCGAGCGTGATACCGTTTTTTTGCGCAGCGGTTTTCACCGCCCGGATGGCATCTTCGTTTCCCCGAACGGCAATCACCGTATCCGAGCGCTGCTCCGGATTTTCGATCAATAACCGCCAGTCGGTTTCCTGCTCAATAAACCGGTACCAGTCGGCGGCTCGTCGGCAAATAACCGCATCCACTTCCGCAATGGGCGGTAACTGTTGCAATACGTTCATTAACAGATAAATACCCAAACCATTCGGCGTAAATGGGGTCTGGTATTTCTCCATATTTTCGTGAATGAAAAGCAGGCTGTTGTAAAACTGCCGGTCGTTGATGATTTCGGCCTGTTCGAGCGCGTTGGGCGAATAAATCAAAACCGCCAGCCCCGCCGGCAATCCCAGGCATTTCTGAACGGAAGCAAACCAGACATCCGCCAGCGACCAGTCGAACGCTAAGCCACCCAGCGACGAAACCGCATCGACCGCAATCAGCCCCGTAAAGTCCCGCCGAAACTGCGTCAGGGTATCCATCCGAACCTGCGTCCCGTTCGACGTTTCATTCTGCACGACACAAAGCACATCCGCTTCGCCCGGCAGAATCATCGGTTTGATGCGGTGGGCGTATTCCATCCACTTTTTCCCAAATGCCCCACCGTAGGGATGCAGGCTGCTCGTGACCGTCAGCGATTGGGCAATAATTTCCCAGCATTCCGTAGCAGACGACGCAAACGCAATGTGATAATCCGCCGGAATCACCAGCTTTTCGTGCAGCAATCGAATCGTTTCCTCCACCACGGCCATAAAACCGGGGCTGCGGTGATTCAGGCTGACAATTCCCGACTGAATAGCTTCCTGGGCATAACCGGCAACCTGCGGATATACTTTGGAAGGGCCGGGATAAAAAGTAATCATTTCCGTTTCCTTACGATTTACGCTCTAAACTCAACAGATATTGCACCGCCAGGTTATAGCCCAGCAACCCCAAACCCACGATGACCCCCTTGCACTTGGCCGACAGGTAGCTGTGGTGCCGAAACGATTCGCGGGCGTGAACATTCGAAATATGCACTTCAACGGCCGGTGCCGGAACTGCTGATAACGCGTCGGCCAGGGCAATCGAGGTGTGGGTGTAAGCTCCGGCGTTGATGACGATTCCGTCGATGGTAAACCCGAGTTCGTGTATTTTATCGATCATTTCGCCCTCGTGATTCGACTGAAAATACCGGATTTGAACGTCCGGGAACGCCTGTTCGATGGTTTCGAGGTAATCGACAAACGTCCGGCTGCCGTAAATTTCCGGTTCGCGCTTACCCAGCAGGTTCAGATTCGGGCCGTTCAGAATAAGAATTTGTTTCATAGTGAAATGGTCAGGGGCGGTTTTTGTTGCCGTCGGATGATTGGGTATCTCCGAATAAATCCGTAATTCGCAACGGATAATCGGGGATTTACACTGTGTGGCAAAGTTACATTAACGCATTTAAAAACTACCTGAAACTGGAACGTTCGCTGGCCGAAAATTCCGTTGAAGCCTATTTGCACGACATCAGCAAGTTACACGAATTTCTGGAGCTGGCGGGCGAACCGGTTTCGCCAACGCTGGTTTCGGAAGGTTTGATTTTTGATTTTCTGGCTTATCTGACCGACCTCGGTTTGTCGGCGCATTCGCAGGCCCGGATTCTCTCCGGCCTGAAGGCGTTCTACAAATTTCTGCTGCTGGAAAACGAAATTCAAACCGATCCCACCCAATTGATCGACGGGCCGAAACTGAGTCGGAAACTGCCCAACACCCTCAGTTTTCCCGAAATAGAAGCCATTCTGAGCGTCATCGACCTCTCGACGCCCGGCGGCACCCGCGACCGCGCCATGCTCGAAATGCTGTACAGCTCTGGTTTACGGGTTTCCGAATTACTCGATCTCCGGCTGACGAGCTGTTATTTTGAAGTCGGTTTCATCCGGATTTCCGGCAAAGGGAATAAAATGCGCCTGGTTCCCATCGGGAAAGATGCGATTAAACACACAACTCTCTACGTTGAGCACGTTCGGAATCAGCTGGATATCCAGAAAGGTGCGGAGGATACGGTTTTCTTAAACCTGCGGGGTGGTCCACTCTCGCGCGTTTCGGTTTTTAAAACCATCAAAAAGCTGGCGCTTGAAGCCGGAATTCAGAAGGAAATCAGTCCGCACACCTTCCGGCATTCCTTTGCGACCCACTTGATTGAAGGAGGAGCGGATTTACGGGCGGTTCAACAGATGCTTGGACATGAATCAATTACGACCACAGAAATCTATACCCACCTCGATCGCGATTACCTAAAGCAAATTATTACGGATTTCCATCCCCGATCGGCTGGAAACAAAAGTACCCGCCATCAGCAATAGCGGGTACTAATCTCGTCGGTTAACCCTAACCCAAATCACATTTTATTTTTAATGATTACGAAGGTTCTCCGGTGGTTTTTTCACCGGAAAAATAATGTTCAGGTTGTTTGAATAATAGATTAAATGATGTCATACTGCCGTAAATCCGGGTGATGTACTGCTGAATATTTACCTTCTCTTCATCGTCGATCGAACTGGCATTGACGCGTTGTTCCAACACCCGCAGCCGGTCGCGCATCATGACTATTTTATGAAAAAAGGCATCAATCGGTATTTCTTTGGACGCCAGATCCAAACGACCCGGTTTTAAAATTAATTTGCCACCCTTCCATTTATCGCCCAGTGGCACAACTTCTGAAACATCCGCCCATTTTTGCAGGATTCTGGATAACGATTGCTCCACATCAAACAGGCTCACCAGATCACTGTCCGGTTCCACCAGTTCGATAATTTCCAGTGGCATGTCCAGCTTTATTATTTTGACGCCAGATTCGACAAAAGTCACAACGTAACCATTCGATTTTACATTAATTATCACACCCAGGCCAAATTCGGCATGTCGCACCCGCGATCCAATTCCTAAAATAGTATTCATAAAGAGTTAATTTGCTTGCACAAAAATCAATCAAACGATGTGCCAAAATGGGGAGTGCTGACGATTGACGATAGACCATCGACCGAAAGCAATGGTCTATCGTCAATGGTCAATCGTCAACAGTCTCCTTTGGAAGAAGGACGTTACAAACACAGGTCGATTTTGAAGTAACGGTAGTCGCTTCATCGAGGAGTTCAAAACCGCCTTTGATGCTATCCCAAAGCTCGTCGCTGTGTTTATGGTTGTTAATGGTGACGATCAGTAAACCGTTGGCTTTAAGATAAGTAGCATACCGCTGAAGCGTTTTAAGCGGATGTTTGCTGTAATAGATTGACTCATTGAAAACGATTATATCAAACTGGCCGCTAGGCTGGTACAGATCCATGTCAGCCACCAGATAAGTGCATTTTTCGTCGGCCAGAGCCTGAGCAGTTTGGATCGCACTGTCTGCAATATCCATCCCTACAAATCTTCCGTAATTCTGGGTTTGCAGCCGCTGTTGCAGGAGACCTTCCCCACAACCAATCTCCAGAATTTCAGGCTGACCCGGTTTCAGATATTTAATATATCCAACAATGACGCTAAACCGGGCTAATTCGTCGAGTCCTTTCAGCCCATCCCACAGCCCTTTGTCATATTGGTAATTCCAGCGGTCGCGGTTATTGCGGAGAATCTTTCGTTTGAAGAATGAAGTGAACGATTGCATGCGGTTTTAATTGGGATTTACGGCACTAGCTAATCTTATCGCCTGGTACTATCCTCAATAAAGAGCGTGTCAGCCACATCCAGGGCCGAGGTGTCGATGGCCGTTCCGTCCGGTTCGGTGGGTAGTGCCCGTTCAAGCTGTCGCTTTTTATTCCAGGGGGCCGTCGTACGACGGCCCATATCGACGGCTACCAAAACAACAATTAGGGTAAAAATGAGGGCGGCCGTAAACAGGATGCGCCGGTTTTTATTCATGATTCTTTCAATTTTTTGGGCGAAATGAGGTCGACCAAATGCCCCGTCCGGCCCGAAACCTCCGCCCAGTTCAGGTCGTCGAACTCAATGACGGCAACTGCTCCCTTGCTCATCGAGCCCACATCGGCGTGGGTCAGATACTCGGCGAAATAGGAAATGTCGGGATTATGGCCAAATAACATTACCGACTTACAATTCCGGTCCACGTTGTTAATGGCCGCAATATACGCCTTTGGGCCACCATCGAATAATTTGGGTTCCAGCACCAGCGTTTCCGGATCGACCCGCAACTGCTCGGCCATTACTTTCCCGGTGTCCTTGGCCCGATTGGCCGTGCTGCTGATCAGGCAATCCGGTTTTACGCCCAGTTCGGCCAGGTGATGTCCCACCCGCGCGGCAGCCATAATGCCTTCCGGAACCAGGTCGCGGTCGTGATCGCGCTGGAAACTGGCACGATCCTCTGCTTTGGCGTGCCGGACGAGGTATAACGTTTTCTTCATGTGTTAGGTTAAGTAGACCGTTTTTTTTCAAAACTAATCATTCTGTTGAAAAGACAATCTGTCAACTCGGCCAGACGACGGAATGTTGCTCAACCCGCCCCTAAAAATTTCGTATCTTTGTGTTTTAACACGACCAGATACGCCAAATCCGTCTGCTGTTGCAGATTATTTATAATGAGTACGATCGAAGAAATCAGCCGTCGCCGAACATTTGCCATCATTAGTCACCCGGATGCCGGAAAAACGACATTGACCGAAAAGCTACTGCTCTTTGGAGGAGCCATCCAAACCGCCGGTGCCGTTAAATCGAATAAAATCAAGAAGTCGGCCACGTCGGACTTCATGGAAATTGAAAAACAACGGGGTATTTCCGTGGCTACGTCGGTGATGACGTTCGAATACAAAGACCTAAAAATCAATATTCTGGACACGCCGGGCCATAAAGATTTTGCGGAAGACACCTACCGGACGCTGACGGCGGTTGATAGCGTTATTCTGGTCATCGACTGTGTAAAGGGCGTGGAAGAACAAACCGAGCGGTTGATGGAAGTGTGCCGGATGCGCGATACGCCGGTGATTATTTTCATCAATAAACTCGACCGCGAAGGCCAGAGTCCATTCGATTTACTGGACGAACTGGAAACAAAACTGAACCTCCGCGTTCGCCCGCTGACCTGGCCGGTCAACATGGGATCGGCTTTTAAAGGGGTTTATAGTCTGTACGATAAAACGATGAATTTCTTCCGCGTTAACAAAACGAAAGTGGAAGAAGATATTCTGGAAATCGACATTGATTCACCGGTTTTGGATCAGAAAGTGGGCGAACGGGATGCCGAGCAGCTCCGCGAAGATTCGGAACTGATCGAGGGCGTTTACGACCCGTTCGACCGGAAAACCTATCTGGAGGGCAAAGTAGCACCGGTTTTCTTCGGTTCCGCCGTTAACAATTTCGGGGTGAAGGAGTTACTGGACACGTTCTGCAACATTTCGCCCGAACCGATTGCCCGCGCCACTGACAAACGCATTGTCTTTCCGGACGAACCAAAATTTAGTGGTTTTATCTTTAAAATTCACGCCAACCTCGACCCGCGTCACCGCGACCGGATTGCGTTTCTCCGCATTTGCTCGGGTGTTTTCGAGCGTGGGAAATTTTATCACCACACCCGGCTGGATAAGGACGTGCGGTTTTCGAGCCCGTTCAGTTTCATGGCCGATAGCAAAAGCATTGTAGATGAAGGCTTTCCCGGCGATGTGGTCGGTTTGTACGATACCGGTTCGTTCAAGATTGGGGATACATTGACCGAAGGTGAAGAAATGCGGTACGTCGGGATTCCGAGTTTTTCGCCGGAAATCTTTAAAGAATTGATTAATTCGGACCCGATGAAATCCAAGCAACTGGAAAAAGGGATTCAGCAATTGACCGATGAGGGAGTGGCCCAGTTGTTTACGATGACCAGCGGAAACCGGAAAATTGTCGGTACGGTGGGAGAACTGCAGTTTGATGTGATTCAATACCGGCTCGAACACGAATACGGCGCCAAATGTCGCTGGGTGTCGCTGCCGGTCACCAAAGCCTGCTGGCTGACGTCGGATGACAAAAAGAAACTCGACGAATTTATCCGGCTGAAAGGGCTGGCCATTGCGTACGACAAAGACAGCAACCCGGTTTTTCTGGCCGAATCGGACTGGATTCTGCGGATGAACATGCAAAACAATCCCGAAATCAAGTTTCACTTTACTTCCGAATTTAAAACGGCAGTTGAGGCTTAATTCATTTCAGCGCCTTTATTGACAGTAGCCATGTTGGAAAATACCTCCGTCACCCAGCGGTTTTTACGTTACGTCCAGATCGACACGCAATCCGACCCGCGTTCAACGACCAATCCCTCGACTGAAAAACAGAAAGATCTGGGAAGGGTATTGGTGGAAGAACTGCACGAAATCGGGATTGCGGATGCCGAACTTGATGAATTTGGTTATGTCTACGCTACGATTCCGTCCAACTCCGACAAATCAAATGTCCCGGTTTTGTGCCTGTGCGCCCACATGGATACCTCGCCCGACGTGACTGGCGAAGGCGTAAAACCGCTGACCCACCACGGCTGGGACGGCACGGACATTGTTTTGCCCGACGATCCGACCCAACTCATTCGTCTGGCTGACCACCCCGATTTGAACGATCAGATTGGCAACGACATCATTACCGCCAGCGGCACAACGCTGCTCGGCGCGGACAACAAAGCCGGTGTGGCCGAAATCATGGCCGCAGCGGAATTCATGGTGACGAATTCAGTCATCAAGCACGGCACCATTCGGATTTTATTTACACCGGATGAAGAAGTGGGGCGCGGGACGGAGAAAGTCGACATGGAAAAACTCGGTGCCGATTTTGGGTATACCATCGACGGGGAGATGCGCGGAACGCTGGAAGACGAAACGTTTTCGGCCGACGCGGTCAAGATTGTGATCCAGGGCGTTAGCACGCACCCCGGTTTTGCGAAAGGCAAACTGGAAAATGCGTTGAAAATTGCCGCCGACTTGCTCGCTGCCTTACCCAAAGACAGGCTTTCGCCCGAAACCACCGAGGGGCATGACGGTTTTATTCACCCAGGGCATCTGGAAGGCAATCAGGATCAGGCGGTTGTGGAGTTTATCATCCGCGATTTTAGCATAGCCGGTTTACACAAAAAAGAAGAGTATCTCCAGCAATTGCTGAATACGGTTTTGGCTTCCTATCCGAATTCCAGCGCTACGTTCGAGGTTCGGGAGCAATACCGCAACATGAAGGAAGTGCTGGATCAACATCCGCAGGTAGTCGAAAACGCGTTGGAAGCCATTCGCCGGAGTGAACTGTCCCCCGAGCGCCGGAGCATCCGGGGCGGCACGGATGGTTCGCGGCTGTCGTTCATGGGTCTCCCCTGCCCCAACCTCTTTGCGGGCGAACACGCGTTCCACTCCCGGCTGGAATGGGTTTCGGTGCAGGACATGGAAAAAGCCGTTGAAGTGATCGTGAATCTGTGTCAGGTTTGGGAGGAACGGGCGTAGCTGAAGATTGTCCTTAAAATAGAAAAACCGGTTGAGGGAATTGAACCTTCAACCGGTTTTTTATTTCTGATTATTGCCTTATGCAATCGTCTTCGTCACCCCGCCATCGACCCGGATAGCGGCACCGTTCGTTGCTGATGCCAGCGGACTTACCAGATACGCCACCATGTTGGCAATTTCCTGCGTCGTGGCAAACCGCTGAATGATGGACGTCGGGCGGGCATTTTTGAAAAAGTCTTTCTCCGTTTCTTCCACCGAAACCTGATTCATCGTTGCCATGTTGCCGATAAAATCGCCGACACCTTCGGAAAAAGTCGGACCCGGCAGAATTGAGTTGACGGTCACATTGGTACCTTTGGTCAATTCCGCTAATCCGCGTGAAATGGCCAGCTGGGCGGTTTTGGTGGTGCCGTAATGGATCATTTCGGTCGGAATCTGAAGGGCGGATTCGCTGGAAACAAAGATAATCCGACCCCAGTTTTTCGCCAGCATTTGGGGGAAATAATGCCGGGAAAGCCGGACGCCACTCAAGACATTCACCTCGAAAAACCGCATCCAGTCCTCATCCGGAATGTCCGCAAAATTTTTCGGTTCGAAAATGCCGACGTTATTGACCAGAATGTCGACTTCAGGCACTTCCGCCAGCAGATTATTCACATCATCGACCTTACTAAAATCGGCGGCAATGCCCCGGAATTTGGCACCGGGCATTTCACTGGATAATTTCTCAACCAATGCTGCGACTTTTTCCGGATTCCGGCCGTTTAGAATAACTGTGGCTCCTTCCTGTGCCAGTGTTTTGGCCACAGCTAAACCAATACCGGCCGTCGAACCGGTTACCAGGGCGGTTTTTCCGCTCAATTGCAAATCCATACGTCAGTTGTTTTTAAGAATACCGTTCCGTGATCGTCCGGGCCCGCTCCCGCGTTTCCAGTATTAACGGATGCACCGGTTTGCTGAGCGCTTCAAGTACGTCAGAAACCGTGTCCTTAAACAACAAATTAACGGGCAATTCGTGCCGCTTCTGGGCGGTTTTTAGCACCACAACCGGTTTTGTCTGCCCCAGCGCGGCTTGCGAACCATACCAGGCTTTGGCTTCCAGCCAGGTTGAATCCACGGCTTCGGCGGTGGTGTCCACCACGAATTCCTCAGTTGGTACGTGCACGTTTTTCCGGTCGGCCATCCGGATGTCCAGATCCGCCAGTTGCTGACGAAGACGAATAATGTCTTTTCCGGAGCGGATGCGTTCGCGCAGCGATTGACGGATAAAATACGTAATAGCCTGCGTAACATTCAACCCAATTTCAGCCATTTGCTTGAAAATGAGGGAAGTGGGAGACATACCGGGAATCGTGTTCGGGTCGTGAAGCAGCACCCGACCTGGTTTGTCATCCTGATCCGGAGTTAAAAAACCGTCGATTCGGGCGCAGACGTTCATTCCCAAACTGGTGAACACCTCGGACACACTCAGCTGAATTTCGCGGTTATGTTCCAGACTGGTTTCTACCGGAATCCGCTTTTTGGTGGTATTGGACTGGTATTTGGATTTAAAATCGAAACTCGTGACGTTGTAAATTTCGGTTGGCGGCAAGGCAACGGCGGTGCCGTCATCGTCCTGAATTACCCCGCACGAAAACTCCTGCCCGCTGATGAATTCTTCAAACAACACGTCGTCTTCGGCATTGTTCGACGCAATCACAAGCGATTCATTGCCCGCGGCCGCCCAGGAGTTTGCTTTTTCAAGCAGTTCGCCCGGGTGGTAAACAGTCTCTCCGGTTTCTTCGATCACCACCGGATAAGCGATACCGGAATCCAGTTCGGTAACATCCTGCACAAACGTAAGCTTTTCCTCTTCCGAGCGTTTTTTCCAGGCAGCCAGGTCAATTTTCTGCCGAAAAAAACACTGATCGACGGCCCGAATAAAATGGTTCAGATCGTTTTCACGCACAATCACCACACCAATGGACGAACCCTGATGCGGAGCTTTTACGACAATGGGTAAACTCAGCCGGTTTTGCAGTGATTCGAAAAAAACAGCTTTATCCGCCCGATCCCAGGCGTTACGACCAATGACAGACATCTTTTTCTCCTGGCCGTTGACGAGAGCGATCAGTTCATTTTGCAGAATTTTATTGATGCCCACCGCTGAACCCAATAATCCAGGTCCGGTATACGGTATTTTGTACCATTCAAGCAGGCCCTGGATCGCGCCGTCTTCGCAGTCGGGGCCGTGCATGGCCAGAAAAACGAGGTCGAAATGCTGACTAAACTCTTGTGGCTGAATGCGCTGGCCAATCGCATTGATCTGCGCTTCCCGTTCTTCAGCAGACAATTCCGCTAACGATTCAATGTAAACGCTGAACCGGACATCGGTTTGCTGGGGATAAAAAGCCCGAATAGCGCTTTTGTGCAGAAACTCTTCCCGAATCAGAATGAAATTGCCCAGGCCATCCACAAACACCATCACGGGCTGAAAAAGCGCTTTGTCGATATGGGTCAGGGCCGTACGACCGCCCGCAAAAGAGACTTCCCGTTCACGCGACGGGCCACCGAAGAAGATTCCTATTTTCATTGGACGTACCCACGGACTTTAGTCCGTGAGCGAATTAAGATACAATTGACAAAAGTAGCGGTCAATGCTTCGACCCTATCCAGGATAAACACGGACTAACGCCTGCGCGGCCCGGTCCGTGGGCACATAGCCGCAAAATAACAAAAAAGGCCGCTTATCCGATGGAAAGCGGCCAAAAGTCTTTGCAACTCCGGACTCGAACGGTTCTGCTTATAATTAAAATGCCGGGGTCAGGTTGATCGCTTCAACCCGCGAAATTTCCGGTACGGCTTTCAAAATAGCTTCTTCCAGACCAGCTTTGAACGTCATGGTTGACATGGGGCAGGAACCGCAGGCACCGACCAGTTCCAGCCGTACCACTTTATCGCTGGTCACTTCCAGCACTTTAACATTCCCACCATCTGCTTCCAGATAAGGTCGGATGCTGTTCAATGCCTTTTCGATACGATCTACCAATATTTCGTTATCCAGTACAGTTTCCATTCTAACGTTAGACAAGGTGGTCAAATGACTAATGGTAAAAATACGTTTTTTCTCTCTTAAATCCAATCGAGTTGGCTTATTGCCGTACAATTTCAACAGGTCGGGTTTTGTCGAGGGTTGCGTTCCGAACCGAAATTTGCTGGGCCAGCGCTTCAGCCGCCGAGCGAAATGCGCCCGAGGTCACCGGATCGTTTTCGGTCACCACCGGTTTTCCTTCGTCGCCCGCTTCCCGAATACTCTGCACGAGCGGAATCTGCCCCAATACCGGAACATCAAATTTGTCGGCCAGCAACTGGCCTCCGCCTTTCCCGAAAATATAATATTTCGAATCCGGCAATTCGGCGGGTGTAAAATACGCCATATTCTCGATTACGCCCAAAACCGGTACGTTAATTTGAGGCTGCCGGAACATCGCGAGACCTTTTGTGGCATCGGCCAGCGCAACCTTTTGCGGAGTGGTTACAATCACCGCACCCGTAACCGGAACGGTTTGCACCAGCGTCAGGTGAATATCGCTCGTACCGGGCGGCAGATCAATCAGCAGGTAATCCAGTTCGCCCCAGTTGGTGTCACCAAAAAACTGCCGAAGAGCCTGGCTCGCCATCGGACCGCGCCAAACCACCGCATTGTCTCTCGGCGTCAGAAAACCGATCGACATCAACTTAATACCGAATTGCTGGATCGGTTGCAGCATGTTTTTGCCATTCACCTGTCCAACCGCCGGTTGCAACTCTTCCGCACCAAACATAACCGGGATCGACGGTCCGAAAATATCCGCATCGATGATCCCGACTTTGGCCCCGGATTTATACAGCGCCACGGCTAGATTGGCGGTTACGGTCGATTTACCGACTCCGCCTTTCCCCGACGAGATGGCAATGATGTTTTTCACGCCCGGCAAAACCGGTGTATTGAATCGTGTCGAACTGACATCAGCCGTCAGGTTCACAATCACTTCGATATCCGGGCCAATATGGGTGTGAATGGCGTCGACACAACGTTTGCGAATCAGTTCTTTTAACGGACAGGCCGGGGTGGTGAGAACCACCGTAAACCGCACCTGATCAATTCCTAATTCAATGTCTTTTACCATGTTGAGCGTAACCAAATCGCGCTTCAAGTCCGGTTCTTCGACGTGCCCGAGGGCATTTAATACAGATTCTTTCGTGAGTTTATACGTTGACATAAGTACGGGTCTGATGGGTAAACAGCGAATCAGGCGGCCTGGTTCGCGCCGGGGTCAATCGTTTTGAAAGCCCGCAACCGGCGTTCAACGTCCATTTTTTCCGGTGCAACATCGGCTTTTGCGGAAACTGCTTCCAGTTGTTTCAGCAAATTTTCCAAAAACCGCCGGTGCGATTCCGATCCTTCGTGAAAAGGTCGATGCGACAACGCCTTCCGGATTTGCTGCCATTCGGTTATGAAAGTGCGAAGTTCGGCATCAAATGCGCATTCGGCAAACTTTTCAAAAATATAGGTTTCGGCAACGGCATTGGGATGAATCAGATCGGCTTCGTAAAACCGGTAATCGCGCAGATCATCCACCATAATCTCGTAGGCCGGGAAATAATGCACCTGATCGTGCCAGATCGTCAAATCATGGCTAATGGCCCTTAAAACGGCCTTACTGACCTGATTCAGTGACAATGAATCTTTGGTATGACGCACCGGACTAACCGTCAGCAGCATCTGCACCTTCGGATTGACACGTTTCAGTTTTTTCACAAGCTCAGTCAAAACCGCCTGCGTGTGTTCGTACGTATACAGGTATTTTTCAAACAGAAAACCGGGCATTTTCTGGCAGTTCGCCACGACTTTACCGGTTTCGAGGTGGCGGTACACCATCGCCGTTCCCAGTGTCAGAATCAGCCAATCGGCTTTTCGCATGGCCGAACCGGTTTGGGTCAAGCTATCCGTCAGTCGCTGGTGCAGTTCGTCGCGGCTGCGGCCCCAGAGTGAGGAATGAAAATCGTAATGAAACCACAAACCGTCGCGCTCAACGTACAGAGCCGGGTCCGGTTCGGAGCCCTCGACAGCCGCCAGCAGGAGTTTGGCGATGGATACCGGATTGAACAGCGTCCCGAATGGATTGCTCAATACCTTGACTTTATTATCGATCAATTGGCGCCCCAACACCTCGGCAAAGCACGAGCCAATGGTCACGATCCGGGCGTCGGGCCGGATCAAAGCCGGTAGTTTTTCCGGCGATAGTTCAGTACGAAAGTCCATGTATTGATAACAAAAAAGCGGTTCGAAAAAGTCCGAACCGCCTTAAATTATTTCATAAGCTAACGCACTGTGAATCAATAAATTATTCAGCCGCAACGACATCAAACTTGATGGTTTGCTTCACGTCTTTGTGCAGGTTGACAATGGCGTTGTACGTCCCCAGAACTTTGGCTTCGTCGATGGTGATTTTCTTCCGATCGATGTCGAATCCTTTTTCTTTCAGGGCATCTGCAACCTGCGTATTGGTAACGCGACCAAAGATTTTTCCACTCTCACCCGCTTTGGCCAGGATCGTCAACGGCTGCTGACTGATGGCTTCGGCCAGGGCCAGCGCGTCGTTCTTGGTTTTTTCGGCTTTGTGAGCAGCCTGACGAATGTTTTCGGCAACCACTTTTTTATTTGATTCCGTTGCCATGACAGCAAAGCCTTGCGGAATCAGGTAATTACGGCCATAGCCGGGTTTTACGTCAACGGTGTCGTTCTTAAAACCCAGTCCGGCGATGTCGGTTTTCAGTATGATTTGCATGATATGAATGAGTTTTCAGTTCATGGCATACGGTTTTCGGTATACGGTATACGGTTTCCAAACAAGCAGAACAATCGTAAACCATAAACTGTAATCCGTAAACCGTAAACTTATTTCAGAGAATCGCCTACGTATGGTAACAAAGCGAGGTGACGGGCGCGTTTAACGGCCTGACCCACTTTGCGTTGGAATTTCAGACTCGTACCGGTGATCCGGCGTGGCAGAATTTTGCCCTGCTCGTTCAACAGTTTCAACAGAAAGTTAGGATCCTTGTAATCAATGTACTTGATACCGGATTTTTTGAAACGGCAGTATTTCTTGCGGTTTTCGTTTTTGCTAACGGGTTCGTTCTGCAGGCTCATGATTATTTCTCCTCTCCAGCTTTTTCAGTTTGTTGTTTGCTTTTTCCCAGTTGTCCTTTCCGACGACGCTCGTTGTACGCAATGGCGTGCTTATCGAGCACGGTCGTCAGGTGGCGAATAACCCGCTCATCACGACGGAACTCCACATCCAGTGCTTCAGGAACTTTCGTTTCCGACGTAAACTCGACCAGGAAATAGTAACCTGTGTTTTTGTGCTGAATCGGGTACGCGAGTTTGCGCAGGCCCATACTCTCTTCGTTTACAATTTCCGCGCCGTTATCGGTCAATACTTTGCGGAACTTGTCGACAGTGTCCTTTATCTGAGCTTCAGATAAAACGGGAGTTAAAATGAACACCGTCTCATAGTTCTTTGTGAACTGCATGACAATTGTGTTAAATGGATAATGATTTCAAAATGAGGACGCAAAGGTAAATAAAAAGGAGGAAATGAGAAAGGGCCGATCGGTTTTTTTTAAACCTTATTCCCATCCTCCTTTCCTCCTTTCTTGCTCTCCTCCCCTACTTCACGGTAAATTCGCCCTGCCCGATTTTAAATCCTTCCGAATACAGCTCGATCAGGTGGGTGCCTTCTTTAAGCGGAATATTGCCCCGGCCATACACAAACGCGACCTGCTGCCCCGAATTGTCGTATGTAACGGTTTGCTTTGCGGTATAGACCATTTCCTGGCCATTAAAAATGAACTGCCCGGAACCCGTAGCCATGTCCGAAATCACTGAACCGCTGGGATCCAGAATCCGGAGAAAAATCTCTTTTTCGTTCAACTGCGCCAATGGATTCGTGCCTAACCGAAACGCAATCTTAATTTTCTCGATGCGCCGGGCCCGGTATTCGCCCCCGTCACTTTCTTTCCCGCGTCGATTGATGGCGTTAACCACCAGATTTTCAGCTTTCAGCGCCGACGCCAGCGTAACTTTTTCGGCCAGTTCCCGGTTTTTTTCTGCAATGTTACTAACCGTGTCATTCAGTGCCTGTCGCTCATTTTTCAGGCTCGTATTTTCTTCTGTCAGTGTCTGATTTTGTGAAGTAAGAATGCTGTTTTCTTCCTTTAACCGACCAATTTCCTTGTCTTTTTCATCTAGAATGGAGAGGTATTCCTTGATTTTTGCATCGTATTTTTTGATGTCAAAAGCCGCCACATTCCGCAAATTTCGTTTGTCAGCTTCCAATTGTTCTTTTACCTTCAGCAGGGAATCGACGCGGCCGCCCAGCGACTGGATTTCGGAAATTTTGGCATCCAGCTGCGTTGAAATGGAATCAAGACGGGTCTTGGTCACCAGCATTTCCTGGGTTTTGTCAGTCAGCGTCGTTTGCTGGGTTTTATTGGTTTGCCGCTCCTGATAATAGAAATAGAGCAGCAGCAAATTCAGGGCGGCCAGAATCCCTAATGCCACTAATAAGTAATTTTTACGGTTATTACGTCGGTCCTGGTTATACGACTCCATGGATAAGTATTACTTAATTTGATTCATGTTATTTGGCGTAAAGTAAGGGTTTCCCGCCCTTTTTTCAATAAAACACCGCATTATTTTCCATCCGTACCAAGCAAATCAGCTTCGGAAGGAATCCGGTTGCATCCGCTATCTTTGCGCAAAAATTGAGTAATCAGACAATGACAATTGCCACGAACATCCGTCAGATCGAAAGCCAACTTCCCGAAAAAACCCGGCTGATTGCCGTTACCAAAACCAAACCCGTCGAACTCCTCCGGGAAGCCTACGACGCCGGCTGCCGTTTTTTTGGTGAAAATAAAGTACAGGAAATGGTTGATAAACAACCCCTGCTCCCAGCCGACATCCAATGGCACCTGATCGGTCATTTGCAAACCAATAAGGTCAAGTACATGGCTTCGTTTGTGAGCCTGATTCACTCCGTCGATAGTCTGAAAGTGCTTCAGGAGATCAATAAACAAGCGGCTAAACATGATCGCATCATCGACTGCCTGCTCCAGATTCATATTGCCCGGGAAGAGACGAAGTTTGGTTTCGATGAACCGGAAGTTGAAGCTTTCCTCCAGTCTCCGGAACTAGCGAAACTGACACATATCCGGATTGTAGGTCTGATGGGCATGGCAAGTAACACGGACGATGAAACCCAGATTCGTCAGGAGTTTCGCAGTCTCAAGCAGCTTTTTGACCGGCTAAGCGATTTTCAACGGTCCAACGTCCAGTTCCGGGAACTTTCGATGGGCATGAGCGGGGATTATTTGATCGCAATTGAAGAAGGCAGTACGATGGTCCGGGTTGGAAGTGCGATATTTGGGACTCGAAACTGATCAAACGGCAATCATGCATCCATTCTTTTTACAATCCGGCGCCATTCTGGGCTTTCTGGGCGTTTCACTCGGCGCGTTCGGCGCCCATGCCTTCCGGGCCATGCTCGAACTCTCGAAGCGAACCGACACGTTCGAAACCGCCGTCAAATACCAGTTTTACCACGCGCTGGCGCTCATTGCCATCGGAATTTTGCTGCAGTTACCCGCCACGTCGGCGGCTTCGGCCAAATATTATTCGTGGGCTGGCTACGGCTTTTTGCTTGGCGTCGTTATTTTTAGCGGATCGCTGTACGCCATCTGCTTTACCGGAATCACCAGATTCGGGGCCGTTGCACCCATTGGCGGGTTATGCATGCTGGCCGGCTGGATACTGTTGTTGATCGGAGGATTAAAAAGCTGAAAATTTGTCAGTAAAATACATGTTTGCTAAGGCATCATTGCTATTCCTGACCACGTTTCACCAAATCATGCGTATGAAACTTGTAAATAGTAGTATAAGTCTGGCGGTTTTATTGGCAGGCGGGCTGGTATTGTCTGCTTTACGCCCGGCAATTTCCCGCACAATGGCAAACGCCGTGATGGGGGCCGATTCGGTAAAACATGATCCCAATACCGGTTTGGTCGCTGACGAACACCTGACACTCGTGGTTGCTCAGTGCACGGCCTGTCATTCGAGCAAACTGATCCTGCAAAACCGGTTTACGCGGGATGGCTGGAAGGAGAAAATCCGCTGGATGCAACGCACGCAAAAGCTCTGGGATCTGGGCGAAACCGAGCCGGTTATTCTCGATTACCTCGTAAAACACTACGGGCCTGAGCAAAAAACGTTTGATGGTCGGCGAAAACCGCTACCGGCCATTCAGTGGTACAAATTATAAAGCCGATGAAAAAAAACGCTTATCACTATCTTTTCGGACAGGATACGCTCTATCAGGCCGTTGACCCGGAACCGGTTTTGAAAAAACAGCCGGTACGGGAACAGCCGCCGATCGAGCCGGAACCCGTTGTTGAACAAGCGTTTATTGAATCCGAATCCACTCCCATCGTTTCGGTCGAACCAGCAGAACCGGAAATTATTCAGCCCGTTGTTCTGGCTGACCCAACACCGCCCGCCGTAGCTCCAATCGAACCCGCTTCAACGCTGACTCCAATTCCGGCCAACCAGGTGCCTGAATCCAGGCCAGCGATTGAAAAGCCCAAAGTGCTGATTCTGATCGATGAAGAACTCACGCCCGGCGAGCTGATCTTCCTCGAAAACATCCTGAAAGCCATTCAGCTGAACCTCAACGACATTGACATTCTGAATCTGGCGGGTTCGGGTCTTGTCGATTTCCATGCGGTTTTGGAAAACAAGGTTCTCCATCATTTCATCTCGTTTGGCGTTCCTTTCAAAACGATTCACCTCAACCTGCAGATGGATCGCTACGATCCCATCCGGATTTTTGGCATTACGTTTCTGCTCGCCGATCCGCTTTCGGCCATCGAAGCCGACTCGAAATTGAAACGGAAATTGTGGGAGGTTCTGAAAAAAGTATTTTTGGATTAATTCAAAAAATGGCTTTTATTTAGGTAACTATCCTGAATTCCAACGCAGCGGGGCACGGTTTTGTACTT
Organism: Larkinella rosea; assembly: GCF_003858635.1. Taxonomy (GTDB): domain Bacteria; phylum Bacteroidota; class Bacteroidia; order Cytophagales; family Spirosomataceae; genus Larkinella; species Larkinella rosea. Next base: position 174,082 of record NZ_RQJO01000010.1, read on the forward strand.
TTCCCGTTTCTTTTTCTACTTCAATATGGTCGAATCTTCTACAGGTTCTGCGCCCGTTCAGTCGGACGAAGCGGGAAGTCAACCCGGATTACGGAAAGTGATTACAACGGCGCAGTTGTGGTCCATCGCCGTGGGCATGGTGATTTCGGGCGAATATTTCGGCTGGAACTACGGCTGGGCCGTTGCCGGAACCATCGGTTTTCTAGTGGCAACCCTGCTAGTGACGATCATGTACCTGGCTTTTATTTTCAGTTACACCGAACTGACCACGTCCATTCCGGATGCAGGCGGTCCCTTTACCTACGCCAAACGCGCTTTCGGATCAACAGCAGCGTTCATTGCCGGTTTTGCTACGCTCGTCGATTTTCTGATGTCTCCGCCCGCCATTGCAGCTGCGCTCGGGGCCTACGCCAATTTTCTCAATCCTTCGCTGCCGGTTTTGGGCGTTGCCATTGCCACCTACGTTGTTTTCATCACCATCAACATATTGGGAATCAAGGAATCTGCCAATTTTTCGATGATCGTTACGGTTTTGGCGGTGGTCGAATTGCTGGTTTTTATGGCGTTGGTAGCACCGGCGTACGAAACCAAAAATCTGGTTGCCCATAACGAATCGTTCGGAGTTGGTGGGGTGTTTGCCGCCTTACCGTTCGCCGTCTGGTTTTACCTGGCCATCGAAGGTGTTGCGATGGTGGCTGAGGAGGTCAAAAATCCGAAGAAGACCATTCCGCGCGGGTATTTATTGAGCATCGGAACACTGGTTTTTCTGGCGCTTGGTACTATGTTACTCACGGCCGGTGCCGGTGACTGGCGGTTATTGAGCAAAATCGATTATCCCCTTCCTGAAACACTGGCAATGGTACTGGGCCGCAACAGTCCGTGGTCAAAAGTGTTTGCCAGCCTGGGCTTATTCGGCCTGATCGCATCGTTTCACTGCAACACCATCGGGTATTCGCGGCAAATTTTTGCGCTCGCCCGCAGCGGTTATCTGCCCGGTTTTCTGTCCACCGTCAACCGCCGGTTTCAAACTCCGCATTGGGCACTCATTGGTGGCGGCATGATCGGGGTAATTGCGTTATTATCCGGCACAACCGGCGATATCATCATTCTGTCGGCGCTCGGTGCTGTCGTGATGTACATCAGCAGCATGGTGTGTCTGTTTCAGTTACGCCGGAAAGAACCGAACCTCGAACGGCCGTTTATCGCTCCTTTCTATCCGTACGTCCCCGCCATCGCACTGATTTTGTCCGGCGTCTGTCTCGTTGCCATCGTTTACTACAACCTGTGGCTGAGTCTGATTTTTGCCGGGTTACTGGTGATTTCGCTGCTTCTGTTCCGACTCGTGAATCCCCGTTTGGCTGATACGTCCCCGGTTCGTTAACCAAAACCGCCGAACCATTCAGAAAAACCGTTTGTTGCACAATATAATGCCGGTTCGACCGGTTTTTATTCAACACCTGATGCAGGTCGTTACCGATCCGATATGGCGTTCGCAGAGCAGCTAAACAACAAAACTTCTATACCCGATTTCCCTACCTATTTTCCAGAACCGCTCCCGGATTGGCTGGAAGATGAGGGTTTGCTCCGTGACGAAGCGGCCGTTCTCGGTTTGTCGGATGCCCGTCTGGAAGAAAAAACCGCCCTGATCAGCCTCTATTTTCAGCAGCATACCGTTTATTTTCAGCGTGAACTTGAAAATCAGGCCGAAAAAATCGGCGAACTGAATTTGCTCATTGAACAGAAATCCAGTCGCACGGCGGAACTACAACGAAAAACCGCCGATCTGGAAGCCGCTACGCCCGACGGCGAACCTCAGTTCCTGAAAAACACGGTGGGTTTAATCGCGTGTTTCAGTTTGCTGATTGGTACCTACTACTTGCTGGACGAAATGCTTCAACCACATTTCCGGGAAAGTCGTCTCATCACTTCCGGAATTATGTTGGCCGGTTTTTTTGGTCATTTTTACAGATCCGGGAAGGTTACTGAAACCCATTCCAGTTTTCTGTTCCAATGCTTGCGTAGCGAAACCGCTTTGCCCATTGCTACGTCATTTTTTGTTTTCGTGCAGACCATTCAAAACCAGTCTCCGTTCAAATCAATCGCTTTATCGCTCTTCATTTTCGTTCTATTTGTGGTGATCGGACATTCCATTTCCGGTTTAGTGACAGCTTTGCAGGACGATTTTCGGTATTGGAATCAGCGAAAAAAACTAAAAAAAGAGCGTGAAACGAAAACACAAATGTGGGGAAATGAAGTTAATCAATTAACAATCAGCATCGACGCGATACGCGTGCAGAAATGGCAACTGTTGCCCGCCCTGCATCGGGTCGAAGGTGAATTGGCCCGAATCAACACCCGTCGCGCGTTGTTGATTCATCTCTTTGAAACGGAATTCAAGCTTGCCCGCAGCCTCCGCGACCAGCTTTCGGAACGCCAGCGACGGGCCATCATGGCAGATTAACGAGTGATCGGTATTCTTACGCCAATCCCTCTTAAATGGAAAAGATATGAATGAGCAGCAGCCAAAAGACAGTCAGGATTTTCAGCACGGCTACACCAGCGGAGTCGAAGGCACCGACCGTCAGAATTACGAAGGTTATCTGTCAAGTCAGGTAAGCGACGAATGGATGAAGGAACGCGTTGATGGCAAACGCGACGAAATCCGGCAAATCGACCAGCAGCTGGCGGACACGACAGCCCTGCGCCGGGAAGCCTACGACCGGCTTCAGGATCACGTCATGCAGACGACGCTGGCCGGCAAAAATGCGGAGCTACTCGAAGCTGACATCAAAACCGTTGAGGAAGAACGCACGAAACTGAAAGAACGTCGGGAAAACACCGCTTCGGAATATTCGCTGCTGGCCGGTTTGATCTTTGTGGCCGCCGGTATCTCCTTCGTAGCTGGTGACCTCATTATTTCGCACGAAATTGTTGCCTACGCCCTCAATATTCGCAATAACGTCGAAGCCTGGATGTTTGCGGTTGGTCTGGCGATGGTTTCCATCCTGCTGAAACCGGCTTACGACCGGCTGATTGAAGAACCGTATAACACGAATGCTACGCCCGAAGCCGCCCGGCGGTATGGTTGGTTCAAAATGGGACTGGCCGTTTTATCGATTATTACGCTGGTGATTCTGGGCTGGTTCCGGTATGATGCCTACCGGACGGATAAGCTAAAGGAAGCCATCAACAAAAGCATCAAGAATATTCAGTTGAATGCCACTCCGCTGGACCCCACCAATCCGAATCCGGTGACGGATCAGCGTGTTTTGCAAAAAATCGAACAGCAATTGCAGCAATCTGACGAGTTGAATCTCCAGTTGGTCAACAGTCCGTGGGCGCTGATGTCGTTCGTGTTGAGTGGCGTTCTGTTTGCGCTGGCGGGTGCGGTTTGTCTGGGTATTGGCTTACCGGTTTTGCAAAAATTCTGGTTCCGCTGGTTGCAGGTCGACCCGCGGCTGTGGCGACTTCGCCGTCGGCGAAACCGGTTGGAGAAAAAGTATCAGGTGGCGCAGCAGGAAGTGGCTAAACACCTGACTCAGAAGAATATTATGGATCACGAGCTGGAAGTATTGCCGTCGCTCGATGAACTGCGGCAACGCAAACAGCAACTCACCAACGACATTGATCGATTGATCGACGACCGGAAACTGGCCCGTACCGACAGCCGAATTGCGTCGTTCAACGATGGATACGAAAAGGGACAGGCTGCTCGTCAGGCAATGAGCGAAGAAGAATACAATCAGTTTCGAAACGGTTTTTTCTCCGTTTCCAATCTGGCCACCAAAGCCCGCTCCTCGTCCGATCAGGAACGGCTGGCATCCGACAAAACCAACTACGCCAACCCCCGTCCGATCAATGGCCTACGCCCCCACCAGGCCGTCCGGAAACGATTCGCGGAAGGCCTGGACGATACGAATGAGTAGTTAATTCTTTGAGTGAATGAGTGATTGAGTGAAGAATCCGGTCAGCGTTTCCCGCAATCGCTCCTTCACTCAATCACTCAAAGAAAATCACTGAATCGGCGAATAATCCGTAGGTTTCATGTAAACGGATTCCACTTTAGTGGTCAAGGAACCGTTTTTCTCGGAATCTGCCTTCGCTTTTACCCATTTGGGGTCGGCGCGGAATTCGTCAAAATGCTTCTTGCCTTCGGCTTCGCTGGGGTGCGCCAGAATATACACCAGTTTCGACTGACCGGTTTCGTCGGGCTGCGTGGTCAGCCAGTAGGCAATGTTGGTCATGCCGTGTTTCTTGAATAATTTCAGGGTATGGTTTTTAAACCGGGCTAGCAGATCGTTCAATTTGCCGGGGGCGGGTGAATAGGTCCGGAGTTCGAACACCCGGCCCGGCGCTTTGGTCAGTTTGAGCCCGGGCGAAATTTCGGCCTCCGTCATGAAAATCTGATCCACCTTCGCGACGATTTTCCCGTTGGCTTCGGTTTTCGCCACCACTTCTTTCCACTCCGGATCACTGCCGAACGCTTTCCAGGACGCATCACGCGCTTCTTTGCTGGGGTACGAAAGGATGTAAATCAATCGCTCCGTCGAACCGTCGATCGGTGTCCAGTACCCGACGTTGGTCATGCCGTGTTTCTCGAAAATCTTGCAGGTATACTTCCGAAACCGGTCGATAATAGCTTCGTAATTACCGGGTGTCGGGTAATAAATCCGAACCTCGTACAGACGGGATGGATCAGTCGGACTGGCGGTTTTCGAACCCGAATCGGCTACGGCAAAATGGAGTGTTGTCACAAGAAGGCTACAGGTTAATAGGAAATTTCTCATTGAAACTCGGATTTAGTTAAGACACAAAAATAAGTAGAGATTGGTCAGGATATATTATTTAAACATTATTTTGAAAAAGACGCATCTTTCAGATAAAAAACTATCTTTACAAATCATATATCCCTATAAAATTTTGATTTCATGCTGAGTCGCGTTGCAAACTCTATCTACTGGATGAACCGCTACATTGAACGGGCCGATAATTATTCCCGTTTTATGAGTGTTAATTTTAACCTGGCGTTGGATCTGCCGCCCAATGTTGATGAGCAATGGGAACCGCTCCTGATTGCCACTGCCGATAATTACCTGTTTTACAATTTTTATCAGGAACCGACGCGCGAAAACGTTATTGATTTTATGACGTTCGACAAGCGGAATCCCAATTCCATTGTCAGTTGCCTCAACAATGCCCGCGAAAACGCCCGCACGATTCGGGAAAGCATTTCGAAAGAGATGTGGGAAAATCTGAATGAGCTTTATCTGCGCGTACGGGATACCACCACGAAGGGAGAATCGAACTTAAACCGGTTGCAGGAATTTTTAAATGACGTCCGGAACGGCTGTCAGCATTTTTACGGCGTCATCGACTGCACCATTACGCGCAACGAAGCCTGGCATTTCGGGCGGGTTGGGCGGTTTCTGGAGCGAGCGGACAAAACCTCCCGATTTCTGGATGTCAAGTACTTTACACTTCTCCCCGACCTCGACGCGGTTGGCTCGACACTCGATCTGATGATCTGGACGGCAGTTTTGAAGTCGGTTAGTGCGTATAATATGTACCGACAGCAATATAAGATGATCAGTTCGTCAACAATTGTGGAATTCCTGATTCTTGACAAACTGTTCCCGCGCTCGGTCGCCCATTGCATCCGGCAGGCGGAACTGTCACTGTATGAAATTTCGGGAAACGCAATCACCAACGGTTTTAAGAATGAGGCCGAAAAAAGCCTGAGCAAACTCCGGTCAGAAATTGAGTTTACGGAAACATCCGAGCTTTTCAAAACCGGTCTGCATCAATACCTCGACCGTTTCCAGACCCGCAATAACGAAGCCGCCAAAGCGGTTTATGAAACCTATTTCAGCCTGAAACCGGTGGAAGTTTAGCCGAAGCCTGACCCATCAAATTGGGATAAAGCAGGAAACATCTTCCTGCTTTATCCCAACGCCGTTATTTAAAGAAGGGCAGCGTTACGGCGACATAAGCCATGGAAGCCCGATTGCGAAAACGCTGGTTATCGTCCTCAATGTTGACGTTGTTAGCGCGCATGGCCGTCGTAATCCATTGATAACCCGCTTTGATGCCAAGTCGGCGCATCAATCGCAGCCGAACATACACTTCGGTTGATAAAGAACCCAGGTCATTATCCCCCAGCAATCGGACGTTGACACGCTGAGGCTGAGCCGATTGCAAGGGGTTCGATCGGAAGGTAATCACTGAATCCGCCGTGCCGGTCGTATTTCTGACTTCATATCGTCCCGTCGACGATCGATAACGTCCCTGACGGCCTTTTCCGAAACCGAAACCCAATACATCCGCACTGGCACCTACTTCAACGGGCCCCAGTCGAATCTGCGCCCGCAACCCCAGATTGACCGCCGTGGCTGTTACATAGTCAAAACGCATAGTATCGATGTTGGCGGGTTTGATTGGTGCCGAAAGGGCTGCAAAACCGGATTTTCCCCGCGTAAGATGGGCAGGAGCCGTCGTATAATTCAGGTTGTCGCCATAGAATGTGTTCAGTTTGATCGTCCAGCCGATGGAAAAAAGCTGACTGCGATCCACATTCAACATTTCGTAGTAGGTAATGGATGGAACGAGATAATCGTTTTTAAAAGCGGCTCCCAAATCCACTCCACTGTTTAAACGTTTGGAAGTAGGACTTTGTGAATAGGCGACAGCAGTGATGAGGGTAAATACAAGTGTTACTATTTTTCTCATATTGTAAACTTACTTTGTAATGCAAAGTTAATGGATTAACGGAAAGCCAGCTATTTTGTTTGTCAGTATCCGCATCAAATTTTGTTCAACACCGTAGAATAACGATTTCGGGCCGCGTTACGCATTAATAGCCACCGTAGGAATGGCGATAGAAAGAGGGAGGAAATTAAAAACCGCCTGTTCCAGGCAATCATCACCACTCAGAGCTTTAAGAGCGTACGGTTGCATAAAAGCAAAAGAATAAGGCCCCGGCTGGAGCCTTATCCGGATTTAATTATTCTGGTATTTCAACACCACCGCGCCCAGGGGCGGAATCGTTAGCTCAATCGAAGCCGAACGTCCGTGCCACTCCTGTGGTTCCGAAACAAGTGGATTTGGATTTACTAAACCGCTGCCAAAAAAGGCGCTGTTATCACTGTTGAACAGTTCGACCCAGGTGCCAGGAACCGGAACGCCAATGCGGTAGTCAGTGCGGGGAATGGGAGTCATATTCAGGGCAATGACAATCTGTTCCTTCGTGCGGGTGCCTTTTCGGGCATACACGATGATGCTGTTTTCGCGATCCATCGTATCGATCCACTCGAAGCCTTCGGCCACAAAGCTCTGTTCGTATAACGCGGGCTCATTCCGATACAGGCGGTTCAGGGCTTTCATGCACTCTTTCATGCCCTGATGGGGCGCGTAATCGAGCAGGTGCCAGTCGAGACTACCATCAAATTTCCACTCCGACGTCTGGCCGAATTCGCAACCCATAAACAGCAGTTTGGTACCGGGATGAGTAAACATATACGTAAACAACAGCCGCAGGTTCGCAAACCGCTGCCACTCGTCGCCCGGCATTTTGCTGATCAGCGCTTTTTTTCCGTACACGACTTCATCGTGCGAAAACGGCAGCATGAAGTTTTCCGAAAACGCATAAACCGTGCTGAATGTCAGCTCGTCCTGGTGCCAGCGACGGTAATACGAATCGCGCTGGAAATACCGCAGCGTGTCGTTCATCCAGCCCATCATCCACTTCATGCCAAAACCCAAACCGCCCGTATACGCCGGTCGGGTGACCCCCGGAAAAGCGGTCGATTCCTCCGCAATCATCTGAACCTCCGGAAAATCCTTGTAAACGGCTTCGTTCAGTTCTTTAAAAAGCGAAATGGCCTCCAGGTTCTCCCGGCCACCAAATACATTCGGTTCCCATTCACCGTGATTCCGGGAGTAATCCAGGTACAACATGGACGCGACGGCATCGACCCGCAATCCATCGGCATGGAACCGATCCAGCCAGAACAGCGCGTTGCTGAGCAGAAACGCCCGAACTTCGTTGCGACCGTAATTGAAAATATAGCTTTTCCAGTCCGGGTGGTACCCCTTGCGCGGATCCGGATGCTCGTAGAGGTTCGAACCATCAAATTCGTACAAGCCGTGGGCATCATTCGGAAAGTGGGAAGGCACCCAGTCGAGGTAAACCCCAATGTTCTCCTGATGCAGCCGTTCGATCATCCGCATGAAGTCCTGCGGAGTGCCAAACCGACTGGTCGGGGCAAAATAACCGGTGATCTGATACCCCCAGGACGGATCGTATGGATGCTCCATGACGGGCATAAACTCCACGTGCGTGAAACCCAGTTCTTTTACATACGGCACGAGCGCGTCGGCCACTTCGTTGTATGACAGTTGCCGGGCGGGTTCCGAAGGATCACGGCGCCACGAGTTCAGGTGTATTTCGTAAACCGAGATGGGTTTATTGAGGGCATTGAATTTCCCCCGGTTGCGCATCCAGTAGTCGTCTTTCCACTCATACCAGTCATCCCAGACAACGGAAGCGGTTTTGGGGGGCGTTTCCCACCAGAGGGCAAACGGATCCCCTTTTTCAAGTTCGCGGCCACTCGTGTGGGTAATGGCGTATTTGTATACCTCGCCCCGGCCGATGTGCGGCACAAATCCTTCCCAAATGCCCGAACTATCCCAACGGACATTGAGCGGATGGCTACCTTTATTCCAGCCGTTGAAATTACCAATGACAGCCACATACCGGGCCGACGGTGCCCAAACGGCAAAATACGTTCCGACAACGCCGTTGACTTCCACGACGTGGGAACCCAGCTTTTCGTATAACCGGGTGTGCTTTCCGGCGCGGAAGAGGTAAATATCAAATTCAGTGAGCCGACTGTAAGGCCCCGAAGGATCTGTGGATTCCGCTTGCGCCGGTAATGGGGCAAGCTGTTCGGTTTCCGGGTTTGGGTCGGGGTTTAGGGAACTCGATTTAGTCGTACGTTTCGCCATAGGAAAGCCATATCGTTTAGCTCGTGAAATATAGACAAATTTTTATCGAAGAATCAAATTAACCCGTTACGGTTTTATTCTTCAAAAACTTCGCGCAGATCAATTTGCAAATCAGGAAAAACAGCCGGCGAAATCGTATCGCTTTCATCGTAAGGATGTTGGCCGATAAACCGCCCGTTTTCGTTGAGTACATACACGAGCACATTATTGTATTCGGGCAAAACCACCCAGTATTCACGAACTCCCGCTTCTTCGTAAGCATTAAATTTTTCCTTCATTTCTTTTTTGGTGTTGCCTTTCGACAATACCTCAATCACCAGATCGGGCGCTCCAATACAACCCGCATCGTCTAATTTTATCGGATCGCAGATGACGCACAAATCCGGTTGCACAACGGTTATGATCGTTTCATTAGTGATTTTATTCGTTCGTGGTAGCCGAACATCAAACGGTGCGATAAAGACCTGATACGGTTTTCCCTTTAGGTAATTGCCGAACGGCAGAAACAGGTTACCCACCAACTGCTGATGCCGGCGACTCGGTGCGGGTGACATTTTCCAGATATACCCCCGAATCAACTCCAGCCGATCCTGAACCTGCCAGGTCAGATAGTCGGCGTAGGTATATTGCTGCATTAAATCCAACTGATCCAAACTGGTTATTTTCATAACTGAACGCGTTTACTACAAACTTACTCTTTTTTCGGCTGCAACAAGCCCATCTGCAATCGGGGAAGCTCCGAGTCCCGCGCCGGGTCAGCAATGCGTATTTTTTCAATTTCCCGAATGACATCCATAATTCCCTTCAGTGGAATCTTGACCCACGCAGGCCGGTAATTGATTTCATAGCCTAATTCATATACAGCTTTTTCCAGCAGATAAATCAATAGCAGAAAATTGACTTCGCTGCTGTTCTTAAACAACGGATGCGGGCTACCGATGGTCTCCAGATAAGCGTCCATGAAGGTATCCCGAATCAGTTTAAACCAACGCTCGGAAACCCGTTGCAGGTGGTCCGGTTCGATTCCGGCGGTTTCGACACTCCCGAACAATTTGGCTGAGACCGCATAATGATACGATCGGATAGCCCCGGCTACGTCCTTCAAAGGTGAATGTTTGATCTTCCGTTCGGAAATACTGCTTTCCGGTTCTCCCTCAAAGTCAATAATAATGAAATCGGTACCGGTTACCAGCACCTGCCCCAAATGGTAATCGCCATGAATCCGGATGCGGAGTGATTCGAGCGGGCGGTTCCGGAAGTCATCGACAAATTCATCGATCATCTCTTTGGCTTCCATAAATACCCACGCCAGACGCTGCGCCAACGGATCGAGTTTGGTATAGTTATCGATGAGCAGGTTATACCGCCGTTCGAGCAGATTTTCAAAGCGCTGGATGATAAATTCCCGGTAGTCATCCGTAAACGGTTCGGGCGAAAAAAGGGAGTCGTCCGGTTCGGCATTGAAGAGCGCCAGGTGCATTTGCGCCGTTCGTTTCGCCAGTAACTCCACGCGGTCGAACACTTCTTCTTTTATGGAAAACAGGCGATGCGGAACCGCATACAGAAAATCGTTCAGGTCGTCGCCCGTCTGGTTCCAGCTGTCGTGCCGGTTTTCCACCATCCGCTGCATCATGCCGAGCGTTACATCCGGCACGCCCTCCTGCTCCCAGACCACGCTCCCCGCATACGCCGGAATGTGGGAAAATTGGCTTTTTTCGGTCAGAAAACTCACCAGTTCCACCTCAGGGTTGGTTTCCTGAAACAGCTTGCGGTAAAGTTTCAAAAAGTATTTTTCACCTTGCCCCGGCACGCTGAACACCAGCGCCGAGTTGCTCGAATCAACTGGCAGTACACGACTGGTAACTTCGCCAGTGCTGTCGTCATCTGCCAGGCCCCGCCCCCGGTGAAAGGTCAGCTGACCGGTTTTCTGCAGTAGTACCTGCTGGTTAACCAGATTAAAATACAACGCCCCTCGAAACCGCTCGTCGTAAATAGCATCGACGACCAATCCGCGCTTCTGGTTAAAAACCGCTCCGGTGATGATCCCCTTCGGCAGAATTTCCGGCGTATCAGGCTGGCCAAGTTCAACGAACGACAACGGCAGCAGGTAGCTTTCCGTTTCTCCGTCCAGGTAGCCCACTTTCAGGATAACCAGAAAGGCTTTTTCGTCGGTTTCCGGCCCGGAAATGAACGGAATGTCATGAACGAACTGAATCCGGAAATAGGACTGTTGGCGGGCTTTACCGGCAAACCAGCGGCAGGTATTCAGATACGGCGGCAGAATCGTAATTTCCAGCAACCGGATGGCGTCGTGATCCTGAATCAGATGGACCCAGGATTGCTGACTGGTCAGGTTTGAAGCAGTTGAGTCGAACATGAAGGCGGATTGATTACAAGCAAGCAGTTCTACCTGTAATAATACAAATGGAATGGGCAAATAAGCCTATTTTTGGTAAAAATGGCGAATTCATTATAAATCCACCAGATAATCTGTCAGTGTTTTCCACTGAATCTTTTGGTAAAAAAGCCAGCCCGCTCCTGCAACCATTGTGTTGATTACCGCCCGGTCGCCTGCTTCGGGAGGCTGGTTGTTTACGCGTTCATTTTCGCCAATCTGGCAGGCAAAAACCGTCTGGCCTACCAACGAAACCCGAAAGGTGCTGGTGGAAGCATCGGTAAAAAAGTGTTCGATGGCACCGGTTTTTTCGCGCGGATCGGAGCAGGGGCGAGCCGTAAAACCGGCTTTCGTATCTTCATCCTCGACTTCAATTACCTTTACCCAATTTTCCGGAGCGGGTCCGGGAAGTTGCACCCGGATGTGATCCCCAACATCCGGGCGACCCATTGGCTTGGGATTCCCGATTGGGTCGAGCAGTGAAAAATCAGCCGTCAGACTCGAAATCTCCGACCAGCGATTGACATCGAAAATCCGTTCTCTGGCCCGCGCAAATGCGCGCTGAGCCGTTGGTTCATCCCGGTAGGAATTCTGACTGCAATAGGTTTTGTTTATTGCCTCCTCTCCTTTCAGCAGCTCGACTCCCTGCTGAATTTTATCCGTAATATCCTTGACTTTCATCGGTGTGTTAGAAAAAAAGGTTCAAGTGAAAAATAGGATAAACCCATTCCGGGTTTTAGACCTGAATGGGTTTCTGGAGTTAAAAGTCTACTACCGTCGGTTAATTTTCCGAACCGGTATTTCCGAAGGTGCGGCCGTTGCTGCGTTTTTTCTTCGTTTTCGGATCGGCTTTGGCTTTCATCTTCGTTGAAACCGCCCCGTCTGAATTACTTGGTGAGCGAGCTTCCCGATCCGCCTGTTTGCCGGAGCGGCCGAACTTATCGGACAAGCTATTGCTGTCCGGGCGCGATCCGCTCACTTCCCTTCCCTCCTTCGCCCGCGCCCGACCCGGTTCTATTTCCGGTTGCTGCATTTTCCCATTTCTACTTTGAGCAGGGTTGGCGGCATTTCCTTCCGAACTGGTGCTCTGGGCCTGAGTTTGCAGGGCGGTAGCCATTAAGCCTACCCAAACCGCTGCCATTAACATTACCTTTTTCATCCGTTTTTCCGTTGAGTTAATTACTTCGTCTTCAACTGGCGAGCACTTCCCTGCTTCCTTGCCGGTCACTGTCCCGCTAAATCCATTCGCATGAACATCCTGATTACATTTTCTTCTTAGGAATAACCACAAAACCGGGAAACCGGAATGTAAAATTATCCATTGGACCGGGTACAATTTTGAAAAATGGCAATCCGGCTGATGTTCAATCGATTTGGAGAACGTGAGAACTTGGATTGCAAAAATCAGATTGTTGACCGGTTAAGCGATTTACCCATTTCCCTAACCTTTTACCGGAATTAATAGGTACATTCATCTGCCCGCTGCCTTAGCAGCTGTGAATCAACCCATTTTATTCAAAGTTTTACCCGGAACACTCAAATTAGCTGTAAATTCTACCTGATTTGGCAACGTAGATAGAAAATAAACAGACAAAGCAACGGTAAGTTTATTAAATTTCAGTCGGTTATAATTGGTTGATAATTCAAATCAATTCTGCTGTATGAACTCTTCCCGAACCAAATCAAACCCGATCCGAAGTCGGCGCGCCCGAATTCTGGTGATTGAAGATAATCCGGACCATCAGGTAGTGATAAAAAATGCCATTCATCAAAGTTTCACGGATGTTGATCTTGTTCTGGTAACGACCGAATCTGAAGCCATTGAATATCTCGGCAATAGTGTGCTGACCGGCCTGTTGCTGCCTCAACTGATCCTGCTGGAGTTGTATTTACCCAAACGGGAAAATGGATGGAATTGCCTGAATACCATCAAAAACCACTATCCGGAAACCGGGCAAATACCGGTGATCATGTTTAGCAATTCGACACTCTCCGAAGACATTACCAAATCCTATGACCTGGGGGCGGCTTCGTATGTGGTGAAGCCGACCGATTTTACGGAATGGGGTGCGTATTTTCAGACGTTGAAAGACTATTGGTGGGAAACCGTTAGTCTTCCCAGCCGTCCGATAATGTACTAATCAACCCATTGCAAATCAGGCTGGCAGTGGCCTTGGTGCGGCAACAACTTGTGGAACTGCCACCATGGTTAACCAATAACGCAACGTTCTTTCCAGCACCTGAATAAACCGGGTCAGGTCCGACGGATGGACAATTACGGAGTTGGCACCCGATGCATAGCCCTCCTGAGCCTGATCCTGATCTTCGGCTGAGCTTAACAGCAGGGTCGGAATAAATCGGAAACTGGGGCTTTTTTTGATCGATTTCAACGTGGGCATACTTCTGGATTCGCTGCCATCGAGAATGATCATGGCGGGCAGATAATCGCCAATCACTTCGGGCAATGCATTTCGGAGCCGGGTGCCGGTTTCAAACAATTCGATCCACCACTGAGGCCATTTATCATGAACCAGTTGCCGCACCAGGCCCGCTTTCATCTCGTCGGCCATTACGATCCACAAATGCCGGAAAGGTTGTTTTATAGCCCGTGAAATCGGTTCAACAAAACTTGCAATGGATTGGCTAACAGGAGCTTGAACAACTTCCGATGTAGCGTATAAAGCAGAACTCTTTAGCATGGCAACGGTCAACGGGTTAATTATTTCCTGCCAGCGCCGACGGCTAACGGGCAAGATTGTCTCTCCCTGCACCGTCACGGAACCCGCCATTTTGTGTCCCGGAGGAGCCTGTAAATCCGTGATGTAGTGCGGGTTGACCAGAGCCGTTTTATGAATCCGAAAAAATCCCGGCAACCGTCCCTCAAAATACACGAGCGACTTGGCTACCAGCAACTTACGCCCGTCGCAGTAGTGCAGCCACGTGTAATTGCTGAACCCCTTCAAATGGGTAATCAATGCCGGAAATTGAATCGCTTGCTGAATCATGTGCTTCTAAACGTACGTGCCTTTGCACTGGATAACTTTTTTAGAAGCAAAAGTGCCTGGTTTTCTGAGGCACCGGTTCTGTTACACCTCCATTTTCAGCAAATGCATCGGCAAAAGGTAGGGATCCAGCTCAACATAATTCCACTGTCCTTTCCACGTATAATGGGCTCCGGTTAGCAAATCGTGCACGATGTATTCCTGATCGTCAGCAATACCCAGCTGCCAGGTTGGTACCTGTACCATGGCGGCCCGCCGGTTATACGCATCGGTATTGATCACCATCAGCAGCCGGTTCGAACCGGTTACTTTCAGATACGCCATCAAGGCATCGTCATCAATACGGCAGAATGTGAGGTTATTGGTGGTTTGCAAGGCCGGATTTTCCCGCCGAAGGCGGTTCACAAGCCCAATCAGATACGTAAGCCGGTTGGTCCGACTCCAGTCCCAGCGCCGGATTTCGTATTTTTCCGAGTCAATGTATTCTTCTTTGCCCGGAAACGGCAGGTATTCCATCAGCTCAAAAGAGGGCCCGTAAATACCGTAATTGGACGACAACGTTGCCGCCAGCAGATACCGGATCAAAAACTGCGGTTCGTGACCCGATTGCAGGATGTACGGATTGATGTCGTGCGTGGTTGGCCAGAAGTTGGGCCGATAATAGCTCTTCATCTCGCTCTGCGTCAGCTCCTTCATGTATTCTTCCAGTTCGCGTTTGTTATTGCGCCAGGTGAAATACGTGTATGATTGGGCAAAACCGCGCTTCGCTAGTTGTTGCATCACCTTCGGTTTGGTGAAGGCTTCGGCCAGAAAAATCAGGTCCGGATACACTTTCTTCACTTCCGAAATCAGCCATTCCCAGAACTGAAACGGTTTGGTATGCGGGTTATCGACCCGGATGATCCGAACGCCCCACGACGCCCAGGTCAGCATTGTTTCCTTCATTTCGATCCAGAGACGCTGCCAGTCTTCGGTTTCAAAATAAACCGGGTAAATGTCCTGGTATTTTTTGGGCGGATTTTCGGCGTACTGAATGGTGCCATCGGGCCGTTTTTTGAACCATTCGGGATGATCTTTGGCCCACGGATGATCAGGAGAAACCTGAATCGCCAGATCCATCGCCACCTCCATGCCGTGGTTTTTGGCAATGGCAATCAGGTGTTTAAAATCGTCGAGTGTGCCTAGCTCGGGATGAATGGCGGTGTGCCCGCCCAGTTCCGACCCGATGCCATATGGAACACCGGGTTCGCCCGGTTCCGAAACCACATTGTTGTTTTTTCCCTTCCGAAACGCCTGACCGATCGGGTGAATCGGCGGCAGATACAGCACGTCAAAACCCAGCGCTTCGATGCGTGGCAGCAATTTTTCCACATCCCGGAACGTACCGTGAACGGGTGCCCCTCCGTCGCCCGTTTCCTGCGAAGCCGAGCGCGGAAACAGGCAGTACCAGGTACTAAAACCAGCTTTCGAGCGATCGACATCCACCATCAATTCGCGTTCGAACCGGGTCGGGCTCTGCCGTTCGGGATACCGATTCAACAGCTCCGTAAACTGATCGCTGTGCGCAATCCGAATGGCCTCATTGTATTGAATTTCGTTGTATTCTTCCGCACCTTCCCTAAACAGTCCGGCCACCCACTCCAGCGTTGATTGATCGTCTCCTTCGGCTTTTCCGGCCATGCCTTCGGCAAAAACCGCACCGGCTTTCAGTTCACTCGTAATGCGCTGACCAGCCGCCACTTTCAACCCCACTTCGTGCTGCCACGACGCGATATGATCCACCCAGGCTTCAAACGTATACGCATAAAGACCCGGTTTTTCGACCGAAAAAGAAGAGCCCCACCGATCGTTGTTGATAAAACCCATCGGCACTTCGGACCAGTCCGAATCATCGGCGTGTTTATACATCAGCCGGGCCGCCAGCTTGTCGTGGCCATCCAGAAAAATATCGGCTTCAACGGCAATGATGTCACCGGGAACAGCTTTGATCGGAAACCGTCCGCCGTCCAGTTCGGGCGTAACCCGTTCAATAACAACGCGAACGCGTCCGTCAGCTGGCAGATTGGCTGCTTTAAAAACCGCTGCGGCCGATTTGGAGATTTTAGTACGGGTAGCCATAACAACCTAAAGACTAGTGTTTAACCCACCGGTACGCTTTTGCATACCGCCAGGATTTCGTCCATCATCATATTATAGCCGTCTTTCGAAACCGGCTTGGATTTCACCAGAGAACCACCCCGTTTCAGGCATTCATCGACCAGTTCCTGACCCACATACGTTGAATAAATGACGACATGAATTCGTGAAAACCGCTCATTGGACCGGATGTAACTCAGTGTTTCCAGACCCGTCAGTTTGGGCATATTCTGATCCAGAATGATTACATCCGGCAACAATTCGCTCAGCGAAACTCCATTCAGGTATTCAATCACCTCAACGCCGGTGGTAAGACCGGGCAGGAGCCTGATGTCGGTTCGATCACCTAAAAAATCAGCAAAAAAATCCCGATCGTCGACATCGTCTTCCGCAAGCAGGATTTTCTTTTTAGCTTCATCAAGGGGCATTTCAAGACGGATTATTTTGCCTTAAAGGTAAGCTAATAATGAATGTAGACCCAACTCCTTCCCGACTATGTGCTTTAATTCGGCCATTGTGTTTGTCGATGATCCGTTTCGTAACGGCCAGCCCAATGCCCGAACCTTCGTAGATGTCCTTCGTATTCAGTCGCTGAAACAGCGAAAATATTTTTTCAACGTATTGTTCATCGAAGCCAATTCCATTATCTGAAATTGAAATCGAAGCAAACGGAATATCGGCCGGGTCGTCGACATTGGCTGACGGCAGGCTTTTAATTTCGATCACCGGTGGCTGATCGGAACGGCTAAATTTAAGGGCGTTGCTGATCAGATTCTGAAAAACCTGCCGGATCTGGCCCGGATTGACCTCCAGTTCGGGCAATCTGCCGACCACAACCCGGGCTTTCTGCTCCTGAATCCGCAGTTCAAAATCTTTCAGGACTTCATGGACAATATCCGTTAAATCCATGATTTCGTAACTGTCGTTCTGCGTCGAAAGGCGGGAGTAGCTCAGAATATCGATAATCATAGTCCGCATCCGGTTCGATGAATCAATGATTTTTTCCAGGTATTTCACGCTGTCGGCCGGCAGTTCTCCCAGATGGCGGTCTTTCAGGATTTCCGAAAACATCTGGATTTTCCGCAGGGGTTCCTGTAAATCGTGGGACGCCACCGACGCAAACTGTTGCAGATCATGGTTGCTGACTTCGAGGGCGATATTCATTTCCTCCAACCGTTCGTTGTTGGATTTCAGCAACTTCTGCGTTTCTTTCTGGCTCGTCAGATCCGTGATGATCACGCTCATTGCAACACCGCCGTCCAGTTCCAGCGCTGTTACCGAAAGCTGGCAGGGCACCAACCCGTTGCTGCTCAATATAGACGTTTCGACTTTGGTGTCTTCGGTCCAGCCATGCTCGAACAACTGTTCGTATTGCTCTTTGCAATCGGGTGGAATGAAGGTTTCGAAGGATAAGGCAATGACTTTCGACAGTGGCAAACCGACCATCGACGCAAACGTTGAATTGCAGTACAGAATTAATCCTTCCTCATTCAGCGTTACCGCGCCTTCGTTCATGGTTTCGATAAAAACCCGGTAGGTTTGATCGGCGGTTTTCAGGCTGTAGAGTTCGTGGCCGTCTTTTCCCTCCACCACTAGCGCATCGACCTGGCCCGTTCGGATGGCATGGATGGTTTCGGTAGCCTCATCCAGTTGAATGAGTAAGGCTTCGTTCTCTTCCACAAGCTGATCGTACGTTTTGGGCGTATTCATTCACTTCCAGTAGAAATTCCCAGGCCCTTGAGCACTTTTGCCGTATCCGACATATCACCGATCAGCCTGCGCTGGGGCATGGGCAGTTTTTTAATCAATAATGGCAATGCAATAATCTGTTCACTTTCGGCAAGAGCTTTTTGCTGATACACATCGATAATTTCCAGTGAATACCTTCCCGGAATATACATATCACAGATGTGTTTCAGATTGGCAATGGCGCGAATGGAATTGATCGACGCGCCAGTCACGAACAGGCGCAGTTCATAGGCCGGTTCGTCGTTAGACTCTAAATCCGAAAGTGTTACTGGTTCGATCATTCTGTTTTCTTTGCCGGACGAATATTCAATCCCACCAATACTTTTTCTTCATTCGACAAGTCACCGATAATTTTCCGGATTGGCTCCGGTACTTTTTTTACCAGCGTCGGAATCGCCAGAATCTGGTCTCCTTCGGCCAATTGCGGCTGAACCAGCAAATCAATCACTTCAATAACGTATTTATCCTTTAAATGCTCTTCACAATAGCGTTTCAGATTGGATAGTGCGGTAACGGATTTAGCGGTTTTTCCGGCCACATAGAGCCTTAACTCCCATATTTCCTCTTTTGTTTCCATTCAGGTTTAGTAGGTTTACGGTTTAAAGTAGACGGTTTTCAATTTTCGGAGGGTCGACGTTTCGGTATGCGGTGTAAAAGCTCGCGTCAGCTAACCGAATACAGAAAACCGAAAACCGTATACTGATTACTTATTGTTCGTTGTGTCGGTTCCGTGTCATTTGCTCCCGATTTTTTTCTATCACCTCTTTCCGCAACTCCTCTTCCACGTACGCTTTGTTCAACTCGTCCTGCACCGATTCAAATTCTTCTTTCAAACTGGCAATCTTCGACTCCAGCACCAGCCGTTTCCGTTCAATTTCACGGTCTTTCCGGTTGACGGCATTCTGGTGTAAAACCACCCCGGTTTTTTCCAGCAACTGTTGGGATTCCCGGGCCGAACCCGTCAATACCCCTTCCGGACCCAGGTACACATCCACCAAACTGAGCCCTTCGTCGGTAATGACAAACTCCCGAACCTGGTTCGAATGCTTCATTCCGCGCGACTTCATGATGTACAAGCCCCGGTTTCGCTCCCCGTTCGATTCAATCTCGCGCACCAGCACCCAGGCATCCACCAGCGACGAAACCCCCTCATCGGTTTGTTCATTGATAATGGTGTTCAGCGAAAGTGCCGTAAACATCACCGTGATCTGCCGCGATTGCAGAAAGTCAATGAGCCGCATCAGCATCGATTTCACTTCGCTTACCGAGCCCACCGTAATCAGATTGGTAATCGGGTCAAAAGTAACTACCTGCGGATCAAACATTTCAACCATTTTATGAATTGATAACAGGTGCATTTCCAACCCGGTAAGGGAGGGTCGCGACGCCTGAAACTCCAGCAAACCGTTGTCGACATGCTGCTGAAGGTCGATTCCGATCGAGCGCATGTTCCGAATGATCTGTAGGGGTGATTCCTCAAAGGCAAAGTAGATCGCCCGTTTTTTCTGGTTGCAGGCTTCATGGATGAAGCTGGCGGCAATGCTGGTCTTTCCCGTACCGGCGGTTCCGGAAACCAGAATGCTGCTTCCCCGGAAAAACCCTTTACCTTCGAGCATTTTATCCATCGACGGAATGCCGGATGAGACCCGGTCTGTCGTGACGTCATGCGCCAGCGTCAGCGACGTAATCGGCAGCACAGAAATACCGGTTCCATCGATCAGAAAAGGATATTCATTGGTGCCGTGAACGGTGCCCCGGTATTTGACAATGCGCAAAAGCCGCGTCGAAATCTGGTTCGCAATGCGGTGATCGAGCAGAATCACACAGTCGGAAATGTATTCTTCCAGGCCGTTGCGGGTTAACATCCCTTCGCCTTTTTCACCGGTAATAATGGCTGTTACCTTTTTCTCCTTCAGCCAGTCAAAAAGCCGCCGAAGTTCGGCCCGCAGAATGCTCTGATCAAGCAGACCGGAGAATAGATTCTCGACGGTGTCGAGCACCACCCGTTTGGCTCCGATGCTATCGATGGCGTAGCCCAGTCGGATAAAAAGACCATCCAGATCATATTCACCGGTTTCTTCAATTTCACTCCGATCAATCCGGACATAATCCATTTTGATTAATTTATCCCGCTGAAGCTGGTCCAGATCATAGCCCAGCGAGATGACATTCATGGCCAGCTCTTCGGCCTTCTCCTCGAAGGACATAAAAACGCCGGGTTCTCCGTAGAGAAGGGCACCATGTGCGATAAATTCGATGGAAAATAAGGTTTTACCGCAGCCCGCTCCTCCGCAAATCAGCGTCGGTCGGCCACTCGGCAAGCCACCAGCGGTAATTTCATCCAATCCCGTAATTCCGGTCGGCGATTTAGGTAACGAACCACTTGGGAAGTCAGCTTTTGTTGAGGATTTTAAACTCATTTATTGCGCTATTTTTCAAACCGTTTAGTGAGATACCATCTACAACATGCCTGGTTTTCCTGGTAAATCAAATCTAAACTAATTAAAAAACCGGCAGGTAGTGCAGCAATATTTTTTAAGATGCATAACTTAATTTTTATAGCCAGTGTTTAAATCAACCTTCCAAAAAAGAAAAAGGATAGAAGCAAATGTTCCTATCCTTTACGGTTATTTCACCTAAGTATGTATTGCATGATATGACGATTGACCAGCGACGATTGTCAATGGTCAATCGTCCTTCGTCGTCTCTCCCCTCACAAATACCGCGACGACGCCGGGTGGAACGTCTCCCACGAATGCAGGTATTCCTGTGATGCCGGAATGCGGGCCAGTTTTTTCCCCTTTAGTAATCCATCCGTACAAATGCCGTGGCGGTTCCAGACTGACCCGGTTTCCTGATCCCGCAACCGATCGGTCGAATCTGCCGAGAAATGCAGCGTTTGCCCGTTCACTTTCCGGTTCCAGACGTGAAACGTAGCGCTGTCGGAAGCCACCATCAGCAGCAACGGAGTTCCCGCCAGACTGTCGTTGGTTACTTTTTGTTTCAATAACTGGCTCCAGTCGTAGGCCCGGGCGGTTTTGTTCTGCTCGACCCCGACAACCCACGATTTGGGTTTCCACGCCAGGCTATCGCGTCCCGTCAGTTTCCGTTTCACTTTGCCTTTTTCGTACGGTTCCATACTCGCATACTGCTCCTTGAACGTCGAATCGGGCTGCAAAACCAGCGTTTCAGGATGCAGTTCGGACCAGGCCTGCAAGGTCATCTGTTCAGCCTGCATTGCGGGCAGGTACTGCCCTTTCAAGGGGCCGGCAATCGCTTCTCCGTTGACCTGCCGCCACCAGCTACCCGTGGTTTTGTCTTCGAACATGGCGTTGAAATGGTCCATGCCCACCAGCCTGAATTCTTCTTTTTTATCGCCCACCAACGGCCGGAACACCCGGCCCGTGCGGCAAACCGTGCAGTACGTAATCATCACCGGCTCACCACCCACCGTGTCCCGAACCTGGTGGTGGTACCCGATGAACTGAATCGGATAGGCCCGCGCCTGCCCGTTGACAACCAGTCCTAAAACCAATTTATTGGGCGGGATTTTGCTGTTTTTTACAGCCAGCATCACGATATTTCTGGGCTGATAAAACATCTTCTCGGCCAGGTATTTGAAGTTGAACAGGTAGAAAACCGTCCCGTAAACCGCCAGCAGCACCAGCATCGACGCTTTCCGCCAAACGCGTTTTGGTTCGGTCAACAACTTGAAAACCGGATAGGCAATCAGCAGCCAGCCCAGCACCCGGATGATCCAGATATTCTGGTGAATCCAGTACGCAAAGTCGATCGTCTCGGCTTCCTGACTACCCGGCATCGGCATAATGAAGTAGACTTTCGCGATCTCGGCTGCCGTCAACAGCAAAATACCGAATATAAAAAGGAGTATATTTCTCATAGAATTTGGGTTTTCGGTATACGGTTTTCAGTTTTCGCCGGGCCGACGTTTCGGATGCTTAGACATTCGGTGTTCAATATTCGTTATTCGCTATTTAAGAATGCGTCAGCAACCGAAACGTCGGCCCGGCGAAAACCGTAAACTGAAAACCGTATACTATTTTGGCATATAATGGTCATCGGCGGTGTAGCCGTATTCCGCAATTTTCGTTGCCCGGAATTTGTAAAGCTCCGGATTTTCGGGGGCCCAGGTCGCCAGGCCATCGACGTAGCGATTGAACATGCAGAAGGCGGCTGCGATCAAAACCGTGTCGTGAATGTCTTTGTCCGTTGCGCCCTGCTGCCGGGCTTCGTGAATCTGCTCGGGGGTGACCTCTTTTCCGCCTTTTTGCACGCTTCCGGCAATCGCCAGCAAGGCTTTGAGTTTGGGCGTAATGGCCGTTAGTCCGTAGTTTTCTTTGACGGCTTTGACAAACTCCCCATTTTCGTCGCCCCAGTAATAGCTGGCCACGGCGCCGTGGATGGTCTGGCAAAAAAAGCAATCATTTTCGGAGGAAACGTAGGTGGCAATCAACTCGCGTTCGGCGCGGCTCAAGCCTTCGTCGGTTTGCAGCAGGGCGTTGGCCAGTGCATTGAGCGGCCGGGCGGTTTCGGGGCTGAAAGCCATCGGTCCGCGAATGCCGGGTAATCCGTCAGGTAATTGAATATGAGGCATATCGTTAAGAAAATGAAAGTCGGTGACTGATTAAAAGGGAACCATATATCCCTGACCGCAGAGCGGCCAGGGAATACCACTAACCTATTATGAACTATATTTTTGGTCGAGGGCAAAGAGTAACTGGTTAACCCAATACCCTAAGCCCTATGCTGGCAGAGTTGGCATCACGTAGCCTATGGTTCCCATTCGCTCGCCCATTGCTTCGTAGGCCGTCGGATCGGTCGGGGTTAGCGTGGCTAATCCATCGACGTAGCGATTGAACAGGCAGAAGGTAGCGGCAATCAAAACCGTATCGTGAATATCGCGGTCGGTGGCACCCTGATCGCGGGCTGCCGACACGAGTTCGTCCGAAACCGTGCGGGCATCTTCCTGAACGTGTTTGGCAATGGTCAGCAAGGCTTTCAGTTTGTCGGAAACGGGAGCGGTTTGGTAATCCTGAATCACCTGATCGACCAATGCGTTGTCCTGCCCAAACAGAAACCGGGCGGCAGCCGCGTGGCTTCCGGCGCAAAAATTGCAATCGTTCAGCGACGACACGAAGGTGGCAATCAACTCGCGCTCGGCTTCGCTCAAGGGCGATTCGTTGCGTAGCAGCGCCTGCGCCAGTGCGTACAGGTGCTGACCGGTGTCGGGGCGGTACATGACCAGACTGCGAATACCGAAAATGCCTTCAGGAACTTGTATATGTGCCATAATTTTGATTGACTGCCCTGTCCGGGGCTAAAAATAGTTTAATTTATTTATACCTTCATGTTAGCCGCTGACAGGGCTTTACCACGCCAGATGGCAATGAAGCCGATGACGAAGGTGCCGGAAAAAGCGACTATCGCGGAACCATAACCGCCCAGGCTGGCAACCAGCGTTCCAATGAAAAAAACTGCGGTCGCTGTAACGAGTCGTCCGATGTTGAAACAAAAACCGGTGGCCCGCCCCCGCAGCTGGGTTGGGAATAAGTCGGGTAAATACGCCGACATTGTACCCTGACTCATGCCGAAAAGCAGTGCCAGCAAGGCAATTTCACCATACACAAGAGGAGTCAAAACCGCATTGGTTTTGAACACTACGGCCACCATCACGAAGCAAGCGGCAAACACAAACAACATCGTTCGGCGGTGACCAATGGCTTTGACAACAAAACCGGACAGGATTCCGCCGATGACACCCCCGCTTCCCATCAGCATCATCGACAAACCGCGTGCTTTCTGCGCATCGCCCACCACCAGACTCTGCACCCAGGTCGGCACCCAGGAAAAAACCGCCCACAAGCCGACCAGCATGGAGCCGAACGCCAGCGAACCCAGCCACAACGACCGCCGGTAGTTCGGATCGAACAGGCTGATGTCCGCCGATGCCGGTTGCCGGTTCACCTGCTTCCAGCCTTCGGGCTCCTGCACCAGACTGGCAATCAGCATCCCCACCAGCAGCGGAAGTCCGCCAATCCAGAAAGCCTGCCGCCAATCCGGCAGCAGGTAGTTGACCAAACCGGACAGCATAATCCCCACCGGAAACGCAACCGCCAGAATGCCCAGCGCAACCGGGCGGTTACGTTCCGGCCAGATTTCGGCGACGATGACGGTGGTCAATACCAACACCCCGCCAATGCCAAAACCGGTGGCAAACCGCAGCAGAACGACCGTGATCCAGTTGGGCGCAAAAACCGTTAGCATCGTACAACCGCCGTACAACACCACCGCTCCCACCAGCGAGCGCACGCGGCCCAACCGGTCGCCGAAGTAGCCGAAGCTCATCCCGCCCAGCATCCAGCCGTACAGAAAGGTCGCCCCAACGTAAGCACTCACCTGATCGAAATCAGCTTTGTCGGCCTGCCCCAACAAATCACGAACAACCACCGGCAGGTACGTCGACATCAGCGTCGAAACGGTTCCGCTGAAAATGTACACCAGCATACAAAGCGTAAACACCAGGCTTCGGTAAGCCGCCGTTGGCCGGGCAGTTGGGAGTTGAATCGTTTCCATGTTAACGCATGCCTTGATCGAAGGTCAATGAAACATAATATAAACCGCCCACGGCCGGAGAGCCATACGCCTGCACGACATACTGGTTGGTCAGGTTGCTGGCTCCCAGTTTAACAGCAGTTTTCAGCGACGGAACCCGGTAGGTTACCTGCGCATCGAGCAGATTGTAGGCCTGGATTTTACCCGGACGCAGGTCGTTGAACGAACCGACCCAGTCGAACGCATCCTGCCAGTGCCAGGCCACGTTGAAGCCCAGATTTTTCGCCAGATTGCGGTTGCCGACCGTCACGTTGGTTTTGTAACGGGGCGTATTAAAAGCCGGAATGTTGTTCGGATTAGCGCCTTTCAGGTTGAAGTCCGACCAGGTTCCGTTGCCGCCGATCGTAAAACCGCCCGGCACGAAATAGGTCAGTCCCAGCGTTGCGCCCTGCGCCGTTACGCGGTCGGCGGCATTGGTGTAAAGCTGAAATACCTGGTATTTTGAATTCAGGATGTCCTGGGCGGCTGCGGGACTGATTTTTCCGTCGCTGCCCAAAACCGGGCTGTCGGGCCGGATGACCACCTGATTCAGAATAAAGTTCTGGTATTCACCGAAATAGTAGTTCACATCCACCGCCAGCCGGTTATTGATCAAACCGCGATATCCGACTTCAAAGCTTTGTACTTTTTCGGGTTTAATGTAGGCGACATTCGATTTCACGAGCTTGTCTTTGTTGTTCCCAACGGCTTCTTGTGGGGTTTTACCCGACTGCATATCGGCCAGAAAACCGTTGACAAAACCGCCCACCGAAGGCGAGTTGACCGAATTTTCGTAGACATTCATGCCCGCGCTGTTGACCGGTGCCCCACCCAGAATCGTGATCGGGCCGACGTTGAGTTTGATAAACTGATCGCTCGGCGTGGGATTCCGAAAACCGGTCTGGAACGATGCCCGGAAATTATGCGCTTCGGTTGGGGAGAAAACGAGCGATGCCCGAGGGGTGAAATACCCGGCGAAGTTCTGGTTTTTGTCGTATCGGCCCGAAACTGTCAATTTCAGCTTATCGGCTAAAAACCGCTGACTGGCCTGCAGAAAAGCACCGATTTCATGGTACAGAATGCGGCCGCCTTTGTCGTCGAAAAGCGTCCCGTTCGTAAACAGACTGAACTGGCGGAAATTGCCCCCGACCAAGACTTCGGTTTTCGACAGGCCGGCTTTTTCCAGTGCCGATTTAAAATTGTACTGCGCATCGGCGTGGTACATTTTCGTCTGGCTCAGAATCCCGGCACCGTTCAGCCCCTGAATCGTTTTCAAGCGAGCTTTCTCGCGCTCAAATTCCGCCGAACCGGGCAAAAACCGCCCCTGATCGGCAAAAGCGCGGGCGGCCGCGTGGTCGGCGGTCGTTACGCCCTGTACTTTGCCCTGATAGGCCGAGGTGTACCGCGTAAACCACATTTCGTCGGCCTGATTGGCCGGAACGATGTTACCGCTTAAGTCCCGAACCCAGGTCCGGTCCACCTGCTGGCCCAGCGAACGGGTGTTGAAGGAATCGTGCGAATCTTCCTGATTGGTGTACCCGCGCACGAAGAAATTAGCGCCCCGGAGTTCGATCCGGTGTTGCAGCAGCGAAAAACCATTCACCGAAAACCGGTTACTGCCCGTATAATTGGCGGTTCCTTTCGAATAGTTGTACGAATAAATGGCTTCCAGGTTGGGGGTAATGCGGTAGTGAACGGCGCCACCTAGTTTCAGGCTGTACACATTATAATCGGTTAAATACCGCTCTTCATACCCCGTACGGGCCACTTTACCAATGCCGGTTATCGTCCGGTTTACTTCGTCGCCGTATACGTTCAAGCCGTTGTAGGCAGGGTTATTCCGACCGAGTTTTTCGGCGGAGGTGGTCGCATCGACGTCGGTATAATCAGTAGCAAACCAGTCCAGCCCTTTCATGTACGACACGTTCAGCTTGAAGGCCAGTTTGTTATTGAACGCCTTCGCATACCGCAGGGCGTAATCGTGGTACAAAGCGGCACTCGTGTTCGGATCATTGACGTGGTTAACACCTACTTTAGCCTGCGCACTCAATCCCTGATACTGAAACGGATCTTTGGAATGCATCAGTAAGGCGCCGTTAAAAGCTGCCGGGCCATACAGCGCCGAAGCCGCTCCCGGCACCAGTTCGACGCTTTCGACGTCCAGATCCGACAACCCGTACTGGTTACCGACCGAAAACCCGAAACCGGCTGGCTGGTTGTCAATGCCGTCGATCAATTGCAAAAACCGGCTGTTGCCCGTGCTCGCAAAACCACGCGTATTGATCTGCTTGTAGGTCAGCCCGCTGGTAACCATATCGACGCCTTTGAGGTTGTTGATCCCTTCGTAAAAACTGGCCGAGGGTGTTTCGCGAATGGCCCGGCTGTCCATTTTTTCGATGCTAACGGGTGCTTGCAAGATGCTTTCTTCCACCCGCGAAGCCGCTACCACGACGTCCTGCAACACCTGCGTACTGGCTTTCAGCGAGACCGCAACGGGCTGGTCGGCGTTGGTTACTGGAATAACTTGTCTTTCATAGCCGACCATTGTCACAATGAGCGTCCAGGGCCCCCGGCGATTGGTGGCCAGGCTAAATTTGCCGTTGGCGTCGGCCACCGTACCCGACAATTGGTCTTTCAGAATAACGGTAGCACCGGTCAGCGGGGCTTTCGTGTCGGCGTCGGTCAATGTTCCCGACAGGCGGGTTTGCTGGGCGACGGCCACACCACTCAGGAATAAAACAAGGCAAAGACTAAATAAGAACGTAAACGGTTTTTGATTCATGATTTGGTTACAGTTTTTGAGATAGTAGTGCTAGCGGGGTCCGGCAAAGCGCCCCTTTTTCGTCTTTGAATTCGATTTTTTTAAGATTGATTTGCTCCACCCGGTCGCTGCCTTCGGTCAACCGGAGAAACTGGTTGGGTTTAATATGGCGGAAAACCTGCTTTTTACCGTTGGCTTGCCATTGAACTTCGATTTCATCAATGACGGTCGCCTTTCCGATGCCGATTTCCCGGCGCAACGGAGAGGCTCCGAAGCTTCCGCCCGAATTCACATCGCGGTAGACGCTGCGCAGAACGCCATTTTCGCGGAATGTTACCTTGACCCGGCTGCCGATGGCTGTCCGGTTGGTGTTGGTGCCCCGCAGCGAAAGGCAAATCCAGTTGTTGGCATTCTGGCCCGGATTGAGGAACAACGAATTGGGGTAAATGTCGCCAGTGTAGGCTCCACCCATTTCAATGAATACGTCCTGATCCCCGTCGTTGTCCAGATCGGCGAAGGAAACGCCATGACCTTTCTGAACATTCCCGACACGGGCCGAAGCCGTGACATCGGCAAATTGTTCACCGCGCAGATTTTTAAATAGTTTATTGGGAACCAGTGACTTGTAACTAGGATTACCGGAACCCAAATACATATCCAGCCACCCATCGTTGTCGATATCGCCAAAATTGGCCCCCATCGAAAACACGGTTTTCCGAACACCGGCCGACTCCGCAACATTGGTAAACGTGCCATCCTGGTTGTTGCGGTACAAATAAATCGTCCCGTTGGCGCCTTCCGGTTTGTTAAGGGCTTCGGCCGCTTCGTAAAACGAGAGGGCTTTGTGG
Organism: Larkinella rosea; assembly: GCF_003858635.1. Classification (GTDB taxonomy): domain Bacteria; phylum Bacteroidota; class Bacteroidia; order Cytophagales; family Spirosomataceae; genus Larkinella; species Larkinella rosea. The sequence goes on from NZ_RQJO01000010.1 coordinate 202,588, forward strand.
AACGTGTAATCACCAACGAAGATGTCCAGCCAGCCGTCGTTGTTGTAATCCCAGAACCAGGTTGTAAAGGAATTACCGGTTTCTTTCCGCAATCCGGCCCCGTCGGAAACGTCTTCAAAATGAACGACTCCGCCCATCATGCCCTGGTTTTTCAGCAAGTACCGGTTGCCGTCCATCGTCGACAGAAATAAATCCGCCAGCCCATCGTGGTTGTAATCCCCCGATGTCACTCCCTTGACATAGCCGACAATGGCACAACCGGCTTTTTCCGCAATTTCCGTGAACGTGCCGTCGTGGTTGTTGATGTACAGTTCGCAGGGATGGGTTTTCACGACAGACATCATCGAACCCGCCGTTTCGTTTCCGATGAACACGTCTACCCAGCCATCGTTGTTAAAATCGTTCCAGGTGGCAGTTTGGGTTGGATGGAACGACAGCAGACCGCTGACGGTGGTTACGTCGGTAAATGTGCCGTCGCCGTTGTTTTTCAGCAGCGAATTGGGTTGTTCCCCAAATTTACCCATCCAGGCCCCGCGCAACACGAAAATGTCGATCAGGCCGTCGTTGTTGTAATCCGTCTGGGTCAGGTTCAGGCCGCCGGTGATGCGGTTTAAACCCGATTGCACCGACTGGTCGCTGTATGTGCCATCGCCGTTGTTTTTGAAAAAATGCATCGGATCTTTCAGCCCCCAGGCCGAAGTCACCAGATCCAGGTAGCCGTCGTTATTAAAATCCTCAGCGATGACGCCACCGGCCATGTTGCTGGTGTTCAGTTTGAGCCCCGGCGCAATGTCCTGAAATGGCGCGATCTGGTGGGTCAGGTCGGTCATTTTCGGAATAAACCACTTCGCCGGTACTTTCGACGGATATTGGCCGAGGGTCATGTAGGCCAGATTCACTAACCAGCGCGATTCCAGATCATCAGGGTATTTTTCCAGAATTGTTTCATACAGTTTAATGGCTTTTTTCGAACCCGTCTGGATGGTGTGGATCCCCCCGCCCTGCAGCGGTAATACGCAGGATTCCACCGAATGCAGGCCAACGCAATTGGTCTGCTCACCCAGACGAAGGTACGCCAGGGCGAGTTCAGTCATCGCCATTTGCGTTCCCCGCGTATTTCCCGTATCGATGTGCTGAACGATATCTTCCAGTAATTCAATGGCTTTTTCTTCCTCGCCCAGCTTCAGATACGCATCCGATTTCGCGAAATTGTACATGATCCGCTGCTGCTCGCCGGTAACGGTTTTCAGTTGGGAATTGGTGTAGGCCAAAACCGCTTCCGGACAGAAGCTATTTTCAGGATCGCTGTATTTGACGGAAAGCTCCTGTAAAATCTTAATCATCTCCTCGTGCGACGACGGTTTCGACTGGCAGCTAACCAGCATCCCGATCAGGAGGGTCAGAACTAAAAACCGGTTAAATACAATCTTCTGGATCATCTGAGTAGGTGTTAACCTGTGATGTATGTGGATATATTCTCGACTGGAAAAACCAGCTTTTCAGACCCCTGGCTCCGCAATTCAGAACCGTCGGGACATACCTCTGTCAAAGACTGGTGTTTCAAATCTCAAAAGATGCTACGTTTTTTGCGGTACCGGGAAACCGTCCTTCGGACGCAAATACCCGTTCACAATGCGTTCGCCCAGCCGCTGGTAATACGCCGGATCGCTGGGCGTTACGGTTGCCATTCCGTCCACGTACTTGTTGTACAGACAGAATAACGCCGTGATCAATACCGTGTCATGAATTTCCCGGTCGGTCGCTCCAGCCTGCCGGGCGCGTTCAACGGCTTCGGGTGTTACGTCCTTGCCACTGTTCTGGGCCCGGGCCGCAATGGCCAGCAAGGCTTTCATTTTCTCGCTGACCGGGGCGGTTTCGTAATCCTGCTTGACCAGCCAGGCGGTTTCGTTTTCGCCCAATAACAAGTCGGCGGCTTTGGTGTGCGCAGCCGTGCAAAACCGGGTCTGGTTCCGGTTCGACACCAGGGCCGCAATCAGTTCGCGCTCGCCCGGCGTCAGGGTCGATTCCCCGCGCAGCAGAATCTGCGTCAGTTCCCGGATGGGTAAAGCTGTGTCGAGCCGGTACTCGAGCAGGCCGGTAATTCCCGGCAAATGCTCAGGGAGGGGTATATGGGGCATTTGGGTAAGGTCAAAAAGGTGATAACCTGAAAACCGATGCGGGATAAGATTACGCGAAGAGCTGTTCTTCCGCGAGTCTCGTACCGTCAATCCGGGCTTTGATTTTCGCAAAAGCGGTTTCGCGGCTGGTCGAGACATCGTCGGCAAACGGCGAAAAACCGCAATCGTCGGTGGTTCCAAGTTGCGCCAGCGGAATGTATTGGGCCGCTTCCAGCACCCGGTCGCGCACTTCTTCGGCAGTTTCAACTACCGGATTCAGCACATCAATCACGCCGACAAACACGAACTGATTGGGTTTCAGGTTTTCCTTAATCGCTTTCAACACCTTGACCCGATCCGGTTCGCTCGCCAGCTGGAGGTAAAAATTCCGGACATCCAGGTTAAACAATTCGGCCAGCAGATCGGCGTAATCCACATCGGCGCTGTGCGTCGAATCCCGATCGCCCCCGGGGCAGACGTGAACGCCAATTCGGGCTTTTTCTTCTTCCGAAAACCGGGCCAGCACCTGGTTATTCAGGGCAATAAAATGCCGCAAAACCCCACCCGATGGGTCCAGTTTCAGCGACAAGCGGCCTTCTGTAAAGTCGATCTGAACTTTATGGGCACCCTTTTCCAGGCAGCTGCGGATGTCTTTTTCAGATTCGTCGATCAGGTCGCTGATGAATTCGGGCTGCGAATACCCTTCCATTCCGTCGGCCGGATAGATCAGACTCAGGGCCGAAGCGGAGATAACCGCCTGTTTCAACGGCATATCTGTACACGATTGCGCCTTTGCCAGGTAGCTGCCGGCGAATTCTCCGAAGCGAAACGGCGTTTTTTTCAACAAGGGCAACTGCCGGAAATGGCCATCCGCAAAATCGATTCGCATGCCTCCCGGCACAATCATGTCGACCCCGCTCAAGGGATAGGTTGCAAAGCTCGATTTGGTCTGTTCGCCATCCGTCAACACCGGTGAACCCGTGTTTTCGAGTTCCAGCAAGGTTTGCCGAACGGCTTTGTCGTATAACTGATCCAGTTGCTCGGCAGGTAATCCAGCCTGCATGGCCTCAATCAGTTCAATGGGACGGGGTATACTGCCTATGGATTCGGTTTGTAACTTCATAAAAGTAGTCTGGTCTATCGCACCGGACGATTTCCGGCACGCGATTTACAACTTGATTCCCAGCGTCAACACCCCAGACCGACCGTCGGACGGCCAGATTCCCGGACCCGGATAAAATGTCGGGCGTTTGGTGAAGTACGAGGTATTCAGCAAATTATTGATACTTCCCCGCAGGGTAACGTGCCGACCCATGCGCCACGTCGAGTTCAAATCCCAGATTCCGTAAGCCGGAACCGGACCTTTTGCGCCATTTGGCAAGGCAACCGGTGTATTCAGGGCGTCGGAGAAGGTTTCACTTACGTAGCTAAATTGGGCCGTCAGACTAAACGTGCGGTAACGGGCCGTTAATCCGTTGCGGCTGGTCCAGCGCGGAGCCGATTCGACCTGATTGCCGTTGATGGTTTTGTTATCCGTGCCGGTCGAAACGCGGGCGTTGGTATAGCGGGCGTCGACATAGGCCGTGGACGTAAAACCGGTCAGGACAAACCGGCTGGTTCGGATAAACTGGGCTTCGATCAGGGTTTCAACCCCTTTCGTACGGCTGTCGCCCACGTTGGTGCGAAAAACCGTACTCTGGCCGCTGGCGTTGTTCAGAATCAGGCTTCCCAGGCGGTTTTTATACGGCAGATAAAACGCCGTAACATTGACATGCAGCGCGTTCCAGTACCCGTCCATACCCGCTTCAGCGTTAAAACCGGTCGCATCTTTCAGATTTTTGTCCACCTGCTCATACACCGAGGTCGGAATGATATCCTTGAAAATCACCGGGCGATAGGCCTGCGACCAGCCACCGTAGAACTTCAGTTCGGGACTGACCCGGTATTGAGCATTGACGCCGAGCAGCGCAAACTGGTGGTCGATGTCGTTCGGCAGATTCAGCGGATCGTAGTAACTGATGGTTCCCCGCAGCCTGGTCAACCCGCTCTCGACCCGAATTCCAGGCGATACGGTCAGCTTCGACGTCAGGTGAAACTGGCTTTCTGCAAAAACCGCCAGGTTGCTGGTATAGAAATGCAGATCGCGGGTAAACGGTCCGGTAATCGACAAATCGAAATCCGAGCCTGTCGTGCCTTTGCCTAACTGGCGCCGGTTCAGGTCGTTGTTCATCACCTGAACGCCCACCACGCCGGTTGCCGACACATTCCCAAGGTGGTAGGAATGCAGCAGACGCAGTTCGGAGGTAAAGCTGTGGAACTTGTCGATATCGACCTGCCGGTTTCGCGGCAATCCGGTTGCTTTGATCAGGGTATCGGGCACATTGGCCAGCGCATCGAACATAACGCTGTTCCGGGCACCCAAAACCGCCGACGCGAGTCCCATCAGCCGGGTCCGGTCCGTGATTTGCCAGTCCAGTTTCAGCGAAGGCACGTAGATGTCGGGATTGAAATAATTCCGACCGCGCGTTGCCTGACGCGGATTCTCGGCAAACATCTCTTCGGTCAACGGGCCTGGAATGCGATACGTGTATTCCGAACGACCCAATTCCGCGCTGATTTTCAACCGGTTTGTGGCCTGATACTGCAAACTGACAAACTGCGCCTGGGCATTGGAGGTCGCGTTGTCACGATAACCGTCCGAATGCCGCCGGTAGTAATAGCCGTAGTAAGTCCATTTGCCAACCCGTCCGCCCATGGCGTTATAAGTGCTTCGCAAACCGTAGGAACCCACCGAATTGATGGTTTCAAAACTGAACCGACGCGTCGTGTCGCCCGATTTCGTCACGTAGTTCAGCATACCGCCAAACTGCGCCCCGTACTGCAGCGATGCCGTTCCGCGCACCAGTTCAACCCGATCGATGCTTTCCATCGGAGCCGAATAATGGCTGGCCGGATAGCCGTACATGTCCGAATTGGTCAGAATACCGTTCTGGCGAATGTTGTACTCCCAGGACCGGTGCGGATCGAGCCCCCGCGTGGCGACGTTCATCTGGTTACCGGTTCCGTCCATGTCGTACACAAACAGCCCCGGAATCCGGGCGAACACCTGCCGGGCGTTTTTCTCCGCGATGTTGGCGTCGACCTCGTTCAACCGAATGACTTCACTCCGTTTGCCGCCTAACAGGTACGTTCCCTGGATGTCGGGCAGCGACGGGGTCAGCCCTTCCCGCATACCGGTCACGTTCACTTCCTGAAGCGTCCGGGTCCGAACGGAGTCCGTTGGTGCTTTCCGCGTTTGCGACTGGGCAAAACCGGGCGCCAACCAGCTCAGGACCAAACCGGTAGTCAAGCTTAACGAAATTAAGCCTTTTTTATCGACCATTATACTGTCTGGTTAGAGACCCGAACCATCGGCTTTACCCCTTGCAATGGCGTATTTACCAACTTCGGTACCTGCTTTCAAACCTTCCGTACAATCAAAGCGATAGTGAATCAACCCGTAGATCCGCGACGTGGATGCTTCCTGAGCCTGTTTGTTAAATGTTTCAGCCTGATCCGGGAAAATGTACCCCAAAACCGTTGCTGCAGCCGCAGAAAATGTCGAGTGTCCAGACGTGTAAGATGGGAAGTTGGGCAAACCAACGGAGGTTTTCACTTTGAACTGCTGCGGACGCGGATAGTAGTAGTAAAACTTCGTATCCCAGCAAACAATGGCGGCATCCATCTCGGCGGTTCCCAGCAGGGCCAGCGTACGCGCCATCCGAACCTCGCTGTGTTTCGCTTCGTAGCTCACGTTAGCCGCTGTCCGGTGCCAGTGGCCGGGGGGCGTGTAGCTCCCGGCACCATCGGACCAGTAGTTGGCGATGCGTGCCTGTTCCCGCGTCTGGTTTTTCTGGATGTTCTGCAACTCCTCCAGGTCCTTCTTGAAATCCGGGCTGTCGAGGGCTGGTGGTGGCACGGCGCGCAGCGCAACGACCGTGGCTTTGTCGAAGTTCCAGGTCAAAACAGCTCCGTAGTTCGGCAGCATCGGCGGGCGAAGCGGAGTTTCCTGGCTCACCCAGGCTTCCCGCAGACCCCGCGCTTTGGCGCCTTCAATCATTCCGGCCGTTAAGGCCTGATTGTTGGCAGCCGCCATCCCGTCGGTCTTGGCGCGTGACATTACTTTGGCTGCCACGGCATTTCCCAGGTCCACACCCGCTACCAGGTCGCTTTCCACGTTCATTCCGGCCCACAAACGACTCTCCCGGTGCTCTTTCATTTTAGCTTCCAGAAAAGGAACTTCGCCCGGAAACATCGCCTTCAGAATCGTCACCGAAGCCGCGGCAACCACGGCATCTTCCGACGGATACGTCGGAATCGTAGAAACCGGTAAGGAAACGGTGATCGTGGCGTCGGTTTTGGATGGGGCTGCGCGGTTGAACTTGTATTTGTAGTTCCAGGCCGCCACCAGCGCGTCATACTGCGCCACGCTCAGGTAAGCCAGCGCACGGGACGCATAGGGCGGATTAGCAAACGGAAACTTCGGATCAGCCAGCGGATTGGCCGCATCGGGCACCGGATACTTTCCCTCGGCATTGTAGGCCGGTGGAATGTTGTAACGGGCCGATAATTCGCGGGCGATTTCGTTCCAGCGATAGACGGCACCCGACCCCCAGTACGCAACCGCTTCCTGCTGCTCTTTCGTCAGGCTGGCCGATTTCTGTTTTAAACTTGCCAATTCCGCGATGTATTCGGGCGAGGAAACCGCTTTCGGATCAGCCACCGCAATTTCAGACGACGACGTTAATATGTAGGTTTTCCAGGTTCCTGCCTTCTCATCCACGGAAGCAGGTGCATACGCAGACCGCTGCGGTTCATCAATCGTCTTATCACAGGACGCCAGAACAGTCATCAGCCCCAGTGCGATTCCCACTACCTTTCCACTCAATATATACTTTTTCATGCGATTACTTTTGATTAATGTGAGTCACTAACAAGCCGTTTCAACCCGGCTTATTCAACCCCTTACTGGTTTTTCCACAGTTTGAACTGGTACAGGACCCCCACCATCAGGTTCGTGCTTTGTCCCACATTCCGTCCGTCGGTCACGTAGCCAAACCGCGCGTTCACGCCGATCTGTTTCGGCTGGAATTTGCCGTAAACGCCCACCGTTGTGGCCTGCATGTTGTTGGTCGGGAACGGCATATCGTGCCGGCGAATGTAATCGCCGTGCGTGCAGGACGTCCGTTCGGCCCACAATTCCGCCTGCCAGCCTTTCCGCAGAACGCCCAACCGCAAACCCGCATCGTAGGCGTTCGGAACACTCACTTCGCGGGTGTTGTAAACCCGGTCGTCGGCCTGATACGCATCCCGGTCCACCTTGATGTTGCTGCGCCACGAATACGTGCCGTGGGCATTGACATAGATACCGGTTTGGGGATGTTTGTAATTGGCGATCAGGCGGCCGGAAACCGTCCGGCACTGCAAACCGATGGACATGGGCAGAAAATCCGGGACGTAATTGCCCACCGGCACCGAGCCTCCCACAACGGCATGAACCGAAAAACCGTGGGTGTTCGCAACCCGGTATTTCAGCCAGCCCGACAGATCCTGAAAACCTTTCTGGCCGAGCAAATTCCCGGCGCTGGTCTGGGTCCAGACGTAAGGCAAACTCAGGATCACGTTGAGACCTTTGGCAATACCAATGGCGGGCATCACCATCACATTTTGGGTGGTGTGCGTTCCGATGTTGGAATTCGAACGTTTGAGCGAATTTTCCCAGTACTCCGTCCAGGTGCTGCGGCCATACATTGTGGCCACGCAAATCTGACCTTTTCCCATGTAAATGGCATCGTGCGGCATTTGTGCTTTCACCTCGCCCGTTACTAATACGGCACTGATAACCAGTAATTTGATAAAATTTTTCATTGCATAAAAAAGTGGATACGTGTCGGAAAGACAGCTCATTGTCAAGCGATCAGCGAATCAGATAAGCGCGCAGAACACTCCGGCGAAGGCTGGATATGCTTTTTACCGAAACCCGATCTGATTGACAGACCGGATTTCACGCACGACCTGAAAGCTGGTCTGACGAAAAACCGTTCCTGAGGTCAATGACAGCAGATGAAGATTTACCCCGGAGCCTATGCTCCAATCCGGTAGCAACACCCGCTGGCCTGACTCAAAAAATTGGAAAGAGATGGATGATGGACGCAACCGCGCAGATGTACCGAACTGCAACCATTCACGACTTGCAGGAATTCAGCTCATTACGTCAGTTGTAGGTCAGGCAAGAGACTCCGGTGGCGGAGAAAAAACCGGTAGACTCCGGCTGGAGAGATAAGAAATAAAGGAAGGAATTCGCACCTTCTCCTCCGTCCAGTTATACAGAAAGAACCAGATACGGGCGCGGCTGATGGGCGAGTACTCCTTGAGAAATAACTTTAGCAGATTGTTGGCTTTTTTGGCGGTTTCGGAGGTTCCGGTGGCAAATTGCTCTTTCACAAACGACAGCAAATCCCGCTGGAAGAATGATTTGGTCTTGTTGACATAGCCGGAAATGTGCAGCGTATCGCCCGTTACATCCAAATTGACGATTTCATAATAGCTGCCCCGGTATTTGAAGCCTTCCGGTTTATGTTGCGTCAAAATGGCTTCATTCGGGTGTTTTTGCAGTGGAATCTGAAATTCAACGATGTGATCTACTGAGGAAAAAACCGTCAATCGCTCCGATAATTCGTGTTGTTCCTGCCATTGCACACTGAACAACACCAGCAAGTGCCCCAGCATGTGGTATAGCAAAACGACGAATAAACCGAACGAGATAAACCGTTTCACAAATCTTTGTTTGGCAATTTTTACTCAAATATACTTACATCCTTGAAATCTTACTACTTTTTGTCAATATTTTCAAGTTACTTTTCCGGACATACAGGAAAGTACTGGCACCGGTAAAAGTAACCCAATATAAACCGCCAGACGGTTTTTTCCAATTACAGAGTCTGAAAACCGGTTTATCCGTTACCGAGCCAGCAAAAAAATATCGGCTTTAAAGCCATCTGAGCCCAGTTTGCGGCCCAGCAACGGATTCTCCGTTGCGTCATTCACAATCAGCAGGGCGTCCGTTTCCAGGCCATCCGCCGAGAAAAAGGTCATTCCTTCCGGGTGATCTTCGCCTTTTCCGAACGGAAGAGAGGCAACTTCGATCAGTTTTTCCCGGAAAACGAGACTTTCCCGGTTGGCCAGAATGCCGTCTCTCCACCGAAAAACCGTCACCGGCCCATCCAGAACCATCGTTGGTCCCGCCATAATGAGCAGGTCATTTCCCTGCACACACAGATCGCGAATGCCCAGCCCATCCAGTTCAAAAAAGTGTTTCCGATACCGTCGTGGTTCGCCATCGGCGCGTTCAAACGACCGAAGTGTTAATAATGCCGGTTCGTCGTCCGCTTCAACCTCCAATTCCAGAATAATCGCCCAGCCTCGCAGAACCGGTCCCCGAAGGCCTACAAAAACGTGATTACCGGCCACCGCCAGCCCTTCGATGTCGAAACCATTGTCTTTCCCCGGAATGGCCAGGAAGTCCTTAACGTGTTCGTCAGCCTCTTCGTGCTTTTCTCCCTTTAAAATCTGGGTCAGCAGACTGCTTTTTTCATTTCCCGGTAATTGGGCGGCCCTTCGTTCTGCCTCCGGCTGCCGGACTTTCTTTTTCAGCCCAAAATGCCCCGGTTTATCCTCCGGCACGAGAGGGATTCGCGCCAACAAAAACCGGTTTCCTTTGACTTTTACATCCGTCAGATTCCGAATCGTCGTCTCCGGCAAATCATTTTCATCGGCTTTGGTCCGCTTCAGGCTATGAGATCCCACCAGCCAGAGGTATCCGTCGGCACAATAAAGTCCCTCAATATCCACTTCCTTGATGTCGCCGGAGGCTGGCGAAACCGGGAGGTTGAGGAAATCCACCAACGCGAAGGAAGTATGATTACCGAACTGATAAATTCCATTCTCATCCTGACCAAGCAGGAAAAGGCGTTCCAGGCTAACCGTTTCGTCGTTTGCAACCCAGAGTGTTTGGCCAATCTGGGCCACTGCCGACAGGCCGTCGGTTAGTTTTTTTTCACTGATCAGGTTGTTTACCGCCGGATCAAATTGCAGATGGGCAAAACCAAGGATTTCCATACAAAAAGTAGATTGGAGAGTTCGGTGAGCGGTTCCGAACCGGTAGATCCGTGGAACCGAAACAGCGCAATGAACAGATTACTTCTGGCTTGTATGGGATAGTTTCTTCGAAGGTAGCAACTTATTGACTCACTTATTCAATCAGTTACTACCGTTTAGTAAAAGCCGCCGGCTCAATATGGGGTGTACAACCAAACCAATAGATCGTCTAACCGAAAGGTGGTGCTGTACGAAACCTGAAACAGATGCAGATACCGGTGATCCCGGTGCGGGTTTCGAACCAGGTTCTGGAGCATATAACCCGCTTCGATCCGACCGGTTTTGGCGGTTGTGTACCCCAGGCCAACAAAGGACCAGTTTTCCCCACAAAACGCGTTTTTCGAACTGATTGGGCTGTTGGTGGCACCTGTCAGGCAAAGAAAAAATTCGTGGGAGGCCGTAAGGGAAAAACCGTGCTTCTGCTTTTTTGAATCGAACAAAGGCAAATTATACCCCAGCTGATACCGGAATAAGGTAGCTTTGGACTGACTATCCGTCTTTTTGTTCAGTGGATACCGCTCTTCGTACCGCAACCTATGCGTCAGACGACCGGCTGGCAGCGGATGGTTGTAGCCGGTCTGCGCCCAAAGGCGGTTTTCATTGACCCGCAGCCCAAACAGATTATGGCGGGCAAAGGCATATCCAACGGCGGCAGTCCAGTCTGGTTTTAAATTGTAAATGACTCCCGGTTGAATGTATAGTTGCAACTGCGTGGCCGGGTAATGAACATTCTCAATAGTTCGGTCAAAGGCATCGACCGTGGACGAAGCCATGACGTTGTACAGAAATTTTGAATGGATCACACCGGTTTGGGAAACCGACGGAAAAAAACCAAAAAAATGCAGCGGTTGAGCCGCCAGTACCTGACTCGACAGCGTCAACAAAATCACTAAAACAGGCTTCATGGTAAGACAGTAGAACGGAAAATTGCTCTACACAACGTACCAAAAGCTATGCCAGTTGACAGCCTATTATTGAGCCGCCAGATCGACGGTTAACGAAAACCGGGTTGGCGACATCGTCGGGCCGCTGTAACCGCCCCCGCCCCCACCGTAGCCATAGCCACCGTAACCGCCATACCCGCCATAGCCACGACGTCCATACATACCACCCATGCCGCCCATGCCCATATTACTGGAGTTCGACATGCTTTGTTTGGGTTTTTCGGCCACACCGGATTCAAAACTGATGGGCAGTGGCGTACCCGGTTTTGCGTTGATCAACGCCAGCGGAATAGTCAACTGGTACACCAACCGTCCCGCTTTGTCTTCCAGCTTTCCTGTAATACCTGATGGGTCGCGGGAAGCAGGCACAAGCATCTCGTCTTCGGCCACCAGCCGAATGAGTTTCATTTCAATTTTCCGATCGATCATCTGCTTCATCATGGTCGCCTTGTCGGTCGGTCCGGCTTTGGGGCCCATCGACAGGGGCCGACCGGTGGCGGGGTCCATTTCTTCCGCGAGCGGAAACTGAATGCCTTTCCAGTTTTTCCGTTTGCCCTTTTGATCAAGCCAGATCGTGCTGCCAAACAACAGGGATTTGAATTGATCCTGATCGTTGTCTAACTGGATGGTCAGAAACAATTTATCGGCGTTGTTGGTCGCCACGACGTGAACCTTGGCACCTTCCAGGTACACTTCATTGGGCGCAGCCCCTTTACCGGTCACTGTATCGGCGGAGGCTTCCGCCACCGGTGCAGCCGCCCAGGTACTTTTCACCGATCCTGATTTTTGACCAAATGACAGTGTCGCCGTCAAAACGAGTGCCATACCGATCCACGCTTTTCCTTTCATTGCCTGAGTTGAGAATTTAGTTAGGAGACCAGGTCTGCACCTCGTTTCATTCGGGTTTGCTAAGGTACGGGTTTTTCGCGGCAACGAATGGGTCTGGGTGGAGATTTCCCATTTTGGTTCATCGCAGACTCTTCACGGCTTTTGCGAGCAGAAAAACCGCCTGTTCGAGTTCGCCCGGATTCATCGACGCAAAGCCCAGCCGCACGTGGGAACTCTGCGTTTTTTCGTAGTAATAATTTTCGCCCGAATCCAGCCACAATCCCAGCGCTGCGGCCCGCTCGGCCACGGTTTTGCTCGTCAGGTTGCCAGTGTAGGTCGCCCAGACGCCCATGCCCCCGTCCGGCACATCGAACTGAATTTCTTCCGCTACCTGGTCGCGCAGGAGTTGGCAAAGCACATCCCGGCGTTCGTGGTAAATTTTGTTGGCCTTTCGCAGGTGCCGGTTGATGTCGCCATTTTTGAGCAGATTCGCCATGGCTTCTTCCAGCAAGCTCTCGCCCTGGCGATCAATCAGGTACCGCAGGCGCGTGGCCCGTTCAATCAGGTTTTCCGGTGCCACCAAAAACCCAATCCGAATGGCCGGAGCAATGGTTTTGCAAAAGGAACCCGCATAAATGACCGATCCATCCTGATCGACGCTCGCCAGCGGCAACACCGGGCTGGAAGCATAATGGAAATCGTAATCATAATCGTCTTCCAGCACCGCAAAACCGTATTGGGCCGACAACGTCAGCAACTGCATCCGTCGTTCGGGGCTGAGGGTAACGCTGGTGGGCTGGTGGTGGTGTGGCACCACATACAAGAGCCGAACTTTTTTACGACGACAAATGGCCTCCACGACATCCATATCCATGCCCCGTGCATCGACCGGCACGCACTGAATCCGCGCACCCGCCTGTTCAAACACATCATTCGCTCCGAAAAAACCAGGATCGCCCACCATAACCGTATCGCCCGGGCTGATCAGCAATTGCCCAACCAGATACATCGCCATTTGGGCTCCTTTGGTAATCAGGATGTTGTCGGGTGAGATGTGCAGCCCGCGGGTATCGTTCAGGAAACGGGCCAATTCGATGCGGAGGTTTTCGGAACCCTGCGCCGGTCCGTAGCTTAAAAATTTCCGGGTAAACTGAAAATTGGCAAACCGGCGGTATTCCCGGATCAGCAAGTCCGTGGGCGTCAGCCGGGTATCCGGAAACCCATTGTCGAACACCCGCACCGATTTCCGGACACCCGGCACCGAGCGCAGCGGAGGAAGTCTTGTTTTCGGAAGTTCGAATAAAGTTTGATTGGGATAACTGTCCGGGATTCGGTTCGTTGGGATTGGACGCGGTTTCACTTCTGGCAAGTGCGACACCACAAATACACCTTTGCGCGGTCTGGTTTCAATCCAGCTCTGGGCGTAGAGTTCGTCATAGGCGGCCCGAACGGTTTTGCGCTGAATCTGAAGCTGTTCCGCCAGCTCCCGACTACCGGGCAATTGCGCGCCAGGCCGGATGCTGCCCCGCTGAATGTGCGCAATAATCTCCCCGGCAATCTGCACATAAACCGGTAAAGCAAGTGTCCTGTCGACCGTGATGGCGAGTTGTTGCATATCGATCTGGGCTATTTCGATTAAATACTGTGGGCTACAAAGCTAGCCCAGCTGGGTGGTATTTTTGTCAGAAAAAAGATTTTCTCCACCACGATGAAAAAGCGAATTCGAATCCGGGAAGCCAATCCGGCGGCTTATCAAGCCATGCTGGCCTTGGATAGTTACTTAGCCCAAACGAACCTCAGTCAAACCCTCCGAGACTTAATTAAAATTCGGAGCTCCCAACTTAATCACTGCGCATTTTGCATCGATAAACATACGAAAGAAGCACGCGCACACGGCGAAACCGAACGACGGATTTATAACCTGAGTACCTGGCACGAAACCCCGTTTTTCTCGGAGGAAGAACGAGCGGTTTTAGCCTTAACGGAAGCCGTGACGTTCATTGCCAGCCGGGGAGTTCCGGACGAGGTCTATGACGCGGTCGCGGCTCATTTTAGTGATTCCCAGATTGCGGATCTCATTCTGGCGATTAGTTCCATCAACACCTGGAACCGCTTTGGCATCGGAACGCAGCTGTCTCCGCCCCTGTAAGACTCACAACGCCTTCCAGGTCAGAATCCAGCCCGCCTTCAGCGCGTCCAGATCCGGTAACGGAATACCGCTTTGACCCGTCGACACATCGACGGCCGTCATCGCCAGCGGAACGAGCGTCCGGCTTTGCAACGACCAGATTTTCTGGGCGCGCAGGTACATTTTCCCGTTGCGGGAGTCCACCGATTCGATCACCGCGTAGAGTAAATCGCCTTCGTCGAAACGCAGATTACCCACGTCCCGCCCGCTCGTCAGGTTGAAAACCCAGACCTGACCGGGTTGGACGCTTCCGGCTTCGACCAGTTTCGCCCGCAAACCCGAATGAATCAGTGCCGATAGGCTTGCCAGGTGGAGTTCGTCCAATTTCTGGCGGGCTGCTGCTGCCAGATTAGGCAAAGTCAGGCGCGTGTTTCCTCCTTCGTGCCCGATGACCGCGTCAAGATCCTCCACCGAAACCAGTGCCGATTCAGGGTCGTCCCCTTCTTCGCCCGGCAGCGGATTGCTCAGATAGGCAATGGCTTCCGCGCTGATCAGGTTGTCGTAGGCCCTGTAATTCGTCAGTAATTCTTTAAAAGCCACAATCCGGTAGAGGTAATGATTGGTTTCGGGATTCAGGTCCAGGTAATAATAATCCGACTCCCGTTGCCGACGGATGTTTTTCAGCAGATTACCGATTCCCATGTTATAGGCCGCTGCAACCAATGTCCAGGAACCCAACTGGTTGTGCAGGTAGCGTAAATAGCGACAGGCCGCATCGGTGGACTTTTGCAGATCGCGTCGTTCGTCATTCCCCGCCTGAATGACCAGACCCAGTTCGCGGGCCGTTGCTGGCATGAGCTGCCAATAGCCCACTGCTCCTTTCGGCGAAACGGCCCGGCTTTGCAACGCGCTCTCAACCAACGGCAGAAACTTAAAATCCGGCGGAATCTGGTACGATTCCAGAATAGGTTCAATGGCCGGAAAAAAACCGGCCGCCCGGATGCGGAGCCGGGACAGGGAGCGGTTTGGGGTGGCATGAGCCGCCAGCAATTTCACCAGCCGCCGGGCCACCCGGTGTTCGTGCGTCGGTACGGTTTCTCCGCAAAAATAAACCGGCGGCAACTCATTCGGTTTGCCGGAACCAACCAACCCTTCACGGTTTGTCACGCTGCGGGCTCCCGGGCCGAAACACAGTCCGGCCAACAACATCACTCCCAATCCGAATCGCATGGTACACAGAGGATTTATGCTTAGACGGAACGAGTCGGGCGGAGTAACGCATACCCGGTCAGGGGCGTTATATCGGCAAAAAAGGTAAACTTGAAGTTACTTCATTACTGCTTTCATAACTTTATAATTCTCTATTTCAGCGCATTCCAACCGAGGTAGAATTCTGAATTAACGCGATCGGTAGTACATCAAAAAAGGGGACGCAAGCGTCCCCTTTTTTGAAAATCCGGAATGGTTCCGTTTCACACCCAGTCCCAATCGAATAAGGGTTGAATTTTGCGTTTTGCGGCCAGAAATACCTGCCACAACCGCGTCCGACGGAACCGCAATACCCGCAATCCGAGCAATCCGGCCATCGTTGCGGGCGTTTGCCCGGGCGAAGAGGTCATGGAAGCCGAACCGGCATCGGAAGTAGTGTTGTTTTCTTCCGGTTCGCCGACGATCTGGGCCAGGGTTTCCTCCAGAAAATTCCGGCTGCGGGGCCCCCAGGTAGGCTCTGGTTCAACACCAGGTCCACTGGACGGGCGGGAAAAAGGCAAAACACCCGGCTGAAACCGCTCGCCCGGCAACGGTCGGGTCAGGTCGGCCAGCACGGCGGGCGACAGCATGTCGCTGTACATCCGCGGGCGGGTCAGCAATTCCTTGTAGGCCAGAACGCGGTACAGATACGTACTGGTTTCGCGGTGGAGCCGCAGGTTGTAATAACTCCGGACGCCCTGCTGATCGATGCGGTTTTGGACGTGGGTAACACCACTGTTGTAAGCAGCCGCCACCAACGTCCAGGAACCCAGTTCATGATGCAACTCCTGCAGGTACCGACAGGCGGCCACAGTCGATTTGTAGAGATCCCGGCGCTCATCGTTTCCTGGTCTGACAATTAGACCGAAATCGCGGGCGGTTTGGGGCATCAACTGCCAATAACCACCGGCTCCTTTTGGGGATGTGCTGGTACCCGACAGGTCGCTTTCGACCAGAGGCAGGTACTTGAAATCTCTGGGAATATTGTACCTCACCAGAACCGGCTCGATGACCGGAAAAAACTTAACGGCTCGTTTCCGAAGCCGAAGCAGGTAGTCCCGATGACGGGATTGCTGTAGTAAAACGGTCACCCAGCGACGGGTAACATTGGATTGTCGGAGGGGGACAAACTCCCCGCAAAATTGAACCGGCTGTAGACTTTGAATGGTTGAAGTCCCCGGGACCATAACGCTGACGGTACCGTTGGAGTGGGACGTAAACTCCCTTGAATTTACGTCTTTGGCTGTCGCCAAACCGATCGGTTTGAGTGTCGACAGGATCAGAATAATACTAGCTTCTTTTATCAAAACAGACTTAGTTGTTGTTTACGTCAACACGACGGTCACGGTTTAATAAAAAGTCATTTCTACGAAGCTAGTTGATTTTCTGGACTTTACCAAATTTCGGTTCTGGTAAAATTACTAAACGGCAATTCTACTAACGCCATAGACCACTCAGAGAATCCGGCCCAAAAGTGCGGCAACGATTCGAATTTTGGTGTAATCGTAGCGCCCGTTGAGCGATTCAAAAACCGGTTTCAGTGCGTTGTTATCGACTCCTACGCGGGCAATTGCGCGCTCAATGTCAAGCCGTTCGGCCGTATCGACGAGGGCGGCCAAATCGACATCATAACCGTTCCCGGCCAGGTAAATCAGGTGCATGGCAACGGTGGTAGCAGACAATTTGCGTTCCTCCGCCAGCTCATCCAGAGTCAGACCGCGCTGGTATAATTCGTACGTCAGCAAATGGGTCGCTCCTTTCAGATTGGTACCTTCCCGGGCCTGTCCGGTTAGAAAAATGGCAATTTCTTCCATGAACCGTTTCCCGAATAATTGCAGTTTTCGGTCGCCCACCCCACTGATACTGCGGAACGCTTCGGGCGTGGTGGGCCGCACCCGGCTCATCTCTTCCAGCGTCGAATCCGTAAAGACAACATACGGCGGTACGTTCTGTTCGTCCGCCAATTGTTTCCGCAACACCCGCAGCCGCTCGAAGAGATCGTCGCGCACCGACTCGGTTTTGGTTTTCGGTTTCTGTTCGGCTTTGAGCTGAGCCGCATCTTCCGGTTTGATCAACTGAATTTTCCGATCCTGAAACAAAACCGCATCGGCCAGGATTCCGCGTCGCAGGGCGTAATGATCGTTGTAGGCAATTTCAATAACGCCAATGTTGATGAGTTGCTGCACGTAACTCCGCCATTCGTCAAACTTGAGATCGCTGCCCGCGCCGTAGGTTTTAATGAGGTGGTAATTATTCTGAATGACTGTCTGATTACGCGACCCGCGCAGCACATCGATCAGGGTGTTGACCGGCACCTGTTCCTTCAGCCGAACGATGGCCGACAGGGCTTTCTGGGCCAAAACCGTACCGTCGAACATCACCCGTGGACTCTGGCAAACGTCGCAGTTTCCACAAGGCTCGGTTAGTTCCTCCGAAAAATAACTCAGCAAGATCTGCCGCCGGCACGAATGGGCTTCGGCGTATTGCTGAATCCGCTCCAGTTTGGCCAGTTGCAACCCCAGATTCGCCGGGGCATTTTCGGCCAGCATCTCCTTCCAGCTCGCTACGTCGGCAAAACTGTAAAACAAAACCGTATCGGCCGCCGAACCGTCGCGCCCCGCCCGCCCGATTTCCTGGTAAAAACTTTCCAGATTTTTGGGCATGTTGTAATGAATCACCCAGCGGACATTGGATTTATCGATGCCCATTCCGAAGGCAATGGTGGCACAGATAATCCGAATGTCGTCCCGAACGAATTCTTCCTGCGTCTGCGCCCGGCTTTCGGCACTCATTCCGGCGTGGTAAAAACCGGCGCGGTAGCCCTTTTCCTGCAATTTGGCCGCCAGGCTTTCGGTCGATTTGCGGCTCTGGCAATAGATAATCCCCGAATTGTCGGGTTGCAGGGCCAGAAACCGCTCAATCTGCTGAATCCGTTTGAGACCCGGCAACACTTTCAGACTCAGATTCGGGCGGTTGAACGACGCCACAAAAACCGCCGGATCGTCCAGATTCAGTTGATTGACAATATCCTGGCGCGTCAGTTTGTCGGCGGTTGCGGTCAGCGCCACCACCGGCACATCCGCGAAATGCGTTTTCAGCATGTTCAGCTGCGTGTATTCCGGGCGGAAATCATGTCCCCACGATGAAATACAGTGCGCTTCATCAACCGCAAAAAGACTAATCTGCAAGGTTTTGAGAAATACAAAAAAGGATTCCGACAGCATTTTTTCGGGCGAAACATACAATAGTTTCAACCGACCGGCCAAGCAATCCTGCTCGATTTCGCGCTGCTCGCGGCTGCCCTGCGTACTGTTCAAAAAAGCGGCCGGAATACCGTTCAGCAACAGGGCTTCCACCTGATCTTTCATCAACGCGATCAACGGCGAAACCACGATGCAAACGCCCGGTTTCATCAGCGCAGGAATCTGGAAACAAACCGACTTTCCTCCGCCCGTCGGCATCAGCACGAGCGAATCGCGGCCGTCAAGCAGTGTTCGGACGACGGCTTCCTGCATGGGCCGAAACCGGTCGTAGCCGTAATATTGCTTCAGAAAATCAACCGGTTGGCGCGTTTGTGTTTCGTTCATTACTGTTGTTTCTATTTTTTCTCCTGTAACCGCTCCGCTTCCAACGGCAGGATTGTATTGAAATTACCCCAATAACGGTCATCATAGTGTCCGCCCTGTTTCGGCAGGTTTTCGGTCGTGAGCAAAACTTCGGTTTCCTTCACGGCCTGGCCGTTGGATTTAGCGTATTCGGTGGTCCCGAAATGCAGGTGAATCGAGGCCGTTGAGGGCGTCTGGTTGCCCAATGTAAACCGGGTTTCCAGCTCCAGCCGGGAGTCCTGCAAATACCATTTCCCGTTAAACTGACGGTATTGGCTCCGGCCCGCAACCCGTTGCACCTCCTTTTTTGCCCGTCCGGTCAGGTTATCAAAGACCGATTTCAGGTTGGTCTTCAAGACCTCACCGGCCGCTTCGGGCGTAAACTCATACGCAATCCGGACGATTGCCCGACTCGCCGTATCAATCAGGATTTCTCCTTTCCGGGCCGCCCGAACCCGCCGACCCGCCACCGGCTCAAACTCCAGTCGGTAGGCCAGCCGGTCATCGCAGCCGGTCAGCAGCGAATCCAGCCGAAAGGCGTAGTCGTTCAGGTGATCGCCATCGAAATAATCCGGTGGCCCCAGGTCCATGCTCCGCGTCACAATGGCGGCTCCGTTCGGAAAAGCGTATCCTTCCAACGCCCTGGGCAGCGGTTTTCGTTCGCGCTGGCGTCCTTTCACCAGTTTCACCTTTTCCGGCAATTCCGTTTGCACATTCGGCAGCTTCTCCGCTTTCAGAATCGCTTCCCGCACGTTCCAGCAGGCCGTATCGCTCGAAAGTGTTTCGCGGTAAAAACCGGTCAGCACGGTCGGCGTAGCCTGAAAATTGGTCGGAATGGATTTCAAAGCCGAAAAAACCAAAATTCGGGCATCGGTTTGCCGCCGAAACGAAACCGGAAGTTCCGGCCGAACGATGGGGTTCAGATGCACAGCTATTGAATCAACTGCTTTCAAATCCCGCAACAAAACGACGCTGTTCCGGTAGCCTGCTGCCGAAACAAGCATTTCTTTCTGCGCATCTATTTTCGGGTATTTAAGCAAAAACCGCCCTTCTGCGTTGGCCAGCGTTCCCCAGGCTTTGCCGGAAATGCTGACGTACGCAAATTCGACCGGTTTCCCGGTCGAATGGTCGGTAATCTGGCCTTTGATTTGCTGATACCCTTGTGCTACTGACCCATTTATCCCTGAAAGCACAAGGAAAAATGTTCCTAAAAACCATTTCATGCGGAGTTACGTAAAATACTTAAAAACCGCTTCGTGGGGTCAGGTAAACTGAAATCCGATATCAAAAATACGAAATCCCGCCCGCTTATCCCATAAAACGATCTGTAAACATAAGGTTTGTTTCTGATTGCATATACAACAAAACGGGATTTGTTTTTCCGGTTCGCCGGTTCATCATTTTGGCGCTGAACGACAACCGGCACCTCCCCATAGCAGACGGACGGCTGGCCGTCCAAAAATCGCGGATTATCCGTATGTTTGACATTCAAAACGCTTCATTACTCTTCCGGATTCTCATGAAAAAAATTGGATGGCTGGGCAGTACACTGCTCCTCTCACTGGCTTCGATGGCCCAAAAACCGCTTACTCCCGAACAGCTCTGGAAGTGGGGGCGGGTGTCGGGGCTGGGCGTTTCCAAAGACAAACAGTTTGTCGTTTATGCCGTCAGCACGCCCAATGCAGCAGAAAATAAAAGTACCCGGAAAACATACAAGATTCCGCTGACGGGCGGAAATGCCGTCGAAGTCCCACATGCGGACAGTCTGCTGGTGAATTCGAAAATCTCGTCGGACGGCAAACACATCATCAGCAGTGAAGCCGTCAAACTGGAGGATATAACCGGCATTGAAAAATACCCCGACCTGAAAAAATCAAATGCCTACGTCTATACTTCACTGAATTACCGCCACTGGGATACATGGGAAGACGGCAAATACGACCACGTTTTCGTGGCTCCGCTGGCCAACGGAAAAGTCGGAACGGCCAAAGATATTATGCCGGGCGAGAAATTTGACTGCCCGCAAAAACCGTTCGGTGGCGACGAGGATTTCATCTGGAATCCCGATGGCAAACACATCGTTTACGTCACGAAGAAAAAAACCGGTACGGATTACGCCGTCAGCACCAACACCGATTTGTATGAATACGACATCACAACCGGGACGACCAAAAATCTGACGGAAGAAAACAAAGGCTACGACGTCAATCCGGAATACAATGCCAAAGGGCAACTCGCGTGGCTGCAAATGAAACGAGACGGTTACGAAGCGGATAAGCAGGACCTTATCGTCTGGAACGGTACCACCAAACTGAACCTGACGCAGCAGCGCGACGACATTCACGTTTCCGGTTTCAAGTGGAGCCAGGACGGCAGCGCGCTCTTTTTCAATGCGCCCATCGACGGCACGATCCAGTTGTTCAAAGTGACGTATCCGGGGCTGACCAAAATGATGCCCGTTATCACGCAGATTACGAAAGGCGATTTTGACATTACCGGGATTATCGGGCAATCGGGTAACACGCTGATCGTGGCCCGGAATGACATCAACCACCCGTCGGAACTCTTCACGGTCGATTTGGGGAACGGTGTGATGAAGCAGTTAACGCACGTGAACGACGAAGAGCTGAAGACCACCGGCCTCTGTAAAACCGAACGCCGGTTCGTCACCACCACCGACAACCAGAAGATGCTCGTCTGGGTGATCTATCCGCCCGGCTTTGATGCTTCCAAAAAATACCCGACGCTGCTGTACTGCCAGGGCGGACCGCAGTCGGCGCTGACGCAGATGTATTCGTACCGCTGGAATTTTCAGCTGATGGCATCGCAGGGTTACATCGTTGTCGCACCCAATCGCCGGGGTATGCCGGGGCACGGCACCAAATGGAACGAGCAGGTCAGCAAGGACTGGGGCGGTCAGGTGATCAACGACTACCTGAGCGCGATCGACGACGTTTCCAAAGAACCGTATGTCGACAAAAGCCGGCGTGGTTGCGTCGGGCCGAGTTTCGGCGGTTTTTCGGTTTTTGCGCTGGCTGGCGTTCATAACAAACGGTTCAAAACCTTCATTTCGCACGACGGCGTCTTCGATTTCAAAAGCATGTACGGCACCACCGAGGAGGTGTTTTTTGTGAACTGGGACCTCGGCGGGCCGTATTGGGACAAGAAAAATCCGGCAGCCCAGCGTTCCTACAGCCAGTCGCCGAGCAATTTTGTGGACAAGTGGGACACACCCATTTTCATCATTCAGGGCGGCCGCGACTACCGCGTTCCCATCGAACAGGGTTTGCAGGCCTTTCAGGCGGCTCAGTTGCGGGGCATCAAGAGCAAACTGCTTTACCTGCCCGACGAAAACCACTGGGTATTGAGTGCCCAAAACGCGCTGGTCTGGCAGCGGGAGTTTTTCAAGTGGCTGGAAGAGACGTTGAAGTAAGCCGGGGCGGTTTTTCGTGAAAACCGGTCTGAAACTATCAATCCAGATTCCCCGACACTTTCAACCCGCTCGGCACGCGGGTCGGGACGGTTTTGTCGAAATTGTCGTCGTTGAGTGTATTCAGGAATTCGACAATTCCGGAAATGTCCCGGAAATTAACATCCATTCGGCGGGCCAGCGTATCGATCTGATGGGCAGTGACATGCGGATTTTCAACCTTTCCACCCGCAACGTCCTCGTAAAACAGCAGCACCTGGTCCAGCGTCGTAAATTTTCCGCTGTGCATGTAAGGGGCCGTATACCGGAGATTCCGCAAGGTCGGCGTCCGGAAGGCATAGGTATTGTTGGCGCCCGCATCCGATTCTTTGCGGTTTTGGCTGTCCGGCACGCCCAGAATGTGCAGTTTGTAATCCGAAAGCATCGGGCCATTGTGGCATTTGGCACAACCGGTTCTCAAAAATAAATTCATCCCCTCTTTTTCACTGAAGGAAAGCGCGTTGCTGTCGCCCCGCATGTACTGGTCGAACCGGGAGTTTGTCGCGATCAGCGTCCGTTCGTAGGCGGCAATGGCTTTCGCCAGATTTTTGGCGTGAACGGGGTTGGATTCGCCCGCAAATGCTTCCGAAAACCGCACCTGGTATTCGGGGATTTTACGGATTCGGGCAATGATTTCGTCGATCACGGCCTCTTCCAGATACGAATGTCCCCGCATTTCCTCCAGCGTTTTGATCGGCAGTAAAGACTGTTCTTCCAGCCCTTTGGCCCGCGAATCCCAGAACATGGGTGCCAGAACCGGATTGTATTCCCCCTGATTCGTTAGTCCATTAAAAGCCGCATTCAGCACGGATTGGGAGTTTCGTTTAACAAACGGAATGGTGTTGGGCGTCAGAAATTGTCTTTTGCTGTCGCGGCCACTGCCATTGACACCAATGGAGGTTTCCAGAAATTCGGCGTAGTTGAACTCCGGCTGGTGACAGGTAGCACAGGCCACATCCCGGTTTCCGGATAAGATCGGATCGAAAAACAGAAACCGCCCCAACTCCACCTTTTTCGCATTCGTCGGATTATCCGGCGGGTCGATGGCCGATTCCGGCAACGCACCCAATACCGCAATGGATTCGGAGACTTTCTTTGATTTTTTCCGTTGCGTGTTTTGATCATTTCCGCACGAACAGAAACCCAACAGAATCATACTCAGAATCAGGCACTGAAAACCATAAACACGCAAGCACGTCATTTTACTCACACCTAATAATGTATCAAAAAACAAAGCGACCGGTTTTTAGGATTTACTATAACCGGTCAGCGGTTTTATTAAAATACACTTAAATAATCAGGAATTTTCTAATTAAATATCAATAAAGCAATAATTTACCCAAACTTTTGCCCACATTCATCTCTAACCAATTTACATTCCTATGAAAAACGCACTCATCATTTTTTGTTTCCTGTTCACGCTAACGGTTGTAGGCGTATCAGGACAGACGCCATCGGAAGCCAAAATTGCGAAGAAAGAAACGAAAGCGGCTAAAAAAGCGGCCGATAATCCCGACAATAAGGCAGCCATGAAGGATGCCAAAACCGAGAAAACGGCATCCAATCGCAATCCGGACGGTACGTTCAAGAAGGTTGATAAGACGGAAACCAAAACCGCTACGGCCACGCGGAATGCGGATGGAACTTTTAAGAAAGCCGAGAAATCGGAAACCAAAACCGCTACGGCTGCGCGGAATGCGGATGGAACGTTCAAAAGCAAAACCGAGAAAACGGAAACCAAAACCGCTAAAGTTGAAAAAGAAGTCAAAGCCGTTCCGGAAGATTACAAAGCCGCCGTTGACAAGAGCCAGAAAGGCCCCGCCGGTGAAACGGTTTATACGGGTCCGCGCGGTGGAAAATATTACATCACCAAAGCCGGAAACAAACGGTATTTGAGCAGTAACTAATTCGAGAGACCGATGAATCAGGAGGGTGCAAAATTTAATCTGATTTTGCACCCTTTTCTGTTTTGGTGGAAATAAAAATACGGTTAAATTTCGTTCGCCAACCAATAATCTAAATTAAATAATGGCGGTTTTTCTTACATTTCTGCACTCGTAGGGATTCTAACCCCAAATCCCCATTCCGTACCGTTTCAATTGCTTAACAAACCACCTTAATCTCGCCAAAAATGAAAAATACGCTCTCATTTCTGTTGCTCTTTTTGTGTCTGACTTTTGCAATTGACACCCTGGCGCAGGACGTCAAGGAAAAGAAAGATAAGCCCAAAAAAGAGAAATCGGACAAGAAAAAAGACAAGGCTCCATTGACCGAAGAAGAAAAAAAGGCGAAAGCCGAAAAGAAAGCCGCGAAAGCTGCGATGACCGACGAGCAAAAGGCAGCCGCGAAAGCTGAGAAAAAAGCCAAAAAAGCGGCTATGACCGATGAGGAAAAGGCCGCAGCAAAAGCCGAAAAAAAGGAAAAGAAGGAGAAAAAAGAAAAAGCTGAAAAGCCCGAATTAGGCGAGAAAAAGGAAAAGGCCGAGAAGAAAGAAAAGCCAGAGAAAAAGGAAAAAACTGAAAAGGTTGAAAAGCCGGAGAAAGAAGTGAAAGCCGCTCCCGCCGATTACAAAGCGGCTGTCGATGCGAGTCAGAAAGGTCCTGGTGGCGAAACGGTTTATACCGGTCCGCGCGGGGGAAAATATTACATCACCAAAGCCGGCAACAAGCGGTATTTGAGTAGCAATAAATAAAGGAGGAAACGACAAAGGAGGAAGGGAAGAGAGGAGTAAAAAGGATTCTTTCTCCCTCCATCCCCTCTTCCTTTCCTCCTTTATTCCGCTCAGCCCTTCTTCCTTTAATTAAAATTCCGCGCTTTTCGGTGTTCTTGGGAACGGAATGACATCGCGGATGTTGCCCATGCCGGTGACGAACAGCACCAGTCGTTCGAAGCCTAAACCAAAACCGGAGTGCGGGGCCGTACCAAACTGGCGGGTTTCGAGAAACCACCAGATATTGGATGGATCAATGCCCACTTCCTGAATCCGGGCCATCAGTTTGTCGTAGTTTTCTTCGCGCTGCGAGCCGCCGATGATTTCACCAATTCCGGGAAACAGGACGTCCATTGCACGCACTGTTGGGCCCGGTGCCGATTCGTCGACCTCGTCCTGTTTCATATAGAACGACTTGATTTCGCGCGGGTAATTGGTCAGGATAACCGGTTTTTTAAAGTGTTTTTCGACCAGAAACCGCTCGTGTTCCGATTGCAGGTCGATGCCCCAACCGACGGGATACTGAAATTTCTTTTCCTTGTGCGGTTTTGACTGCAGCAGGATTTCGATGGCCTGGGTGTAGGTCAGGCGCTGAAAATCGTTGTTGACCACAAAGGCGAGTTTTTCGAGCAAGGGCATCGGGCTGCGGTCGGCCTGCGGTTTGGATTTTTCCTCCTCCATCAGGCGGTTTTGCAGAAACGCCAGGTCGTCGGCGCAGTGTTCGAGGGCATATCCGATGACGGTTTTCACAAAATCTTCGGCCAGATTCATGTTGTCTTCCAGCTCATAAAAGGCCATTTCGGGCTCAATCATCCAGAACTCGGCCAGGTGGCGCGTGGTGTTGGAATTTTCGGCGCGGAACGTTGGTCCAAAGGTGTAAATTTTCGACAACGCCAGCGCGCCGAGTTCCCCTTCGAGTTGTCCCGAAACCGTCAGGTTGGTTTCGCGCCCGAAAAAGTCCTGTTTATAGTCGATATCACCTTCGTCCGTACGGGGCGGTTTGTTCATATCCAGCGTGGTTACGCGGAACATCTCCCCGGCGCCTTCGGCATCGGAAGCGGTGATGATGGGTGTATGCAGGTAGAAAAAACCGTTGTCGTTGAAGTACTTATGTACGGCAAAGGCCAGCGCGTGCCGGATGCGAAGTACGGCGCTGAACGTGTTGGTGCGGGGACGTAAATGGGCAATTTCCCGCAGAAATTCCATCGAGTGTTTCTTGGGCTGCAGTGGGTATTTTTCCGGATCAGCAGTGCCATATACATGAATATCAGTCGCTTTTACTTCCACTTTCTGACCCGAGCCCTGCGATTCGACCAGCGTTCCGGTGATGGCGACGCAGGAACCCGTGGTAACCAGTCGGAGTGTTTCTTCGCTGAACTGCCCCGGTTCGGCCACGGCCTGCAGGTTATGAATGGTTGATCCATCGTTGATGGCAATGAAAATGGCATTTTTACTTTCCCGCTTGGTGCGAACCCAGCCTTTGACGGTAATCGTGTGACCGGTCGTTTCAGACGCGAGCAATTGTTTAACAGGTAGCAGACTCATTCTGAAAAGTAATAAGTGAAAGACGGTGTAAAGGTAAGTCATTCGCGGAAATATGAAGCGGTTTCTTCAATCGGCAAAAACCGATTACTAGAAACTTTATACGATAATCACCTCATAATCAACGACACGAATTCAAATGCATAAAATTCAGTAGGACGCAAAACATTTTTTTTTAAAATTGGTCTGGAATTTGATAGGCGGGTTCTCTAACACCCGAGTCAGGAAATAGTGACCCGCGAATATAGTACGTTATTATGCAAAGACTCAGCCTTACCCAATCTCTTCAGCAAAAGCTGTCTCCGCAACAGATTCAGTTTATTAAACTGTTGCAGATTCCGACTGCCGAACTGGAAACCCGGGTTGAAGAAGAACTGGAAATAAATCCGGCCCTGGAAGAGGGTCCCGATACGGAATACGAAGACTCGAATGCGGACGATCCGTTTTCGGATGAATACGACGACGATTACAAGGAACGGAATGACGATGTCGATCTGGGAAGTTATCTGAACGAAGATGACTACAACGGCTATAAAATGCAGGGAGACGGCAATTATAGCGAAGAAGACCGCGAAATGCCGGTGGCTAACCGGTCGACCCTGACCGACACGCTGATGCAGCAATTTGGCTACCTGAACCTCGACGAGCGGCAGGAAGTCATTGGCATGCAGCTCATTGGCAGCATTGAAAACGACGGTTACATCCGGCGGTCGATGCAGGCTATTGTAAACGATCTGGCTTTTTCGCACGGCATTTTTACGGATACGGACGAACTGGAAACGGTTTTGAAACGGGTTCAGACTTTTGATCCGCCGGGCATTGCCGCCCGCTCACTGCAGGAATGCCTGCTGCTGCAACTGCACCGCAAGGATTCCAACGATCCGGCGGTTCCGCTGGCAATCCGGATCATTGAAGACCTCTTCGAGGAATTTTCGAAAAAACACTACGACAAAATCCAGAAACGGCTGAATGTCACGGAGGAACAGCTCAAAAAAGTCATTCAGATCATTACCAAACTGAATCCCAAACCGGGTTCGGTTGAGGGCGAAGACGGCGCGGTGCAATACCTGATTCCAGATTTTATCCTGACCAACAACGCCGGTAAAATCGAACTGACCCTCAACTCGCGCAACGCGCCTGAACTTCGCATCAGCCGGTCGTTTGCCGAGATGCTGGATACGTACGAAAAAAGTGACAAGAATAACCGCTCACTGAAAGAAACCGTCTCGTTTGTCAAGCAGAAACTCGATGCGGCCAAGTGGTTTATCGACGCCATCAAGCAACGCCAGGCAACGCTGCTGAAAACGATGAATGCCATCGTGAAATTTCAGTACGATTTTTTTCTGGAAGGCGACGAGAATAAACTGCATCCCATGATTCTGAAGGACATCGCCAACCTGATCGACATGGACGTTTCGACGGTTTCGCGCGTGGCCAACAGCAAAGCCGTTCAGACCGAATTCGGCATTTATCCGCTCAAATACTTTTTTTCCGAAGGCATTGCGACCGACTCGGGCGAGGACGTCAGCAGCCGGGAAGTAAAAAATATCCTGAAGGAATTTATCGATCAGGAACCCAAAGGCAACCCGCTGTCGGACGATAAACTGGAAAAAATGCTCAACGAACGGGGGTACAACATTGCCCGCCGAACCGTGGCCAAATACCGGGAGCAGCTAAACATTCCGGTTGCCCGGCTGCGGAAGCAGTTGTAACGGTATACGGTTTTGGGCCTTCCATGCATTCAAATCGCGGAGCTTTGTTAATTTTGTTGAATGATTGACGAGCAACGGCTGACCGAAGACCCAAAACCGAAAACCGAATCCGTGAGCACCGCGTTTGCCCGTGCGCTGTCGGCGGTTTTCCATCCGCTGCTGATGCCCACCCTTCTATTCAGTATCCTGTTTTTTGGCGCTCCGGAAGCATTGGGCGTCAGCATGCTCGAAAACCGGTCGAAGGTCAGTCTGCTGCTATTAATTGGCATCAGCACGTTCTTCATTCCGGCTTTCCTGATTTATTTTCTGCACCGCACCGGTTTTGTTCGCAGTTTGCACATGGACGAGTTGCAGGACCGCCGGTTACCTTATTTCATGACGGCCCTGCTCTATACGACAACGACTCTGTTGTTCACGTTTCAACTGCCCGAAATTTCGAATTCGGTGCCTGAAATAGGCATTCTGCTGGGCAGCATAACCGTGTCCGTTACGCTGGTGGGACTGATCAGCCTATTCTGGAAAATCAGCGCCCACAGTGTGGGAGTCAGTGGCATGGTGGGGGCGTTGCTGGGCATTGCCATCAAATCCGGGGACATTACGCTTTTGAATCCGTTACTCGCCCTCATCCTACTGGCGGGTTTGCTGGCCAGCGCCCGTCTGAAACTGAATGCACACACGCCCGCACAAATCGCTGCCGGAATGGGTCTGGGCCTACTGGTAAGCCTGACGACGGTAATGTTTCTGGTTTAAAAAATGGTTTACGGTGGCTGACGCGCGCTGCCATGAACGCGTCAGCCACCGTAAACAGAAAACCGTAAACCGAAAAAATATGTACGAACACCTGCTTTACACCACTTCCGACGGCATTTGCCGCATTACGCTCAACCGCCCGCAGGTTCATAACGCCCTCAATCCGGCGCTGATTCGGGAACTCACGCAGGCTGTGAAATCCGCCGGGGCCGATGATTTCGTCCGGGTAGTCGTGCTAACCGGCACGGGCGACAAGGCATTTTGTTCCGGGGCCGATTTGAAAGAAGCCGCCGAACAACTGCAAGCGGGCAGCGGTTTTTCGATGGGCGATCTGCTGCGAACGACGTATCATCCGATGGTAGAAGCCATTCGGAACTTGCCAAAACCGGTGATTTGCCGGATGAACGGGGTGGCCGCCGGAGCGGGTTGCTCGCTGGCCCTGGCCTGTGATGTCGTCATTGCCGCCGACGAAGCCTATCTATCGCTGTTGTTTGTCGGTATCGGGTTGATGCCCGACGCCGGTTCAACGTTTTTTCTTCCGCGGCTGGTGGGTTCACAAAAGGCGTTCGAATTATGCAGTACGGGTCGGCGGGTGTATGGGCCAGAAGCCGCGCAACTGGGCCTGATCACGCGCTCGGTTCCGGCGACGGAGTTGGATACCGCCGTTGCCGAAACCGTCCGCCAGTATGCGGCAGCCCCAACCCAGGCCATTGGTCTGATGAAATTAGCGTTGAACCAGTCGTTGTACACCCCGCTGACGTCCCAACTGGAGCAAGAGGCTCAGTATCAGAATCAGCTGGGGCACTCACACGACGCCATCGAAGGCATCACGGCCTTTCTGCAAAAACGGAAACCGGTTTTTCGGGGAAAATGAGCGATAAATTTCAGCCGCCCATTTGAATCTTATCTTTTTTGTCTTACTTTTGCAGTCCCAACACGGGTATTGCATTCGTAGCTCAATTGGATAGAGCACCTGACTACGGATCAGGAGGTTTGGGGTTCGAATCCCTACGAGTGCACATTGATTATCAAGTAATTAAGCCACTTCATTCCGAGGTGGCTTTTTTGTTTACTACTCAATTCCTGGCGGACCATTCTAAATCGATAGTTTTCGTAGCTTGAAGCTAACTTATTTTCAAATACTGGTGAGAGTTCTTTTTATCGCTGGCCCATTTTTAAATGACCAATGTAGTCATATACGTCTCCGGTAGTCCTTAAAAAGTAATGATCGCGACCAAAGGCCGCAGTCGGGCCGTAGTTTTGGGTCGCCAAACTTATTTCTACGTGCCATGTTTCAATAACATACCTGCCCTGCTTGCGGCTGGGCAAACCTAGTCAAGAATGGAGCCGCTTGCTACGGTAAAGCCCGACTAAAATGTAAACGCTGTGCCCGCCAGTTTGTCCTGATGCGAACCTATCAATCCTTGTCCAACGAATGTAAACGACGCATTGAACTACTGCTAGCCGAACGCATTTCGCTCGAATCGATCTGTCGAGTCATGGAAATTGAGGCCCATCAACTTTACACCTATATGGATGAACGGTATGATGAAATACCCCAGGACTTAGCCTGTTCAGTAACTAATTCGACTGATATTGAGCTAGTTAAAGTTGATTCCGAACTGGATGAACTGTGGAGCTTGGTGGGCTAGAAAGCCAATATAACAATGGCTTTGGCTTGCCCATGATTGAGCGAGTCGCCAGGTCGTTGCCTTAGGTGTAGGGAACCGTGGTGGGGATGGCACTTTCGTTGATACAGGCATTTTTGGTGCTTTTAAGAAACATTAGTTTATTCTTTCCGGGGGCGAAATACCTGCAACGCTCCTTTGTTGGCAGCAACCAGAATGAGTCGGTTGGACGGGCGGTTCAATCCAATGATAAATTTGCAATCGCCGTCCGCCAGAAAACCACTTTGCGGAAATAGTAACGGTTGAAAACCGCCTTTCCCATCACCTTTCAGCACCAGACCGGTCATGGCATCGTATTGCCCAGCCACCGACTCAGCCTCGTAGGCATTGCCCACCGCCAGTACATCCAGATGTCCATCCCGATCGATGTCCTCCACCAGTAAACTCTGGATGGGCGCCCATTGGGCCAGTGCGGGCAGCGGTTTGATCCGGAAGCCGCCCCCGGTATTTTCGAGCCACACACTTTGTTGCCAGCAAGCCTGCAAAACCGTACTGATTTTTTTCCGTTCCGGCGTCAGCAAATCGGTCAGATTGGCTTGGGCGTACAGGGCATAATTCGTGAATTGCTTTTTGATGAGGGGCAACTGACGACCCAGTTCGTCGCGGGATGCAACCGGGTATTCAATGCCGTCCAGGTAATACGTAGCGATGGCGTCGAGCCGACCGTTGCCGTCGTAATCGCCCGCATACACGCGCATCGGCTGGCTGGGTGAAACCCGGTAGCGGCTGTTCAATCCCAGATTACCGATCACAAAATCGACATCGCCGTCGTGGTCAAAATCACCGGAACGAATGCAATTCCAGAAACCCTCGGAGCCTTTTAACTCATCCAATGACAACTGCGCGAGCTTGCCATGGTTATTTTTGAAAATCGTAATCGGCATCATTTCGCCCACCACAACCAGATCTGGCCACGAATCGTGGTCGATGTCGGCCCAAACCGCATCAGTCACCATGCCGATGTTTTTCAGGTTGGGTGCTAACTCCTCCGTCGCATCCCGGAAACGCCCCTTCTCATTGATCAATAAACTGCTTTCACCGGGCAGCGGATAGTGCAAGGCCTTCAGCCGCCCACCCCGGAACAGATCCAGGTCACCGTCTTGATCAAAATCGGCCGCCAGTACACACGAACCACTGTGCCGAATGGTAGGCAAACGGTCCTTAGCGGCCGTAAAATGTCCTTTTCCGTCGTTGAGATGCAGCCGGTCCTGATACTGTTCGGAGCCGTCGTAATACTCATTGGAACCGCTGACAATATACAAATCATTATCTCCATCCCCGTCCGCATCGAACAGCAGCGCGCCCACATCTTCTTCGTCCTTGGGCAGCGATTCATCCGTATATGGTTTTTCAATAAACTTCCCCGCCGGAGTTTGGATCAACAATTTTCCGTAATGCCGGAATGAGCCCCCCACGAATACGTCCTCCAAACCGTCGCCGTTGACATCGCCAGCCGCCAGTTTCGGCCCTTGTTGCGAGAGCTTGTGCGGCAAAAGTGGTTCCTGATTGTAATCCAAATAGGGTT
This sequence comes from Larkinella rosea, assembly GCF_003858635.1. Lineage (GTDB taxonomy): Bacteria > Bacteroidota > Bacteroidia > Cytophagales > Spirosomataceae > Larkinella > Larkinella rosea. The sequence continues at coordinate 235,050 of NZ_RQJO01000010.1, forward strand.
CTTCCTGATGCGTAAATTGCAAACCGGATGCACGGCTGACGTCGGTCAGCAAGGTAGAAGGCCGTTTTTCCGACGGCTGAGCGGTTTTTACAGCTTGCTGGTCATTCAGGGTTAAAAGCCGGTCAATGACTGGTTTTTTCAGCGTTTGCGATTTCCCATCCGGCCAAACTACGCGCAGTGAATCAACCGTTTTTGCCGTTCCCAGTCCAAAATGAATAACGTAATCGACCGATGATTGGTAGCCTTTCGTGACCGTTTGGTGGTGTGTTTGCGTCAATCCTTTGCTGTAGAGTGTTACATCGGCACCCAGACCGAAGGGATTTTGCGCTGACCCCTGTAATTTCACTTGCAGAAAATGCGTATTCGACGTATTGTTTTGCAGAATGTAGGCGTCCTGATTGATGTTGTTAACGATCAAATCCAGATCACCGTCGCGGTCGAGATCGGCATAGGCAGAACCGTTCGATAACGATGTTTCGGTGCCAAACCAGCTCGCCGTTACATCGTCAAAGGTCAGATCCCGGCGGTTTCGGAAAAACCGGTTGGCCTTTTTGATACTTGGCATTTTGGGCGCGCCCTGCCGCAGATACGCGTTGATTTCTTCGGGAGTGCGGTTTCCCTGCGCAAATGAATCGTTGAACGACACAAAATCCAGATCGGTGATGTCGCGCAGATACCCATTGGTGATGACTAAATCCCGCCAGCCGTCGTTGTTTAGATCGGCCAGCAAGGGCGACCAACTCCAGTCGGTCGCCGAAACCCCGGCGAACTGCCCGATCTCCGAGAAAACCATGCGTCCGTCGGCGGCTTTTCCGCCGTTTACCTGGAGCATATTTCGCATGAACTGGGGGTGGTAACCCTGCCGAATGGTATTTTCAAACTGCTGGTAGTTAGCCGGTCCGGCCATTTTCTTACGCTGTTCGTTATCGGCTGGCAGCATGTCGGCCACCACCAGATCCGGCAGCCCATCGTTGTTGATGTCGGCAGCATCACAACCCATCGAAAACTGGCTGTGGTGCTTGAAATACGATTTACTGACTTCGCTGAAAGTCCCGTTCTGGTTGTTGACGTACAGAAAATCGTTGGCCAGAAAATCGTTCGCGACGTAAATATCCTCCCAACCGTCCTGATTGAAATCCGCGATGGTCAGGCCCAGGCCAAACCCGTCGTGCAGAATCCCGGCAGATTTCGTCACCTCCGTAAACCGGGGTCCCGATGCCCCCGAATCGTTGCGAAACAGTTTGTCGTTCGCCAATCCGGAGCCGTCTGCAATCACGGGGGTGACCTGATTCGGATTGCGAACTAAATTCGTGCTGGTGAGCAGATAAACGTCCAGGTCCCCGTCCTTGTCATAATCAAAAAAAGTGGCCTGGTTGGTGTAACTGGTATCGGCCAAACCGTATTGTTCGGCGCGCTCTTCAAAGCGCAATGATGAACCATTCGACGTTCCCTGGTTGATATAGAGTTGATTTTTCCGAAGGCCCCCTCGATAATTCCCGGATTTACAGACGTAAATATCCAGCAAGCCATCCGCGTTTACATCCGCCATGGTTACTCCCGTTGACCAGCCCCCTTTTTTAATCCCGGCTTTTTCGGTCACGTCTTCGAACGTTGGCGAACCCGAACCGGATTTGGTCGTATTGAGATAAATTCGGTCGCCCACCTGATTTCCCGTAAAATATAAGTCGGGCAGGTTGTCGTTGTTGAGATCACCAACGGCTACGCCCCCGCCGTTATAGACGTAATAATAATCGACCAGATTAAACGAGTCGTTTTCGGTGACAGTATTCTGAAAGCGGACGCCTGTTTCGGAGGCCGGTAAGGTGGTAAAGAGCGTTTTCGGTTTTTGCTCGCAGGCAATGATGCCCAGCAAAACCGGCAGGACTAACAGGTACTTCATACAGGCAAGGTTGCTAAAAAATCAGAATCAAAAAAGGGCCCGTGAAAGCCCTTTTCTGATTGATCTATTTTATTGCCACTCCGGATTCTGTTTCACGCCGGGATTACCCTGCAATTCTTTCAGCGGCAGCGGCAGGACATAATCACGCGCTTTGAGCGTGCGGCCCATCTTGTATTTCGTAATGTAGTTGTTAATCCGGGCGCCCAGGTAATCGGGCGTTCCGCCGGGCTTGCTTTTCCGGCGTAATTCCGGATACATCACCTGCTCGAAAACAAACTCCTGCTCACGTTCCATGATAATGGCATCACGCAGAGCGGACTGACTCAAGCCGCTCAAGGGCGTTAAACCGGCCCGGGCCCGGACCTTGTTGATTCCCATGAATTTATCGCCGGTATTGCTTTCGTTACAGGCTTCCGAGTGCCCCAGTAGAATGTCGGCAAGTCGGATGTAAATGGTGTTCTTTTCGGTGTTGTTGTAGTTAATGCCCAATTCCACCAGCTTACCCGCCCACGCCTTGCCAAAAATCAACTGATTGGGATCGGCCGGATTGGCGTCGGTTTTGACAATACCGCCAAAACGCGACAGGTTAAAATCAGCTTTCGGACTCCATTTGACAATCGGATACTGCCCGTTCACTTTTCCCAGTCGACCGGTTGGGTATGACTCGATAAAAGTGGCATCGATGCGTTTGTCCTTGGGATCGTAAGCCGCCCGGAATTCCTGCGTGGCACTCAGCCAGCTCCAGCCCGCACCACCCAGTTCGCTCGGGTAATCTTCCGGGTTAAAGTGGGCCGAATGTACATCCCATTCGCTGGCATTGGCCGCTGCTGAAACCTGTGCTTCAAAAATCCGTTCGCCCTGGTTTTCGTGCGCTAAGTCGAAATTATAACCGAAGTTTTCGTACAGTTGCAGACCGCTGTTGGTGATGATGTCCTCGGCGGTGGTTTTGGCGTCGGCCCATTTTTCATCCCACAATTGAGCCTTCATCAAAATGGATTTGGCCGCCCATTTCGTTGCCCGGCCCGCATCCGCCCCGGTGTAAGCCGCGGGCAATACTTCCGCAGCGGCTTTGGCATCGGCGTAAATCTGATCGATTACGGCCCGTTTCCCACCCGCATTGGACGGCAATTCACTGATACCTTTCGTCGATTTGGTAGTCAGCGGAGGGTTATCGAAATAACTCAGCAAACCGTAGTAATAGAAAGCCCGCAGAAACAAGGCTTCTCCTTTCAGCCGTTTCACCAGCGCATCGTTCGACGGATCTTTCATCGCGTCGGCAATTTCGATGGCGGCATTGGCCCGGTTGATGGAACGATAACTGATCTGCCAATAGGCTTCAATGTATTCATCGCCCGAACTCACATTACCGAGGTTGTATTGCAGCGGTCCTTTTTCCCAGCCAATCTGATCGCCGGTCAGACACTCGAATACGTAGCGGTCATAGAAATAACCGGAATAGCCGGAGTTCAGATCGTCGTAAATACCGTTGACCCCCAGTTGCAATTCAGTGGCCGACTTATAAAACGTATCGGGATTGATAAAGTCGGGTTTTTCCTTGAGATCCGAACAACCCAGGCCCGTAGCCAGGACGGACAGCATCAGCGCGGATTTGACTTTGGAAGATAGTATCAGGTTCATGTTTCTTTGTTAATTGTAGGGTTAGCGAATTACAAGCCAAGATTTACACCAAACGTCATCATCCGGGCCCGCGGATACGCATCGTAATCATCCCCCCGGTTCAGGTTATTCTGCCCCTGGTTGTTCACTTCCGGATCGAAACCTTTGTACTTGGTAATCAGGAACAGATTCTGACCGCTGGCGTAAACCCGGGCCGTGCGAATGAACTTGCTGTGGAGCGGGAGCGTGTAGCCCAATGACAGATTCTGCAACCGGACAAACGAGCCATCCTGAATGAAGAACGACGAACGGCGGAACGAGATGAAATCCCGGCGACCATCGATAACCGGGCGGCTTGCACCGGTATTGGATGGGGTCCACGAATCCGTCAGGATGTTGCCGATCTGGTTGATTTTCTGAACACCATCACCCATTTCCGACTGTTGCAGGTTCCGAACCTGGTTGCCCTGAACGCCCCGGAAGAAAATCGAGAAATCGAAGTTTTTAAACCTGATGCTCGAATTCAACCCCCAGGTAAATTTCGGGTTCGGATTGCCAATGATCTGGTAATCATCCGATGTGTACTTGCCATCGCCGTTCACGTCCTCGTATTTGGGATAACCGGCAAGTGCCGCAAAGCTTTTGCCTTCATCGTCGGTCTGGAACAAACCGGTGTATTTGTAGCCTTTCCAGGTGCCAATTGGGTTGCCGGCTTCCACCCAGCTGCCAAATACGCCGAGGTGACCGCTCGTGCTGTTGGCGAAGAATGGCGTGCTCTTGCCCAAATCCAGAATTTTATTCCGCAACACCGAAATATTGCCACTCACATCCCATTTGAACGCACCCTTGTTGAGGATTTTGTAGTTCGTCGAGAACTCGATGCCCTTGTTCGAGAGCGAACCGGAATTCAGCATGATGGTGCTAAAACCGGTACTTTGTGGGATGGAAACGTCCAGCAGCAGGTCGGTGGTTTTGTTGTTGAACACGTCAAACGTCATCGACAGGCGATTGTCCATCAACGACATATCCAGGCCCAGGTTTAACATGGCCGTGCTTTCCCATTTCAGGTCCGGATTGGCAATCCGGTCGGGGCCGTAACCCGCCACCAGGGTGTTTCCCAATACGTAATTGTAAGGTACCAGGCCTCCCAGTGAGCGATAAACCGGTATTTGGGAGTTCCCCGTTATGCCGTAACTGGCCCGGAATTTGAAATCATCGAACACCTTGCTCAGCCCGGAATTCTGGAAGAATCCTTCGTTGACCACACGCCAGCCCACAGCCGCCGAGGGGAAATTTGCCCATTTGTTGCTCGGTCCGAATTTGGACGAACCATCGCGACGAACGGTTACCGTTAACAGGTATTTATCTTTCAGGTTGTAATTGACCCGGCCCAGGAAGGATTCCAGCGTCCAGTCGAGCCGACCCGAAGTCGGGATTTGCGGTTTACTACCGTTTTGCATGTTGACCGACAGCGGATCATCGGACGGCAATCCGCGCGTCGAAGCCGTATTGATCTGGTTATTTTCCTTCTGATAGGTATAACCGACGGTTACGTCCAGCGTGTGGCCCGGTTTGATCTGTTTGTTATAGCTTAAAATGTTTTCGTTCAGCAAACTGCTCACGCTGCGATTGGCCCGTTCCAGTTGGCGTCCGTACTGACGACCGGTATACGTGTAATTGTTGTAAAACGTGGTGCGGTTGGCGTTCACGATATCGGCACCCAGACTGGTCCGGAACTTCAGTCCTTCCAGAATATTGAATGTCAACGCCGTTGTACCGAATAAGCGATTGATATTATCCCGGTCGTATCCTTCCTTCGCTTCGGCCAGTGGGTTGATGTTAAACCGTTGATCGTAGCTGGGGTAATTGTAATTGCCGTTCTGGTCATAAATTGCTACGGTTGGATCAAGACCTAGCGCCGTAATAATAATCCCCCCCGGACCACCGCGATCGGTGGCGACGTTGCTGCTTCCTGTGCGGTTATACGACCAGCTGTTGCTCAGTGTCGCACGACCGTTCAGGAAATCGTTGTCGAGGTTCAGGCGAAAACCGTAGCGTTTGAAGAAGGTGTTCTGCACAATGCCCTTGTTATCCACGTAGTTGGCGACAAAAGCGTAGCGCGTTGCTTTGGTACCGCCCGTAAAAGAAAGCTGATGATTGGAAAGCGCACCGGTTTGGCCAATCGCATCCATCCAGTTCGTTCCGTTGCCGATCTGGCTAATTTGGGCGTCGGTAAAACGTGGGCTGCCCCCCTGGCTTTTTTCCAGGATATTCAGGTACCGGGCGTAATCACTGCCGTTCAACACGTCGATGGGGTGGGCAATTTTCTGGAATGAATACGAGCCTTCGTAATCGACCCGGCTTACGCCCTCTTTACCGCGTCGGGTCGTGATCAAAACCACCCCGTTGGAACCGCGTGAACCATAAATGGACGTTGCGGAGGCATCTTTCAAGATTTCGATCGACTCAATTTCGTTGGGGTTGATCGTTGCCATGGCATTGCTGGCCTGGCGGTTGCCCGACGTTCCCATTGCGCCGTTGTCGGGATACATGGGAAAACCGTCGATGACGTACAGCGGCTCGCTCCCGCTGTTGATGGAGTTGGCCCCCCGAACGCGAATGGAAATTCCACCGCCCGGTGCGGCTGAACTCTGCGTTACCTGCACCCCCGGCGCCCGGGATTGGATGGCCTGGTCGACCGAAATAACCGGCATTTCCTTGATGGCATCGGCTTTAATCGTCGATACCGAACCGGTCAAATCACTTTTTTTCACCGTACCGTACCCCACCACGACCACTTCTTCCAGACTGCGGGTATCGGTCACCAGTTTGATGTTGAGGCTGGTCCGGGTCCCCACCGTTGCTTCCTGCGTCACAAACCCTACATAGCTGAATACCAGCGTTTCATTCGCGGCTGCCGTGACCTGAAACCCGCCGGTCGCGTCGGTCGTTGTGCCCCGGGTTGTGCCTTTGATGGTAATGGTAACACCCGGTATGCCTTCGTTTTGTTCACCAACCACCTTACCCGTTATGGGGCTTTGGGCAAAGCTGGTGAGCGTAAGGCAAACCAACAGGAAAGTCGTTTGCAGACATCGTAAATAATAATGCATAATAGGTAAGGATTAAGGGTTAGTTGATTAGTCAGAATTAGCGAACGGAGTGAACGGCAGGCACAATAAAATACAAATCAATATTTGCTAAATTCCATAAATACAAAGATTAATGTCTTCGCTTGCTTAATCAATAGAGAGAATTTCGATTAAGATGGATAATCTTATGAAATTAATGCACCATGAAGTTATCTTCCAGTTCTTCCAGCGTTTTCCCCTTCGTTTCGCGCACGTTTCGGCGAACAAACCAGAATCCGGCGAAGCAGATTATGGCGTAAAGCCAGAAGGGGCCATAGGTTCCCAGCCGTTCGGCGAGGATCGGGAACGTGAAAACCAGAATAAAATAAGAACCCCATAACGCCAGAATGGCGACCGATAAGGCCAGTCCGCGGACCCGGTTGGGGAAAATTTCCGAAATCAAAACCCAGGTGATGGGCGCCAGCGAGGTAGCGTAAACACTAATGGCCAGCAACACAAAAACGGAAAGCAAGCCCGAGGATGCGCCGGTTTTCAGGAGCAATGCAATGACCACGTAGAGCACCGACAACCCGAGTGTCCCGATGAGCATGAGCGGTTTTCGGCCCAGCTTATCCACCTGCCACATCGCCACGAGCGTAAACACCAGATTGACGATGCCGATGGCGACGGTTTCAAACAATTGCCGGTCGAGGTTGGCTCCCACGGTTTCAAAAATCGTGGAGGTATAATTGAAAACCACATTGATCCCACACAATTGCTGGAGCACTGCCAGACCAACACCGACTATGATCGCCGGGCGTACGCTCTTCTCCATCAGCATCGACAACGACGGTTTTTCGGCCCCTTCCATCGAGCGATTAATGGCCGTAACCGTCTGTTTAACAAAGGCTTCTCCTCCGATTTTTCGCAATATGGCTTCACCTTTCGTGACGCTGCCGGTCTGCACCAGCCAGCGCGGACTTTCGGGTAACCAGAGTACGCCGAAGAGAAAGCAGGCCGACGGCACCACACCCAGACCGAACATCCAGCGCCACGCATCGGGACCATTGTCAGCCAGACTGTAGTTGACCAGATTGGTAATCAGAATACCGATCACAATGGTCAACTGGTTGATGGACACGTTGCGACCCCGGACTTCGGCGGGCGAAATTTCGGCGATGTACAGCGGACTCAGCGTGGACGCCATGCCGACCCCAATGCCAGCAAAAAACCGCATTGCGATGAAAACTGGCAAGGTAGTGGAGAAAGCCATACCCAGGGAAGAGAGGGCAAAAATTAGGGCGGCTACCATCAAACCCGGCTTCCGCCCGTAGCGGTCGGCGAGGTTTCCGGCCAATACGCATCCCACCATGCAACCCAGCGCCAGTGAACCGGTCAGGAATCCTTCCCACCAGGCGTTAAGTCCAAAGTAGCCACGAAGAAACGGAAGCGCGCCCGAGATAACGGCAAAATCAAAGCCAAACAGGTAACCACCCAGGGCCGAAATGAAGGCAATTCCAAAAATATAATTCGCGTTGAGTCCGGTTTTTTCCATGATGGGTTTAGTAAAGTATTCGGGTACTGGTTAGAATAAAAACGGGATGGCTACGTACTTTTACAAAGCGTCCCTATCCCCAGACCTAGATAAAAATACGATATGCTCAAAAAGAAAGAAGGCTTTGCCGGACAACGCAGTTACGTGCTGCCGGGTGACCTGGAAAAACTAATCGCCGTTCATCCGCTTTGTGAGTCGCTCTACATCACCGACATCGGATATTACCCAAAAGCCGCCTTTCATGATCGGGAGCGTCGGAAAGGTAGCCCGCAACACATCCTGATTTACTGCGTTCAGGGCGAAGGCTGGTACTTCCTGAACAACCAGAAACACATCGTGAAACCCAACCAGGCTTTTATTCTCCCGGCCGATCTGGCCCACCGTTACGGAACCGACGCCCTAAATCCATGGACGATTTACTGGCTGCATTTTACGGGGTCGCGCGCTCACCATTTTTTGCAATTTTTAAAGCAGGATACGGGCTCCTCGCCGGTTACCGTGTCGCCCCAACCCGAACGTTTTCAGCTCTTTGACGACATTCTGACCCACGTTGAAATGTCGTATAACATGGATAATATCGTTTATGCCAACAGCAGTTTGTCGCGCTTTCTGGCCACGTTCAACAACGCCGTCTACAATCCCAGCCACCTCGCCCAATCCGAAAACAATCCGATCAGCCGGACCATTGCGTTTATGCGGGAGAACCTGAGCAAGAACCTCAGTCTGGAAGAACTGGCGCAGGTTGCGGGGATGTCGGCCTCCCATTATTCGGCGGTGTTTCGGACCAAGGTTCAAAGCGCACCCGTCACTTTCTTTACTTTTTTAAAGATTCAGCAAGCGTGCAGGCTACTCGAAAACACCGCCTTGCGCATCAAGGAAGTCGCTTACCAGATTGGCTACAGCGATCCTTACCATTTCAGCCGGGTTTTTGCCCACGTCATGGGCGTGTCTCCGCGCGACTTCCGCAAACTCCGAAAATCTTAATTCGAAACTTCCTGAGCGGTCAGAAAACCAACCATTTTCCGGTGCAAAGCCGCCCCCTGGTGGTTGCGATCGCTGGCGAGCGCACTGTCAAAACAGGCCATCGCCCGGTCAATGTGACCATTTCCTAAACCTAAGTAGCCCAATCCCATTAAATACTGGCAGCCGATGCGGTTTCGCTCGTTGAGGTCGGCGTCAAAAACCAGCAGATCGGGCAGCGACACCGCAAAATAATCGATCTTGATCGTGTCGTTCAGGTGCGTTTCTCCGAACGAAATCAACGTTTTAAAGATCTTTTCCGCCCGTTCGTGCTGGCCCAGTTTCTTCCACGCCAATCCCTGATAGAACAGTTTATCGGGTTGCTGATCGTTGTAGAAAACCGCCTGAACCGGTGTGTCTAAGCCTACCGACGCCTTTTTGTAATACGACCAGGCCGTTTGCGTATCGCCCAGTGCTTCGCAGACCAAGCCTTTTAAATAGAATAGATCGGGTTCCTGAACGCCATAGAGTTTGCCTTCGCCGAGGTTATGCGGATACGATTCGGCGGCATCCAGCAGCGTTAAGGCTTCGGCGTAGTCGGCATTTTGCAGCGCCTGTTTCGCCAGTTCAATATGACAAATCAGGTATTGACTCACTACTTTTCCCTCGCCCCCCTCCCAGGGGTGAAACTGCCGGGCCGCCAGTAATTCGCGCGCCTTTTGGTAGTTGCCCAGCTGGTTATAGAGCGTGACCCGCTCCAGATACAGGTCGTCCCGATCCTCGGTTGCCGTCAGGTGCTTTTCCAGTAGGGCCAGCCGTTCGTCGTGAGGGTAATTCAATTTTTTATACAACTGGTCCAACTCCATTAACACCCGCGCATCGGTGGTATCCAGCGCAAAAGCCGTTTCCAAAGCCGCCCGCGATTTATCGGCTTTTTGCTGCTTGTTGTAATATGCCAGGGACAGATTCCGGAAAACCGTCGGAAACGAATCATCCAGTTCAACCGAACGTTCCCAGGCATCGATCGCTTCGTGGTATTGCCGGTTTCCGTACCAGAAATTGCCGAGGAAATACCAGGTATGAGCGTGATTAATTTCCGGACCAATACCCTTTTGTAAAACCGCCCATTGCAAAACGTTCAGTTCTTCCAGGCGGTTTGGAAATACGAAGTCCGGGCTGGATTCAGCGGCTTTTTTGAGAAAGGTACCGGCTTGATCCGAATGGTCCAATTGGGCGTGGAAAAAGGCCAGAAAGTAATAAACCATGGGATAAACTGCAGCCTCGGTTTTCAGCAATTCCGATAGCAGTTGGATGGCTTCGTCATACAACCCGGCCCGGCTGTAATCCAGCGCATATTCCAGATACGTGTGGACGTTAAACCGCATCAACTGGTTGAGGTCGTGCCGCGTTTGGGCCGCCGAAACCGGGTCGCCGGTTTGTTCGATGAGCGACTTTTCAAACAGGCAGCCGAAGTGAAACCGGTCAATCGCCAGTGTGTCGTCGATGAGCCGTAAAGCCTCGTCGGTTTTTCCAATTTTCCGCAACAGAGCCCCTTTCAAATGCCGGGCCGAATGGCCGTGCCAGTTCCGCACCAGCGACCGTTCGACCAGTTCAAGCCCCTGCGCGTAGTTCTTCCGCCGGGTTGCCATTCGAGCCAGTTCGAGGAAGCTGGTGTCCTGCCAGGCGGCATTCCAGGTGGCTTTGAAAAAGGCGTCGAAGGCTTCGTCATACCGCCCCATCAGTTGCAGACATAATCCTAAATTGTAATACGGTTCGCCGTCGTACGGGTTGGGATTCCGTTTGACAAGCGTCTGAACCGCCTTCCTGAAATACGGCTCCGCTTTCGCGAACTGCCCACGCTTCAGATTCCACAATCCCAATGCGTTGTTGCACCGCACATCATTGGGATCACGACGCAGGGCTTCGTTGTAATAATCAGTAGCCACGTAGGTCGCGTGACGGTATTGCTCGATGTGCAAACCGGTTAAAAACAACTGTTCGTTATTCTCCACCTCGGCGGGGTCTTTAGCCGCCTGTGCCGGTTCCGGAATGGTATTCTCACCGATTTCGTCCGGCTGATAAGCGACTAGCTCAATGCCGTCAGCGGTTTTTACACTTAATCGGACTGCGGTTGCCTTTTCAACTTCTAGCGGCAATTCGTGCAGAAAAGGGCATTCCGGCGAAAGATCAACGCGTTGTTCAAAAACAACCTGCCCATCCTTCGTCAGTTGTACAACGGCTCCAGGATAAACGGCTGTTGCATAGACACTCACCTTAATGGAATGATCCGTAATTTCCAGATTAAGGGCGGCTTCCTTCGTGGCATTTTTGACGATTCCGATTTCGCTGTAAGGCATGAAATACTGCCGGAACGTGCGTTCTTCGTTGGGCATGATCCACGAAAAATCGGGTTGGTTATCGGTAAAAACGCCGGTCATTAGTTCAATATACGGGCCGTCCTCGTCGGTCAGGTTGCGATCCCAGGCGTAACCAAACTCGCCATTTCCCCAGGTCCACTGTTTTTTACCGGGCGACAAATGGTGATTGGCCACGTGCAGCAAACCGCCCCGGCTGTCGTGTTCGTAACCGCCCATAAAATCGTACTTCGACGAAATCGCCATATAGGACGTCGGCACGGGAATCGTTGCGTACCGGGAAATGTCGGTTCCCGGCGAGTAATCCACTTTGTAGTAGGTTCCCTTCGCAATCGGGAACGACGAAACATCCCGTTTTCCGTGATCGAAAACCGCGTAAACATCCGGCGGAAAGACCGACTGGTAATAGTCATTCACTTTCACGGCCGGATTCGTCCACCACAGAAACGTCTGGGGAACGCTGGTGCGGTTGTACAATACGCCCTGAATTTCGAGGTAGGCTTTGTCGGGATACAGCCGGAAACCGGCCATGCCCTTGGTATGGAACATCCGCTCGACTTCACTGACCCAAACCGTTTTGGAGCCGTCGGGATGGGTTTCGGTCGTGTAATCCACCGGTTCAAACGTGCTGGGGCGGTGGTGCTGCGGCCAGTTAAATTCAATGCCGCCCGAAATCCACGGGCCGGTCAGCCCAACGAGGGCCGGTTTGATCACCTGGTTGTAATAAACGAAATGGCGGTTTTTGATTTTATCGTACGCCATCTGAATCCGCCCGCCCAGTTGGGGTAGCACCATGATTTTCAGGTAGCGGTTTTCCAGAAAAACCGCCTGATAGGTCTGGTCTTTCTTCTGGTCGTCGATCTTCTCAATAACGGCGTGCGGATACACGACTCCACTGCTGCCCTGATAGACCCGTTTCTCCAGAAACATCGGATTCTTTTCGGGTGCGCCAACGCCATACGTGGGAATGACGACCTGTTCTTCCCACACGTTTACTTCCTGCAAATTCATAGAGATGATGGGTCATAAATGAAACCGAACTGATACCTTTTCCTGGATGTGCTCATGGCTTCCTGGCCGGAATAATCAGGCTCGTTTCGTCCTGAACTAATTGATTGATCGGGTCAATCGCCAGTTCGTTGGTGGGTTTGAACTGACTACTGTTCATGTAATTGAGCAGACTGAACTTCAATTGCCGGGCGGCCGGTCGTTGCGCCAGATTGCTTTCCAGATCAATGCTGCAAACCATAAGTTTACCTTTGCCGACCCGCCCTTCGAACGCCAGCGACAACCGGCGGTTTTCGAACCAGGTATCGATCGGCTGAATCAGCGGGCGCAGATTTTTCGGAAAATCGTCGAGAATGATAGCCTGGGAATGGCTGACCAGATCCTGCCACTGGTAATTGCTGCTGCCCTCGGTCGGGAAAGCCGCAAACAGCGGATGAGCCGGATTGCAAATTAGCCCAAGCGTGTGCGGGGCTTGTCCGTTCGTCCACGAAGTGTTCCAGAAAACCGTGGAAAAACCGATCGCCACTTCCGCTCCTTTGCCCTTTTTCACGTGACCATAGGGCAGCAACAATACCTTCGCGCCGTTTTGTAACTGATTCACCACGTCCGAGGTCAGGGCATGCGCGACAATGACGTTGCCCGTAGCTGCATCAGGATTGACAGCCGCCGGATAGACCCAGAAATTCCAGGAATTTACCACGTCGGTGCCTTTCAATGCGACTTTCAGCGTTAGCATTTCCGGTTTTTTAAAAACCGCTAACGGCAATTGGGCGGTTCCAATCGGCTGAAGATTGTCGATGGCGACTTTGTCTTTGGTCAGCGAACCCGACGTTTTTACCTTTCCGGCCGCATCCAAAACCTGCCAGATAACGGTTTGATTGGTCAGTTCGCCCGCGCCGAAATGGGCAATTTCCAAAGCCGCCCGGAGCGTTTCGTTATTCTCGTAAACGAGCTTGTCCATCCGCGCCAGCAAAACCGTGGGGCCGCAAAACGTCCGGTATTCGGCCGGGGTCGTGTAGCCTTTGGATTCCCAGAAAACGTCTAAAGCGCCAACCAGCGCCGAACCCTGTCCCGGAAAATCGTGGAGGCCCAGCAACTGAAACCCGGCAAAACCGGGGGTGCGCAGGGCGGCTTCCATATCGGCTTTGTAGCAAAGCGTCTGCAAACGGCCCGACGAATGCAGGAAGGCTTCCGCCTGATCGCCCATGCCCGCTTCTTCCAACGTTTCCTTAAAAATCTCAAAATTGGTGGCCTTCACCACACCGGTGTATTTGGCAATTTCCTTGAAATTCGGGTAGGCGCACCACTGCCCGATTTCGTGGCTGATGTACGGAGCTGTCGCCGTTTTGGTAATTTCCCGCCAGTCGTAACTGGTTTTTGGTGACCCGGAGTTAATGATACTGTTGACGCCTTCGCCCCACCGCTGAATCCGGGCGTCGGAATGAATGTGGAACTGATTTTCGGGAAGCATTGGCCAACCCGCCCCGCTGGTATAAAGCCGCCGACTGTCTTTCTTTTTGAAATGATCGACCCAACGGCCCAGAAAATCAGCCTGATAAGCGCCACCGGGTTCATTTCCGTACGACATCATGCAGAACGACGGATGATTGCCGTACGCTTTCAGAATGCGTTCCGATTCCTGATAAATGAAGTCATCGATCACGCCACCGGTTCCGACGGCGCTGCTCTGATTGGCCCAAAGCGGACTTTCTACATACAGATAAATCCCAAGCCGGTCCGCTACGTTAAAAGCCGCTTCGGGCGGACACCAGGAGTGAAAACGGAGGTGATTCAACCCATATTGCCGGGAGGTTTTCATGATTTTCTCCCAGTACGGTTCCGTCGTTGGCGGATAACCCGTCAGCGGAAATGTTGCACATTCGACATCACCCCGCAGAAAAATCGGCCGGCCGTTAATGGTCAGGCGGGTTCCGCTCGTGCCCATTTCGCGCATCCCGAACGTCACCTCCTTTTCCGACATGACCTGATTTTGCTCATTGACCAACTTGACCAGCAACTTGTAGAGGTTGGGATTAAACTCGTCCCAGAGCTGCGGATTCGACAGGGTATAGGTTGGCGTTACGGTGGTTTCTTCGGCGGTTAAACGAACCGGCTGCGACCATTCCGGCAAAGCCGCACCGTTCTTTTGCAGACTCTGGGCCTGAAGAATGATCTTACCCTGAAACGTTTGACGCCGGGGCTGATGGAGCGAAAGGGCTACGTTAATCGCTTTCGCTGACAGATTGGGAAACACCCGCACGTCATCGATATACGTCAGCGAATCGACCGTCAAAGACAAGTCGCCAACCAGCCCGTTCCAGTTCGTTTGCGTGTGATCGGCAACGCTGTGTGAGTTGGGTCCAACGTGGAGTTTGTAGCGGTTATCGACCCGGACGGCAATGGTATTCTTGCCGGGGCGCAGGAGTTTGGTCAGGTCAAATTGATGGGCGGAAACCAGGCTGTTACGGGTGCCACAGAACTGGCCGTTGACGTAGACCATGGTTTCCCAATGGCAGCGTTCCAGATTCAACGTGATGCGTTTTTTGTCCCAGTTGGCCGGAATATCAATCTGCCGTTTGTACCAGGCAGGACCGGCGTAATACTTGACGGGTTTGAGCCAGAAGGGTATTTTAATGGGGTTTTCCCGGTATTTTTTGTACCGGTCCGAAACGAAATACGTGCTATCGAATATATCCCCCACCCAGGGCGTTTGCAGGTCGACTTCGTTGCCTTTCCCGTTTTCCGTCAGGGAACCGGGGAGTTTAACTTTGTCGGTATAATCGGCCAGCCACCAGTGTTGACGCAAACCCAGGTCAGCCGGGTCCAGGCGAAGCTGCCACTCTCCGGCTAAAGAAAGCTTATTTTGACCAAAAATATGTACTGGGTTTACTAACCAGGCCCCAAGTGCAAGGATAAGAATATTGAATCCGCTTTTTTGCATCATGTCGCAGAGGAACTGTTTTATCAGAGAAAGTTAGCAACGCAACTGTCATGCAAAAAACACAAATTCATATAAAATAAACCATAGCGCTTATTTGGGAAAAGATGGATAATTTAATGGAATGTGGTTCTATTCATTTTGAAACACAATCTCACTCCAGGATTCGGGTTGGTGGGTGTCATATACGCCATGTGGGGTCAGCACCATCGCCTGATGCGGCTGTACCTTGACACCGGGGACAGGTACCTTTTGAAAGCGACCTAGAAACATTCGCCATAAATCACCATTTTTAGGCGGTAACGAACGGCCATTGGCCAGCCAACCTAAACTCTGCCAGGGGATGGCAATCTCAAGACTCCAGCCCCGGTCTATATCTGTATTATCATTGAGTGTACCATCTACCTGGACAGCTGTTTTTAAGCCCGGCAGGTCATAGTTGAGAAAGGCCCAACGGAGGCCGCGTGGGTGAGTGCCGTACCAGAATGTCGCTCCGTCGCGGTCGTGGTTACCCCCAAAGGTCATCGCTTGTGGATGGTGAACATCGAAAAGGGGAACGTCAAACCGGCCTCCACGCTGGTAGGCGTCGCGCCAGATAAAAAAAACTTCATAAATGGTATTGCGGGCGTTCACTTCCAATTCATAGTAGCAATCGCCCCCATCGATCAAGAGTTCAAGATCATTCTCCAGGAAAATAATCGAATCACGTTCGGTCAGGTGAGCTTCCACAAAGGGGTCTTCGGCAACCAAGGCGACATACAAATAAAGGTCGTTCCAGAGAATAGCAGTCCGTGTATCATACAGACCCGGGGCCCCAGTCTCCATGTCCACAAAGCGCTGACTCCAGGTAGCCGACTGCCAGGCCGCTTTAGTCAGGTCACCATTAATGTCTAATGTTTGATTGATTTTTTGGGCGGTATAATGGGACATCTTCACAGTTCATTTTAGCAAATATACGATTGTTTGCCACTGTCGACATCGCTCATAAAATTTTGGAGGACTGTTAACTGTAAAGAGAGATCGTTTAATGTCTTCACCTGACATAGGTTGTCAGATTTATATCCCAGGTGACAACCAGGCATGATCACATTCGCGACCGGCTCCGCAGCGACGGCTCGGAGTCGGTTTCAATATAATGAGCCATTTTAGGTCAGCAAGTCGGTTCAGAAAATACCTGGGAAAGATCATCTGTTCACAAAAAGTCAATTAAACGTTCGATAGTTATAGTTATATATGCCAGTCGGATTAAATAGCTGAGAATTAAACCATTCAATAAAAGTTTTTCGGATTAACTCCAACGGACACATATCTTTCATAGGAGTCAATCCGAAAAGCGGGTTTGGCCGAATTAACCAGGTATCCTAATTTGACTTTAATCACAATGAAACGGAGAAAATTCATCAAGGCGGCCGTTGCCGCGGCACCATTGACTGCCATTGCCCCTTCGCAGGCCATGGCCGATCGAGCGCAAAAAGGCTTTAAAATCCCGAATGGAGAAGGACGTTTTCATGGTCATATCCAACTCAAAGGCGTCAATGCCAATATTCTGGATGTGAAAGTATCGGGCAAAGACACAAATGGTGCCATCGCGGTCTTTGAACAAACCTCGTTGTCGCCCAAACGAGGTACGCCCTTGCATGTGCATCCGAATCAAGATGAAATCTTTCATGTCCAAGAAGGCCAGTACGCTTTTTTGGTCGGTGAGGATCGCTTTGAGCTCCAGACGGGAGATCGTATTTTCTTACCCCGGAAAGTTCCCCATGCCTGGACGCAAATCAGTGAAAGAGGACGAATGACGGTCATCCTCCAGCCCGCGGGAAAACTAGAAGAGTTTTTTGTAACCATGGCTGGCTTAAGGAGTGAGCCCTCGCAGACGGAAATCGCGAAAATCTTCTCGGATCATGATATGCAGGTCGTTGGGCCTCCCTTGAAAGTGGATTGATCTTACACATCACCGCAACCTTCAAACCTCCCACTGCCAAACCCCAAAAGCCATAAAACAGAAAGACGCAGATCACCGACCCGCGTCTTTCTAACTTACTTGGTATACTCTATTGCTTCAATAGCTTTAACGTAACACTTTTTAGTCCACTGGTAACCCGCAGCAACAACAGGCCCGCCGGTTGGCCCTGAACCGATAAACGCTGCTGCTCAATCGTTTTAGCACTTTCAATTTGACGCTGACCCACCAATCGTCCGCTGGCATCGGTGAGTTGCAACCGCAGTGGCAGGCCTTCCGCCCCGCGGATTTCAACCTGTATCGTTTCCGAAACCGGATTGCCTAAAACCGTCACCTGCAGCTCCGACCCGGTTTCGGCCGACAGGCGAGCCAAAGGCGCGCATTGCAACGGCTTGGGCGAGTCTTTCAGAGTATAGCTGCTGCCCAGCACCTTCGCACTGATCTGCCGACGAACATTGTCCTTCAGACCCACGGGCGTGGTGAAACTGTAGGCATGGGCCCCGTTCCCCTTGCCCGCTGTCTTTAAATCGTCCCGGTAGATGCTGGCTTCGGTGGTCCCTACAGCCACTCCGTCGGCAAAAAACTGCACCGTCAGCGGGCTATTGGGTTTGTTGCGATCCCACACCCAGCCCCGAATCGAACCGCATTCGACTTTGTCGAGAAACCCCTCGAAGCTGCCCGTCACCACCGGCGGGGTCGACGCACCGGGAGCTACCACCAGCGTCAACCCGACCGATGCGGCTTTTTGGCTATCACTGGCGCTATAACTCAGCAGAAACGTGCCTTCAACCGTGGGCGATCCGGTGATGGTTCGGGAGATGGCCGCAAATTGCAGGCCGTCGGGTAAGCCATTGAGGGCATACGTCAGGGGCTGTCCTTCCGGATCGGTGAAGCTCGGAAGCAGGGTCGTGACAGCGACTCCCACCGTCGCCGACAGGGGCTCGGTTGTCGGAGCGACGGGCGGCTGATTGATGACGGTGTTGCTCGCCGGACAAGTCAACTTGATGGGGGAACCTTTCAGGAGATAGTCTGTCCCCTGGACTTTGGCCGAAATCCGAAGCTCCGACCCGGTTTTGGCGGCTTCCGGTGTCGGGAAAACATAACCGTGTTCGCCGTTGCCCTTGCCGGCATCCTTCAGATCCTGACGGAAGTTTTTGGCTTCGATCGTACCGATGGCGGTGTTTTCGGCAAAAAATTCGACCGTCAGGGGCGTGTTGGGTTTGTTCCGGTCCCAGACCCAGCCCCGCATTTCCTGGCAATTGACCGTCGTAAGAAAACCCTCAAAATTACCGGTAACCACCACCGGTGCCGTCACCGTGACCGTCGCACTGGTAGGCGGACTGACACAACTACCGACATGACAAACCGCCGAGTAGACAAAAATACCCGGAGCCGAGGTCGGCACACTGACGCTGCCGGTTCCGGTGGTGCTGCCGGGCCCCGTCCACCTCAACGTACCCGAACAATTGGTGGCATTCAAGAAAACCGCACTGGCCCCCTGCGTAACGGTCACGCTGGCTGGGCCACTGGCCGACCAGTCGGGAGCAGCCAGGGCGGTTTGCGAACTGACCACTGTAATCGCCGTAGCACTTCCACCGTCATTGGTGGCCGTCACGGTATAGCTGCCGGGCAGATTGACACTGGTGGAGTTGCCACTAGAGCCAGCGGATATGGTGCCGTTCGGCCCCCGAATGGAATAACTAACGCCCGTTGCCGTGGTTGATGCGGTTAGGGTCACCTGGGTTTGGGAACACGTCAGTGGGCCATCGTTCTGAAATGTCAGATCACTTGGAGGGGAGACGCTGGAATCAAATACAGTAACACTTACGAACGAGGAAGAACTGGTGCAGCTATTGGTGGTACAGGTCGCCTGGTACGTCACCTTGCCAACCTGATTGGTGGCTACTGCAATGATTGATCCCTGACCACTGGTTCCGTTGTTGGCCGTCCAGTTGACGGTCCCTCCACAGAATTTCCCAAGAAGGGTAATATCGGAAGTGCCTTTGGCAACGGTGAGCGAGGTAGCACCGGTGGTGGTTTGCAGGTAGACATTGGGGTTGGATTCGTCGGGGCCAATGTCGATGGGGCCATTGGCAAGGCGTTCGGCCAGGCCGGGCACCGTGGCCAGATCAGGCCAGCGCTCAAGCAGGGTGTTATCGCCCCGGTCGGTCAGCAGGCTCGTACAGGGCCCGACCGAAGGCGTCCCGTTAGCGGTATTGATCAGATGTTGCCCGGGATCGGTGGGAGCGCCATAGACGATGCTTTCGCTGGCATAGCCCTGCCCGGGCGGGGGATTGATGCTGACATCATGATCCGGAACGCCGATGCCAAAGATCGAGTGCGAGAGTTTAACGTTGCTGGTAAAGCCGACGGGCCAACCGATTACCTCGGAAGTGCTGGTATTGGAGATTCGGTCCAGGTAACAGTTGACCAGTTCCGAAGGCCCGCCCTCGAAGACATTGGCCAGGATGTAAAAGGGACCATTAGGCGTCATATCGTACCGAATACCCCCCGATTCCAGAATCTGGCAGTTAACCGCGCGGGTGGTGGAATTGGCATTACCCGCATTGATCATCAGGGCGCTGACGACATTCGCATTAACAAATTCACCTCCCCGAACGGGTTCTATCCGAACGTTTTCCATTCGACAGTTATATAACAGCAGGTCGGCGTCACCGGTTTCATAGCCATAATTGACAATGGTCGAGCCAAGTGTTTGAATACCGACTCCTCGATTCAGGGAGCAGTTCAGGACCCGCAGATTGGCGTGTGAGCTGGCCTGATAGGCAAAATTGGTGATCATTCCGCCATAGAAACCAACGCCCGCCAGGTCAATTTCACAATTGGTCACGGTGGGTTCCGACGTACCCTGATAGGCCATATTTATAATGGAATGTCCAAGGAAAAGACCCGAATTAAAACCCGGCCCCAGGCCAAATACATCCGGATAATAGGTTGGTCTTACATTGCCACCCTGTCCGGGACCAAACAAGTTGGGATCATAATAGACATCCGCATCATCGCCTTCAATTACTTTTCCCGAAGGGGCACCAATGATTAGAAAACCGTCGAGGAGCGTTTCCGCGTTGGCATTGAAAAAGGTCACCGCGTAGGGGTTGAGGGTGGAACTTCGCAATATGCTTTGAGTGCCATGACGGGCCGCCACCTGACTTTCATCCCCCAGAAACCCTCCGTAGACTTTTACGCCACTGGGAATGCGAAAGGTCCGGTTGGCAATGATCTTCTTGGTGGCAAAATCCATGTGCGAATACTCCTCATTTCGAATCAGGAAGTAGGTTCCTTGCTGGACCCAGACCTGATCGCCAGGCTGGGCTTTGCTTAGGGCGGTCAGCAGAGCGGTGGCCGTATTCCAGGATTGCCCGTCGTTCACCGCCGAGCTATCCGTTTTGGCGTACCAGGTTCGACCCTGGGCACTGAGCTGAAAAAGTAGAAGCAAGCCCAGCAGGCACAAGCCCCAACTCGGTCGGAAGCGGGAAAAGGATAGAGGGTTTTTCATTGAGTTGAATGGATAACGGGTTGAGATTGATGAAGGCAGCAAAGGTGAGCTTTGCGCAGAATACCGGCTATAACATTTCTCCCAACAGCTATAACATTTCTCCCAGGGTGGGAACAAATCGTTCTGACCTTAGCCCTAAAAAGGGGACATGGAATAGATGGAGAAAATCGGGCGATTTTACGTAGTTTAAACTGTAAAAAATCGCATCTGAAAAAGACGGCAGCGGCCGACCGTCGAAATTCACCGAAGCACAACGGGGTGGCCCGAGCCATCATTTTTGCACTCTGTCAAGCTGACACTGGAGTGCCAGTTGCAGAGGTTTGCCGGAAGATGGGTGTCAATGCGG
The DNA here is from genome assembly GCF_003858635.1 of Larkinella rosea. Lineage (GTDB taxonomy): Bacteria > Bacteroidota > Bacteroidia > Cytophagales > Spirosomataceae > Larkinella > Larkinella rosea. The sequence goes on from NZ_RQJO01000010.1 coordinate 256,294, forward strand.
CCACCTATTATAACTGAAAAAAAAAGTGTGCTGGTTTAGGAGTTCCAGAACTACGAAAACTTCGACAGCCAGAGCCTGACGGCCGATGTCGAAGAAAATCAAAAATTGAAGCAATTCGTAGCCGACCCCGAATTGACCGAAAATGAAGGTGTACTTTCCGTACGGAACGGTGAATAATAGACGAGACGTTGGCCGCGTTGGCTAACCGGTTTAAACCCACGATCGGCTAGATAATCTGCGATAGATACCGCCTTGGCAAATGGGATGGATTGTGAAGTAATCATAATGACTTTTTTCCTTGTGGGCTTTGGAAACAATCAGTCTAGATCCTATAAGTACGCGCTAAGAATCAAGTAGTTAGCTCATTTCGAAAAGAATGGACTTTTTTATTTTCTGACTCGTTCTGGGCATCCATCCCATTTTGCCCAAAACCGGTTGCTGATCCGTTTCTCCCCTTTTCAATGCGCTCCTGCGATGGCAGGGCGGAGTTGATCGGTTTGAAGGATGAGAACAACTCCGATCGGTGTTTTTTCGAATAAATGCCCTCATCACCGACTTTTGAAAGATTTGTTATTACCGTTGGGAGATTTGTGATAGTCTTCCTTCGGCAGCCGCTCTACTTTTCCTGGGTCAAAAACCATTTACCCAGTATGAAAAAACTACTATTCCTTGTTCTGGCTCAGCTGTTGGGCTACCTGGTACGGGCCCAGCCGGGAACTTTAGATCCAACCTTCAGTGGAAACGGGAAAGCCTTCACCCGGTTTAGCGCGACGCCAATGATGGAGCACAAGACCAACTTTGCTTATGCGATGGCCATTCAATCCGACGGAAAACCGGTCGTAGTCGGCGGAACAACCCCGGAATCAGGCCAGGGCGCTTTTGCCGTGGCTCGTTACAACACAAACGGTTCGCTGGACGAAACCTTTGGCAAGGGCGGCAAAGTCGCTTCGTTTTTGAGCAACAACGACGATGGCGCCTATGCCGTAGCCATTCAGCCAGATGGAAAGATCGTTGCCGGGGGATACTCACGGGCCGCGACCGCCCCTTCCCATTTTGCGTTGGTTCGGTACCTTGCCAATGGTTCGCCGGACCCGGATTTTGGGGAGGACGGTGTAGTTATTAGCGAAGCAGTCGTGGGTTTGATCTACGGGATCACCTTGCAGACGGTAGGGGGCGAAACGAAAATTGTGGCAGTGGGCGAGGCCAATGGTAAATTCCCGATCGTTCGCTACAACGCCAACGGGACGTTGGATACCGGGTTTGGTTCAGCAGGAACAGGCGTAATACTGACCGATTTTCCCGAAGGGCATGCCACGTCCGATGCGGTCGCAATCGGGCCCGACAATAAAATTTATGTGCTGGGTTCAGCGGGTGGCCCTACGGTGTTGGCCCGGATTACGGAAGCCGGAGTTCTGGATACCGGTTTTGGTGGAGGAGATGGCTATACCTTCCCCGAACTGGGTGATCAGACAATTGGCTATTCGCTGGAATTTCACGATAATAAAATCTATATCGGCGGAACGAGAGATCCCGATTTTCTGGTCGCTCGACTCACGGTGGAGGGCAATCTGGATACCGATTTTAGCGGAGACGGAATCGTTACCACCGCCGTGGGAGCCAACCAATCGGTGAGCGGAGGGTATTTGCAGGTTCAACCCGACGGGCGGCTTGTGATCGGGGGCGATATCACTGATCAGGACGGCGTATACCGAACGGCCGTTGTGCGGTTTTTGTCCGATGGAACACTGGATGCCACCTTCGATGGCCCGTCTTTGGATGGCAATGGCATAGTCGTCTTTGACGTGGATGAAAGCCTTAATACGTCCAGTTATACCTTAAAAACCTTTAATAATCGCATCTACATCGCTGGCGAAATTAACACCACTCGAACGCGGGCCTTCGTCGTCCGTCTGGCCGAAAATGGCAACCTGGATACGGATTTCAGCGGAGATGGAAAATCCAGCTTCGCCTGGAGCACTACCTTACCCCAAGTGGATTACAACATCAATTACGCGACGGCGATGGCCATTCAGCCCGACGGTAAACCTGTGGTCGCTGGCGAATCGTATGTGGAAGGAGGTACGAATTTTACGCCTTTCGCGCTGGCCCGCTTCAAAACCGACGGTTCGCTGGACGAAACCTTTGGTCAGGGCGGCAAAGTCACGACATTTTTGCGAAACGGATCCAACGGGCCCACTGCGGTTGCTATTCAGCCCGACGGAAAAATCGTAGTCGGCGGGTACGCACCGGGGGGCTCCGGGGAGTCCCGCTTTGCGCTGGTTCGGTACCTTGCCAACGGCTCGCCGGATCCGGATTTTGGGCAGGGTGGTGTGGTTGTCTCCGAAAGTTTACCCGGCGAAATCTACGGTCTGGCCTTGCAGCAAGTGAATGGTGAAACCAAAATCGTGGTGGCGGGTTACGGCAACGGAAAGTTTCCGGTGGCCCGCTACAACGCCAATGGAACGCTGGATACCGGTTTTGGCCCAACCGGCACGGGCATCGTACTGACCGATAACGGGGGGTATGCCACGGCCGTCATGATCGGTCCGGACAATAAAATTTATGTAATGGGGAGCATATCCCCCCAGCTGATCCTGGCCCGGTTTACGGCCAATGGAGTGCTGGATCCCGACTTTGGCGGAGGAGATGGCTATACGCTTTTTCAGGTGGGAGATAATGTGAACGGTTATTCCATGGATATCCACAATGGTAAAATCTATGTGGGCGGCACTTCCGTCCGGGATTTTCTGATTGTTCGTTTTACGTCAACGGGCGATCTGGATCTGGATTTTAGCGGAGATGGCTACGTCACGACCTCGGTGGACGGCGGTGGTGACGGGGGCTATTTGCAGGTATTACCCGATGGACGCATTGTCCTGGCGGGTGATTCGTATCCCGGTAGTCAAATCCGATCAGTGGTTTTGCGGTACCTGGCAGATGGCACGCTGGATGAAACCTTCGATGGTTCATCCAACGGCAATGGCAAGGTGGTCTTTGACTTCAGCGGCAGCAATGACGGTATTGTCAACACCCTGAAAATCTTCGGCAACCGCATTTATCTGGCCGGAGAAATTTACACCGGTCCGGATGAAGAATTTGCGATCGCGGCTCTTATAAATACGGGCGTTGGCGTTACTCAGTCGCCGACCCCGCCCTCCGCAACGGTTTGCCAGGGCGGCAGCACCAGCACGTTTATCCAGGCTACGGGCGACGGCCTGACTTATAAATGGTACAAAGGAGCCGCCAGCACGACCTCCGGCGTTGAAGTGACCGGCCAAACGTCGGCCACGCTGGTGCTGACCGACCTACAAACCGTTGGGACAGAAACCTACTATGCCCGCGTCATTGGCTCGGACAACTCGGAAGCCTGGTCGTCGGCCTTTACAGTACAAACGCTGGCGGCACCAACCGTGAGTTTCTCGCAGGGCAATCCAACGCCGTTAACTGTAACGCAGAATACGCCGAGTGTCGTGTTGACGCTCAACGGTTGTTCGGGCGGCACGTTGTCCTGGAATGGCCCGGGCGGCCCCAGCAGTTCGACCAGCATTTCGATTGGGACCGGCACCATCGGTACGCAGCTTTATTCGGCCACCTGCACGGCGGGGATATGCCAGCAGGTAACCAGTGCGACCGTGGTCGTAGCCGCGCCCACCGCAACCGGTTCCTACGACGGTTTTATCTATGGGGCCGATTGCAGCAGCTTCCGGGGCTGGGCCTGGGATCGCAACAAACCCAATACCGTGATCTCCGTCGATATTCTGGATGGTTCCAACGTTCTGGCCACCATTCCCGCCAACGAGTTCCGGCAGGACTTGAAAGACGCAGGAAAAGGCAACGGGATCCACGCCTTTCGCTGGACGATTCCGACCGAGCTGAAAGATGGCCAGCAGCACTATCTGTCGGCCCGGGTCAGTAGCAGCAGTTTTATCCTGAAAGACTCGCCCAAAGCCCTGATCTGCGAGGGAGGCACAGTTCCTCCACCGGCAAACAAACCGCCCGTAGCTCCCACCGTGACGCCACTGACGGCCCAGCAGGGCGTAAATTTTACGACCACTTTACCGGCTTTCACGGATCCGGAAGGCAGCACGCTCAGCTACAGTCTGGTAAGTTTGCCCGCGGGTTTAACTTTTACCAGTGCCACCCGTCAGATCAACGGCATCCCGACGGCCAGCGGTATTTTTGTGCTCACATACTCGGCGACCGATGGCAAAGGAGCGACTAATTCGGTCAGTTTCAACCTTATGGTGAATCCGGCGGCCACGACCCCGGTAACGGGTAGTTTTGAAGGCTACCTGGACAAAGTCGAATGCGGAACCATTCGCGGCTGGGTCTGGGACCGTAACAAACCCAATGCCCCCCTCACCCTGGAGTTCTACACCGGCAGCACGGTTTGGGGCAGTGTCGTCGCCAACATCTACCGCACCGATTTGAAGGATGCCGGCAAAGGCAACGGCGCCCATGCCTACAGCTTTGAGGTTCCGGCCGTTTTGAAAGACAATACCACCCGCCTGATTCGGGCTCGCGTGTCGGGTTCGACCTACGACTTGAAGGACTCGGGAAAACCGCTGACCTGTGCTCCACCCGTACCCACGCGGTTATCGGCCGAAACCGGTTCGGAGCTTGCGGTAACGCTTCTGGGCAACCCGGTTTCCGATCAGCTCCGGGTGGAAATCCGGGGAGTTGAGGGGCAACCGCTTCAGATGCAACTGACCGATGCCAGCGGGCGAGTGGTGCGGCAATACGCGATTGAAGCGGCAAAACCGGTGGAACAATTCAGTTTTCCGGTCAGTCAACAACCGGCCGGTTTGCTATTCCTGCGGGTCAGCACACTGGAGCAAAACCGAACGTTGAAGGTCGTCAAGCGGTAGAGAGTTTTAAAATTTTAATTCTGAACCATTCCGACACTCCGGCGGCCCTGCGGTCGGGGTGTTTTTTCCGCACCGGTTTTAAAACCAATTTATTAGCTGTCGTTCTTGCCATAAACAACTAAAAAACCGCTCCTGAAAGAGTTGTGATTGTGCCTTTAACCCAGGCTGGTTTCTTTGAACTCCCAGGCAAACAAACCGGGCAAGCTCAAGACACTTTACTTGCGTACAACACGTTCCATCTACCTGATTACCCGGCGACACGCCCCTCCGATATTCAGCAGCCAACTGGGGGTCAGCGATTTACCGGACCGGCCTCAGCCCCAGTTGGTCGTAATAATACCGGACGGTTTGAACGACGGCAGGCAGATTGCTGGGTTTGTCCTGGGCATCCCGCTCAATGATGATGTGGCCGGTAAACTTTTGGCGCATCAGTTCCCGGAAAACCGCCGGAAAATCAATTACGCCCGTCCCCACCGGTACATCCTTTAGTTTGGGGTCGTTGTAGGCGGCAATGTCTTTCAGGTGGAGCGCGATCAGATGACCTTCCAGCTTTTTCAGCCCTTCGACCGGATTGATGCCGCTCTTGGGCCAATGCCCGATGTCGGCACAAACCCTGAAATTGGGATGGTTTTTCAGGGCCGCCAGCACCGAATCCGGATGCCAGTAGGCGCTGACGCCCTTCCAGTGATTATGCAGGGCCACTTTGATGCCGTAGGCACCCGCCAGACTGTCCACGCTATCCCACAGATTGATGGGCGGTTCTGCCGTCACATACCTGACATTCAGTTTTTTCGCTAATTCGAACTCCCGGGTCCATTTGTCGATCGTTTTACCGCCAACGATGTAAATGGATTCCATCCGCAAGCCTTTGTTTTTCACCAGTTTGTTGAGTTTTTCAATGCCGGACGCCGACAGGTTCATGATCAACGAATCCTTCAGTTCGGAACCGGCCTTTCCAAAAGTATAGCCTTCGACGAATTTCAGTCCCGCACTGTCCGCTTTGGCAAGTTGTTCGGGAAACGGAAAGGGATTGAACGTGTACAGCGCAACGCCCAATTTCCAGTTTTTAGCATCCGAGCCACCGGCAATTTTCTGTTTAGGTTGCGCAAACAGGTTCGTGGAAAACACGAACAGTCCGGTGAAAAACAAAAGGACCAACCGAATCTTTCCGGGTTGGATTGCGGACTTAGCTGGGCAGGTTTCCGACTTTGTCATGGCACTTAAAAACGGGTTTAAGGAAAATGTACGCATCTTTTCAAATTTATGATCACCTTCTGGCGAACCGGCAAATCATGGGGAATCGAAAACCGCACGATCTCAACGGCTTCGCATCCAATTTCGGTTGAGTTGAAACCGGTTTTCACAAAACTCCTCATTATTTGCAATTTTGGTAAATCATCACCAATCTGGCGAACAAAATACCGGTTTTTGATGAGACGAAATTGAAGCGATTAAACACTTACTCCTCCGCACTGGTATGGTACGCCAATTCCTGGAACGGTACGGTGCAGGTTTTTGAAGTCAGTCCGGATAAAAAAGTGGTCTGGGCGCTCTCCTCCTGGAAAGACCCCGATTTAGACCCGGCTACTTCGTGCCGGATTTCAACCGGATTGGTGATCGGACTACTGGGTTTCACTACCTTTCTTTTTCTCCAGTCTTTCTTGCTGAATGAGTTTTCGGTAGCCGTGTCGTTCGGGCTGGCTTTTATCGTCAACACCGGTATCAATTTAATAGCCAATCGGGTGTTCTGATCGGTGTTGATTCAGAAATTCCGGCGACTCGCTTCGGTCTTCAAAACTGGCAAACGCGGAAAAATCCCGCTCATGGCCAGGGCGATAAACCGACTCGTCTATTCATCCCGGTTCGCTTTGCGGAGGTGTCGTTGCGGCAAAAGCAGCGCCCACAAGATAAGGCCGGACTAATTTTGCCGGAATTCACGACGGAATCGGCGTTTAGTGGAAATACGCGCGGAAAGGCAATAATGCACGTACTGGAGTACCGCATCAAACCCATAACGCAGTTTCTAGCTGCATGAACCGACTAAACCGCTTTCAAAAAATCGGGGATCAGACCCAATCCGTTCCGATTGCATCTGATCCCCGATTGACTGATTGACAGGCACCAATCATTTCCCATGATCCGGGAAATAACCGGTACGGTTTTATTGTTTATCCCACCAGACGCGTGTTTTATAATTGTCGGCTCCCTGGCGTGCTACCGTTGCATTGTAATTAACCGCATTCAAAACCGGTTCATCGTCCGGGTAGCGCAACCGATGGGGATAGGTTCCGCCGGTTTCGTTGTCGGGGTAGTTGACCGGAACCAGTTTCGGATAGCCCGACCGGCGGACGTTGGCGTACGACTCATAACCGTTCAGGAAGGTCGCCACCCAGTATTCAGAATTGATCTGCTCAAAGGCTTTTTCCTTGTCGGCAATCCCCACAAACGGAAACGCGGTCAGGTAGGCATTGATGTCGGCGTCCGGTATCGTGGCCGATGCGTCATACTGCTGGAGCATTTTCATGGCACCCGTTACGCCGTTCCGGTAGAACTGAGCGGCATCGCCGGGAATCCAGCCCCGAACAGCCGCTTCGGCCAGCATCAATTGAACTTCGGCATACGTCAGCAGCATTCTCGGCCCGTCCAGTTTAGCAAACACATCCCGGTTAACGCCGGAATACTGGTGTTCCTGCCCCGGCGCGTTCGGATCATAACTGGGATCTTTGGGCAGCGTAATCCGGTCCAGGCCATTGGGCATCCCCTTCTGAACGGCCGGATTCGTGTTTTTGGTCGCCACATTGGTCGGGTCCGTGTAAACCGCAACCGTGTATTTCAGCCGCGGATCATTATGACTTTTCATGTAGTCAAAGAAAGTCTTGGCAATTTTCCCCGGACTTCTTCCCGAAACACTTAACACCCAGCTCTGGCCGTTGGTCAACACTTCCTGCGTACCATTTTTGTCGGTTCCTTTGATATACAGGTTATCGTCAATGCCGGTAAATACTCCCCCGGCAATCGCTTTTTTGACCCACGACTCGGCAGCCGCCGGATCTACTTTGGACATTCGCATGCCCAACCGCAGCATCATCGAATAGCCAAAACGTTTCCACTTGGCAATGTTTCCGCCGTAGGCGATGTCGGCCGAAGTGAAAAGTGCCTGGCTGGCATCGAGTTTGGCGGTGGCGTCTTCCAGTTCACTCAGCATGTGCGCGTAAATATCTTTCTGCGCATCGTATTTGGGTTTGTAAATCTGCTGGTAATACCCCTGATTGGCTTCGAAATACGGAAGGTCGCCGTACATGTCCGTCAGCCGGTGATAAATCACGGTTTTCCAGATTCGGGCCATGTGGTACAGATTGTAATACTGCGGTTTGTCTTTCGACAAGGTGATCACGTCCTCAATCAGTTTGGACGAACCGGAAATGGCGTTGAACGTACCTTTCCACATGGCTTCGTTGTTTCCCTTGTGGTAAACGTATTTGTCACCCTGAAAATCAAAGATTCCCACGTTGCTCAGTGTTGCCATGTGCTGAACAAAGGGTTCGGCATAATTCAGGCTGGTGGATTCATCACCTTTTGCCGTATTGTATTGCCCGGTCGTAAACAGGTATGCCGGATTGAACCGGTCAGCCGTCACCGCATTGGGGTCTTTATTCAGTTCTTCAAACCCATTGTCACAGGCAGAAAGGGACAACAGGCTGCCAGCGAAGAATATAAAAAATCGTTTTTTCATCGGAAGTAGTATTAGCCGTTGCACCATTAGAATTTCAAATTCACGTTAAAACCATAACTGCGGGTTGGTGGCAACGGAGTCATTTCAATCCCCTGATCGTTGCCCGCCGACAGGTTGGTCTCGGGGTCCAGGCCGGGAGTATGTTTCATGAGAATACTCAGGTTCCGGCCCACCAGCGACACGCTGGCTCCTTTGACAAACCCGATTCTTTCGTAGAGTGATTTCGGCAAACTGTAGGTGAGCGAAACATACCGCAGCTTGATGAAGCTGGCGTCGTAGATATAATCGTCCAGCGCATCCCGTCGCCGAACCACAATCGCCCGGTTATTGACCCGGTCGGCGGTTACCAGCACTTTATTTTCTTCTCCGCTTTCCGTAACACCGGGAAGAACCGCTCCGGACGCCCGGCCCAGCAGCGAACCCAGCGACATCCCGCGGTGGTCGAGGCTGTAATTGGTTTCCGAGTAGATTTTACCGCCGAATTTTCCGTCAATCTGGGCCGAAAGCGTCAACCCCTTGTACGAGAAGGAGTTGATTAAACCGGTCGTGTATTTGTTGATCCCGGAACCGAACGCAACCACGTCGGTGGGAACAATCGGCAGGCCGGTCGCGTCGATGATATCCCGTCCCTGCGCATCCCGTTTGATGGTCCGCCCAACGATCTGCGAATATTCCTGTCCTTCAATGTGTTTGATGAATGCTTTGGTCGACGTGGCCAGAATCAGTTCTTTGGACGTATTCGAGATTTTCAGCACCTTGCTTTTGTTGTAGGCCAGGTTGAACGACACATCCCAGGTGAAATTTTTAGACACCACCGGTTTTACCGTTGCCAGAAACTCGATCCCCCGGTTACGGATTTCTCCCACGTTCACCGACACCCCGGAATAACCGGTTGTCGACGAGATGCTCTCGATCGCAATGTCGTTCGTAGTCAGCTTGTTGTAAGCAGCAATGTCAAAACCGAGTCGGTTGTTAAATAACCGCAGGTCCAGACCGGCTTCAAATTCGTTCACGCTGAGCGGCCGCAAATTGCTGTTCGGAACGGTAAACTGATTGATCGTCCCGAGCGAACGACCGTCGTAATTATAGGGCAGCAAACCGTACGTCAGGTTGAGCAGATACGGGTCCGTATCCCCACCCACGGCGGCATAAGCCACCCGCAGTTTCCCAAAACTGATGGCCTTGGGCATCTCAAACGCCTGCGAGAACACGAAACTCACCCCGGCCGACGGATAAAAGAAGTTGTTCGATTTCGGGTTCAGGGTTGAAAACCAGTCATTCCGACCGGTCAGATTCAGGTACAGGTAGTTTCGGTAACTCAACTCCGCCGTGGCAAAGACCGAATTGATCTTTTTATCGTAGGTCTGCGTAGTGGTATTTTTAGTCGCGGTGTTGTTGATCACAAACAGCTGCGGAACCACAATTCCCGACCCCACAATCGTCGTGGTGTAGCGGTGCTGCGACATCAGGTTCCCTCCCAGATTCACCGACAGGTCAAAATCCTTGTTCAGGCTTCGGTTCAAACCAATCATTCCCTCAAAATTTCGTTCCCAGAAATTCTGCTGAGCCTGGTCAATCTGACCGCCCGGCCGGTAACCGGTTCCGTCGGGAACAATTTTATTCGCCGTGAACCCGTAGTAATCCTGCCCGACTTTGCCCTGCACAAAAAGCCAGTCGAAAATATTGTACCGCAGGTTCAGGGTCGAAATAAACCGGTCTTTGTCCGTCCGGTTTTTAATCCGGTTCAGGGTGTAATACGGGTTCGTCGCGTTTAAGTCGGTTCCCAGCACCTTTTCCTTGAAATTGGCGTCATACCCCGGCAACAGGGCGCTGGTCGGCATGTTGCTGTTGACGTACAGGATGGTTCCGGCGCTGTTCCCCGAATTCCCCGTAAACACGTAGCGGTTATCCACGCGTTCGTTGATGTAATCCACGTTGGCCGACAGGGTGAGGTTTTTGGAGATATGCTGGTTGAGTCCGAGGCTGATGTTGTCCCGGCGCATGGTCGCGTTCGGAATGATACCCCGATTTCGCATGTCCGTAATACCCAACCGAAAACTGCCATTGTCGCCACCGCCCGAAAAGGAAATGCTGTTGGTGCTGGTATGACCGGTGCCGTAGAAATCGTCCAGAACCTGGTCTTTTACGTACGAATAAGGCCGTTTCACTCCGTCCAGCTGAACCGTTTCAGAACCGTCGTACAACGCTCCCCAGTGATTTTGACCGTGGTTGGCGGCATCCTGCTGGCTCGCCGGTTTCACCCCGCCGTAGCCCTGTCCGTATTCTTTTTGCAATTGCCAGAGGAAAAAAGGCACTTCAAAGGTGTTGTTCGAATTGAATTCAACGCCCAGCCCTTTGTTGCCTTTGCCCGATTTGGTGGTGATGACGATGGCACCGTTTTTCGCCCGCGAACCGTATAAAGCGGCCGCCGTGGCTCCCTTCAGAACCGTAACATCTTCCACATCGTCGGGGTTGATGCTGGAAATGTTATCCCCAAAATCCGGGTTGTCATTTTTGGGTCCGCCAAACTGCGTATTGTCCATCGGCAAGCCGTTGATGATGTACAACGGCTGGTTGTTGCCGGAAATGGACGTGTTTCCCCGGATGGTAACGCGGCTGGAACCGGCCGGTCCCGTTGCCGCCGGACTAATATTGACCCCGGCCACCTTGCCGTTCAGGGAGTTGGCAAAGTTGGTCTCCCGGGTTTTCGTAAAGTTGTCGCCGTCCACTTTGGTGACCGAATACCCCAGCGATTTCGTTTCCTTGCGAATCCCCAACGCCGTCACCACCACTTCGTCCAGCGCCTTGCTTTCTGCCTGCATCCGAATCTGGAGCGTCGTCTGGTTGGCGACCTGAACTTCCTGGGCCGTATAGCCCACAAACGAAAAAACAAGCACCGAGCCAGCGGAAGGCACATTGATCGAGAAGTTACCTCCTGCGTCGGAAGTGGTTCCCTGCTGGGTGCCTTTCACTACAATGCTGACGCCCGGCAGGGCGTCTCCCTTTTCGTCGCTGACTTTTCCCTTGATAATTTCGACCGGTTTGGGCAACGATCGGCTCAGCACATTGACTTCTTTCCGGGCTGGTGATTCCGGTTTCGCAAAGGGTGCCGAATGAGCCGTGCCCGACACGATGGCCATGGCGGCCAGCAGGGTCCATCGCTTGTAGCCAAAAGCGTACGGGTTCCCATTGATTGGTACTAGTTTTCGTTTCATTCAAAAATTTTTGGGTTGGAATATGCACTTACCTTCCAGCTCTTTCTCCAGCAGTTACGGAGTGATTCTGGCAATTACATATACGCCCATAGGCCCATTGCGTACTACGATTATTTCTATTAAAAAAAAATAAATTCCTAAACGGCTCCAAAGACCGGTGGTTAGGGGTTGAAATGCACCAGAACCGGCCCGTTTCCAACTGTATAGTGGTTTTCGAACGAGCGTCGCGTCAGGGCGGTTGATAAAAAAAGTCGAGCGCCGATGGGCCGGTTTGGGCCGTTTGACGTATTCATGGTATAACAAGCCTTGATTCCTAAACTCCGGATCGTCAAATGAACCCGCTCAACCCCCTTTCCCGACGCAAATTCTTAGAAAAAGTAACGCCCTCCACCCTGGCGGTTTTGGCCGGTGCACACCTGCTTCCGGCTGTAACGGCGACGGCCAAAACCGGTCAGAGCGCGTTTTCGCAACCGCTTAAGCAGGAAGAAAAAAAGTTTGTGCCGGTCATGATCACGCCCTTCAAAACCGGGTCGGCCATTGAATACGACCACCTTTCCCGGCTGATCGACTTTTACCTGGCGGCCGGAGCAAAAGGTTTTTTTGCCAATTGCCTGAGCAGTGAAATGTATTTTCTGACCGATCAGGAACGCATCGACCTGACGCGGCACGTGGTGAAACACGTCAACGGAAAAGTCCCGGTTGTCTCGACGGGCTCGTTCGGCGATACGATGGATGCGAAGGTTTCTTTTGCCAAGAAAATCCACGACACCGGCGTTGACGGCGTCATTCTGATTTCCAGTCATTTTGCGGAGAAAAGCGAAAGCGATGCGGTTTTGCTGGCCAATTTCGAGCAATTCCTCGCGCAGACCGGCAACATGAAAGTGGGAACGTATGAATGCCCCAATCCCTACAAGCGGCTTATTTCGCCGGAGGTCTTCAAAGCCCTCGTATCAAACAAGCGGTTTATTTACCACAAGGATACGTCCGAAGACATTAAAAACATCGAAACCAAACTGGCCATTGCGCGCGGAACCCAGCTGGAATTCTATAACGCGCATTCGGCTTCGGCAGCCGCGTCTCTGCAAAAAGGGGGCCGGGGCATGTCGCCAATCTCCGGAAATTTCTACCCCGAAATCCACAGCTGGCTGTGCAAGTACGCCAACGACAAATCAAAAGCAGCCGATGTTCAGTGGATTCAGGAGGAAATCGCCCGAACGGAGCCCATCATTTCCGTCGCGTATCCGCTCAGTTCCAAGTATTTTTTAAAGAAACGAGGAGTACCTCTGGAACTGGTGTGCCGGTCAAAGGCAAAATCCATTTCGGCAGAACAGCAACAAATTCTCGACAACACCTACACGGTTTTCCTCGGCTGGTGCGACCGGCTGGGCATCAAAGCTGCTCAGGGGAAAATCTAACTCTCTGATAAACAAGCATTAAAACCGCACACGAATCGCCACTACAGCGGGCCGTTTCCCAGGGAGATGGCTCGCACGACCTTATTGTACCGGGTTGCGTCCTTCCGGATCAAACCGCACCAGCGCATTGCCGAGCTTTACTTCTTCGTTTTTCGTCACCCGCACCAGACGCCCAAAAGCATCTTTTCGCACCTGGATCGAGGCATCGTCAAATCGTTTGAAGGTTGCCCAATCGACATACGCCCGGTTGGATTCAATGTCCAGAAAACCGCCCGACTCCAGCGGGTGCCGATCCAGTTCCGGCACATAAACAACCGTCAGTGTAATCGGCTGGTTGGTTTTGGAATAGAATGTCCAGGTCAGTTTCATGAGGTGGCGGTTGCTCCCATCAGCAGCAAGGTGAATAATTCGGGCGAAAGCCGGTGCCGCAGCAATTCGAGCGCGCGGTGTTTCTGTTTCTTGACGGTATTGATCGACATGCCCAGTTCGTCCGCAATTTCCTGATTTTTCTTGCCTTCCAGGTAACTCATGACCGAAATCTGGCGGTAATTTTCGGGCAGTGCCGCGATCGCAATGTGAATTTCGGCCATTACTTCGGCAGAAATGATGGCCTCCAGGATGGAGCGTTCTTCCGGCTCGGACGTGCCCTGCTGCCGGACATACTCCTCCACCACCTTACCGTGTCGAATGGCATTCAGGCTCGCATTGCGGACCGTGCTGTACAGGTAGTTCTTGACGGCAATGCGATCCGCCAGAACAAACTCCCGTTCCTGCCAGTATTTTATAAACGCATCCTGCACAATGTCCTGCGCCTGATCCTGATCTTTGACCAATTGAAGGGAAAAATAGACCAGACGATCGTAAAACTCATTGAACAGCCGTTCCAGATCCAGCAGAACCGGTTTTTCTGCCGAATCGCTCTCTGTCGATAACAACCTCCTGAAAGCGCCCATTTTAATAGAACATGATTGAATCCCCACCCGTAATCGACCGGCCGAATTACAAATATTGAATAAATAATCTATAAATAGTCTAATAAAGTAGATTATTCTGTAATTATCCTTTACCGCAAAATAAATACTACACAATTTTGCAATTTAATCAAGACCATAAGAGCTGGTTTCGCGTTAATATCGGATGTGTGGCTTTATTTTTGAGGTATTGATAGCATTTCATACGCACATTTTGGCGGCTTAAACCTCCTTTTCAACCACTGACCCTTTTTTCACTAACTACGTATCAATCCGGAGTTTAACTTCGAACCACGAACATTAAACAGCTCTCGCTAAAGAACATCATGAGTGTCGTACTTAAACCTACTGTCAGTAACATCATCAATCTCTGGTTTGGCGCCGATACCCCGATCCGCCAGTACAAAATCAAACTGAACCCGGATTTGTGGGGCGCTTGCCAGCAAATTAATCAGGATTTTTATCCGCCTTCCAAAAACCGGACCATCGAGCAATACCGCAAGTCGGATAAAGTGGCCTTTGCCAAAGCGGTTCTGGAAGAACTGGAGCGGAACAAGCAAGCCAATGCCAATACGACGTTGTGGCTCAATTGATTCGTTGCCGTTCCTACTTGTTCTCTGAATACCCCGTTGCTTTCAATATAAAATCGACGATCGGTTGTGGGTTGGGTAAACTGTGCGGATGGTGGCCGATCAGCGGTTTATGAATCACCTCGATGTTGCCACCGGCGGCTTTTATTTTCGCTTCAAACGCATTGGTGTTTTCGTCGACGGGCACCGCTTCATCCACGTCCCCAACGACGTGCAGCAGCGGAAAACCGCCTTTGACAATTTCGGGGACCAGATCGATGGGATTGCCTTTGAAAGCCAGGGCTTCTTCTTCCGTTTTCAGGTTGAAATCCTTTTTAAACGTTTCCCAGTCTTTGGGGGCACCCGGTCCTTTGCCTTTGCCACCGGGCCAGCTTTTCAGGTCGAGAACGGGCGCATCGGCGTAAATGGCCGCGACACGCCTGGGGTATTTGACCGCCCAGCGATACATATACACGCCCCCGCGGCTCATGCCCTCCATCGCCGACTTTGATGCCAGACCGGCTCTGGTCAGAATCTGGTAATAGGCATCCCAGATGGCAATGGCTTCGTCGTTGCCAAACAACTCGGCCACATCGCAATAGACAACGTGAAAACCGCGTTCCAGCAGGGCAATGTCGGTTTGGGGCTCGTGGCCCCAGAACCGGGCACGCCAGATCCACGGATGGCCCGGAGCTGACCGCTTGGGTACCACAATCCTGGAATTATGGCCCTGAAACGTAAAATCGTGCCCCCGAAAACCGTAGAAATTAAAGGGTTGCGTCGTCAGCTTTGCGTTTTTAATGAGGTCAAACCCCGGTTCCTCTTTCCGCCGAATGAACGCATTAATCCGATGGGCGATGCGGGCGGTTCCTTCCACATTCGGGTGAACCCTGTCGGGCACCAGGTTCTCCGCATCCAGAAACAAATTATACAGATTGATCACCTCACAACCGGTTTCGTAAGCGACCTGCCGCACACCGGGAAGGATTTTTTTCTCCACAACACTGGCCGTAATCCCGGTCGTATCCGCCGAAAAAACCGGTACCGGGGTTATCAGAACCACCCGAGGTTTGCCCGGCAATTGCTGAAAAGATGCGATGAGGTCTTTATAATCCTGCTCATATTCCTTCAGGAAAACCCGGTTCACCGGTTTGCTGTCGTTGGTTCCCAGTTTGATAAACACCCAATCGGGCTGGAAATCAAGCGCCTGACGGTATTCGGTGCTGGCCCGGTACGGCAGATTTCCCTTGGTTAGTAAAGTCGCTCCGCTTTTTCCGAAGTTCCTGACTTCGTAACGATCGCCGAGCAAAACCGCTAACCGGGCCGGATAGCTGTTATTTTCCCGTTCGGGCAATACAGTCCCGTGCGTGATGCTGTTGCCGACGCAGGCAATCCGGATTTTCCTCTGAGCGGATGCCGGGAGAGCAAGCAGGGTAAGAAAAATAAAAAGAAGCGAGCGCATTCGTCGTGTCGTTAAGATACGGGTTGAGTAGACTTAGTACGGGGCCGTCGGTCCGTGGGTACGTTAGGGAGTCATGAATTGCCAGGAAACCGTCGTGTAATGAAAACCGGGGTCTTTGGGCGCAATCCAGCTACCAACCCGTTCGCCTTTTTTGTTCTTTTTAACTTCCAGTTTCGCCCAGGTAAACTTTCCGCGTTCGTAATCGAACGTTTTGCCGTCGTCGTCATACAGCATCCAACTGGCTTCCGTTTTTCCGTAAAACCGGACGGTCAGCGGTAGTTTGTCGGTTTCCGTCGGCGTATGTAAAACCGGTGGAATCATTGGAATAATACCGCCCTCCTTCACAAATAACGGAATTTTTGAAAGTCCCGGAGTGATTTCAATCACCTCTCCTTCGCCGACCGGTTTTCCGGTGTAAAAGTCGTACCACTTCCCGAGCGGTAACACCACTTTCCGGCTCTTTTCTCCGGTAAACAAGGGTGCCACCAGCAGGTAATCACCGACCATAAACTGGTCTTTGATGTCTTTTTTTACCGCCATCGCATACGGATTTTCGGACGAATTCAACTGTCCGGCAGTGGCTTTCTCGTCGAACGAAAAACCGTCAACCAGGTTCATCGCCCGGATGGGCGGTTTTCCTTCCCAATGATACTGCGCAAAGGTTGTGTAGAGATACGGAAGGAGTTGCATCCGCAGCAGCATCACCGCTTTCACCTCCTCGGCCACCTCGGGAAACGTCCAGGGTTTGGTGCCGTCGAACCAGGCATTGAGCATTGCCATCGGCGAAAAACATACCGTCTGCATCCGGCGCAGCCACTCTTCGCCCGTTTGCGACTTTCGGGCTTCGGGCGTCCACAAAACACCGGCAAAGCTACTGGTACACAAGGCCGTAATAAAATCCCGATGGTCGTAATAATCGTTATAAATTACGTACGGCATAGCGGGCGATCCG
The DNA here is from genome assembly GCF_003858635.1 of Larkinella rosea. GTDB lineage: Bacteria > Bacteroidota > Bacteroidia > Cytophagales > Spirosomataceae > Larkinella > Larkinella rosea. Next base: position 273,479 of record NZ_RQJO01000010.1, read on the forward strand.
GCGTTGGAACCCCGCACCAGGCCATATGTCCGCTGATTCAGTTCCCGAAACCAGCCGTCGGTCATCTTCTGGAACTGTAAGCCGTAAATCTGCCGCATTTGTTCCGCGCCAATCCCGGATGGAAATTTGGCCACATCCGGCCACAACCAGTGGTCAAACCCATCCACCTCGTCCACTTTATAACCCGAAACACCGATGGTCAGGTGTTGTTTCGAGAACAAATCCTTGTAGAGGCTGCGGGCCGATGCCGTATTGAAATCAGGCACCCGACCCACCCAAACCGTATGCGAACCGGTGTACGGCAAAACGTCCCTGAAAATGGGCGAATGCGAAGAAACATACGGATTGATCCACAAATTGGAACGGATATTTTTCGCGGCCAGCTGCGCCAGAAACCGGGCGGGGTTTGGAAACCGGGTGCTGTCCCAGACAAAGCTGTTGGGGTACGAGTGCGACTGCCAGCCGGGTTCCAGGCCGACAAAACTCAGTGGATAGCCTTTGGTCTCAAAATCAGCCACTTCCTTCAGGATTTGTTCGTCCGTAAACAAGGTTGGCGTGCGGTGCGTAAAACCCAGCCCCCATTTGGGCGGCAGGGTCCCCCCGCCACAATAGAGATTGTACCGCTGCATGACTTCCATCGCGTTGCGTCCCGCAAAGACGTACACTTCCGTTCCGGCCGCCGGAATCACCATTTCGACGGCATCGGAATACGGCTGCGGATTCCAGTTCTTCTGCGTATTCCGGTTCATTTCGGGGGGCGTATTTTTTCCTTCCGCCAACACGCCCGAACCGGCGTAGACCGTGATGTAGCGCGCAGAATTGACCAGAACGCCATAGCCCAGGTTGGAGACGTACAGCGGAACCGGCGCGTGTGTCCGGCCGTTGTCCTTCCCGTTATAGTGATCGACGTGCAGCGTCTTGATCGAGCCCCGCTGCTGAACGGATTTGAAATTAAGCCCCAATCCGAAAAGTTGCTCGTCGTGTTGCAACGGAAATCGCAAATACGTTTTTCCATCGGTTTTCTCATGAACACTTTCGCTCAAAACCGCCGGAAACGGCCTATCTCCCAGCTTTTGCAGACCGTCCAGCCGGGGTTTCACTTCGGCAACGCCCAACGGCGTAATGCCATCGGAGCTTCCCACCACGGCCTTCCACACACCCGGCGCGACGGGCTGCCACTGAAAGGCCGATTGCTGCGCAAAACCGGCGGTTGAAATCAGCAGAAAAAACGTTAAGGAATGGATTGTGACGAAAGAGGAAATTCGCATAGTTGAACGTGAACGAGGGATTAGGAACGCTTTTTTACTTAGCAGTCCACGGTTTTAACCGTGGACTATTAGATGATTTCAACAAACCGCTTAATCTCACTGAAAAACATACCAGGTTTGACTTTTGGCGGGGATCGTAACTTTCAGCGTGAGTTTGGTGCCGTCCAGCGATTGACTCACAAAAGCGCCGTCCTGTCGGCTGACCGAAGCCCGATTTTTCAGGCCGGTATAATACAGATCGACGGTCAGCGTGCGCGTAATGGGCTCATCGAGTGGGTTATACACCATCAGCAGTCCTTTCTCCGGGCCGGTGGCATCGACGTGCAGGATGGCGTCGTAATCCCGCCCATCGGGTCGGCGCAGGTGAATGAGATCGGCATCCAGAATCGGGCGGTGTTTCTTGTAAAAACCGACCCATTTTTTCACTACTGCCTTCGTTTCCGGCGCGTCGTAAAGCTGTGGCCCCCGGTAACAGGCCTGTACACCCGCACCGAACAAATTCGCCATCCGCTGCTCGTAATGGGGCAAATGATCCTTCAATGGTTCAATGGTAGCGGCCGGTCCTCCCCCGTGGTATTCCACCAATGGCACAAACATCCAGCCCATCGACGGTGTTTTTTCCCACGTCCCGTCGTAGATATTCTGGCGTTCGATAATTTCCTGAAATTCACGCGGTAACGACCAGTTCGTTTCCCGATACCCCATCGCAATTTTGCTGCTCCCCGCCAGAAAATACCAGTCCGGTACGTTCAGGTAAATGCCCTTTTCGCGGCACCAGCGGTAAAAATCACGGATGCGGACAAACTGTTTCCACTGCGAATCTTCCAGACCCGCGTGGCCGGGATGCGTGGTCGAAGCACAGATGTCACCCGGATAGGAACCGTCGTGTTCCAGCAAATCCATGCCGGTTTCCTTGTAAAAGCGGTACAAATTCTCGAAATACCGCTGCCCCCAGCCACTTTCCAGACAGGGCGAATGGCCGAAGGTCGGCGTCATACCCGGTTTGGGCATCACAACATCGTTTTTCGCGTCAATCGACCGACTGGCCAGTAGCGAATAACCGCCGATTGCAACGCCTTTCGAAGCCGCGTAGTCTTTTAGGGCCTTCATTCGCTGCCGGTTTTGCCGGGTCGAATCTTCAATATTAAAACCGCTGCCAAACGTCAGGATCGCCATCTCAAAACCGGTTTCGGCGCATTGATCGACGGCTTTTTTGACGTCCGCATCCGCCGAACTGCGGATGTGCATGATGATCGGATTTTCGGTCACCCAGGGCGCAATGGTACGGTACATTTTTCGCTGCGCCAGTCCACGCCGTTCGCGATCCCCCGAGTCGTAGAGCAATTCCCACATTCGCATGCTTTCGAACGGCTGACCCCGCGCAATTTTCTGTCCAATGCCCTGACGTGGCTGGCAAACCAGCACCGAAGGCGTTTTCAGGTTGTAATTGACCTGGGTGCGGTAGCCCGGGTCTTCCTGCCATTCGATACAGGCATTTTCGGACGCATTCGGCGACATCGACTGGAACGCAAAGTCGCTCTGAGCAAAAATCGGCGGCAGTTCCCAGCGTTTTTTGCCTTCTACCGCGCTTTCCGCTTCAGTTACAGCCAGATGTTCGGTTTTGATCGTGTTGAGGACAAACCCTGCGCTCGAAGCGGTTTCGACCGTTACCCATTTGCTGAGCAGCGGCAGACCGTCGTACAGTTCATAATGGACTTTGACGACCAGATCGTTCAGAAAATCGAGGTCGGCACCCGGATTCTGCGGGCCTCCCAGCAGCGTCAGTTGCTCGATCCGGCACCGGCCCGTGGGTTTGGAAGAGGGTTGTTCCGACACACCGCCCTTCTGATCAGTTTTGCCGATTCGGATGCCGTTCGGAACCGAAGTCAGATCGATTGTACGCAGCGGTTTGTAGCCAATTCCATCTTCGGAAACGGATACAAGCAGTTTACCCAACGTCCGTTCGAGTCGCAAATACCAGGATTTGGCCGGATCGAAGCCCTCGAAAAACTCGCCGGTATCGCCGTTTTGCAACCCAAACTGCTGGTTTCCGGGCGAGAGGTAGAACTTGATCGGTGATCGGTCTGGGAAAGTCAGCGCAACGCCCGGCCCGTAATACACGCTCTGATCGGTTCCCGAATTGAGTTTACAAAGAATGACGGCGGTTTTTTCGGGCAGCGGCCGTTCGGCAAACAAGGTGCTGTTGGCCGGAACCTGAATCTCGCCCGGTTTTCCCTCATTCCGGAACGAAGCCGACTGATTCCCGGGTGACGCCACAACCTTCCAATCGGGCGATAAACTGTTGAACGGATCGTCCACTAGTTTCATGCGCCGATCGTCGGAAGTCAGGCGGTTGTGGTTGTTCCGAATCATTTCGTCCGTCGTTCCGTACGTAAATGTCACTTCCAGCCCTTTCGGCGGCCAGTCCGCTTTCTGCGTCGACCAGGCCGTCCGGCGGTTCCATTCCATCCGTTTTTTGATCGGCGAAACTTCGTAATTCTTCAGTTTCAGGCTGTACGGATCGGCTTTCATGGTTTTGATCCAGCCCGCCAGCAGGTAATTCTGAATGGGCTGGCCGGTCAAACCGCCCACTTTGATCTCGTGTCCGTTGATCCAGAGAACCGCTTCGGGCGAAACCGATCGCAGCAGGGCTTCGCCTGTCGTCAGGTTGTCCAACCCCACCGTCGCTCCGGTTGGATCGACGGAAAACGAACGGGTAATCAAGCCGTTGCTCAACGCCAGAAAACCTTCCTTTGTCCGATAAACCGCCGACTTCTGAGCGGTTTTCGCAATCAGCCAGTCGGTTTTACTACGAAGGGTTTCATTGGAATAGGCGGGAAGATGTGCGACCGTCTGAGCCGCGGCCGCCAGACCGATTCCCCACAGAATGGCAATGGAATAAATTCGTCGAACGGATGACTGCATCATGGCACTCAACAGGATAGGGATTGATTCTGGCAGAACCAGATATGCCGGAAAGAAGCGAAATAATCACGGTTTCTCCTGCCAGAACCCGCATTTTTATTTCTTTTTTCACGGATTCAACGGCGGACGCAATCAACCCAAACACCGGTAACGGTTTCAAGAATTCCTTTTTGGAAAAAATCGGAGACACTATTTGGCTAGTTTTCTACACAACCACCCCTACCCCTCCATCTATATTTACCAGCAGGAACCCGGGCGATCATTCCAGTCGGTTCTTCGTTTAAATCTCATTTACACCGTGATTTTTTTGGGTATCGCAAGTTGCAGAAAAATTCGTTGGCTGATTTGCCTCCTGATCGTTGCTTCAGGAAACCTTTCTCCGTCGGTTGCCCAGAAAGCGGCTGATTTAACCGACGAGCAGGTTCAGCAGTTTATTCGACAGGCCAAAGCCAGTGGACTTTCCGAGGCTCAGATCGAGCAAATGGCGTTGTCGCGGGGATTTACCCCATCCGACATTACCAACATGCGTCAGCGGATTTCGGAACTCAACCCAACGAAACAACCGGAACCCGTTCGGGACCAGGCGGGCAGCCGTTCGCAATCGACCGATTCACCGGTTCCGCCCCCCCAGCAACCAAAGGCAGAAACTACTTCCGCTGTTTTTGGCGCATCGTTATTTTCCAACGCCAACCTGACATTTGAACCCAATCTGCGGATTCCGACCCCGAAAAACTACCAGCTCGGCCCCGACGATGAACTGGTTGTTGATGTATACGGTAATGCGCAACAGACGTATCGCACTAAAATCAATCCGGAAGGCAGCATTCGGCTGGAAAATCTCAGCCCGATTTATGTCAACGGGTTAACGGTAGAACAGGCCGAACAGCGCATCGTTGGTCGGCTACGGCAATTGTATACGGGATTAAACTCGCCCAGCAGCGGTGTTTACGCTCAGGTTTCCCTTGGTAACATCCGTAGTATCAAAGTAACACTCATCGGTCAGGTGGTTAAACCGGGCACCTACACGCTCTCGTCGTTAGGAACGGTTTTTAATGCATTATATGCCGCTGGTGGCCCCGACCCCAGCCGGGGTTCGTTCCGCGACATCCGGGTCTACCGTGCCAACCGCCAAATACGAACCCTTGATATTTACGATTTTCTGCTGGGTGCCGATCAGAAAGATAACATCCGTTTGCAGGATCAGGACATTGTTTTTGTCAATCATTACGAGACACGGGTCGAACTGAATGGCGAAGTAAAACAACCCGGCCAGTACGAAGTCAAAAAAGGTGAATTATTGAAAACCGTACTGGCGTTTGCCGGTGGTTTTACGGATCGGGCCTATACTGCTTCGCTGACGTTACGCCGAAACACCGCCAAGGAACTGGAAATTGGAACGATTCAGGCAACTGATCTCGGCACCTTTGTGCCCCAGAAAGGGGATCAGTACGTCGTCAGCAGCATTACCGGCCGGTTCAGCAACCGGGTGATGATCAACGGTGCGGTTTTTCGTCCCGGCACGTATGCCCTGCAAAACAGCCCAACCTTACGTCAACTCATCACGACTGCGGAAGGGTTGCGGGAGGATGCATTTCTGAATCGCGGGACGATTCGCCGACTGCGTGAAAACCTTGATCCGGAATTGATTTCCGTCGATTTAGGCAAACTGATGCGGGGCGAAATCAGCGATATCCCGTTACAGCGCGAAGACAACGTTACGATTCTGGCCTATGGTGATCTGCGTGAAAAACGCACCGTCAGTCTTCAGGGAGCCGTCAATAAACCGGGTCAGTTTGATTACGCCGACAGCATGAGTGTTGCCAATCTGATTGTGCTGGCGGGCGGTTTTACGGAAGGAGCGACGGGCTCACGGATTGAAATCGCCCGCCGTCTCCGGAACGATACCACCGGATTGCCGGACAACCAGAATATCCGGATCATTCAGTTTGACCTGGACGAACGACTCCGGTTAACCGAAGCCGACGCCCGATTCCATCTTCAGCCCTTCGACGAGGTTTTTGTTCGGACCTCGCCCCGCTACGAACCGCAGAAAATGGTAACGATAACGGGGGAAGTGAAGTACCCCGGCCGGTACGCCATTCGGGACAAATCCGAACGGATTTCCGAACTCATCAGCCGGGCGGGTGGGCTCCAATCCAGCGCGTTTTTAAAAGCGACCCGCTTTATTCGGAAGGGAGAACTCATTTCCATCGATATCCACCAGATATTGCAAAAACCGACCGATAGCGGTAATCTGCTGCTGCTGGCCGGTGATTCGATCACGATTCCCCGAAAAGTCGAACTGGTGCGCATCCAGGGCGAAGTTTTGAATCCATCGACAGTTGACTACAACGAGACCAAATCCTTCCGTTCCTACATCGATGAAGCAGGCGGTTTTACGTCAAAAGCACAGCGTAAGAAATCGTACGTTCGGTATGCCAACGGGCAAATCCGACGCACCAAACAATTCCTCTTTTTCCGCTCTTACCCCTCGCCCGATCCGGGCATGGAAGTGATCATTCCGGCGAAGGCCAGGCGCGAAGACAGCAAACTGTCGCCCGCCGAACGGGTGGCAGTCATGACCGGAATCACGTCATTGGCGGCTGTCGTCCTAACGGTTATCCGACTATTCTGATGAAAGAGCAACAGGCAACGATATCGACCGCGAACCACGTGATGACTCAACCCGTTCAGGAAAGTTACTGGCTGGGTTTGTCGCCGGGGCGAATTGGCAGTCTGATCTGGCAAAACCGGTTCCGGGTATTCATTATAACGGCTTTTTTTGCGATTGCAGGCGTTATTGTTTCCCTGTTAACAAAACCGGAGTTTGTCTCCGAAGCCCGTATTATGCCCGAAATTAGCCAGGGTTCCGGCGATGTGCTTCAGAAATTGGCTTCCGTAGCCGGGTTTGCGGGTCTGGAATTTGGGGAAACCAACGGCATTGATGCCGTACGTCCGGACCTGTACCCCAACGTCTTGCAAAGCACGCCCTTCATCCTGTCGCTGCTGGATCAAAAAGTGCCGACCAGGGACGGAAACCGAGTCAGTGTTACCAGTTTGTTGTTGCAAAACGACTCCTGGTTTGGCAAAAAATGGTTCTCGTCCGAAAAGAAAACCGAATCCCTGCGGCCCAACGCTAATCCCCAAACCATCCGGCTCACCCAGGAACAACAGGATTTGCTGGAAGATATTCAACAACGGGTTTCGGCCAAAATGGATACCCGTTCGGGCATCATTACGGTTTCGGCCCGAATGCCCGACCCAACGGCGGTGGCCGCCGTCACCCAGGTTGCCCTGGATTATCTGACCCGGTATGTGACGACATACCGGACCGAAAAAGTCCGGCGCGACCTGTTATTTTATACCAATCGGTTGAAAGAAGCCAAACAGCGGTTTGAAGCCGCACAGTATAAAATGTTTCAGTATGGCGACCAGCACAAATACATGGTGGTGCAGGCCGCCACGATGGAAAAGCAGCGAATTGAAGCTGAATTGACCATTTCGCAGGTCGTTTACACGGAATTATCCAAGCAATTTGAACAGGCAAAAATCAAGGTTCAGGAACAGACCCCGGTTTTTAAGGTGCTCGATCCGGCCAAAGTTCCCTTGAAACGCTCATCGCCCCGACGTACGGTAATGGTTCTTACTTACACCTTGCTGGGCTTTGTTGCCGGGAGTATTTATAGTGTGCTGGTGGGGCTCAATGCGTTTGGACGTTTGCGCGGAAACCGTCCGTCCAACTGATCAACCGATGCGATGAGGAATTGTGAAAGCGAGTTAATTTAACTAAACCTGAAGCGGATGTTTCGCCGTATTTTACAGTCCATTGCGGCAAGTGTGCTGGGGCAGGCGGGTCAGATTCTGATTCAACTGATCAGTGTGCCCTTATTGATCCAGTACTGGGGATTGGATTATTACGGTGAGTGGCTGCTACTCTTTACCATTCCGTCTTACCTGAGTCTGAGTGATGCCGGACTGGCCTCGGCCTTGTCCAACGAATTGCTGATGAATATTAGCCGGAAAGAGCATGCCAAAGCGGCCCAACTACTCGGTTATGGAATGACCGCAATCATTGGCTTCGGTGTCATCGTCTCGGTCGTTTTAGCCCTTGGATTACACCTATCCGATTTCACTACCTGGCTCAAAATCAAGTACATCAATGAATCCGATGCCTGGCTGACCTTATTATTGCTGATGCTGTATGTGATGCTGGCGCTTCAGCAGGAGCTTCTCAGTGCGGTTCCACGAGCCGAAGGAGACAATGCCGGTGGGCGGATCTGGATTACCACCACTCGCCTGATCGAATTTGGCGTTGTTATCCTGATGGTGAGTCAAGGCCGAAAAGCCGAAACGGTTGCGCTTACCTACGCAATCGTGCGGGGAATGAGCTGGCTGGGGATGTTTTTGTATTACCGTCGGCATTATCACTGGGTTAGTCAGGTACGTATCGGTTTATTCCCAATCGCCAGCATTCGGCACCTGCTGGGGCCATCGCTGGCTTTTTTTGGTTTTGCCTTCGCCAATTCGCTCGTTCTACAGGGGAGCACGCTGCTCATTGGGGCCTTTATGACCCCGACCTACGTCGTCATTTACACGACGCTCCGGACACTTTGCAACTTTATTCGGCAAATCATTAACGTGCTGACTTCCGCCATCTGGCCGGAATTAACCCGGGCGCTGGTCGATCATGATTTTTCCAAAGCGATTCTACTCCACCGACGAGTTTGCCAAATCGCCTTCTGGTCGGCATTTCTGTTTCTGATTGCCATGGAAATCACCGGCGGCACCATCCTTTCCGTCTGGACGAAAGGCACCATTCAACCGGTTCAGCCGGTTTTCACCGTGCTCCTGCTGACGGCATTACCGTATAGCCTGTGGAATACCAGTGCCACAACGGCCATTTCCATTAACCGCCATCAATCCATTGCTTTTGCATTCGTCATGAGCAGTTTAGGAGCGCTGGCTGCGGCCATCTGGCTCATTCCGCGCTACGGATTGGCGGGTATGGCCATCGGGTTATTGCTGGGTGATTTTTTTATGGTAGTCCGGGTATTTCAGAACAGTCTCAGTATTCTGCTGGAAGAACGCATCGGGAAGTTCCTGCCCGCCATCATCATGGATTTTGCATGGTTAAGCCAATTACGAAAATGAATCAAATCCGCCAATCCGTAACTGCTCATGCCGGCGCCCGGGATCAGTACCAACTGAGTCTGGCGTTGCACGAAGCGGATTGGCTCGACCGCCTGGTCACGGAATTGTATGTTCCTGACTGGCTGTACCAAACGGCGCCATCCTACGCCAGAAAGCGGTATTGCCAGGGCTTACCGGCGTCCAAAATAAATCATTCTTTACCGGCTTTCTGGAAAACCGCCTGTGCTCACGCCTTCCATCGGGATTATAATTCATCGATTGATCAGGAAATCAGTCTTACGGCCTTGCGGACAGCGGAAAAAACCGGAAGTAACCTGTTCCTGTACAGCTATTACGCGTTTCAGGCGTTTCAGCAAGCCGAAAAGCTTGGTATTCCGCACCGAATCCTGTTCCAGTTGCACCCGCATCCGTCGTCGGTCCGTTCCATTCTTGCGCAGGAAATGGATCGCCTGCCGTTCGCCAGCCAATCGATTCGGGATGAAGTGGAGTTTTCGCTGGCCGACAGCCGGTTGGACGGCCTGATTGCCGAACCCCAGCTCGCTACTTTTTGCCTGACAGCCAGCCAATTTACCCGTAAAACACTGATTGAGAATGGCGTACCAGCCAGTCGCATAAAAGTGGTTCCTTACGGCGTCGATACAACGGCTTTTCCCCAACGAAAGAAAGCGCCGTCAACTACCCCATTTCGGATCATTTTCGTCGGACGCATGAACCAGCGGAAAGGGCTGGCCGACCTGCTGCAAGCCGTCCGTCTGTTGAAAAGCCGGTCGATAGAAGTAGTCCTGTGCGGACGCGGATACATTGACCAACCTATCATCAATGAATACAAGGATCTGACAATCACTTTGCACAAAGGAATCGGTACGGAGCAACTGGTTCGGGAATTGCACCGAAGTCACGTCTTTGTTTTGCCTTCCCTGGCTGAAGGTTTTGCGCACGTCGTTCTGGAAGCGATGGCAACCGGTTTACCGGTTATTACGACCGAAAACACCTGCGGGCCGGACGTAATCACGGAGGGTAAACACGGTTATCTGGTTCCCATCCGAAACCCGGAACGACTGGCCGCGGTATTGGATGCTGCTATGGCTGAGCCTAAAGTCTGGTATGAAATGGGGCGCCAGGCCGCCATCCAGGCACGGACGTATACATGGGAGCGTTTCAGGCAGGGAATCCGGGAGGTTTATCAGGAAATCGTGAAATCAAATTAGGTCAATAATGACGAAAATCCGGCTCAGTTTCTACACAAATATACCGACGCCCTATCAACAGGATTTTTTTAAAGCGTTGTCGGTCTATTTTGAATTAACGGTTATTTATTACGCAAAATCCGAGTCGGATAGACAATGGAATATCTCAAATGAAAACCGCCCGTATCAGGTTCATTACTTATCGGATACGTTAGTCGCCAAATGGATTCAGAAACGAATTAAAGACTATCACTTTAGCTGGTCGATTATTCGACAGTTAATCACCGACCGCTCAGATTATATCATCATTAGCGGGGCTTACTGGATACCAAATACGGTTTTAGGTTTATTTATTTTACGGATTCGAGGAAAAAGACTTGCTTTTTTTGGGGAACGATTATCGTCTTCTACATCAAATTTTAAAAACGCGCTAAAACGATTTTTTTTACTACCGATCAAATGGAATTGCCAGCGGCTGATTGTGGGAGGAAACGAAGCCGTTACTACTTATCACTATTACGGAATTAACTTTCCATCCTCAGTCATTCCATATAATATAGATATTTCACGATTTGATAAACAAAATTTAGATCGAGCCAAAATTAGTAAATTAAGTGAAACGTATAAATCAAGCGGTCAACCCATCCTGTTATCTTCCGGTTCACTAATTTCCAGAAAAAACATGAATGTCCTTATTAAATCAATAAAAAATAGTCATATATCCGTTCATCTATTAATTATCGGCGAGGGCCAGGATCGAAAAAACCTGGAACAATTAATTGAAAATGACCCCCGAATTAAGTTGATCGGTTTCGTTCAGGCAGAAGACTTACCGTATTACTATAATCTGGCCGATGTATTTGTATTTGCCTCAAAATACGACGGGTGGGGCGTTGTTATTAACGAAGCTATAGCGGCCGGTTTACCGGTTATCTGTAGTGATCAGGTTGGTGCAGCCCGCGAATGGATTATTGATGGCGTTAATGGTTTTATATGCCCGGCAAACGGCGTAACGGAGTTCCAACTAGCGATTGAAAGCCTGATCAATTACCCGGATTTAATTAAAAAGCAGTCTCGTTATAATCTGGATTTCCGGAATAAAACCAGCTCCGATTATTACGCAAAAATGCTGAGTGATGTCGTTACCTATGACTTAAACGTATGATTTGGCTCTACATAACAATCAATCTGATTACACTGATTAGTGCGTTCCAGTATGTCCGACGCATCGGTCCCCGGCAGGTTATTCCTTTCGTGATCTGTTTAGCATTATTAGCTGTCTATTGCCTTTTCACACCTACTTACTTTTATATGGTAGGGAGAGAAACCTCCATGGGCGACGACGGTTTATATCAATTTACGGGCAAGCGAATAACCGATTATTATGAAAAGGGAATGTTTTTTTACATGGTAGCAAACATGCTGTTTGTTTTCGGATTTGTTTGGAAACGCTATCCTTTCGGCAATTCCAGCTTCTGTATTGATCAAAAAAACATTTCTTATTTACAAAAATATGTACTACTACTGTACGCATTTTTTTTTAGTATCGTCGTGGCAGACATTGCGATTAGTGGGATTAATCCATTGAATATTTTACTGGGAAGTTCAGACGAAAATTTATTCGGACATCAAAGCATAACCAATTCATATTATTTCCGAAACTGCGCCGATTGCATCATTACAACCATTATTCTATTTGCTTATCTAAAAGGCAATAAATACAAAGTAGGCCTATTAACCCTATTGGCTTTTGTTCTGTTTGCCATCATGGGGTTTAGATATCGAATTATTCTGACAATACTAGGACTTATTCTGGTTTATAGTCTTGACAAAAACACCGTAATTTCTAATAACCGGGTCATCTACGTTGGGTTAATCTTAACTTACTTCATCTTCTTCATTACCTACAATCGCTGGAATTTTATTCATGGGCGGTTTTCTGAATTATCCTATAATCCCGTAGAATTTGAATACGGTATGTTTTTTGAGCAAACCCGGGCCGGACTGGCCGATTTTAATCTGATCCGTTATTACGAAGAGAATCCGGAAATACAGCACGATTATGGCCTGACCATGTTTGGCTATGTAATTATTAAAGCCTTACCGAAATTTCTTTTCCCCAATGGTGAAAAACCGTATCCGCCACCAGCGCTAACCATTCTGGATAATTCCCTGGAATTACCCCGGCAGTGGGCCCGAACGGGAGAAGCAACGCTACATTATGGTTCTTTTTATGGCGCGTTTGGCTGGTTTGGATTTGTATTGATGCCGTTTTTAATGGGCTTCTGGCTGCGGTTTGTTGTCAGCCGGAATCCTGTGACAACGCCACTTGGTTTTTTGAAACAGGTGGTTTTCTCACTGGCGATTTTTCAATTTGTCACCCGCGGCTACTTCCCACAATTTGTGGATCATTTCGTGTATATCTCGCTTCCGGTATGGCTGTTAAGCGGATTGATTAAACGATCGACTATCCTCCAACCTGATCATGAAATTACTCATTAATGCGTTCAATCTGGCGTCGGCCGGGGGGCTTAACGTGGCCCTGAATTTTTTAAAAAACATCCAGCATTTAAAAAGTGAAACCGATCACATCCACGTCGTCGCTCCGAAGGACTGCGGGTATGAAACCATCGAAACCCATAGTCTTACGTTCCATTATTTACCCAAAGCCCTGAACCCCTGGATCACCCGGCCTTACATGGATGTGATCTGGTACCCGCGACTCTTGAAGCAGATAGATCCCGATATTATTTTTACGATGGGCAATTTTCCTTCTCCGGTTTCGCACAAGCAGGTCGTTTTGCTGCATCTGCCGCACCTGGCTTATCCCGAAGATCGGGCGCTCTGGAAACAGGTGGGGCTGGAAATTATTTTCAAAATTAAACTGCGCAACTGGGTTTTTAAACGGCGGCTCGGTCACGTGGAAACCCTGCTCGTGCAGACCAATACGATGCAGGAACGGCTGCTCCGGGTTTATCCGCAACTTCCTTCGGTTCAGCTTTTTCCGAATGCCTACACGCTGTTAAACAGTCACACAACGTATGAATTACCCGTTAAAAAAGAGAGCGGTTTGACATACCTGATGTGTTTGTCGCGCTATTATCCGCACAAAAATCTGGAGATTCTCGTTGAAGTGGCCCGGATTATGAAGGCCCGAAAACTTCCCTATCGAATTTTCCTGACCATCGAAGCCTGGCAACACCGCCGGGCGAAGCAACTCCTGGATCAAATTGCCGATGCATCGCTGCAAGACATGCTGATTCCGATTGGAAACGTACCCGCCGATTGCGTCGCTTCCCTGTATCAACAGGTTGACGGCCTTATTCTGCCAACCTTGCTGGAATCGTTTACCGCTACCTACGTCGACGCCATGCACTTTGGCGTTTCTATTTTTACGTCCCAGCGGGATTTTGCGGAAGAGGTTTGTGGAGAAACCGCCTTTTATTTCGATCCGCTTTCGGCCACAAACATTGTCGACACCATCCACGCCGGCTATGGAAACGAAACCCTCCGCCAACGTAAAATAACTGCCGGACGTATGCGCTCGACTACCTTACCCGATTGGCCGGAAGTCAGCCGGAGCTGCTGGCAATTGCTGGTGTCGCTGGCCGAACAGGCCGAATCGGAAGTTCCTAACTAAAACCGCCGTTGCTCATGAACCGGATCAAAACCGTATGGCCATTTCGCCTTTTTCCTGCGCTAATCGCAACTCTTTGGGTCTGCGCCTGTCAGACTACGACCGAACCACTGGCCACGGGGTATGATTATCAGCCATTGGAAAAAGGAAACTACTGGATTTATGACGTCACGGAGCAGCAATTTTCGCTCAACGGTAGTTCGACGACCAAGACCTACCAGTTGCGCGAAACGATTACGGGTACCGTTGCGGACCCGGCAACCGGTGATCCTACAGGCGGAATCCTGTACCGCATCGAGCGATACCGCCGGTTGAATGACAGCCAGGATTGGGTGCCCGACTCGGTGAGCAGCTTCCGGATTGCGAACAGTCAGTTGATAAAAAATGAAAACAACCGCTCCTTTGTCAAGCTGGTTTTCCCGGTTGTCGATCGGTTTGAGTGGAACGGAAACGCCTTTAACTCGGCGGGCGAAGACCTGTATCAGGTTAAAAACACCGGCATACCCTATCGGGTTCTGAATCAAACTTTTCCCGAAACGGCCACCATTTTTCAGCAAAATGATTCGACGCTGGTTTCGCAGGACAAACGGCTGGAAGTCTACGCCCGGCAGGTTGGCTTGATTTATAAAGAGAAAGTACAACTTCAATTTTGCTCCTCCACTCCGGCCTGCGTGGGAAAAGCGCAGATCGATTACGGAATCCGGCAATACATCCGGTTGCGCTCGTACGGAAAATAGCGGTGTTATGCCTTCATTTTGCTATTAAGACGTGCATAATGGACGGTTTTCTACATTGTGGCTCCCGGCTGCTGTCGATATTTGGTACAGGTTCGGCCTAATGAATCGGCACCATGAATGCGAAACAACAAGTTCACGATTTCTGGAACGAAGCTTCCTGCGGTGAAGACTTATATCTGAAGGGCGAAACGCTCCGGCAAAAATACTACCAGCAGGCCAAAGACCGGTATGTCCTGGAACCGTATATCCGCGAATTCGCGGATTTTCCGTCCTACACCAACCGACAGGTGCTGGAAATTGGGGTGGGATTGGGCGCCGATCACCAGAAATTTGCCGAAGCCCGCGCCAACTTACACGGCTGCGATCTGACCGAACGCGCCATCGACCACACCCGCGAACGCCTGGCCCTGTTCAGCCTTCGTTCGGATTTGCGCGTGGCCGATGCCGAAAATCTGCCTTACGAAACCGGTACGTTCGATCTGGTGTATTCGTGGGGTGTCATTCACCACAGCCCGGATACGCCCCGCGTCGCGAACGAGATCTTTCGGGTGTTGAAACCGGGTGGGCGGGCCAACGTGATGATCTACCACAAACACAGTTGGGTTGGCTATTTGCTCTGGCTGCGGTACGGTCTGGCAAAAGGCAAACCCAATACGAGTCTGGCAACCATTTATGCCAATTACCTGGAAAGTCCGGGCACGAAAGCCTACAGCAAAGTCGAAGCGAAGCAGTTGTTTGCCTCGTTTAGCCAGGTTTCCATTCAAACCGTTCTGACCCACGCCGATTTGCTGTCATCACAGGCTGGTCAGCGCCACCGAAGCTGGCTGCTGACAGTGAGCCGCTGGCTATATCCCCGCTGGCTGATCAGGCTTTTTTTTCCGGAACACGGGTTATACATGATGATTTCGGCGATTAAATAAAGTGCGCCAGCCAGCTTCTGATTCAGGGTTCTTGACTCAACGTACATCGACTGAAATTAGCACAATGATAAATGAGTTACCAACCATGAATAGTAAAACCATCTCTTTTTTAACATGTGTGGCATAGCGGGCATTGTAGGCTCCACCATCCCACCATCGGTCGATCTCCGATCGACCATTCGCCACCGTGGACCCGATGGAGAGGGCCTTTTTAACGCTCCGGGAATCCAGCTGGCCCAAACGCGTCTGGCCATTCTGGATCTGACGCCCAACGGTAAACAGCCCATGCAAACCGCCGATGGCCGGTATGTCATCATTTTTAACGGCGAAATCTACAACCACCTTACGTTGCGTGCAGCCCTCACGAATCAGTATATTTTTCGTTCTACGTCGGATACGGAAACATTGCTGTACGGTTTTGCTACGTATGGCACGGCGGTTTTCCGAAAGTTGAACGGGATTTTTGCCTGTGCCATTTTCGACACGCTCACGCGTCAACTGGTGCTGGCCCGCGATCAGTTTGGGGTAAAACCGCTCTACTATTACCACGAAGACGGACTGTTCCTGTTCAGTTCGGAGCTAAAAACGATTGCCGGCTATCCGTGTATCGACAAAAGCATTGATTATTCCGCACTCGTCAATTACCTGCATTTCCTGTATTCGCCGGGTATGCAGACGCCTTTTCAGCACGTCAATAAGTTGCTGCCGGGGCACTATATTCAGCTGTCGGTCGACGAGCCCACCTCCTTTGCAGTCAAGCGGTATTACGATCTTCCCTTTCGGGGCATGTATTCGGAACAGTCGGAATCGCAATTGCTCGAGGAACTGGACGAACGGCTTTTTACGGCGGTGAAACGCCAGTTGCAGTCCGACGTTCCGCTGGCTTTTTTTCTCTCGGGTGGTTTGGATTCCAGCCTGGTCATGGCATTGGCCAAACGGGCGCATCCCAATGAGCGGCTGACCGGTTACACCATTCGAACGGCATTTCAGAACGGGAAATTTGAAGGGTTTGAGAACGATTTGCCGTATGCCCGGCAAGTGGCCACCCACCTGAACGTCGATCTGGTGGAAGTGGATGCCGACGCGGACATCATTCGGGATTTCGACCGCATGATCTACCACCTCGACGAACCACAGGCCGATACCGCACCCTTTAACGTGCTGAATATCTGCCGACAGGCTCGCCAGAACGGGCATACCGTTTTGTTGGGCGGGACGGCGGGCGACGACGTTTTTTCGGGTTACCGGCGTCATCAGGCGCTGACGATGGAACCGTATCTGAACCGGATTCCGCCCGTGGTGGGTCGGTTGCTGAACCGCACCGTTAGTCTCGGAACCAACGGAACTCCGCTGCTTCGGCGGCTTCGGAAATTGACCGCGGGAATGGGGCAACCGCAGCAGGAACGAATGGCCGATTATTTTGCCCGACTTCCCATTGCGACCAACCACAATCTGTTTGAAAGTACCATCGGCAAAACGCTGCACGATTACCAGCCCAGCCACCAGCTGTTGACGGCGCTCGAACGCATTCCGGACGAAAAAAACCTGCTCAACCAGCTACTATTCTGGGAGTTGTCGTATTTTTTACCGGATCACAACCTCAATTACACGGATAAAATGAGCATGGCCGTTGGCGTCGAAACCCGCGTGCCGTTTCTGGATACCGAGCTGGTTGAGTTCAGTACCAAACTTCCGCCGTCGCTCAAGATGCGGGGCCGAACCACAAAATACCTGCTGCGAAAACTGGCAGAGCGGTATTTACCCCATTCGGTTATTTACCGCCCCAAAACCGGTTTTGGAACGCCCTTGCGCGACTGGCTCCGGACAGGTCAGTTAGACGGTATGCTCAAAGGATACCTTTCCGATGAAAGCCTGCGGCAGCGGGGCATTTTCGACCCGGTGGCCGTGCATCAGTTAATTCGGGACAATAAAAATGGGAAAATTGATGCAACCTACTCGATCTGGGGATTGATGGCGATCGAATCGTGGTTCCGGCAATTCGTAGATCCCGGCCACCGTAACCTATGAAACAACTGATTTTACATCTTAAAACCGGCCATACGCTGCTGGAAGACGTCCCCGCCCCCCAGGTTCGGCGCGGCCAGGTGCTCATTCAAACCCGCCGGACGCTGGTTTCGCTCGGAACCGAACGCATGCTGGTGGAATTTAGTCGCGGCAGTCTCATTTCGAAAGCGCGTCAGCAGCCCGACCGGGTGAAGCAGGTCCTGGAGAAAATCCGTACCGATGGCCTGATTCCAACCCTGGAGACGGTTTTTAACAAACTGGATCAACCCCTACCCCTGGGGTATTGCAACGTTGGCGAGGTCGTGGGCGTGGGCGAAGGCGTTACCGACCTGGCGGTTGGCGACCGGGTGGCTTCGAACGGCCACCATGCCGAAGTCGTTTGTGTGCCCCGAAATCTGGTGGCGCGGGTGCCCGATGGCGTCAGTGACGACGAAGCGGTTTTTACCGTCATTGGGTCCATCGGTTTGCAGGGCGTCCGGTTGCTGAATCCAACACTGGGCGAAACCGTCGTTGTGATTGGTTTGGGACTGATCGGCCTGCTCACGGCGGACCTGCTCCGGCTGAATGGCTGTCGGGTAATTGGCCTGGACGTCGACGAAAAGAAGCTGGAACTGGCCCGCTCCCGAGGCATTATTGCGCTGAATCCAACGGCCGGAACCGATCCGGTAAAAGCCGTGCTGGCACTGACGCAGGGCATTGGTACGGACGGTGTTGTCATTACGGCTTCGAGCAAAAGCGACGAACTGATTTCGCAGGCGGCCCGCATGAGTCGCAAGCGCGGACGGATCGTGCTGGTGGGCGTCATCGGCCTGAACCTGAGCCGGGCCGAGTTTTACGAAAAAGAACTGACCTTTCAGGTGTCCTGTTCCTACGGCCCCGGTCGCTACGATGAAATGTATGAGCAGCAAGGTTCCGATTATCCGCTGCCGTTTGTTCGCTGGACCCAAAACCGGAATTTTCAGACCATTCTGCAACTGCTGGAAACCGGTCAACTCAATGTGAAGTCATTGATTACGGAAGTGGTACCGCTGCAGCAATTCGATCAAATCTACAACGGAATTTCTCATTCCGCTTCCATTGCGTCGCTGCTGCGTTATCCCGAAGAATTGAACCTGAAACCGGTCATTCCGATCCGTGAAGGCCGGTATGAAGGTCGGGGAGCAACCGTCGTTGGCCTGATCGGTGCCGGAAATTTCACCAGCGCTGTTCTGCTGCCCGCCCTGAAAGAAACCGGTGCAAAACTGAAAACCATCGCCAGCGCCAACGGATTAAACGGCACCTTATTAGCCAAAAAATATGGCATTGATGCCAGTACGACCGATTACCGGGAAGTATTGAACGATCCTGAAATCAATCTGGTGGTAATCACCACCCGCCACCAGCAACACGCCCGAATGACCCGCGAAGCTTTGCTGGCGGGCAAACACGTTTTTGTTGAAAAACCGCTGGCCATTTTCGAAGACGAACTGGACCAGCTGGTCGAAGTCCAGCAGAAATCTGATCAGACGGTTTTGGTGGGTTTCAACCGGCGGTTTTCGCCCCATGTGCAGAAAATGAAGGGATTGCTGGGCGGCCCAGCTTCCGGCGATGTTCCGATGAACGTCATTGCGACGATGAACGCGGGTCACATTCCGGCCAACTCCTGGGTGCACGACCGCTCCGTGGGCGGTGGCCGGATTCCGGGCGAAGCCTGTCATTACGTCGATCTCATTTCGTTCCTGACGGGGAGCCGGGTTGTGGCGGTTTGCATGAATGCAATGGGTCGGCAACCGAACGAAACCACCGATTCGGCGTCTCTCCTGCTGCGCTACGAAAACGGTTCGACGGGCGTTATTAACTACTTCGCCAACGGCAGCAAAGCCTACGCCAAAGAGCGTTTCGAGGTGTATTCGCAGGAACGAACGCTGGTTTTGGACAATTTCAGGGAATTAAGAGGATACGGTTTTAAGGGATTTTCCAGTTTATCGACCCGGCAGGATAAGGGCCATAAAGCTCAGTTTCAACGCCTGGTTGAGCAGGTGGAAACGGGCGGGGAGCCGCTGATTCCGTTCGAAAACCTGGTCAATACGACCCGCACGCTACTGGCGGCTTTGCAGAGTTTAAAAACGAAACGATGGGTCGACGTTCCGGCAGGCATGACCGTTGCCGAATCGGCCGAACACTCCCACAGCCTATGAGAAACTGGCGGCTATATTGGCACACGGTGCGGCACCTGAGAAGACAACAACTTGTTTATCAGGTGATCAATCGGTTGCGTTCAAAACCGTCGGTAACCATCGACCGCTTACCGGTAACCACCCATTTGCTGAAATTTCCCGTACCCGATAAACCGCAAAGCCTGAACGAACGGACCTTCACATTCCTGAATCAGTCGGTAACCTTCCCGACCGATGTGGACTGGAATTACACTAAAAACGGCAAATTGTGGCAATACAACCTCAATTACTTCGACTTTCTGAATCAGGCTGATCTGGCGGGTGCGACGGGCCTCGATCTCATCCGGCAGTTTATCGGCCATACGCCCCGGTTGAATGGCGGACTGGAGCCTTATCCCACTTCGCTTCGCATCATCAACTGGATCCGGTTTTTATCGACTCACCAGCTTCAGCAACCCACCGTCGATGCTCATCTTTGGGCGCAGGTACGATTGCTGGAGCAGCGGCTCGAATACCATCTTTTGGGCAACCATTTACTGGAGAATGGGTTCGCCTTGTTGATTGGCTCGCTTTATTTTCAGGATCGGGAGCTTTATCAAAAAGCAATCCAGCTGGTTAAGGCAGAACTAACAGAACAGTTGCATCAGGATGGCGGGCATTACGAACACAGCCCGATGTACCACCAGATTCTGCTGGATCGGTTGCTGGACGTCGGTCATGTTCTCCGGAACGATACCTGGCACCGCGATTCGGACGCCGACGGTTTTCTGTCCCATCAAGCTGAGCGGATGCTAAGCTGGCTAGCCGCAGTCACCTTTGCCAATGGCAATATTCCCCTGATGAACGATGCGGCCGAAGGGGTTGCTCCCACGACCACCCAGCTTATTCGCAAGGCTCAACTACTGGGAATCGAACCGAAAGCAAGCCATTTATCAGACAGTGGTTTTCGCCGGCTCAGTACCCCAACGTACGAAATGCTGGCGAATGTCGGAATGATTGGACCCGATCACCAGCCCGGACACGCCCACGCCGATACCTTTAGTTTCGAACTTTACGTAAACCGCCAGCCGGTGCTCATCGACGCGGGTACTTCCACCTACGAAGCCAGCCCGCGCCGACAATGGGAACGGAGCACGGCGGCCCACAATACCGTCCAGATTGACGAAACCGATTCGTCGGAAGTCTGGGGTGGTTTTCGGGTAGGACGCCGGGCGCGCGTAACCCTGCTGGAAGATTTACCTACTCAGTTAGGCGCCCAACACAACGGCTACCAACACCTTGGAATACAGCACAAACGGCAATGGATTTCGGCAGACAAGACACTGGCAATTGTTGATTCCATTAGTGGCCCTCAAATCGCCACGGCCCGGTTTTACCTGGCTCCGGGGATTTATCCGCTGGCGTTCAACGGAAACCAGATGCAGTTTTTATGGGGAAAAATGGAATGGCAAAATGCCTTATCGATCCATCAGAAAACCGTGCAGGTTGCCCGGCAGTTTAACCGGCTCCTGCCAGCGCTGATGATCGAAGTTCAATTCAGGAAAACAGTACGGACAATCATTACCTGTGCAGAATGAAAATAGTTTATTTTTATCAGTATTTCTCCACTCCAAAAGGTGCCTGGGGCACCCGGGTTTACGATTTTGCCAGACAATGGACTGAACAAGGTCACTCGGTCACGGTCGTCACCAGCATCTACGCAAAGTCGGATCTCAAAGCCACTCGCTGGACCGAAGAACAGAACATCGACGGCATTCGGGTCAAAATCCTAAACCTCCGGATCGACAACAAGCAATCCACCCTCCGGCGTATCTGGACGTTTCTGGTATTTGCAGTCTGGTCGAGCTGGTACGCCCTGACGTTGCCCGCCGACGTCGTGGTAGCTTCTTCCGGTCCCATCACCGTGGGTATTCCGGGGTTGATTGCGCGGTATTTGCGGGGTCGAAAACTGGTTTTTGAAGCCCGCGATCTGTGGCCCGACACGGCCATTCTGATGGGTGCACTACCCCACAAAACGGCGCAGAGGCTGGCCTACTGGTTTGAACGGCAGTGTTACCGGGCCGCCCATCTCATCGTTGCCCTATCGCCGGGTATTCAGCAAAATATTGCGCGCCGATACGGTTTTCAGCACAGTATTTCCGTTCCCAATGCCACCAATCTGGCGCTGTTCGGCACCCCCGTTCCGAATGTTCGAATGCCGGAAGAATTGTCTGACAAAAAAGTCGTTATTTACACCGGAAACATCGGAGCGGTCAACAATTCGAATCTGCTTTTCGAAACAGCAAAAGCCCTTCGTCACCGAACCGACATCGTGATTGTGCTCATTGGCGACGGTCAGTTAAAGCAGGAATTGGTAGCCCGACAACAAAAAGATGCGCTCCCAAACTTCAGGATTTACGATTTGATGCCCAAAAATGAACTGGTTGCCTACGTACAGCAAGCCTGGCTGGCGATCGTGCCGCTGATGCGTGCGCCGTTACTGGATACGTCTTCGCCGAATAAGCTGATGGAAGCCCTGGCCGCCGGTTTGCCCGTGATTCAGACGACGGACGGATGGATAAAATCCTTCCTGGAAGAACACCAATGCGGTTTTACATTCAGTTCGGATGATCCGGCAGCTTTGGCAAATCTCCTGAGCCAGTTGGCCGACGATCCGACCTGGCGACCCGCCATGAGCGCACGGGCGTCGGCGGTGGCCCGACGGATATTCGACAAAAATCAACTGGCGACTACGTACTTAAAAGCATTAACCGATGTCTTCCAATCGAAACAAGCACCTGCCGACGGCCTTGCTGACCGGTCCCAATGGATTTCTGGGTAAGTACCTGGCGACGGGTCTGCGGGAGGCCGGTTATCAGGTGCTGGGTATGGGCAGAACGGCGGGTGATCTGGTTTGTGATCTCGCTACCGAGCAGCCCGATCTGTCCGGTAAATCGATTCGGCTGGTCGTGCATTCAGCCGGAAAAGCCCACACCATTCCACAAACCGAAGCAGAGTCGCAGGCTTTTTTTCAGGTCAATCAGGGAGGAACCGATCGATTGCTTCAGGCTCTTGACAAGGCTGGGATCGTACCCGATGCCTTTGTTTTGATCAGCACGGTGGCCGTATACGGATGCGAAACCGGCGAATCCATTACCGAAGATGCCCCGCTGAATGGTCAGACGCCCTACGCCGAAAGCAAGCGTCTGGCGGAAGATTTGGTCGTCAACTGGTGCCACAAACAGGGTGTTCGCTGTGCGGTTTTACGATTACCTTTGATCGTTGGTAATCAGGCGCCGGGTAATTTGGGAACGTTGACACGGGCCATCCGACGCGGCCGGTACGTTCACATCGGCAACGGAACAGCCCGGCGGAGCATGGTGCGGGCCGACGACGTAGCCCGAATTATCCCGAAAGCCGCCCGGATTGGCGGAATTTACAACCTGACGGATGGCGTTCATCCAACCGTCCGTGAATTGGCCGAAGCCATTGCGCAGCGAACCGCTCAACGACCGATCCCGACGATTCCGATCGGGTTAGCCCGTTTTCTGGCCCGAGTGGGTGACGGAATCGGTTGGCTGCTGGGCCGGCGGTTTCCGTTCGACTCGGTGTCATTGACCAAAATAACCGGTTCGCTGACATTTTCCGACCAGCGGGCCCGACAACAATTAGACTGGCGCCCGCGGTCAGTTGGTTCTTTTTTTGCTTCTGATCAGGCATTACCAGCCGGTGATCGGGAGGACAACGTCAGTTCCGTTTCCGTATCAGTTTCATGAATCAAAAGCGACAACGGATTTTACACATCAGCACGGCTCACCCCCCCTACGATCCGCGCATTATGTACAAATATTTGCCCGTTTTAGCCGATGAATATGATGTTTATTGCGCCATTCCGAACGCCGATCCGAACGTTTCGCCGAAGGTTCACTTCATCAAACTTCCTTATTATAAGCACGTTATCCTGCGGTTTTTCATTACCTGCCCATTGATTGTCTGGAAAACCGTCCGGCTTCGTCCGGATCTGATCCACATTTATTCGGCCGAATTTCTGCCTTATGCGTACATCTACCGAATGCTGGGAGCTGCGGTCATTTACGAAGTTCAGGAAAATCTCTACAAAAAAATTCACCTCAAACGTCACAACCGCGGCTGGCTGCTGAAACGGGCGTTCCAGTTTTTCGATCAGAAGGCCCGCCGGGATTTCTCTCTGATTTTTACCGAACACGGCTACCTGACCACGTATACCGATCTGGCAAAACCGTACGCCATCATTTACAACTACCCCCTCCTGCCCTTTTTGGACTCGTTTCGGCGGACATACCGGCGAGCGTCTGATCCGATCGATTTTTTTTACATCGGCTGGCTGAGTTTCGAGCGGTCGATCGTCACGCTGCTGGAAGGAATGGCGTTGCTTAAATCCACGCATCCGAATTTTAAAGTCCATTTATTCGGCCATTGCTCCTTTACCAGTCAGGATCTGGAAGCCCTTCCGGCTTATCAGCTGGTGAAAGACAACCTGATTTTTTACGGTTACACCGATCAGGCCAAAGCGTTTGCGAAGGCGGCAAAATCAGTGGCCGGACTGGCGTTGCTGAAACCGGTTGGGGATTATCCGGAGTCGTATACGACCAAAATGTTCGAATACATGGTGCTGGGTTTGCCGGTTATTACGTCCAATTTTCCACTTTACCGGGCAGTTGTCGAGGAAAACCGCTGCGGTTTCTGCATCGATCCGACGGATCCGGTGGCCCTAGTCGAAAGCCTGCGGTTTTTGATCGACCATCCGACCGAAGCGGAACAGATGGGAAAACGCGGCCGAAAAGCCGCCGAAACAACTTATAACTGGTCAAGTGAACAACCTAAACTCTTGAATCTCTACAAGTTATCACTTTCTCCGAACAATTATGAATTGGACCCTGTACGCTAGCGTCACCGCCTTCCTTTTCGGGGCCGAAATGTTATATCTTCGGTTGGCCACCCATTTCAACATTGTCGACACCCCCAACCACCGCAGTGCACACAGCCGACTGACGGTTCGGGGGGGCGGCATTGTCTTCTGGCTGGCGGCTTTCCTTGCCTTTGTCGTCAGCGATTTTGCTACGCCCTATTTTTTTGCGGGCCTGACCCTGGTGGCGCTGGTGAGTTTCGTCGACGATGTGCAATCCATTTCCAATCGGCTGCGGTTTCTGGTGCAACTGGTGAGTGTCGGTTTATTGCTGCACGAAACGGGGCTCTGGCAGGAAACCGGCTGGTGGATGATTCCGGGTCTGGTGGTGGCCTGTGGCGTTCTGAATGCCTACAACTTCATGGATGGCATCAACGGCATTACGGTTTTTTACAGCCTGATAACTATTGCCACACTGCTGATTATCAACCAGTTTATAGCGTTCTTCGCTGATCCGCTTTTGCTTCATTTCTCACTTGCGGGCCTGCTGGTCTTTGCTTTTTTCAACGCCCGGCGGAAAGCCTTGTGCTTCGCGGGGGATGTGGGCAGCGTGTCGATGGCGTTTATCGTGATTTTTCTGCTAACCAGCCTCATGCAGAAAAGCGGCCAGTTGGTCTATATTTTACTATTGGCGGTTTACGGCATCGACAGTGTGATTACCATCCTCTACCGGTTGTGGCTGGGCGAAAATATTTTCCGTCCCCACAAATCACACCTGTTTCAATTGCTGGTTCACCAGCTAAAATGGTCCCATTTGCGGGTAGCGGGCTTGTATGCGGTGGCCCAGGCCCTTATCAATGTGTATGCTGTCTGGTTGAGCCATCGCGAAGGGCAAATTCAATTCTGGGGAAGCCTGATCCTGTTAACGGTTTTGACGTGGCTCTATTGCCTGCTCAAAAACCGCTTGCTCTGGCCCAAAACTAGCGATCCCAAAACCGGTCAGCGCCGGGCAACATCCCAGGTTTTACGCAAACTAATCTGAAAACCGGTACTTGCGGGCAGCAGATTTCCCTGATCCGTCGCGACGGAAGCCATCGCACGAAAACCGTGCCCGAAAGCTGGAAAACCGAGGGTGAGAACCGATGAAAACTGCCGGACGCTGTTCGGAAACGGAAAACCGTACGTACCCAGATTCTGGCTCATCGAACATTTCAGCAAAAAAGTATACGTTTCGTGCCAGCTACCGGAAACCGCCAGATGAAAAACCTTCACCCGATTATTATTGGTAAAGAAGTAACGTTCAAAGGTTTGCGAGCGGGGCAGTTCCGGACGCGTATCGTTGGTGGGCGTAATGAACGGTGTGCCAATGGTACGGCCTAGATACGACCAGCCATCCCGGTATTGCGAATGGTTAAAGTAATTATCCGCCCCCCGGTCCTGATCACGATCTCCGAAAATGGCTCCTCCCTGGCTCAAGGTGTATAGAAACTCCGTTACAATCCGTTCGATGTGGAAACGCCGGGTCGCCGGGCGCTGATTCAGGTACCGGATGCCATTTAGCCCATCGGCAATATTGCTGAGGTAATACAACGACCCATCGTCGTAAATGCTTTGTCGGTAAAAGAACAGCGAAAAGTCCTTACGGGTGATTTCAAAACCGATGTCGACTGTGCCGAGGTGGTTACCAACGCGATTTCCGCGATCGCCTTTGCTGTAAATTGTCGTATCAATGTTGTCGCCCAGCGCGGCCAGTGAGGTGCCAAATATGGCGTTGACGTAGTTGCCCAAACCGGTTGGAAACCGCCCGTTTTTGATCTGGTTTTCGTTGGAAATAAGGTCACTCCGACCGGCCCACTGTACCTGATGGCTCATTCCCGCATAGAATTTGATAGGCCAGCCGGGTTTGCCCAATCGCCCGTACAGGGCTTTTTGGTGAAGATACGAATGCGTAACCGCTCCCTGATTGCCAAACCAGCCGTGGGCGAACAAGCCGCGAAACGCGAGAACACCTTTGGTAAAGCCAATCGGCGTGTAGTCTGCCATTGAAATCTGAATTTTTGGAATCGGCATCGCGTTTCCCGACCAGATGTATGGCCCGGTTCCGATCGTGGAATCGGCCAGCCCGATCACCTCCCGCCGTCGGCCCACCTGCAACTCCAATCCCCGAATGCGGCCTTTCAAGTAAGCTTCCGGAATCAAAACCGCCGACTTCCGTCCCCCGTTTCCGACCACTTCCAGCCCATAGCCCCAACCCGCCAGCTTCCGTCTGTTTTTAACCAGATCGGCTGGTTTTGTCTTGTCCCGGAGGTAATTGGCCGAGATGCCACCCCGGAGCGATCCAAATGGGGATGCGACCGGAATGATTCCGTACTGATTGGTTCGTAACCAGAAGGGTGTCCGGTCCGACGTACTGGCTGAAAGAACGGATTCCGCAAAAATGCGCACTTCCCGTTTTTCCAGATCGGGAACGACCAGTTCGGCAACTGTTGCGCGGGCGGAAGAATCCAACTCCTGGCTTTGCGCATTTGCCGGAAAACAACCAGCCGCTAACCCGATGATTATCAACAGGAAAGAGATTTGGGATGTGCTGATGCGGTCCGTCATGGGTCGTGGAAATTAGG
Source organism: Larkinella rosea (assembly GCF_003858635.1). Classification (GTDB taxonomy): domain Bacteria; phylum Bacteroidota; class Bacteroidia; order Cytophagales; family Spirosomataceae; genus Larkinella; species Larkinella rosea. Next base: position 300,970 of record NZ_RQJO01000010.1, read on the forward strand.
CGTTACCGATTTAAAATAACTTTCCCTTCCAGCGTCTGGCCGTTGTCCCGAACCAACCGGAAGACGTACAGACCATTTGGTAAGGCAACTCCTCCCTGATCGGAGCCATCCCAATAAAATCCATTTTCACCAATTCGGAGCGATTGCCGCAGCGTTCGAACCAGCTGACCATTCAAGTTGCGGATTATTAATTGCCCTTCTCCCGGCGACTGCTTTCCGGTGAGGGTAAATTGAAACCGGGTATAAGCCCAAAACGGGTTCGGAACGGGCCGCACAACCGACATACTATCACCCGTCTTCACCCGGAAATTAATTTCGTAGGGAAGCACGCCCGCTTTATTGCCGCTGACGTCCGTCGCCTGAACCCGTAAGGTGTAGGTACCATCAGCCAGATTCCGGGGTTTGTACCTGAGGACAAACCGGTTATCCGCAGCCGCCGGGGTCCAGTTTACGTCGGAATTGCCCAACACCACCCGTTCAAAACCGCAGGGCCCGCACGGTTTTCGGAGCACGAGATCAATGCCCAGCGTGTCCCGGCGAATGCGGTAAACGTCCTCATCCTGCACGACAACCTGAATGATTGGGTTGGGCGAAACCAACGCACCATCGGCAATTCGGGTTCCGTCAAACGTCACATCCAGCAGGGGATTGAATAGATCCATCGGAAATCGCTGGCTGGAATCGGGAAAAACAATCGCGTATTTATCTGCGGATTTCGTGATCGTAAATACCAGCAGGTTATTGGTTTCATCCAATTCGTCTACTTGATTATCGGCATCCAGAATCAATTCGTGGCGCGTGGGCCCATCGGGTTCCAGCTCGGGGCGAAAACTGTAATAAACCGTATCCCGGAAGGCGACGGCGGGTCGCAAAACCGTCTTGTACCCGTTGGTCTTCCCATCACTCAGTCGCTTTCGAACCGTTATACTGAGCCGTTCCCGAACATCGAAGCGCCCGGTGTTGGTCACGACAACCCGCAACCGAACCGAATCGGCGGCATTATCGGTCCGGGAAACCCCGGACGACTGCAGCTGAAAATCGGCTTTTGGCAACGGAAACAGTCGGAGTGCCGGATCTCCCTGCAAAACCATTTGATTGGCATTGCCGATCTGGAGCGGGTCTTTCGAGGTGGCCAGCACCCGGCGGGTGGTTTCCTGGTGAACAACACCAATCGGTTTCGAGAAATACGTGCTATCCGTGAAAAGGGTTTTATAAAAATCGATAATGTACGTATTCAAAGGTGCGGTGAATCCTTCGAAACAATGGGCCAGAATGGCAATGGCGCCTTTGTCGGGCGTTAACAACCAATTGGTACTCAATACATTTCCCCCATAAAATATATTCCCCAAACCGCAGCCGTTAAAAAACATGAGCGGATATCGGCCTTTGTTGCGGTACCCAAAAACCGGATCGGAAACGTAACCAATATCGATGTCGGCAACCGTGGGCGATGAATGACCAAAAAAAGTAATCAGTGAAACACCCTTGTTGACCTTGTCGCTGATGTCGATGCGCTCGACCGGTTCGTCGGTTGTTTTTGAACGGGTAGTTACTTCCGATCCTAAATACTGTTGCTGCACCAGTCCTTTTGCTTCGTTCAGAATGGCCTTAAAACCAGCCAGTTCCGACTGCGATCGTCCCCCGCTCAGGTGCAAAACCTCCTTGCGCCAGGGTACGTTGGCCAAGTTGTTTTCAAACTCTTTTACCTTGTTTCCGTAGTTCACCACATCCTGTGCCGTCAGCGTGTTGAGTCGTCCGGTGGCCATTGCAGGGACGTTTTCGGGAAAACCGGCCAGTCCGGCCGTCAACAGAACATCGGAGCCGGGCACGTTACCGATGGTCGGAACCAGGTCGAGGTAGTACTGATTGGGATTTTTGCGAAATGGAAAATAAACCGACGAACGACCAATCAAAAACAGAAACTTGCCGGTGCCACCCGTCAGCATGTAGTCGGCAAACCGGCGAATCGCCAGCGGAGTCCGTTCGCCAAAACTGAACTGGTTGAACAATTCCTTCATACTGACCACGAGCGTGTCGTACTTTCCACCTTTGACCGACGCACGGTAGCCCGCGTACGCCCGCACCGGATCGGCCACCTGACCGACCGGTTTCATCAGAAGTTCATGGCTGACAATCAAATAGTTCGGTTTGGCCGGATCGAGTTTACGGAAAACCGCCCGCTCCAGCCGGGTGGGGGTTACAACCGCCGTTGTGACCAGTAGCTGGCGGGAAAGGGTGGTATTGGGCACCACCAGCCGACGGGTCGAGCCTTCCTGCATACCGGCAATCAAACGCGGATTGCCCGCTTCGGTGATATCATACACGACCGTCGACGTTGGGGCATCGGGTAATTCGAGGTAAGATCGCCCACCGGATTTGGGCAAAAGCCGGAGAATCTGCTGCGCGCCGTTTTTCAGACTGATTGTTTGCGGGTATCGAATCCGAACATAACTCACGGAGTACCGGTCAAACTCGAATGGCCCGCGCGAAACGGTGTTCAGCACCAACTCAGCCGACAGATCATCTTTAACGGAAAAATCCGACGATTGCAGCGGAGTTGTAACCCGGCTCAACTGAAAACCATTGAATTTCAGCGTAGTAACCAACCGATTAGACGTCCCGACGGAAACATCAACCTGGTGCTGAAACAGATCCCGGCCGTTCAGCAACAGATCCAGTTGCGGTTTTTCGGAGGTGTTGGTTACCCAACCGGGGAGTGTGAAGAGCTGCGAATACGGTTTGCTTTTCTGCTGCATGGGGCCCGTCCAGCCCTCTCCTTCTTCAAAATAAACTTCGTATTGCGTGACGGCAGGAACGGGCCCCGTATCGGGATTGTTCGACATTTCCGTTTTCAGAACCACCAGTTGTTCCGCCAGGTGATACGGTTCCGGCACGGCCCCATCCGGTTTTGCTTCCTGACTGACAACCACCCGCTTACCCGGTTTTCCGTCGCTGCGCCAGGTTAGAAAATAAGCCGCCGTATCGGAATACATGCTGTAGTACGGATGGGGCTGGGCGCTCATTGGCCGATACAGCAGGGTGTCCTGCAAACCGTCATTTCCTTCGCCCACAAATTCGAGGAAATCGGTCGGGTCCAGTTTCCTGTCCGACTCTCCGCTCACCAGGATGGCCTGCTCAATTCCGCGTCGAAAAAGTTGCAAAGAAGTCGGATCAATGGAAGCAACCGGAACACCGGCTTTTTGCAAATCCACCGTCGTCAACCGGTAAACCGCCCGCTCAGTCACCGGAATCCGGTAATACGTTTGAGCGTGATTAATCCATTCATTTCCAAAGCGAATACGTTGTGCTTTCGCCCCCACACAACTGCTCAATACGACGAGTAAACCAAGGAGTTGTTTTCTCATAAACGCGTCTGAAAATAAGGCATTGAATTCGGTTGGCTGCTTTTTAAAAGAACCTGTAATTGTGCTTAGCTCAGTGAATAATTTTATCGGGCAGGAAAACCGGTCGATACGGTTCCGGAATATAATCCAGCTTGGAAAAGAGATCGCTGGCCAGGGCCAGAACGATACAATCCGGCGAAAAATCGTACAATAACCGCCAATCGGTCGGAAGTAAGTGCAGTGCCTGATCGGGGCTTGTCAATTCAAAGACGGTTTCATATCCTGCCGACTGAATAAATACGGACACGGAACCGGTTACGCAAAACAGAATACTGTGGTTTTTCTGGTGGCGGTGCCGGCCCCTTAACTGGCCCGCCGGAACGTTATAAATCAGGTAGGATCGCTGAAAAGTCAGATCGGTTAACTGCTCCAGTTGAACAATGCGATGCTGTGCGGATTGTAAGGTGTATAACGTTGCCATAACGAGCTCATTTACTTCGAATAAAACCGCCCGCGTTCCTGCTGCCGGACAAATTCTGATTCGTTACAAAGCAATGCATTGACCGAGAAATTCCCTGTAGAAAATCATCCATTTCCGCCGGATTTATGCGCTCGTTTTTGAGTAAAAAGCGCTAAAAAGAAGCAGGTTGTCATTTAAAATACATTTTTTTCTACAAAAGCAGATCGGTATCCTGCCTAAGTTTGGGAGGATTTATCCCGGCTATAAGCAATCGTATGCGTACCAAAAAATGGAGAGAAACGGTCTGTAAACAGATTTCTCCACTACCTTTTCGGATGAGTTCTTTACCGTTCATTCACGGAAACGGGATGGCATCTGCGGGCGTTAAATCCAGATTTACTCAATCGATTGAAAAATGCAGGCGATTACCTTACGGTTTCATATTGGGCTGGAATGATCCGCTTTGGGTGTCCGTTCTGCTGCTGGTGGTGATTGTGGCGACGGGGTGGTTTTTACTACGAATACGTTACCGCAACCAGCAGCAGCATTTAAAACAGGAACACGAAACAAAAATCCGCATTTTGCAGCAGCAGGAACTGATTTCGGAACTGCAGTTGCATAACGATCAATTAAAAACATCAAGGGAGAATCTATCCCTTTCCATCACCGAAAAAGACCGGTTTATTTCCATTCTGATCCACGATTTACGATCGCCATTGCGGTATTTATACAAGAATACGGCTTATCTTTTTCGGAACTGGAAGCAGGATTCACCCGCCGAACTGGACGGTTTGATTACGGAAATAAACAACTCCACCAAACAGATTCATTTTCTGACGGAGGAAATGATGCAGTGGATTTCGACCCAGGACCATGCCTACGGCATTCGACTGAAAGAATATTTCCTGCTGGAGATTGTTACTGAACTCGAAGAGTTGTATAAAGAAAATATGCTTCAGCACGGAAATGCGTTACAGCTGGAGGTTCCGTCCCGCATGAAGATCAAAACGGATAAGGTATTGCTGAAAACCATCCTGCGAAATTTGCTCGATAATGCCAATAAAAACACGGATGACGGTGTCGTTCGCATTCAGGCCCGGCAGGCTTATGAAAAAATTGTTGTTACGGTTTCGGATACGGGGGTTGGTATTTCGCCCCGCCTGTTGCAGGATATCAACCGTTATTTCAGTGCGTCCGAAGCGATGCCCGGTTTGAACACGCAGTTCGGGCACGAAATCATCCGGGATTTTGCCCGATTGCTGAACGCAACGGTGGTCTACGAAACGTCCGAAGATGGCGGAGTGCTGGTGTCGTTGACGGTTCCCTGTTGAACGCGCTAACCCATTGCTTCACTTTTTTAAACCGCTGTTTTTCTCTTCCAGCGCCAGCCGAATCAGATCGACGGTGTTTTTCACGCCCACTTTTTTCAGAATACTGGCACGCTGGTTCGCCACGGTATTCGCGCTGATATCGAATCGTTTGGCGATTTCCTGGCTGCTCATGCCTTCGGTCAGACAGGTCAGAATCTGGGCTTCGCGCGAACTGACCTTGTTCCAGATCGACGATTTTTTCCGGGGGCTGTAACTGACGGCCTGGTCCTGGGTCGATCCGGCGGGAACAATCAGGTGCTGGATGATGACTGACGATGCGCTGGGCGGATAATAAAATTCGCCGGTACTAATGGCCCGCACGGCCCGCAATATTTCCTCCCGATCGGTGTCTTTCTGCAAATACCCCGCAGCTCCGTTTTGCACCGACTTCAGGATATAATCCTTGTTGTTGTGCATGCTGAACATCAAAATCCGGATTTTTGGATACTGCTGGTTGATGATCTGCAAAGCCTCGATGCCCGACATTTTCGGCATCGTAATGTCCAGAAACAGCACATCCGGTTTAACGACCGGAATCAAATCGATCGCTTCGTCGCCATCGGGCGCTTCGCCCACGATTTCAATATCGGTTTCATCTTCCAGCAACGTCCGAATTCCTTTTCTCACCACAGAATGGTCGTCGGCAACAAGGATGCGAATCGGCATAGTCATGAGGTTGTATCAGGTAATTGAACGGTCACTTTGGTTCCTTTTTTCACCTTCGACGCGATTGTCAGTTCACCCTTCAGCATACGGGCCCGGGTTCGCATGTTTTCCAGGCCATTAGTCGCCTGAATTTTCCGGTTTTCTTTCGAAGTTGATTTCAGCGAAAACCCTTTGCCATCGTCCTCAATCAGCAACACGGTTTTGGTGTCCGAGTGTTGCCAGTTAATCCGAATGCGTTGGGCCTCCGCGTGCTTGATGGCGTTGTTCAGGGCTTCCTGCGCAATTCGGTATAAACCAATTTCGACGGCAGGACTCAACCGGTTTTCGTTGTCAGTTCCTTCAAAGATAACCTGAATACCGGAAGATCGGGCGGTTTGTTCCGCCAGAAATTGCAAAGCCGCTCCCAATCCGAAGTCCCCCAGCACCGACGGCATCAGGTTGTGCGACGTTTGCCGGGTCGATTGAATAACATCGTAAATCTGTTCACACAATTCCTCAAACCGCTGACGGTGTTTGGGTTCGGGAAACGGAATGACTTTCAATTTCTCCGCCTGGAGCTTCAAACCGGTTAACATCTGCCCGATTCCGTCGTGAATTTCGCGCGCAAACCGGCGCCGTTCCTCTTCCTGACCTTCCAGCAATCCCGCCGACCGGATGTTTTCTTCCTCCAGTTGCAAACGGTATTTTTCTTCGGTTGCCCGCACCAGTTCCCGCTGGGTGTCAACCAGTCGACGGTTGGTTACTTCCAGGTCCGCGTTGGCCACCGCCAGATCTTCGTTGACAATGCGCAAAGCCTCGTCCGACTCGGTCAGTTTGCGAATCACATCCTTGGTGTGCGTCACCACCGGCCGGAAAATCAGGAACGCTTCGATCAGCAACGTCAGCAGCGTAGACGCCGACAGGACCCACTCGACCTGCTCCAGCGATTTGACCCGTTCAAAACTTTCCTTATCAAACTGAAACACAATGGCGTTCATCTGTTCCAGAAAAGAAGGTTCGGCCCGAAGAATCGTGTGCAGGGCGGTTTTCTTCTGATCCTCCGTTGCCGACGGGTTGTTAATCTGGACCAGGCTTCCGTAAATGGACTGAAAAACCGGTTCGATCTGCGTAAACATGCGGTCGATTTGCCGGCTTTTCCGGACCACATACTCCTTTTCCATGCGCAACGTCCCATTGCGTAACTGGGTGTGGCTCTGGCTCCAGGTGTTCAACAACGCGGGAAACGAAGCCGTATCCACCGTGAGAATTCCTTCCGTTCGAAGCAACGCCAGTTTGGTCAGGCGCTGGCTCAACATGCGCTGCCGACCCGCCACGTTTACCACCCGACCGTCGTTGTTATGGTCGCTCAGCGTTCGACGGATAAACAGCAGACCGGTAATCGACAAAACCGCAATGACCGTCAGGGCCAGCATGTAAAACCGGGTTAATCGCTGCGCAACCTGTTGATCGAGTTGATTCATTCTTTACTTATTCTACTCCAATATACACGTTCCCGTCGGTTACTTTTACCGGGAAGGTCATAATTTGGTAGCCGTCGTCATTCAAACACTGACCGGTCCGGAGCGAAAAAGTTTTCTTATGAAACGGACAAGCCACTTTGGGCTCGTCGCCCAGGCTTCCGATCATGCCTCTCGCCAACGCCATCTGCTGGCGGTGCGGGCATTCATTATCCGTCGCATACCATTCGCCCCGGCGGGCAAAATGAAAAATGGCGATTTGGTGGCCGTTGATCAGCACACAAGCTCCGCCGTCGGTCGGAACATCGTCGACCCGGCAGGCTAAATACCACGTAATTTCTTCTTTATCAGCAACAAGCGCTTCCATGAGTTCTGTTTTTTACGTACCCACGGACTTTAGTCCGTGAGATTTGTTTTTGTTTTTTTTGAGATCAAGATTAGTTGTCAAGGACCAAACGGACTTCAGTCCGTGGGTACGTTATTTCCACTCCTTCGCCCGCTTCTGATCACGCAAAGATTCGAACGCCACTGTGGGGTCTTTCTGCTCGGGAACATTGACAAAGTGAGCAAACCGTTTGCGGAGTTCGGGATTGTCGACCACTTCTTTCCACTCGCATTTGAACGTGTCGACCAGCAACTGCATTTCGCGTTCCAGCTCATCGGCAATACCCAGCACATCGTCGACGACGACGGCCTTCAGGTACGGCATGCCGCCTTCCATCTTGTTCATCCAGGTCGCAGTACGCGTCAGCGGATCAGCGGTTTTGATGTAAAACATCAGGAAACGGTCGATGTATTTGAGGCAGGTTTCTTTGTCGACATCCGAAGCCAGCAACTGTGCGTGTTGCGGTTTGGAACCGCCATTGCCGCCGACGTACAGATTCCAGCCTTTTTCGGTCGCGATGATGCCGAAGTCCTTGCTTTGCGCTTCGGCACATTCGCGGATACAACCCGACACGCCCGACTTGATTTTGTGTGGAGACCGAATGCCCTTGTAACGATCTTCGACTTCAATGGCAAACGAAACCGAATCCTGAACGCCAAACCGGCACCAGGTGCTCCCCACGCAGCTTTTCACCGTCCGCAGGGATTTGCCGTACGCGTGACCACTTTCGAAACCGACTGCAATCAGTTCCTCCCAGATCATCGGCAGATCGCCCACGTGCGCACCGAACAGATCAATCCGCTGACCGCCGGTTATTTTGGTGTACAATCCGTATTTCTTGGCCACCTGGCCAATGACGATCAGTTTGTCGGGCGTGATTTCGCCCCCCGGAATGCGCGGCACGACCGAATACGTCCCGCCTTTCTGGATGTTGGCCAAAAACCGGTCGTTCGAATCCTGAATGGTGGCGCGGCCTTTTTCGAGAATATTTTCGTTCCACAAACTCGCCAGAATCGACGCCACCGCCGGCTTACAAACCTCGCAGCCGTCGCCTTTGCCGAACTGATCCAGCACCTCATCAAATGTTTTCAAGCTGTTGATTTTCACCAGATCGAGCAACTCCTGACGCGTGTAATCGAGGTGTTCGCACAGTACGTTCCGGATGTAATGCCCCTGCTGCTTCAACACGCCCTGAATCAGATCTTTCACCAGGGGCGTACAACCGCCACAGCCCGTACAGGCTTTCGTGGCTTTTTTCAGCGCGTCGATGGTCTTATGGCCATTTTCGCCAATTTCATGACAAAGTTGTGCTTTCGTGATCGCTTCGCAGGAACAGATCAGGGCGTCGTCGGGCAGCCCCATGACTCCAGCGCCCGCTTCCTCGCCCCCGCGCGAACCCAGAATCAGGTCTTCGGCGTCGGGTGGCAGAATGGTTTTGTTCTTGCAGGTTTGCAGCAACATATTGTACTGCTCGGCATCGCCCACCAGAATACCGCCCAGCAACTCCTTGCCATCCGGCGAGATATTGATGCGTTTGTAAACACCTTTGGCTTTGTTTTCGTAAGTAATGGTTCGGCAGGCCGGTTCCGACACAAACGGATCGCCAAAACTGCCGACGTCGGTGCCGATCAGCTTCAGTTTGGTCGACATGTCGTAGGGCTTGAATTCCTTTTCCAGGCCCATCAACCGGGACGCCACCACTTCAGCCATTTCGTAACCGGGTGCCACCAGACCATAAATCATGTGGTGAACCACAGCGCATTCGCCAATTGCAAAAACCGCTGGGTCGGAGGTTTGCAGAAAGTTATCGACCACGATGCCTCCGCGCGGGTGCGTCGTCAAACCGGCCGATTTCGCCAGTTCATCGCGCGGACGAATACCGGCAGAGATGATCAGCATGTCAATGTCCAGCAGCGTGCCATCGGCAAACTGAATGCCTTTGATGGTGTCTTCGCCGGTAATTTGCTGCGTATTTTTGGACAGGTGGATCTTCAATCCCAGCGATTCCAGTTGCCGTTGCAAAACCCCGGACCCGGCATCGTCGATCTGGCGGGGCATCAACCGGGACGCAAATTCGATCACGTGCGCTTCTTCCAGTCCCAGATCGAGCAGGGCTTTGGCGGCTTCCAGCCCCAGCAAACCGCCCCCCATCACTGCGCCTTTCCGCGCGCGTTTCGCGTACGATTGAATGAAGTCCAGGTCCTCGATCGTGCGATACACGAAAACCCCGTCTTTTTCAACCCCGGCAATGGACGGCACAAACGCGCCGGAACCGGTCGCCAGAACCAAATAGTCGTACGGTACGACCACGCCGTGGTGCGAACGGACCTCTTTCCGGTCCCGATCGATGTCGACCACCGGGTCAGTCAGGTAGAGCTTGATGCCGTTTTCGGTGTACCAGCTTTCGGGAGCCAGCGTCAGATCTTCGGCGGTTTTTCCGTTAAAATACGCACTCAAATGGACGCGATCGTAGGCCACCCGCGGCTCTTCCCCAAAAACCGTCAGGATAAATTGTGGGCCGTTTTTTTGTTTGGCTAGCAGTTTCTCACAGAATTTGTAGCCTACCATGCCGTTGCCCACCACGACGACATGCATCATTTTGTTTGCGTTCATAGTTAATAGTAACTATAGTTATAAAACAAACCCGTTTATTTATTGTACTATTTCAGTAAAATTCCCCAATTACCCCTGAAATAGTGTGCTTCAAAATTAAACTGATTTTTGGCAATTTCCTATATTTTTATTCTGTATGTCTTAAATTTTAATCTTATTTTTATCGAAATCATTTGTTTTTCAAAATTATGCCCTTAATTTTGAAGCAATAATTTAATAGTTACCAATTACTACTAATAGTACATTTTAACTATTAACACTCTAAAAGCGATAGCGATGAAGCCAAAGCTTACACTCGTGGGGGCGGGTCCCGGCGACGGCGAATTGATCACCTTAAAAGGAATCAAAGCGCTTCAACAGGCCGACGTTGTTTTGTACGACGATCTGGCCAACCATGCCCTGCTGGATTATGCACCCAAACACGCGCTGAAAACCTACGTGGGAAAAAGGGCGGGAAAAGTGTCGTTCACGCAGGATGAAATCAATGCGCTGATTGTGCGGATGACGCAGGAACACGGACATGTGGTTCGGCTCAAAGGCGGTGATTCGTACGTATTCGGACGCGGGTACGAGGAATTTGAGTACGTCCGGCAGTTTGGCATTACCTGTGACGTGGTACCGGGTGTTTCCAGTTGCATAGCGGTTCCGGCTTCGCAGGGCATACCGGTTACGTCCCGTGGGGTAAGTGAAAGTTTCTGGGTCATCACCGGCACCACCCGCCACGGCGAACTTTCCGACGACCTGCGACTGGCGGTTCAGTCAAAAGCCACGGTGGTTGTGCTAATGGGCCTCAATAAGCTGGCGGAAATCTGCGCGCTTTACTGCCAGGCCGGACGGGGCCACGTTCCGATGGCCGTGGTTCAGAACGGCACCCGCATCAATGAGCAGTGTTTGGTGGGTCAGGTCTGGAAAATGCCGCATTTAGTAGCCGAGCATGGCGTGGGGGCGCCGGCTGTGCTGATCATCGGCGAAGTAGTTGCCCTGCACCCGACCTATCTGGCGGAGTGTCTGCGCAGCCTGTCGGTGGTTTGACGGTATTCGGTATACGGTTTACCGTTTTCGGTGCGGTTCCCCGCCGGGACTGGCGCATTTGATTAGCGCGTTAATGAGCATGCGTCAACCACCGAAAACCGTAAACCGAGAATAAAAAAGCCGATCCGGTGTGGGGGCACCTTTGGATCGGCCAAAACGGGTTTGTCTATGTTAAACACAAACGGTTCAAAGAAAATGAAAATAAAGACGTAAAGCAAATTCTGCCACCTTCACCGCGCGGGCTCGCTTATAGTTGATAGTAACTATGGGTTTGTACGACCTGCCTTCTCAGGTGATTGCCTTTCAGTTTCCCGTTCCGGGCTCTCCGGATGTTTTTGCACTGGCCGTTTCTTTTTTCTTTCAACCACCATCGATGCCATGAAACTCTACTTCAGGCCATTCGGATTCGTATGCCTTTTTCTGACTGTTGTCCACTTCCATCTCTATGCACAGGTGTCGCTGATCGGCCAGCTCCGGACCCGCACCGAACTGCGCGACGGCTACGGAAATCTGACACCCAAAAATAGCCGGGCGGCTGCATTTACCTCGCAACGCACCCGGCTGACGTTCGGTTACAAATGGAACCGCGTCAACTTCAACGTCGCCGTGCAGGATGTGCGGGTGTGGGGTCAGGACGCATCCAGCATCAGCAGCACCGACGGAAACCGCCTGATGGTTCACGAAGCCTGGGCCGAACTGACGCTCATCAACAGCGCTGATAGTACCCTGAAATTCAAGCCCATCCAGAATTTATCGTTAAAAATCGGACGTCAGGAGCTGGTATACGACGACGTGCGGCTGTTGGGCAATCTCGACTGGCTGCAACAGGGCCGCCGGTTCGATGCGGCCCTGCTGAAAGCCCAGCACCACGGGTGGGCGCTGGATCTGGGCGTCGGGTTTAACCAGAATTCGGATGCATTCGGAGCAACCGGCACGGCTTACACGCCCGCCAATGCCCCGACCTCGGCCCTGTCGGACAAAAATGTCACGCTGGCGATTCCGGGCGGTTTTCTGCCGACAGTGGGAAAAGGGGGCGTTCCGGTGGTGGCCAATGCCGTCAGTACAAATGGGCAGAATCAGCAGTTCAAATCGTTTCAGATGGCGTATCTGACGCGTAAGTTTGGCGGTCCGGCGTCCGGTCAGGTCAAATTTTCGGCACTGGTCTTTAAAGACGATTTTTCGAAATACCGAATCGACTCGCTGGGCAGCGCGGCAACAGGTTACGTATATGGCCGACGTTATGACGTTTCGGGCGTCCATTCACGGCTGACTTACGGCGCCATGCTGACGCGGCAGGCTGGTGGCTCCAGCGACAAAACCGTTCAGGTTCAATGGCAGACTTTCGGGTATCTGCAAAGTGGCAAAGACCGCGACGGGCTGCGCATTCGAAACGCTTATCACTATGGCGCGAATGTCACGTTCCAGAAAGGATTGCTGAGTGTGAGCCCGGGTTATGAGGTACTGTCAGGAACAAATGCGGCCACCGCAAAACCGGGAGAAACCGGGCGATTCGATCCGCTGTATGGCACTCCGCACAAGCATTGGGGATATATGGATTACTTCTACGTCGGCACGGGTTCGCCCGCCGGTGGCTTAAAAGATGCATTTCTGAAGTTTAAATACACCGGAAAACGCCTGACGACGGCCCTCGATGTCCATTATTTCGCACTGGCTGCACCGACACTCAACAAAATGCCGGATGCGGCTACGGGTGCCAGGCTGGAATCGAAACTGGGGCTGGAATACGACTTCACCGCTACCTACAGCCTGAACAAATTCACGATGCTGGAAGCCGGTTACGCCCTGATGAAAGGCACCAATTCACTGGAATACAGCAAGCAAGGCACCATGAATCAGAAAGACAAGCTGGGAACGTGGGCGTACCTGATGATCAATATCCGGCCCGATTTTTTTGTCAAATAACGCTTACCTGTTAATCAAAAAGCCATGAACTCATTCGCCAATAAACCCCTGGAAACGCTTTCCATCTTCTCGTTCAAAGGCATTCAGATGCGGACTTTCCACATCACCTGGATGACATTTTTTGTCTGCTTTTTCGGCTGGTTCGGCCTGGCACCGCTCATGCCCGCCATCCGTGCCGATCTGGAACTGACCAAACCCGAAGTCGGAAACACCATCATCGCTGCCGTTTCGGCCACCATTTTCGCCCGGCTGGTCGTCGGCCGCCTGTGCGACACCTGGGGACCCCGTAAAACCTACACGGCTTTACTCGTTCTGGGTGCGTTTCCGGTCATGCTGGTCGGGCTCGCCCACGATTACACCACCTTTCTGCTGTTCCGTCTGGCGATTGGCGTCATCGGCGCGTCGTTTGTCATCACGCAGTTTCACACCTCCATGATGTTTGCCCCGAAAATCAAGGGAACCGCCAACGCCGTCGCCGGTGGCTGGGGAAACCTGGGGGGCGGAATCACCCAACTCGCCATGCCGGTTATTATGGCGACCATCATTGGATTTGGGTACACCAAACCCGAAGCCTGGCGGCTGGCAATGGTGTTTCCGGGTATTCTGATGCTCATCATGGCATTTGTGTATTTCCGATATACAAAAGATACACCAAACGGTAACTACCGGAACGCCGGACCGGATGAGATCCAACGCACAACAGTTCAAGGTGAAAAAGTCAATTTCTGGAAAGCCTGCGCCGACATCCGCGTTTGGGCGCTCGCGCTGGCCTACGCCTGTTGCTTCGGAATGGAAATCACCTTCGACGGCGTGGCATCCCTCTACTTCTTCGACAATTTCGATATGAAAGAAACCGAAGCCGGTTTTTGGGCCATGCTGTTTGGTTTCATGAACCTATTTGCCCGGGCGCTGGGCGGTATTGTGGCCGACAAAGTGGGAAGTAAATACGGTCTGCGCGGCAAAGGCATTCTGCTGGCCGGAATGCTTTCTCTGGAAGGCTGTGGCATTATGCTTTTTGCCAACGCCGGTAACTTACCGATGGCTATTCTTTCGATGATCGTCTTTGCGCTGTTTCTGAAAATGGCCAACGGTGGCACCTACGCTATTGTTCCGTTTGTCAACCCGAAAGCCGTCGGAGTCATTTCGGGCGTTGTCGGCGCGGGCGGTAACATTGGCGGCATGCTGATGGGCTTTCTCTTCAAGTCACAATCCATCAGCTACGGACAGGCATTTCTGTACATCGGCGGTATCGTCGCGGCCACCGGACTGCTCCTGTTCCTGGTCAATTTTGGAAAAACCGCCGTCGTTAAAACTGCCGAAACGGAGTTGCAAACCGCTTAAAAGGAGGAAATGATTAAAGGAAGAAGGAAAAAAAGAATTCGACCAATTTATTTCCCTTCCTGCTTTCATCCGTTCCTCCATTAATTCCTTCAAATCATGACTCATCAAACGACGTGTTGCTATTGCGGGGTTGGCTGTGGGATCGTGGTCAATCAGGAGCCGAATGGGCGGCTGACGGTTGAAGGCGACAAGCAACATCCGTCGAACCGGGGAATGCTCTGTTCGAAGGGCATGAATTTGCACTATACCGTGATGGATCAGTCGGATCGGTTGCTATATCCCCAGATGCGGTTTAACCGGTCGATGCCCCTGCAACGCGTAAGCTGGGATGCGGCCCTGGAGCGGACGGCCGCTGTTTTCAAGACATTTATTCAAAAATACGGCCCGGATTCGGTGGCATTTTACGTGTCAGGTCAGTGTTTAACGGAAGAATATTACCTGGTCAATAAACTCATCAAAGGCTTTATTGGCTCCAACAACATCGACACCAATTCGCGGCTTTGCATGAGTTCGGCGGTGGTGGGGTATAAACTGTCGCTCGGCGAAGATTCCGTACCGGTTTGCTACGACGACATCGAGGAAGCCGACGTTTTTTTGGTTCAAGGGGCCAATCCGGCCTGGTGTCACCCCATTCTCTGGCGACGCATCGAAGCGCATAAAACCGCCAATCCGCACGTCAAAATCATCTGCGTCGATCCGCGTCGGACGGATACCGCCCGCTCCTCGGATCTGCATCTGCCCATCCGTCCCGGCACCGACATTGTGCTCAATCATGCCATTGGGCGGTTACTGATCGAAAACGGGCACATCGATCATTCGTTCATTGTCGATCATACCGACGGTTTTTTAGCGTACCGCGAGCTGGTGATGCAGCGTTCCATTGACGAAGCCGCCGAGTTGTGCGGCATTGACTCCGAAGCCATTCAGACAGCAGCGAACTGGATTGGCCGGTCGAAAGGTTTCCTGTCACTCTGGACAATGGGTCTGAATCAGTCGGTGATTGGGGTGAATAAGAATCTATCTCTCATCAATTTACACCTCATCACCGGGCGAATTGGAACACCCGGCAACGGCCCGTTTTCGCTCACCGGGCAGCCCAACGCCATGGGTGGCCGCGAAACCGGCGGTTTGGCAAACATTCTTCCGGCCCACCGCGATGTGATGAATGCTGCTCACCGCGCCGAAGTCGAAGCATTCTGGAACAGTCCGGTTAAGATTGCGGCAAAACCGGGTCTGACGGCCACGGAAATGTTCGAGGCTCTGGCCGACGACCGGTCGGGCGACGCTTCGCTGAAAGCCATCTGGATCATCAACACGAATCCGCTGGTGAGTATGCCGGATGTGAACACGGCCGAAAAAGCCCTGAAAAATGCCCGGTTTGTGGTGGTTCAGGATATTTCGAATCGTGCCGATACCGTGGCGTTTGCCGATGTGGTGTTGCCCGCGGCTGCCTGGCTCGAAAAAGAGGGCACCATGACCAATGCCGAACGGCGGATTGCGTACCTCCCGAAAGTCATCGACGGCCCCGGCGAAACCCTGCCCGATTCGGAAATTCTCTGGCGGTTTGCGCAGAAAATGGGTTTTGGCGACGCTTTCAAGTACACGAACTGCTCCGAAGTGTATCAGGAATACGCCCAACTTACCGCCGGAACGAATGTCGATGTAACGGGGGTAACGTATGAATTACTCCGAAAAAACCGCACGATTCAGTGGCCATTTCAGCAGCATGATAAGCCTATAACGAATAATGAATACCGAATAGCGAATAGCGAAAACCGTATCCCGAAAACTGAAAACCGTATTCCCGAAACCGGCACGAAACGGCTTTTCACCGACCACCGGTTTTATACGGCCAATCAGCGGGCGCAGATTCACGCGGTTCCGGATGGCAATACGTCCGAACCCACGGATGAGGATTTTCCGCTGGTTCTAACAACGGGGCGGATTCGCGATCAGTGGCATACAATGACCAAAACCGGTCGGGTGGCCAAACTGGGACAGCACATTCCGCAACCGTTTTTGCAAATTCATCCCGACGATGCGAACGTTCGCGGCATTGAGGAAGGGCAACTGGTCGTGGTTCAAAGTCGGCGGGGTGAGGTCCGCGTGAAGGCACAGCTTACCGATGACGTTCGACCCGGTTTGTGTTTTCTGCCCATGCACTGGGGTAAAATTCTGACTAACAATCAGGTACGCGCCAACAACCTGACCAACTCGCTCGTCGATCCACGTTCCAAAGAACCGGATTTCAAGTTTTCGGCGGTTGAAGTGTTGCCCTACCAAAAACCGGTCGAGAAAATCATCATCATTGGCGCCGGTTCGGCGGGTTTGGGTTTCATCAATGCCTATCGCTCATTAACGAATCAGGATGAAATTCACGTTTTTTCCCAGGAATTTTATCCATTCTACAACCGGGTTCTGCTGCCCGATTACATCAGTGGAGCTCAATCCTGGGAACAACTGGTCAAACTTCGCGAGGAGCAGTTCGAGGAAAACCGCATTGTCGTTCACAAAGGTGTCGGCATCGCCCACATCGATCGGCAGGCCAAAGTTGTCATCGACACCAACGGCGTTGAACATCCCTACGATAAGATGCTGATTGGCACCGGTAGCCGGGCGTTTATGCCCAAAGGCGTGCCGCGTTTGCCGGGAATTTTTAACATGCGGTCGCGGCTCGATGCGGATTCCCTCCTTCCCTTTCTGACCCAAACCGACCCCCATGCGGTGATTGTCGGATGCGGTTTATTAGGACTGGAACTGGCAGCATCGTTGCGGCAAATTGGCGTTCGGGTCACGATGGTCCATCGGTCGGGGCGGGTGATGGAACGCCAGCTCGATCCGCTCGCCAGCGAATTATTATACCTGGAATTGCGCGACCGGGGGATCGATATCTATTTCAACGAAGAAGTACAAACGTTTGCCGGAACCAGCCGACTGGAGGGTGTTCAGCTAAAATCGGGCCGAAAGCTGGACTGCCAGGTGGTCGTGATGGCCATCGGAACCGAGCCAAATATCGAACTGGCGCGGTCGGCAGGGTTGGTTTGTAACCGGGGCGTGGTGGTCAACGACTACCTGCAAACGTCTGATCCCGACATTTTTGCGGCCGGTGAAGTAGCGCAATGGAACGGACAGATGTGGGGCATTACCCTGGCGGCCGAACAACAGGCCGAAGTGGCGGCCCGCTTCATCGCCGGGGATATTTCGCAGCCTTATCGGGGCAGTTTATCCATCGGTATCCTGAAAATGGAAGGATTACACCTGTGCAGCATGGGCTTAACGGAAGTTCCATCGAATCAAGGGTCCGATTACGAGGAAATCGTTTTTATCGACAAGGCAAAGCGGTATTATAAAAAATGCATCGTTCACGGCGACAAGCTGGTGGGTGCCATTCTGGTGGGGGATAAAAACGAATTTGCGGAATTCCGCGAGTTGATTGCCAAAGGCACCGAACTCTCCGAAAAACGCCTTCAGCTCCTGCGTGCCAGCCAGAAAGTTGACCCGATGGAAGGCAAACTGGTTTGCTCCTGCAACAGCGTTGGTCAGGGAAATCTGGAACGGGCCATCTCAGCCGGTTGCACCGATTTTCAGCAATTGTGTCAAAAAACCGGCGCCGGAACCGGTTGCGGTTCGTGCCGCCCGGAAGTGCGGAGTATTTTGGAGAAAATGAGTGAAGCTATGGTAGTTAATGAACAATGAATAATTAACAATGAAATGTCTGGGATGTATTTGGCCCTGTTTATGGACTTAATTATTCATTGTTCATTATTCATTTCTAAAGCTTATGCGCGATTATTACACCTTAAAAGTCAACCTGCCGGCGGGAATTGTTTCGCCCGGCACGTTGCAAACCGTGTTGCTGATGGCCCGCAGTGCCAACGTGCGGAAAGTGCGGTTTGGCAGTCGGCAGCAATTGCTGATGACAGTACATTATGAAGATTTACGCGGCTTGGAAAAAGAATTGAAAAAACAGCCCGTTTTTTATGAAATTAATTCCGACCTCCATCCCAACATCATTAGTTCGTACTGCGGAGAGGATGTTTTCCGAACGGGGGCCTGGCTGCGGGAAAGCGAGTATCATACGGTTTTGGATCAGTTCGAGTATGCGCCAAAGCTGAAAATAAATCTCTCGGATTCCAACCAGAGCTTTACGCCTTTTTTCACCGGAAATCTCAATTTCATTGCCTCACCGGAACCGCATTTCTGGTTTCTGTACGTGCGACCCAAACAAAGTAACCGGGTTTATCGCTGGCCGGAACTGATTTATACCAACGACCTGGGTCGGCTGGCCAAAACCGTTGAAGCGGCTCTCCTCGAAAACCGCTCCGGACTTGACGAAACGATCTATCAATCGGTCCGCAGCCAACACCGTTTTATTACCCAACCCGCCACGCAGGAAGTTGAATTGCCGGAATTTTCACTGCCCTATTACGAAGGATTTAATCGCTACGGCCAACGCTCGTGGCTGGGTTTGTACCGCCGGGATGAGCAGTTTTCCGTTGATTTTTTGCTGGACATCTGCACCCTTTGCCTGAAAACCCGGATTGGCGAAATGTGCGTAACCCCTTGGAAATCGCTCATTATCAAAGGAATTGAAGAAAAAGACCGCGCAGCATGGTCGCATGTACTGGGCAAACACAACATCAATGTGCGGCACGCGGCCAACGAACTGGCCTGGCAAACCGAGGACCACAGCGACGAAGGAATGCAACTGAAAAACTACGTGATCCGGTATTTCGAAAAATACGACATGCGCACCTTCGGGCTCTGTTTTGGCGTGCAGACGCGGCCCAAATCGGAGGTGTTCGGATCGGTGCTGGTGCGCAAACGCCCGTTGCTGCACATCGGTCAGCTGGCGTTATTCAGTCTGTACGATCTGTATTATACCGAAAATTTCAACCCGAACAGCCGGATGTACATTCCGTTCGAAAAAGGGCTCTTGAAAGTCTTTCTGCCCAATCAGATCGACCGGTTGTGTCGCCAATTCAGCAACCGTCGTTCGCTGGAAAACGGAAAAACCGCCCGGCTGGAACCGGAACCAGCCGACCCAACTCCCCAGCCAGTTACCGTCGTCCATCAATGCCCACACTGTCTCACCATCTACGATCCCCAATTTGGCGACGAACGGCAGGGCATTTTGCCGGGTGTTCTGTTCAGTCAACTTCCGGCCGATTATTCGTGTTCCACCTGTGACACGCCCAAAAGCGCGTTACACGAAATGCCATTGTCAATGATCAATGTTTGACCATCATTTTCTTTTTCACCCACTTACCCTTTTGTCTCCATGAAACCGCACGCACTCGAAACCGTCTATTTTGATTTTGAGAATGACTTTGTCGATACGTTCCGCTGCATCCCGATGATTGTGCGCTACAAACTGGACACCAGCCTGATCAAACTAAAACTACCCGAATGGGTGAAATTAACGGTTGCGGAAAAACGGGAATTAGCGACCCGGCCCTGTTTTACCGAACCCGAAATTATGGGGTATCGCCGGTTTTTGACTCAGCTTGTGGCCGAGCGTTGTGGCAAAACCGTTAGCGAATTACCACCGGTGGACGCCAGTTGGGACACGCTGGGCCGTGTTCCCGAAGAAGTGCAGCAAAAAGCGGTCGAATACGGTTGTGTGCCCCTCACAATTGGACAATGGATTCGGCTGGATGTGCTCCGGCGGTTTGCCCTGGTCAAATTAAGTCGTTCGGGGCACGAAGGGAAAAACTTCCCCCGGGCATTGAAGGAGTTTGGGATTGGCCGAAGCTGAAAGTGGGGAATACGGAAAATTTTTATTCCCAAATTGAGTAATTATAACACCGCTGCGTATCTTGTGGCTTTATATTTGTTTGTACTTTCAGAAGCAAGCCACTTTCAGATCTCAGCTTTCCGATCGGTTTTTATACCGGGAATGGAGTGGGTTTTCCAATGGAAAATCGCCTTTAAATCGGGTTGAACTGTGTTAACCTCTAGATTGAAATCGGCTGCCTGACATAGCGAACCATCTCTCTGTGAAAAATGGAACCGTTTCCAGCGTTTAACATTGAATAAATGAAATCAGCCCCGATTTCAACCCTTCTAAAAAGGAGGTCAATTCCGGTTTGGTGTCTGAAATGGATTGTACTGGCTTTTATCCTCAGCTTCAATTCCTGTGATCCCTTCCCGGCCAAGGACATCAATCACCAGGCCCGGGTGGATAGCCTTCTCGACCGGGCCGATCACCTCAATACAATCCAGAATACCAACCGGGCCAAATTATTTCTGGATTCGGCCTACGCCCGTTTTCCGGAAGCCGGTATCCTGGATCGCTATCGGAAATACCAACGCCTGCTGACCTATTATTCAGACCGGAATAACACAATTAATTTGGTCATCGCAGAGCAATACATTGATAGTCTTTTCCTGTTGTTTGATCGGGAGGGAATTAAAAATAAATACCGGGCCGAATATGCCCTGGCGCACCTAAACCGGGGTGATCACATGCAATTTCGGAAAAACTACGACGAAGCTTACAGTTACTATTTTCGTGGCAAAATACTAATCGACCCCATTGATAAATGCAAACGCAACCCGTATACAGCTCGGGTTGCCAGCATGACTTACGAGCAGAAAAATTACGCCAAAGCAGCTGGCTACTACAAACAGGCTTACCAGGAAGCGATGGAATGTCCCGAGGGCGATAGTTTTGACAATTTATTTGTGAACCGGCAGGGTTATCTCAGCAACGTCGCCCAATGTTATTCGTTGCTGAACCGACTCGACAGTGCTGTTTATTTCTACGATCTGGCACTGCAATTTATTCAACAAAACGAAGCCAAATTCCCTACCAAGCAGAATTTCATAGAGCAGGCTCGTGGAGTTATTTACGGAAACCAGGGGGCTGTTTACCGGAAAATGCGGGATTATAAACGAGCTATTCCCGTTCTTCAGGAAAGTATCCGTATCAACAGTCAGAAAAACCGGTATAACTTCGACGCCCAATTTTCGCAGGCCACCCTATCCAGGGTCTATTTGGAAGATAATCAGATGGGTAAAGCCCGGTCGGAGATGGAAAAGTTGCAGGCTTCACTGGACACCTTATCCAACGACGAGGCCCTGTTGCGCTTGTATTCAGTGGAGTGGCAATTTTGGGACAAGTTAAATCAACCCGGTAAATCGCTCTCTTTTCTAAAAAAATACCTGAAACTAAAGGAGGTAGTCGATCGCAATTCCCGAAACTTTGATAAAATGGATCAGGTCTTGCTGAAACTCGAAAACGAACACAACACGGAACTGCTGCTTAAAAAGGAAGAATTAAACCGGTTGTATCTCCTGGCAACCATTGCCATTTCGCTGCTCGCACTCACCATCGCCTTTTTAATCTGGCTAAGCTGGAAACGAACCCGCCGAAACCTGCTGAAACTGGCAGATCTCAATCGGCAGATTATAGGAAGGAATACGCAGTTGCAAACCACGCTGACAATTCTGGAAAAGAGCCACCAGGAAAACGCCCGGCTGCTGAAGGTGGTCGCCCACGATTTACGGACGCCGGTCGGCTCCATCAGCATGGCGGCTGACCTGCTCATGGAAGGCGAACTGAAAGTGCGGAAACCTGAGTTTTTTCTGAGCATGATCAAAACCTCGTCGGCCGATGCGCTCGATCTGATCGATAACCTCCTGCACTCCAACACCTTACCCGACAAAAAAGAACGGGTCGAATTGCGGGAATTTCTGACCTCCTGCGTTGATGTTCTTCAGTTAAAGGCGGAAACCAAAAAACAGTCTATTGACCTCAAAACCGATGCCATCGATGTCTTCATCGACCGGCAGAAAATGTGGCGCGTTATTGCAAATCTCCTGACAAATGCAATCAAATTTAGCCCGCCGGGTTCGACGATCACCATTCGGACGAAAAAGTCCGCCGATCGGGTGCGACTTATGATCAAAGACGAAGGCATCGGCATTCCGGCGGAATTAAAGGATAAGGTGTTCAGTCCGTACAGCGAAGCGAAACGAACCGGTACATCGGGTGAAAAAACATTCGGCCTGGGCCTGTCCATTTCCCGCCAAATCATTGAAGCTCACGATGGTAAGCTCTGGTTTGAGAGTCAGGAAAACCAGGGAACCACCTTCTACATCGAGTTTCCCGTTCACTAAACCCCGTAAACATCTCCGTTTCTGCATTACCGCATATCAAGTCAACCCAACCGGTTTTGGGAGGATCCCCGCCAGTTATCAACCGGGCGGTTTTGCTCCACATTTCATGCTCATTTTTAATGGAATATCTATCCATCAACATAAAATACGGGCATGGAACGTGGCGAAAATTTCACCAAAAAAGACAGTCTGAAAACGATCCGGGGCGGATTACAACGATTTCTGGAACGGCGGTTCGACTGGATCGCCCTGTTGATCATCACCCTCATTATTTTACTTAGCCTGGTTTTTTTTAACGCATAAAAGCTTTACTCCAGGACGGAAAAAGGCGGTTTTGTACGAGCAGCAGGTTCGTAAGGAGTGAGCGTTCGGTATCGGAACTGAGTGGATAATCCAGTAATATTACAGCCTGTCAATCGGGAGTTGATTTATGCGGTACATCAGGGTCTTTTTACTGGTTTGGATTGCCTGCTGGCAAACGAATGCCCAAATTCCTACCCTGACGCTCGAACTCCTGACCACCAAAGAAGGCCTTCCGTCGAATGATGTCTGGTGTCTGAACAAAGACAAACAAGGTTTTTTGTGGGTGGGTACGGGCCGGAACATCTGCCGCTACGACGGCTACACGTTTCTCCGGCTCGACAGCCTGAAACTGGGTTATTGCTCCGGCATCTCTTCCGATTCGTCCGGCAACGTGTATGCCACCATTGCCACCGGGGGATTGTGTCGGATCGATCCCCGAACGCTAACCGTC
Organism: Larkinella rosea; assembly: GCF_003858635.1. GTDB lineage: Bacteria > Bacteroidota > Bacteroidia > Cytophagales > Spirosomataceae > Larkinella > Larkinella rosea. The sequence goes on from NZ_RQJO01000010.1 coordinate 324,439, forward strand.
GAAACCGTCCTCCGCAACAACTTCGACGACAGCGATCCAACCAACGACACACACGACCGGGTTTTTGTCGATTCGCGTCAGCAAATCTGGATGAGCGATTATACGGCGGTAAAACGCTATGACCCGAGCCGAAAAAAACTCCGGCGCTACGCCCTGACCTCCGCACCCAATGTCCACCACGACGCCACTTTTTTTGAAGACAGTAAACACCGTCTCTGGGTCATTTCGGAGATTGGGTTATACGGTTACGACCGGCGAAACGACCAACTGACGTGTCTGCTGGGCAGCGAAGCCCGGGTACCGGCCAACAAAAAACCGGTCCGGCTCGAAAAAGCGTTCGAAGACACCAGGGGTAACATCTGGATGGGTGGTTACGACTCGGGGCTGATCCGGTTTTCGCCCGCCGATTCAACTTTTTTGTTTGTAACGAAAGGCCTCCAGAATCAGAACGTCATCTGCGGGCAGGAAACCGTTGACGAAAATGGCCGTCAGGTATTGCTGATCGGGACCGAAAAAGGCGCGAGTCTGTATTATCCCGAGCAGGATAAACTGTATAATCTGCCCGAATTCTACGACAAAGGGATTCACGTCAAAGATATTTACAACGATAAAGACAACGGTATTCTCTGGATTGGTACGCGCGAGGGCATCTTCAAATACCGGTATCGCAATCCGGGCATTCACACCATTAACATTCCTGCCAGCGTGGTTCGGTTGCCGGTAGAAATTACCAGCCCGCTCCAGATGCCGGACGAAAGTTTCTGGCTGGGACTTTCGCACAGCGGGGCATTGGCCTGGCAGGCTGCGACGAATCAATTTCGGCTGAGTCCATATCCGGTCAACGCCTATACGTACCGGCTTCGGTTGATTCAAAACCGCCCGGTGGCCTTTACCGACAAAGGGCTGTTTGTCGGTAATTCGCCCGGCGAACCGTTTTCGGTTTTGTCGAAAGCCGAGCGGTTGTTCAGATCCACGGAGTTTCGGGATGGTCTCCAGGATCGGAAAGGGCGGTTCTGGATCGCCAGTCTGACGGAAGGTTTGAAAGTCATTGACCCCAAAACCAACACCGAAATCAAACTTTGGTCGGCTGCAGTGGGCCAGGAATTGATCAATAAAAATTACATCCGAACACTCATTGAAGCAGCCGATGGCAAAATCTGGGTGGCGACCTGCCCCAACGGGTTATACTTTTTTGATGAACCCGGTGGGCGGTTTATCAACATCCACCAGTTGTCCGTCAACCGAAACAAAAGATTGAGCGGTTTGTGCATTAATTCCTTGCAGCTCGGCTCGGGCGGTTCGGTTTTAGTCGCCAGTTGGGGGGGTGTCAACAAAATTTCGTCGACGGGCCAGATTCTGGTTTCGTTTGATTATCAGCACGATAATCTCAATGATACCTACTGCTCCAACATTTGTGAAGACAATACCGGGAACCTCTGGTTCAGTTCGAACGAGGGCATTCACATTGCCAATCCCCAAACCCGGAAAATCAAGTATTTGTCCACCATCGACGGTTTGTACAGCAACTATCCGGTCGGTTTTCTGAAAGCCACTAACAATCAGTTGATTCTCGGGCACATCAATACCGTCAATATTCTAAATATGATCACGCTGAATCAGGCCAATGCCGTTCCGCACATCGCCATTAGTTCGGTGGAAGTGAAAGGAAAAATGATTCATCAGGACCTGACGCGGGAGATCATCATTCAGCCTGACGAAAACTCCCTGACGCTCAACTTTTCGACCCTGGATTTTGAGCCCACTTCCCGCAATTTATTCAGCTACCAACTGGAAGGGCTGGAACCCAACTGGGTTGATCTGGGCACTCAGCATACGGTTTCGTTCAGCAATTTGCCCGCCAAATCGTACGTACTCCACGTCCGGAGCAGCAACAGTTTTGGGATTGCCAGCCCAAAACCGCTGATCATTCGATTTATGATAAAACCGTATTTCATCAACACCTGGTTTTTCCGAACGCTCGTCGGACTCACCATTGCCGGTCTGATTGTCGGGATGATGCGCTGGCGGGTCAATACGCTCGACGAGCGCAACCGGCTGGATTTGCAGATTACGGAATGGCGGTTGAAGGCGCTGCAATCGCAGATGAATCCGCATTTTCTGTTCAATTCGCTCAATTCCGTCCAGAATTACCTCCTGACCAACCGCGGTATCGAGGGTGCCAAATACCTGTCGAAATTTTCCAAGCTGGTGCGCCGGATCATGGAAAATTCGAACCACCCGTACCTTTCGTTCGAGCAGATCATCGACACCTTGCGCATGTACGTCGAAATCGAGTCGTTCCGCTTCAATCATGAATTCAGTTACACGTTCGATATTGAAGAAAATGAAGTATTGCTCGAAGCCCAGTTGCCGCCGATGCTGCTCCAGCCCTACGTCGAGAATGCCATCTGGCACGGTTTGATGCCAAAAGAAGGGGAAAAGAAACTGACCATTACGGCCCGGATTCAACACAAGCACATCGTTTGTACCATTGAAGACAACGGCGTTGGACGAACGTTTGCCCCCCGCACCGAAGGTCACATTTCGCGCGGTCAGGAAATGACCCGTGGTATTTTCGAATCCCTGCGCCGGAAAGACAGCGAAGCCAAAATTGAGCTAATCGACCTATTCGATGCCGATAATCAGCCCGTCGGGACGCGGGTGAACATGGTCATTCCCATTGAAAACGTATAACTTATGAGCCAACAACTCCGTGCGGTTATAATTGACGACGAAACCAACGCCCGCGAAGCACTTACCAATCTGCTGAAGCTGATTTGCCCGGAAGTGGAAATTTGCGGGGAAGCGAAAAACGCCGATCTGGGCATCGAACTCATTAAAAAAGAGCGTCCGAACCTGATTTTTCTGGATATTCAGATGCCGGGTAAATCCGGCTTTGAAATGCTGTCGAGTTTCGAAAAGGTCGATTTCGGAGTCATTTTCACCACGGCCTACCAGGAATACGCCATTCGGGCGTTCCGGTTCAGCGCCATCGATTACCTGCTCAAACCGATCGACCCGGAAGAATTGCAGACGGCGGTCGAGCGGTTTAAATCCAAAGTAGGTAGCGTCAATCCGCAGCAGTTGCAGATCTTGCAGGAGCAGATCGAGACCACCCCGAGCCTGCGGCTGGTCCAGCGCAAAAAAAACGACAACCAGCGCATTGCCCTGCCCACCGCCGAAGGCATTCATTTTGTGCAAATGACCGAAATTATTCAGTGCGAATCGCTGGGTTCGTACACCAAATTTCACCTTGTCAAAGGCCCGGCCATTGTGGTGTCGCGGTTATTGAAGGAGTACGAAGAGATTCTGGATAACTATTATTTTTTCCGCGTTCACCAGTCGAACATCATCAACCTCGAACACATCAAGCGGTATGTCAAGGGCGACGGCGGCCAGGTCTGGATGAGCGACAACACCGAAATCGAAGTATCGCGCCGTCGCAAGGATGAATTTCTGTCGCTGCTGTCGGATTTTTACGTGAATTCAGGAAAATTGAAGTAAAACCGGTCAGCATTCTTTTGCAACCACTCGAAACTAAGACCGGTTTTGATTGAAACAGAACACTTACCGGTGATTTTTCTTAATTTTAATGCATGAGCAAACAAATAAATCAGTATGACAAGATTTTCAAAGAAAATATTGAAGCCGTCATACCGAGTTTGATGCAAAACGTCCTTGGAATCACGGCGGTTTTGTCTGAAGAGTTGCCCGATGACATTCAGCATACGAAAGAACGAAAACCGGATGTACTGAAGAAGATCACCGATAACCAGGGCATTACATTCATTCTGCAGATTGAATTTCAGGTAGCCGACGAGCCTAAAATGATTTACCGCATGGCTGAATACTACATCATGCTCGAACGAAAATACGAATTACCAATTGAGCAATTTGTCATTTTCTTAGGATCGCCAAAACCGCACATGCCCACGCAACTAAACCGTAAGTGTCTAAAATTTAATTTTTCGCTGATTTCGTTTGACAGCCTCGATTACCACGTTTTTCTCAAATCAACATATCCCGAAGAAATCGTTCTGAGCATTCTGGCCGATTTTCAAGGAGAAGACCCCGAGAACGCGTTGCAGCAAATCATTCATCGGATTGAAGAAACGACTAGCGGTGATTTTGCGTTAGATATTTCAATCAGTTGCGTGTCTTGGCTCAATTACGTAACTTACAACTAACATTAAAAACTGTTATGGACAGCATTGCCAAATTTATCAGCAAAGAAAAAGATGCTCTTTACTTGCTTGGAATTGATGATGGCGAGGAGAAAGCAAAATAGCAGACACAGACAAAGTTTGTAACCAATTTGTTAACAGAAACGAATTTCACCATTGAACGAGTAGCGAAAATTGCCGACGTAACAATTGAATTCGTAAAGGAAATCCAGCAAAAAATCGCTGCGAAATAGCGGTTTTAAGGACTTCAGGGTGTTTTCAAAATCCGCTCCAGCATCTGTTTTCCGCCCTGGTTGTCCGCATTCAACGCGATTGATTTCTTATACATGACGATCGCGTCCTCCTTTTGCCCATTTTTATAAAGGGCTTCCCCATAGCTGTCATACACATTCCAGCTTTCCGGAAACAGATCGACATTGAGCTTGAAAATACCCAGCGCTTCTTTGAGTTGACCCCGGCTCATCATCCGGTAGGCCCAGTCGTTCAGATCGGTTTCGGTCGGCTGGAAACGCGGATTTTTCTTTTTTTCTTCCGCATAAACCGCACCGGCGTTTTCAAAACCGCTTTTGCGCAATGCCACATGGAGCGTCGTAATGGGGTCGGATTTCGGGATTTCCGGGTTGTAGCAGCCCGCCAGTTCATCGATAAACTCCTCCGGGGAAGCGCCCGCCAGGTTGGTTAATACCACAATCGCCAGTTCATCTTCGGGATACACAAAAAAAGCCGAGCGCCCTCCACCCGTAGCAATCATCGCGCTGTGTTGGGGGCGCGGTTTGGTCACCCAGCCCATCGCCCACTGCGTTGGTCTGCCGTCATTGTATTTTCCCGGCGTCCAGAGTGCGTTTAGGGTGGTTTTTGATTGAAAAAGTTGGCCCCCTTGCAGTCCGATAATCCAGCGAGCCAGGTCTTCCGCCGTGCTGTTCATCCCGGATGCGGTGCGACGAAAAGCCGGAAAAATTTCATACGAGTTAGTCAGTTTGCCCTCCGGGAAAGTCCGTCCGTCCATTTTGGTAACATATCCATACGATTGTGTTTTGTTCGGAATCACATCGCGCGAATCGCCCAAACCGGTATTGGGCATCCCGACAACCCGTAACTGCCGCTCCTGAAAAACTTCAGCAAACGGCTTTTCGCGAAATTTTTCGATGATTTTCCCCAGTAAAGCGTAGTTGGTCTGGTTATACAGAAATTGCGTCCCGGTCGGAAAATCCATCGGCATCGCCTTCGTTTTTTCCCAGGCGGTTTCCTCGTCCATCACCCGGCCCATCGGCGACGAATCAATTACCCGAAGAATGTCCGGCAAACCGGAAACGTGCGTCAGCAATTGCCGGATCGTTACAGGCTGCCAGGTCGCCGGTAGTCCACCAAGGTAACGGGAAACCGGGGCCGCCAGATCTACTTTCCCCTCCTCTACTAATTGCATCACCGCGACGCCGGTAAAGGCTTTGGTGCAGGAATTGATCGAGAAAACACTTTGATTGGTGACGGGAGTCGAATATTGAATATTGCCAATGCCATACGATTTCAGCAGGACTATTTTCCCGCGTTGAACGACCGCCAGCTGGAGCCCGGGAATCCGGCGCTCTTTCATTTCACGCTGTATAATGGTTTCAATATCGGCCGTTTGAGCAAAAACCGGATTTATTCCGGTAAAGAACGCACTCAGTGCGATAAAGCACAGCGTCCATTTCTGTATCTGTTGTTTCATTTGAATTTTTCGTTGCTCCCAAAAAGCCGTGCAATTAAGATCCCGCAGGTAACTTCCATTTCATCACAAGGTTACACGATCGCTACCGAAATCTTCAATTATCAGACAGCAGACTACACCCACGTTTCCTTTTTTAACCAAATGTAGGGTAATTACCACCGCGTTTAAAGCCAGAAGCCCCTCCTGCATAGTCCTGATTTTCTGCCCTACCAGCCGTTGTAGTTTTGAAGCATCAAAGGGAAACAAGGTTCAACCAACAAACAAAATTTCCTTGCAATCGCCCGATTCAAACTCTTAACAACAACGCTCTAAAATCATGAAAGCTTCAAAATTTTTTATCCTCCTCACCCTCATTGGTTTCGTCGGTTTCAGTTCCTGCAGCAAAAAATCGGACGATGTTTCCCCGCAGGAAGCCGCGACAAGCACCGCTGGTTTCCGGGTTAAAATTGATGGCAAAAGCTACGCGCCGGATTTTTCGTACGCCCTGACTAATTTTCCGGGCAATGATAAGTACTACGCCATTTATGGCCTGGACAGCAAAACCAGTGATGTTGTAGCCATTGCGCTGCCCAATACCGCTGGCGTCGGAACCCACGAAATCAGTAATGTTACGTTTGGAGTAATGAACCTCGGTCAACAAAGTTTTTCGACCATCAACGGCGGAACCGGAACCATTACCATCACAACGAAAACCGCAACAACCGTGGCTGGTACCTTTAGTTTTACCGCTTATGACTCCGCCGGTGCGCAGAAAAAGGCATTAACGGAAGGCAGCTTCAACGTAACGTTCCGGTAGCCAATTCCCACAGTTACTAACCCTCGCTATATCCACACGGCCCTTTCGCAAGAAGGGCCGTTTTTTTTCGTACCTATTGCCCAGTTGTACAGACCAGCCAGGGGAAATTTTAAGGAAATTTTCCAGTATAAAAACTTTATATATAATTAAATTATATATTACAAAAAAATTTAGTTGCCCAATGCCCATTTCACCGATTTCTATTCGCTCCAGGCGGTTTTCCGGTTTCCTGTTTTTACTGATATCTGGTTGCGGTACTGTTCAGGCACAATCTCATTTATCAGACAAAATCCGGCAGGTTGAAAATACGCTTTTACCCGCCATTGTCGTTGAAGGTGAACCGCCGTTCAATCTGACCGATCGGATGGCCGAACTCAAGATTCCCGGACTCAGCATTGCCGTCATTCAGGATGGCAAAATTGAGTGGACAAAAGGATACGGTTTTGCCAGTGAGGAGGATAAACACCCGGTCGATGAAAATACCCTGTTTCAGGCCGCTTCAATCAGTAAACCGGTAGCCGCTCTGGCGACTTTACATTGGGTTGAAAAAGGAAAATTTTCGTTGGATCGACCCGTCAATACGTATTTGAAAGGCTGGCAATTACAGGACAATCGATACACCAAAACGGAACAGGTAACGCTCCGGCGCATTCTGAGCCACACCGCCGGGTTAAGCGTACACGGTTTTCGGGGGTACGCAACCGGTGAAGAAATTCCCTCGCTGCTTCACGTTTTGAAGGGTGAAAAACCAGCGAATTCACCAGCGGTTCTACCAGACACCGTCCCCGGTTCTATGTTCCGGTATTCGGGTGGCGGGTATACGGTTTTGCAAAAAGCGTTGGTCGACCAGTTCAATAAACCGTTCCCGGTTCTGATGCAGGAAACGGTTCTGTCAACGCTCGGAATGCGACATAGCAGCTACGAGCAACCACTGGCCGACCGGTTCCGTAGGTTGGCGGCTACGGGTTATTTAGTTAACGGCCAGGCTGTTGCGGGCAATTGGCATACTTATCCTGAAATGGCGGCCGCCGGTTTGTGGACAACCCCATCCGATCTGGCGCGTTATGTGATTGAAATTCAGAAATCCGTACAGGGGAAATCCAACCGGGTGATTTCCAAAGCGATGACGGAGCAAATGCTGACCAAAAACCGGGATCTGTACGGCTTGGGCCCCATGATGCAAAACGAAGGGGATTCGTTGCTGTTTATTCACGGTGGCTCCAATGAGGGTTTTCGCAGTTTATACGTAGCGCAGGCACACCACGGCAACGGTGTTGTGGTGATGACCAATTCCGACAACGGTTTTACCATCATTTATGACCTGATGAGAAGTATCTCGAAAGTCTACGGCTGGAATTTTTACAAACCGACCGTAGTCAAAAAGTACAACTTAAGCGCAGACCAGATCAGCCGGATCGTTGGCAAATACAGCATGCCGGATTACCCATTCGAGATAGTTCAAACCAACGGAAAACTCTACCTGAAGCCGCACTGGGAAAAGGCCGTCATGGAACTTATTCCGGAAAGCCCCGAAAGCTTCGTGGATCGGGACGAGCAACAACGACTGGAGGTCATCTACGAAAACAGCAGTCAGGTGAAGGCAATCAAATTGTACGGCGATGTGTTTACCAAAGAAAAATAAGGGAGAAAAACCGGTGACACCTTTTCCGGGATGATTGTGTTAATCAAGTGTCTTATACGCCATTAAGTAATTGAACCTTGTAAAACCGCCGGAGCCATTGACGGTCTGAACCTTATGAAAGCCTTACTGAATTGTTCAACGCTGGCCGTTTGTTGCCTGGCATTGATTGGTGCCTCCCCCGAACAGCGTTTGAATGCCGGTTACGAACCCGTTGCCGTTCTGGAATTATTTACGTCGCAGGGCTGCTCCAGTTGCCCACCCGCCGACAAACTGCTCAATGAGGTCATTACGGAAGCGAATTCTAAGAACCAGCACGTCTACGGTTTGTCGTTTCACGTCGATTACTGGGACCGGCTGGGTTGGAAAGATCCGTATAGCAATCGCCAGTTTTCGAACCGGCAACGCCAATACGCCCGCCAGTTTGCCGCAAAAGGCGTTTACACGCCCCAGGAAGTGGTCAATGGAAAAACGGAATTTGTGGGATCAAACCGGCAACGGCTTCAATCTTCCCTGGCCGAATCGTTGAGCCAACCCGCCACGGTGGCAATTTCGCTCGCCTTGTCAGTCCAAAAACCGGAGGCTGTAACGGTCGCCTATAAGCTGAAAGGCGGTTTTCAGGATGCGGTTTTGCATGTGGCCCTGGTCAGCAAATCGACGGAAACGACCGTTAGCCGGGGCGAGAATGCCGGACGGAAACTCGAACACCGCAACGTTGTCCGTACCTTAGAAACCGTCCCGGCTAGCGAATCTGGAAACATAACGCTTTCATTACCAGCCGATTTTGACCGATCGAAGGGATCGATCATCGCGTACGCTCAAGCTCGGCAGGGCCTATTAATAACCGGAGCCCATAAACTGGATTTGTAAGTTTTACGTTTTCTATCCGGATTAAGCCGCTGTACAATCCGGTACGGTGGCTTTTTCTCTCTACCCCTCGCTTGTTTTTTCTGTTTTGACATCACTATCAGAATACCAATTGCCGCGTTTCAGTTGGCTAATGCTCAAATCAACGGGGGCAATTACCTATATTGCCACGCATTTTTGCGCCGTCCCAAAAAAACCGTCCCCGAGACATCACACCCATGGAAGAACAGATTTTAGGCCTGCACCACATCACGGCCATTGCCGGAAACGCCCAGAAAAATTTCAATTTTTACACCAAAGTGCTGGGCCTGCGGTTTATCAAAAAAACCGTCAACTTCGATGATCCGCACACCTACCATTTCTATTTCGGCGACGAAGGCGGCTCGCCGGGTACCATCCTGACGTTTTTTCCGTGGGGCAATGCCGTGCAGCCGGGACGCCGGGGGACGGGCATGGCGACCGAAATTGGGTATTCTGTTCCGGATGGCAGTCTGGAGTTCTGGCAAAAACGGTTTGCCGATCACAACGTCATTTATAACAAACCCACGCAGCGGTTCGGAGAAACCTACCTCCCTTTTCTGGACCCCGATGGCCTGAAACTGGAACTGATTGTTTCAAAAACCGCCGACAATCGGACGCCCTGGGAAACCAGTGAGGTGAAGGCGGATGTGGCAACCAAAGGTTTTCACAACACGACGCTAACGCTGCAAAACATCAAACCCACGGCGGATTTGCTAACCGAACTCTTTGGCTACCAACTCATTGATCAACACGTCAACCGCTACCGGTTTGCGACCAGCGCGGTCGAAAATGCCTCCCTGATCGATCTGGTGGAGGTGCCGGGTGAAAACCGGGGGCACGTAGCGGGCGGAACGATCCACCACGTGGCGTTTCGGGTTAAAGATGAAGCGGTTCAGAAGGGGTTTCAGGAGCGCCTTGCCGATAAAGGGTTCAACGTGACCGAGCAGATCGACCGGAATTATTTTCATTCGATCTACTTCCGTGAACCGGGTGGGGTTCTGTTTGAAATCGCGACTGACAACCCCGGCTTTTCCGTCGACGAACCGGTCAGTGAGCTGGGCACGCATCTGATGCTGCCCCCGCAATACGAACCACGACGCGCGGAGATCGAAAGTCATTTACCGGTTTTGGGGTAAAACAGAAATGGGTAACGATTCGAAGCCGTTACCCATTTACCAACCATCTCTAGTTACAAATTGGCTTTGATCGGCTTGTTGTCATACGTCAACAGGTTCGTCATCCGGATCGTGTACTCTGGATTCGGGTTGAGCACTTTCACCCGAATCGAATGTTTGCCCTTCGGCAGTTGGTATTTCCAGAACAGATCGTGGCGTCGTGACGTGAAACTAACGGGCAGTTTAGCGGTTTCAACCCGTTTGCCATCCAGATACAATTCGGCGTTGAAAACGTAATTAGCATTCGATCGCTCGCGCGGAGCCGACTGCCGGGCCGCTCCGGCATTGCCCATCAACACGAAACCAATGCCGTCAAATTCAGTGGTGTATTCATCGGTCAACTCTTTCTGAATCGTTTTTTTCTCGATCGGAAAATGGCCCGTAAAAGCCTGTTCCAGCCGAACGGTTTTCGGCGTTTGTACGGCAATGGTAACGTTGTCGCCCGACACCTGCCCGCCATTCTTCTGCACCACCTGCAAAGCGTGTTTCAAGCCCATCTGGTAGACGTCATTCAGCGACATCGTTGTGTATTTGAAGTCAATGTCTTCGGCTTCTTTCAGCCCCATCGTCCAGTGCGCCGGGATTTTGTCGTACCCGATCATCGTACCTAAAATCCCTCCCGCCGATGACGGATTGCAGTCGGAATCCTGCCCGCATCGGGTACTGATTTCCATCGTTTTGGTGAAATCGCCGTTGCCGTACAGCAACCCGATCACAATGTAAGCCGCGTTGATTTTTGCGTCGATGTTGAACGGAACATGCACGCCATCGGGACAACCCACTTCGTCGGCCCACTTGCGCTGGGTTTCAAACCACGTCTGTTTCCAGTCGTTCGGATATTTCGCGTGCCACTTGATCACGTCCGCAATGCATTGATAGAAAGTGCTTTGCGCCGGAATCGTTTTCAGGGATTCCTTCACCACGTAGTTAATATCGCTCGAAACGAACGCCAGCGAATACATCGCTCCCACATACACCCCGCCATACCAGCCGTCGCCGTAGTTCATGATGTGGCCAATGCCGTCGCCGATCTGAGCAGCCGTATTCGGCATGCCGGGGGCCATCAGGCCCGAAAAATCCGCTTCGATCTGGAAATCAATGTCATCGGCGTGCGGATTATTGAGCCAGTGGCCAGATTCGGGGGCGTTGATGCCATTCAGAATGTTGTAGCGACCGGCCTGATTGGCGTGCCAGAGCATGTATTCGGCGTTAGCGTAGGCCTTGGCGTGAGAAGCCGTCGGCGCGTCAAGTCCCTCTTTTTCAAATACATCGACGAACGTGAGGTCCATGTACAGATCGTCGTACAGTCCCGGATTGTTGATCATCGTGTGTTTGATGTAGCCGTCGTACCACGGAATATTCTGGTAATCATTGATCATCGTTCCCGGATAACGGAACTCCGTGGGTCCGCCAAAGGTGCAGCCAATCACCTGACCGGCCCAGCCGCCTTTGATTTTATTCTGCAAAGCGGTTTTTGACATCGTCACGGCTTTGGGTGCGCTTTTAGGGGGCTGAAAAGCCGCCAGAACGATTAGACTGAGGGATAACAGAAAGACTTTTTTCATAATGAAATCAGGTTGAAAATTACCAGTTGGGGTTTTGAGTTAAGTTGGGATTGAGTTCGCGTTCGCGCTGCGGAATCGGCCAGAGGTAGTCGCGGTCTTTGTTGAAGACTTTTACAAAAGCCGGTAACGAAATGGTTTTCAATTCGCCCGCAGCATCGGCGTAAGTCATACCCAGCAAAACGCCGGGGACTACGGTTTCGGCAATGCGCCAGCGCCGGATGTCGAAATACCGCAGGCCTTCGAACGCCAGTTCGACCTGTCGCTCATTCCGCACCAGTTTCCGCATGTCGGCCTGCGATCCGATGCTGGCAACGGCGGGCATGTTGACATCAGGCCGACTCCGCACTTTGTTGATCGCATCCAGAACGCTCTGATCGATGTCGCCGGCTTCGATTTTGGCTTCGGCATAAATCAGCAGAATTTCGGCGTACCGCATGATAATGAGGTTGATACCGCTGTTATTCGGCTGCGTCATGTCTTCTTTGTTCAGGTATTTCCGGGTATTAAAACCAGTTCCCGTCGAGTTTTCGGAATTACCGATCGCATCGCCCGTTCCGCTTCCCGGCCGCGAGTCGTAGATTTTCCCGTTCGGCAGTTCCGAACCCGGCACGTAGATCGAGTAGCGCAGACGCGGGTCGCGGTTGACGTAAGGCATTTTCGGATTAAAACCGCTCGTTGGATCGGTGATCTCCTTGCCGTTCGTCATCCGGTACGCATCCACGGCCTGCTTCGTCGGCACAAAACTGTTCACCTGCGGAAACACGCTGTTGGGCGTTGTCAAACTAAAAATATTGTTCGGCTGAATATCCTTGATGGACTGCTTGTCGAAAATCACTTCCACGTTGTTTTCGGCCGCATACGTAAACAGATTTTCGTAGGAAGAATACAGGTTATAGACGTTCAAATCCATCACCTGTTTGGCCGCAGCAGCCGCTTCCTTAAACCGACCGGCGTAGAGCAACGCTCTGGCATTCAGTGCCAACGCTGCTCCTTTGGTCACCCGGCCTTTCTCCGTTTGCACGGTCGGCAGTAAAACCGCAGCTTCCGTAAACTCTTTGGAGATAAAATCCCAAACCTGCGCCACCGGGGTGCGGGTCAGCTTGCGGCTTTCCTCCACCGTAATGTTCGTGATCACCAGCGGCACATCGCCGTACAAAACCGCCAGTTTGATGTAAAAATACGCCCGCAGCGTGCGCACTTCGCCTTTCAGTCGGTTGATCAGGTCTTTGTTGGTCGTCGTCACCTTATCGACATTGGTCAGGAAGGCGTTGGCGGCCTGAATCCCTTTGTACGAGTCGTTCCATTCGTTCAGAATCCGGGCGTAGGTCGCGTCATAAGCCCCTTTTTCAATGATGGATTCTTCCCGCCAACCCAGCGTTACGTGGCCGATGTCCGACATCGCATCCCAGTTGGTGTAACTGGCCGGTAATTCCAGGTACGTATAAACCGCATTGGTGGCCAGAATGGCGTCATTTTCCGTTTTCCAGAAAATTTCGGACGACACCCGGTCGTTCGGAATCGTTTCCAGCAATTGCTCATTGCAGCCCGAAAAAACAGCGGATGCGGCAACGACGAACAGGATCGTTTTTAGATTTTTCATCGGTTTCTGCTTAAGAGTGACTGATTAAAACTGAATGTTCAGACCCAGCGTGGAAAGGGCAGTTTGCGGGTATTGCTCCGTGCGGCCACCGGGTACGGTTTCGGGGTCCACGTTCCATTCGTTGAGCGCCGAAAACGTGAGCAGGTTGGTGGTCGCGATGTAAACGCTCGCCCGTTCGATGCGAATTTTGCGGGTCAGAACCGACGGAATCTGGTACATCAACTGCACGTTCTTCAGCCGCAGATACGAGCCATTCATCAAATCCCGGTCGGACATCACAAAATTCCGGAGGTCGTATTTGAGCGGTCGCGAAAACCGGGCGTTGGGGTTTTGCGGTGTCCAGTAATTCCCCGCAATGAGTTCGTGGGTAAAACCGCCCCAGATGCCCATTTCAATGATGGCCCCTCCCACCCGCGCTTTCGAACCCGCCGTTCCCTGGAACAACATATTCAGTGAAAACCCTTTGTACGTAAAATTCAGGCTGGAGCCAAAGGTGTATTTCGGGAAACTCAGACCGAGAAACGTCATATCCGTCGGGGTAATTTTCCCGTCGTTGTTCAGGTCCAGAAACTTCACGTCGCCCGGCATAATACCGGTTCGCATCGTCGGATAATTCTTGATTTCTTCCGCCGTTTGAAAGAGTCCGGCGGTTTTGTACCCCCAGAATGAATTGATGGCGTAGCCTTCCGCCGTGATGTAGCGCGTTTCGTTCCCTCCCGTAATGTACGGCCCGGTTCCCGCCAGATTGCCGACGTTGTTCTGGTTGATGTTAAAGTTGAAACTGGCGTCGATGCCCACCGGGCCAACCTTGTTGCGCGTGTTGACGACAAACTCCCAGCCTTTGTTTTCAACCGTTCCGGCGTTTTGCGGAGCGGGCAACAAACCCAGCGTTCCCGGAACGGGCAACGTGAGCAGAATGCCGTCCGTCGATTTCCGGTAATAATCGATGCTGACCGAAAACCGGTTGTTCAGAAAATTGGCGTCCAGCCCAAAATTAGACTGCGTGGTGGTTTCCCAGGTCAGGTTCTGGTTGGCAATGCGGGTCTGCTGGAACGTCTGCGCCGGAAGACCGTTGAACGAATAAACACCCGAACTCAACGTAGCCAAACCGCTGTACAACTCGACGGCCTGATTTCCAGTTTGTCCCCACGAACCCCGCAGTTTCAATTCGCTCACGTAACGGCTTAGTTCACCCCAGAATTTTTCCTCTGAAACCCGCCAACCGGCTGATACCGACGGAAAAAAGCTGTAGCGGTTGTTGCTCAAAAACCGGGAGGAGCCGTCGTAGCGGCCGTTGGCCTCAAACAGATACCGATCTTTGTACGCGTAGTTGATCCGCCCGAAATACGACCGCAATCCCCACGAATACTCCGTTCCGCCGTTGTTTTTGGTCGCATCGTTCGTGCCCGAGCCGATGGATTGAAGGTCGTTGCTGTAAAATCCCTGGCGATACGCGCTGAGCGAACGCCCTTTGTTTTCGATCTGCGAATAGCCAAGCAGCGCATTGATCGTGTGATCGCCGATGTTAGTGCTGTAATTCAGCAGGTTGTTCATCGTAAACTCCCGGACGTCGTTGCGGTTTTCGGTCAGGCTGTTGAGCGGCACGCTTTTCCGTACAATCGACGGGTTGAAATAATCCCGAACTTCGTAGCGATTGGTGTAGTTTTTCCCGGTGGTTAGCGTAACGCGGGCACCCAGTTGGGTCGTAAACGTCAGGCCTTTCAGAATTTGCAGTTCGCCTTTAAAATTTCCGAAGAGGTATTCATCCAGTGTCCGGGCGGTTCCGGCGACTTCCGCCGACAACAGCGGATTATACCCATCGGAGCTGATACCGTAAGTGCCATCCGGGTAACGCGGAACCGTCCACTGCGACGTTTGCAGCATTTTATTGAAGACGTCATTTTCGTTGATCGGTGACAGAATTTTATTCGCCCGGTAATTGATATCCGTGCTGAATTTCAGGCGCGACGAAAGCCGGTAATCCGTATTCAACCGAACCTCGCTGATTTTCGAATCCGAATTGGCGATAATTCCCTGCTGGTTCTGATACCGGATGCTCAGCAGCGCCTTGATGTTTTCGTTGCCGCCACTGACCGAAACCGAATGATTCATCTGGGGTGCCGTGTGCAAAACCGCATCGTACCAGGTGTTGGGCAGCGGGTATTTCAGTCGGTCGGTGGCTGATAAATATTCCTGAATATAAGCATCGGTGAAAATACCCGGTCCGCCGGTCGAGTTGGTCCAGGCGGTTTGCTGCAGCCGCAGGTAATCTTCCAGGCCCATGTGAACGGGATTGTTGTTCGTGTTTTGCAGCGCGTAATAGCCGTTGTACGAAACCGAAACTTTACCGCTCGCGGCCCGTTTGGTGGTGAGCAGAATAACGCCGTTGGCCGCCCGCGAGCCGTAAATCGCCGTCGATGAGGCATCTTTCAAAACCGAAACCGATTCAATATCAAGGGGGTTGATGTCGCTCAGCCGCTGTTCGATGCCGTCGACAATCACCAGCGGCTCATTGGCACCCAGCGTAGTGATTCCCCGAATCCGCATCACCATGTTGGTTTTCCCCGGCCCCGCACCCTGATCCAAAACCGTCAAACCCGGCATTTGTCCCTGCAACGCCTGTTGCACGTTGGAAGTCGTTCGTTTGACGAGTTCCGGCCCTTTGATGGCGGTTACGGCCCCGGTCAGCGATTCTTTCTTGATGGTTGAATACCCGACCACGACCACTTCGCTCAGCGCCTTTTCGTCGGACGCCAGTTGCACATCGATCGTGGTACGGTTTCCGACGGTGATTTCCTGCGTTAGATAACCGACAAAGGAAAACACCAGCGTAGCACTTGCGTCGGGCACTTCCAGGCGAAAACCGCCCTCGGCATCGGTGGTGGTTCCGCGCGTTGTTCCTTTCAAAACCACACTCACGCCCGGAACGGCTTCGCCTTTATCACCCGTCACCCGGCCCGAAATGGGCAGCAAAACACTTCTTTTTCCGAAATTACCAAAGGCGGTTTTTAACGTGGGCGAAGCCCGAGCCGAATCCGGGTAAACCAATTGACTGAAAAGTCCTATTCCCAGCAGGAAATGAAGGATGCTGAACCGTTGAGATGGTTTCATTTTCGTAAAGATTTAAGGGTTTTACTCGTTTTTAGGAATTGTAAGGACGCACGAACCACTCCACCCGTTGGGCGGCTCTTTTTTGCAGCAAATTGGCTGGATACTAGCGCGCGATAATCAGTAGACTAAGGCCGACGACGTAACAGAGCAGCATGACATTCAGGATCCGGTACGTACTTTTCGACGCATCGCGAAACTCCCGCCAGACATAAATCCCCCAAATGGCGGCCACCACTGTTGCTCCCTGACCAAGCCCGTAGGAAATGGCCGGTCCCGCCTGGTCGGACGCGATGATGCTGAACGAGAAACCAATGCACCAGATAATGCCACCCAGAATACCCATCAGGTGATTCCGCAATCCGCCCCTGAAATAATCGGCGTAGCTGACCGGTTTTCCAACAAAAGGACGCATCATCAATAGCGTGTTGAAGAGCAGGTTGCTGACCAGAACGCCCACCGAAAAAAAGACGACGGCGGTGTACGGACTCAGTTTACCGGGTTCCGGCGTGTTGAAATCCGGGAACATCGACTGAGCCACGTATTTATAAAACAGCCCCATCATGCAACCACTGACAATGGCCAGCGCCAACCCTTTGGTCGAAACTCCCGTCGACTTGTCCGCATTTTTGCGGTACGCATTCGCATTCAGCAGAATCGCTACCATGATGAGCGCCACACCACCAAATAGAATGGTGGCATTACCGACGGGAGCGTCCAGGTAATTGACAATCACACCAATGACGAGTGCCAGTCCGATACCAACCGGGAAAGCCACCGCCATGCCCGCAATGGAAATAGCGGCCCCCAGCAGAATATTGGCGGCATTGAACACCAGCCCACCCAGAATAGCCAGGAATAAATTGCTTTGATCAGCCTGCGCAACGTCGGCCAGAAAAGACCGCCCACCGGCTCCATTGCTGCCCAGTGTAAACGCCGACAGCAGCGCCAGAATGACAATGCCCAGGACATAATCCCAGTAAAACAGCTCAAAACGCCAGTGGCCGGCGGCCAGTTTCTGCGTGTTCGCCCACGATCCCCAACAGAGCATGGTAATGACGCAAAACAAAACCGCTAAGGTGTACGTCGGAATGATAAACATAAGTCAAAAGGATTAAGGGTCTGGTTATTAGGAATTACTGGAATACGGAATGTGATTGATCAGGGGCAGGCTGTTGACCTCCCGGCGGTGGGGCAACGACGCCTGAGCACCCATTCGGGTTACGCAAATTGAAGCGGCTTTACAGGCAAATGCCACGGCCTGTTCGAGCGGCAGGTCTTCGGCCAGGGCCACGGCCAGCGCCCCGTTGAAGCAATCTCCGGCGGCTGTGGTGTCAACAGCCGTGACGGGCGGAGCAGGTATCAAGGTCGAAATCGTATCGGTCAACAGGTAAGCCCCTTTGGACCCCAGCGTAATAATGACGTTGGGAACGCCTTTTGTCCGCAGTTCCTGAGCGGCTTTTTCGGCGGTTTTCAAATCCGTTACCCGAATCCCGGTCAGCAGTTCGGCTTCGGTTTCGTTGGGCGTGATGAGGTGTAAACAGGTGAATAAATCGGCGGGTAGTGGCTGGGCTGGAGCCGGATTCAGAATCACCCGCAGGCCCTTTTCAAAACTCCGGCGAATGACGTAATCGACGGTGGGCAGCGGAATCTCCAGTTGCAGCAGCACCAGCGCCGACGGCTGCAGATCGTCCAGTATCAACTCGACATCCTCCGGTTTCAGGCGGCTGTTGGAACCGGGTGCCACCGTAATGCAATTCTCGCCTTTGGCATCGACGTTGATCAGCGCCACGCCCGACGGCTGCTCCGGATCGGTGGTGATGTATTTCGGATTTATTTTTTCCCGTTGAAACTGCTGGATGGCCTGTTTGCCAAATACGTCGTTCCCCACTTTGGCCGCCAGCGCCACCTGACCACCCAACCGGGCCGCAGCCACCGCCTGATTGGCCCCTTTTCCACCGGGATTCATTAAAAATTTTCCACCGATCACCGTCTCGCCCGGAGCGGGCAGTTTTTCGGCTTTGACAACCATATCGGTATTCGAGCTACCAACAACGCAGATTAAGGTCGGAGAGGGCATTGGAGTTCTATTTTATATTAACCAGACAAAAATATCTGCAATAAATTATATTTTAATCCCACATTAATACGGTTTTAGCTAAAGCTAAAATTGGTATTTGTTATTCTTTTAGCCATTTTCAACAATTAAAGCCATTACCAATCACACCATTCAGCTATTCCTATGATTCCCATTGACGTTTTGCACCCGTTGGTCCAATCGATGACCAAATCGGAGAAGCGGTATTTCCGGTTGACGGTTTCGCTGCAACAGGGCGAGAAAGCCTATTTACGGCTTTTTGATTGTCTGGATCGGTATGAACTGTTCAATGATGCGTTGAAAGAAGAGCTGAAAACGTTATTCCCGGCCACGACCATTGAACCCGCCCGGAAACATTTATACCGGGTTTTGATGAAAAGTCTCCGGCAGTTTGAGTCTGACAAATCCGTTGAAGAAAAGCTGATGAACCTCATTCAGGATAGCCAGATTCTGTTCAACCGGGGACTCATCAGCGTCAGTTTTGAGCAACTCGAAAAAGCAAAAAGTCTGGCATTGAAATACGAGAAATTTATGTTCTACATCCTGGCTTCCCGTCAGGAATTGCAATTCAGCGTTCGTCAGCAATTTGTGGGCTGGAATGAAACCAAACTGGTCGAAAAACAGGAAAAAATCCGCGAGTTGCTGGAACACGAACTGACGGTGCAACAACATGCCTCGCTGTTCGAGGTTCTGTTGCTGCGGTATTGGAAAACCGGCGTAGTGCGCAGTTTGCAGGAAAGCGTTCGATTGAATGATCTGCTCCTGGAAGAACATCAGGTGCTTACTAGTCAACAGGTTGAGTCATTTGAGTCGCAGCAACTGCATTTACATTTCCAGTCGGCCTACTTTTTGATGACGGACGATCTGGAAGGCAGTTCACGGGTTTTGCACGAGTTGGATCGGTTGTTTCAATGCCATCAGCATCTCTGGGCCGATCGGCCGGATCACTACCTGCACCTATTGAACGGTATTTTGCAAACCCTGCGGGGAACGGAGCAATACGATAAAATGGAGTATTTTCTGGAACGTCTCCAGTCCGTTTCGACGCCCTCGGAGAGCCTGACGATGACAGTTACATACCAGATTCTGGAACACCGCCTGCACAGTGCCGTAAACCGGGGACAAGCGTGTCAGGCGTTGCAAATCGTTCAGAATCAACGCGAAGCCAATAGCCGGGATTTACCCAGGTTGCCCATTCAGTTACAGGTTCAACTGGGATTGACGATCGCACGCATCCATTATAACCTGCGGGATTATTCGCAGGCCCTGTTTCAGATCAACCAGATTCTGAATCAGCCCACCCGTTCGCTGAGTCACATTCTGTACATCAGTTGTCGGTTAATGAACCTGCTGATTCACGTCGCACTGGACAACCGGGATTACCTGCACTACGAGATTCGCTCGATTGAACGAAAACTTAAAAGCGAGAAAAAATGGTACCGGGCCGAACAATTTGTGTTGACGTTGCTGAAGAACTGGCTCAAAAACAAACCGTTACATGCTTTTAAACCACAAGCTCGTCTGCTGCTGGAAGATCCCTTTGAACGCCAGTTGATTCTGGAGCTGGGCTTGAAAGACTGGTTTGGGGCGATGATGGATTAGGGATTGAATGTCCGGGAATCCTGTTCCCGTAGTCAACCCGGTTTTTGAAGTTACAGATATACTTTCACCATTTGTTGCCAGTATTCGGCCCGGTGAGCGCGGCCTTCCCAGACATACAAATCGTGCGGAATCTGTTTTTCGCCCAGAGACGAACTCAATTCGCGGTTGTTTTCGATAAACGGATCGTCCTGCCCGATGGCGATCAGGAAATGCATCCGGCGGAGCAGAGCCAGCGTGCATTCGTCGTGCAGATTGGGCAGAAAATGCGTGGGCGTATTGAAATAAATCGTTTCGTCGTAATACGTATCGAACAGGCCGCGAAAACACTCGACCGGTTTTGACAAATCGTATCGGCCACTCAACGCCACCACTTTACCAAACCAGCGGGGATGCCGCAGGGCGATGTTTACGGCATGGTAGGCCCCAAAACTACAGCCAAACGAAATCATGAACGGTTGCGGATTTTTCAGGCGGGTAAATGGCAGTACCTCCTCCAGGATGTAATTCTCGTACTGCAAATGCCGGTTCAGACGCTCGTGCGGGGGAATCCAGCGGCTGTATAAACTCTCGGCATCGATGCTGTCCACGCAGAATAATTGCAGATCGCCGTTATTCAGTTTGTCAGACAGGGCTTCGACTAACCCGAAATCCTCAAAGTCGTAAAACCGCCCGCGCCGGGTCGGGAAAACCAGCACCCGCGCACCCGCATGGCCGAACACTAACAGCTCCATGTCGCGGTTCAGTCGCGGACTAAACCATTTGTGGTATTCCCGATGCATAACGTGCTCACGATTCTGTAAGCAATTTGCACAGATTTTTAATTACCGAACAGCTTTTCAGTTAAAGAATTTGTTAAAAAATACCGGGATGTTGTAACAAAATCTGTTGCCAGAGCGCGTATCCTTTCCGGCTCAGGTGCAATCCGTCCGACTCGAACAATTCCCAACGCGGATGTCCACCGGCGTCGAGCATCGGCGTATAAATATCGACATACTGATAACCGGGCAATTTTTCGATCTTCTGGCGGATCAGGTGATTCGCAAACCGGATATTGTTGATGATATGCCAACGTGCCGGGCTGGGTTTAATGGCCACAAAAGAAAACGGCACGTCGGGCAAAAGCCCCTGCATCTTGGCGATCAGCGCGCAGAAAAACAGGTAAACTTCCTCCGCGTGTCGCCCATCGCCGAGGTCATTGTCACCCGCGTAAAACACAATCGAACGAGGTTGCAGCGGCACTACCAGCCGTTCGAAAAACCAGCCACAGGCCGCCAGCGTTGAGCCGCCAAAGCCGAAATTCAAGACCGGTTTTCCGGCAAAATCATGGTCCAGCGTGTTCCACATCCGGATGGACGAACTACCGTAGAAAACCGTGCGATTCGTAACACCGGCGATGGATTGGGCTTTCTTTTCGAGTTGATGGACTTCGTCTTCGTACCAGATCATGGCGTTTAGGAATGATTCCGACAAAAGTACACGTACCCACGGACTTTAGTCCGTGTTTTTGGTAACAATTCTGTTGTTTTAAGACAGAAACACGGACTAAACGGGTCCGCCCGCCGGTCCTTGGGTACGTTCGTCCGTTGCTGCGTTCGGCAACCGGAAATAAAATGCCGCGCCCGGTTCAATGTCGTCTTTCAAGCCAATCTCTCCGCCCATCGACTGGATAAATTCCTTGGAGATTGCCAGCCCCAGCCCCGTTCCGCTGACCTGCCCATTCTGACCGGGTGCACGGAAATACCGGTCGAACACTTTGGCCCGGTGTTCGGGACGCAAACCGGGGCCGAAATCACGAACCGTAAACTCGACTTCATTGCCCAGTTGCCGGGCTGAAATGCGAATTTCATTATCTTCCGGACTGTGCCGAATGGCATTCGACAACAGATTGACCAACACCCAGGTTGCTTTGTCGGGATCGGCTTTGATGGCGGGAAGGTTCGTTAGATGCGAAATCTCAAACCGGATATTTCGCTGACTGGCAGCCACTTCCAGCGCACGGGTAGCGTACTGAATCAGTTCGCCCGGATCGACGGACTTGATCGTCAACTGGATCTGCCCCGATTCGACCTGCGCCATATTCAGGAGTTCACCCGTAATGTTGAGAAGCCGGTCGGCGTCGTTCCGGACGTGTTCGACCAGTTGTTTCTGCTCCTCGTTGAGGTCGCCAACCCGTTGGTCGTCGAGCAGTTTGAGGCTCATTTTGATGGATGAGATGGGCGTTTTCAGCTCGTGGGAAACCGTGGCAATGAAATTGGTTTTGGCCAGGTCGCGCTCCTGATAGGCGGTTATATTTTCCAGAACAATCACCCATCCGGCGGCAATCGGCTGGTCTTCGCCGGTTCGCGTCAGCGTCACTTCGTGGATCTGGCGGTTGAAATAGCTTTCTTTTCCTTCGTCAAAAATTTTCAGAAACGTTTGATCAACAGCGGTTTCGGACGGTTTTTCCATCAGATTCAGAATCAGCGTCCGCAGCAAATCATTGGTCAGGGCCACATCCGGTGCGTACCGGCCCACCACATCAGCCTCCTGAACGCCCAGCAACCGGCAGGCAACGGGATTGGCAAACCGGATTTTCTTCTTCTCATCCAACCCGATAATTCCGTTCTCCATCAACTGAATCAGCGTATCGATGCGTTTTTTCTCGAACAGCACATCGGCCAGTTTGGTGTGTTCGTATTCATCGAGTTTGTGCGCCATCGAGTTGAATGCGCGCGCCAGCTCGCCAAATTCGTCGTTCGAGCGAAAATGCAGTCGTTCTTCAAAATTCCGGCTGGCCACTTCCTGAATTCCTCGGGTCAGTTCGCGCAGCGGATTGGCGATGTAACCGGGAAAATTGACGATGAACGAAAAGAGAATCAGAAAGCAGAACGTCCCCATCACAGCCAGCCAGATTAACGCATCTTTAGCGGTTTGCTCGGCAACGGTATTTTTTCGGAACATCGCCTGCTGGTTGATCGCGCCAAGTTGAAGCAGGTTTTGCTGAATCCGGGCGACGGTCAACGAGTCATTGCGGTTTTCTGATTTCAAGCGTTCGAAATCCACCCGTAATGCGTCGGCCAGTTCCTTTTCGCCTTCTTCGGTCAAATTGGTTTCCTGCCCGCGCAGGGCGGTTTCGAACGTTTTCAGCGCGTTCGGGTCGGTATTGCGCGTCAGCAGCGACTTTTGCATATTGCCCACAAACTGCAACGACGTATAATTGTCCTTCAGAATCGCCCGGGCATCATTCGAAAGCTGTTTTAAGTAATACATCGCCAAACCGCCTACCAGCAGCATGACGGCAAACAGAAAGCCCAGCGCGAGCGATATTTTCACTTTTATTGTCATGACAGAATCACTAAGTCAATGTCCGATTCCGATAGTTTCGTCAGCAACTGATTGAAGGCGTTGGTGCGCAAAATGACTTGCAACAGGTTAAAATGCGGTTTTCCGATGCAGACGGTCGTAATTTTTCGTTTCTCACATTCTTCGACCAGCGCGTTAAAGATACTCCTGTTTTTTACCTGCACGACCTCCCCTCCCAATTCCGTCGCCAGTTTTAAATTATTGATCAAATGCCGCTGCACATCCAGCTTGATGTGGTCGGAATCTTCGGCGGGCGTCTGCACATAAAGCACACACCAGCGGGCCTGGTAATAAGCCGCCAGCCGGGCGGTTTTCCGGATGACGCGCCGGGCCACCACGTGGTTGCTGCTGATGGACGCCATCAGCCGTTCGTGCCGGAATTGAGTATTGACCGGCATCGTCGTTTCCACTTTCCGCTCCACCGCCGTCACCACTTCTTTCAACGCCAATTCGCGCAGTTGCAGGATTTTCTCGGCCTGAAAGAAATTCCGCAGCGCGGTTTCTACGTTGGCCGGATCATATATTTTCCCTTCTCTCAACCGCGTAATCAACTCATCAGCAGGCAGATCGATGTTCACCACGTCGTCGGCAGCCTGCAAAACCCGGTCGGGCACGCGCTCAGCGACTTCAATGCCGGTGATTTCGTAAACGTCATCGTACAGACTTTCGATGTGCTGAATATTCACGGCGCTGACCACGTTGATGCCCGCGTCGAGAATTTCGAGCACATCCTGCCAGCGCTTTTCGTTTCGGGAACCGGGCACGTTGGTGTGCGCCAGTTCGTCCACAATCACCAGTTCCGGGTGCCGGTTCAGAATGGTTTGCAAATCCATTTCTTCCAGCTCACGACCCTTGTAAAACACGTTCCGACGCGGAATCATCGGCAGCCCTTCGATCAATGCCTGCGTTTCCAGCCGGTTGTGCGTTTCCACGAAACCGATCGACACATCGATGCCTCCGCGCAACAACGCGTGCGCTTCCTGCAACATGCGGTAGGTTTTGCCCACCCCCGCACTCATCCCGATGTAAATCTTGAACTTCCCCCGGCGCGACTCCTGAATGAGCCGGAGAAACTGTTCGGCAGAATGATCGCGGTTGTTGTCCATTTCTTTGAGAGGTGAATGACGATTATTAATTGACGATTGACCGCCGACCATCGACCGCTGACCATGGTCAATGGTCGATGGTCGATCTTTCTCAAAAACGTACTGCCATTGAGGTTGTGATTGCCTGATTGGTTCGGTGGGCAGTGGCGGAGGTGTTTTCGGAGAAAACCGCATCCTTGCTGCTAAAAATCCGGTATTCAATTCGCCAGACCGCCGAAACGTCGGACCGATTCGCCAAAACTGCATAGTCGTAATTGACTGAATAGCCCCAGGTTTTGAAACCGTTGGGATGTTCCGCCGTTATGGTATTGATAATCACCCCGTTCGAGTCATTATAATACTCGACGCGCCCGGCAACGTAGCTTTTTGGACTGGTAGCATACCGGGCAATGATGACCGGCGAATACCAAACGTATCTCTTCCGTATTCCCTCATCCATGAGCGGTTTTCGATCAGAGCCGATGTCGAAACCCAGCGTTACGCCCAACTTACCGGTCGGATTGAGGATGGCGTAGAAATTATTGAAAAACCGGTTCTGCTTCAACGAATCCGGTCGGTCGGAACCCAGAAAGGAGCTCCAGTTCAGTGTCACTTTCGAATTCGGTTTGAACTGCACCTGCGTACTGAAAGCGGGTTTGGTATTGCTCGCCAGCCGATTGATACGTTGCCAGCCGTTCAAAACCGATCCTAAAACCGTCCATTTCCCATTCGGACTCGTGTAGGTTAGCTTGGCTCCCGCCAGGTAATACGGCGAATTCTCGGCTAACAGGCTGCGGGTCAGGGTCCAGCAATCTTTGGACACCGCACTTTCAAAACCGATGTGGGACGTAAAAATACCGGCATCCAGCCACAGATCGCGCTGTTTACTTAGTTTTAAACCGGCATTGGCTTCGTAGATATTCCGCAGCAACGGCTGCTCGGCAGCATAATTGTACTGGGCGTACGTCCCGACCTGAATGGCCAGATTCGCGCGCACCCGCTCGGCGGCATAAGCCGCCTTGAGAAACGCCAGATTCACATTCACCTCCCGATTTCGCTTGTGGTTATACAGAAAACCGGGCCGCTCCTGCGCCCGGGGCTGGCTCAGATCCTGGACGTAATAGATTTCGGCGTAACCGGAAAATGTTAAAGTCGAGGTGGCAGTCGTTGTACTATCTTTTTGCGCCAATGAATCTTTATTCCATAGAATCAGTGGTAAAATCGTGAATAGGATCAACGTTTTTTTCATGGTTGTAATCGGTTCAATAAAGAGCCGGAATTTTGTTGTACTAATTATGTACCCACGGACTTCAGTCCGTGCCCTCTGGTTTACTCTTTGGAAAATGATAAACAAAACACGGACTAAAGTCCGTGGGTACGTAATTCATCTAATCTGACATTCAGGCGAAGCACATTTACTTTTGCAGGACCAAAAAGCCCAAACAAAGGACCTTCTGTCTGGCTATCAACCAATTGATTCAGTTTTTCTCCGGAAATGCCGCACACTTTGGCGATCCGGGCGATCTGGATTTTAGCCGCTGCGGGCGATAAATCGGGGTCGAGACCGGAGCCCGAAGCCGTCACCAGTTCAGCGGGAATAGCCGCTTTCTGAACACTTGGATTATGAACCAGAAAGGTATCGATCCGCGCCTGTACGGTTTTCAGGTAATCCGGATTGCCCGGACCTTTGTTCGAACCCGCCGACCCGGCCGCGTTGTAATCCACCGCCGACGGGCGGCTGTTGAAATACCGGTCTTCCGTAAACGACTGACCAATAAGCGAGTAACCAACTACTTTTCCATTCACCAAAACCGGTTCCCCTTTGCCGCCACCGGGTGCAAACCGGGCGATTCCGGCGACCAGCATGGGATAAATAACCGCTAAAAGAACCAGCATGATAAGCGTCAATCGAATGGCCGGAGCGATGTGATTTTTCATTTTTTTAATTGGTTAGATTAATAATCCGACGACTAAATCCAGGAGTTTAATACCGATAAACGGCGCGACCAGTCCGCCAAAACCGTAGATGAACAGGTTCCGGCGTAGCAAGGCGCTGGCACCGATCGGTTTGTATTCGACCCCGCGTAACGCCAGTGGAATCAGCAGCGGAATGATGATGGCGTTAAAAATAACCGCCGATAATATGGCCGACTCGGCGCTGTGCAACCGCATGATATTCAGGCTTTGCAGGGCTGGAATCGAAACAGTAAACAGCGCCGGAACGATGGCAAAATACTTGGCCACATCGTTGGCAATTGAAAAAGTGGTGAGCGTTCCGCGCGTGATCAGCAACTGCTTACCAATTTCCACGACTTCGATCAGTTTGGTCGGGTCATTGTCCAGATCGACCATATTACCGGCTTCCTTGGCCGCCTGCGTTCCGCTGTTCATGGCCACGCCCACATCGGCCTGAGCCAGGGCCGGAGCGTCGTTGGTGCCGTCGCCCATCATCGCCACCAGTTTCCCACCGGTTTGCTCAGTACGGATGTAGTTCATTTTATCCTCCGGTTTGGCTTCGGCGATGTAATCATCCACGCCCGCTTTTTCGGCAATAAATCGGGCCGTCAGCGGATTATCTCCCGTCACCATGACGGTTTTGACGCCCATTTTCCGCAGCCGGTCGAAGCGTTCGGCAATCCCCGGTTTGATAATATCCTGCAACTCGATGACGCCCATGACGGTTTCGTTCTGAGCAACGACCAAAGGTGTTCCGCCATTCGCAGCAATTTTTTTGGCCTGCTCTTCGGTTTCAGTTGGAAAAGAATGACCCGCCCGAACCACCAGGTTCCGAATGGAATCCGTAGCGCCTTTTCGAATCCGAATGCGTTCACTCGATGATCCATTTTCCGGCAAATCGATTCCGGACGAACGGGTTTCGGCGGTAAACTTGATCAGCGTTGCGCCGGTCGTACTCAGGTTGCGGGTGACTTCTGTTCCGGCCAGTTCCACAATCGACTTTCCTTCCGGGGTTTCATCGGCCAGCGAACTCAGCACACTGGAGCGTATCATGTCGGTTTTGGAGATGCCCGGCGCGGGGTAGAAATGCGTGGCTTTCCGGTTTCCAATCGTAATCGTACCGGTTTTGTCCAGCAGCAGCGTGTCGATGTCGCCCGCCGTTTCCACGGCCCGGCCCGACTTAGCAATCACGTTCGCCCGCAGCGCCCGGTCCATCCCCGCGATTCCGATGGCTGACAAGAGCCCGCCGATCGTGGTCGGTATCAGACAGACGAAAAGTGAAATCAGGGCGGCAATCGTAATCGGCGTGTTGGCGTAATCGGCAAACGGTTTCAGGGCCACGCAGACGATGATAAAGATGAGCGTAAAACCGGCCAGCAGAATCGTTAGCGCAATTTCGTTCGGCGTTTTCTGCCGACTCGCACCTTCCACCAGCGCAATCATTTTGTCCAGAAACGATTCGCCGGGCTGCGTGGTCACCTGCACTTTGATCCGGTCGGAAAGAACTTTCGTACCGCCCGTGACCGACGATTTATCCCCGCCCGCTTCGCGAATCACCGGTGCCGATTCGCCCGTAATGGCCGATTCGTCGATGGTGGCCAGCCCTTCGATGACCTCCCCATCGGAAGGAATGATGTCGCCGGTTTCGCAGACGAAAACATCGCCTTTCACCAGTTGCGACGACGGAATCGTTTGAATCTCATTGACTTTCCTATTTCCCACCGTCCGGATCACTTTGGCGGGCGTTTCCTGCCGGGTTTTCCGCAGCGATTCAGCCTGCGCCTTGCCCCGCGCTTCAGCAATGGCTTCGGCGAAATTGGCAAACAAAACCGTCACCAGCAGGATCAGAGTAATGACCAGGTTATAGCCCAGAGTTCCCTGCGCGGTATCGCCCGACAAGGCAATGTAAGCGGTTACCAGCACCATAATGAGCGTACCGACTTCGACGGTAAACATGACCGGATTCTTGATCAAAACCGCCGGATTGAGTTTGATAAACGACTCCCGGATGGCTTTCCCAACGATTTCGCGCTGGAAGAGGGA
This sequence comes from Larkinella rosea, assembly GCF_003858635.1. Taxonomy (GTDB): domain Bacteria; phylum Bacteroidota; class Bacteroidia; order Cytophagales; family Spirosomataceae; genus Larkinella; species Larkinella rosea. Next base: position 353,228 of record NZ_RQJO01000010.1, read on the forward strand.
GGATTGTTTTGGCGTTGCCATGTGTTATCTTTGAAAAAAATGTCTTGTGTTATGGTTGCATCATCGAATCAATCCATACTGGAGAAAGTAGTTCATGCATTCGGCTATCGTAGTACGGAAGATTTCCTTCGCATTGAGATCCGAAACCTTTTACAGCAAAAGATTGCTTATTACCAAGGCCGTATCGATTTTTATGAACAGAAATACGGAATGAATTTCGATGAATTTCGTCGTCGCATAGTGGATAAATCGGATCCAGTTTTATCAAAATTTGGGATGATCGAGAAAGAAGACGACGATAATGATTGGGATGATTCGATCGATTTCATGCTGGACTATTCCAATTATCTGCAGCAGATTAATCCATGATTGAAGTTATTGAAACGTTCGCTGCAATTATCAGCACGTATCAACACAACGTGGAAAATAGCCCTGGAACCAAAACCGTTGTACGCTGCCAGATCACTTTCATTGACCATTCCCGGCTTGTCACTTACGAATCGCGAAAAGACGATAAATTCAAGTATGGTTATCAATGGATGAATCCGGGTAATGAGACACTTTTCCGCTGGGACAATACGCCCCATTTCCCCGAATTCAAAACCTACCCATTTCATCGTCACATTGGACCAAGTGAAATCGCAGAATCTTTCCCCGCAGTTTCATTAGCTGATGTTTTACAGTTCATAGCTGATCGTATCAACGCAACATCACCGCAGTGAGAAATATTCCGCCAGTGGCCCAAGCGCCAGCGCCGGGAAGAACGACAGGGCCGTGATGATGAAAATAACCGCGAAGATCATCAGTCCAAAAGTGGGCGTATCGACCGGCAAGGTGCCCGCCGATTCGGGAACGTATTTCTTCCGCGCCAGCAAACCGGCAATCGCAACGGGGCCAATAATCGGCAAAAACCGCCCCAGAATCAGCACAATACCAGTCGTGTAATTCCAGAAGAAATTATTGTCGCCCAGCCCTTCGAAACCCGAACCGTTGTTGGCGTTGGCCGAAGTGAATTCGTACAGCATTTCCGAAAAACCGTGAAAACCGGGGTTGTTCAGCCAGGCGGAGGGCGTAACGGCCCAGTCAGCGTTGCCGTAATTCATAAAAACCCAGGCCCCTAAAGCCGTTCCGCCTTTCACCAGCAACGCACTCATCAAGGCCACGATCGACGCAATCTTGATTTCCCGCGCTTCCACTTTCCGGCCAAATAGTTCGGGCGTCCGGCCCACCATCAGTCCCGACACAAAAACCGCAATGATCAGGAAGTAGTAGAAATTGAGCAATCCCGCGCCAGCCCCGCCGTAGAACGCGTTGACCATCATGCCCAGCAGTTGCATCGCCCCCGAAAGTGCCATCGAACTGTCGTGCATCGAATTGACCGAACCCGTTGAAATAATGGTGGTTACAATGCTCCAGTAACCCGACGCCAGCGCGCCGAACCGAACCTCCTTGCCTTCCATGGCCCCCGTTACCTGCGAAACTCCCAGCTTCGCAATCGCCGGATTTCCGTTCAGTTCCGAAACAAGGGTGGGAATCAGTAGGCCGAGCATGCCGATGGTCATGACACTATAAACTACCCAGGCAAACCGCTTGCGGTTGATGAAGAAACCCATCGCAAAAATCATGGCAATCGGAATCAGCACCTGCGCAATCATTTCGACCATGTTGGTGAGGTAATTCGGGTTTTCGAACGGGTGCGCCGAGTTCGCTCCAAAAAAACCTCCGCCGTTTGTGCCGAGGTGTTTGATCGCAATAAAAGCAGCCGCCGGACCGCGTGAAACGTTGACCGTATCACCCTGCATCGTCACGATCGTATCTTTGCCGTCGAACGAAGCGGGGATGCCATTGAACGCCAGAAGCAGGGCGATAATCAACGACCCCGGCAACAATAAACGGGTGATGGCCCGCGTAAAAAGCACGTAAAAATTGCCAATCGTTTCAACGGTTTTGGGCATGAATGAGCGGAAAAGCAAAACCGCAGCTGCAATGCCGGTGGCCGCCGACACGAACATCAGAAACATCATGACTCCCAGTTGCGTCAAATATGTCGCGCCCGATTCGCCCGAATAATGCTGCAAATCGCAGTTCACGACGAAGCTAATGGCCGTATTGAACGCCAGATCCGGCGATTGCGACGGGTTGCCATCCGGATTGAGCGGCAAACCTCCTTGGGTCACGAGCATTACAAAACCGTATACCAGCCAGACGGCGTTGATGGTCAGCAAAGCGACCAGATTTTCTTTCCAAGACAGGTCCCGATTGGGGTCAATACCGCCCAATCGGTAGATAAGTCGCTCCAGCGGAGCCACAAAGTCGAACATATTTGGTTCGCCCTTAAACACTTTAGCGAGGTACTTGCCGAGCGGAATTGCGAGCAGGACGGTCAGTCCATACATCACAATGACGCCGATCCATTCCGTATTCATAGTGGTTGTATTAAAATTTTTCCGGTTTCATCAGCACGTACAGCATGTACGCGAAAACCAGCAGTGCGACAATGAAAATGAGGGTAATCATGGGCGGGAGATTTAAATCTTCTCAAACCATTCGATGGTTTTGTAAAAAAGAACAAAGCAGGCAAATGCGGTAACAACAAGGAGAAGAAGCGTAGCCATCGGTTGATTAGTTAGTGTTGCTAATCAATTGGCAAACAAAGACCCGAGGATAATCAGAAGAGAAAGCCTGAAGGTAATCTATTGTATTTCAGGTATTTATGCAAACAATTAATTTTCATCTGTGAAAATGCAGCAGACGGATCGTATCAAAATGGCAGGGCTTTTTTTCAAAATGGAAGACGGAGGTATTCAGAAGGGAAGGTTGCAACAAAAAATAGAATCGGAACGCGGATGCAACGGATTTTCGCAGATAAATCTGTTTTGATCCGTTGCATCCGCGTTCCGACCCTAAACCCTATTTCTCAAACTGGAAAATCTGATCCATTAAAACCCATTTTTCACCTTCTTTCGCCCAGGGCAGCGGTTCCTGAAATTTCCACATCAGTTCCTCCCACTTCTGCACATGCGGATTGACGGCATCCAGCGCGGCTTTTTTCCCGAAGGTAAAATTGTCATCGGTTTCCAGAATCATGAACATGCGGTTTCCGGTGCGGTAAATCTGCAGATCCTGAATACCGGCCGCCAGGTCATTCGCCCGAACCTCCGGCCAGCCGCTGCCTTTGGCGTGCCACTGTTCGTATTCGGCGATCAGTTCGGGGTCATCTTTCAGGTCCAGGGCAAGGCAAAATCGTTGCATAATTTTTTATGGTTTTGGGTGTCTACCACGTACCCACGAACTTTAGTCCGTGAGATCTTGGAACTTTATAGTAGCTTTTATAATACTCAGATCTCACGGACTAAAGTTCGTGGGTACGTGGTAAATACTTCTTAAACGACTCGATCGTTTGCTTCGCTGCCTGATCCGGATCGGGCCAGGGGAAGGCTTCAGCGGAAATATAACCCTGATAATCAATATCTTGTAAGGCGGTTGCAATGGCCGTCATTTCGGTATGCCCCAGGCCAATCGGTCGGCGGTTGCTGTCGGCGAAATGGACGTGTCCGATGTACGAACCGGCAGATCGGATGCTGTCGGCCAGCGACGTTTCTTCGATGTTCATGTGGAACAGATCGGCCAGCAGTTTGACATGCTGATTATCCAGCGATTTCAGCAAGTTGACGCCATCTTCCAGCCGGTTGATCAGGTTGGTTTCGTAGCGGTTCAGGGGTTCGTAGATCAACTTGACGCCGTTATCTTCCGCCTGTTTTCCCAGAATGTTCAACCCTTCGGCCAGCCATTCCAGCGCCTGTGCGCGTTCGACGCCCGGCACGGCATTGCCCTGCATCGAGCCAATAATCGCCGGTGCGCCAAAACCGGCACCGAACGCAATCATGTCCGAAATGAACGCGACGGCTTTTGATCGAACGGCTGGATCGGGATCGGTTAGGGTTAGACCCTGAAGCACTTTACCGGCTCCGGTGCCGACGGCGGCTATGTTCACACCAAACTGATTCCCCAAAGCCGCCAGCCGATCGGGCGCGACCGCATCCGCCGAAGCCGTAAACAGTTCAACGGCGTCGAATCCGAGGTCGGCGGCTTTGGCCATGCCCGTTTCCAGATCATGCCAGTAAATCCAGGGGCCGGTTTTGATTTCGGGCACTAATGCAATGGTTACAGCGGATTTCATCGGGTTTTACTCGTGTCAAAATCAACCATAATTTTCGTAATGGGACCCGGATTGGCCGACCAGTCAGCCAGCGCCTGTCCGGCATCGTCGAGCGAAACCACCCGGCTAATGACCGCATCGACCGGAAACTTGCCCGCTTCCAGGTAGTCAATCACATCCGGAAAATCGCCCAAACAATTGCGCGAACCCAGAATCTCGATCTCTTTGCGGACAAATGTACCGGTATTGTAATCGACCGGTTTTTTGGCGTACCCAATGTACACTACCCGACCCGTGTAGGCTACTTCGTCCACTGCCGCGCGGTACGTTGCCGCGTTGCCCACGGCTTCGATGATCACATCCGGGCCATCGCCGTCGGTGATTTCCAGCAGGGCTTCGTGCAGATCGACTTTGGTGGTGTTGATGGCATGGGCCGCGCCCGCCAGTTTCGCCGTGTGCATTTTCGCGTCGTCAATATCAATCGCAATTACTTCGGCACCTTTGTGAACGGAAGCCGCAATGGCCCCCATTCCTACGATTCCACAACCGATCACGGCCACTCTTTCGCCAGCCGCAACCCGGCCCCGGGCTGCGGCATGAAAACCGACGGTTAGCGGTTCGACTAATGCCAACTCCCTGACGGACAACTTCGAAGACGCATGGAGTTTCTGCCAGGGCACACTGATGAATTTCGTCATGGCACCCGGCCGGCGGACGCCCATCGTCTTGTTATCCTGACACGCATTCGGGCGACCTTTGCGGCAGGAAACACAATGGCCGCAGTTCAGGTACGGATTAAGCGTCACTTTCATCCCCGGTTTGAACGCGTCCGGAACCTGATTGCCGGTTTCCAGAACCGTGGCACCGACTTCGTGCCCCAGCACGTTCGGGTATTCCTGCAACTCAAATAAACCGCGAAAACCGTTCAGATCACCTCCGCAGAAACCGACCATGTTTACTTCCAACAGCACTTCATCGGGTTGGGGCGACGGTATTTCTACTTCGCGAACCTCGGTTTTTCCGGGTTCGACCAGCACTAAGGCGCGTTGTTTCGTCATGTTAGAAAGTTCGTTTCGGAATATTGTTTTCCGGTTTTCCCTCGAACCACAACTGGTTTTTGACCGGAGCGACCAACGCTCCAATCCGTTGCAGCAATTCGTCGGGGATGGTAAGCTGAAGCGCCCGGACATTCTGCTCAAGCTGCTTTTGGGTGTTCATCCCAATAATCGTTGTGGCAATAACCGGATGATCGACGGCGAACCGCAAAGCAACATCGCTCAGTTCCAAACCGAATTCACGACACAGGGAAAGCAATCTAGGCTGCAGATCTTTCACGGCCTGCGGAGAGCTTTGCCAGACCGGAATCGGGGCGTCCGACAGAATCCGCTGCATCAGCGGTGCGGCATTGAGCAATCCGAACCCTTTTTCGAGCGACAACGGCACCAGCTCTTCGTTAATTTCGTCGGCCAGCAATGTGTAGTGCCCCCACGACAAAACCGTATCGACCTCAACCTCGCGGGCCACTTTCGCCAGATACCGTACGGGCAAACCCGAAAAACCGACGTAGCGCGCCTTGCCCATTTCTTTAATTTTCAGAGCCGCCGGAATGGCTTCGTTAATAACCTGATCATGATCGCCAAACTCGATGTCGTGCACCGTCAGCAGATCAACATAATCGGTTTGCAGGCGTCCGAGCGATTCGTCGATGCTGCGCATGATCCGGTCGTACGAAAAATCGAAAACGCCATTGCCATAACGTCCGCCTTTCGTTGCCAGAAAGACCGCGTTTCGTTTGGTTTTCAGGGCATTACCCAGCCGGGTTTCGGCCAGGGTGTCGCCGTAAAACGGGGCGACATCGAAGAAATTGATGCCGTGATCGATGGCGGCATGAACCGCCCGGGTGCCTTCTTCCTCATTGGTTTCGTCAAATACATTGCCCAGGGGCGACGCTCCGAAACTCAGGAGCGAGACATTCATGTTGGTTTTACCCAATTTGCGATATTCCATTTCTTCTGGTCGAAAACCGTATGATCCAAAGGTATGCATACGGCTAGATAATTGTCTAAGTAAGTTCGGCGAGCGGTTTTTCTACTTTGACCATTTGGCAACAAACCGCTTATTCCGCCGTTTAAACCGGATAAGGACCGATTTTAACCAATTGATTAAACTTTTTGGTTAATTTCTTGTTTGTTAGTTTTAGGTATTCTACTTTTGGACCGTTAATCAACACCACTATGAATTGTCTCCTCGTATCCACCGAAGAAAAAATCAAGGAAGCGGCCAAGGCGGTTTTCCTTGAAAAAGGCTTTGATGGGACCACCACGCGCGATATTGCCAAGGCGGCCGGGATCAATAGTGCCCTGATGAACTATTATTTTCGTAGTAAAGAGAAGCTCTTTCAATTTATTTTCAATGACCTGTGTTCGTTCATGTTCCAGGGAATGCTCGACGTTGTTAATCAGCCGATTAGTCTGCGCGAAAAAATTTCGAGACTGATTGATCACCAGTTTCAGATGATGATGCAGAACCCGAATCTGACGATTTTCATCATGAATGAATTGCACCGGAATCCGGAGCGACTTTACGCCACTGTTGGTATGGCCAAGAAGATACCGGAATCCATTTTTCACCAGCAGATCGACGAGGCCATTGCGCAGGGAACGATTACCCACATCAATTCACAGCACATCATGACCATGATCGTTGCCAATATCCAGTTTCTTTTCGTCTCCAAACCGATGACCATGCTGGCGAATGGGCTGGATGAAGCCGGTTTTAAAGCCTTTGCCACCCAACACATCGAATACGTCAAGGAAATGATCTGCGATTATCTTTTTAAACCGGAAACCGCCACCTGATATTTTTTTACCCTTGATTTAATCAATTGATTAAATCAAACAATTTAATCGTTTGAAAATCCAATTTATACAACCGCACGCATGAAACGCACTCATTGGTATCTCTTCATGATACTGACACTTACGCACACACTCGCTCAGGCTCAGGAGCTTACCCTGGAACAACTCCTCAATAAAGCGCTTGCCAGCAACCTGAATGTTCAATCGGCAAAATTTGACGAAACCAAAACAGAGGCTCGAATTGCCGAAGTAAAAGCCGGCGCCCGGCCATCCGTTAATCTCTCAGGCGACTACAAACGGTATTTGAAAATTCCCGGACAGGTTGTGCCAGCTTCAGCTTTCGGTGGCCCTGAAGGCTCGTATCAGGTGCTGGCATTTGGACTTCCGTACAATTTTTCGACATCGGTACAGGCTTCGCAGGCACTCTACAATCCATCGGTGATGATTGGGTTAAAAGCCGCCAAAACCAGTCGCGAACTGTCGGCGCTGCAAACCCGGCAGGTGAAAGAAGACGTTGCCTACAATGTTTCGGCCACGTATTACAACCTTCAGACGACGGCCCAGCAAATGGCTTTCCTGCGCCGGAACATCGTCTCGTCCAACCGGCTGATTCAGATTACCGATTTGCTGCGGCAAAACCAACTGGCGAAAGGCGTGGATGTGGACCGGCTGCGTCTGAGCAAAACCGCATCCGAAACGCAGATCGAGTCGTTGCAGGCGACGTATAACCAACTCCTGAATCTGCTGAAATTCCTGAGCGGCATTCCGCAAAGTGAGTCGCTACAGGTGCAAACCGTCATCGACGAAACCATTCCCGTGGTTTCCTTCGACGCTCCGGCCATTAACCGTACGGATCTGCTGGTGCTCGACCGCCAGAAAGCACTTAACGGTCTTGATTTACAGAATATTAAAGCCGGATTTCTACCTACGCTGTCAGCTTACGGTGTTGCGAACAGCACGGTTTTTGCCATCGGCGGGGAGCAGTCGTACCTCAAAAATGTGCCGGGTTACTGGGTGGGTCTGCAACTGAACTGGAACGTGTTCGACGGTTTGGCCCGGAAAGCCAAAGTGACTCAGAAACGACTCGACAATCAGAAACTCGATACGCAGCTTCAGCAAACCCGCGAGTCGATCACGATGGACATCACGAATGCGCAAAACAAACTGCTCGTCGAACAGCGGAACCTGGCGACCAACCGCGCCCAGGTGGCACTGGCCGAAAAAATTTACACCCAAACCCAACTCCAGTTTAAAGAAGGCACCGTCGACGTCAGTGAGGTCATCCAGACGGAAGACGAATTACGCAAAGCGCAAAACAATTACCTCAACACCCTGGTGACGTTCCGCACCGCCGAACTCGACTGGAAAAAAGCCACCGGAAATCTCGTCATCAATCAATAACACAACCTGTAAACACCATGAAACGCATTGTTACAGTACTCGCCATTATTTCCACGCTGGGCCTGACCGCCTGGACCCTGCTCGACAACAAAAAAGCTGTTGAAGCCAAAGTGTACAAACCGGATGCCGACCAGAAAGTGGGCGTGCGTACGGCCACGGCTGAATTCCGGAATCTCTCGGAAGAAACCCAGTTTTTGGGTTCGTTCTCACCCAACCGCGAAATCGAAATCCGGCCCCAGGCAGGTGGTCAGATTCTTCAGTTACCGTTTGAAGAAGGCCAATTTGTGGGCACCAACCACCTGATTGCCAAGCTGGACGACGAACAACTGCGGTATCAGGTCGAAGCCCTGCAAGTGACGCTGGAAGGCTACCAGAATGACGTTCGGCGGTATGACGCGCTGGTGAAAGGCGACGCTACCCCCGCCGTCAATCTCGAACGTGCCCAGTTGAACATTCGGGCCACTGAAGCGCAGATCAAACAGCTCAAAAAACAGATTGCCAACACCACCGTAACCGCGCCTTTTTCGGGAATTGTAACTCAAAAAATGGTTGAAAAGGGGTCGGTCGTCTCGGTTGGGTCGCCAATTGCCAAAATCACGGATATTTCCTCGCTGAAACTGGTCGTCGATGTGCCGGAAAAAGCCATCAATCAGTTCCGCGTCGGCCAGTCGCTTCCCATCCAGACGGAGGTTTATCCCAATATCCGCTTTACGGGCCGCATTTCGATGATCGGCGCTGAAGGGGATGCCGCCCACAATTATCCGGTTCAGATTACGGTAAACAACTCCACCGCCAACCCGCTGAAAGCCGGGATGTACGGTTCCATTGCCAATCTGAACACCCTGAAAACGAAAACATTAGCGGTTCCGCGCCAGGCCATTTTGGGATCAGCCAAGCAGCCGCAACTCTACGTGGTTGAAAACGGTAAAGCCATCCTCAAACCGGTCGAAATCGGCGCAACGACCAACCAGTACTACGAAATCACGAAAGGGCTGAACCCCGGTGATCAGGTGGTCACCAGCGGCCAGATCAACCTCCAGAACGGCACCTTAGTTACTGCGCAATGAGATCCAATGAGTGAATGATAGAATGAGTGAATAAAAACTCGATTCTGCACCATTTCTCTTATTCACTCATTCTATCATTCACTCAAAATTTCAGTCCAATGAATTTCTTCGAAACCATCATCAAACGTCCCTCGATGATTATCGTGCTGTTTGCGATATTGACCATCGGCGGTTTTTTCTCCTACCGGATGCTGAGTTATGAGTTGTTACCGGAATTTTCGGTACCGGTCATCACCATCACCACGGTTTATCCGGGCGCGGCTCCCTCGGAAGTTGAAACGGAAGTCAGTAAAAAAATTGAGGACGCCGTTTCCGGCCTCGACAACCTCGACGACGTGAAATCCAAATCGCTCGAAAATGCGTCGGTCGTCATTGTCCAGTTCAAACCGGGCACCGACATCGATGCGGCACTCGAAGACGCTCAGCGCGCCATCAACAAAATGGTGAGCGATTTGCCCGACGATGCCGAAACGCCGTCGATGTCGAAAATTTCGCCCAGCGATCAGCCGATCATGCAGTTGCTGGCGACTTCCACCCTGCCGAACGAAGTGTTTTACCAAAAGGTCGAAGACGAATACCTGCCGGTGATTCAGCAGATTAAAGGCGTGGCCGACATCACGATGGTTGGGGGCGACAAGCGCGAAATCCGGGTGAACGTCGACGACGACAAACTGAACTACTACGGTTTATCGCTGCTGCAGGTCACGCAGGCCATCAACCAGGCCAACATGGATTTTCCGACGGGAAAGGTGAAAAGTACCTCGGAAAACATGACGTTGCGGCTGGCGGGCAAATTTACCTCGCTGGATGACATCCGCAAACTCGTGATCGTAACGCCCCCAAATGGCAGCCCGATTCGCGTGGGCGACGTCGCCAATGTAACCGACGGTTTAACTGAATCGACCAGCATAAGCCGCTACAACGGGCAGGACGGCATTGGGTTGTTCATCAAGAAACAATCCGACGCCAACGCCGTCGAAATCAGTCGGCTGGTTCAGGAAAAACTGGCCCGGATCGAGAAAGAAAGCGCCAAAGACAAGGTTCATTTTGCGATTGCCTACGACAGCAGCGTGTTTACGCTCGAATCCGTCGAAGCCGTCACGCACGATCTGATTCTGGCGATTGGGCTCGTGGGTGTCGTGATGCTGCTCTTTCTGCACAGCTTCCGGAATGCGTTCATCGTCATGGTCTCGGTTCCGGCTTCGCTGATTTCGGCGTTCCTGTTCATGTTCGTCATGGGCTATTCGCTCAACCTGATGACGCTCCTGGCGTTGTCGCTAGTGATCGGGATTCTGGTCGACGACTCCATTGTGGTCCTGGAAAACATTCAGCGACACCTCGAAATGGGCAAAAACCGCTGGCAGGCCACGCTCGACGGGATGAAAGAAATCGGTTTTGCCGCCGTTGCCATTACGCTCGTGATTGTGGTGGTTTTTGTGCCGATTACGTTTGTGGATTCCGTCATCGCCGATCTGCTGCGCCAATTCTCGCTGACAGTTGCGTTTGCTACAATGGTCAGTTTGCTGGCGAGTTTCACGCTGACACCCTGGCTGACTTCGCGGCTGGCCAAGCTCGAACACCTGAATCCCAGAAATCCGTTCCAGGCTTTTCTAATCTGGTTTGAAAAAGGGCTTACCGGTTTAACCAAGTGGTATCACGGTCGGCTGGAGTGGGTATTGAGTCACAAGCTGGTCTTTACCGGCATGCTGATCGCGCTCTTCGTTTTCACGGGCTGGGTGATGAGTCTGGGAATCATCGGTTCGCAATTCGTGGCACAGGGTGATCAGGGCAAGTTTCTGCTGACCATGAAAGTCGACAAAAGCGCGTCGCTGCAACACAACAACCTGACCACCCGGCAGATTGAAACGTATCTCCGGAAAAAACCGGAAGTCCGTTCCATTTTCGCAAACGTCGGCGGAGCCAGCACCGGGATGAACAGCACGGGACAGGGCGAAACCAACCGCACGGAATTAACCATTCAGTTGGCCGAAGCCGCCGAGCGGCCCGGTCATCAGCCCACGGAAAGCTACATGATTGCGCTCCGGAAAGAACTGGAACAGCATTTTCCGGCCATCGAATTCAACTCGTCGGTTGTCGGGATGGTCAACTCCGGTTCAGCCCCAATCGAGATTTTCCTCAGTGGCGACAACCTGGATCAGATTCTGGCAGCCGCCAACGACCTGGCCAACCGCATCCGTAAAACGCCCGGCGCCAACGACGTGAACGTGTCGATTGAGTCGGGAAACCCGGAAGTTCGGGTTGAAATCGACCGCGAGAAAATGGCCAAATTGGGATTAAACATCCAAACCGTGGGTGGCACATTGCAAAATGCGTTTGCTGGTAACGACGATTCCAAATTTCGCGATGGCGGTGAAGATTACGACATTCGTGTGATGCTCGACGCTTTCGACCGCAAAAACCCGGACGATGTTCGCAGCATCAATTTCTACAGCCCAACGGCGCAGCGCTCGGTTCGTCTGGCAGAATTTGCGAACGTAAACCTGAGCAATGGCCCCTCACTGCTCGAGCGGAAAGACCGCCGGTCGTCCGTGACGGTAACGGCCAACGTGCTGGGCACCGGTTCGGGAACGCTGACCGCTGCGATTCAGGCCGATCTGGTGAAAAACCCGCTGCCCGCGGGCGTATCGCTCACCTGGGGTGGAGATGCCAAGAACCAGAGTGAAGGCTTCGGTTCGCTCGGCATTGCCATGCTGGCCGCTTTGATGCTGGTTTATTTCATCATGGTGTTGCTCTACGACAGTTTCATTTACCCCTTCGTGGTGTTGTTCTCGGTGCCGGTGGCCGTTATTGGTGCATTGCTGGCGCTCGCGCTAAGCTCTTCGGATGTCGGAATTTTCGCCATGCTCGGGATGCTGATGCTGATTGGTCTGGTGGTCAAAAACGCCATTCTGATCGTTGACTTCGCGAATCAGCAGAAGGAAAAAGGCGTTCCCTTCCGGGCGGCCATCCTCCACGCCGGTGAAGAACGGCTGCGCCCGATTCTGATGACGACCATCGCCATGGTGATTGGGATGATTCCGATTGCAATCGCCAAAGGTGCGGGTGCCGAGTGGAAAAACTCCCTCGCCTGGGTGTTGATCGGCGGACTGACCAGTTCGATGATCCTGACGGTTTTTCTGGTTCCGATGGTCTATTACCTCGTCGACCGCACGAAGGAATGGTTTACCCAGCGTTTCCGCAAAACCAAAGTCGCCGAAGAAGTAGCCGAAACCGTCGTCTATTGATTCGACTCCCTGAATCAAAAACCGGAGCGCTTCCTGTGCTCCGGTTCTTATTCATTTTTTCAAAAACAGAAACCCCATTGCCATGACAACGCAACAGATTAACAATAGCCTCCAGAAACTCTTTGAAAATCTGGGGATCAGTTTGAGTGCGCTCACCGACGAAGCCGATTTTACGAAAGATCTGGGTTTGGACTCCCTGGATATTACGGACCTGCTGCTGCAGGTCGAGATCAATTTCGGCATTCGGATTCCGGACGAAGACTGGTGGATGCTGAAAACCATCGGCCAGTTGAAAGCTTATCTCGTTACCGAAACGCTTTCGGGCGTCGGTCAGCCTCAGTGACCACTTCTGGTAAACGTATATAGATATTCGTTGAAAATGAAAATAGTCTCATTTTCGAATTTCTACCGGTGTCAGCGAACTGCGTAAAATACCGGTTTGCTGGCACCAACCCTTCCGAATTACTGTTTCTAAAATTGGGGTGACGGTCAACTTCGATTCTTCCCCTACCCATTGAAATGGAGACTATGATTACAGAACTACCACACACGACCAAACGGGGTGTTTCCATCAAACTATCCTTTCGGCCCTTTATAAATTACCTCCAAAACCAGCAGAAAAACTGTCAGGCCACCAACCGGTTGGGCGACATGTATACGTACATGACTGACCAGTTTACGCCCACGTTCGGAATCGAGCCGCTGGAGGAATTGTACGACAAAGATCGTTTGTCCATGCTTTTTCAAATGGCGACGGTAGCGGTTTTTCCGCTGGCCCACACCAACCGCGAAATTTCGTACGCCTTTGGTTTGCCTTTTCCGATGACGTTGTTTCACCAGTCCGACGAATTTGGTCGTTTACGCGACGAATACCCCAGCCTGTTATCAGACATTCGAGCTCAAATCGGGGAAGAAGATCAGCAGCGGTTTTGGTACCGTCTGATTCTGGAAAGATACTACGGTGTGCAGTCATTTAATGGCAAAACCGCTTCGTTTCGCTTTCAGCAGACCGCCAACGGCTTAACCAAGTATTTTCGGATCAAAATCAACACCACCTTTATTGAGCGCAGCCCAGCCGATTCGTTCAGATTCGAACCCAAATTACCGGACTTACAATCAGCCTGGATTGATTTCGCCAAAGGCGGTCGACTGCCGAATAAAAATACCGGTGGGCTTACCCTGAGCGATTTCCGTTTTGAGGGGTTTGCTTTTTTTATCGTGGAAGACATCACGGAAGCCGAAACCGTCCACCAGTTGCAGGCGGTTTTTTCGCGTCTGCATTCCGACACCGAACCCGAGATTTACCGCCGTTTCGAAACCGCCTTACGCAACCTTGTCGGGCAGCCCGATCTACAACTGAGCATCGTTCCGTTTCAGCAGGTTAACGGGTATTTTGTGCATCAGGAAGAGATGAGCGCCCGCAGTGTTTTTCTCCGGCATTCCGGCAAGGTTGTCGATGGGTATAAAGACCCGCACGCTCAGAAAACCGTTCAGGAATTGATCAAAAATCCGGTACCACGTCTGTTTCCCGGTTTGGTTGGTCTTCCTGAAATGGGTCAGAAAATGCTCTATCAGAACGGTTTTCGCAGTTTTTTGTGGTATCCGATCGTGAACGGCGATGAAGCACTGGGGATTCTGGAAATGGCGAGCCCGCAACCGGATGCCTTCGACGAAGGCTTACTTCCTAAAATTGAGCAGGTGATTCCGCTGGTACAGGAATTATTACGGTATCAACTGCGGCAGTTCAACCAGAATTTGGAGCAGTTGATCAAACAGAAATTCACGTCCCTCCAGCCATCGGTCGAATGGAAGTTTAACGAGGTGGCCTGGGAATATTTGCGACTGGGCAAAAAAGAGTCTTTCAACAGCCCGGCCACGCAGGTGCGGTTTCCGCAGGTTTACCCGGTTTATGGCGCAATCGATATCCGCAATTCGTCAAACGAACGCTACAAAGCCGTTCGGCAGGATTTTTCCAACCAACTGGCCGCCCTCCAGCAATTGTTGAAACAGGCCGATTTACCCAACGAACTGGCCACACCGGAGCAGCTCATCGCTACGGCCAGTGCCTGGCAAAGTAAGCTAACCGAAGACCTGAATCCGGAAGACGAACTGAATATCAGTGACTTTCTGGCGCTGGAAGTCAATCCGTATTTCGAACACCTGCGGCTGCATTATCCGGATCTGGAAACCGCTATCCAGCATTATTTCGGGCAGACAAACCCCACAAACGGCCAGTTTAACCGATCGCTGCAAGTGTATGAACGGAGCGTCGAATGGCTCAACACGGCGGTAAATACGTTCATCGAAAACGAGGAAAAGCAGCTCCAGGCCGTTTATCCGCATTATTTTGAACGTTACCGAACCGACGGAATGGAATACACAATCTACATCGGACAGTCCATTTCGCCCCAAAAACCGTTCGAGCCCGACTACCTCCGGCTGTTATTTAAGTGGCAATTGAACTCGATGGTGGAAATGGCCCGGCTGACGCACCTGCTGCTCCCCCGCCTGCCGTTACCGCTGCAAACCACCCAGTTGATTCTGGCGCACGGGCAAGCGGTCGACATCAGCTTTCGGCAGGACGAGCACCGGTTCGACGTGGAAGGTTCTTACAGCATTCGCTACGAAGTGCTAAAAAAACGGATCGACAAGGCACTGATTGCGGGAACGCAGGAGCGACTGACCCAACCCGACACCATTGCCCTCGTTTACACAAATACCCGGGAAATCGTTGATTATCTTCCCTTTATCACCGAATTACAGAAACAAAACAAACTCACTTCCGACATCGAATACCTCGATCTGGAACCGTTGCAAGGCGTTGCCCGATTGAAAGCCCTTCGCTTACGCCTTGATTATTCGTCGGAACAGGATTAAAAATCGCTGGATAATTCCCGTTAAATCAAGGCTAACGGTTTATGGTAATCGTACCATTTAGCACCGGTTTTCTAAATCTGCCTTTTACCCTGCTAACCCGGAGATCTCCGGGGTTAGCAGGGTATTTTTATTTTCTTTTTCCGCCAATTTTTCCCGTCCTGCTCCTCCCCGACCAATCCGGTTTTCGTTCAGGTCTCCTGAGCACAAACGTTCGAAAAACCCGCTCCGATTTTTTTCTGAGCAGTGCTAATCCGTTTTTGTCCAACAAACGTATGTATGGCTACTCAACACATTACCAAAGCCTTACGTAACTAGATGTTTGAATTTAGTTACTATTCAAATTTGGAGGAATCCATTATTTGAGAAAGAATTTTTGTGTATGGCCAAATTACAATATTCTGACATTCAAATACTTACCTGAACACCATAAATTAATTCAACCTTAACCAACAAAAAAATTTAATAAATTATGAAAAAAAGTATATTTGCCTGATTATGTTTGATTTTAGTCCTGAATCGGTTGCGCTAAGCTGGTAAAAACACCTCATGACGGTTTTTATCAAACATTCAGGAAATTGATTTTTCCCCTGCGAGATCCCCTGCGTTTCAACGATGGTTTCAATCCGCCATCTGAGAATCAAGTTTCAGTATTTTTTTAGCGAGATTTTGTAAAAACCAATCGGTTTGCTGAATCAATTTATTCGGTAAGAAATACAACCATTCTGAATCATCCTATCCAGGCTACCCGTTAGCGTTTTTTATCCTTTATTCACGTTTAACCATAAGCACTATGGCCATTTTTCCTATCTTTTTAGGACGGCTCAGGCAATTCATTCTGAGCTGTGCCCTGCTGCTGCTGAGCATCGGCAGTTTTGCCTCGAGTCACCGGGAAGCCCCGCTCATCTCCAGCGATCCGCTGGCCGACAACACGGACGTTTACGCATTTAAAAGTCCCGACGATGAAAATACCATCACGATCATCGCGAATTACATTCCGTTTGAATTGCCGGAGGGCGGACCCAATTATTACAGTTTCGGCCCGAACATCCGCTACGAGATCCACATTAAAAACAAAACCACCACGCCGGAAGACGACATTACGTACCGGTTTACGTTTACCAACAGCAACGACGACGGGACAACCTTTTTCAACATCCGCCTGAATCAGCAAAACCTGAAAACCGTTTATCGGTGTGAGAAAAGCGTGAACGGCGGCCGAACCTGGACCACCATCGTCGGCAACGGAAAAGTACCACCGGCCAACATCGGTCCCCGTTCCATCGAAGGCGGAGTCGGGCTGGGCGCTCCTTCCTACAACTCGCTGATCGAACAGGCGATTGCTACGGCCTCGTCGGGCGAAAAAGTATTCTGCGGCCCCGCCGACGACCCCTTCTTTGTCGATCTGGCCGGGGCATTCGACCTCGGAAATTTCCGGCCTGAAGGCAATAAAATCAATGCACCTAAAGATGGGCTCGCCCGCTACAACGTGCACAGCATTGCCCTGAAAATTCCGGTTAATCTGTTGCAGAAAGACGGAAAAAGCGTCGGTCAGGCGGCTAACATCCTCGACCCGGATTTTGTGATCGGCGTCTGGGCATCGGCCAGCCGTCGGCAGATCAAAAGCATTAACGCCGGGGGTGATGTGGGTTACGACGGCGGCTGGGTGCAGGTGTCCCGGCTGGGGATGCCGCTGACCAACGAAGCCGTCATTCCCATCGGCATGAAAGATAAATGGAACGCCATGACGCCCTACGGCGGGAACGATCTCCAGTTTGCGGCCAATTTTACCAACCCCGAACTGGCTCTTTACATGGATGATTCCAAATTCGGTGGAGCGGTTCCTTCATTAAAAGCGCTGCGGATTCAGTCGAAGTCGCTGGGAAGCTTTGACTTCCGGAACGGAAAACCGGGCCTGTTCGGCTTGAAAGGAAATGCTGCGCTCGACGGAACCGCGCTGGCCGAAAACGCATTCGGAGCGGTTTTACTGCCCAACAACGCCAGCCCCCGCGCCGTCGATCTGCTGCCGATCTTCTACACCGGTGTGCCCAACCTGCGGCCCTACCAACTCGCAACGGGGAAAAACGGCAATCCCCTGGCGGCCGGAAAACCGTTCATCAACAACTTCCTGCCGACCCTGGGCGACATGCTGCGGCTGAACATGGCCGTTCCGGCAACGCCCCGTAACCACGCCAAGTTCAGCTCCCTCGGTTTGGTCGGTGCCGCCGTGATGGGGTTGACTGATCCGATGTACACCAATGCCAATCTTCAGTTCATTCCAAACATGGACGGTTTTCCGAACGGTCGCCGGTTGGAAGATGACGTGACCACAATTGAATTGCAGGCCGTTGGTGGGGTGGTACTGGCCGCAATCGGTTTGTGGTATGACGACTTTATTCCGGGAACCAGCCCCAGCCCGGTAACGCCCAATCTGGGAAGCGTGCTGGGTTTTACCGCCGGTGTCACCAAAAACGATACGACCCTGAAGGCATCGTTCCCGTACGTGCAGACGCCGTGGAGAGGCTTTAACTACACCAAAGTGACCAAATTCTAAGCCAGATCAATCGGATAAACCATGAAAAAGATACTTACCCTTTTGCTGCTGGCAGTTCTGTTTTACCTGCCTTCCGGCCAGTTAATGGCCTCGAGCCACCGCGAAGCTCCGCTGATTTCGACCGATCCGCTGGCGGATAATACCGATGTCTACGCGTTCAAAAGTCCGACCGATGCGGAAAAGATCGTATTGATCGCCAACTACATCCCGTTTGAAGACCCGGCAGGTGGACCTAACTGGTATACGTTCGGCGAAAATATCCGGTACGAAATTCACGTCGACAACAATACCGCAACGCCCGGCGACGACATCACGTACCGGTTTACGTTCAAAATCGTCAATGAAGACCCGACCACGTTTTTCAACATCCGGCTGGGCAAGCAAAACCAGAAAACCACGTACACCTGCGAACGTAGTACGAACGGCGGGGCAAGCTGGACCACCGTTGTCACCGACGGTGTGGTGCCCCCCGCGAACATCGGCCCCCGTTCCATCGAAAACGCCACGGTTGGCCTGGGTGCGCCATCGTACAATGCGCTGGCGAAACAGGCCATTACGATGAGTTCGACCGGCGAACGGATTTTCTGCGGCCCCATCGATGATCCCTTCTTTGTCGATCTGGGCGGGGTGTTCGACGTTGGCAACTTCCGGACAATGGGTCGGGATGGTTTGGCCCGGTTTAATGTTCACACCATCGCCATTGAAGTCCCCGTTTCGACCTTGCAGAAAAGCAAAAAAACCGTAGCGATGGCCGCTACTATTCTTGATCCGGATTACGTGATCGGCGTCTGGGCGTCGTCGAGTCGGCGGCAGATCAAAACCATCAATTCGGGTGGTGACGTAGGCTACGACGGTGGCTGGGTGCAGGTGTCCCGGCTGGGGATGCCGCTGACCAACGAAGCCGTCATTCCCATCGGCATGAAAGATAAATGGAACGCCATGACGCCCTACGGCGGGAACGATTTGCAATTCGCGGCCAACTTTACCAACCCTGAGCTCGCCCTCTACATGGATGATTCCAAATTTGGTGGAGCGGTTCCGGGCCTTTCGGCACTTCGGATTCAGTCAAAATCGCTGGGAAGCTTTGACTTCCGGAACGGAAAACCGGGCCTGTTCGGCTTGAAAGGAAATGCTGCGCTCGACGGAACCGCGCTGGCCGAAAACGCATTCGGAGCGGTTTTACTGCCCAACAACGCCAGCCCCCGCGCCGTCGATCTGCTGCCGATCTTCTACACCGGTGTGCCCAACCTGCGGCCCTACCAACTCGCAACGGGGAAAAACGGCAATCCCCTGGCGGCCGGAAAACCGTTCATCAACAACTTCCTGCCGACCCTGGGCGACATGCTGCGGCTGAACATGGCCGTTCCGGCAACGCCCCGTAACCACGCCAAGTTCAGCTCCCTCGGTTTGGTCGGTGCCGCCGTGATGGGGTTGACTGATCCGATGTACACCAATGCCAATCTTCAGTTCATTCCAAACATGGACGGTTTTCCGAACGGTCGCCGGTTGGAAGATGACGTGACCACAATTGAATTGCAGGCCGTTGGTGGGGTGGTACTGGCCGCAATCGGTTTGTGGTATGACGACTTTATTCCGGGAACCAGCCCCAGCCCGGTAACGCCCAATCTGGGAAGCGTGCTGGGTTTTACCGCCGGTGTCACCAAAAACGATACGACGTTCAAAAGCGCGTTTCCGTTTGTTCAGGATCCCTGGCGCGGTTTCATTGGCAGTGGTTACGAACCGAATCAACCATTGGCCGTTAAGGTCCAAAGTTATAATTGCGCCAATGGTGACATTACCTTCGCGCGTGTCGGGGGCGATCCGGCTAAAACCGTCGAATTCAGCGCAGCGGGCGTTGTCAACGGGGTTTATGGAACCAGCGTGAACCGCCAGATCGAGTTTGGTGTACGGAATGATCCGAACAACAGTACCATTACGATCAATGGCCGTTACGTGGGAGAGCCCGCTTCAATGGTATCGTATGTCTTTAACTTCCGCGCGTACTGTGCGCCCGCCCGTCTCTCCGCCGAGGCCGATCAGTTGTCGGTACGGGTGTTGGGCAATCCGACGAGTAAAAGTGAAGTGGTGGTGGAAGTGACTGGTGTTTCGGGTCAATCGCTGCATCTGTCGGTGATCAACAGCCAGGGCCAGCAGTTTGGCGAACACGCCATTCCGGTTGCCACTTCGGTTGAGCGCCGGACGCTGCGGTTGGGCCAGCAAACCGGGGTTTATTTCCTGGAAGTCAAAACGCCAACGGATCGTCAGATCATCAAATTACTGCGACAATAAGTCTTTGCAGCCAACCGGAGGTGGATGAGTTCATCCACCTCCGGTTTTTTCCGAAACCAACGATTCCCTATCCTCCGCTTGGGCGGTTTGATTCATGTCAGCACGTAAACCTTCTTTTCAACCCCTTGCCTCGGTATATATTTCGGGCCTGATTTTTCTTTCTCTTTTCACCCTGAACAGTTGTACCGATCCTAAAAAAACCGGTTCAGAGGCCACGGCGACCGGTTCTACCCAGGAAATTCCGGCTTTATTTGAACGTCGGGGCGAATTAGCCAAGGCCGTTGAATGGCCGCGAACCCGGGCAAAAGTCGATGATTTACAGAATAAAATCCGAAAAGAACCGGGCGATGTAAAGCCCCGTTTGCAATTGGCGGTTATTTATTTGTCCGAAGCCCGGATTACCGGTGAACACCCGTATTACTACCCGGCCATTCTGGCGATTCTGGATGGTGTGCTGGCGATGGACCCGAAAAACTTCGAGGCCACGACGTTTAAATCATCCGTGAAGATGTCGCAGCACCAGTTTGCCGAAGCCCGCGAACTGGCCGAAAAAGCCCGGCAACTCAACCCCAGCAATGCTTACGTCTACGGCGTGCTGGTTGATGCCAATGTGGAGCTGGGAAATTACGATGAAGCGGTTGCGATGTCGGATAAAATGCAGCAACTAAAACCGTCGCTGGAATCGTATTCGCGGGCGTCCTACCTACGCGAAATTTACGGTAACTACCCGAGTTCAATTGAAGCCATGAAACTGGCCGTTCAGGCCGGATTACCCGGTTCAGAACCGTACTGCTGGAGTAAAAATATCCTCGGTCACCTGTACGAAACCACCGGCCAGTTGGACGAAGCCGAAAAGCAATACGCTGGTATTCTGAGCGTTCGGCCCAGCTACGCTTTTGCGCTGGCCGGGCAGGCCCGGATTCAGAAAGCCCGCAAGGAATACGCAAAAGCGCTGGCAACGCTGGACAAAGCCGCCGGCATCATGCCCGAATTTTCGTTCCACGAAGAAATGGCGGAGATTTTTGCCTTGCAGGGCGACAGGGAAAAAGCCCAAAAGAAATTTGCCGAAGTGGTCACCATGCTGAACGAAGATGCCCGCTCGGGTCACACCGTCGATCTGGAACTTTGCAAACTCTACACCAAAACCGGTCAGCTGGATTCGGCGAAGGTGTACGGCTTGAAGGAATTCGGGAAGCGGCCGAAAAATATCGACGTCAACCATGCATTGGCCTGGGTTTATTTCAACCAGAACAACCTGGAGAAAGCGCAGGAACACATGCAGATAGCGCTGAAAACCGGTAGCAAAAATCCAGAGCTGCTGCAACAGGCCGGAGCGATTGAAGTTGCACTGGGACACGTCGAATCGGGAAATAAACTGGTTGCCCAGGCCCGGAAGATCAATCCCAATGTGGTACTTTAGCGGTATTGGTGCCATTTGCCAGAGAATTCGACTTGTATGAAACTGACGCTCTACGTCCTTTTATTGGTCCTGATGAGTTTCAGGGCTTTTGCCCACCTGGGTAGTGTTTCGGGAACTATCATCGACCAGTCTACCAATCAGCCGCTGCGCGGGGTCAGTGTGCAACTGACCGGTTTGGGGAAAGGAACCGTCACCAACGAATTAGGACAATACCGCTTTGTGGGTTTGGTGGCGGCTCCGTACAAAATCGAAATTTCGCACATTGGTTTTAAATCCCTCACGGTTTCGGTCGATCTAAAGGATGACCAAAACGTGACGTTAAATATGGTATTGGCTCGCTCTCCCATCGAACTGAGTGAAATTGTTGTTTCGTCGCAGCAAGCTCACGACCAGCAACTGATTAGCAGTCTGGACATTAAAATGCGGCCCATTACCAACTCGCAGGAAATTTTGCGGATGGTGCCGGGTTTGTTCATTGGTCAGCACGCGGGGGGTGGCAAAGCCGAGCAAATCTTTTTACGCGGTTTCGACATCGACCACGGCACGGACATCCGGTTGACGGTAGACGGCATGCCGGTCAACATGGTTTCACACGCCCATGGTCAGGGATACGCCGACCTGCACTTTGTAATCCCGGAATTAATCGAAAAGGTCGACTTTAAAAAAGGGCCATACAATACCGAAAAAGGCAATTTTACCACGGCTGGCTGGGCGGATTTCCGGACGCGCACGACGCTCGACAAAAGTTTCGCTAAACTCGAGGTCGGCCAATACAATACGTACCGGGCGGTTGCCGGGCTGGATCTGTTAGGGCAGCGGGGGCGGGCAAAAAATCAATCGGCCTATCTGGCGTCGGAATATTCGTATTCCGATTCTTACTTCGACCATCCGCAGCATTTCAAACGGTTGAATGTGGTGGGTAAATACCACGGCCACCTGTCGCCCAACACCAATTTGACGCTGACCGGTTCGACCTTCTGGAGCAAATGGAACCATTCCGGTCAGATTCCTGACCGGGCGGTGACCTCCGGCCTGACCGGTTTTTTCGGTTCCGTCGACCCAACCGAAGGCGGAGAAACTAGTCGGACCAACGTCAATGCGGAGCTGGTGACGGTTACACCCAAAAACTACACGATCAAAAATCAGCTCTTTTACAGCAATTACAATTTCGAGTTGTATTCGAATTTTACTTTTTTTCGCGAAGATTCCATCAACGGCGACCAGATTCGGCAGAAAGAACGCCGGAATCTGTTTGGCTACAACGGCAGTATTTCCCGAACCGATTTCAGCGGCAACACCCGGTTTACAACAACCGCCGGGCTGCAATACCGTCAGGATTTGACGCGTCACACCGAGCTTTCGCACACCAAAAACCGGGTTGAAACACTGGAACGGCGGCAATTTGGAAACATCAATGAACTCAATGCCGGTGTTTACCTGGACGAATTGATCCAGTTTTCTGATCATTTTTCCCTCAACGCGGGTGTTCGCCTGGATTATTTTCGCAATCAATATGACGATTTAATTCCACCAACCAGCGTCCCGAAACGGGCCGACGCGGCCCTTGTTTCACCCAAATTCAATCTCTATTATACCGCCAACCCGCGGCTTCAATTGTATCTCAATACCGGTAAAAGCTTTCATTCCAACGATACGCGGGTGGTTGTTCCGCAAAATGGCAGGGATATTTTACCCCCGGCCTACGGTTCTGACCTGGGTATCATTTTTAAACCGTTTCCCAAACTGCTGATCAACGCGGCTGGCTGGTACCTGTGGCTACAGCAGGAATTTGTGTATGTGGGCGACGAAGGAGTGGTCGAACCCAGCGGAAAATCGCGTCGGTACGGTGTCGATCTCTCGGTTCGCTACCAGTTGACCCATCATTTGTACGCCGATCTGGATTTGAATACCGCCAAACCGCGTGCCATCGGTGTCGAATCCGGTCAGAACTATTTACCGCTTGCGCCCACATTCACTTCAACGGGTGGCCTTACGTTCCAGAATGCCGGGCGATGGAGCGGTTCGTTGCGCTATCGCTATATGGGAAACCGTCCCGCAAACGAAGACAATTCGATTGTCGCTCAGTCGTATTTTGTAACTGATTTACAAGTCAACTACACCCGCACGAAGTACCAGTTTGGATTATCCGTTCAGAATCTGCTGAACACCCGCTGGAAAGAAACGCAATTTGCCACCGAAAGCCGGTTGCGGGGCGAAACCGCCCCGGTAGATGAGATTCACTTTACGCCCGGAACACCCTTTTTTGCCCGTTTAAGCTGGACATTTTTCTGGTGAGTTCATTCATCCAAAAAAACAATCTCCCAACGATGACTTTTTAAACCGAATGGCCTAATTTTTGCTATTTTCTATGCATACCCGTATGGGTAGGACAGAATTAAAGATACAGCCCGGCCGATCGAGTCGGGTTTTGTTTTAATTTTTAGTACACTTGCACAAACAATGCCGATCCTGTGTAAATTGGGCTGGACAATGCAGTGAGATGTTTTCCATAAATAGATCCGTTCGTGTATGACTAATTTATTCAGCAAAACCCGTGAAACCGTAATTGCCGGTCAATTTAAAAGCCAAACTACTTTATTTTCAATGACGCCGACAACCCGGTTTGAGCGGAGATGCCACATTCTGTACGAATCCTATAACCGATTCATCGATGATGGCGAAAAGCTCCTGGCTGCCGATATCCTGGGCATCCTGAAGGATGTCCTCGATGACGAAATCAAAGCCCTAAACACGCCCGCTATTTCCAATAAGTAATTCCCTGGCAACGGAAATCGTACACAACAGCTGCGTCTTCGGTTCGCTTACGAATGGAAGTCTGAAATTTTATTGTGCATTTCTTCCGCCAGCAACCGGGTCAATTCGCCCGCTGAAAGTTCCCGGCCCAGACTCGCGGCCTGCCCGGACCACAGGGAGGTGAAGTCGGCCAGACCCGACGGCTCGGCTTTCGCCCGGAGCGGCATTAACGCTCCACCAGCGAGCGGAAACTCCGGAGCATCTGCCGACAGCGGTCCAGCTTCCCGAACAAGGCGGTTGACAACTCCCCGCGCCGGACGCCCCGTAAACACGTTCGTAATGGCCGTGTTGTTGTCTTTTACGTTGCGTAATGCCTGTCGGTACAAAGGCGAAATTTCCGCTTCGGGACAAAACAGGTAGGCGGTTCCGAGCTGAACGGCTGACGCCCCCAACACCAGGGCCGCAACCATGCCGCGCGCATCGGCAATGCCACCGGCGGCAATGACCGGTATGTTCACGGCATCGACTACCTGCGGCACCAGCGCCATCGTACCCACCTGCGTAGCCATAGTATCGCTCAGGAAGTTTCCCCGGTGGCCGCCCGCTTCCGCACCCTGAGCAATGATGGCGTCGCAGCCTTCGCGTTCGAGCCAAACCGCTTCCTCGACCGTCGTGGCCGATGACAGCACCTTCGCTCCAGCCGCCTTGACCCGCGTCAGCAACTTCTGGTCCGGAAGGCCAAAATGGAAGCTCACCACCTCGGGCCGCAGTTCTTCTACCAGGGCGCACAAATCCGCATCGAACGGCGCACGGCTTGAGGTTG
Organism: Larkinella rosea; assembly: GCF_003858635.1. Classification (GTDB taxonomy): domain Bacteria; phylum Bacteroidota; class Bacteroidia; order Cytophagales; family Spirosomataceae; genus Larkinella; species Larkinella rosea. Next base: position 378,672 of record NZ_RQJO01000010.1, read on the forward strand.
GAATGGGCTCGTTCGGATCGATTCCGAATTCGGTGTAATAACTTTCCAGCCGTTTTCGCCAGCGGTTTTCGCGATCCTGATCGACCTTCGGCGATTGGTGACAGAAAAAGTTGAGATTGACCGGTTTAGCGGTTTTCTGCCGGATCAGCTCGTATTCGTGCCGAATCTGGTCGATGCGCAGCAGGGCGCAGGGCAGCGAACCCAGCCCGCCCGCTTCCGAAACCGCAATTGCCATTTTCGACAAAACCGATCCCGCCATCGGCGCCTGAATAATCGGCAACTCAATGCCCAGTAGCTCCTGAATCCGGTTGTCCGGCCATGTATTTGTCATCGTTTCTAGGTGTTGCTTTGGGCAAAAATAGCATATTAAATTTTACAGCCCACCGGTTTTAACCGTGGGTTGAAATCGTCCAACAACCCTTCATTTAACGAACCGTTTTAACGGTTTTGGTTGCCAAAAACCGGTATAATCATTGTCCACCAGCGTACAAAGGCTGTCCAGAAACGGACATGGATTTTACCCAAAACTGGCCCAATTCGCTCAGAAAGGCTGTATTTTCAGTTTGGCAAAGCATTTGTTATACATTTACACAACTAATTCTGCTAGAACCATGAAAGGAACCTATCTGGGCGAGTTTGAAGAAGTCGTACTCCTGTCCGTAGCCATCCGTTCCGGCGACGCGTATGGCGCGGCTGTCACCACCGAAATTGAACGGCAGATGGGGCGTTCCGTTAATCTGGGAGCGGTTCATTCGGCCCTGCACCGGTTGGAAGAAAAAGGACTGGTGTCTTCAAAACTCGGTGGCGTCACGCAGGAACGCGGTGGTCGCCGGAAACGGCTGTATTCGGTCACGGTTGCCGGGCGCCGGGCACTGGAAGAGATCCGCCAGCTTCGCAATCAAATGTGGGATTCCATCCCGAATACCGCCTGGAGCTGAAAGAAAATTACCAATGAAAAATGAATAAGCTGACTTACAGTTCATTGTTAATTATTCATTGTTCATAAAATAGTAATGAATATGAAACCAAGTCCGCCCCGCTGGGCAAAGCGGTTTTTACACCTGTTCTGCCCGGCTTACCTGGTCGAAGAAATGGAGGGCGATCTGGAGGAGTTGTTCGAGCAGCGGATTCGCCTGATTGGCGCCCGCAAAGCCCGGCTCCGCTACGTTCGGGATGTGCTGAGTCTGGTGCGTCCTTCCCTTCGAAAACAAAAACCGCTTGAGCATCCATCACCTTTTCTATTTCGCCCTGCCATGCTTCTCAATTATTTCAAAATTGCCTTTCGTACCCTGCTCAAAAACAAGGTCTATTCCGTGATCAACATCGCGGGTCTGGCCACGGGAATGGCCGTAGCCCTGCTGATTGGTTTGTGGATATGGGATGAAGTGTCGTTTGATACGTACCACCCAAATCGGGATCGGCTGGCCTACGTGATGGCTACCCAGACCTACAACGGCGAAACCGGAACTTACAACAGCATTGTCGTACCGCTTGAAAAAGAGCTCCGTTCGCTGTATCCGGCCGATTTTAAACGCCTTTCGATGCTCTGGGCCAGCACGAACGTTCTGGCGGTCGGCGAGAAAAAGATTGCCCAGCCGGGCATTTGGGCCCAGCCCGATTTTCCCGAAATGCTGACCCTCAAGATGCTGAAAGGCAGCCGCGAAGCCTTCAACGATCCGTCGTCGGTTTTGCTTTCGGAATCCGTGGCAGCCGCGCTTTTCGGCGATGACGACCCCATCAATCAGGTGGTGAAAGTAGACAACAAAACGAACATGAAAATTGTGGGCGTGTATCAGGATTTACCGCCGAATACGACCTTCCGCGACGTTCGCTTTGTGCTGCCCTGGCACAATATCGCCAACTGGTGGAACACCCAGGATAAGGACTGGCGAAATCACGGCTGCTCGCTGCTGGTGCAGGTCAGCGATCGGGTCGACATGAGTCAGCTTTCCGCTAAAATCAAGGACATTGTTTTACCCCACATCAAGGAAATCGAATATACCTCGCTGAACCCCATGGCGCGCTGGCATCTGTACAGCAACTTCCGGACTGGTAGAGTCGACGGCGGCCGGATTCAGTTCGTCTGGTTATTTGGGATCATCGGCGTTTTTGTCCTGCTGCTGGCCTGCATCAATTTCATGAATCTGAGCACCGCCCGGAGCGAGAAACGAGCCAAAGAAGTCGGCATTCGCAAAGCCGTCGGGTCAATGCACAGCCAGCTGATCGGGCAATTCCTGAGCGAATCGGTGGTGGTGGCTTTCGTGTCGCTGGCATTCACCCTGCTGCTGGTTTTGGCCACCCTGCCCTTCTTTAATCGGCTGGCCGACAAAGCCATCAACATCCCTTGGACGAATCCGGTTTTCTGGCTATTAACGATCAGTTTCACCCTGTTCACCGGTTTTATTTCGGGAAGTTACCCGGCCTTTTACCTGTCCAGTTTCAAGCCAATCAAGGTGTTGAAAGGCGTGATGCGGGCCGGGCGTTTTGCGTCGCTGCCCCGCAAGGTCATGGTGGTGGTTCAGTTTACGGTTTCCATCACGCTGATCATCGGCACGATCATCGTTTACCGGCAAATTCAGTACGCCAAAAACCGCCCGGTTGGTTACAGCCGCGAGGGCCTGATTACCATCGCCATGAATACGCCGGAACTAAACAGCCATTACAACGAATTACGGGCCGCGCTGGTCGAGTCGGGGGCCGCTGTCGAAATGACCGAATCCAACAGCCCGCCGACGCAAATCTGGTCGAATAACAGTGGTTTTAGCTGGAAAGGCAAAGATCCCACCACCGACCCGTTGTTTGGCACCATTGCCGTGACGCACGATTTTGGCAAAACCGTAGGCTGGAAAATCGTTGCAGGCCGGGATTTTTCGCGCGATTTCACGACCGATTCCAGCGCTTTTATTTTGAATGAAGCTGCCGTAAAACTGGCCGGTTTTGCCGATCCGGTCGGCAAAGTCATGCGCTGGAATGGCCGCGATCACGTCGTTACGGGCGTCGTCAAAGACATGGTGATGGATTCGCCGTTCCAACCAACGGTTCCGACCATCTTTCTGGTGGATTACGGCTGGCTGAATATGATTATCGTGCGGGCGAACCCCGCCCTGTCCATCCGTGATGCGCTGGATAAAATGGAACCGGTTTTCAAAAAATTCAATCCCGGGAGTCCGTTCGAATACAAATTCACCGACGACGAATACGCCCGCAAGTTTTCCGACGAAGAGCGCATCGGCAACCTCGCTACGTTTTTCGCCATTTTCGCGATCTTCATCAGTTGTCTGGGATTGTTCGGACTGGCGTCGTTTGTGGCCGAACAGCGGACCAAAGAAATCGGCGTTCGGAAAGTGCTGGGCGCATCGGTTTTCAACGTCTGGGGCTTGCTTTCCCGGGACTTCGTGGTGCTGGTAATCATCTCATGCCTGATTGCCGTTCCATTCGCCTGGTATTTTATGAACAGCTGGCTGAAGCAATACGATTACCGTTCGGATATGGCGTGGTGGATTTTTGCGGCCTCCGGTTTGGGTGCACTGCTCATTACGCTCTTAACGGTAAGCTATCAGGCCATTCGGGCGGCTTTGGTGAATCCGGTCAAGAGTCTGCGGACGGAATAGAGCAGCCGGTTTTCACAACCGAATTAAAACATTGAGCGTCCGGATCGGCAGGGTCACCGCCGAATCCGGACGCTTTACGTTGTTTTTTCCGTTACTCATTTCAGCGGGCGGTTTCTTTGTACCCATTCGGCCAGAGACGGTTTCTGGTCTTCTGATTCAATCGAATGAACCGATGAAAATTTCCCTGCTGATCCTCCTCATTCTGACGGTTTTTCTGTGCTGCACCCATTCCGTCGCTCCCGAACCAGCCTCCAAAACGTATGATTTCTCGTCCGTCGACCGGTTTATCGACGAAAATACGGCGGTGTATCAGGATAGCATTGCCGTGCTGGTTTCGCAGAATGGAAACGTGATTTATCAGAAAGAACACAACCTGACAATCGACACCAAACGGCTCATCGCTTCAGCCTCCAAATGGCTTTCCGGTGCGGTCATCATGGCGCTGGTCGATGAGAAAAAACTGGCGTTATCGGACTCCGTTGGCAAATTTCTGCCCATTTTCACCCGATACGGAAAGGGGAACATTACCATCCGGCAACTGTTTTCGCATACGGCCGGTTTTCCGGGCGATTCACCTGAAAAATACGAATACCGACGCGACTTGACGCTGGCGCAGGCCGTCGACTCGATTGCGGTTCATACCCGGCTAACCAATCCACCCGGTGCGGTTTTTCGGTACGGTAGTGCCAGTATGCACGTGGCCGGGCGCATCGCCGAACTGGTTTCCGGAAAACCATGGCAGTCGCTCTTCAACGAAAAAATGGCGGTTCCCTGCGATTTGCGCGCCACCTATTTACTGGTCAATCTGCGAAACCCGCTGATTGCCGGTGGCGCCTGGACCAGCGCCCGCGACTACCTGAATTTCCTGGAAATGATCGTCAATAAGGGTAAATTTCGTGGCAAGCGCGTTTTGAGCGAGCAGGTTATTTCGGACATGCTGAGCGATCAAACCCGCGGAGCGACGATTCAGGCAACACCCTATCCGGCCAATCCGTATTCCCACAACCCCGTAGCCAGCGTGCGGTACGGCATTGGAAACTGGCTCGATGTGGTGGATGCGTCAGGCAAAGTTTTGGAAAGCAGCAGTCCGGGCCTGTTCGGGGCGCATCCGTGGCAGGATTCCAAAAATCAGGTGGCTGGCATTATTTTTACCCGCACCACCACCCGGCAGAGCGCCGTGACGAGCCTGAAAATCCGGGAAATGATTCGCAACATCATTGAAAAATAAACCGTTAGCGTTGCTGCGGTTTCATAAACCGGTTGAATTCCAACCCCTGCCCGTTCACCGCCGTAACCACCAAGGTATCAACCCCTTTCCCGGAAACCACCACCGACTTGCGGGCGTCGCCATTCACCAGAAAACCGCTTTCGCGGGGCAGCAGCGGTTTAAAATGGCCGTGACCGTCGCCCAGCAGAACCAGTCCGAACGAGGCATCCTGCCGCCCCATGTTGACTTCGTTCGGGTAGAAATTCCCGGTCAAAACCGCATCCAGCTTGCCATCGTGGTTGACATCCTGCGGAATGATTTCAAAAACCGGTGATTGCTGCGCCATCCGGGGCAAGGGTGTTACCTTAAATTCGCCGTTGCCCCGGTTTTCGATGTAAGCACTTTGCAGATAGCTAGCCTCGGCCTGATACGCGCCGTCAAGGTCTTCTTTCGTCAGTAATTCGTCGAATGTAACCTTGGCGTAATCGGCGTAACGCTGGTATTTCCGCCGAAACTGAATGACCTGCTGGTTCAGGGCGTCGCGGGGAATGGCTGGATACCGAACGCCTTTGATGAAATACCCCATCAACGGATCGAACGTGCCGTCCTTGTTGAAATCTTTCGCAATGATCTTGATCGGCTCCTGTTCCGACGCCCGATACAACGTATTCAACCCCTCATTACCAGCGATGTAATCCAAATCGCCATCATTGTCAAAATCGCCCTGTGCGAGGCAGTTCCACCAACCTTCGGAATGAGCGAATGAGTGACTGAGTGATTGAGGGTCCGCCGATGCGGTGAATGTTTTTCCGGAATTATTCTTTAATATGGTTATTGGCATCCACTCGCCAGCAATCAGGAGGTCGGGCCACTTGTCGTTGTTGGTATCCGTCCAGAGGGCGGTGCAGACCAGTCCGGCATTCAGCAACGACGGACAAAACTGGGCAGTTACGTCCGAAAACCGAGTTTGGCCGCTCTTCGTGTCGTTGCGCAACAAATAGCTGCGGGTGGGAAGCGGGTATTGTCCGGGGATTTGCCGACCACCGACGAACAAATCCAGGTCACCATCGCGATCGTAATCAGCCGCAATAACGCAGGACCCGCTGCCCGACACATCTGGTAAGGCGTTTGGCGGAGCCGCTGCAAAATCGCCCTTCCCGTTGTTCAGATACAACTGATCCTGGTAAAACGCTTTTTCAGACGCAGGTCGCTGTGCCCCACCCGCAACAACGTACAAATCCAGATCGTTATCGCCATCCGCATCAAACAGCAAAGCCGCCGTATCGTCGTGACCGGTATGAATCGGGAACGCTTTTTTGGTAAAACCGCCTACTGGATTTCGAATCAGGAAACAGGCTTCGCTCCCCCGATACGTTCCCCCGACAAAGCAATCGTCCAGACCATCGCCGTTGACATCTCCCGAAGCCAGCGCAAAACCGCTGCGCGACAGCATTTTATGCAAGGCCGCCGTTTGCTTGAAATCCACAAAATCCGACCAGCGGTGCTGAAAATCCGGTGAAACCTGGCTGGTAACATTGGCAAACAGCGGTTTTTCGGGCGTAACAACAGGACGGATTTCGTTCTTTTTCGCCCGATCAAAGCGAAGCGTCAGGCGTTGATCTGCCTTGATCCGGTATTGTTTTTCCGACAAACCGCCCGGCCATTCCACCAGCAACGAATCAATCACCGCCGACTGGCCCAATCCAAAATGCAAAAGCGGCTCGACGGACGACTGAAAACCGCGTACCACCGAAACTTCGGCATACTGTATTTGTCCCTTCGTCCAAAGCGCCACTTTACCACCAATGCCCTGCCGGTTTTCCGCATTCCCTTCCAGTTTAACGGCCAGGTAATGCGCCGGTTTCAGCTCCTGCGCCCGGTTTTGGTAAACCAGGGCTTCGGAGTCAACCGTGTTGACAACCAGGTCCAAGTCACCGTCGCTGTCCAGATCGGCATAGGCCGCGCCGTTGGAATACGACAGGTTGTCCAGTCCCCAGCTCTTTGAAACATCAGTAAACGCCAGATCGCCCGCGTTGCGATAGGCATAATTCGGCACCTTCACCTCGGGCACTTTCCGGATCAACTCTTCCCGCTTTTCCTTCTGAAATTCCGTCGTTCCGAAACCGGAAAACTCTTCGGTGAACGAAATGAAATCCCGGTCGGTAACATCCCGGCGGTAGCCATTCGTGATGTACAGATCCTTCCGTCCGTCGTTGTCGTAATCCGCCATCAGAGCGGCCCAGCTCCAATCGGTTTTGGCGACCCCCGCCAGCAGGCCGATCTCGGAGAAAAGCGGCAGCGGGGTCTGGCCCAAAGGGGATGAACCTGCATCCGGTTTTGCACCTTTGTCCGCTGTCCCGGCCTGCCCCACGCCCAGATTCAGTTGCATCGAATTCCGCATGTACTGCATCTGGTAGCGATATGGTTCGGAAATGCTGAGTTCCTTGCGGTCGTAATCCTGCCCTGCCAACATCTTTTTCTGACGCGCATTTTCTTCCGGCAACATGTCGAGCTGGAAAATATCGGGCAAACCATCGTTGTTGAAATCGGCCACATCGACGCCCATGCCGTACAAACTGGTGTGCGCCGTCGACTGCCGGATGACATTCGTAAACGTCGGATTGTCAGGATTCTGCCTGCCCGTATTCAGATAGAGCATATCGCTGCTGATGAAATCGTTGGAGCAGTAAATGTCGGGATAGCCGTCTTTGTTGAGGTCGCTGATGGCCAGGCCCAGCCCGAGTCCTTCGTAGACAATTCCGGCCTGCTTGGATATGTCCCGAAAAACCGGGTGACCTTTTGGTCCAACGCCTTCGTTTCGGTAGAGTTTACCGGTGCTGGGGTACGAGCCGTCGTTAATCGTAGCCCGCAGGTAATTCGGATTTTGCAGATCGGGGCCGGTATTAAGCAAATAGGCGTCGAGATCACCATCGAGATCGTAATCGAAGAAGGCGGTTTGGGTGGTAAACGACGCATCCGCCAACCCGTATTCGGCGGCCATTTCCTTAAAAACCGGTGTCCCACCTTTACCGCCCTGATTGATAAACAGCAAGTTTTCGGAATGCGGCAACGCCGTATGTTTGGCCGCACTCACGTAGATATCCAGCCAGCCATCGCCGTTGACGTCGGCCATCGAAACGCCCGTGCACCATCGGCTGGTCGTCAAACCCGCTGCTTCGGTGACATCTTCAAATTTCCATTCCTGGGTCGCTGGGTCGATGTGGTTGAGGTACAACCGGCAACTGACCTGGTTCCCACCGAAAAAAACGTCCGGTCGGCCATCGTTATTCACATCGCCGATTCCGACGCCACCGCCGTTGTAGAAATTGGTGAATGTAAACGCGTTTAACTGGTCGGTTTGCTGGAGCGTATTGGCAAATGCAATACAGGTTTTTGTACCCGGAAGTTGCTCAAAAAGAGTCGGTTCCGATTGCTGGCACGCCGTACAGAACACCGCCAGACTTGCAATGATCCCGAATAAAACGGAGGAAAAACGCATGGATTTCACTGGCAAAAACCGGTTGCTGAAAATGAATAAAGCGAGGAGCCGTCGGTGTCCTACCGTTGCTCCTCGCTTAACTTTTAAAACATTCGTGCGAAATTAATAGCCCGGATTCTGATCGGTCGGTTCAATTTTCGGGTTATTATCCACTTCCTGCTGCGGGATCGGCAGCAATTCATGTTTGTTTTTCTGGAAATAAGCAAACGGCTCGGTTTTCAGTTTACCCGCTTTCCGCCACCGCAGAATGTCGCGGTTCCGGATTTGCTCCCCGCTCAACTCGACGCGACGTTCGTGCATAATAGCGGCAAACACCTGATCTTTCGTACCAACCGGGTAAGCCGCCGTTGGATACGCGGGCATCGCCACACTCTTGCGGGCGCGAACCATGTTGAGGTATTTCACCGCTTCGGCGGTGGTTCCGATTTCGTTTTCCACTTCGGCCATGGACAGCAACGTTTCGGCGTAGCGCATGATCCGCTGGTTGATACCGCCGGTCAGGAACGTCTGATCCGTTTTGTACATCAGCGAGAATTTCCGCCAGCTGATCTTGATGGTTTTTCCGTCGACCACCGACGAGTTACCGTTCTGGGCCGCATCCGTCAGCACATTCTTGTCGAGATTGTACTTGTCGCCCGTTGCATAAAACGATTTGGAAAACCGGGGATCAAAACCGGTAGCGGTTTTCTCAAATTCGTTCAGCAGACTGTTGGAAGGAATGACGTTCCGCCAGCCGATGCCCGAATACTCCTGCGTCCGCACGGTTTCGGTTCCGGCCGTTGCGCCGTTTCCGTCGCCGTCCCAGTTGTAGTTCCCCCCCGACGGATAGAAATTAATTTCCCAGATCGACTCCTTGTTGAATTCGGCTTCTTCGGTAAAATTATCCGAAAATTCATCCACCAGACTGTAGGTACCGGACGAAATCACTTTCTGGAGTTCGGTTTTGGCATTCGTATAATCCGCCTGTTGCAAATACACCCGGGCCAGTAACATCTGGGCCGCCCCTTTGGTGGCGCGACCCAGGTTATTCGCATCATAGGTAGCTGGTAATGCTTCTTGTGCCGCTTTGAGGTCGGCAATAATGAAATCGTAAACTTCTTTTTCCGTCGAGCGGGGCAACGAGCCTTCCACCGCCGTCACATAGGTTTTATACAGGGGTACACCGCCCCACATCGTCACCAGATCGAAATACGACCAGGCACGCAGGAAACGGGCTTCGGCCAGCAGCCGGGCTTTGTCAGCCGCCGGGATATCGGACACTTTCCCGGACAGATCCAGCACCACGTTCGCCCGGTGAATCAGGCGGTAGAAGCCCTGCCAAACCGCTCCCATCACGGAGTTGCCGGTATCGTGGCTGCCCAGCAGCAACTGGTTGCGGGGGGTTTCAAGCTGACCACCACCGGCGGCCACGTCGTCGCTGCGCAAATCCTGGAGGAAAAACCACTCCCGCGAGGTGAGCGCGTTGGCCTTTGCCATGGCATAAACCGCATTGACGGCACTGGTCAGTTCAGCTCCGTTTTTGTAAAACGTATCAACGGTAACGCCGTTGGGGTTCAATTTGTCCAGATCACTTTCCTGACATCCTACCACCAGGCCCAGAAACAGAATACCGGATAAAAGAAATTTATTTTTCATTGGAATCTTTCGTTTAATACTGTTGAAACATCGCCGGTTCTGTGCATCAGAAGCCGATATTCAAGCCGATCAGGAGCGTCCGGGGTTGTGGATACTGGCCATAATCAATGCCGTTGGTCAACAACTTGGAGTTATCACCAGCGGTTCCGTTGATCCCGATCTCCGGATCCAGCCCCGTGTATTTCGTAAAGGTTAACAGGTTCGTGGATGAAACGTATAGGCGCGCTTTCGTGAGGGTGTTCCGGGTAAATTTGCTCAGAATCGGCGCCGGAATGCTATACCCAATGCTGAAGTTTTTCACCCGCATGTACGAACCATCTTCGATAAAACGATCGGATGTACGGCTGTTATTGTTCGGATCACCGCTGATTGCCCGGGGCACATCGGTTCCCGTGTTGGTCGGGGTCCAGGCGTTCAGAACGCCCTTGCCCGCGTTGAATAACCGCAGCATTCCTTCTTCGATCACTTTCGTGCCGTTATAGATTTTATTGCCGTAAACCCCTTGCAGATAAACCGTTACGTCGAAGTTCTTGTAATTAGCGCCAAAATTGATCCCGTAGCTGAACTTCGGAATGTAACTGCCAAGGTAGGTCCGGTCGCTGGCGTCGATTTTGCCATCGCCGTTGATATCCTTGAACTTGATATCACCCGGTGAGGTGTTTTTGGTGGGGTCATGAGCTTCCCGCGTTTCGGCCCGGTTTTGCGCCCGGGGACTGTTGAACACGTCGTCGAGCGACTGGTAAATTCCCTCTACCTGCCAGCCGTAGAACGACTGAATGGACTGTCCGGCTTCGGTTTTCGTAATATCAAACCCGCCAAAATCCTGATTCAGACCGGAGTACAGCGTAGCACTTGGCGTAGCCAGGCTGGTCACCTTGTTGCGGGTGACGTCCATGTTGGCCGAAACATTCCAGCGGAAATCACCTTCGTTGTGGTTGTAACCGGCCTGGAATTCATACCCCCAGTTTTTCATGCTACCGATGTTGGCCAGGGGTGGAGACGAGTATCCGATCGAGTTCGGAATCGGAACATTCAGCAGCAGACCGTCGGTTTTACGGTTATAGACCTCCGCCGTGAATGTCAGTTTGTTGCCGAACAAGCCCAGATCGACGCCCACGTTCGACATGGTGGTCGTTTCCCACTTCAGGGCCGTGTTTCCCAGGGAAGCAAAATAAGAACCCAGTACTTTGTTGGCACCAAAAACGTAGTTGGTGTTGTCCGCCGAAATCAGCGACTGCCAGGCATAACTTCCGATGCCGTTGAAACCGGTTTGCCCGATACTCCCGCGAATCTTCAATTCTGACAGGTTCGGAACGGATTTCATGAACGCTTCTTCACTCACCCGCCAGCCCACGGAAGCCGATGGGAAGGTCCCCCATTTGTTGCCCGGCGCAAAGCGCGACGAACCGTCGCGACGAACCGAACCGCTCAACAGGTATTTACCGGCAAACTCGTAATTGACCCGGCCGATGTACGAAATCAGGCTGCTTTCGTCTTTGCTGCTCGTTACGCCGGGGTTCGAAATGCCCTGCAACACATCGATGTCGTTGTTGGGGCGAAAACCGTTCCCGTTCAGGCTCGAGCTGCGGAACGTCTGTTTCTCCGCCACAACCGTCGCATTGATGTAATGCTTGCCAAACGTTTGGTCGTACGTCAGCTGGTTGGTCAGGATCGGTGAATAATACGAGGTACGATTGTCCTGAATGTTGTCCTGCGTCCGGCTTTTGTACCCATCGTTATAAATCGGAAACAGGTTGGTTCCAATGGCCGTAACAATATCGGCCCCGAAGCTGAAACGGTACTTCAGGAAATTGGTAAATTTGATTTCCGTAAACAGGGTTCCCAGCAATTTCACGCGCTGGTTGTAACTCTTATCCTGCAACGCAATCCGAACCGGGTTGTCGGGATCGGAACCATCGGCCGCCGTTGGCGAACTATACCCGCCCACTTTGGTAGGATCGGAAACCGGCCAGTAGGGCAAATTCCGGATGGCCTGCATGATGGCCGTGCGACCACCGCCAAATCCCTGCTCCCCGCGCATTTTATCGTACGAAATCATCAGGGTCTGACCAAACGTCAGAAATTTGGTGATCTGGTGATCCGAATTGATCCGGACGTTACCCCGTTTGTAGTTCGTACCAATCAGAATTCCTTCCTGATCAAAATAACCGGCAGAGGTAAAAAACCGGGAGACGTTATTCCCGCCCGATACCGAAAGCTGGTGTTGCTGAATCGGCGCCGTGCGGAGCATTACATCCTGCCAGTTAGTAGCGGTCTGGGCGAAGGTCTGCGAAGCACCATCATAAATCGGCGTGTTCAGATTGCTTAACCGGGAAGGCATGGCGATTTTGGCATTTCCCAGCAGGGCAGTCGCGTATTGAGTATACTCCTGCGTGTTGAGCAGATCCAGTTTTTTCCAGGCGGTTTGTGTTCCGAAATAGGTATCGAAATTGACGTGCAGCTTTCCGTCTTTCGATCCTTTTTTGGTCGAAATGATCACCACCCCGTTGGAAGCCCGTGAGCCGTAAATAGCAGCTGCGCTGGCGTCTTTCAGAATCTCCAGTGATTCGATGTCTTTGGGATCAAGGTTGTTCAAATCGCCCGACGGAACGCCGTCGATGACATACAATGGGCCGGATGCGTAGTTAATCGAACCGACGCCCCGAATACGAACAATCGGGGATTGGCCAGGGCTCCCGTTGTTGACCACCCGAACACCCGGCACGCGGCCCTGCATGGCCGACTCCGCGCTAATGACCGGCAAAGCCGTCAGGTCCTTGGGCGTTACGGACGCAACTGCCCCCGTTACCGAAGCCCGTTTTTGGGTACCATACCCCACTACCACCACTTCTTCCAGGGCGCGCTCATCTTCCACCAGCGTAACGGTCAGGTTCGTCCGACCATTGACGGGCACTTCCTTGGAGGCAAATCCCACAAAACTGAACACCAGCGTGGCGTTGTTCGGTGCGTTGATTGAAAACTCGCCTTCGCCATTGGTAGTCGTTCCGCGAGTGGAGCCTTTAATAACGACGCTGACGCCCGGCAGGGCGTCGCCACCTGCTCCCGAAACTTTGCCGCGAATGTCGTCCATCGGTTTTTCGGCGGACAGCACCGAGTAGCCAATCCGTTCCAGTTTGATCAGGTTCAGATCGGCTGAAGAGACGGGTTCGCTCCCGATCTGCGGTTCAAAAGCCTTCTTTTCAATCTGGTTTATTTTGCGAAAAAACCGGGTCCCTTTTTCTTTGGAAGCTACGATGACGTAAAAATTGGCCTGTATTTTTTCATACGTCAATCCCTTGTCCGACAACAGGTTCGTCAGGGCTTCTTCCACCGTATGATCCCGATGACCGGTTAAAACCACTTTCGTATCGACCAGATTCGTCCGGTATATAAACGACACCCGGTATTGTTTTTCCAGTTCCGATAAGGCGGCTTTCAGCGTAACGACGGGCGCGGCTATATCTTTTTCCTGCTGCTTAGCCCGGTATCCATTCGACGCGATCAGTTGAGCGTGTATCGGTAGCGTACCGACCAGAAGTATTCCCCACAGAAATAGAACTATTTTTTTCATGCGTAGATAGTTTATTCAATGACAATATGATTCGCTTTTCGGGTAATTTTCAAGTCAAAAAGGCCGGACAGACCTTTCAGTATCGTGTTCACGTCTTTGCCGGGTATGGTTCCGGTAACCTTTTGCTGCTGCAATTCCCGGTCCCGAATCTCGACATCCAGCCCGTAGGTTTCTTTTAAAAGCTGGGCAATCTCGGCCAGCGTAGTTCCTTCAAAAATCAGCTTGTTGGTGCGCCAGGACGACTGTGCTACCGCATTGACCGTTTTTTTATAATATGCATTGGTCTGACTATCAGCGAAGAACATTTCCCCCGGTTTCATATCGAGGTGGTTGTTGGGGTTATCGGAAACCCGCATCTGGATGTGGCCTTCGTTCAATACCACCTTCGTTTTGGTTTGGCGGGTGTACACATTAAACCGCGTTCCGAGCACTACGACATTCATCTGCCCGGGCAGATGGACCTGAAACCGCTGGTGGTTTTTCGTATGAACGACTTCGAAAAAAGCCTCCCCTTCCACCCAGACTTCGCGGGGCGTGTCGGTCCGCCAGTTTTCAACGTAGCGAATCGTTGTGTTGCCGTTCATCGTCACCACAGACTGATCGGGCAGAACAACCCGCCGGGTTTGTCCGAAATCGGTGTGCAGCGAAATGGGTTCGGGAGTAGTAAACCGCTGATAAAAGAAGAGGGAGCCTACTGCCAGCAAAACCACCCCAATGGCAGCCGCAGCCACCCAGCCCCATCGCTGCCCGATCCGCCGGACCGGCATATCCAAACGCGGTTCATTGGCCTCTAAGTCAGGGTGGTTTTTTTTACCGGATTGAATCCGGTTGAAAAGACGCTGGGCATCCAGCTGTTCGGTCGCATTAAGCGGAAGTTCGGTCGGTTCGGTCAGGTCAGCATCGAGCAGTTGCTGCAACTGTTGCTGCCCATGGGCCGTGGCCAGGTACAGCAATACCTCCCGGGCTTCGTCCGGGGTACACTCGTTCCGTAAATACTTCTGTAGAAGTGGTGTATCCATTAAAGAGTTTAGAGAAAACGCTTCTTAACTGGATACACATTTGCGAACCATTCGTATTACTCGTCGAAGAAAAAATTAGCTGGAAAGCAGAAAAAAGATCAGAATGGGGAGAATCCCTTCTAAGTCAGCGTGTTTGCTGAGGTAGTCTTTCAGAAACTTGGTAGCCTGCGTAAACTGTACTTTAACGGTATTGACCGAAACCGATAATTGCCGCGCCACCTGCTCGTTATCCAGCCCGCTGAACACGCGAAGCCGGAACACTTTTTCGCGTTGGGGCGTCAAATGCTGCAAGCCCTGTTCCAGAATCGCACTGTACTCCTGAAATTGGAAAGCGTTACCGGTTGTTTCTTCGCCATTCAGTTCTTCGATTTCGGCCGAAAGGTATTCCCAGATGGACTGATGGTGGTTACGAATCACGTTCAGCACGTGGTTTTTCATCGAAATCGACAGGAAATTCTTGATGGAATAGGCTTCATTAAGACTGTCGCGGTGATCCCAGAGTTTGAGAAATATATCCTGAACCGCATCTTCGGCCAGATCAGGATTTTTCAAAAACCGGATTCCGATGGCCAGCAGGTGTTTGTAGTACCGGTAAAAAACTTCCTCAAATGCACCTTCATCACCCGCTTTCAACCGCAGGGTGATTTCTTTTTCAGCGTCTTGGCTCAACCGAACGGGTAATTTTCGGATACGCATGAACGGACCTTTTGACGAATTTGAGTGAATGGGTACGAAAGTGGCTTAACAATTAGCTAAAGTAGGGATTAAAACCGTACGATTCCAATAAAAAATTCTCTTTAAGCACAATGTAGCAACCTTTTTCCACAAATATTCTTTCTACTGCCCAATTCCTACGCCAACTCAAATCAGGGAGAGAAATAGAATACGACCGGATTGATCTACTCCGGAACTTCCGGATTCGGAACCGTAAAACGACTCGGAATCCGTTCTCAGGCAGTATTTACGGTATTTTTGCCGCTTTAGTACTAAATTGGCGTTTTTCCTGAACCATTATGAAATCCATTATCCTATTCCTAAGCCTGCTGATTGTTTGTACTGCGAGTGTTTTTCAACGTCCCGATCAAAAACCGCCCGGCGCTCAAAAGCAATTGCAAATTAAACAGGATTTAAAAGCCGGTACCATTTCCATTTTTCGCCTGAACGGCAAAACGCCCATCCTGACCCAAAATGCAAAAGCGGATTTCCGGCCTTACCTCCACCCCATCGTTGCTCCTGACGGCAAAGGTATTCTGACCGAATACAGCCCCGGACACCATAAGCACCAAACCGGTATCTACTGGGGTTACACCCGCGTCAATGGCCGGGATTATTTCCACCATCCGCAGGGCGACTACTGGCGCCGGGTTTCGGCCAAAGTAATCAAGGCCACCGGCACGGAGGTAAAATGGCAAACCGTTTATGATTTACTCGACGAAAAAGGCACTGCGGTTTTGACCGAAACGCAAACCTGGTCGATGCGCGAACAGCAGGGAAAATACCTGCTGGATCTGGAATGGAAAGGCAAAGCCCAAACCGACGTCACGATTGGCAAATACGATTACGGCGGGCTATTTGTCCGTATGCCCTGGAAAGAAGGCATGAAGGGTGAGGTGATCAACGCGGCCCGGCAACGCAACGAAAAAGCGGAAGGCCAGCGGGCCATGTGGGTCGACGTGGGCTTGCAGGTGGAAGGCCGGGACGACCTGGCGCACATCGCCATTTTTGACCATCCCGAAAACAAAGGCTATCCCCAGACCTGGCGGGTCGACAATCAGATGGGCATCGGTCCGGCGCGGGCACGAAACGGCGACTGGAAAATCGAAAAAGGCGATACAGAAACCATTCGGCACCAGGTGGTTGTGTATTCCGGTGACCTGAACGACGTGGAACTGACCAAAACCTGGAGCGCCTTCAGTGGCGTCAATTCAACGTCACAACTCTGGGGAATTGCGCAGAAAGAAGGCCTGGAAGCGAAATTTCTGACGCCACAAGCGGCCGTTGAAAGCATGACGATGAAGGACGGCTACAAAGCCAACGTCTGGGCGTCGGAACCGATGATGACGCAGCCAATGGCGTTTTGCTGGGACGATCGCGGGCGGTTGTGGGTGGCCGAAAACCGGGATTACGAATCGCGCGGGTACGGTTTTTCCAAAGCCGGGAACAGCCGAATCCTGATTCTGGAAGATACCAACAATGATGGCGTAGCCGATAGTCAGAAGGTATTCCTGGATAGCATTCCGTTCCCCTCGGCGATGGCCGTGGGCTTCGACGGTCTGTTTCTGGGCGCACCGCCAAACCTTCTGTTCGTTCCAGATCGCAACGGCGATGACCGGGCCGACGTAAAAGACATTGAAGTTCGGCTAACCGGCTGGGGCATCCGCGACCGGCACGAGACACTGAACAGTCTGCACTGGGGCCCCGACGGCTGGTTATACGGTTTGCAAGGTTTTGCGACACCCTCGAAAGTTCGGAAACCGGAAGGCAAGGGAAAACTCTACAAACACAACGACCCCTTTCCCGAAGACATTCTGAAAGGGGAAGGCGTTGACATTAACGGGGGCGTCTGGCGGTATCATCCGACCAAAGACCGGTTTGAGGTCGTCGCACACGGTTTTAGTAATCCGTGGGGCATTGATTACGACGCCAAAGGCCAGCTTCTGATGACGGCCTGCGTCATTCCGCACCTCTGGCATGTTATTCCGGGCGGTATTTACCACCGGCAGGGCGGGCAGCACTTCAATCCGTATGTATACGAAGACATCAAAACCATCGCCGACCACAGTCACCGGTCTGCCCACGGGGGGGCGCGGGTGTACCAATCCGATGCGTTTCCGCAGTCGCAGCAGGGACGAATTTTTATGGCGAATATTCACGAACACGGTATTCTGTCGGACATTCTGGAGCCGAAAGGATCGGGCTTTGTGGGACACCACGGCGACGATTTTTTGCAGGCCAACAATGCGCAGTGGGTGGGTTTTAGCATGGAAATCGGCCCGGATGGTGGGCTTTATGTGCTCGACTGGCACGACGCCGACATTTGCGGCAAAGAAGTTCTGAACGGTGAAACCGGTCGGATTTTCCGGATCATGCCAAAAAACTCGCTGGCCGAAAACTGGACCGGCCGGTACTCCGATCTGAACAAAATGACGGATCAACAACTGGTCAGTCTGCAAACCAATAAAAGCGACTGGCACGCCCGACGCGCGCGAATCATTTTGCAAAACCGCGCGGTAAAAGGCAAATTATCCGGCGAAACACATGCGCAACTCCGTCAGTTGTTCGAAACCAATGCAAATGCCGACTGGCGGCTGCGGGCCATGTGGGCGTTGCACGTCACCGGCGGTTTTGATTCCAACGCACTCGTAAAAGTCCTGGATGACAAAGATCCGTACGTCCGCGCCTGGGCCGTTCAACTGCTGTGCGAAGACAAATCACCTTCGGCAACGGCGCAGGAGAAGTTTGTTCGGATGGCCAAGGAAGATCAGTCGGCGGTCGTGCGGCTTTATCTGGCGGGTGCCCTGCAACGCGTGGATACCGAAACGCGCTGGAAAATAGCCGGGGAATTGATGGCGCACGGCGAAGACAAGGCCGATCATAACTTACCCAAAATGATCTGGTTTGGCTTCGAACCGCTCGTCAAGCAGAATCCGGGCCGGGCGCTGGAACTGGCGAACCGCAGTGAAATTCCGCTGATTTCCCGGTTTATTGCGCGCCGGATTGTCGACGCCGATGCAACGCCAACGCTCATTACCGCGCTTGGAAAACAGCCTAAAAACCAGATCAATCTGCTGGAAGGCATGCGCGACGGGCTGGAAGGCCGTTCGGATCTGGCGACACCGGCCAACTGGAATGCGGTTTATACCAAATTGAAAGCGAATCCCAAAACCGCCCAACTCGCTCAGCAGGTGGCGCAACAGTTTGGCGATACTGAAACCGCCCGCAAGTCGTTGGCAACGCTGAAAGACCGGAAAGCACCCCTCGACCAACGGCAGAAAGCACTGAAATCCATCGCAAGCCAGCAACGACCCGAATTGCTGAATGAACTCCCGGCCTTGTTGAACGAACCGAATCTGCGCTCCGAAACCATTCGTGCCATTGCCGGTTACGACCGCGAATCATTAGGCGAACTGATGCTGACGCGTTACCCGGAATTCAGTGCGGCCGATAAACTTCAGGTGATTCAGACCATGTCGTCGCGGCCGCGTTACGGCTGGCAACTGACGCAGGCGCTGAAAAACAACAAGATCTCAAAACGGGATGTGCCGACCTATGCCGCCCGGCAATTGCTGCGGGTAGTCGGCAGCGGTTTTGTGGAAGTCTGGGGGCCGATTGAGCAGCACGGTATTGACGAAAAAGCGTATACCCGTTACCAGAAACTGCTCACTGACCGGGCGCTGCTGGCTGCCAATACGACAAAAGGAAGACTGGTTTTCCAGCGCACCTGCGGCCCCTGTCATAAAATGTACGGCGAAGGGGGCAGCATCGGGCCCGACATTACCGGATCAAACCGGGCGAATGTCGATTACCTGCTCAGTAACATCCTGAATCCGAGTGGCGAAATCCAGGACGATTATAAAATGGTGGTGGTAACCACCCGCGACGGTCGGACGTATTCCGGGAATGTGGCGGGAGAAAATGAGCGGCAGCTTACGTTGCGCGTAGTCGGTCAGGATGCCGTGGTGCTGAACAAATCGGATATTCAATCGCGGGAAGTAACGCCCAATTCCATGATGCCGACCGGTTTGCTCGATGCCCTGACGGAAGACGAAGTGATCGATCTGGTGGCTTTTCTGCGAACAACGGCACCCGTAAAACAGGCTAAAAAATAAAACCGGTTGATGGCTTCATTCGAGCATTTTCTTTGCCCCGAATGAAGCCATTATTTACGCTTCGACCTCCGTTGCTTTGGTCAATTCGTTGGCAGCCGCCAGCAAGTCCACTTCGCGGAAGGGAGCAGCCATGAGTTGAAAACCGATGGCAAGACCGGTTGCGTCGGTGCCGTTCGGAATTGAAATGGCCGGACAGCCCACGACATTGGCCTGAACCGTAAAAATATCGGCCAGGTACATTTGCAGCGGATCACTGGATTTTTCGCCAATTCGGAACGCCGTCGTTGGCGTTACGGGTGACGCCATCAAATCATATTGCCCAAAAAACGCATCGGTTTCGTCTTTGATCAACCGGCGAACCTGCTGGGCTTTCGTATAGTAGGCGTCGTAATAGCTGGAACTGAGGGCAAACGTGCCGAGAATAATCCGGCGACGGACTTCATCACCAAAACCGTTGGTGCGGGATTTTTTGTAGAGCGATTCCAGATCGGTCGCTTCGGGACTGCGATACCCAAACCGGACGCCGTCAAAGCGTGAAAGATTGGAGCTGGCTTCGGCGGTCGTCAGAATATAATACGTAGGCAGAACGTGTTTCAACAACGGAAAATCCACCGGTTCAACGGTGTGTCCCTGCTCCCGCAAACGATCCAGCATTTCCCGCGTTTTTTGGCGGATTACCGGATCGACGCCCTCGCTTTCTACTCCGTCGCGCAGGTAGCCGATTCGCAGAGGGCGGTTTAAAGCCAGTTGTTCCGTATACTTCGGAACCGGATTCTGGCTTACCGTACTGTCAAACTCATCGGCTCCCGCCATGATTTCCAGCAGCAAAGCCGCATCCTCGACGGTATGCGTAATTGGGCCAATGCAATCGAACGAAGACGCGTAGGCAATCAGTCCCCAGCGCGAAACCCGGGCGTAAGTCGGTTTCAGACCGACCGTGCCGCAAAAAGCCGCGGGCTGACGAACCGAACCGCCGGTATCCGAACCCAGTGACGCCAGACACAAACCGGCCTGAACGGCCACGGCCGAACCGCCCGACGAACCTCCCGGAACCCGATCGGTATCGTCGGCATTCCGAACCGGACCGAAAGCCGAATTCTCATTGGAAGAACCCATTGCAAACTCGTCGCAGTTCTGCCGACCGATGATGATTACGTCTTCGTCCATCACGCGTTGCACGGCAGTGGCGGTAAACTGCGACACGAAACCGTCCAGAATCCGGCTTCCCGCCTGCACACCGTGCTGGTTGTAACAGAGTACATCCTTGATTCCCAAGACCATTCCGGCCAGCCGACCCGCCTTTCCGGCACTCCATTTAGCATCCACTTCGTCGGCCCGCTGGCGGGCTTCGTCGGCATAAACCGCCACAAATGCGTTGAGGTGTTGGTGATCGTCGATGCGTTGCAGGTAGTGATCGACCAGCTGGCGGCAGGTGACCGATCCGGCAGCCAGATCGCGCTGAATTTCGGAGAGGGAATCGTACGGTTTTACGGGCATAACAAAGTACGGCTGGTAGAAAAAAAGAGACAACAGAACGACCGTTCAGGCCGAGCTGTTGTCTGAAATACATTTATCAATTTTGGATGAATGAATGAGTGAATAGCATCAATATGGAACTATTCGATCATTCACTTAGTCAAAATCAGTTATTTTACGTTCGTATCGCGAAGTCCTTCTTCGATGTTTTCGCGAACGTCTTTGGTAGCGTCTTTAAATTCTTTGATGCCTTTGCCAAGCCCTTTCATCAGATCCGGAATCCGTTTTGCACCGAAGAATAATAAAATAACCAGACCAATTAAAAGAAGTTCAGTTCCGCCGAGTGAGCCTAGGAATGCATAAATTGTGAGTAATGCCATGATAGTATGAGTTATGAGTGTATGCAGAAACTCTTTACAAAAGTAACGAATATTACGAATTTATTGTGCACTAAAAAAACGATTTCACCCAATTTTAATCGATGAGGCATGGTTGCGCTCCCACTCGGTAAACCGGCTGATATCGTCCGAGATCGAACTCACCAGCCAGAATAAAAGCGCAATGTCGTCGGTCATTCCCAGCAAAGGCAACACGTCCGGGATGAAGTCGATGGGTGACACGAAGTACACCAAAACCGCTACCATCCGAAGGAGCGTCTTTCCGGGAATAGCCCGGTATTCGCCTTTGGCATAGGCCCGAACCATGCGCACCAAAATATTAATCTGGTCTTTGGCGGCCGAATAACTGGCCCCAACCCCCAATACCCGGGTTTTTTCGGCGACACGGTGAAGCAGATCGAGCAGGCTCTTGCCGCTTCGGGTATACCGTGACGCTTTTTCAGTCGAGCGTTTAAAAAAAATAGAACTCAGGATTGCCGTTAACAAGCGACGGTTTGCCATAGGTTGCGTGTAAATTAAAGTCCCTGGATAGCTGGACAATCCTATAACACATTTTATACCGCAATTGTCTTATTTCTTAAAAAAAAGCCTGCGCCACGGTGTCAGTGTTGAATGGCTGTCCTATTTTTGTGTCGATCAAAATTGTTATCAGTTAATAAACCATTAACTCTATGAAAATTACCGTAGTAGGTGCCGGGGCCGTCGGAGCAACTTGTGCCGATAACATCGCCCGACGCGAATTAGCCGAGGAGGTTGTGCTCCTGGACATCAAAGATGGTCTGAGCGAAGGCAAAGCGTTAGACATGCTGCAGGCGTCTACCCTGTTGGATTGCGATGTCAAGATTACCGGTTCCTCCAATAATTACGAATTAACGGCCAATTCGGATGTTGTCGTGATCACATCGGGTATTCCGCGTAAGCCGGGCATGACCCGGGAAGACCTGATCGGGACCAACGCCAACATTGTCAAAGGAGTTACCGAAAATATTCTAAAACACTCTCCAGACGCGATTTTCGTTATCATTTCCAATCCCATGGACACGATGACGTACCTCGCGCTGAAGTCATCCGGACTCCCTAAAAACCGCATCATCGGTTTGGGAGGAATTCTGGATTCGGCTCGTTTTAAGACGTACCTGTCGCTGGCGCTGAAGTGTTCGCCCAACGATTTGCAGGGCGTGGTGATCGGCGGTCACGGCGATACAACCATGATTCCGCTGACCCGCCTGGCAACGTATTCCGGTGTGCCGGTCGGTCATTTCCTGGATGCTGAAACGCTGCAAAAAGTAGCCGCCGATACGATGGTGGGGGGCGCCACGCTGACCAAACTGATCGGAACCTCGGCCTGGTATGCACCGGGTGCGGCCGGAGCCGCTCTGGTGGAAAGCATCGTTCGCGACCAGAAGCGCGTGATTCCGTGCTGCGTATACCTGGAGGGCGAATACGGCCAATCGGATATCTGCCTCGGTGTGCCGGTTGTTATTGGCCGGAACGGCTGGGAACGAATCATCGATTTCGAACTCAACGAAGAAGAACAGGCGGCTTTCAACAAGTCGGCAGATGCGGTTCGGAACATGAATGACATTCTGAAAACGCTGTAGGTAATGAACCTCCGTTTCCTGGTATAAAAAAAGGACACAATCTCTTGTGTCCTTTTTTTATACTGCCTCCCGCCGGAATCAGACCGGTTTGATCGTTATATCCACTGTCCGCCCGACGGCGTCTCTCGGATTTTTTCCCCAGGCACCCAGATCGTAGGCCACAAATAGTTTATTATCGGTGCTCATCTCTTCAATGGCCATGTAATGTGTGGTCATGACGCCGGAGGTCATCCGGACTACGTTCGGCCACGTCTCCCCGTGATCCTGACTAAACGCCAGGTAATTACCATTCCAGTAATGTTCGGCGTACTTCCAGCAGGCTTTCTGAGGAACGCGGACGCCAAATGCGGCCACCAGTAAACCGCTCCGGAGTTCGATCAAATCGGGATCCACCACGGCGCCCCGGAGTTCATCGGGGTTTTTCTCATCGAGCGGTTTTCCCTTGGAGTCAGTCCGGTTTTGCAGCCAATCGACCCAGAGTTCGGTGCGGTAAATATCCAGCCCCGCAAAGACCCGTGGTCGATGCGGGCTCCAGGTTGCGCCGTTATCATCCGAGACCGATTCCCGCAGTTCACGACCGGTTCGCATCAAACAGATCAGCCGACCGGTTTTTGGCCCTTTGCTGATCCGCGCAATGACGGGTTCATCCAGTCCTTCCGTGCCGATGTCGGGGCCAACGGCAATCGTTGAAACCTGTTTCCAATGCTTCCCCTTATCGGTTGAACGCACCAGCAAAACGCGGGTCTTCATCATACTCGCCATATACGTTGACGGGGTCCGATCCTCTTTGGTCCATCCATAATACGTGGTCAAAAGATCGCCGTTGGGCATTTCAAGGATCCGTCGATGAAGCCGCATCGCTTCGTGCGGGTGTCCTCCGTCGTCCTTAGAAGCGAAAAAATCCGCACCCGGCAGGTCAAAAGGCACATCCACCGGGCCTTGCAGCGTCTGCCAGTCATCGCGGGATGTATAAATCTGCCCCACGCCCTGGCCATCTTTTTTTCCGGGCGTAATGTAGGTATCCAGCCCGAGTAGCGTACCATCTTTCAACTGAATTCCGCCCCCTTCCAGATTCAGGCCATTTTCGCCGGGTTTCAGCGGAATGTTCGTCCAGGTTTTGGCGTCATCACGGGAAATATAGGTTCCCATGGCTCGTTCGTAATGCATCCGGGGTGACGGAAACGGTTTTTCCGGCAGCTGAGCCTGAACGACGATTGCCCCGGTTTTGGTTACCAGCATGAAAGGTTGCAGTCCTTTGGGAACAATTACCTTTTCGTCGCCAAAACTAAGCCGTAGCCGACCGTCAGCTTCCACCATTTCCGGGACATTACCGCCGACCGTAGCCGACTGCGTGGCTTCAGCCGCAGGGCGCAGCAATTGCGTCGGGGTCAATGCCGTCAGAAGAGCGGTTTTTTGCAGAAAATTTCTTCTCGATGGATTTCCGGTGGCGTTTTTTTTCATCCTGTTAACGTTTAAAAGTCATCCCGGTTTAGGAGGCAATTCTGGGATTTGGGGAATGATAGACCAGAATAGCCCTGATTTTCAATGACAAAGTTAGATGCCGACCTTTTAGCGTTCTACTACTTTTTTTTCCGTTTCTAATATTATTATTCTTTTTTGCCCAGCCAGACAACCCGAAAAAACGAAATGCCCGCGTTGCGATTCCACCAAACAACAAGGGAGGAACTTTACCTCCCTTGTTCGTCAAAGACCGCAAATTTGCTCTTTAAATAAACACCTGATATTGAAGGACAAGCTGCCCGCGCCGACCCTGTTCCTCCAGTTTTCCGGTGGCCGGAAGTGCGATGTAATACGGGCGGTTTTGGTAATCGAGTGTTATTTTGGAATTGTGCCCCCGGATCAACCAGTTCAGGCCCACGTTATAGACGCCCACACTCCCATTGACGCGGTCATACGTGCCGATCTGGGCCTGCGCATAAGGCATCAGCGTTCCGTTGCCGCCCAGTAAGTTCTGCCGGAACAAGTAACCGACCTGCGAATAAATCACGCTTCCCGTACCAAACATCGGAAACGCATTTCCCTGCGTTCCGCCCAACCCGCCGACGGCCTGCGTCGTGCCACTGGCCGGATTCATCAGACCGTTGTACCGCAGGTAATTCCGGCCGTAATCGAGGTTGAAGTAACCGAGATAAGCATTGATTGCGGTCCCGTTGGCAGTATTGGTTGGCATGTCCAGAAAGGCCGCCACCGACCAGAGATTCATCGGGTGATACACCGTGTCGGAAGCGGTGGCTCCGGTATACCAAACCGCCTTTTTCTGGGAAATCAACCCGGCCTCGAGGTTCAGGATTTTCTTTTTACCCAGATATGTGCCCGTCATATAGCCTGGTGTCTGGTTCGATTCCTTGTCGAAAAACGAATAGAGCAACATGCCCTGAAACTGCTTGGTGTGGCCTTTCAACGCAAAGCTGGCATTGGGGCCGAGTGCCGGGGGAGCAGCCCCGTTGGTCTGGATCGGAAACGGGTCACTGATGGCGACACGGTAATCGAACGGGCCCACCTGGCCCCGGGCATAAATGCTCAGTTTCCGCGCAAATTCGTCGGTCTGGTCAACGGTTGCCTGGGCAAAAACCGGTACATCCATCGACATAATGTTGCTGACACCGGGCTGCGTGAAGCGCGATAACCCGTTGACAATGGTCAAACCGCCCCCAATTTTCAGGTAATCTTTGTCTTTGAAAACGAGGTATTCGGCCACCGCATCGTGGAAAAACGCCTGAATTTTCCGGTTTGAAATGGTTCCCGTGGTATTGAATCCCGGCGACGCATTCAGGAAATTGAAGTTGTTCATCCCGAACTGGAAGTACAACAACACCCGGTCGTTGAGCTGGCCAAACAGTTGAATCCGGGTTCGGCGCAGGCCAATATCGAAGGTGTTGTCTTTCGGATCACCAACCACCGTTGTACCCGGATTGCTCTGGTTGAACCGCAACCACGTCTGATTGAGAAAGGTAGCCTTAAAAAAATGGGAACCCGACTCGTTCAGGTTGTATTTCAACTCGGTTTTATCGGAAGTGGATTTCGCAGAAGTGGAGGAATCCGTGGTTTGGGCGTGCGCAAACTGGCTGCCCAGGCAGCAAAAGATAAGCACTATTTTTCTCATGTCAGGTCGACTAAGTGGATAAGATCGTGACAATAAGAGAAAAAATGGTCACCTATTTACCCGGTGCCGATCCAACTTATCTCCTTTTTTCATCATTCGAGCCAGTTCTGCCTTTGTTCAGCACCAGCCAAACGGATTCACTACGACCTGGCATGTAGCCTCGCTTACGCCAACAGCAATCCGTTTGTAAGGCGGTTTTTGCCCTTATTCCGACGGGTTCCCGATGCGGAATTGGCGACTAACGAAACCAACGATCAAGGCCCCCATCATGCCCAGCACGGAACCGGCGGCTCCCCACTGGATGTCGGTCCAGCTAAAATGGCGGTGGGGTAAAGCCAGTTGACCCACTTCTGCAATGACCGCCACCAATGTCAGCCCGAAACAGGCGAACAACCACCAAAACCAGGCGGCTTGCGAACGAAACAGCATGAAACCGCTGCAGAATCCCAGAAAGACAAACGGTACGGCGGTGCGCAGATCAGCATTTTTGCCGACGTCGGCCCAGCGGGCCACCCAGCCCGGCAAAAACCACACCACCCGCATGTAAGGACTGGGAACCCAGCTCAGGTAAAACACCAGCGAAATGCCCAGGACAATAAGCAGAAGAAACGAAAAGCGCATTGGTCGGAATGAAAGGAAAAGCAATCTTCAAACGGTTGAGTATCCGGCTTATTGTTTCCACTCGCAGGCCGGTTCGCCCAGCAACGATTCCAGCCACTCCTGACCGGTATCGATGGGCGCTCCGTCGGGCGGTACCAAAACCGCTGGCTGCGGTACCTGAGTGGGGTTTTGTTCGTATTGCCGGATCAGGTGCGTAATCAATCCATAATTAGAGAGCTGGTTGGCCAGGGCGGGCTCGACCATCGTTTTGATTCGTAAAAGGGAGCGGTGTGCCAGGTCACGGGTGGTTGCGTCGGCGTCTTTGTTTTGGGCCAGCGCAATCAGTTGTTCCGCCACTTTCAGGCCGGTCATCTGGTTGATCGTTCCGATATAGGTCTTGTCGACGGGGCGTTTGTAAACGGTTTTAATGAGTTGATCCAACACCTCCTCCAATCCCAGCTGGTTCGGGTAGAACATTTTCTGATACGCCAGCCGCGCACACCGCTCCGGATTCAGCAACATCCGCAGGGTCATACTGACCGCGGCTTCGGGCGGCCCGAGCGGATCGAACGTCATGCCCGTGCGCCGTTTGAATACTTCACGCGGGTTGGCATTGTACCGGAATGGACGCGGTGGAATGGACTTTAACAGGTACGGCGGCACGGACAGAAAAACCGGGTTGAGCGTACTCAGCAACGCATCCAGTGCCCGGCGCTGTTCGTCCACCGGCACCGTCGACAAAACCGGCTGTCCATCCCCCCGCAGCGCGTTGGTGTAGGTCTGTCCGCCCAACACCTTGGCCGCAGCTTCGGTCTGGTAGCGGTGAAACAGATACATCGGCACAAAAACTTCTTCCAGCGTTGCCATGGGCGTTCCGGCCGGTATTTTCTTTTCCGAAAAATTATCCAGCGCAATCCGACGGACCTCGGTGGTTCGCTTGAGTTCGTCGACGGCATTGCTGCCATTGTCCCACAAATGCGTGGCCGGGTGGGCGCTACCTTCGGGACGAGCATCCTGATCGGTCAGGAACGTCA
This sequence comes from Larkinella rosea, assembly GCF_003858635.1. Classification (GTDB taxonomy): domain Bacteria; phylum Bacteroidota; class Bacteroidia; order Cytophagales; family Spirosomataceae; genus Larkinella; species Larkinella rosea. Next base: position 406,276 of record NZ_RQJO01000010.1, read on the forward strand.
GCCCCCTGGCGTGCATTTGCTGGACGATTTTATTTAATTCCTGCTTCTCATTCGTTCCGGCCGGAAAATCCTGATATCCCCAGATGATGCTCCACTTATCGTAATCGCCGATGCTTTTGGTATAGGCATCCGACAAATCAATGCTCGCTCCCTTGATTTTGGCAACCATTGTGGGATAATCCATCACCGAAGCCCGATTTTGCGTGCTGGCAATGTAGTTGTGCGGCAAACCGAGTGTATGCCCGATTTCGTGGGCCGACAATTGCCGCAACCGGTCGAGCGACATCTGCATCATTTCGGCCACATGTGAGGTATCGGTATCGAACGTTCCCACCAAACCCTGCGCAATCAGGTAATCCTGCCGAACCCGCAGTGAACCTAATGTTACTTTTCCCTTGATAATTTCGCCCGTTCGGGGGTCGATGATGCTGGCTCCGTACGACCAGCCGCGCGTCGAGCGGTGCACCCACTGCACAAGATTATACCGAATGTCCATCGGGTCGGCATCGGCGGGCAACAATTTTACCTGAAACGCATTCCGGTACCCGGCAGCTTCAAACGCCTGATTCCACCAGGTCGCCCCTTCCATCAGGGCCGAGCGAATCGGTTCGGGCGTACCGGGATCAAGGTAATAGACAATCGGTTTAACGGCTTCGCTGAAGGCGGCTTTCGGGTCTTTCTTCTCCAGCCGGTGCCGCGAAATATACCGTTTCATGATGGGCTGGCTAACGGGCGTCGAATAATCGAAATATTCAATACCGCCGTACCCAATACGCGGATCAAACTCCCGGGCTTTGTAACCCGGTTCGGGCAATTGAATAAAGGAATGATGCTGGCGCATCGTGACGGCGGTCGGCGTTGGCACTACTGACCGCAGGTAGGGCCCGGGGTTATCGCCGGTCAATGTGATGGTCACTTCAAATTCCGTATTTTTCGGAAAGGCTTTGGAATGAGGCAGATAAATAGCACAACGACTCGGATCAAGCTTGAAATTCCCCTGACGGGTCTGGCTAATATCCGGAATCGCCCCCACGGCATCGAGCATCAGGAATGGCGTCAGATCCACCAAAACACGGTTTCCTTCCTCAGCCACAATCTCAAAACCCCAGTGTACCGATTGCGCAAACGATTCTTCAACCGCCCGTCGTTCGAGCGGATCGCTGCTGATGGCCCGGTAGCGAAAATTAGGTTCTACCAGCAATACTTTAGGGCCGATTCGTTGAAATTTAACGACGTGTTCCTGCCCCAAACGCCCGCGATCCAGCCCAATGTCGTTGGAACCGACGCCCGACGCCAGCGACGGATAATAGAGCAGTTCGGTATCGAATTTGTCAATTTCGAGCCAGATCTTTCCTTTTTTTGCATCCCAGTAAAAGGTCATAAAACCAGGTTGTTTTTCCATCCCGCTGGTAAACGAGGTGATGGTTGGAACCGCACCGCCGGGCGTTTGGGCTGGTACTAATCGAATAAAAAACAGGAGGCAAAAAAGGAGTAAACGGTATTTCATCGGTTCAGCTCGTTTGTTACCTAAACATACTAAAAAGTACCATTACGTACCCACGGACTTTAATCCGTGGATCCCTTAAATTCCCTGAGTGGCGGGTACATAATCATGAAATCTCCGACCAAACCGCATCCCTACTTATTTTTGTTCGGCATTCGCCACACTGGCCGGCAGTTCGTAAAGCAGCCACGTTTTGTTCCGAATCGAAACCGCTTTCCGGCGAATCAAACGGATGAAATCCGTAATGCCCAGCGGTTCATTGCCATTGGCGTGGATCAACACCAGACTGCCCTGCTTCGGTTGCTGATTTTTGGCCAGCCAGGCATCGCTCCCGATCGGCAACAGGCCAAACGCCAGCACCCGGTCGAAGACGGTTTTATCGGAAACCAGTCCCGGAAAGCGGAAGAAAATGGACGGTAGCAATCCATTCCGGATCATGGCCTGTTCGTTCATCAGTATTTCGCCGGTGAGGTTCGTGGCCGGTTCCAGCAAGAAATTGATGGGCAACGGCCGTTTCGGGTCGTAGCGATGATGGAACGAATGATTGACCCACGTAATGGCCAGATCGCCCCGCTTGACAAGGTTTTTCAGGTACGCCAGATCCTGCGGGTGGCTTTGCATCCATAAACCGGTGATAGTGATGGTCACCGGAATCGGTTTTTCTTCCGGTTCAAAAGCTGCAATCAATTGGTCAAAAACCGCCCGCGTCAGGGGTTTCGTGGACGGACACAGATCGATCGTCAGGCTAAATCCGCGTTCGGTGGTATCGGCCCGCTCGATGCCCGCGTCCTGCAACGAGCCGTCGCGGTTTTTCTCTACCTGCAACGCCCGAACGTACGGTGTTTTCAAAAACCGCTGCTCGATTTCGGCCCAGGTTGCGGCCCGAACTTTATCCGAAGAAAGGCTCACAATGGCGGTTTCCAGCGATTGCGGATTAACGGCCAGGTACTGCGCCCGGCCGTTTTGCTGCCATTGGCGAAGCAGAACCTGCTGATCGGCGGTGATTCCGAAAAAGACTTTGTATGAAGATAACTGCCCAAAAACCGGTACCGAAAATACCAGCCAGAAGAGAACAATCCGGCTCATTTCAATTCAAACGTCACTTTAACCTGCGCCGGAATCCGGATGGTTTGCGGAATATCGAGCAGGTTGCCGCCGTATCCGACCCGCGCCGACATGACATCCATCTCCGCCCCAAAGCGTCGCTGCAAAACCGGGTCGGTTTCTTCCGTATCCCGAACGCTCAGCACCGGGCCCAACGTCCGTCCGGCGGCTTTGGCCAGCACAACGGCTTTTGCCCGGGCTACATCCACGGCTTTTTCCAGCACGCTATTTTTGCTTTCCTCCTGCTTGGTTGACCGGTAACTCGCCTGAAACCGGTTAAAACCGGCACTGATCAACGCCAGTTGCAGATCCGGATAGCGTTCCGGTTTTTTCAGTTCAAAAATAACCTGTTGCATCGTGACAATTTCCTGCTTCCGTTCACCGGGTTGGTAAATACCATTATCATTTTTTTGTACATTCAGTAAGGTATACCGAATGTCTTTTTCTTCAATCTGGTAATCTTTCAGTAACTTCACCAACCGTTTTTCGGCTGCCTGATGCGCAGTGTATGCCTTCCGGGCGTCAATTGGGTCCGAATATTGCAGGGTTACCGTTACCCGTACCTGATCGGCGGGCAGTTCGAGTTCCGCTTCGCCGATCACCACAATCCGGTTCACCGGCAGGTCGGGCGTCTGAGCAATTGCCGGTGAGAAAAGAGTTACCAGACTGACTAAAATAAAACTAAGTTTCTTCATGGATATAAAAGATTACCCGTTATTAATCGTTTTTGAAAAAGTGACCAAATTGTTGTTTTCAACTATTTAACATATACACACCTTACGATTCTTTGAATCAACTGTTTAATGCGCTATTTAATCATTCTGGTTTTTTTGGGTCTGTTTGGCCTTCACAGTTGTGAGGTTCCATCCGGAAAACCCGTTGATCCCACTTCACCGGTTACAACGGTTTATACGATCAAAGCCGGCGATAATTATGCCGATCATAATGATTTAGCGTTTACAGCCAAAACGACCCTGTCTTTCAGCGTTATTTTCGACAATTCTGCCATTTATACCAGTAAAATTCCCGAAAACCAGCATGATATCAATAAGCTCTACGGTTTTTCCGATTGCGACGCCCAACACAACACGGCCAGTGCGCGTTTTGGCTGGAACTGGCGGGACAATGCCCTTCGAATCTATGCGTACTGTTACCGCAACGGCCAACGGGTTTCGGAAGAGCTCGGAACCGTTGAGCTGAACAAACCGACCGATTACCAGCTCAGCATCGTCGGCGGTAACTATGTGTTTACGTTCAAGGGCAAAGAAACCGTCATTGCCCGCGGCTGCACAACGGTGGAAAGCAACAAACGCTACCGGCTTTACCCCTATTTTGGCGGTGACGAAACCGCTCCTCACACGATCACGATTTCAATTACGGAAAAATAAATCCCAAATTACAAGCCCGGAATCTGTAAAAACCGGTTCGGATTCGGGCAAATTTCCAGAAACCGCTCCCGATCCGTCAGCGAACAAACGCCCGGAAAGTCTCCGGTATGACCCAGCAAATCGGTCATCAGTTGGAAATGCAGGTGCGGTGGCCAATCTCCATTCTCCGGAAACGGACCGATTTCAGCGATTTTCTGACCGGTTTTGACGGGCATTCCAACGTGCAAACCCCTCAGCGACGGGCGACTCAGGTGGCCATACAGCGAATAAAGCGGTTTTTCTTCCCACCCGTGTTCGAGAATGATGGTCGGTCCATAATCGCCAAAGTGGTTGTTGTCCTGAAAACTATGCACCACGCCATCGAGCGGGGCAAAAACCGGCGTTCCGGCAACCGCCCAGAGGTCAATTCCCAAATGGACACAGCGAGGTTCCTCGGTTTGGTTGAAATGCGGACTGCGCCGGTAAATAACCCGGTGTTCATTGTAGCCACCAACGCCAACAACTGCTCCATTCCGTTGAAGTTTACCAAAAACGTAATCTGTAAACACCGAAGTATCCGTGAGATCCACGGCGGTAAGATCCGGATTGTTAACCGTAAAATCCAGAATCAGGTATCGATCGGTCTGAAAATCGAATGGCAAAATCATGTGATAAAGTAAGGCGGTTTCGTTAATAACCAATCAACTTTTGGGAGATTCCGGCGTAACGGTTATATTTAATGTCCTTTTTACCGAAAAATAGCGGTTTTTCGTTTTATACCCGTCATCAACTAAACCAACCGAATGGAAGCTACCGTTTCATCCCCTACAGTCACTTCAGCGAAACACCCACCGGGATTATATGTCCTGTTTTTAACCGAAATGTGGGAGCGGTTTAGTTACTACGGCATGCGGGCCATTCTGCTGCTCTTTCTGATCGACAACGTTCGGGGCGGCATGGGTCTCAGCGAAATGGAAGGAGCCGCTATTTACGGTCTTTACACGGCTTCGGGCTACCTGCTGTCGCTACCCGGCGGCTGGATTGCCGACAATATTCTGGGGCAGCGGAAGTCGATCTGGTACGGCGGTTTTATCATCATGTTCGGTCACATTCTGCTGGCCATTCCGGCCGGTAATGCGTTGTTTTTTATGGGCCTGATAACGGTTGCACTCGGAACCGGATTGCTTAAACCCAACATCAGTTCCATCGTTGGCGAATTGTATCCGGAGGGCGGTGCCCGGCGCGATGCGGCTTTTTCCATTTTCTACATGGGCATCAACATGGGCTCGTTTCTGGGCATCACCGTGGTTGGTTACCTGGGTCAGAAAGTCGGCTGGCATTACGGTTTTGGGGCCGCTGCCGTCGGCATGTTGTTTGGTCTGATCGTCTTTCGGATTTTAGGTCAAAAATACCTCAGTGACTATGGAAATGTTCCGGCCAAATCCGAAAAAGTGGCCGAAAATGGTACGCAAAACCGCAGTCTGTTCTTTCTCATTGGCCTGATCGCTCTGCTGCTCATTTTACAGTTTGCTGGCGTTCTGGATCTGACCACCGCGCAGGGATTAGCCAAAGGTGCAGGCATCATCATCACGCTCACCGCCGTCGGTTACTTTTTGTTTATTCTGCTGCTGGGCGGTCTGACGCTCGTCGAGAAAAAACGCGTGGGTGTTCTGTTCGTTTTCTTTGCGGCCTCAGCCATTTTCTGGGCCGGTTTTGAACAACAGGGCTCCTCGTTTCAGATTTTCTCCGATCGGTATACGGATCTGAATGTGCTGGGCTGGCAGATTCCATCGAGCTGGTTCCAGAACTTCAATCCGGCTTTCATTCTGATTTTCTCACCCGTTCTGGCTGCTCTCTGGATTTACCTGGGAAAGCGCAACCTGAATCCTCCACCCCACCTCAAGTTTGCCGTTGCCCTGCTGCTGCTGGGCCTCGGTTATTTGGTTATGGTGGTAGCCTCCAAAATTGCGTTGACCGGCCAGCTTACGTCACCGCTTTTCCTGACTTTCACCTACTTATTTCATACGCTGGGCGAGCTTTGCCTGAGTCCGGTGGGGCTGAGTTCCTTCACCAAATTAGCGCCGAAGCGGTATTTGAGCCAGTTAATGGGGGTCTGGTTTGTGGGCACCTCGCTCGGTAATCTCATTGCTGGTTTGTTCGCGGGCGGTTTTGATGAAAGCAATGTCCAGCAAATGCCCGAACTGTTCATGAGTGTCGTTTACTTCAGTTTCGGGTTCGCATTCCTGATTCTCATCTTCTCCAAACCGCTGAAAAGCTGGCTGGGCGGGGTTAAATAGAAGGCACACTTAACAATGTATAATGAATGGCTGACGCATCTGTTCATTGTTAATTATTCATTACTCATCGTAATTTCCTCATAAACATGAAGACCTTCTTATCTCTATTTGGTTGGCTGTTTCTGGTCAATCTGGTAACTGCCCAAAAACCGGGTGCGGTTCCGGAATGGAAAACGGCGACCAGCAATGGATACGCCTACCGTTACGTGGCGAATGATCCGATGAAGGCCCGGTTTTATACGCTCAAAAACGGGTTGACGGTCATTCTGAGTGTCAATAAAAAAGAGCCGCGGATTTTCTCGTTTATGCCGACGCGCGCGGGCTCCAATACCGATCCACGCTCCAATACCGGTCTGGCACATTACCTCGAACACATGCTTTTCAAGGGCACCGACAAATACGGCAGCCTGGACTGGGCGAAGGAAAAACCGCTTCTCGACCAGATCGATGCCCTGTATGAGCGGTATAATAAAACGACCGATACGGTTCAGCGGAAGGCCATTTACCGGGAAATCGATCAAAAATCGGGGGAAGCGGCCCAATTTGCGATTGCCAATGAATACGATAAAATGATCGCCAGCATGGGCGGGCAAAACTCCAACGCGTTTACGAGTTATGAGGTGACGTGTTACCTGGAAGACATTCCCGCCAACGCCCTCGATCGCTACCTGACACTCCAGGCCGAACGGTTCCGCCAGCCAGTTTTGCGCATTTTTCATACGGAACTGGAAGCGGTTTACGAAGAAAAAAACCGGAGCCTCGACAACGATCCCTGGAAGGTAGAAGAAGTGCTGATGGCGGCTTTGTTTCCGGTGCATAACTATGGTCAGCAAACCACGATTGGGACCGTTGAACACCTGAAAAATCCGTCACTGGTCGAAATCCGCAATTACTTTTCCCGGTACTACGTGCCCAACAACATGGCGATCATTTTGGCGGGCGACCTGAATCCGGACGAAGTCATCAAGAAAATTGATCAGAAATTCAGTTTCTGGCAACCAAAAGAAGTTCAGTTATACAAACCCGCTCCCGAAGCCCCGCTGACGCAGATCCAAACCCGCGAAGTATTTGGCCCGACGCCCGATAACGTTCGGATTGGATACCGAATTCCCGGTGCGCTCGACGTCAAATCGTCGCTGCTGGCGACGCTGGCCGACGAAATTATGTCGAATTCAGCGGCCGGTTTGATCGACCTGAACCTGAACAAGCAGCAGAAAATACTGGGGGGTGGCTCGACGCTCGAAAAACTGAAAGATTATTCGGTCTGGTCGCTCTCGGGGCGTCCCAAAAAAGGCCAGTCGCTCGAAGAAGTCAAAGACCTGCTGATTGGTCAGGTGGAAAAGTTGAAACGCGGAGAGTTTGACGAAAAAATCCTGCGGGCCATCATCAATAACTACAAACTCAACGCCATTCGCGCGCTGGAAAACAACTACAGCCGGGTGACTCCGTTGCTGGATGCGTTCGTCAACGACAAAGGTGAAAGCTGGGTCAGCTACACCCGGCGGCTGAACGACATGAGTAAAATCACCAAAAAAGAAGTCGTCGATTTTGCCAATCAGTGGTTTAAAGATAATTATGTGATTGTTTACAAACGCAAAGGCGAGGACAAGAGCATTCAGAAAGTAGACAAACCGACCATTACGCCCGTTGCTACCAACACCGACAAGCAGTCGCCTTTTCTACAAACCGTCAACGACATACCGATGGCCCCGGTCAAACCGGTCTGGCTTGATTACAAGAAGGATGTAAAACGCGGGAAAGCCGGAATTACGGATGTTTTGTATGCCGCCAACGTTGAAAACCAGATTTTCCGACTGGGCTACCGGCTGAAAATGGGCACTTACCACAGTAAACTGCTGGGCCTGGCGACGCAATACCTGTCGTTTTTGAGTACGGATAAACTGAGCGCCGAACAGGTCAGCACCGAGTTTTATAACCTGGCCTGCAGCTATTCGATTCAGGCCAATACCGATTATACGACGATCCGGCTGAGCGGTTTACAGGAAAACTTTGCGCCTGCCGTGAAACTTCTCGAAACCCTGATTCGTTCCTGTAAGCCCGACGAAAAAGCCCTGGAAGAACTCAAGGGGCGGATTCTGAAACAGCGTGCCGACACCAAATTGAGTAAGCAATCGATCATGCAGGGCCTAATGCAATACGCAGAATATGGCCCGAAAAACCCCTTCAACAACCAGTTGACCAACGACGAACTCCAACAGGTAACGGCTGCGGATCTGGTGGCGTTTATCCACGGTTTGATCGAACTGCCGCATTCGATCATCTATTATGGCCCGGAACCGCTGGCGGTTTTCGAGAAACAGATTGTAACCTTACACAAACTCCCGACCGCTTTTGCCGCCGTTCCAAAAATTCAGGTCTTCAAACAGGTATCGCAACCGGAAAACCAGGTGCTGTTTGCGGACTACGACATGGTGCAGTCCGAGATTTCGTGGGTGCGCAATACGACCGTGTTCGATCCGGCGCAGACGCCCATCGTTGAGTTTTACAACAACTATTTCGGGGGCGGTATGGCTTCGGTGGTTTTTCAGACGCTCCGCGAATCGAAAGCACTGGCGTATTCAACGTATGCCTATTACAATACCCCCACCAAAAAAGACCATCAATATACACTCATTGGTTACATTGGCAGCCAGGCCGACAAACTCCCCGAAGCCGTTGCCGGAATGAATGAACTTCTGAATGCACTGCCGGAATCGCCCGTGGCGCTGGAAGCCGCCAAAAAGGGGATGAAAAAAGGCTACGAAACGGAGCGAATTTTGCAGGATGCCGTCATTTACAATTACCTGTCCGCCGAAGAAAAAGGGCTTGATTATGACGAACGCCAGAAAATTTACGACTCACTGGACCAACTTAGCTACACCGACCTGAAGAAGTTCAGCGACGAATATTTAGCGAATAAACCGTATACCTATTGCATTGTAGCCTCCGAAAAACGCGTCAATCCCGCCGATTTGAACAAATACGGAAAAGTAACCAAACTTTCGCTGGAGGAAATCTTTGGATATTAAAGGAGGGAAGAGTTATGAGTGAAGAGTTGGCTGACGCACGCTGTAAAATGCGTCAGCCAACTCTTCCCTCATAACTCTTAATTCTTGACTCACCCGCCCGCTTTCTTCGCCTTATACCCTTTTCCCGTCAGCCACGCCAGGACTTTGTCGCGGTGGTCGCCCTGAATCAGGATTTCGCCGTCTTTGGCGGAACCGCCGGAGCCGCAGGCGGTTTTTAATTGTTTGGCAACTTCGGTTAAATCCGCATCGGTACCGATAAAATCCCGGACGGCGGTAACGACTTTGCCCCCACCCTTGCGGTCGAGCCAGATTTTTAGGTTTTGCTGTTCGGGTTTCAATGTTTCGGCTTCGGATGATTCGGACTGATAGGCATAATTCGGATCGGTGGAATACACGATTCCGAAGCGGGCTTTATCGGTGGTGTTTTTCTTGCTCATGGTTCTGGTCAAAATTCTCTACGTAATTCATTAACAAAAACCGCTCCTACCGAATCACCAGTAAACTCGACGGCAACACCTGCACCGTTGCGGTGTCGGTGTCCAGCAAAACCGGCTCGCCGTCGACGTGAATCAGCATCGGTTCTGTTCCTTTAACGACAACGGAGCGGGCGGTTCGGACGGTCAGGTAATTCGACTGGTCGAGCGTTTTGTTAAAGAGCCGCCACGCCAGCATCGTAACCGCACTGGCCGGAAACGGTTTCAGGTAGCAAACATCCAGCAAACCGTCGGACACATTCGCTTTAGGTGCAATCCAGGCGTTGTTCCCAAACTGCCCGGCATTGGCAACCGTCAGCGAAAACAGTTGGTGGCTTTGCTGATCAATCTCATACGTTGCCGGTTTATACGTCCAGAAAGCCTGATAAGCCGTTCGGATGTACGTCGGCAAACCCCGAACCGGCTGGCGGGCAAACGCATGGGCGACGTGTGCATCGAAACCGATACCGGTCGTACAGAAAAAAGGATGTTCGTTGATTCGTCCGGAATCGATCACCACCGGCCGACCGTCAACGGCCTGCTCGATGGCTTTTTTGGGATTGAGCGATAAACCCAGGTGCCGCGCCAACCCGTTTCCCGAGCCTACCGGCACAATTCCCAAAGCCGTCGGGGAATTCAATAGCGCCCGGGCGGTTTCGTTGACCGAGCCGTCGCCCCCGATAATCACGACTCTTCGAATGCCTTTCTGCATGGCTTCGGCGGCCAGTTCCGTCGCGTGCCCGGCGTGCTCCGTAAAAACCGCTTCGGGCGTAAAACCGGCGCCAACGGCTTTTTTCAGCAAAAAGTCAATCCAGTTCTGTTTATCCTGCCTGGTAGCCGTTCCCGACAACGGATTGACGATTGCCAGCAAAGTTGGTTGTGCCACAGTCAGGAAAAGAAAATGAACAGAAACAGAATGAACAAAATGATAAAAACATAGTACCAGCCATCCGAAAAGATGTAGGGCTTGTATTCCTGGTAAAATTTGCGGATTTTATTCATTAGTATTGGGGGAATTAAACGCCATCAAAGTACGGTATAAAATGAAAAAACTAGGTAGCCTGTTTCTCTTTTTGTTCGTGATCATTGAATCGCAGGCCCAGACAGCGGCCGACCGCAAGGCCATTCTCGCTATTCTGGATCGCCAAACCGCCGACTGGAATGCCGGCAACACCACGGCTTTTATGAACGGCTACTGGCAGTCGGATTCGCTGACGTTTATTGGCAAAGTCGGCGTGACGTACGGGTATGAAGCGACCCTGAGCAATTACAAACGGCGGTATCCCGACCGGGCTTCGATGGGAACGTTGAAGTTTACGATTCTAAAACTGGAATTTCAGGCCCCGACGGTGGCGTATGTGATCGGGAAATTTCACCTGACGCGCCCCAAAGTCGGCGATGCGGAAGGATATTTTACCTTACTTTGGCGTAAAATGAACGGGAAATGGGTCATCATCAGTGATCATTCCAGCTAATCTGCCAGTGATTTTATGACAACTTTTGAGTTAAACGCCGTTTACCGGCATACGTTTCGATTTTCCCAGGCCGACGTGGAAGCGTTTGCCCGCGTTACCGGCGACAATAATCCGCTGCACCTCGATCCGGTTTTTGCCGCCCAGACGCCTTTCAAACGACCCATTATCCACGGAATGCTGGGTGCCAGTGTTTTTACCAAAGTGCTGGGCACGGAGTTTCCGGGGTTCGGTTCGGTCTATCTGAAGCAAACGCTCGAGTTTCTCCGGCCGATGTTCGTAGATACCGATTACGAAGCGATTTTTACGGTAATTTCGGCCAATCCGGATAAACACACGTTTGAAGTTTCAGCCGACCTCAAAGACCTCCAAACCGGGAAACTGACGACGCGGGGAGTGGCAACGCTGATGTACAAAAAAGGATAAATCTGCGATCGAAAAATCGGTTTCCCAGTAACCAAACAAGCCCGACGAAATTCGCCGGGCTTGTTCGATAAAGAGTAACTTGTTGTTTACTCCTTGGCATTTTTCTGACCTTGAACTTCAGAACGAATCTCCTGAGCCAGCGTCTTCAGATCCTGCATGCCTTTACGTACTCGCGTACCTGCTGCCTGGTTGCCTTTTTCGTAAAATTTCTCGAAATCGCTTTCCAGAGAGGTGACCAAATTTTTTATTTCATCGAAGCGTGCCATAACAGAAGTATGGGGTTTAAGTTGTGAAAAATGCCCTAAAACGCTCAAAAACCGCGTTTTTGACGAAATATACGCAAACTATTATTCCACGCAAGAAATCGGCAAAAAAAAACGTTGGAAAAGTCCAAATAAAGCACGTTTCCTTACTAAACGGTTACTCTGCGGCTGTTTTTGCCACTTCTGAGGGCAATAAAGCGTCTTCAATCACCACCTGGTGGGCATTTTCACGATAATAGCCCGAATTCAGTTTTTCAGACACGGCACTGAAGGCATTCAGGGTATATTCCACGTCTTCGAGCGAATGGGCCGCCGTGGGTATAATCCGCAGCATGATGACACCTTTCGGCACTACCGGATAAACGACAATCGAACAGAAAACGCCCATGTTTTCGCGCAGATCGCGAACCAGAACACCCGCTTCCGAAACCCCACCTTCGCTTTGCAGAAAAACCGGAGTTACGGGGGAAGTCGTGTCGCCAATGTTCAAACCGCGCGCCCGCAAACCGTTCTGCATGGCCCGCACGTTCTCCCACAGTTTTTCGCGCAACTCGGGATGGTTTTTGATGAGTTCAAGTCGCTTCATTCCGCCCACAACGTAAGGCATTGGCAGGGCTTTCGCGTACGTTTGTGAACGCATATTGTATTTCAGGTACATAATGATGTCATGGTCACCGGCAATGAAGGCGCCAATGGCCGCCATCGACTTGGCAAACGTTGAGAAGTACAGATCGATGCCGTCCTGACACCCCTGCAACTCACCAACACCGGCTCCCGTTGCGCCCATCGTTCCAAAACCGTGCGCATCATCGACCAGCAATTTAAAATCATATTTTTCCTTCAGCGCCACGATGTCTTTCAGATTGCCGACTTTCCCCGACATGCCGAACACGCCTTCGGTAATCACCAGAATTCCACCGCCCTTTTCGGCCGCTTTTTTGGTAGCCCGCTGTAAATTTTTCTCCAGACTATCTATGTCATTGTGGTTGAACTTGTAGTATTCGCCCATCTTGGCTTTGTGTAACCGAATACCGTCGATCAGACACGCATGACACTCGGCGTCGTACACAATCACATCGCGGTAATCGACCACGGCTTCGATGGCCGACATCACGCCCTGATAGCCGTAATTGAGCAGAAACGAATCCTGTTTACCGACAAATTCGGCCAGTTGTTTTTCTAATTCTTCGTGAAGATCCGAATTTCCCGACATCATCCGGGCACCCATCGGATACGCCAATCCCCATTCGGTTGCGGCTTCCGCATCGGCTTTCCGAACTTCCGGGTGATTGGCCAGTCCCAAATAATTATTCAAACTCCAATTGAGCATTTCTTTGCCCCGAAACCTCATGTGCGGACCTAATTCGCCTTCCAGCTTCGGAAATGCAAAATAATGGTGCGCGTTAAACTCCCGCGAGGACGAACCGATGGGCCCGAGGTTGGTGCGTAATTTCTCAAATAAATCCACTTTATTGCGCTATTTACCGGTTTATAATGAGTTTATTAACCACATAAGTACAAAAGTAAATTAAAATCCGCCAACCGCCAAGCAGGGTTCGGTTTTAGAAATAACCGCCGGAAATTAGGAGCGGGCAATGAGAAGTATATTTTTGTGAATGCATTCCTTTTCCGTCTTAAGTCGCCGGGTTGCCCGATTTATGCCGAAAAAGAACGACTCATGTCTCCCAATCCATGACTAAAATTCAGAAACTTCTCGTTGCCAATCGGGGTGAAATTGCCCTGCGAATCATGCGGACGGCCCGCGAAATGGGCATTCCGACCGTCGCCATATATAGCGAAGCCGATCGGCAATCCCTCCACGTCCGGTATGCCGACGAAGCGGTTTGCGTGGGCCCGCCCCCCTCCTCGGAGTCGTACCTAAAAATCGATGCCATTATCGAAGCCTGTCAAAAAACCGGAGCAAACGCCATCCATCCGGGTTACGGTTTTTTGTCGGAGAACGCCAATTTTGCGCGGGCAGTCCGGAACGCCGGCTTGATCTTTGTCGGCCCGTCGCCGGAATCGATCGAAATCATGGGCAGCAAGCTGGCCGCCAAAGCGGCCGTGGCATCGTACAACATTCCGATGGTGCCCGGCACGCCCGAAGCCATTACGGACCGCGAGGAAGCCAAGAAAACGTCGGCCCAAATTGGCTACCCGATTCTGATCAAAGCCAGCGCGGGCGGGGGTGGGAAAGGCATGCGGATTGTGGAACAGGAAGCCGATTTTGATGAAGGCATGAACCGGGCGGTGAGTGAAGCAACCTCGGCTTTCGGCGACGGCTCGGTTTTTATTGAGAAATACGTTACCTCGCCCCGACACGTGGAAATCCAGGTGTTGGGCGACCAGCACGGCAATATCATCCATTTGTTCGAGCGCGAATGTTCCGTTCAGCGCCGACACCAGAAAGTGGTGGAAGAAGCCCCGTCGTCGGTGCTAACGCCGGAAATTCGGTCCGAAATGGGGCGTTGTGCGGTCGAAGTGGCGCGGGCCTGCGGGTATTACGGTGCCGGAACGGTGGAGTTCATCGTCGACGATCAACTGAATTTTTATTTCCTGGAAATGAACACCCGGCTTCAGGTCGAACACCCGGTAACGGAGCAGATTACGGGCATCGATCTGGTCAAACAGATGATTTATATTGCGGAAGGAAAACCGCTGGAGATTAAACAGGAAGATCTGAAAATCAACGGTCACGCCATCGAAATCCGCGTCTACGCCGAAGATCCCGCCAACAACTTTTTGCCCGACGTCGGTACGCTGGAGACCTATGTTCGGCCCCAGGGCAACGGGATTCGGGTCGATGACGGTTTTGAGCAGGGCATGGCGATTCCGATTTATTACGACCCAATGATCGCCAAACTGGTTGCTACCGGTGCCACCCGCGCCGAAGCCATTGAAAAAATGATCCGGGCCATCGACGAATACCGGATCACGGGTGTTCAGACGACGCTGCCTTTTTGCCGGTTTGTGATGCAGCACGAGGCTTTCCGTTCCGGTCAGTTCGACACGCACTTTGTCAACCATTATTTTACGCCCGACCAACTGAGTCCGGAGACGTCGGCGGAGGAAACGCAATTGGCGGGCGTTCTGGCGGCCTGGTTATTTCAGAATAGCCAGCCCAAACCGGAAACCGGTGGAGTTGTTTCCGCACAACGAAGCAGCAAGTGGAAAGAACGACGGTTCCGGTAGCCGCTGCGGTTCCAGACAAAGAGCTCTACGATGTTTACGCAAAACATACGGTTTTACCTCGAACTCGCAGCCCGGTTTTACGTATTTCTGATACTTAATCTATACGGCTGGGCAAAAATGGCGGGAAATCAGTTTTTTCGACCCGGACATTTCCCGGAGAAGGCAGCCCAAATTCCGCTAGCCGAAGCCAGTGGTTTTGAGCTGGCCTGGGCCTTTTTTGGGCATTCGACGTCTTATATTTTAGTGATCGGCCTCTCGCAGGTCATTGGGGCCTGGTTATTACTCTGGGACAAAACGAAATTGATCGGCATTGCCATTCTCCTCCCGGTTTTGCTAAACATCGTCATTGTCGATATTTGCTTTGAAGTAGCATTCGGCGCTATGCTCATTGCCTTAACCTGTTTACTGCTTCTTCTGCTGGTTTTGGCATTGAACCAATCCACCGTGCGAGCCCTCTTCGCACTACTCTGGCAAAAACCGGTATCCGAAAAAATGGTTGTGCGCGAACGGGTAAAGACAATCGTGATCGCGCTGGTGCTGGCAGTTCTGATTTTCATCCTGGAGAACGTTCTGCTTCAATTAATTGGCCAGTTGAAATAACCGGTCCATCTTCTTTCCACAAAAAAATAGAACAATCGGAGGGTAAGAAATGAAGTAATTAAGACGGATGTGTAACTTAGCGTCGGAAATAAAACAGACTCCAATAAACCCTATGAAAAACCTGGTAGTTATTCTGTGTGTGGCGCTCCTGGCTGGTGCCTGCTCAAAATCATCAACAACAAAAACCGCATCTGGTGGAAAAGCCGCCAAACCGGAAAAAGGCTGGATCAGTCTGTTCGATGGCAAATCGTTCGACGGCTGGAAAGTGGGCAAGAATGCCGACTCGTTTAAAATTGAAGATGGCGCCATTGCGGTCAATGGCCCCGTTGGTCACCTTTTCTACATGGGTTCGGTGAAAGATCACAACTTCAAAAACTTTCAGTTCAAGGCCAAAGTGATGACGTTGCCCGGTTCGAACTCCGGTATGTATTTTCACACGCAGTATCAGGAAGAAAGCTGGCCCAAAAAAGGCTTTGAAGTACAGGTGAACAACTCACACACCGACTGGCGCCGGACCGCCAGCCTGTACGCCATTCAGGACGTAAAAGAAACGTACGTGAAAGACAATGAGTGGTATACCGAAGAAATCATGGTTCAGGGCAAAAAAGTAACCATCAAAATTAACGACAAGGTGGTGAACGAATACACCGAACCGGAAGGCGTCGACCGGCCGAAAGACATGGCCGAACGCAAAATCGGCAGCGGAACGTTCGCCCTGCAGGCCCACGATCCTAAAAGCAAAGTGTACTACAAAGACATCATGGTGAAAGTGTTGCCGGATTGAGTTTAGTTTAGAATAAAGAGAATAGAGTAGAGACAGGAGCGTAACGATAAAAAGAAGGAGCCCTTTTTTATCGTTACGCTCCTGTCTCTACTCTATTCTCTTTTTCAAAACATCTTGCGTGCTTCCGGGTTTCTTAGGTAACCAATAACGAGAAACACCATGCATCATTTCGAAACCCTCACGGAAGCGATGGAGAGTCTGCGGGAACGCGGCTACACGCACGACTTCAAACCCAAACGGGATTATCTGGAAGAAACCGGCACCGGTTTAAAATTAAAAAGCGAAGAAATCAATGTCGATGAATTTCACCGGTTTGAAGGCACGTCTGATCCCGGCGATGAGATGACATTGTACGCCATTTCGACGACCAACGACATGAAAGGCGTGTTTGTGTCGGCCCAGGGCACCTATGCCAATGAAGTAACGCCCGAATTAATGCAAAAATTTTCGATGGCCGAACGAGCCGAAACCAACACGGAAGGCGCTGTAAAGCCCATTCACGCGCTTGGACTGGAGGCAAACGACTAGTTAGCTACGAGCCGTTTACACGAATTACTTGCAATCGCCCCCCCGCGCAATGTATATTTGCCGGTGACTCGCCTGCAACTACTGGATTTTTCCCGGAAAAACCCGCGAAATGTAAACGGTTCACCATCAACTGCTAACTGTTTTTTGCTAATTTTGCGCTCTTTTACAAGAGCTGTTTTTTTCTTGACCGTATGAAGCTGTCCGAATTTAGGTTTGACTTACCCCAAAGTCTTGTTGCCTTGTATCCGCCCGAACGTGGGGAAGCGCGGCTGATGGTTGTTGATCGTAAAACAAAAACCATCGAACACAAACAGTTCTCCGACATCCTGAATTATTTTGGTGACGGCGACGTGATGGTGATCAACAACACCAAGGTGTTCCCTGCAAGGCTTTACGGTAACAAAGAAAAAACCGGTGCCAAAATCGAAGTATTTCTGCTGCGCGAACTAAACCGTGAAATGCGGTTGTGGGACGTTCTGGTCGATCCCGCCCGGAAAATCCGCGTTGGCAATAAATTGTATTTTGGGGATAGCGATCTGGTTGCAGAGGTCATCGACAACACGACTTCGCGCGGACGTACCATCCGGTTTTTGTTTGAAGGCTCGCACGAAGAATTCATGAAGGCCATCGACGAGTTGGGGGAAACACCCCTGCCGCGCGAAATCAAACGCAAAACCGAAGATTCCGACCGCGATCGGTACCAAACCATCTTTGCCCAGCACGTTGGAGCCGTTGCCGCTCCGACAGCCGGTATGCACTTCACAAAAACCATCATGAAGCGCATGGAAATCAAGGGCATTCATTTTGCGCCGATCACGCTCCACGTGGGTCTGGGAACGTTCCGGACGGTTGACGTGGAGGATCTGACCAAGCATAAAACCGACTCGGAAAATTATTCGATTCAGGATTCGGCAGCCGCCATTGTCAATGAAGCTCTGGATAACAACAAACGGGTTTGCGCCGTTGGCACCACGTCACTGAAAGCCATCGAGTCATCGGTTTCGGCCAATGGTCGCCTGAAATCAGTTGATGGCTGGACGGACCGGTTTATTTTTCCGCCCTACGATTTTAAAATCGCCAACTCGCTATTGACCAATTTCCACCTGCCGGAATCCATTCTGATCATGATGACGAGTGCGTTTGGTGGATACGATCTGGTCAAACAAGCCTACGACATTGCCATTCAGGAGAAATACAAATTCTTCAGTTACGGCGATGCGATGTTGATTCTTTAAATAGACAAGAGATGTTGGACAAGAGAGTAGAGACTGCAGAAAAGTCTTTATTCTCTTGTCTTTTTTCTTTACTCTCTTTCCATGATAACCCGTTTCGCCATCATTGTAGCCGGAGGAAGTGGCAGCCGGATGGGCCTGGATTCGCCGAAGCAGTTTCTGCCGATTGGCGGTTTGCCCATTTTGATGCACACCATCCGACGGTTTCGTTCGTATTCGGCCGATTTACAAATTATTGTCGTTTTACCGGAGATACAGATACCGGTTTGGGAAGCGCTTTGTCGTCAGTACCGGTTTTTGGAACCGATTGTGGTTGTGCCGGGGGGGGCAACGCGGTTTCAAAGTGTTCAGAATGGACTGGCGCAGATTCTGAACGATGACGGCCTGGTGACAGTTCACGATGGTGTTCGCCCGTTTGTGACGACCGATATCATTCGTACCGGTTTCGAAACCGCCGAACGTTTGGGCAGCGCCGTTACCTGTGTGGCCCTGAAAGATTCCGTTCGGCTGGTTCAGCCCGACGGCAGCAGCCAGGCCGTTGAGCGGGCCAATTACCGCTTGATTCAAACGCCCCAGACCTTTCAATTGGCGCTTTTCAAAACCGCTTTCCAGACCGTTGAGCAACCTTTCTTTACCGACTGCGCCAGCGTGGTCGAACATGCCGGTTTTCCGATCACGCTCATCGACGGTTCCTACGACAATATTAAAATCACGACGCCGGAAGATTTAGAAATTTCAGAGCATAAATTACGCTTAAAATAGATTTGAGAAGTAAGCCAAAGAGCTAATGATGCTCTAAAAGGTTTTCTCTTGTCTCACATCGCTCCTCTTTATTCTCACCCAATGCGCCGACTTCCGCCCGACCACTACATTTCCGGCATCCGCGCCGGCGACCGGCTGGTGCTCAGCCGGGCCATTACGCTGGTGGAAAGTCAGCTGGAGAGCGACCAGGAATTAGCGTTGGCGGTTTTGGAACAGGTTTTACCCCAAACCGGTCGATCGGTTCGGATCGGCATAACCGGTGTGCCGGGCGTTGGCAAAAGTACCTTTATTGAAGCATTCGGGAAACACCTGACCAAGTCCGGCAAAAAAGTAGCGGTTTTAGCCATTGACCCCACCAGTCAACGGTCACACGGCAGTATTCTGGGCGATAAAACCCGCATGGAAACCTTGTCGACGGACCCGCTGGCCTATATCCGGCCCAGCCCGTCAGGCGGTTCGCTGGGCGGAGTTGCCAACAAAACCCGCGAAACGATGCTGTTGTGCGAAGCGGCTGGTTTTGAGGTAGTTTTGATCGAAACCGTTGGCGTAGGGCAGTCCGAAACGCTGGTCTACGGCATGGTTGATTTCTTTCTGCTGTTGATGCTGGCGGGAGCGGGCGACGAACTTCAGGGCATGAAACGAGGCATCATGGAACTGGCCGACGCCATTGCCATCACAAAAGCCGATGGCGAAAATGCCACCGCAGCCGAACGTGCCCGTTTGGAATACCAAAATGCCCTGCACCTCTTTCCCCCCGCACCCACGAACTGGGCCCCACCGGTTTTGACCTGCTCGGCGCTCCAGCAACGGGGAATTTCGGAACTCTGGCAAATCATTTCCGAGCACCAGCAGTTGGGCCTGCAAAGCGGTTTTCGGGATCGGAACCGGCAGCAGCAAAACCTGGATTGGTTGCACAGTACCATCCGCCAGCGACTGGAAAGCCGGTTTTACAATCCGCCGGACAGGCGGGAAAAACTCGTGCAGATTGAAGACGCCGTCCGGAAAGGTGAGATGCTTCCCTTACAAGGCGCACAGCATTTGCTGGCCTCTTTTTAATTAATGCGTAGCCAGGCAGACGTCCAACTGCGACCGGTACCATTCGACAAACCGCCGGACGCCTTCTTCAATCTGAATGGCTGGCTGATAACCAATCAATTGCGACGCTTTCGTTATATCGGCGTAGGTCTGCTGCACGTCGCCGGCCTGCATGGGCAAGCGATTAATCCGGGCTTGTTCACCGATCGACTGTTCAATTAACTTGATCAGATTTGCCAGCGAAATCGGATCGGAACCACCGATATTCAGCACCTCGTAGCCCTTCAGGTTATCAAGCGATTGAATAATGCCGCTGACAATGTCTTCGACATACGTATAATCCCGGGCCGTTGAGCCATCCCCAAAAACATTGATTGGCCGCCCCTTCAGAATGCTGTCCGTAAACTGGCTAATGGCCATTTCCGGACGTTGCTGGGGGCCATAAACCGTAAAAAAACGCAGGCAAAAGATGTCAAAACCGTAGAGGTGGTGGAATGTGTGGCACAACAACTCGGCCGCCCGTTTGGAAGCCGCATACGGCGACAAAGGTCGGTCTGCCGTATCTGTTTCGGCAAAAGGAACGTTGGGAGAATCGCCATAAACGGATGAAGACGACGCAAATACCATTTTTTTTACGTTCCAGCGCTGCATGGCCTGCAACACCGTCAGGGTTCCAGTTACGTTCACATCGTAATACAAAGCCGGGTCCTGAACCGAGGGCCGGACACCCGCCCGCGCGGCCAGATGAACCACCGCGTCAATCGAATAGAGCCGAAACAGCATATCGATCAGTTCCGCATCCCGAATGTCCCCTTCGTGGAAATGGTAATTCAGCTCATTCAGCGATTGCTGAACATTCCGCCATTTGATATCCGGATCATAATAACCATCCAGATTGTCGAGACAAATCACCCGATGACCTTCCTCCAGAAGTTGTTTGGCTAAGTTAGAACCAATAAAACCCGCCCCACCAGTTAGTAGAATGTTCATGAACTTAGGTCTTTCGTTAATGTTGATGATTGAAAACTGTATACATGACCCGTGAGCGAAACAACCGCCGTGATCAGGTAAAACAATAAACTAACGGAAACAGCCGCATCGGCGGGCACATGCAACGCCTGCGCGCCCATTAAAAACGTCAGTTCCCGCGCCCCCGCCCCGCCAATCGTGAATGGAATGGTGGCAACAATCGATGAAATCAAAAAGAGCAACACATACGTTTCCGGTTTTCCCTGGGCATCAATTGCCTGCAACAAAGCCAGAATTTCCAGCATTTGAAGCCCCTGAACCACCCCGGACCAATCGATCGAACGTTCAAAAGCCGGGTAAAAGAGCGGCATAAACCGCTTCATCAGGCTTTTGGCGCCGAAATGCAAAACCGGGATGGACAACAGCCATAACCAGCCAATCTGCCATTCGAGCCATTGCGATACTTCCGGAACCAGCACCACAAACACAATCAGTGCGTAGACCAGCGGCAACAAACCAATCAGTCGGTCAATTAGCGTTGCACTAATCAATACCTTAACCGATGTTCCGGTCAGACGGTTCAATAAAAAAACCTTATAGCCGTCGCCACCGATGCCGCCCGGCAGAAAAAGATTGTAATACATGCCCAGCCAGTACAGTTTCAGGTTAGGCCACCGACGCAACCGAAGATCGACCCGTTGGAACAATACCCGTAACCGCTCCGCCGATGCGACTTTTGACAAAACGAATAAAACCGTTGCCAACACCAGCCAGCATACATCGGCCCGAACAAGGACTTCCCAAACCCGCTCTGGTTCAACTTTTCGAAAAACCAGCCAGAACGACAATACCGATAACCCAATTTTAAGGGCGGTTTTTAGATAGCCCGGCATTACTTCATTTCATTAAACCAACTCAGATTTGTAAATCCGCCGAATTTTGTACGGTTTTTTATCCTGAGATTCATAGTATGTTCGCATTTGCAATTCAGTCATGATCCCGAAGGTAATCAACTGAATACCCGCCAGAACGAGTATAGTTCCCAGAATCAGCAATGGCCGTCCCCAGATGTCGTTGCCCATGAGTTTCAGAATGAGCAAATATCCGTTGATCAACAAACCCGCCATCAATGAAATAAGCCCCCAGTTACCGAATAGGTGCATCGGTTTTCGGAGGTATTTTTTCATGAACAGCATCAGAATCAAATCGCTGACTACTTTGAGAGTCCGCCCCAGGCCGTATTTCGATTGACCGATTCGACGCGGGTGGTGTTGTACGTCGGTTTGCGTCATCCGTGCGCCTTCCAACCGGGCCAACACCGGAATAAACCGGTGCAGTTCGCCATATAGACCGAGATTTTTGGCCAGATCAGCCCGGAATACCTTCAGGGCACAGCCGTAATCTTTCAGGTGAACGCCCGATGTCTGCCGGATGATCCAGTTGGCGATCCGGCTGGGAAGTTTACGCAGCAACGCGCCATCCTGCCGGTTCGCCCGAATACCGGCCACCAGGTCATAGTCGCCCTCTTCGGCCAGCCGAACCATCATGGGAATGTCGGCGGGATCGTTTTGCAGATCCCCATCCATGGTAACAATGAATTGCCCCTTTGCCACGTCGATACCGGCGGCCAATGCCAGACTCTGCCCATAATTCGTTTGCAGGTCAACTACCACCAACCGATCGTTGTGGACGGCTTTCAGTTCAGCCAGCGTCCGGTCGGAAGACCCATCGTTGACGTATACAATTTCAAAATCATACCCCATCAACGCCCGCTCGACCTGGTCGATCATCGGAAAAATATTCCCCTCTTCGTTGTAGACACAGATTACGATTGAAAGGTACGGTTGCATAGACATTATTTTTTTCAACTCAATGCTAAAGCTCTGATAATCAGAACGATTCAAAATCGAATTAGTTTAGCGGGATGCGTGTCATACAGGTTAAATTCCGCCAGGGTCCGGTACTTCTCATTGCCCAAACTGACCGAATCGGCGATATACAGCGCATTGGGCAGTTTTTTGTCTGTTCTTCGAAGAATTTCACCCCGTATTACTTCAATATGAAAACTGTTCACATCGGTCTGTCCGTCGCTCCCGATTGTCTGTTTATACCCGTATAAAGGATGTCCGAGTGATTGTCTGGCGATCCGTTCCGACGAATCCTTGTATTCCTGGCGGTGGGCCAGCCGGGGCGGAATAACCAGCCAGTTGAAACCGTTTCGGAACATGGCCAGAAAGGCAATCAAAATGATCAGCCGGTGTTCCGGTTGCCGGATGTAGTGGTAAACGATAAACGCCAGAACCGCAAACAAGAGTCCGCATTTCCACCACAAACCGGGTATCACCTTCGTTTCCGGGTGAAAAAACGGCACCCAGGCTCCGATGGTCACCACAACCAGCATAAACCCCAGAAAACTTTCCCAGCCCCGGCGTCGCCAGTCGGTCGGGGCGGTTTTTTCGTAATAGACATAGGCAAAAACGGTAAAAACCAACGGCAGCAACATGAGCAGATACCGGGCATAAACCTGTGGAGACGACCAGTAGATGACGAAGTTTACGGCAAAAACAACGGCGTTAAAAAGAACAAACGGATGTCCGGTAATGAGCGGTTTTTCACCTGTATCTCTATCTTCCCCTTTTGACCGCTTAAAGACGCCTTTCCGAACCAGCAGAATCACCATGAACATCCAGGGCGCGTAGTGATACAGCATCTCGAACGGAAACGTCAGCATGTGGAGCAGGGTTTCCTTAATCCCGAATTGCACCACCGTCCGTTTGGCACTTTCGTCGAACAAAACCGTCATGATTTTTTCCGGCGAAATGCTGTTACGGTCAAAATACGCCAGGTAATAACTCCCAACGATTAACAGAAAAAGCCCAATACCGGCAAAATGCGCCGGACTGAATAGCTTCCGAAACTGCTTAGTGTAGAGAAAATAGGCGAGCAAGGTCAGTCCCTGAAAAACGAGCGACGGTAGTCCTTTCATCATGAACCCCAGCGCCGTCAGCAGGTATGTGCCTAGAAACAATGCCCAGTAATTGCGTTTTCGATCAAAATGATAGACCAGAATAAATGCGGTATAGGTCAGCCATGAGAAGGTGATATCGATCAGGCCCAACATGGAATCGTACAATAAAATCCGGGTATTGGTCACGAGCATCAACGCAGCCGCGAAGGCAATCCGCGAACCCAGATGCTGCTTCACCAGCAGGTAAATTGTCAGACCATACAACACCAGCGACACCGCCATTGGAAACCGTAAGGCAAAGGACGAGTAATTGCCGAAGAGGTGGAAAGACGACGCAATCAGCCAGTTATACAGGGGTGGTTTATTAAAATACAACTCCCCGTTCAGCGTCGGTGTGAGGTAATCACCCGATAATATCATCTCCAGCGCCACCAATGCCCGTCGGGGTTCATCCGTTCCGGTGTCGAGCGGTAGAAAACCGAGGTACGAGAAAAGAGCCGGAATCAACAAGCCAACACTGAGCAGTTGCCAGAAAACCGGTCGCTGGTAGATAGGACTTTGCATGCTGTAAAGGTAGAACGGATTTGCAATCCGCCGATACCAATCACCGGGAATAATAGCCGTCCAACAAAAAAGCCCACCAGGTGTGGGCTTTAAAAAATACAAAATATGATTTTACGAATGACCGATTTCTTCCTCCGTATCTCGGTTCCAGTCGGCACCGGGAACGCGGTCTTTCTTCCAGGTCGAATCCGGTAAGTTCGAGTCCTCATCCCGGGCCAGCGCGTCGTCGGAGACGTCGCTCCATTCCGTAGAATCATTTTTCACCTGATTGGCCTGGGCTTCAACCGGTTCGACATCCTCCAGCTCAACATCGCTGGACTTGTTGGCTTCTGAAGGAAGTTGAGTACCAGGACGGTCCGTTTTTGATAACTGACTCAGTTCCGGCGCAACGCCCATGGTATTACCCATTTGCTGGGCGGCATATGATTCGGTACTTTCTTTTCGTGAATTGCTTGAAACGCTCATAACGTGGTTGAGTTAAAATTAATAAACTGGTTTGTGCTCCGTCGATGTGCCGGTATGGGCAACATCCTCCTCGGTCTTTTCCTGCGCCTGATCGGCTTTACTCACCTTGTCCTGTTTTTTGGCTTCTTTCTGCGCTTTTGGCGTCGGAACCTCCCCGGCCGATGCATAATCATCGGGGCCATGCGTGGTAACATCCACGGTATTTGTATTGGTTTTTGTTCCGGCAATGCTCTCCTGCCCCGCTTCCGTTACATCGTCGGCCGGGTTTTTATCATCCTGGTCATTAAACCGCAGTAGTCCATTCGCACTGTCCATATCGGTGCTGCCGATAAACCGGTCATTCCGGCCATTCTCGCTACCCGTTACCTCCAGGCTATCCAGTCCGTTGGCCGAATTTTCCTGTTCCGGACGATTGCGGTTGTCTTTCGCGGCAATGTCCCGTTCATCAATTCCTTTATCTTTTTCCATAACGTTGAACCGGCTTTAATAAGAATCACTCTGCTATAACCAGCAAGCCGGAAAAAGGTTATGATTTTATGCTATTCCGGCCCGATTAAATCCCATAGATTTCCGTACAAATCCTCAAAAACCGCCACGGTTCCGTATACTTCTTTCGACGGATCTCGCACAAAAACCACTTCATTCTCAACCAGTTGTTTATAATCACGCCAGAAATCGTCGGTATGCAGGAAAAGAAAAACCCGGCCGCCGGTCTGATTACCGACCCGGCTTTTTTGCAATTCGTTAGCGGCTTTGGCCAATAACAACCGGCAACCCGTCGAACCCGCCGGAGCGATAACGACCCACCGTTTGGTTTCCGACAAAACCGTATCCTCGATGAGTGTGAAGTTTAATTTTTCGGTATAAAACCGGATTGCTTCGTCGTAATCATCAACGACCAGCGCGAGTTGGGCAATGTTCTGTTTCATTCGAAGTTTAAATCAGTAATCTGCTGCTTAAATAATCAGACTCGGTGTTGACATAAGAGGTCTTCGGCGAACCTGGGTCCGGCGCTAGCTTTGTGCCTTCGACAATAACCGAGTCTTATTCATGAATTCCAAATGGCTTTACATCGCAGCCTTTTTCGTTGCCAGTTGCTCCAAAGATCCAGATGCCGTCAACGGGGGCGAAAAGACGAATTGGGGTGATCAGCCCGCCCTGCCGGTCGTCAGCGGGCAATCGACGTTTACACTCAATGCCGCCGACGATTACGTGAGTGTCATGGGAAATACCGTTCCCCGCATGCCTAACTTTCCCGAACTCAAGGTAAAACCGGGAATTGTCCGGGGCTATGTTGCTGATTTAAGTGGAAAACCGTTGCAGGGAGCATACATTGGCGTTCGGTCCACGGCGACGGGCGGTTCGTATTCCGGCGCTTCCGACGAAACCGATGCCAACGGCTACTACGAAATTACGATTCCCTGGGGTGCTACTGAATTTTATGCCGCCGGTTACACAATTGATTACGGCGAGGGCCGTGCCGTGATGAGTCTGGGAGCGGCCGACGGCAAACTCGGTAATTTTCCGTCGGCGGATGGGCTGGTAAAAAACTTCGTTTTGTTGTCGTATGGCGTCTATAACAAAGATCTGGTGAGTCAGAAACCCAAAGACCCGACCAATTACGCGGGTGGTTCATTTTACATCACCTACAACGTGGCCGATGCGTCAAGCGTCTATAATCCAGATACCTACATTCCCGAAAATGCTGAAATTCAGGTAACGCTCACGCCGGACGAGCCCGGTTTTTACGGCGAAACCAAAACGTTTGTGGTCACTAAAAAAGCGAGCCTTCAGAACTATAATTTCCTCATCATGAACATTCCGGTAGGCCGGTATACCATCGCTGCGAAACTGAAAGACGGAAAACCGCTGCGGATGGAAGCCGTTGGACGGTACGCCAATTTGTATCCAAATTTTGGGATGAAGCCGGGAACGGCGACGGGTTCGGCGAAACTGCTTTTTACGCCCGATACCCAATCCGGCAATTCGCTGACGCTGCCCAATCGGGGCAACTGGGGCTCGCTTCAGATTAAAGTCGAGCGAATGAATTAAGTCGCACAGCCCGAATCGACAGGCTGTGCCAGGCATTAGCTTGATCCTGACCGGGTGGCTGCACCATCCCATTCGGCCCAAACCAGTTCAGATTCGGTTCTTCTGGCCGATGCGATTACCCGCTTGCAACAACGGGACGCCCGAACGGCGATTAGTCAACTCGCGGCCATTGCCCAACACCAGCCGGGCCATTGGACGGCTGCCGCTCAGTGGTACCTGGCATTGGCTTATCTAAAATCAGGGCAACGTCTGGAAGCGCAAAAAATGTTCTCTACCTTTCGGTATCCGTCCTGCGGACAGAAAACCGAAGCCTTCGATGCCACGGCGGCCCGATTCCGGGTTGCCGGCTACGAACGCCTTTTTGGTCTGGAGGAAACCGCCGGGAAGAAAATTTATAACCTAAAAAAACACGCGCTGACGACGGGCCGGTGGTGATTGGGACAGTCGTTCCGCCCTCATTTTATTTCGCCGGAAAAGGCTGGAAACCAGCAGCAGACGATGCCCCCGCCGACAATCGATTCTGTGGACATGCCCTTTGCATCAGTGGTTACGACGATACCGAGTACGGTGGGGCTTTCCGGGTAGTCAATAGCTTTGGAAAAGGCTGGGGTGGTCAGGGATTTTGCTGGATAAGCTATGCGGACTTAGTCCGGTTTACCCGCTATGGTTTTAAAATCACCCAGCAAAAACCGGCGGTTTTGTAGCAAATCAAATTGTGTATTTGCCTTCTTTCTTCAATTTGCCCGCCATTGCCTTCCGCAACTTCTCCACTTTGGGGAGGGAAACATTCTGAATATACGGCTGGTTGGGGTGCAGTTTACAATAATTCTGATGGTAGGTTTCAGCAGGGTAAAACACCGAAAACTGAACTACTTCCGTCACCACCTTATTCGGATAATGCTTCGATTCATTCACCCGTTGAATGGCTTCTTCGATGGCCTTTTTCTCCGTCGGATTTCGGTAAAAAGCAATGGAGCGGTAATCGCGCCCGACATCGGGGCCCTGGCGGTTGAGCGTGGTAGGATCATGAGCGGCAAAAAAGGCATCCAGCAACTCACTGTAACTGATCACGTTTGGATCGTAATACACTTGCACCGACTCGGCGTGGCCGGTTTCGTCCGTGCCAACCTGTTCGTACGTCGGGTTCCGCAGGTTTCCGCCCGAATAGCCCGAAATCACTTCCCGAACACCTTTCAACTGATCGAATGCTTCTTCCTGTGCCCAGAAGCAGCCGCCCGCAAAGGTGGCCACGGCCTCACCCGGTTTTGGCGTCGGGAGTTTGGCAAAACTAGTGCTGGCACCCAACAATTGTGCCTGCACACCATTCGCAGCAAACTGCCCGATAATGAGCAGGAACGTAAGTATGGTTTTCATGATTCGAAGTTTTTTTCAGAGTCTTTCAGCGGCAAGTGGCCCGTTCCTTCATCAACGCAAAGCCGGGCTGGATTGTTGCTTGATCTCAAAATCAGTTTCCATGACCAAAACCGGTCGATTATTTCAACAAAAAAACGTCCCGACTGACGATGCAATCGGGACGTTTTCTATTGACTCTGAAACAGATTAGTTCGGATAACCCGGATTCTGCGTTTTCAGGTTCGGGTTGTTCAGCATTTCCTGCTTGCCCAACGGCAGCAGCAAATGTTTTTCCTGCAACGGCTGGTTCGAACTCGGGTTGACGTGACCCACAAAGTTGTCGAACCCATTCGTTTTGTCGTTGTACACTTTCCGCAGCCGCACCATGTCATACCAGGTGATCTGCTCGTAGCACAGTTCGTGCCACCGCTCCCGCCAGACGGCTTCGCGGAACGTTGCCTGCGTATAGGTTCCCAGAGCCGGTGTCGTCAGACCCGCCCGATCCCGAACTTTCTTCAGGGCATCGTAAGCCGCCTGCGTCGGAGCGCCCACTTCGTTTTGCGCTTCGGCATAGATCAGCAGTGTTTCGGCATACCGGATTTGCGGCACGTTCAGGTTGTTTTGGCGCGTACCTGGTACACCCGAGGTTCCATTTGACGTCCGGTTGAAGTGTTTGAAGACGTAGTTAGCACCCAATGAGAACGGAGCTCCACTGCCATTGGTGAAGTAGGTCGAGTAGAAATAGCCCTGATCTTTCGCCCGCAAGTCACCAGCTTCGTAGGAAGCATAGAACGAAGGCACCGGTACCGTACTACCTGTTCCCCCAGGACCGTTGTACGTCACCGGTTTGAAGTTGGGATACATGTTGTCCATCGGATTTCCGGCCACCAGCGTGTTGTATTGCAGCATGAACAAATGCTCCAGGCGGTTTTCAGTGCTTTCCTTATGCACGTCTTCCAGCGACGAAAACAGTCCGATCGCCGTCGGGTTCGCATTGGCGTAGGTGATCACTTCGAAGGCCTTATCAGCCGCCAGTTTGTAGTGGGTGGCCCCTTTGCTCAGCGGAAAACCGGCCATCGTCAGGTACACTTTCGACAGCAGCGTTTTCACAGCCGCCAGATTCACGCGGCCCGACACATCCGTCCAGGCCAAACCGGCCGCTTCAGCCGCCACCAGATCATCCACGATTTGCTTGTAAATCGCATCCTGCGGAGTCCGTGAAGGTTGGAAATCTTCCGATGTCGCCGTTTGCGGCTTGGTAATCAGGGGAATATCACCCCAAAGCCGAACCGCTGCGAAATACGCATTAGCCCGCAAAAACCGGGCTTCCCCCAGAATTTTGGTTTTTTGAGCCGCATCCATCGGTGTGATGCCCGGCACACGGTCGAGTACCTGATTGGCCTGCGCGATCACTTTGTAAAGTCCGTTCCAGTAGTTGACCACGTGAACCGTGTTGCCGTCGTGTACCAACCCGTACAGGTTGTTCAAATCGGAGTTCTGGGCGGTTTCCGTCGTGGATGTTCCGGTCAGAGCTTCCAGCAATTGCCAGTTCGACGAGAAAATCCCGGCCCCATCGCCCATAAATCGCATGTCGGCGTAGACCGAAGCCAGGGCGGCTTCGGCGTGGTCGGGGATGGTGTAAAAATTGTCGGGCGTCAGGTTGGAAGGAGCCTGCTCATCGAGGAAATCCTTGCAACCGACCGGACCCAGCAGAATAGCTCCCAGCAGGGCTACTTTGCTCACTTTATTCACTATATGTTTCATTATTGTAAAATCGTTTTTTGAGTACTTGATGAGGGTCTGCGGCTTTCCGTTTTCGGTATTTGGTTGCTGACGCACGCTACATGAATGCGTCAGCTAACCGAAAACCATATACCATAAACTTATAAACCGATCTGCAAACCGAACATATAGGTGGTCGGTTTGGGGTAGTTGTGCCACATCATCCCTTGTGAGAATGCGCTGTTGCCATCGCCCTGGTTGGTCGGCGTTACTTCCGGGTCACCGATGATTGGATCATCCACCAGCAGGAAGAAGTTTTGCACAGATACATAAGCCCGCAGACGATTCAGTTTCAGTTTGCTGGTCACCAGGCTCGGGAAGGTGTACCCCAGCAACAGGTTTTTACCGCGCAGGAACGATCCGTCTTTGATCCAGTGGCTGTCCACGTTCGTTACGTAACCCGCCCGCGTGTCGCGAATCTCGGCGATCATACTGCTCTGGTTGGTCGGCGTCCAGGCATTCAACACCGAAGTGTAGCTGTTGGCCAAAGCCTGACGGTCTTCACTGGCGTGCAGGTTCATCATCATCACGTCGTTGCCGTAGGAGAACTGGGTCTCAAACGTCAAATCGAAGTTCTTGTAGCGGAAGCTGTTGGTGAAGGCACCCCAGCCTTTCGGGCTACCGTTGCCGATGATGCTCCGGTCGGCATCCGTGATGGCTTTGTCACCGTTGACATCCAGGTACTTGATGTCACCCGGCAGAATCGTCAACCCGTTTCGGTAGCTGGTGAATTTGGCGGCTTCTTCGCGTTCCGCTTCGCTCCAGACACCCACGCGGGTCAGACCCCAGAACGAACCGACTGGTTCGCCGATGCGAATGATGTTCGTTGGGTTGGTAAAGTTCGGACCACCGACGTTGAAAATATCCGAAGGCGTTGCCAGCGACAATACCTTGTTGCGGTTGAATGAAATGTTGAAGGTCGTGCTCCACTGGAAACCGCCCGCGTCGATGTTCACTGTATTCAAACCAAATTCAAACCCACGGTTCTGCATCGAACCCACGTTCCGGCGGATGGTGGCGTAACCACTTGTACGAGGTACCGGCGCATCCAGCAGCATGTCGGTCGTTTTGCGGTAATAATAATCCGCTTCCAGATTGATGCGGCCTTTCAACAAGCCCAATTCGATACCCACGTCGGTCTGAGCGGTTTTTTCCCAGCGCAAATCCGGGTTGGCCAACCGGCTGATCCCCGTTCCTGATACACGGGCATCACCATAAATAGTGGCGTAGTTCGAGCTCAGCAGCGACAGGGAGGTGTACGCCGGAATTTCGGAGTTACCCGTCAGACCGAAGCTGGTCCGAACTTTCAAATTCGAGATCACTGGGTTGCCTTTCAGGAACTCTTCTTCCGATGCCCGCCAGGCCAGAGCTGCCGAGGGGAAGAAAGCAAACTTGTGGTTTTCCCCGAATTTCGACGAACCATCGACCCGACCCGTCACCGTCAACAGGTATTTCTCCATCAGGTTGTAGTTGATCCGGCCGAAGTACGAGTTGAACGCAAACCGCGATGCACCTGAACGTACACTGGGGTTGGTGGCACCGGCACCGAGGTTGTTGAACCCGAAGTAGTCCGTCGCAAAACCGCTTACACTACCCCCCATGTTGAACACGTTCGTTTCCTGCCATGAAATCCCCAGCAGGGCGTTGACGGCGTGTTTTTCGTTGATCTGCTTGTTGTAGGTCAAATAGTTTTCCAGTGACCAGAACGATTCTTTCCGGTTATCAGTCGATGCGTTACCGTTACCACCAATGTTCAGCGTCCGGGTCACCGAGTTGTTGAACTCCTGGGTCTGGATGTTGGCCCCCAGAATGGTGCGCATTTCCAGTCCTTTCGCGAAGGTGATGTTTGAATACAAACTACCTAAAGTCGTCTGCGTATTCAGGATGTATTTGGTATCCATCAAACGGTGCACCGAGCTCATCGTTCCCTCTGCATAGGGGAAATCACGGTTGTTGGCATAGGTTCCGTCTTCGTATTTCACCGGCAGGAACGGGAAGTCTTCCACGATCTGACGAGCGACGGCATCACCCTGATCCACAATGTTTTCCGACTGGTTGTTGTAGCTCAGCGTACCCCCGATTTTCAACCACTTTTTGACCTGATCGTCGATCGTAAAGCGGCCTGAATAGCGTTTCAGATACGAGGTTTTGATCAAGCCCTGATCATCACGATAGCCCAGTGAAATCGAGTACTGAGTCCGGTCGTTACCCCCACTGAAACCCAGCTGGTGGTTTTGTGACAATTTGTTCTGACTTGATTCTTTCAGCCAGTCGGTATCGTATTTCGGGCTGCCGTCGGAGTTCCACACGCGCGGATCAATCCGGCGCAGTTTCGGGTTCAGATACGCCCATTTACCAGCGGCCCAGCCGACGGGATCGTATTTGGCCATGTTCGCCCATGCCAGATCTTCCGTGGCCATGTATTCCTTTGTGTTCAGCACGTGGGGACGATTGGGCCCAATGGTGTTGACACTGAAATCGACATTATAAGTCACCTGACCTTCGCCCGATTTTCCTTTTTTGGTCGTCACCAGCACCACCCCGTTAGCACCTCTGGCTCCGTAAATGGCCGTCGAAGAGGCATCCTTCAGCACTTCAACTGAAACGATGTCGTTGGGGTTGATGTAGTCGATGGCGGAGCTAAACTGTGCTCCGTTCCCTTGAGGCAACATCACGCCGTCAACTACATAGAGCGGGTTGTTCGAGGAGTTGATCGAGCTAAAACCACGTACGCGGATGGTGGTCCGACCGCCCGGGCGACCCGAGTTGGTGTTGACCTGCACACCCGGCATCCGGCCCGACAGCGCCTGAGTCAGCGAAGCGGCTGGACGTTCTTTCAGTTCGGCTTCTTTGACCGTTCCGACCGCACCCGTCAAGTCACTTTTCTTGGCTGTACCGTAACCGATGACGACGATTTCTTCCAGTACTTTATTGTCGGCTTTCAGGTTTACGTCGATCGAATTTCGTGAACCAACATTAATTTCCTGAGACAAATAACCAACAAATGAATAAACCAGCGTAGCGCCTGATTCGGGTACTTCAATTTTGTACGCGCCGTTGGCATCCGTTACGGTACCACGGGTTGTTCCCTTAATAACAATGCTGACCCCTGGCAAAGCCGAGTTGGTTTCATCAGTTACTTTCCCGGTTAGTGTACGGTCTACCGTTGCGGTGGCTAAAGCAGTTTTGGAATTGGTCCCCGAATTGGGGTCCTTCGCAGCGAAGGTAGTACTCATGCAGACAGAAGCCAGCAGGATTTGAGGAATGGATAATCTCATCATCCTGACAAGCCGGGCTTGCGGTAGTAAGAGTTTTACCATAGATTTTTTGGGCCGTTTTAACGGCAGTTTAATTTAGAGTGGTAGATTTAGTTGGGGGGGAACATGAATAATTTTTGTAAAACTAATAAAATGTTGGGTTGAATTCTCCTAATATTGGCCACAATTAGTAAAAAATATTAATAATGTTCTTTTTATTTGAACTTATCAACCAATTTTATTTATTAACGCACGAGGACCTTAATTTAATTTTAATGTGATTTTTGCCCGTTTTTGAAGTAAAAAAACAATAAATCATTCATTATCAGTTTATTAACAAATTAAATTATTATTAACGGAGTTCAGCATCGAATAAAATACAGTCATTGGGAGTTAAAATGCGATTGTTTGTGCACATCATTTTTCCCAAAAAAATAGTTGCATTTTTGTTCAGCTTCACGAGAATTCAGAATGATTTAGCACCTTTTTGAGTCAAATAATAAATGTATTATTTACAATTAAAGCCCGTTTACGCGTGATATTTGAAGCGCACCATTGAGCACTTTTTACTAAAATACTTAGGTTAATTTCCCCGGGTAGTCAGTTGAATCCGGTCTTCGGTAACTGCGGTTTTAATACCTGTACATTTTATACCTGAGCGGAAATTCATTAACGAATTCACCAGCGCCGTATACCCATTTTCAAGTCTGAGATAAAGCTTTGGCTTAGTCGGTTCTGATTTCAATAGCCAGCGGATTTTTCCCTGCTTTCGAACTCTGTCGAAGGGTGTCCTGAACGGCTATAACCTGCTGGTAATTTCCCGGTTTCAGTTGTCGATAGCCAACTCCCGGATATTATCCTGCTAATCAGGATCGGCAACTACCAAAAGATAGCGGTGAAATTCAGTAACTGTTTGTTCCGTCAACGTCCGAAAATTTCGCAATTGCTTTCCCGTGAGCAGATTTTTTTCCATCCTACCGTCGCGAATAGGCAATGGCCGATCGGGCGAAGAATACATCGTAGTTTCGGAAATTCGGGCTTTATAGATCGACTGTTTGAAACGGGTCGGACCGTATTGCGAGAGTTGCGTCTGGGTGTCCCTAAGCAACTTCTCCCATGAAATAGCGGTTTCGGAATACCCCGCCAGTTCCAGCGTTTCGTCAGAAGCCCGGGTTTGGATGCTCAAAAAGCCCGGTTACTCGCGCGCGCGCGTCATTTTTTATGAGCATCCACAATCGGAACCGACCCGGGCGGTTTTTCAGGTTGTACCCGTGACCGGAATAGTAAAAGAAAAGGATATCGTCAGGCTGGGGATGCAGTGATTCCAACACCTCTTCCAGTTTTTTTGACCGAAATCATTCGAAGTAATTCGCTGTTCGGTAAGTTGATAGTGAATGGCCGACATTTGAACCATTTGTCGATGCATGACATTCAGATCAGGTTGACAGACATCGGCCAGAACCGGGTCGTTCGTATCCGCAACCAAAATGGCGTAAAAAGTTTGAGCCTGGATTGGAGTTAGCCCAATAACCCAATGCAAAACCGCTCCCGCCAGCATTCGACGGAACAAAAACCGTACGTTTTTCGGGCGAAGCGGTTTCTCATTGCGTTTTGAAGTAGAATTCACCCCGTAACGGCCCTTCAATGTTAGGGTGGCTGCTTGAATCTCTTCCAGTCCCTGATCGATCCGGTCGACCAAGTCAAACCGATCGACATTCGGCTGGCTGATGTGTTTGACGAGTTCGCTCGTAAACAGCCCGTTGGCTTCGTTGCCGTCGTAGGCGGTTTTTCCCGGCTCGGTGGCGTACATAATCCGCGTACCAACGGCGGGTTGAACGGGGGCAAAAACCGTTGCGCCCGTTCCACGCGTCCACGATCGATACGGATTAGAGCCAATAGCCTGACTTCTGGAGCCGGTTGTCAATTCGTTGACGCTTCATAGGTGAAATTACGGCCGGTTTTCTGTCACCGCTTAATGGTACAAAAAATCATTTATAACACCAATCCTTCTTGTAATCAGTCAAAATGCACAAAAAACCGCTCATCAGCCGACACAAAAAAACCGCTCCAGTTCAAACTGGAGCGGTCGATTCGGTGAACTAACTACAGTCTTTGCTCTTCGGCATCGACGGGTACTTCTTTCTGATTGCCCGTCAGTTCATCCAAAAGTTCCTGCACATTTACGGTAGCAAAGCTGCTGGCGTAGTCCGACATGGCATAGGGAATAATGAGTTCATTGCCGTTGATCACTCCCCCGCAACTGTAGACCACATTTGGAACATACCCTTCGCGCTCGTTTTCGTCCGGGCTCAGCAGCGGTTCTTTCAACCGACCGAGCACTTTTCCGGGATCTTCCAGATCGAGTAAAAAGGCCCCGATCGCGTATTTCCGCATGGGGCCAACGCCATGACTCAATACGAGCCAGCCAGCCTCGGTTTCGATGGGCGAACCGCAATTGCCGAGTTGAACAAACTCCCAGTGGTAAGTCGGTTTCAGCAGTATTTCCTTGGTTTGCCAGAAATACAAATCGTCCGAATACATGATGTAAATGTTTTCCCCGTCCTGCCGGGAAAGCATCACATACCGCCCGTTGATTTTCCGGGGAAACAATGCCATGCCTTTATTCTGCACCTCGGCACCATTTAAGGTACTGATACTGAAATGCGTAAAGTCTTTGGTTTGTAGTAATTGAGGAAAAGTAACCTGACCGTTGTAGGCTGTATACGTCGCATAATACGTCACCTCGCCGTCGTCTTCCACAAATCGTACGAACCGGGCATCTTCAATTCCGTTGGTTTCGTTGGGCGATGTCGGAAAAATACAGCGTTCATCCAGGCTCTGATCCTCTTCAAAATCCAGCTCATAGTTGGATCGGGCGAGAGTCCTTAAACTGCTCGCAATAGCCTCATATTCTGCGTGGTGCCGATATTGATTCAGCACTCGTTTTAAGCGGTCCTCCATTTCTTCCAGCGCAAACTCCTCGCCCAAACCGCTCATCATCATTTCCGAAATGGGGTTCGACAGCCGGAGTTCGTAGAGTTTCCGCTCAAACTGCTGGCGGTTGAAGCGGTGATTCGGCACAATTTCGGGGGAAGTAACATAGCGGGACGGTTTGCGCAGGATGATTTTGCTATCCTGATCGATGTATCCCATCCGGAACGTGATCGATGAAATGTGGCCTTCACCCGTTGCCCGCATGCTCAGAATAAACCGCTTGAAACCCGGCGGCACGTTGGTTTGGTCGGGATGCCAGACCATCGACGGATTGAAAAGTGCCGCCGACTCCAGCGAATATTCCATGGTAAAATAAGCGCCCAGCAACAGCTTTCGCTCGAGTGTGAGGGGTTCGTCGGTGAGTAACTGGGATTTAATGTGGTTGAAGCGTTTCAGAAAAAACCGCTCCAGTTTATAGTGTCGACTGCCAAATTCGCGAATAACTTCTCCCAGTTTCCGTTCAGCTTCTTCCTCGGTCATCGCATTGACCCGGGCAATTATTTTAAGTGTGCGCGTCGAACTGCTGCTTTCAAACGGACGAAAAAGAACGCGGGTGGGATCAGGGCGGAGTACAATACCGGTGCGGGTTGCCTTTATCATGGTTACTTGAAGTTAATACGAAGAGTTAAGCAATGAGGGAATGAATGGCTCCTAAAAGTCCATTGCATCCCCTCATTATTTATCCCTTCCAACGATTAAACTAACAATGTTAGTGCCGTGTTTGCGACTTCGGTATCGGAAATTTGTTTTTGCGTTAAATGAAGTTCCGTTAAAGCCATCAAATAAGCCAGCGTGGATTCAGCTCCCTGGTTCTGGTTAACGCGGTCGACGTGCAAACCATCGCGGCAACCACCCGTATTGGGATCATAAACCGACAAACCAAGGTCGTTATGGCCCGTAAACCATTTGAATATTTTCGTGGCCCGTTTTAACCAGATAACCTCGCGGGTAACGCGATAGGCCGCCAAACAGGCCGATACAGACCCCTGAGCTTCAATAGGTTGCTGATCAAAATAAGCCCTTTCTCCTCCTTTGACATAAAAACCGTTTGTACCGATCGGCTGAAAATAACCGGTAGTGGTAACGCCGTTTCCGGTCATCTGCAGACCGATCAGCCAGTTCAAGGTCTGCACACCCATGTCCGTTAATTTTACGTCGTTCAGGGTCTCTCCGGCGCAGATCAGCGCGTGTGACAACTTGGCGTTGTCGTAGGTCAGGTAGCCTTCAAACCACGGCCAATCCCTGGATTTAGCGTCATTATACCGAACAATCATTTTATCGACCAGCTGCTGCAAAATCGTTTTGACCAGCCGGTCGTTGCCAAACCGCTTCAGGTATTCACAGGCTCCCAGGATTCCGAATGCCCAGGAACGGGGCGAAGGCAAGTCCACCAGCGTCGGCAAAGCCTGGTGTAACATCGGCATTGCCCAGGTAATCAGATTCTTATCCGACGATCGTCCGACGCAGGACCCCAGCGCCCAGATGGCGCGACCCGTGCTGTCGTCGGAGCCGATATCCTCGAGCCAACGGCGGTCATAACTCATAAAATTGCGAAACTGACTCCTTCCCTGAATAAAGGCGTAGTTCAAAAAAGCCGCAAAATTATCAGCCAGTTTGGCCAGTTTCCGGTCACTTTGGCCGGCTTCTTCCACCATCACCGTCAGGATCAGCGCCCGGGCGTTGTCGTCGGTGCAATAGCCCTCTTCGTAGTGTGGCAAATGGTAGCGGGCGTGTTGAATAATTCCGGTCGAATCGGTCAGTCGGTACAGATGATCCAGCCGAATAGGTGGTAACTTGTAGGTTCCATTTCCGTTTCCATTCAGCAACGCAAGTGGGCTGCCCGGCAACGCAATAGGCTGTTGACGCGCGCGGATAAATGCATTGACATAGTGTTCCATGGCGCGTTCCCAGATCATGCTTCGGCCCAGCAAATAGGCCTTTTTACGCATGCCGTGTCGCAGTGATTCGTCGCTCATCAGGCTGATAATGGCATCAGCAACGGCTTCCGAATCGTTGAACGGCACCAGAACACCCCGACCATCGGCCAGTAATTCTTCAGCGTGCCAGTAGGGCGTTGAAACGACGGCTTTCCCGCAGCCAAATGCGTACGACAATGTTCCTGACGTAATCTGGGCCGGATTCAGGTAGGGAGTGATGTAAATATCAGCCGCCCCCAGAAACTCCATCAAGTTATCCAACTCAACAAACTGGTTGAAAAACAACACATTACTCTGAACACCTGAATCAGCAGCCAGTTTTTTCAAACTATCGCGATATACTTCACCCTGATCACGAACCAGGTTCGGATGTGTGGCGCCCAACACAATATAAACCGTATTGGGAAACTTTTCGACGATTCGCGGCAATGCTTTGATGACGTTTTCAATGCCTTTGTTAGGCGACAGCAACCCGAACGTCAGCAACACCTGTTTGCCTTCGATGCCGAACCGATCTTTGTGAAAATGCGGGTCGACAAACGGCATGTCGGGAATTCCGTGGGCAATGACGTCAATTTTATCTTCCGGTACATCGTAAATATCTTTCAGGAACTGCCGCCCTTTTTCAGTCATCACCACCACGCGCGCTGATAGGTCGGCAATGGTTTTCAAAACCATCAGCTGGTCCTGGTCGGGATTCCGCAAAACCGTGTGGAAAGTTGTTACCACCGGCATCGTCAGATTCCGCAGCAGCGTCAGAATGTAATTTCCGGCTGTTCCACCGTAAATACCGTATTCGTGCTGCAAACACACCACTTCGGTATTCATCGAATTCAGGAACTCGGCGGCTTTTTTGTAGGAGTTCAGATCGTGCTGATAAAATTCGTACCGAACTTCTTCCGGATAATCGTAGCCTTCCGGTACATCGTTTACCGACACTACCATGGCCGAAGATTCCGGATAAAATGTCGTATACGATTTGTACAAATCAGCAGTAAACGTGGCAATTCCACACTTGCGGGGCAGGTAATCGCCAATGAAGGCAACACTGGTTGGCATGTGTACGCTAGGGGTTAGGTTATGCAATGCAGTATAATTCATAACTATTCGAAGATATAATGGTAAAGAATTCAGTCCAACGCGCTTCCGATTTTATTTAATAAAGAATGAACGACCGTAAATCTGTATATCCTCTAAGGTAAACCAGCAATATCCCCAGTTGTTTAGAACCAGAGTGTATTTAGTTATCGTATGACCGTTTTTCTGGGTGATCGCTTTCATTAAAATGAGTGGAACCGCGACCGGTTTTGGGAAGGCTAAAGCGAAACTATCAGACAGCAGCCAATCGATTCAGTTGATTCTCAGCCAATTTTTAAAAATAGTACATAATCAAGCCGGACAGGAAGCAGGCGGGGGGGTTGAGTGTCCATTTTCAAAAACTATCCCGATTTAGTACCTTGCACCCTTCATCTTCAGTTCTGTCTTGATGTTCTGGCACCGCGTTTCGGATTATATTTTAAAAAATCGCATTTTCCTGCTCATTTTTATTTTTGTAGGAACGGGTTTTATGGCGTATCAGGTCACCCGCATCCAGCTTTCCTACGAAATTGCCCGGATTCTCCCTTCCAACGACCCTGACTTTGAACTGTACGAAACGTTTAAGAAGCGGTTTGGCGAAGACGGAAGCGTCATGGTGATCGGGATCGAAACCCCGGATTTGTACAAGCTACCGGTTTTCAACGGCTGGTATGCGCTGAATCAGGACATTAAAAAATCGCCGGGCGTGCAAACCGTGCTGTCGGCGGCCAGTTTGTTTCGGATTGTTCGCAACGACAGCATCAAACAATTTCAGGTATTGCCCCTTGCGCCCCGCGCCCCCACCACCCAGGCCGAAGTTGACAGCATCCAGTCAATTGTGGCTTCGTTGCCGTTTTACAAAGGTTTCGTTGCCGACAGCGCCGGTCGGTCTCACCTGATGGCCGTTACCTTCGATCAGAAAAAGCTGAATACCAAGGAACGGATTGGCATTGTGCTGAACCTTGAGAAAAAAGTCCGGGCGTTTGGAGCCCAATTCCATATTCCGGTCCACATGTCCGGTATGCCCTACATTCGGACCAAGTTCACGGCCAAGGTAAGCAACGAAATGGTGTTGTTCATGGCGCTGGCGTTCGGGGTTACGGCGGTCATTCTGCTGTTTTTCTTCCGATCCATTGTGGCGGTTTTGGCCGCCATCAGCATCGTCGGGGTTGGCGTGGTCTGGTCGCTGGGCTTTCTGGTCCTATTTGGCTACAAAATTACCCTGCTGACCGGTTTGCTCCCGCCCCTGATCATCGTCATCGGCATTCCCAATACGATTTTCCTGATTAATAAATATTTTGAGGAATTCAGTATCCACGGCGACAAAAACCGGTCGTTGAACGTCGCCACCGAGCGAATTGGCGAAATGACGTTTTTCGCTAATGTTACCACTGCCATCGGTTTTTTCGTGTTTTACTTCGCCAGCAGTCCGATGCTCGCCCAATTTGGTCTGGTGGCGGCACTGGGCGTCGTGGTCACGTACGCCCTTTGTCTGGTCCTGATTCCGATTGTGTTCGGGTATTTACCCGAGCCGTCGTCGAAGCAGCGGGGACATATGGATAGCCGCTGGGTGGTTTCGTTCCTGAACTGGGTCAATAGAACTGTTCACCACCGGCGCCGACTGATTTACGCCCTAATCGGCGTGTTGGTGATCATCAGTGTGATCGGGGCCATGCAGATTAAAGCGGTCGGCTACGTGGTCGATGATTTGCCGAAAAACGATCCGATTTATACCGATCTGAAGTTTTTTGAGCAAAGCTTTCGCGGGGTTCTGCCCTTTGAAGTGTCCGTCGATACCCGCCAGCCGGGCCGGGTGCTGACACCCCAAACGCTGACCAAAATGCGGCTTTTGCA
The DNA here is from genome assembly GCF_003858635.1 of Larkinella rosea. Taxonomy (GTDB): domain Bacteria; phylum Bacteroidota; class Bacteroidia; order Cytophagales; family Spirosomataceae; genus Larkinella; species Larkinella rosea. The sequence goes on from NZ_RQJO01000010.1 coordinate 447,616, forward strand.
GCGTGAGTTTGAAAAATACCCGGAATTTACGCGACCGCTGTCGGTGGTCGAAGCCGCCAAATTTCTGTACCAGGGTTACCGTGGCGGTGATCCGAAATATTACGTGCTCCCCGGTGCGCTCGAAATGGCCAAACTCGCCAGCTACGCTCCGCAGATGAAAGGGCAGTCGAACGTTTTTAAAGGTTTTCTGGACAGCACCCGGCGCTACACCCGCGTGAGTTTCCAGATGGCCGACGTCGGAACGGTGCGCATCCGGCATTTGCTGACTACCCTGCAACCCAAAGTCGATTCCATTTTCAACATCGATCGCGAAACCGGTAAACGGGTTTCCAACGGCGACATGTACGATGTCCGCATTACGGGAAGCAGCACGATTTTTACAAAAGGCAACGAATACCTGGTCGACAACCTCAAGGAAAGCGTTTACCTGGCCGTCGTTCTGATAACGGCCTTACTGGCGCTCCTGCTCCGCGACGTCCGAACCATCATTATTTGTTCCCTGCCCCGCATTGTCCCGCTGATCATCACGGCGGGAATCATGGGCTTTGCCGGCATCCGGTTAAAACCGTCTACCATCCTGATTTTCAGCGTAGCGTTCGGAATTGCATCGGATGGGACCATTTACTTCATTGCCCGGTATCGCGAAGAACTCCGGCGTGGGCTGGGCATTTCCAAAGCCATCACCAACACCATTCACCAGGCCGGTATCAGCATGATTTACACGGCGTTTATCCTTTTCGCCGGTTTTGCCATTTTCGCGTTTTCCACCTTTCAGGGAACCGTTGCGCTCGGCGTTCTGGTGTCGATCACGCTGCTGATGGGCATGGCCGCCAACCTGATTCTACTCCCGGCCTTCCTGCTGTCCCTCGACAAACGACAAAACCGGAAAGAGTTGCAGGAACGTGCAGCGTAAGCCACCGTAAACCAAAAACCCAAAACTTTCTTAAACCTCCTCCAGCAGGCTCTGAAACAATACGTATTGATTCGAATACTGCTGTTGAAGCTTGGCTAGCAGTTCGTCGGCATGCAGTTTATTAAACCGGAAGTAGTCGATCCGCCCTTTGAACGAAAACTGAAAGGTATACGTCTCCCCACCATTTTCGACCTCCGTCAGTAGCCGCAAAATTTTATAGTCCAGCGGCAAACCGGTTGCCATAAATTGTGGCACGAGTTCAAACCGCATCCAGTTTAGCCATGCCCGCTCAGCGGTTTTTTCAATGTTGATTGTCAGATTGTAAAGAACCATTTTTGAATCGATGAATGAAGGAAATAACGGACGAATCGAACGAAACGAAATACATCCGCCGAGTAAATTAACAGTAAATTCGCCGTTTTTGTCCTGAATCTTGCGGCTATTCTCGCTCGTCTTAGCCACAAATGTTGTTTCTTTGCTAACAGAAAAACTTACTCACTCTATGTTCTATACTATACTAGTCCGCGCCCACTCAGGTCTCCGCTGGATTGTATTGATCGTATTGCTGGCAGCCATCGTAACGGCGTTTCGCAAATGGCAGGGACGCGACGAATACACGCCCGGTAACAACAAACTTTACCTCTTCGCTCTGATTGCGACCCACACGCAATTTACCATTGGTCTGATTCTGTATTTTCTGAGCCCCAAAGTTGGCTGGTTTGCGGAAGGAATTGACGTCGGCACCATCATGAAGACCGCTATTTACCGGTTTTATTCCATCGAGCACATCTTTGGAATGCTGATTGCCGTTGCGCTAATCACCATCGGCCGGTCCAAGTCGCGTCGACTCAGCGGCCCGGTTCAGAAACACCGGACGGTTTTCATGTTTTACGGGTTGGGGTTACTGGCCATTCTGATTTCCATTCCGTGGCCGTTCCGCATTCCCGGCGCTGGCTGGTTCTGATGAAGAGCGGTTTCGGGCTTGGTGAGGTACCACAGACTCTCCGTCAGGACGGTTCGTTCGCTGCTGAATGATCGGCTATTTGTTCCTCCGATGCCACCTGCGCCCCAACACCGAACCGTCCTGAACTGGATTCAGCCTTCACCGGCGGAACGATTTGAGATTTATTCGGAACTGGGAATACCTCAGGCCGTTTTAACCATCACCCGACCCGTTCAGGCTACGCTCGAATCCCGTTTTGGCAGTTACCAGATTCAGCGCCTGCCGAAGTCGGGATCAATTGCGGTCACCGACCTGGGCGGTTCGACCATCGCCACGATTCGCAGCAGTTTGTGGGGGCGGTTTTATGTAACGTTCGACGACGGTCGCGAGCTCCGGTTCAATGCTTCGAACGTCTTCCGCAGCCGCTGGCTCTGGAGCAGTACCGACGGCGAAACCCAGGCCGTCGTGCAGCAGAACCGGATTTTCTTTGCCCCCGAATGGCCCATTGGTGATGGACTTTCGGCGCTTTTAGCCGGTTTAACCATTTACTTTACCGTTACGAAACCCTCACTCTTTAAGCGGTTTATGGTATTCGGTTTACAGCTTACGGTATTCAGTGGCTGACGCGTTCCAATTGCGTGCATCAGCCATCGTACCGTAAACTGTAAACCGAATACAGTTACCACACTCCTCATGATAAAGACCCGTTCTTTACCCGTTTCACCGGATCAGCAACTTCGGAACGTTGGCTGGAACTGGATGCTCGGAACCGATACCGTGCCTTATTTGACCAACGAAGTGGTGGTTGTGAAGCCAGAAGAAACCGACGCGTTTTACGAAGCGGCTAATCAACTGTTTGAAATGCTGGTCGAAGCCGGGCAAACGGTCATCGACCAGAACCGGTTCAATGAGTTGGGAATTCCGCAAAACCTGGTTGATCTGATCAAGCTTTCCTGGAACGACGACCGGCACATCCAACTGTATGGTCGTTTTGACCTTGCGGGTGGTATTGATGGCCAACCCATTAAACTGATCGAATTCAACGCTGATACGGCGACCTGCATTCCCGAAACCGCCGTTGTTCAATACGCTCATTTGCGGGCCAATGGCCTCGACGAAGAACACCAGTTCAATACCGTATATGAAATGCTGGTGGAACAGTTTCGCGAAGTGCTGGAGCAGAATAAGGACCTGCAACCCACCCTCCTGCTGTCGGCCATGCGGGGTTTTCCGGAAGACGACAGTAACGTAGCGGTTTTGGGAGAAGCTGCCCGCGAAGCCGGTTTTACGGTTGATTTTGAATACATCGACAAGGTTGAATTTTCGGTCGAAGAAGGGCTTTTCAAACAAAATCCCCAGAATGGACAGTTCGACCGGTTCGATTTCTGGTTCAAACTATTACCCTGGGAATACATCGGTTACGAAGAACCCGATCTGGCCCACATCCTGACCGAAGCCATTCGTCGGCGGAAAGTACTGGTGTTAAATCCAGCCTATTCGCTGCTGTTTCAGTCGAAATACATCCTGAAAGTGCTTTGGGAATTGTATCCGTATCACCCGCTGCTGCTGCAGACCGAAGCAAAACCGCTGACCGACCGACCGTGCGTGGAGAAGGTGTTATTCGGGCGGGAAGGAGCCAACGTTCGCATCATGGATGAAAACGGAAAAGTGAAAGCCCAAGCCGATGGCGAGTACGACGAATATCCCAAAATCTACCAGGAATACGTTGACTTGCCGCAGGATGCCGCGGGAAACCGGTATCAGGCCGGCGTGTTTTTCGCGGGTGAAGGCTGCGGGCTGGGTTTCCGGCGCGGGGGCGTCATTCTGGATAATGGCGCGCAGTTTGTGGGGCATGTAGTCGAATAGCCCCGTCAGCGGTTAACCAAGCCCATTACCCCATCAACAGCGACTCCCCGCCGTCGATCCAGATGGGCGTACCGGTGATGTGGTTTGCGCGATCGGATGCCAGAAAAACCACCAGTTCCGCCACCTGCTCGCTGGTACCCGGTTGGCCGTCGGTCAGCGGAATGGCTCCTTCCGGAAATTCGACCGGTTCTTTGGCCGACTCGATTTTGCGCTTTTGAGTACTGTCGTCAATCTCGGTTTTGATGGCTCCGGGACAAATGACGTTCACCCGGATGCGGTGTTTCGCCAGTTCAAGTGCGGCCATTTTGGCAAACGCCAGTTGACCGGCTTTGGTGGTCGAATACGCCGTGGCACCCGTGTTGCTAAAAATGCGCGTTCCGTTGACCGAAGCCGTAATGATCACTGAACCGCCGTTTTCTTTTAGCATCGGAATGGCGTATTTCACCGTCAGAAATGTACCACGCAGGTTAATTTCAATGGTTTTGTCCCACTCGTCCGGTTCCAGGTCTTCAATGGGCGCCCACACGCCATTGATCCCGGCATTGGCAAAAACGATGTGCAAACCGCCCAATTGCTTCTTAATTTCCCGAAACGCTTTCTCCATTTCGGCGGGCTTCGAGATATCCGCCAACAGGGCAATCGCTTCCCCTCCTTCCCGCCGAATCTGCCCGACAGTCTCCTGCAATTCGTCGTTCGTCCGGCCCAATGCCGCCAATCTCGCCCCTTTTCGGGCCAGCAAAAGTGCGGCAGTTTTACCAATTCCCGATCCTGCCCCGGTTACCAATGCTACTTTTCCGGTAAATTCCTTATCTTGACTCGCCATATCGTCAGCCGATTTGTTCGCTTGCTGACTTATCTACCTATCCGCTGCCTTTTTTGTTAGAAAATTCAGTCTTTTCTTTTCAAAATCTCTATTAAATGAGCGTTTCCGAATTCGTTCAAAACCCAGGTTGTTCCTTTCAAAAATCAGTGTGATCGTCCATGAACAGCCTGAGTCTCTACGGTATAGCTGCGATTTACATCGTATCGGGTTTCCTGCATTTGTTCCGCCCCGAACCCTACCTCCGCATTATGCCCCCATACATTCCTTTCCACCCGTTAATGGTCGTCCTGAGCGGCATTGCGGAATTGGTTTTGGGCATTGGGTTGCTGTTTCCGGCCACCCGGATGCTGGCAGCCTGGGGGCTGATTTTATTGCTAATCGCCATCTTTCCGGCCAATATTTACATGGCAACCGCCGACAAATTTTCCTCCATACCGAACTGGGTCCGCTGGGGCAGGCTCCCATTACAACTGGTTTTGATCTGGTGGGCGTGGCGCTATACCTGAACCGGTTTTGCCGGACGTTTTTTTAACCACCGGACGCCTTCTTCCACTTCGCCCACGAACGTAAAACCGGTTTTCTGCAACACCCGCTGCGACGCGTTATACTCCTTCAGCGTATCCGCAATGACGGTTTTTACGTCGGGTTGTTGAAAAATCCAATCCACAAAACAGCTGACAGCTTCGGTTGCGTAGCCATTTCCTTCGAATTTCTTGTCCATAAAATACCCAATCATCACCTGACCGGCGGTATCCGGCGGACCCGCCATTCCCAGGCCGCCAATCGTCAAATTCAAGTCACGATGAACAATAATCCAGTGGGTGAACCAAAACCACTGGTCGGGATGAGCGACGAGATTCGGGATGACAAAGTGTGTGAGAGCCGCTTCAAATTCCGCCATAAAACGGGCATCGGCATTGAGTTCAAAGTTGGACAAATCCAGACACCGGGCGGTTTCCAGCGCAGCCCGGCTGGTGGACAGTTGTTCGAGATCAGAATGTGAAAGTGGAATAATTTGTAAGCGGTTTGAAATCAGAGAAGTCATTGAAGTAACTGATAAACGATTGAAAATAAGGACAACAAAAAACCGCACCACCTTTTTCAGTGATGACAGTCCTGAAACATCAATCGTTAAACCAGTTCAGGCGAGGAGCCGGAAAGAAGCAAAATGTACAGAGGCAGTTGTTTTATAACCGGCTTAAAAGTAGAAATAACCGACTAAGAAATCAACTTAATTCGGTCGAGTTAAAGCGTTTGGTGGTTTTTAATTCCCGAAATTGTACCAACGGTCAATATCCCCCGTTTTACGGTAATCGATCGAATTCCAAAAAATCCTACTTTTACTTTTTTCCGTAAGAGTCAACGAACCAAACCTTCTATGAAATTCACCCATTCGATCCTGCTGGCGGTTGGCGGCATGCTATCATTCACCGCCTGTAAAACCGAAAAAGACGAAACCACCCGCACGGTTTTTTTTGATAAATCGGGCATGGATACCACCATCGTTCCCGGCAATGATTTCTTTTCCTACGCGAACGGAAATTGGGTCAAGAACACGAAAATCCCGGATGACCAAACCGGATGGGGCTCCTTCTACGAACTGAGCGAAGAGAATCACAAAAAAACCAAGTCCATTCTGGAAGCAGCTGCCACCAGCGGAGCCGCTAAAGGAAGTACCGAACAAAAGGTGGGCGATTTCTACGCCAGTGGAATGGATACAGTGACCATCGAAAAACGCGGTTATGATCCCCTGAAAGCCGAACTGGCGAAAATTGCCGGGTTGAAAGATTACAAAGAAGCCCTGCATTACATGGCCGACGACGAAATTAACCGGGGGGGTGTTTTGTTCGGAATGGGCGTCGGCCCCGACGACCGGCAGAGCACCATCAACCGGCTAAGTTTTATTCAGAGCGGTTTAAGTTTGCCCGAAAAAGACTATTATTTCAAGACGGATGCCGAAACGGTGAAAGTTCGAACAGCTTTTCTGAAATACATTACCCAACTTTTTACGTTGACCGGCGTGGATTCGACGACGGCTCGGAAAAAAGCCGAAGGTATTCTGGCGTTTGAAACCACGCTGGCCAAATCGCACAAAGCCCCGGCCGAACTGCGCGATCCGATCAAGAACTACCACAAACTGTCGGTACCTGAACTGACTAAACTGACGCCCAACATCGACTGGAAATCATTTCTGGAAACGCTGACGGCGAAGACAGATACGGTTTTGGTGGGGCAGCCGGAATATTATCAGGCATTGAGTGCGGTTTTGCCAACGACTTCGATTGATGTTATTAAAGACAAAGCAGCATTTGGATACATCGACTTCAACGCGTCGTTGCTGAGCAAACCGTTTGCGCAGGCCCGGTTTGATTTCTACAACAAAACCTTGTACGGCCAACCCGTTCAGTCTGAGCGCTGGAAGCGGATTGCCCAAAATACGGATACCTATCTGGGCGAATTACTGGGGCAATTGTGGGTAAAAAAGTACTTCACTCCCGAAGCTAAAGAGCGGATGCTGACGCTGGTAACCAATCTCCAGAAAGCGTACCGTAACCGCATTGAAAAGCTGGACTGGATGTCGCCGGAAACGAAAAAGATTGCCTTGCAAAAGCTGGACGGCGTTACGAACAAAATCGGTTATCCGGATAAATGGAAGGATTATTCGGAAGTTGACATCAAACGCGATGATTATTTTGGAAACGTCCAGAGTGCCCGCAAACACGCTACGAAGGAGAATTTCGCCAAAATCAACAAAACCGTCGACCGCAGTGAGTGGCAGATGACTCCGCCCGAAGTCAACGCGTACGCCAATCCGTCGTTCAACGAAATCGTGTTTCCGGCCGGAATTCTGCAATTTCCGTTCTTTGACAAAGACGCCGACGACGCCATCAATTACGGTTCCATCGGCATGGTGATCGGACACGAAATGACGCACCTTTTCGATGATCAGGGCCGCCAGTACGATGTGCAGGGCAATTTACGCGACTGGTGGCAGAAATCGGATGCCGACAAATTCACCACCAAAGCCGATCAGGTGGTCAATCAATACAACAGCTACACGGTGCTGGATAACCTGAAACTAAACGGACGGCTGACGTTGGGCGAAAACCTGGCCGATCTGGGCGGTCTGGCCATTGCGTTCGACGCGTTCAGACTCACTGACCAGAGCAAATCTGACACTAAAATTGACGGATTTACGCCAAATCAGCGGTTTTTCCTGGGCTTTGCGCAGGTTTGGCGCATCAAAATCCGGGACGAAACGCAACGGGCTTACGTCCAGATTGACCCGCATTCGCCGGCCAAATACCGTGTCAATGGCCCGTTGACCAACTTTGTGCCGTTTTATCAGGCATTCAATGTGAAACCGGGCGAGAAAATGTATAAGCCGGAAGTGGACCAGACACGCGTCTGGTAGAAATGGGTTCATGCGTTGGTTTCTCTCGTAGAAATTCAAGGAAACCGGAAGACTTTATTTTTATTGGATTGAAATGGACGAACGTCAGATTTCATTGATTAAACACTCCTGGAACCACATCCTCCCTCAAAAGGAAGAAACGGGTGGCCTTTTTTACCAAACGCTTTTCTGGGACGATCCTTCCCTGCGGTTCTTGTTTGGTACCAATTTAAGCCCGCAAATCCGCAAATTCATGGATATGATGACGTTCATAGTCGACAATCTGCAACCGTTCGATCGACTCGAAAAGGAGTTGAAGGCACTGGCCCATCGTCATTTCCAATATGGGGTACTTGCGGTGGATTACGATACCGTTGGTGATGCCTTGATGAAGACGTTAGCCGAAAGGCTACAAGAACAGTGGACGCCCGAGACGGAAATCGCCTGGCGAAATCTGTATCGGACGATTACCCAACTGATGCTGAATAGTCTCAAATCTCGTTTGTAGCATTTCCGTATGCTGTTTTGCCGACGGTTGGTTAAACTGTCGGCAAAATGGATACACCTGAGGACATCAACGGCGGGAGCTGATGTGGAAGTTCGCACCGAGTTTGATCTGAGGACCCCGGTTGTTGCCTGCATAGGCCGGGGCTTTATCGTAATAATTGTTTTCGATCATCAACTCGATTCCTAAGCGGTCGGTGGCCCTGACGCCAAGCCCCAACCCAATATTCAGGCTGCTAAAACCGCGTCGGTCGTTGGGCCCCACGTCGCTGGAACGGAATTTCCCGATGTTAAAACCACCTTCACCAAAGACGTAAAACGAATTTCGAACCGGGTAATACCGGACAAAGGCCCCCGCCGAATTGGCCCGGTAACTGGTGGATGCCCGGCTTTCGAACGCACCCCGCAATCCGAGAGCCAGACTCCGCTGGATAAAAATGGCCGCCCGGGGATTGAAAGCGGTATACAGGCCCTGCCCTTTTCCGGTTGCAAAACCCAGCGAAACCCCAATCAGAGCTGCTCCGCGCTGGAACCAGGGCGAGCCGGGTCGGTCGATGTAGGATTTTTGATCGTCGGAAGTTGCTGTTACTTTTCGCTGCGTGGTATCGGGTACTGAAGTTGGGGGAACATCCCGCCGAAGGGTATCCGTTTCCTGAGCTTGTACAACTACGGTTGTTAGCAGACAAATGGCCAATACGTTGATTAACCGATGAATATGCCTTTTCATGTGAGTACGTTGAGATATAGTCTTAAAACCAGACAGCAGGAATAAAGTTTATTTCAACGGAAAAGCACCGGTTTTTACAAAGGCACATCGCAGTTTTGCGATTTTTCCCTGTAAAAACCGGTGCTCTTTCCGACGAATTCGCTAAAAACTAAACCTTTCCCAGCGCGTCGATCACCTGCGCAACCTGCTCCGCACTCGTTGCGGGGAAGTTCGCAATCCGAATCTGGGTGTCTTTGAATTGCCCGTAGCCGCTCCCCACCACCATGCCGGATTCCTTCACCTTGCTGATGACTTCCGAAGACGGTTTCTGGGTATTGGCCACGACCACCGTGCGCGAACGATGGCGGTCTTCTTTCACGAATGGTGAAAACCCGGGGTGACTTTCAGCGAATTTATAAATCATTTTAGCCTTTTCTTCTGTCTCCCGGCGAATGGTTTCCACGCCAATCCGGTTGAAATCTTCCGCAATTTTCCCCAACAGGTAAATGAATAGCACGTTGGGTGTCGCGGGCGTTTCGTAGGTTTTGTAGTTCTTCCACAAAGTCGGCAGGTTGTTGTGCGCGCCAATGTGCAGGTCGCCATGCTTCAGGGTTTCGGCCTTTTCGAGACACTTCTCATTGGCGATCCAAACGCCCAGACCGGCGGGTAGGCCAAACGCTTTCTGAACGGAGAAAAAGGCCGTGTCGATCAGCGAGAAATCCAGATCCGGGAACGGAGCTGACGAAACCATATCGACCGCAATCAGCTTTTTGGCGTTACTGCGTTTCAGTTTATGAATATCCGTCGGCCGGATCTGCACGCCCGAGCTGGTTTCGTTGTGCGTCACGGCAATCAATTCCGCATATTCCGGCACCTCAATTTCGCCGTAATCAAACCCTTCGCCGAACGGTTTTTCCTGCTTGTGGGCGTATTTCTGAAGCGAAGTCGCGTATTCGCAGAATTTTTTCGAAAACGACCCGTTCACCAAATGGAAACTTTCGTGTTCGACGCAGTTGAGCAGAATCCGCTCCCATACTTCGGAAGCCGAGCCGGTAAAGAAAATCCCGTGGGATGCGGGAATTGTCAACAGCTCGCGCAGTTGCTCGTCGCAAAACTGGTACAGACTCCGAAACCGGGCGCTCCGGTGCGAAATCGAGCCAATCTGCTCATCCATCGCCGTTTGCAGGTGTTGGTAAACGGTCGGATATAACTCCGCGGGTCCGGCGGTGAAGTAGGTTTGTTTCATAGTTGATCAATAAAAGTATTGTCCTGTCCAGCGCAGACTATCCGGAAACATAAGCCCGAAATTTCCAAACCGCTCCTCGTTGGCAAGCACGACGCCATTGCCCGGATTGCCCTTCTCGTAAATAACCGGCAGCTTCTCATTCAGCACCGCGTTCAGTTGGGGCTTCGTTAACCGGCGATTGAGCCTACTCGTGCCCGAAAACGGTTTTCCATCCACCGAATACTGAACGCAAGCCCGGTAAAACTGCCGGTATTTGGTGCTGACATATTCATACCGGACCACTGTACCAATAGTAATCGCACTGTTTTTCCGAATCTGCTTTCGTTCGTAGATGGTAAACATCTTAGGTACGGCAGCCAGTAAAATCGCAAGAGGAATAAAAGCAACCAGAAGGGCTTTCGAAGGGGGCCAATCCATTTGTTTTCCTTTTATCTCCTCGCTCATTTTTTCTTTCCTCTTAATATAACAACCGGAATTTGATCGTGTTGTCGATATTCCGTAGCTCATTCACCACTTCGTCCGAGTAATCCTTGGCAATATCTGTAATCACGTAACCAACCTGCTCGGTTGTTTTCAGGTATTGTCCCTGAATGTTGATGTGGTAATTGGCAAAAATCGCGTTGATTTTCGCCAGAATACCCGGAACATTCGCGTGAATGTGGAGCAATCGGTGCGAATCTTTCAGGAGCGGCAATTGCACCTCCGGGAAATTGACGCTGCCGTAGGTGCTGCCGTTGTTGATGTATTCCAACAGCTTACCGGGCACAAAATTGCCGATGTTTTCCTGCGCTTCTTCCGTGCTGCCGCCGATGTGCGGACTCAGAATGACGTTGGGCAAACCGCGTAACTCGTTGAGAAACTCCTCGTTATTGGTTTTCGGTTCATACGGAAATACGTCAACCCCCGCACCCGCTACGTGGCCACTTTTAATGGCCTCCACCAGCGAAGGTATATCGACGATGTGACCGCGCGAGAGGTTCAGGAAAATAACGCCTTCTTTCATCAGTGCAAATTCCCGCGCGCCGATCAGGTTCTTGTTGCTGGCCCGCCCGTCGGTGTGCAGACTGATGAAGTCAGCAATGGCAAGCAGTTCGTCCAGCGTTTTGCATTTCCGGGCGTTTCCGAGTGCCAGTTTGTCCACGATGTCGTAAAAATACACCTCCATGCCCAGCGCTTCGGCCACCACGGAAAGTTGCGTGCCGATGTTACCGTAGCCCACCAACCCCAGTTTTTTCCCGCGAACCTCGAAGCTGTTTTTGGCCGATTTATCCCAGACGCCTTCGTGCATTTTATTGCTCTTCGGGACGATGTTCCGCACCAGCATGATGATCTCGCCGATGGCCAGTTCCACCACCGAACGGGTGTTGCTGTAGGGTGCATTGAAAACCGCAATGCCTTTTTCGGTACAGGTTTTCAGGTCGATCTGGTTGGTTCCGATGCAGAACGCCCCGATGCACATCAGTTTATTGGCGTGTTCGAGTACGCGGCTGGTTACCTGCGTTTTTGAGCGAATACCGAGAATGGAAACGTCCCGGATTTTCTCGATCAGCTCGTCTTCGTCGAGGGCTCCCTTCAGGATTTCGACGTTAAACCCCTCGCTTTCAAACAGTTTCACCGCAACCGGATGAACGTTTTCCAGCAGCAGCACCTTGATGCGGCTTTTGGGGTAGGATTGACTGCGGCTTAACTTGTTATGGTACAAAAATTCGTCGAGGGAAGGCGCAATATGGTCGGCTTTTTCAATGACCTTCGGCCTCAGTACGTTCTCGGTAAAGGCGTAAAACCGGTTTGCCAGTCCGGATTCCCGGATTTCGTAGTCGGTGTAGCCGTCGCCAATCACGTAAATATCACCCTCCAGCTTCAGATCACGGATCAGTTTTACCTTGCCTTTATCGGTCGCCAGGGGATTTTCGCAGTCGCAACTGACAATGTTTCCGTCGGCATCATACACAAACGTATTCGCAAAGACATTTTCTTCCTTGATTCCCAGCGAAGTAACAATTGGAACGATAAACTCCTTAAAACCGCTCGATACGATGTAAATCTGGTCGGCGTTTTCGGTCAGAAACTGGCGGTTGCGCTGAAACGAATCCGAAATTTCGGTTTTCAGCGTTTCAATCAAAGCCGGCAGGTGGTCGCGGTGCGCGTGCAGTAACTCCAACCGGAGTTCAATTGACTTGGACAATGAAATCTCACCCGACATGCCCCGGTCGGTAATGATCTTGATTTTTTCGAGAATGGCTTCCCGGTCGCGGTGACCAGCCAATGAGATTTCACCCAATACATCCAAAGCCTCAACTTTGGTGAAGGTGCTATCGAAATCAATGACGAAATACGTCTGTTCGAGCGTTTTGGTTAACATAATGGAGGATTACTCTCTGTCAATTGACATTTGCTGTAAAACACTTTCTACTTTAACTTTCAATTCCGGAATTTTATCGATAATGGCCTGCCAAATGATATCATAATTTATTCCGAAGTATTCATGAACCAGTATGTTTCTCACGACATATAACGTATTCCACTTTACTTCGTTAAATTTATCCTGTGTGTCTTTTGTAACATAATTAGCGGCTTCGCCAATGATTTCCAGCAATTTAACCAGCGCCAGTCTAAGCTTTATGTCTTCCATGTATTGCTCATACGCCGGCCGTTTGTGAATTCCTGAATCAGCTGAATAGCGTCCAGCATATGCAAAAGCCGGGCCTTTTCGCTAACTTTTCCTTTCATAAATCAGCAACTTATCCTGGTCAATAAAAGGCTGTACGTAGGGTGACAACCCGCCCGTCGAAACCAAATCAACTTCCTGATTTAACAAACTTTCTAATTGAATTTTCATGGACGCAAATTGGAAAATGTCCACGCGTTCATCCAGTTCAACCAGAATATCGATATCACTATCCGGGCGAGCTTCCCCCCTTGCTTCCGAACCAAACAGATAAGCTCGTAGCACAGGCTGATTCGAAAAAAACTGCTGAATAACGGCTTGTTCCATTTTCTTGATCAGTCCAAATGTTCTTTCAAAAACCGCAAGGCCCGTTCTTCCGACCAGTAAACCGTTTGATTCGAACCGGCTGGTCGAAAACCGCAATGACCGCCCTGCGTCGGAAACTCCATCCAAACGTTGGGCAGTTGACGCGCCAATTCTTCCGGGAAACATTCGCGCGACAAAAAAGGGTCATTTTTGGCATTAACAATTAATGTCGGAATCGCAATTTTATCCAGATACTGCAAGGCGCTGCTCTGCTCGTAATAATCTTCGGCGTCGCGAAAACCGTGCAATTGGGATGTAAACAGATTGTCAAACTCCCGCAAAGTTCGCACTTTTTGCAATCCCTCCGTCGGAATTGCCCCCGGCATGATGGCGGCTTTTTCAAAAACTTTGCGTTTCAGCGTCCGGTTAAACCGTTTGTTATACACCTGACTGTCCCAGGCTTCCAGCCGACGCGAGGCTGATGTCAGGTGCAAGGGTACGGAAAATACGACCGCTTTTTCAATGGCCGGATGAATCGTTTTTCCCCGCTCACCGAGGTATTTTAACGTCACGTTTCCGCCCGCACTAAATCCCACCAGATTGATGTGCCGATACCCTCTTGCCACCGCATGATTGATAACCAGTTGCAGATCACCGGTTTCACCGAGGTGATAAAACCGCACCTGGCGATTCATTTCGCCACTGCAACTGCGGTAATGCCAGGCTAAACAATCAAAACCGCCCGCGTTCAGATGCCGCACCATTCCCGCCAGATACTGCCGCCGGGAATCGCCCTCCAATCCGTGCGATAAAATAGTTAAGCGTTGGCTGGCGCGTTCCGTTTCGTTTTTTTCACTCTTAACTGACGAAAAGCTCCAGTCCAGATCCAGAAAATCGTCGTCGGGGGTTTCAATGCGCTCACGGGTGTAGGCTACGCTGACTTTTCGGAACAAAGCCGGGATGATGGTTTGCAAGTGCCCGTTCCACAAATGAGCGGGCGGGCGATAATCCGAAGAGGTAATCAGCGGCATAAAGAATTCTCAGAAGAAACACAAAGGTAAGCGGTTCGGCGGCAACCGGAAAGGTAAACTTGAGGAAAGACAAAAGAGATTCGTCACGGCCGGTTTTTTTGGTAGATTTTTTGTAAGCAATTGAACTATTTCGATTAACCATTCAACTTATTTTATCGTCCGATTAAACCTGTTCTGTATCTTTTTGCTCTAAGTTTTGTTTTCTTTGTGACGAATCATTCACTAAAAACTTTCTATTACCTATGAAAAAGGGATTGTTAGTATTGATTGCCCTGCTGGTTACGGCAACCTCTACCCTTGTTTTTGCGCAGGCCAAAAGTCCACACTTAAAAGTTGAGAGCCCCGGTAAAAGCGTAAAAGTCGTTTACGGGCAACCTTCGAAACGGGGACGCGTCATCTTTGGCCCAACCGGTTTGGAAAAATACGGTACGGTTTGGCGGACCGGCGCGGATGAAGCGACCGAAATTACGTTTGCCAAAGATGTCACATTTGGTGGCAAACCCGTGAAAGCCGGTACGTATACGCTCTTTACCATTCCGAATGAAAAAGAATGGACGGTTATTTTGAACAGCAAATTGGGTCAATGGGGCGCTTATGACTACATCGATCCGGTGAAAGGCGTTGAATTGAAGAAAAAAGACGTGGCTCAGTTCACGGTTCCGGCTAAAACCAATGCAACGCCGGTAGAGAAACTAACCATTACCCCAACGGAATCTGACGTAACGATTGCCTGGGACAACGCGACCATCGCCATTCCGGTGAAGCCCGCTGGTAGTGCCAACTGAATGAAACCAGCTTTTAAACTAAAAACCGCCCGGCCAAATTGACCGGGCGGTTTTTAGTTTATTCTTAATTCGAACCTTCGCCGGCTTTTTTGTCGTCATTGCTGATCCGTTTCTTCTGGCGCTGCTGGCTGCTGCTCATCCTGCCAAATTCGTATTTCAGGTTAAGTCGCCAGCCCCGGCGGTACATCGCCACATCCTGGGTCTGCACAAAGTTGGGACCGACGAAATCGTTCCGCCAGCGAATGACCTCGTTAAACGGATTGTCGTACCCGAAACCGATGGTGCCTTTTTTCTTCAGAATTTCTTTTTGCACCACGATATTGTAGAAAGCAAAACTGCCGCTTTTGCCCTGCAGATTGACCCGCGCCGAATTATAAAACCCGAAGAGCTGGGCTTTAAATCCTTTGCCAAAATCAACGCTCGAATTGAGATTGAGCCGGTACATCCAGTCTTCGTTACGGGTTTTTAACTCGGCACTTTCCAGCACATTATAAAACAAATTGAGCGAGCCATTCACCGACCATTGTTTCGTAAGTTTTGTATTCGCACTGAGGTTAACTCCGTAAGCGGAATTCTGGGCTACATTCTGAAAAATCTGTTTCAACACGCCTTCCTTATCAACCGTACTGATGCTCTCAATAGCGTTGTTGGTCTGGCGCAAGAAGAACGACGCATTCAGGCTCGTTTGTTTGATTGAAATGCTGTAATTCGCTTCGACGGAATGGGTTAATTCGGGTTTCAAATAGGGATTGCCGCCGTAGAGATTTTTAGAATCTGCCTGATTGACGTAGGGATTCAGGTAAAAAAACTGGGGCCGCTGAATGCGTTGGGAATAACTCAACCGGATTTGCTGCTCTTTCTTTAACCGGCGCGACAGGCTCAGATTCGGAATAAAGTTTCCGTACGTATTTGAAATGGAAGCGGTTCCGTTCAGAAAATTGGCCTGAATAAAAGTGTGTTCGTAGCGGGCGCCCACGTTAATTCCCCAGCGGTTTTTTGGCGTTCGGCTGTAAACCACATACGCCGACGCAACCTGCTGGTTATAGTCAAAAACGTTCGCCTGGGCTGGTATATCGGTAAAAAGCGTTGACCCATCAGTGGCACTGGCGATTCGGTAATCGCTCAGAATTTGCCGAAAAATGGTTTTGGAACCGATTTCGAGCGTACTGATGCTGTCCAGCGGATTGGTAAAATCGAGCTGAATGGTACCTTCTTTGTTATTGCTGATGTTATAACTTTTTTCGCGGTAATAAATGGTTTCGCTCCGGTTCAATAAATTAGAGATGTAATCACTGTCTTCACCCTCAAACGAGTACATCATCAGGAAGTTAATTTCTTTTTTGGGCTTCTTAAATAAGCGAGTGTAATCCAGATTAAGCGTAGCGCCCGACCAGTCGTAGGTGCGACTCATGTCTCGACGGAAATACTGATTAACAACGCCCCGACTGCTTTCTTCAAAAGTAATATCAAACCCGTTGGTGTTGATCCCGTCGTAGTAATTTAATCCGGCACCCAGCCGGTTCAGTGAGTCAATATCCCAATCGACATTCAGGGTTCCGTAGAAATTTTTTCCGTTCCCGTTGACCCACTGCGGCTGATTCTGGTTGGTAACCGTATTTTCAGTAAGAAACGACCGGTTTAGTTCAATATAGCGTTTATTTTTCCAGTCACTATACCCGCCATTGGCCGAAATACCCAAGTTTTTCATGCGGTGGTTAATACTCGCATTCTGCCAGTTGTTCCAGCGGCTGAAATTGGGACTGATCGAACCACTCGTACCCCGCAACGTGTTTTTCTTCGTGATGATATTGATGATACCGGCGGTTCCTTCCGCATCGTATTTTGCCGACGGTGAGGTGATGATCTCGACCTGTTTGATGATGTCGGCCGGAATTTGTTTTAAGGCGTCCGAAATACTGCGGGCCACCACGCTGGACGGTTTGTTATTGATCAGTACCTTGATGTTGGAACTGCCACGAAGCTGGACATTTCCTTCAATATCAACGGCAATGGACGGGATTTTTTTCAGCACATCGGTCGCATCACCGCCTTTGACGCTGATGTCTTTTTCCGCGTTATATACCATCCGGTCCGACTTTTCTTCAAAGAGCGTCTTTTGTTCCGTAATGGTTACTTCAGCTAATTTCTGAACCGTCTGGGCGAGTCTGATGGTCCCTGTTTCCACCTCCTGTCCATCCAAAACACGGATATTTTCGACTGTTTTTGTGGTATAGCCCACAAATGAAATCTGCAGAGAATACGTTCCGACAGCGACCTTCGCAAATAAAAACCGGCCTTTGGAATCGGCCGTTACACCCTCAATGATTTTGCCTTCTTTTAGCAGCGCAACCGTGGCAAACTCAACCGGTTTGTTGGCGGTTGAATCGAGCAGAAAACCGGAAACGCTCGCGTGCTGAGCCCATAAAAAACCGGTGCCGAACGCGAATGCGATCAGGGTAAGTAGTAAAAACTTCATTGCATTTGTTGTTGGTCGAACGTGTATTTGTCAGGATGTGCACCGGGGAATTTAAGTACACCAAAGACACGCATGAAAGGAAAACGTTGCAGGCAAGCTTTCACAAACGGAGAATTTTTGTAATCTAAACTCTCCCAGCAGGTTACAAAAAAAGAGTCAAGCCTAAAGAAAGATCCAGTCTCTCCTTATGCTTAACTCTTAACTTTTAATTCTTAACTCCTTACGGCTGATCCGCATTTTTAGCGGCTCCTGTGTTTCCACCGGCCAGGGAATTGATCCAGGCGGCAATTTTCAGCGCGTCGGCTTTGGGAACCTGCGGCATCGGCGGCATTTCGGTCGAATAATCCGGCCAGTTTTGCGGTTTTGGATTGTAGATCAGTTCCAGAATTTTCTCGTTCGAATAACCTTTTTTCGCAACATCGACAAAAGCCGGGCCGACCTGCCGCTTTTCAGCATTGTGACAAGCCGAACAGGTATGCCGGTTTAGCAACGGTTTTACCTCCTCGAACGTCGGCGCTTTGGCAATCAGCACCCCGGTTTTTGTACCCGTTGCCGTTGTTTTTGCACCGGTTTTTACACCCGGTTTAGCCGAAACACCTTTCTTCGCCGGAGCGGTTTTCGACGCCGATGAGTTAAACGTACTGACCTCATTCATCGCCAGTTTCTGCCCTTCCGGAATGTTGTTCAGCGTGTAATAAGCCGTTGGATGGACCAGCGAATACGAACCCTGGGCCGCCCGAACGCCGTCGAGTGTCAGGTTGTGAATGTAGAACTGACGCAGGTTATCGACAATCACGCGGGCTTTCAACCCGTCGGCCGATACTTTCACGCCTTTTATAACACCCGCTTCCTTGTTGACTGTCGGGCTGCCATAAACCGGGTGGTATTTGTAAATAAAACTTTCGACCGAATACGAAGCCAAATCTTCGGCTGATTTCCGGTCGACAGGCGTCGTAAATTCCACCTCAAAACCGTCCGGCATGGCGCGAACCGCCCGCATTTCAAACGGCATTTGGTTGTTCCAGGTCAGGCGTTGCAGCCCTTCGTCGGCATCCCCCGCCGACCCCCAGCCCCGGTTGGTTTCGCCGACAAACAGCGAGCCGTCTTTGGCCCACGCCATCCGCAAAACGCCCGAGCGAAAACCGCTGCGGAAATCGATCGAAGCACCCTGGTATTCGCCTTTCACTTTCTCCATGAAAACCCGGGTAATTTTGCTTTGTCCCTGATCGCCCACCAGCAGTTGCCCGGCAAATGGCCCGAATGAACCTTCCGGAATCTGAACAATTTCCGAGTTGGAAATGCCCTGAACACCGTGCGGCAACCAAACCACCGGCAATTGGATTTCCGGAAACTCCTTTTTCATTTCGAACAAGGTGTAGTATTTTTCGTCGATCACGTTCTCCGGTTTGATGGCCCGGCCCCGTTCGTCGCGGTTATCGCGCGGGTTGATTTTGGCGTACAACTGCTCCTGCGTCAGTTTAACCGGTGATTTCGGATCGGCACTCCAGCGTAAACCGGCCGGGTGCCCCATGAAAGCGCCTTTTTTGACGTGCCAAACGCCCCCGGAACCAATCCAGTCGCCCTGGTTATCGGCATAAAACAATTCGCCGTTGATCATCCCCAACCCGGCTGGCGAGCGAACGCCCGTTGCCCAGGGCTCGATCTGACCGTCTTTCGTGATGTGCATGATCCAGCCCCGCCAGGGGACGCGACTTTCGCCCGCCCACCATTTTTCGTCGCCAAAGGCTACGTTACCCGAAATAAAATAGGAACCATCGGGCGCAATTTTAGGCCCAAACGTATACTCGTGGTAGTGTCCCGAAACCGGAATATTGGTTACGGTTTCGATGATATCGGCTTTTCCGTCCTTGTTCGAATCCACCAGTTTGGTCAACTCGCCACGCTGGGCGCAATACAGCGCACCGTCTTTGTAGGCCAGCCCCAGCACTTCGTGTAACCCCGACGCAAATTTGCGAAAAAACGGACGACGGCTTGTCGGGTTTTCGACGATAAAAATATCTCCCCGGCGGGTTGCCACGCCCAGATCGCCGTTCGGCAGGACGGTCAAACCGCCCACTTCCAGCAAGGTACCTTCGGGTGCGGACACCTTCAGGATTTTGTAAAAATCTTCTTCCTTGGGCGACTCCTGCGCCCAACCCACCGAAAATGCAGCGGCTGACAACAAGGTACCGACCACCGCCCGGCGAAGAATGGATCTATTTATTCGTTTCATAATCGTTAAAACAAGATCGAGTAAACCAATTTTCCCTTCACCGGAACGATCAGTTCCTGCCGGTCACCTACTTTCCGCACGGCAGGGGTTGCACCGCCCGCGTCGTCGATGCGTACATAATAGGCCTTTCCATCCACGATGTACGTGCCGTTTTCCAAAGCCGCAATCGTACTGCCTTCCGCCAATCGGACGAACAAGTCGCTCGCCGGGTTTTGAACGTTAATTTCACGCCGAACGCCCTGACCATTTTCCAGCACGCGGGTCGCATCCGTAACCGTGGCTCCGTAGGTCTGGTATTTGAACGTCGGACGATCACTTTCGTCGAGCACATACCCGCGCGGACGAAAACCGCTGCCGGTCGTATCAGTTGCCCAGGCCGCCGTTGGAGCCGACAATTTGGCAAGTCCTAAAACCGGGGTACCCAGTCGTTGCACCATACCCATCGGACGCGACGAACCATCGCCCCGTTCGTGCCACATGGGTGTCGTATCTAAAAATTGTCCCCGCCAAACCTGCACCAGCGCACCGTTGTCCATGTCATAGGTGTAATGCACCTGCTCGGGGCTACCCACCGAAACCGCATGAACAACCCGTAAGGTCCGGCCCTGCGCATTTTTGTAACCGGGCATATCCATAAAACTCCGCAGAATGGTATTCGTCGATGCATCGACCAGAATCGGGTCGGTCGGATCACCGTTCATGGCTCCGCTGGCGTCGCTAATGATGTATTCGCGAATACCGGGACCGGTTACGGCCAGACCGATCGACGGTTTGGCCCAGTCTTCCATTTTGGCGTACAACAGTTCAAACGGCACATCGCCCGCAGCCAGAGTGATGCTTCCGCGCTGACGACGGTCTCCCGGGGTAATGACGGTTTTGTTGTTGATTTTCATCATGCCGCCACCGCCCGCAGCACCGAGATTAAAGGCATAATCACCGGCTTCTTTCACGCGAAGTGTACCTGTATAGCGGATCAGAAAGTCGTTCGGAATGCGGGTTACGTTGGCCGTCAGAATCACCGACGAACCTTCGGCTTCCGGCGGCAGTTTGCTGAAATCCGGTTCTTTGTCAAATCGGCCTTTATAAACCGCGTACTTCAGGTTCATCAGTTCCGGGCGCGGTTTGTCGTAGTTTTTAATGATGATGTTCCGGATAGCAACCGGCCCGTGATCGCCCTGAATCCGGAGCGGGCCACTGGCCACTTCGTCTTTGCCCAACGCACCCCGGGTGGGTCCCGCCAGTTCGACGTTTTCGTGAATCGCTACGCCGTTCAGTTCAACGAGCAACATCCGGGCATTTTCGATTTTCTTGCCGCTGGCATCGAAACGTGGTGCCTGAAATGAAATCTTCAGGTGCTGCCACAAACCGGGTGCCCGGCTGGCATTCTGGCGGGGCGGATGGCCGTCGTAGCCTTTCTGGCCATCAGGGCGGCTGTCGTCCCAACGTTCGTAAATCCCCCCATTATCGCCCGCTTTGGGATTTTTGGTTCCCCAGCTATCGAGCAATTGAATTTCGTAGCGACCCTGTAGATAGACCCCGGAATTTGATCCTTTTGCAATCAAAAAGTCCAGATCGAGATCGACGTCACCGTGCTGAAAGTTCGAAACCAGATCGATGTTCCCGTCTTTCGCGGGCAAATTGGCCAGAATTCCGGTTCCGGGTGTACTTTTCAGGACGTCTTTCTGGTTCAGATCACCGGAAACGTCACCGACTATACGCCAGTTGTTACCCGGTTTTTGGAAAGCACTTAAATCGTTTAGTGGCAGAGCCGCGGGCTGGTCCGTTTTGGGCTGGGCACTGGCCAGTCCGGCGCTAAAGACCCACCCGACACCAAACACCAAACGGGCGAACGTCGTGTTCATAGAGGTTGACTTCATTGGATTTTAGTTGAAGTCGGGAAGTTACCTCTTTTTTAAAAATTTTTATGAAATTGATTGCAGTTCTCCCGTTCAACTGTACTATTTCTACACCCGATTTTATAATTCCAAGACAACACGGCGCGCAAAAAGCAATCGCTATGTTCCGGAATGGATTAAAAAAACGAAGTCTGCCCAGGTAGTGCGACCATGGCGTTGACATTTCGCCTATATTTGAAGACGGTTTTTCGTGCAAATCATTGTTTACCCAATCCTATTCTGACAAATGAAAAAAAGTACTTTAGCCCTTGCCCTCGTTTTAGGTCTGGCTCAACTGGCGATTGCCCAGGATAAGCCAAAGCAAAATCCGGAATCATCCGAAATCTGGGAGCCCGTTCCGCGGGTGGTTACACCGGGCGAGTTGTCGCCCGGTACGGCATCCGGCACCACAGCCCCGTCCGACGCCATCGTTCTGTTTGACGGTAAAGACGGCAGCAAGTGGGTATCGGTGAAAGGCTACAGCCCGGACGCCTGGGGTGGTGTAACGGAAGGATCGAACCCCTGGCCGGTTCGCGACGGCGCCATGTTTTCGGCCAAAGGAGCGTCGCTGCGCACCAAGCAGGAATTTCAGGATTTTCAGCTTCACATCGAGTTCCGGACGCCGGACAAAGTAGAGGGCAACGGGCAGGGTCGCGGGAACAGCGGTATTTTCCTCCAGGGCCGCTACGAGTTGCAGGTGCTCGACGGCTACAACAACCCAACGTATTCGAACGGAATGGTGGGTTCAATCTACAAACAGGCGATTCCGCTGGTCAATCCAAGCCGGAAACCGGGCGAATGGCAGACCTACGACATCATCTATTACGCACCGAAATTCAATAAGGACGGAATGATGGCCGAGATGGGCAAAGTGACGGTTTTGCTGAACGGCGTACTGGTTCTGAATAACTTCAACATCAAAGGAACGACGGAATACATCGGTTATCCGAAAGTTCAGGCCCACGGCAAAGGCCCGCTGCTGCTGCAGGATCACGGCAATCCGGTGGGCTACCGGAATATCTGGATTCGGGAGTTGTAAGAATTTAACGGTTTCGTAAGGGGTTATTTCGCGGAGTTGAGCGGAGTTAGAGAAGGTAAGCGGGGAAAAAACTCTGCTGAACTCTTTTTAAACTCCGCTCAACTCCGCGAAATAACCCTTTTTCATTGCCGCATCCTCAAAACCCTTGTTTATATTGCGTCTAAATAACCAATATTCCATGAAATACCTGCTTTTGCTAGTACTCGGATGCTTTGCGTTCACCAGTGATAAACCGGCTTACCGGTTTTATTCCCAGAAATTAAAAACCGTTCAGTATCAGAAAGTTCTGAAAGAAGCCGCCGAGGCCGATGTCGTCTTTTTTGGCGAACTGCACAACAATCCGATTTGCCACTGGCTGGAGCTGCAATTGACGAAGGATTTGTATGAAGCGAAAAAAGAGCAGTTGATTCTAGGCGCCGAGATGTTTGAAGCCGACAACCAGACGGCTTTATCGGATTACGTTTCCGGAAAAACCACGGACAAGGAATTTCCGAAACAGGCCCGGCTCTGGAACAACTACAAAACCGATTACCGTCCGCTGGTCGATTTCGCGCGGGAGCACAAACTTTCCATGATAGCCACCAACGTGCCCCGGCGGTATGCGAGTGCGGTTTCGCGGCAGGGATTTGCGTCGCTCGACACGGTTCCGGCGGCTCAGAAAGCCTGGATTGCGCCCCTGCCCATCACGGTCGATCTGACGCTGCCCGGTTACAAAGCCATGCTGGACATGATGCACGGCAGCGGTTCGAAACCCGATCCGGAACAGGGTGCGAACTTTGCCCGCGCCCAGGCCATCAAAGATGCCACGATGGCGCATTTTATCCTCCAGAACCGCAAACCTGGCACGACCTTTCTGCATTACAACGGTTCGTATCACTCCAATAATTTCGAAGGAATCAGCTGGTATCTGCGCCAGAAACAGCCGGATTTGAAGATTGTGACCATTGCCTCGGTTGAAGTGCCGGACGTGGAAAAACCGGATAAAGCCAATCAGAATCTGGCCCATTTTATTCTGCACATCCCGGCGGATATGACGAAGACGTATTGAGAAATAGTTAGCCTAGTAGCGATAACAATTCGGTTAACGTAACAATCCGGGTATCTTCAAATTGCTTCAAATCAAGCAGATCCCTTTTGTTCCCGGTTATTAAATAATTAGCCTGCCCATCTTTCGACAAGGCCAGTAAAAAGTCATCATCCGGATCGGGGCTTATCGAAACCAGTGAGGTGACATCCACTAGTTCGCATCGGTTTTTCAAATAAGTAACAAAAGAATCCCGATCCGTTGGAGTCAGATACTTACTGATTTTAGGTCGAGTGATGACTTCTTCGATTTCTGCCATCAGAAGCGAATCCGTAAGAATATGGATAGATAAGTCATCAAAAATCCGGCTTAAGCGTTGCCGAAAATTTTTACTAATGAGAGCACTAACGTAAATATTCGTATCCAGAATGATTCGCATCACGCTCTGGTCCGGTTTCTGCGTTCAATCCGTGCTTTCTTTATTTCAGCGTCAATTTCATTTTCTGTTAGATCAGGAATGTCCGGCAGTATTTCCGAAAGATGCTGCCAAGCAGACACAGGTTTTTGTTGAGCTAGCTCATCTACATACTCCTCCAGAATTTGCTGAAGTGTCTTACCTTCTGCCCGGGCAACCGCTTCGGCCTGACGAATTTTCTGTTCTGGTATGTCCAACAACAGTGTCATAATGTTCCAGCCTTTTTTCAAATATACTCAAAAATAATCAACCAGATAAGGTTTACCGCTCCGCCAGCAGCAGCATCAACCACAAAAAACTATAATCCCGCAGTTGCGCACGCAGTAATTTGAGGGCTTTTGACAGGTGGTATTCGACGGTTTTGTCGGTGAGGTCGAGTTTCTGCGAAATTTCCGGAATGGTCTGGCCTTCGAAACGGCTCAGGCGGAAAACTTCCTGCGTTTTGGGGGGCAGTTTCCGGAGTTCGGTTTCAATGGTACCGACCAGATCGCTGTAGGCCAGTTGGTCTTCGGTCGAGAAATCGGCCTGGGAGGTAAAAATCTGCTGGTATTCCTGAAATTTTTCGTGAACGATCTGGCCCCTGATGTAATCGATCACTGAATATTTTAAGGCTCCGAACAAGTACTGATCGGTTCGGCGAACGGACAGCGATGCCCGCTTTTGCCAAAGTTGAACGAACAAATCCTGCACTAACTCCTCGGCAATTTCCTGCGATTTGGTCTTCTGAAAAGCAACCCGGTACAGCGGATACCAATACCGTTCGTAGAGTTCCGCCAGCGCCAGCCGGTTCCCGTCGGACAAGGCCCGCAGTACCCGTTCATCCTCCCAATCCTTCAGTGCAGAAAGCCGTACGTCTTCCGACATGATTCACCCGTTGTCGACTAAATAAACACCAAATTACAATTATTTTACAAAATAGTGCCACTGAATCGATACAGATAACCGGATTGACAATTTTATGATTGAACAAAACGAATAATATTCTTCAAAAACCGACCAATTTATATGAATAATCTTATCTTTTATAAAACCATTTAGGGCAATCGGGGGACTTCTTCGACTTCCACACTGAAGGAACGGTTTATCGGCTCATGCAAAAAGAAGAATTCGTCCGTCTACTGACCAAGTACAATCAAGGCCAATGCACTGACGCCGAAATCCGGCTCATTGATCGTTGGTATGACCAATTGGGTGCCGACAGTGCATTCGCATTGAGCGACGAAGAGCGGCAGAGGCTCAAAAAAAGGCTTTGGCAGAAAATTGATTTACAAACTACCGAAGAAACCGAAACCACTGCGCAACCGGCTGAAAAACCGCTCCGTCGGCCCGTGTTCCGACAGTGGTTTACAGCTGCCGCTGTGGCGGTCCTGATCGGCTTTGGAACCCTGTTCTTCTACCAAAATCCGTCGAATCCTTTGGAAAGGGTTCTTGGAAAAACCGGATCGGAAACCGGATTTGAAGAGCGAACAAACACCACCAGTCAGGCTCAGCTCATTACACTCAACGACGGCAGTATCGTTCACCTGCAACCACAAAGTACGATTCGGTATGCCACTCAACCACTTCCCCAAAAACGGGAAATCTGGCTTAACGGCAAGGCTTTTTTTCGGGTGCAGAAAGATGCCAGCCGCCCGTTTCTGGTCTACAGCAGCAATATTGTGACCCGGGTTCTGGGAACCAGTTTCTGGATCACCGCCAACACCAATGCCCCAACGGTGGAAGTGGCGGTACATACTGGCAAAGTAGCGGTTTTCAAGAAAGACCGGCAATCGATGGTAAAACCGGAAGAAGTTGAAGTGACGGATAAGACCGGCGTTGTGCTGACGCCGAATCAGAAAGTAACCTTTTTTATTGACGAAAACCGCGTGACCCGAGGTTTAATCGACCAACCCGAACCAATCCGGAATCCCGTCCGGCCCGAACCGGCGACTTTCGTGTTTGACGACAGCCCTTTGCCAGAAGTGCTGAAACAGCTCGAAAGCCAATACGGGATTGAGATGGAAATCGGGAACGAGGTGCTGACCGAATGCCGGTTTACGGGGAACATTACCAGACAACCCCTCTACACCAAACTGGAACTGATTTGCCAGTCGATCAATGCCCGGTACGAAGTGCAGGGAACGCGTATTCTGATCAACGGAACCGGTTGTAACCCTTAACCAGACTTAAAACCCACAAACGCCTATGATTTAAGCAATTACTCAAGAAAAAGCCGAAAGTGCGGCTACACTTTCGGCCCGGAATGTACCCCCTGATGCGCATCATAACTCATCTGCCAGGATGAGCGGGGCTTGTTTTGTCAAATGCTTCCATTTTTTCCAACAAAACATACAAAAGTATGAAATTTTGTCGAATGCTCGGTTTGACCCTTCTAACCGTCATGAAAATCTCGTTTTTCCCAATTTTTCTAAGCCTGGTGCTGGCCGGATCGTCGTTGGCGTACGACGGTAAGGCGCAGGATATGCTCCAGCGACCGATTTCGATCAAAGCGGATGAGGTAGCCCTGAAGCAAATCCTGACCCGCCTGGAACGAATCGCCAATGTCGATTTCGTGTATAGCCCGAACGCCATTCCCACGGCCCGGAAAGTGACGCTCAATGCCCAGAATCAGAAGCTGTCGTCGGTGCTGGAAACGCTGCTGAAACCGCTCGGCCTAACCTATCAGGTGATCAGCGGGCAAATTGTGATCCAGTTGCCGCCCGCACCGCAATCGTCCGTCAATGAGTCGAATGCTTTCCTCGAAACCGCCCCCGATGCCGCCGACCGAACGATCACGGGACAGGTTACTGCCGAAAACGACGAAGGAATGCCGGGCGTCAGTGTGGTGATTAAAAATACGACACGAGGCACTTCGACGGACATGGATGGCAAATTTCGGCTATCGATTCCCGATGATCCTTCCACAACGCTGGTCTTTTCTTTTGTAGGCTATGTAAATCAGGAAGTTACCATTGGCAACCAAACCAATTTCAAGGTCCAGCTGCTCGCTGATCTGAAAACGCTGGAAGAAGTGGTTGTGGTTGGCTACGGAACCATGCAGAAAAAGGACCTGACCGGGGCCGTGGCTTCCATTCAGGGCGATGCCATTACGACGCGCAAAACCACCCAGATTTCGCAGGCGCTGCAGGGCGCCATGCCGGGCGTTACCGTCACCCGGGGTAACAGCGCACCGGGTGCCACCGGAACCATCCGGATTCGAGGTATCACGACCATTAATGATGCGGGGGCCAATCCACTTATTATTCTGGATGGTGTTCCCATTGACGACATCAATTCCATCAATCCCAACGATGTCGATAACATTTCGGTCCTGAAAGATGCCGCTTCGGCTTCCATCTACGGATCGCGGGCGGCTGCCGGTGTCATTCTGGTGACCACCAAACGCGCCAAAACCGGTCAGTTGAGTCTCGATTATACAGCAGAATACGGCCTGGAACGGGCCACGCGATTGCCGGATTACGTGAACGCCAAACGGTACATGCAACTCACCAATGAGCTGCGCTGGAATGATAACGGCAACAACGCCAACCAGTACCCTACCTACGCCAAAGATCTGATCGACAATTACGACAACCTGCACGCGCAGGACCCCGATCAGTACCCGAATACCGACTGGCGCAGTATGATGCTGAAAGATTTTGCGCCCCGGCGCAGCCACATGCTCAGCATTTCGGGTTCCGGCAAATCCCTGCGGTCGCGGGTTTCGCTGGGCTACGACAAAACCGATGCGCTCTACGAAGGCCGGAGCTACGAACGGATTACGGCCCGCGTCAACAACGACCTCACCATCACCAAATTCCTGTCAGCCAGCGTTGATATTAATTTCCGGCGGGCCTTTTCGCCCCAACCCATCACCGACGACCGGAATGGTTCGTTTCCTTTCTATAAAATGGGCATCATGCCCCCGGTGTATGCCGCCGAATTCTCGGATGGCCGCATTGGTTCGGGCAAAGACGGGGCCAACATCTACGCCAAACTGAAATACGGCGGTTTTAACAACGCCTGGTACAATCAGGTGGGCGGGAAAATCAGCATCGATTTCACACCGATCAAAGGACTGAAAATCACCGGCGTACTCTCGCCGTTTTTCAATTTTGATAAGATCAAAGTATTTACGAAAAAGGTCCCGTATACCTTGTGGAACAGCCCCAACACCGTTGCCGGATACATTGAAGGGCAGTCGCAAACCAAACTGGAGGAAAGCCGCAACGACAGTTACCGGTACACGACGCAGGCCTTGGCCAACTACGACCGCTCATTCGGCAGCCACCACCTGAATCTGCTGGGCGGTTATGAATATTTCTACGCGTTCAACGAATCGCTGGGGGCGTCGCGCGGGCAATACATTCTGAATTCCTATCCGTACCTGAACCTCGGCCCGCTGGACTTTCGGGACAACAGCGGGAGCGCCAACGAAAACGCGTATCGCTCGTGGTTTGGGCGGGTGATGTACGGTTACAAAGATAAGTACCTGCTCCAGGCCAACATTCGCTACGATGCCTCTTCGCGGTTTGCGTCGGCCTACCGCTGGGGTTCGTTTCCGTCGGTTTCGGCGGGTTGGGTCATTTCGGAGGAGCCGTTTATGAAATCGAGCGCATCGTGGCTGCCTTTTCTGAAACTCCGGGCGTCGTGGGGATCGCTGGGTAATGATCGGATCGGGAACAATTTTTATCCGTATCAGGCCATCCTGAGTTTTGAAAACAATGCCCTCTTTTACCAGGGCAACACGGCGGTTTCGGCCCAGTCGGCGGCCCAGTTCCAGTATGTGATCCGCGACATTTCCTGGGAAACGACCAGTTCAGTTAACGTTGGTCTGGACGTCAATTTCTTCCGCGAACGACTCCGGCTAACGGGTGATTACTACAAAAAAACCACCCGGGACATTCTGCTGGAACTCGAAATTCCCGATTATGTGGGTTTCGACAATCCGTACCAGAATACCGGAAAAATGCACACGTCGGGTTGGGAAATGCAGGCTACCTGGAACGACAATCACGGCGATTTGCGGTACAGTGCCTCCTTAAACCTCTCCGATTTCAAATCCAGTATGGGGGACTTGGGCGGGACGGTTTTCACCGGTGACCAGATTATCCGGGAAGGCAGCCAGTTCAAGGAATGGTACGGTTACGTTTCCGAAGGAATTTACCAAACCGCCGACGAAGTGGCCAACTCGCCCAAGCTGAACGCGAACGTAAAACCGGGCGACGTGCGGTATAAAGACATCAGCGGCCCCAACGGCGTGCCCGACGGCAAGATCTCACCCGAATACGACCGCGTTCTGCTGGGCGGTTCCCTGCCCCGGCTTTCGTTTGGGGGCAATTTCAATCTCGGCTACAAAAACTGGGATTTCGCGCTGGTCATTCAGGGCGTTGCCAAACAGAATTCCCGGCTGGGTGCGGACATCGTTCAGCCGCTGCGCGAAAACTTCGGAACCTTCCCGGCCATTCTGGATGGCAATACCTGGAGCACCTACAACACGCCCGAGCAGAATTTACAGGCGAAATACCCGCGCTACACAAACACGTCGGCCGGTAACAACTACGCCCTGTCCGATTTCTGGCTGATCAACGGCGGTTATTTCCGGCTGAAAAACATCAGCCTGGGCTACAACATTCCCAAACTGGTTGCCACGAAGCTGAGAATGCAGAATCTCCGCGTTTACGGCTCCGTTACGGATCTGCTGTCAATCAGCAAGTTTCCGAAAGGCTGGGACCCCGAAATGGGCGGTCTGGGTTACCCGATTACTACCTCATTTGTCCTCGGCGCTTCTGTTAAATTCTAACTCGATTTTCCATGAAACTGAAAATAGCTATCTTCCTTTCCGGCCTGTTTTTCATGACGGCCTGCGGCAGTCTGGACCTCAATCCATTGTCCGACGGCTCGGGCGAAACCTGGAACTCGAACGCCGAAGAAATCGAAATGTCGCTGAACGGTTTGTATAAAGACGCGTTCTGGATGCAGGATCTGGACGAATGGACCGACGACTGGACGTACCGCGACGCCACTACACCCATCACGGGAGCCACCATCAACGGTGAAACCGACTTTGTCATCACCTGGTGGACAAATACTTACAAGGCCATCGCCCGCGCCAACAACGTGATTCAGAGCGTCGACCGGGCGGGAGCGGTTTTATCCAAGGATCAAATCGACCGGTATGCCGCCGAAGCGCGGTTTATCCGGGCCTGCCAGTATTCCCGTTTGCTTTCTCACTTCGGCAACATTGTGTACACCGAAACCGCCCTGACCATCGAAGAAGCACTAACCTTGAAACAGACGCCGAAAGAGACGGTTTTGCAAAAAATCTACGCAGATTTTGATTTTGCGGCATCCAAACTGAAAACCACTTACAGCAGCTCGGAATTGAAGCGGGTGACGGCCGGAGCCGCTTACGCCATGAAAGCCCGGATTGCGTTGCAAATGAGCGACTGGAAAACCGCCCGCGACGCGGCCAAAGCCTGCATGGACCTGAAAGCATACAGTCTGCACACCGATTTCGGCAACCTGTTTTTGTCGAAAACCAAAAACTCGGTGGAAACGATTTTTGCCCTTCCCCGTTCCGTGGCCCTGAAAGTGACGCTGGGCGGACTGCAGGATTACGTTCCCCGAAATGCGGGCGGCTACGCGGCTAAAGATCCTTCCTGGGATTTGTTCTGTGCGTTTCTGTGCAAAGATGGTCTGCCGATTGATGAATCCCCCCTGTTCAACCCGCGCGAACCGTTCAAAAACCGCGATCCGCGTTGTACGGCCACCATCGTCGAATTCCAGACATCGCACGTCGGATTCATTTTCCAGCCGCATCCGGATTCGGTTCAGGTACTCAGAACCAGCAACAATACGCGGGTCAACAACAACGACACCCGATCCGTTGCCCAGTTTGCCTCGTTCAACGGACTGATCTGGAAAAAGGGCGTCGACGCCGACTGGCTGCTGAATTCCTGGACCGCCGAACCCGACAAAATCCTGATACGCTACGCCGACGTGCTGCTGATGTATGCTGAAGCGAAAATCGAGCTCAACGAAATCGACCAATCGGTGCTGGATGCCATCAATACGGTTCGGGCGCGGGCCTATGGCGTGGCGGTATCGGCCACCACCTATCCGACTGTAAAAACCGGATCACAGGCGGTTTTACGCAAAACATTGCGCACCGAACGGCGGATGGAATTCGCGCTGGAAGGCATTCGTTACATGGACATTATCCGCTGGAAACTCGCTGAAAAAGTGCTGAACAAACTCAATTTCGGCCTGCTCGATCCAGCCGACCTGCGCACCAAAGTAGTGAAAACCGGTTTGTGGTTTTTCCCGCAGAAACCGGAAATCGACGACGACGGCGTGGCGGATTTTACGCCCATGTTCACCGCCGGACTGATCAAACAATTAACGATCCGGAAATTCGACGCGACCCGGCAATACCTCTGGCCCATTCCTTCAAAAGAAGTATTGACGAGCGGTTTGGTCCAGAATCCCGGTTATTGATCTGATAGGAACACGGATGTAACCGATCAAAAACGGATTTTAATTTAATCTGTGTAAATCCGATCCATCCGTTAAATCCGCGTTCCCATCCTAAATTTAAATTTATTTTCTACTTTAAGGATGAGAAAAACGATTCTTTCCGCCTGCCTCATCGGCAGCTTATTCGCCGGCTATCAGGCACTTGCTCAATCCAAAACCGGAAAGTCCTACAGCGGGATTTATCCGCATCTGGCAATGTATAACAATGAGGGTGAGTGCGGTACGGGCGCGGTGGTGCCCTGGGCCGGTAAGCTCTGGGCAGTCACGTACGGCCCACATTTGCCCTTTGGCTCGTCGGATAAACTGTATGAAATCACGCCGGATCTAAAACAGATTGTCTACACCGAAAGCACCGGAGGAACGCCCGCCAACCGGATGATTCACCCGGAAAGCAACCAGCTTTTCATCGGACCGTACGCCATCGACGCGCAGGGAAAAGTTCGGGTGATCCCGTATAAAACCATGCCGGGGCGCCATACCGGTAACGCCCGTCATTTGACCGATCCGCAAGGAAAAATCTATTACGGAACGATGGAAGAAGGATTTTACGAAGTGGATGTTAAAACCCTTGAACCGAAATTGTTGTACGAAGACGGCAATGTAAAAACCAAAAAAGGGGCCGATGAATCGAATAACCACGCGGGCGAATTGCTGCCCGGTGCGCACGGCAAAGGACTCTATTCCGGCCAGGGCGTGCTGGTGTATTCCAACAACGGCGAACCCGGTCCGCAGGCGCTTAAGCAGTTCGATATTGAATCCGGTTCGCTGTCGGAATGGAACGGCAAAGACTGGAAGGTGGTCCGGCGAAACCAGTTTGTGGAAGTAACCGGCCCCGGCGGTATTTACGGCAACAAAAACCCGGAAACCGATCCGATCTGGGCCACGGGCTGGGATCATAAGTCGGTTTTACTGGGTGTTCGCGGTGCCGGAAGCTGGCAATTTTATCGCTTACCCAAAGCCAGTCACAGCTACGACGGCGCCCACGGCTGGAACACCGAATGGCCCCGCATCCGCGATGTCGGCACCGCCCAAAAACCGGATTACCTGATGACCATGCACGGTTTGTTCTGGCGGTTTCCGGGCCAGTTTTCCGCCAAAAACGCGGCAGGGATCCGGCCGCGCTCGGCGTACCTGAAAGTAATTGGCGATTACACCCGCTGGAACGACCAACTGGTTTTCGGCTGCGACGATTCAGCGCAGAAAGAATTCCTGAACAAACGGAAGGCGAAAGGCAATATCGAAGGGCCGGGCCAATCGAATTCGAATTTGTGGTTTACCTCGCTGAATCAGCCGGATCAACTGGGGCCGAACACCGCCGAAGGAGCCGTCTGGCTGAATGAAACGGTTAAAGCCGCCGAAACCTCGGAACCGTTTCTGTTTGCGGGCTGGCCCAACCGCTCTGCCTGGATTCAGAACAACGGCGATGGCGCGGTCAGCTTTACGTTTGAAGTGGACAAAACCGGTAACGGAAATTGGGCAACCCTGAAAACCGTGTCGGTTGGTGCCAAAAAAGCAGTCAACGTGGAATTTGCCGCCGATGCTCCCGGCGAATGGATTCGGATCAAACCGAGTCAGTCGACCAACGCATCGGCCCAGTTTTTCTACACCACCAACGATACCCGGGCAACAACGCCCAACTCCATTTTTAACGGATTGAGTTCGGTTACATCGTCCAAAACATCCGGCGGTTTGATCTACGGTTTGGGCGAAAACCGGCGCGTGCTGGGCATGGCGGCTCTGGATTATTCGGCTGGACAGGCGACTGAAGTCGGTTATTACGAACTGGATGGAAACATGAAGCTGGTTCGGAAAGAGGATGAGAAAGCGGTTTCATTTATCAAAAGCAAATTTGCGATCCCGCAAAAAGCCGTCACGATCGATGAATCGTCGGTGCTCGTGGTCGATGACAAGGGCCGACGCTGGCGGCTACCGCTGGGCAACGACGCTTATACCGGTTTGACCAATCAGGCGGCTTTGCGGATTTGCCGGGAGGTGGCCACCGAGCGCGATCTGTTCAATGCCCACGGCACATTTTATGAGTTGCCCGCCGAAAATGCCGATGGGTACGCCAAAATCCGGCCGGTTTCGTCGCACAACCTCCGCATCAACGATTACGCGTCGTACCGGGGCTTGCTGATTATGACCGGTCTTGATCCGAAACTGGCGACGAACAACGATCACATTGTCGTTTCAGACGATCAGAAAGCGGCCGTCTGGGCCGGTGCCATCGACGACCTCTGGAAGCTGGGCAAACCCACCGGACACGGCGGCCCCTGGAAAAATTCGAAGGTGCAGGCCAACGAACCCTCCGACCCGTACCTGATCGGTTTCTACGACCAGCGGACGCTGCAACTCTCCCACAAAGCCAGCTCGCCCGTCACGTTCACCATCGAAGCCGATCCGGTGGGCAACGGTCCGTGGATGACGTACAAAGAAGTGACGGTCGCGCCCGGCCAGACGTTCAGTTACGTTTTTCCGAAAGGATTTCAGGCCCGCTGGATTCGGTTCAAAAGCAATAAAGATTGCGAGGCTACAACTTTTTTGCAGTACAGGTAGAAAAAAAGTAATTTTTAAATACCTCACCATCAATAGATTACGAAAAAATAATGAGGTACAGAATAATTTTTTCAACATTTTTTAAAACCGCGCAATCTAAAAACCGGGACCGTTCGTACGTATTTATAACGCGGTGAAGAGTTCTATGGAGGTAGTACGCTTCATCAGCCATACACGTTTCCGACAGAAAGTCCAGAGGCTCAGCTACTGGACTTTTTCGTTTCCGGATGTGCCGGTTTGTGCACTGTCAAGGCGATATCTTTTGTTATCTTTGTCATAGCCGGTTTTCTTTAATCAACCGGATTTCTATGCAAGACATTGAACCTTTTTATAACTGGGAGAAGTGGTATAGCTCGACGGACGATCCGAATTCGCCTTTTTTCGGCCGCGAGTACAACATGAATCAGTACACCAATACGATTTATGGCTATTATATTCACCCCCTTTGGGACGAAATCGGGTCGGAGACGTTGTATTGCAAGATTCTCTTTGCCGATTACGACCGCCGGTTTGTGGTCATCGAACTGTTTGGGGAGTGGAATGATACCCTGCACAATGATATCATGTACCTGAAACGGCAGGTGATCGATCCGCTGGTGAATGAGAACATCAATAAGTTCATTCTGATGGGCGAAAACATCCTGAATTTCCACGGTTCCGACGACAGTTATTACGAAGAGTGGTTTGAAGAAGTGGAAGACGGCTGGATTGCGTGCGTCAATTTTCGCGATTTTGTGGAGAGTGAATTGAAACGGTACCGGCTCGATTATTACCTGAATTTTGGCGGGACGCTCGATGAAATCGATAACTGGCGGACGCTGAAACCGGCCGCTTTTTTCGAACTGGTCAATAGTTTAATTATTAGAAGATTAGGTTAATCAAACGTTCATAAATGATTGGATTTTTACCAGCGTTATCTAACTTTTCTACCACAGGATCGTTTTCTTTTTGATAACTGGTATTTGTTTCTAATCAATTTTTGACGAGATGACCGGCCCATTAGCAGTACTCCTTGTAGGCACGCCCAACCCTGAACTTCAGGCGTTGGGCAAATCGTTCCGCAAATTTGGCGTGTCACACCGGCATTTGTCGGCCGGGGAAGACGGTGCGATGGATGCCTATTTCCAGAAGGGTTTGGCGGATGCCTTATTTGTTCCGACGCTGATTATGCTGGACATGGACACCTGCGATCCGGAGCCTGTTTTAAGCTTATTGAAGCACCATTCCGTCCTTCGACGCATTCCGGTAATTATTTACGGCCAGGGAAACGACCCGGAACGGGTTCACCTGGCCTATCGACTTGGGGCCACCTGCTACCTGCCCAAACCCGAAAGCTGGGATACCTCCATGCCTCATTTCTGTTCCTACTGGAAAAAGCGCGTCGCGCTGCCAGCCATCAAAGTGGAAGACATTTTAGCAACCAACCCATACCCTAATCAGAGCAACCGTAAGCGACATTAACGCTTTTTTTCCGGCAATTAGCGAAGAGTCGGATGCGGTTTTACACAACGTATGAAAAACAGACCAATTATAGCTGTCGTAGACGATGACGAAGATGATCTATTTTTGATACAGGAAGCCTTTAAAGCGTGTTTGAAAGAGGAGAAAGTGATATTGGCGAACAGCGGACAGGATCTGCTGGCACGGCTTGAAACGTTACCTATTTTACCTTCGTTTTTACTACTAGACCTGAATATGCCGCTGATGAGCGGTTTTGAGGTATTGGGAAAACTCCGGGCTGACTCCCGGTATAACCTGATGCCCGTCCTGATTTTCAGTACCTCCAGCGCACAACCCGACATTGATCGGGCGTATGAACTGGGCGCAAATTCGTATGTGAAAAAACCGGTTTCGTTTCACGAATATCAATCGGTGGTCGAAGATCTCTGCAATTTCTGGCTGAACATTGCCTCAACGCCATCCAGTCGGATTTAGCAGGAGTACCCATAACCGGAAGTGGTTTTCCATTTATCAGCTTTCATTCCAAAAACCTTTTCTCCTGCTCGTAGTTAGTAGTGGTATCTATTCATTAACTCGTAACAAACGGTATGGAATCGAATGTATTTCATGATTCGCAACAAGCGGATTTAGTATCCAACGAAAACGCTGATACAAAATATGGCCAGGATCAGGCCGATACGCATATGGTCAAATTGGTGGATGGGAAACTCGTTTCTACTGCCCATCTGGAAACGGAAGTCACGGACGATTTAAGCGACCGGTACGCGGATGATGTCGAACGAGGTTTGAATTCGCCAAACCAACGGACGTTCGACATTGTAGACATCAAATCCGATCATCCGCAGGCCGATATGATCCCGGAATTGCCATCAACGCCCGACCCGAGTAATCCGATACCGCCCTCACCGGATTCGCCCAATCCGCCGGTGCCCCATACGCCGGGTCCCGAAATTCCGGATTTACCGTCAACGCCCCATCCCAATAAACCCGAAATTACGGAACCAAGTGAACCGGGTCGGTCACACGAAGTGAACAATTCGGGCCATTCGGACAACCAGATTTCCCACCAGGATTCGGCGCGAGATACGCCAACCAGCGCTATCGCGGATACAATGCCGGGCGCAGATGTGCCGACGCAGAGCCAGGACCCCGCCAAAAACGAGGAACTACCGGAGTTTTTAGGAACCTATGGAAGACAGCACCCAGACGGCCCGGGACCCGATAACTATAGCAAGCCGAAAACCGACGAAGGCATGACGGAAAAACCGGATACCGGCTCATCCGAACATCCGTATGATGTAAACGACAAGGATCGGGAACCCCATCAGGAGGGTGAACGCCCGCAGGAAACCGCCCAGATGCTGGAACAACCGAGGGAAACGCTGGACGAAAGCGCCATCAAAAAACAGCCGATGCAGGAAAACACAGCAACACCCGCTTCTGAAATGAAATCGACCGATCAACTCGATCGGAAATACAATGATTCCGACGCAGCACGGGAAGACGTGATCTAACTCCCTTTGATTCATACTTCTGGTAAAATAACAAAACGGCCCTGCCTGCGTGGTGGGGTCGTTTTTGTCTTACAACGGATTACCCGATTCCCGTTTAGCCGAAGCCATTAAATAAGGAAGTGCGGTTTTCTCCATTGTTTTCAGGAACGTGGGTTAAACGGTTTGTTAAAGCTGAGGTAAAAATCATTCGATAGAAAACGTTATGGACAGCATTAATCAGCAGCAACCCGAAGAAAATCACCAGGATCTGGCCGGAACGGAAGCCGGCAAAAAGATTAAAGAACTGGTTGGAAAAAGCAATACGTGTTATTTCTGCACCAAGATCACGACCGGGAAACCGCTGACAACCCGGCCCATGTCGGTACAAAAGGTCGATGATGCGGGCAATTTCTGGTTTTTAAGTGCCGATGACAGCCATAAAAATGCCGAAATTCAGGTCGACCAGCAGGTTCAACTCCTGTTTCAGGGTTCCGACTATTCTGATTTTCTGAGCATTTACGGCGTGGCGACTATCTCCAAAGATAAACAACTGATCAAAGAGCTATGGGGGTCGCTCTTAAAAACGTGGTTTACTGAAGGAATTGATGACCCGCGAATTACAGTTATTCACGTTAAAACGCAGGAAGGCTATTATTGGGACAACAAACACGGCAATGCGGTGGCCTTTGTCAAAATAGCGGCCGGGGCTATAC
Organism: Larkinella rosea; assembly: GCF_003858635.1. Lineage (GTDB taxonomy): Bacteria > Bacteroidota > Bacteroidia > Cytophagales > Spirosomataceae > Larkinella > Larkinella rosea. The sequence continues at coordinate 485,684 of NZ_RQJO01000010.1, forward strand.
TGGGTAAAACCCTCGACGACTCGATTGAAGGAAATCTAACGGTTTAAGAACGGAACGGGGCACGGTGTACAAACCGTGCCCCAACCCAGTTTGGTCATTTTATTTTGACAGCTCCTTCACGCGAATATTCCGAAACCGCAACACCGAACCGTGGCCCAGAAATCCGATGTAGCCCGATTTGCGTAGTAAACCGGGGTGTTCTTTGTGATCCATCGTACCGTTTTTGCTGGCTTCAGCAATGTCGCCATTCAAAATCTGAGTGCCATTCAGTACAACTTTTACCTGATTGCCTTTCACGGTTACTTCTTCGTAATTCCATTCACCCAGCGGTTTCAGCGCCCCGCGTTTGGCCGGAATCACCCCGTAAACCGAACCGTGGTACTGATACGGCTCCAGTTTTTTGTAGATCTCGGCGTCGTTGTCCAGAATCTGCAATTCCATCCCCGCATAAGCCGCGTCGCCCGTCAGCGGGGCGCGGATTCCGAGTCCATTGTTTGCGCCGGGTGTTAATTGAAACTCAAACCGGAACACGAAATCGCTGTACTCTTTCTGCGTATACAGATTGCCTTTGCCACCATTGTTGTACCAGACCATATCGCCATCTTCGGCGACATAATCTTTGGTATTACCGGTCCATTTACTGAAATCCGTACCGTCAAAAAGCAACTCAAAGCCGTCTTTCTTTTCGGCCTCGGTCAAGGCATACGGTTTGGGCTGCGGCAATTCCTTGACGTAAATATTCCGGTACGCGACGTACGTGCCGTGCGCCTGTAATTCAAGCTGTTCCGACGGAAAAATGGGCAGGCTACGATCCCAGTAGTTTTCCAGAACCGTGTTGTCCGTTACCAGAACGCCGTTCAGATAAACTGTCACCCGCTCGCCTTTCATGATGATGCGGAACGTATTCCACTCGCCCACCGGATTGTCGGCTTTTTTCAGCGGTTTGCTTTCGAATTTCTGGTTGTTATACAAGCCACCCGACCCCACCTGCGCGCCCACATTTGTGCGGGCCGGGTCCCAAATCTGCACCTGCGGAGTTCCTCTCAGGTAAACACCGGCATCGCCATCTTTGGTAATTTTCCAGTCGACCAGCATTTCAAAGTCCTTGTACTGTTTTTCCGTACAGATGTTGTCGCCGTGCCCGCCAAAAACCAGCAAACCGTCTTTCACCGACCAGCCACTGCGCATGATCTCATCCGCTTTTTGCTGTTTCAGCGCCAGTGAATCGGCACTCATTTTACTCCGTTTGATCGGATTGGCAACCAGTCCTTTCCAGCCCGTCAGGTCTTTTCCGTTGAACAACGCCACAAAACCGTCGCCCGGCGGCAGAGCCAGCAAGCGGTTTTGAATAGCCTGCCGCTGGGATTCGCTTTCGGGACCGTTCAGGAGTTTACCGGTTTTTTCCAGCAGCGTCCGCACGGTTTTGCCCGTAAAATCCCGGTTTGGTGCAGCAACCGCCCAAACCGTAACCGCAGCCTGCTGCTGCAACGCCGGGTCGTCGAGGTATTGCCCCGCAAAAACGAGCGCTAAAAACGTCCGGCAGCGGCTCACGCCTTTTAGAATTTCAACTTTCTGTTGCGGAGTCCGGGCAACGTCCATCGCATCCCGAAGCAGCAATAACCGCTGGTCGGCGGGAAACGACAAGCGATTGATCATGGCAATATACCCATTCAAAGCCGACTCCGCAGCTACACTATTTTGCCGCGCAATTGCCAGCAAAGCCGGAGCCGCATCGGGCGTCGTCCAGTCCGCCAAAGCCGCAACGGCCGCCGGTTGCACCATTCCGTCTCCTTTATCAAACGATTGCTGTACAATCTGTAAGGCTTTGGGTCCACCGACGCCCGCCAGCGTTCCCAAAAAACGCGCCTGAGCAGCGGTTGGCGCCTGCTGCATCGTTTCCACCAGCAAATCCGTCCGCTGACTGGAATCGCCCGCCGAAACCGTTGCGGCCACAATCGCCTGTTGCAGCGAACGAATGGCTTTGGGCTGCGTGGCGTTGGTCAGCAAAGTCACCAGTTGCGGCAGTTGTTCTTTTGTAACCAGCGATGGCAAAGCTGCAGCAGCCGCCAGACTAATGGCTGAATCCTTTTCCTGCGCCTGAGCCATGACCTGTTGCACGCTCGACTCGGCAGCGCGCGCACCCAGAATCGACAATAAAGCCGCCCGGGCTTCGGCGGGCATACTGGTCAGGCTATGCGTCACCTGCGCCACTACCTGTGGGCCTTTAATGGTCAGAATGGCATCTTTGACCGCCGTAATATCTGCCGATGAACCGCGTTTCATCAGTTCCAGCAAAGCCGGTAAAGCGGTTTGCTGACCCGTTTGAGCCACGGCGGAAATGGCCGCCAGTCGAACCGCCTGATCGGCACTTTTCAATCCCGTCCCCAAAGCTGATGTCAGAGCGGGATCGCCGGTAGCACCTAATTGCGTGATCAAATCCGCCTGAATCGCACCCGTATTTTTTTCGATCAATTTGGCCAGCTGTGCGTTAACCGCTTTATTCTTTAAACCCGTTGCCAGTTTCAAAGCCGCTACCCGGTATTGAGCCGATGGATCAGCAACCGCTGCCGTTAGCAGGGGCAGGCTTTTCTCTTTATTAAAATCAACCAGCAATCGTAACGCAGCCGTGCGGGTATGCACCTGTTTATCGCCCACGCTCTCCTGCAACAGTTTTCGGGCCAGCGCGTCGGCCTGTGGTTTTTTCCCCGAAACCGCCAATTGATGGAGGTAATCCAGGTAACTGGCCGTGGCTTCCGTTACGTCATAGGTATAACCGCTCTCCTGCGCGGCTTTCGCCAAAACCGGTCCGGCGGCTGGGGCGGCCAGTCGGGCCAGCGCATACATGGCTACTTTGCTCACTTTTTTATCGCTCTCTCCCACCAACGGAATCAAGGCCGAAGCAGCCGGTTGATACCGACTGTCGCCCAGGGCCTTCACCAATGAAAGCTGAGTGGTTCCCTGCGATTCTTTTAAGGCTTGTAAAACCGCTTTTTCCGCCGACGGCGTATTGATTTTCACCAACGCCCGAACCGCCGGGGCACAAAGCCGCTCGTCGTTCAGGTAGGGTTTTAGGTAAACAACCGCATCATCTTTGCCAACAATCTGCAACTGACTGATGACAAATGCTTTGCTTTCCGGATCGCTGAGTTTTTCCAGCGCCTGCCCATACGCCCGAACCGCCATCGCACGCTGCACTTCTTTGCCCGGTTTGGTCACGTAATAGGAAAAACCGCCCAGGGCATATTCGATGGATGTGTTGTCGCCTTTGCCGGGTGCCGCCAGCATCGACACCATTTCCTGAATACCGGTTGAACCCAGCGCAGCAATGGCTTCCATGTTGGTTATCAATTGTTTGCCATCGAACGCTGGCATCTGAGCCAGGTTATCGGCTACCCGGTTTTCCAACGGGTGTTGATCGGGTTTGGGTTGCGCCCAACCGGCGTTATGGAGCAGCATGACGCCCGCGAAGGCAAATAGGTGTAGTTTCATATCGGGAATAAGAAAGTAAAGAAATAGCGGATAGGCATCAAATGGTCCACGGCGAACGCATCGGTTGGTCGATCAGTCCATTGGCCCCTTCGTCGTTGACGAACACCTGATTGACCGGATCAAATTTCAGCGAGCGACCCAATTGGAGCGCCACTTTCCCCATGTTGATCAGGGTACAGGAACGATATCCGTTGGCTTCGTTCAGCGCAAACCGTTTCCGTCCGCGAACGGCGTCCACGAAGTCGATCTGCTGCGGGAGAGGTTCGGGAAAAGCCGCCAGTTTCTTTTCCAGCTCCGGAATATCCGACTTGAAACCGGGGTACAGTTTTCCTTTCGGCCCTTCGATGTAGGGCATATTTACGTCCTTTCCTTCGCCATCCAGGATAATTTTGCAACCATCAGCGTAGGTATATTCAATCCGTCGCCAGGTTCCGACCGCATCCGGGTGTTGCTGGGGCGCGTCGATTTCCACCGAAACCGGGCTGGTGTCGTCTTTTCCCAGAAAATACTGAATGGGGTCTAAATAATGCTGGCCCATGTCGCCCAAACCGCCCCCATCATAATCCCAATAACCCCGGAAGGTGTTGTGGACCCGGTGCGGATTATACGGTTTATACGGTGCCGGTCCCAGCCAGCGCTCGTAATCCAGTTCGGGTGGAACGGGCATCGGCTCCAGATTGGTTTTGCCGACCCAGTAAAATTTCCAGTCAAAACCGGTGTGTTTGCTAACGGTCACTTTCAGCGGCCAGCCCAATAAACCGCTGTCCACCAGTTTCTTGATCGGTTTCACGGGCGTACCCATGCCGTAGAAATTATCCTCGAACCGGAACCAGGTGTTGAGCCGGAAAATCCGGCCGTGTTGCTGAACGGCTTCCATTACGCGTTTGCCTTCGCCGATGGTGGTCGTCATCGGTTTTTCACACCAGATGTCTTTGCCCGCGCGGGCGGCTTCGGCGGCCATAATGCCGTGCCAGTGCGGAGGAGTGGCAATGTGAACAATATCAACCTCCGGCAACTGAATCAATTCCCGGTAATCGGCAAAGGTTTTAAGCGCCGGATCTTTGATGATTCCTTTGGCCAGTTCAATATGCCGGGTATCGACATCGCAAATGGCGGCCACGCGCGTACCCGCGTACGGAATATGTCCCCGCCCCATGCCGCCAACGCCGATAATTCCTTTGGAAAGCTGATCGCTGGGCGCCAGAAAACCTTTCCCCAACACGTGCCGGGGGACAATGGTAAAAGCCGCCAGCGTGCCCAGCGACTGTTTCAGAAAGGTTCTACGGGAGGGTATCGTTTTTAATTGCATACTTGTTCGGTTAAGCGGTTTAGTTACCTCGTGATCTGGTATTCAACATGCGTTATTCACAATGGAACGACGTACCCGCTAAGGTTGAACAAGGGAGGTTGAATGCCAGATAAAGAGCCTTTACAATACTACTACTTTTCTAGCGAATAAGACCACCAATCACCAAATCACCCGATTTCGAACACTCTTTTTCCATACCTATTATAAAATCTCGTAAATTACGTGCTCCCGTAAACTTTCTTTTTTATTGTATGGAAAACCCTGAACAGGTTCCTTCTCGCAGGTCCTTTCTGAAAACGTTGGGATTGGCCGGAACCGCAGCCGCGGCAGTTCCCTCAACGCTTGCCAACGCCGGAACGTCAGCGACGTATCTGAATCTAGTGAAAAGTCACAGCAGCACAGCCGCCAACGACAAAGTCCGCATCGGGCTGATCGGAACAGGTGGCATGGGCATCGGCGACACCGAAACCGCCCTGATGGTGGAAGGCACCGAGATGGTGGCCGCCTGTGACCTCTACGACGGTCGTTTGCGCCGGGCCAAAGAACTGTGGGGCGACGGTTTATTTACCACGAAAGATTACCGCCAGATTCTCGAACGCCCGGATGTCGATATCATCATCAACGGCACGACCGACCACTGGCACGAGAAAATTTCGACCGACGCCATGCGCAAGGGCAAACACGTCTACTGCGAAAAACCGATGGTGCAGAAAGTCGAAGACGGCCATACGCTGATCAAAGTCCAGAAAGAAACCGGTAAGGTGTTTCAGGTCGGCAGCCAGTTTGCCAGCTCGATCATTATTGCCAAAGCCAAAGAATTATTGAAAGCCGGTGACATCGGCGAGCTGGTTTTTGCGGAAGCGCAGTACGACCGGCACAGTGCGATGGGCGCCTGGCAATACTCCATTCCGCCGGATGCGTCACCCCAAACCGTGGATTGGGATACCTATTTGGGGACTGCCAAAAAGCGCGAGTGGGACCCCAAGCGGTTTTTCAGATGGCGGAATTACCAGGATTACGGAACGGGCGTTGCGGGTGATCTTTACGTTCACTTGCTGACGACGCTCCACACGATTACCGGTTCCAAAGGCCCGAATCGGGTCTACGCCAGCGGTGGTCTGCGGTTCTGGAAAGACGGTCGCGATGTGCCGGATATTCACCTCGCGATCTTCGACTATCCGGCGACACCAGAGCATCCCGAATTTAACCTGACTACGCGGAGCAATTTTGTCGATGGTGGCGGTGGCGGTTACCTGGTCCGTCTGGTGGGTACGGAAGGAGATTTGTCGATCGGATGGGACAGCCTGACGGTTCGGCACCACAAACTGCCGAAAGCGCCCGGTTTATCGATCAGCAATTTCCCGAAAGACCAGCAGGAAGCGTACCTGAAGGAATACAAAAAAATGTATCCCGAGCGCCCCGAAATGGAAGGCCCGCGCGAAATGGTGTACAAAACCCCGAAAGATTACAAAGGCGACCGTTACGAACATTTTGTCAATTTCTTTGATTCGGTTCGCAATCAGAAACCGGTCGTTGAAGATGCGACGTTTGGCCTGCGGGCTTGCGGACCCACTCAGTGTGGAAACATGAGCCTGTTCAAGAAGCAAATCGTGAACTGGGATCCAAATGCCATGAAAATAATGAATGCAGTCTAGGTTTTCGGTATACGGTTTTCCGTTTACGGTGGCTGACGCATGCTTGGGTAGTGCAAGAAATTAACGCGGCAGCTAGAATGCGTCAGCTTCCGTAAACGGAAAACCGTATACCGAAAACGATAATTTATAACTCCTTACAACTAAACCATGAAAAAAGCAACCTTCGCCATTGGCCTGCTGGCCTCTTTGATTACATTGATGAGTTTATCCCCTTTTAGCTCAAAACCGGGCAAATGGGTGTCGTTGTTCGACGGAAAAACGACGAAAGGCTGGCACAGTTACCTGAAAGACAAAGCCATTGGCTGGAACATCGAGGACGGCGCCCTGACACCCGACGGAACCGGTGGCGACCTCGTTACCGACAAAGAATACGAAAATTTTGACCTGGAATTCGAGTTCAAATTGCCCGCCAAGAGCAACAGCGGAGTGGTTTACAAAGTAATCGAAGATCCGGCGAACAAATCGACCTACTGGTCAGGCCCCGAATACCAGGTGATCGACGACAAGGGGTATCAGTTGAGTGATGGTAACAAATTGAAAGGTAACCAGTTAACCGGAGCCAACTACGACCTGATCGCTCCCAACGATCTGACCGTGAACAAACCCGCCGGCGAATGGAACAAAGGCCGGATTGTGGTCAACAATAACCACGTCGAGCATTACCTGAACGGCAAAAAAGTGGTCGAATACCACTATGGCGGCCCCGAATGGCAAAAGATGGCTGATGCCAGCAAGTTCAAAAACTGGGCTTACGTAAAACCGCACGCCAAAGGCAAAATTGCCCTGCAAAACCACAGTCCGAAAGAGGTGGTCTGGTATAAAAACATCCGCATTCGGGAACTGTAGAGACGCGATTCATCGCGTCTGATTTACGATCATCCAGATTCGGAAAGTAAATATGGAGACGCGATAAATCGCACCTGATTCAAGACCACCAGATTCGGAAATTGATTAGACAGAGACGCGATGAATCGCATCTGATTCAAGACCATCAGATTCGGAAATTGATTAGACAGAGACGCGATTTATCGCGTCTCTACCCCAAATTCCTAAAACCTTATGAAAAAATACCTGATTCTCCTGGCCGGTTTTTTACTGGCCTTCACGCCCCCTACCCGCGAACCACTCGGGAAGGAAATGGCATCCGCCGTGACCGCCTTCATCAAAACCCTCGACGAGGAACAGCGCAAACTGGCGCTCTATCCGTTTAGCGACGACGAGCGGTTTGTCTGGTTTTACACCCCGGTTCCGCGCAAAGGATTGTCGATGAAAAAAATGAATCCTGAGCAGCAAAAAGCCGCCATGGCGTTGGTAAAACTCGCGATGAGCGAGCAAGGGTACGAAAAAACGACGGCCATCATGGACATGGAAAACGTATTGCGCGTGCAGGAAAACCGCCCGCCAAACGATACGCACCGCGATCCGATCAACTATTTTTTTACGTTTTTTGGTGAACCGAATGGCAAAGAACCCTGGGGCTGGCGGCTCAACGGTCACCATTTGCTGTGGCAGTTTTCGTCGCTGACGGGCAAAATTTCGGGGATGACGCCGACGTTCCTCGGCAGTAATCCGGATATCGTCCGGGTCGATGTACCCCAGAAAGGCAAGCAAATTCTGAAAAAGGAAGCCGAACTGGGCTTCGCACTGGTCAATTCGCTGAACAGTGATCAAATGAAGCTGGCGCTCATCAGCGAAACCTCTCCGCAGGAGATCATCACGACCAATGTTCGGAAGGCATCCATCGAAAAAATGGAGGGGATTCCGTTTACCAAACTGACGGAAAGTCAGCAGAAAACCTTTCTGTCTTTGCTGGACCTTTACCTGAACAACTACCATGTGACGCTGAAAAATCAGCAGATGGACAAGCTGAAAAAAGTGGGACTGGATAAACTGGTATTTGCCTGGGCGGGTGATCGGGAGCCCGGTTTTGGCCCCGGCAAGGGACAATATTACCGCATCCACGGCCCCACGTTTTTGATTGAATACGACAACGCGCAAAACCAGGCCAACCATACGCACACGGTCGTTCGGGATTTAACAAATGATTTCGGCGAGGATGTGCTGGCGGAGCATTACAAATCGCAGCATTAATAGCTGTATGTCAACCAAATACCCGTCGGACTAATTCTTCTTTGGTAATTCCGAAGTGGTTGGCAATGTTATTCAAAATCGCATTTAATGTCCCAACTTTGAGCGGATTATGGCGGGGAATTGTTTCATGGTGAGACCCATTCTGTTCGGTCTCGATACGAATATGACTACCCGATTGGCGAATTATTCGATAACCAAGCGGTTTTAGAAGATGAATCAGTTCTATGCCAGTTAAATCACGTGGAATTTTCATGCGCCAAACGTAAGAGGAATTTACCTCACTTGAATGGTCGGTAACAAAATGCAACCATGAAAACCGGTTTACTGTAACGCAAAAACTTCATCTTTCACAAAGTGAAGTCGAACAATTTGAGGCCATTGGCTGGCATCATCAAAATGACAGTCAATGGCATCACGAATCATCTGCTTGAGTTCGTCAACGGTTTCTCCCTGTGTAAAAATATTTTCTCCCAGCGCCTTTGCCGTATAGCCCCCCTCTGGATCTTCCTCAACAACGAAAATCAATTCTTTCATAAGGCCTATCGTTTATGTAAAAATACAACTTTCTTTCACCAATCCCTTCATTCCTACCGACCGGTTTTTCCATCAAACGTAGCCCACCTGAGGCAGCAGTTTTCCGGGATTCATCAGATTGCCCGGGTCGATGGCGGTCTTGATGGCCCGCATCACTTCCACCGCTTCACCGTGTTCTTGGTTCATATACACCAGTTTTCCAACACCAATTCCGTGTTCACCCGAGCAGGTCCCTTCCAATGCCAACGCTCGTTGTACTAACCGTTCATTCAACGCTTTAGCCTTTTCCAACTGGCTTGGATCTGCGGGGTCGATGGGGATAGTCAGGTGAAAATTCCCGTCGCCTACGTGCCCGAGAATGGGGGCAAAAAGACCGGTTTCGGCAATATCGGTTTGGGTATCGACAATGCATTTGGCGAGACGGGAAATCGGTACACAAACATCGGTTGACATGATTTTGGAACCGGGTACCATCGCCTGAGCCGACGGGGCGGCATCGGTTCGGGCGCGCCATAACCGCAACCGGGCAGTTTCGTCTGTTTCCCAGCAAAAGTCATCCCCGCCAAACGCTCGTGCAATCGCCTGTACTTTCGAGATCTGCCCTTCTATTTCAGCGGATGAACCATGAAATTCCAGAAATAAAGTCGGTTTTTCGGGATAATTGAGCCCGGAAAACCGGTTGACGGCGTTCATCAGCAACGCGTCGAGCAACTCGATTTTAGCGATCGCGACACCACTCTGAATCGTTTTGATGGCGGTATTTACGGCTGCTTCAACATTCGGAAATGAGCAAACCGCTGCATAAATCGCTTCCGGGTAGCTATGTAGTTTAATTGTTAATTCGGTGATAATGCCCAGCGTTCCTTCCGAACCGATCAGTAAGCGGGTCAAGTCGTACCCGGAAGACGATTTCCGGGCTTTGCTGGCGGTTTTGATGAGTTGTCCATTCGGCAAAACCGCCTTCAGCGACAACACATTGTCCTTCATGGTGCCGTAACGCACCGCGTTTGTCCCCGACGCCCGGGTGCTGGCCATGCCGCCCAAAGTTGCATTAACACCGGGACCGATTGGAAAGAAAAAACCACTGCCTTCCAGCGTTTCATCCAGTTGATTTCGCGTTACACCCGCCTGAATCGTCGCGCACATATTCGCCGTATCAATTTCCAGCACCTGATTCATCAACCGCAAATCGACGCAAACACCCCCGTTCAAGGCCAGAATGTGGCCTTCAATCGACGTACCGGCGCCAAACGGAATAATGGGAAGTTGATAGGTAGTGCAAATCGAAACGATCGCGACAATTTCTTCCGTTGAGAGTGGGGAAACCACCCAGTCCGGTGGCATGCAGGCGTGGTAACTAAAACCGGCGCCGTGTTCCTTTCGGACCTCGATTTGATCCGATACCCGCTCGCCCAGCAACTTTTTCAGTTCCAGCGAAATACGGTTTTTGAGCAATGCATCCATTGGGGTTCAGTCAAAATCAACCTTTTTTCTTCGTTCTTTCACCTCGCCCCGTTTCTTTTTTTCGGTCCGTTTTTCCTCCCGCGACGCTTTCGTTGGGCGGGTTGCTTTCCGGGGCTTGGCTTTTTCGAAGGCTTTCCGAATGAGCTGGTAGAATTTCTCAGTGACTTTATCACGGTTGCCCAGCTGGGTTCGCTCGGTTTGGTGGTACAAGACCAATATGCCTTCAGTGGTAATTTTATTGACCAGTTTTTCCAGCAAAACCGCCTTTTCTTCCGCCGTCAAAACCGCTGAATTGGGAATATCGAAGTATAATTCGGCTTTTGTTGCTACCTTGTTGACGTTCTGACCACCTTTGCCGCCACTGCGGGCAAACTGGAATTGTAATTCGGGGAAAAGCTGCGTTGGGTCCATATCGGGCGAAAACTTGACAAAGCTACAAACATTCCCGCATTCGAACGGTTCGGTTTTATAGTAATAAGCCCAAGAATTGACCAAAAATGGATACCCCAAACGATTTTTTAGAAAACCTTCCCGAAACCAACGAACTGCTTGACAATACGCTCGATACGCTCACCAACGGCGTCGATCTGGAATCGGAAGCACCCGATACCAACCTGCTTCAGAAGTGGATCGACGTGTTGAATCAAACGGAAAACACCCAACCCTTGGGCCGTAAATTGTCGGAACTGAACAACGTGTTGACAACAGAATCGCCCGATACGACCACTATTCAGCGGTTACTCAACGAAATTGCCGACGCCACGGAAGAGTTTGGCGCAAAGGTTGGTCCTGAAGGCGAACTGCCTGCTCAACTGGAAGGACTCGCGGCTGCCTTGCGCAACCTGGGTGTTCAGCTTTCGTAGACCGGTTTTACAGATCAATCTGCATCTTGATGTTCGACCGTTGGTAGGGAGAAGGACTGGATTCTACTTTATAGAAGCCGACTTTTTTGTATAACTCCAGCGCGGGCGTCAGGCTGGTGTTCGATTCGAGGTAAACCTGCCGGGCTCCCAACTGCCGGGCGATTTCCAGGGCATGCAGGCACAGCTTCTTGCCGATCTGTTTCCCCTGGGCTTCCGGCGAAACTGCCATTTTCCCTAATTCATAAACGCTGCTGTTTACTTTCAATAAGGCGCAAGTCCCCACGATTTCGTTGTTATACCGCGCAAAAAAAACGCGACCGCCTTTTTCAACGATGTATCCTTCGGGATTACTCAACGCCCGAATATCCGGTTCTTCCACTTTAAAATACTTCTCGATCCAGGCCAGATTCAACCGTTTGAAATGCTCCCGGTAGGTCGGATCAAAATCCATTATTTCAATTTCGTCGAGCTGTTTCATCTTGAAATAGGTTTTAAAACGACTGAGATAATGTTCCTCCGCCAGCGTTTCTTCCATCTCTTCCATCGCGAAAATAAGGTTATGGCGCTGTTTGTTAATGAGTTTCGTGTTCAATTCATTAATCGCCTGCCAGATTTTCTCCAGCTCCGGCAGCAATTCCCGGCCTTTGTCGCTGAGTGACAGTAACCGCTTTCGGCTATCTTTCCCGGATTTTTCGGAACTGATTAAACCGGCCAGTTCCAGTTCCTTCGCCAATTGGATGATGGCCGGATGGGAGAAACCCAACTCATCCGCGATTTCGGTCACGCTCAGGGGCGGTTTTCGGGAAAGCAGGTAAAACAGGGTAAACCACTTCGGATCGAAGTCAATGCCAAACGATTGGTAAACCGCCGATGCCTGCCTGGAAATCAAATCACTGAGCCGTCTCAGGCGGCTTCCAAACGCCAATGGGCCGAGTTGCGCCATCAAATCCATATGCGTAATTAGTTGTGTTTTAATTTACGTAATCGATTACACAAATATCAAAATTGATACGTTAACTAGCAAATCGAGCGAGAAATTTTAAATGGATAGGAACACGGATTGGACGGATGTAACGGATTTGTACGGATAAAATCAGTTTTAATCCGTCCGATCCGTGTTCCTATTTTACATTCCAGTAGATCAGCACATTCAGCGTTGCCCGGCCGGAAGCGATCAAATCGAGATCGCCGTCGCCGTCCAGATCGGCGGCTTGCAGGTCTTCGGTCGCCATCATCACGCTATCGTCGAGCGAATGTTCTTTCCAGGTTTGCAGGGTTTTGTCCGGCACAAAAAGACGTACGCCCACTTTCTTTTCGGCGTTCGGGTTTCGCCAGCCGACGGCAATCTGGTCGTAACCGAGTTTCAGAAAATCCCCGCAAGCGAGCGCGTGCCCCTGGTTTAGTTGCTCGCTCAGCGTTTGCTGAACGCCGTACATCAGCTTGTTTGATGCATCCGAAATCGGGCCGTTTTTATACACGACCAGTTTGTTACCGTGCATGGGTTCAACAGCCGCCAGGAACGGAACGCTGCCACCCTGAAAACCGCGACGCACCTCTCCCATTCCGTTTCCGGCCCCAATCCAGCGGTCAATCGACGTCCACTTCCCGTTTCGATAAGCCAGCGTTTTCCCGCCTTCTTTGCTGCCAATCAGCACCTGGGTTTCGGGGCCATCTTCCCAGATTTCAAAATTATGCGTCATATGCATCGTCGAATCGACCAGTTGCATCGGCCACGGGCTTCGCGGATCTTTCGGTTTTTCATACCCCAGGATACGCACACCCCGACCTTCGCCGTTTTTGTTACCCAAACCGTGTAATGGCACTACCACAAGTTGGTAGCGGTTTGGTGCAATCCGCGCCCAGCGCATCCGGTGCGTCGTTATTTCGTGGTGAAGTCGTACGGATTCCCATTTCCGCGTGGGATCCGTGGGACGAATCAGGTAAAAAACCGCCCCGGATTTCGTGGTATCGTTCGTTTCGGAAGGGTTCCAGCCCGCGCCGACTGCCACTTCCACTTTGCCGTCGCCGTCGATGTCACGGGCGGCAATGCAGACATTATCCTGTGGAGTCAAGTCCTGCGCCATAACGTGCCGTTGCCAGGCATCGCCCGGTTTTCCCGGATTCCGATACCAGACAATGGCTTTCTGGTCGGCCATCAGAATATCCGGTTTTTTGTCCCCATCGACATCACCAATGGCCAACCCGTAGCCAATTGCGATCTGATTATCAACGACCTGAAGTTTAAAGTTGGGATTTTGGGCGCAGAGCGGTCCAGCAAGTAGAAAAAACGCGGCTATTTTTTTCATAAAGAAGAAAGGATGGGTTCGGAACAGGACCTTTCTTCAATATTCGGCATTCGCGATTCAATTTTCAATAGTTCGATCCAAATCCTTTTTTCCGCTCCAGCGTTCCCCCAATCGCAGCACCTGGCTGGGCGTTCCATACCGCCGGGCTTCGCGGACAAAATTGGCGGGATCTTCGGTATTGAATTCAAACAAATGATAATGATGCGGAATAACCAGTCGTGCGCCGATTTCTCTCCCCAGCCGGGCGGCTTCTTCGGGATTCAGATTTCCGGCCACGCGCCGTTCCGGTTTATTTCCGTTGATCGGCAAAAAGGCAATGTCAATGTTAAACGGTTTCAGAATTTCCACCATGCCGTCGTACCACAGTGTATCGCCACTGTGGTAGATTGTCCATGGCCCGGCCTGCACGACAAACCCCATGAACTTACAACGGCCCTGGTCGTCGCGTTCAAGTGCATTGTGGGCCGCCGGAACGCCGTGAACCCTAAATCCGGCCACCTCAACGGTTTCGCCATCGTTCAATCCAATCGGAAAAACCGCATCGCGTTTCACGCGATCCGCCACGAAAAACCGGTTAGCTTCGGGGATCACGAACTGCACGTTCGGGCTGGCCATGAACAGCGGAATCAGGGTTTCGGCGTCGAGGTGGTCAGTATGATTATGGCTCGACGTGACCACATCGATCATCGTCAGCCGCGACGGATCGATAACCAACTCCGACATCCGTACATGCGGCTTATCCGTAGTTTCGTATTTAACCGAAAGTGAATCAGATAGATATGGATCGAACAACAAATATCGCTCCTGCCATTGAACCAAAAAACCGCTCTGTCCCAACCACCAGACGTGAAGCTGGTCGGGCCGGGAGCGAGCGGTTTCCAGGTCAGCCAGAAACGTTTCATCTTTTTGAAATGCCGGAATTAATTCCTTCATAAAACGGGCGTCTTTTTCAATTTCCTCTCACTTTCTTTGCTCCGGCCACCATATTGATCAACTTCTGGCGGGCGGCCCAGCGGGCGGTTTGACTTAACCCGCAATCGGGTGCCACAGCCAGTTTTTCGGCGGGGATGTATTTCAGGCACGTTTCGATCCGCTCAATGACGTCTTTGACAGTTTCGATGTAATAATTTTTTACGTCAATAATGCCGACTGCGACGTCCATTTTCCGCGCAAATTCCGCAATGAGCTCAATTTCGTCAAATTCCCGGTTAGCCATTTCAACGTGCACTTCGTCGACCGACAAATCGAGGAAATCCGGCAGCATCGGGTGAATTTTTCGGTAGCCGACCGGACGGCCTTTGAAATTCCCGAAACAAAGGTGCGTGGACAGTCGGCATTTGCCAACCACCGGCGCGACCGTTCGATTGAAAATATCGACAAACCGCTTCGTATCTTCCTTGTACGCATAACACGACATTGAGGGCTCATCGACGGTAATTTCGGTGCAGCCAGCCGCCACCAGATCCTCCAGTTCTTGCCGCACAATCGGCAGGAGAGCTTCCGTAATGTCGTACCGATCCTGGTAGCGGTCGTTGGGCAACATCCGGCCACTCAGCGTATACGGGCCGGGAACGGATGCTTTCAGGACCGGGCCCGCCGGAGCCAGCCGTTTCAGCCGCTCGTATTCGTTGACCACGCCTAAACCGTTTGGAGCCGTCAACTCCTCTGCGATCGAATGCTTACCGCGCTGATCGTGGGCGGGTGGACCAAATTTGCGGGTTTCAGAATGATTGGGTTTCAATCCTTTGATGTAGCCGTAAAACGACAGATTGAAGTCCAGCCGGGTTTGTTCACCGTCCGTAATAACGTCCAAACCGGCCTCCGTCTGGTCGTGAATGGCCGTTATGACGGCGTCGTTAATCATTTCCTCAATGTCGGCCGCGCCAAATTTATCGAGGTTCTGGGACGCAAATTCTAACCAGCCTGGGAAGGGGTAACTTCCCATGACGGTCGTGCGGATGGGGGTCGGTTGCATGTATAGAGTCGTTTTGGTGTATCAATGAATACGTTTTGAACATAATTTGCTAAATCCAGTCGCCTGAGATCGTCGCAGAACGTGGTCAGCAGCCACGTTAAACCCGGTTTTCCGCCGTACGACTGCCAATATGTATGGCGAGCCGCGTCCATGCCTACGGTAATCTGATCCGGGAACTCGGGCAACAGTGCTTCCAGGAGTCGATACGTTCCATTGAGTTCGCCCGCTTTCCAGCGAAAACCGCTGTCGTACTCGACCCGAACACCGGTTTTTAAAACCGCCCGATGGTAGTCCATGTCCTGATTCCGATCAACGTGCGAAATCACAACGTGCGACAAATCCGCACCGAGTCGATCGAAAAGTTCGGCCTGTTCCAGCGCAAACCGCCCTTCGTTGGTATGCGTCAGAATCGGGATTCCAGTGGCCCGATGCGCGTTCACAACCGCTCGAAAAACCGTTTTCTGATGTTCCGTGAACGGTTCGTCGCCGGTCGCCAACTTGATCAGACCGGCCTTACACGGTGTGCGTTCGACAATCGGGCCGCTATAATCGAATCGGTCAATTCCCTCTTCAATATCAGCCATGAACAGCCTCGTCAACTGGTCTTCCGAATACCGAAACCGCCAATGATCGGGCGGGTAATATTTTTCCAGGTGAATGCCCGTTGGTGCCAGAATCTGAATACCGGTTTTCCGCGACACCTCCGCCAGTTTCAGCACGTTCCGGCCACAATTGGCGGGCATGGTATCGACCATCGTCCGGCCACCCGCGTCATAAACCCGCTGCAGCTCTTTCGAAATTTTAACGACATCATTCAGCAAAAAATCCGGGTTGCTGCGCGTCGGAAAGCTTTCTTCGATCACAATATGCTCGTGCGAATAGGTAACTCCCATTTGCTCCGGGTCGATGTCACCTAAAACTGTTCTGACAAAACTCATCCCTGACTATGATTGCGGTGATTCCGTTTGATTACAGCGATTGACCTGCGGTGATTGTTTATGAAAAGGTGAAAGTGAGGATGAGAGATCTCAGTTGATCGAATCATTTTATCACTGTAATCACCGTCAATCATTGCCAATCCCCGTACTCATAGTCCCCGGATTCCGGCACGTCCAAAACCGCCCCGATTCGGCACAAATCACCTTGTAATACACTCACATTTAATTGATTAGATGCTTCGTCATTTACGAGCGATTGCACAGCCGCCAGCCCCGCAGCCTGGCCCATCGACATGGTCTGGGCCATCGACCGGCACGATGCGTGAGCGTCGTGCGTCGCCGAAAAACACCGCCCGACAACCCAAACCGTCTGGCTGCCTTTCGGAACAATGGTGCCATACGGAACTCCGTAAACACCCGCGCCCGGAATATATTCCCAATGCGTTTCGTCTTCGCCATTCTGCCCTTGCCGATGATCTTCGATCGGCGCTCCGCAGAGAAAAATCCGGTCCGTCGGCAGCTTGCCCGACAGGCATTCTTCTTTCGTCAAGCGATGTTCACCGTAGACGCGCCGGGTTTCGCGAACGCCAATCTGGTGCGATAACCCAATGATGTTCGATTGGGAAAAACCGGGAACTGCATCGCGGAAAAACGCTTCGTAAACAAAGGCTTGCCGACGGCCTTCCACTTCGGCCAACGTCAAGTCTTCGGCATCGAGTGCTGAAAAACCAGTTACTTTTACGGCAACCGTCGACACACAACCTTTTGCGTTCATTTTGTGCGCCGAACCTTCCTTGCGGGGCAGTGCGTGCTTCCCGGTTTCGACGGCAATCCGCATTTTCTCGGCCAGCATTTTCTTACCGCCTTCGCGCTCATAGACATCCAGATCGACGTTACTCATCCGAAAGGTTGTCGTCATGCTTTGGGCAGGTTCGTACTCACCGGCCGTTTCGTAGGCAAAACCGGCCAGGTGACAGAAATCGGCGTCGCCCGAGGCATCAATGACCCGGCGGGCGATGACCTTACCAAAACCGCCTTTATTCCAGAAAATACCGACAAACCGCTCCCCGTCCTGATCCACATCGACCAGCGTAGTGTGCAGCAAATACCGAATACCGCCTTGCAGAATCAGCTGATCCCACACCCGTTTCAACCGTTCCGGATTGTAGTTGACGCCGGTTCCTGCGCCGTAGGTGTTGGGACGCAGAAACAGGTCTCCGGTTTTGCGAAGTTCGTTCACCACGCGATCGGGCCAGCCGCCAACGACTTTGCGCGGGCTGGCACCGGGGGTGAAAAAACCGTAAAACGTATCCAGCATCTGCGTAGACGTTCCACCCGGAAAACCGTATCGTTCCACCAGCATCACCGAAAACCGTTGCTGATTGGCAGCCGCCAGAGCCGCCACGCACCCCGCCGACCCGGCCCCAATGACCAGAATATCGGTTTCTGCAATGAGCGGTATGTGGAGGTGGTTCAGCATAGCTTACCCACGGACAAGGGTCGATTTTCCAACCTGCGCGTACAGGTTGGCCAGGCGGTGGGCGTGTTCGTCATAGGCCGCTTCGAACAGTTCCGTAGCGCGTTCGGAGCCAACGACGACACCCGCCGTCAGAACTTTGGGCGGATGCCCGGCTTCGGTAAGCAGCCGGGCCAGTTCGGCTTTGATGCTATTGATAATCAATGCCCCGCCGACCGTGCTGCCGGGCGCAACCGGCGTGTCCAGTCCCGGGACTGATACCATTGCGTCGCCAACGGGAGCGCCGGTATCCAGAATCAGATCGGCAAAGTCGCTCAGTTTCAAGCCGTCCTTTCGTTTGCTGGTACTTGGGTCCGAGTGTTCTTTCGTAATTAAAGCGACCACTTTTACGCCCCGTTTCTGAAACTCCTCCGCCATTTCGATCGGCACGACGTTGCAGCCGCTTGACGAAATGACCAGGGCGGTATCCTGATCTGAAAGATCATAGTTGCGGAGGATTCGTTCGGCCAATCCGGAGACGTTCTCCAGAAACATCGCCTGACGTTGGCCGTTGGCTCCCACCACCAGATTGTGAAAGGTCAGCGACAGTTCGACAATCGGGTTGAAACCGGGGAACGAACCGTAGCGCGGCCACATTTCTTCCACCATAATCCGGCTGTGTCCTGATCCGAAAACGTGAACCATCCGGCCCGCCAGGATCGTATCGGCAAACCATTGGGCGGCTTGCTGCAATTGCGTCGTTTGCCGTTCAACCGTGTCAATGAGCTGGCGGCATTTTTCTAAATAGCTATTTATCATAGGGTTATATTAATACATTTCATCCCCGACAAAACCGGCAGCACCAATAGCTCCGGCCCAGTCCTCAAAATGGGCCTTCCGAATTGCGGTTTTCTTACCCGCCGGACGCCATTCAAACATGTCCAGATAGGCTTCCAGCGGTCCGAATAAAGCATCGCCAGCCTGCATAATTCCTCCACCCAACACCACTACTTCCGGCGAAAAAGCATTGGCAAAACCGGCAATTGTCACGGCCAGTTGCCGAACCGAGGTCAGCCAGACCAGTGTGGCCAGCGGCTCGTTTTTCCGGTACGCATCGACCAATTCCTGCGTGGTTTGGTACCGACCATACGACCGCCGTAAAACCGTTGCATTACCAATGGCATCTTCCAGATTACCGGGCATGTTCGTGATTCCCAACTGATTGCTCCCCGAATCGACCGTTACATGACCCAAATGACCCGCCATCTGGAAATAGCCCTGATGCAGCTTTCCATCGACCAGCAGCCCTCCGCCAACGCCGGTTCCGAGCGTAAGCATCAGGGCATTTCGAATACCTTTGGCGGCTCCGTACCGGGCTTCGGCCATCAGAGCGGCATGCGCATCGTTCAAAACCCGAACCGGCGTGTTCAAATAGTCCGACCAGATGAAACCTTCCAGCCCCGGCAATCGGCCCGGCATGCAGGCAATGGCATCGTTGGCGGGCGTTGGCAGACCCGGTGCCGATAAACCAACGCTCAATTCCAATCCGTTGGCCGCAATTTTAAGTTGCTGAAACGTTTCGGCAACCGCCTGTTTCCATTGTCCGTCCTGCCCGTCATTGGTCGGACAGACGACCCGGTGCAAAACCGTACCGGTTTCGGTTTCGATCAGGACGCCTTTGATCCGGGTGCCGCCAATGTCGATGCCAATTGCGTTCATTTCTTTAACGGTTTACGGTATTCGGTTACTGACGCACACAAAAAACGCGTCAGCGACCGAATACCGAATACTGTATACCGAATACTAATATTGTCCCTCGCTCACCGACCAGCCGCCGTCGACGGCCAGAATTTGTCCGGTGGTAAACCGGGAATAATCGGACATAAAATACACGGCAGCCCCGTCCAGATCGTTGGATTGACCAATGCGACCACGGTCCAACGGTTGTTTGGTAGCAATAAAATTCAGAATGGTTTCGTCGTTTGCCGCGCGCTGTGCCATTGGCGTTTCCACTAACCCGGGCGCTAATACGTTGACTCGAATGTCATTATGGGCGTAATACGCGGCAATGGATTTCGTAAAACCGATGATTGCGGCCTTGGTTGCCGCGTATGCGTGCGTCGCAAAATACGTTGGCGAGGGCGAATAACCCAGGACCGAGCCCATGTTCAGGATCGATCCGCCCGTATTCTGCTCCTGAAACGCATGAACAGCCGCCTGGTTCGATAACATCAGCGACGTCAGGTTCAGTTCAAACGTTTTATTCCAGCCTTCCAGCGTTAGTTGGTGCAACGGGCCATCGCCAAACCGCCGACCACTGCCACCTGCCACATGATACAAGCCATCAAAACCGCCAAACTCGCCCTGGCAAATGGCAATGGCCGAAACTGCCGTGGCCGGATCGGTGGCGTCGCCGTTGAGGGCAATACCGTAACCGCCCAGCTGCGCTTCAGCCGCTTTGCAACTTTCTTCATTTCGACCGACCACCACCACCCGTGCGCCCTGCCCAACAAAGGCATGAGCCGCCGACAGGCCCAAACCGGTCGTTCCGCCAACAATCACAATCCGCTTATTGGCCAACCAAAGTTGATCCATTTTATAAAAAAAGTAGAATGAATTAGAGGTAACGAAGGTATAAAGGCAATTTCAGTATTCCTATAACTTATTATAATAAGTTTCAGATCGGACAGATTTTCGTATACTTGCTCACCAACCTCTATTCTCTATGAACGAACGTCCAACCCGCATTCCCCAGTATCAGTATTTGTATGAATCACTGCGCCAGCAAATTATCCGTGGCGACTTTAAGTCGGGCGATTTGTTACCGTCCGAAAAAGACCTTCAGAACCAGTTTCGGCTGACCCAACCGACGATCCGGCAGGCACTGGGACTTTTGGTGCAGGACGGATACATCCGCAAACATCAGGGTAAAGGCAGTATTGTGCAACCTCTACCGATTGGATTGGGCGTCATGTCGATTGTCGGCCGGCTGGCCAATACCGCCAATACGACCCGGGCCGAACGGATGACGACCACCATTCTGACCAAACCCCGGCTGCATCCCTACCCGGACGATTTTTTGTTTACGCCAACTGAAGAAGACAGCAAAGTCGGTTTCTACTACATTGAGCGACTCCGGGCGATGGAAGACGAACCGGTTTTTTACGAAAAAATTATTTTACCCAACCGGTACCTGACCGGCTTTTCCCGGCAGCGGCTCGAAAACCGGTCGCTGTTCGATTTGCTGCGCGCCAAATACGGTTTGCTGGTGAAAGGCGGAGAACAAAAAGTGCTGGCCGTCACAGCCGACGGGGAGTTGTCGAAGCAGTTGAATGTATCCATCGGCAGCCCGTTGCTCCGACTCGACAAACGGCTCGACACCAACCGCCCCGATTTCAGTTTCTATTCCTCGCTGTATGCTAAAACCGACAGTTACATCCTGCACGGACGATTCTGACATCAGCCGGGAATAACGATGGTAAACGTAGCACCCTGGTTTGGGATGCCGCTGGCCGTAATGATACCACCGTGATTTTCAACGATTTTCCGGCAAATGGCCAGACCGATTCCGGTACCTTCAAATTCTTTTTTGGCGTGCAATCGCTGGAAAATCGCGAAGATTTTGTTGGCATACCGGTTGTCGAATCCAATGCCGTTGTCGGTAATTTTCAGTTCCAGGTAACGTCGGGCGGTGATTAAACCGGGCTGGCTGGCTTCGCCCGGCGTCAAAAACCGGTGAGAAATCCGGACAATCGGCGGGAAGCCTTTTCGGGAAAATTTGAAGGCGTTGGTCAGCAGATTCTGGAAAAGCTGCCGGAACTGGGAGGCAACAACGGGCACCACCGGCAGTTGATCGGCGTAAATCTCCGCATTCACCTGTTCAATTTTGTGTTCAAGTGCCTGCAACACCTCATTCAGGATCAGTTTTAGATCATGTTTCTCGAAGGTTTGATTGGACGAGATGAGTGAAACCGACAAAATATCACCGATCAGGGTGTGCATCCGCTGGGCCGCGTCCACAATTTTCGACAGATATACCTGCCCTTCCGCGTCGATGCTGCCTTGCTGACTCAACCGCAACCGATCACCGAAGGTCGTTATTTTCCGTAACGGCTCTTTCAGATCGTGGCTGGCGATGTAGGCAAATTCCTGCAGACTGGCGTTCGATTGCTCCAATTGCCGTTTTTTTTCCTGAGCATGTTGTTCCGCATCGACCTGATCGGTAATGTCCAGCGAAATGTTCAGGATGTGTTCTACTTTCCCGGCATGGTTGCGGTCGAAAACAGTACCATACGTTTGAAACCACCGGTAATTTCCGTCCTGATGGCGAATCCGGTATCTGAACTCCGATACCTGCACCTCGTCAGCACCCACCGGCAGCCGATTCGCCTTCTCCAGCTCCCGGGCATTTTCGTCCATCAGTTTGGTCAGATCATCGGGATGAATCAGGTTCATCAAAAAACCAATTCCTTCTTCCAGTACGCGCTCTGGCGAAAAACCGAGCAATACCTCAAATCCCTGACTCATGAATAAATACTTCCCCGTGTGAATGTTGAAGGTGGCAATGATCGCCGGGGCAGTATCCGTTATTTTCTCAGTGAAATGCAGCTGCTGGTTTAAATGCTCGTTCAATACACTGATATACTGCGCAATCATGCGGTTTTGCAATTCGAGAATATACCGGTCGATTTCCCGGATAATCGGAATAAAAACCAGCGGATCTGTTGAATAGCGCGTTAAAAACGTGGTCAGAGCCTGTTTCCTGACGTAGCTGATCGACCCAATATCGTTCGTGGCGATCTGGTTCCGGCCAATCGTGGGCAGTTGATCCTGCGACCAGCGGTTGACGGTTGCGATAATATTTTCAACCGACCGGTTTTCGACGAAAGCGACCAACAGTTTAATCGTGGTTTCCTTTGACATTTCCAGCAGTTGCTCGTCCGAAAGAGACTTAAAAAAAGCCAGCATTGGAAGGTCAACTTCGCGGAACAGGCGAATGAACTCAGCGGCCAATTCCTCCAGGTGGTTATCCAGGAGAAATTGGGCGTAAGCGGGCAAATAAACCAGCGCTAGTTCGCCGGAACCGGTGTCCGGGTTGGTGGAAGTGGCCGACAAGGGAGTGGCATTTAAACGTTCGGTTGCCTATGTCAAATCGCGTTCCAGAATCCGGCCGGTTTGCTTGTCTTTCAGAATGACTTTGTGCCGCCCGTCGTGCGTTACTTCTTCCTTAATCAGGTAAAAATCCTCGTCGTAATCGACCAGCGTCGATTCCTGCGTCAAGCCTTCACGACCCCGCCAGACCGGCAGATGAACCGATTCCCATTGTTTGGTTTCGGCCGAACGGTATGCCGCATCCAGCACGGCATTGACCACGTAGCCGTCGTAAAACGTTTCAGCGGGTTCGTGTCCTTCATCGGCGGCATTGAACATATCCGTAAACATGTGGTTATACCCCAGATCATTCACCTCATCGCCAACCGGAAACAGCCAGCCCGACGTACTTTCGGCTTTTTCGGCTACGTAGTCGGCCCCTTTTCCGCTGGTATACATTTCAAAACCGGTGCGCAGGAAGTTATTGATCCAGATCGTTCCTTCGGTTCCCATCACCTCGTCGCGCAGGTCCATTCCGCCCCGGAACGTCCAGCTTACTTCAAACTGACCGATGGCGCCGTTTTCGTATTTCACGAGCGCAATGGCGTGATCTTCGGCGTCGATGGGTTTCACCTGCGTGGCCGCCCAGCACATCACCTCGACCGGTTTTACGTCTTTTCCGATGAAATTTCGGGAAATTTCGACACAATGACAACCCAGGTCGAGCATGCAGCCGCCACCGGCCTGCTCCTTGTCCCAGAACCAGTCGCTGTGCGGCCCCGGATGGGTTTCGCGCGATTTGGCCCACAAAATCCGACCCAACGCACCGTTTTTAACACTTTCCAGGGCTTTCAAAAACTTGGGGGTATAGCATAGATCTTCGAGATATCCGGCAAAAATTCCGGCTTCCTCGACCGCCTTCATCATGCGCAACGCTTCCTCACCATTGCGGCCCAGCGGTTTGGTGCTCACGACGGCTTTTTTATGTTTGGCACAGAGCAAGACGGCAGCCTCGTGGAGGTTGTTGGGTAAGGCAATACAAACCATGTCGACTTCCGGGTTGGCAATCACGGCTTCCATATTCGTTCCCCAGATGGAACAACCGTAGTCGGCGGCAAATTTTTGAGCGCTTTCTTCCCGGCGGGCGTAAATAGCTACCACGCGGTCACGGCCCCGTTGACCGTGGATGGATTCGGCGTAGAACCGGCCAATGAAACCGGAACCCAACATTGCAATTTTTCGCATAAAGGGTAAAGGAAAGTTAAGGATTCATCATTTCTTGACTGTCAAATATAGTCTCTTGAACCGTTTTCCAAGGAAAAAGATTAAAATATCGAGCAAATGAATCAGATAATTAACTAAATTTAGACAAGTCTAAATTTAGTTTCTATATTTGCTAAAACAGACTACCCCTCGTTTCACAACTTATTATTAGGAGCCATGCATTGGTTGCCGGTTTATCGACGGAAAATCGCCCGCTTCCTGCTGATTTTATTCAGCTTGATGATGGTCAATTCGGTCATTTTCCGGCATGCTCACCGGCTTGCCAGCGGGCGTATCATCGTTCACGCACACCCGTTCAAACCCGTCGGTGACAGTCCTTACCAACCCAATACCCACACCTACGGCGAGTTATTCTGGCTCGATAATTTTACCAACGCCCTTTACGATGGCCTGGCCCCGTTTGTGTTTGTCTGCGCTGTTCTGGCTATACCACGCCAATTGGGCTTTCTAACGCTTTATCAGCGCGTTAGCACCCACTTCTTTCCTTATTTCTCCCAACGGGGTCCGCCGGTTGTCGGATAATTTCTTCCTGATCCATTCCCGTTTGATGCGCTATTGCCACTGACCTGGATGCGTGCGGTACAGCACCGAATGCCTCTTCGTGTATTTTCGGCAGCGAGTGATTTTCTTTCTTCCTTTCGACACAACCATGTTCAAAACGATATACTTGTCGGTTCTGCTGATGCTTGGCAGTACCCTATTTGCCAATGCCCAATCGACTGCTACCCTTATTGGGAAAGTTATTTCAAAACAAAAACCGCTTGAGTTATCGACCGTTGCGTTAAAAGGAACGCGTTTCGGCACCTTGAGCGACAGCGCGGGCGTTTTTAAATTGACTGGTATTCCGGCGGGCCGCTACCAGTTCGTTGTTTCGCAGGTTGGATTTGATACGTACCAACGAACCGTAACGCTGACGGCTGGCCAGACACTGACGCAGAACGTCGATCTAAAAGAAGCCGCCAATACCCTGGGCGAAGTCGTGATTACGGGCACGATGAAGGAGGTTTCGAAGCTGGAAAGTCCGGTGCCGGTGGAGATTTATACCCCGAAATTTTTCCAGAAAAATCCGACGCCCAACATTTACGACGCCCTGCAAAACATCAATGGTGTCCGCCCCCAATTGAATTGCAACGTCTGCAACACCGGCGATATCCACATCAACGGGCTCGAAGGTCCCTACACGATGGTGTTGCTCGACGGCATGCCCATTGTCAGCTCATTATCAACGGTTTATGGCCTTTCCGGAATTCCAAACTCGCTGGTCGAGCGGGTCGAGGTGGTGAAAGGTCCGGCTTCGACGCTCTACGGATCAGAAGCCGTGGCCGGTTTGATCAACATCATTACAAAAAATCCCCTGAAAGCGCCCACCGTGACGGCGGATGTTTTCGGCACCAGCTGGCAGGAATACAATGCCGATCTCGGCGTCAAGTTTCGCGCCGGTAATGCCAATTCTCTGGTCGGAATCAACTACTATAATTTTCAGCATCCGTACGATAAAAACGGCGACGGTTTTACGGATGTAACGCTGCAACACCGGATTTCGCTTTTCAATAAATGGCAATTTCAACGGAAAGAAAACCGCCAGGCCAGCATCGCTGGCCGGTATTTCTACGAAGATCGCTGGGGTGGTCAAACCAACTGGACTCCCCAATTTCGCGGAACCGATAGCCTGTATGCGGAAAGTATTTACACCAAACGGATCGAACTGATTGGTTCGTACCAGTTGCCGACCACGGAAAACATTACCCTCCAGTCGTCGTTCAACAGCCACCACCAGAACTCCTATTACGGCACGACGGCCTTCATTGCGACGCAGCGGATTTTCTTCGCGCAGCTGCTGTGGAACAAGGAATTTAATCGTCACTTCAGTTTACTAGTGGGAACGCCGTTTCGCTACACGTTTTATGACGACAGCACACCCGCCACCCGATCCAACGATGCCGTACCGGTTAACCAGCCCGATCGTACCGTGCTGCCCGGCGTTTTCGCCCAGCCCGAGTTTACGTTCAACCCGAAACACAAGTTATTGCTGGGGTTGCGCTACGACTACAATTCGCGGCACGGCAACATCCTGACACCCCGGTTTTCGTATAAATGGGCACCTAACAAAGACAATGTGGTGCGTCTGAACGCCGGAACGGGGTATCGGGTAGTGAATCTTTTTACCGAAGACCACGCGGCTTTGACCGGCGCCCGGCAAGTGATTGTGAAGGATGAGCTGAAACCCGAACGAAGCTGGAACGTGAATGTCAATTACACGAAACAGATTATTTACGGGGGCGGTTTTCTGAATGTCGATGCGTCGGTGTTTTATACCTATTTTACCAACCGGATTATTGCCGACTACGACACCGACCCGAACAAAATCTTCTTTGATAACCTGAAAGGGCATTCGACCTCGAAGGGGGTGAGTGTGAACCTGGAAGCCAGCTTTACGTTCCCGCTAAAAATCAACACCGGTTTTACGCTCATGGATGTGTATAAAGTGGAAACCGGTGCCGACGGGCAGGACGTCCGGACGCGCCAGCTGCTGACCGAACGCATCACCGGTACCTGGACGGCCTCCTATGAGTTCGGACGCGGTTTTTCGGCCGACTACACCGGCAACCTGTACGGCCCGATGCGCCTGCCCCGGCTGAGTTCTGACGATCCGCGCGCACCGTATTCACCGACCTGGAGTATTCAGAATATTCAGGTGACCAAGAAATTCGACAACGGTTTTGAGATTTACGGGGGTATCAAAAACCTGCTGAATTTCACGCCCCCCGCCAACAGCATTGCCCGCGCCAATGATCCATTCGACAAACGCGTTAGTTTCGACCAGCAGGGGCAGGTGGTTGCCACGCCCGACAATCCGTATCGACTTACGTTCGACCCGAATTATGTCTTTGCGCCCAATCAGGGGATCCGCGGTTTTCTAGGTGTTCGGTATACGGTGCGATAAGGAAAAGCAAGTCGTGCAACGGTTGTCCGACAAACGCTGTCCATGAAATCAGGGAGTTAAAACAGCTCACTTAAACATTTCATCCGGCAACCCGGTTTATTGCAAAAGTCAGTTTTTGTAATCCGGTTTTTTAAATTATTGCACCGAAGAATAGAACAATTGCAAGAATCATCGGTTTTAATGATTTGATAACCATTACATTACTAATTTTTCCATATAAATTTGCAACCGTAAATCAAACAAACTACTCCATATGGCACTTGCAAAACAATATGTAAAAAGCAAGCCTACAATTTGCAAAGTAACGTTTACGCTGCCTGCTGACGCCGTTAACGGTGCTACAGCGGTTGCTCTGGTGGGTGATTTTAACGGCTGGGATTCTTCAGCTACTGCTCTTAAGAAACAAAAAGACGGTTCTTATAAAACGACGGTTGAACTACCGGTGGGTCAGGAAAGCCAATTCCGGTACCTGATCGACGGCGAAACCTGGTTGAACGACCAGGAGGCTGATAAATATGTTACCAGTGGCGTTTCAGCGGACGAAAATTCGGTGGTTGTTTTGTAAGAAGCAATCTGTCAATGCAGTACGTTTTGCTGCAAAAAGACAAGGATTTTCCTGATACAAAGGAAATCTGAGAATACCAGGCTTTCTGTTTTTTGTGGTTTAAAACTGCAAAACAGAAAGCTTTTTTCTATTATACAGCCGCAGCCATGCGGTTTTCAATCAGGCCCGGAGTTTAACCGAAAATAGCCCTTTCGGTTGCCCGCTTATTCAATTGATCTTCACACGGCCTCAATTCGTATCGATGCAAAAAAAATTGCGGAGCGCTATTTGTAATGACGCCAATAACCTGCTAATTGGGTACTAAAAAGTGTTATGCAAATTTCTACAACTGTCTTTTCTATTTTCTCTTTCTTTCTTTTCAGCTTTCCACTTTTTGCCCAAAAAAGCGTAGCGCCAGGTTACATTTTAATCCAGTCTACCGATACCATTCCGGGGTTCATCGACGATAAAAACTGGAATAAAAACCCTGTTCAGATTCAGTTTAAAAAACGGCTGGAGGATGAGTTGCAGACCTATACGGCCAACCAGCTAAAAGCATTTGGTATCACCGGCGGGGAACGGTACGAAAGTCACGCCGTATTAATCGACAAATCACCCACAATTATTGCCGACATGGTGGAGTCTACCGCCAACTCCACGGTAGAAGATACGGTTTTCCTGACCGTTTATGTAAAAGGACTCTTGAGCCTTTACTATTTAAAAGACGAAATGGAAAAAATCCATTTTTTCGTACAACGTGGTAACCAATCGCCACAGGAATTGATTTTAAAACGGGCAATAGTCGAAAAGCAGGGAACCAGGGTGCTGGCGACCGAAGAAAAATACAAAACACAACTGGAAGATTATCTGGCCGATTGCCCGCAATTGAAAGCCAGCATTCAGAAAACGGCATATACCCCCCAATCGATGCAGCGATTAATCAGCCGGTATTACCAATGCCGGATCAACGAAACGATCACTTACCAGGTTGCGCCGGAGAAGTTTCGACTTAGTCTTAATGCCCTGGCGGGGGTTTCCCACACGGGATTAAAATTCACTGGAAAGATGCCGGTTAGTTTAACTACTCCCAAATTCAGCCAGTCCACCAACGTTACGTTTGGTGTCGGATTCGATCTCGATTTGCCCCGAAATCACGACAAATGGGCCATTTACAACGAATTAAGGTGGAGATCATATCAGGCAACGGCCAATTACGAGGAAGTTGAATCCAGCGAACGATACACAAAAAGCTCGATCTCATTCGATTTGAATTACGTCAGTCTGGTTACCATGTTCCGCTATCGGTTTGGTCTGGCAGGGCTGCGGGCCTTCGTGAATGCGGGAATCGTAAACTCACTGAATGTCCGTGCAAAAAACAACAAAACCGTCGAATCGCGTCTTTTCAGCACGACAACGATTGAACACGTTAAAGCAATTGACGATTTCAGAGCGTATGAGCAAGGTCTTGCTATTGGCTTTGGCCTGGCCTGGAAACGCTTCACCGGTGAGTTACGCTATGAACTGAGCAATGGCATGTCGGCATACACTGAACTGCGTTCAGGCGTCAAAACGGCAAGTTTTCTGGTAGCTTATCGGCTAAACCAGGGCGGTTTTTCAAAAAACTAAAGTATAAAAGCGACCCGGTTTTGCCTCAAATGGCCTTAAAACCGGGTCGCTTTTATGAAATCAAATCAGGAAATTTCACGGACTAAAGTCCGTGGGTACGCTAGACCGTAAAGTTATCGGATTCGACGTAGGCTTTGATCAGCGCGATTTCTCCTTCTTTACCCGGCTGGGAATTCCCGTGTTCCATGCCCCAGATAAACTCCTTGTTATCGGCTTTGGCTTTTTCGTAACAGTGCTTAAAAATGTTCTTGTAATTGATTTCGCCCGTCGTTGGCTCCTTCCGGCCCGGATTGTCGCCAATCTGGAAATAACCGATTTCGCTCCAGCACCAGTCGATGTGCGGAATCACGTGGCCTTCGTTTTTCTGCATGTGGTACACATCAAACAGAATTTTACAGGCCGGACTGTTCACCGCGCGGCAGATTTCGTACGTCTGATCGGAGGTACGCAGAAACAGGTTGGGGGTATCGCTCAGCGGTTCCAGCACCATCGTCAATCCGTGCGGAGCCAGAATATCAGCCCCCCGACGCAAGGCGTCGATGACGTGGCCGGTTTGGATACCGATGGGCAGATTGCGCTGAAAATCACCGGGAACGACCGTCATCACTTTTGTATTCACACGCTTGGCTACATCCACCGCCCGCTTGCAGCCGTTCAGAAAAATATCGACGTAATCTTTGTTACCTGCCGCGAGGGTGTTTTGTCCGTTCCCGCCTTTATCGACCACAAAAACGCCCATTTTCATATTCAGGCGCGCCATTTCCTTCGCAATTTTTTCCTGCTCCTCAACCGGTCGGCCCATCATCCCGTTGTCCTCGATCGCCTGAAAACCGTTGTCAGCCATGAACTTGAGCTGATCGATCACGTCTTTTCCGGCGCTGTTGGTAAACATGCCGAAGTGGGGCGCATACAGCAATTTGAACTGGTTTTTAGCCACTGTCCGGGGTTGTGAAGACTCGTTTCCGGCCATTGCCTTACCGGTCAATGCGGCACCGGCAAGACCTAACGTTGATTTAACAAAATCGCGACGTTGAATCATAATAGGGAAGGTTTCTATTTTCTTTTTAAACTTGATAAGTAATCCACTAAATCCACCAGTTCCTGCGTCGACATGTTTTCCTGCAAACCGGAAGGCATCATCGACGCATCCATTTGCTTCATGGAGGCCACGTCGCTCATCTTGTAGTTCGTGACCACGCCACCCGGAAACTTCATTTGCAGGTCGGTTTCCGTTTTGCTGGAAATGATTCCCGAAACCGTGCTGCCATCCTTGAGTTTCACCTCGAAGCCTTCGTACCCGAAGCTGATCCCGGCATCCGGGTAGAGAATCGACAAATACTGGCCTTCTTTCGGCAATTTGCTACCAATTTCGGAAAGCTTGGGCCCAAAATCCATGCCTTCGCCGTTGATCTGGTGACAAATTGAACAGTTCGTTTTGAAAAGCGCCACACCCCGGCTGGCGTCGCCGGTCATGGCCAGCAGGTCGGGAATGGCCGGTAATTTCTTGCCTTCGGCTCCTTTCGCGCCATCGAGGTAACTGGCGGCTTCCATCCGGACCTTTTTCCGCCAGGTGGTGCTAACGCCCTGCACGGCTGCGGTTTTGTATTCCGGCTTAATCTTGCCTTCCCGCAACAAGGTCAGAATCAGGGTCTCGCCGTCGTTGCTGCCACCAATGGCGCGGGTGGCTTCTTTCCGCAGCAGGGCCGGGCGGTTTTCGTCGAGGGCCACGGTTTGCAGCATATCGAGCGATTCTTTACTGCCCACCCAACGCAACGCCGAGATCATTCCGAGAGCGGCATCCTGATTGCTACCGTTGACGATTTCCCAAACCATCTTGCCACCACCCTGCTTCAGCAATTGCCGGGTGGCATCGCGGCCGATCAGATCGTTCGGTTGTTTTTTACTCAATTCGAGCAACCGCTGGTTTTCGGCAACGGGTTCATACCGCATCACCATTTCCATGTATTCGGGTTTGCCGTAGGTTTCGTCCAGTAATTTGGTCAAAGCCGCCATCGCTTCCGGCGTTTTCTTCACAAAATCCTGATCGAGGTGGCGCAACGCCAGTTTCGTGATCTGAACGTCGTTCGGGTTGTTTTTTAACAAAGTCAGTAGCGCACTCGATTTTTCGGTCAAGCCGGGGTTGAAATCGAACGCCCGGAAATACCGCAGACGCCCCGTCAGATCGGTTTTTGAATCGCCCGCCAGACTGGCCAGCAGCGGTACGGATTCTTTGGTACGCGCCCGCCAAACAATGTCTTTTCCGGCATCGGTCGCCGTCGGATTCGCTCCGGCCCGTTTCAGCCACGCGCTGTAATACGAATCCCACTGACCGTCGGCCCCAATACCCAGAGCCTCCAGATACCAGCGATCTTTGCCATCGTGTTTGGCGGCCAGTTGCGCCCACAAATCCGGTGCTTCCGGCGATTTATTCCGGCGCAGAGCAATGGCGCATTCCCGACGCACCTGCGGATCAGTATCGTTTATCAATTGCTTCACGTACGGAATAACGTCGGTTTTCAGTTCGCGGGCGGCCCGCAAACCAGTGATGCGCAGATTCGGATTCGCATCTTTCAGGGCGGTTTCGATGTATTTTTTCCCTTTCCCGTCCAGCTTGCTCAACAGCCAGAGGGCGCGGGCTTTCATGCGCGGATCGGGGGAAGTGGCATACAATTTCGCCAGGTCTTTTTCGGCTTTGGCACCCAGATCGTGCAGTTTGTTCCAGGCCGCCGACCGGATCGCCATGTTCGGGCTTTGCAGGGCTTCAATCGCTCCGGCGGTGGTTGCCAGATCGACCTTCGGAATTTTATACGGCGTATTTGGTGGAGCGACGCGATAGACCCGGCCCCGGTTCAAATCGCCAGCCTGGTGCCCACCCACTCCGGGATCGTACCAGTCGGAAATAATGAGCGAACCGTCGGGTGCGACGCACACATCCGAAGGCCGGAACCACTGGTCACGAGCACCTTCCAGCAGCGGCACAATCGTCGCTTTATAGCCCGCGCCGTCGTTCGTTACGGGATACGACCGAACAATATTCGGACCCGCATCGCAGTGAATAATCTGTCCCTGAAACACTTGCGGCAATAATTTTCCTTCGTAAAGAATAATACCCGTGGGCGAACCCGCGCCGGTTTGCAACAGATTCGGCACCACGCCGGGGTCGTTCAGGTGCCAGTGTTGCAGCGGAATGGTGGGTTCCAGGTTGGTCCGGTTGACGCGCCAGCCCGCGCCGGTCATTTCGTCGGTATACCCGTAGTTGCCGTACTCCATCACGTAGTTGATCCGCACGCCCTTGTTGCCATCATCGTCGTTGTCCGACTGCCACATGGTTCCGTACGAATCCAGCGCAACTTCGTAGTTGTTCCGGAAATTCTGACCGAGCACTTCCATCTCGCTGCCGTCGGGATTACACCGAAAAACCATGCCCTGCCGGTAGTTTTTCAGGTCAATTTCCTTACCGGTATTGCGGTCGAAAATGGCTTTGCCATCTTTGTCCCTGATTTGCTTGCCTTCGTTTCCAAAGTTGAAATACCACTTTCCATCCGGTCCAAACAGAAAAGAGTGGAGACCGTGATCGTGGTCCGCTCCGCTGATCCCCGTAAATAACAGCTCTTTTTTATCGGCTTTATCGTCGCCGTTTTCATCCGTAAAAACGTACACGTTCGGGCTATCCGACACAATCACCTTGTTGCCCTGCACCCAGACGCCGAGCGGTGAAACCAGTTCGGGCCCCTGGTAAAATACCTTGCTGATGTCGGCTTTTCCATCGCCGTTGTTGTCTTCCAGAATCAGAATGCGATCTCCCTCGGGGCGGGTGGCACTACCGGTAATATTCGCCCGGTAATTATAGGCTTCACACACCCAGACGCGGCCCCGCGCATCGACGTCGATGTTCGTCGGATTGCTCAGCATCGGTTCCGAAGCGAAGAGGGTAGCTTCCAGTCCCGGTGCCACATTCAGGCTCCCTACCGCATATTTCGGATCGTGTTTGTCATCATCCGAAAGTCCGGCAAAAAGCCGGTCGAGGTACGCGCCGGAAGCCTGGTTGAGGTTGTCGTTTTGCCAGGCGCCAACCAGAACGCCCCCAATGATAAGGCCGGCCGTAGACAGGGCTATCGCCCGGCGAGACATCCGGAATAGAGATGAATAACGAGTTGAGTTCATAAACGACCCGTAAAGTTGAGGGTTGGAATAAATCGTGTAAATGTAGTAATAAAACCCAAAAAACCGCTTAGCAGCAAGAGAAGTCAAACGGATCAAAAAACTCCTCATTCAGGCTCGTATTCAGCGCTAATTTCTGTCTATTTACCGGATGTAGTCGCCGATACCGACTCTTTCAGCGATTTTTAGCCGACCCCACTCACGCCGGTATCCTATTCCGGGTGAACGGCCAGAAATCGCGGGGCTCCTACCCGATTTAAAATGAGAAAAGCCGACGCTTTTGCGTCGGCTTTTCAGGACCGATTCGATTGGGGGCGCTCAGAAAAGTCGGTTCAGTTTCGCTTCGTAATAAGCCGGGACAACGACAAAAAAACGGGCCGTATACAGCCGTTTCCAGTCATACTGCATCAGCGCATTTTTCAACGCCGGTTTATACTTCTCAATCAACGCTTTGTTACCAGACAAAAGCACCACCCAAACCGCAAACAGCGGTTCGCGCATGTGTTTGTCTTCGTAGACCCGGGCGGGCGACTGTTTACTCCACTCCCGCCCCTGTTGTAGCGCCACCTCGAGCGTGGTGGCAATGTCGGGTTGCGGTTTCCATCCGGTATTCAGCAGCCGCCAGTTTTCGTTGAACGCCAGGTTGTGGGCGTTGTCGAAGTTTTTATACCGGGATACATGCAAAGCAGCCCGTTCAGCACTCGCATGCAGCCCTTTCCGAAATTTTTCCCGTAAAACCGGGTCCTGTTCCATGTCGGCCAGCGCCTTCAGATTGGCCTGCGAAACACCGGTGATCCAGAACTCGTTTTCCGTTTTATTGCCTTTTTCCGGGTTAGCGGTTTCGTACGGCAAGCCCTGTGCACACAATTCCAGCCGGTTGAGCGAATCGCCTTCGGGGATTTCGTTCAGCCGCTGGTGGTAACCATCCAGCCAGTGTTTGTTTCCGGTCACGTCATAAAGGGCACGGTAAATAAACACCAGCCGGGCCGAAATCCGGCAGCCTTTGTCGGTCAGATTGCCACGAAAACCGTAGTTGTCCCGGTCGCACGGCAATTGCCAGTTGGTTTTTTCCAGGGCATTACCAATCGTTTCCATCAGGCCAATCAACCGTTTTTTTTCGGCCTCATCGGGAATCCCGCTTTTGATATACCGCCAGATGCCGTAAAACCACGGCCCGGTCTGGTCGTCGGAACCGGCGACGTGGTGACTCCTTCCGTCGGTCGAAATGCCCCGGGCAATAAAACCGGGTACGGTTCCGACCGTTGCCAGCAAAACCAGTCCATTGGCAATTTTCCGGGCCTCCTCCGCGTCGGCTTTCTTTTTTGTCAGTTTCCAGCGATTGCACAGGCCGTCCAGGTAAATCCCATTGAAAAATGCCCCGTTTTCGATCGGCGACCACCACGACAGTCCGTTCGGTTTATCCGATTGACATTCCTCCGGCGTTGGAATCAACGTATTTCCGTCCCGACCGGCGTAATCGTACAAAATTCCGGTTTGCGGACTCAAAAACCGCCTGTTGATTTCCTGTTGAGCCAATTCAATCTGCCGTTGCAGCGAATCGCCGGAAGGCAAAACCGGACGGTTTTGTGCTTTTACCAAACTACCCGACAAGCCGATGACCACTAGAAAACCGGTGCCCAAAAACCGCAAGTGTTGTTTCATAAAAAAACTGGTTACTTGTTCTGAAGACGAAACCAGACCGCTTCGGCAGGAAAGAATTGCGAATAATACAGTTTGTCAGCCCGGAAATGGGTCAACGCACCCCGGATTTCGGAACGGTGTTGCTCCACCAGCTTCCGGTCGGGGGCCATCGTGACAATCCACGCCATCCAGAGCGGTTCACGGACAAACCCCAGCTCCTGATTCCGGCGCGGAGACAACTTCACAAGTTCGTTCAACTCCGTTTGCGAAACATCGAGCGCGTCCTGTTCGCTGTGCTGCGGTTTCCACCACTGGTTCAGCGTCCGCCAGTCGTGCAGGAACGTCTTCTGATCGTTGCGATCGAATTGATGCCACAAACTGATTCCACTGGCGGCACTGCGCGCACTGGCATTCAGCCCCTCTTCGTAGGCCTTTCGCATTTCCGGGTCTTTTTCCATTTCCCACAGCGCCCGCACGTCCACCGTACTCGACACGCCCGTCCATCGAAATTGCTTCGGAATGTCGAATTTCATGCCTTCCGCGCAAATCTGGAGTCGGCTGCGCCGGGGTTCCCCGCCCATTTCCCGGGCCGCATCCTGATACAATTGGTTCCATTTGGCGTCGCCGGTCAACTGGTGCAGGGCTTTCAGGATGAACAGCAAACGGGGCGCGCCTTCCCAGTTGAAAGTAGCAAATGAATTGCGGTATTTCGATGGCGAATACGACATGGTCGGCAACCGCCAGTTGTTGGCCAGCAACGCGTTGGCAACTTCCGTCATTTTGGCAATGATCTGCCGCCGTTCGGGCGGGTCGGGCATACCGGTATCAAGGTAACGCCAGAGTCCGTAAAACCAGGGCGAGGTCTGGTCGTTGGAGCCCATCGCCGGGGGTGTTTTGCCGTCCGTCGCCACACCACGTCCGATAAAACCGGGGGTGTCGCCAATCGAAGCCAGAAACAGCAATCCCTGCGCCAGCCGCTTCGCCTTTTGCCGGTCGGCTTCGTTGCGTCGGTGCATCCAGCGCTGGCAAATGCCGTCCAGGTACAAGCCGTTGAACATCGAGCCGTTTTCGGTGGGTGTCCACCAGCCGAGCGCGTTGGGTTTATTCTCCCGAAACTCAGCTGCCGTCGGACGGTCAAACCGCCCGTCGAAATCCGCAAAATCGATCAGGATGGCATGCTCGTCGATAAACCGTCGCCAGATTTCCTGATGCGCTTTTTCCACGTTCAGGCTGTCTTCCGAGCTTGATTTCTGTCCCAAAACCGCAGCGGTTTTTAGCTGAAACGAACTGAACAATAGCAGGATCAAGCCAAAAAAACTCAAAGCCGTTTTTTGCCGGAGTTGCCTCATTTCCAGTCCGGGTTTTGTTCCAGTTTGGGATTTGCCCGGATTTCGTCCAGCGGAATCGGGTAATAGCGGTGTTTGGGCAAGGGCGTCCGGGTCGGATACACCTCGTTGACTGCTTTCGGAATCACCGTCAGAAACGTGTTGGTGCGGGTCAGGTCGTACCAGCGGTCGCCTTCGGCAAAAAACTCCCAGCTTCGTTCCTGCAAAACCGCCTTGATAAAATCGTCCTTGCTCAACCCCGTCTGGAGATTGGCCAGCCCCGCCCGGGTTCGAATCGCGTTGAGGTATTGGTAGGCCGTCGCCGTCGGGCCGTTCAGCCGGGCTTCCGCTTCCGACGCAATCAGGTACACATCCGCCAGCCGCAGCATCGGGACGTTGTTCCGGCCTTTGGCCCCAACGGAGTTTTTATCCATGTATTTTTTGATCAGAACGCCCTTCACGGTATAGGGCGTAATTTCCTTCTGCGGAACCACTTTCCCCGCGACGCTGACGAAGCTCGTGTCCAGCAATTGCCGCCGTTTGTCGGTGGGACTAAACGAATCAAAAAACGCCTGGAAGGCAAAAATGGAGCCGAAGGTCGTGTTTCCGTAATCCCGGCTGGCGCTGTTGGCGGGGCCGCAGAATCCCATCAAGGTCGTGCCGCGCGCCCGGGTGGCGTTGTCGCCTTCGAAGGCAAACATATTTTCCTGCCGGGCCGCATCCTCTTTTTCGACGTCGAATACGTCGAGCACATTCGGCATCAGCGTGTATTTCCCGGAATTGATGACCTCCAGGGCTTTTGTTTTGGCGGTTGCCCAATCTTCCGCGTACAAAGCCGCTTTGGCATACAAACCGATGGCGACTTCTCTGGAGGCCCGGCCTTTAATCGTGGATGCGGAATACGAAGGCAGTTTGGCAATGGCCTCGTCCAGATCCTTGAAAATTTGTTTGTAAACGTCAGCTTTCGGGCTTTTGGCCACCAGCGCGTCCGATTCACTCTGGCTGGGCGCGGTTCGGATGACTACGTCTCCGAAGTTTTTGGTTAGCGTAAAATGGTAGAACGCACGCAGGAACAGGGCTTCCCCCACAATGGCGTTCCGGCGGTTGGTTTCCATCGCAATCGACGGTACCCGGTCGATCACCCAGTTGGCATTTTCGATGCCTTTGTAACAAAACTGCCACAACCCATAGGGGCTTTCGGCGGTCCGGCCAAAGCTTTTCGGCCCCGAATAATCGGTGTCGTAGCTGTAAACCGCAAAGACGTTGCGACCCACGACCGGTTTTACCCAAAGCTGATCCCCGGCAAAATCACCGGCAAAAACAATAGGGG
Organism: Larkinella rosea; assembly: GCF_003858635.1. Lineage (GTDB taxonomy): Bacteria > Bacteroidota > Bacteroidia > Cytophagales > Spirosomataceae > Larkinella > Larkinella rosea. The sequence goes on from NZ_RQJO01000010.1 coordinate 523,710, forward strand.
CCTGGTCGAAGAGATCGTTGATCGAGCCATAAGCCGCCGTTAAAGCCGCTTCGGCGTCCTGCGCACTTTTGTAAAAATTGGTCGTGATGACCGACGAATACACGGTTTCGTCTAGCTCCCGGCAGGCGCTGAAGCAGAAAACCGCCAAAACCGCCACCAGAATGGATGTTGAAAAAGATCGTTTCATGAAAGTCAGGGGTTACGAATCAGAATGTACACTGAAGACCTACTACGTACGATTTGGCGGCCGGGTACGTACCGTTGTCGTAGAACAGCGCGTTGGCACTGCCGTAATTATTGGATTCGGGGTCCCAGCCCTGGTATTTGGTTAACGTAAAAAGGTTATTACCAGCCACATACGCCCGAATGCCCTTCGTAAATTTGACGCGGGGCAGGTTGTAGGCCAGCGTCAGGTTCTTGACCCGGATGTAGGAATTATCCTCCACCCAGCGATCGCCCACCGGCAGGTTCGTGCCCTGCGCCGGTTTGACATATTCGTTGTTGGGATTGGTCGCCGACCAGCGGTTGGCCGTTCCTTCGAGCAGGTTGACCTGGCCGGATGGCGTTTCGAACGTAAACCGGAACCCGTTGAACAACCGACTGCCCTGTACGCCCTGCACAAAACCGCTCAGCTCGAAATTCTTGTACTTCACCAGCGTCGAAAAACCGAAAAAGTATTTGGGCTGCGCATTGCCGACGATCACCTGATCGTCCGTGCTGATTTTACCATCGCCGTTGACATCCTTGATTTTGAAGCCACCCGTCCGGGCGTCATAACCGGGCAGAAAGGTTTCGCCGGTCTGGTTGATGCCGTCCAGAATGTACGTCCGGTAAATGCCCAGCGGATACCCAACTTTCAGAATGGAGTAGCTCGACAGGGCAATTTCGTTCTGAATACCGTCCAGCGCCAAGACCTTGTTCTTGTTGAAGGTGATGTTCCCCGACGCTTCCCATTTAACCGCTCCGGTCAGAATCTTGCCGTTCAGACCCAACTCCAGCCCCTTGTTCTGGATCGAACCGTAATTTCCGGTGATCGTGGTGTAGCCCGACGACATCGGTAAGGCTTTGGTGAAGAGCAGGTTATCGGTGCGTTTGTGGTAATAATCTGCAACGACATTCAGGCGGTTATTCAGAAAGGACACATCCAGACCGATATCGAGTTGTGTCGCCTGTTCCCACTTCAAATCCGGGTTGGCAATGCCGCTCGGATTGATGCCGGTTTGGGTTACATTGTTGAAATTGTAGTTGTAGCCCTGCCCGCTCACGGTTGCCAGCGACTGGTACGGCCCGATCGCCCCCGCATTTCCGGTTACTCCGTAGCTGGCCCTGAGTTTCAGATCACTGATGAACTTGACCGGTTTCATAAACTCCTCTTCAATCACCCGCCAGGCCGCCGACACCGCCGGAAAAAAACCGTATTTGTTGTTCGCGCCAAATTTGCTGGAACCGTCGATCCGGCCGGTCAAATCCAGAAAGTAGCGGTCTTTAAAACCGTAGGCTACCCGGCCCAGCCACGAACTCAAACTGCTTTTATTCCGGAAGCTCGACAGCGCATACACCGTGGCATTGGCCGTCGACCAGTTTTCGGTGAAGTCGTTGCCAAAACCGGAAGCGGTCTGGTTATTTTGTTGCAACACATCCGACTGGGTGGCGTACACCACCGTGGCGTTGAGGGTGTGAAATTGACCAAACTGGGTTTTATACGTCAGAATACTTTCGTGCAGCAAAGTCCGCGCGTAGCTGCTGTTGTTGCTGGCCGACCCATTCACGGCGTTGGGGTTATTCAGCGAAATCGAATCGACGATGGAGCGGGGCGAATACTGTTCCTGCAAACTGGACGACAGGTCGGCGTTGAAGCTGGCCCGGTATGTCAAGCCTTTGAGAATCATGACTTCCAGGTAGAGATTCCCCAGAAAGCGGTTTCCGTTGGTGTAGTTTTTCTTCGCCAGTTCGCCCATTGGATTGACGGTTTCGCGGTATCGTCCGTTGAACTGATCGGCAAAGGAATACACGCTGCCATCGGCCCTGTACGGCAGCAAGGTGGGTGGAGCCGCCACCGCCCGGCCCAGAATTCCCTCACGGGCACTCGTGACGTTCACGCCCGTTCCGCCCGCATTCACCCGGTTTTCGCCCGTCAGGGTGTAATACAAACTGGTGCCCACTTTGAATCGGTCACTGATTCGGTGATCGATGTTGGCCCGGAGTGCATACCGCTCATAATCCGTCTTTTTGATGACACCCTGCTGACTAAAATAATTTGCTCCGAGCGCAATCTGGGTTTTGTTCGTGCCGGTATTCACCGAAAGCTGGTGGTTCTGAATCATCGCTTTGCGAAAAATCAAATCCAGGTAATTGGTTCCGGCACCCACCGCGGTTGGATTGGGATACACCACGGTGGGGCTGTACGTCGCGTTTTCCAACTGCGCAAACTGCGTCGCGTTCAGAATGCCCAGCTTCCGCGTGGTTTCCTGCTGACCGACGTAGCCGTCGTAGGAAACGTTCGTTACGCCGTCTTTGCCGCGTTTGGTTGTGATCAAAACGACGCCGTTGGCCGCTCTAGCTCCATAAATGGCGGTGGCAGCCGCATCCTTCAGCACCTCGACGGATTCGATATCGGAGGGGTTGATCTGCGAAAGCGGATTGGCGGCATTGACGCCCGACGAAGCCGAAATCTGGATGCCGTCGATCACATACAGCGGTTCCGATGTTCCGTTGATGGAGTTCGTCCCCCGGATGCGCACGCTGATATTCCCGCCGGGCGTTCCCGAATTTTGCCGCATGTCGAGCCCACTCACGCGCCCCTGAAGGCCCTGCGCCAGATTGGCCACCGGTGTGGCTTTCAACTCTTCGGCTTTGACGGAGGCAATGGCGCCGGTTAGGGAGCTTTTGGTTCGGGTACCGTAGCCCACCACCACGACTTCACCCAGGGCTTTGGTATCGGGCGCCAGTTGAACGTCGAAAGTCGTGCGGTTTCCGACCTCCATTTCCTGATTCAGGTAGCCAACAAAGGAAAAAATCAGGGTCACTTGACCGGTTGGAATGCTGAGCCTGAATTTTCCGTCGCCATCGGTGGTTGTTCCCCGCGTGGTGTTTTTAATGACGATACTGACGCCGGGTAATCCCGAACCGGTTTCGCTTTTAACGGTTCCGGTAATGACCTGATCGTCAACTTGTTTTATTTCTTTTCCCGAAACCGGTTCCGGTTCAGGAAGAATCTGGGCCGTTAGTGGCGTGGTCGAGCCGGGGGTTATTTCGGTTGCTTTTTGCAGCACTTCCGGGCTATCGGCATTCCGGCGATCCTGCTTTTTATCCAGAATCAGGTACGCGCCATTCTGCGTTTTTTTGTAATATAAACCAGTCGAGTTCAGCAGCTTGCCCAGATTGAACTCCAGCTTTCGGTTCAGATTCAGCAATCCCGACGGTACCGTAACGCCCTCCAGCAAACCGCCTTCGAACAGAATATCGACTCCGTAATGGTTTTTCAAATCCTTCAGCACATCGCGCAGTTTGCGGACTTCCGGATTGTTTTCCTGCCGGGATGCGGGTTGCTGCACACGGGCAAACGTCTGGGCGCAGATCGGGAAACTCGGGAGGGAAAGTAAGGCAACTAGAATTCCTCCCCAGAGCGTTTTTCGTAAGGGTCTTTTCATTGACGTAAAAAGGGTTTAGGAATGGTTACTGGTCTTCGACGAACCGGACGGTATTTTTATCCCGGATCACCCGAATGCCAAAAAGTTCAGAAATGGTGTTGAGCAGATCGTCCGCATTGTCGGCCCGGAACGATCCCACAATGGTTCGGCGGGCCAGTGAATCGGTGCTGATTTCGACCTGCAAGCCGTAGTTTTCCGTGAGCATTTCGCCAAACTCACGCAACGGCATGTCTTCAAAAACGAAGCGACGTTCCGTAAAAGCGGAATACTTTTCGGGTTCGACGTGGCTCCGCAATTGCAACCGGTTCTGGTTGCCAAACGTCGCCAGATCACCCGGTTTCAGCATCACCTCTTTTTGGTGCCGGTTTTCGGTATAACTCAGCTGCACTTTCCCCCGGCGGAGCATCACCTTGCCGCCCCGCGTCCGGGTGTAGACGGTGAACTCGGTTCCGAGCACGGTTACGTTGAAATTCTCGCGGGTTTTCACCAGAAACTTCTGATTACCAACCTGGTGCGTTACTGAAAAGAAAGCCTCTCCGAACAGGATAACCTCCCGCGTCTGATCGCCGAATCCGAAACGCGGCACCTGCAATTCGGAGTTGGCATTCAGCGTCACCTTACTCCCATCCGGCAAGCTGATCGACCGGGTTTCGCCAAAAGCGGTTTGGTAAGTCTGGTACCAGATCCGCTCCCGACCGAGCCAGCCCGCGAGAATTACGCCAATAAAAACCGCAGCGGCAGCCAGCCAGCGTCTGGAAAAACCGCCCCGTCGAATGGGTTCGGTTCCGGTTCCGACATGGATGGCAGCAACCGGCGCAGTTGCTTCCATGTGCCGTACGTACCGATCCAGCGCCGAATCCAGTTCGGGCGCATACGAGGGCGACAGGTGTTCCCACTCCACCAGCCACCGGTAAAACGATTCCTGGTTGGCTTCATCCTGCAACCATTGTTCGATCAGCCGCTTCTGCAAGGGGGTGATTTGACCGGCAAAATGGGCGAACACCAGTTCTTTGTTGATCATCGGATTCAAGCGTTGGTTCGTCGGAAGCGGTTGCGGTTCTGACGCCGTTTCTAGATAGACAAAAATGGGCGGCAACACACGTAGTCGGGAAGGAAGAAAGTTGGCTCAGCCCGGTAAATTGCCGATTCCCGCCAGCAGGATTGCCCAGATCCAGACATGTTTCAGGCCGTTTCGCAAGGTCGCCAGCGCTTTTCCAATGTGGGTTTCAACCGTGCGGATCGACAGGTGCAGTTCGTCGGCAATCTCCCGGTTTTTCTTGCCTTCGAACCGGTTCATGATAAATACTTTCTGACACTGGGGCGGAAGCGTCGCCACCAGTTCATCGACTTTCCGGTACAATTCTTCGAACTGCATCATCCGTTCCGGCGCATCGGACGAAGCCGATTCCAGTTGCAAAACCGTATCCAGCGAATCGTTTTTCTTCAATTCGTTCATCAGGTAGTTGTAAGCCCGGTTTCGAACCGACCGGAACAAATACGCCCGGTAGGAATGCTGCACCTGACTGAATGCCTGCGTGTTCCAGAAATTATAAAAAATATCGGCGACCAGATCCTCCGCAATTTCGCGGGAGTACACAAACCGGACGGCGTGGGTACACAGCGGTTTGTAGTACAGGCGGAACAGCAACTCACACCCCTTTTTCGGATCGGTTTCGAAGGTTTTCCGAATGAAAAGTTCGGAATCCAGGGTTTGCACCGGTTCCCATTCATTCAGCCCAACGGGTCGGCTGGTATTTGTTGGATCGGTGTTTTCCGAAGGTTCTGGCGTAAAAGCGGCCCGCATACACGACGATTTAAACGGCTGTTTTCCGGTTTTTTAGTCCCGTTGGAATTAAAGACAAATTCAAAGCCGAATATACGTAGTGGCAGTTGGGATTTTTTTAGAAAAAGTTTGGCGGAAAAAAGAAGGACGGTTGACCATTGACGATTGACCATCGACGATTGACAATTGACGGTGGACAATGGTCATTAGTCAATGGTCAATCGTCGATCAATACTGTCCACGATTGGACAACAATACGTCCGTTTTTGGACAGCGTTTCCTTCATTATCGGGCATTACACTGCCTGAGAGCATTTTTTTTCATCTGGCATCAGATTTGATTTAACTTATTGTATCTAATAGATTTTTCCACTGATGAAAAAACTGCCAAACCCGACTGGACCGCCCAAGCCCGCTGAGCCACCTCGCTGGGCCGACCGTCTGCTGGCGTGGTTTGTGGCCCCGCACCTGTTGGAATACATCCAGGGCGACTTGCATGAAATGTTCTACAAGCGCATCCGGGAGGTGAGCCCGGCGCAGGCTCGCTGGGAATATTGCCGGGCCGTTTTACAATGCTTGACACCTTTTTTTTATAAACCGCTCCGGCCCGGACCGCCGTACGCTGCCAGCCTTCGCGATGAATACCCAAATCCTGCCCGAACCGCTATGTTACGCAACTACTTCAAAATCGCTTTCAGAAACCTTGTCAAGCACAAGGGGTATTCATTTATCAACATTGGCGGACTGGCTACGGGTATGGCAGTGGCCCTGTTGATCGGTCTTTGGATGTATGATGAGTTGTCCTTCGACAAGTATCACCAGAATTATGACCGTATTGCAAAGGTTCTGCAAAGCGCAACTGTTAATGGCGATTATGGCGTGGGCGAGTCCATGCCTATCCCACTGGGAACCGAACTTCGAACGGCTTACGCGGACAATTTTAGCCATGTCGTCATGTCATCCCGGACCCGCGAGCACATTTTGGCGTATGGCGAGCGGAAATTTATCAAAACCGGTACGTTCCTGAGTCCGGAAGCGCCCGACATGTTCACTTTAAAGATGCTCAGTGGCACACGGGCAGGCTTGAAAGAACCGGCTTCCATTTTAGTGTCTGAATCCGTTGCACAGGCTCTTTTTGGAAACACGGATGATCCAATGGGCAAAATCATAAGGATCGACAACAAGCTGAACGTCAAGGTAACCGGTGTCTATAAAGATCTTCCTTACAACACCGAATTCAGGGACATGACCTTTATCGCGCCCTGGGATTTGTACGTATCATCGGAACCCTGGATAAAAAATAATGCCGGATGGGAAAATAATTCGTTCCAGATTCTGGTCCAGATTGCTCCCAAAGCTGATTTTGATGCGATTTCGGCAAAAATCAGCGACCTCCGGCTGAAGCATGTCCCGGAAGTGGCTTTTGCGAAACCGGAAGTGTTTTTGCATCCCATGAGTCGCTGGCATTTGTATTCGGGTTGGGACAAATCAGGTAACGTGGAAGGTCGGATTCAGTACGTCTGGCTATTTGGCATTATCGGTGTTTTTGTGCTGGTGCTGGCCTGCATTAACTTTATGAATCTCGCAACGGCTCGTTCCGAAAAGCGAGCAAAAGAAGTGGGCATCCGCAAAGCCGTTGGCTCGGTTCGTTCCCAACTCATCAGTCAGTTTTTCAGTGAATCGCTGCTGGTGGTTGCGGTGGCATTTGTGCTGTCCTTTCTGCTGGTGTTGCTGCTGCTACCTCTCTTTAATGAAGTGGCCGACAAAAAACTGACGATTCTGTGGAATGAGCCGCTTTTCTGGCTATCCGGTCTGGGATTTAGTTTGTTAACGGGCCTGTTGGCGGGCAGTTATCCCGCCCTTTATTTATCCTCTTTTCAGCCGGTAAATGTGTTGAAGGGTACCTTCCGGATTGGCCGGTTTGCTTCCATTCCCCGGAAGGTGCTGGTCATCGTTCAGTTTACGGTTTCGGTGACGCTGATCATCGGCACGATCATCGTTTTCCGTCAAATCCAATACGCCAAAAACCGGCCGATTGGCTACGACCGAAATGGGCTGATCACGGTTGCCATGAATACGCCGGAGTTGTCTGGCCGTTACAATGCGCTGCGGAATGAGCTGATCGAAACGGGTGCCGTGGTGGAAATGTCCACTTCCTCGACGCCAGTAACGAAGTTGAGTTCCCAGAATGTCGGTTTCGACTGGGAGGGCAAAGATCCGAATTTCAAAGAGCAGTTTGGGACGGTTGCTGTTACCCATGATTTTGGTAAAACGGTGGGGTGGCAATTCGTGGCCGGGCGGGACTTTTCCCGGAGCTTTTCGACCGATTCGTCGGGCATGGTTCTGAATGAAACGGCAGCCCGCTATATGGGTTTGAAAAACCCGGTGGGAAAAATTGTCAAGTGGAATGGAAAGCCCTTCCGGGTTGTGGGCATTGTCAAAGACATGGTGATGGGTTCTCCTTTCGAACCCGTTTACCAAACCGTTTTTGTGTTAAATTATGACTGGGCGGGTGTCATCAATATCAAATTGAATCCGCAACGCAGCACCAGTGAGTCATTGGCAAAAATCGAAGCGGTTTTCCGTCAGTTCAGCCCCGGCAGTCCGTTCGACTATAAGTTCTCGGATCAGCAATTCGCCTTAAAATTTGCGGCCGAAGAACGGATCGGCAAACTGGCATCGGTCTTCGCCATACTCGCCATTTTCATCAGTTGTCTGGGCCTGTTCGGGTTGGCATCTTACGTGGCTGAACAGCGTACTAAAGAGATTGGCGTTCGGAAAGTATTGGGCGCTTCGGTGCTGAATCTATGGGGATTACTTTCCAGAGACTTCGTTTTTCTGGTCGTAATTTCGCTGGCGATTGCGACCCCAGTGGCGTATTATTTTCTGCATAACTGGCTCCAGGCTTATGAATACCGTACGGAGATTTCCTGGTGGATTTTTGCCGCATCCGGCCTGGGGGCCCTATTCGTCACATTACTAACGGTCAGTTTTCAGAGTATCAAAGCAGCGTTGATGAATCCGGTGAAAAGTTTGCGAAGCGAATGATTCTCAATCATTTCCCTGTCGATCCAATCCCAACGCCCAATTATCCGTCCGAAACGGAATGACCGGCAGTCCTTCCTGACTAAATAAATTAGGTTCGGGGGCGTCGCGGAAAGCAAACCGGACGGCGAGCGGTTTTTCAACGCCATCGGCCCACACTTCGACGGTATGTTGATCAATCCGGGCCTGCGCTTTTCTGAAAACCCGATCGGCTCCGGCGATTTCAAACTCGGTAATTGGCTCGGTTTTCGCCATCAGGCCGTTGGGAGCATGATCAAACATAAGCCGAATCCGGTTTCCCGCGATCAGCATGGAGCGATATTGCGGACTTTTGTAAGGGTCGATTCTTTGCTGATACGTCTCGGCTAAAGCCCAGTTGGCCAATCGATTGCCGACTTCTTTTTTATAGACCGGATGAATGTCATCCAGATTATCGACCAGGTCCGTCGTTACGATCATCCCGGTTTTGGGAATAGCCATCGCCTTCGCCTGGTTTTCGCGGATCAAAGCGGTTTCAAACGTGCCACCGTACCGGTAGGGCGCCAGTTGGACGGAATAAAACGGAAAATCGTTTTGCCAGACGCTCCGCCAGCTTTCCACCAGCAAACGCGTCAACTGGGCATACGCCGGGGCATAGTGCCGGTTCGATTCACCCTGGTACCAGATCACCCCGGCAATGGCGAAGGACGTAATCGGTGCGACCATTCCGTTATACAACACGCCCGGAATATTCGGTGCCCAGGGCGTTTTGACCATCGTTCGGCCCGAATGCCGGGTTTCGGGATACAGGTTGACGAGCGATTCGGGCAGCCACGTATCCATCTTGGAACCACCCCAGGACATATCGATCAGGCCAATCGGAACGCCGAGTGTGGTTTGCAGTTTTTTCCCGAAAAAGTAACCGACGGCGCTGAACCGCTTCAAACTAACGGAATCACAAACCGCCCAGTTTCCGCCCACGTTGTCCTGCGGAGTGGCGGCCGCCCGGCGACCCATCCTGAACAACCGGATGTTGGGGTTGTAGGCCGTCGGCAATTCGGCGCGGGCATCCTTTACACCACCTGCCGCAGTAAGCGCCATGTTCGACTGACCCGAACAAACCCAGACTTCGCCAATCAGAATGTTGGTCAGCAAAACCGTATTGTTCCCTTTGATTGCAATCGAATACGGTCCACCGCTTTTCGGGGTTCGCAGCCGGATTTTCCAGGTCGCGTCCGCAGCGCCGGTTACGCTCACGACCCGGTTTTCCCAACTCGCCGTAACGGTTATTTTTTCGGTCGGATCGGCCCACCCCCAAATCGCGACCTCGGTTTGCTGCTGCAAAACCATGTCCGAAGCCAGAATCGGCGGCAAAACGACCTTGGCTTTCGCAGCAGCAATTAACCCAATCCACAGCAAAAGAGCGGTTTTCATCAACCCCGCATCCCGAGTTTGGTCAAAACCGCCACGGCTTCGCTCCACTCGACTTCGTGGGGCAATCGTTTGCTTTTAGCCGCCAGCGCAGCTACCACCCCGGCGGCTTCGCCCATCGCCACGGCATTGCCGGTGACGCGGTAGCTGGCGTGGGCCGTAAAATCGCCACTGATGCAGCGCCCGGCCATCATCAATCCATCGACATCTTTGGCGATCAGCGCCCGCAACGGAATGTCGTACGGTTTCATCTTGATACCGCCCCGCGAGATCGTTTCGGTCTCGTTCGTTTTCCGATCCGATGCGTGAATATCGACACCAAACGTGGGCCGGACAACCGCATCTTCGTGTCGGGCACCCATCGCCAAATCGTCTTTGGTGACGGTATACCGACCGTGAATCCGACGGCCGTCCCGAATCCCGATCTGTTCGGGTGTTGCCACGATCTGGATGCCTTCCCAGGGTCCGCCGAGCTTGTTCAGTCCACGAACGATGTTGTAAACTTCCGCCCGGGCGCGAACGGTAGCTTCCGTAATTTCATCGGCATCGAAGGCTTTGATGTTGTATTCGTGGTTGACCATCACCATCACCAGATTGTCCCGAATCAGAAAGAGCGTCGGCATGCCGTACGAGGGCGTAATGCCAGCCCGGTTGATCTCGCTCATGAACGCTTTGGTCGCTTTCACGTGCCAGTCCATGTTCGCTTTGCCGTTGTCGTCCTGATAAAACGAAATGTACGGTTTGAGCGCGGCAGCCTCTTTCACGACGGCCAACGTGTTGAGAGTCAGCGGCTGACAGGGACAGGTATCGCCCCCCCGCCCGATTTCCCAGCTGTTCCCGGCCTGCGCACCCAGATCGCCGTCGCCGGTGGCATCGATAAACACCTTCGCCTTCCAGGCCTGGCGCCCCGATTTCGATTCGGTAATGACGGTCGTCACCTGATTTTTATCCTTGTAAGCAGCCGCCACGCGGGTATGCAGCAAAAATTTCACCCCGGCATCGGTACACATTTCTTCGAGCAACACCTTCATTTCGTCCGGCGCGTAGACAAACTGATCAGGGACTTTATTGCGCCGGGCGTCGCGTTCGTCGAGCTTTTTGATGATCTCTTTCGTCAGACCCGGTTTATTGAAATCGAAAATATAGGTCAGCAAACCGGCCGTCCAGACCCCGCCCAGACAGCCGTGGATTTCCAGCAACTGCGTCCGGGCACCGGCGCGGGCGGCCGTGATGGCGGCAGCGATGCCAGCCGGGCCACCTCCGCAGACCAGTACATCAACCTCGCCCTTGATGGGCAGATTTTGGGCTGGTTCCGGGAAAGTGGTGGTTTTTTGGGTTTGCGAAAAACCGCTTTCCGACAAACCAAGACCGGAAAGGGAAGTTGCCCCTACGACCGTTGATTGCAGAAATTTCCGGCGGTTCAGGTTAAACATTCCGGTGATCTCCGGTTTATTTTCAATGGATTCCATGATGAGTTCGCTGGTAAGTTGGTAGAAATCAATACCCCGGATTCTGGTCTTTCACCGGATCGATGGCCTTGTTGTAATTCAGTTCGGAAACCGGAATCGGCCACAGAAAATGTTTGTCAGCAATGGTTTTCCCTTTAGCTGCCTGAATAATTTCCTGCGCTTTTCCCGTCCGCTTCAACTCCAGCCACCGTTTGCCTTCGTACTGAAATTCATAGCCGCGCTCTTTGACCACGAGATTCAGAAACGAAGCCGTCGTTGGGTAATCCGCCAGTTTGAAATCGACCGTTGAGGCCGTCAGAGCGGTTTTTCCGTACGCCCGGCGATGCACCTGATTGAGCGCTTCCATCGCGGCCGCCGTGGGCGCGCTACCCGCCCGACCCGCTGCTTCGGCGTAAATCAGCAACACATCGGCGTAGCGATACCACGGCACGTCGTTACCGGCCCCGGCAAATTCGAGCGAATTGGGATCGATGAATTTCTTGCTCAACAAGGTCGTTGCGCCGATGCCGATATTCCAGGAATACCAGATTCCTTTCCGAAGATCGGCGTTATCCCAGCTCTGGTAAACCGGATTCGTGCTGTCGCTGTGGAGGCCGAAAACGCCCCCGCCCCCGCCGAGGAATTTGGTGCCGGGATGGTTGATGAGCGTCGGAAAAAGATTGCCCTGACTGGGTTGACGGGAGAATTTGAGGTAAAAAATCTCTTCGGGCGTCGAGATCAAATCCGGGCCGAACACTTTCTGAAAATCGTCGGACGACGCGACCGGAACCAGGGAAAATTTAGCAGATTTGATGATTTCATCGGCTTTGTCGCGCGCATCGGCAAATTTTCCCTGCTCCAGATAAACATCCGCCAGCATGGTTTTGGCCGCCCATTTGGTGGGCCGCCCCGGCTGCGTGACCTGATCGGGCAGGTTCGTTTCGGCTTCCTTCAAATCGGCCAGAATCAAGGCATACACTTCGTCGACGGTGTTTCGTTTGGCGTCGATTTCGGTCATGTTGGCCTCCGTCCGAAGCGGCACTCCGGCCCAGTTCCGCACGAGGTGGAAGTAGCTGAAGGCCCGCAGAAATTTCGCTTCGGCCACATAACCGGTGATATCGGTTTTGCTGATCGCTTTTCCATTCGGTGCGTTTTTGATCACCAGATTGGCATTCCGAATGCTGAGGTAATAGGCTTCCCAGGCCCCGGAAACGCGGCTGATGTTGACGTTATCCAGCCCCTGAAAATTATTTAAAACCGCATAACTTCCCCGGCCATAGGCGTAATCGATATGCGCTTCCAAAACCGCCATATAAACGCCCATGCCGTTGGTCGAACTGCTCCGCAAGGGCACATAAATGGCGTTGACAGCCGATTCTACTTCGGCTTTTGTATTGTAATACGTTTCAACCGCCAGGGTCTTCGGTTCTTCTTTTAAAATATCCTCGCAGGATAGGAGAAGAAGCATTGGGAGAAGGAATAGTAGTAGCTTTTTCATGGATCAATGAGTGATTGATGGATGAGCGATTGAGTGAAGAAAGAGCGAAGCTGCCAAATGATTTTTACATCACTCAACCCTCATTTACTCAATGCATTTAAAATCCCGCCCGGAGGCCAAAGGTGACGGATTTGGAAGTGGGATAGCTAAAGTGATCAAACCCCTGCGCCGTTGAATTGGCACCGCCGTTGGAATTCACTTCCGGATCCCACCACGAATACTTCGTTAACGTCAGTAAGTTCTGACCGCTGGCATACAGTTGAACGTTTCGAATCCATTTGACACCCCATTTCTGAACGGGCAAATTGTAGGCTAACTGAATGTTTTTCAACCGCATGTACGAACCGTCTTCCACAAACCGGTCGGATACGTTCGTACGGGTGGTGCTGCTGATCACCGGGTATTTCGCGTTCGGATTCGTTGGTGTCCAATGATCCAGAAAAACCTCGCGGGGCATGTTCAGGCCGTAGCCGTAATCGACGGTATTATTGATGGAACTGGTGTTAAATATATCGTTCCCCTGCGTACCCTGAATGAAGACGGTTAAATCGAAATTCCGGTACGACATACTGGAGTTAAACCCGTAAATAAAGTTCGGGTTTGGATCACCAATAAACGTTTTATCCCGAACGGTTATCGCCTTATCACCGTCCAGATCTTTGTATTTTATCTTTCCTTTTTCGTCAAAACCGTCTTCCAGATATCCCCAGAAACGGCCCATTGGCTGGCCTTCCCGCAGGATATTCCGCGTGTCGGTAATGGCCGAAATGTCGACAAAACCGCCCAGAATATCCTGCCCGCCGTAGAGTTTGATGACCTTGTTGCGGTTAAAGGCAATGTTGGCGTTGATATCCCATTTAAATACGCCCGAAAACAGGTTTGCATTCAGTCCCAGTTCAACGCCTTTATTCTGAACTTCGCCGACATTTTTAAGCGTGGTTATAAAGCCCAGCGAAGACGGTAACTGCACGGTATTCAGCAGATCCCGGGTATTTTTGACGTAATAGTCGGCCGTCAGCACAACCCGGTTGCCCAAAATCCCGAAGTCTACCCCGATGTCTTTCTGTTCAGTGGTTTCCCATTTCAGATTTCCGGGCAGGTTCGTGCCGGGCGCGTAAGCCGTATACAGCGCGTCGCCGAAGATGGTTTTGGCCGACACCAACTGGTTGAGTGTCGCATAAGCTCCAATAGCCTGGCTACCGGTCAACCCCCAGCTGGCCCGGAGTTTCAGATCGGTAATGAAGGCATTGTTTTTCAGGAAATCCTCGTTGGAAACCCGCCAGGCCACGGCCGCCGACGGAAAATGGCCCCATTTATTGCCCGCACTGTATTTGGACGAACCGTCCATCCGAAAACTGACCGTTGCCAGGTATTTGCTGTCGAAGGCGTAATTGACGCGCCCCAGAAAAGACGCAAGCGTCGACTTGGAATAGCTGGACGTCGGAATCCCCGGCGTTCCGGCAGCTGCCAGATCGTAGGTTTGGCTGGCATTGCTGATGTAGCCTAACCCGCTGCCATACAGCGAGGTACTGACAAAATCCTGGTAGGTAAAACCGGCGACTGCCGAAATGCTGTGTTTTTGCCGAATGGTTTTGTTGTAACTAATTGTGTTCTCGTTCAGGAGACTGGTAAACTGGCTGGTGCTGACGCCCGCGCTGCCCTGCGATCCGACGTAGTTGTTGGTCGTGTACGAATCCGTGCGGTCGTCGGCGTTTTCGATACCGCCCGAAATTTTGAGCGTCAGTTCCGGAATCGGATTGTACACAAAGGCGGCATTGGTCAGCACCCGGTTTCCTTTGGTCAGGTTGGTTTGCTCGTTGAGCGAGTTGATCGGGTTGACCAGGGCCGCATTGATGAACGCGTACGTGGTGCCGAACACCCGATAGGTGCCGTCGTCATTGTAAGGCGTCAGAACCGGCGGGGCCGAAATCGCCCCCGCGATCAGCGACGCGCCCCGGTTACCGCCCTGGCTGTTGCGGGCGTTGGTGGTGATTTTGGTTAAGGTCGAGGACAGATTAAACGATAGTTTTTTACTGATGGCGTGATTGAGGTTGGTGCGGAGCGAATACCGGTTGTAATCACTACCGCGAATAATGCCGTCCTGCCCGAACAGACTGCCGGAAATGGAAAATTGAGTCTTTTCACTGCCACCGCTGATGGTCAGCGCGGCTGTTTTCATGGGTGCCCGCTGAAAGACGAAGTCCTGCCAGTCGAAACCCTGCCCAAAACCGTCGATCTGGGCTTGCGTGAAATACGGTTTCAGGTTGTCGTTGGCGGCCTGTTCGTTGTAAAAGGTCGCAAACTCCTTCGCATTCATCAAATCCAGTTTTTTCCGCAAGGTCTGCGTACTGTAACTGGTCTCGAAATCCACGGTTGTTTTGCCGGATTTCCCTCGTTTGGTGGTGATCAACACCACGCCGTTCGCGCCCCGCGACCCGTAAATGGCCGTTGCCGACGCATCTTTCAGAATCTCGATGTTTTCAATATCCGCGTTGTTCAACACCGTCGGATTGCTGCCAGACAGCGGAAAACCGTCGACCACGTACAACGGCTCATTGCCACCCTGAATGGAATTAGTGCCCCGAATCCGGACGCTGACGCTGGCGCCGGGCGCACCGGTATTCTGCAACACCTGCACGCCAGCCGCCCGACCCGACAGCGCCTGCAACACGTTGGCATTCGGAAACGAATTGAGTTCTTTAGCCTTTACCTGCGACAGCGAACCGGTCAAATCACTCTTCTTAACGGTTCCGTAGCCTACCACAACCACTTCTTCCAGGCTTTTGGTATCGATTTTCAGATGAATATCCAATGTCGACCGGTTGCCAACCGGCACCTCCTGATTCAAATAACCGACAAACGAAAAAACCAGAATGGTGGCCCCGGCGTCGTTCCGTTCGTCAGGAATGCTCAGTTTGAATTTCCCATCGGCATCGGTGGTGGTGCCCCGGGTCGTATTTCGGACCACGACGCTGACCCCCGGCATGCCCTCCCCTTTTTCGTCCGTCACGTTCCCGCTCACCACCCGGTCTACCGGTTTTTCGGATTCGGGCGTGATCGTTGCGGATTGGTCGTCGTTCGGGCTTTCCGAAACCGGGCCGGGAATAATCGCAATCTGGCTCCCCGTCACCACGTACCGGAGTTGCAGCGGTTTCAGCAGCCGGTCGAGCACATCGACCAGGCGCTCGTCACTGGCCGCCAGCGTGATTTTCCGGTCGACCTGAACAATCTGACGACTGTACA
Organism: Larkinella rosea; assembly: GCF_003858635.1. Classification (GTDB taxonomy): domain Bacteria; phylum Bacteroidota; class Bacteroidia; order Cytophagales; family Spirosomataceae; genus Larkinella; species Larkinella rosea. Next base: position 539,786 of record NZ_RQJO01000010.1, read on the forward strand.
CGAACTTGACATGGGCGGTTTTTTCCAGCGTCGTCAGCGCCTGCCGGATGGTGTGGTTATCCAGCCGAACACTCACCCGCTGATCGAGCAGTTCCTGCGCCCGGGCCGCCAGCACACTGTTCATCAGCAAGGCCGTCAGCAACACCTGAAGGAACGAAATTCGCATAAGCATCCGAATCGTTTCGTGATTTGTAAACTTGTACATAACTTGGAGGTGGTTTAGTTATTCCGGGCAAAGGAGTAGCTACACCGGTCCGCGGTGGCCCGAAAAGTGCCGCCGGATCGGTCAATTCCACCCGCTATGTTCGCACCATAGCGGGCTTTTCTTTTTTGGTATGGTTTACTGACAGCCTTTGCTGGTGACAATAATCCGGGCGTCGACCACTTCGTAGGAGGCCCCGATGGACGCACACAGCAGCCGGAGTTGGTCGTGCAGCGGCACGCCCGCCATCGACGCCGTCAGGGTGCAGTTTCGCAGAACCGTCGGATCATAGATGATTTCGACACCATAGGCTTTTTTCAGCCGTTCAAAAACGCCCGACGCCGGCGTATCCTCGAAATTGAAAGACTCCCGGTTTTCGGGCTGGGCCAGCACGGCAGGCTGCGTTACGAGTTCTTTCTGATAGCGGCTCTGGCTGGCATCATACGTAACCTGCTGATTGGCAGTCAGTACCACTCCCGGCACTTCCTTCGAATCCGGACGTTGGGCGGTTTTCCAGTCGCGCCGGTCCATCACCGACACCTTGCCCGAAATCACCGAGACTTTCATTCGGCTTTCTCCGGCGCGGGCCTGCACCCGAAATCGGGTGCCCAAAACGCGCGTCACCAGCGGGCCGCTGTACACCAGAAAAGGGCGCTTCCCTTCATGAACAACGGAAAAGGTAGCTTCGCCTTTCAACTGAATTTCGCGTTGATCCAGGTTAAATGTGCGGGGATACCGCGCTTCGCTGTTCGGCATCAACCGCATCCGGCTCCCATCGGGCAACGTCAAATCGACCGGTTGCGAGGTCCCGTTTACCTGACTGACCCACTGATCGTTAGGCGGTTTTTCATTTTCGCTAAACGCAACGGTTTCCGGCAGCGAACCCGGTTTTTCGCGCAATAGAAACCAGCCTAAACCGATGCCCGATATCAACAGGATGGTGGCCGCAACCTGCCAGTAGCGATGGCTGAACGATTGCTGAACCCGCTGCCAGCGCGACGGTTCCTGGGCATAGCTGGCCAGTTTGACGATCCGTTCCACCTCCAGTATTTCCTGCTCTACGGATAGATTGTGCGGGCGGTTTTTCAGTGCTTCCGCCATGTCTTTCGCCAGCAATAACGTGGCCCGTTGCTGTGGATTTTCCCGCTGCCATTGCTCCCAGAATTGCCGGGCCTCGGGCTGGCCGTGTTTAACCCACGCCAGAAACCGGGCATCCATCAGGAAATCTTCGACGGTAAACTGTTGATACGCTTTCATAGAGGTGCTGTGGAAGGGCTTCGGTCGTTAATAGGCGTCCTTGCCGGTGCCATACTCAGGGTGCGGTTATTTTTATCAGTGTCCCAGAAACCAGTAACCGATCATCGACAACAACGAAGGCCAGCTTTCCCGCAGCCGACGCAGTCCGCGATACAGTAAATTGGCCACCGATTGCCGGTTAACGGCCAGAATGTCGGCGATTTCATCATTCGATAATTCTCCGTAAAACTTAAGGTGAATCGCTTCCCGCTGGCGGTCCGACAATTGCGCCAGCAAGTCATTTAGCCGAGCGGTTTGGTAATCCGACAATTCGGTCCGAATCAGGGCCTGTTCTGCCGTAATTTCTTCCGAACTCACATCGTCGAATGCAAAGCCGTCTTCGTTGACAACCGACGAATGGCGCTGCACCTCCCGGTGAATTTTCCGCCGGAGCGATTTGTAGAGATACGGCCGGATGTACTGCGTTTGCACGATTTTGGCGCGGTAGGTCCACAAGTCCAGGAACAAATCCTGAAGACAGTCTTTCAGCAAATCCGAATCGCGGGTAAACCGGCCGCCGTAAAAATGGAGTTCGCGGTAAAAATGCTGCACCAATTCCTGAAAAGCCAGCGGTGACCCTTCCCGAAATTGCTGCCACAGCAACGTTTCATCGGTTTTCTCCCAGGCGTTTTGGTATTTTTGACTTAGATCGGGTTTCAACATGATCCCTGCGATTTACCGGATTCAGAATGAGTAGTCAGAAAATGACGAGGTCGAACGGCGCGACTGGTGGTTAATAGGTGCGATAATTCAAATAATACTCAGGATTGTACAAAATATTTTTATTCTTTTTTTAAAAATACAAGCCCATGGTTTTAACCGTGGGCTGAGCGAAAATCTGACCTATATAAAAACCGTTTTAACGGTTTAAAACCCGGATCGAAAAACGTTGAAACGGTTAATGGTGGTTCAATTTTTCTCACATAACCCACCGTTAAAACGGTGGGCTGGGATTTTTGACCTGCTAAATTCATCGTTACGGTAATTTATCAACCAATCAAATGGTTTTCTGTCGCTGACTTCGTTTCTTGCGGTTTTTGAAAACCGTGTAATCCCTAACATTATGAATGCGTTCTGGCAACTGACCGGCTACCGTGCGCTGGTCACCGGCGGCACCAAAGGCATTGGCGAGGCCATCGTAAAACAACTGCTGGAATTTGGCGCAGATGTGTTTATCGTCGCCCGCGACAACAACCTGCTTCAACAAAAACTGAGTGATTACCGGCAGAGCGGTTTTTCGGTAGACGGACTGGCGGTCGATATGAGTCAAACCGGCGCGGCAACGCAACTGATCGAAACGGTGAAGGAACGCTGGGGAAGTCTGGATATTCTGATCAACAATGCGGGAACGAACATCCGAAAACCGACCGTCGACTACACCACCGACGAGTTCGATTTCCTGCTGAACACCAACCTGCGGTCGGGCTATGAATTGAGCAAGGCGGCTTATCCGCTGTTGAAAAAGTCGGGGAAGGGAAGTATAGTTTTTGTATCGTCGGTGTCCGGCCTGACGCACACGAGCAGCGGTTCCATTTACGGCATGACCAAAGCCGCTCTCCACCAACTGACACGCAACCTTGCCGTCGAGTGGGCGACAGATAACATTCGGGTCAACACGATTGCGCCCTGGTACGTCCTGACGCCACTGGCCGAACCGGTGCTGACCAATCCGGAGAAACTGGAAGGAATTTTGAAACGAACGCCGATGAACCGCACCGGGAAACCGGAAGAAATTGCGGCTTCCGTCTCGTTTCTCTGCCTGCCCGCAGCGGGCTACATCACCGGCCAAACGATTGCCGTCGATGGGGGAATGACGGCCTGGGGAATGTGAATGAGCGGTTTACGGTTTTCAGTATTCGGTTTACGCCGGGCCGACGTTTCGGTGGCTGACGCATGCTAGCTTGCGCTCTTGACTTGGAACGCGTCAGCCACCGAATACCGTAAACCGATTACTTATCCAGCACCACCACTTCATTCACCAGGTAGCTGCCGCGATCGGTAACGAGGTTGTAGACTTTGTTGATCGTCCGGATATCCGATTGAGTATGAGCGACTTTCCAGGCGGCTACCGAGTGGCTTGCGCCGTCGAAACGGTAGAGAACATCGCCGTTTTGCAAATCACCTAATTTCTTCGCGCCGGTGGCGGTTTGAACGGGGTGGTTCGCCGTGGCTTCCAGCAACACCGGTTTGGTCAGTGTCGTTGAATGGCTGGCGGAAATTTCCTGAACCGGAGTGATCCAAACGCCCGTAATCGCCAGATTCGGTTTTTGGTGAATCGTTACTTCCCGTACTTTCGCCGAAACCAGCAAGCGGGTTTTGGCATCGTACGCCATTACGTCATCACCGGCTTTGATCTGGTCGATGGTTTTCGTTTGCCGGTCGGCCAGCGTTACGACCGCATCAGCCGGGAAGCAGAAATTGTATTCTTCTTTTTTCTTCTCACCGCCTTCTTCTTTCGTTCCGCCACCCATCAGCAGCGCCATTTCGCGGGAGAGTACAAAACCGAGTGCCGACATCAGCCCGGCTTCTTTTTCACCAACGTATTTCAGATCATCGATGTACGCATCCCACGCCTTGCGATCGGCGCTGGCACCGGGAACCACGAACGGTTTGGTTTCTTTGGTTTTTCCATTTTCATAAACCGCCAGCAAACCCAGTTCTTTGGTGTCGGCAGCCGTGAAAATTTTGTACAAATAGATTTTCCGGGGAATCCCGTCGCTGTAATTGAAGACGTAGGCCGGACGTTCTTCGTAACGATCCAGAATAAAATCGCCGGATTTGAAATAGGTATCTTTTTCGAGATTACCAATTTTAATGGCCTTAATGGCCTTCAACTGATCCAGCGACATGCTCGCAGTCTGCGCCCAAACGCGTAGCGAAACCAGTTGCAAAACCGCAACACAACCAATGACAAGGAATTGACGAAGTAAGTTAGTTTTCATAGTAGATGGTTTAATTACGTACCCACGGACTAAAGTCCGTGAGTTTTATTACTCTGAGTTGACAGTATAGTTTACACGGACTAAACGGGGCCGCCCGGCGGTCCGTGGGTACGTTATTTTTTCGTGTACTCACCCACCCGGGCGTGCAGTGAATCGACCACCCGCCGGGCAGACGTAAACGCTCCGGCCATCCAGGCCGTCAGGTACGTCGTATGTTCCCCGGCAAAATAAATGTTTCCATCCGGTTCGAGCAGCGCGGGGTAGAATTTCCGACGGATGGCATCGTCGTAAACCGCCCAGCCGCCTTCGCTATACGGAATTTTCTGCCAGGCCAGCGAGAACGAGTTTTCGAACTCCTGCGGGTATTGCGGGTGAATTTTATACCCCTGCTCCAACGCCATTTTTTCGCGTGCGGGAAGCGATAGTTCCCCCACCGCTTCGGCCCGGCTGTAGAAATTATAATAGCCGATCAGCACGCCTTTTTTGCCCATCAGGTCGAAGGACGGATACCAGATCTGATTGATATCCATGTTGGTACGGGAAATTCCGCCGTAGATCGCGTCGTCTTCTTCCCAAAACCGCCGTTTGAATTGCAGCCCGATTTTACCGGTTTTCATGTACGGAATAAAATCCGCCGACCGCTTCACCATCGGCGACAGGTCCGATTCGATCTTTTTCAAAACCGGTAACGGCAGGGTACAAACGCAGAATTCGGCGGTGATTTCGGTCGGTTTTCCGTCTTTCTGGTACACCACCCGAACGCCGTTTTCCGTTTTCCGCAACTCCTTCACCGGTGCATTGAACTGAATCTTTCCGACCAGTTTTTTCTCGAGTGCTTTCGGAATCGCATCCATCCCGCCAACGGGTTGGAGGAGCGTCGAATGCTGCTCGAACGTATAATCGCCGTTGTTGTAAAAAACCGGTTGCATGTAACCGGAACGTAAATACTCCGTCAACCCATACGGATCGACCAGGTCACCGGGAACAGCCCCGGCGCCGGGCATCGTTTTGTACCCTCGGCGATTCGTGCCTTTGTAAAGCTTGCCGGTATTCAGATCACCTTCATTTTTCAGAAAATCGACCAGCTTTTCGACGTCTTCTTTCGTCAACTGCTGATCGAGCGACGCCTGATCGAGCGCTTTCGCCAGCAACTCGCTCGTGTAACCGCGCATATCGCTGTGGTATTCCCGAATGCGCATCCGCTTGTTGGCCAGCGACCCCGGCCCGCCGTCGTTATACAACCAGGCCGACTCGTTGGAACCGTTGAAAATCTGAAGCGGTACGCCCAGTTCACGGCAATAATGTAACGTGAGGTGGTGATTGTGCGGAATCCGGGCCGCTCCGCCGTTAAAATACTGACCGTCAATGAATGTACAGGTTTGTTCCGTGCCGCCGATTTCAGTTTCCTTCGTTCCGCCCCGAACCGTCCAGACGCGGCCACCGGAGCGGCTCCGGGCTTCGAGAATGGTGCAATCGTACCCCAGTTTCCCCAATTCGTAGGCGGTGGCCATTCCCGCCAGACCCGCGCCCAGAATTACTACTTTTCGGGCTTTTCCTTCTTTGAGTCCATTGGCCGGTAAATCGAACGCTTCGGCGGGCGCCGGTTTTAAAAGTCCCCACGCCAGTAAGGTTGCGTAACTTGCTCCGGTTGATTCAATAAAATTCCGTCGGGTCATAGTTTAATGAAGAATGAAGAATGAACAATGGATAATGAAAGGCTGTCCATTGTTCATTCTTCATTGGATCAGGCTATTTTCTTAAAGACGTCCATAAACATACCCATTTCGTCTACGGTGCCGACGCTGACGCGGCAGTAGGGCTGGGCGTTGTATTCGCGGGTGGAGGTGAGAATGCCGTTGCCGAACATTTCTTTTTCAAACTGTTTCGTTTTCATCCGGATCGGAAACAACACGAAGTTGGCATACGAGGGAACGTATTCGTACCCCTTCTCTTTCAGCCCTTTATAGAGCAATTCGCGGGCTTTGTCGTTTTCAGTGCGGCAGAAATTCTGCCACTCTTCGTCCTGGTAGCTGGCAATTCCGGCTTTGAGCGTGGTTACACTCGGGTTCCACTCACCCCGCGAGTAGTTCTGTAATTCGGGCAGGAATTTTTCGGGTGCAATGGCGTAGCCCAACCGCAAACCGGCAAAACCGTGTATTTTGGAAAACGTGCGGGTCAGGAACAGGTTGTAGCCTTCCGCCACGAGTTTCGGCAGGGCCGGACGTTCTTCCGGTTTCAGAAAATCGATATACGCTTCGTCGATAAAAACCGGTACTTTGGGCGACACTTCCTTGCAGAAAGCCACCAGATCGGCCACCGGCACAACGGTTCCCGTCGGGTTGTTGGGGTTACATATATAAACCAATCGGGTATCCGCAGTAACTTTAGCTTTCATAGCGGCCAGGTCGTAGCGGTATTCCTTCGTCAGCGGTACGGCTTCGATTTTGGCACCGAATTTTTTGGCGCAACCCAGAAAATCGTCGTAGGTAAACTGGCTGGTCAGAATGGTACCGCCACTGCTTTTGGCAGCACTCCCCGTATAATAAACCGCCATCGCCGTCAGCAATTCTGACGATCCGGCGGAAAGCATTACGTTCTCGGGTTTGACGCCTTCCTTAGCCGCAATCAACTGCTTCAGTTCCTGGCCTTCGAACATGGCATACCGGTTACTGACTTCAGCCGCCTGGATGAGCGCTTCTTTGGCTTTTTTCGAAATTCCGTGCGGATTTTCGTTGAAGGCAATCCGGGCTTTCAGTTTCGGCATTTCCCGACCCAACTGAGCAAATTCGTTGAAGAGCGTTTGTTCGTGCAGTGCATTTACCGCAACCGGATTGAGCGCGAAAGACGACCGGTTTAATGTAAGACCGGCGGTTAACAGAGCACCCGTGCGTAACCAATTTCGGCGAGAGATGGGAAGGTCCATGATTTCGTAGGTTTCGTAATTTTTTTGTACTAAACTACGATGAGATTTTATTATTTCCGAATAAAGCCAAATGCAATTTCGTCATTTCAAAAATAAACAAATTTTCTAAAACAGTTTATTATTGAAAGTAGATTTATATTCTTTTTGAAATTATTACCAATAATCACTTTAAATTCAAAGTAGTTTTACCAAAACCGCCACTGTTTCCGGCAAAATCAGCTTAATTTTAAACTAGATCTTTTTCGAAAACCGATTCCTGAAATGCGTACTTTCCCTGATTAAGATGCGTAGAAAGATTTTGCATCTCCAATAGAAAAATGACGAAATATATACTATACTTACTTTCTACTCAAAATGCGTATCCGCCGAACCGATCAATGACTTAACTTAACCCATCCTCCAATGAAACTGACGATTACCGATCTGAATAAAACGTATTCCAATGGCGTCAAGGCGCTGCACAATGTCACACTTACGATTCCGCAAGGCATGTTTGGCTTGTTGGGACCGAACGGGGCGGGTAAATCGTCGCTCATGCGCACGATTGCAACCTTGCAGGAAGCCGACAGCGGTCAGATTCTGCTGGAAGATACGCCCCTGGGAACCATCGATGTGCTGCGCCAGAAAGATTCCATCCGGCGCGTATTGGGCTATTTGCCGCAGGAATTTGGGGTTTATCCGAAAGTGTCGGCCGAAACCATGCTCGACCACATTGCCAGTTTGAAAGGCATCAACAACAGCCGGGAACGGAAACTGATCGTCGAAGCACTGCTCGAAAAAGTCAATCTGGCGCACGTCAAAAAGAAGAATCTGGGTACGTTTTCGGGTGGGATGAAACAGCGGTTTGGCATCGCCCAGGCGCTCATCGGCAGTCCCAGCCTGATCATTGTGGATGAACCTACCGCCGGTCTGGACCCCGCCGAACGCAACCGGTTTCATAACCTGCTCTCGGAAATTGGCGAAAATACCGTCGTCATTCTTTCTACGCACATTGTGGAAGACGTCACCAACCTCTGCTCCGACATGGCGATCATCAGCCTCGGAAACGTGATTGCGCAGGGACACCCCGCCGATCTGGTGGCGGGTATTCAGGGAAAAATCTGGCGCAAAATCATCGAAAAAGCCGAACTGGACACTTATAAAGCCAACCATCAGGTGATTTCGACGCAGCTTAAGGGCGGTAAAACCCAAATCCATATTTACAGCGACACTCCTCAGCTTGGTTTCGATCCCGTCGAAGCCAACCTGGAAGACGTTTACTTCTCCAAAATCACGAGCCATCAAGAGGTAGGAATTATGAGTTAAGAATTAAGAGTTAAAAAATCTGTGCGCATTCATTAACTCTTAACTCATAACTCTTAATTCCCTTATGTTTACCAAGATATTTCGTTTTGAACTGGCTTACCGCCTGAAACGTCCGGCTACCTATCTCTACGGTTTTCTGCTTTTTCTGTACACCTTTCTCATTCTGATTTACGGCAACGGTCCGGCGTCCGAAAAAGCCAATGTCAATTCGCCCTACGCAATTTCATACCTGCTGATCCTGACCAGTATTTTTGCCACGATGCTGAGCTCGGCGGTGATGGGCGTGCCGGTTTACCGCGACATTGAACACAACACCCGCTCCTATTTTTTCTCCTACCCCATCAGCGAACGCGGTTATCTGCTTGGCCGGTACCTGGGTTCGTTCGTCATCCTGATCGGGATCATGGGCTGTACCTGCCTGGGCATCGCGCTCGGATCGTTGCTGGGACCGGTTTTGAATCTGGCCGACAACGTCGAACGCTACGGTCCGATCCGGTTGTGGGATTATGTACAACCGATGCTGGTTTTCGTTATTCCAACGGTTTTCTTCACCGGAAGCCTGTTTTTCAGTCTGGTTGCTTTAACGCGGAATGTGTTTGTAACCTACGCCGGAAGTTTGCTGCTGTTCATCGGTTATCTGCTGGGCATCACGCTGGCGTCGGATCTGGAAAACAAAGACATTGTCGACCTGCTCGATCCGTTTGCGCTCAATACGTTTACCAATGCTACCAAATACTGGACGCCCGCCGAGCAGAACGAACTCCATGCCACGCTGGACGGAAACGTGCTGCTGAACCGGCTTTTGTGGGGTGGCATCGGTTTGGCAACGCTGCTTTACACGCTCTTCCGGTTTGATTTTCAGCGGTTTTTAGCCGTTAAACTGGGTAAAAAATCGAAAGCCGAAGCCGTCGCTAAAAAGGCAAAACCGCTCCTGACTTTGCCCGTTGCCGAAAAGATCTTTTCAACCAATGCCTATTTCGGACACCTCTTCCGGCTGACGAAACTGGAGTTCGGTAACATCATCAAAGACGTTTATTTTCTGGTCATTCTGATGGGTGGCGTGTTGTTTCTGTTTCTGGATGGCTGGTTTGCCGATCAGATTATGGGCACCCGCTCACTGCCAACCACTTATTACATGATTGAAGTCAAAGACTTCGACTACATTCTGTTCGTCTTTATTCTGATCATTTTCTACACCGGCGAGAGCGTGCACCGCGACAAAGCCGTTCACTTCGACAACATTGCCGACGCGCTGCCGGTACCGAACTGGGTGACCTATGGCGCGAAGTTTCTGGCGCTGGCTGTCATCTGCTTCTTATTGGTCAATCTGGTGATTATCAGCGGGGTTCTGAACCAAACCGTTAAAGGCTATTTTGAGTACGACTTCGGACAATACTTTACGGATCTGTACCTGATCGAGTTCCCGGAATATTTGCAACTGCTGATGCTGGCGTTTTTTGTGCACATCATGGTGAACAGCAAGTTTACAGGACACATCATTACGGTCGGAATCTGGGTGGTGATGGTGGCCCTGCGGAACTTCGCAGAACTGGATTATAACCTATTTTTCTACAGCTACACGCCCGGCTACCGGATTTCGGACATGAACGGTTTCGGGCATTTTCTAAAACCGCTGGCCTGGTTCAATCTGTACTGGCTGGCGTTTGGATTTGCACTGCTCGTGATCGGCAACCTGTTCTGGAACCGGGGCAGTGAAGGTGACCTCAAAACCCGCTGGCGACTGGCTAAACTCCGGTTCAATAAGCCATCAGCGACGGCCTTAGCGGTTTTTCTGCTTATTTGGGTGGGTTCCGGAATCTGGATTTACTACAACGTCAGCGTGTTGAACAAGTACCAGACCGCCGACGAAACCCGGGAACTGCAGGCCCGTTATGAGAAAAAATACAGCCGCTACGAGCGAACCGCCCATCCGAAAATTACCGATCTGAAGGTTAAGATCGACCTCGTCCCGGAAGAACGGCGGGTCACCGCCAATGGGATTTATACGCTGGTCAATAAAACTGCCCGCCCGCTGGATTCGCTGCATTTGCTGTTTGCTTCGCCGGAATACAATCACCCCAAAACCGAGAAATTCCTGATCGACGGCCAGGATCCAAAAATTTTGCTGAAGGATACGGTTTTCCGGTATTATATCTACAAACTGCCCCGCACGCTCCAGCCCGGCGACACGGCCCGCATGGAAATCACCATTGCCGCCCAACCAAAAGGTTTCACCAACAGCGGCTTAAACCGGGAACTGGTGTACAACGGAACCTTTTTCGACACCGGTATTTTCCCGTCCTTCGGTTACAATCCCGCTGGTGAACTGACCAGCGATAAATACCGCAAAAAATACGGTTTGCCCATCAAGCAATACCAGCAACCGCCCTACACCGACGCCTGGGGGCGGAGCAATTTCCTGTTTACGCAGGACGGCGACTGGATTACGTTTGAAGGCACCGTTAGCACCGCGCCCGACCAGATTGCGATCATGCCGGGCTATCTGCAAAAAGAGTGGAAAGCCAATGGGCGCAAGTATTACCACTACAAAATGGACGCGCCGATTGCCTATTTCATGAACGTCAGTTCGGCACGATATGCCGTCAAACGCGACATCTGGAAAGCACCCGATGGCAAAACCGTCAACATCGAGGTGTATCACCACCCGACGCACGGACGGAACATCGATCGATATGTGAACTCCGTGAAGGCGTCGATGGATTACTACAACGCCAACTTTAGTCCGTACCAATTCCGGCAGATGCGGATCATGGAGTTTCCGCGTTACGCCAGTTTTGCCCAATCGTTCCCGAATACCGTGCCCTATGCCGAAAGTTTCGGCTGGGTGGGCGATTTTCGCGATCCCGACAAAACCGATTATGCCTATTACGTAACCGCCCACGAAGTCGCGCACCAGTGGTGGGGGCATCAGGTGATGCCGAGCAATACGCGGGGTGCCAACCAGATTTCGGAGTCGATGGCCGAGTATTCATCCCTGATGGTGTTGAAGAAGACGTACGGCGACAACATCATGCAATCCCGTCTGAAATACAGCCTCGACCGGTATCTGCGCGGGCGGTCGTCGGAAGACAAGTTTGAGGAAACGCTGCTCGACAACGACACGCGGGCGTACGTCTGGTACGACAAAGGCTCAGTCGTGTTGTTTGCCCTGCAGGATTATATCGGCGAAGACCGGCTCAACCGGGCGTTCAAAGAATACGTCCAGCGGGATGCGTTTCAGCAAAAAGCACCGTTTACGACCAGCCGGGACTGGTACAGTTACATCAAGGCTGCCACGCCCGATTCGCTCCAGTATTTCCTGACCGATAACTTCGAGAAAATTACACTCTACGAAAACCGCATTACGGAAGCCAAAGCTGAACCGCTGAAAAACGACCAGTATAAAGTCAAAATGACGGTGCAGACTAAAAAGCTGTACTACGACAAGGCGGGGAAAGAAACCGGTGCAGGCAAAGCAAAGGACCTGATCGAGATCGGGATTTTTGCCGCTGACGCTAAAAACAAGAAAGGCATGACCGAAAAAGTGCCGCTGTACCTGAAAAAACAGTGGCTTGGCCCCGGTACGCATACGCTCGAATTCGTCGTAAAAGGCAAACCGGCCAAAGCCGGGATTGACCCGTACAACAAGCTGATCGACCGGGTGTCGGATGATAATGTGAAGCCGGTGGAATGAGTGTAAAAAAGGCTATTTCGCGAAGTTGAGCGGAGAAAAAAAAGAGCTAAGCGGAGGTTAATTTCTCTGCTTAGCTCTTTTTTTTCTCCGCTCAACTTCGCGAAATAACTCTTTTGAAAATTCTTTACTGTTTCAGGTAAACGAATTGAACAGTATAGGTAACCACTTCAACTTTCTTCGTGCTCGGGTTGGTCAACGAGTCACTGCTCGTTATTGCTTTCGAAAGCAGTTGGTTTGGTGTAACCGTAGCATCTAACGTATATACATCTTCATTACCCTGATCGTCTTTCAATGACAATTGATTGTTGGCAAACGTCCAGTTGCCTTTGTAATCAATCACCCGACCGCTGGTGCGAAGCGTTCCAGTAAATGTCTTGTCTGTTTTGGTAATAAAGCTATCCTGATAATCGAAAATCGCAGGATCATTATCAGCGTTGTAACCAGCCGTTGCGTAAACGCCCGTAAAACCGCTGGTCCGAATCCGATCTAACTTCCACGAACCGACCGACGGATCGGGTGCCGGATCGCTGTCCTTGTTACATGAGTTCAGGCCAGCCGCAAACACCACTACGCAAATTAAATAAAGTAAACGCTTCATAGATTGTCAGGTTTTTGTGAGGTAACTGTTTTAGTGTGATTGGATGAGATGACCGTTATGAACGAAATCTACAAAAAAAATGCTCAGCTTGTAAATTTATTGCCAAAAAGCCGGAATTTTCTCTTTTGAAGTACGCGCGAAACCGCCAAAACGTTGCGTCAATGCTTTATTTTACCAATGAAGTGATTCGGCGGACCCGGTTTTGTTATACTATTTTTACCGCAAACTGGGTCGCGGAATCACCGGTAAACTCTCGTTCCCATCTTCGCTAACGGCCTGAACCGCAAAGAAATAATGGTCTTTTGAATACGGCAGTGTCAGGCCCACTTTGTCCGTAAAAAATTTCTTTTGCCAGAACGGCCAATAAGTCTCCCGCATCAGCACATAATACCCTTTGATTTTCCGACCTGCTGAACCTCCGGCTTTGGGCGTCTGCCAGAACAAACTGGTGGAATTGGTCAGGTTTCGGGCTTCCACCGTCACATTCTGGGGCATCGACGGCGCTTTGGCCAGATTCGCCAAAACCGCCAGATTCATAGCCGTATTTTTCCGGAGGTATTCAAAGTCCATGAACTTCACAAAGTCACCGTATTCCACACCGTCCTGCGTCCGCAAATCCTGGTGCTGATGCGCAAAATTTTCGTTCATTTCCGTGATCCGCACCGCCGGAAATCCCCGATTGACGAATGGCGTGTGGTCACCCCCGCGCAAAAACCGGTCGTTCCGATACACCATCACCACTTCCAGCTGGTCGACATACCGCTCTCCCACTTCTTTGGTATACCGCGCCAGTTGCCGCGATTTTCCATCGTTTTCCAACCCGTATTGCCGGATGTTGGCCGCCAGCGAATCGGTCTGGTAGCCAGGCAATCCTTCGCTGAATACGCGAACTTTTGTGTTGTCGATAACGCGTGTATCCGGGCTATTATTTGACCCCATGATGTCGTTATTCAGCAAGGCTTCCAGGTTCCATTTCTCATTTTTGGCCCGCTGCGCCAGGTGATCGGCACCGAGCAACCCCTGCTCCTCTCCGCAAACCGTCACGAAAATGATGGTGGCCGGAAACGGAATCTTGCTCATCACCCGGCAAAGCTCGATGACGGCGGCCGTTCCCGAACCGTCGTCGTTGGCACCCGGTGCGTCGGCGGTGCGGTTCATCACGTCAGTTACGCGGCTGTCGATGTGGCCACTCACCAGAAAAATCCGATCGTCATTCGGGTCCGTTCCTTTGAGCGTCGCCATCACATTGCCCATTTGCGTCGGCACATCGACGCGCTTGCCGTCGGGTGGCAGCGTCCAGGTGTCGATTTGGGCAGTCAATCGCCCACCCGATTGTTTGGCGTACTGCTGAAACCGGCTCAACACCCACTGCCGGGCCGCGCTCAGGCCGCGTTTGGGTGCCGTAGTGCTCAGGGTATGACGCGTTCCAAACCTGACCAGATTTGTCACGTGCGCCCGCAGGCTGTCCGCCGAGATTTCGCTCACCAGCTGGGCGATGATCGGGTCACGATTGACCGTCGTCTGAGCCTGAACGGCCAGTGAAACGAGGAGAAGTGTAATCGAACAGGCAACGAATTTCATTCGGAAAATGGATGAGTTAAGTTATCGGAATGACTGACGAAGATACAGCGTCGTATCGTTTTTGCTGCGTCGGGTCGGACGCTGCGTTGAATTTTTGGTAAACCGGTGAGTGGGTTTCGGACGCATAAGCAGGCGGTTTTGCTGATTAAACCACGATGCCACCAGGGCTCCGGCCAGTAAAACTGATGCGCCAAGCGACCAGAATGCAATCCGGCGCGTCGGCAACAGCAGTTCGGGTTGGTAGAACGCACGGGTTTCGTCTTCCGAAAACAGTTCCCGAAAGTTCAAATCATCTGACTCATTTTGCTCCGTGTTTTTCATAGTCGTTGCACCAGGCTAAAGCCAAAGGCGGTTTTTGTTGTTCCGGGAAGAGGTTGCGCCGAAAACCCAAATCGGGCGTTGGCGAGCGCCCGGTTGTATTCCGTAACGGCTTTTCGGACCTTCGAACCGCCAATAATATTCAGGCCCAGTGAAACACCAATGGAGCCAAAATACACGGCCCAATAGTCGCCCGACCGGGTATACGTTCCGCGGTTTCGCGTCAGAACGTAGACCAGCGGAATAGCGGCAGCGACCTGGCCAATCACGACAAACGTTCGGTAGGTTCGAAAATGCCGGTTCACAATCGGATCATTTAATTCATTGAAGGGAATTTCCAGCGAATTCGACGACCGCAGCCGTTTGCCTCCGTAATAATAAGCCCCATACGATCGCTCAATGGGCTTCAGGTAAGCTGGAACCGCCACGCCGGGGCGATAAAAGGTTGAATCAGCAGCTCGTTGAGCAGTGGCCGTTCCCAGAATGCTGAGGCAGATCAGAAATAAGAAAATGAATCGCATGGATATATAACGCACAAGATTGGTATTCTACTCGATAATAAGGAAAAGAGATGAGAACTGCCAGCCCGGTTTCTCAAAAAAAAATCGGTTTCCGGGAATTATTGCGCAGGATGATTTGTACTGTAACAAATAGTATTACAGAATGACCAACAGCCGGTTTTCCATCGCCATCCATATTTTGACCTTGCTTGCCAAAGCTGGCCCTGAATGGGTATCGTCGGACTACCTGGCGGGCAGCGTGAACATCAACCCGGTTTTGATTCGGAAAGAAGTGAGCAACCTGCGTAAGAAAGGCTTGATTATCAGCAAAGAAGGCAAGAATGGCGGCAGTAGTCTGGCCAAACCGGCGGAAAAAATCCTGCTCTCGGAGGTGTACCAGGCCGTGCGCCCTGCGTCGTTGCTGGGGCAAACCCGGAATAGTCCGAACCCGGATTGTCCGGTGGGACGCCAGATTAACAGCCACCTCGATACGCTTTTTCAGACCGCCGAAAACGCCATGATCAGTCAATTACATCAAACCACGCTGGCTGAGTTTAGTGAGCAATTTCATTAATTTTTTTTGAATAAAACTGTAACCATTTCAATTACAGTTCCATAATTCCAGTTTAAACTAGATATAAAACCATGAAAATCGCATTGATCGGATCCACTGGCTACGTGGGTTCCCACCTGTTGAAAGAAGCTTTACACCGTGGTTACGACGTAACGGCAATTGCCCGAAATCCGGAAAAAGGAACGACTGAAAATCCGCATCTGACACTGGTCAAAGGCGACGTGTTGAACGATGAGGAAGTAGCCAACCTGGTGGCAGGTCACGATGCGGTCGTGAGCGCCTACAACGGCGGCTGGTCAAATCCCAACATCTACGATGACCACCTGGCCGGTTCGCTGGCCATTCAGAATGGTGTTAAAAAAGCCGGTATCAAGCGTCTGCTGGTCATCGGTGGAGCCGGAAGCCTGGAAGCTGCGCCGGGGCTTCAACTGGTCGATACTCCCCAATTCCCCGCCGAGTGGAAAGCCGGAGCCCTGAGCGCCCGTGATTACCTCAACATTCTGCAAAAAGAAGAGACTTTGGACTGGACATTTTTAAGCCCGGCTATTTTGCTGGAACCGGGCGAGCGCACCGGGCAATTCCGCAAGGGCCTCGATCAACCGGTTTTTGACGAAAATGGGGTGAGCAAAGTTTCGGTTCAGGACCTTGCCGTAGCGGTTTTTGATGAACTGGAAAATCCGCAGCACATCCGTCAGCGGTTTACGATCGGGTATTGATGAAGCACGGGTTGCACGGTTTTATCGGCAGTTGTTTTCGGCCCAAACTGTGCAACCCGTTTATCTTTTAACCTGCTTCCGGCAACGCTAAAAAGAAGCTGGTGCCAATGCCCTGCTCGCTTTCGAACCACAGTTTTCCATTCTGTTCTTCGGCGTATTCTTTGCAAAGAAACAATCCCAGTCCAACGCCTTTTTCATTGTTGGTTCCGTAGGTAGATCGGGATTTTAACGAAAATAAATAGGCTTTATCTTCATCGCTGATTCCGTCGCCGTTGTCTTTTATTTCGATCCGGATATCCGGCTTCGACTTCACGGCTTCGATGCGGATCGATCCTCCAAAAGGGGTAAATTTTAACGCATTCCCGACCAGATTTCGCAGGATAAGTTCCAGCATATTGTGATCAGCCCGAACCCATAAAGATTCATCAACCGCGTGGGTAAGTCGAATGGTTTTCTTAATAGCCAGCGGTTTATAAATCTCCAGAATAGGTCGAAGCACCGAAAAGATATTTACATGAGTGATCGATGCTTTTTTTCCCCCCATCTGGCTGGTCGACCATCCTAACAGGTTATTAAGCATATCCTGCGTATTGCCAACGACGTGCAGCAGATCCGCTTCAATTTTTCTTTTCTGTATGTCGTCAACTTCAGTTTCTCCCAATATTTCCAGGTAGTGCTGAACGGAAGCCAGTGGCGAACGTAAATCATGCGAAATAATGGAGAATAACTTGTTTTTCTCCGCATTCAGTTCTTCGAGCATGGCTGATTTTTCTTCAACCAGCCGCTGCTCGGCCTTGTAGGCTTTCCTGAAAAAATACGTTGCCAGATAGATGAGTACAATCCCTACCAAATACGTTGACGCCACATCTATAATTTGGTTTGAACGGCTTGAATAATGACCGACGACACTTTCCGGATAAAAGTATTCAATGGTAAGAAGGCCGAAAACGACGCACAGATTCAATCCAAACCAGAACAATTGCTGGCGTCTGGGTGAGGTAATTGCTATTAATGAATAAATGAGGATAAATAACAGAAGGGAAGACCCAATAACGCCGGCATTAAAAAAATAATTAATCCCTAATAACGTATTCAGTAAAATTCCGGCCAGTGTAATGCTGATATAAAACCGGTTTTTAATCCGTGATAAATAGTATAAAAATATAAAAACGAAACAGAGAACTAGGGATATAAGGGATGCTTCGGTTAATCCGATGTAGTAATTAAATGGAATGTTATAAAACATAGCCGCAATACCCACCACGCATATTGAATTAAATATACGGCTTTCAACGGTAGCATCGCCCGGTTTGCCGACCAGCGCGGAGAAAACGCTTCGTAATTTGTTGAGCAGTAAATAGTTCTTCAAGTTGTTTCCAATATAATCAGACATAAAAACAGGTGATTAAAATCGAAGTTTAACCACCTATTTTTAAGAAAGCATTTCATTATTTAACGACTTTCAGCGTCCCCTGCATGAGCGATGCATGACCGGGGAAGGTGCAAACAAACTGATAATCACCCGGCGTAGTTGGGGCAACGAAATAGAGCGATTCGGAACTTTCGGGTTGCATCAGGTTCGTATGAAACAGCACATTCGGCGTCACGGGCACATACTGCATTTTGGAACCGTTTAAATTCAGTTTCAGGGCTGCATCGCCGACGACGTTGGCGGTTGCGGGCTTTACAATCACGCAGTTATGCAGCATGTCGTCGTTGTTATTGAAAATCCACTTAATGCGGCTCCCGGCTTTCACTTCCACCTGTGTCTTGTCAAATTTCAACCCCGGTACCGTACCGATCGTAATCACCTGGTCGGGGCCGTTGGTCCAGTCGGCAGGCTGTTCGGTAATGTGCTTTGCATTGACGGCGGCCTTCCCTTTGGCACCCGAAACCGGTGGTTCCGTTTTTGTGGAAGCCATTGTCATGTCGCTGTGAGTGTGTTTCGCGGGAGCCGCAATGGTCAGTTTCGTTCCCGGTGCAATGTGGTTCAGCGTGTAATACCCGGTATTATGCAGTAACGCCAGACCGGCCGCGGATTTGACGCCTTCGGCTTTAACTTCATGAACAAACCCTTCACGCAAAACCGTATCGGCTACAATCCTCACTTTCAAGCCATTATCCGACACCACAACGCCCCGAATCGGAACGGGCCGGGCGTCTTCAACCGGGCTACCGTAGATTCGGTGGTATTTATACGTGAAGCTGTTCATGCTGTAGGAAGCCAGATCTCCGGCGGTTTTCTTGTCAACCGGAAGCGTAAATTCTAACTCAAAGCCGTCGGGCATCGACCGGATGGCTTTCATTTCAAACGGCGTCTGTCCCGTCCAGACTAACCGCTGAACACCGTATGGGTCTTTGCCGGTAGCCGCCCAGCCACGACTCGTCTGTCCGACAAACAGGGAGCCATCGAGCCCCCAGGCCATCCGCAGAATACCGGACTGGAAGCCGGAACGGAACAGAAAACAGGCACCCTGAAACTCACCCGCTACTTTTTCCAGAAACACCCGCATGATCTTACTGTGTCCCTGATCACCCACAAACAACTGACCGTCGAACGGCCCAAACCGGTTCGAAGTGGTATCTTCCACAATATCGGAGGTTGAAATGCCCAGTATCGTGTGCGGGAACCAGATGGCCGGAACTTTCAGCCCTTTGACGGTTTTGGCCACTTCATGCATCGGTTTTCCGGTACTCGGCACATCCTCCGGTTTCAGTTTCACGGGCGAGCCCGGCTCCGACGACCACCGCAACCCGGCGGGATTCCCGGCGAAGTCGCCCAGTTCGAGGTGCGTCATCCGGCCCGAACCAACCCAGTCTCCCTGGTTTTCGGTGTAAAAAATGCTGCCATCGCGCAACTGCCGGAAACTCGAGGGCGAGCGCAACCCCGTCGCATACGGTTTCAACTCTCCTTTTTCGGTTACTTTCAGCATCCAGCCCCGCCATTTGGCTAAACTTGCTCCGTAGCCAATCCAGTCGAGGTTGAGCGTAATGAGCATTTCGCCATTCGGCATAAACAGCGGGCCGTACGAATATTCGTGATAATTACCGGACAGCGGCCATTTCACGACCGACTGGTATTCATTGGCTTCGTCGTCGCCATCGGTGTCGATCATTTTGGTCAATTCGCCCCGCTGAGTAGCATAAATGGCCCCGTTGTGGTACGCCAGCCCGAGCGGTTCGTGTAAACCGTAGGCAAACCGCTTAAACTGCGGCTGACGGCTTCCTTTCATATACGGATTGGTGATGAACCAGACCTCACCCCGGCGCGTCGAAACGCCCAGTCGGCCATCGGGCAGCACGGCCATTCCGCCAACCTCCAGCTTGACGCCTTCCGGAATCGGAACGGTGACAAGCCGGTAATAATCGTCTTCCGTCAACGGGCGTTGCGCCACAACCACGGACGAGATAAAGAAGGCAAAAAAGAGAAACGAGAGTTTATTTTTCATGATTTTTATAACTAGGCAATTCGGGAGCCGTTTTCTGTTTTACGTTCGGTTTGCAGCAATGTTACTTCACCATCCGGGCCAACTGCGCCCAATACCAGGCATTCACTTTTGAACGTGGCAATCTGTTTGGGTGGAAAATTCACTACAGCAACGACCTGCTTTCCAAGGAGATCGTCCGGATTATAAAGTCGGGTCAACTGCGCCGACGACCGTTTCACGCCTTTCGAACCAAAATCGATGGTGAGTTTATAAGCGGGTTTCCGGGCTTCCGGAAATGCGTCGACGGCGATAATGGTGCCGGTAAGCATCTCCACTTTTTCGAAGTCCGCCCATGAAAGACTATTCTCCATTTCGATCACCACAAAAGTGAATAGTGTATCGTCGCCGAACCGTTTTTCACGGCAACCGGCATCAGTAACTCCTGCCGTCCGAAACTCGTGCGCGTCGTTGGTTTCAATTTCGGATCCAGCCGGACGTAGTATTTCCCATCCACTACATACAACCCTTTTGCCACTTCCTCCAGCGTTGCGCCAACCGCCATCCGGCAATACAGGGTCTCGTTGTCCGGCCCATTGACCGTTAAGGTGCGGGTAAACGATTTGCCGTCGCCATCGGGCAAAACCGCATCGTTGACATCCAGATCCCGGAGACGGAACTGCATGATCGGATACCCTTGCTTATCGATCGACAGCCCTTTGTATTTCAACTCGTTGTCAGACAAACTATCGGGCCAGTACTGGCTTGAGTTCGCCATCAATGCCAGCGGGTTCTGGGCCGACAAAACCGCCAGCGTACCCAGCGGTTTCAATAATTGAGGCTCCCCGCGTTCATACCACATGTCGGTCACATCGGCAAATTCTCCGCGCCATACCTGCAGCAAAGCCCCCTGATTGAGATCGAACGTGTAATTTAAACCGGATGGACTACCTACGGACAGACAGTGGGTCTTCTTTTTGGCACCAAAATTAACAAACGAACGAATCACCGCCGGTTTGGCGCCGGCTTCCACCGCGATTTCGCCAACGGGATCGGGTTCGGGAAGCGATGCGCGGGGGTGCAATGCCTGAAATTTGGTATCGGGTGCGGAGATAAAAAAGCCCAAACCCGGCCGGGGCCACGACCGTCCGAAAAACAGGTTAAAAGGATGTTTCCCGGCCGTCAGGTTGATTTTTGCGGTATTCATGTAGCCCAGATCAAGCCGCTTGTTCGCAATAATTTCTTTGCCATCGATTTGCAGGGACGCAAAACCGCCCTGCTGCAGCGCAATCGTGTAGGGGCCGGTTTTGTCAACCACCAGATCGCCCGTGTAGACGATTCCGTGCCAGCGCGGTTGTCCGAACGCCACTTCGTAGGTCAGTGCCGAAACCGTATCTTCTTTCACCAGCCGCAGATTGGGCAATTCGGCCGGGGAGGTGGTTTCCGTTTTGTTTTCGTACAGTTTGTAACGGATATTGGTCAGTTTGGCCACCGGGCGATCCGTAATTAACTGATAGCCAATATTCCGAATGGCGACCGTACCGGTTTTTACGTTTAAAACGACCGAGCCGCTGTTGCCGCCGGACATTTTCGGAAGCACACTATTTTCCTGAATCAGGGTACCGTTCAGAACCATTTTCTCCAGCGTGGCCGGTCCTTTGCCTCCACTCTGGATCACCACTTCCAGCTGTTGCCACAAACCGGGTGCTTTTCCGGCATTCTGTAGCGGTAATAAAGCCGCACTGCCTTCAATGGCACCTGATGTACTGGTATTGACCTCCGGTTTTCCCCAATTATCGGCCAGCCGAACGTTCGTGGAGCCAAACGACAGGGTTGCCTCCGCGGCCGGCGACAGCATCACCTCCATCACCAGCCGAACATCACTGGCGTTGGTCAACAGCGTCAGCGGCTGACCGGCGGTTCCAACCAGAATGCCCGTTCCGGGTTTGGTCTTAAT
The DNA here is from genome assembly GCF_003858635.1 of Larkinella rosea. Taxonomy (GTDB): domain Bacteria; phylum Bacteroidota; class Bacteroidia; order Cytophagales; family Spirosomataceae; genus Larkinella; species Larkinella rosea. The sequence continues at coordinate 561,817 of NZ_RQJO01000010.1, forward strand.
GTCCGCCTTGAAGGGATTCGCCAGAACCGAAGCCGCCGGTTTCCAGTTGGCAGGTGGTGACGGCACTCGATCGGTGGGCAAGGGCGTCAGGGATTCGTCAACAGATTGGGCCCAAACCGGTAATGCACCCGCCAGCAGAAGCAGAGCGGTTCCCCGGTTGAACCATCGTAGAATGGGATTCATCGAATAGGTAAAGTTTCAGTGTTTAAAGCAATTAGTTGCAAGTCTGACCGAATGACTGCTTACTTTGCAAAAGGGAAAATAAGTGTCATTTTTACCCTAATCGCTACTTGAACTTTTTAACTTTTGCGGAGTTGGGTTTGTAAAAATAATGTATTCCCGTTTTTCTTTTCGTAAATATTTCGGCAGTCCTAAAATCCTTCATCCCATGAAAAATCGATTCCCGCTGAAGACTGGAAAATTTATGATGGCCGAAGTCGCCATCGTTTTGCTTCTCTCGGCTTTTTCGAGCCTAACCGGGGTTTTCGCTCCCGGAAATTCCACGGCCCTGCCCGCTCCCGACCCCGATAACGGTGGGTTGAAACTAACGACCGGTTTTGGGGCACTGACGGTAGCCGACGAACTGGGATCGGCCCGGCACATCGCGATTGATGCGAAAGGAACGGTTTTTGTCAAACTCAACAAACTGAAAGACGGCAAAGGCATTATCGAACTGCAGGACACCAACGGCGATGGAAAGGCGGATAAAACCGTTGCGTTCGGGAGTTACGCCGGAACCGGGATGGCAATTTACAACGGCTACCTGTATGCGTCATCGGATACGTCGGTGTATCGCTACCGGATCACTAATGGCCTGGTCGATCCGGCCACCAAACCCGAACCCATCGTGGTGGGATTGACGCTGCAACGCCAGCACGCGTCAAAACCGCTGGCCTTTTCCCCCGCCGGAAAGATGTATGTGACCTTCGGCGCTCCGTCGAATGCCTGTCAGGAAAAAGACCGTCAGCCGGGTTCGAAAGGTCAGGACCCCTGCCCGATTCTGGAAAACTACGGCGGCATCTGGGAATTCGACGCCAACAAACTGAATCAGCGACAAAGCGACGGCACCCGCTACGCCACGGGCATTCGCAATGCAGTGGCTCTGGACTGGAACACGGCTTCCAACTCGCTTTACGCGCTGCAACACGGTCGCGACAACCTCAACAACTGGGGCGGTAAGTTCACCAACGAGGTTAGCGCCGAATTGCCATCGGAAGAGTTTATGATGATTCGGAAAGGGGCGGATTTTGGCTGGCCCTATTGCTACAACGACCACGAGCAGAGCAAAAAAATGCTGGCGCCCGAATACGGCGGTGACGGAAAAATTCAGGACCGGTGCGCGGGAAAAGATAAACCGATCATGGCGTTCCCCGGCCACTGGGCGCCCAATGATGTGCTGTTCTACACGGGCAATCAGTTCCCGGCCAAATACAAAAACGGTGCTTTCATCTGCTTCCACGGTTCCTGGAACCGCGCTCCGCTGAAACAGGGCGGTTATTTTGTGGCTTTCGTACCGTTCGGCAAAGACGGAAAACCGTCGGGCAAGTACGAGGTGTTCGCGGAGAATTTTGCGGGGGTGGACGAACAGGGCAAACCGGGTACGGACGTCAATGCCGGGAAACTCGATCTGGCCAGCCCCGGCGACGCCAAACACCGCCCGATGGGCCTGGCCCAGGGACCCGACGGTTCGCTGTACATTACGGACTCGGTCAAAGGCAAAGTCTGGCGGGTGATGTATTCGGCGAAGAAGTAAGAACAATTTGCAAAATACGGCCCTGTTTCGGTGCAAGCGGTTTTCCGTCTACACCGAAACGGGGCTTTTTTGTAAAACCACTGGAATATTCAGTAGATTTGATGAATTAACCCGATACGCATGGAGCAGGAAATTCGGTGGGTACAACGCTTCGGAAGTTATAAAAAAGCCCTGACCCAACTCAACAAATTCATTGAAAAAGGGGAATTGAACGAACTGGAAGAACAAGGTCTGATCAAAGCGTTTGAATATACCTACGAGCTGGCCTGGAAAACGATGCAGGATTTTTTGTGGGATAGAGGATATGCCGAAATTGCTGGCCCAAAACCGGTCATTGAACAAGCTTTTCAGAATGGCTACATCGACGGTTTTGCCTGGGTTCGGATGCATAAAAGCCGTAATCTGACCAGTCACATTTACAATGCAGAAATAGCCGATGAGATTGCAGTATCGGTTAAAAATGAATATGTTAGCTTACTAAACGAGCTGGCGCATCGTTTGGAAGAAGAACAGAATAGTCAGCAATCCTCCGTTTTTGACGAGTAGCGGATGCCTTACGGATTAGACGATACGGATTTAAACGCCATTACGGCGGTCCTGGCCCGGAATCACCGGGTCGGGCAGGCTATCTTATTCGGTTCCCGGGCGAAAGGCTCGCACCGACCCGGTTCGGATATTGATATTGCGCTCAAAGGTCCTGAATTGACGTTCGACGACCTGCTCAATTTATCCGTCGCACTGGACGATTTATGGCTTCCGCTTCGGTTCGATCTGGTTTTATATGATCGCATTAACGAACCCGCTCTTCGCGAACAGATTCAGAAAACCGGTCAGGTCCTTCTTTCAAAATCGTTCGTTGCTTAAGTCTTCAACGATGCTGCTTCAACAACCAGTCATAGAGGGAGTTATCTTCGTACAGATACTGAATCGCGTGCCCGACCTTGTCCAGCTTCGTGAATTTCACGCTGCCATTGCATTGGTTTAAACGCTTCACCAGCCGCTCGGTTTCGTCAATCGAAATTACATCATCGTCAATTCCGTGGAAGGTCCAGACCGGAACGTTTTTGATTCGGCAAACCTGCGTGGAATCGTCGCAGCCTCCGCACAACGGCAGAATGGCCGCGAACTTGTCGGGATACGCCACGGCGGTTTGCCAGGCACCGTACCCGCCCATGCTGATGCCGGTTAAGTAAATCCGCTTCGGATCGATCCGGTATTTAGCAGTCAGCTCCTCCAGCAAAGGCTCGAACCAATTGTCCGTCGACCACACTTTACCGTCCGGACACTGCGGGGAAGCAATGATAAACGCATATTCACGACCCTGATCGACCAGATGCGGCAAACCGTACCGCTTTACTTTGTTTAAATCGCTGCCTTTCAACGAGCTGCCGTGCAAACTGATCACCAGTGGATACGCCCGCTGACTGGCCGGGTAATCCTTCGGCACGTACAGCAGGTAGTCGTATTTCTCCCGGTTTTTATTGTTCGGATTCGATTGGGCCAGGCCCGTTTGCCAGCTGCACGTAAGCAGCCACCCGAGCAGGGTAAAAAATTTGAGTGAAGACATCCGTTACAGCGGTAATTAATCCAATGCGATTTTCAGTCGATTACTCATACAAATCCTTTACGTCCACCTTCGCCAGTTCGACCAGAAAACCGCTGATTTTCTGGGTCACAGCTTCAAAATACCGCTTACCTTTTTCCGCCGTAGCCGCCTTCGGATTGCCGATTCCGGTGTCTTCCGTCACCTGCGACCATTTGCGTTCGGCCCACGCCCAGCCTTCGCGCAACGCCTGCACCTTCCAGCTTTTGGCCGCTCCATCGCCCGCTTCTTCCAACGGCAGCACCAATTCCGGACGCAGATGCAGCAACAGACTGGTTTCCATTTCATCGGCGTGGTCGCCTTTGGGTTCGTCGAAGTACGTTGATTTATCCAGTGTATGAAACCACGAGCAGGTGGTTAGAAACATGGCCGGATACTGAACGCCCAGCTCGCGCAGCATAGTTTTGAAGTCATTACCGCCGTGGCTGTTCAGAATCAGCAATTTGTAAATTCCCTGCCGGTTCAACACTTCGATGATGTCGTTCAAAATCGCCTTCTGGGTGCTCGGATACAGGTTGATATCCAGCAAAATATCCGTCTGACCGGTATTGACACCAAAGGGCATCGTCGGCAACACCATCACTTTCGCACCCTGTTCCCACGCCAGTCGCGCCGATTCGGCCGCAATCGTGTCAGCTTCAATCACGTCCGTTGCATAGGGCAGGTGGTAATTATGGGCTTCGGTGGCTCCCCAGGGCAGAATGACTAATTCGATGGGCTGGTCGTGGATGTGTTTCCAGTTGGCTTCGGCAAGGATATAAGGGCGCATATGAATGGTTTGTTTCGCGGAGTTACAAGGAGTTTGGCGGAGAAATATTAAAAACGCTGCTATCCTCCGCTTAACGCTGCGAAATAACTTTTTTATTTTTTAATTCTAATCCGATAGCCGTTGATCGGGTGAAAATAGCGGATTAATTCGCCCTGTTTGTTGCGCGTATACCATTTCCGTAACGAAAATGTCTCGTCCTGAAATCTGTTGACCCCTAAGTTGACACTTTAGTGAAACAGACTGAGTATGTCGCGAACGTGATCGAGCAAAATTGAGATGTAACTCTGACAACCAACATTCGTCTATGACAGACGGGCGGAACCAATCCTAATTTGTCATCTGCTTAGAAAGCAACTGGTAAGAATTCGGATCAGGACGCTTATCCTGCTACTAAATTCTATGAAAATCCACCTGTTTTGCAAAACATCTAGACAAAAGTTATAAAAATTAGTATTTTTTATCCAACTTATCTTTATAAGTAATTGAGATGATTTCTGACCGGTGTAGCGCCAAATGGCGCATAATCGGTCAGCTTATATGAAAAACAAAATTTAATTCTAACCAGAAAACAGTTTTCCTATTCACCCTTTCAAATCCCTTAAATTCTTTCCGGTTTATGAAACAAAACTACCCATTTCAAACGAAAGTGCATCGAGACTGGCTCCCGGCCCAAAGTCGCTTTGCTCAACAAGGAAGACCTTTTACCCGAGTAGCCCGTTTCAAGGGGTTGGTTCCAACATCGTTTCTGGTCATCCTGGTTTTGATTATGTCCAGTCAACTGCTGTTGGCGCAGGGCCGCAGGGTTTCGGGAACGGTCTCAGACAATGGTGGCGCCCCCCTGCCGGGTGCCAACGTTCAGTTGAAAGGAACAACCACCGGTACGGTCACGGATGCGGATGGGAAGTACACCATTCAGGCTTCTGAAAATACAGTACTTGTGTTTAGTTATATTGGCTATGTAAAGCAGGAAGTCGTCGTTAGCGCACAAACCACCATCAATGTCAACCTGGTGGCTGAAGCGTCCTCACTTTCCGAGGTGGTCGTTGTTGGGTACGGAACCCGCACAAAAGCCAACCTGACCGGTTCTGTAACAACCGTAACGGGCAAAGAACTTACCGAGCGCCCCGTCCCCAATGTGCAGAATCTGTTGCAGGGCCGGGTTCCCGGTTTGGATGTGATCCAGTCTACGGGTGAACCCGGTCGTGATGATGCCTCCTACCAATTGAGAGGATTTGGTTCCTTTGGGGCATCCAATGGTCCCCTGATTCTGGTGGATGGAATCATTGGTACGATCAAAAATCTTTCTCCGCAGGATATCGAAAGTGTGACGGTTTTGAAAGACGCTGCTTCTGCGTCCATTTACGGTGCACGGGCGGGTAACGGGGTCATTTTGATCACGACCAAAAAAGGACGAGCCGGCTCATCGGAAATCGAGTACTCCGGAAGCTATGGGATTAGCGAAGCGACGAGGACGCCGGAACTGATTACGAACTCGGTACAATACATGGAAATGTACAACTCAGCGAGAGCACGAAGCGGACAAACCCCGATTTACACCCAGGCACAGATCGACTTGTATCGTAACAATTCCAACAATCCTCAATACCCGAATTTCAATTGGCTGGATTACGTGCTGGGCAAAGGTCCGATTAAAAATCACCACCTGGGCTTCAGCGGTGGCAATGAGAAAACGCTGTATAATATTTCCTTCAACTTTCTGGATCAGAACAGTATCACAAAAGGGTATTTATACAAACGGTACAACGGTCTGATCGATTTCTCCAGCCAGGTCCATAAACGGATACGGGTAGGTACCAATTTGAACCTGTCGTTTCAGGATGCGAAGGCCCCCTGGCTGGTCAACGATGATTTGCTGTTGTTGTCCTATGCGTCAGCGCCAACGTTTATGCCTTTTCTGCCGGACGGAAGCGGCAGGGCGACCAACCGGGATTTTATTGGAAACGGCGCCGGAAATCGTAGTGTGGAGGAAGTATACGCCACAGGCGGGCAGTTTACAAAAACATACAATCTTAATGCCCAGGTATTCGCTGAAATCGACCTCCTGAAAGGCTTAAAATGGATTAGTAAGGCGGGGGTAACGTTCCTGAACAGTCAGTATAAAAACCGGCAGTTTCCCTCGCCCTCCTACGCGTATCAACCCGACGCGTCAGGCACCTATGTCCAGGTTGCGAATGGAAATCCTACGTTTTCAGGACTTCGCCAGGAAGAAGGCCGCAGCATCACCAAAACTTTTTTCAGTACGCTGAACTACACCCGGCAGTTTGGACAGGATCACAATCTGGGCCTGTTGGCGGGGTTTGAGCAACAGAATAATTTAACGGAGAACATCATCGGTCAGCGCTATGACTTTCCAAACACGACCATCATGGTTTTGGATGGTAGTGGCGCCAACAACCAGGTGACCGGTGGGACGGCGTCGGAATGGGCATTGCGATCGGTTTTTGGCCGGGTCACTTACGATTACAAAGGCAAATATTTCGTGGAAGGCAACATTCGCCGGGACGGGAGTTCGCGGTTTGGCCCCGACTTCCGGTTTGGTACCTTTGGCGGAGGCTCGGCTGGCTGGAGACTATCCGAAGAAGGATTCATCAGGAATTCATTATCCTGGATGAATAACCTGAAACTCCGGGCTTCGTATGGTGTATTGGGGAATCAGGAACTGGGGAATTCACTGGTAAACGGGACCAGCATCAATGGAACCTACCCCTATCAGGATGTACTCAGTCTGACGGCTTACCCGTACTCAACGCTGGCTTCAGGTGCGCAGCTGACCCGATTGGTCACGAAGGATTTGAAATGGGAAAAAACATCCATGCTGGATTTCGGTCTGGACATCGATATTTTCAGGGGTCTCTTTGGCGCGACTATCGACTGGTACCGACGGAATACTTCCGATATTCTGTCCACCCGGGCGGATTTGCCCAGCAGCGTTGGCCTGACGCCCCCTATTGTCAATGCCGGTGCCATGCAAAATCAGGGTATTGAACTGGAGCTGCGGCACCGGAAAAGCTTTGGTGATTTCAATTACGGGGTCAGTGTGCTGTTTCACAAATACAACAACAAGGTTACCAAACTGCTGGCTCCAACGCTGGGTACGATTGAGGTGGGTCAGCCTTATAACAACTTTTTTGTCTACGACTGGATTGGCATCTTTCAAAGTCAGGCCGATATCGATAGCTCCCCCAAGCAACCTTCGTCGGGCACGTTAAAACCGGGTGACCTCAAGATCCGGGATGTGGATGGCAACGGAACCGTAGGGCCGGAAGACCGGATCCGGATCAGCCGATTTCCCAAGTACAACTATTCGTTCAACCTCAATGCAGGATGGAAAGGATTCAGTCTGACGGCCTTTTTCCAGGGTGTTCAAGGCGTTAATACCCAGATAAGCGGATGGGGGTACGAACCCTTTCAACAAGGCTCAGCCCCTCCGCTGCGATTCCTGAACGCCTGGTCGCCCACCAACCCCAGCAATACGGTTCCGGCGACCTATCTGACCGGTTATGCGGGCGTAGCGGGTTATTCGTCAACCTATTTTATTCAGGATGCGTCTTACCTGCGCTTAAAGAATCTCTACCTGTCTTATGCATTTAATGAGAAGATTCTGAAGAAGATCCGATCGAAAGGATTGACGGTTTACGTTTCCGGCGACAACCTGCTTACCTGGACAAACTACGAAGGCAACGATCCCGAACGGGCCGGTTCCGGCCGGTTTGCCCAGTTCCCGCAGTTGCGGATTTACACCGCCGGGTTAAGCATCAAGTTCTAAAAATGTGAATCCGATTCACGCTAATCTTACCTGTAAAAAATGAACTTCCGACATAAATTTATCTTTTCTGCCCTGCTGGCAACCTTGGTGCTTGGCACCAGTTCCTGCAATGACAGTTACCTGGACAAAAATCCACTGAACGCCATTTCCGGCGCTACTTTCTGGAAAACCCAGGCCGATGTGGACATGGCGCTGGTGGGTGTCTACCGCAGGCTACAGAGTGTCGTTTTTGGACATCGCCGGGCCATATTGGATGGGTATTCGGACAATTCCTACGACCGGCACAACCAAATCGGCTTTCAAAACCCCAGTATTGGTATTATTAACCCATCCAATGTCCCTACTTCGTTGTATAATGAGCCGTATGCCGGTATAGCCTCGGCCAATTATTTTCTGGAGAATGTCGGGAGTGTTGCTGCCGTACCGCAGGCAACCAAGGATGTATACATTGCCGAAGCCCGGTTTTTGAGAGCCCTATTCTATTTCGAGCTGGTGCAGTATTTTGGCGATGTCATTCTTTATAAAACCGCTCCCAAAACGGCCGAAGAGGCCAAAATAGCGAAAAGTCCCAAAGCTGACGTGATCGCTTTTATTGTGGAAGACCTGGATTTCGCAATATCGAAACTGCCCGCAACGGCCTACGCCGGGCATGCCGTCCGGGCCAGTGCTCAGATGTTGAAAGCACGGGTACGGCTTTATCAGCAGAACTGGGCCGATGCGGTCACGTTAACCAGTGCCATCATCGCCACCAATACGTTTTCAATCTTCCAGGGCGGTTATTCGAATCTCTTTTTACAGCCAACCCAGCAGGGAAATCCGGAAATTATTTTCTCCACCAAATACCTGGCACCCAACAATCCGCAGGGCAACGAAGGCATGCTGGTGGAAATCGGCTGGTATGGGGGGAATCAACCCTATAAAAACCTGGTGGATGATTATGAAACCATTACGGGCAAGGCGATTACCGACCCGACTTCGGGCTATGACCCCGCAAATCCGTATGCGAAACGGGATCCACGGTTGAAAATGACCATTCAGGTTCCGGGTGATCCCTATATAAATCCGGATGGTTCGACGTTTGTAACGACGGATCCAATCCTGACAGGGTTTGCCCAACGAAAATACATGGACCTTTCCAAGCTGCCCTTCGACCGGTCCAAAATTCCGGTTACCGATATGAACATTGTGCACATGCGCTATGCCGAAGTTCTATTGGCCTATGCTGAAGCCAAAAATGAGGCTTCAGGCCCGGATCCGACGATTTATGACGCGCTGGACAAGATTCGTACCCGAACGGGTGTCGCCTTGCCCAAGGTCGACCAAACGCTGTATGGGACGAAAGAAACGTTGCGGGAGTTTATTCGTCACGAACGGCGAATTGAACTGGCCATGGAAGGACATCGCTATTTTGATTTGAAACGTTGGGGGATTGCAGCCGCAAAATTTGCGGCCGTTAAAAATCCGGCCGGCGTTTCGCTGGTTTTCGGGGAAAAGAACAATGTACTTCCTTATCCACAAGGAGAAATAGACAAGAATAGTGCGTTGATACAAAATCCAGGCTATTGATAAAAAGTAAGCAGAACAAAGGATGTGTCTTCACTGTACAGTGAAGACACATCTGATTTCCCTCCTAAAAACGTCTGGGCATTACGCAGAAATAGCCTTTGCATCGTTCCGTTTTTAGGGCTAAGGTCAATCGAAGCCGTCAGGCCAATGGCCAGGCCGCCGACGTTGCGCAGGCTGTATTCCGCCGGGCAACTAAAAAGCACGTTTCCCATCCCTAACCATCGGTATTTCGAGGTTACGGATGGGAAAACGTGTTCGATTTGGGAACTTACTGCTGATTCTGGTTGGATTGAGTTACATTGTAGGTATATATATCCTTCATCGTGAGGCCCTGGTTCGTAACCCGATTGGATTCCACAACCTGATTGTCTTCGTTCAGGATATACCCGTATGACCAATCAAAACCGATCTTGTTCGTCGGGATGAAGCGGGTCTGGTAGCGCCGGGGAAGGTGAGTCCGTAACTTGCCAAAGATAGGCAGAAACTCATCAATGAAAGACAGATTCCAGGGGTTGAAAGACAGCTTATCGGCCACTAAACCAGGCCAAACCTGGCCGTCAGGACCCGTCGATTTCAAATTGCCCGCGTACAGGCCGACTTTGTCGTAAGCGAAGGTCGTCTCAAAATCCTGATCCACAACGGTTTTAATCAGGTCACCATCTGCATTATAGGTCAGGACCACCTTATCGGCCCCATTTTCTTTGATGGTAATCAATTTACCAGTTCCGTTGTAGTGGTACGTCAGCACCGGTTCATAACTGCTAGGCTGACCGTTTTGATCGAAATTGAGGTATTTGGCCTCATAACACCGACCGCTGCCATCCAATTTATACGTCCAGATCGTTTTTTTCTGAAAATTACCGATGTTGTTCTTTTCAGAAATGGTTGCCGTAATAACCTGGTTACCATACGCATAGTCGAACCGCTGGCTGGAACCTCTCAACACGGTCACCAGCTTACCACCTTCCCGGGGATATTGAAAGATGATCTGGTGAGAATTCCCGTTCGAGTCCGACCCGTCGATTTTCTTTACCTGATACTGCTTGCGCAGCAGGGCCTGGCCGCTGGTTATGACTGATTCGCTTTCGCTGCCAACCGGTTTGGACGCCGGTTTCAGGGGTTCCACTAACTGGTTTTTTTCGCAGGAAGTTAAGCCTGTTGCTACACTTAAACTAACCAAAGCCATGGTGCACGATTTCACTAACTTGTTCATTGAAGTTGATTTTGTTGTTTATGATTATTGAACGCAACAAAGGTATGGCGGCCCAAAATCTCGGGACTATGCCCAATCAACAGCAGGTAGCAATAACTGAATAAGTAGCTGAAAGGACCCGCTAACATTCATTTACGGGAGAGTTTTCAGTGGCAGGCAACAATCGTCAGGGTCATTCTTCGCTTTGGCAGCCGGATTTCAGACCAATCAGGCTTTATTTTCCCGATGAATGACTAGCGCAACTCGTGTTGTGTCAAGTCCGGACGGCTTTAAGCAAACTTGGGGAAATGCCCGGTAAAATAACCTTTAGCAGAATAAGGAATCAAAATACTCATTCCGATGCAAAGCAAAATAATATATTTGGGTGGTTAAAATTTCAAAAATTATATTTTGTAGTTTTACCAACACGGCAAAGGTTTTTTGCAATTCCATCTCCCTGATCCGGAATTTATGAACGTCTCAGTTGATCAAAACGAGGAAAAACTACTGGTGGCCCGTCTTCGTGAGGGCGACCATCTGGCTTTCCGTGCGATCTACGAAAGGTACGCTGACGGGTTGCTCCGGAGACTTCTGAGACTAACCCGCGTGGATCACATTGCCGAAGATTTGTTGCAGGAAACGTTTGTAAAGCTGTGGGAAAAACGGGAAACGATCGACCCGGGCCTGCCGGTAAAACCGTGGCTTTACAAAGTGGCCGAAAATCTGGTGTTTCAATTCTTCCGGAAACTCGCCCTGGATAGTCGGCTTCAGAACGAGATGATCGAGTGGTATGGCAAGGAAAACCGCATCGCATTTGAAGAAGAACTTTTTTCGCGGGAAAAGCAGGATTTGCTTCAAAAAGCGATCCAGCAACTATCTCCGCAACAAAAGCAGGTTTTTAATCTTTGCAAACTGGAAGGCTTGAGCTATGAAGAGGCCGCCAGTACGCTCGGCATTTCGCCTTCTACCGTCAGCAACCACCTTGTGAAAGCCAGCGCCAGCGTGCGCCAGTATCTCCGGCAGCACAAGGATTCCATTTTTTGCCTGCTTTCCCTCTTTCTGTAAAATAACCGGAATTCGTTCAGGAATGGCTTTTGTTCCGGGACAGCAATAAAAACCGGGAACGAAAAAAATATTTTTTTTTCACGGGACTAGTGTGTTTTCCAATCCGGCGCATATAGGGAAGAAAAAAGCATTTTGAAGAGTCCAAAAGACATCCATGACCTTTTCCCGGGTTTTCTCGCCGGAATGCTGACTCCGCCGGAATTGACCCGATTGTTCCGTCATTTCAGTACAACGGATGAAGCGGAGTTGCGTTTGCTGATTCAAACGGAAATGGAATTTGAAAGTGAGCCGGGTGAGCAGGCAAACCAGAATCTCAAACCTCGTCTGGAGGCCATTTATAACCGAATTGATCAGCAGATACGAACGGAGGTGCGGGCTGAACCTGTCCTTGGCCGCCGGAATTTCCCGGTTTTTCTGCGCTATGCGGCAAGTGTGTTACTGGTCATCGGGGTTACCTGGCTGTTGATGGAGAAGTTTATTCCCGATTGGAATACCGGTGAATGGCAAAAGGTAACGACCCGGTATGAGCGCAGGAAGATTGCCTTGCCCGATGGCACTCAGATCTGGCTTGGGCCCCAAAGCAGCCTGGAATATCCGCAGAAGTTTTCCGGCAATCAGCGCCCGGTTAAACTGGATGGCGAGGCATTTTTCGAGGTAACCCGGGACGTAAACCGCCCATTTACGATCAACTCCGGGAAATTAATCACCCGGGTTCTGGGCACATCTTTCCGAATCGATGCGTACGATAATGAAAAGTCGGCAACCGTCACGGTGCTGACCGGCAAGGTTTCGGTTTCGGCAGCAACTGAGCCGTCGGCGGAACTGAAGCTCTTGCCGTTTCAGCAGGCTTATTTACGACCTGATTCACAGGACGTTGCCATGCGTGTTTATCCTTCGGCAAAGGAATTACTACGCCGAAGAGAAGGCAACATCCGTTACGAAGGAACCAGTCTGGCTGACATTGTGAGGGATATTCAAAAAATCTCCCCACAACAGATTATTACAGAAGCGGATCTTTCCAAATGCTCGTTCTACGGTGAACTGAAGGCCGGAGACAACCCACTGAAATTCTTAGAAAACGTCTGTCAAGTCAACAACTTAACCCTCCGGAAGCAAAATGAAACATCGGTAACCATAACAGGCAGCGGCTGCCGGAAGTAGCTGGGCCAAAAAAAGCCCCTCCTCATCGCCAAACAAGAAAGGGGCACAAGTTAACTGTTTTTAAACCTACAACTGACAATGGCCCGAGAAGCCGCCGAGTTGGTATGAAACAACTAACCCGTGTAAAACTATGTATTTAAATCTACTATTCAAAGTAAACCGTATCGCCACAGGCGCCAGGTGGTCTGTTGTGCTGTTCTTTATTTTGACGGCCACGGCCTTGTATGGGCACCCGGCGAGCGCGCAGGAAGTGCTGGAAAAAGAGATCACCGTAAAATTTCAGGATACACCGCTGAAAGTTGTTCTGGAGGAACTGGCCACCAAATCGGGGCTGCGTTTTATGTACGGAGGAGATGTTGCCAGAAGTGGGTTGCTGGTAACTTTTAAAGCCAGTAACAAATCCCTTAAATACGTTCTGGACGAGATTTTTAGCCCAACCCGGTTTAATTACATTGTCGAGGATAAGAAGATTCTGGTCTTGCAGAACCAGTCATCCACGGCCGCCAAATCCCTGACAGCTGCCAACAACCAGGGAGTGCTTCCCACGATGCTCGCCAAAGCATCCGAAATCACCATTGGCGGCAAAGTGACGGATAACAAGGGACAAAGCCTCATCGGTGTAAATATCGTGGTGAAAGGCACCACCGTCGGAACCACGACGGATGAAAACGGCGGTTTTTCCCTGAAGGTCGGGAATCAGGATCAGGTGCTCGTTTTCTCGTTCGTGGGTTTCCAGACGAAAGAGGTTGAGTTGAAAAACCAGACCCGCCTGGAGGTTGTTTTGCTGGAGAGCGACAAAACGCTGGAAGAAATCGTGGTAGTGGGTTATGGAACCCAGAAGAAAAGGGACCTGACCGGCGCCGTAGCCCAGATCAGCGCAACTCGGCTGGAAAACGAAAACCCGGCCTCGGTGCAGGATATCTTACGGGGAAACATTGCCGGGCTCAATGTGGGCTACTCCACGTCGGCCAAACCGGCGAGTTCGCTTCAGGTGCGGGGAAGTAACTCCCTGAATGCCAACGGAGATCCGTTAATCGTTCTGGATGGGATCATTTATTATGGTCAGTTGCTGGATATCAATCCCAATGACATTCAGACCATCGACGTGCTGAAAGACGCCAGTTCGGCGGCCGTGTACGGCGCTAAAGCGGCCAATGGCGTGATCCTGATTACCACCAAAAGTGGCCAGAGCGGAAAGGCCATGATCACGCTGAATACCAACACCGGTATTACGACGCTGGCTCATGATCAGCCTCTTTATAACGCCAATGATTTTCTGTATTTCCGCGCCGACGTGCAGCGGAGTATGAACGCCAATCAAAATCCGCTGAAATACACGAACCCGAACGCCCTGCCGAGCTCCATGCCGCTAAAGGACTGGCTCGCTCTGGACGGAGCCACAGGAGACCCGACAACGACCTGGCTAAACCGCCTGAACCTGAGTCAGGTAGAAATTGATAACTACAAAGCGGGCCGAACCATCGACTGGTATCGGAAGGTTTTTCAGCAAGGGGTTCAGCAGGATTATAACGTGAGTGTTTCCGGAAAGAACGACGATATTTCCTACTACATTTCGATGGGGTACATGGATAATCAGGGGATTGTCGTGGGCGACCGGTACCGGACGTTTCGGTCCAGGCTCAATCTCGACGCCCGTATTGCGAAGTTTCTTAAAATCGGGATCAACACCCAATTCAGCAGTCGGGATGACGGATACGTGCCCATGACCTGGAGTAACATGGTGAACGCTTCGCCCTGGGGCTCCGAATTTGATGACAAGGGCAACCAACGGCTCAGCCCCCAGGACGATCAGATTGCGCTGAATCCTGCGTTGGCGAAAGCCTATACCAACCGCCTGAGTATCAATAATACGCTGATCAGTACGATCTATTCCGTGGTAACGCTGCCTTTTGGAATTACCTATCAGGCTAACTTTTCGCCGAGACTGGAATTATACCGGTATTTCAATCACCAGTCCGCCGACAGTCCGCAGTGGGCTCAGGCGGGGGGCTATGCACAACGGGAGCAGCTTGATATCTATAGCTGGCAGATTGACAACCTGTTTAAATGGAAAAGAACGTTTGGCAAGTCGCACGACCTCGACATTACGTTCCTGGCCAACATGGAAAAATACCAGAGCTGGCAAAACCGGATTGAGAACAGCGGTTTTGACCCCAGCGACCAACTGGGCTTCCACAACATCGGCACCGGGCGCAATCCCATCGTAACCAGCAACGATGAATACGGCACCGCCGACGCCCTCATGGGCCGCCTGTTCTACTCGTTCAAAAGCCGGTATATGCTGACACTTTCCCTGCGACGCGACGGCTACTCGGCCTTCGGCCAGAAAAATCCGCGGGCCACTTTCCCGGCCGCTGCCTTGGGCTGGGTGATCAGTGATGAAAAGTTTTTTAACTCCTCCTGGCTCAATTATCTAAAACTTCGCTTTTCGTACGGTTTTAACGGAAACCGGGACATTGGTCGCTACGTAGCCATTTCCGATCTGGTGGCCGGAAAGTACCTGCATGTTTCACCCACCGGCACCCTCAAACAGGTTTCCATGCTGTACGTCAACCGGATGAGCAACGAAAACCTTCAGTGGGAGAAAAAATCGTCCCTGAATATCGGCGTAGATTTTTCGATGCTGCGGAACCGCATCAGCGGAAGTATTGAGACTTACACAATGACCAGCACGAATTTGTTGGTCCAGCGCTCCCTACCGGACGTCACCGGTTTTAAGACGGTTTGGGCCAACCTGGGTGAAATACGAAACCGGGGCATCGAGCTTAACCTGACCTCCGTCAACATCAACACCCCGCTCGTGACCTGGAAATCGACCCTGAACGTTTCGATGAATCGGAATAAAATCATCAGCCTGTACGGCGACCGGCAAAACATTCTGGATAGTCAGGGAAAGGTAATTGGCACCCGCGAGCCCAACGACATCACCAACAAGTGGTTTATCGGCCAGCCGCTGGACGTGATCTGGGACATTAAAATTCTGGGCGTGTACCAGAAAAACGAAGCCGAGATGGCCCAGAAATATGGGGTAAAACCGGGTGATTTCAAATTGCAGGATGTGAACAACGACGGGAAATATACCGATGCCGACCGGCAGTTCCTGGGTTACACCGAGCCCCGGTTTCGGTGGACGCTGCGCAATGAGTTCCGGCTGTTCAGGCGGTTCGACCTCTCTTTCATGATGTACTCGTACTGGGGGCATAAGGGTTCGTTCAATACCGCCAAAAACCAGAACGGGTATATGGACCGGGTGAATGCCTATATGCAGCCTTACTGGACAGCCGAGAACCCGATCAACGATTACGCCCGGCTGTCTTCCAGCGACGGAAGCGCATCGTATAGTGTATACCGTGACCGGTCTTTTGTCCGACTCGAAAATATATCCGTCGCCTACAATTTGCCTGCCACTTTGTTCGGCAGACTGGGGCTGAAAAATGCGAAGGCTTATTTCAGCGTACGGAACGTGGCAGTTTACAGTCGGGAGTGGAGCTTCTGGGATCCCGAAAACAGCGCCCCGACGCCGAGAACGGCAACACTGGGCATCAACGTCTCGCTGTGATGATGCTGGAAAACGTTCATGCCGCACAACTGGCGGAAGCCAGGTATTGGAAAGGATTTGAAAACCGGTTTTATATAGACCTAAAGTTATGAAACGACGCATTTACAATTTGGCTGGGGCCATCGTGCTTCTTTTGATGGCGGGGTGTAATACTGAATTCCTGAAGCCTAAACCCCTCTCTTTCTTTTCTCCCGAAACCACTTTTTCGGACCCGGAAGCCCTGCAGGCGGGTCTGGTCTCCTGCGAAAACATGCTCCGGGATGAATGGCTCGGCACCGGCTCCCCGATTACCACCCAACTCGTGTTTTCGGAAGTGGCCATCGAGGGAACGACGGATGCGGCCAAGCCCTCGCAGAACCTGAACCTGCAGATTACGCCGGACGCCGACCTGAACAATTCGGCCACCACCCGAATCGGTTGGTTCTGGCAGAAATATTACGAAGGCATCCGGTACGCGAATACGGTGATCAGCCGAATTGACCAGCCAAAATACGCTTCGGAAAAAGAACGGAATGCCATCCTGGGAGCCGCCTATTTTCACCGGGCCTACCGGTATTATGGGCTGTGCCATGAGTTTGGCGATGTGCCGCTGGAGTTGAAAGAGCGGACGGGTACCAAGCTGGATTACTATTCGACCAAACGGGAGGTGATTCTGACACGAATGAAGCAGGACTTAGAGTTTGCTCAGGAATGGGTCAGCGATGATGTGGATAAAGGGTCGGTCACCAAAGGGGCGGTCAGTCACCTGTTGACCAAAGTCAATCTCGCGCTGGGCCTTTTTGATGATGCCATAAAATCCGCTGGCAACGTGATCGACGGCGGCCGTTACGCATTGATGACCAGCCGGTTTGGCGTCGACAAAGGCAACGCGGCAAAAAATATAACCTGGGACTTGCACCGGCCCGAAAACAAGGCGTTGCCCGAAAACCGGGAAGCTCTGATGCTCGTCATCGACCGGCGAAATGTAGCCGGTAATTTTACGGGCAGCAATGGCAGCGATCTCATGTACAATGCCGTCCCGCTGTGGTGGAATAACATTCTGACACCCAACGGAAACCGCGGGACGGTGGACCAGGCCGGTATCAATCTCGATCAGGTTACCTTCTACGGCCGAGGTGTTGGCAAGGCCCGGGCTACCTGGTATACCACCCGCGCGGTTTGGGGAGCCGCTGAAAAAGAAGATTTCCGGCACGCGCCGGGCAACTGGATGCGCATGCAGGACCTCGTTTACAATCATCCCAACCTGAAAACGATTGGGGACCCGTATTACGGAAAGCCCATTCAGCTGTATAGCAACTCAGGCGTGTTGCTGTGTAGTGATACGATCCGAAACTGGTTCGAGTGGCCGCAGTATAAGCTTTACATTCCGGACCTGGACCGTACTCCGGCCTTTGGAGGACGGACGGATTGGTACGTATTCCGGCTGGCGGAAACCTACCTCCTGCGCGCCGAAGCTTATTTCTGGAAGGGGGATTTGGCCCTGGCCGCCCAAGATGTGAACCAGGTCAGGACCCGGGCGAATGCCCAACCGTTGTTACCTTCGGCCATTACGATCGGGACCATTCTGGACGAGCGGGCGCGTGAACTCTATTACGAGGAGCATCGGAAGGTGGAGCTGACCCGCATCGCCTACATCCTTGCCAAAACCGGTAAAGCTGCCTACAATGGCAAGTCGTATTCGCTGGCCAATTTTTCGGAAACCAATTTCTGGTTCGACCGGATCATGGAAAAAACCGAGTTCTACAACAAAGGCGCCAAAACCCGTTATGGCAATCCATACACCATGAGTGCATATCACGTACTTTGGCCGATTCCCGCCAGCGCAATCAGCGGAAATAGCCGGGGTGTGATCAACCAGAACTTTGGTTATGCCGGTTTTGAGCGAAACAAACCCGCCCTCACCGCGATCACCGATGAGTAGCCTTTCATAACTTCTAATTCCGTCACCAAATAAGGTCGAACAATGCCGACAGCCTTAAATTTCAGGGGTTGGGTGGGGGCTTATTGCGCAACACTTCCGCCAGCGCCGGTAACGACTTATTGAACATCCAAAGAAAAACCCGTTAACCAACATGATTAAAGAAAAAAGCGACCGGAGAACGTTCCTTGCCACCACGATAAAAGGTACAGCCGCCCTTTCATTGGGGGGAGTCTTACCCGGTTTCAGTCCCCGGAGTTATGCCAGTATTATTGGCGCCAATGAACGAGTCAATGTCGGTATCATGGGAGTGAATAACCGGGGCCGGGCCCTGGCCAAGAATTTTGCCTCCCAACCCAACAGCCGGGTCGTTCATATTTCAGACGTAGACAGCCGGGCATCGGCTCGATCGATTGACGAAGTGACGAAGGTGCAAAACAGCAAACCGGTGGATACGCCGGATTTCAGAAAGGCCCTGGAAGATAAACAACTGGATGCCCTGGTCATTGCCGCGCCGGATTTCTGGCATGCCCACGCGTCCATTATGGCGTTGAAGGCCGGGAAACACGTGTACGTGGAAAAACCGTGCAGTTATGATCCGAATGAAGGGGAAATTCTGGTCAAGGCTTCCAAAAAATACAAAGGCGTCATCCAAATGGGCAATCAGCGACGTTCGTGGCCCAACATCGTCAAAGCCATTCAGGAGTTGCACGCGGGCGCGATCGGCCGGGTTTATTTCGGAAAGGGCTGGTACGCCAATACGCGGCTGGACATCGGGAAAGGAAAAGAAACGGCAGTTCCGTCCTGGCTCAACTACGACCTCTGGCAGGGACCCGTCCCCCGACGGCCCTACCGGGATAATCTGGTGCACTACAACTGGCACTGGTTCTGGCATTGGGGCACCGGCGAGGCCGTTGGCAATGGGGTGCATATGCTCGACATGCTGCGCTGGGGAATGGGGGTTGAGTATCCGGTGCGGGTGACATCCGCCGGTGGCCGCTATCACTTTTCCGATGATTGGGAAACGCCGGATACCCAGATCATTACCTGGGAGTTTGCCAACAAAAGCAGTATTCTTTGGGAAGCCAGAAGCTGTAACGGCCACGGGGTGGACGACATCGGCGTGGGCGTGACCTTTTACGGCGAAAACGGCTCCCTGACCATCAACGGAAATGGGTATATTATTTATGACCTGAAGGGCGCCGTGGTCAAGAACGTCAAAGAAGGAGACAACATGAATTTGCTCGACCGAACCAACCCTTCCCAAAATCTGGATTCGCTGCACTTCCAGAATTTCTTCGACGCCATCAAAACCGGTGCCACCCTGAACGCCGACATTCCCAACGGGCACATCAGTACGCTGCTCTGCCAGTTGGGAAACATCGCCTGGCGAACCGGCGACGTCCTGCTCACCGATCCGACAAACGGCCACATCCTCAACAGTGCGAAAGGCAAAAAGCTCTGGGCGCGCACCTATGAACCCGGCTGGGAACTGACGATCTAAACACACCATATCCCTTTAAACAATATTACACCTTCCTGCCTCCGGGCGGGAAGGTTGAATAACCACGGCCTTTTCATGGAAAGTATTCCTTTAGCAGCGCTTACAAAACCGCAAATTAACCGGTCTATCGTTGTGATCGGCACCTTGTTTTTTGTATTCGGCTTTGTCACCTGGATCAACGCCATTTTAATCCCTTATTTCAAAATTGCCTGTGAGTTAACTAACTTCCAATCGTATCTGGTGGCCTTTGCCTTCTACATCTCTTATTTTGTGATGTCGGTACCGGCTTCGTTCCTATTGAAAAAAGTCGGGTTCAAAAACGGAATGCTGCTGGGTTTTCTGGCGATGGCAACCGGCGCGTTTGTCTTTCTGCCCGCTGCCTACACCCGGACGTACGAAATTTTTCTTTGTGGATTGTTTACCATCGGAACCGGTCTGGCCATCCTGCAATCTGCCGCCAATCCCTACATTACCCTGCTGGGCCCGAAAGAGCGGGCCGCGCAGCGAATCAGTATCATGGGGATTTGCAACAAAGGGGCCGGTATCCTTGCCCCTTTTATTTTTTCATTCTTTCTATTGCGGCCGGAAGACAGCGAGACCATTGCCCATCTGGCCGACCTGGCGACAAGCGAACGAAAAATCTTTCTGGACGCGCTGGTTCGGCGGGTCATGTTGCCGTATTCGTGCCTGGGAATTGTTTTAATTGCTTTGGGTGCGCTGGTGAAATTCTCTCCGCTGCCGGAGATCGATACGGATGAGGGACCACTTCAAACGCAGCAGGCTGGTCCGGAAAAAAAAAGCATCTGGCAGTTTCCTTACCTGATTCTGGGTGCCGTAGCCATTTTCACCCACGTCGGCACCCACGTGATTGCCATCGACACCGTGATCGGTTATGCGGGTTCGATGGGAATTCCGCTAACAAAAGCCCGGCCCTTTCCGTCGTTTACGCTGCTGGCTACCATGATCGGCTATTGTACGGGAATTGTTCTGATCCCCCGGTTTTTCAGTCAGCTTTCCATTTTCCGAGCCTGCACGGTGCTGGGCACCGCGCTTTCGTTGGGCATTTTGTTTGCAAAAGCGGACATAAGCCTGCTGGGGTATCAATCGGATGTGTCACTGTGGCTGGTTGTTTTGTTAGGGTTGGCGAATTCGTTGATCTGGGCCGGTATCTGGCCCCTGGCGCTCGACAATCTGGGGAAATTTACTAAACTGGGCGCTTCCATCCTGATCATGGGACTTTGCGGACAAGCTATCATGCCACTGATTTATGGCTATCTGGCGGATGCCTATGATCACCGGTTTGCCTACGTGATTTTGCTTCCCTGTTATGCTTACCTGATCTTTTATGCCTTCAAAGGCTATCGCATCCAGAGCTGGAAACCCGTACCTATCCGAACAGAACGCTAATCCTTTCCATTTTAAATACTGATGAAACAGTTTCAACAAGACCTCTTAAGCGTCTCCATTTTTCAAAACCGCCAGAAACTCGGCAAAGCCGCAGCGACGGAAATTGCGGCAGCGATCCATCGGCTTCTTCGGGACAAAGAGTCCATCAATATGGTTTTTGGCGCAGCTCCTTCTCAGGACGAAACGCTGCTTGCACTGGCCCAGGACCCGTCCATCGATTGGTCGCGTATCCGGGCTTTTCACATGGATGAGTATGTTGGACTGTCGCCGGATGCTCCGCAGCTATTCAGTCGGTATCTGAAGGAGCATTTGTTCGACAAAATTCCGTTGGGGCAAATGTTCCTGATCAACGGGAACGCCAGGGATCTGAATCAGGAATGCGAGCGGTATGCGGCCCTGTTAAAAGAATTTCCAACCGACATTGTCTGTCTTGGCATTGGTGAGAATACCCATATTGCCTTTAATGACCCGCACGTGGCCGATTTTCACGATAAAAGGCTTGTCAAAGTGGTTGAACTGGATTTACCCTGTCGCAGGCAGCAGGTGAATGATGGCTGTTTTCCTGAACTGGAAGCCGTCCCCCGGCAAGCCATTACCCTCACTGTTCCTGCTCTTTTTCAGGCAGACTATGCGTTTTGCATGGTTCCAGGCCCCCGGAAGGCGCAGGCGGTTTTTTTAACGCTGACGACCCCGGAAATAACCAGTCAATATCCGGCTTCCATCCTTCGCGAACACCCCGATGCTGCCTTATTTCTGGATGCCGACAGCGCCAGTCAAATCCTGAAGGTGTACGAAGTTTCCGGTTTTTAGCCCATCCTCAAGAATCAAAAGCAGGAACCATGACCCATTTTCAACCACTGAAAAGAAGAACTTTCCTCAAAACGACAATCGCGGGAAGCCTTCCATTGGCTTTTTTCAATCCCTTAAAACCGGTCCGGATGATCCAGCCGGGAAAGCGAATCGGTATCATTGGCCTGGATACATCGCATAGCGTGGCCTTTACCAAAGCCTTACATACCGCTGTCGAATCCGATACCTACAAAGGTTACAAGGTCGTCGCAGCCTACCCGTATGGCAGCCAGCGAATTCAAAGCAGCAAGGAGCGAATTCCGGGATACATTGAGCAAATTGGCAAATACCAGGTAGCCATTGTCGGGTCGATCCGGGAGCTGTTGGCGCAGGTCGACTTTGTGTTGCTGGAAACGAACGATGGTACGCTTCACCTGCCGCAGGCGCTGGAAGTTCTGGCCGCGAGAAAACCGCTCTTTATTGATAAACCGATGGCGGCCAGTCTCCGGGAGGCAATGGCCATTTTTAATGCCGCCGAAAAATACAGAGTGCCGGTTTTTTCAACCTCCTCGCTCCGGTATATCAAGGGCATGGACGAGTTGAAAAAGGAGAAAGTCATCGGAGCGGATACGTTCAGCCCGGCAACCATCGAACCTTCCCATCCGGATCTTTTCTGGTACGGCATCCACGGAATTGAAACCTTAATGGCCGCCATGGGACCCGGTTGTCAGCAAGTGTCCCGGGTTTCCCAACCCGACTGCGATCTGGTGATTGGAATGTGGGCGGATAACCGTATCGGGACGTTTCGGGGACTGAGAAATGCCAAGGTGGGGTACGGCGGAACGGTTTTTACCCAGGCCGGGGAGCGTGTATTAGGTCCTTTTGGCGGGTATGAACCCCTGCTGGCCCAGATTATTAATTTCTTCGAAACGGGCAAAGTCCCCGTAACACAGCAGGAAACGATTGAAGTCCTGGCGTTGATGGAAGCGGCCGATGAAAGCAAAAAGCAGCATGGCGCATTCGTTACCCTGGAATCCATGATAGCGCGGGCCCGGCAATGAAACCCAACCTTTACAGCATCGTTAACGGCAAAATCCTGACGCCCCGGCGGTGTATCCCAAACGGGAGCGTGCAGGTGGAAAATGGCGTCATTACCGGCGTGCATGAACGATCCTTCTGCGCGCCCGGTTCAACGGAGATCGACGCAGGTGGCCACTACATCGCACCCGGTTTCATCGATATTCACGTGCACGGAGGTGGCGGGGCGGATTTTATGGATGCAATCGACGAAGCGTTCCGGACAGTTGCGGCTACGCACCTTCGGCATGGGACAACGGCCATGACACCGACCACCCTAACGGCGGGTAAAGATGAACTCGCCGAAACGCTAACCGTCTGCCAGCGGGCAATGGCAGGCAATACCGGGGGTGTCCGTTTTCTGGGGATGCACTTGGAAGGCCCCTATTTTGCTCTGAATCAGCGCGGTGCCCAGGACCCCCGGTTCATCCGAAATCCGGATCCCGAAGAGTACCAGTCCCTGATCGACCGGTTTTCCGGCGTATTGTCCCGCTGGAGCGCAGCTCCGGAACTGCCCGGTGCACTGGATTTTGCGCGATATGCCGTATCCAAAGGCATCTTAATTTCTTTAGCTCATACCGATGCCCTTTACGATGATATTGTCAACGGTTTTGATCACGGTTACACACTGGCCACTCACCTGTATTCCGCCATGAACGGCGTGACTCGCCGGGGTACATTCCGGTATGCCGGTGCGGTGGAGGCCGCTTTTTTAATCCCTGAAATGGATGTGGAGATCATTGCTGACGGCATTCATTTACCGCCCCCGTTGTTGCAACTGGTTTATAAAATGAAAGGCCCCGACCGCATCGCCCTGGTTACGGATGCGATGAGAGGGGCGGGTTTGCCCGAGGGAACCAGTATTCTGGGATCGCTTCGTCATGGAATCAGTGTCATTGTTGAAGACGGGGTTGCCAAAATGCCGGATCGATCCGGGTTCGCGGGTAGCGTCGCGACCATGGACCGACTGGTGCGTACGATGGTTCATCAGGCGAATATTCCCCTAATCGACGCCGTCAAAATGGCTTCATCTACTCCCGCCCGCATCATGGGAGCTACGCAACTCGGGACGCTGGTTGAAGGAAAACGGGCCGACATCGTCCTATTTGACGACGACATCCAAATCAAACTTGTGATGGTGGATGGGCAGGTTCTGATCGACACGTTGTAATTCGTTTACGGTGGAATTCTTTTCGGCAATATCATTATAACCACTAGCAATGAAAGAAAAGAAAATGGCGGCATCAATGGCCAATGGGAAAAGTGAAAGGTACAAAGGGGTATATTATATCGCGGTTGTATTACTGGGCTTCGGCCTACTGGGATCAACTTCCCAAAAACCGGTGCCCCCCCCCGGTTTGATTGTACCCGACGGTTTTACGATAGAGCCTGTGGTTTCTCCCGATCTTCTCTCCTACCCGATGTTTGCCAGCTTTGACGGAGAAGGCCGGCTGTTTGTTTTTGAGTCGACCGGGGCCAATACCGCGGGCACGGAAGCGATGCTTAAAAACCCGTCCTACCAGGTGCGGTTACTGGAAGACCGCGATCAGGACGGCACGTTTGACAAAAGCCATATTTACGCAGACAGTATTCCCTTTCCGAAAGGGGGCGTGTTTTACCAGGGCAGCCTTTACGTGGCCGAAGCACCTAATCTGGCGAAATACACCGATACGAATGGTGATGGCGTATCCGATAAAAAGGAAATCCTGCTTTCCGGCTGGAATTTCCACGCAAACGGAGCAACGTTAAGCGGTCCTTTTTTAAGCCCCGACGGCTGGTTGTACATGACCGATGCCCGCCGGGGGTTTCACATTAAAACCAAAGAAGGAACCGTGCTGAGCGGAAAAGCAACCCGAATCTGGCGGTGCCGTCCCGATGGGTCAGGGCTGGAAGCATTGGCGGCCGGCGGTTTCGACAACTCGATCGAACTGGTGTTTATGCCTTCCGGCGAAACGGTGGGAACCATGACCTATTTTGTAGACCCCCGCGATGGTCAGCGCGATGCGCTCATGCACTGGGTAGAAGGCGGCACCTACCCCAAACCGAACCCGGTGATTGCCGAAGACAAGCTTAAACTGACCGGAGACCTGATGCCGGTGATGACCAAGCTGGCCCGCGTTGCCCCTTCGGGCATCATGCGTTACCGGGGAACGGTTTTGGGGGCTGAGTATCAGAACAATCTGTTTAACGCCGAGTTCAACACCGGCCGGGTGATGCGGCATCGTGTGCAACCCGATGGAGGGAGTTTCAAAACCATCGACGAAGTCTTTATGAAATCGTCGGCGCCGGACTCACACCCGACGGATGTTTTACAGGATGCCGATGGTAGCTTGCTGGTTGTGGTGACGGGTGGCTGGTTTATCGAAGGTTGCCCGTTGTCGCGGGTGTCGAAGCCGGAATTGCGGGGCGGTATTTACCGGATCAGAAAAACCGGTGCGCCGGTCGTAGCGGACCCCTGGGGTAAAAAGGTAAAATGGGCAGATTTAAGTCCAGGCAATCTGGCAAATTACCTGGCCGATGCCCGGCCTTTTGTCCGCGATAACGCCATTAATCAGCTGGTCAAACGGGGGGAAAGTTCAGTTCCTGCCATGTTGAAAGCCATGTCTGCCATCAAAGTTGAGGATTGGAAAGCGGACGCTGTATTTGCCTTATCCAGAATGCAAACGGAAACCGCCTGGAATGGTGTCCGGAATGCATTGAACGATAAAAGTGCCATCGTCCGAACGGCGGCAGTCCGGGCATTGGGTTTGGCGAATGACAAAAAATCGGTTACGAAACTGATGGAAATGGTTGGACAGGACCAGTTCCCCGTTCGTCGGCAAGCGGCTACGGCATTGGGGCAAATTGGGGATGTGAAGGCAGTACCGGCCCTTCTGAAAGCCTCGGGAGAGGGAAATGACCGGTTTGTCCGGCACGCCATTATTCATTCGCTGATTTTGCTGAAAAGTCCTGCTCCGTTACTCAAGGCATTGGAAAGTCCGTCGGCCCCTGTCCGAACCGCTGCACTGATTGCCCTGGATCAGATGGACAACTCGCCCTTGAAAAAGGAGCATTTAGCCCCGGTGCTGGCAAGTCAGGATGCGCGGATTCGGGATACGGGAATCTGGATTGCTTCGCACCACCCCGAGTGGACCGATATGGTGATTGCCTTTCTCGAAAAACGGATGGCACAAAAAGATCTTTCCGATTCTGATGCCCTTTCGATGCAGGAGTTGATGCTGACATGCATCAAAGAACCAAAACTGCAGGATTTTGTCGCGAGCCAGTTGGGGAACTCCGCCATTTCGGAAAACCGCAAATTACTTACCCTCAATGTGGTCGGCAAATCCCCGCTGAAAGAACTGCCCGCGTCCTGGACCAGCGAAATGGGCAATCTGCTGCAAAGTGGTTCGCCATCGGTCCGCTCCCAGGTTTTGTCGTTGATCGAATCAAGGCGGCTTACGTCCCTGCAAAGCAAGCTCGATCAGATCGCGGGCGACCCAAAGATTTCTTCAGACTTCCGGCTGAAAGCCTTGGGTGCGCGGGTGATGAGCCTCCCGCAACTCTCGGAGGATGAATTTGCATTGCTGTTGAAATCCCTGGGCCCCGAAAATGAGTCGCCCTTGCGGCAAAGGGCGGTTCGACTATTGGACAATGCCGAACTGACCAACGACCAGTTGCTGGTCATTGCCCGGACCCAACTGCCTAACGCCGATCCGTTTCTTTTACCGGGTCTGATGCAAGCCTTTGAAGGCAGTACGAGCGAGCAGGTTGGCAATGAACTGGTTGCCGGCGTCGGGACCGACACGGGTCGACTGGACAATGTTTCTGAACAGGATTTGCAGCGGCTGTTGAAAAGCTACCCGGTTTCCGTGCAAAACCTCGCCGAATCCCTGATGGCGAAAATCAGGGCCCAGAATGCCGGGCGGTTGTCCAATCTGCAGAAAATAGAAGCGGGGCTGAAAGGCGGTGATGTGGGCGAAGGTCGCAAGCTGTTTTTCGGCAAAGCGTCCTGTTTCACCTGCCACTCGGTGGGCCGGGAAGGAGGACATTTTGGACCGGATCTGACCAATATCGGTGAAATTCGTTCCAAACACGACATTTTGGAAGCCGTGGTGTACCCAAGTGCGAGTTTTGCGCGAGAGTATGAAACCTTCCGGGTAGTCACCCAAACAACGGCCTACGTGGGTATTATCAAAGAGCAGCTTCCCGAAACCGTCGTGATGGAATTAGGCCCTGGCCCCGGGCTGCGAATCCCGCGGTCGGAGATCAAAGCCATTGAACCCCAAACAGTCTCCATGATGCCTCCCGGCCTCGATAAGGCGCTTACCCAAACCGAAATGGCCCATCTAACCGCCTTTCTGGAAGCCCTCCCTTATCGGCTGGACCGCATGCTGAAAGCAAAGGAAAACAACTAGCGCCGGTTTTATAATTATATCCACACCATGAAAACAATCCCGTATCCAGGTATTTCCCTCTTTGTATTCCTTTACTTGTTATCCAAAACGCCACTCGTTTATGCCCAAAACTCAACAATACAATTGTTCGATGGCAAAAGTTTAAATGGCTGGTACCGGTTTGTGGAAAAACGGGGCCGGGAGAACGATGTCAAGAATGTATTCACGGTCGAAAAGGGACTGATTCACGTCTCGGGCGAGGAATACGGCAGCATCATTACCGACGAGGAATACGCGAATTACACGCTGACCGTGGAGTTCAAATGGGGCGACAACACCTACGCCCCCCGGGCCGACCGGGCGCGCGATAGTGGCGTGCTCCTGCACTCGACCGGGCCGGACGGCGGGTATCGCGGCATCTGGATGCGCTCCATCGAATGCCAGCTCATTGAAGGCGGAACCGGTGATTTTCTGGTCGTCGGCGACGGCAGCGACAACTACGCCCTGACGGCCACCATTGCCCCCCCAAAAGAGGGCGGGGGGCGCGTTTTTTCGCCTTCGGGTACGCCCGTCACCATCCACAGTGGCCGCATCGACTGGTTCGACCGCGACCCGAACTGGAAGGATGTCAAGGGGTTTCGGGGCGCGAAAGACGTGGAAAAACCGCTCGGGGAGTGGAATACGATAACTTGTGTGGCCGAAGGCGACCAGGTAACCATTTACCTGAACGGAACGCTGGTCAATCAGGCGACGCAGATAAAGCCGTCGAAAGGGCGTATCCAGATTCAGTCGGAAGGCGCCGAGCTGTTTGTCAGAAAAGTACAATTGAGTCCGTTACGGAAATAACACCTGTACTCCCAGATCTCTAAAGGGGACTTTCAAATCCGGGTTACAAGTCCCCTTTAGGGGATTCAGGGGTACAGAGCAAAATAAAACCAAAACCGATTAACCGAAATTTGTAATGTCCGATCAGTTGAAATCGCTGCGCGTCCTGGTGGTGGGATGCGGCAACATGGGCTCTTCCCACGCCACGGCCTACCACAACCTGGAGGGCTTTGACATCTGCGGCATCGTCTCCACCGGCAAAAGCAAGGAAATTCTAAATGAAAAACTGGGGGGCGGTTATCCGCTGTTCAGCGATTTCGACCAGGCCCTGGCAACCACCCAACCGGATGCCGTTTGTATCTCCACCTACCCCGATACACACGAGGCATTTGCCGTCAAATCGTTCGAGGCCGGCTGCCATGTGTTTATCGAAAAACCGGTCGCCGACTCGGTGGCCGGGGCCGAGCGCGTGGTGGCAGCCGCCGTCAAAGCGGGAAAAAAGCTGGTGGTGGGCTATATTTTACGGCATCATCCATCCTGGGAAAAGTTTGTGGAGCTTTCGCACGAGGTGGGAAAACCGCTGGTGATGCGCAT
This sequence comes from Larkinella rosea, assembly GCF_003858635.1. Lineage (GTDB taxonomy): Bacteria > Bacteroidota > Bacteroidia > Cytophagales > Spirosomataceae > Larkinella > Larkinella rosea. The sequence continues at coordinate 590,783 of NZ_RQJO01000010.1, forward strand.
GAACCTCAACCAGCAGAGCGACACCAGCATGTGGACGCTGCACCGGAATTTGATGAAAAGCCTCAGCCCGATCGTGGATTGCGGGGTGCATTACATCGACGTGATGTGCCAGATGACGCGTTCAAAACCGGTTCAGGTCTACGCCATCGGCGCCCGGCTGACGGACGAAATTCCCGCCGATAACTACAACTACGGCCAACTCCAGATCCGGTTCGATGACGGGTCGGTGGGGTGGTACGAAGCGGGCTGGGGACCGATGGTGAGCGAAACCGCTTTTTTCGTCAAGGATGTGTTCGGGCCGAAAGGCAGCGTTTCCATCGTGGCCAAAGAGGCCGGGGGCGAAGGCAAGTCGTCGTCCATCGAAGCGCACACCAAAACCGAGTCGATCCGGGTGCATCATTCGGAGCTGGACGCCAACGAAAAATTCGCCAAAGCCGATACCTGGATCAATCTGGAAGACGAACCCGACCACCAGGAGCTGTGCAACCGCGAGCAGCGGTATTTTCTCAAAGCCATCCGGGAGGATGTCGACCTGACGGATCACATGCAGGACGCCGTCAACAGCCTGCGGATTGCCTTCGCCTGTGACGAATCGGTGCGGACGGGCCAGGTGGTTATTCTATAAGTGGCTTATTAATACTAGTTTACGCATGAATCTTATTCCGCAAGAGATCCCGGTTGGCCTCGTTGGCCTGGGGCTGATGGGCTGCAGCATTACCACCTGTTTACTGATTGCGGGGCATCCCGTGGTGGCCGTCGCGCCGATTCCCGACGATCTGATTTATGCCCTGACCCGGATTCAGGATCACCTCGAGCGATCTTTGCAGCACGGGTTGATCGATCAGCAGCCGGATCATTATTTGAGTAAGCTGATCCTGACGGAGGATTATCAGGAGCTTCGGCCCTGTCAACTGGTCATCGAGTGCACGATCGAAAACCGGGCGATCAAGGAGTCGGTGTACCAAAAAGTGGAGCGGGTGATTGCGCCCGACGCGCTGCTGGCGAGCAATACGTCGGCGATTCCCATCAGCGTGTTGCAGCAACTGACGCAGCACCCGAAGCGGTTTTTTGGGCTGCACTGGGCCGAACCGGCCCACACGACCCGGTTTCTGGAAATCATTTGCGGGGACGACAGCGCGGTTTCGCAGGGCGAGTATCTCTATGAACTGGCTCATTTTTGGCGGAAAGAGCCGATTCTGGTCCGAAAAGACATTGCCGGTTTTATCACCAACCGGCTGATGTACGCCATGTACCGGGAAGCGATCAGTCTGGTGGAGAAGGGCTACGCGACGGTGGAGGACGTGGACCGTTCGTGCCGCAACAACGCGGGGTATTTCATGACATTGGTGGGCGTTTTTCGCTGGATGGACCTGACGGGCGTTCCGGCGTATTACACCGTGATGAAAGACCTGCTGCCGACGCTCAACAACAGCACGGAAGTGCCGAAGCTGATTGACGACATTGTCAAAAGTGGCGGCCGGGGAGTGGCCAATGCGCAGGGTTTTTACGACTACACGCCGGAAGAAGCCAAACTCTGGGAGGAAACCTTCACGGAATTCAGCTTCAAAATCCGCGAAATCGCCCTGCAATACCCGGCTGATTACGTCAAACAAAAATTGAAAGAAAAGGAAAAAGGGAGTTGAAAACCACTACAAGAAGCTCTATTCGTCATGGACCTAAAGTATTCGATCCTGGCCCGATGCCGGAACAATACGTAGTAAAAATCACGCTTTTACGATTAGAAATGTCTACTGGATTTCAGAACCCTATCAATTGCCATTTCCCGGACTTTTAAAAAATAACCCAGTTACTGCCGGAATGTCAATTATATAGTTCGATATTGAAAATCCGGGGCAGTTTTGCCGATAACTAAATATCCCTCCGGGCTTTAACAGCTTGCCTTTACATAATTGCCTCTCTGTTGAACCATTACTTTATAGTAACCTTTCAGAATTACATCAAGGTGATATCCCTAACTTCATCAAAATCTCAATAAACTTTGAATGGACGTTTTAATTCCCATTAAATCTGTTGGTAAAAAAGTAAATAAAGGGCTCAAAAAGGCATGATTTTTAGTGGCCAATATTTTACACATTAGTTAACCAACTGAGAATTGAAGTAATTATTGATTAAATAATGGCTTATCTTTTTAGCAGATTGCCATTTTTAAATGTGTACGATTTTTCAGCATAAAACCGTCGGTTTTGATCCGCGCGTTTATTCAAATCCTGGACAAACGCCCGATACTGTCCATGAAAAGCCAACGACGAGTTGATCGAGTATCAGTCAAAATGTCGCATTTGTACAATCGTACCTCAGTGAAGGTGTTTAGCTTTGTAACAAACCGAATAAGCTGATATTCGACGAAACACCTGAGGTTACGGACTTTCGTTTTGGTTCTCGTTAAAATCATTTTCAACGATTCAAGTTTCAACGCAGGTCAGCCGTTTTTCCATTAGTTATAAACATTTCAGTGAGTTAAAATAAGGGCAGAAAGTGCTTTCCCGCTATTTAGTTTAATCCACTAAACCGACGTATCGTGATGTGTAAGTGGTCATAACTTTTAAAATTAGTCTATGAAAAGTCTATTTATCATAAGTGCCCTTTGTTTCAGTGTCGTGTCTTTTGCGCAAACTAAACACTCGCTTTGGACTGAAAAAGAAAGGCAATTTCTCGTCGAAGGTTTGCAATCATCACAAAGCGATTTCTTGAATGAGTTAACAGGCTTAACGCAGAAACAGATCCATTTCAAGCCTGACAGTGCTAAATGGTCAATTGCGGAAGTAGCCGAACATTTAGGCATTTATGATGAATTATTATATTGGGATTTATTAAATAATCAATATACCCCTGAAATGCCTGAATGGGTGGAGAAAGTGAAAGGAGTTGATTCCGTTATGGTGGCATATACGACCGACCCGATCAAGTTGAAGGCACCCTTTGTTGCTCAACCCTTAGGACGCTTTGAAACAAAAGCAGACTTACTAGCCTATTTTAATCGCTTTCGAAATGAAGTAATAAATTTAGTGAAAGAAACCAAAGCTGATTTTAGATTGCATTTCATTTTTCGTTCCGAAGATGCCGGTGTGTGGCGCGTTCGAGACCTTCAACAATATACCTTGCTTTGGATTGCCCATACCCAAAGGCATACGAATCAGATAAAAAGTATAAAGGCTTCTGCTAATTACCCTAAACAGAACCACCGCTAACTCGTCAGTTAGGCCTGCTTGGTTTAAGGCCGCTTTCCAGGCTATTCACAAGGGCACGCATTTAATTTTTTCCGCATCGTCGCCAAAGCCCCGCACCGTCCGCATGTGCTTTTTCCTGCTTAACGCCCACGTTGACCCGATGAATGAGCCACGTGGGCGGCTCTGTTGTTCCTGCCTTCATTGGGGGTTGAATGGTCCGTTTAGTTTGTTCTCCTGATCACAAAAGCTCATCAATGAGAAAAAATGTGGTAGTGATTGTCATTAAAAGTGATGATTGACACCCATTTTTTGAACCGATATCCTGCCCCCGACTAAACCCTTTGCTTGCATTGAGAACTGATAGGGTCAAAAAGGGATGAATTGTTGATTATGCTCCAGTCATGTCCTAATTTTGAAAAGGCTATATTGCCATTTTATCGACCGTGACTACGCAGCGTATCATGGACGAGCGAATGCGTGAGCTGGTGGGCGAAGAGCGCATTCGCTGGGATGATTCAAGACGTTGGCACAAAGCAGGATTTACCAATCTCGAAACCTGGACGAAAACAGACGTTGGTATGGGCCCAATAGGATAATTTGCTTTGATGTCGGCATTCCTTTGCCGATGCCGGTTCCAATTTCTGAAATGGATAGCAATCCGGAAATACGTAAAAGTGGCCAGAATCCCGGGTACTAACCGGTTTTAATTTTGAATTGACTCGGGACCCTTGACCCAAAATACTACATAAACATGCAACGAAGAGCTTTTATCAAAAATGCCGCTGGCGTTGTCACCTCGACAATAGCGCTCCCAACGTTGATTCCTGCTTCGGCCCTGGGGAAAAACGGATTTGTAAATCCGTCAGATCGGATCAATCTAGCCTTTATCGGAGCGGGCAATCAGGCCGAGAATGACGTAAAAGGATTCCTCCCCGACAAACGGGTACATGTAACCGCCATTTGCGACATCAACAGGAAAAGCACGGGTTACTGGGACGGAAGGGTTGGCGGTCGTGAATACATCATGGAGTTGGTTAATGATTTTTACAGTAAGGCGAACAACAAACCGTACAAATCGACCAAAGGGTACCTCGATTTCCAAGCAGTTATTGATCGCAAGGACATCGACGCGGTGGCGGTGCTAACTCCTGATCACTGGCATTCCATTCCGGTGTTGATGGCTGCCCGGGCCGGCAAAGCGATGTACTGTCAGAAACCACTATCGCTTACGATTTCGGAAGGCCAGGCTATGCGTGATGCCGTGCAGAAATACGGGGTTGTCTTTCAGACGGGTAGTCAGCAACGATCTGGACCCGAGTTTCTCCGGGCCTGCGAATTGGTTCGAAATGGCCGAATTGGCAAATTGGAAAAGGTGGTTTGTGGCTTACCCGGAGGAACGCCCGATTTTGGCAAAACCGGCCATTTGACCGCTCCAACTTCTGTTCCGAAGGATTTTGACTACCAAACCTGGCTGGGTCCAGCTCCCGAGGCTCCCTACTGTCCGGCACGAACCTTTGTTAACTTCAGGTGGAATCTGGACTATTCGGGGGGTATGGTAACGGATTGGGGAGCGCATCATCTGGACATTGCCCAATGGGGAATGGGTACGGATCATACCGGTCCGGTGGAAATCAGGAACCCCAAAGCGAAGTGGTCAAACGATCCGGTCTGGAATACGGCGGTGGAATTCTATTTTGAGTGTATCTACGAAAACGGCGTTAAATTGATTGTGGGGTCAGACGCATCCCGTGCACCCCGTGGAATTACGTTTCACGGTTCGGAAGGGAACATCTGGGTGTCGAGAGGCAGTTACAAGGTGACTCCCGAAAAGATCGATAGTACGGTTATTGGCGAGCAGGAAATCCACCTGTATAAAAGTGAAAATCACTACCGCAACTTTATTGACTGTGTAATTTCCCGGCAACCGACGGCGGCTCCGGCGGAGATAGGCCATCGTTCTGTCACTGTTGCGCATCTCGGGAATATTGCCTTATTGCTCAACCAGGATTTGAAATGGAATCCGGAGAAGGAGGAGTTTATAGAAAATTTCGCTGCGAATCAGTTGCGTTCCCGCGTCATGCGGGAACCCTGGGGAGCGCTCTACCGAAAGTACAAGGTATAAGCCGTTCACCGGCGAGAAAACCAAACCCTTTGATTCCACAGAAATGAAATTTCCACTTATCGGTCTGTTTTGCGTTGTTTTATTCGGCTCGTGGGAAAGCAAAGCCCAAAGAAAAATCACTTCACATTTGGTTTCCCTAAATAATCTGGGCGAATTCAATCCGGTGACGAGCAACTGGAAGCTGGCTAGTGCGGTTCGCTTTAGTCCGTCTACGGATGAAAATAGCTTTGAACCGGGAACGGGAATCGTTCTTGATTTGCCCGTTAAACCAGATACCGGACATTTGTTTACGAACATGAAGCATGGTGATATTGACCTGGAATTCGACTTTATCATCGCCCGGAAGTCGAATTCAGGGGTTTACCTTCAGGGGCGTTACGAAGTTCAGATCTACGATAGCTGGGGAGTGGAGACCCCCGCTTTTTATGATTGCGGGGGAATTTATCAACGCTGGGATGAAAATCGAGGTTCTAAAAAAGGCTTTGAAGGCAAGGCTCCTGACCAAAATGCCAGCAAAGCCCCGGGAGCGTGGCAGCATTTCAAGATCGTATTCCGTGCTCCTCGATTTGACAAAAATGGCCGAAAAACGGCGAATGCACGATTCGTCAGGGTAGTGCTCAATGGGGTAGTGATCCACGAGAATGTCGAAGTGACTGGCCCCACCCGGTCTGCGGCATTTGACGACGAGCGTACTTTAGGACCTCTGATGTTTCAGGGCGATCATGGCCCGGTCGCCATCCGAAATATCCAATATACCTTGTTATAAGAAAAGACAAACAGGCCAAGACTCCCTGTATTACCCTGAAATTCCTTTACACGAAATAAATCAGATCATTTCGTGAAGCATCCCACAATAGTTGGATATCGGGTTAAAATATTGGGGTACGCTTCGCAGTTCACAACTCGGATAAAACAGTTCGGCCCGCCCCAAAGGCGTGAGGATCGCTGTGTTTCTGGGCTTAAAGTTCACTGTTGGTGAGACACTCCAGCCAACGAAAAGTCACCGTTTCCGTTACAGATCCATACAACCAATAAATCTTGTTCAAAACCATTATTTCGTGTCCAGTTCCGTAGTAACTTGCCCGCATTCCCATCTCCACCGGCTATGGACAACGTTGAAATACTTTCCCGCATCCAATTCGCGTTCACGATTGCCTTCCATTACATCTATCCGCCCCTCAGCATCGGCCTCGGCGTGTGCCTGGTTTTCATGGAAGGGCTGTATTTAAAGACAAAAGATAAAGTTTATGAAGAACTGACCCGGTTCTGGATCCGGATTTTCGCACTCATTTTCGGCATCGGTGTCGCCACCGGCATCGTTATGGAGTTTGAATTCGGCACCAACTGGGCCGTGTACTCCCGTTACGTCGGGGATATTTTCGGGAGTGCGCTGGCTGCCGAAGGAATTTTCGCTTTTGCGCTCGAATCGGCTTTTCTGGGTATTCTGATTTTTGGCTGGAACCGCGTCAGTCCGCGCGTTCATTTTCTGTCGACGGTTTTGGTAGCTCTTGGTTCCATGTTCTCCGCCCTCTGGATTGTGGTCGCCAACTCCTGGCAGCAAACCCCGGCGGGGTATCGAATTGAAGGAACCGGGATGCAGGCGCGGGCCGTGGTCACGGATTTTTGGGAAATGGTTCTAAACCCATCGTCCATTCAACGGTATTCGCACGTCCTGATCGGCGCGTTTCTGGCCGGTTCGTTTCTGGTATTGAGCGTCAGCGCCTGGTACATCATGAAGCGGAAATACGTGGTTCATTCGCAGAAAGCCTTCACGATTGCGTTGTGGGTGGCCGCCATTTCCTCGCTGGGGCAATTGTTTACGGGCCACCAATCCGCCGAAGTCGTTACCAAATACCAGCCCGCCAAACTGGCGACGATGGAAGGCCACTTCGAAACCGCTCCCGCCGATTTGTACATTCTGGGCTGGGTCGATGCCAAAAACCAGCAGACCACAGGCTTGAAAATACCGGGCGGTTTGTCGTTTCTGGTGCATCAGGATTTTAAAAAGCCCATTCCCGGCCTGAACAGTTTCAAACCCGAAAACCGCCCCGGAGCCATCAATTTCGTGTTTCAAACGTACCACCTGATGGTTGGGATCGGCATGACGCTGATCGGATTGTGCGGGCTGGCGTTGTTTCTGCTTTACCGCAAAAAACTGTTTGTAAACCGCTGGCTGATGGCGGTTTTTGTGGGATCGGTGCTGCTGCCCCAAATTGCCAATCAGGTCGGCTGGTACACCGCCGAAGTGGGTCGACAGCCGTGGGTGGTCTACGGTCTGCTCCGAACCTCCGACGCCCTCTCGCAAGCCGTCAAAGCCGAACACGTCCTGATTTCCCTCATTCTGTTCACACTGGTGTACATCATTCTGTTTGTCCTGTTCATTTATCTGTTAAACAAAAAAATCCAGCACGGCCTGGACGTGTCACCGGAAGACCCGGAAACACCCCGTTCAAAATTTAATCCATCTCCCATTTAATTTTGATTGAGTGGATGATTGACAAACATGGACCCAATCACTTAATTGACAAACATGGACACAATCCTCGGTCTCGATCTCCCCACCTGGTGGTTTTTGCTGATTGGTGCGCTCATCAGTGGGTACGGTATTCTCGATGGTTTCGACCTCGGCGCGGGCGCCCTGCATTTGTTTTTTCGGAAAGAACAAAGCCGCCGGATTGCCCTGAACGCCATCGGCCCGGTTTGGGACGGCAACGAAGTCTGGCTGGTGATTGGGGCCGGAGCGCTTTTTGCCGCCTTTCCGCTGGTCTACGGCACGTTGCTGTCGGTTTTTTACCTGCCGTTTATGCTGTTGCTGCTGGCAATTATTTTCCGGGCCATTTCGATTGAATTCCGGAGCAAAGAAGAAATGAAATGGTGGCGCACGCTGTGGGACGTTTGTTATTGCCTGTCGAGCAGCACCATCGCGTTGTTGTTCGGGCTGATCCTGGGCAATCTCATTCAGGGCATTCCGCTGGACAAAAACCACCAGTTTGTCGGACGATTGCTGGATTTTTTCAACCCGTACGCGCTGCTGATCTCGGTGACGGTTCTATCGTTGTTCATGCTGCACGGGGCGATGTATCTGGCTATGAAAACCGAAGACCGGCTCTACGCCCGTATGACGGTTCTGATCAACCAGACCAGCAAATTCTTCATCCTGTGTTTCATCACCTCGTCGATGGCCACGCTGATTTACGTGCCGCACATGGAAGCTATTTTTCACAAATATCCGGTCATGTTCGCCTTGCCCGTGACGGCAGTTTTGATCGTGCTGAACATGCGTCGGATGATCGAAAAACGGCGGTATTTGCGCGGATTCATCTCTTCCGGCGTCACCACGGCTTTGCTGCTGATTTTATTTGCGTCGGGTTTGTATCCTAATCTGGTGCTTTCCAACTACGATGCACGGGGAAACATCAGCATCTACGAAGCCGCTTCAACCGACAGTTCACTGCGCACCATGCTACTCTTTGCGGTCATCGGGATGCCGTTGGTGCTGACCTACACGGTTTTTGTTTTCTGGACGTTTCGGGGGAAAGTGAAGCTGGAGGAGACGAGTTATTAAAAAGAGTTTCAGGTATTTCGCGGAGTTGAGCGGAGAAGGCAGAGGTAAGCAGAGTTTTTTAAATAATTTCTTCGCTTACCTCTGCCTTCTCCGCTCAACTCCGCAAAATAACCTTTTTTTACTTTCTCTGGATCAGTTGAATTGCCTCCTTCATTGCCGGGTCGTTGTTCGTTAAAATATCCTCGACGCTCGGCACCACGACATGATCCGGGATGACTCCCTGACCGGGTTTGAGCGTTGCCGGTAAGTTTGCCATGCGGAACCCAAACATGCCGATGCCAAGATCAATGTTGGAATGGGGCAAGTGAGTAATGGCAAAAATACCGCTGTTGTCGCCGACATATCCCCCACCGGTTTCCTGTCCGACAAACTGCGCCCGCTTATCGGCCTGAACACGGGCGGCAAACTCGGTGGTTACCGAAAAACTAAGTCCGTTGATGAGCACCACCAGCTTACCGTGGAAGGCATCGCGCACTGGTTTTTGCGTCTTTAAACCGGCCTGTTTGGTAAATACGTACCCATCGCCTTTTTTCCTAACAACCAACCATTTGAATCGCCGATACAAGGGTGGTGTCCAGGCCGGAAAGGAATATTTTTTCTTTTGCCGAACGCGGATGTGGTCGTAGTAGCGGAACGGTTTTCCGGCCAGATATTGATAGAGCATCACGCCGTACTTCTCTTCGCCCCCTTCATTGTTTCGCAAATCGAGAACTACGTTTTGTATTTGTTTCTCACGCAGTTGTCGAAATGATTCTTTCAGGAATGCCGAATAATCCTGTTCTTTTTTATTGTCCCAAAACCGCTCGATCGTCATGATGGCGGTTTGGGCATCATCCACGAACGACAGCCGAAACGGTTTATGCGGAGCTGGTTTGTGCGCGGCTTCGTAGGCTTTAACCTGATCAAGGGTGACCGACGGAAGCGTGACGTTTCTTTCCTCGCTGCCAATCCGGTAATGAATTTCGTGCATCTCCGGTGCCGTAATGAACGTCGCGTAGTATCCGGCGAAAAAGTGGTTCAAATCTTCGTACTTTCCGTTGACGGTATACCCATCCGCAAACGTCATATTCGGCAGTAGTTTCTGAACAACTCCGTCAACCGGCTGTCCGTTAATCTGCAACAGTTCGGCTCCATCGGGTATGATTTTTTGGCCCATACTCCCACTAACCCAAACCCGGTTTTCAGCCACGTAGACCTTCAACGGAAACAGTTTATCGGTATGGAACGGATAATGCTCATCCCGTCCTGCCCGAATCCATTTGACGTGTCCATCCCTCAGTGCCACCAGAAGAGGTGTCATCGTCACGTAAAATTCCTGCTGGGTCATCGGCCGATTCAGTTGGGCCTGGGTGGCCGTCCAAAGTGAATCGAATACCGGTTTGGGCGTATAGCGGTAAGGGTCTGGATGCACCTCGTTGATCGCGGCCCGAAACCGGGTGAAGTCGATTTGCAACTGCTCCGGTGTCAGTGTCTGGGCAACTGCGGGTGCGAGTGAACAATGAACAAGAAACAATAAAGCAACTAAAATCCTGACTTCCATGGCATTTGCTGTTCGATTTGGCGTTTCAAAACTCACCAAAAAAGACCGCTGCCCAAACCGGGCCGCCACTGAATTGTTGAGTTTTGCTTCTGAAACGTCGGATTTTATTCCCCCAACCAAATCTTGAATTCACCGGCTTTTTCCCGGCTGACCACCACTTCTTCGTCAAAAACCGGTCGCAGACCGATTTTCAACTTTCCATTGAAATACAGGTTTACTTTATCGATCGCCCGCAGTTCAGCGATGATCTGGCGGTTAAGCCGGAAAAACCGCTTCGGGTCCAGCATGGTCGAGAGGTCGTCTATCGTGTAATCAACCAGCCACTCGCGGTCATCGCGGGTTTTGATAAACGACATTTTATTGCGGGTGAACAAATAGGCAACATCCTGCAAATCAATGGAAATAAGACGCTGCCCCTGCTTGACCAGAAACCGGTCGCGGTACGTAGGCGCAGCCTTTACGAAATCCGGAGATAACGGTTTCGAACCCGACGACGCGGTCATTTCCTGCAAGAGGTTGGCCAGCGACGTTTTTAAACCGTCCGGGTTGTCGAGCAGGGCCTTTTTCATCGTCCGCAGTTTCGTTAAAGCCGCCCGCAGATCAGCCTCCTTGACCGGTTTCAACAGGTAGTCGACGCTGTTGACCCGAAAAGCTTTGATGGCGTACTCGTCGTAAGCAGTGATAAAAATAACGGGGCTTGTTACGGAAACCCGGTTGAAAATATCGAAACTCTGTCCATCGGCCAGTTCGATATCCATCAAAATCAGGTCTGGTCTGGGATGCGTTTGCAGCCATTCTACCGACTCTTCCACGCTAACCGTCATCCCGGCAATCGCAGCCATGGGTTCAACTTCCTGAACCAGTCTCCGGAGCTTGCGGGCGGTTGCGTCTTCATCTTCAACGATTAGAATAGTCATATTTAGTCATTTCAATCAACGGAATCATGACCTGAAACGCATCATCGGTTTGCTGAACAACTACATCGGGCTGTTTCAGGAGCCTGTATTTGGTTATTATATTCGATAACCCGGTGCGGTTTGAAGACGTGACTAGCTGTTTTCGCTGCAACGTATTGATTACAAACAAGTTATTAACCTCATCGGAATAGATTCGAATCAGCAACGGTTTTGAGAGCAAGGCCACATTGTGTTTAACGGCGTTCTCCACCAATAACTGCAACGTCAAGGGCGGAAGGAGAAAATCGTAAAGTCGTTCATCGATGTCCAGGTCCAGCACTATACTGCGCCCAAACCGCATTTGTAACAGGTTGAAATACGCCTGAATAAAATGCAATTCGTTGTCTAAGGTCGTCAGCGGTTGTTCGTTGGTCTGGAGTACGTACCGATACACCGACGCCAGTTCGTCAATAAACCGCTCGGCCTGTTTGGCATCTTCGGTCACCAGCGACGACAGCGTGCTGAGGCTATTGAACAGAAAATGGGGATTGATCTGCGATTTAAGCGAATCCAACTGGCTTTGCAGGTTCTCTTTTTTGAGTTGTTCCGCTTCATAATACGCTGTCCACCACTGACGGTAGAGGTGCTGGCCCTCGTAAATGGCCGCAATCGGCAACGTAAACAGGAACGATACCAGTGTCGTCACCCAGTAGGCCCCACCCGGCAGCGGATAGCCCCAGAATTGCGTCACATCATAAATAGAATTGACAGTCACCCGCTGAATGATCGTCGCACCAATGAACCAGGCCAGTTCCAGAAAGATGCGTTTTTTGGTCTGGTTGATTCGCGGATAATACCGTCGGGCGAGCAAGATTCCCTGCCGGTTTACCTCGAGTAAAACCGTCCACTCGACCAGACTGATCAACAAACCGTGGAACCAACTGATGTCTTCGGGGCCGTTATCAGGCTGGTAAAAAACGAAGTTAGCCACCACCGCCACCACGGGAATGCCAATCAGGCGCAGCCATTTGTCGTTCATTTTTTCCATCGCTCGGCAAAGATGTTCCAAAAGGTGTTGAAGCGAAAGAGCGAGATTACTGAGGTGTCGGAAAACGGTGCCTGAATGTAAAAATGATAACTTTGACCGGAGAACGTACCGCCGGACTTTAGTCCGTACGTTTCTTGGCCTGCTGGAGTTTGGTAGTCGCACGGACTATCGTCCGGCGGTACGTTCCCGGCGCAGGGCATTGACTAAATTGTGCGTCCGTCGCGTCGGTTCGGGAATCCGGTAACCGCCGTTGCAACGTAAGGTCAAATCAATAGCGGTTGGCAAATCAATCAGATGACCCGGCGACACGTAGACGGGGTTCACCCGGTTTTTGGTACGCAAAGCCGCGCCGATGGTTTCACCGTAGTGCTTCATGGGCGACCACGCCCCGCGTTCGGGGGCGGGTTCGTCGTACTTTCCCACCAGCACCGATTTGCCGCAACCGAACGTCGGGCGATTCAGGAACAAACCGGCGTGCGACGCAATGCCAATCCGGCGCGGATGCGCGGTTCCGTGTCCATCGAACATCACCACATCGGGTTCCGTTTTGAGTTTCGACCAGGCTTCGAGCAGCGACGGAATTTCGCGAAACGACAACAAACCGGGTACGTACGGAAAGGTGGCCGAACTGATAACTCCCACTTCCTCAATTACTTCTAGCGTATCCAGCCGCAGCACTACAATGCCGGCGTAAACCGTCTCCTCAAATTTGTTGAACGAAATGTCGCAGCCCGCAATCGTCTCGGCCGGTTTGGTCAGTGGCTGAATCCGGATTTCGTGCCGCAATTGCTGCTGGAGCGCAACGGCTTCGGTGGGGGTGACGATCCAGTCGTGAAGTTGTTGGTAGGTTGCCATCGGTTTGGTTTTGTTGCCTCCTTCTAACTCCAATTCCCACATCGAAGTTTTAAAGACCGAACCCGCAGCCGGTTTTTTGTACGGTAATCGGTTTTTTCGTTAGTTTTGGTCACAAACCTTCTCTTACGATCATGAAAAAAATCATTCTCACCCTTTTCCTGTTGCCTGCGCTCTCGCTTTGGGCATCGGCCCAAACCACGCCCTCCGCTGACGAAATTTTCGCTAAATATGTGGCGGCTATTGGCGGCAAGGATTTCCTGGCGACCATTACCGATCTGAACATCCAGATGTCGACCGAAATGCAGGGCAATTCGATGAACATCACCTTGAAGCAGAAAGCGCCGAATAAGTATTCGCGGGTGATGCTGGCTGGCGGCATGGAAGTTTTCAAAATGACCAGCGACGGCACCAAGGTGGCGATGGGCGGCATGCGCGGAAATGGTCAGGTCCTGGAAGGAAAAGACGCGCAGCAAAGTATCCTGATGGGAACACTTATCCCGGAATTGCACTTTGCGGAATTAGGGGTTAAAAGCACGGTGGATGGAATTGAAAAAGTGGATGGAAAAGAGGCCTACAAAGTGAAACATACAGCCGCCGATGGCACGGCCTTGTGGACGGATTTTTACGATACGACTTCCGGTTTGAAAGTTCAGTCGGTGGCAACGCAGAAAACGCCCCGTGGTGAAATGCAGCAAACCACCCAGTATACTGATTATAAAGACTTTAAAGGACTCAAATATCCATCCACCATTTCGCAGGGGAACGGTCAGTTTCAGATGCAGATCGCGGTCGACAAAGTCAAAATCAACGACGGCGTCAAGGATTCAGAATTTGTGGTCAAATAACCCTGTCAGCGTCCGCCAGCCCCTGACAGGGTTAGATTTTCTTCGCGACAATGTCACCGCCCTGGTGCACAACGACTTGAGTGATAGTTCCGTTGGCGTCTTTTTGAAACGTTAATTGGGCTTCTACTGCTTTCAGGAAGAAATTGGTTTCGTTTTCGGCAAACAGCTCGAATTTCGGCTGACCGGTTACCTGTAAAAACAGTTTCCCGCGTTCGAGCGTAATGGCCAGCGTACGTTTTGGTTCCAACTGGTACTTGCCCACATATTGCCGAAGCACGGTTTCGCTGACCGCAACGGTTTTTCGGTTCGCCGGAAGTTGGTAGGGTATGTCGTACAGGATTTTCAGCACATCCGTGGCAATGGGATCCAATGAGGTCAGGTCCGACACATCATCGACATTGCTCAGCAGGATAATGACCGCATCGTCTTCCGGAATTTGCACGTAGAAGGTCCCAAAACCGTTGATATTCCCGTTCTGAAAGATGAGTTTTTTAGTTCCGTTCATCGCCGTAATCCCCCAGCCGTAGCCCCAACCGCCCTTGTTCGGGGGCGAAATGGCCATTTCCCAGCTTTCCGGTTTCAGCATTTGGCGGTTTTGCACCACCCGCGACCAGCGGTACAAATCGCCAACCGAACTATACATCCCGCCAGCCGCATAGGCCACCGTGGAATCCACCGGCGATTGTGCCACCAGCACCGAGTCTTTCCGGAATGAATAACCGGTTGTTTTTCCGCGGTCTTTCAGGTTGATAAAATCAAACCCGGTTTTTGTCAACTGCAACGGTTTCAAAAACCGCTCCCGCACAATGGTTTCGAACGGTTTTCCGGTGACTTTCTCGACAATCAGCCCCAGCAGGTAATAGCCCGAATTGGTGTAGTTCACCGCCGTTCCCGGCCTGGCCGTCAGCGGTTTATCCCGAAACTGTGCCAGCATCCATTCTTTTGAAACCGGTCGGGTCAGCCGGGCGCTGTCCGGGCCGTACAGAATCTTTTTAAAATCGTAAATGCCCGAGGTGTGCAGGAAAAACTGTTCCAGCGTCATCTGGTCGCCCTGCGGATAATCCGGAAAGTACTTGGTCAGTTTATCGTTCAGCGACAGTTTTTTCTCCTCCTGCAATTGCAGAATCACCGCGCCCGTAAACGTCTTGGTAATCGACCCGAGCTGGTAAATACTGTTGGTATCGTTCGGAATTTGCCGGATGGCATCCCGCCAGCCGTAGCCTTTTTTCAGGAGGATTTCGCCTTTGCGGGCCACGAGGGCCGTCCCGTTGAAGCGGTGAAGTTGGGTAGAAACCGTCAGGTATTCATCCAGCTTGTCGGCGGTGGTTTGTGGTCTGGCGGTCTGCTGCGCCCGGAGTTGGGTGATGGTGGCAACGGTCAGAAGAAGGCTTAGCGCCCAAAAGCGTATTTTCATCGGGTTGTTGTTTTTGGCACAAAACAGCACCAAAACCGGTGCGGAATCTGCTCAAATCCGGATTTGAGCGTCCTTATTGCCGGTTGCTTTGCGGTTCTTCCACTTCCACCTTGACGAAAAACCGGGTTTCGTCTACTTCAAAGTCGTCGATCTCCATGTTCGGCAACATCATCGTTTGCCAGTTCGTCGTGGGTTTGATGAGGTCAAACTGATCCGGTTTTTGGGTGACGGCAATCGGCATCCGGAAATTCGGCACCTCGGCTTTCCAACGGTGCCTGACTTCCAGCGACGAACCTCTTTGTACCAGTTGAACTTCCAACGTCGGAATGGAGGTATGATTCAAATACTGATCGAAAAACCAGGTGTAGTCCGCACCGGTTTTTTCGTTGATATAACCGACGATGTCCTTCGTTGTCACAGTTTGTAACCGAAACCGCTGCTGCATCCCTTTCAGAATATCCGCCCAAAGCCGGTCGTTGCTGAGCGCGTGGCGAAACGTATACAGCATCAGCGCGCCTTTCGAATACATATCGCCAATTTCGTAGTGAATGTGATTCACATCCCGCACCCCAATAACCGGCTCTTTGCCAATTACCTGTGGCCGCAAGGACGCGATGTAGCCCAGTTCGCCCTCTTCCGGCATGGCCAAGTCGAGGTAAAATCCCTCCGAATAGGTCGCGAACGCTTCGTGAATCCACAGGTCGGCCATGTCCTGACAACTGAGGTTGTTGCCCCACCATTCGTGCGACACCTCGTGCCAGACCAACTGCATGTGTCTCAAGGTGTCGGCCAGCGTCAGCGGACCAGTACTGTCGTTCGGCATTTTTCCAAACGAAACCGCGCTCTGGTGTTCCATCGGGTAGAGTGATTCCATCAGCGTAAACCCGTCGCGAGGAAAGGGGTATTTGCCGTAATGCTTTTCCAGCGTTGCCAGCATCGGCTTGACGCCGTCGAATACCCAGCGAAATTTTTCCTGGTGGTAGGGCATGCAATAGTAATCCAGCGTCAGCGAATCCGGGCCGTAGCTTTCGCGCCGGTGGGCGTAGTTGCCGATGTTCAGCGTCACGTTGTAGTTGTTGATCGGGTAGCTCACGTACCACTCGTATTCCGTCCAGTTGCCCGGCAGGGCGGTTTTTTGCCGCAATCGACCGTTGGAAACAGCCATCTGCCCGTTCGGTACCGTGACCCGGATGCGCAGGCTGTCGGGCTCGTCGGAGAGGTGATCCTTGTTGGGCCACCACAAACTCGCGCCCGAACCCTGACAAACTACCTGCACCCACGGATTGCCGTCCTTGTCTTTTTGCCACAAAAAACCGCCCATCATCGGCACCTTGAAATCCGGCACCTGCGGAATTCCCGAATACTCGATGTCCAGTTCCTGCTCGCGGCCGGGCTGGAGTTGTTCGGGAAACTGCACAAAAACTGCATCGAACTCCCGCGAGTAAGTCAGCGGTTTTCCGGCGAATGAAATCCGGTGAACGGACATGTTGGCATACAAATCGAGCTGTAATTTATCCAGCGGAGCCAGCACCCGAAACCGCATTTTGGTCCGACCGCTAATCGCTTTCTGATCAATATTCACCTTCACCGCCAGGTCGTAGAACGTCACGTCGTAGTTACTGCGCAAGGGCGTAAGTTGCCCCCGCAGCGTATCGGCGCGGCTAAACCCGTTCTGCCGATTGCCGACCGGTTTCGAAATCCGGTGAGGAACCCTGTTTTTGCCGGAATCCGGTTTTGCCGTGGCCGGAACCAGAATCTCGGTTTTCCCCGAAACCGTATCCGTTGAAGCGCGTTGCTGAATGTTGTAGTTTTCCCAGAAATTCGGGTCGTTCTGGTCGCCAATCAGGTGCTGAAATGGACTATTGTTTTCAGCGATGTTGCCTTCGGTAAAAGGTTGAACTCCTTTTGGCCCAACCTCTGTAACAGTCAAACTGGTGGATACTTCCCAGCGTTTGTCGATCAGGTGCCGCGACGGACTATTGATACGAAAACCGTATTGCCTTTCAGCGTTGCTCATATTCCAGCGGCCTTCGTGTTGGGCAAACGTAACAACTTCCTTTAAATCGGTAAATTTCAGGGTCAGTTTATGGACCGCCGACGCCATCATTTTTAAGAACCAGTCGCGGTTGTTTTCCGCATCAACTGCGGCTTGCGTAGCCTGGAATTCAAACTGAACAAACGCCATCGTTTGGGCGTCGATGTAGAGCTTACCCGTGCCAAACGCTTTTCGCTTTCGTTTGCCGGGTTTAAAATCGATGACATACATCAGTCGATCGCCCTTGAGAGTGCTTAGCGTTAAATCGTAATACGCATAATTCCTTTCATTAATAATGTTTCGTCGATAAGAAGCCAACTTTACTAAGTCGCAGTAAAGCAGCAGGTTCCGGGCTCCGTTGCTTAAATTGATAACGGGCGGTAATTGATGAATGGCCCGATCATACTCCTTTTTCCGGCCTTTGATCACCTTCATTCCATCTTTGGTTTCGGTCTGGTTATAAGCCGCTTTGTAGATGGATAACACCGCTTCACTGGAAACCACCGGTTTGTTGTCAAATTGCTGGTCTTCCCGGTAAAAAGCCGTCATCTGCACCGAGGTCGTGTCGTAATTGCGTGGAATGGCGGCCACGGCTTCCCGCAGAATATCCTCGGCGGTTTTCCGGCGGGCCTGTACCTGCACTTCGTCCAGCGTCACGGCTGCGGTTTTCAAGCCAATGAGCTGGTTTTGACCGGTTACCGCCGAAACCAATTTTTTAAACGACTGATACCCGACGCTGGACACTTTCAGGCTGTCGTTCGCGTACGAATCCGGCACCTTCAGTACGAACGTGCCGACCACATTGGAAACCGTCCCGATGCCCCGCCCCACCACCGAAATGCTCGCAAACGGCACCGGTTCGCCGGTTTCCTGATTGGTAATTTTTCCGGAAAGCGTCAGGTAGTTTGTCGATTGGGCGGTCACATAACCGGCGAAAAGGACATAAATGAATCCCAAAAGAAATAACCGAATGTGATTTGTTGAATACTGCATGGACCTGTTTTTTGCCCAAAACACGCCAAACGCACATCCATAATCTGCTCAAATCCGGATTTGAGAGGAAATTTTAGGTAGATTGAATGATGAAAGCCTCGTATACGAAGAGTGTTACGGTCGTTTTATCAACCCACGGTTTTAACCGTGTGGAAATAGGCGAACCCAATGACCAATCGAAACCGTTTTAACGGTTTTGGTATTTCAAAACCGTTAAAACGGTTGTTACCAATCCCATTCCAACCGTCCCGGTTCCGCACGGTTAAAACCGTGGGCTGATAAACTTCGATTCGGAATTGTAAAAATTACGCAGCCTGTCGGTTCAGGTATTCTTTGGGGGAGAAACCGGTCAGCTGTTTGAAACTTCGCTGGAAAGTGGCCTGCGAATTAAAACCGCATTCGAACGCGATGCCGGTCAGCGTCAGGTTGGCGTAAGCCGAATCGTTGAGCCGCCGTTTCACCTCTTCCAGCCGGTATTCATTGACGAACCCATTGAAGCTTTTGCCGAGGTGCTGATTCAACACCGCCGAAATGGTTTTGGGCGAAACCTGCAAATGCCGCCCCACTTTCTCGACGGTCAGTTCGGGGTCCAGATAGAGCTTATCGGTTTCCATCGCCTTCCGCAACCCGCTCGACGTTTCCTGAACCAGTTCGTCCGGCAAAACCGTGGTGATTGGTTTCCGAACGGGTTCGATTTGGGGAAAATCGGTATTGCGTGCATTCAGGTAGCCACCCAACCCAATCCAGTAAATCATGATCGCAATTGGAATGTAGAGCGGATACCAGCCAAACGCGTCTAGCAGCGCATTGCTGGTTTGGGGAATAATGTACGGAATCAGATGCAGCAGCCAGATCGTTTGAAAGACCAGAAAAACCGTGAGGAATTGCCGGAGCCAGCGCATTTTGGACTGTTGCTGTTCCGTCGGTTCCGGATTTGATTGCCGGAATCGGGATAGCCAGCGGTTGGTCAGAAACAGGTAGATGGCCGCCGAAACCCAGCGCGGGATGTCGGCGTACTTATCGTATTCGTCCATCAGCCAGCCCACTTTTCGGTTATCGTTGTGCTCGAAAAAGCCAAATAAAAGGCCAAACAGAAAGATC
The DNA here is from genome assembly GCF_003858635.1 of Larkinella rosea. Lineage (GTDB taxonomy): Bacteria > Bacteroidota > Bacteroidia > Cytophagales > Spirosomataceae > Larkinella > Larkinella rosea. The sequence continues at coordinate 610,385 of NZ_RQJO01000010.1, forward strand.
CAGGCCATCAGCTTACTGCCAAAATCGATCACTGTGGGCCAGAAATGCCGCTTTTCCCGTTTGCCCAGCCGAAAATCGGAGTCGAGCATCGAACGGGTGTAGAAATACACCAGCGGTCCGAACGGCATTGCGATGATCAGCGGCACAAAATCGACAAACAGGTTGATCCACGCATTCGCGATCGGAATCCCGACCGCCAGGCTGGCCGACGCCAGCAAACCGACCAGAGCCGCCAGCAAGCGGTTCGACAACCGACGCCCCTTGCGGTTCAACCACAACAAAGCCGCCAGGATAAACCCCTGGGCCGTTCCGAGCAAAAGGATTAAATCCAGCGGTGGAATAGTCATACGGCAAATTACCGAAAAGATTGACACCACTCAATGCAAAACCGGGCTTTCCACAAAAAATAAACCCGCCCTCTCGTTGGAGAAGGCGGGCCTGAGATAGTAGTTGAACCCGATGGGATTAGCCCCGGCGACCATAACCGTTTCCACGGTCGAAGCGGTTGTTGGATTGTTGGAAAGCAATCCATTTCTGCAATTGTTTTTTATTCAGCACGTCCAGCATTTCCTGCTGTTTCTGGGCCTGCAGACGCTGAAACTGCTGGGGATTCCGGCGCTGCATCGTCACCAGTTCCATATGGTCGTAGTGATCCTCGATGCGCTTCAATTCTTTTTCCTGTTTCCGCGACAGATCAACGATGGCGTCCAGTTTATCGATTTTGATGTCTTCTTTCACATCGTCGAAACGCGAACCGGGTTTGGTGTTGTTGAACGGAGCGTTCGGACGGTTGGCATTCGGATTATAGGGACGCTGAGCCAATGAAACATTGATGCTTACTAAGGCTGCGGCTACGAGGGATAAGATTGTCGTTTTCATGATCGTAAGTTGTTTATTTGTGCGTTACTGATTCTTAGAGGGCGGTTTTGAAGCTGCGTTTAACCGGTTTTTCGTCCATTCGACCGGGAGACGGTTTTCACCGATCAGCCGGAGTTTTTCACCGATCAATGCCTGCGAGTTACAAACCAGAGTTGGTGACTTGTCAACCCATTTCCGCCAATTGTCAAGTTGCGGTAGGGAAGCCCCGTCCAATTCGTAAACTTTACCCTGAAAAGGTTTGCCTGACGCGCACGCTTCGTGTATCTTACCAGCGCGTACAAGTCAACCTAAACCGACTTTTACCTCCTACCCACCAGCCAATCGCTCTATGGAAGCGTTTCTGTTAGTCATCGTCATTGTCCTGATTCTGATTGGGTTCAGTCGATTCAGCGATGTCAAACAACTGGTTCAGCACCAGAACGAGGAACTGGGCCGCCTGCGGGCCGACCTGTCCCAAATCCGCAGCTTGTTCGAAACCGGCGACCAGCCCGTTTCGCTAACGAAACATACCATCCTGGACGAACGCGGAGCGGTGATCGAAGTCACGGAAGAAGCGGCTCCGCCCATTATCATTCATCCCGAACCGGAATCCATTCCCGAACCGGTCATCATCGAACCACCGGTTTTCAATCCGGAAGGCGTTCTGCCTCCGCCGATTCCGCAGGTCAGCGAGGAACCAGCGGCACCGGTTTTGCCCACTTTACCGCCGGTTCCGGCCGAGCCGCAATTGTCATTCTTTCAGCGGTTTCTGCGCGACAATCCCGATCTGGAGAAGTTCATCGGCGAAAACCTCATCAACAAAATCGGGATCGGTATTCTGGTATTGGGCATTGGCTACTTCGTTAAATACGCCATCGATCAGAACTGGATCAATGAAATTGGCCGCGTGCTGATCGGTATTCTGGCGGGTGGCGCTTTGATTGGCGTGGCGCATCGGCTGCGGAATTCGTTCGGAGCCTTCAGTTCGGTGCTGGTCGGGGGCGGTTTGGCGGTTTTGTATTTCACGATCGCCATTGCGTTTCAGGATTACCACATTTTCAGCCAGACAACCGCCTTTGTCATCATGGTGGTCATCACCGGTTTTTCGATCCTCCTGGCGATAACCTACAACCGGGTCGAGCTGGCCGTGGTGTCGCTGGTGGGCGGTTTTGCAACGCCGTTTATGGTCAGTACCGGCGAAGGAAATTATGTAGTGCTGTTGACGTACATCCTGATTCTGGATGTGGGCATGCTGGTGCTGGCGTATTTCAAAAAGTGGAATCTGGTACACATTGTCGCCTACGGTTTTACGGTTTTGCTCTATGGTGCCTGGCTGTCCGACGTGGTCATTGACCATAAACTACCGGCCCCGGGCGCGTTTGTTTTTGCCACGCTGTTTTACGTCGTTTTCATGGCGATGAATCTGATCAATAACCTGAAAGAAAACACCCGGTTTTCGGCGCTGGAAATCAGTTTGTTGCTCAGCAGCACGGCGTTCTTTTTTGCCGCCGGAATGGTGATTCTGGAAAACAGCGATCACAAAGCGCTTCAGGGCTTGTTTACGGTGGCGCTGGCCGTCATCAACTTTGGTCTGGCGACGTTCCTGTATCGTCGGGAGGCCATTGATCGCAACCTGATTTATCTGTTGATCGGCCTGGTTATTACGTTTGTGAGTCTGGCAATCCCGATTCAACTGGAAGGCAATTTCATTACCATGTTCTGGGCGCTCGAAGCCGTACTGCTGTTGTGGCTGTCGCAAAAATCCGGCCTGAAGCTCATCTCGACGGCTTCCATCCTGGTGCTGGGACTGATGTTCGTCAGTTTAGGGATGGATTGGGCGGCTTTGTACGGAGCCGATGCCAACCCGCCAATGCCCATCATTCTCAATAAAGCATTCGTCACCAGCATCGTTTCCGTTGTCGGTTTGGTCGCCACTCTCCGTCTGCTGAACACCCAGACCGCTCCGTTCCAGTTCTGGATTGGTCAACTGGAAGTGCACAACTACCGGTCGTTCGTGCGGTTTATGCTGATTCTGACACTCTACCTGGCGGGCATTTTCGAACTGGATTACCAAACCGCCAACCGCATCGGTTTTGGTCCGAATCAGGTTATACTGATGGGCTGTTACAACCTGGCCTTCGCAACCGGTTTGCTGTTTTGGGCCGGTCGAGCGGGCCAACGCGGCTTGATGTGGATCACTACCGGGCTCGGTCTGGTCGGAATGATTGCCTATCTGGCCACGTTCAGCCCGGCCACGATGGAGCTATTGAACGACTATTTTCTTCGCTCCGAACCCAGCCTGATCGGCTTTCCGGTTCATTATTTCAGCGTGGTTTTCGCCCTGCTGATTCTTTGGTTCATCGACCGCAACAAAGCCCGGCTGGAGCCGCTGCCGCCCATCCTACTCCGGTTGTGGCCCTGGTTCATGGGTTACGTGATCGTTTATATTTCCACCTCCGAGCTGTTTGCGCACGTGATCTACTTCAGTTTTGCGGGATCGAAAACCGGTGGTTTGGCGGGTCAGCCCGCAATGCAGCGTTTCGACGAACTCCTGATTCAGATCAATAAAGTCGGTTTGCCCATTCTCTGGGGCGTTTGTGCGTTCGTGTTTATGTGGGTGGGCCTGAACCGCAAAAACCGCCAGCTCCGGATTTTGTCGCTCAGTCTTTTTGGCCTGACCATCGCCAAGCTCTTCCTGTACGACATTCAGGGCATTTCGGAGGGCGGAAAAATTGCCGCCTTTATTTCTCTGGGCGTGCTGCTGCTGGTGATTTCGTTCATGTACCAGAAAATCAGGAAATTAATTCTCATCGACGATACCCATGCGCCCCAGGAGCCGGTTTCTTAGTTGCACGATTTTGCTGGTAGTGGCTGCGTTTATTGGTCGGGCGCAGTCCTTCGGCTTCCGGGCCGAAATTCCGGCCGTTCAAAAAACCGGTTACTACCGCATTCTGCTGCCTCCTGCGGTCGTCGGGCAGTTGAAGGCGGACCGCAGCGATATTCGGTTATTCGACGAAAAAAAGCAGGAAATACCATACATTCTGAACCGGGACCAACCGAACCAAAAGGTTCAATTCAACGACTATGAGCTGGTTAGTAAAATAACTTCCGCCGTTTCGACCAAGCTGGTTTTGCGAAATGGCAACAGAAAACCGATCAGTTCCCTTGGGCTGATCATTAAAAACACGAACCTCCGCAAAAAGGCCCGGCTGAGCGGAAGCAACGACGCCCAAACCTGGTACGGCATTGAAGATAATTATCTGCTGGAACCGGTCGCCAGCACCGAAACGACCTCGGAAGCCCGAATCATCGGTTTTCCGCTGAGCGATTATGCATATTACCAACTGGAAATCAACGACTCGCTGAGTGCCCCACTGAACATTCTCAAAGTCGGTTATTACACGACTACCACCGACGAAGGCCAGTATTCGGCGATTCCCGGCGTCTCGTTTGCGCAGAAAGAACAGCCGGAAGATCATAAAAGTCAGGTTCGGATTGCTTTTAATACGCTATCGCGACCGGATAAACTGACCATTTCGGTTGACTATCCGGTGGAATACCGCCGACGTGTGGAACTGGCCGAACGCCGGACCTGGAAAACGAAACGCAGACGGCTGCAAACGGGATTTGAAACCCTGAAAACGTTCGAACTCAACTCCATCGACAGCTTGCACACGGTTTTGCTGCCGAATCTGCAAACCAACGAGTTGTACCTGCTGATCGAAAATCAGAACAACCAGCCGTTGAAAATTGGCGCGATCCAGGCCTGGCAACTGAATACGTACGTGGTGGCGGAGTTGCAGCCGGGAAATTCGTATCACTTCGCGCTGGGTAATCCGGCGGTGGGTGCACCGACCTACGATTTGCCTTATTTTAAAGATAAAATACCGGGTAGCTTGCCGAGTATCCTGGCACTTATGCCAACGCCGGTTGCGGTTTCAGCCGCATCTTCTCCCTCCTTTTTTGCCGCCAATCCCTGGGTCATCTGGGTCGCGATCGGGCTGGTTCTGGCGCTGTTAAGTTACTTTTCGTACCAGATGATTACGGATTTGAAAAACCGGTAGCTTTCGTCATTCGCCGGGCGGTTTTTTAGTTCTCCGTAAGAAAAACGGCATTTATCCTGAAAAACTCAGTATAATTGACGACGAGACGGTTTTTGCTAAAAAACGAATGCTATGACCCGAGTCGTCAAAACCGCCTTTTTTGCGCTCATTGTTGGTATCACGCTGGCTTTCCGGCAAGACGTGCCACCCCGACTCCAGCTGTTTCTGCTCATTGGTCAGTCCAATATGGCCGGACGCGGGGTCCCCGAAGCAGAAGATCAGCAGCCGGACCCGCACGTCTGGATGCTGACCAAAGAGCAAACCTGGGTTCCGGCCCGCGACCCGATGCACTTTGACAAACCCGCCGTTATTGGCGTGGGGCCGGGTTTGTCGTTTGCGAAAAAACTGGCTGCGGCTTATCCCAACCTCAACATAGGCCTGGTGCCTTGCGCGGTCGGCGGTTCTGGAATCGATGTCTGGAAACCGGGTGCCTATTACGAACCAACGAAGTCGTATCCCTACGACGACGCGTTGCGCCGGGCCCGCAAAGCCCTTGAGAACGGTCAGCTGGCCGGTTTTATCTGGCATCAGGGCGAATCGGATTCCACGCCCGAAAAGGCAACTGTTTACGAAGACAAACTGGTTGAACTCGTTCAGCGGTTCCGGAAGGAGTTGAACGCACCCGACGTACCGTTTGTGGTGGGAACGCTGGGCGATTTTGTCGTTAACCGCAATCCAAATGCCGGAATCATCAACCAAACCCTGCAACGGGCCACGAAACGGATTCCGAATTCGTATTGCGTGCTGGCCACCGGCCTGGTCCACAAAGGCGATTCCACCCATTTTGACACACCATCGGCCCGGGCGCTGGGACAGCGGTATGCCGAGGTATTTATCCAGAAGAAATTAGTAAAAATCAAACCGTAAAAACCGGTCGGCACTCCTGATTCATGCAACGATTGTTCACCATTCTCTTATTCGTATTGTCGATCAGAACGGCGCAATGCCAGCTCGTTAGCGATTCGCTATGGATTGACGGCCATTACCGGACGTTTCATTTTCTGAAACCGGCGAAACCGATGGCTACCCTTATTTTTGCCCTGCACGGGTCGGGCGGCAATGGGCAGGGCGTTCGGAACGGCGCAAAAAAACTGGAAGAAGTTGCCCCCGCCGAGAACCTTCTGCTGGTTTATCCCGATGGGTACAAGCGGTATTGGAACGAGTGCCGAAAAACCGCTCAGTCGGCGGCCAATATCGAAAACATCAACGAAAACGCGTTTTTTGGCGGAATGATCGACTATTTTTCCGACAAGTACAAAATCGACACCCGGCGGGTTTTTGCCGTCGGAACCTCCGGGGGTGGGCACATGGCCTACAAACTGGCACTGACGATGCCCGAACGGTTCCGGGCTATTACCGCGCTCATTGCCAATCTGCCCGACACGAACAACTTCGACTGTGTGGAAAAACGGATGGCCGTTCCGGTCATGATCGTGAATGGTACGGCGGATCAAACAAACCCCTACGAAGGTGGGGAAGTCAAAACCAATGGGATTAGCCTGGGACTGGTGCGGTCGACCGACCGGACGTTTCAGTATTGGTCGGAATTAGCGGGTTATCGAAGAAAACCGCAGAAAGAACTCCTGCCCGATACCGATCCCAACGACGGCAAAACCATTGAACGGTATACGTACAAGGAAAAAGGAAAACCGGAAGTGACGCTGCTGAAGGTGCTGAATGGCAAACACGATTACCCGAACGACATCAATGTGTACCTGGAAGCCCTGGCGTTTTTCAGGCGGCAGATGAACTGATTAGCCGTCTCCACCCCAATCGATTTTAGTGTGTGAAAAGCCACCCAACCTCCTCAACATTTACGTTTTCTTCCCTCCGTACGCTGGCGGGCCGGGCCGGGCTGGACTGGTTTCTGCTGGCGCTGCTGAGCATGATCGGGCTGGCGTATCTCTGTCCGACGCCCGGTGTGCAGGAAGGGCCTTTCTCGCTGTCGAGCCTGGCCAATTATGGCGTATCGGTTATTTTCTTCTTCTACGGACTGAAGCTGAATTTCGAGAAACTGAAGGCAGGTTTGAGCAACTGGAAACTGCACGCGGTGGTTCATTTGTTCACCTTTGTGGTTTTTCCGATCATCGTTCTCAGCACAAAAGGCTTATTTCAAACCGACGAATCCGCTCTTTTGTGGCTCGGTACGTTTTACGTGGCCGCCCTCCCGTCGACGGTTTCGTCGTCCGTCGTGATGGTTTCGATTGCGGGCGGAAACATGCCCGCGGCCATTTTCAACGCCAGCATTTCCAGCCTGATCGGGGTGTTTATTACGCCGGTCTGGATGGGTTTCGTCTTAACCACCGAATCCGGTCAGTATGACCTGGCGGGCGTGATCGGGAAACTGGCCTTACAGGTCATTGCGCCCGTTGTGCTGGGCTTGCTGTTAAACCGCCGGTTGAGCGGTTTTGCCAAATGGACGCAGAAATACCTCACTCATTTCGACCGAATCGTGATTTTGATGATCGTTTACACCTCATTTTGCGAATCCTTCGAGCGCCGGATGTTTCAAAGCCTGACGGGACCGGATCTGCTGGTGCTTGGCGGTTTGATGCTCGGCCTGTTTTTTCTGGTCTACGGCCTGATCAGTGTCGTCTGTCGGTTGCTTGGTTTCAGCCGCGAAGACCGGATTACGGCCTTGTTCTGCGGCTCCAAAAAATCACTCGTTCAGGGCAGTGTCATGGCCAACGTGCTGTTTCCGGCCAACGTCGTCGGCATTGTTCTGTTGCCGATCATGATGTACCACGCGCTCCAGCTGATTGCCGCCAGTGTGCTGGCGCAGGCCATTGCCCGGCGGAATTCGGCGATAACCGAATAGCTATTCCATAAATCTGACCGCTCCACTTTTCATGAAAAAGAAACGTTTCTCCTCTGTCCTGCTGAGCATTTTCTTCCCCGTAACTACGGTTTTTCTGGCCGCTTTCAGCAGTTTTTTCTCGCCGGAATCGACCGATCGATCGGTTTCCAATCCTCATTTACCCGCGCCAAAAGCTGCCAAACGACCCAATATTGTGTTGATCATGGCCGACGACATGGGCTATTCGGATCTGGGCTGCTACGGTTCCGAGATTCCAACACCCAACCTTGATCAGCTGGCGAGTCAGGGCGTCCGGTTTACGCAGTTTTACAACACGGCCCGGTGCTGTCCCACCCGCGCGTCGCTGATGACGGGTCTGTTTCAGCATCAGGCGGGCATCGGCCACATGACCAAAGAGCCCAACAACGCCATTAATTACGATTACGGCGTGTACGGTTACCGGGGTGAAATCAACCGCAACTGCGTCACGCTGGCGGAAGTGCTCAAATCGGCGGGCTATCATACGTACATGGCGGGAAAATGGCATTTGGGCTCCGCTACGCCGGATTTGCGGCCCCGCCAGCGGGGTTTCGACCGGTTTTACGGTTTGTTGTCGGGTGCCAGCAGTTACCTCGATCCGGTTCATCCGCGCGGCATCTGGAGCGACAACGAGCCCGTTGAAAAAGTGAGTCAGCCGTTTTACACCACCGACGCGTTTACCGATCATGCCATTTCGTTCCTGCAGGAGCAAAAAGACCAGCAGCCCTTCTTTCTGTACCTGGCTTTTACGTCGCCACACTGGCCGCTGCACGCCCTATCCACGGACATTGAGCGGTTTCGGGGAAAATACCGCCAGGGTTGGGATGCACTCCGGGAACAACGGTTGCAGAAGCAGATAAAAACCGGTATCGTTCCGAAACAATGGGGCCTTTCGGCCCGTCCGGACATCTATCCGGCCTGGATGGAACAGGACACTACCAAACAACGGGAAATGGATTACCGCATGGCGGTGTATGCGGCCCAGATTTCCCGCATGGACCAGAACATCGGCAAACTGGTCGATCAGTTGAAGAAAAGCGGGCAACTCGACAATACGCTGCTGGTTTTTCTGTCCGACAATGGGGCCTGTCAGGAAGGTGGTGTTTTAGGCGGAGGTCAGCTTGCCGACATCAACGTACCCGCCAAATCGGGCGCAATTTCGTACGGAGCGGTTTGGGCCAATGCCTCCAATACGCCCTTCAGAGGGTTCAAGCACGTTTCGTATGAGGGCGGTATTTCCACCCCGCTCATCGTGCATTATCCGGCCGGAATTAGCCAGAAAGGCAGAATTACGGCAACCCCCGGCTACCTGATCGACATCATGCCGACGTTTCTGGAGGTCAGCGGAGCGACCTATCCGACGCAGGCCAACGGGCAATCCATTCAACCCATTGAGGGAAAAAGTCTGATGCCGGTGTTGAAGAAAGGGGGCCGTCAATTGCACGATTACATGTATTGGGAGCACGAAAACCACCGCGCCATCCGGTTTGGCAGGTGGAAAGCCGTGGGCATGATCGGCCAGCCGTGGGAACTGTATGATCTGGAAGCCGACCGAACGGAACGGCAAAACCGGGCAGCCGAAAACCCAGATCTGGTTACCAAACTCGATAAACAGTGGAACGAATGGGCGAACACCCACCACGTTTTCCCGAAAGGCACCATGAAAGCCGACTTTCGGAAGGAATGGAATTTCTTTAAGGTGGTCAATTAAGCGTTCAAAAAACGTTCTACCATTCCACGATAACCGTTAAGTCACCTTCCTTTGCGTCGATTGGCACATAAACAAAATTCAGTGCGTAGTTGCTGGGCAGCGTGACGCTCCAATCCCGGGTTTTCTTATTTCGGCCTTTGTGAATTTTAACTTCAAAATTGGCTTGGTTCGGAGGTAAAATTCCCTGTTCGGCCCCGGTGAGGTAAATGTAACCCCCGCCGTCGGTTTTGCCTTCCACGGAAACTTTGATAGGATGATCAAAAAGGCTCCGCCCCCTATTTTTAACGCTGAACCGCTGAATCTCACCAACATCATCAATCGTATACACGTTTGTTGACTGGCAATTTGAAACCAGAATGATTAGCAATACGAAAAGAATCTTCCGCATTTGACAAAAGTAACGATTAGGCAGTCACCAAGTTAAGTCGAAAAAACGTATTCACTGATTGATGTTCGCAACTCCATCCAATCCGGTTTTATAAATCGTCCAAAAACCGCTGAATATCTTCTTTTCCTTTTGGTGTTGCATACGGAATCAGGAAGTTGGCCAGCAACGATGCATAATGGCTGATTTGCTCCGGCGGACTCAGGTGACGAAACGAAATACTGGCCTCCGAAATCCAGAACCGAACCAGAAGCGTGATCATGGAAAGGACAAATTCCACCTCCGTTTCGGGGGTCAAATAACCGGTTTTTTGCAGCAACGACAGGTCTTCCCGCAGCGATTTATAGCGCAAATCCTGCGTTGCTTTATACGCTTCGGACAATGCTTTGTTCTGTTCGATCAAATGAACAAAACTCAGCAGCAAACATCGGTATTGAACGTGGTTTCCAAATACGTTCGCAAAACGTTGCAACAATGAATAGATACTCAGGTGATCCGTTGTAATCCGCGAATTTAAAACAGCCAGGTCCGCCGATAAACGGGCAACCAAATCGTCTTTCGTCGGGAAATAATAGGTGATATTGCCAACCCGTATTCCGAGCACAGCCGCCAGTTCACGTAGTCCGACATACTCAATTCCCCGTTCGTTAAAAAGTTCAAGGGCTTTGGCAACAATTTTTTCTTCCGTTGTCATAAAAAATTTGGACATTGTCCAAAAATACTTACTTTTGCAAAAACATCAAAGAAAATGAACATCAATTATCCACATTCCATTCAGAACTGTCTGGGCGAAAAGCTCACTTTTCTGTCCGTCGAAAAAGACGCGCAAGGTGACAAGGTTATCGTTGAAAACCGGGTTACCCCCCATCATGGCCCGCCCATGCACACCCATTATCTGCAGGATGAATGCCTGACGGTAACGTCCGGGAAAATGGGCTATCAGGTTTTAGGTCAGGACGTTCAGTATGCCTATCCCGGCGAAAGTGTCCTGTTTAAACGCGGAACACCGCATAAGTTCTGGAACGCCGGTGAAGACGAACTGAGCTGCACGGGCTGGATTCAACCCGCCAACACCATCGTTTTCTTTCTGTCATCAATTTTTGAAGCCCAAAACAAATCAGGCAAAGGCCAGCCGGAATTGTTCGACGGCGCTTATTTACTGACCCGCTACGCCCGGGAGTACGATATGGCTGAAATTCCGGCTTTCGTCAAAAAAACCGTTATGCCGTTTACGTATTTCCTTGGTCGGCTGCTTGGGAAATACAAACATTTTTCGGACGCTCCGGAACCGTTGAAATAATTTAATACTGGTTATATTTCCATAAACAAGTCGTATTTAAAAGGCTTACTACGGTCTATTACCCGAATGGGATATTCTGCTTGCTCAATCAGTTCTTCGGCTTACGTATGCGTCATTGTATTTGAAAATAAAAACGGCGAACCTTTCTTTTATGATGTTCGCCGTTTTTGATTAGAACGAATTCGAAATTGCACGATCTACTGCGGGCGCTTAAACAAACCAACGTAAGCGGCTTTGCCAATCACATGGCCTTCGATGGCTTTTAAAATCTTGGCCCGAACCGCCGAGCCTTCGCCGTCAGCGCCGGGCTTTATATCGAGTTTGGTATCCAACGCAAAAATTTCAAAAACGTAATGGTGCAATGGCCCCGAAGCCGCTGCGCCCGGCCCGCGATACGAGGGCGTAAACACATTCACCTGATAACTGCCATCGGAGAGTTGCGCCCCCGCCGGAATGCCTTCAGGCAAACTGGTGAGCGTTCCCGGAATGTTCCAGACCAGCCAATGAAGATTGTCGTCGGCGGTTTTGTTGCGGGCGACATCGACGTCGTGCATGTGCAACACGAAGCTCTGCGTTCCGGGCGGCACGTTCGACCAGGTTAGTTCCGGCGACGTTCCACCTCCCGGTGCCGCGCCCGGAGCCGCCTGGGTGAACTTGATCGGAATAATCCCACCATCCGGGAAAGCCGTGGTTGTCAAGCGCATGGGCGGGGCGGCTGGTGCGCCCGATGGAGCCGGTTGTTGGGCAAAAGACCGGGAAAAGGCGCTGACCGAAAGTGCAATGGCGAGGAGTATTTTTTTCATCGGATGGCTTGGTTTGGTAATACTGATTTACGGATTGGCAATTGGTTACCCGTTAAAGCAGCTTGAAAGTAAAAACTTACTGATTTTCACTTCTGTTTCCTGAACCTTTTCAAAGGGTCACTCCTTCTACTGCAAACCGCCCGGCGCCGGGTTTTGCCCGGTTAACCTTTTACAATTGAGCCTTATGGAACACACGTTAACGATTCAGTCAATCTCGCAGGTTACGCACAACGTCCGGCGCATTCGCCTGGAAAAACCGGAAAACTATGCGTTCACACCCGGCCAGGCCACCGACGTTTCCCTCAATAAACCGGGTTGGAAAGACGAAAAACGCCCTTTTACCTTTACCTCACTCAACACCGACCCGTACCTGGAATTCACCATCAAATCCTACACCGACCACGACGGCGTTACCAACCAAATCGGTCAGTTGGAGGAAGGAGACGAATTGATCCTCGATGAACCGTGGGGAATGATTGAATACCAGGGCGAAGGGTATTTTATTGCGGGAGGAGCCGGTATCACGCCCTTTATGGCGATCCTTCGCCAGTTATACAAGGACAACCAAATTGGAAACAACAAGCTGTTCTTTTCCAATAAAACCGCCAGCGATGTCATTTACGCGGAAGAGCTGAAAGAAATGCTGGGCGACAATGCGGTTTTTGTGATTACCCGAAGCACGACGGAAAGGCAACAACGGCAGTACATTGACGAGGATTTCCTTAAAAAGCACGTCGACAATTTCCAAAAACCGTTTTACATCTGCGGCCCCGATCCGATGATTCAGGCCATTGCCGGAATTGTCACCCAAAACGGAGCGGAACCGCAATCGGTCGTTTTTGAAAAATAACGGCACCGTTTTTTCTTCGGCAATCTTGCTTTTCATTCGGTTGACAAACTCGGAAAAAAATACGATCCTGTTTACGCTGGTTTACCGGGGTGAAGAATGGCCGGTGCAGACCCGCCGGAATCACTATTATTCGCTGATGAGCCTGATCGCCGATTACCTTCCGATTTCTGGTTTCGGAATCTGCAGCGGTATGGGCAGTTGCGGAACCTGCGCCGTCAGCATTGATGGCATGCGGTGTCTGAGCTGCGATGTTGCCATTGACGATGAGTTGGCCAATGCCCGGATCGTGATCGAAGAGGCTTATTTCTGAAAATGTTCGTGCGGTTTTTAGTTTGGCAGGCATTCTAAAGTTGCCATTTCTCAAAAATGGTAGCCAATGACCGATTTGTGACAGCGTTTTCCCGCTCTGAAGTTGACCTTTGAATCATCCAAAACGGATATCACACTAAACTCCTCAGATCATGAAAACGCTTGTCAAACCGCTGTTTTTCGCTTTTGCACTGAGCTTCGGTAGCCTTTCTGCTACTTCCGCAGCCACCAGCCAACCCCTCCCGACCTCCAGCGTCCGCAGCTATCAGAGTAGTCTCTACACCGACGCCCAGGGGAAACTTCGGGTCGCCGTCGATAAGTTGGTGGGCGGAGTGGTTGAAGTCCGGCTGGTGAACAGCCGTGGCCACGAATTCTTCGTTCAGCGGGTTGGGAAACGGCAGAAAACCGCCCGGATCATGATGGACATCAGCACCTTGCCCGACGGCGCTTATCAGGTTGTCATCACCGACGGTTTTCATGCCAGGGTTAATCACCTTACGCTGACAACTCAGCAGCCCCTCCCCAGCTTTTCAGGACGTCTGATCGCCCTGAACTAAAAGCAAAAAACCGGCCCGCGTTGGACCGGTTTTTTGCTGGTATTGCGTCAACCCGCTTATTTGACACTACTTTTGCCAACCGTCTGAACCGTAGTCCAGGCGGTTTTCTTCAACTGCGCGGCAAAATCATCCGCTACGCCTTCGGGAACAAACTTCAGCCTGACGGGGGATTCGTGGAACAGAAAACCGTACCAGACCAGCGAACCCAGGTAACACCCAGCCGCATTGGCGTGGTGCGAATCAAACCCCAGTTTGTTGTTGTTCCAGGTATAACCCATGTGCAGCGAATGGTTTTGGTTCGGCAGATTGGGCGCCTGGGGCTGGCTATAATCAAAACCGGTATCTTTCTGAAAACCCCATTTCGAGTCTGAGCTAATCCGCCAGAACGCGTCGCCGGTGGGAATAAGGGAAGCGCCCAGTTCGCGGGCAATTGTGTGGTAAGCCGCCCGCGATTTTTCCCACATTTCCTTTTCGCTTTTGGCCAGAACTCCCTGGGCAACCTGGCCAAAACCGTCGGCGTCGGCACGATAGGCCCAGGTTTGGTGAAACACAATGTTGGCAGAAGGCTGTAACTTTTTAATATAGTCGTACAGTTTCTTCGCATACGGCCGGTACGAGTCCACATCGCCCGAAAGCATCGAATACTGTTGCAGCGTTACGACATCCCACTTCCCTTCCGAAAGCAGCATTTTCAGTGATTTTCCGTTATAAGCCTTGCCTTTCGGATTGTCCGGATTGGCCTCGGCGGCTTCGGCAATTTCCCAATGGCGTTGCAACGAACAACCGCCCAGCTCGGCCCGGCCAATGGTCAGCTCATGCCCGCCCTCTTCGCTCAACTCCCGCAGGTATTTGGCCGCATTTCCCGAAAAACTGTTGCCGATGATAAACAGATGAAGCGGTGAGCCTTTCTTTTTATTTTCGGTGTTGCCCGGCGAACCGGTTTGGGAAACGGCGATTTTCCCGGTAAAAACCAGGAGCAAAAAAACGACAGCAGCAAACAGCGCGGGAAGCCGAATCGGGCGGTTTTGTAGATTCATTTTGAACATGTTAACGAAACAATTACTGCCGGAAAAAGACCCGCCGGGTGGGATTATACTTTCCAAAGACGGCTTTTAATCGGTTTACTGCCGGGAAACCGCATTTTCCCCTGACGATGAAAATTGAATCCCAAAGCGGAAACGGTTGAAAAATCAGCAATAATCCCGTTACTTGCCACCTATGAAACAGTTTCTGACGAGCCTGCTGCTGTTGCTGGGGTGGAGCACCGGTTTTGCCCAAAATCAATCCACGAACCTTCGCCGGTTAATGGCCATCAAAAATGCCGAAAAGCAGATTGTGCTACTCAATAATCCGTCGGGGCTGGTGCCCGTCGTCAACCTCCGGGATTTACGGATCGCCAGTGTACACAACGCCTTTGGGCATCCGGCAGTTTTTGACAGCCTTGTTTCCAAATACAGCCGGGTTACCAGCTTTTCGCTTAAACCCGCACCAACCGATTCGGCCGTGTTTGCGCTGCATGACCGGCTCAAACTGTACAATCTGATTCTCGTCACGCTTTCGGATTTAACACCCATTGACGCCCGCCTACTGAATTTCATCAAAGATCAGGAAGCCATCAACCAAGTAGTTGTGGTGCTGGCCGGGAACGGAAAGAAGCTGGCGGATCTGGAATCGCTGCGTTCTCCCATTATCTGGTGTCCGGTTCAGTCAACCGAAAGTGCTTCGGTCGCGGCCCAATTGCTCTTCGGGGGCCTGGCAACCTCCAATCGCCTTCCGGCGACCTACAGCAAGTCGTTTGGGCAGGGGAGCGGTTATTCGACGCAAAAAATTCGGCTGGGCTATTCGGTTCCCGAAGCCGTTTCGGTGAATAGCAACCGCCTGACTTCCGTTGATTCACTGGTGAAAGTGGCCATTGCCGACCACGTAACGCCCGGAGCCGTCGTGCTGATGGCGAAGGACGGGCAGGTGGTTTTTCATAAAGCATACGGGCATCACACCTATTCGCCGGAGGAAGTGACCAAGCCCGACGATCTTTTCGATCTGGCGTCGGTCACCAAAGTCAGTGCCACCACACCGTCCATCATGCGACTGGTCGATCAGAACATCATCGACCTGAAAACGCCCGTCAGCACGTATGTGGCCCGCACCCGGTCGATCCCGGACAAGGCGACGATCACCATTCGGGAAGCGATGCTCCACGAAGCCGGGTATACGCCCTACATCAAATTCTACGAACAGCTCAAACCGCTGGATTTAAGCAAGGATTCCTCCGCGGCTTTCCCAACCAAAGTGGCCGATGGTTATTTCCTGCGGGCCAATTATTTTGAAGAAGTCATGTGGCCCGTGACGCTGAAATCCACCGGAGGAACCCGGGGGAAATTTGTGTACAGCGACGTCAGTATGTACATGATGAAAGAGGTGATTGAAACCGTAACGCATCAAAAACTGAACGACTACGTGCAGCACGAATTCTACCGGCCGCTGGGGTTACAGACGATGGGGTTTCTGCCCCGGAACCGGTTTCCCCCCTCCCGCATTGCGCCGACCACCGAAAACGACAACTGGTTCCGGAGTATGCGGGTACAGGGGTACGTCAACGATCCGGGGGCGGCTATGGCGGGCGGAGTTGAGGGGCATGCCGGTCTGTTTTCCAACGCCAACGACCTCGCCATTTTGTGGCAACTTTATCTGAACAAAGGCTCGTATGGAGGAATAACCTATTTCAAGCCCGCTACGGTTGATCTTTTCACGTCGGAGCAATCCAAAGCGAGTGGTCGCGGATACGGTTTTGCGCGGGCGGCCAATCCGAAAGAAGGCCCGAAAGCCTACCCTTCTCCCTTGTCTTACGGCCATACGGGCTACACCGGCACCTACGTCTGGGTCGATCCCAAGTACAATTTGGTGTACATCTGCCTGACCAATCGCGTGTATCCCGACGATTCCAAAACCTACGGAAAGCCGACGATTAATTTACGCTCCCTGATTCTCGACAAGTTTTACGAAGCCATCGTTCAGGGCAATTGACCGCCATTCGAAAAACCGGTTTTGCCGGATATGACCGGTTCATCACCACCTGCAAACCCAGCCCCACCCGACATCGAGTTTGGTTATCGGGAAGACTTTTGCCCGTTACCTTTCGGAATAACCGGCATTTGAGGCCCGATGAAAACACGTTTATTAGTGGTAGGCACGCTTGTATTTGATGCGCTTTTCCTGGCTTTTCGTCCGGTGCGGGCGCAAACTCCCAAAGAATCGACCTTGATCGCCCACCTCGTTAGTGAAGCCCGCCAGCCCGATGCGCATTCCAAAGGTGATGTGTTTCTACAGATCAAAATTGGAAAAGTAGCCTACATGGCTGAACTCGAATCCGGCAAAGTAATCGACCAGCAACCAGTGGAAGTCAGCAGTGGCGGTTTTTGCGGAGCATATGCCGAGGTCAGTCTCAATCTCCTCGATAAAAAGAAGCAGGAAACCGCGCAGGGGGCGGGTCAGATCCTGAAGGTTAGCCACGGAAAATGGAAACGAGTTGCCCTGTCGGAAGGCGACTATCTATGCGAAAAATTGAAAGAAATTCCAAAATCCGTCATCAACTGCCTGAAAGTCGCGTGCAATTAATTTCCTCTTTTTATTTCCAAAAACCCATGAAAATCTTAGCCATCGTTATCGTTTCTATTCTGGCTCTTGGCTATCTGTTTGTCCAATGGGCCAACAAACCGGAAAATGTGGCCGCATTACAGGAAAAACGAAAACAGGATGCCGCGCAGAAAATCGAAGACGCCAAAAAAGAAGCCATTCGTCAGAAGGAACAGGCGGTTTTTCAGAAAGAAATCGAAGCGAAAAAAGCCATGATGAAGCTGGTCATCGACGAGAATTTTGCCAAAAACCGGTTCGAACAGCTTGCCTTCCGGTACGAAAAGATCCCGTATTTCAAGTTCGAAAAAAACCAACTCGATTTCACGGGCCTGATTTACAAGGGACAAAATGCGCAGGATTATTTTATGACCTCGAAAGACGATTTCGGCGATTTTGCGGCCGAAATGCAGACGGGTACCTGGGGCTCGGATGCCTTCGCCGGTATTTTCTGGGATGCCCAATATAAGGGCGACCAGAATCCAAAACACTACCAGGCCGCTTACGCGTCACCCAACACCTTGTACGTCGAAACCGGTGATGACGACGAACATTTCAATCTGGGTGGCCTGATTGCCAGTGAAAATAACCAAGTGATCCGCGTCGAGCGGTTTGGCAACCACCTAACTGTCAGTGTAAATGGGCGAATACTTTTCGATGAGAATGTCGAATCGGCGGGGCGCGGAAAATTGGGAGTACTGATCGGTCACCGGGGCGGCATTCGTCCCGGTCCGGAGTCCATCAGCATTGGCGTCAAACGGTTTCAGGTCTGGCAATAAGCAAAACAAAAAAAAGCGGATTGCTCCGCTTTTTCCGTTTTTAAACCCCTCGTTCATTAGTACCGGCGACCGTAATAACCCCGATCATTCCGGCGGTATTGTTGTTGATAAGCAAATAATCGCTCGCGTTGGAACGGCGTCAGCACCGACATCATTTCCTGATTTTTCCGACGGAGCGTGTATTGATAAGCCTGCGGGTCCCGGCGTCTGGCGGCTTCCATTTCGCGGTAATCATACCGGTCTTCGATGCGTTTCAATTGCCGTTCCTGATGCCGTGACAAGCCGACAATGGCGTCCAGCCGGTCAATCCGGATGTCTTCCTGAATGTCGTCGTACCGTTGGTTATTGTATCGGTTGTCGTCATATCTTGGGTTGGGAGCCGGGTAGCGATCGTTGTCATAACCGCGTTGAGCCATTGCCGTTCCGGCGCTTAATACTGCAAATGTGACGAGCGTGAAGATGGTCGTTTTCATGGTTGGTCGTGTTTATTTGTTGTAATATGTCTCTTAGAGGACCAACCCACCCCAACGTTTAATGCGGTTTTATTTTTTTCTTTCAAACCCCCTCATTCATCGACAAACGACCGGTTTTTACCGATCATTTCTACTTTTTATCCGATAAGTACCAGAATACATAAAAAGCAGGTCGCAACACGGTGCCGCGACCTGCTTTCAATAAACTGGCAATGGCTGTTGTTCTGACGGATTACCTGACACAATCCATGCACTTGACCCGGAACACCCCTCGCAGGGAGGACGTGGAAACCACCGGTGGGATCGAAGTCACTATAACCCCCGATGACTGCACATCAAACGTGCCCATAATGACACCATACTGCATATTCGAAGCCTTCAGTGATCCCGGGCTAACATACACTTGTTTATTGACAATGTATAAGTGGGTATATTCCGTAATCGGATTCGGACGATAGATAATGCCCGGATAATCCTTCGCCCAGGGGTAGATTCCGAGGGCATCGATCGGTTTGGCACCCGCTTGCCATTTGATGTTCACCGTCTGTTGGCCATTTTCTCCGTCAAGCCCCTTGATCGTTCCCCGCAGGTGCGCCCCGGCTTTCGGAAAATGAACCCAGTCGCCCCCACCGGCCTGCAGCGATATACCTTCTTTGAGTACGTAAATGGTTGAAAGCAATTGGGCCACTTCTTTTCCCGGCGACTTCAGTTTGGCCACCACCACCACCGGATTTGAATTCGGTAGCTGGCTGGGCGCCTGATAGGTTACTTCTTTTCCGGAACCTCGCAAACTACCTTCACCCCGTACTTCCCAGCCGTCGAGGTATTCGATCGGAGTCGGTTTTGGCAGCGGCCGCTCCGAACCTTTGGGAAAATCCTCCAGGAGCCAATTGATCGAGCTCAGGCCAAAGAGCTTGATGTCGACGGATTGCCCCGGATCGATGGCGGTCAACTCAGGTTCCAGGTAAACGTACTCGAAAAACGTGAAATCCGTAAAGTGATTCACTTCAATCGAAACCGTGTGGTTGGTGGTGTCAACCTGAGTACCACCGACCGCCATCCAGACTCCTTTGGCGTTTTGGTACGCAATTCCACAGGCTTTCGGGAAAGTCCGTCGCCCTTCTTCGGCCGTACGATGCACTGTCATCGTCACCGGTTTGGCAAACTGCTGGCCGTCCGGCAGCATCCGGTAACCATCTCCGACGCCCGTTCCATTCGTGTTCGTAATGCGCTGAACCGAAATTTCGACGTCTTTCGTCAAAGCTCCGGCTGGAATCGTGACGGTAAACCGGTCGTCTTCGGCCGTAATGGAACCACCCGTGGGGCCAATCGTTTGAACCACCGCCGTTCCCAGCGGAATGCCTACCGGCTGAACGGCCCCGGTTTCAGGTTTTGGAGGATTGGGGTTAGTTGTCCCGGGGGTTTCGGCAACCGGCGTTGCCGGATCAATATCGTGTTTACAGGCCGCCATAAACAGGCCGTACAGGAAAAGCCAGACCAGAAGGTAGGTAACTCGTTTCATGTGTTCCGTCGTTTTTGTTGTTTAGTCGAAAAGCCGATTTCGTTGCTTTTCGTATAGCAAAGATTCTCCGCGGCCACCGGTTTTCGCGAAAGCATTAGGTTTCAACCGAAACAATTTGTCATCCAACCGGAAAAAACCGCGGGCAGGGTGATCCTTCTCCGCCGAAAAAACCGGTTTTTCAGAATCAGAACTCAAAAGGTTCTGCCCCGGATCGGCAACATTCCAGCGGAAAGCCAGTTGAATACCTATATACCGGAAAGACACACGAACGATGAGGTTATCCAACACGAACAAACTTGGCCTGTGGAGTTTGGCGGGCATTGGCGTTGCCGTAGCGGCAAAAACGATGCTCGATCACTGGCGTAAAACCGATTTTAACGGAAAAACCGTGGTCATCACCGGCGGGTCGCGCGGATTAGGGCTGGTGCTGGCGCGGGAATTTGCGCAGGAAGGAGCGAACATCGCCATTTGCGCCCGCGACGAAGCCGACCTGGAACGGGCCAAAGCCGATCTGGAACTGAACGGCGGTACGGTTTTTACGTATGCCTGTGACATCACGGATAAAGCGCAGGTAACGGCCTTCATTCAGGCCGTCCAGGAAACCATCGGGCCGGTCGATGTGCTGGTCAACAACGCCGGTACGATTCTGGTAACGCCCTTCGAACACGCCACGGAGGCCGATTTTCGGGAAGTGATGGAAACCAATTTCTGGTCGGCGTTTCACACCATCAATGCGGTTTTGCCCCAGATGCGCGCCCGAAAAGGAACCGGTTCCCGCATCATCAATATTGCTTCCTTTGGCGGTAAAGTGGCATTTCCGCACCTGATGCCGTACTCCACCAGTAAATTTGCGCTGGTCGGGTATTCCGAAGGGCTTCGTTCCGAATTATTGAAAGACGGCATTTACGTCACCACGGTTTGCCCGGGACTGATGCGGACGGGTAGCCCGAGAAATGCGCTGTTTAAAGGCCAGAACGAAAAGGAATATGCCTGGTTCAAAATTGGCGATTCGCTGCCGGTTTTGTCGAAAAGTGCGGAAGAAAGCGCCCGGCAAATTCTGGAAGCCAGCCGCTACGGCCGGGCCGAACTGATCATTTCGTTACCCGCCAAAGTAGCTGCCGCCGTCCACGGCCTGCTTCCGGGACTGACGGCGGAGGTTCTGTCGGTAATCAATTTACTGCTGCCCGCACCGGGCGGAATTGGTGAGCAACGCGCCAAAGGCAAAGACAGCGAAACCGCCCTGACCCGCTCGATTTTTACGACCAAAACCGACGATGCGGCCGAAGCCAATAATCAGTTTAAATGGTGATGATTTTTACAGGTACGGTTCCGGAATGCTTTGGTCATTGGTCAACTTATCAGTAAGTTGCCGAACCAACGCATTCCTGAATCGATCATGAAAACCGCTATTCTTCCGGCGCTGCTCCTCGGCTTCGCGCTCTTCATCACTTTCCCCGCCAAAAGCCAGACTGCTTCTCCCAAGAAAGGCACTGCAGAGCGCATTAAAGTTCACGGAAAAGGGCTGGAAGGCAACCTGTCCGGTGACTCTCCCGACCGCGACGTTTCGGTTTATTTACCGCCCAGTTATAAAACGGACAAAAACCGCCGGTATCCGGTGTTGTATCTGCTGCACGGTTTTACCGACAACGACGCCCAGTGGTACGGTTTTACCAAACACTGGATCAATCTCCCGGAAGTGGTCGATAAAGCGTTTGCCGACCCCGCCGTGCGCGAAATGATTATCGTTACGCCTAACGCCTACACCCGGTTTTTCGGCAGTTTTTACTCCAATTCGGTGACCACCGGCAACTGGGAAGATTACGTCGCCTACGAACTGGTGAGTTACATCGACAGTCATTACCGCACGATCGCGACTGCCGCCAGCCGGGGATTAACCGGACACTCGATGGGTGGTTATGGCACCATGCGCATCGGCCAGAAACACCCCGAAATTTTTTCCAGCATTTACCTGCTGAGCCCCTGCTGCATGAATGCCAACCTGAATCAAAACCGCAACGAAGCCGCTTTGGCCCGGATCGAAGCAATTCAGTCGGATTCGGCGCTCGTAAAAGCGGATTTCGGGGTAAAAGCGGCTTTTGCGACGGCAGCTGCCTGGACTCCTAATCCGAAAAAACCGCCTTTTTACATCGATTTGCCTTCCAAAGACGCGCAAACGCAAGCGGGCCTGATGGCCAAAATGGCCGCGAATGCCCCCCTCGCCATGATTGATCAGTACATTCCCAATCTCAAAAAATTACACGCCATTGCTTTCGACGCCGGATCGAAAGACGTGGGCATTGCCGCCAGCAATAAAGTATTGAACAGCGTGTTGAACGACTATCAGATCAAACACACCTACGAGGAGTACGATGGCGACCACATCAACCGCATTGGTGAGCGCATCGAGAAAAAAGTATTGCAGTTCTTTTCGGAAAATCTGTCGTTCGAGCAAACGAAGCGCCGGTAACCATAAAAAAACCGGTACAAGCTCCGAAGAAACGGTACCGGTTTTTTATGACGTTTCCGAACTCATTCCTTGCGTGTCGAGTCTTTCGCCAGCTCCCGATAATCCTGGCGGGCCGAATCGAGTTCGGCCTGTTCTTCCTGCACACCGCTGCTATCGCCCTCGTTTTGGGCCTTAATGACATCCTTGTATTCGTCGCCGACTTTCTCGGCTTTCTTTTCTGTTTTGGACTCACAAGCCAGTTGTGAAAAGGCCGTGAGCAGCCCCAGTGACAGCCCCAAAATCCAATGTTTCGTTTTCATGCGTTGAGATGATTGCTTTCTAAAAGAACTTTCGGAAAACCGGTTTGTTCGAAAAATACCCACTGGGAGGGTGTCAATCAGATCATTTGGTCCCAATCCGCCTTTTTGCCGGAAAGTCATTGGAGCGGAATCAATCCGGTTTGATAACGTTTCAGGAATCAAAAGTAACAGTTCATGTCACCAGTAATTGGTTGCCGGGTACGTTCGGTGCTACGTTTGTATCGAACATTAAACAACTACACTGATGAAAAAAGTACTGATTTTCCTGTTTGCACTGGTCACCTTTGCCGCCTGTAAAAAAGATTCCGAAAAAACGGAAGTAACCCCAAAAGACCCCGCCAGCGCCGTGGCCGGAACCTACAAACTGAGTTCATTTGCCTACGAAGTCAATGGCGAAAGCGTGGTTACTTACAAAACCTTACCGGTTACGCAGCAAGGCGTAACGGTCTCGGCTACAGCCCAGATGAAAAAAACCTCGGACGGAATCGTTTCACTGGTTCTGTTGCTCAAAGCAACGGGTGAAGACGATCGGGAACTGGATTTGGGTGAATATGAAGTCAAAGCCGACGGAGCAAATTATGGTCTCTTCAGTGATGGCGGTTCACAAATTGCCGAAATTTCGGCCGGAAAACTGGTTTTCGAAGCATCGGGAACCTCGGATGGCGACACGGTTGAAATCCGGTTTGCCGGTAAAAAATAAGGATTGCGTTTCTTTTCACAGAGCCGACCTGGTTGAAGGGTCGGCTTTTTTGTTTCGGGCGGTTTTCTGTTTAACTTCCCCACACCCACTGCCAGATCGTTCCGACCGAATCGGCAACTTCCCAAACGGAAAGCAGCAGAAAAACCGCTCCCATTCCGGAAAATACATACACCATCAGGTAATCACCCGCCAGCTGAACATGCTGGAAATCGCTGGGATCGTAGTAAAGCGTCACTTCGTCGCCCACCCGGTATTTCGGCGGATTCCGCCCTTCCGAACTGTGAAAAACCACCTCCTGGCCTTCGGCGGTCTGGTACCGAATGGAAGGTGCCAGCGGATAATCGCGTCGCTCAATCCGGTGCAATCCGATGACGATGCCTTTGGCGGCCATTCCGTTTTGAGTCAGGTTCCGGCGCTTCCGAAAGATGGAATAGCCAATGCCGACGAGCGTCAACCCGACTGAAAAGAAGAGTAGAATAAACAGTTCACCGGCGGGAAAATCCATCGTTAGCAGACCGTATTTTTAGTTACAGATTCCATCATCAAGCTTGTTATCGTTAGTTCCTGTCCGTTGTTCAAAGGTCAGCTTACCCATCAACAAGCTAGTTGAATACACGCTTATTCATGGGGCCATTGTGCCAGCGGAACCATCGGTGAAACGGCTTCAAGTGAAACGATTTCAGGAATGAATTCCACCTTCCACGATCGTTTCGTTCCGGGAGGAATTGTGGTTTCGAAACCCACTTGCATTGTGCCCGGATTAACCGAATCGTGCTCATAACGGGGCCCGGTCGACCAGGTACGCAGTGTTAGCCCCGAACCCGGGTCCAGGGCAACCAGCAGTTTCTTGCCCGATTGGCTAAGAATGGCCCGGTGCGAATCAATCCGTTCAACCTCCGCTCCCGTTACAAACGCCCACCGCATAACCGTTTCTTTAGAACCGGTTTCCACCTCATCCTGAACGAGCATGGACCGGCCATTACGTATGGCAACACCCCGTCGGGCACTCACCAGATCATCTGCATACAGGGAGGTCAAATCGGTAATCGCATTCAGAAAAGCCGGTTGATTGGAATGACTACTAATTGGAGCAAATCCGTTCACCAGTTGAGCGCCATAATTCGCCACCAGGGTGTTGTGCCCCATTGTTGAATTTCGATAAACCAACCAGCGGGGGGCATTCTGGTTTGTTTGTTGCATATCGACACCGGCCAATTGTAAGGAATCCATATTTTGAGGCCCCAGATCGATCGCCCATCGAACCCCCTGCGACTCGACTACAAATGAACCGACATCCATGTGGGCATCCGCCAGTGAGGGAGTCCCTGCTTTTAATCCCATAAACAAGGCGGTTGAATCGTGCCACGAGCTGCGGAGCAGCGCAATGGGAGCCTTACCCCTACCTACCCATACCTGGCCTGGAGGTTGACTGTTCCCAGTCAACGGTTGACGATAACTCCAGATCAACAGGGCGGGTAAGAGCGCTTCTTTCTGCCAGGCATTCGCCTTTTTGCTTACTAACCAGTTTCGTTCCTTCCATCCGGCCCACTGATTCTCCGCCCGGTGGGCAAGCCAAAATTGGACGGGTTGAAGCGGGGCTTCCAGATCGGCTTTCCCATAATTGAAGCAGTTGCCCGAAGGAGCCCGCATATGGAGTCCGTAAGCCGCCGTTTTTAAAAAGCCAGTTTGGGCCAGTAAGCCAAAATCGGTTTTAAATTCGTTCTGTAAAGCACTGATTAATAGAGCCGTAAAACTCGTAGCGTAACTCCAGGCCGAATAGCCATAAGGATAAGCCCCGTCCGGTTCGTAGTGTGTCAGTAATTGCCTGGTCGAACGTATCGACCGGTTTAAGATTGAACGAGCCAGTTCCGGTTGAGTCTCATAGATGGCTAACGCACCGAAAACCAGGCCCGTGTTAACAACTTGTTTTTGATAATCGGTGGGAACGGTCCAACTGCTATCGCGAGGAATGAAAGCTGCCTCTAGTCCCTTTTTGATGATTGTTTTTTGCACAAAATCACGGTCTCTGGGCGATAAGTTACTATACAACCAATCGTAAGCCAGGGAAGCCGCCGTGGTGATTTCGGCCAGGTGTTCGACCTGCTCCCGATGCCAATAGACAATCAGCACCATCCAAAGTTCGTGTTTTGCCCGGTCAAAATAGGCCTGCCGCCCCGTCAATCGCCAGCCGTAGGAAAGGGCAAAAAGCCGTCGCAGCGCTTCTCGGACGTCGCTGTGCTGGATACGACCCACCCGCGTGGGACTTAACGCACTCCGCTTGCTCAGCAATATACTATCACACTGGGCTAACAGTAGTTGGTGAACGAGACCTAGGCTGGTATCGGATTGAATTGCCTGTTGGAGTGCCTGAACTTCACCCTGGCTAAGCAGAATTCTCGGATGTTCAGAAAGTGTTGCAGTGGCACGGATGGAATCCAGTTGGGCATGAGCCGACGTTTGACGGATTCCAAACCAGAGGAGGATGAAAATTCCTAGCGTTCTCATGCCATTCTTTCCGTATTAGGTAGGAGCTTAGTTCATCAAAAGGGCTTGCTCAGGCCGATTTACTGCAATTTATCCCGCCATTTCCAGAAATCCATTCCTCTCTCCAGGAGACTGAAAGCACCAGAATACCCGTTAATTGCGGCAACCAATGTGTGCGATTTACCCGTTCGTTTTCGGTTTACGTTGGGACGCATTGACCACCTGCTGATGAGCGGTTTTCAACGCGTCGATCAGCGTTTCTTCTTCCACTTTTGCCAATTCGATAAACGTCCAGCCCTGCTTGCCCCATTTGTTCGGAACGGGGTAAATAACGGTTTGGTCGAACGACGAAAAAACCGATTGATCAACCTCCGAAAATTTCAGGCAGGCCCGGTTATTTTTCTCTGACAAGGTCGCAAAAATTTTCTTTTTGATGCGAAAAGACGTGTTTTCAAAGTGCGGGAGTTCTACCGTATCCGGAAGCGCCAGCGCCAATTCTCGAAATACTGCATTGCTTACCATAGCTCGACCGGAAGTGAAATAAAACGGGTTGCTTAGTATTTTCCGGCTCGCACAATTACAGTTACCATCTGAACCGAATCGCCGTTGACTTTCTGATGCACAGGCTCGTCTTTTTCAACTACCCCGATCAGGCGAAAACCGCTGGCAGAAAGCAAATCCACAACGTCTTCTTTCTCGTACAACGTAAAACCGTACTGCGTAAAAGGCAGCTTTTTCATGAGGGGCTTCGGTCGGATGGCGATCTGTAATTCCCCGCCTGGTTTCAGAACCCGGCGAATTTCAGCCAGGTCCTCCGACGGTTTTTCCCAGAAATACAGCGTATTGATCGTAAAAACCGTATCAAACGTTTCGTTCGCAAACGGCAGCCTGGTCGTGGAAGCCACTATGAATTGAGCCTGGCCGTTCTCAATAAACGATTGATTTAACTGGCTGGCTTCTTCCACCATCGTCTCGGAAAAATCACAACCTACGTAAGTGACCGAAGGCTCTTTGGCAAAAACGTCCTTGACAAAAAAACCGTTGCCCATCCCGATCTCCAGCAGGTGGTCGTGGCTTTTCAGGTTCAGGTTTTCAATCAGGTACTGGTTGATGTACCAGTTACTTTCGTTCATTTTGGCCCCGACCTGTTTTCCGAATTCGCCATCGGGTTTTCGTAACTGGGCGGCTACTGCTTCAAAGTCCATTTGTATCCGTTGGTTTCGGGTAAAGATGCTATTTCAATACGGCTAAAACCGGTTTAGATTCCGGCATATTCTATTTATTAAGCTTGAAGTAGGAAATTTTCAACTTCAAAACCAATTTTTAGACGTACATTTGCGCCCCTTTTATCCTCCACAAGCCGTGCAAGCCTGTTTTCGTCCGCATTATTTTTCGGACGCCGAGCGGTTTTTGCCCGCTAAAAATTAAGACAAAACCGGATGACAACCCTTTCCTGCGGAATCGATTTTGGTACCTCCAATTCAAGTATTGCCATTGACAATGCGGGCGAAATCAGCCTTGTTCCGGTCGAAAACGGCCAGGTAACCATTCCGAGTGCCATCTTTTTCCAGCGCGACGATAACAAAGCTTTTTACGGCAGAAATGCGGTCAATCTGTTTTTCGACCGGAAGCAGGGGCGGTTTATGCGCAGTCTGAAACGGGTGCTGGGTACGCCCCTGATGAAACACGGAACCGTCGTAAACGGCACAACCATGAATTTTTCGACCATCATTTCTTCCTTTTTGCGAACGCTAAAGGCCAAAGCCGATGCTGAAGCAGGTCAGGAAATTGAGCACGTGGTGATGGGCCGACCGGTTCATTTCATCGATCAATCGCCGGAAGCCGATGCCCAGGCGCAGGCCGAATTGCTGGAAATTGCCCGGCGAATTGGCTTCAAACACATTGAATTTCAGTTTGAACCGATTGCCGCAGCTTTCGCCCACGAAGCAAAATTAACCGGGGAGAAACTGGCGATTGTGGCCGATCTGGGCGGAGGAACCTCCGATTTTACGGTCATCCGTCTCTCGAATCAGGCGGCCCGCAAAAACGACCGGTCGTCGGATATTCTGGCCAATACCGGGGTGCGCGTGGGTGGTAACGATTTCGATAAAGACCTGAGTCTGGCGGCCATCATGCCCGAACTCGGTTACCGCAGCCACTACGGCGAGAAAAACCTGGAAGTTCCCTTAAAACCGTTCCACGATCTGGCGGAATGGAGCAGAGTTAACTTTCTGTATACGCCCAAACTCATCATGCAGACGCGGCAGTTGCTGTTCCAGTCGCACGACAAAAAGCGGTATAAACGGCTGTTAAGCGTATTGGAAAACGAAACCGGGCACACGGTTCTGGCGGCTACCGAAGGAGCGAAAATTGCCCTCACCAACGTTGACACCTACGAAACCCCGTTCGATTTTGTGGAACCGGATTTTTTCATTCCGATCAAACGAACCTTGTTTGAAGAATCGATTCGCGGAGAAGTCGACAAAATCATTGCCTCGGCCACCGAGTGTTTGCAGAATGCGGGCGTGCGAAAACAGGACATCGACCTCGTGATTCTCACCGGCGGTTCGACCGAAGTGCCACTGGTTCAGGCCGAATTCAAACGCCTTTTCCCGAACGCGGCCATCGCCGATGAAAACAAACTCTCCAGCGTCGGGCTGGGGCTGGCGTACGATAGCCAGAACAAATTTGGCAAAACCGCCGAGCGAAAAATCGAAACGGTTTAATTGCGGTCGAAATCATACCGGAGATCTACTCTACCCAATCGGGTCACTCAGCCCACGGTTAAAACCGTGGGCTATTTTTTTCCGCTGACCTCACTGCTTCGGCCAAATCCTCCTGCAATTCTACCGTCACAAAATCGCTCTTCTGTCTGACAAAACCAACCTCTTCCCGTGTATCCCGGTCCACGAAATAGTCAATTGATGGCCCGAATTGTGCACTTCAGCCTGCTTGCTCTGGAGTCGGACCGGTTTTGGAATCTACTTTACGGATTCAACCTTTTTTTTCACCAAACAACAAAAGCATGAAAAAAGAAAATCGGCTTTTCCGAAGCAGAATCTGGCATTCACTCCAATGGCTCCTTGCCGGGTGGTTGCTCATTTCAACGGCGGAAGCACAGTCCATCAGCAAACAGATTATTGTCGATCAGTTTGGCTGGCGACCGTCGGCGAAGAAAATCGTCGTGTTTGCCAATCCCGTCAACGGCCAGAACAACGGTTTGGCCTACACGCCGGGCAGTCAGTTCCAGATTCGCCGGTCGTCCGATAATGGAACGGTTTTTACGGGCAACGTAACGATCTGGAACAACGGCAACCTCCACACCGATTCGGGCGACAAAGCCTGGCACGGCGACTTTTCGAGCCTGACAACACCCGGCGCGTATTACGTTTTCGATCCGGCGAACAACCTGCGTTCGTACGAATTTGAGGTGCGCGACGACATCTACGCAAATGCGCTGAAGGCATCGACCCGGACGTTTTATTACCAGCGCTCCGGCACCTCCATTCCGGCCCAGTACGGTGGCAACTGGACGCACGGCCCGGCCCACATGCAGGACGCCAACGCGCTGTTGTACAGTTCATCGGCGCAAACCGGGACCCCGCGGAATGTCACCGGTGGCTGGTACGATGCCGGCGATTACAACAAGTACATTCCGTTTCTGAACCACACGATGTGGAATCTGATGGTGGGCTATGAACTCCGGCCTTCGGCTTTTCCCGACAACACCAACATTCCGGAGTCTGGTAATGGCGTACCGGATTTGCTGGATGAGCTGAAGTGGGAACTGGACTGGATGCTGCGAATGCAGGCCGAAAACGGTGGTGTTCACAACCGCGTATCGGTGACGAGCTACGAGAACGGTTCCGACGATCCGGCGACGGATACGCAAGCCCGGTATTACACGCCCATAACCACCTGGTCGACAGCTACTTTTGCGGCAATCATGGCGCATGCAGCCCGGCTGTACGGTAATTACGCGGGGCAATATCCCGGTTATGTCAACACCTTACGGACGGCGTCGGAAAAAGCCTGGGCGTATCTGGAAGCGACGCCCGGGATGCAGCCCGCGTCTGGTAAAGACGGAG
Source organism: Larkinella rosea (assembly GCF_003858635.1). GTDB lineage: Bacteria > Bacteroidota > Bacteroidia > Cytophagales > Spirosomataceae > Larkinella > Larkinella rosea. Next base: position 640,539 of record NZ_RQJO01000010.1, read on the forward strand.
CTTCGATGGCGGCTGCCGATGCGGGTTCGGATTCGAACGACGACAAACGTCGGCGGGTTGCGGCCGCGGCTGAACTGTTTGCCACCACCGGAACGGCCAAATACAAGTCGTATTTCGAAGCCAATTACAACGATATCGGCGGCACGAGCGAGAACGGTTTTCACCCCTTTGCCAACGATTACCTGGATGCGTCGCTGGGTTGGGAGTTAAGCCGGGCGTATTACGTCTATGCCAAAACCGCCGGGGCCAACCCGACCCTTGTTTCGGCGATCAAAAGCAAATTCCAGAACACCATGGACTGGTTTATCGAATCGTATTACAACCAGAAAAGCGATCCGTACCTGGGTATGATGTGGAGCGGTCATTACACCTGGGGTTCGAATCTGCAAAAAGCGCTCTGGGCCATGCTGCCGATTCTGTCGGTCGAACTGGGCGTCAATCCCACCAAATCCACTGTCTATAAGGAAATTGCGGAAGAGTATCTGCATTATTTTCACGGTCGAAATCCACTTTCCTGGACGTATTTGAGCAACATGGGCAGCCGCGGAGCGAATGCCGGGGCCGAGAACAGCGTCGATGAGTTTTACCACAGCTGGTTCCGCGATGGGTCGGCGCGGTACGACGGCGCGGGTTCGCAATTTGGTCCGCCACCCGGTTTTGTAGTCGGCGGTCCAAATCAGTATTACACCGGTTCGGCCAGTCCGCCGAAAAACCAGCCCCCGATGAAAGCCTACCGCAACTGGAACACGAGCTACCCCGAACCGTCGTGGGAAATCACGGAACCGGCCATTTATAACCAGGCCGGTTACACGTTTCTGGTCGCTTATTTCACCAGCCCGGGCGGAACCACCGAACCACCGGTGATTTCGGCCACGAGCAACAGCCCGGTTTGCAGCGGCCAAACCGTCAATCTGCTGGTAACCAATGCCCCAGCGGGTGCATCATTTCGATGGAGTGGTCCGAGCGGTTTTTCATCGACCGCGGCCAATCCGACGATTCCGAACGCTACGACCCTGGCTTCCGGAACGTATTCGCTCACGGTAACGCCCTCCGGCGGAACGGCGCAAACCGTTAGTACAATCGTAACGGTCAATCCCGTTCCCACGGCAACGGCTTCGAGCAACACGCCGGTGACGGCCGGGCAGTCGCTCAACCTGACGGCGGCTAACGCCGGAAACGGTGCTGCGTACGATTGGAAAGGTCCCAATGCCTTCACCAGCAATCTGCAAAACCCAAGCATATCGAACGCAACTACCTCCGCATCAGGCACCTATACGCTGACCGTGGGCCTGAATGGTTGTTCGGCGACGGCAACGACGGTTGTCTCGGTAACGGGAACGAATCCGGTTCCTGATCCCTCTTCACTGATCATTTACGAAGATGCACTCCAAACCGGCTGGGTCGACTGGTCGTGGAACATGACCCGGAATTACAACGCCACCTCACCGGTTTACAGCGGTTCGAAATCACTTTCCGTTCAGAATACCGTCGGTTGGGGCGCATTATACCTGCACGCAGAAACCCCGGTTTCATTGAGTACGTATCCTAAATTAACGTTTTGGGTACATGGCGGACCAAATGCGGGGCAACGGATGCAGGTAGTGATCAACAGCAGCGGAGGCTTCGAATTTACCCCTCAGGCCAACCAATGGACGCTGGTCACCGTGCCGTTCTCGGCCTTCGGAAATCCGGCGACCTTGCGGGATATTTTTATTCAGGATGTAACAAATCGCTCGCAGCCAGCAGCTTACATCGATCAGTTGCAACTGGTTTCGGCGGGAGGAACCACTCCCCCGCCAACGCCCACCGTCAGCGCATCGAGCAACAGTCCGATTTGTGCGAACCAGCCGCTGAACCTTTCGGCCACGGTTTCGAACATGGGCACCGGCGCGACGTATAACTGGAAGGGGCCGAACGGTTTCACGGCTTCGGTTCAGAATCCGACCCTGACCAATGCGGTTTCGGGAACGTATCAGCTAACGGTTTTAAGTAACGGAAACTCGTATACGGCAAACACGGCGGTGACGGTTAAACCGCTGCCAACCGCAATGGCGACGAGCAACAGCCCGGTTTCGGCGGGTCAATCGGTCAATCTGACGGCGGCCAATGCCGGAACCGGCTCTACGTATTCCTGGAGTGGACCAGATGGTTTTGCGGCTTCAGCGCAAAATCCGACGATCGCCAACGCAACTCCTGCGGCTTCGGGGGTGTACTCCCTGACGGTCAATCTGAACAGCTGCACCAGCACAGCAACTACCAGCGTCACCGTTACCGGCGGAACCACCGAGCCCGCACCGGGCGGTTTGCTGATTTATGACGACGCTCTGAAAACCGGCTGGCGCGACTGGTCGTGGAGCGTTACGCGCAATTACAACAACGGAACTCCGGTGAAAGCGGGCAGCAAGTCACTGGCGTTGCAGTATACGGCGGGCTGGGGCGGTTTGTACCTGCACCCCGACACGCCGGTCAATCTGGCTTCGTATTCTCAGCTTCAGTTCTGGGTACACGGCGGCCCCGCTGGTGGGCAGCAGTTCAAGGTGACGTTCAATGCGAGTTCGCAGGGGTATACGGTTCGGCCAACGGCGAATGCCTGGACACTGATTTCCATTCCGTTAGCGAGTCTGGGAAGCCCGGCAACGCTAAATGATTTGTATTTTCAGGACACGGGCGGAGCGATCAATTCGGCGTTTTATGTAGACAATCTTCAGCTTTCGGCGCTAAGCCCGGCGCGTTTGGCAACCGCAGAGCCCGACGGCCAACCGGTCGTTCGGGTCTATCCGAACCCCGTCGGACGGCAGCAGGGCGTTGTTACGCTGTCATTCAGTGGCTTTCAGGCAAACGAAACCGTTGAGGTACGACTGGCGGATCCGCACGGCCGGATCATTCGACAGCGTTCGTTGATCCTTACACCGGCTGAACATGCCTTTCCAATCGGCCAGTTGGTGCCGGGAACTTACCTGCTTTCCGTTCAGGGGCCAACGACGCGAGCAACGAAGAAGATTGTGGTGGATTAATTCATCAAACATTCATCATTTATACCCTGAGAAGGCCCGTTTATGTGGTTAATTGGGCGTTTGATTCGATCCGTTCTGACAATCAGGCCCTTCTCTGGTTCATTTAAAAGGCTGATGCTAGGGTTATCAGCGTTACCGACCTCTTTATACAGCCCGATCACTTTGTAGTCGGGCTGTTTTTTAATACAACAAAAACGACTCAATCACCTGCGCCCATTCTCCGCAATCCAGTCGGGCATTAACCGTTTTCAGAAAAACCGGGCGGGGTTCGTCAAAGAGAACTTCGGCGTTGAACACACCCAATAACCGGTCCAGATGCTGGTTTCCCGAAGGATTAACCAGCGTTGGATACGGGCTCCAGCCAAATGCATCCGGCTGATGATCTTTCACCAGTTTGATGAAAATCAGAGCCGCCAAAACCGGCCTGAACCGGGCCGCATCGGTTACGTGAAACTGAATGCCCCGGCACAACTGGCTGGCATATTTACCGATGTACGGAATAAATACCAACTCACGCGCCACAACGCCAGGTAGTTGCTCGTGATTGAAACGGGTTACCAACGTTGCCGCATCCAGCCAGGGCGCACCGGTTACCTGAAAGGGTAAAGCCGTTCCGCGACCTTCGCTCAGGTTCGTGGCTTCGAGCAACCCCAAACCCGGATACAGCAAAGCCGCTTGCAGGCTAACCATCGCGGGCGAAGTTGGCACGAACGACGGCTGCCAGTCGTGCTGAAACCACGATCGATTCCAGCCTGCTGCTTTGACAACGGTCAATGCCAGAGTGGGTAACCGCTGGTGCTGCCAGAACGTCGCCAGTTCGCCCATCGTGCAGGAATGCCGTACTGGAATGGCCCAGCGGCCAATGAACGACGAACACCGGTTTTCGTCCAGCATCGGCCCTTCTGCCAGCCGCAAGTCCCCGGACAATGGATTCGGCCGATCCAGCAAAATGAGCGGTTTCCGGTATTCCGCACAGGACTCCATAACGTGCGTGAGTGTCCACAAATAAGTGTAAAACCGGCAGCCAATGTCCGACAAATCAACCACGACAGCATCGACATCCGCCAGATCGTCGGCACTGGGGCGGAGTTTATCGCCGTATAAACTGACAACGGGCAGGCCCGTTAGGGAATCGAATCCGTTTGGCATAAATTGCCCGTCGGCGCCAATCGTTTCCAGACCGTGTTCGGGTGAAAAAAGTTTTGTTATTGAAAAACCGGCGGTTTTCAAGGCCTGCCGTGAAGGAACAAACGACGACGTGGTAGTCGCGTGATTCGTCACCAACGCCAGCTTTTTTCCTTGATAATGAGCAGATTGATCCAGAAAACAATCAATTCCCAAACGGACGTCCATGTAGTTTTCGAGTAAAATAAAACCTTGGAAAATAAAAATCCAATAAATGACGGGGCGCATCGCTTACTTTGACCGTTTTCTCATCCGGGCCCGGTCAACGGCAAACTCCAATGCCACATCCCGCTTCTGAAGCAGTTCGTTGATGGTTGGGTTAACCGGGTAATCCGGGATAACCCCCCGATCGTCGGGCGTCACTTTCTTCACGGCATTCGCATACCGGATTTTGGGAATGGAGATGCGAATGGCGGTATTCGGTAAGGTTATCCGAAACATTTCGCCGGAATTATTGCCCGCGTATCCCCCACCGGTTTCTTCCCCGATAAACGTTCCCCGGTGATTACTTTTGGCAATGGCGCAAAAGTCGGCGGTTGTGGAAAAACTGAGTCCATCGATCAGGAAGTAAACCGCTCCCTTGTAATTGTTTTCGCTCGGATTCTGCATTTCTAACCCGGGATGATCGGTTTTATTCAAAAAGGTCTGCGTTGTGGATTGTAACGAAGCAAAATAAGCGAACGGTTTAGTGGTCAAATACGAATACAACAGCGAACCGTTCACATCATCTCCCCCGCCATTGCCCCGTAAATCAATCAGCAAACGGCTTACGTTTTTTGCCTGAAGCTCTTTGAATGCGGTTTTCAGAAACGTCTCAAAATCGTCACGGGAGGCTTTCAACCGGTCATTACTGAAGGTTTTTATCGTTAGTAAAGCCACGTTGTCAGCCGTGTAAGTCAACTGAAGTAGTTTTTCGGATCCCGAGTTGTATTGAAAACAAGACGTATTTTTCAAGCTGTCGGCCGACAAAGAAGTGGTTTGAATAGCACCGGTTGGGGTTTTGTAGGTCACCCTAAAAGCGGTTTTGTCGCCGTAGATAAACCGGTAGAGAAAGGGAAAACCATCCCGGTTCATGATCCAATACTTCCTGGATTGAATTCGACCATCCGACGGCAGGTAGCGAAACAGGGTTTGCCGGATTTCATCAATGGGTCGACCGTCGATCGCGGTTACTTCGGATTTGGCGGGAATACCGGTGCGACTGGTGCAGAGCGAAAATGCCTTCCGACCCGAAAACCAGAGCTGCAGGGGAAACATTTTGGCGGATGTACCGTACCAGTCCATGAGTTCGGCAGGAAGACTGCAATTGGTATGCCCGCAGCCAATGGCGCTGATCACGAACCGAATGGTGTTGGAAAATTCGGTGGAAGTCATGGAATGACTCAGGGTGGCATGGCAACTGTCGAGGAGTCGATCCATTTCTTTTTTCGATCGGTAGCGGTATAAACCAGCGTGTTGCTGCCGGAGGTTTTCGCAGAAAAGGGTAAAATCCTGCCGAACCTGATCCACCGAAAACCGCTTGAGCGGATCCGAACTGGCCTGGGTTTGCACCACCGGTTTTGCCGTTTCGATTCGGGTATAACACGTATCGGTTTTGTTCAACACGATGAGAAAATCATAGTTTTGCCCCGGAACTACGTCGAACGACAGGGAATCGATGTCCGTATAAAACGTGATCCGCCGGGGTCGCACCGGCTCCAGGACGTAGTAAATGTCGGGCCTGATTTCGGGCGACAAGTTCCAGACACCTTTCCGCACGATGCCCCCGTCACGGACGTCCACCGATCGGGCGGTTGCCCGAACGACCGGTAGTTGTTTCTGAGCCCAAGCCAATGGCGTACGAACTACCAGGAGTACCCAACAGGCAATGCGCAGCCAGGCCCAGGTTGCGGGCCGTTTAGTTCGTTTCATGACCGTTATTCGATTGGGTGTTTTAGTTTCGGGATTGTTTCAGATAAAAGAAATACCCCAGGAAGCTGGCGGCCAGACAGAAAGCCATTATCGCCAGGGAATGAATGCCGACGGGAAGGGTCAAATAAACGAGCGTCAGGCCGGTTCCGATGCCGGTCCAGATTGCGAACCATTTGATCGTCGTCCGCGACTCTTGCCCGGTTTGCGCCGGAACCTCGGAAAGACCGAGTTCCAGCGCTTTGCGTTTCAATTGGTAAGCAAATAGACGTTTGATAATTTCCAGTATAAAGAGCAGTCCGAACCCTCCGGCAACGAGCGCGACGCCCACTGCCACGAGATCCCGGTCGATGTACGGAGTGGTATTTTGGGCTTGTACGACGAAAGGAGCGGCCATTCCGGCCAGCACACTGAGTAACTTTTTCATTTTGATTGAATCATGCTTGTTACCTGATTAGACCCGCAGCCGTTTTGTTTGTTGCAGTTCCGTCAACGAAAAGTGAGCGTTTTCAGTTTTTGCTGGAAATCCGCGTATAGCGTCGCCAGCAGAAAAAAGAAAACCCCGCCCGCGGTCAGGACGAAAAAATAGATAAACATCGGCGACAAGGCCGAAACCAGCTTCACCAGATCGGGTCTGATCAGGTAATAAACCAGTCCCACCCACAAACCGGCCATTGCCACCAGCACGTAACTGAGTACGTTTTCGAAAACTCCGACGTATTTGGGTAGAGAGAGTTGACTCATGACGACCGCCGTGAGGTTAAACTCAAAAACCGGTTTTTCCAGCCCTTCTATGCGTTCCCGAAGGAGGACGTACAGTTTTGCCCTGCGCTGGCATTCCGGGCAATGGGCGATATGATCGATCAGACGCTGGTCACAATCGGTTTTGTGTAAAACAAACTGTTGAATGCCCTCATCGGCAGGATGGTCGTTTTTCATAACGTTCGCGGGTTATACGTTCGCAGAATCTGATCCCGAAGGATTTTCCGCGCCCTGAATAAATAGCTTTTCACGGTACCTTCCGGAAGTTGTACAATTTGCGCGATTTCGCGGTAGCTTACGTCTTCCTGGTGGTACAAGGTCAGTAAGGTCTTATACAAAGGCGCGAGTTTGTCGATTTCGGTCGCCACCAGTTGCGAAAATTCCCGGTCTAGCATTTGATTTTCGATTTCGTTTTCAAACGGATTCACGGGCACACCCAGCCGATCCAGGGATTCGTGATCGGGTTCGGTAGCCGGGTAATCTACCAAAACCAGCTTCTTCTTCTCCAGACACGTCAGACAGGTGTGGTAAGCAATCTGGCCGATCCAGGTCGAGAGTTTCGCCTGAAAACGAAATCCGTTCAGGTGTTGAAAAGCCTTCAGGTAAACGTCCTGGGCGATGTCCTTGCGGTCTTCCCGGTTGGCGATCATTTTGAAGATGATTTGGGCCACAAGGCCCTCGGTTTTCTTAATAATCAACGCGAAGGCCTTCGTGTCACCCCGTAACACCTGCTCAACCAGCGCCTGGTCGATCCGTCTCGTATCTTCGTTTTGATCCACTATCGGAATAAGACCGGTCAAAATCAGGAAAGTTGCAACGTAACGAAAATCACCGGTCTGAAAATAGGAAGTTGGTGGCTTCTCCGCACCCCGAAAGTGCCGCAATCGTGAAGACATTCTGACGCGATGACATCGGTACAAATCTAAAATAGCGTCAACCACTCATTTTTTGGTCTGGATTTCGTTGAGGTAGTATACCTTTCCATCAAACCGGAACTATGTGGTGGCTTTTCGCTCTGTTATCCGCTTTTTTTGCCGCCTTAACGGCCATCTTTGCCAAAATAGGGAGCAAAGGCTTGGGCGCCGTGTCGCAGGTGGCTCTGGTCGATATACTCAGTATTGCCCTGACCGTTCTCTTTCCGGGTGAACCCCTAACGCTAAAAACCGTCGTGGGAACCCCATTAATCGTCGGCGGAACACTGGTTCTGTAACCCGCCATAAGGCCGTCAGAATTTCTTCAAAATCAAAGAATACCTTCGAGGCAAACCGGTATTCACCGGCAGTTCACCCAATCTGATACGGAATGAAGCAACAACTCATTTTTTGGTTTTTCATTGGTTCGCTCAGTTTCAACAGGCCAATTCAGGCCCAGATCGCCCCCGTCGATACGTCTGTCACGGTCAATCGATCAGCTTTCAACCCGGTTAGTGTCGAAAACAACCGACCGGTTTTCCGCCCGACGACTTTCATTGTTCCGGCCACCTTACTGACGGCCGGCTTGTTGGTTCAGGGACCCATAAGTCGGCAGGTGCGGAGCGAAGTGCTCCGGCAATTCCCCCATTTCCGGTCGTCCGTCGATGACTACCTGCAACTAACGCCCACGGTGGTGGTGCTGGGTTTGGGCGCTGCGGGGGTCAAAGGGAAACACGGATTTGGCGATCAGCTTGCGCTGGCCGTTCTGGCAAATGGCCTGGCGCAGGGCCTGACCTTCACGCTTAAATATACCGTGGCCTATCCCCGGCCCGACGGCAATGGCCACGACTCGTTTCCGTCGGGTCATACCGCTTCCGCGTTTACGGGAGCCACCCTGCTGGCCAAGGAATACGGCGGACGCAGCCCCTGGTACGCCATCGCCGGTTATGCAACCGCGACCACCGTGGGTGGATTTCGGATCATCAAAAACCGGCATTGGCTGGCCGACGTCCTTTTCGGGGCCGGTATCGGAATTGCTTCCACCGAAGCCGTTTACCTGGCGTATCCCTGGCTGAAACACCTGGTGATTCGTCGGAAACAAACCGCCATTATGCCCATTTATCAGGGGAACTGGGGCGGTTTTTGTCTGACCTCCGTTTTTTAGATCATGGCGTTTCCCTTCTTTTTTAGTTGGGTATGCCAAGATGGCGCGGGCAGGATCGTTAGAAAACGATCCATAGTGGCCAGGAATGACTTTTCAGCGTGTTTTTAAAAACCTTCCAAAATCCGGAAGGGCAACGTTGCCGCGTGCTGGTGATAATAGCTCAATAAATGCGTTTGAAGAATGCGGTCCGACTGCATGGCCCGGAAAACATCCCTTCTCACCTGCTCCAACAAGTGCACCTTGCCGGTCATGAACGGTTTGCGTTTTTGGGTCGACTCATCGACGGCCTTCAAAAACTGGTTCATGTAGCGGGTGTCTTCCGGGTTTTTACTGAACATCTTGTCAAAAATGGCTTCAAAACAGAAGGCTTCCAGTAACGTATAATCGTTGGGCCAATTCGCTTCCTTCATGCCGTTCAGGCCAATGCAAACGTGCCAGCTGACCGTGGTATCGGGCCGCACCTGATCGCACAGGAAAAAGCGGGAAGCCACCAGCATCAGTTCGTCCGTCCGGTAGGTGATTGGCCTGCCCCTGGCGGGTGTAATCAACGGTTTCAGGAGTTGATTGAGGTACATCAGGAATGATTTGCTGGCTTCCAGCCGGTGGGTATAAACCGCATTCATACGAACTGTATCGGGATACCAATCCGCCAGATCGTTGAACTGCGTTTTATTCTGTAAAATATATTCAAACCGGCGATGATAGCGCTGCATCAATACAGCGGTGGAGTCCTGAGCCGGTTGACGCAACTCGGGATAAACAGACGCATATTGTTTTCCCGCGTAATTCACAACCCGGCTGGCAATCTTCACATAAGCTTTTACTGATTTAAGTGGCCGGTAAGATCGTTGCGCCTGCGATGGAGAAGCAATCAAGAAAAGACCGCTTAGTAAGCTGATAAACAAATGGGTTTTCATTTTATCCGATGGTCCAGGTTTCAAAGTGATGAACGAAGCAACTGGTCAACAGCCGATTAATCCAGCAATCTTGACGAACCGGGGAGATACGTTGACGAGATCTGATCCGTAGACTAGTAAACCCTGGACCATCGACGGGTTATTTTATTGGTACGGGCAGAAGATCGGTTCGTCAACCAAGGAGTGGGATTCGTCATTCTTCGGTGGTGAAATGCCCTCGCGTGTTTATCTTCACCGGGTGAAGGCGTTGAAACAATTTTGGGAAAGGAGCTTAACCGATCTTCCGTATCGGGTAGCCCTGCATGTGGGCTTCTGGCTGGTTTTATTTTCGGTCGGAATGCGGGAGAATGTAGTGGTCCGCATCACCTGGCAACAGCATTATGCGGTCACGCTGGTCGGTATGGGCCTGGCTTTATTCCTTTTTTATCCCCTGGTTTACGGAATCGTCCCCCTGCTGAAGACGCGAAACTGGCTGGCGGCTCTCGCGTCGCTGATCGCTTATTACCTCCTGGCGGTTCTGTGGCGCACCTACCACATTCAATTGATTCTGAATTGGTACAATTTAAAAAAGGCCGGGGTGGTTGGGCAGGATTTCTGGCAAATGGTCATTCAGAACCAGTTTCAGCCGATGGTTCTGGTGCAGACATTTTTCAGCAGCCTGACCAGCCTGGCCCAAATTATCCTCATTCCGATCCTGCTTAAATTCATTCGGGACGCCTACCGTTCGCAGCTTCAGCAAGCCTGGCTGGCCCAGCAAAATACCGAGTTGCAGCTCAGCACGCTGAAGGCGCAGCTCAATCCCCATTTCTTTTTTAATACCCTCAACAATCTTCAATCGTTTATTATCCAGAATGAAAAAGACCGCTCCGTGGATCTGCTCACCCGGTTGGCCGATTTTATGCGCACTTCGTTGTATGATTGTACCCGGGAATACATCAGTATGCAGATGGAACTGGAGCTATTGACCAATTACGTTACCATTGAGCGAGTCCGATTTGATGAGCAGGCCGCCATCAGCTTTCAATTCCGCAATGCCGATCCGGATTATCCCATCCCCCCGCATGTCTTTCTGCCATTTATCGAGAATACGTTTAAACACGGCGGTTCCTTGCCCACTGCCCGGATTCACATTGCCATTGAGCTGTTCAATGATCCGGAAAAGCTGGTTTTAACCACCCAAAATACCTGCCGTCCGGATGCGGGAACACCGGGAGGAATTGGCCTTCCGAATGTGCGAAAGCGTTTGGCGCATTATTTTCCGGGTCGCTATACGCTGCATATTGAGCAAACCGGGGATATGTATCGCGTGGAACTCCACATCCAAAAGGCATGAATTACCTGATTGTCGACGACGAACCGCAAGCGCGCAAACTTCTGCAGGTTTACATGCACAGTCTGCCCCACTTTCAGTTGGTGAAACTGTGCGAAAATGCCCTGGAGGCTTACGAAGCACTGCACCTGAATCGGGTCGATCTGCTGTTTCTGGACATTAAAATGCCGCTGGTATCGGGCATCGATTTTTTGCGTTCACTGAAAGAACCGCCCCTGGTTATTTTGACCACCGCTTATCCCAAATATGCGCTGGAAGGATTTGAGCTGGAAGTGGTGGATTACCTGCTCAAACCCATTGCCTTACCCCGACTAGTACAGGCCCTTGAAAAGGCGCAGCGCCGAAAACAACAGACGGAGTCAACCGCCCGGCCATCCCCAAACCGTACTCATCTTTTCCTGAAGGCAGACCATAAACTGGTGAAAGTGGACCTGGCTGACATCAGGCTGATTGAAGGGATGCAAAACTACGTAAAGGTACACCTGACCGATAAAATCCTCCTCGCGGCTTATACGATGAAAATGCTGGAAGAGCTGCTGCCCGCCAGCGAGTTTTTGCGGGTACACCGCTCCTTTATCGTACCGATTGCGGCTATTACCGCTGTTCATGGCAACCTGATCGAAACCGCTTATCGGGATGTCCCGATTGGGATGAGTTACCGAGAAACCATTCGGAAACTGACCGGAAACGAATGATCCGGTCAGTCCCCTTTCAGACAAACGCCTTATCCAATTCGTTTCATTAGATTTTCACGGTAAAAATCCCCGATGGGGATGTGTTTTCCGCCTATTTCAACCCGGTTTTGATCAATACTGTCTATTTTATGGATAGCGACAATGAACGAGCGATGAATGCGGACAAAGTGACCGGGCGGCAGCTTTTCCTCCAACCGGCTCAGGGTGAGTTGCGTAACCCATTTCTTTTCCTGCGTGTGAATCAGGACGTAGTCTTTGCGGCTTTCCGCAAACAGAATATCCGCCAGATCGATCCGAACGGTTCGGGATTCGCTTCGGATAAAAATACTTTCCAACGCAGCCACCTTGGGGGCGGGCGGTAAAGGCACTTCTTTCGCCGGAATGGCCATGCGCTGCTGTACTTTATGAATCGCGGTGAGAAACCGCTCGAAGGGAATGGGTTTCAGTAAATAATCAATGGCGTTGACGGCAAATCCTTCGAGCGCAAACTCCTGATAGGCAGTAGTCAAAATGACAAACGGCGGGTCTTTCAGGGTGCGCAGAAACTGAAGACCGGTTAGTTCCGGCATTTCAATGTCCAGCAACAGCAAATCGACGGGCGTCCGGGAAAGCACCTGCAATGCCTGCATGGGACTGCTGCACAGTTGAACCAGCCGAAGAAAAGGGATCTTTTCGATGTAGTTTTCCATCACCTCCAGCGCTAACCTTTCATCATCGACCACCAGACATCTGATCATAACACACCTAACGATTGAGTACCAACGTAGTAAAAAAAGTCTCATCCTTTTCCTCCAGCATCAACTGGTGGCGGTTGGGATACAAAACCTTCAGCCGCCGACGCAGGTTATTCAGCCCGATTCCACCCACTCCCTCCGATTTCCGGCTCCGGATTCGATTGGTCGTGCACATCTGAATAAACCGCTCCGAAATATCTACCCGAATAAAAACCGGTGACTCCCCGTGTTTAAAAATGTTCTCGATGATGGGCACAAACAGCAAAGGCTCCAATTGGACGGGCTCTACCGGTCCATTGACGGCGAACTGAATGGAAAAGTGAGTGGGAAGCCGTAGTTTTTGCAGATCCAGATACCGACGGATGATCTCTATTTCTTTGCTTAAAGCAATCCGTTCCTCATTCGTTTCGTACAGCATATACCGCAGGAGCTGCGACAAGTGCATAATGCCCTGCGCTGTTTCGGGCGCCTGCCGTAGCGAAAGTGCATAGAGCGAATTGAGGCTGTTAAACAGAAAATGCGGATTCAGCTGCGACTTCAGAAACGATAATTCGGTTCGCAGCTGCGTATTTTCCAGGTCTTTCGCTTTTTGCTGATGAACGAACCAATCGCCCGTAAACCGGACCATTGCCGCCAAAACAACACAGAATACCAGTTCGAAAAACCGCAGCACCAGCTGGTTTGTATACGTAAGCGGAAAAGCGGTGATCGACGGACCCAGGTACCAGCTTCGAAGCGCGTGGTACAGTTGAATGGTCGTCATTTCCAGCAGGAATATGCATCCCAGATTGAAAAGTAAAAACCGGGCAATCTTCATCCGACCCAGAAACCGGGGGATGAAATAACCGTAGTTTACGTAAAAAATGATGACCTGGCCCACCAGGTGAACACTGGGATGAGCCAGCAAAACCGGGGTTCCGTTCGCAGTGGCCATATACACAATCAAGGACAGGTAAAGTGTCCAGGCCGTTCCGTGCAACCACACGGACCCGTGCGATGGCAGAAAAGGAAGTGTCCACGTTGGAGTCGGTTTCATCGCAACAAGGTACAAAAGAACCATTTCCGAACCGCCGTTTCCCGCAGAAAGGCTCCTGACAGCGCCGGAAGCCCCTTTTTTGCCGACGAAAATTTCGGCCCCGCTCCGCTGCGGTTTTAACGGGCAGCGACGCCTTTCCGTCGACATTATTTTTTGGTCCCGTTGCAGGGAAGTTGCTTTGGGAAACGAAAAACTATGGTTCCTTTTAGCATCGAAACGCATCACCTCAGCCATGCCTTCCACAATCGCCCGGTTTTGCACGATCTCAATTTACAGGTTCCGACCGGCAGCATTTTCGGATTTTTAGGGCCAAATGGTTCGGGGAAAACCACCACCATCCGGTTATTGCTGGGCTTAATTCGAAGCCCCTCAACGGCCATCCGGTTAATGGGCAAGGATAGCCGGACGCACCGACTGGAAATTTTAAGCCGCATTGGCGCCCTCATCGAATCGCCCGCCCTGTATAACCACCTGTCGGGCCGCGATAATCTGGAAGTGATCCGGCTGGCCCGGCAGGTCGACCAAAAGCAGATCGATCGGGTGCTGGGCATGGTGCAGCTAACCGGTGATGCACAGCAAAAAGTCCGTGCGTATTCATTGGGGATGCGGCAGCGCCTGGGCATTGCGATGGCGCTGCTGGGTGATCCCCACCTGTTGATTCTAGACGAGCCGACCAACGGCTTGGACCCCGCCGGAATTCGGGAGATTCGGGAATTACTGATTGAACTGAGTCAGCGTCACGGAAAAACCGTCTTTGTGTCGAGTCATTTATTGGGAGAAATGGAAAAGATGGCCACGCACCTGGCGATTCTCAACGAAGGCCATCTGCTATTTCAGGGAACGATGGCCCAGCTACAACACCTCCAGTTGCCCGTACTTTCCCTCGAAACGGATCATAACGCGACCGCACGCGCTCTGCTGCAACGCGCCGGTTACCAGCTCCTGGACGGCGGGACCGAACAACTGACTGTCTCCGTGAAGGACAGACCCCAAATCGGTGCCATCAACCGCCTGCTGCTGGATCAGGGCGTGTCGATTTACAAGTTGCACATGCATCAGCCAACGCTGGAAGACCTGTTTTTCACGTTAACAAGTCACCCGAAAACCCTCGAAAACCGATGAAACAACTTGATTACTTTACGCGCAGTTTCGCGCAGGAACGGCTAAAAGCCAAAGGAACGCAGGTGGTCTGGCTGGCGATTCTGGCACCGGTTTTTGTGGTCGTCGTGGCTTTTATGGCCAGTTATCTGGATGGCAATCGACTTTACCAGCACAACGTGAATCCCTGGCTTGCGTATTCCACGCACATTCTGATCGGGTGGACGCTATTCGTATTTCCCATTTACACCAGCCTGCAATCGGCATTGGTTCATGCCATCGAACACCAGTCCCAGACCTGGAAAACCGTGTATAGCCTTCCAATGCCCAAATGGAGTGTATATGTGTCCAAACTGGTCGTATTGACCGGGCTTATTCTCCTGAGTCATTTGCTGGTGTTTGGGTTGGCCGAAGGCGGTGGCTGGCTGCTGGGAATGCTGAAACCACAGTATGGTTTTCAATTATTTTCACTCCACCGGGTACTGGCGGAAGGCTGTTTCGCCAGTCTGCTGAGCGGTTTGGGTATGATCGCGGTTCAGTTCTACCTTGGAATGCGATTCAGTAGTTTTATTCTGCCGGCGGGCTTTGGGCTGATGGTGACCCTGACGGGGGCAATTTCGCGGTCGCTGCCCATCAGCCGCGCTTCGCCGTATTTGTGGCCGGTTTTGGTCTTTAACAGTTCCATTCAGACTGACGACTGGCAGTATACCTACGTTTGGATTGGGATGCTGACCTTTTTGCTGGCCGGAATCGGCGGTTTTCTGGCCATAGCGCGGAGAGACGTAGCCTGAAATCATCCTGAACAGTAGCCCTTTGGGTGCCTTTCTGCTCATTTTATTCGATCCGTTGCCGAAAACCGACGACTCTGTCCTTGTTTTCACGGTTTATGAAGGAAAGCGAAAGCTTTTTTCGGCCATTCCCTACGAATTTTCAGGCCCGATCAATTTTCGGCCAAAGCAGGTAAAACTTGATCTGATCGAATCGATTGAGGAAATGCCTTATATTGTCCGAAACAACCTGAGCAACAAATTCAAAACGTGAGGGCGATCAGGGCGGGTGCACGGCATACGACCGATCAGATCAGATCGCTCGCCGTCTGGTTTTGATCCGAACGTTTTTTCTGCCACGCACCAGTCGCTCAATCCGCTGGCGATGAGCAGTTAAAATAGGAAATCCGTATATTTCAGGAACGAATTTTTCAAAAACCGCCTTGCAAAAGGCGTTAGAGTGCGTTCAATGTCTGAATCCGATGACGGAAATTTTTGATAACATCCGGAAACTGTACCGGTTTTATGTTCCCGAAAACGAACTGGCCGACTACATCGAGTTTTTTTCCGAATCGTCGGCGGAAGAAACCTTTCGCACGGTTGCCACCAACCGGTTTTCCATTCGGATGTTTCCCAGTTGGACGCCCACGTTTTACATCAATCTGGGCGAACCGTATCAACTGACCGTGGGATCGGCCCGGCACCCGATTCAAAAGAGTGCTGACGTGTTGATTCTGAGAAATACCGTCGTAGAACGGCACAACCTGCCCACGGATCACATTTTCACGGTCAAGTTTTACCCCGGCGGTCTGGAGGCTATTCTGGGCATCAATCAGGTTCAACTGGCCGACCAGGTCGTGAAGCTGGAAACCGTTCTTCCGGCGACATTCCTGCAACGCATTCGCCAACTACCTGATTTTGAGGAACGTGTTGCACTATTCCAGCAGTATTTTCTGAGCCAGTACACCGGTCGGAAAAAGTCTGACCATTACCGGCACCTGGTGGAATGTACGATTGGCACGTTCGACGCCAGCGGCATGGCCTTGAATACCGGCCAGTTGGCGGAACGCCTGTTTTCGACATCCAAAACCCTCAATCGCTACTTTCACCGGGTTGTGGGAACTGCTCCCAAAAACTACTTTACGACCTTACGCGCCCGAACCGCTTTACACCAGTACGTTGCGCATAAAAACCGGTTTTCACCCTACGACTTTGGCTATTACGACATGAGCCATTTTTACAAGGATGTCGTAAAATTCACCGGCCGAAAATTAATCGAGAACGTCGGATGAAATTGTCCGTTTTTTACTAAAATCCCGATCCAAAACCGCCTTGTTTTGTCGAAAAGTAATTCAAAAACTGATGAACAAACTTTCGATGTTAATCACGCAGGCAGTTTTTCTCCTGTCCCCTCTCTACGCCTACGCCCAGCCGGGAGTGGTGCGTTCCCTTGAACCCTGTTCCTGCCCCGTTTCGATCGACAGCAGTTTTCGCACCCGTTGCGCGTACCTGATTGTGCCCGAAAACCGGTCGAAAAAGAATGGAAAAACCATCAAATTGCCCTTCGTGCTGGTGGAGAGCAAAAATCCGAACAAAAAGAAAGATCCACTGCTGTTCACCGGCGGGGGACCGGGCGCCAGCTCGTTAGGCTGGGCCAGAGGAGCTGCGCGATCGCCCCTCATCAACGACCGCGATTGCATTGCCTTTGAACAACGGGGAACCCGCTACGCCCAACCCCATCTGTCGAGCCCCGAGCTGGATGACGCCATTAAAGAATCATACCGAAAAAACCGGAACAAAGACAGCATGATGGTGGTCGGTGTCAAACGCTACAAAAAGGCACTCGAGGCCCGCGGAATCGATCTTTCGGGCTACAATACCGACGAAACCGTATCGGATATTCACGATCTGCTGGCTACATTGAAAGTGGATTCGGTCAATCTGTTGGGGATTTCCTACAGCGGAGGGCTCATGCTGGCGGTTTTGAAGAAAGATCCGTCCCGCATCCGGTCACTCATTCTGGATTCGCCCCTGCCGACCTTTGTCCCGATTGATGAAGATGAACCGGCCAATTTCAATGAGTCGCTCAACATCCTGTTCGAACGCGTCGCCCGGGACTCGACCGACAAAGCGGTTTACGGGAATTTGAAAGAACGGTTTCAGCAGTATTTTACATCCATCGGCACGAAACCGTTCTCTATTCCGTATCTGGAAAAGGGCACGAAGGACACGGTCCGAATTGAATACACTCGCAGTGATTTAGTGGGAATCCTGGTAAATACGTATTATAAACGCCTGCCTCTGGTCATAACTGATCTGATCAAAGGCAATCATTACCCGTATATCAAGCGGCTGCTTGATCGCACGTTCGAGTACGGCAACGGTCCGTCGGGGATGCGCCTGTCGGTGTATTGTGCGGATCAGACGGCGTATCACAGCGAAAAAATTAGCCAGCAACTCTACGATGCGTTTCCGTATCTGAAGGGGTATCACATCAATGATGTGTACAAAGAATTGTGTGATTGCTGGAAAGTCCCGCCCGTCAAACCGGAAACCAAACAACCTTTTTACTCGAACAAACCGGCCTTACTAGCTGATGGCGAACTGGATAACGCCTGCCGGCCGCTCTACATCGACAGGATTCATCACTACATGCCCAACAGCCAGCGGTTGCTGTTCCGGAATGAAGCACATGGCGTCGGTGGCGAAGACATGACGCGGTTTATGCAGCAGTTTCTGGAAAATCCGTACCGGAAACTTGAATCGAGCAAGAAAGAGATTGTAGCGTATTAAAAACCGCTTTTATTAATGGACACAGCTGCAAAAATTGAAACTAGTTTGAATTCTTGCAGTTATGTCCATTAACAAAAGCTCCTGTTTAGTTTCCTAACTCCAAAAATACTGGGGAGAGTGACGACTAATTGCTTTTTCTCATCATCGAGTTGCAATCACCACACTATTCTTTAAACACCCCGGCTTCGAACGGTCTTTTGGTTGTTTGATTGAACATTAGATGAAGGCGCGTTTTCACCACTTCAATCCCGATCAGTAATGGGTTAATCCTTCACAAACTTGAGAACTTGTTGAGGTTGATTTTCGGGCTGAACTTTAAGAAAATATAAACCTGCTGGTAGGGATTGAACATCGACCTTCTGATCGGTTCCCTGCGATTGAACCGGCAACTGAAACGCTTTACCTGAAATATCCGAAATATTGACCGTTTGTAGGCTTGTCAGAGTTAGCCCTTTCAGGAAAAGTTGATCTTTTACCGGGTTGGGGTATAGTATTACTTTTTCTGCATCTACTCTTTCTTTTACTTTAACCGTTGTTACTGCGGGTTGCCGGGATGACGTTTTAGATGGTGATTGTACCGGCGAGAGGGTTTGCGTATATACCCATGGTTCGTAACTCCAATTTGTTCCGAGAGTCAAACGGTATGTTATTTGTAAATTGTTTTTGAGGGCCGATTCGATCGTTTGAAAGTCTTCTTTTACATTAGGAATCGATTGATAGTCTTGGTCTGTTTTATATAAAACTTCATCAGTGTATTTATTATCCCAGGCCTCTTCCAATACGGATCGTTGAAAAACTAAATCTTCATAAATCGTAAAGGCATTTATATAATATTTATTGGGTACTATAGAAGATACTTTTTCTAGCTGCAATGGAGTACTTACTGATTTTAGATAAGTTGATACATCCGGATTGGCTTCCTTCCACAGATTTACTTTTTTTGGTTGTGGTTTCATATCATCAAAAACCTGTTTTAAAGTGACGGATGGCTGAACTCCCTTCCAGTCAAAAAATACTTCTTTTTGAATGGATTGTGAGTTAACTTTAAGATAGTTGGCCAGGTAGGGGTGATAGGTAAATCTCACTTTTTCCAAATCCAATTCACCGCCGACCTGCAGATTACTCGAATAAAAGGATTGCCTGGTAAAAAACAATTTCAAATATTCCTGAATATCTCCCTTAGGGTCATATGGAACATTAACATCGTCATCTCCAATCACGTCTTTCCGCTTCACTTCCACCGGGGCCTTCAGATCCTTGTAGGGAAAAGGGCTCATCTTTGCCCCTTCCGTCAGACCAAAACTTTTCCAGGTTAAATTGTCGAGTGGATCCGTTATTTTTCGGGAACTCGTCGACGATCCCACAAAATGCGAATAAGAGGTAGAAAAACCGGCATTTGAATCAATCTGCTTTACAAACCCTTCCGGATAATTCAATTGTTCAAATGATTCCAGGTCAGCATTCAGTTGCTGATTCAGTAGTGTGCAGTGATTGATTAGACGCCCTCTCCCATTGGATTCGAAGTCTCTAAAATGCTGTAGGTTTTGAAAATACAAGTTACTTAGTTCATCAGAAATCGTTTTCAGCAGGCCTTTTGTTAAGCTAATTTCCAGGCTGTAATACTTCTTGGTTAAAAAACTATTGGAGAATTGGGGGAGATAATAATAATACTCCAGCGACCCATCGTACAAATACTTATTCTTGGTTTTATACGACGGGAAATCGGCCAGGACCGAATTCATCTCATTGAGAACGGTTCTAACCTTTTGCCGAATAGCCGATAACTCCTCCGGGGCCTGCATTTGATAAAAGGGAGTGTCCCGTACAACTGGTTGAGGTTGTAATATTCGCCCCAACGTTCGACCAATGACAAATTTCTGGATATTCAACTTGGAGAGGATAAATTGAAAAGCCACCGGAACATACTGCGTGAGCAAATCCTTCACATAAAATGTTCCAATGACCTTATCTGTTTCGACGTCATCGAACGAACCCCCAACATGTTCCAGCGTTTTCATTAATTGGGCTATTTTCTCCGGATCATAAACGGTATCCCCCCGGCCGATGTCATCCAGAGTCGTTTGCTGCAGCATTTTCTGTAGATCTAATGTTTTTAAATCATATTCATCGAACAATTGATGAATCTTTTTCAGGGGTTTTCGATTCGCTACTGCATCCGAAAGATTATCCAGTATCTCTAAAGCCTCTTTCGATTTGTTGGCAATCGCATCGACGGATTCCTGTTCATTCTGAGAAGATAAAGGTCGTACTACATTAGGCGCCAAATTCTTGATAGTTGTCTTCATAGAATTCAACACATTTTTTGCCACCTTAATGGCTGCATCCGCCCGCGATATGACAATCTTCGTCGTTTCGCTAGAACTTCCCTTGTTTTCTTCTTCATCCTCTGATTTAAAGCAATGTTTTCGGATGAGACTTTTGATATTGGAAAGTTTATAAAAGGCGAGTTCAGTCTCATCGTCAGGCAACCCTAAATCACCACCGACGCCGACGTGAATTCCAATGGCTGATCCATCGTTATTGGAGGTGCTGTAAGGAATTACAAGCGGTGATCCTGAAGCCCCAGTTGTCATTTTTCCCTTGACCCTTTTAAAGTTAAACATGGTGCTGAAAGTATTAGGTACATTACGCGGGGAGGGGTCCTTGAATTGATTTTTATAATCCGACGCGGTGATGTAGGAAAACAACGTGGGCCAGTAAAGCGAGTGATGAAGGACGAATCCCGTTTTATAGGGGTCGTCCTTCAACCGACTGACCGGAAATTCATCTTTAAATTCATATCCCAGTTGCACCAAATCAATGCCAGGGGGCAAATCATCTTTGTCCAATTTGAGCAGAGCAAAATCGGTCCAGTCGTCATGCTTATTACCGGCCACGCGAGCTTTGACAACTGTTACATTATTGCTATAGAATTGCATCCTCGGATCTTGCCGATCGGCCCACGCTACTGAATAATTTCCGTATCCCCCAAGTCGGGACGCAGCATCCGTGAAGAAGATAGGCTGATATGCGAAATCTAGACCATATACTTCATTGCTTCGATCTACGTCTATCCCGTCAAATAAGTTATGCCCCGCCGTCAATAGGCAATAATATTCTTTGTCCGGATCGGTTTTGATAAAATAGGCCGTTCCAGCATAATAACCCACACTACCATCGTATCGGACACCTTGTCTTCTAAGCATAACCAGCGATTTGCTGACGACATCGTGCATATTTTTAAAAGTCCCGTTTCGTAAGTAAGGCGTATAATCGATAGGCAAAGCGTCTTGATTTATGGTATATTGCTGCCCGTTGCTCCGAACAGAGATCATCATGCAAAATAACAGCAGGATAGGCAAGAGGCTATTTGTTGGAATAGCGCCGATGGTAGAAATTGTTTTCATAGTAAAGAAGTTAGAATCATTACCTTAGACGGACAATACCCGACAAAGTAACTCAGGTCAGTATGAAGCTTGCCCGTGTACTTCTCTCACTAGGATATCATCACAGTGATCTTTACCAATTTTGCATTTCATAATCTTTCAAAGGTGGATCTTCCAATGGACGAAGGGCCTAATGACATAAACTAATTTTCATCAAAGGGGAGATTTTAAGGAACAATTCATTGGGGAAGGTTTGTATAGAGTATTTCTTGTGTGTGTAGCCTTAGTAGTCCCTCCTGATTCATTTGAAGTAGTTTATGAAAAACCGTCCATGTTTAAATTCTGAAGCCGTTGAGGGAACAAGGAAAGTAAGGGCTTTTTCAATTATTCAGATTGAGCGAAGTCAAAAATTTGGCAGAAATTCCATACATTGGCCGCGCTTAGAATCCTTTCTTCTTACTCCATATTCTAACCTTGCCAATCATGCGAAAATCAGTTTTCATTCTATTAATGGCCTTATTAGTTCGGGTTACGCCTTCCGTTTTAGCGCAAACCGGCGATTTGAAAGCGGTCTGGGAAACCGACACAACGATCCGGACGCCCGAAAGCGTTTTGTTCGATCCGGGCCAGAAAATATTGTACGTTGCCTGCATCAACGGCGGCCCGTCACTGGATAACAAAGGCAGCTTCATTGCGAAAGTGGGCCTGGATGGAAAAGTGATCAAATTGAAATTTGCCGAAAATCTCAATTCGACCAAAGGCATGGGGATTTTGGGTGACAAACTCTATGTTACCGAAATGAATCAGGTTGCGGAAATTGCGCTGTCTTCGGGTAAAATCCTCAACCGGTATCCGATCGCCGGGGCAAAATTCCTGAATGACATCGCCGTGGATGCCAAAAAGAAAATTGTCTACATCACGGATTCGGGCAACGGTCAGGTGTGGGCGTTAACGAACGGAAAAACCAGTGAGGTACTGTCCGGCGCTCCGCTCAAAGGCACCAACGGATTGCTGTTCGAAAACGATCAGGTGCTGATCGGCAACGGCGACGGCACCTTGTATACGATGAATCCGGCCACCAAGCAACTCGGCACCATTGCCAAGGTTACCGGCGGTATCGATGGCATTGTGGCCCTCGGCAAAAAGGAATACATCGTGACGGAATGGAGCGGAAAAATCTGGCACGTCAAGGCCGACGGCAGCACGGACCTGAAACTGGACACGACCAAAGAGAAAATCAACTCGGCGGATGTTGGGTACAATCCAGCCACCAAAACGCTGTACGTCCCGACGTTTTTCCACAATACGGTGAAAGCCTATTCGCTCAAATAAACCGCATTCCGGTCGAGTAAAACCGCTGTTATTTTTCGGGCAAAGGAAGTGATGAAATGGCTTCTTTTGCCCGAAATGCGTTAAAAAGGCTTGTGTTTCTTTGGTTGAACGCAATTCTGCCTAACATTGTGATCACCTGTGGGTTGTTGTCTTAAAACAACGCAACAATCATGGTCAAAACCGTCTCCGAAAAAATGGGCATCAAACCGGGTGCCCGTGCCTTCTTCCTCGACGCGCCGGACGATGCGCTGGAAGCCATCAATCTTCCCAATCTTAACCGGGCCTCCAATCTTTCGGGCGAGTTCGATTACATTCACCTGTTTGTCACGCAGCAGACGGAACTTCATAAAGAGTTTTCAAGATTAAAAGCCCATCTAAAAGAAACCGGAACGCTTTGGGTTTCGTGGCCGAAAAACCGGCAACTAAACACCGATCTGACGCTCACCAAAGTGATTGAAATCGGCTACGATTACGGGCTGGTCGAAAGCAAAAGCCTCCGTGTGAACGAAATCTGGTCGGCCCTGAAGTTTACGCATCCCAAAAAAGGGAAAGTCTACAACAACAGTTATGGGAAACTAAAACCGTAATTGACGCTGGCAACCGTATTGCTACTTTTTCTTCTTTTTCTTCCGGCCTGACTCAAATTCCTCGGCTTCCTTCATCAGTGCCTTCAAGTCAAATTTGGCTTCCTTACTGGCGTCGACGGTTTCGGAATAATCCATCTGGTCGATGTGGGCCACGCGGATCGGTTTGTCCAGAAAGGTTTCGATTTCGTCCAGAATCGGTTTTTCTTCGGGGCTGCAAAACGAAAAAGCCTGGCCTTTCTGGGTGCCCCGCCCCGTCCGGCCCACGCGGTGGACGTAGTTTTCGGGTTGTTCCGGCAGATCGTAATTGACGACGTAATCCACATTGGCAATGTCGATGCCCCGCGCACTGACGTCAGTGGCAATCAGCACTTTAACCGCTCCGGTTCGGAAGGCATTCAACACCTTCAACCGATCCGGCTGCTCCTTGTCGCCGTGGATGGTTTCGCTTTTGATCCCGACCCGTTCGAGGGCCTTCTGCACCCGCTCTGCCCGGACTTTGGTTCGAACAAACACCAGAATCTTGCTCTCCGCGTGCTCGTTGATCAGCCGTTCCAGAAAAAACCGCTTGTCGTCCATCCCGACGAAAGCCACGGAATGGTCGATGTTTTTCGCCACCGGATCTTTCGGTGAAATCTGAATTCGGATGGCATTATGCACCAGCGAATACGCCAGCTTCTTGATTTTCTCGTTGATCGTCGCCGAAAAAAACAGCGTTTGTCGTTTCCGGGGCAAAAACCGCATCAAATCCTGAATGTCCCTGATAAAACCCAGATCGAGCATGTGATCGGCTTCGTCCAGAATCAGAATTTCGACCCGCTGCAACCGGATATAGCCCTGACTCACCAGATCGAACATGCGGCCGGGCGTGGCAATCAGAATGTCGATGCCCGACTCCAGCTGAGCGATCTGCGGTCCCTGCTCTACGCCACCGAACACGCAAAACACTTTCAGGTTCAGGTGCCGGGAAAGCTGCTCGAAAACACCCGCAATCTGGAGCGCCAGCTCGCGGGTGGGCACCATCACCAGGCACTTGATTCCATCGGCGCGTCGCGACGTTTTACGTTCATACAGCAGGTTGACCACCGGAATGGCAAAAGCTGCGGTTTTTCCGGTGCCGGTCTGGGCAATCGCCAGCACGTCTTCCCCCTTGAGGATATTCGGGATCGACTTAAACTGAATATCGGTCGGTTTTTTAAACCCCAGCTCGTTCAGATTCCGCTTGATTTCGGGGGCAATGTAATAATCGTCAAATTTCATGGGATGTACGTTGAACTCCGGGCCGCAACCGGTTTCGCGCAATGATAGTGCGAATTAGTCGAATATTCCTGAGAAACCGTTCCGGCAAAAATAGAAAAACCCACCTCCGTCGGGCAGAAGTGGGTTTCCAGTTTGTCTAAATCTACACTCTAAATTACATTATTCTGCGGGGGTATTCATGAGAATCACCCGGGCTGGTTCCGCTACCGGTTTGGTAGCCACGTTGACCTGCTTGCGGATCGCTCCCTGAGCCGACTTAAATTCCAGTTCATACGCGCCATCGGTCAGGTTTTTCATGTCCAGTTTGGCCGCATATTTCAGCTCTTTTTTCGAAATCATTTCCTGAAAAAGGATTTCGTTTTTGCTGTTGCGCAGTAAAACCACTACCGACTCAGGAGCCGATTTTTCAACGGCCACCCGAATCTTGTTTTCGCTGGTTACGTAGGCGCTTACTTCGAATGGCAGTGCTTTGGGGTTTGCCGGTTCGCTAACGACAGGGGCGCTCAACAGCGCGGTACAGATCAGGTTACTCAGGAGATTTAACATGGTGTTGTTTACGTTTAGTATTTGTTGTTATCGTTGTTGTTGTTACTGTTATGATTCAAAAGTTGTTGTTTACGTGTTCGGTTACCAATAAGCCAAATGCCGTGCCAATTCTGTAACAATTTGATAATCAGCAGTCAGAAAATTTTTCTTCCTTTTTTCACTGTACGATGCCGGACAACTGCTGTTCGCTGGCGGACAAAAGTGTACGGAAAATGATCTATCGTTTCCGGCTCTTTATTTTCAGTTACATTCAACTATTTCCCGCTTTAGACATGACAAAGGTAGCTACTAATCCATCTGATAATCAATGCAATACATACTAAACCGGCAAAAGTTGGGTATGAACTGACAGAATCAGCGTTTAAACGTACCCACGGGCCGCCCGGCGGTCCGTGGGTAAGTATCGATACATTTTGCTTTCGCACTGCGATTCAGTAGTTTTGAATGACTTCATTCAACGCGTCTTTCTATGCGATTAACGCTTACTTTTCTGGCATCGACTTTCATTTTGACGGCTCTAGGGCCCGCGAACGGACAAACCACCGTGAATAATCCTTTTTTTAGTGCGTACAACACGCCGTTTGGGGTACCGGCTTTTGACAAAATCAAGCCTGAACATTTCGAACCGGCATTTGATGAAGGCATCAAACAGCAGATGGCCGACATTACGAAAATTACCAGTCAAAAAACGGCTCCGACCTTTGCCAACACCATCGAAGCGCTGGAAACCGGTGGCGATTTGTTGAGCCGGGTCAGTACGGTATTTTTCAATCTCAATAATGCCAACACCAGCGAAGCATTGCAGAAAATCGCCCAGTCGGTAGCACCGAAACTGGCGAAAAATGGCGATGATATTTCGTTGAATCCGGCGCTTTTCAAGCGGGTAAAAACCGTATACGACCAGCGCAATAAACTCAAGCTGACCGGCGAACAGCAACGGCTGCTCGAAAAAACCTACCGGAATTTCGTCCGGGGCGGGGCTGCGCTGACGGCGGAAAAACAGAATCGGTTGCGGAAAATCAACGAAGAGCTTTCGGTACTGACGATCAAGTTCGGGCAAAACCTGCTGGCCGAAAATAACGCCTATGCGCTGGTGATCGAGAAACCGGAGGACCTTAGCGGTTTGCCGGCTTCGCTGGTGAGCGCGGCAGCCGATGAAGCCAAAAAGCGGAACTTGCCCGGAAAGTGGGTTTTTACGCTGCAAAACCCGAGCATCATGCCGTTTTTGCATTACGCCGATAACCGGGCGCTCCGCGAGCAGATTTTAAAGGCGTACCTCGAACGGGGCAATCACGACGACGCCCGCGACAACAAGGCAGTTATGGCCCAAATGGTGACGCTGCGGGCCGAAAAGGCGCAATTGCTGGGCTACGAAAACCACGCGGCTTATGTGCTGGAAGAAAGCATGGCTTCGACTCCGGCCAAAGTGAGCGAACTGCTTAACCAACTCTGGGCCGCCACCGTGCCGGTGACGCGCCAGGAAGCCGCTGAGTTGCAGGCGATGATGGATAAAGATGCGGATCCCCGCCGGGGCAAAAATGAAAAACTCGCCAGTTGGGACTGGCGGTATTACGCCGAGAAACTACGCAAACAAAAATACGCCCTCGACGCCGAGCAACTGAAACCGTATTTCTCGCTGGAAAACGTGCGCGAAGGCATTTTCATGCTCACCAACCGGCTCTACGGACTGCGTTTCGAACGCCGGGCGGATTTACCGGTTTACCAGGAAGACGTGCAGGGCTATGAAGTCAAGGAAGCCGACGGACGACACATCGGCATCCTATACATGGACTTTCACCCGCGCGCCAGCAAACGCGGGGGTGCCTGGATGACCAGTTTCCGGCGGCAGGAAGTGGAAAACGGCAGGAAAATAAGTCCGGTAGTTTCCATTGTCTGTAACTTCTCCAGGCCGTCGGGCGACGCCCCGGCATTGTTAAGTCTGGACGAAACCCGGACGTTCTTCCACGAATTCGGTCACGCCCTGCACGGGTTGCTTTCCAACGTGACTTACGGCAGTTTGTCCGGTACCTCGGTACCCCGCGACTTCGTGGAATTGCCGTCGCAAATCATGGAAAACTGGTCGACAGAAGCGCAAATGATGAAACTCTACGCCAAACATTACAAAACCGGTGAAGTGATTCCGGACGCACTGATCGAGAAAATCAATAAAAGCAGCCTGTTCAACCAGGGTTTTGAAACGACCGAATACCTGGCCGCTTCGCTCCTCGACATGGATTATCACACCCTGAAACCCGACCAGACGCCCACCGATGTGCTGGCATTCGAGAAGAAATCGATGGATAAAATCGGCCTGATCGAGCAGATTCCCCCGCGCTACCGGAGCACCTATTTCCAGCACATTTTTGCGGGCGGTTATTCGGCAGGCTATTACAGTTACATCTGGTCGGCGGTGCTCGATGCCGATGCGTTCGAGGTGTTCAAGCTGAAAGGACTTTTCGATCCGCAATCGGCCCAGTCGTTCCGCAAGAATGTCCTCGAAAAGGGCGGCACCGAAGAGCCGATGACGTTGTATAAAAAATTCCGGGGTGCCGAACCGGACATCAAACCGCTGCTCCGCCGGAGAGGATTGCTGAAGGCGTTGTAAAATTGGTATACGGTTTACGGTTGGCTAACGCGTTTTATTCAGCTTGCGTCAGCTTCTGAAACGTCGGTCCGGCGAAAACTGAAAACCGTACACCGAAAACCGTATACCTTAAACAAGAATTCCTAAACTCAAAAAACCGCAATGAAAACCTCCCTCCTTGCCCTTTTACTGGTCACTTTCCTGATTGCCGCCACTGCTGATGAGGTTCCGCAGGCGGTTATTTCCAATAATTCCGTCAAAGCAACCTTGTACTTGCCCGATACCGAGGCCGGTTATTACCGGGGAACCCGCTTCGACTGGGCGGGCGTGATTGCGAATCTGGAATACAAAGGCCACAGCTATTTCGGCAAGTGGTTCGACAAGTACGATCCGTTCCTGCACGACGCGATCACGGGTCCCGTCGAAGCCTTTGATCCGCTGGGTTACGATCAGGCCAAACCTGGTGAATTGTTTGTAAAAGTGGGCGTGGGGAGTCTGCGGAAAATCGACAACGAGCCGTATAAATTCATGGTAAACTACCAGCATGTGGACAAGGGCAAATGGTCCGTGCAGAAAAAGGGCGATCAGGTGCGGTTTACGCATGTTTTGAAGGATGCCGCCGGTTATTCGTATGAATACGAAAAAACCGTAAAGCTGATCCCGAACAAACCGGAAATGGTGCTGGAACACCGTCTGAAAAATACCGGGAAGAAGCGGATCGAAACGGCGGTTTTCAACCACAATTTTCTGGTCTTCGATCAGCTGCCTTCGGGGCCGGGTTTCAAGGTTGAGTTTCCCTTTACGGCCAAAACCGGTGATTTAAGGGGAATTTTGTCCAACAGCGGGCAGGCGCTCACCTTTGCCCGTCCGCTCCAGAGCCACGAAAACATTTACACGCTCGTGGATGGCTACGGAACCAGCGCCACCGATTACGACATCAAAGTTGAAAATGCCCAAACCGGTGCGGGTGTCCGGATTCGGGGCGACCGGCCGCTGTCGAAGCTGGCCTTCTGGTCGAATCCCCGAAACCTGTCACCCGAGCCTTTCGTAGCCGTCAACGTCGAACCGGGTAAGGAATTTACCTGGAAAATTGCGTACGAATTCTACACGATTGGGCAGTAAACCACCAGGATAATCCGATTCGTTTGCGTATGTCCGGCGAAACTGTCATGTTTTTCTATTTTGGCGCGGTGAGCGCCATCCTGGTGCTGAACGCCGTGCGCTGGAGTTTTTCCCAGAGCTGGATCGACGGACTATTCACGCTGGTGGTGCTCATTTCGTTCGCCCAGGCGGTTTTTTTCGCCCTCTTCGGCGAAACCGTAGTTTTGTCGAAAGCGGGTTATCTGGTCATTCACGTGCTGCACCGGGGTCTGGTCAAACTCCTGCTGATGGAGTTGATCTTTCTGCTTTTCAACGGGGTGAACTGGCCCGTTTCGTCGCGGCAACGCTGGCGTTGGGGCCAGTTCGGGCTATCGGCTTTTGTTTTGCTCGATACAGTTTTACTGCTTTCAGGGAATGAAAACTGGTATCAGTCGCTGGCGGGCCATAGCGTTTCGGGATTGTACTGGAGTTTACTGATCGGACTCAGCGCGGTCGG
Organism: Larkinella rosea; assembly: GCF_003858635.1. GTDB lineage: Bacteria > Bacteroidota > Bacteroidia > Cytophagales > Spirosomataceae > Larkinella > Larkinella rosea. The sequence goes on from NZ_RQJO01000010.1 coordinate 670,143, forward strand.
AATCGGAATTGCGGCCAAAAAACGACACGCTACCGGGCTGACGTTCATCATGGGCAGTATTTTTATGCTGCTGAATGAGCTGTATGTCCTGATTTATGCCCTGCTACACCGCTGGCCTTTTCCGGACCATGTCGTGTCGATCGATCTGCAACGGCAGGTTCTTTGGGGCGGCCGAATTCTTGAATTACTCTGTTTTTCGCTTTGCCTGGTTTTTTATCAGCGCCACATGGCCGTTGTTAAAGCAGTGGAACAGACGCAGTTGACCGAACAAATCAAGCAGGAACGGCTGGAGAATGAGCTGTCGATGCGACGGTTGGAACAGGAAAAAACCAATGTTCAGTTGCGGGCTTTACAGGCGCAGGTCAACCCGCATTTTCTCTTCAACAGCCTCAATTCGTTGTCGGCGCTGATCGACGACGATCAGGAGCGGGCGAGCCTGTTTGTCGATCAGCTCAGTCAGGTGTACCGGTACCTGCTCACCACCCGCGACCAGTCCGTCGCCACCCTGTCCAGTGAACTCCATTTCATCGAATCGTATTATCACCTGCTCCAAACCCGTCACGGCAACGGTTTACAGCTCCGGATTCAGGTCGATCCGGTTTACCAAAACCGTTTATTGCCCCCGCTGACGCTTCAGCTGCTGGTCGAGAATGCCGTCAAACACAACATTGTGCAGGCCAGCGAGCCGCTGCAAATCGACATTGCGACCGATGAAGGCGGATATCTGATGGTGAGTAATAACCTGCAACGCAAGCGTACACCGATTCTGTCAAATGGCGTTGGTTTGTCGACCATTTTGGCCCAGTACCAGAAACTCGACCAGCCCAGTCCGGAAATAATCGCTGAAAACCGGCGGTTTATCGTTCGGCTGCCGCTCATTCAGGCCGCCGTTAATGTGGATTCGCCCTAGAAAAGGGCTGGATTTTTAGATGCCTGCTATTTCATTAAAAAACCGTCAACGAATTGACGGTTTTCGATTTTGATTGCTGCTTTTTCGCGATCAGGCTTTAAAAAAAGCCAGAAGATCGGCATTAATAGTTGCCGCTTCGGTCGTTGGCATTCCGTGCGGAAAACCGGGGTATGAAATCAGTTTCCCGTTTTTCAACAGCTTGACCGCCCTGGCGCCGGTCAGCGGGAATGGAACGATCTGATCATCTTCGCCGTGCAAAACCAACACCGGCACGTCCACACTTTTCAGATCTTCCGTAAAATCGGTTTGTGAAAAAGCCTTGATGCAATCGTGATGGGCTTTTATGCCGCCCATCATTCCCTGACGCCACCAGTTATCCCGAACACCCTGCGATACCTTGGCACCTTCCCGATTGTACCCATAGAATGGAAGGGTAAAATCCTGAAAATACTGGGGGCGGTTGGTCGCGGTATTTTCCCGTATTTCATCGAATACCGACATAGGAATGCCATCCGGATTGGTTTCGGTTTGTGCCATGATCGGGGTAACGGCACTGACCAATACGGCTTTGGCAACGCGTCCCTGGCCGTATTTAGCTACGTAGCGAATCACTTCACCGCCACCGGTTGAGTGGCCAACGTGTATGGCATCTTTTAAATCAAGCGCTTTGGTAAGCTCTGCAACATCAGCGGCATAGGTATCCATATCGTGCCCGTCGGCCGTTTGGCTAGACCTTCCATGCCCCCGGCGATCGTGCGCAATAACCCGAAATCCCTGATTTAAGAAAAACATCATTTGTCCATCCCAATCGTCGCCCGATAAAGGCCAGCCGTGATGAAAAACAATCGGTTGTCCGGTTCCCCAGTCTTTGTAATAGATTTCGGTACCGTCACTTACTGTAATCTTGCTCATTTTTTTGGGTTTTGATGATGATAGTGAATAATAGAAAGACCCTTTTGTCTTAATTGAACAGAACACCTGGCTAATTGAAATAACCGGTTTAAGGTAAGCACTAAAGTTTAAAATAGTAGTATCCGGGCGACAAATACGACACGCTTTATTACAACAAAAGCCGGGCTACGGTTACGCTGGGGCTGGAAAAGGATTTCTTTAAAAATGCCTAAAACCGTTAAAAAGCCCTATCGAATTGCCAAAGCCGCTGTTCTGGCTTCTCCGGGAACGAACGGGTAGTTTCCTGACTTGTTGGCCTTTACGGGTTGATTTCCTGCTAAACTCATCAGCCGAAACGATGAAAAGACCCCTGCTCCTGACCCTGTTTATGATGGTTTCGCTGGCGACTTTTGCCCAGCAGCAGACCGCCAACCGCCCCACGCTAGTGGCCGGTATCCCCGTCAATTATCAGGAAGATTCCGTGGGCTCTTACGTCCTGCCCGAACTGTTGAAATTTGCCGACGGAAAACCGGTCACCACGGCCAAACAATGGACGCAGAAACGACGCCCGGAGCTCCTAAAGCTCGTGGAAGAAATTCAGTTCGGCAAAATGCCCGACCGCCCGAAATCGCTCAAATTCAACGCTTTCGATCCCGGAACACCCGCTTTTAACGGCAAAGCAATCCGTAAACAGGTGACCGTGTATTTTACCGGCGATACGTCCGATCACAAAATGGATCTGGTGATTTACCTGCCCAGTGCGGTCAAAAAACCGGTTCCTCTCCTGATGAACATTTCGTTTGTGGCGTATAATCAGCTCATTGATGATCCCGGTTTACGCGTCGGCACAATCTGGACGAGAGACGGGAAACGGGCGAAAGCGGACAAACCGACGCCCTTCGGCAAAATGAATGTCGAACAGTTTCTGGACGCCGGTATTGGTTTTGCCAGTGTGTATTACGGATCAATTGAGCCCGATTTCAAGGAAGGCATCCGCGATGGCATCCGGAAGACCTATCTCAAAGCCAGTCAGACCGAACCCGCCAACGATGAATGGGGAGCGATTTCGGCCTGGGCCTGGGGGCTCAGCCGGGCGATGGATTACTTTGAAACGGATAAACAGATCGATTCGAAACGCATTGCTTTGCAGGGTGCTTCCCGCCTGGGAAAAGCGGTTTTGTGGGCGGGTATCCACGACACCCGGTATAAAGTGGTGGTAGCCAGCATCTCTGGCGAAGGGGGAGCGGCCCTGAGTCGGCGCAATTTTGGGGAAACCGTCGGACACATTACCGATCCTTCCCGGTATCTGTACCAATTTGCAACCAACTACCATTCGTATGCCGACAAGATCAACACGCTGCCCATCGACGGGCATGTGCTGGTCGCCCTGATGGCGCCCCGGCCGCTCCTGCTCCAGACCGGCAGCACGGATTACTGGTCGGACCCGAAGGGCGAGTTTTTGTCGGCAGTGGCAGCGGCTCCGGTTTACAGGCTTTTTGGCGAAACCGCACCGGAAACGACAGTGATGCCTGCCGCGGAGGATACGTCACTGTTAATGAATCATCTCGGCTATTTTATGCACGAAGGAGGTCACAGCGTTCTGCCTACCGACTGGACGCACATTGTTGCCTATCTGAAAAAATACCTCTGAGATTATTGAATACACACACCTATTTTGGGGGCGCATAGCAACTGGAAAGTCCGCATATCCTTCTCTGGTTGAGTGCCGGTATCCTCTTTTTCCATACTGCAACTTAAAAGCGCGAAGCTGATGAGCTACCAAAACCGGACAGATCGGGTAACTTACACCAGGTAAATCCCGTCTTCCTTAATCACGATCTTGTGTTCCCGAAACAAGGCTCCGATGGCCTTTTTGAAGGTTTTCTTGCTCATTTCCAGCTCCCGATAAATGGCATCCGGTTCGCTGTGATCGTTGAGGGAGAGAAATCCGCTCTGTTCTTTAAGCGCAGCCAGAATCCGCCGGGCGTTGGGTTCGACGTGTTCGTAACCCGGTTTTTGCAGACTGACATCGATCCGGTTGTCGTCGCGGATCTGCTTGATGTAGCCCGTCAACCGGTCGCCTGGATAAACCTGCCGGAAAATTTCATTCGCGTACACCAGTCCCCGGTAGCGGTTATTGATGATGACGTTGATGCCGAGATCGGTAGGCTCCCACGCCAGCAGCGCCACCTCCTGCCCTTCTTCCAGATTGGGCACCTGCGAATCCAGAAACCGGTTGAGTCGGCTGGAAGCCACCAGCCGGTCGGTTTCGTGGTCGAGGTACAGATAAATCACGTACCAGCGACCCACTTCCATGGGGCGGCTTTGCTCACGGTAAGGCACCAGCAAATCTTTTTCGAGCCCCCAGTCCAGAAACGCTCCCACGCTCGTGACCGAAACCACCTGCAAACGCGCAAACTCGTTGCGCCTGATTTTGGGCGTCAAGGTGGTGGCAATCAGCCGGTCTTCGGAGTCGGTGTACACAAACACATCGATCTCGTCGTCGAGCCGCAGTGAATCAGGGACGTATTTATTGGGGAGCAAGATGTCATTTCCCTCCTCATCGCCCAGAAAAACCCCAACGCTCGTATCGCGCAGCGCGACCAGGGTATTTATTTTTCCAATTTGTATCATTCTATTGATTTTCAGCCCCTGACTAGTCCTTCTGGCGTTCGGCCCAGGCATCCATTTTATGTTCCAGCACGTCCAGCGGCATGCAGCCGTCTTGCAGAAATTCGTCGTGAAAAGCTGCCAGATTAAATTTGGCCCCCAGTTGCGCTTCGTATTTGGTGCGCAGTTCCCGAATTTTCAACGCTCCGATCTTGTACGACAACGCCTGTCCGGGAATCGCCATGTACCGCTCGATTTCGGCCACGGCGCCGTCTTCCGCAATCGGTTCGTTTTCCATCATGTACTTAATGGCTTCTTCGCGGGTCATGTGTTTGGTATGAATCGCCACGTCGACCACCAGCCGGATCGCCCGGTGAATTTCGTCGCTCAACGCGCCCATGTACTGATACGGATCGGTGTAAATGCCCAGTTCCTTGCCCAGCGACTCGCAGTACAGCGCCCAGCCTTCGCCGTAGGCACCATACCACGCAAACCGCCGAAATTTGGGCAAATCGGTATTTTCCTGCTGCAACGAGAACTGATAATGGTGGCCCGGAATGGCTTCGTGCAGGAACAGCGATTCCATACCCGAAGTGATGTTGAATTTTTTGGCGTCCGGAATCGGAACGTAGAAAATACCGGGCCGACTGCCATCCGCCGACGCCGGATTGTACTCCGCGCTGGCCGAAGCTTCGCGGAACTTTTCGGTCTGCCGGATTTCGAACTTCGACTTCGGCGTTTTGGTGAACATTTTCTTCAGATTCGGCTCGATCCGCGCCAGAATGGCGTTGAAGGCATCCAGCACCTCCTTCGGTTGTTGGTACGGATACAGCTTGGGGTCGGTTTTTAAGTGCGTAAAAAATTCGTTCAGTGTCCCTTTAAAACCCACCTGCGCCTTCACTTTTTCCATTTCGCCCCGAATCCGCGTTACTTCCCGCAAACCGGTCTGGTAGATTTCTTCCGGTGTTTTATCCGTCGTCGTCCAGGTTTTCACCAGATACCGGTACAATTCCGGTCCCAGCGGCACGGCATCGACGCCCGAAGTAGTGCGGGCTTTGGGCAGGTATTCATTTTTCAGAAAATCGCCCAGTTTTTTATACGTGGGTACGATTTCGTTCAGAATGGCAATTTTATACGCCGAAGTCAGGCGGTTTTTGTCAACCGCGCTGAAATCCTTGGGCAGTTTCGTAATCGGTCCGTAGAACAGGCTTTTGGTGGGATCAGTCACCACCAGATCGGTCATTTGCGGAATCATCTTAACGACCAGGCTTTTAGGCCAGACAATCCCGGCGGCCATTCCTTTCCGGAAATTAGCAACCGCCGAATCGCCCCAAACCGTGAACGCCGATACCCGTTTCAGCCAGTCGTCGTAGTCTTTGACGGTTTTGAAGGGTTGCGCTCCGGCCCCGCTCCCCAGTTGTCCGAATGTCAGCGTCAAGCCCTCAAACTGCGAAAACGGAACGTATTCAAGGTGGTACCTGAACTGCTCCAGTTGCAGCTCCAGCTCACGTTTCAGAATGTCATACGAGATTTTGTCCTGTTCCGGCAGTTTTTCCCGGTCAAATGCGGTTACTTTTTTGAGACTTTCGGTGTAAAATTCCTTCGTCTGATCGAGAAACGCCTGCGAATTGCTGTTCGGCAGTTGATCGTTATAGCGGTTATCGCCCTGAAAGGTAGCTTCCAACGGGTACAGCTTCAGCCGTTCTTCGTAGTACTCGTCTACGGTTTTTGCAAAATCCGTATTGCCGGCAGTGTTTTCCTGCCCGTTATTAGAATTACAAGCCATCAGGGAAGCCATTACAAAAGTGGTCAACAGAATCTTTTTCATAAAGGTATCACAACAGGTGCCGTTCGAATCGGAAAGGTAAAAAGAAACCACCGAAAACCCTGATCGCTTGGAGGGCCACCCGCGACGGTCCGGCTTAACAAACCGGAAGGCGTGCGCATGGTCGCTGATTTTCCGGCAAATCAGGAATGTGTCAGCTGTTCATGGATCGTTCTGATGTCTCGTCCCTAAAAAGCGGAAAATGCAGGCCTGGCAATATGATCCAACCAGCGATCGCTTGTTGGGTGGAACACTCTTCTACGACTATCAAAAAGGAATAGTTTTTTTGATTTAACCTACTGAATTTTAGATATATAACTAAAAAATAGTAACCATGCGGATTGAGATAAAAGAATAGCCACTGCTGCGTGGCTATTTAGTTAAAACCGGTTTAAGCTGGTAAAACCGCTCTATCAAAACGGAATCAAGTAGCAAGGAACCCAAGTTCCGGTGGAACGATGTCCGATTCATCAGGGACCAAATAATAAAGATGCCGCTTCTCCGAAACCCGAACGCGCGATTCTACCGTTTTCTACAAAAGGTACGTTCGTACCAAACTTGAAAATAAGTCAAACATCGCAACGCTATGAACAAGATTGATCGACGGGAGGATGTGAGTCCGAAAGAGGGGCTGCATCAATACGGCGACGTTACGTTTGCCGACCCAACCAACAAGAAGTATCCGATCGACACCCCGGAGCACGTCCGGGCGGCCTGGTCGTACATCAACCACAAAGATAACGCGGCCAAGTACGACGCCGATGAAGTCGAAACCATCAAAGACCGCATTCAGCGGGCGGCTAAAAAACACGGAATCGAAATCAAGGCCGACTGAACCCGCTGAAAAAAACAAATCGAAAAAGACCCATTCACGGGTCTTTTTCTGGTTAAACGACGTACTATCATAACTATGGGCCCTAAAAATGTAGTTTTCGGGGTCTTTTTCCTATATTTACTTCCGTTCTTCTAAATGCTAAAGAGTCCATGCAAGCCACTCTTTCTCCCCCGATTACCCGAACCAACATACCCACTTACATCTACGCTGTCGTGTTCTCGTCGCTCTGCATTGTGTGGGGATTGCTCTGGGACATCATGTGGCACATTAGTATCGGCCGCGACGGTCTGTTTGCCCCCCCGCATTTGCTCATGTACGTTGGTGCGGTCGTAGCGGGTTTGTTTTCGGGCATCAAGATTTTACAATTGACATTCGCCAAAGGAAATCCCGAACGGACCGGTTCCGTCCGGTTCTGGGGCATCTTCTACGGTTCGCTGGGCGCGATGTACTGCGTCTGGGGTGCGCTGACCATGCTGACTTCGGCCCCTTTCGACGACTGGTGGCACAATACCTATGGTCTTGATGTTCAAATCCTTACACCACCGCATACGGTTTTACTGGTGGGAATGATGACGGTACAGTTCGGCGCCATGATCGGCGTGCTGGCGTTGCAGAACCGGGCGTCCGGCACGCAGCCCAACAGCCCCGGCTCCGACACCCAATGGAACCACCGGCAGGCCCAGCGGCTCAAAATCATGTTCACGATTGCCGCCGGTTTACTCCTGAGTATTCTCTATACGATGCTGGCCGAAAATTTGGGTCCCTGGACCTCCCACCATTCTTCGTCCTACATCACGATGGGCATTGCGTTCCCGTTCTACCTGCTGGCAGTCGGACGAGCATCCACCCTGCGGTATCCGATTACGATTACCACCCTCGCGTACATGCTGGCGATGCTGATTCCGAGCTGGATTCTGCCACTCTTTCCCGCAACGCCCCGGCTTGGACCGGTTCTGAACCCGATTACGCATTATCAGGCTTTTGTCTTCCCCCTTTTACTGGTCATTCCGGGTTTTGTGCTGGACAAGTTACTGCACCGGTTTGGAAACGGCAGGCTCAACGACTGGTTGCTGTCGGCTCTCACCGGAACGGTTTTTATAGTGATCATCAGCGTCGTCCAATGGTATTTCGGTGGCTTTCTGCAAACCTCGCCCTACGCCCGGAACTGGTTTTTTCTGGCCGAGTCCATGTCGTACAGCGATGACCCCACCTCGCCCTATCACACCACTTTCCACCCCCATTGGCTCGAATCGACCCCGGATTTCTTACTGGGCATCGGCATTGCGATTCTCTGGGCAATCGCATCCGCGCGAATTGGTCTGCTGTGGGGAAACTGGATGAAAAAAGTACAGCGATAACGATTTAGGCATTTCAAGTTAAACTGGAATCTTCCGTGCAATTACCTGTGAAGCACTTTCAACAAAGGCTATTTTTTTATTCACTCATTCTCTACCTCACGCATTCACTCCCTGGCTTTGCGCACATCGGTAGTCCGGGAGTGATGGTGCAGAAAGAGGCCGGAAAATACCAGGTGATGGTGAGCGTCATTCCGCCGGATGTTGTTCCCGGAACGGCCAAAGTGACGATTTTTGTCGAAGCCGGTCGCGCCAAAACCGTGCTGGCCCGCCCCATTTATTTCAGCTCCGGCGACGAGGGGGCTCCCGTTCACGACGAAATGAAACCCGTGGCCGCCAACCGCTTCGAAGGGGTCGTCTGGATGATGGATTCCGGTTCGTCCAGTATTGAACTGAAACTGGACGGCCCCGATGGCAAAGCCAGCATCGTTGTTCCGGTTTTGTCGATTCCGACAACGATGACGCCCATGCCTGCCGGCACGGGTCTTGGTCTGGCCGCACTTGGCGTTTTGCTCGTTGTTCTGTTCATCACCACCGTTGGCGCCAGTCTGGCCGATGGAACGGTAAAACCGGGTCAGTCAGTCCCCGTTTCGTTCCGGCGGAAGCGGCTGGTTGGGATGGGCATTGCGGCTATTTTAATCACCGTCGGGCTAACGGGCTGGCGGGCGTGGTGGACCGCCTGGGCCAATCATTACCGCAACCATGAACTGTATGTTGCCCTGCCCATCCATTCCGAAGTTCACGAAAACGCAGTTCATCAACCGGTTCTGACCATCCGCCTGGATACGTCCGGTTTTGCACAGGGCGGAACGAAAAACCGTCGGCTGAGCTTTCTGGTACCCGATCACGGAAAACTGATGCACGTTTTTCTGGTTCGGACGCCGGGTCTGGATGCGTTCGCCCACCTGCACCCCGACCGGGACGGCACCACCGATTTTCGTTCAAACGTGCCGAATCTGCCCGCAGGTAACTACCTGGTCTACGCCGACATTGTGTTCCGGAGCGGTTTTTCGGAAACGCTGACGGATACGGTTGCTATCCCGGGCCGGACGCAAAAAACCGGTGTGGATTCAAAAAACCGGTCAGAAACGGATCCGGACGATAGCTGGCTGGTGACAGAACCGATGGGCGTTAGATCGAATGCCGTGGGTCTCCCCCACCTCGACGACGACATGGTGCTGTGTGGCATTCCGGGTGCCAGCTCGAAACTGGCCGACGGTGCCACCATGCTCTGGACCGACAAACCCGCTCAGGTGCTGGAAACCGGCACGCCCTACCTGCTCAAATTCGCCGTTGCCGATTCGCTGGGAAAACCCGCTCCGCTGGAGCCTTACCTGGGCATGGGTGGGCACGCGGCCATTGTGCGATCGGACGGGACGGTTTATATCCACCTGCATCCGGTCGGAACGTATTCGATGGCGGCTGAAACGTTCCTGGTTAACCGCATTGCCGACACCACGCGCAGTTTTCACTATCCCAACGCAAAGCTGTTCCGCGACAGTGTCGATCGCTATGTTTCCCAACTGAAAACCCTGCCCGAAGCCGAGAAAAATGCCATTCTGATGGCTTCCATGCCGCCGATGTCGCATCAAATGAAAGTCAATAACATGGTGGAATTTCCGTATGCTTTTCCGCGGGCGGGCCACTATCGCATCTGGGTGCAGGTAAAACGCAATGGAAAGGTGCTAACGGGCGTTTTTGATACGCAGGTAAAGGAGTAAAAAAAGTAAGCAGGAAGGGAAAAACGAGCAAAAGGAAAAAGAGATTCGCCGGACAATTTTCCTTTCATCCGCTCCTCCCTCCTTCCTTTCCTCCTCCTTCCGGCCTATCTTTACAAAAAGTCATTTTTCGTTATGAGAATTGTGTTTGCATTGAGTCTTTGCCTTTTGACTTCATCTCTTTTTGCACAAACTAAAAAACCGGCTCCAAAACCCGTTGCTGGACCGGGGCAGCAAGTGTATGAACAATATTGCCTGGCCTGTCACCAGGCCGACGGCGGGGGCGTTCCGAACCTGAATCCGCCCCTGAAACAATCGGACTGGGTGACGGGCGACAAAACCCGGCTGATCAATGTGATTCTGAAAGGGTTACAGGAGCCCATTGAAATCAACGGCGACACGTTCGATAACGTCATGCCAGCCCACGATTTCCTTTCCGACAAGGAGATTTCCGATGTGCTGACCTTTATTCGCAGTAGTTTTGGCAACAAAGCCGAGGCCGTTTCAGCGGAGGATGTAAAGAAAGTCAGGAGTGCGAAATAAAACCGTCTGAACTCGGATTCCACAGATTAAAGGATTAACTAGGATGATTGATTAATTTTCCTTCGACCCATTAGGCAACCCTAATTCCGTAACCTATGAAAAAGTCTCTGTTTTCAGTCCTGTTTGTTGTCGGCCTGGTAACTCTGGCCCTGGCACAGCCGAAATCGCCGGTTGGCCTGCAGCTGTATAGTTTTCGGGCGCAGTTTCCGAAAGATGTCGCCGGAACAATGGCCAAAGTCCGGGAAATGGGCTTTCGGGAAGTTGAACTGGCCGGAACCTACGGCCTTTCATACGCGGATTTCCGGAAACTGCTCGACAAAAATGGTCTGAAACCCATCAGCACCGGAGCCTCGTACGCCGATCTGGAAAACAACGTTCCCAAGGTGATTGAAGAAGCCAAAGCGCTGGGCGTCAAATACGTAATGTGTGCCTGGATACCGCACAATGGCGACATCTTTACGCTGGAAGACGCCAAAAAGGCGTCGGATGTACTCAACACGGCCGGTAAACTCCTGAAAGACCACGGCCTTCAATTTTGCTACCACATCCACGGTTATGAGTTCCAGCCCTACAAGGATGGTACGTTTTTCGACTACCTGGCCGAGAACCTCGAACCGCAGTACGTAAACTTTGAAATGGACGTGTTCTGGGTGAAACACCCCGGTCAGGACCCGATTGCGCTCCTGAAAAAATACCCGCACCGGTTTCCGCTCATGCACCTCAAAGATCGCAAACCCGGTACGCCCGGTAACAACACCGGTCACGTTGACGTGGAATCGAATGTGGCGATTGGAAAAGGGGATCTGGGGATTGCGGAAATTATGAAACAAGCCAAAAAGTCGGGTGTCAAGCACTTTTTCATTGAAGACGAATCGTCGCGCTCGATGGAACAGATGCCGGAAAGTGTGGCCTTTTTACAGCGTTTAAAATAAGCATTCCAAACAAAAACCGCCCCCAATCACAGTCGATCGGGGGCGGTTTTTAGTACTTATTCAGGTGTGTAACAAATCAACTCAAGCGGAAATTTTCAGCTGTTTCCCGCTCGCCGACCGGTTTTTCTGCGGATCATAGGCGATGAAAAACGTCAGCCACGAACGGCGCGCCAGCCGGAAAAAATACGGTGTCAAAGCCACCAGCGTTGGCACCAGTCCAATCAGGTAATAATCCAGATCGACCTTCAGCCAGGTAACAAACGTGAAGAAAGTCGCTAAGGTGTACAGGGTATAAAACGCATAACTCACGAACATCGATCCCCAGTAGAATCCCGGTTCCGGCGTGAGCACTTCACCACAATGCTCGCAGGTTTCGTGCATTTCGTCAAACCGGCGGCTGTAGGCGCTGCTGGTAATGAAAAAGTCGCCTTGATGGCAGCGCGGGCATTTATTGAATACGACACTGTATAATCGATTGTCTTTCAGCATGGCTCAGGTACCCACCGCATTAGTTCGTGAGTACATGACAAAGGTACAATGTGTTTTTTCCCAACGAAAAGACAAAACCGGATAGGTATGGTACAAATCAACGATCAGGCCGCCGACTGACGAAATTCGGCGGGGGTCTGGTGCGTGTGTTTTTTGAAGAATCGGACGAAATACGAAGGATCTTCGAACCCCAGCCGAAACCCGATCTCCTTCACTGATTGCGCCGTGTGGGTCAGCAGACGCTGGGCTTCAATCACCAGTCGTTCGTGCAAAAGCTGGCTGGCGGTTTTTCCAAGCACTTTTTTGCAGATGGCATTGAGGTAATTGGGGGTCAGGTGCATTTGTTCGGCATAGGACGCCACTTCCCGAACGGTCAGAAACTGCTGCTCGAGCAATTCTTCATACTGCCTTATTCGATCGAACAGGTTAGTATCGGTTTCCGTTTGCCGTTCCGTATAAAGCCGGTTGGCGGTTTCCAGAATGAGGTGGACAAACGACAGAAAAACCTCCGGACGATTGGGTTGCTGCGAATCGTATTCCTGCCAGGCATACCGAAACAAATCCTGAAAAAGAGCCGCCGAACTGGCCACTTCCAGCAACGGCTGGTGCTGGTGCGAATGGAAGAACGGATACTGAAATAAACGATTTGGAAAGCGGCTCCGGAAAAAATTCGCTTCAAAAAACAGGTTGAACCCTTCCACATCCGCCGACAACTGCCAGCTATGCACTTGCCCCGGCGTCAGAAAATAGAGCTGATGGGGCGCGATGGCGTACGTTTTGAAGTCGATCGTGTGCGTGCCACTCCCTTTAATGATCCACATCACGAGGTAAAACGTGTGCGAGTGCGGTTTATCAATGCCCTTGAATTCCTGCACCAGTTTTTCCAGGCGCGTCATGTAAAAAAGCGCGTTGGGCTCGTGCCGAGGAAAAGCCTGAAGTTTGTAAACCGGAACCGGTGAGGACATTTTTTGGATAGGGGTTAGAAAAGACTATTGACGATTGACCATCGACCATTGACAAAGGGTCATAAGCTTATCATTCCTTTGTTAATGGTCAATCGTCGGTCGTCAATCGTCAATGGTCTTTCATCAATTCACCACCCGCTTCACCCGTAAAAACCGGTTCAGTTCGTACGCATCAAAATTGGGTGCGGTCGGATCAACGCTGGTGATGCGGATGTGGCCGGATGAATGAATAAACTCGTTGTTACCAATCCACATTCCCACGTGCACGACGCGTTCCGGTTTATCGGCGGTGGCGGGTTCGCCAAAGAAAAGCAGGTCGCCCGGTTTGAGCGAGGCAAAGTTCTTGCCCGGTGTCGCGATTTCTTCGCCGACGTTGACCTGTTGGGAGGCATCGCGCGGCAACATCTGCCCGTTGAGCAGGTAGACGGTTTTGGTAAAACCGCTGCAATCCATGCCTTTGACCGAGGTGCCGCCCCACAAATACGGAATACCAATGAACTGTTTTGCCGTGCTCACCAGTGCATCTTCCGTTGGTTTGGCCGCTGCCTGCCAGCGATCGAACCGCTGCGCTTCCCGTTTGGCGACAAAACCGGTCCGGCCGTCGGGATACCGCACCTGAAAATACTGCCGTTGTTCATTGAGCAAAACCAGCGTGTTTCCGGCAACGATGTCGGATACGGTCTGGGAACGTTTGTCGGCCTGGCTGTAGACAAAACCAAAGGGGCGCGTAAAAATGATTTTTTCGGCCGACTGCCACTGTTCAAAGTCGGTTTTGGTCATGAGTTGAATGGCTCCCGCATCCGTCCAGGCAATGTATTGGTCGGGCGTTTGAACTTCGTACCAACTCCGATCTTTGTCCCAAACCTTCAACGGCATTCCCAACAATGCCTGCGTCGACAATTCGGCGGCATTGCGGGCATTCGAACGCAGATTGGCGACCGACACATTGACAATCGCGTAGATTTTCTCCCCCAACGACGACGCGGGCAGCAATTGAATCTGATCGACAACGGCCCGATCGGCGGCTTTGAGCTGGGCAAGTAGCGCCTGTTTGGCTTCCGGCAAATTCGTAAAACCGGTTAGCTGTCCCGACGAATCAGCTTCCACGTTGAAGATCGCTACCCGCTTATCCGGCGCATACTGCTTCCGAACGGCATCGACAAATTGGCTGAGGGATTGCGAAAAACCGTCGGCAGCAATCATATAGAGTAATAAAAAACTGATACCCGTTCGTTTCATGGTGCTTTTTAACTCGTCACTAAAGGTACTCCCCCGGTTTTTCGATCTAAATACCGACATTCCCCGGATTCTTTCAGGAATTCAAATTTAGTAAAATCAGAAGTAATGCGGGATTAATCAAAGGACGGGATTTTTATAATTCGCCGTCGGAGATGGTTTTCCCTTCAGCAGGGCAGAAAACCGATGCCAGGTTTGCTCCATCACGAAAAGGATAAAAACCTGATAGACAAACCGTTAACCGGAAATAGCATTCCGGTATTTCCAGATCCTTACATCACGAAGTAAATCGCTCAGCAGGGAAAGGTTAATGGAAATGTAACCAATCAATAAAACGGGAATTAGGTAATTGAAATACATTTTCAGGGAGTAGGTGGCGATAATATACGTATCCCAATAGGTTGCCAAATCATAAACAGGAAAGTTAACCAGCAAATAGCGGACAGATTGCGTAATGGGATTGAAAAAGAAAAAGGCCAGCGCCATTACCGGTAAAAAAGTAATTTCATACCGCAGGATGGCTGATAATGAAAACCGGACGGTATAAATTTTGAGTGCAGTATGCGTCAGCTCTACCAGAAATAGAACCATAATCAGGGTAACTAATTCGGGAAAGATACCCCCACGTAGCACGATATACAAATACGCGAGTGGTCCGCCAAAGTGACGAATCTGGGCCACCTTTTTTTCGAAATGCAACGTCCACCCGAACACTTCAAACAGGATTACGATGGACAAAAGAAGTGCAATTGCTTTACCCGGTTTTCTGATGTACCGTTTTGTGAGGTAAATTTTTTCCATTTGTTACGCGCAAAATTCCGTAACAAGATAGAAGTTATATTCGAACAATGCCTGCTAAAACGCTAATTAATAATCAGTTGTACCAACTTATTCCAGCACCACACACCCATACGCCGGAACCCGCACGTTGCCGTCGTTCAGTAAGCTGGCGCCACCGACCGTATCGAGCACGATTTTTTGGCCTTCCGCCAGTTCCAGCGGATAAATTACCACATCCAGTCCGCGCTTCGTCAGGTTGTGAATCACCAGAACCGACCGGTTTCCCGATTTTCGGGTAAATGCAATCACGTTTTTGTGCTGAATTTGACTGGCTTCCAGCTTACTCAGGTTGTCGTTCAAAACCGGATGGCTGTTGCGAAAATGAATCAGCCGCCTGTAATGATTGTAGAGGGAACCGGGGTCGGTTTGCTGCGCTGCCAGTGGGACTACTGTCGAATCGGTTGAGAATTTAGCCCGACGCCAGCGGCTTCGCATCCGGTCCTGCTTTTTTTCATCCCACAAAAACGGCTCCCGGATGTTTTCGTCGGGCTTTGCGCCCAGCATCCCAATTTCTTCCCCGTAATATACGTACGGATTGCCGGGCAACGTCAGTAGTAAATTGGCGGCTACTTTCAGGTGGTTTTGATTTCCGTTCAGAAAACTTCCAATCCGCGTCTGGTCGTGGTTTGAAAGCATAATTGCATCGATGAAATTCGGATTTACTTCCGCAAAAATGGTGTGATTCCGAACCAGCATCTGCACGATTTCCGCCGTATCCCGCTCCTTATACGGGATTTCCTGCAACGCCAGACTAAGGTCGAAGTTGAAATTGGCTTTCAGTCCCCGAAAATACGGGGCAATGCGTTCGGCCCGCGTCCAGACTTCGCCCACGGTATAAACGCCCGGTTTGGCGGCTTCCATCACCTGCCCGAACTCCTCCCAAAACTGGTGGTTTTTCGGTTCTTCCCACTCCGGGTAAATGTGCCGGGCGGCATCGAGCCGAAAACCGTCGACGCCCACATCGGTTAGCCAGAATTTTCCGGCTTTGTAAATTTCTTCCCGCACCTCCGGATTGTCATAGTTCAGGTCGGGCATACCGCTCCAGAACAACGCGTAGTATTTCTCCGAAAAGGGGGCACCCGGAACACGGTGCCAGGGACTTTTTTCCTGCGAATCGGCGGTGATTTCCCGGGTGGCAATGTTCAGTGCATCGATGTCTTTTTGCGCCATCCAGACATACCAGTCGTGATACGGGTTGTCTTTGCTTTTGCAGGCTTCCACAAACCACGGATGCTGGCGGCTGGTGTGGTTGATCACAAAATCCAGGATGACCTTGATATTCCGCCGATGCGCTTCCGAAACCAGCCGCCGGAAGTCGTCCATCGTGCCGTATTCGGGGGCAATCCCGTAATAATCCGTCACATCGTACATGTGGTAACTGGGCGACGGATTGACGGGCATGAGCCAGAGGGCCGCAATTCCGAGGTCTTTCAGGTAGTCCAGTTTCGAGGTAACGCCGTTCAGGTCGCCAATGCCGTCGCCGTTGGAGTCGCAAAAAGCGCGGACGAATACTTCGTAATGAACACCGGTTTGGCCGGTAGCGGTTTGATCAGAAATCGTTGGTTTTAACGTCAACGAAGTTGGTCCCGTGGATGCGTCGGCAGTCATTGTATTGAAAAATAGATTCAGAAGGTAAACGAGTAAGCGTCATCAGGAGTTTAAAAAGACGGTTTTTTCCCTGAATTCGGCAAATAAATCTGGAAATCGGGCAGAAAGCACCCGGTAAAATACGGGAAATACCCCATGTTATTTTATTCCTCCTCTGTTGACCTTAGCGAAAAGTTTACTCCCCTCCTCGCTTCATGGCTCTCCTCGAATACAATTCAAATCCGAAAGCGCCGGAAAAACCCGTTGTTTCCGGTCAGGACACGATTCGGATCATCATCGGGTTGCTTGGTTTTTTCCTTCCATTTATTTTGGTGGGTGGACTTTTCGTATATAGCTGTTATCCAAAGCCCCTCAGTTCAATCAGTCATTATTATTACACCCGTGTTGGCAGTATTTTTTGCAGCACATTAGGAATACTGGCGGTTGTTCTCCTTGCGTATAAAGGCAAGAAACTGATCGACTTTATATTCTCAACCACGGCGGCCGTATTTGCCATGCTGGTTGTGATTCTCCCCACGAACATCGGATATAAAGATGCCCGTCAGCTACCCCCGTATTTTGCGACGTTCATTGCGGATAATTGCACCCGCTCAACCGTGCATTTTACATCAGCGGGAATCTTTTTAGGTAGCCTGGCTCTGATGTCTTTACTGCGTTTTCCCAAAGACGACTCTTCTGACGAGAAACCAAAACCGCTGGATATCTTCATGTACCGGGCCAGTGGCCTTGTCATGATCGTTTCCATGCTGATCATTTTGCTGGGCGCAAACGGCTGGCTGATCGATAAAAAATGGTTTGAAGACCATCAGGGAATTTTCTGGGGTGAGGCCGTGGCCGTGTGTACGTTTGGTTATTCGTGGTTATTGAAGGCCGGTTTTTTTAGCAAAACCGCCAATCTGGCAAAAAACATCAAAAATTTTCACCTGGTCAACTATAACGAATAACAAGCCGTTGGGAAAGCAATGCAATTGAACTTTCTTATCAATTTTAATGTATATACATTAAATGTTGATACTCTTAAACTCGGAATAAAATGAAAACGGAACGCACCATCCAGCAATTGATACCGGCACCCCTAATGAGCATGGGAGAACTCCGGGTTCGCCAGCCGCTGCCTTCGGGACGCCTAAGCTACCTTGATCCATTTGTTTTACTGCACCACGGGCATAGCTTTCTGAAAGAAAATGAAAACCCTGATCATTCGGGCGTTGGGCCGCATCCCCACCGGGGTTTTTCACCGGTTACGTTTGTCTTCAAAGGCGGGGTGCGCCACCGCGACAGTCGGGGCAACGACCGGAGCGTTTTCGAAGGCGGTACGCAATGGATGAACGCCGGCATGGGCATCATGCACAGCGAACGGCCACTTTCCGACGAGCTCGAAATCATTCAGATGTGGGTGAATACGCCCCAATCCCATAAAAAGGATCAGCCAACTTATTATCCGCTGCTGAAAGAAGAAACACCGGTTTTTGAGAGCGAAGACGGAACCGTCACTGTCAACGTCGTTTCGGGTGAGCTGCTGGGATTGAAAGGCCCGATTCCGACGTTTACTCCGATCAATTCGGCGACTTTACAGTTAAAAACCGGGGGAAAAATTTACCTGCCGCTGCCCGCCAGCCACAACGCATTTTTGTATCTGCTGGACGGAAAATTGCGCGTGGGCGATCAGACGGAGGTCAATGCCCGCTATATGGTGGTTCCGGAAAACGACGGAGCTGGCATCACCCTTGAAGCCCTCGAAGATACCCGGATTCTGCTCATGTCGGGCGAGCCCATTGGGGAGAAAATCATTGCCCAGGGACCGTTTGTGTTGAACAATGAAGTGGAAGTGATGGAAGCCTACCGCGATTACCGGATGGGCAAAATGGGAATATTGATCGAGGACTAAAAGAAGTTGATCGAAAAACGCGGGTTGTGGGGTATTTACTAACATGCTGGTAAATTCCCGGCAATCCGCGTTATTGCGTTCACATCTTTCGTTTTCTTGTAAAAAACCGACCATGCTTTCCGTTTCCGAAGCTTTTTCCCTCGTCCTTAATCATTCACTGGTGGTTTCCGCCGAGTCCATTCCGCTGACGCAGGCTGCCGGACGGGTTCTCCGCGAGCCATTGGTGGCCGACCGCGATCTGCCGCCGTTCGACCGCGTTTCGATGGATGGCATTGCGATTCAATACCGTGCCTTTGCCAATGGACAACGGAGGTTTCCGATCATTGGGACCCAGTTTGCCGGGCAACCCGCCCAGACGCTGACAAACGAAACCGCCTGTCTGGAAGTGATGACCGGCGCCATGTTACCCGCCGGCGCCGATGCGGTCATTCGGTATGAGGATATTCAGATGGTTGAAGGAACCGCCGAAATCCGACTCGAAACCATTCAGTTGGGCCAGAATATTCACCACCGGGCCGTGGATCGGAAACAGAACGAGGAGTTGGTTCCGGCGGGCGTCCGACTTGGTCCGGCCGAAATGGCCGTTGCTGCATCAGTCGGAAAAACATCGGTTTTGGTGAGTAAGCCGCCCCGAATTGCCCTGATTTCGACGGGGGACGAACTCGTCGACGTGTCCGAAAGCCCCAAACCGTATCAGATCCGCCGATCCAATACCTATCTTTTACAAACCGTTCTACAAACCACCGGGGCTGAAACCGCCCTGTTTCATTTGCCCGACGACCCGCTGGCGATGGAAACCGAACTGAAAACGATTCTGGCAGACTACGACGCGCTGGTATTGAGCGGTGGCGTTTCAGCCGGGAAAGCCGATTTTGTGCCAACAGTAATGGCAAAATTGGGCGTCAACCAAGTGTTTCATCAGGTAGCACAACGCCCTGGAAAACCCTTCTGGTTTGGTGCCTCCGACACTGGGAAAGTGGCTTTTGGTCTACCGGGAAATCCGGTTTCGACGTTTTTATGCGCCTACCGGTATCTGGTGCCGTGGCTGAAAGGGTCTATCGGTTTGCCGGTTTTGCCGCCATCCGTCGCGCAATTGGCCCAGGTGGTTTCTTTTCCGCCAAAATTAACGTATTTTTTACCGGTCAGTTTATCGGTCAACCCGGAAGGCGTGTGGCAAGCGAAACCTTTACCCGGCAGTGGATCAGCCGATTACGCCAATTTGTTGCATTGCAACGGTTTTATGGAATTACCGCCCGAACGATCCGAATTTAACGAAAGCGAAGCGTTTCCGGTTTATACATTTCGTTAACGCATCCAACGAACATGAAACTCCTCTGGCTCACCTGGTTTTTGCTGGTTTTGCGGCCGTTGCCGGTACCGCAGGAACCGGTGTGGCTGGCATTCAAGAAAGAACCCATTGTGTTGCGGTCCAGCACTTTTTCGTTGCTGCGGATTCTGGACGAACGCAGGGGAAAATCGCAGATCGGAGCCATTTTGTCCGCACCCAAAACCGCCATTCCGGTTCGGATTCAGGAGGAGCTGCGCGGTGTTTTCGACGATTTACTAAGCGTCGGATTTCGGCCCGATTCGATGCGCGTACCGGTGGTCATTCGCATCCAGGAATTGGCATTTACGGAAAAGCCCAAAACCGATAGTCAGGTCGACGGTACCTGCCGACTGGAACTGGCGTTCGACGTCATGCGGGAAGGAAAACCCGTTCAGTTGACCACTTACACGGCCCGAACGATTTATACGCGCTCGTTTGGGCAGACGGATCGGCTGGAGTTTGTGGCCCGAAAAGCGCTGGAAAATGCCGTCCAGTACCTTTCCAACTGGATAAAAATCAACCGCGACAAAAGCCCGGCGCTGGTCAAAGGCATTAAGTTTGCGTTTATCGACCACAGCATTCAGCAGGCATCGGGCGATACGGTTTTTTATCATCCGCTCCGCCCGCTGACCTGGGACGATTTCCAGGCCGAACCCCGGCTGGGCAGTCGGAACGCAGCCGCCATTTTTCCGACGTTTTCCTACGAAGGCCACAGCCGGTGGGTGAACGGGTATATTCTGGTGGAGTTGACGTTCAAGACGTTCATGGTCAAAAACATGTCATGGGTGCGACCGGGCCACAAGGACGATTACGGGTTGCGGCACGAACAGAAACATTTCGATATTGCCAAATTGATCGTTGAACGGTTTAAACAGCGCATTGCCGCCGACGAACACATGGACCTCGACGATTACAACAGCCGGGTGCAGTTTCTGTATCTGGACGCGTACCGCGACATGAACCGCTGGCAGCAACAATACGACGACGAAACCCAGCACGGCATCAACCAGGCGGAACAGGAACGCTGGAACCGGAAAATCGCGGAGGACCTGAAAAACGCCGAAGACCTGACGGCCATCATGATTTCAAACCGGCAGTGAGGGGTGGATTGCTGACGATTGACCATCGACGATTGACAAATGACAATGGACGATCGTCAATGGTCAATCGTCCATGGTCGATCCTCCATCATCCTTAAACGAAAATGTACAACATGCCCATTTCACTCCGTTTTCACCGTTTCGACCTTCGACTGAAACACACCTTTACGATCGCTCACGATTCGCGCAACGTACAGCCGACGCTCATTGTCGAATTGCGGGATGGTCTGCTGAGCGGTTTTGGCGAAGCCACTTCCAACAAATATTACGGCATCACCATCGACCGAATGATTGAAGCCCTCGAAGAAATACGCGGGCTGATTGAAGCCAGTGAATGGAAAACCGCCGAAGAACTCTGGCAATGGAGTCATGCCCATCTGAAAGATAACCCGTTCGCGCAGTGCGCTTTAGACGAAGCCGCGCACGATCTGGTGGCCAAACGGGCCGGACAACCGCTTTACCAACACTGGAATCTGGATGCCACCCATAACCCGATTACGGATTACACGATCGGGATTGATTCGGTGGAAACGATGGTTCAGAAAATGCAGGAACTGCCCTGGCCGTTGTATAAAATAAAACTCGGCACGCCCGACGATCTGACCATTGTCCGCGAACTCCGGAAACACACCGATGCGGTTTTTCGGGTAGATGCCAACTGCGCCTGGACGGCCGAAACCGCCCTTCAGAACGCAGTCGTTTTGAAAGAGCTGGGCGTCGAATTCATCGAACAACCGCTCAAAGCCGATGATTGGGAAGGCATGAAACGCGTTTTTCAGGAGAGTGTGCTCCCGGTTATTGCCGATGAAAGCTGCATCGTGGAACATGATGTGGAACGTTGCGCGGGGTATTTTCACGGCATCAATATCAAACTGACCAAATGCGGAGGACTGACGCCCGCCCGGCGGATGATTGATACAGCGCGTCAGTTGGGGTTAAAAGTGATGGTGGGCTGCATGAACGAAACCAGTGTGGGTATCTCGGCCATTGCGCAGTTGCTGCCCCTGCTCGATTACGTGGACATGGACGGTACACTGCTCATCGCCAACGACCCGGCCACGGGCGTGACCTTCGACTGGGGTCGGGTGATTTACGCGGCAGAAAACGGAACGGGCGCCAACCTATGACGGAAAATTTTAAAATTGATCAACTTCCCGGCCGAACCATCGATCTCGACGGGCAGGAATGTTTATTTTTCAGCGGTACGTCCTACCTCGGAATCGCCCAGAATGCCCACTTTCGGGCGTTGCTGATCGAAGGCATGGGGCAATACGGTACGGTTTTCGGTTCATCGCGCAACGGAAATTTCCAACTGCGAATCTACGAAGAAGCCGAAGCCAAACTCGCCGAATTTGCCCGCGCCGAAGCCGCCTTAACGGTCTCGTCGGGAATGTTGGCGGGGCAGGCCGTGGTGAACTGGCTCAAGGCACAGGATTTTGGCTTTATTTACGGCCCTAATGCACACCCGGCGATCTGGCAGGAACCGACCCTAACCCTCCCCCAACAATCGTTCGACGCCTGGGCCCGGCAACTGCCCGGATTGGTGTCGGCTGCCACCACGCAACACATCGTCATTGCGGTGAACGCAGTCGATGCCCTGTTTTCGATCGATTACTCGTTCGACTGGGTTCATCAATTACCCGATAATCAGGAAATTACCCTATTGGTCGATGATTCGCACGGCCTTGGGGTTATAGGCCCGGGCGGTAGCGGAATCCGGGACCGAATTCCGGTTCGGCCCAACGTCCGGCTGATCATCACGGCTTCACTGGCGAAGGCGATGGGGATGCCCGGCGGGGTTATTTTTGCCAATTCCGAAACCCTGAACGCCATTCGGCGCACGGCTTTTTTCGGTGCCTGTTCGCCCATGCCTCCGGCCTATCTGTACGCCTATTGCCGGGCAACGGAAATCTACCGCTCGGCTTTTGAACGACTGCTGGCCAACATCCGCCGGTTCGAAAACCGGGTTGGTCATTCGGATTTATTCCAGCATATTCCTGATTATCCGGTCTTTTATACTGTGCAGGATCGGTTATATTCGTCCCTGTTAGCGAACCGGATTTTTGTTTATTCGTTTGCCTATCCATCGCCCACCGACAAGCCCAACACCCGCATCGTCATCAATGCGCTGCACCAACCCGAGGACATCGAACAATTAGGCGACCAACTGTATGGAAAAACGTGATGTACATAAGACATTCCGGAATAATTACCCGAAAATCAGCGGTTTACTTCTGTATTTCCTGCTTACCATTCCGGTTTTTCAGGCCGTTTACGCCCAGCATACCGACAAGTTTCTGGAAGAACTGCTGAAAAAGAATCCGGAACTGTTCGGACGTATTCTCGAAAATCCGGCGAAATACGACGTTCAAATCCTGTATACGCAGATTAACCGCAACGAGCAAAACCGCCCGCTATTCAAAAGTTACCGCTACCGGCTCGACAAAGACCGGTATTTTTATCCGGCCAGCACCGTCAAATTCCCGGCGGTTTTGCTTGCCCTGGAGAAGATCAATCAGCTCAGTAAAAAACACCCCGGCCTGTCAATTTATACGCCAATGCTGACCGATTCGTCGGAGACTTACCAGACAACGGCCCGCAAAGATTTGTCGGCCGAAAATGGGTTACCTTCGGTGGCGCAGTATGCCAAAAAGATTTTTCTCGTTAGTGATAACAACGCCTTCAACCGATTGTATGAGTTCATTGGGGCGTGTGATTTTAACGAAAAACTGCGCGATAAAGGTTACCGGAATCTCCGGATAGTTCACCGGCTTTCGCTGCCGTTAACGCCCGAACAAAACCGCCATACAAACGCCATCTCGTTTGCGAAATCCGATACGGTTCTGTACCAGCAACCGGCGCAGGTTTGCGACAAAATCGTCGGGCCCGACAAACCGATTCGCCGGGGCGTCGGTTACATGAAGAATGGAACACTGGTGAAAGAATCGTTCGATTTTACCGAAAAAAACTACTTTTCGCTGGAAGACCAACAGGAAATGCTGCGGGCGGTTTTGTTTCCGGACGATGTTCCGGCCCGCGAAAAATTTGACCTGACTTCCGACGACTACCGATTTTTGTACCGCTACATGTCGCAACTGCCGCGTGAATCCAACCACCCAAAATACGACACGACTTTCTACGACAGTATATCCAAATTCCTGGTGTTTGGCGATGCGAAAAGCAAGATTCCTCCTTCCATCCGGATTTTCAATAAAATTGGTGGCGCTTACGGGTATCTGATCGACAATGCCTACATCGTGGATTTTGACAAAGGCGTGGAGTTTCTGTTGTCGGCGGTTATTTACTGCAACGAAGACGGTATTTTCAACGACGACAAATACGATTACCAGACCATTGGCTATCCCTTTCTGGCCAATCTCGGGCGCATCATTTTTGACTATGAAGTGGAACGAAAACGGATTAATCCGCCGGATTTGAGCCGATTCCGGGTCAGCTACGAACCTTGAAAGAAAGATGCCGGGCTTTTTCGAACCCGGTTTTTGGTCAGAATTGCAGCGTATAGCTAAACTAAGGAAAGGGGACCGGGCTATTCAAAAACCGCACGTTGCCATTGGACACCTTCAATCGGGGTTGCTAACGGTTCAGGAGGGCAAATTGACGATTCATGTATTCATTGGTTGAGTTTCGGTGCATTCAACGCTAGGTTTGCAGCGAACGAAACAACGCTACCAATGAAAAAATTAGTCATTTTCCTGTTTGTCCTCGGAGCTTTTATCGCCTGTAAAAAAGACAATGATCCGAAACCCGACGAGCAGGAATCATTGACCGAACCTGCGGCCAAAGTGGCGGGGACGTATAAACTAACTTCATTTCATTTCATAAACGGAGCCAATGAAGTTGAACTGGAAAAATTACCGGTTCTGGAAAGTGGCAAAACCGTTGCGTCAGGAACCGCTAAAATCACCCGAAAATCGGACGGAAAAGCCATATTGGACCTGTCGCTTTTTATCGAAGGCGAAGGCACGCTTCCCATTCTGGAGAAATTTGAGATCGAAGTGCAGGAATCCGGGAAAGTCTTCGGGCTTTATTCGGACGGCGAACGGATAGGCGACGCAGACGGCGGTTTCATCATTTTCAATGTTTCCGGAAAATCCGCAGCCGGTGACGATCTGCTGTTAGCGTTCAATGCAAATAAATAGGATACGGTTTTCAGTATTCGATTTACGGTAAAACGAGCTCGGAGCTACTCACCGAAACCCGTAAACCGAATACTGAAAACCGTATTACCCTCTCAACGCTTCGTTTTTGACCCGGAAACCGTATTCCAGAAAATGACGAGGAATAAAATCCAGAAGAAGAGCGGCACAATTACCTGCGAATAATTGCCCGGATAGGTAGCCGACATCAGATCATCCAGGTCCGCATCGTAGAGCACCCGCAGCGATTCTTTCGGTTTTAGCGTTTCATATTCATTCTCCGTAATTGGAACGACCCGTTGGCCAGTCCGGTAGTTGACCGTGGCATCATATTCATACAATTCAAAGGATGAAGCACTGCTGCCCCGGCCCACGCGATGCCGGTCTTTATCCAGCACCGTTACCTCCAGCGGCTGCCCATTGGCTTTGATGTGTCGGTAATATTGAAAATAGACCCAGGTGTCGTACGAAAAAAACAATGCCGCTAAGCCCAGCACTATGACCAGCATAAACCGGGCGATGGTTTGCAGGATCGTCAAACCGGTTAAGGAAACCAGTACGCCCGAAGCAAAAAAGAATAAAAACGTGGATACTGCCAAAAAGCCAATCAGCAATTTATGCTCCTGGCTGAACCCGCCGACCGAACTCCAGTGAACCAGCCGGGACGTCACCCGGCCCGGTTTTCGCTCCATACGCTGCTGGCGAAACTCGTCGCGCTCCGGGTGATAAAGCAGCTTGACGCGGTCGCCGGAACTCACCCAGGCCGTGTCCCGAACCACCCGCGCACGGTAGTTTTTGTGCTGGTACGGGAACGTGATGTAGGTGACGTTACCCAGTATGTCGCGCCAGGAACGCTGTGAAATATCGGTGTCCGAAATCTGCACTTCAACAACCTTGCCTTCCTTCAAAAACTGATTTTGCAGTCGTTCTTCTTCGTAAAAATGCCACATTGCCCAGGCCCCCACGCTCAGAAGCGCCACCAGAACCAGCGAAACGAGAAGTTGGTATAGCTTTCCCAGAAAAGCGAACACGTCGCGGAGCATACGGGTATTACATCAAAAGTGTCTGATTAAAAGTAGGAAAAATCAGCCTGTCCGGACCAATTTCGCGGCACTTCTGTGTAAACGGTCATGGATTTCGTTTGCAGCAATAGCCCTTTTGGTTTTATCCGTCTTTCCATCAACCAGGCCAGGTTTTGTTGCTTCGGCCATCCACCGAATGTTTGCCCGGCCCCACGAAATAGATGGTCAGGTAAATCAGGAAGAATAACAACGGCATTTCTTTTTTCCCAAATGGATCGGTGCCGTGGGCGAAAAAGGTGACCACCAGCATATTGATCATCAGGACAATAGCCGCCACCCGGGTCTGAAAACCGAGAAGGATGAGTAGGGAGCAGCCAAATTCTGCCAGAGTGGCCAGAATCAGCGAGGGAGCGCTACCGATACCGATGGGATCGCCAAAATTGAAATTGCCCGTTATGAGTTTAATGAATTTCGGCCAGCCGTGCGTCAACATCAATGCCGATACACCGATCCGCAGCAAGAGCAGCGCGAAATGTACCATTGCCGGACTGGCTTTGGCTCCTAGTAGTGGTTTCATAGAAAGGCAGTTTGGTTATACTTTTAACGACCTTTTTATGATTCTTGTTTTGACTTTAAAAATGAGACCGAAGCAGGTAAAAGAAAGACCGGGGTTTTCTGTCTGATTTCGCCCCTCGCTCCATTTTATCAAAATTACTCGGCAACCGCGCTCGTATACTGGAAAACGGGTGTTCAGGTGAATTACCGCACAAAATAAAACCGTTTATCAGTAGAATTGAATAAGAGCCTGGTTATCAATTATATTTGGGACTGGAGTCATCCTCATTTCCGAATCCAACCTCCCTAACACTATAACCCAGAAAACCGGACCATATAACCAGACTCCTGATCAGGTAAAAAGCTACTAAAACAACTTTATTTAATTAACGTGTATACGAAGTTGTTCTAACGTTTTTTCATACTCAGGAAGCAGGGAATAATTGACTAGAAGGTTCTCATTAAATCATGTTCAAAGAAAAAAAATCGTTCGTCAATACCTTACGGATCTCATCCATTTTGTATCTCGCAATTCCGTCGGTATTATTTTTATCAACCTGGCTTTCTTTTCCGTTTTCGCTGATCAATTCTGTTTTGGTTATAGGTATTATTTTTCAGCTCATTCGCCACATAAATGATTTTAATTTCAGTAGTTATTCCCTAACAATTCCGAAATTTATAATCATTTTAGTTGCGTCCTTATTTATTACAATTGTATTTGGCATTGGTGAATTCAATCAGCAGATACTGGACTTCTTAACTAATAATTTTAAATATTATGATTTAAGTGTCTATAACTGGCCGGTCTACTATAAAGATTACGATGCTTATTTATGCTATTACACGGCCTACTACTTACCCGTAGCCTTTTTGTGCAAATTAACGGGATTGGAATATGGTCGCTATTACGCTTTTTTCTGGAATTGGCTGGGTCTTCTGCTCGCTCTGGTCTGGATCGTTGTTCTGAGTCCTAAAAGAGCAGGATGGGTTGTCATGCTCATTTTACTTTTTAACGATAGCTGGTTTTTTATCCGCACACTCCGGGAATTGGGCATTACGACCTATTTACCGCCGAACTTCGTCAGCATCAATGGGTATCATTTGATCTATATGTCGCCTTTCTCCGACCAGATTGCCTGGGCACCGCAGCACGTTCTACCTGCAATTATCGGCGCCTGGTATTTTTTATTTGTGTATACGAACTTTACAAAATGGCGGTTTATCGAGTTGACCATTGTCTGGTTGAGCTGCATGATGTGGAGCCCTTTTGCCACAATTGGACTCACTCCTTTCATGGTTTTTATCAGCTGGAAATACCGTTTTGAGGTATTAAAAGATGGAAAAACGATTATCCACTTACTGCTAACCGGTTTAGGTTTTTTGCCAATCGCCTTTTATCTAACCAGTTCCCAGGTGATTTCCAATAACAAAACAAATATGTTTATCTGGCAGGCCGGTGTGCCCGAGTGGCCGGTTTATTACCTTCTGTATGTTCTTTCAAATTTTATACTGTGGGTTTTCTTTCTCCGAAGAACGCTCGCGACCAACCTCCTGCCTATACTCTGGGTCACCTTAGCTACTTTATGTATTTTACCCCTTTATAAAATCGGCATGTGGAACGACTTGCAGATGAGAGCCAATGCCCCGGCCTTGTGTATATTGGGCTTATTTATCGTCCAACAACTAGTGAGCGAATCAATTACCCGGCACTGGATTTCCGTTGCCGCGGGACTATTATTTTTTATTAATTCTATTTCGGTTTTTAAACTCTATGCCGGTTTTTTTCCGTTTGACAAGCCTCAGAATTCCATTGAAAAACCGTTCATTAAAGGCTGCACAAATACACTTGAGTTTTTAGCAAAAACCTACGGTGGACCCAAAGCCGCGAAGCAATACCTGATGCATGAAAACTCTGTTTTCCAGAAATACCTGCTAAAAAAACCGAATGCGTCATTGCTTCAGGTCCGATCCGGCAAACTGACGGGGTCGTCCGGCAATTAAATCGTCGTTGGGTTAAATCGGTTTTTAGAACTGATACAGCAACCGCGCCCGCATACCAGCAGACGTGTGGTTCAGGCTAAATTGCGTCGACATCAATGGATTCGACAAATACGGACTGGCCTGGACCACCCAGTGACCCCACTGTTTCTCGATGGCAACGTTCACCAGCCAGCTATTATAAACGTTGGGCGTGCATTTCTCCGAGAACTTTTTCTCGATGTAATCAAACGGGCCAACCTGATGCAGGTACGTAATTTTATCCTTTGCTTCCAGACTGAAACTAGCTCCTACAGAAGGTGTTAGCGTTACCGATTCGCCGAGCGGAATCCGGTAGCCGAACGTAATGGGCAACTGCAGGGTCGATCCCCCCCGGTTGATGTCCAGAATCTGCGTGCGGATTTCGGGTGGCACTTTGCCCGGGTAATCCCGCCGAAAATCACTCCTGCGATTGAAGGAGTATTGAATCTCATTCACAAATTTTTCACCCGTTACTTTCAGCGTATTCAGGCCCAGACCAATGGTCAGGTGTTCGCCCATCAGCACTTCCGTCGCAAATCCAAAACCGGATTGACGCCCGCCAATCTGGGCGCTGGCTCCCGCCCGTACGTGTACAAACGGGCTTTTCGGTTTTTCAACCTCCGGTTTCAGAAGCGACGACGCAGCCAGGCGCGGAGAAGAAGCCCGCATGCGCCGGATTCGACGATCAAATCGTTCGGTGTAATAACTCGAATCAATTTCCAAAGGCCGGGTCGGCACCGGTTCCCAGGAAATCGAAGCCGATTCGGCCAAAGGCGAGCCCGATCCCGAACGATCCGATCCACTGCCGGAACCCGAATCGCCATTTCCATTGAATGACAAAGGCCGCGTGGTTTCAAAACCGGTCGGTTTTTGCCGCCCCGAATACCGCGTTTCATCCTGTCGGTTCCAGCGGTCGCCCACCGAATTGGCCGGATTCGACAACCGGGGATAATTCCGTTCCGATGACTCCGTTCTCCGATTTGAAGGATTCGGCCGTTCCCCTTCATTCAGGCGGTTTTCCAATTCAGAAAACCGCTCTTTGGTCCCCGAACGCTCCGGAAAACCGTTGCTCCGGGGCCGATTTTCTCCCGTCCCCTGCGACTGCTCATCCGTTGAATTGGCGTTGTCCGAAGCAGATTCGCGTTCGTTCGTTTCCAGACGTTCCGCCAGGGTTCGATCATCCGAACGGTATTTCGGCGAAATGGGTACCAAACCAGGCACCGGAACTTCACGGGTAATGTAAACCGTATCGGTTTTCGGTGCCACTGCCACCGGCGTTTCCACCGGAAGTTGTTGAAGAATCGTCACCGAATCCCGGAGTGTCCGGACGGATTGTTCCAGGTTTTGATTGGTGCGGTATTGCCACACCGTCAGAATAACCAGCCCGGCCACCGTGGCGGCACTCAACATCGGCATAAGCCACTGAGCAGCTCCACCGCCCATGGACGGTATGCCGTTGCGACGCAGAAAAGACCGGAGATGCAACCAATCTGATTCCTGGAACGGAGGGTCTATGCCCTCCAGCTTTTGTCGTATATTTTCCTCAAATTTATCAGTTTTCATAGTAACGAATAGGAATCGCAGGATCGGATGGAAACAGGTGTGGATAAGCAGACTTGATAGCCTGCTGAAGGCGTTGCCGCGACCGCAGGAAATGCGAACGGATCGTGGCTTCGTTACTTTGCAACACCTCGGCAATTTCTCGGAGGCTGTAGCCATCTACTACATGCATCGAGAACACCGTTCGGTAAGCGGGCGGCAATTGCTGCACGAGTGCCAGAATTTCGTCGGCCGAAATCTGGCCAATCACATCGTCCTCAAATGCCACATCCTGACCGGCCTCCAACGCCATCGTGTCTAATTTGTGGTATTTGCGGTAGTAACTGATTGAGGTGTTGATCAGAATGGACCGAAGCCAGGCTTTGAAAGGATGCGAAGCGTCGTATTGGTGCAGCCGTTGAAATACCTTCAAAAAACTTTCATTCAATACTTCTTCTGCTTCCTCCGTATTGGCCGAATACCGCATGCAGATACTTTTGGAATAACTATAAAATTTTTTAAACAAAACGCGCTGAGCCTGCGCATCATGGTTGCGGCAGGCTTCAATCACACTATCAATATCGTTTTCCGCGAAGGAAGGGCGCTTTCGGAAGAACAAGGCCGTAACGATTTAAGTAAATAATTCACGCATACACCGCCAATACGTCAAAAATCAGGCGACTGTTGCAGGAGCCAACGACTTTTTTTTATTTTTTCTTTTTCCTCAATTTCTGCCTTTTTTTTCGAATACCGCTGCAACGGTGCCAAATTCTCCGGCGTAATGGCAATTGTATCGTTGGAAAACCGGGAGGCTTCCAGGCCAGCAAAACCGCTCCGACGCCGAACCTGAAATGAATAAGGCAATGAAAATACATCTGTTGGTCATTGCGGATAGTCTCCATTACGACTCGGGGCTGAACACGCGGCAAAGCTACATCGATCAGTTCGTGCAGCAGTTGGAGCGCGGAGGACTGGAGGTCGTCGTCACTTACCACGCTCCGATGGCGCTCTGCACCATTGCGGACGTGCTGCAACGGGTGCCCCTCCGCCGGTATGATCTGATCATTCTACAGATTGCCAACCGTCACCTGCGCGATGCCCGCATGGTGCTTCGGCCCAGCACGGGCGAAAAGCTAATCGAATACCTGAATGCCTGGAAATTACGGGGGCAGTCGTTCCTGGGCCGGGTCAAACCGCTGCGCGAAATGTACAGTCACCTGACGCTGATCCTGGAAACCCTGCGGTTTCACCGGAGCCGGGTTATTCTGATGACACCTTTCCCCCACCGTGAACCGGTCAGCGGCTGGCTGCGCCGGAAAGGCAGTGCCATTCTAAAAAGTGAAGGCCACCACCGGGGTTTTCAGGTGTTCGATGTACAGGCGCTGGTTGATTCGCGGGAAGAGTTTTTCATCACCGGCGACCGCGAACGATTGAACGCCATCAGCCACGAACTGATCGGCCGTCGGCTCTATGATTTTTTCCGCACCGAACCCAGCATCACAACCGGCCATTTAAAACTGGACACCTAGTACTCACCAACTCATTACCAACCAATTATAACTATATCAAAACCATGAAAAAATCCCTGTTAATTGCATTGACGGTTCTTGGCGCGTGCTTGTACGGATGTAATCAGAGTCAACAGTCGGTCGATCCGGCTTCTGATTCTTCCACGTTATCCATCAGTTCGGCCCGGCTGGCTTCCGACAGTTCCGGTTTTTTTTGCAAAAAGAAAGTAACGAAAATTGCGGTCACTGACCTCCCGGCGGGTGTTACCAGCTACATCTCTTCCCATTACGCCGGTGCCACAACGGATTATGCCGCCAAAGACGATGCCGGAAATTTTCTGGTCGCCATCACGCAGAACGGCGAAGGGAAAGCCCTGTTATTCAACGCGGACGGCACGTTTAACGAAGAGCTGGCGCTGAAAGGCGGACCCGGTGGCAAGGGTGGTGGTCCGCACGGAAAAGGCGGTCCCGGCAAAAAAGGCAGCCTGGAGCAAATCGCCGTTTCGGATCTGCCAGCTACAATTACCAGCTACGTCAGCGCGAATTATGCCGGAGCGGAAATCAAAACTGCGGCCAAGGACAGTACCCGTGGCTACCTGGTCATGATTGTGGTGAGCAATCAGTCCAAAACTTTGCTGTTCAATACCGACGGCAGCTTCAACAAGGAAGTCACCAAACCGCTTCGGGGTAAACTGACGGCTGTGGCCGTGGCGGATCTGCCAGCCGCCGTGACAAAGTACGTGACGGATCATTACGCCGGTTCGACGGTGAAAGATGCCGCCAAAACCCCGGAGGGCGAATTCATTGTGATGGTGAAAACGAGTGATGGCAAACCGGTTGCGCTTCTTTTTGCGGCTGATGGCACCTTCAAACAGGAGCTGAAGCCGAGGATGTAAGTTTCTCACCTTTCTTTTCCCCGGTTCGGCGATGAGATGGCATCGCTGCCGGGGGAAACGGGTGACTGTGTGTTTGAATGGGAGGAGTGATACTGAATACAACCTGAAATAATCTATGAAAAATACGTTGCGCCTAAAAACCGCCGGGTGGGGCATGGCCTTGCTGTCCATCTGGCTGCTGTCGTCGTGCAATAAACAAACCGATCTCGTAACGCCAACAGCGACCGGTACAACGTCGGATAATCAAACCGTCGATAACTGGATTCTGGAAAACATGCGGGAGTATTATTATTGGAACGATAAAATTCCCGCCACCCCCGATCTGACGCTGGCTCCTTCGGATTTTTTTGAGTCGCTCCTGTACTCGTTTGACGCCACGTTGCGCCCCGACGGCGACCGGTTTTCGTGGATCGAGGAAAATGCCGATGACCTGTCGGCTTCGCTGAGCGGAGAATCCACCACCACCGGTGTGGAATTTACGCTGTACCTGCGTTCCCAGGGTTCAACCAACGTCATTGCGCAGGTGTTGTATGTGCTACCCAACTCCCCGGCGGCCGCAGCTGGTTTTAAACGGGGCGACATCATCAGTAAAGTCAACGGACAAACCCTTACCACCAGCAACTACGCTTCGCTGCTGTATTCGGGCGGTACGTCTTTTGCCTTCGGCCTGGCCGAAGTGCAGAACAGTGCCCTTGTCGATACCGACAAATCCATTTCGGTTACGGCCACCACTTTCCAGGCCAATCCGGTTTTTATGGATTCGGTGTATAACGTCGGCGGAAAAACCGTCGGCTACCTGGTTTACAATCAGTTTGTTCCGGCGCCTAATAACAGCACCGGTTCCGAATACGACGATCAGATCGACGCCATTTTCAGCAATTTCAAAGCCAAAGGCGTCAACGAACTGGTTCTTGATCTGCGCTACAATCCGGGCGGTTATACGTCTTCTTCGGCCAATCTGGCCAGCCTGATCGGCAAGAATGTGGACCAAACGAAAGTGTATTTCCGGGAAGAATGGAACACCAGCCTGACGCCCTATCTCAAGCAGCAATACGGTGATGAGTTCTTTCTGCAACGGTTTGTCAACAAATCGCAGAACATCGGCAGTAACCTCCAGCGGGTGTTCGTGCTGACGACAGAAGGAACCGCTTCGGCCAGCGAATTGATTATCAACGGCCTCCGACCTTATATGACCGTTACAACCATCGGCACTACAACCTATGGCAAAAATGTGGGGTCTATTACGATTGTCGATGATTCCGGAAAAATAAAATGGGGCATGCAACCAATCGTCTTCAAATCTTTTAATAGTCTGGGACAGTCCGATTATTCGTCCGGCTTCACGCCAAATGTGGAAGTACAGGAGCCCATTAACCTGCTGCCGCTCGGCGATGTGAACGAAGCGCTGCTGAATGAGGCTCTGTTTCAGATAGTTGGCAGCCGTACTGCCCGGCGGGCCGCGGCAGAGCCCAACCACCTGACCAGCCTCGGTTCGTCGTTCCAACGGAAAGCCGGAGGGGGTCGGATGATTAAAAACATGTTAAACGTTAAAACTTTCAAGCTATAAGCAACACGTCTAAGCAGGCCATCTCTCATGAAAACCGCTCTCACCACGTTCTGGCTTTCCGTTATTGTTTGCCCGGCATTGGGCCAGGGAATCAGCGACTACTATCGTCCATCGGTGGAGTCCATCGATGCCTACAACCCGGTCGAGCGATCGGCAAAAACGCGCCGAACCGACATGAAACAGCTGGTGGCCCGCTATGGAGAAGCGTATATCCGTGAACGTTGGTACGTGGGTGCCGACGGTTTTTTCCGAATGGACAAGAGTCAGCTCGACCAGACTTTCAACGGCTTGATCAGTACCAAAGCCACCACCCGGTCCGGCTGGAGCGCCGTGGTGGGCTGGGTCAGCAACGAACGCTGGGCAGTTGAAGGTGGTTATGCCCGCTCACCCATCCACAACACACTGGTTGTTGGCAGCGGTTCAAACGCCCTTGACCTGCGGTTCGAGAACAACAAAAACGGATTGGTGCTGCGGGGCAAAAGGCTCCTGCGGTTTGGCCGCCGGGCTCCCGGACGATCCGGTTTTTGGCTCGGTGCCGGGGTCTGGGCGGTTCCAAACAACGGCCGGCAGGTGAGCAGCTTTTTAGTAGAAGGATATAATTACAGCGGTTCGGGGGGTGGATTCGGGCGCACCAACCGCGCCCGGCTCGACACCATCCAGATTTTCGGTGAAACCCGTTTGAGTTCCGCCCTCAGCACGATGGCCGAAGCCTCGGCGGAATACACCGTCCGACTCGGTGGACGCGCCGAACTCAGTTTTTTTACCCGAAAAATCTGGGGACTTAGTAACTCAATCACCACCAACCTAATGTACAGCGTCAATCGCGGAGAGTCGCAGGCAGCCGCTCTGCAGAGCAACGGCAGCGGCTGGAGCGTAGGCATTTCCCTGCGCTATGTTTACGCCCTCCGGTATGACCTGCGCACCATGCCGGGGATTTTTAATCTGCGGGGCAATCGCGCCGGTTCGGCCAGTGAAAAACGACGAAATAATCAACTCTAAATTCATGATCAATACCAGACAACATCTTTCAGTACCCGGTTCCCCATTCCGTTGCCAGTCCGGCAACGGCTTTTCCGTTTATTCACTTTCCCCTTTTTTCTATGAAAAGTTCATTCAAGCCCTGGCCGCGCAATCCGTTCTCAACAACAATGAAATTTATTCAAAACCGCCGTTCTGCTACACTTACCTTCGTTTTTTACGCCTTGATCTGGGCCTTATGGGGGAGTGTGCTCACCAGCTGTAAAAATGAAGATACAGCTGACGTGCTGGGTGACTGGAACCGCCGATCCGATTTTGAAGGGGTGGCCCGAAATGCCGTAGCCGGTTTTGTTCTCGATAACATCGCCTACATGGGTACGGGAACCAACGCCGACAACGACCGGCTGAAAGATTTCTGGTCGTACAACCCCGCCAAAAATACCTGGACCCAACTCGCTGATTTTGGGGGAGAAGCCCGCAACACGGCGGTCGGTTTTACGGCTGGCACGAAAGGTTACATTGGTACGGGACTGAACGTCAACAGCGAACGGCTGAAAGATTTCTGGGAGTTTAACCCGGCGACCAATTCCTGGAAACGCATTGCCGACTTTGGTGGCACCGCCCGGCGGAATGCCGTAGCGTTTTCGGTAGGCACCAAAGGATACGTCGGCACCGGTTTCGACGGAAATTACCTGAAAGACTTCTGGGCGTATGACCCTTCCAAGGATTCCTGGGAAAAAATTGCCAGCTACGGCGGGGCAAAGCGGCTGGGCGCGATTTCCTTCGTTATCAACGGTCTGGCGTATGTCGGTACCGGTAACAACAATGGCTCGGCCGAAAAAGACTGGTGGGCCTACGATGCCGCCAATGACACCTGGATTGAAAAAGGAGACTTCGAAAGCGACGAACTGGTGCAGCGCAGCTACGCCGTCGGATTTGCCATCGGCACAAAAGGGTACGTAACCGTTGGGGATGGCAGCAATGCCGTCTGGGTCTATGACTCCGCCACCGATGACTGGTACGAGCAGGGCACGTTTGAGGGCACCGGCCGCCAGTATGCCTTTGGTTTCGCCATCAATGGCAAGGGATACATCACCACCGGCAGCAGCGGTTCCGGCCGTTTCGACGATTTGTGGGAATACGACCCAACGCTTGTGCAGGATACATCAACGAACTAAGTCGATGAGAACCACACAGTTTCGATCACTCACGACCTTACTGGTTGGGTTGGCGCTGATAACGGTCTACAGTCTTTTTTTTCGAAAACCGGACTATGAGCTCCAGACAAGGGCCACCGGAAACGGCTGGGGTTACCAAATCGTTCACAATGGCAAAACCGTGATTGATCAGCCAACCGTGCCGGGCCAGCCGGGCCAGCACGGTTTTCCCACGGAGATGCTGGCCCGAAAAGTCGGCGAGCGCGTCGTTTCCAAACTACGTCAGGGGCAATTTCCGCCCACGCTCAATCCGTCGGAGCTCAGCCAGTTGGGCATTACAGTGCAGTAACGAGTTTATGGTTTGCGGTTTACCATTTTCGGTATACCGTATACGTTTTTTGGTAAACCGCGACACGCCATTGGCATGCGCCAGCAACCGAAAACCGTATACTGAAAACGGTAAACCGTAAACCCATTCTACCTGATTTATTTTTCCGAGAACTATTCTATGCGAACACTATTGCGCTTTTTTGCGCTACCGATCCTGGCCGGGGTCCTGTTTTCGGCCTGTATGTCGGGAGACCTGGACGTCGGTCAGGGGGTGGTTAAACCCGACGAAATGCTGCTTCAATACATCGATACGGTGAGCGTCAATCTGTCAACCATCATGGTGCCGGATTCGT
Source organism: Larkinella rosea (assembly GCF_003858635.1). Lineage (GTDB taxonomy): Bacteria > Bacteroidota > Bacteroidia > Cytophagales > Spirosomataceae > Larkinella > Larkinella rosea. The sequence continues at coordinate 707,296 of NZ_RQJO01000010.1, forward strand.
TTGTAACCTCTTCCGACAGCAGCATTCTGGTCGGTCGCTGGTCCGATTCGCAAACCGGGCTGATGTCGGCCCGCGGTTTTGCCTCTTTATCGTACGTCACCAACGATTTGCCCGACCAAAAAGGCATTCGATTCGATTCACTCGTTCTGGAGGTCGTTCACGCTTATTCGGTCGGCGACACCCTCCGTCCGTTTACCCTCCAGGTGCATCAACTCCGGCAACCCATCGAACCCGGGGCGGTTCATTACAATACGCAATCGGTGGCCTACAATCCCACACCATTGCTTCAAACCACCCTTGTTCCCCAGTTCAAAGAGGAAATCCGGCAGGTTCGGATCCGGATTCCGGAAGCACTGGCGAAGTCGTTTTACGACAAGTTGATCAGCAAAGAAATCAACAGCCTCGAAACCATGGGGGATTTCTGGAAGGGAATGGCTTTTCTGAGTTCGTCGACCAACAATGTTTTTCTCGGGTTGAACCTGACGTCGTCGCTGTCCGGAATCCGGCTTTATTACCGCAGCAATGACATCAACCAAACGAATCACAACCTGCTTTTTCCGTTTGTGGCTTCGCAATTTACGCAGTTAACCAACAACCGGACCGGCACCCCATTGCAGTCGCTGCAACGGGCGTCGGATGCGGTTTCCAGTCGATTGACGCAAAACACCTCGTTTGTGGTTCCGGGCGCTTTCCTCAGTACGCGGATTGAAATACCGTCGTTGACCGAATTCATCAAACCGGAGAAGTTCATTGGGTTGAATCTGGCCGAACTGATCATCGAACCCGTTCGAAAGGATGTGCGCGACAATGCTGCCCCCCCATCCAGTCTCGGTCTCTATTTTACCAACAACCAGAATGAAACCACGGATGCGGTTCCGGGCACCAGTACCGGCGCGACCTCGGCCGTGGCCACCTACGCGTTTTTACCCAACGCCATTGAACTGGAAGATGCGTACGTATTCAACATCACGCATTACGTCAATCAGGTCATGAAAGGTCAGGCGGTCAACCGACCGATGCTGCTGCGGGTTCCGATTGGGCAAGCCACGATGAAGACCATGTTGCAACGGGCAACGCTCGGCAACCGGCAAAATACGACCGATCGCATCCGGCTGAAATTGTACGTCACGTCGGACACCTGAGCGCGTGTGTGAAAACCGCTAGATCAAGTCCCATTTACGCCGGTATTCCCGCGAGAGATAGGCGTTGGCTTCCCGGTCGTGGACAAATTTTTCCTTTCGGGCATTCCATTCCAGCTTTTTACCCAGCCGGTAGGAAATGAGTCCCAGGTGCATCGGCATCGTCATTTGCCGGGCGTATTCGAGATTGGATTCGGGCTGCGAGCGGGATTTGACGGCGTCGACAAAGTTCTGCTGGTGGCCGGGGGAACGTTGAATGGTTTGTGGAATCTCGGCAATATCCGTCATGATCACCCCGTTGATGGTGATTTCCCGGGAGCCATAATCGCACAGCAACGTTCCCTTATCGCCTTCGAAATAGGCTCCAATGCCCTTTTTAGCGGCCCCCGGCACGTTGGGCGGCTCGGAAGTCCAATGGAGTTTCAGGTTTTCGAATTCGTAATCAATAGTAATCGACTTGGGCGCGTCGGCAATTCCGTCCGGTGCTTCCCCGGTCGCGCTGACGCTTTTCAGGTTTTTCGGCTGAATCGACCACCAGACCACGTCGGCAATGTGGCACCAGAAATCCTGAAAAAACCCGCCCGAATAATCCAGAAAATACCGGTACGTAAAATGGCACCGCTGGGGCGTATACAGCGACTGCGGGGCCGGCCCGAGCCACATATCCCAGTTCAGCGTCGAAGGTGGCGTCTGGTAATTAGCCGGACCCAGATCGGGTGGCAAACCGGTTTTCCACAAACGAACCGTATGCACCTTGCCGATGGCTCCGCCCCGAATCAGCTCGACTACGCGGTGGTAGTTATCACCGGCGTGAATCTGGGTTCCGAGCTGAAAAACCCGCTTGTGCCGATTCAGGTTCTTCAACATTTTCTGCCCCTCACGCACGTCGAACGAGAGCGGTTTTTCGCCATACACGTCCTTATCGGCCTGGAAAGCCAGAATGGCGATCTGGGCATGCCAGTGGTCGGGCGTGGCCACAGTAATGGCGTCGATGTCTTTCCGGTCCAGAATGTGGCGAAAATCCCCGTAGCCCTGCGCCTTTGTTCCGGGATTCAGTTCCGACAAGCGTTTCAGGCTGCCGTTCAGGTGGTCCTGATCCAGGTCGCACAGCGCCACAATTTCAACTTCGGGCAGTTTGGCAAACCAGCCCATGTGGTTGTTGCCCATTCCGCCCAGACCAATGTGGGCGATGCGCAGGCGGTCGCTGGGGGCCACTTTCCGAAGGGTTGGAAATAAAGCGAATCCGAGGGCTCCCGCGCTGCTCTGCTTCAGGAACTCCCGGCGGTTAAGAGGATGATTCATACGGTTATCAGGGTCGGAAATTGAATTTTCAAGGTACAAATTTTTTCAAGTCTTCACGAAAAATTAACAGCCACCATGCGGAAGAGTTTGCTGGCTTTTTGCTATTTTACCTTTCCATCTATCCCCCACCCAAGCTTTATTCTACCTGGCATGAACCAATCCTTACGTCATTTTTGTCGGATTCTTTTGCTGATGCTGAGCGGTTTTTCGCTCGCGAATGCGCAGCAAACCCAAAACGTCATTCTGGTCACGCTCGACGGCGTCCGCTGGCAGGAAGTCTTCACCGGAGCGGATTCGACGCTGTTATTCGATCCGGTTTATTCGCCGGACACCTCGGCGGCCCGCAAAAACTTCTGGGCTTCGACGCAGCAGCAACGACGCCAGTTGGTTTTCCCTTTTCTCTGGAACACGGTTTCCAGGCAGGGCCAGCTTTATGGCAACCGACTGAAAAACAACCGGGTCAATAATTCGAATCCGTTCTGGTTCAGTTATCCGGGCTACAACGAAATTCTGTCCGGTTACGCCGACGATCGCATCAAATCGAACGATAAAATCGATAACCCCAATACCACCGTTCTCGAATTCTTACACAACCAACCCGACTACAAAGGCAGAATTGCGGCTTTTTCGTCCTGGGATGTGATTGAAGCGGCCGTGAATGAGAAGAAAACCGGTATTTACGCCAACTCCGGCAACGAGCCGATTCCATCACCAAAAACCGCTGCGGATTCGCTGCTCAACAGCATGATGTCCACCATTCCTCCGCAAGTCTGGGATAAAACGGTCCGCAGTGATTTCCTGACCTATTACATGGCGAAGAATTACCTACTCCAAAACCGCCCGAAAGTGCTGTTCATGCAATTCGATGAAACCGACGGGCTGGCCCACGCCGGTCGCTACGCCGACGATCTGCGGATGGTCCATGCCGTGGATGCGTTCCTGGCCGACCTCTGGAAAACCGTGCAGCAAATTCCGCAATACGCCGGAAAAACGACGCTGATTGTCACTACCGACCACGGGCGGGGTCATACGCCCAAAGCAACCTGGAAAGGCCACGGCACGAAAACGCCGGATTCGTACCAGATGTGGTTTGCCGTGATCGGTCCCGACACCCCGCCCACGGGCGAACAGTCCGGCGGCCCGGTACTGTATCAGAACCAGTTGGCGGCTACCGTAGCCCGGTTACTGGGGCAGGATTTCAAGTGTGAACACCCGGTTGGGCCGCCGGTTTTGACGGTATTGAAACCGTAGAAAATGAAAAAGGATCTCTGAGCTTTTCAGAGATCCTTTTTCATTTTGGTTCTTAGTATAACTCAGCCCTTCATCAACCGTCGTATCACCAGTGTGCCAGCCACCAGCCCCAAAACGATACCAACGGCATCAGCGGCCAGGTCCAGCCATTCGAAATCCCGGTTGATGGGCATTACCAACTGGTAAATCTCGATCAGAAAACCGTAGATGACGCCAATTACGAACAGGCGCGCCGGAAACCGGTAAATCGTTACCCAAAGCAAAGCCCACAGGCCAAAAATACTGATGTGCATCAGCTTATCATTCACCGTTAGCCCCGGCGAGGGGTAATCGCTCGGCCAGGCACAGCCGATAAAAATAATGATTGTCCAGGCAATGGCGGCCCATTTGATCAGAACTTCCAGTCGCATATCAGCGGGTGAGGGCGGTCATTCGCCACTCGGTCAGAAATAAAAAAACCATTATTACACTGATTAAATAAAGCACATTCCGGGAGTCGATCAAGCCCCGGCCCAGCGCCTGGTATTGCTCATCGAGCGCAAGCCACGTCAGCGGGTAGGCCAGCGAACCCCAAAACTCCAGACCAGCTACCGAACTGATGCCAACGTACAGCAGAAAACACAGAAATACGCCCAAAACGAACGCAACTACCTGATTTTCATTGATGGATGAGGCAAACAGGCCCACCGCCACAAACACGCCCCCCAGCAACAGCAACCCCACGTACGATCCGAAAACCGATGCCGAATCCAGGTTGCCGGGCGGGTTACCGAGTTGGTAAACCGAATAATAATATACCAGCGTTGGCAGCAATAACAGTACCACTAATAGCCAGTTGGCCAGAAATTTAGCGAGCACCAGTTGCCAGCGGGTCAGCGGTTTGGTAAGCAGCCATTCGATGGTTCCGGCCCGCACTTCCTCGGCAATAGAGCGCATGGTAATGGCCGGAATCAGAAACAGCATGACGTAGGGTGTCAGGTTGAAAAAAACGCCCAGATCAGCATATCCATAGTCCAGCAAACTCGTATCGGGAAAGACCCACAGCATCAGCCCCACCGCCGTCAGAAACACGATCATGATGACGTAAGCAACTGGAGAGCTGAAAAAACCGTTGATTTCTTTCCGAAAAACTGGAAGCATGTTCAGGAGACTAAAAGAGAATAGACAAGAGATAAAAGATAAAATAACTCATTCAGTAATCAATTTATTGCATGTCTCACTTCTCTTGTCAAACATCTCACCTCTCACTATTAATTCTGAAAATCGGAGAAGGGAGGGCGATTCCGGCGGAGAAAGGCGGCTACAACGAGGGAAATCAGGACCCCGAAAATGGCCGCAAACAAAATACCGATTCCAAACTGCAACCCGGGGCTTTGCACTTTCTCGGTAATCTCCATCGCTTTTTCGATGTCGCTATCCGCCATGCCCCGGTTTTCGAGTTGCTCGCGGGCATTGTCCAGCATTTGCTGGCGGATGGTGGTATCGATAAAATTCGTATAGATCAGGTTATAGGTAATCGAGATCAGGCCGGAAACGACCGATAGCAAGGTTCCCAAACCAACTCCTTCGCCGAAACTCATAAAACCGCCATTCAACGTGCGGTATTCGCGCATGGCCATGATAATGACCACAATGGAGATGATCAGGCTTACCCATTGGACGGATTGATTGGTGTACAGAGCCGCCACGTTGATGATGGTGGTCCAGATCATAAAAACAACCCCGGAAATGAGACCCCATTTCAGGGCAAGGCGGGCGGTAGACGGTTTTTCTTCCATGTCAATACACGTTTAGTTAATTACGATTTAGGGGATTTTGAAGGGTTGGGTGCGTCGGGCGCCGGATTATACAGGCTGTAATCCTGCTTCCGAAAAAGTAACGAAATAACCAATACGGGCAAAATGGCCAGTACGGTTTTCTTGCTGATTTCGTCGCCTACCAGCGTTTCCAGCGTAATCCGGTCAACGCCTTTGAGCACACTCAGGTACTCCTTCTGCCCCAGCGTTTCAACCAGCCGCCCTTTCGTTGAGACGATTAACTGCCGCATTTCGTCAAGGTATTGCGTAAAAACGGCAGGATCAACGTATTTCAGGAACAAATAAATCAGCCAGGCCGTCAGCAACGCGCCCACCGTATTGACCACGTAACAGATGGTGAGAGCTTCCCAGAGGTGCAGAAAACCGTGCCCAATGTTCTTCCGGTAATACCAGACAGCCGCTACCATCATGATGATCTGAAATCCGAAATCCAGTACTTTTTTATTCCCTAACGGCATGATATTCAGGGAAGACAGCACCAGAAAATACACAAAACACAATACACCCGCCAGCAGCCCGAAAAAAACGGGGAGCTTTAGCAAGGGATGGTTAAAAAATGCAAAAAGTTGTTTCACCGGGTTTTATAAATGGTCAACAAAACCTTTGTTTATAATTCCTAACGCCTTGCCTCGCAACGTCTTGCCAAAAAAAGGCGAGTTTTTTGACCGCGAAGCCGTGCGTTCATACGTCCATTCCACCTCCGGATCGAACAACGTCAGCGTCGCCGGTTGGTTTTCACCGATGGTCAGCGCGGGCAGCCGCAGAATTTCACGCGGCCGATTCGTCCATTTATCGATCAAATCCTCCAGTGGCAGTTCCGGAAAATGCGTTCGGACCAGCGCAAAAGCGGTTTCCAGCCCAATGATGCCAAATTCAGCGTGATCGAACTCGATGTTTTTGCTCTCGTCGTCCTGCGGATTGTGGTCCGAAACGATGGCGTCGATGGTTCCGTCGGCCAATCCCTGCTTCAGGGCTTCAACGTCCGCGGGCAGCCGGAATGGTGGATTTACCTTCAAATTGGTATCGAAACCCATCAGGGCCGAGTCGGTAAACGCCAGTTGGTGAGCCGCAATGTCGCAGCTTACCGGCAACCCCTGCGCCTTCGCCTGCCGAATCAGTTCCACGGAACGTGCCGTCGAAATGGTCGAAAAGTGTAAAACCGTCCCCACAGACCGCCCGGTGGCCCCGGGATACGTGTATTCCAGAAGCCGCAGATCGCGCTCGATCATCATTTCTTCGGCCATCGCGGGCATTCCTTTCAGGCCCAAAAGGGTGCTGGAAAGTCCCTCGTTCATTTGCCCGAAATGCGTCAGGTTCTGCTCTTCCGGTCGGTTCATCAGCAACCCGTTGAACGGCCGCAGGTATTGCAAAGTTTTCAGTAGCAGGTCGGGATGCGTCAACGGCAGTTCACCATCCGAGAAGGCCACTGCTCCGGCATGGTGCAAATCGATCATGTCCGTAAAATCCTGACCTTCCGTCCGTTTGGTAATGGCCGCGATGGGGTGCACGTTGACCGCATGGCCCTGCGCGGCCTGTCGGATGTAGCCCAGCGTATCTTTTGAATCGAGCGCCGGTTTGGTGTTGGGCAAAACCGCAATGTCGGTAAAACCGCCCAGCATGGCCGCCCGGCAAACCGTGCTCAGGTCTTCTTTCTGCTCATAACCGGGGTCTTTCGCCGAAACCCGCATATCGACCCAACCCGGCGAAATACACAGCCCGTCCCGTTCGATAAGCTGAATCGGGCCGTCGGATTCCTCAACGGTGAGCGACTCGCCGATCTGGCGGATGAGACCATTTTCAATTAACACGTCACGAACATGTCCATTCAAGGGCGACTGGGCGTCTACGATTCGGGCGGCACGGATAAGTACTTTCATGGAAAATGCAAAAAAAAAGCCCCGGGTGGAGCTTCCTGATTAAATCGGTGGCTTAAGCACCCACCAAATCTTTATAGGCTTCGACCGACAACAGGTCATCGGTTTCGGCACCATCGGTCAATTTCAAACGGATAATCCAACCCCGGCCATAGGGGTCATCGTTGACCAGTTCGGGCGATTTTTCAACTTCCGGATTAATTTCAAGTACGTCGCCGGCAATCGGCAAAAAGAGATCCGAGACAGTTTTAACGGCTTCGATCGATCCAAATACCTCGCCTTTCGCCAAACTCTGACCCACGCTCGTAATGTCCACAAAGACGATGTCACCTAATTCACTCTGGGCAAAATCCGTAATTCCAACAACGGCAGTGTCACCCTCGATGCGAATCCACTCGTGATCCTGCGTATACTTTAATTCTCCGGGAAAATTCATACGTAACGTTTCGTTTAGCGCTGCAATTTACACAGGTAAACCGGTTTTACAAACCCCCGAACCGGCGTTGTTAGTACTCATTTGAGAGCAAAGGCCACGTACCGGTCGCCGGAGCGGGTTTTCAGTTTTCCACCACCGCAGGCAATCACGACATATTGTTTGCCGCGCACCGAATACGTTGCGGGAGTTGCGTAGCCAGCCGCCGGTAGCTGCGTTTCCCAGAGCAGTTTGCCGGTTTGTCGGTCGAAGACCCGGAATTTCTCGTCGGGGGTTGCGGCAATAAAAAGCAAGCCGCTGGCCGTTACAACGGGGCCGCCGTAGTTATCGGTTCCGGTCGGTGGCAGTCCCTGTTGGGTCAGCGCCGGAAATTCACCCAGCGGAATTTGCCAGCGGTGATCGCCGGTGTTCAGGTCGATGGCCGTCAGCGTTCCCCAGGGCGGGCGGCTGACCGGAAACCCGTTTCGGTCGTACCAACGGTTATAACCCGTGTGCGTGTACGGCACCCAGGTGAGTGTTTTCGTGGTCGCTACGGCCTCCTGACCGGTTTTTGCCCCGGAAATAAAATCGACAATGGCCGTGCGTTCGGCCGCCGACAAATGCGAAAAAGCGGGCATCATGCCCCGCCCTTTCTGCAACAGCTGATGAATCGCTTCCGGTTTCATCCGATCGGCAATCCCCAGCAACGACGGATAGGCTCCGCTGTGATCACCCCGGCGGTCGGCGCCGTGGCAGGCCCCGCAATTCGTTGCGTACAATTTCTCCGCACTGCTCACCGCCGTTGGTTTCGGGGCGTCCACCAGTGATGAATAAACCGGTATTTCCTTGGCCGGAATATAGATAATGCCATTCGGGTCAACGGCGGCTCCCCCCCATTGCGCTCCGCCATCGGTTCCCGGAAAAAAGATCGTTCGCTGTCGGCCCAGCGGATTATACGGCGTTCCGGTTCGGCTGGCCCGCAGTTGACCTACAATCTCGTCCCGGTCGGCTACGGTTTCGTTGATGTCTTTTTCGGTAAAAATCTGCCGGGTAAACGGCGCTGGTTTCAGGGGTATTGGCTGGGTTAGACTCGCCTTTTCGCCGGGAATATCGGAAGCGGGAAACGGTTTTTCCTCGATCGGAAACAGCGGTTTTCCGGTTACCCGATCAAACACAAAAACCTGTCCCTGTTTGGTGATTTGGGCCACCGCATCAATTTTTCGGGGCCGACCGTCGGGGCCCGTATGAGTCACCGTCAGCAGATTCGGCGGAGCGGGCGGATCACGGTCCCAGATGTCGTGGTGGACGAGCTGGTAATGCCAGATCCGTTGCCCGGTTCGGGCGTTAAGCGCCAGCAAACAATTGGCAAACAGATTGTTGCCCAGGCGATTTCCGCCGTAAAAGTCGAATGCAGCCGAACCGGTGGGCGCATACACGATCCCGCGTTTCCGGTCGATCGCCATGCCCATCCAGTTGTTGGCACCGCCCACGTTCCGGTAGCCATCTTTGGGCCAGGTGTTGTAGCCAAATTCGCCCGGTTCCGGAATCGTTCGGAACGTCCAGACCAATTGCCCCGTTCGAACGTCGTAGGCCCGAATATCGCCTTTCAGCGCCGTCGGCCCTTCCGATACCCGGGTCCCGACGATGATGCGGTTTTCAAAAATGATGCCCGGTGTATTGGAAATCACGTAATCGTCGGCGCCGGTTCGGGTCAGGCCATCGCGCAGGCTGATTTTTCCCGCCCGCCCAAAGGTCGGTACCGGTTTTCCGGTCGCGGCATCGAGCGCATACAGCCAGTGTCCGAAGGAGAAGAAAATACGTTTATCCGCCCCATTGGCCCAGTAGGTAACGCCCCGGCTGTTCATTTTAAAGGTTTCGTCGTTCAGGGCGGTTTTCCAGCGTTCCTGTCCGGTGGCCGCATCCAGGGCAAACGCCTGCGAACCCGCCGAAACGCCGTACAAAATACCGTCGATCACGATCGGGTTACACTGCATCTGCGTCTGATTGCGTACCGAATCGGCACCTCCGGAAGCGTATTCCCAGGCCTTCGTCAGTTGGCTGACGTTTTCGGGCGTGATCTGATGGAGCGACGAGTAATGATTTTTTTCGGCATTGCCGTTGTATTCGCGCCAGTCGGTATCGGGTGAATCCGGGAAAGGGACTGGTACAAAGGCAACAATCAATGCGATTAATAAACTGGCGGGCCACCAGGCAGCAAAGTTCCGGAGCATCTGACTTGGATTCAAACCGTTCTATCTGATCTTTTGAAAGGCTTTTACCCCGCTTTATTACTCCTTCGCCGGAAGGATCGTGACCGAAAAATTGAAGTTGATACCACTTTGTTACCGTTTACAAAAAAAGCACCCTTCATATACCGCATCAATTGCCATCTTTTTCTATCTTTCAATCCGCTATCTTTCCCTACGACGGAGCGGATTGATTGCCATCCCATTCAGTATCAATCCCAAAACCGCTACTTACTTTTTCTACATGAAACAATATTACTACCTGGAGGGCAACCAACAGCTGGGCCCGTTTACGCTGGAAGAATTACGGTCAAAACCGATCAAGCCCGACACCAAAGTCTGGACGCAGGGATTGCCCGACTGGGTGGCTGCCAGCACGGTTCCCGAAATCAACGAATGGCTTTCCGGCGCTCCGGTGCCACCGTATAATCCGTCGCTGCCCCCCGTCCAGGGCCAGCCCGCCAGCCGACCGTTTCAGGAGTCGTATACGCCCAATCAACCATTGGTCGGCGGTTCCCAGCGGCCTAAAACCTGGCTGGTCGAATCGATCCTGGTGACGCTTTTCTGTTGTTTGCCCTTTGGAATTGCCGGTATTGTCAATGCCTCCAACGTCGACTCCCGTTACGGCAACGGCGATTTTGCCGGTGCGCAGCGGGCTTCCGACGAAGCCGCCAAATGGACCAAAGTTGGTTTTTTTGTCTCGATCGGTTTCTGGGTCTTATACATCATCGCGATTGTTGTCGGCGTTTTCAGTGGGTTTACCAATTCCTATTTCTAAAAAACCGGGGATGGTGATCGGCGCGCTGGTGCTGCTGGGAATGGCTTCGGTCTATTTCTGGTTCGACCCCAGCCGGGTGTCGTTCTTTCCGCCCTGCCCCTTTCGGCTGCTCACCGGGCTCGAATGTCCGGGCTGCGGTTCGCAACGCTGTTTTCATCAACTCTTGCACGGCAACCTGCGGCAGGCGTATCACCATAATCCGTTGATGGTGATCTCCCTGCCGTATGTATTGACCGGTTTGGTAATGGAGTACACGCCTTTGCGGGAAACACAGGCGGCTTTCCACCAGCGGTTTTACGGAAAAACAGCCAGTCTGGTTGTCTTTGGAATCGTGGTTGTTTATTGGATCGGGCGCAATATCGGGTGATCAGAATGCTTCGCCCAGCGAGATGTATAGGCCCGTTCCTTCGCGCGTAATGCCCAGATCGGCCCGGAGAAACACATCTTTTTTCTGGAAAAATAAAAACCGCACTCCCCCGCCCGCAGCCCAGCGAATGTGATTGAGCTGGACGGCCCCCACCGAGGGCGCAACGGTCCCCATTGCGGCAAACACCGTTCCACCCCAGCGTTTACTGAATCCAAACGGTAACCAGCGGAGTTCGGCCTGCGTGGCCAGCACATTTTTGTCACGGTAGCGCCCCAGGTAATAACCCCGCATCAGCGATTCGCCCCCGATCAGGCCCAGGTTATTGAACGGAATCTGCCCGGTCATGAACGTTCCGGCCAGTTGCACCGCCAGCACCCGGCTGGGGCGGCCCAGTGGCCGGTATAACCGCCCGTCGAGCACCACGCTCCGGTACCTGAAATCGCTGCCCAACCCGGGTTGGTACCACAAAATTCCGGTTTCCAGAAACTGTCCTTTGCGAACATTCAGGACATTTTTTCGATCGTCGTAGACCAGCGCCAGCCCCAGTCCTGTTGTTTCAGAACCCGTTCCGCCCACCGGTAATTCAAAGTTTGGCGTTTCCTCGGATTCAAAATTCACCCGCCGAATGCTTTGGAAATCGGCTTCAATGCCTGCATACCAGTTGTTTTTGACCTTGCGGAGAATGCGCTGGCGGATTTGAAAATAAACCGAATTGACCAACACCGGACTGGACTTGGAGGTGGCGGGACCAATGCCGTAATAGAGCAGCGGAAACTGCTGGTAGCGCGCCCGACCCAGAAAAAAATACGTATTCCGGTTGGTATAAACGGCATTTTCGAGCAAGGCACCAAACTGGCCTTTCAGCGTTACGAAGGTATTGAGATTGACTTCGCTCAGGCGGTTGACGACCGTATCGCCCTTCGCATAAAATAACGAGAACGTCCGGATGCCTACTTCCAGACTGGTTTCGGGCGAAAAACCGAGCGTCGGAAACACCAGCAGTTTTGATGTAGCTGCCGATGAGGTGTCGTTCAGCACTTTTTTCACAAACCGCACCACCTGTCCCTGAGCCCAAACCGGCGAAAACAAGCCTCCGTGAAGCACTATCAGTAGAAGTATTCGCAGGCGAATTTCCATGGTTCGTCATCTAGTCAGAATCACAACTGGAAAAACCGCCCGATTGATTTGACTGCTTCCAAAAAACGCCCGGAAAAACCGGGTTATTCGGCCAGATTAAACCGCACCTGGACCCCACCGGCTGTGGTGGCCCGGCGGAACGAGTTGGAAACCAGCGGATCGTTAAACGTCCGGTCGAAATAAACCTGCACGTTTAACCGGCGGCTGACCACATAACTCACCTGCGGCCGCAACTGGAAGTTGACGTTCCCGGCCGTAATGATCTGTTCGCCAACGCCGTTTTCACTCGTCGGAGCCGAGACCGACGAATCGTCAAATTTCCGCTGAACCGTCCGCGTATCGCGGAAGGTCAGGTTGCAATTGAAGGTCAGATCATTTTTCAGGCGTTTGTAGGCTCCGTTGATCTTAAAGGGAATTTTGAAGTTTGTTTTCGTGAAACCAAACCGGAAGGTGATGTCTTTGTTGCTCAGTTCGGCTACCTGCGCGTTGGACAGGTTCAAGGCCACACTGCGGTCCTGATTGTATTCCAATCCTCCGCTGATTTTGCTCTGGGTCCGGAACGTAACTCCGACCAGGGGCGCAAACCGCTCCGTCATCGTGATCGTACTCATGACAAAAATCGGAACGTACTGAAACTGTGTATTGTAACGCGAAGCCAGCGGGTAGCCCATCACAGCCAGGTTGACATATGCTGATTCGTAATCGAGGGATGACGTAAAGTTCCCGACGCTGTAGGTCGAGTTGTAACTGTGGGTAAGTGTGAAGGCGCTGAACAGTTTTTTAAACCCATTCAGTTGCGACAATCCGTTGTAATCGATGCGCCAGTTGGGCAAGGGGAAGCGCAGAAACGGATTGAATTTCACCGTATTGGGATCTTTTCCGCTGTAGGCTGCGAAGAAGGCCGGAATCAGTACATCCTGCGATGTCAGATTGTATTGTCCCCCATTTCCTGATGCAGGGTTATCCCGAATCAGGCGATTCAGAATGATCTTACGATACTCGGCAAACTTGTCGAAAATCGGCGATGAATTATCCTTGTTCAACTTGGAAAAAGCGGTTTTGAACGACAGGAACGACATACTGAACTGCCCGTTGCGGTACGGGCTCAGGCTTCTGAATGACCCACCGACCGTATCCACCCGGTACGTTTCCTGGTAACTATCCTGCCGGGTCAGCCGGGCTTCGACCGTAATCCGGAAATCTTTGAAAGGCTCCAGCGTGGTTCGGGCGTCGAATTTCACCCCGCGTGTTTGCGTAAACGGCTGATTGAGCACCGTGCTTTTCGACAGCCAGCCCCGTTCGGCGGCTTTGCGGTTGATGTTCCGATCCTGACTTCCGAGCACAAACGGCAAACCGGGGGCATTTTCGCGCGAAAGGCCAAAGAACCGGGGCGTGGGCAGAAAACCGGGCAATATCGTCGATTCCTGAACTGTATAATTAAAGTTGATGCCGCGGATGGTCAGCAACGTGCGGACAAAACTTTTCAGCAACCGGCTTTCCGTTCGCTGAATATCTTCAACATCTCCGGGGTTTCGGGTGAAGTTTTTTCGCGGAACCGACGGCGTATTGGCAAACCGCAGCGATTTGATTTTATTATACAGCCGGATGAAATCCACCCGTCCCTGCACCCCCCAATCCCGGCTGTTCCGGATGATATTGCCAAACGGAACATTCAGTGTATCGGTAATCCCAAACGAGTTGGCCTGAAACTGATAGTTTATATTGTAGGTCAGATCAGCAGCGATCCAATCGAGCAAAGGCAGCTTGTCGAGCGGCATCCGGTAGGTTGTCCGAATGTCCTGCTCGTAATTTTTCGTTCGGCCAAACCGTTTGGCATTGGCCCAGACCGAGTCGATTTTTGCCTGCGTATTCAGATCCCCGGCGGGTTCGTCGATGATCGCGTTCGTATGTGCCCGGTAAGTCAAAATCAGATTTCGGGTCAAATTCCACTGCAAATTGTAGTCTCGATTGAACCAGAAGTATTTTTCAAACTGCGGCACCATCCCTGCGGTGGTCAATTCCGAATTGCGGAGCTGGGTTTTTACGAAACTACGGTCCACTTCCCCCCGAATGCTCACCTGCGTTGGCAACAACGTCAGGTTAAAATCCTTCAGCCACCGCAAATAAGGCCGTTCCAGAGACTGGAACTGCTTAAACGGTTCGAACGGTTTGGGTTGGGCGCTGTACACATAAGCCAAACTGCCCCGGGTTTGCTTCTGCACAAACTGCTCGGTCAGAATATTGGTGCGGGTCGCTTCGTTGAACGCATACGTAAATGCCAGGTTTTCAACGTCATAGAAGTGATTCCTGGCGTTCGGATTGGTTTTCACCTTCCGCAGATTCGAAAGATTAAAACCGCGCCGGACCGAGTTGTCCTCCACCAGCCGCCGGTATTTTTCCCGTTCATTTTCGTTCAGTGTCGACAGCGTCGTTTCCAGTGGCGTGTCGGGATCGAGCGGGTTAAAATGGGGCTGAATCAGCCGTTTGTCGTAATTGACAAACAGGGGAATCCGCAATCCCCATTTTTCGGGCAACAGCTTATCAACCGAAATCTGGGATTGGATACCGTATTCCGTGGAGGTCTCCCGCGAACGCTCGGCAATCCGTTGCTGGACTCCGCCAAACCCAAACGTGGTGATTTTGCCCGAAGCCGTTACCGTCGCTACATCGGCGAGTTTGGCATTCAGCACCCCGACCGCAGCTCGCCCGGCGGTTTGGTCAAATCCGTTGGCCCGGAATTCGTCCACCCAAATCGTAAAACTCTTGGCCTGTTCGTCGGGTGATTTGGGGTTCCGCACCCCGATCATGATCACCTGCACCGCGCTCAAATCCGGATTTCCGACCACCGTCAGGTTATACCGCCCGTCGAGACTCAGCATGGAAAAGGGTTGCGCCGACGTTCGCGTAAACTGGCGGTTTTTCTCCGCCTTGAGGTTAATCAGTTCATCGATCGCAATGTCCAGGTCGTTGGCGGCTGGCCAAACCTCATCGTCCGGCAAGTTTCCATCGCGGGTATTGACCAGTTTCGGAATTTCGATTTCGTAGTAGTTATCCGTAAAATCCGTTCCCAACCGAATAAACGCCGACACCTGACCGCTTTCGTTCTGTTCATTGTGCATATGAATGAACATCTTCAGGCGTTCCCGAAACAGCAGATCGGTATTGGTGTTTTTAAAAGCCGCCCGCGAATCGCCATCGCGCAAATTCGTGACGCTCAGGCTCATCGACTGCTCATTCAGCTCCACCTGGTTGATCTGCGTAAAATCACGGTCACGCTGAAAACCGGGGGGAACTTTGTACACGTATTTGTTAGTACCCGGGGCGCTGTTCTCTTCAATGTTTACCGCCGTCACCTTAAACTGCGCATCATAGGGTTCCGGCACTTCCTGCAAGCCCCGGGCCGACAGATCGCCGGTGTATTTCCGGTATTGGTTGGAGGTCATCTGCAACTGCGCAAACCGCAACACAACCGGTTGTTCAAAATCCGTCAGGTACATCCGCGCAAACCGCATGGATTTGAACCCGTTGATGTTGCCGACTTTCTTCGGATTATCGCGCACCGGAACCCGGAACAAATACCAGGTTACCGCTTTTCCGGCTTTGGTCTGCACGTCCACTTTATCGACAATATAGCCTTTCCCAACCGCCAGCTGACCCGGTCTCAGGTCGACTTCGTATTCGTAATAGGCTTCGTTGTCGTTGATGGTATTGTCGGTGTTCAAGTCTTCAATGTCGGGCAAGGTCGTCGATGCGGGGGTCACCAGCTGGTTGCGGTCCTGCAACTCGGGCGAGTTGTTTTCCATCCCCATGTATTGTTTATACCGACTGACAATGTGCTGGACGGAATCGGCCCGCTGGCCGTAGTAGAAAATAAAGTCATCGTTGGCCGGATCACTCAGCAGCCGTTCACGGGCCACCGCGTTCAGTCGGGGCGAAACCTGATCGATGTAACTCTTGAAAAACCGGTTTTCTTCGCGGTTACTCAACCCATCCAGACCGACATCCTGCTGCGGCCGGGCGACGTTATCGAAAGCCTGGGTCACAAACTGCGAACGCGTGACACGCCCCCAGGCTGTTGAGTCGGGAGACAGGCCATTCGGAACCGATAGACCATTTTCAAAACCGTACCGACCGTCTTTGATCACGTCTTCCGAAAGGTCGCCGAGGTTAAACACCAGTTTTCCACCGGTGGAGTTGGGCTTGTTCTCGAAACCGTCGTTAATCACTGCATATTTGGCATCCGTTGGTCCTAAAAAGGGGTCCATCAACCAGAATTCGATGTTTTCGATGTTGGCATTGTCAAAATCCGCATCCGACGAAATGGCGCGCATCACCGAACCAAAGTTCTTTTTCGGATCGCCAGCCAGCCGCCCATCCGCCGTCAGGTTCGGGTTGAAATTATACATCCCGCGCTCCCGTGGGAAATAGGCAACGTCCAGAATGTTTTCCGGCAGGTTGACCAGTCGCGCCGAACGCCCTTTGAAGAGTTCGTTGGAAAGGAAAAACTGCTCGTAAAAATTCTTTAGATCTTCGTCCGTCAACGTACTCTGCGGCACCCGGTTATTGGCAATACCAGTCGATGTGCTGAAGGTGTTATCCACCGTATAGACCGAGATCCGGGCGCGGTTGTAGGCAAACGCCAGCGGTTCGGCAAATGTCCCCTGCGGAAAAGCCCGCTCCGGCGTCGTTGGAGTCGAGCCCAGCCGCCAGCGGGTCGGTTGGCGGGTCAGGTCATAAAGGGTTCGGGCAGCTTCGAAGTCGTCGATGAACGCATTGTTGTTCACCCGCGGAGCCACACCGGGAAACAACTGCGCCACTTCGCCCTGAAACGCAATGCTCGACAATTCCTTGGTTTGAATCAGTGGCAGGCCATCGAGCAGCTTGGTTAAAAACCGCGAATCTTTCCGGATGGTGGCGTCAAAACCCAGAATGGTGTTGTTCACCGGCTCGTTGCCAATGGCGACGCGCGTCAGGAAACCGGCCGGGGTTTCCCGCATGTTCATGGCGGTCATCCCGATGTTCACTTCCGGACTCATTTTGTAGTCCAGACGCGTCCCGACCAACCGCCGGATCTGGTTCTGGAACAGATCCGGCCGCTCGTATTTCACCTTGATTTCCTGGCCCGAGTTCATCATGCTCTCGTTCAGGAAGCGAACCCGGCCAATCTGCGACTCGACCACAAAGTCGGTTCCGGGCGACAACGGCACTCCGCCCGCCGTTACCTGCACCGATTTTTCGTCGACACCATACGGCAAGGTCACCTCGCCCGCCGTGGCCGACTGGTAACTGCCTTTCAGGAAAAATTTATTCTTACCCGCCACCTGCTGGGCGTCGACCAGGGTGTTGCGGTACAACTCATTGTAGACGTACTTGGCCTGTAAGGCGTCATTCTTCAATTGGTTGGCCAGATACGATCCGAAGGGTTCCAGAACCGGGAAAATAACCCGGCCATAGCGACTATCGACCGTGACGCCTTCAATGTAATCGAAATTACCGTCCTTCTGCGGATCGAGCTGGGCGTTCACCTGGTCCATGTTGAACACCTGAACGAGTGGAATGTCCTTCACACCACCCGGTCCTTCTTGCAAATTCGGGTTATCGATCCCGGTCAGGTCGTCCTTGTAAATGATCCGCAGCTGAAAATTCTGTTTGTTGATCTGGGTGGTGTTGAGGGAATAGATGTTTTTCATCATCAGATTCCACATCGGCAACTGCGTGTTGTTCCGGATCGTTGCCGACTTCAACAGCTTCAGAATCAGCACTTCGTTATCCTGGCGGTTTTGGTAATCTTCCGTCAGTTCCCCCACTTTGTATTTTCGCCCCTGGTAGGTATACTCATAGGAAACGGCCAGCACTTCGTCGTTGCGCAGGGGCGTTACCAGCGAGATGTAGCCCAGTTCCGACTGAAATTTATACTCGGTTTCGGTCAGGCGTTTGGCCCC
Organism: Larkinella rosea; assembly: GCF_003858635.1. GTDB lineage: Bacteria > Bacteroidota > Bacteroidia > Cytophagales > Spirosomataceae > Larkinella > Larkinella rosea. Next base: position 725,561 of record NZ_RQJO01000010.1, read on the forward strand.
CCGCAGCAGTTCATAATCGATTCCTTTGGCAAACCCGAAGGTTCCATCCAGCAAAAAACCGGCCTGATCGACCTGGCGGATGCCCGTATTGGCAGACACTTTGGCAAACAGACCGTTGCCGGTCGCATTGTCTGCGGCAGCGTTGGCATCCGGGTTAACGGGCTGCACGTTCGGATTGGCGGTGTTGTAAGGTCGTGGTTCGCCCAGGTCCGCAAAACCGACGATGTTCCGCAGGGTCGTCGTGGTATTGGTCCGGTTGGTCACGTATACTTCTAAACGCGTAATCGTAACCCCCGACATGATCTGGGGCAGGCGTTTCAGCGACCGCTCGTAATTGTTACGGAAAAACTGCGACAGGAAGAAGTGGCGGTTTTCATCGTAGGTATCGACGCGGATTTCGTAATTTTTCTGCAGATTACCGCCTTTGATGGTGATTTCCTCCTGCTTCGAACGCTGTTGGGAAGCCACCAGCGTAGCGTATAATTTCCCAAACCGGAGCTGGGTTTTCACCCCAAACAGGTTCTGCACACCCGGAATTAACTGGCTGCTGAGCGGCCAGCTGATGTTACCGGCTTCCAGGCCCTGAATAATGCTGGGATCCTGCGGTTGAAACGGCGGAACCGTTGGCTGCATCAGACTGCCCGTCGATGGCAATCCATTGGGCAAACCGCCCGGGCTGGGCAAACCGGGCAGTCCGCTGGTCAGGCCATTTGCATTGGGCAGGTTCGGAACCGGAGGACGGTAATTCAGTTTCAGGACATTCTCAAAATTGAAACTGGATTTGGTATCGTAGTTGGCCGTTACGCCCAACCGTTCCCCAATCTTCCCGTTGAAGTTGATGTTGATCTGTTCGTTAAAGATAAAATTCCCGTTTCGACGCTGCAAAACCGGGATAATGGGGTTATCGATAAACTGGTAGAGATACCCGAAATCGAGCATCACAAACCCATTCGGCTTGAAATCGACCAGATTCCCGCCAAACAGGCGATCGAAAACCGGCGGCAGTTCCAGCTTCGGCAGCAGGCCCCGGCCACTGACAGCGCTTTGCCCGTCCGTACGCGCGCTGTATTCCCGCCACAAACTTTTTTGAACACGTTGGTTCTGTAAGCGGTTATAGTCTCCGTAGGACATGGTCTCGGCCGGCCGGTAGGGCAAACCCGGCGAGGGTCGGGTCGGCGAACCCGGAATACCCGGTGTTGGAGCAATGGCACCCGTCGTAGCTGCGGGTAGTGTGGCGGTTGCCGATGTGGGTCGCGATGATTCCGGTTGGCCGCCGATTCGTTCCAATACCGAAATCTGATCAGGACCATTGAGCTGTACTTCGGTGGAAACCGCCCGCGGATCGCGCAGTAAAAAAGGGGATTTGGGGGTAACGACGGAAAACGGGCTCACGTACCGGTCCCGCCAACGGATAATGGGTCGGCGCTCCGCCGAACGGGTCGCCCGAATGCTGTCCTGACGCGCCCGCGCAATGGAGTCGGCCAATGACACAGGGCGCCGACGGGCGGGAGTTTGCGCGGCTACCGGGTTCATCCAGGTCGATCCTAATATTAACGCACACAACACAATCAGCCCAGGCCCAAGCCGGTCATATACTAACCTCAGCCGGGTCAATCGGTGGGACTCAACACATTCCAAGAGAAGCACGTATAATTTAGTTCGGTGGAATAGGTAGTTAGATTAATTCATAGTCATCTCAATACACCAAACGGCGAAAACCCTGCCAATATTTTAGTTATGAATGATGAGTTATGCGTTATGCGTTAAAAAGCAAATACCTGTTTACCAGGCATTCATCATTTATAACCCATAATTACTTAAGAGCCAGACGAATAAGCTGTTCAACACTGAGATCCTCACCTTCCCGTTTGAGGATGGTATCGAGACTTTTCTCGGCCGTTGGTTTGGGAATTCCCAGGGTGACGAGTGCCGCCAGGGCTTCATCACGAACGGGGTTGATGGCCATCCGGTAATTGGGCGTACCGGCCTGGGCCAGAATGCCCGCTTTCTTCATCTTATCCCGCAATTCCAATATAACCCGTTGAGCGGTTTTACTGCCGATCCCTTTGATTTTCTGCACGGCTCCCACGTTTTCCATCAGAATGGCCTGACGGAGTTCGACGGGCGTCATGGTCGACAGCATGGTCAGGGCGGTGTTGGGTCCAATTCCCGACACACCGATCAGATCCATAAAAAGGATTTTCTCGTCCAGATCGCCGAAGCCGTAAAGCGTCTGGGCGTCCTCACGAATATGTTGATACGTATACAATTTGGACGGTTCCCCGAGCTTCGGCAAAACCGTCGAGGTATACAGCGAGATATGGATTTCATAGCCGACCCCATTGGCTTCCAAAATAACGAGTGTGGGATCTTTATGGGTAATCTTTCCGGAAATATACGCAATCATAGATAGCTATTTCAACCGATTACAAACCGGTCTTAAACAGACAAATATACGAATTAAGGTTGATTTATGCGGTCATGCAACGGCTTATTTCCTCACCGGCAGCAAGCAGTTCGCCCGTTTCTGCCAGGCGGTTTTCACGACCGGTTTTTCTTTATAAATCGACCCGCATTCCGAAGCTGAAACGCGGGTCGTCATTGGTAACCGGAATCTGGCGTTACCCTACAATCAAGCGCTGGCCGGGCTTGAGCGAATTTCCTTTAATTTTATTCAGTTTTTTCAATTGATCAACGGTCAGGTCGCTGTAGCGCTGCGAGATATTCCAGAGGGTATCGCCATCCTGAACCCGGTGGTATTTGGGTTTATACGTTTTGGTGCGTTTCGCAACTTCCGGTTTGCTGCTGCGGTTTTTTGTCGATTTGGCCAGACGGCTGGCGGTTTCCGGTGCGGGCGTTTCGCGCAGGATCACCAGTTTCTGCCCCCGCTGGATGCGGGTTGAACGCAGATGGTTCCATTTTTTCAGGTCGTAAACGTCCACATCGTATTTCTCGGCAATCCGCGAAAGCGCTTCCCCTTTTTTGACGACATAAACTACTTTTTTGGGGTTTCGCCGGACAACCTTCTCAATATCATCATCTTCCGATGAAATGGCATTGGCCGCTACGACGGGCTGAGATTCCCGCGCCTGTTCTTCATTGGCGTTCGTAAACGGAAAATAATCCCGTTTTTTGGAGGAGTCTGACGTATAGGTTACGCTTTCGGTCGACGCCAGTAGCATATTGGTCGAAAGCGAGGGCGTGCGCCCGGCCGAATCGAGAATGGCGCGACGGTTGGCGGCAAAATAATCAAAATGGGCCTTCGGAACGCGAAGCACAAAACTGCGGGTTTGGTCCGACAAAATACCGGTCATAATCGACGGATTCATTTTCTGTACCTCGGCCAGCGGCACCCCGCTGTATTGGCAAAACCGCTCGATCGACAGATAACCGTTCACGTGAATGGTATCGCAGGGAATAGGGTATTCAGGTTGTTCAGCGTAAATCCCGTGGTCGTTGGCGTAGTTCATCATGTAGGTCAACGCAATGAACTGCGGCACATAGGCGCGGGTTTCTTTGGGCAGAAAATTGTAGATCGTCCAGAAAGAGTCGCCCCCGGAACGTCGCATGGCGCGTTTCACCGTTCCCGGCCCGCTGTTGTAAGCCGCCAGTGCCAGGTGCCAGTCACCAAATATCCGATACAGATCTTTCAGATACCGACAGGCCGCATCCGTCGACTTCACCGGGTCCATGCGCTCATCAATGTACTCATCCTGATACAGTTTGAAGTCCGCGCCCGTATACGGCATGAACTGCCACAAACCGCCTGCACCAACGCGCGAAACCGCTTTCGGGTCGAGCGACGACTCCACGATTGAGAGGTATTTCAGTTCGTCGGGGATTTCGTGCTGCGCCAGCAGGCGCTCATACAAAGGGAAGAACATCGGCATCCGTTCCATTACCTTTTTGGTATAACTCGGACGGCGGAATGTAAAATAATCGATAAAACCGTGGACGGTTTTGTTGTAATTCAGGGGAATGCTCTGCTCCAGTTTGGCCAGTCGATCACGCAGAACGGCTTCCGGAACGGACAAAATATCCGGAACATCCACTATTTCAATCGGTTCCTGGGTTGTGTCGGCTCTGACTCCGTTGGTGTCGGCCTGAAAATAGGCTCCCCAACTGTGGGGAACAATGCAAACAAAGATCAGTACGGTGCAAGCCAATCGGAGGCCGTGAAGGGTCGTCTTCAGGTTCGACATGAGCAGGGAATGGGGTTACATAATGGTTAAGTATTCTTCAAGGTAAGTACGGTATGGTCGATAAAAATAGGACAAAAAATAGTTTTCGTCAAACTTTTAGGCAAAAATGGTCGTAAAACTGATTGATCCACCCGGCAAATCTGACGTAGTATTTTGTAAATAAGCGGTTTATACCTAATCCCGGTTTTTGACTATTTTTACCCTTTAAAAACGAGAAAACCGCCCACTTCCGTATTTTCTTTAAGACTTTTTCAGCGGAAATGAGTCACAAATTCCGTCGTATAACTTTCTTTCAAGGCCGCCAGCCAAACGCTTTTACCTCGTCTTGAGCCAATAAAAAACGTCCCGATTTCGGTTCTGTTAAGGCTGGATTAGTCCGGCGCAAATCGAACCGAAATCGGGACGCACACCCCGAGCTTAGGAAAACCGGGTGCCTGTTCGAACCTTAAAAGCTCTCGTAGGTATAGGTCAACGTTTCCTGGGGCCTATTGGGATCGGTGGTTATGCGGGTTGCCGGCAGGTTGCCGTTGTAGGTGTACGCATAGGTAATCGTTCCCCCGGCGACGGTTGCGGCCGAGGTTACATTGTTCTGGCTCAGGTGGAGCACATTGTCAACTCCGCCGTAGTACGTATAGAAATCCACGATTCCGTTGAAGGGCGTAGACACCCCGGCGGTGGCATAAGGTGCCGGAATAACGGCGACATTGTAAAACGGGTTTATTTTCGCGTCGTGCGTAAAGGTGGTGGTAAATGTACCTCCCCCGGGGCCTGGCGATTGTTGCACCGTCGTATTAACGGAGGTCAGGTTGTTTCCGGTAAAGAAGTAATCACTGTCTTCGGTATAGGATGCCCCCCCGGTTGCGAAGGTTTTATGGCTACTTTTCACCTTAAAATCAGGATTGTAGGTAAATGTCAGATTCCAGACGTTGTCATCCCGTCCGTCTTTATCATTGGTATAATACAGCCGGGTCATCTGGCTGTTGACGTACGTGTAGGAATAGGTTTCCGTAATTTTTGCCTGACCCGAAGGCGTAATTTCGCGCTTGAGCTGCGTGACCTGGTTCTGGTCGTTGTAGGTCAAAGCGCTGACTTCGACCGGCGCATCCTGACTGGGATTCTGGGTAGTCGTAATCGCGTTCAAACGCCCCTGCCCATCGTAACCGAACGTGCTGATGTACTGCGTCAACATGCCCCGGGCAGTAGGATCGCCGATTTCCTGCGTTAACGTCTTAATCCGCAGGTGTTCCGTTGGAGAACCCGGTGAAACGTTCGGCATGAGGTGGTCGCCACAACTATAAAAGGCAACAATGACGGATAAATAAAGTAATCCACGAAGTAAGTACGTCTTTTTCATAAGGGTGCAGGCGGTTTTGTTGTTAAATATCAGGTAAAGTATAACTATAAATATAAAAAAAACAACTTATTGACGTATATACTTACTAAACGTTTCACTAACCTGTTTTTTTTAGTAATACCCTAACAATCAATGAGTTTTTCAGATTCCGTTTCTCTCCCAATTTCCCTGAAAGGAAGCCCTCCGTTAGCTGCGCAAACCGCCCGATGTAAGCGGTTTTTATTCGCCCCGAATTGCCTTCGCTCCTTCGTTTTTCCTGATACGATTCCTTAAAAAACTGGTCGGATTCAACGCACCAGCCATTCCTTTCGGAAAGCGGTCGGGCTCTTTCCTTTCTTTTTTCATGATGGGTATCTACCAAAAACACGAAAATATATACCCGACTTTACCGGAAAATCCGGTATACTTTTGCGTCCAATCAAAATCATTCACCCAAATGAAAGCAATAACGTTAAACGGTTCCGGTGGCGTTGAGCACCTGGTTCTGCAGGACATTCCCAAACCCGTGATCGCCAACCACGAAGTTTTGATCCGGACCAAAGCGATCAGTATCAATCCGGTAGACGTAAAAACCAGGGTTGGAAAAGGGGTTACCGGACTACTCCGGGAGTTTGACCCGATTATTTTGGGTTGGGACGTTTCCGGCATTGTTGCCGAAATCGGAAAAGATGTAACCCATTTCCGGGTGGGCGATGCGGTTTTTGGGATGGTGAATTTTCCCGGCCACGGAAAAGCCTATGCCGAATACGTAGCTGCCCCGGCCGATCAGCTCGCCCTGAAACCCGCGACGATCTCGCATGAAGAAGCCGCTGCCGCAACCCTGGCCGCACTCACGGCCTGGCAGGGGCTGGTGCATCACGCCAACATTCAGGCAGGCCAGCGGGTGCTGATCCATGCCGCAGCCGGTGGTGTGGGGCATTTTGCCGTGCAGTTCGCCCACCAATTAGGTACCTACGTGATCGGGACATCGTCGGCAGAGAACCGCGATTTTGTGCTCAGTCTGGGGGCCGATGAACACGTCGATTACAAAGCCCGGCCGTTTGAAGCGGTCGTTTCCGGGATTGACTTTGTGCTGGATACCCTTGGCGGAGAGAACATCGACCGTTCGCTGGAGGTGATCAAGCCGGGCGGCACCATCATCAGTATTCCGAGCGGTTTGAATGAACTGGTAACCGAAAAAGCCAAAGCGAAGGGCATCAACGGCTACACATTTCGGGTTAAATCCAGTGGTGACGACATGCAAACACTCGCCAATCAGTTGGAAAAAGGCCAGTTGAAAGCACGCGTTTTCAAAACGTTTCCGTTCGATCAAATGGCAGAAGCCCACGTACAGGTCGAAACGGGTAAAACCGCCGGGAAAGTGGTGGTTACGATCTAAGAAATCAGCAAGCACACTGGGCTACCCGGTTTTTTAAACTGGACTACTACATTGGCCCAGGAACCGGTTATTTTGCGGGCGTTCACCCTTAAACGCCCGCAAAATGTTCTTCAAAATCCTTCCAATCAAAACAGGGATTGTTCTTATTCTTAGCATCCTCCGGATTTCGACCGGTTTTTCGCAGCACCAGCACGCTACACAAATGGAGAAAAAACCGGATCCGCTGAGTTTTGCCCCGGTTTTTGCGACAATGCTCACCGACCCGGAATTAAAGGACTATAAAATGGAGTCGTCGCTGATGACGGTTGCGCCGGGTGGCCAGGATACCGTAGCCCATCGGCACGACGCCGAACTTTTTGGGTATATCGTGGAAGGAAAAGTAGAAATCGGGCTCGACAAAGGTGTCCCGAAAACCTATACCGCCGGGCAAATGTTTTACGAGAAACGAAACGTAATGCACTCATTGACCCGCAATCCGGACCCAACAACGCCCGCCAGCGTGTTGATCATTTTTATCATTAAAAATGGTCGGCCAGGTTATACAAAGGAATATAAATAGCATACGCAAATAGATCAAAAGTGCTCAGCTATTGAATAAAACAGCATCGCTACCGAGCACTTTTGCAGGTGTTCAATTTTTAGTAATAATCATTTCAATCTGTTCCGACAACCGTTGAAATCCCGTCAATCCTTCGTCTTTAAAAACAATTTTTCCGGAAGGGTCAATAACAATAAAGGTTGGATAGGATGATACCGAAAATTGTATCGCATAGATACTGTTCGTTTGTGAATCAAATAACTGAGTCCAGTCAATTTCTCTTTTCTTCAGGAAGTTTTCTACGATTCCAATATTTTTATCGTAACACACCCCAATCATCGTTATTTTTTGTTTATCGAGCGTTGTATGCAGTTTCTTCAAATCCGGCAGGATTTTTAGGCAGGGCGCGCACCAAGTGCCCCAAAAATCCAGTAAAATGTACTTTCCCTTCAATTTTTGCGACAAAACCGGTGCGTTCGACATTACATCGCTTCCCGAAAAATCAGCCGCCAGAAAGCCAACCTTGCTTCCGTAAACATCTGATTTCAAATTCATTGATTCCAGATAAATGGAATCTCCGGCTGGAGATATCTTTTCAAACAGAAACTTACTATTCCCGACTAAAATAATATCTCCTTTTACGTACTTGTTATCGGCTTTATACGTGCTTTTTATTGTTTTGATGTCAATCCGATCCGGAACAACAAGCAGATACGAAGAGGTTTTTGAGAAATCAAAAATGTTTTTTGAAAACAAAACCAGCTTATACGAGGCTGTATCCACTTTTAGTTGAGTATACCGGTACTGGTAAGGTCGCACCATAAAATGAATCTTATTTTCCAGCGGATCACCATGATCAATGTTTAGCTGAACGGGTTTAATGATTGAATAATCAAATTGGATTGGCAGCGTTTTTCCGGCTATTTTTAAATCGGTTGTAAATCGTTTGTAATTACCCTTCGTAGGACTTTTTAACGTATCCGGAAAATACACTACCTGATCGTCCGACAGGTCCTGATTAAAATTCGCATCAATGATAATATAATCCACATTTGACGTAGTTCTTCCAATCAAAACGGCAATTTCTGTATTAAAATCAGGGAGTTTTATACTCCGGGATAAGGAATAATATTTCGACTCAAGCTTTGGTAGTTTTACATTGATGTGGTTCTTGGCGGGATGGATATACGTAAAGGAATTCGCCGTAGAATCAAACACGCTGGTAAGCAGGTAGGCTTGTGATTGATGCTGTGAAAATGCGTCAAGTGAGCTGCCTATCAGAAATTGAATGCATGTAATCAACAGCCAGTTTTTCATGAAAGTCGGAAGCTAGTTGGTACTATTTTGGCGGATTTACTCCTATTGACTGAAATTTATCAGCCGATCTTCGTCAAAATCCGCCAGACAACCCAAAGTAACTAACAAATAAGTTTAATAACTAATTTATTAGTTATTCTTTTCACTAAAAAGCTTACTTCTTTCTGATGATATTTGTTTTTTGCTACCAAATCGGCCCATCCTGACCTTTATGAAGTTAGTTTGCCATTGCCTTTTCTATTTTTTGCTGCTCAGCTTGAATGCCTGGGCCGTCAAAAACGCCCCTCCCACGCTAACCCGACTCCGGTGCGACTACCGTGATAATCCGCTGGGTATCGAGCGTCGTCAGCCCCGGTTAAGCTGGCAGCTGGTGTCGGATATTCGGGGGCAAAAACAAACCGCCTACCGGATTCTGGTGTCCGATAATCCAAAGTTACTAGCGGCCAATCAGGGCGATTTCTGGGATTCGGGCAAACAGGTTTCCGACCAGTCCATTCAGGTGGTTTACGAGGGAAAACCGCTGCGGGCCAGTCGGCTGTATTTCTGGAAGGTGCAGACCTGGGACAAGGACGGCCAACCCTCGGCCTGGAGTAAAACCGCATCCTGGCAAATGGGTTTGCTGACGCCAGCCGATTGGGGAAAGGCGCAGTGGATTGCCCTGGAAGACCTGCCCGCGTCGGAGCGAATTGTTCCGTTTGTTCACAATCCCGTGTCGAAAAAACCGCTCGGAGACCGGAAATCGGCGCAGAACGCACTGCCGCAATTCCGCAAAGAGTTTACGCTAAAAAAACCGCTGAAACGGGCCACCGCCTTTATTTCTGGTTTAGGTCATTATGAATTGAGTCTCAACGGACAGCGGGTGAAAGATCACTTCATCGATCCCGGCTGGACCAATTACGACCAATACGCCCTGTATGCTACCTACGATTTGACGCCCTCACTCGCTAAAGGCACCAATGTGGTAAGCGTACTGCTCGGCAACGGTTTTTACAACATTCCCGTGGAGCGATACCGGAAAATTGTGGGCTCGTTTGGTTATCCGAAACTGATTTGCAAGCTCCAGCTGGAATATATCGACGGCACGCAGGAAGAAGTTGTTACCGATCAGTCCTGGAAAGTAACCAAAAGTCCGATCACGTATTCCAGCATTTACGGCGGAGAAGACTGGAATGCCACGCTGGAGCAGACCGGCTGGATGTCAGCCGGTTATGATGATTCGAACTGGCAAATCCCGCTCGTCGTTCAGGGGCCGCCCCGGTTGCATTCGCAAACCGCTCCGCCCGTAAAAATCATGGAAACGTTTGCGCCCGTGCGGATAACGGAGCCGAAAGCGGGTATTTTCGTTGTCGATCTGGGACAGAATATGTCTGGTATTCCGCAGATTTCGGTACGGGGAAAAACCGGCTCGGTCGTCAGAATTACACCCGGCGAATTGCTGGGCAACGATAGTCTGGTGACCCAGCAGGCCACCGGCGATCCGCATTTTTATCAATACACGCTAAAGGGAAGCGGTACCGAAACCTGGCAGCCGCGCTTTACGTACTACGGTTTTCGGTACCTGCAAATTGAAGGAGCGGTTCCCGATCAACGTTTGGTCAGTACGGTTTCAAACCCGCCAGGCGATTTACCGGTGCTGACCGCCGTGAAAGGGTTGCACATCCGGGGTTCGGCCGAAACCGTCGGGACGTTTTCGTGTTCGAACGAGCTCTTCAACCGCATCGACCGACTGATTGACTGGGCCATTAAAAGCAACATGGTCAGCACGTTAACGGACTGTCCGCACCGCGAAAAACTGGGCTGGCTGGAAGAAACCCACCTCATGAGCGGTTCGGCCCGCTACACCTACGATCTGGCAACGCTATTGCCAAAAATTATCCAAGATATGCAGTCGGCACAGCTGGCAAACGGCCTGATTCCGGACATTGCGCCGGAATACACTGCTTTTGTGAGCGGTTTTCGCGATTCGCCCGAATGGGGCAGCGCGGGGGCGATTCTTCCCTGGTATACGTACCAATGGTACGGCGATAAAAGCATTCTGCTGGACAGTTACGACATGATGAAAAAGTACGTAAACTACCTGGGGACCAAAGCCAGTGACCACATTCTGACCCACGGATTGGGCGATTGGTGCGATCTGGGGCCAAAACCGCCCGGCGAATCGCAGCTGACGCCGAAAGGCATTACAGCGACGGCTACGTATTACTATGACCTGACGATTCTGGAAAAAACCGCCCGTTTGCTCAGAAAAACCGCCGATGCCGATCACTATCGCCAACTGGCCGAAAGCGTCAAACAGGCGTTCAACAGAAAATATTACGATGCAGAGAAAGGCTACTATGGCTCTGGGAGTCAGACCTCTAACGCCATGCCGATTTACATGAATCTGGTGACGCCCGAAAATAAAGCCGCTGTTACGGCGAGTTTGCTGAAGAGTCTCCAAGAAAACAACTATAGCCTGACGGCGGGCGGCATCGGGTTCCGGTATCTGCTGCTGGCGCTGACGAAAGTCGATGCGTCGGACGCCATTTATGCCATGAACAACCGCTCGGATGTGCCCGGCTACGGTTACCAACTGGCCCACGGCGCCACCGCACTGACCGAATCCTGGCCCGCGCTGCGGTTTGTATCCAACAATCATTTCATGCTCGGGCACCTCATGGAATGGCTCTACAGCGGTCTGGGTGGCATTCAGCAGGACGAAAACGTGCCGGGTTTCAAAGCCATCGTGATCAAACCGGAGGTGGTGGGCGACATCACGCACACCAACGTTCGGTACGTTTCGCCCTACGGCCCGATCCGGAGCGAATGGAAGAAAACCGGTTCGCAACTCGAGCTAACGGTGAGCATTCCGGCCAACACAACGGCAACGGTTTTTCTGCCGGCATCGACTGCCGACCGGATTTCCGAAAGCGGAAAATCGCTTGAAAACCGCAATGACATCAAGGTTCTTCGGACTGAAAATGGCAAATCCGGGCTGGGCATTGGCTCGGGGACATACGTATTTTCGGTGAAGGGACAATAACCTGAAATTACCTAAAACCAACTAACTGCTAATCCCCTTTTCGATAACGCTGGAAATATCTCCTACCCCGCTTGTAGAAAATCGTTTGTTATAGCTGTGTTATTTCTGATTAAAATAAGGCATTATGTATTTTATCAGTAAATCAAAAGGCAGTTTTGATTTTGAAGAATTGTAGCTGTTTCCCGTAAATGTTACCACCAGATCTAAATCTCGGATCACCATAATATACTGTCCACCATTTCCGGAAGCAAAAACAACCGAGTGTTTGAATTTTTCGGTCTTTATTTCTTCAGAATACCAGGCATAACCATAATATGTAGGCTGTGGGAAAGCGGTTTTATTTTTAGAAATCCGCACATTTGAAAAGTTTTCGATTTTTATAAGTCCCTTTGTCATTCTTTTTATCCATTTCGCGGCAACAACCCTTTTGTTATTAAAAACACCCTCATTTAAAACTAATTGCCCAATTTTGTTCATATCTCTCGGAGAAATATAAAAAGAACCCGCCGTCATTTCGTGGCCAACCGGATCTTTAGTCCACCTGTATTTGGTAATGCCCAAAGGCTTGAATAGATAGTTATCTGCAAAATCTGAAACCGTCATGTGTGTAGCATGAGCAATGATACCCCCTAACAGCATTGAGTTAATTGATGTATAATCCCACTGAGTACCTGGTTTATTTTTTATTGGTAGATCAAGGCAAAACTTTATCCAGTCTTGTGTATTTGCCATGTCGTCTTCACAATCTTTGCTTCCTTCCCATTCTTCGCAATCAAAACCAGACTTCATCTCCAGCAAGTGCTCAATGGTCATGCTGTCTTTTAAAGTATTCCAGTTTCCATATGGCTTATATTCCGGAAAAAAAGTATATACTTTTTCATGCACATTTTTAATAAATCCTTTGTCAATGGCAATACCAATCAAAATTGCCGTAACTGATTTAAAAGAAGAGCGGGAATCATGCAGACTATCTTTATTTAACTGATGAAAATAATTCTCGAAAATAAGTTTGCCACGTTGGGTTATCGTAATTCCTTCAAGGTTAGGATAAGTGCCATTACTCCCTGCAATCGCAATACTATCCAGGAGATTTGCACGAATTTGTTGGGCACTTCCGGATGAGCAAAATAGCAGTAGTGGCATTAGAATCTTAAATAAGTTCATTAATTAGTTGCGTTTGGGGAAAGAATACGGATCCTGGTGCTTTATAAATTACGCAGCGGTATTAACAAAAATAAAGCAATTCTAATGGTGGTATATGCGGGTGTTGGGGTTCCATTTCACTGATCAATTTCCAACATAAATTTTCTCACTCATAAGGTAAAAAAGTGCCGGATTTTCGAATCCGGCACCAATAATGACTTCCGGCTTACAGCGCTTTGCCCTTTGCCAGAATCTGAAGCGTTTTATACTCCGGTTCCTTCGTGAAATCAATCGTACCTCCTGCATCTTTATCCAGTGTATACAACAGGTATTCGCCAACAAACCCAACGACCATTTCATCGAGCGTAGGATTCGTTTTTGTAATATCCGCATTGGCACTGGCAAGGTCGATGGCTGTGCTGGTCAGACTATTGATGGTCATGTTAATGGTCGTATTATCTGCATCGGTTATCGAAAGCATTTTATCGCTGTTTGACAATTTCCATTTACCCGATACGGTTTTTCCCCCATCAAGATAGGATATGGTATTGTCTTTATTAAATGTAATGACATTATCATCGCCAAATAAAGCGCCACTTTTGGTGGGAATTGAATACGTTTTGGCGTTTGTTTTAACGCTGATGTCAGTGAATGACCATTTACGAACCAGTAAACTTGCGGTGTCGGGCGCTACGGATTCTTCTTCGGATTTGGAACAGCCAAACAACGTCAGCGTAAACAGGCAGGTAACGAATAGATAAATTTTAATTTTCATTTTGAATAGAATAAAGAAGTTATAAAAATGATTAAAAATGCCTTAAATGTACAATCAATAATTAATATTATATAGTGTACAACTAAATGAATTCAGAAGTAGCAATTCCGGTCACAATTAATTAATCCGGGAAGTATTGATTTACTGCCATTTACCGCACAGAAACCGTAATCTCCCCCGCCAGCAAACCCGGCGCCGTGGCCTTCAACGTCAGGATTCCCGGTTTGCCATTCGGGCGCAGAATCGCCAGACAACGGCCCCGGAACGTTGATTTTTGTGGTTTCTGAAAACTGCTCAGATCCGTCGGATTGGCGTTGCCGACCCCCGCCAGCTGGCCTTCCCCGCTGAACTGAAACGAAACCGGAACCGCTGCCGACGGAATCCGATTACCGTTTTCATCGACCACCTCCACGGCGACGTACGACAAATCGTTGCGATCGGCGCGGACGACCGAACGGTCGGCTTTGAGCCGAAGACGATGCGGTTTTCCGGCGGTCTTCAGCTCAACCGAACCGACTGGTTTGCCGTTTTCAAAACCGGTTGCTTTCAAAACACCCGGCTGATAGGGAACCGTAAATGTGGCCGTAACAGACGTGTCCGGTATCGTTTGCTCACCGATCACTTTCCCGTTTAACTCCAGTTTTACCAACGGACTGCGCGAAAAAACCCGCACCTGCAGCGGTTGTCCTTCCGCGCCCGCCCAGGTCCAGCTCGGCTGTTCGTCCGGCCAGCCCCAATTGGTGACGGTTTCTTTCATGCCGGCCGGAATCGGGCTGTGCACTGCCAGTTCGATTGGACTGTTCCGCCAGACCACATCCCGGTAATGCGACTGCGGTTTTTTGAAACCGATCAGGTCGAGATCCCCGCAATAGGCGTTGAACCACGGCCACGGAAAAACCGCAATCGTGCTGTCTTTGTCGGTTTTCGGCTGCAAAAGCGAATGCCCGATGGCGGTTTCGCCCATGTAATCCATCGCCGTCCAGACAAAATCACCGATGACATAGGGGTGTTTTTCCACCATCTGCCAGTTCTGGAAAGCTTCTTTGGCGAACGTTTCCGTTCCGACCATCACCCGATCCGGATGGCGCTGGTGGTCCGATTCGTAATTTTTCCACTCGTAATTGTAACCGCCAATGTCCAGCAGCGCGAAAGCCGGGTCGGAGTCGGTCCAGACCTTGCCGGGATGTTCCCAAAACACGCAAAGCGCTTCCGTTACGGGTCGGGTGGGGTCCAGCCGACGGGCTTCCTCGGTCAACTTTTTCGTGATGGCCAGCCCCGACGGTTCGGCGCGTTCGTTGATTTCGTTGCCAATACTCCAGATCACCACCGACGGATGGTTGCGGTCGCGGTGAATCATGGCCTGCAAATCCCGCTGCCACCATTCATCGAAAAACCGGTGGTAATCCTGCGGTTTTTTGGGCCGCTGCCACATGTCGAACGCTTCGTCGATGACGAGCAGCCCCAGCCGGTCGCAGGCATCCAGAAACGCCGTCGACGGTGGATTGTGGCTCGTCCGAACGGCATTGAATCCGTTGGCTTTCAGGAGTTCCACCTTGCGTTCCTCGGCCCGGTCGATGGCCACGGCACCCAGCGGCCCGTTGTCGTGGTGAACACAACCGCCTTTCATCAAAAACCGCTTCCCGTTCAGCAGAAAACCGGTTTGGGCACTGTAGGCAATCGACCGGATGCCGGTGGCCGTCGTCACGCTGTCGAGCCGTTTTTTACCGGCAAGAAGCACGACTTTGGTTTGGTACAAGCGGGGCGTCGCGGGCGACCAGCGTTGCGGATTGGCAATCGTAATCAGTTGCTTTCCCTCAGTTTGTCCGTTGGCTCTTACGGTAATCGTTTGCTGATTTTTGCCGACGGTTTTCCCATTCGGCGCGATCAACGAAGTTTGTAAAGTGATTGGAACCGGTTTTCCGGACGGGTTTTCGACAGTGGTAACAACCTGTATCTGAGCGGCTTTCTCGGAAACCTGCGGTGTGGTAATCGAAATACCGAAAGGTGCAATGTGAACCGGTTCGGCAACGGTCAGCCAGACGTGCCGGTAAATACCCGAACCGGTGTACCAGCGGCTGTTTTTGCCGCTATTTTTTACCCGAACCGCCAGCACATTTTCCTGCCCCGGCGGCAGCAAATGGGGTGTCAAATCGTAAAAAAAGGGCGTATACCCGTACGCATGGTAGCCCAGGTGATGCCCGTTCAGCCAAACGTCGGTTTCCATGTGAACGCCATCGAAATAAATGGATACGGTTTTCCCTTTTTCAGATGGACCGATTTTGAACGCCTTCCGGTACCAGCCCGTGCCGCCAACCGTATAACCGGTGGATGTGGCCCCGACGCTGGCCCGCGAAAACGGCCCGGCTACCTGGTCCGGGCTTTGGTTCGGCAGATCTTCGATGCTCCAGTCGTGGGGTAAATCGAGTTTTCGCCAGCTGGCGTCGTTGAAGTCGCGGCTTTCGGCGGTTACGGTGCTGTCTTTCAAAAACCGCCAGTCCGCGTCGAAAAGCCGGGTTCGTGATTGGGCGAAGGCGTGGATTGTAGACAGAAAACTACAGGTTATTAGTAGAAATTTCATATTTATGGTAAGAGTTATTTCGCGGAGTTAAGCGGAGGTTAGCAGAGTTTAACAGAGAAAAAACTCTGCTAACCTCCGCTTAACTCCGCGAAACAATTTACTTTCTCATTTATAAACCAGAAAACCATTCAAGGAAGGATTGCTCTGCAACGAGTGGGCATCGATTCGGAGTTTTCCGGCTTTCCACTCCCAAAGTTTGAACGGTTTTTCCTCTTTGTTGAAAACCGCGACCACTTTCGACGGCGCTTTTCCGAATGGCATTTCTACAAAACCGCCATCGAATGGCACCAACGCCACTTTTTTTGCATCAAAAATACTCTGATCGTCCTGCGAAATGATGGCCCAGCGGCCCCGAAACTGAATATTCCGAATCAGCGACCGGTCGAACGGAACCGAACTTTCGCGCAGGGCCAGCGCCGTTAACCGGTTATTTTCCAGCCGCCCCCAGCAGTTGGGTTTCGGTTCCTGCAAAAAATCGCCTTTCGGACTGTTCAGCCAGAGAGGAGTCCAGCCCACCGACCGCCGGTGCCAGCGCGCCAGTGCCACCCGGCGACTGATTTTCCGGGCCGGAACCGCCGAACCATCGTTCAGCTTTCGGGGTAAAACCGCCCCTTGCGACCCGATAATGGCCGTATTGAGCAACACTTCGTCGTCGGCATTCCAGTCGTAACCGCTCGACGCCATGATGGCCATGCCCTGTCGCCCCGCCAGCGAGCTCCAGATGCTCCACTGGCCGTGGCCTTCCGCTTCCCGCCCACCGGCGTCGCCCAGATCATCGAGCGCGAGCAGGTTCTGAATATCCCGAAAAAGCGGATGGATGGAATAATACTGCACCGTGATGGTCGGATTGATTTCGCGGGCGGCATCCGCAATCAGTTTGATGAGCGTGTACGCCAGTTTCTCCCCCCGAAACGCCGGGTTGCGGGCCGTTGCCAGGTTCGGGCTCGGAACGCCGTAGCCGAAATCCAGCTTCAACAAATCCGGCTTTAACTCCCTGACAATCTTCCGTGTACGGTTCTGAATCAAGGCGACGGCTTTGGCCGAACTGGGGTCGAGGCAGTAATTTCCGCTGCCGTGCGGATTCATGTTCCAGGACGTTTTGACGGGTTGGCCATCGGTTCCGCAGAGCAGATCGTCGGCCGTCAGCCCGAATTGCTCCGGTTTGTCGATCCAGACCACGTTCTGCCAATACCCGGTTTTCAGTCCCTTCGAACGAGCATAGTCCAGATCGGCCCGGTAATTCGGAAACCGCTGTTCAAACCACAATCCGCTGCCCTGCGAGCTTTCCCAGGAATCGTCGATGGCGAGCACATCGGCCTTAAAATCAAGAGCTTTGTCGGTAATGGCTTTCAGGTTGAAGTCCCGGTTTTTGAAGTCGCCCCAGGTGTTCCAGACGTTGAGCTGGTGCGTTTCGGAAACCGGTGTGAAGGGACCAAATGAATTAAAATACGCTTCGTACGCATCGTAAGCGGTTGCGGACCAGGCGATTCGGAGCGGTTCCGTCCAGACACGCTGCGATCCGGCCGGTTTGTTCCACAGATCCTCCCGATACAAATATTGCAAACTACCGTTGGACGACTGAATCTGGAAAACCATGGCCGCATCCGGAATCGAACCTGCGCCCAGCACCAGCCAGCCGGGATCGTTGCCCATCGCGCAGCTGTAAATCGGGCGGGGATAGGCGGCCGCGTAAGGCGTTCCCAGACTCGGCCCGAAACTCCCCAGCGGCAGGGTGGCCTGACCAAAATCCCACATCCGGAAAAAACTCTGAATCGGGTTTCCTTTGGCACTCGGAATGCAGACCCCGGCGGCTTCCCAATCCGGCCAGAACGGTTGTTCCGGACTCGGTGCCCGGTTTTTCTCGGCGGTTTTCAGGGGCGAGGTGCCGAAATGCATCGAAATCAGTTTCGGCACATCGCCTTTCCAGTTTACCGTCAGCTTCCTGATCCGAAAAATACCCTGACTGTAATCAAGTTCGAGAACGCCCGTGCCAACGGTACCAAAAGCAAGTTGAACAGAACCACCGTCTCCGCGCAGACTGGCCGCGTCGGAAACGGTGGCTTTTACGTACTGATTTTCGCCGGATGCCGTCTGAAGCGAGAAAGCGGGCAATAAACTCCCCTTCCAGAGCATGGCGACCGGTTTTTCTTTCGTCAAAACCGCCGAGTCTTTTGCCAGATCCCAGGAAAACCGGTAGCCGCCGGACTGCACCGAAAAGACGGTTTCGGCCCGTAAAACCGTAAAATGCAACAGAAAAAAACTCAGGCAAAGGAAGCCGGATCGGTTCGAATACGTTTTAAAAGCAGGGTTCAGGAATGGCATTGGTTTGGCTGCGTGTCAATAGCTAATAGCCCAATCGGCGGGCCAGATACTGCCCCGATCGACGGTTTTTATCAGTAAGACAGCCCAACCGGCTAAACATACCCGGTTCGGTTCGTGAATAAAACCGGGTATGTTGCATCCCTGAAATTGAAATGAGGTCTAATAGAAGAATTGCTCGGAGACAATCTGGCCGTTTTTCACTTCGTAGAGCATGATTTCGTTGATCTGGACGCGGCCGTGTCCCTCCACCGTAATATCGACTTCCCGGCCGACCGCAAAATGATTGCCGCCCACGACGGGCGCGGTGGTGTGCAGCCGATGACCGGCGGCAATGCGTTTCACCCAATCTTCCCCTTTTTGCCGAACCGATACTTTGCCCTGCGTGCTTTGAAAATACGGCGAATTAGCCGGTTCCAGGCTCTTGACTTCGTTCGCAAAAAGTTCGTCCTGAATTTCAAACCACTTCTCCTGCTGGGCCAGTTCGTGGAAACGGGCGGCTACTTCGTGAACCGTGTAAGCGGTTTTGCTGGTGTTGGGCTGCCCTTTCCCGATGGTGATCAGGCTGAACAGGCTGCGATCGATGTATTGTGTCCATCCGTGCACACAGGCGTTGTAGCATTCGTAGTCGGGAACCAGGCCTTCGTGCGTAAAGCGGAGCTGCGTTTGGTTATCCTGCTTCAGGATTTCAAAAATGACGTTCGTGCCGATCCACTCGGTTTTGTCTTCGGTAAAACTGAAATAATTGTCCAGCACCTGCCAAACCACTTTTTTCGCCGGAACGACTTCGATCAGTTTCATTTTGCAGCGGTGAACGTCCTGATACTGGTAAGAAAATTCATCGTTGAGGTTTGCGGTATGGCCCACAATTTCTTCGGACCACCAGCCGCGAACGTTCGTGATGGCGTCGAAAACCGCTTTCGGAGACTGGTCGACGGTCAGGGTGGTTGTAAAACTTTGCTTGTTCATCGTATGCGTTGTTTCGTAGTGTATCCGTTTTAGTTGAGTTAAAAAAATAGGGACGTGGCTGAATCTATGTCGATTACGTGCTGTAGGTACGACATGTTTGTAGCAAGGTAGATTTCCAAATTCTATCGCGTGCCGTCAGGTACGCAATCGATGCGGGTGACGTGTTGCGTACCTATTTACATCAACACCAATTGACACGTTACCGAACAGATCCGAAACTCAGGCCTGGCTCACCAGATTCGGCTGCCCGACCCCGGTTGTGATCCAATTCTGTAAACTTCCCAGGTAAAACCGCCAGCCGCTGGAACAGTCGTTAAAACATTCAATTCCGGGCACCAGGCCCAGGTGCGTGAAGAGAATTTGGGTTTGGGGCCCGACGGTGGAAATCTCAAAATGGATACGGGTGCCGGTCCACTCGCTTTTGTCCTGCAGGAAATTCAGCTGGCTGTCCGTCACCAGCCAGCCGATTTGCTGATCCGGGATGACCTCGACCAGTTTCTGGCGGGAATAATGCACATCGCCGAACCGGACCGAAAACTCGTCGTTCAGCTTCTGGGAGTCGCCTTCAAAATCTTCGGACCACCAGCCGCGAACATCATTGATGGCCTTGAAAACTTCGCCCGCCGTTTGGTCAACCAACAGGGTTTTGGTGAAATCAGATGTTGTCATTGTTGATTTGTTGTCAAATTTGTCCTGCAAATGTATGGTCTTATTTGTACTTCGAGAGGGTGTAAAATGGACTTTGTAACGGGTTGATTTGGACGCAATCGAATGACTATCTTTGAGAAAAAAAGCCGATGAAACAGTTGACGATCATTGTTCCGGACGGACAGAGCAACCTGAGCACCATCGCCTGTATTGTTGGGGCCTACGAAGTCATTACCCGCGCCAACGACTACTGGAAGGAAACCGGCAGAAAGGAGTTGTTCACCGTCGCGCTGGCCGGCCTTTCCGACAAGGCGGAAGTCTACGGCGGTTTGTTTACGGTGAAATCCCAGGTTCACATTTCGGCCATCGCCAAAACCGATCTCATTATCATTCCGTCGCTGGATCGGAGCCACCTGAAAGCCACACAGGAAAATCAGTTGTTGATTGACTGGATCAAAAAGCAATACAAGGACGGCGCGGAAGTAGCCAGCATGTGTACCGGGGCTTTTCTGCTGGCGTCATCCGGTTTACTGGATGGAAAAAAATGCTCGACGCACTGGTCGGCGGCCGATACGTTCCGAAATCAGTACCCCAGGGTGCAGTTGCAGGCCGACCAATTGATTACCGACGAAAATGGGATTTACACCAATGGGGGGGCGTATTCGTTCCTGAACCTGGTAATTTACCTCGTCGAGAAATACTACGACCGGCCAACCGCCATTTACTGCTCCAAAATATTTCAGATTGAGATGGACCGGAACAGCCAGTCGGCCTTCACCATTTTTACCGGCCAGAAGCTCCACGGTGATGACATGGTGCAGCAGGCGCAGTCGTACATCGAAAGTAAACTGCACGAAAAAATTTCGGTGGAGGATTTGTCGGCCCGGTTTTCGGTTGGTCGCCGGAACTTCGACCGGCGGTTTATCAAAGCCACGGGAAATACCCCCATCGAATATGCGCAGCGGGTCAAAATCGAATCAGCCAAAAAAGCCCTCGAAACCAGTCGCAAAACCGTGAACGAAGTGATGTATGAAGTGGGCTATTCGGATGTAAAAGCGTTTCGGGAAGTATTCCGGAAAATCACCGGTCTGTCGCCCCTGGAATACCGGGCAAAATACAATAAAGACGCAGTCGTTTAGAGTCTGCAAACTTCTCAGGGCAGTTTATCCCGGAAAAAACCGTACACCCAGGTTCCGGCAATGGCGCTCAGGAGCGTCACGATTACCACCCCATAACCCGTTCCGATCTGGGCAAATAACGGGCCGGGACAGGCGCCGGTCAACGCCCAGCCCAGGCCGAACAGTAGGCCTCCGTAGATCTGGCCGGGCCGGAAGCTTTTCGGATGAAATACCACGTCTTCGCCCGCCAGGGTTTTGAGCCGGAATCGTTTGATGAGCCAAACGGATAGCATGGCCACGGCGATGGCCGAACCGATGACGCCGTACATGTGAAAACTTTGCAGCCGGAACATCTCCTGAATCCGGAACCACGAAATGATTTCGGCCTTGACAAAGACGATCCCAAACAGAATTCCAAGGATACCGTATTTCAGATTTCCGACAACATGCTCCTCTTGTTTCAAGTCATTGGGTGCATCGCACATCAACGTTTCTTCCACTTTTTCCATCAGTTTCTTCCGGATTTACAACAATTTCATAAGGTGAGGCAAAAACAGGTGCGTCATGGCAAAACCGCCCGCCATGAAACAGCAGGTGGCCACCACCGACGGCCCTTGCAGGTTGGCTATCCCCATAATAGCATGGCCCGATGTGCAGCCTCCGGCCATGCGGCTGCCGAAACCCACCAGAAAACCACCCAGCACGAAAAACGCCAGTCCTTTCAGCGTGAAAAGGTGGTCGACATTGAAAATATCGGCCGGCATCATTCCGGTAAAATGACGAACACCCAGCGCTTTCAGATCGGCAACGGTTTGGGGAGAAATCTGAACCTCAGCCGGATTGTGGAGAAATTGAACGGCCAGAAAACCGCCGATCAAAATACCGGTCACAAAAACCAGGTTCCAGACCTCCCGCTTCCAGTCGTAGGTAAAAAAGGGGATATTGGCGGGCAAACAGGCCGCACAGAGGTGCCGGAGCGACGACGAGATGCCGAATGATTTATTGCCACTCAGCAACAATGCAGGTACCGTGAGCCCAATCAGCGGCCCGGCCACATACCACGGCCAGGGCTGACGGATCAACCCGAATAAATCCATCAATTTGTAAGTTTTTAGTTACCGGATCTGTGAAAAACCAGTCTATTCCTTGTTCAAAGCAGTCGGACAAACGTAATCCGTGATCTCAAAAAGCCCGGATTTTCTGATGGCGTCAAAACCGCCCGTTACATCCACCAGATTCTCGTATCCCCTGGCTCGCAGAATGGAAACCGCAATCATGGAGCGGTAGCCCCCGGCGCAGTGGATAAACAGGGTTTTATTTTTGGGCAATTCCGCCATGTGCTCATTGAGGTATTCCAGCGGTATGTTCCGCACACCGGCGATGTGTTCGGCCGCAAATTCACCGGGTTTCCGAACGTCGATGATCTCCCCTTCATTTTCTGCCATCCGGCTGGCCAGCGACTCGGGCGATACCGACAAAATGGTGTCGATTTCCTTACCACTGACTTGCCACGGGCCAAAACCGCCCGCCAGAAAACCCAGCACCTGGTCGTAGCCCACCCGCGCCAGGCGCGTCAGAGCTTCCTGCTCCTGCCCCGGTTCACAGACCAGCAGCAATTGGTGCTTTACATCCGGAATCAACGTACCAACCCAGGGAGCAAACTGCCCGCCCAGTCCGATGTTGATCGAGTTCGGAATAAAGCCCTGCCGGAAAATTTGCGCCGGACGGGTATCGAGAATCAAAGCCCCGGTTTCGTTGGCAGCCGCTTCAAAGGCCCCCGGGCTCAGGGCGTGCGCACCCCGTTCCAGCACCGTATCGATGCTTTCGTACCCCTGTTTGTTGAGCGCAACATTCTGCGGAAAATACTGCGGGGGAGCCAGCAGGCCATCGGTTACTTCCCGAATGAACTCTTCTTTCGACATTGAAGCCCGTAGCGCGTAATTAAACCGCTTTTGGTTGCCCAGCGTATCGGAGGTTTCTGAACTCATGTTTTTGCCACAGGCCGAACCCGCTCCGTGACCCGGGTAGACGAGAACGTCGTCCGGCAGGGTCATGATTTTAGTACGCAGCGACTCGTAGAGATAACCCGCCAGGTCGTTCATCGTCAGGTCCGCTTTCTGAGCCAGATCAGGCCGTCCGACGTCACCGATGAACAAGGTATCGCCACTGAAAAGCGCGGTTTCTTTTCCGGTTTCATCGATCAACAGGTAGCAGCTCGATTCCATCGTGTGGCCGGGTGTGTGCAGTACCCGGATTTTTACCGAACCCAGCGGCAGTTCTTCGCCGTCCGTGGCAATGTGGGCTTTGAAATTGGGCTGCGCCAGTGGCCCGTAAACAATGTCAGCTCCGGTTTGCCGGGCCAGATCGAGATGGCCGGACACAAAATCGGCGTGAAAGTGCGTTTCCAGCACATATTTGATGGTGGCACCCGCTTGGGCCGCTTTTTCCACATACGGTTTTATTTCCCGTAGCGGGTCGATAATGGCGACTTCGCCTTCGCTCTCAATGTAATAAGCGCCCTGGGCCAGACAGCCCGTATAAATCTGTTCAATTTTCATGGTAATCGATTCGGTTATGATCAAACGAAAATCAGGTCAATGGGTAAATCGGATTCAAAGGTAAAATGGCTGCTTTGGGCGTTCCGTGACTTTTGTTACACGCCGGACTGATTAAAGAAAAGTTTCTTTGACGATGATATAGACCCCCATTGCGAGCACAAACCAGCCGAAGGCTTTTTTCAATTTCGAACCGGCCACAAACCGGGTCAGGTAGCTGCCCAATAAAATTCCGAAGATTGCCAGGGCCGTAAATTCCATCAAAAACCGCCAGTCGATCGTGGTACGGGACAGTCCGCTTAGAAATCCGATCAGCGAATTGGTGGCAATGATCAGCAGCGAAGTTCCCACCGCCGTTTTGATGGGTAAACGGGCCAGCAAGACCAGCGAAGGAATGATCAGAAAACCGCCCCCGGCTCCCACAACGCCCGTCAGGATGCCGACCAGTCCGCCTTCAGCCGCCAGCAACGAGGGGCTGATCCGGCTCGCGCCAGCCTCCATTCCAGTTTTTGGGGGACGGATCATGGAGCCGGATGCCGCCAGCATCACCAGGGCAAACACGACCATGATGGCGACGTTTTTACTGACATAAAAAACCGGGGTTGAA
Source organism: Larkinella rosea (assembly GCF_003858635.1). GTDB lineage: Bacteria > Bacteroidota > Bacteroidia > Cytophagales > Spirosomataceae > Larkinella > Larkinella rosea. The sequence goes on from NZ_RQJO01000010.1 coordinate 750,084, forward strand.
AAAACCGGGTCCGGAATGGCCGGTACCACGTACGTGCGGGTGAGGTAAATGGCCGCCAGCGAAGGCAGCGAAAAGGCCAGTGCAGCCCGGTAATTGACCAATCGTTGCTGCATATACCGGACCGCACCGACCAGCGAGGTGGTTCCGACCACAAACAACGAATAGGTGGTTGAGACTGTCGGGTTGATGCCGAGCAGGTACACCAGCACCGGCAACGTCAGGATACTGCCCCCTCCGCCAATCAGGCCCAGCGTCATCCCGATCAGGATCGACGCCCCAAAGCCCAGGATTTCGTGCGAATTCATGCCGTTTTTTCAACAAAGCACGCCATGAAGTCCGCCTTTTTCCGTGATATATGTCACACAGACGCGAGCGATCTACAAAATTTCAATTTTGTTTCGGGACAATCTGAGATAGCCCACCCGTTCCAACTGCTTCAGCAGGCGGGAAATCACCTCCCGTGATGTTGCCATTTCGCGGGCAATTTCTTCGTGGGTGACCTGCAAAACCGTACACTGGCAGCTCTGGGTTTTCTTTTTTAGGTACGTCAGTAACCGCTCGTCCAGTTTCTGAAAGGCAATGCTGTCGATGGTAGCAATCATGTCGTCGAACCGGCGCTGGTAGGTACGAAATACAAACTGTTTCCAGGTCGGAAAGCGGCAAATCCACTCATCGACTTTTTCGAGCGGGATGAAAATCAGACGGGTTTTTTCTTCGGCAACCGCCGTAATTTCACTGGGCTTATTGGCGGGGCCGCCCGTCATGGACATGGCGCAGGAATCCAACCCGCTCAGGTAGTAGAGCAACGCTTCATTGCCGCCCGCATCGGCCCGCATAATTTTGACGGAACCACTCAGAATGATCGGCACCGAGCGGATGTAACTACCGGGTCGGATCAGGTAATCTCCTTCTTCAACTTCCTGATAGATCCCGACCCGGTTTATTTCTTCGATTAAGGCGGGTTCAAAATCGCCCCGAAACGCGCGGTTTACCAGCTGACTGTCGTTTATCATTCCCTATCTATCCTGTACCTCACCGAGTTCTTCCTAACACACTTTTTTTCGGCGATTCGTGGCAATTCTGAAAACCGCATACATCGGACAAAAATTCATCAGGCTGGTAACAACGAGCAATCCCGCTCCAATCAGTGCTACCACCGCCCAAATTCCATTGATCACATCAGCAATAAACAGGGCGATCAAAACGCTCGCAATCAGCAAACGAACCACCTTATCACGAAAACCTACGTTCTTTTCCATTTCCGGTTTTTATGACGAAGTAACGGAGATCCGGGCCTGATGTCTGTGATAAATATCACAAACCGATCTGACTTTCGGGAATTGTAGCCACCGGCCTCAGTGGGTTCGGTTACGAAAGTTTATCCCGGAAAAAACCGTATACCCAGGTTCCGGCAATGGCGCTCAGGAGCGTCACGATTACCACCCCATAACCCGTTCCGATCTGGGCAAATAGTGGGCCGGGACAGGCGCCGGTCAACGCCCAGCCCAGGCCGAACAACAAGCCCCCGTAAACCTGGCCGGGCCGGAACGTTTTCGGGTGGAAAACCACTTCTTCGCCCGCTATGGTTTTGATTTTGAACCGTTTGATCAGCCAGACGGACAGCATGGCCACGGCGATGGCCGAGCCGATGACGCCGTACATGTGGAAACTTTGCAGCCGGAACATTTCCTGAATCCGGAACCAGGAGACGATTTCGGCTTTGACAAAGACGATCCCAAACAGAATCCCGAGAATACCGTATTTCAGATTTCCGGCCAGCCCTTCCGGCCGTTTCATGTCGTTACCGGTTTCGTCGACCACCGCGGGATCTGGTGCTAGTTTAGTTTCCATAGTTGGGATCCGATTTTAAAACAATTGCATGATGTACGGCAAAAACAGGTGCGTCATGGCAAAACCGCCCGCCATAAAACAGCAGGTGGCCACGACCGACGGTCCTTGCAGGTTGGAAATTCCCATGATGGAGTGGCCCGATGTGCAACCGCCAGCCATGCGCGTCCCGAAGCCCACCAGAAAACCGCCCAGGACAAAAAAGAAGAAGCCCTTCAGGTTGAATACGTTAGCGACACTGAAAATATCCGACGGCATTAATCCCGAAAAACTGCTGACACCCAGCGCTTTGAGATCGGCAACGGTTTGGGGAGCAATCTGCATGTTGTTCGGATTATCCAGAAACTGAACCGTCAGAAAACCGCCGATCAGGATTCCGGTTACAAAAACCAGGTTCCAGATTCCATCCCGCCAGTTGTACTTAAAAAACGGTAGCCCGGCCGGTACGCAGGCCGCACAGAGGTGCCGGAGCGACGACGAAATACCGAAAGATTTGTTGCCGACCAGGAGCAACGCGGGCACAGTGAGCCCAATCAACGGCCCGGCCACGTACCACGGCCAGGGTTTGCGGATTAATTCCAGTAAATCCATAGTTTATCTATTCGCTACGATTAGGTGAACTTCAGATGGCGCGCAAAAGTTTCCTTCACGTGTTTCCACATCGTTTCGGTGAGCACGTGGCCCTGTCCGGCTTCAATAAATGACGTAAAATTTCCCGCGGCACCCGCCTTTTTATACGCTGCTTCGATGCGGGGCAGGCTTTTACGCACAAAATCAATCGGTGAACCGGAATCCTGCTCGCCAAAGTTCAGGTGCAGGGCGCGCGGGGCTATGAGGGCGGCAATGTCGGGCGTATCGCCAAACGGATGCCAGCCGGGCACAAAGTTGGGGAAGCAGTGCAGCAGGTGTTCGTGTTCGATGGCGGCATAACTCGGCAGGCAGCAGTTGCCAACAATGCACTTCAACCGGGGTTCCAGCGGCCCCACCAGCCACGCATGCGTCGATCCCATCGAATGGCCGTAACAACCTAGCTGGCTGGCAATTACTTCCGGGCGACCGGCCAGGTAATCGACCGCCCGGCGCATTTCCAGCACATTTTTCCAGGCCATGCTGCGGCCCCGCACCACTTCGCGCAGAAACTCGAAGCGTTCGAAATCGCCTTTTTTCAGCTTTCCGGTAGGGTCCTGCCGTTCCTCGAAGCAAAGTGCATCGGGGCACAGCACCACGTAGCCTTCCCGCACCAGCGCCACGGCGGTGTGGTGCATTGGATTTCCGGCCAGCCCGGCCGGTTCGGATTTGCCCAGGTGGTATTCCCCGTTGTGCTGGTGCCAGACGGCAATGCCCGGTGCCGGGCGACTGGCCGTGGCCGAATCCGGTATCAATAACAAGGCCGGAACGCGGTTGTTGGGTTCCGTTTCGTACGTCAGCGATTCAATGCGGTAGCCATCTTTCCGGATCGTTTCCCGGAGTTGCGGAAGCAGCGGAGTCGCTTTTGGAAATGGGCCACCTAAGCAGGTCTGGTACTGTTTGCTTAAAGCAGCCTGGGACAAAACCGGAGGGTCGCTCATCGAATCATCGTCTGACGACAGCTTACCGGCGGTGGAAAGGGCGCCCAGACCAAAGGCCAGTTGCGCTTTCATGAAGCGCCGACGGTTTTGTTTCGAGGAAGAAGAAGTGCGCTTCATACGATTAAGCCGGGTTCTGTCTGATTATCAATTATACATTTTCGAAAGGTCTGAAATTAGAACAAAAGCAATTGAAACGAAACCCCGCTTCCGAAAATATAAAGAACCTGGACGAATGAGCGGTTTTTAAAGCCAACAACGGCCGAAAAATGAGGACGAAAGTGTCATTTGGGAGAAAAATCACGGAATTCAGGGATAGCAAATCACGGTTTTCGGTGATTTCCGGAAATGCGGAAAGCGTGACCTTTGTAGCGCAAAAATGCAATACACACTTTCACACACAACAGTAAAATAATGAAAACAGTAAACCTACTATTGATCGCGTTGAGTCTTCTTTCTTTCTCCTGTCACAAAGATGCCAAAAGCGTTGATTCAACCAAAAAGAAGTATCTTTTCCTGGACGTGCATAACCTCGAACCGGGCAAGGTGACGTTCGAAGCCGTGATGGAAGCCCACAAGAAGGACCTGGCAACCCAGGGAAAATACGGTGTCAATTTTGTTAAATTCTGGGTAGACGAAGCAGCCGGTAAGGTCTATTGCCTGTCGGAGTCGCCGGATTCGGCCTCGGTTTACAAAACCCACCAGGATGCGCACGGACTGGTTCCGGCGCGGGTCCAGCCCGTCAGCACGGGTCACGAATCAGCGATGGGCGCTAATCCGACCCTGTTTCTGGATATTCACGAGCTCGGACCGGGCAACGTAACGGCCAAAGCCGTTGCCGAAGCACACGCCAAGGACCTGGCGGTTCAGGGCAAATACAACGTGAATTTTATCAATTACTGGGTGGACGAAAAAACCGGTACGGTCATGTGTCTCTCGGAAGCCAAAGACGCAAATTCGGTCATCAACACGCACAAAGAAGCCCACGGCTTGATTCCGGTCGAAGTTCACCCGGTCAAACAGGGTCAATAGTTTCGTTCCACTTGTGGGAATAAGGACCTGTCAGCCATGACAGGTCTTTTTTTGTTTCTTTTCATTTTGCATTCCCCGAACAAGTTCTCTTCCGATTGTCCTATTCCATCGTACTTTTTAATTATCTTTGTTAGATTATCCATCCCGTTTTTTATAGGTAAAATCCAATCTTACTTTCCTTTTTGGTATACGGTTTTCCATTTTCAGTGGTAACGCGTTCATTCTTCTACTATCGAATAGCGAATACAGAATGTTGAATCGCGAAATCGGGGTGTTAGCCAACATTTCGGTGGCCCGGCGAAAACCGTAAACGGAATACCGAAAACTGTATCTAAAAACTGAACCTATTTCTAACCATTCACCTCGTGGAAAGACGAAAAGCATTACAAAGTTTGGCGGTGGCCGTTGGTGGGCTGGTGAGTCTGCCGGGCTGGGCAAGCAGCTGGAACCGGGCAGGCATTCCGTCAGGGCAGTCGTTTCTGGCTCCGAATGCCGATGCGCTCCTGGCCGAAGTCGTGGAAGTTATCATTCCAACAACCGACACCCCGGGCGCGAAAGCACTTGGCGTTCATACATTTATCCAGAAAATCGTAACGGACTGTATGGAACCTTCGGCGCAGGAAAGCCTGACCAAAGGACTGACAGCGGTTGAAGCGCTCGCTCAGAAAACCTACAGCAAGTCGTTCGCGTCGCTCGATGCCGCCCAAAAAACGGAATTGCTCAAAACCGTCAGTCAATCCACGGAACCGGATCAGAAAGGATTCTTTTCGATGGTGAAAGGTATGACTATCCAGGGCTACATGACCTCGGAATACGTCATGAACAACATCACGCACTACGAGTTCGTCCCTGGTCGCTACCATGGATGCGTGCCGGTGGTGGCCAAAAATTCGACCTCAAAAAATCAACAAAATAAATAGCAGCCCGAACAGACATGGCAAATTTTGCAATCGATGCAGTAAAAGCAACTACCTACGATGCCATCGTGATCGGATCGGGAATCAGTGGCGGCTGGGCTGCGAAAGAATTGACCGAAAAAGGTTTACGCACCCTGGTGCTGGAACGCGGCCGCGACGTCAAACACGTGGTCGATTACCCGACCACCATGCTCAACACCTGGGAGATGGAACACCGGGGGCAACTTCCGCTGGGTATCCGGCAGGAGAATCCGATTGTCGGAAAATGCTACGCTTTCCATGAGGCTTCGGCCCATTTCTTTGTAAAAGACGCCGAACATCCCTACGTTCAGGAAAAACCGTTCGACTGGATTCGCGGTTATCAGGTCGGTGGAAAATCCCTGTTGTGGGCCCGCCAGACCCAACGCTGGAGCCAGTTTGACTTCGACGGCCCGGCCCGCGATGGTTTCGCCGTTGAATGGCCCATCGGCTACGCCGACATCGCTCCCTGGTACAGCCACGTCGAAAAGTTTGCCGGGATTACGGGCAACAAGGACGGGCTGGCCCAATTACCGGACGGTGAGTTTCTGCCTCCGCACGAATGGAACTGCGTCGAAAAATACTTCAGCCAGCAAATGGCGGCCAAATACAAGGATCGTCCCGTCATCATGGGCCGAGCCGCTCACATTACCCAGCCGCAGCCGATTCACCTACAGCAGGGCCGGGCGAAATGCCAGCACCGAAACATCTGCGTGCGCGGCTGTCCGTTCGGCGGTTATTTCAGCAGCAACGCATCCACCCTTCCCTGGGCGGCCAAAACCGGTAAGCTGACCCTGCGCCCCCATTCGGTGGTTCACTCGATTATTTACGACGAGAAAAAAGGCAAGGCCACCGGCGTGCGCGTCATCGATGCCAACACAAAGGAAATGATCGAATTTTACGCGCGGATCATTTTTGTGAATGCCGCAGCCATGAATACGAATCTGGTGTTGCTGAACTCGACTTCGAACCGCTTCCCGAACGGTTTGGGCAACGACAGTGGCGTGTTGGGAAAATACGTGGCGTTTCATAATTACCGGGCGGGCATTTCGGGCGAATACGACGGTTTTCTGGATTCGACCACCGAAGGACGCCGGCCCAACGGCCCGTACATTCCGCGGTTCCGTAACGTATTTAAACAGGAAACCGACTTTCTGCGGGGTTACGCGGCCGGTTTTTCGGCCAACCGCATGTCCCGGACGAATCAGGACGGTTTTGGGGTGGATTTGAAGAACAGCCTAGCCAATCCGACGCTGGGCGGCTGGAGCGTCAATTCGCACATGATGGGCGAAACCATCCCGAAAGTGACGAACTTCGTGGCCCTCGACAAAGACCTGAAAGACCCGTTCGGCATTCCGCAAATACGGTTTTCCGTTGCCTATGACGACAATGACGACAAGATGGTCAAGGACTATCAGGAGCAGATGATGGAAATGTTCACGGCGGCCGGTTTCAAGAATCTCCGCGTTCGCGATGAAAACCGCAATCCGGGCATAGATATTCACGAAATGGGGGGAGTCCGGATGGGCAAAGATCCGAAAACGTCGATGCTCAACAAGTGGAGCCAGTTGCACCACTGCAAAAATGTGTTCGTGACCGATGGTGCCAGCATGACTTCGACCTCGACCCAAAACCCGTCGCTGACTTACATGGCCCTGACGGCCCGGGCTGCGGATTACGCGGTGAAGGAAATGAAGAAGATGAATTTGTAAGTTTGGGAATTATTTCGCGGAGATACGCGGAGAAAAAAGAGTTGAGCGGAGAAATATAAAACTCTGCTTAACTCTTTTTTCTCCGCGTATCTCCGCGATACAACTATATATTCTCTTTCACCGTAGGCTCTCCGTGGGGAGTATGCAGGAATTTCTTGCCAGCGGCTTTGATCTTCAGTAACGACCGGACCATTCGGAAAACCAGCAGCGGGAACGTCAGCACGTCCTTCATGGAAATCTTCTGCCACAAATAACCGGGAATCGAAATCAACAGGCTGAACAGCAGGGTTGCGAGCAGGATGCCGAAAAACCCCCAGACCGGTTGATAACCAACGACCAATCCGACCAAAAAGCCAAAGGACAAAAACGCTAAAAACAGGACGCGCGGAATGAGCAGGGATTTCAGGAACGCGTTGAAAGCGTGTGCATTGCCGTTCAGCAACTGCCGAAGACCGACGCCAAAATAAAGTTTGACAAAGTGAACCTGAGCCGCAATCCAGCGGGTGCGCTGCCGTTCGAACACTTCCAGATTCTGGACTTTTTCGTCGTAAATCAAGGCTTCTTTGAGGTATCCAATTCGGATTCCTTCGCTCAACAGCAACATTTCCAGCTCTTTATCGTAACCGCCTACCGACTGGATTTTGGTCATCAGGCGCTTCATGGTTTCGGGTTCGAAGGCCATTCCGGAGCCGATCAATGAAGCCGACAAACCCAGCGCCCGCTGACCACCCCGGAACAAATGATTATTGACCTCCTCATTCATCGCGTCAAAAACCGCTACGCTCGTGTTCGTATTTTTGGCGACCCGATGCCCCTGAACTGCCCGCCAACCGCTGTTGAACGCCAGATTGATGCGTTGCAAATAGTCGGTCGCCATGTGATTGTCGGCATCGGAAATCAACACAATGTCGTAAACGTTCGGCGGTAATTGCAGCAAAGCCTGGGTAATTGACTTCTGAACCGTCGATTGCTCGAAACTTACCACAATCACTTTGATGGGCAGTTGCGCCAGTTTTTCGAGGGTTTCGGGCTTGAACGAATCGGCAATGACAAACAGATCGTACGAACTGGTCGGGTAATTTTGTTGCAGATTGACCTGAACCGAATCCAGAATGACGGTATCTTCTTTGTAAGCCGGGATTAAAACCGCAATCCGGCGGATTTGCCGGGGCTGCTTCGTGGCCGGTTGGTCGTCTTTTCCGCCAAAGTGGCCCGCTATCGCACAAATGAGCAGGTAGCTTACATTAAAAAGTAAATAGGATCCAACCAGTAAAATCAGAACCAACCCGAGCAGCTCCATAAGAATGTTAACTAATTAAGCACGATTAGTAACATAGCATTTTCTATACCAAATTTCTTACACCGCCCGGCGGGCTTTTTCCCAGATACCCGATTCGTTCTGTTTCAGGTAGCGGATAAAACCCAGAATGACGCACCAGTTCATGAACACAAAATAATAAGGCACAAAGGCGATTTTCCAGCGCATTTTGCGGTTTTCCAGCAAATAGCCCATGTAGGCAAAGGCGTAGAAGACAGTTTGCGCCAGTAACAAACCACCCCAGAAAACCAGGGTTTGGGTGGGCGAATGCACGTTGGAATGACTCAAAAAAATGATACCATTTAGGAGCCAGATCAGCGGTAAACAGAAGGGCGTAACGGCCCATCGGAGCACCCGGTGCGAAATGTATTGGAAGCTCAGAATACCGTATTTGAGAATGTTCAGTAAGTAAGACAACCGGCTAATGGCCTGAAAACCACCGGCCGCAATCCGAACCTTGCGTTTTTTCTCATCCCCAACCGAGAACGATGGACTTTCCAGGGCGTAGGCATCCGGCTCATAAATCACCCGAAACCCTTTGCCCGCGATCTGGAGGGAAATAATGAAATCGTCCAATAAAGTATTGGTGGCCACGGTTTCGTAGAGTTCCGTACGGATGGAGAAAAGCGCACCGTCGGCTCCCACGATGGAATGGAGTTCGGAATCCATTTTCTTCAAAAACGACTCGTATTTCCAGTAAATCCCTTCACCACTGCCAGCCGCCGAATCGGCTTCGGACGTCAAAATCCGTTTTTCACCGGCCACCGCCCCCACTTTTTTGTCCTGGTAATGTCGAACCATGTTGCTGACCGCCGACAGGTTCAGGTTGGCATTGGCATCCGAAAAAATAGTAATCGGCGTATGAACCTTCCCCATCGCGTTATTAATGGCCCCGATTTTCCCCATCCGTTTGCCACCCCGCACCACCGTTATGCGCGAAGAAGAGGCTACAATCTGATCCAGGTATTCACCCGTTCCGTCGGTTGACCCATCATCGACAAACATCAGGTGTAACTTATCGGCGGGGTAATCCTGATTCAGGCAATTGCTGACCTTATCCGCGATGTAGGCCATTTCATTGAAAGCGGGCACCACCATTGTCACCTCAGGCGCAAACGCCGGTCCGGCTACGGGCGCTGCATGTTTGACAAAAAAACGCTTGAACACAACCATTCCCCAGACCACAATCCCATAACCCAAATACGTGTAAAAAACCAGTAGAATGCAAATGGCAACTAAAATCTCAATGATAGATGTTAAGTTCATAGAAACGAATAGAAGTAATCCGATAGATCATTCACGTTGGGACAGTCGTCGTTCAAAGGAAAAAATTCGTCTGATAAAATAGAGAAGATGCCGTTATTTATTCTACGACAAAATAAATGCCAGAGCTGTTTTTTTTTAGTAAATGTGCTGTAATATAGCTAGCTGACAAAAAATCAACGGGACTAGTCCCTATCGTTTGGTCGGAATGAGGGTTCTGTCCGGTCGACGCCGGTGTCCGGTATTCGAAGAAATGGGAAGCGAAATGTGGCGGTTTTTGAATCAGGCAATCATGCGATTGGTGTAGTATTCCGTCCGCCGGATCATCCCCATCATCCGTGCTTTGATTTCCAGCGGATTAAACGGTTTAGCCACACAATCGTCCGCGCCCATTTCCAGGCTTTTCACCCGGAGCATGCTATCCGAAGAACCGGAAAGCGCCAGGATTGGAATGTTTTTATGCTGCTGACTTCCCCGGATTTGCCGAATAAAGTCGATGCCATCGAAATGGCGCAGGTTCAGTTCGGTTATGATAAAGTCCGTCCGTTTTCCCTGTTCGATAAATTCCATCGCTTCCGCACCGTTGGTCACCACCTGAATGTTAAATTCCGACGAAAGCGTTTGCCGTAAAATGCGTACCAAAAATGGATTTTGCTCCGCAATAAGTAAATTCAGCTTTAGATCTTTCATGATTGCATGGACTTCAATTACTCAAATCAATTGATCACTGTATTTTGAATTTTTATTCTGCTCAATAGTAATTATTACTCAGAATAAAAATCCATCTGGTTTACATTAACAGTACATAACTTCAATACTAGCCTAACTATTTCACAAACATCAACTTGAAATAAGCTAATATTATTTGAATTATTTGTACTTTACCGTCCCAAAGTAGAAGGTTTCAATAATTTCCCTTTCGTACCTTCCCCAATTATCAAACAACGAGACAAATATAATTTCAACAAGTCAGAATCTAGGTATAAAGTGTAAATTATTTCTGCTTTTTAAGTATTAAATCTAAGCATTAAATCCGAAGACGTACGAAAAAGTTTCCATGTTCGATTTTTCAGAAATATAAATTTTACAATTTTGGACTTATCTCTGCATAAATTATATCCATTCAACAAAGAGACCAGGTCGCTCCGATCTTGGCCGGATTTTTGTGGTTGTGCCTGTGCGATATCTAGGCGACTCCCAATTACCTGATGCTTGATTTAGTAGCCTCTTCATCTTACCGGTCACAAAACAGGTTCTGGCTATTCAGCCTCATCGGAACGGTCTGTGCGTTGCTGGCGGGATTCGCAATTGGCAAGCTGGAAGTGGTTGGAGCAGCTTTGGTTGTGGTCGTACCGGTAGCGTTGGTCCTGATTGCCGGCGTACTTTCGGAGCCTCGGGTTGGCTTTCTGGTTTATATTCAGGTCAGTTTTCTGGTCAATGTCTTCGCCCGGTTTTTGCCGCTGAGCCTCCCGTTCGGTATGATGGTCGATGGGGTTCTGGCCCTCACCATGATCAGCCTGCTCCTGAACAGCAAGCGAATGGCGTGGCAAAACCTTCGGCATCCCATCATCTACCTGGTCGGCTTCTGGTTTGTTTACACCTGTCTCGAATATTTCAATCCGGAAGCACCGTATCGACCGGCCTGGTTTTTCCACATCCGACCGTTTTCCATGCAGTGGATTTTTGCCGCCTGCATCATTCTGGTCAATCCGATCCGGAAAAGTGACATTCAGTACCTGCTCGCCACCTGGCTTTTCTGGTCATTTCTGGCCGCGTTGTGGTCGTTCAAACAGCAATACCTTGGCTTAACGACCGCCGAACAAATCTGGATGAATACCGTGGGAGCCAAAACCCACCTGTTGTTTGGCCACCTTCGGAGTTTTTCGTTCTATTCCGACGCGGCCCAATTTGGGGCCGAAATGGCCGGGATTACTCTGGTTGCCCTCATTCTGGTGCTCGAAGAAAAGAAACTGATTTACAAGGCATTCTATTTATTTCTCACATTAGTCTATTTCTGGGGTTTTGCCGTTTCCGGCACCCGAAGTGCGTTGTTCGTCATTCTCGCCGGTTTTCCGTTTTACCTGCTCCTGAAGCGGGACGTTACCAAACTGGCCCTCGGGGCGGCTGTGGCCATTCCATTGTTTGTTATTCTAAAATTCACGGAAATCGGCAGCGGGAACTACCAGATCCAGCGCATGCGCACCGCCGTCCGGCCCCTCGAAGATCCATCGTTCATTCTTCGTCTGCAAAATCAGGAAAAACTATCCCGGCTGATGAAACGCCTGCCGTTTGGGGCCGGGCTGGGCACATCTGAAAGTGTGGGCGTACGGTATTCGCCCTGGCACTTTGCTTCTCAGATTGCCCCGGACAGCTGGTATGTTGAACTCTGGATCGAAACCGGGATTGTCGGCGTCTGGATTTACGTAGCGATGCTGGTTGCCATCGCCGGAATAGGCGTTCGGAAAGTCCTGAAACTACAGGACCCCTGGACGCTCAAAGTGATGCGGGTTTTCCTGTGCGAATTCGTGGGAATCATGGTGATGGGGTATTCCAACCCGGTTTTGGGTCAATTCCCGACCGGCACCATCATCTTTATCAGCACCGTTCTGTTCACCTCCTGCGAACGCTGGGACACGCCCGTTAAAAAGCCGGAACCGGAACCCGTGCCTGCCTGATTTCAGGTAGCTAACCGGTTTTTCATTGATGGCCTACGAGTTCAAAAACCGGGCGCTATTCCTCTAACTATCAATTAAGTTACTTCAGTCACACCCTAAACAACAAACCTTTCACTATAAACCGGTTTTTGCTTTATGAAACGTCGCCAGGCTCTTTGGGGCATTGCTTTGGTTGGAAGTACCGTGGCCGCATTCGGCGGTTTCAAGTGGTTTTCCTGGCACAGGGAGCCCGACTTTGCCTACTTCAACCAACAGAAGCCCTTGCTGGCCGCGCTCGCCGAAACCATCCTGCCTGCCACCGATACACCCGGAGCCATCGACGCCGGCGTGCCCGATTTTATCATGAAAATGATCCTGGAAAACACCTCCGTCGTGAGCCAGAACCGCTTCATCAACGGCCTGAAGGACATTGATGCGTACAGCGTCGAAGTACACCAAAAACCGTATGCGCAATGCAGCAAAGCCCAGCAAAACGAGGTGATGCGGCATTTTGAAGAACAGGGAAAACCGCTCAGCGGCCTTCCCGGAAAAGTGGAACGGAAAGTACTGGGCAATTCCTTTTTCACCATTTTAAAAGAATTAACCTGCATCGGCTACTGCACTTCGGAAGTGGGCATGACGCAGGGATTAGCCTACGAACTCGTTCCCGGGCGTTTTGCCGCCTGTATTCCACTCGCGCCCGGCCAAAAATCCTGGGCAACCAAATAACCTACTCAACGACATGGACCCCATTTTTACGAATACCAAAGGCAAAAAAGAACATACTTATGATGCCATTGTGGTTGGGTCAGGCATCAGCGGTGGCTGGGCGGCCAAGGAATTGTGCGAAAAAGGATTAAAAACGCTGGTGCTGGAGCGAGGCCGGAATGTGGAACACATTACTGATTACCCCACCGCGATGAAAAGTCCGTGGGATTTTCCGTTTCGGCTGACGGGCAGTCGGCAGGATCAGGCCGAAAACCCGGTGCAGAGCAGTTGTTCGGCGTACAGCGAAGACACCAAACCGTTTTTTGTCAGTGACCGCGACCATCCGTATATCCAGGAAAAACCGTTCACCTGGATTCGGGGCTATCAGGTGGGTGGTCGGTCGCTGACCTGGGGTCGGCAGTGTTACCGCCTGAGCGACCTTGATTTTGAAGCCAACGCCAGGGACGGAATCGCCGTGGATTGGCCCATTCGTTACAAAGACCTGGCGCCCTGGTACGATTACGTCGAGAAATTTGTCGGCATCAGCGGGCAGGCCGAAGGACTTTCGCACCTCCCTGACGGGCAGTTTCTGCCGCCCATGGAGCTGAATTGCATCGAAACCCATTTTGCAAAGCAAGTCCGGCAACATTACAAAGACCGGCTGGTGACCATCGCCCGAACCGCCAACCTCACCCGGGGCTGGAACGGTCGCGGGCCGTGCCAATACCGCAACCTGTGCAGCCGGGGTTGCCCGTATGGCGGTTATTTCAGCAGCAATTCGGCAACCTTACCGATGGCGGCTGCCACCGGCAATCTGACCCTGCGACCGGATTCGATCGTAGCGGAAGTGTTGCTGGACGCTAAAACCAACCGGGCCATCGGCGTCCGCGTGATTGATGCGCATACCAAAGCCGTGACCGATTATTTTGCCCGGGTTATTTTCCTGAATGCTTCCACCATTGCCACCTCGGCGATTCTGTTGAACTCGGCTTCTTCCCGTTTTCCAAACGGTTTGGGCAATACAAGCGGACAAATCGGTCATAACCTGATGGACCATTTTATGATGGGGGGTGCGATGGGCGAACACACCGACTTTGCCGATCAGTATTACGCCGGTCGTCGGCCGATCGGTTTTTACGTCCCACGTTTTCGAAATATCAGCCCCGAAACCCAGCGCAAAGATTACCGGCGGGGGTTTGCCTACCAGGGCGACGGCGAGCGTGCCGAGTGGTCGGATCGCTACAAACTGGAAGGCGGTTTTGGTGCGGATTTCAAGGCGAAACTGGCCAAACCCGGCCCCTGGACCATGTTTATCGGGGCCTGGGGGGAAACGCTGCCGTATTTCGAAAACCGGGTAGCGCTCGACGACCAGAAAACCGATCAGTGGGGCTTGCCGCTGGTGAAAGTGGCACTGGAATACCGCGAAAACGAAATCAACATGCGGGCAGATATCAAGGAAAGTGCGGAAGAAATGCTGACGAAGGCCGGTTTTCGGAACGTTCAGCAATTTTATTATGATTTGCCTCCTGGTTCGGCGGTGCACGAAATGGGCACGGCGCGAATGGGCCACGACCCCAAAACGTCCGTTCTCAATGCCTTCAATCAAATGCACGACGTCAAAAATGTGTACATCACCGACGGTAGTTGCATGACTTCGTCGGCCTGCCAGAATCCTTCGCTGACGTACATGGCATTAACGGCGCGGGCCTGTGCGCACGCCGTGGAGGAAATGAAGAAATTAAACCTGTAGAAATCGGCTATTCAGATACCTCCACCGATTTGGCAACCGGTTTTATCCAGCTTCCGGTTGCTTCATCATACTGTTTCAGAACCCGGGCGGGGTTCCCTCCGACCACCGAGTAGGGCGGCACATTGCGGGTGACAACACTCCCCCCCGCCACGACCGAATGCCTGCCAACGGTCACTCCGGCGGTGATCACCGCATTGGCCCCAATCCAGCACTCGGCTTCGATCACGATGGGCCGGGTTGTTACCGGTTGTTCCCGGATCGATACCGTAATGTTTTCATACGAATGATTCAGCCCCGACAACACCACGTGCTGGGCAATAATGACGTCATCGCCAATCGCAACCGGTCCAATGACCACCGAACCAATGCCGACCGTGCAGTTTGCGCCGATGTGGACACTGCCGACGCCGTTGTTTACCACACTAAACGCTTCGACGGTGCTGTGCGCCCCCAGCGTAAACGGGTTGAAAGGCAGCACATCCAGCCGGACCGACGAGCGAATCGCTGCCGTCCGGTGGCGTTTGTGGATAAATGGATTCACAAACCAGCTCACCCACCGGCGCGGACGAGCCTGATGCCGGGGAATCAGCAGCCAGTGAATAAACTGTTTGAATCCCGGTCGGTCGTCAATATAAGCTTTCAGATTCATACACGCGATCCGGTTAGGCCGTTTGGGGTTGTGCCGCAATCAGCTGCTCAATGGCATTGATCATCAGTCCCAGTGAATTCTCCCAGGTGTGTTCGAGGGCAAAGGCAATGCGTTCTTCGGGTGTTGAAAGCTGCTTTCCGTTCAGCGCATTGTCAATACCGGTAATAAACTGCTCGGGGGTTTCGGCCAGGTAAACGTGTTTTTCAAACAACGACATCGTCTCCGTTTTCAGGGCCACGACCGGTTTTCCCATCGCGAGGTATTCGTCAATCTTGCGCGGATAATTTCCGATGGTTACTTCGTTCAGAATCTGCGGGTTAATCAACACATCCATGCCCGCGACATACGCCGGAATCTGGTGGGACGGTTTGGAACCGAGAAACTTAATGTTGGGAACAGCCTCCAGCCGTTCTTTCTGAAACGAATCGTCGGTTGAACCGATGAGAACAATCTGCCACTCGGGACGCCGGATGGCCACGGTTTCGATCAGGTCAACATCCAGCCGCAAGCCGGTCAAGGCGCCCGCATAACCCACGATCGGTTTGGGAAGGACGGCCATATCCGCCGGAACTTCGCCGACTTTCGCCGGATCGAACAGACTCAAATCACAGCCCTGGCCCACGTACACCGAATTCGGATTGTACCGGGCTGCCTGATTGGCCAGGTAAATGGAGTTACTGGCAACCAGGTCCACCTTGCCCATCAGTTTCGGTTCGAGCCGTTCGCCGTGCCGCTTCCAGTAATCAACCGCCAGAAAATTATCCCGCAGGTAATAAACCGCAGCCAGCGGTTTCAGAAATTCTTTCAGATAGAATCCCTGCAACATATCATTATCATTCAGCAGCACGAACGAACCCCACTTTAGCTTTTTCAGTGCCAATTTGATTTCGGCAGCAATCAGCTTCCCGTTGTACCGGTTCATCTGGTCGTAAACCACGCCATCCGGCAGCCAGTTGATCGAAGCCAGTTGGCTCTGGGGGCTCAACACCCAGAGATTCTTCTCTGCCTGAACCAGTCGTTCGCCCTTATTGTGCTCGATCAAGGCGCTTCGCTGCTGCACGCGGGGCGAATCTTTGGCAAATTTCGACGACCAATCCAGCGGATCATTGATAAACAGAACCTGATGTTCGTTGGATAAACTTCGGGCCATATCCCGAATATTACTTCCTAAATTTTTTTCCTCCCAGGCTTGACGGGATGTGATAACGAAGTTCATTCGACCAATAGCTTAGGTGGATGCTAGACAGGAATCAAATTGCAGAATAAACATATAATACTTGTCTGATAATAAAACTTGCCAAATTGCACGTTCCTGATTGACTGAAAGCAAATATTATGCTTGAATTTCCATAGAAAGTACCTTCTTAAAAAGCTGCTGATTTTAAAAAAAATAGGATCAGCGGTTTTTAAAAAATGTCTGATAATTGAATTTATTAAAGATTATTTACCTTAATAATCCACGATATTTAATACAAATAATTGATTTACAGATACATAAACCTTTTACTAGTAATTACCTGGCGACAAACGGTTTTTTGAGAGTGGTATTGTTTTTGCTATTCAGTTACTATTTCTAATACTTTCCTGTTACCAGTATTGTCAGACTTTCAAAAATGATGGCGAGCGTCTTCGGATTGTGGGCTTCAACCAGCCGCAAGATCTTTTTCCTGTCTTGTTATTTGCTTTTTCTTACGGCTCAAAGCTACGGACAGAAAGCGCCGGTCTCGAAACCGGTCTCTACGAGTCAGGCAATGGCGTTACCGGACGACAAAACCGGTCTTGATGTCTCGCAGGATTTGTCGGGGCAGCTATTGCCCTTCGACGACATCTATGATTTGGCCGTTGCCCATTCGCCTTTAATTAAGCTGGAAAACGAAACGGCAGTTTCGCTGGAAGCGGCCTACCGGGTTTCCAAACTTCAGGTTTTGCAGAATGCGAACGGCTTTGTGAATTACTCGATGGGAAACCAGGCTATCTTTTCGTCCAATACGTATACGTCCGACTTGCTGGGTCAGATCGCCAATGGGTACCGGGCGGGTGTCAATGTCAACCTGAGTCTGTTTGATGTTTTCGGACGACGCCAGCAGCTCCGGCTCAACCGGGCCAACTACCAGGCGGCTATTCACAAAAAAGAATCGGTAGCCATGGAATTGAAGCGCGACCTGATTACGGTTTACCAGGATATGCTGACGGCGCAACGGGTTCTGATGGTCCGGATTCAGGACGAGCAGTCGGCGCTCACCGCGTTCCGGGTTGCCGAAGCGGAAATGCAACAGGGGAAAATAGAACCCCGCGCCCTCTCGAGCGCCAACAACAGCTACGCCCAGGTGAAGTCGATCACGGAATCGGCCAAGGGCGAACTGATGAAGAATATCTATTACCTCGAAGCCATGGTCGGCGTTCCACTTCAACGTTTAAAACGCAATTAAGCCATTCGTATGACACCACGGGTTTTCCTGCGACTCCTAAAACAACATGCATTGTGGTTTATTCTGCTGCCGTGCATTACCGGAGTTACGGTTTTTTTCCTTACTCAGGATATTCCGAAAGTTTATAAATCCCAGGCCACGCTCTACACCGGACTGGCATCGGGTTATTCGTTGCTGACTGACAACCAAAATGGCTACATTGACCACTCGGCCGCTTCTTTTGAAAATTTATTAACGACGCTCAATTCGCAGGAAACAATGCGCCAGATCGGCATCAGCCTGCTGGCCCTTCACCTGCCCCTGGAAGCTCCGAGACTCCCGGTTTTGTCGGCACCCGGTTTTCAAAAACTGCGAAAGGCGGTTCCGGAAAATCTGCGGCTTTCGCTCATCAACGACAAAAGCAGGCTGTATGCCAAAATTGACAGCCTGTCGCAAACAGAAACCGACAATCCAATCAAAAAACTGTTTGTAAAACCAGAATCGGAGTACAGCCCGCTCGTCATTGCTAAAAAGCTGAAAGCCAGCCGAAAAAATTCGAGTGATATGCTCGATCTGGAATATGAATCGGAAGATCCGGCCATCGCCCAGAAAATCATCAGTCTGGCCATCGACATTCTGAACAAACGCTATACGTCGCTCAAAACCGCCGAAACCAATACCGTTGTCAATTATTACAGCGATCAGTTCAAGAAAGCGAAGCAGAAGCTGGACGATGCCGAAGCCCGCATTCAGGCCTTCAGCGTACAGTATAAAGTACTTGATTTTCAGGAAGAATCAAAAAACATGG
Organism: Larkinella rosea; assembly: GCF_003858635.1. Taxonomy (GTDB): domain Bacteria; phylum Bacteroidota; class Bacteroidia; order Cytophagales; family Spirosomataceae; genus Larkinella; species Larkinella rosea. The sequence continues at coordinate 768,734 of NZ_RQJO01000010.1, forward strand.
CGGATTCGAAGGAGGTTATTTCCAACGAATACAACCAGGAGTTGATGAAGAATAAAGCCGCCAAAGCCGCCGTCGATGTTCTGAACCGACGACTGGGACAGCGGGGCGCTTTGTTGGCCGTCAACAGTGAAATGAAAGCCAAACAGGCTGCATTGACGGAAGCTGAAAATCAGTTGATTAATGGACAGGCGTACGGGCAACCCAAAGCCACGATCGATCGGCTGAAAGCGCGGGTGAACCAGATTTCGGAAGAAATGAAGGTCATCGCAACCAAATACTATGCCGCCACGGATTCGCCCGATGCCGTTCCACAGCAGTTATTGATCAACGAATGGCTGACCAAAGTAATTGAATTTGAAGAATCGGCCGCCCGACTGGAGGTTGCCAAAAAGCAGATCGACGATTACGATGCGAAAACGCGGCAATACAGCCCGCTCGAATCGCAGCTCCGGCAACTCAACCGCGAATTGGGTATTGCCGAAAAGGAATACCTGGCCGCCGTCCAGAGCATGAATCAGGCGACCACGCGTCGGCAGGATGTGCTGGTCGACGGAGCGTTAACGGTTCTGGACCCACCCGGTTTTCCGGTTACGGCCGAATCAAAACGGTGGCTGTTTGTCGCGCTCGGTGGGGCCATCGGTATTTTCCTGGCGCTGTTATTAGCCGCCTGCCGGTATTGGTTCGACCGCCGGATCAGTTCGCCGGAACACGCCGAAACGATGATTGGACGGCCGGTTGCCGCCCTTTTTCCCACTGTTCGGAAATTTACAGTCGATTCAATCTCGGGTCGGACGGCCTTCAGCATGTTCGAACAGCTTTGCAGCGCGATCAATATTGAACTGGCCAAAATCGGAATCACACGCAGTTATCCGCCGGTGATTACACTGTTCAGCGTGCGTTCGAAACAGGGAAAAACCTGGACGGCCAACGGGCTGGCCCGGATTTACGCCGAATCGGGGCAGCGAATTGCCTATTGTTACCCCCGTCTGAACGATGAACAACAAATTGTTGACCAGGAAGGAGTTACATTCTACCCGTACACGCGTCGCACGGATTTTATGAACCTGACGGATCTGGAAGAATTATTTGACAACGGCCAGAAATTTGACCCCACGCAATACGACAAGATTCTGCTCGAAATCCCGGCCATCATCACCAGCCCGATTCCGGTGTATCTGCTCCACCTCAGCACGGTTTCGCTCCTCATTGCGGATGTCAACAGCATTTGGGCACGAACGGAGAAGCAACTGCTGGGCATGTACCTGAAAAGTGTCAATCATCCGGTTTTGACGGTTTTGAATCGGGTCGATGGCAGTTACATCGATGCACCCAGCCGGGCCGATGCCCGCCAACGACCCATCCAACCGGAAAGTTCCGTGGAACTCCAGCGCTCCATGCGGTCGCTGGAGCAACAGCGCACCCTTCGATACGGCAAACTGACGTAACCCAATCCAGCCGGTATTCCGATTATGGACAATAAACAAAAAGCAATCAGTGGCGGGAAGTGGATAACGATTTCGACCGTTATTTCCACCGTACTTCAGTTCGTACAGGTTTCGATTCTGGCCCGGCTTTTGGAACCTTCCGTGTTTGGGGTGGTGAGCGTCAGCACGCTGATTATTAACTTTTTCTACATTTTCAGTAATCTGGGCTTTTCCAATTCCATTATTTACAAGCAGGAAAGCGACCGGAAGGTGCTGTCCACCCTGTATTTCATGGGGCTGATTCTGGGCACTACGATCTTTATTATTGTATTTCTCAGCTCTCCGTTGGTCGTTGCGTTTTATAATGAGCCCCGGCTGGATAAAGTCATCAAGATTGCTTCTTTTTATTTCATCATTATTTATTTCGGCCAGATTTATTTATTCATTCTTCAGAAAGAGTTACGGTTCAAATCCGTTGCGTTAATTGAGATTACCGGCGCCGTTAGTGGCACGGCGGTTGCCATTACACTGGCTTTCAACGGCTACGAAGAGACCTCTCTAATTTTCGGACAGCTTGCCATGCAAACCGTCCGAACCATTCTCTGTATCGGTCTGGGCATAAAGCTTTTTGTACCGCTACTGTATTTCAACATCAGCACCATCAAGGAGCACTTAAAATTCGGTATTTATAACGTAGGTGACGGGGTTTTAGGTTTTATTCAATCCAATTCCGATAACATTATTGTCGGTAATATGCTCGGGGTTAAACTACTGGGCTATTATACCATCGCTTATCAGTTAGCGGTTTTTCCGATGACGAAATTAAATCCGATTGTCTTGCAGGTAGCTTACCCGCTTATTGCCAAGATGAAGGAAAGCAATTCAGAGTTAAAAAAATCGTATTTACAGATCCTCGACCTAATCAGCTATTTAAATCTGCCGCTACTGGCCGGTTTATTCATCACGGCCGATAGCCTGGTTCCTTTGTTCTATGGCCCCGGTTGGGAGCAAACCATCGATTTGATCAAAATTTTCGTGTTTGTAAGCCTGTTTAGCTGTTTAAGTCATCCGCTGTTTACACTGGCTTTTTCGAAAGGAAAACCGAACCTGCTCTTCTATTTGAATTTAGCCACGCTCATTATTAAAATCCCGCTTATCTACTTATTTGCCCATTACTGGGGCATTACGGGAATTGCGCTGGCGTTTCTGGCAGCTACTATTATTAACGTGGCCATTAATTTCGCCATTGTTCATTATTTAATCGGAGATTTTATGCAGGATTTCATTTCGAATTTCATCAAACCGGTTTTATTCTGCCTGATTATGTATGTGATCCTGACGGTTTATAAAACCTATATCGGGCACGAAGGAATTATCAATACCGTAAGCCAGATTTTAATAGGTGGTTTTATTTACATCGGCTTAACACTGATGTATAAAATACCGCTCGTTGAAATAAAAGCGTTACGAAAATCTCTCTGAATGAAACCAACCATGAAAAATCCAGAACGAATAGCCACACAAACTAAAAGTCTGATCATCTCGTTAAGCTGCCTTATTGTGATTTTAATAACCGTAATGAGTTGCCAGCCTACCGTTAAACCAAAACCCATTGCCAATTTTAGCATTGAAGCCGTAACGGGTAAAGCCGGATCGTTTAAACTAACGAATAAATCACAACACGCCGATCGGTACCAATGGAACTTTGGCGATGGCCAAACCTCGACCGAAGAAAACCCAACGGTTCAATACCGGACCAACGGAATTTATAACGTTCAGCTGACGGCCAAAAATGAAGTCGGAAGCGATGACGCAGCCAACAGCATCAATGTCGAAGGGGTAAACGTGGCCGGAAGCGTTATGTTCTGGACCAACGCCCGTGGAGACAGCACCGATATTGAAGTTTATGTGGATAACACATTACAGGGAGCGATTACGACATTCCTGCCTACGGGCACGCCGGGCGGCTGCGGAACCGATGGGTATGTGACGTACTACCGCACCCAAGGTACGTATTCGTTCTATGCCAAATCCCGACGCCGTTCCTGGTCGGGAACGGTCACCATCGTAAACGGAGTCTGTAATCTGAAACTACTTCCCCGTTAAGCAGAACCCTAAATTGACAACGCTATGAGTATGTTACCCGGGTGGCTTTCCAAGCATACATTTACGTATCAGGCCGACAACGTTTCCGAACAGCGAATTTACGACCTCCGGAGCCGATTAGCCCGGTTTCAGGTCGATGATCCGGAGATCTCCATTGTAATACCGGCGTATAATGAGGAAGCAAACATTCTGAACACCTTATCGTCGCTGGCTGATCAGAAAGTTTCTGTGCCGACGGAGATACTTGTAGTTAACAACAACTCGTCGGATCGAACGCAGGAACTGCTCGACCGCTGTGGGGTGCGGTCCATTCTCGAGAAACAACCCGGTGTGGCTTACGCCCGTCAGGCAGGTCTGATGGCGGCCCGGGGTCGGATTCACGCCAATGCCGACGCCGACTGCCTGTATCCGGCCGGATGGGCCGAGGCTCTTACGGCTCCGCTTAATACGCCCGATATTGCCTGTACGTACGGTTTATATTCGTTTTTGCCCGGTCCCAAGTCGTCTCGGCTGGCCCTCGCGTGTTACGAAGTGGCGGCTCAGCTGATCAGTTGGGTGCGAAACCGGAACAAAGCGTATCTGAATGTATACGGTTTCAATTTCGCCTTTCGCCGGGCCGATGCGCTGGCCATCGGCGGTTTTGAACTGGATTCGGGCCGGGAAGGTTCCGTCGCTGAACTGATTGCGGCTGGCACCCCTCCTCCTCCGACCGGTCGTTGCGAAGACGGGTTGATGTCGCTTTCACTGCAACAGCAGGGCAAGGGTGCGACCTTCCGGGTTACCGATCCCAAAGCCCGGGTCTGGACAAGCGACCGCCGGTTGGTTGCCGATGGGAATCTCGGAAAAGCGTTTATGGTTCGGGTCGGGAAGGCCATTCGCGAGCTTGGCTTTTATCTTTCACCTTCGAGTTCGACGCCGTCATGATTCAACTTCGAAAGTCATGTCTTTTTGTACAAACCGCTTTCCGCTTGTTGGTTTTAAACGGGTAGCCGTCGCATTCGTTGTCATTTATTTTTTTATCAATACGTATTCAACGGTTTGCTTTGCCCAGACCTGCAATCGGTTATCAGCCGAGATTCTTGACAATCAGACGTTTGGTACCAATAGCATAAATTCGTTAACCCCCGATCAAATTCCGTACACCTACGTTACGGATGGTTGCCCCAATGACGGGCACTATACCGTCCGCAGTTCGGTTGATAAAACCTGCTATGCGTCAAGCTGGCACGGTGTTGATCAGGATCATACGCCGGATGATCAGAATGGGAATATGCTGGTTATTAATCCTCCTTATAAAGGGAGTTTTTATAAACAGCTTTCGTCCGGCCTTTGCAGCGGCACGACGTACGAATTATCGATGTGGGTGCTGAATTTAAACCGGATTATGCCCGCCGGAACATGCGGATTGGAAATACCCCACGACCCCAACCTATCGATGCAAATCGAAACCGTTGACGGGAGTTTAATTGAAACGGGCCATACGGGTATCATTCCCCGTACCCAATCGCCGGTCTGGATTCGTTGCTCTGTCCTTTTTACTGTTCCGGCCAATACCGATCAAATGGTTATCAACCTGATTAACAATGAACTGGGTGGTTGCGGTAATGACTTTGTTTTAGACGACATTCAACTGAAACAATGTAGCTCCTGTCGAGCCTCCAAGATTTATGTACCGGATGCTTTTAGCCCCAACAACGATGGAATAAATGACCTTCTGGATATCTATTACGTTGAAATTATTTCTTCGGAACTAACGATTTATAACCGCTGGGGAAAAGTAATTTTCCTGAGTACAAATCCGGAGAATAAATGGAATGGAATCTATTTGGAGAAACCGTGTGAATCCGGGCTGTACACCTGGGTTATTAACTATACCATCGAAGACCTGAATCATCAGGCTAAAGAATATACAAAGAGAGGACAAGTTCTACTATTTAGGTAGTTATGAAACATCATTTTCCGGAGGTTACCTTATTGATAACGCACTACAACAGAAGCGGTTCGTTAGAGCGTTTACTGAAAGCTTTTCAGGATTTAAACTGTTCATTTGGCGAAATCATTGTTTCCGACGACGCCAGCAAACCTGAGCACCAGCAGGCCATTCAGAAAATGCTGGAAACGTATGCGTTCCGGTTGGTAGGCACACCCAAAAATAAGGGGTTAGCCAACAACATCAATAAGGGTCAGGATGCGGTTAAGACGCCGTATACGCTTTATGTGCAGGAAGATTTCGTGCCCAAAGCCAGCTTTGCCGAACATTTCCACGACGCGCTGATGATCATGAAGCAGGAGTCGGATCTGGACATTGTGCGGTTTTATGCCTATCATCCGTACCCCTACATGAAGCCGTATAAGAACGGTTTTTCGCACATGCTTTATAAACCGGGTATCTGGCACGCCGATCACCTGAAGTTTTATTATTACAGCGATCACCCGCACTTACGGAGAAGCTCCTTTCTGGACAAATTCGGTCGGTATATGGAAGGTATTCAATCGGATAAAGCCGAGTTCTTAATGTGTCTTTCCTTCCTGCATAAAAAAGGGAAAGGGCTATTTCTGACCAATTTCAGCGAGATGTTCGATCAGGTCAATTCATCGGCGGAACCCAGCACCATCGGACGAAGTGACTGGCGGCAGAACAAAAGTATTCTGTTCCTTTTCGTCCGGTGGTTTTACTTAAAATTCAGGCTGGTTAAAAACAGTTTTGAATTAGCCACTACCAAATAATAATCGATTCATTAAGCTATTTCGATACACTGTTATGACTCCCCTTAAACATCATTTTCCGGAAGTTACGCTCCTGATCACTCACTACAACCGGAGCAGTTCACTCGAGCGATTGCTGAAAGCTTTTCAGGATTTAAAGTGTTCGTTTGGGGAGATTATTGTTTCGGATGACGCCAGCAAGCCTGACCACCAGCAGGCGATTCAGAAGATGCTGGGAACGTATGAGTTCCGTCTGGTGGGCACGCCGAAAAACAAAGGATTAGCCAATAATCTGAACAAAGGTCAGGAGGCCGTTAAAACACCGTATACGCTTTATGTGCAGGAGGATTTCGTACCTAAAGCCAGTTTTGCCGAGCTTTTTGGCGAAGCGTTGCTGATCATGAAACAGGAATCGGATCTGGATATCGTCCGGTTTTACGCCTATTTTTCCTATCCGTATTTGCGCCCATATATCCGGCATTTCTCCCAGATGCTCTACAAACCCTGGTTCAGTAATTACAATAAAGTCTACTATTACAGCGATCATCCGCACCTGCGAAGAAGCACATTTCTGAAGAAATTTGGCAACTATGTGGAAGGCATCAAATCCGACAAAGCCGAATATTTAATGTGTCTTTCGTTTATTCGCAAAAAAGGAAAAGGTCTTTTCCTGACGGATTTCAGCTCCATGTTCGATCAGATTAATTCGTCGGACGAGCCCAGTACAGTGACGCGAAATAACTGGCGGCAGCAAAGTACGAACCCGCTTATTAGTCTGGCGCGAACGGTTTACCGGCAGATTAAATACAATTATGACCTTCACATTGCCCCGTAAATCGCCAGTCTCCCTCATTTATTTACCAAAACAAAAACCGGTCACAGCATGCTGCGACCGGTTTCTTTTAATCAGTTGAAACGGTTTCTAAGTCGGTTATTTTGACTTCAGGATTTTACGGAAAGCCCGGTCATCTCCCTGCTTGATTTCGAGAATATAAACGCCCGTTGGTAACGACGACACGTCGATCTTTCCAGAAAAAGCCGCGGCCTGTTTATCAATATTAATCTCCTTGTGGAGCGTTCCGAGCGCTGCACTGAACAGTTTGACTTCCAGTTTGCTGTCGCTTTCGTTTTCGAGATCAATGCTGATGTAATCGACCGTCGGATTCGGATACACTTTGATCGCGTTGTTCAACCGGATGCTTTCTGCCGAACCGAGGTTTTTATCAATCCCCATCCGGGCGCTTGCGCTGTTGTTCACAACCACATCAGAAGCAGTAACAAAAACCGGTGTCTCCGTTACGGTTATGGCGATTTTCCCCTGAGTGGTGTTCACCAACTGCATATCCATCGCGTTGCTACCGGCTTTCGGGGTGTATATTTTGGCCTGCGTTGCCGTTCCCAAATCCAGCGTATAAGCAGCCGTCCGACCCACTTCATCCGGTACTACCAGCATGTAGGCCGATTTTCCGTTCAATTCGTAGCGGTCCACAATCGGGTTGGTACTCAGCGTCTGCTTAAACACAAAGTCTCCGAATGCTTTCTTAGTCTGGTAAATAAAGTCACCGGCGGGTTTCCGGGTCTTGTCGGTGTTGATCAATCCCATTGAAGCAAACTGACCGGGACTGAGCGCATAATCGTCGTAGACCTGATACAGAAACACTTTTTCGACTCCAGCGCGGGCGTACAACAACGACGTCCGCAGAATCCAGTCGGCCTGGGTTTGCAGCACGGTTTTGCTGCCGATCGCAATGGCTTTCAGCGGGCTTCCCTGATTGACGTCGTACCCGGCTTCGCTCATCCAAACCGGCATATCTTTTACGTACTGGTGCGCCATCTGCACGTATCCTTTGGCCACCTCGGCCGTAATCGCTACTTCCGGAGCCGCTCCCCGCGTCGAAGTGCCACTCTGCAACGAGTTTGCATTGTCTGAATAGAGGTGGTAGTTGATGACATCCCAGCATAAGTTTACCGAACCATCGGCTTTATACCCCCGGTTTTGGCGGCACCATTCCACCATTGCCCGGACATAATCCGCACCCGTTGTGGCACCGGCCAGACCGCCCATAACCACTTTGACGTTCGGATCGGCATTTTTGACACCCACCGCCGGGCCCATCGTGTTTTTATGACCGTCGTAGAAAGCTGACAGGTTAGCTGCGTATTCGTAGGCGGTTTGGTAGCCTTTCCGGCCCTTCCACCACTTGTCGCGCTCGTTATCGCACTCAATATACTTAATGTAACCCAATCCAATTTTGACGGTGTTGATCGGATCGCCGTTCCAGCGCTGGGCCGTATTGACTTTCATCAGCGCAGGATTGACGTTCGGATTGTACCCATACCGACCGATGTACTGGAAAGCCACTTTGGCCTGTTCGATGTAGGAAAGCGGGTCGGAGAAATCTTTTCCAAACCGAACCGGCACATTTTCCGAATCCCGGTCGCCAGCCGGATACGTTGCCTGCATCCAGGGTGGAATCGTCTTCAAACACGCCAGAACCTCCACGCCTTCGGCCTTCAGGCGCTCGTACAGCAGGTCATAGTTCCAGCTACCACTGTGGGTCGGATTGAAGGTGTAACCGCCTTCGGTCGACTCCAGCTTTTCCCAGTCCATGTAATGCCGGATGCCCGAGAACGTTTTGAGCGCCGTCATTTTCGACTCATCGACCAACGACGTCTGCGCATCTTCCACGTCCCATTCGAAGGCATTGACGTGCATCACATCCTTTAGTTTGATGGACTTGAGCGGAGCCGGTGTTACCGGATTGGTCGGTGGCGTATACGATCCGTACAGTTCGATTTCGGTCGGATACCCCCACCAGGCATTGATCACCAGATACCGGGCGTTCGTAATCGTCGTATTTAGCAGAAACTTGGCGTCGCCCGAAGCCTGGCGGTTGGGGTCCGGCCCGACCCAGTTATTGTATTCCTGTCCGGTAAAGGTAGCGATGGGAATCCGCTGCCACTGATCCGTAATGACGGAAAGCGTCATGGGTTTATCGGACATAACACCTTCGCCGTCGTAAAACTTCACCCCTTTCAGCGTCATTTGCTCCCCTGCCTGCAGCGGATAATAAGCGTCGAAATTCTCCAGAATCTTGCCATAACCGGTATTGACAACCACATTCGTTACGCCGTCGAATAACCCGTCCATTCCGTAGGTGATGTTGTTGAGCTGATACCACCGCTTGGGGTCGATCGTAATTTTTGTACCCAGCGACGAAGGTGGAGGAGTCACCGGAGCTGCCTGCACCAGTTGGGACTGCACCACGTTGGCGGCTGCAAGGTAACTACCGTTCCCGGCCTGAGAGGCCGTAATATTCGCCGTACCGGCGCTCACAACCGTTGCTTTCCAGCTACCCGTGCTGTTGGAAACCGAAACGACGGCCGGATTAGACGACCCAAACGTGATCGGCGTTTGGGTGTTATTACTGCTTGCTACCAGGTTAAAGGGCGCATCGCCCACGGTTTTGGTGGGTAATGCCGCAAAGGAAATGACCGACTGAACCGGCGGGGGCGTCAGACTAACGACCTGGAACCAGTTGAAATTCCAGCCGCCCGACAATGCGTGAATCCGCACTACCTGATCGCCCGCATTCAAATTCAGGGTTCCACTGACCGTCGCCCAGGTTTGCCAGCCGCCCGTTGGCGCAACCGTTATCGTACTTAAAACCGTACCAATCGCATTTTTGATCTGGATGGTACCGTTTCCGCCGTAACTCCGGGCCACCCGGAAATTGAATTGATACGAACCGGTCCAGCCCACCTTCAGATTGTAATCCATCCAGTCCCCATCGTCGATCCAGCCCACATCGAGCCCACCGCCCGTATCCGAAGTGGTTTCCGTTTTGACATCACCGGAGGTGTCGAATGTTTCAGCTTCAATTTTTGCCGGAACCGTCCGGGCAGCTACCACTTCGAACCAGTTAAAATTCCAGGCTCCCTGTTTCGCAAAAACCCGCACGATCTGATCACCGGCCGTCAGCGCTGCCGTCATGTTGACAGTGGTCCATCCCTGCCAGCCACCACTCTGGGGCACATTCAGGGTTCCCAACACCGCTCCGGTTGCGCTCCGCAGTTCCAGCTTGCCATCCGGCTGGCCGGTTGCCAATCTGAATTTTAAGGTATAGATTCCGGTCGTTGGAACGTTGACATTGTAATCCATCCAATCGTTTACATCGATCCAGCCCACGTTCAAACCACCGCCCACATCCGACGTATTTTCCGTCGAAACTCCGCTCATGGCGTCGTAGCTTTCCGCTTCAATTTTCCCGGGGAGTGGTTTAAAGTTGGTCAGCGCATTTAACGCAATACCATAATAGTGGACTTTACGGGAGGTCATAAACATCGAATTCCCGTTCATCGCAGCCTCACGCTCAAGGGGTGCGATAGCCGCTATCGAAGAAATAACACAGGCAATAAGGAGGTAACAGAGAAGTAGTTTTTGTTTCATATTTTAAGTATTAATACACGGAATTTAACTAAAAAACAACTGATTATATATCAGTTTTGCAAAGTATTTTACTCATTTGTTTGTTAATATTGTCAAAAATCATACCGGTTTTTCGTATTAATTTTTAATGGACATTTAGCAATCTAATTGCTCAATTCTCAGACAAAATAATAATTTGAAAAATAGTCAGATTATAACCAAATTTAAATTCAAAGCCAGCTCTTCCTTGCAAATCCCAAAACTTATATGAAAATATTTTTACCATCCTCCTTCGATCTAACCCAAGATTTACTAAAATTTTAATGTCAGGTATTGTTGTCTTATGTTTTTAAAAAGAAAATGCCTTAACCTTCGGGAATTGGCATGGCTATTTTGATGTGCTTTTCACCTGTAGCGCAGGTTTTCCCGGGGAAATAAGTCAATATCATTCGCACCTGGAATCTGGATAATATCCAATCCGCCAAAGCGCAGTGCAGGTTGTTTTCGCAGTTGGAAGGGCAGATGGTAACGGGCAGGAGGCTCAGCTTGAGGGCGTGGAAGGATTAAAAGTAGACAATCCATCGTGAACGCCAAAAGCATTTAAAACATTGCCCCACTTTACCTCCTCCCAATTATTTATCATTCTTTGCTCAATGGGGCTGTTTTCTCTAAAAACCGCATCTGATTTGGTAATCAGGTAGTCAATCTTTTACACCAGCAAACAAGTCAATACTAAAAGTAGCATCAATCAGCTTATTCTTTCTTTACTTATTTGTGCAAATAAGTAAAGAAAGACTTTTCGGAATATCGGACAGAAAATATACTTTAAAACTAAAATGGTTCTTGACTGTTTCGGGTGAGTGATTCTTATCACTGGAAGCATTTATTTTTAAAACGCATACTACGATCATTTGCGCTCCGCCGAATAGCAGAAGAAGTAATTCGTACTCCCTAATTGCCGGAAAGTCGAATCAGACAAGCCTAGACTCTTATTTCATCGGCCCGCCGAACTTTCTCCCACGTTCCGGATTGTGCCCCTTTTAAATACCGCATTAAACCCGCCAGAATACACGCGTTCATGAACGTGAAATAGAAGGGAACAAAAAGGGTTTTCCACTTTAACTGTTTTTTCTCCAAACCGTATCCGACCCAGGCTGCGCCGTAAAAACCGCATTGCAGCATGAAGAGCAGCGACCAGCCGTGCGCCCAGATCGAAGGTGACAGAAACGCTTGAACGGCCAGAAAACCGTTGGCCAGAAAAATAACCGGCAGACACAGCGGGGCGATGGCCCAGCGCATCACGCGGTGCGAAACATATTCAAAGGTTAACCAGCCATAGCGAAAGGGGTTCAGCAGGTATTTCAGACGAACAATGGACTGAAAACCACCCGCAGCAATCCGGATTTTCCGCTTTTGTTCGTCAATGATCGAAAACGAAGGACGTTCCATGGCATAGGCTTCCGGTTCATAGGCTACGCGGTAGCCCTGTCCGGCAATTCGCAACGAAATGATGAAATCATCCAGAATGGTATCCGTCTCCACCGGTTCGTACAATTCCGTTCGAATGGCAAATAACTCACCCGCTGCACCCACAATCGTATGCAGTTCAGCATCCAGTCGCTTCAGAAAAGACTCGTATTTCCAATATAAACCTTCGCCCGAACCAGCCGCCGATTCGCTGTCGTTGGTCAAAATCCGCTTCTCCCCCGCCACGGCTCCGACCTTCGGGTCACGAAACTGGTTGACCAGATTCTGAACAGCCTCGGGATTCAAAACCGTATTGGCATCGGTAAAAATCACCAGTTCCGTCGTTACCTGCTGCATGGCCCGGTTCATGGCGGCCACTTTGCCCCGACGAACATCACCGCCCAGAACCGCAATGCTGGCACCGTAGGCTTTGCGCAGGAAATCGTCCGAACCGTCTGTTGACCCTTCTGTCACAAACAGAAAATGAAGACGATCGGTTGGATAGAGCTGGGCAAATGAATTGGCGACTTTGTAAGGCAGAAACGCCAGTTCGTTGTAAGCCGGAATAATCAGGGTTACTTCAGGCGTAAAAACCGCAGGCGTGTCAATCGGCTGGCGACGGCCCCGGATCCGAACCAGCAGCCACACCAGCAACCCGTAGCCAATGTACGTATACAGAACAAGCCCGGCGCTGGCAGCCAATACGATTTCCATAAAAAAGATCCGTTAAATCGCGGCAACCGCTGATGGAAACACCTCTTTTTCCGGTCGTCGAATCTTGTTCCTGAAATGCCAGAGAACCGCATTTTTCAGCGCAACGAGGTAGGCCGTCTGTCGTTTCAGGGTATAAACAATAACCGCTTTGGTCAGTGCGAAACTGAAATAATACAGAATGAAGAAGTAGAGGGAAAAACCGCCAACATTTCTGCGCATGAACAACAGGCGATTTCGGGTGTGGTAGTAAACTTTTAGCGGATTGGTTTTACCGACGCTGAGGGATTCCTTGTGGTAAATCAGGGCCGAAGCCTGGTAATAAATCTGAAAACCGGCCCGTTGAATCTGCATCGACCAGTCCAGTTCTTCGTAATACAGGAAATAGGCTTCGCTCATGGCGCCCCCCTGCTCAACGGCCCGGCGGCTGGCCATCATGGCCGCACCGTGCGCAAACGAGGTGATACCCGATTTGTCGTGCTGCCCTTGATCGGTTTCGCCCAGACCGATCGACCAGGTCCGGCCGGTATAGCGGTTTAGCGGATGATACCCCGCGTATTGAATAATGGTGGGATGATCGTAATACCGGATTTTGGGGCAGGTGATCCCAATTTTCGGATTGGTCAGAAAGGGAGCCAGCAACTGATCCAGTAAATCCGGCGTCACTTCCGTATCGTTGTTCAGGAAAAAAAAATAATCGCCCTTCGCGTGCTGCAAACCGAGGTTGTTGCCCCCCGAAAAACCGAGGTTTTCCGGACTGACGACCACTTTCACATTCGGATAATTGCCCTGCTTGATGAGGGCAGTCGGATCTTCGACGGATGCGTTATCGACCACAATGGTCTCGAAACGCGGGTAGTTTAACCGGCGGGTCGATTCCAGCAGGGCGCAGGTGACGGCAGCCTGATTGTAATTGATCGTAATCAGCGAAATCAGTGGGACACTGTCTAGACGTTCTCCTTTTGCCATACCGCTTTGAGGGTTCGTATCACAATCATCAGATCTGTCCTGAACGAGTATTTTTTGGCATAAAGTACGTCGAGCTGAATGCGTTCCTGGTCCGAAACGGCCGCTCCCCCCCGCTTGGTTACCTGCCACAAGCCCGTCAGACCGGCCGGAGCCGCAAACCGCCGGGCGTATCCCGAAGCCGTCAGTTTCTCGGCTTCGTAGGGCGGCAGGGGCCGGTTGCCCACGAACGACATGTCGCCCCGAAGAATATTGTAAAACTGGGGTAATTCGTCGATACTGGTGTTCCGCAGAATTTTGCCCAGCCGCGTCACGCGCGGATCTTCCTTGAATTTCGAGAACATGGCCTTGGCCTTCTCGGTGCGGAAATGCACTTTTTCGCACACCTGTTTGTCGTCGAGAAACAGCGGACGCTGGCAGATACCACCCGCCAGCTGGCATTCCTCACAAATTTGATCCGTGGCTTCTTCGACCTTTTTCACGTTATACATGTTCTTCGACGCCATGCTGGCCAGCATCTGATCGGCATCCGTCCGCATGGTCCGGAACTTGTACATACTGAACACTTTATACCCCATTCCGACCCGTTTTGATCCATAAAAGATCGGCCCCTTCGAATCGAGTTTCACCAAAATGGCGACCACCAGCAAAAGGGGTGAAATCATCAACAGCAGCAGAAACGAGAGCGTGATGTCGAAAAGCCGCTTGCCAATCGGCATACGGCCCTGTGCGTGCTCGTGTTCTTCGTCTTCGGCCGAATGTTTTTTTTCCGCATACTGCTTCTTGAGAATCAGGTACGAAAGGCGGGTTTGAAAAGCCGCTTCCGAATACCCATAATGGAACACATCAATGACTCGCCCCCGGTAGGGTTCGGCATTCAGGTCAACCGCCGATTCGCCCGTCAACAAAATGGTTGACAACTTGCCAATTTGCTGGTTGTCCCGAATGGCATTCAGAAAGGAGGTGCTGTTCAACCGGTCGTTAAAAACCACCAGATCGATATTGGGGTCAGCCTTTAAATAATAAAGTGCTTCCTGAAGACTGGCGACGATGGTAATGGATGCGGTTTCGCTAAATGCCTGATAAAAAGCCGCGGCCATCTGCTGGTCGTCCTCTACATACAAGACCCGAAAAGTTGTTCCGTTGGCTAAAACCGTCAGCATTTTAATGAAGAGCTAAAAGAAGTAGAAAGCTGGTCTGATTCCGCTTAAGAGAGTAGATTAAGCCGCTTTTTTATCGGCCGACCGACGCATCATGGCGTTGATTTTTGCCTTAACTTCCAGTGGGTTGAACGGCTTGATCATGTAGTCATCCGCCCCTTGTTCCAGGCAGGCAATTTTTGTGGCACTGTCCGTAAACGTTGACAGTACAATGATCGGAACCTGACGCATTAATGAACTGGCCCGAATGGTCTTGATCAAATCCTGCCCACTCAGGTAAGGCATTTGCAGATCGGTGATGATAATATCCACCGGATTGCCCGCTTCCAGCCAGTCCATCGCTTCGATGCCATTGTTCATTGTGGTGACAACGAACTCCGCTTTTAATGTATGAAGAAGGACTTTACGAATGTAGGTATCATCCTCGACAACAAGTACATGGTATTTATTTTCCATAAAAAAGGTAATGATCTTATAACAAATTACGGTTGGATTGGTGAACAGAGCGGGTATAAAAAACAAACAAAATCAACAGTTTCGGATGACGTAAATTTTCCTACTGATCACCATTATTTCTTGTAACAAAAATCATACTAAAATTTTGAGGGAATTAAATTTTGTCTGATAATTATCACCCGGTTTTCCGGAAAATAGGCCAAAATGCTCAAAAAAGGCATTATTTGACTCTACTCCAACAACTTACAATCTGAATATAGACATAAACTATACCCAAAAAACCGTATTGATCAAAACCGTTCCAGATTACAGCTTATTCGACAACTCGGCTAATTCCATTTTGAGAACCGACGACATTTGTGCCAGATTTTCATTGAAATTAGTACATGATATCATGATAATTTCAAGATTAGGACTTTGCTTAGCCATCGTTTCAATATCGCAGAGTTTATTTTCCAGCAGGGTCAGTCCCACCATACCCAGCCAGGGCCGCATCTGGTGGGTTAAACTGGTTAGAGCCTCCCAATCCTGCTGTTCAACAAGTTTTTCCAATTCCAGAAAATTGGGAATCACTTCGTCCAGAAACATCTCCATGGCCGAAATCATCATTTCAGTATCGTCCTCGTAGAATTGCAGCAAACGCTTACGGTCCAGCTGGTCAGTCAGGTTATCGATGGAACTAGACATACCTACCCAAAATTAAAACGTGCGGAGTGGATGGAGTTTCAATTAAGCCGATGGCAGTATTTGGCAATTTTATGAAACAGATCGTTGGGATTGAACGGTTTCGTTACGTAGTCGTTAATGCCCGCGTTGATGGCCCGGTCGCGGTTGCTGTAGGTGGCCGAAGCGGTCAGCGCGATCACCGGAATTTTCGTATCGGTTTCCCGGATTTGCTGCGTCGAGGTGTAGCCATCCATCACCGGCATTTGCAGATCCATCAGAATGAGGTCGTAGGAACCCGCCAGGAATTTCTCCAGGCCGATCTGCCCGTTTTCGGCCACATCGACCACCACTCCCCAGCGGCTCAGAAACTTGAGCGCCACTTTAACATTAACCGGATAATCTTCCACCAGCAAAATCCGGACGCCTTTCAGCGTTTGATCATTGATGGTATCCGTCAGCACATACGACTGCTTGACGCCGGAGCTGATCCGCAGATCGAGGGTGAAAAAGAACTTCGCCCCTCTCCCCTCTTCGCTTTCTACTTCAATTTTACTGCCATGCATCTCCAATAACCGCTTGGTTATCACCAGCCCAAGGCCGGTTCCGCCAAACTGCCGGGTCGTGGCCGAATTGGCCTGTGTAAACATTTCAAAAATGGCCTCCTGTTTTTCAGGGGCAATACCAATCCCGGTATCCTGCACCGAAACATAAATGGACGCCACCTCATCATCTTTGTGCAGCAGCGACAACTCGATTGTGATCGTACCTTTTTTTGTGAATTTGATGGCGTTGGAAACCAGGTTGGACAAAACCTGCCCAATCCGCAGCGAATCGCCCAGCAACGAGTCGGGAATATCGTCGTCGACCATCAGCTTGATCCGCGTTCCGTTTTCTTCGGCTTTAAACTGATGGGCGCGTTTGATATTGGAAACCAGGTGCTTAAAATCAAAACTGGTTTCTTCCAGCTCCACTTTTCCGGCTTCAATTTTACTGAAATCCAGAATATCATTGATCAGCGCGTGCAGGTGCTCAATCGAAAACTGAAGCGTTTTCAAATTTTCGGCCAGTGCGGGCGGTACTTCTTCCTGACTCATCAGGTAAGTCATGCCGACAATACCGTTGAGGGGCGTCCGGATTTCGTGGCTCATCATCGACAGGAAATCCGATTTTGCCAGCGTCGCGTTCTCCGCAATTTCTTTCGCCGTCCGCAGTTCAATCTCGATCTGCTTGCGGTTTTCAATCTGTTTTTGCAGAAAATCAACCAACGCGACCAGATTTTCGGGACCAAAAACCGGCATTTCATCATCACCCGGAATTTCCATCGATTTGATGGCTTCAATCAGTTTTTCTTCCGACTGCCGACGCTGACTGATTTCTTCCTTGAGCTTCAGGTTGATCGTTGCGTATTCTTTTTCGTTCAGAAACGAAGAATGTTCGAACAGTTCTTTATCCCGGTCAAAGTTCAGATACGAATCGTTAACGGCTTTTACAAACTGCTGAAACCGCTCATGTTGCAGGCATTCTTCCGTCAGGTGCTTATTGATTTGTCGGGCCAGCAGTTTATGCAGGGTCGTTGTTTCCATAAATTAATTCTCAGAAAAGACCGTTACGGTCATCGTTTGGTTGTGCAGTTCACACCGGGCGTTGGATTGTAAGGGCGAGATTTCGCCGTACGAATAAAATCCGGTCATCACCGCATCGGTCCCGAATATTTCCCGGGCGGCTTCTACTTCTTCTTCGGTTCGTTGGCCCAAGACCAGTTTTCGCCCCACGCAACTGATCAGAATCGCCAGTTCGGGCGCAAAATTCAATTGCGCCATCGAGGTTTGGGCCGCCACCGCCGACGCATCAATGAGCCGATCGAAGTTGGCCGTCATAAACCGGATGAGCGCTTTTTCGGGCATGTCTCCCGCAAAAGTCATGCTTTTCGCTTCCTCATCAATGGCCAGAATGGTCCGCACCAGCGGTTCCGAATCGGCCGTTACCCGCATGGAAAGCGGAAAAAGCAGGGCCGCAGCCGGTAAACTTTCGGCGTATTTGCCTAAATAATCCTTGTACAAATCCAGTGCGTGTTTGTCATCGATTTGGTACAGAACGTTATACTCCGCTTTCGTTACTTCACGCTCCGGTCCGAAAACATCCCAGCCCCCCATCGATCCATGTCCGATTTTCAGGTCCTGACCATAAAAACCAATCCCGACAATTTTACCCGCTGCCGGATTCTGGTTCAGGCCAACCACCGTTCGTTCAAAGCGGGCTGCATCGCCGGCTAAGCCACCCGAGATCGGAACAGGATGTTTAAGAAGTTGATTGAGCGCTTCAATTAAATCGCTGCCGTTCACCCAACTGCCGTCAGAAATCAGAAAAAGAGCCGCCAGATCCGGTTCGTCCAGCGCCCGGGCAATTTTTTCACCTGCGGCATAACTCTCCGTATGTTTACTGACATCGATTTGCACCGTTCGAATGCGCGTTTTGTCGAATTCAATAGCTGTCACAATGACCGAACCATCGTGTACCTTGTCGAGGTAGATTTCGCCTGCCGTGGAGTTAATGACAATGTCGGCTTTGGGATATTGAGCCCGCAACTGATCGTAGATAGCAGATTTTTCCAGCAAAAACCGCTCCCCGAATGCCAGGACCAATTGGGCATTATCAGCCAGAAAACCGGCTGTTTCTGAAATAAAAGTCCACGAATGATCTTTAAAAACAGATTGATTCAGTTTCATTTCTATCGTGAAATAAAAAGTTAGGTGGGTATGTTGAAACTTACCGTTTCAAGACAAGGGAATCTGAGCCTGTTTATCACAAAAAATGTACTAGATGCAACTAAATGGTAACTTATTTTGAAAATTTAGAAATTCTAGTGAACAACGACCGGGGATTCGTGGTGTGGCGTGTTTGTAGTAAGCAACTTCAATTGATTCCAGCAATTATTGTCAGACAGCGTAAATGTACTCATTTGGCCGCTTTAAACAACCGATCCGGTTTTTTGGCCAATTTCCCCATCAATTTGGGTGGTTCATTCCGACACCATTGCTGCCTGATTCAGTCAATCCTCTACCTAATCCGCACTTAATTATCAGACATCATACTCACGCAAATATCGTGCTAAATCCCTTCAAACGTCGAAGAATCAACTATTTTTTGTACGCAGCGGGGACGGAATGTAAAACGTAAAATTGCTTAACGAATGAAAATACTTACGACTGGATTTTAAGGGGAAGTTCCATCTGGTAAATATCGGCAAAGCACTCCTGTAATTCATGGACGTAATGCAGATACCGGCGGCTGCTCACGCATAGCCAGCAATTGAGACCAGGGACTAATTTCAAATCCTGAAAAAACCAGAAATGGCGGGCTGAATCCGGCCGAAAGCCAAATTCAATTAACCACTGCTTGGTCAATCGAATGGGTTGGGGACGGTGATGCGGCAGGATTTCCTGCAGAAGTTTTTCGGTGAAAAGCGTTGGTTCATTCCCAACGTAATAATATCGGCCAACTTGTGGCGGGCTGATTTTCATGGCATGGGATAGTTATAGTCCATAACTACACAAAAGTAGAGCGTTTCTTTCAAATACGTCAAGTAGAATCAGAAAATGGAAGGTACTATTTTTTT
This sequence comes from Larkinella rosea, assembly GCF_003858635.1. Taxonomy (GTDB): domain Bacteria; phylum Bacteroidota; class Bacteroidia; order Cytophagales; family Spirosomataceae; genus Larkinella; species Larkinella rosea. The sequence goes on from NZ_RQJO01000010.1 coordinate 788,441, forward strand.
CATTTGTAGGTAACTACATGTTAGTTAACGGTTTTAAATACAAATAGTATGTCTGAAAGTCGGTTTTTCTTCGAATTCTGTCCCTTTCCGGCTGTTTATTGATTCAATTACTAAAAACCGCTCCTGTTTTTACCGAAACCGTTCCGGATTAAAGGTATTCAGGTCCATCGCCGGAGCCTGATTTCCGATGACGTCAGCCACTATTTTTCCGGAAGCGGGCCCCAGACTAACCCCCATCATCCCGTGCCCGGTTGCCAACACGAGATTTTCGAAACCCGAAACCCGGCCCAAATACGGCAATCCATCGGGCGAACAGGGCCGCAAACCGCTCCAGACATTCGACACTTCCGGCAGTTCGGCGGGCATATCGGGGTAATAGTTCCGGATGGAATTGACAATGCCGCGTACCCGATTCAGGTTAACGGACAAATCCGTTCCGGCCACCTCGAGCGTTCCGGCAAACCGCAAATCGGCCCCCATCGGCGTGGCCGTGGCCCGCGCTTCGAGCATAATGGCCGGAACCCGGATAGTCGGGTGTTGATTTTGCAGCATAAAACTGTAGCCTTTCCCGCCCTGTAACGGCAGCGACAGGCCCAGCAACCGCGTCAGCACCGGCGACCAGGCTCCGGCGGCAATCACCAGTTCGTCGATGGATTGCTCGCCCGAAACCGTTCGCACGGATGTAATGCGGGAACCGGTTTGACCCAAATTGGTTACTTCCTGCCGTTCCAGTATTGTCACTCCACGCTTTTTCAGGTACGCGACCAGCGAGCGAATCAACTGGCCGGGATTCAGGTTCGCATCTCCGGGATAAAAAACCGCCCCCCGCACATTCACCCGGACATCCGGCTCCAGCTCCTGCACCTGCGCCCCCGACAACTGCCGCGCTTCGATACCGGCCAGGTTGGCGACGTCCGCTTCCTCGGCCATTTCGTGTTCGGTAGCCGCGTTTTTATACAACATCAAAAGGCCAACTTCCTGCCAGCCGAACGACAGATCGCCGGATTCAGCCAGTTCCTGATACAGTTTTTTACTCAACAAACTGATGTCCCGCAAGGCCGGAATCGAGCGTTCAACGTGTTCGGGCGTCGAATGTTTGTAGAACAGCCAGCCCCAGCGCAGCAGGTCGGCGCTCAGGCGCGGTTTGATGTAAAATGGACTGGTCGATTTCAGTAGCATCCGCATGCCTTTCGCCATCATGCCCGGTTGTGCCAGCGGAATAATGTGGCTCGGCACAATCATTCCGGCATTCCCGAATGAACAGCCGTCGGTCAGCGTGTTCCGATCGAAAACCGTTACCTTATAGCCTGCTTTATCGAGGTAGTAAGCTGAACATAAACCGATTACACCTCCACCAATAATCCCGATGTGTTTCATATGACCTGAAAACCGTGGACGTACGGATCGTCTTCGTCCAGCATGATGTGGTTAAACCCGTGGATGATCGCCCAGCCTTCGATGCTCGGAACAATGGCTGGTTTTCCCGCCAACTCGGTTTCCTGCTCGATCCGGCCCGTAAAAATGGAACCGATGATGCTTTCATGAATAAAATCCTGGCCCGGTTTTAACCAGCCTTTGGCGTACCATTGCGCCAGCCTTGCCGAAGTTCCGGTACCGCAGGGCGAACGATCAATGGCTTTGTCGCCGTAAAAAACCGCATTACGGGCCGTAGAAGTAGCCGCCAGCGGCTCGCCGGTCCACAAAATATGGCTCAGACCGTTGATGGTCGGATTTTCGGGATGCACAAACGTGTACTGCTCGTTCATCCGCTGCCGCATCACCCGCGCCCACGCAATGAGTTGCTCGGCTTTGTAATGCTGCAAACCGGGAAAATTCGGCTGCGGATCGACGATGGCGTAGAAATTACCGCCGTAGGCTACATCGACCGTCAAGGTTCCCAGGTCCGGGCATTCGACGGTCAGGTTTTCAGCCGCCAGATACGATTTGATGTTGGTGATTTTCACGGACTTCACCTTGCGGCCTTCCTGCCGGTATTCGACCCGTACCAGACCGGCGGGCACTTCCAGATTCAGGACGCCCGGCGTTTTGGGTACCACCAGCCCCTGTTCAATCGCGACCGTCACGGTTCCGATGGTTCCGTGGCCGCACATGGGCAGGCAACCCGAGGTTTCGATAAACAACACCCCCACATCGTTGGCCGGGTCGCTGGGCGGGTACAAAATACTGCCCGACATCATATCGTGACCGCGCGGTTCAAACATCAGGCTCTTCCGAATCCAGTCGTAGTCGCGCAGAAAATGCTGGCGCTTTTCGCTCATCGTCGCCCCCGTCAGGTGCGGAATGCTGCCGCCCGTCACCACCCGAACCGGATTGCCGCAGGTGTGGGCATCGATGCAATAAAAGTTGTAATTCATAAAACCGTATGTCCGAAAACCGTGCTTAAACCGCTTGTAAGGTGGGTCGGGTTGCCAGTGCAGCATCGATAACGGCCAGCACGCGCGCCCGCTCTTCGCCCACCAGCGTCAGGCGCGGAGCCCGAACGTATTCCGAACCAATACCCGTTGCGGCTGCGGCTAACTTGATGTATTGCACCAGTTTAGGCTGAATATCCAGTTCCAGCAAGGGCATAAACCAGCGGTAAATAGCGAGTGCTTCCTGAATCCGTCCGGCGTTGACCAGTTCAAAAATGGCAACGGTCTCCTGCGGGAACGCATCGACCAGTCCGGCTACCCAGCCGTCGGCCCCCGACAGTTGTGCTTCCAGCGCCAGCGTATCAACACCTCCCAGAATCCGATACCGATCGCCAAAGGCATTCCGCATGCGGGTAATGTTGGTCAGATCGCGGGTCGATTCCTTCACCGCCTGAATGTTTGGCAATTCGGCCAGCTCCTCAAACATGGCGACCGTCGTCATGATTTTGTAATCGACCGGGTTGTTGTAAATCATGATCGGTAGCGACGTTTCCTGCGCGATGGTTTTGAAAAACGCTACGGTTTCGCGCGAATCGGCAAAATACCGCATGGGCGGCAACAGCATCAGGCCATCGGCACCGGCGGCTTCGGCTTCACGCGCGCCCCGAACGGCATCCTTCGTAACCGCTTCGGCAACGTTCATGATTACCGGAACCCGGCCGTTGGTGGTTTCCAGGGCGGTTTCCAGCAGCGCCAGTTTTTCCGGCCCGCTCAGCGTACTGACCTCGCCCAGCGATCCGGCAATGATCATTCCGTGAACGCCCGCGTCGAGCTGAGCGTGTAAGTTTTTGGCAAACAGCGGCAAATCAAGTTCGTCGTCGGCCGTGAAGGGCGTGAGCAGGGCGGGATAAACGCCTTTCCAGTTTACGTTAATAGCCATAAAATGCAGGATTAAATCAGAGTTGATTGTCAGAAGTCAGGTAAACAAAATTGGTAAAAAGAAGCGTGGGTAACTTCACAGGAGTTGATTGATACTAATATTATTTTTACCAGTTTACCCATTTAAACGCAGTTATTCGACCAATTGTGTACCACTTATTCGTTTTATCATTACTTTGTTCAGCCGCGTATCGCTAAGCTTTTCCCAGACCAGATGAAACCGTTGCTGTTTCGGGTACCTACTGTTGATGACCGTTCGTTTCGGGTGCAGGTCGACGATGGCCCGCATTTTTACGACCGGCTGCATTTTCATCCGGAATTGCAACTGACGCTGATCAAGGAAAGTGTAGGAACGCAGGTGGTCGGCGACCGCATCGACCGATTCCGGCCTTACGATCTGCTGCTTTTAGGAGCTAATTTGCCCCATGTTTTCCGCAATGATCCGGCTTATTTCGCCCAAAAAACCGCCCATCAAGCGCTTTCTTATTCGGTATACCTGCGTCCCGAACAGCTACAGGAATCGTTTTTCGGCCTGCCGGAACTGAATCATCTCAATCAACTTTTTCAGGAAGCCCGGCACGGCGTCCGGATTCGATTTAACGAACCGGTTTCCACCACGACGCATCTGGAGCAGTTGCACACGCTCCGGCCCTTCGAGCAGTTGATGACGTTGCTGACGGTTCTGGACCGCATGGCTTCCGACCCCAACCGGGAACTCCTGTCGATGACGGCCTACGAACAACCCCGCCGACCCGACGACCATCAGCGGCTGGACAATGTCTTTACATTTATTCTGAACCAGTACGCATCACCGATTACGCTGGAAGATGTGGCCGCTCAGGCGCATTTGACGCCCAGCGCTTTTTGCCGGTTTTTCCGGCTTCATACCCGGAAAACGTTTTCGCAACTGCTCAACGAGGTACGCATTGAGCACGCGTGCCGGCTGTTGCAGGAATCCAAATTACCCATCAGTCAAATTGCTTTTTCGTGTGGTTATACGAATTTATCCAACTTTAACCGCCAATTTAAACTCATCAACAACCTGACACCCGGTCAGTACATCAAAGCCCTATTTTAAAACTATGAAGCTGATAATCAGAATCGTTCTTCTCGGTTTACTTATTGTTACCAGTTTAAATCAGGAATTGATGGCACAAGCCCAGGGAGTACGCTGGACTTCCGACGGCAAAGCTTATCTGTCGGTTAATCGGGAATCCATCGTTCAAACCGCCGTCGTCTCCGGACAGGAAACAACCCTGGTTTCCAAAGAACAACTGACGCCCGCTGGTACCACAAAACCGCTGACCGTAGCCGGTTTTGCCTTTAGCCGGGACTCCTCCACCGTCTTGATTTTCACGAATACGGCCCGGGTCTGGCGCTACAACAGCCGCGGTGATTATTACCTGCTCAACCGAAAAACCGGTCAGTTGCGGCAGGTGGGGAAGAGTCAACCCAGTCAATCGCTGCTCTACGCCAAGCTGTCGCCCGACGGAACCAAGGTGGCCTATGTAAGCCGGAATAACCTCTTTGTAGAAGATATCGCAACCGAAAAAACGATTCCATTAACCACCGATGGTACGCGTAAACGCATCAACGGCACCTTTGACTGGGCTTACGAAGAAGAATTTGGCTGTCGTGACGGTTTTCGCTGGAGTCCTGACAGCAAGCAGATTGCCTATTGGCAGATCGATGCCAGCACCATCCGCGACTATCTGATGCTCAATACGACCGATTCGGTGTATTCACGCGTGGTTCCGGTCGAATACCCCAAAGTGGGCGAATCGCCGTCGCCTGCCCGCATTGGAGTTGTTCCGGCAACGGGTGGCGAAACCCGCTGGCTGGCTATTCCCGGCGATCCGCAGCAGCACTACCTCGTTCGCATGGAATGGTTTCCCAGTACCAATGAACTGATTATTCAGCAGTTAAACCGAAAACAAAATCACAGCATCGTTTTCGTCGCCCAGGCTTCCGATGGGTCGGTCACACCGATTCACGAAGAAACCAGCACTACCTGGATCGACACGAAAGAAAGCTGGAACCGGGGCAATCCGAGCGGCTGGGAATGGCTGGACGGCGGCAAATCGTTCATTTGGGTTTCTGAAAAGGATGGCTGGCGGCATTTGTACCAACTCAGCCGCGACGGTAAAAAGGAAGTACTACTCACACCGGGGCCCTTCGACATCGCCCACATCAGCTCTATTGACGAAAAAAACCGCTATATCTATTTCATTGCCTCGCCCAATCAGCCGACACAGCGGTATCTGTACCGGACGAAAATGGACGGGAAAGGGAAACTGGAGCGGATTTCAACGGCCAGTGAAGTGGGCACGCACACGTATGACATCGCGCCCGGCGGCCAGTTTGCGCAGCATTCGTTCAATAGCCACCGGGTTCCCATGAAAACCGAGTGGGTTCGCTTGCCGGATCACCAGGTCGTTCGGGCCATTCCCCGCCCCTCTTCGGCTGCGCAAACGCCACGAAATGTCGAGTTTTTTACGATCAAAACTTCCGATGGAATTACACTGGATGGCTGGATGCGAAAACCAGTTGATTTTGACAGTACGAAAAAGTATCCGGTGGTTTTCTTTGTCTATGGCGAACCGGCTTCCACAACGACCAACGATGTTTTTTCGGCAGGTAGCAACGCACAATTCGATGGCGATATGGCAAAAGCGGGTTATTGTTACGTCGCGCTGGACAACCGGGGAACGCCGACGCTTAAAGGGGCAGCCTGGCGGAAAGCCATTTACCGCCAAATAGGCCGGATTAATGTCCGCGATCAGGCGATGGGTGCCAAAAAATTGTTCGAACAACGGGCCTATCTGGATACAAGTCGGGTAGCGGTTTGGGGCTGGAGCGGAGGAGGATCGACCACGCTTCAATTGCTGTTTCAATATCCTGAAATTTACAAAACAGGCATTGCCATAGCCGCTGTTGGCAATCAGCTATTTTATGACAACATTTATCAGGAACGTTATATGGGATTACCCCAGGAAAATCGAGAGGATTTTGTGGCGGGTTCCCCCATTACCTACGCTAAAAACTTGCGGGGAAATTTGCTGTATATTCACGGAACGGGCGACGACAATGTGCATTACTCCAATGCAGAAGTAATTATCAATGAGCTCGTTAAGTATAATAAGCAGTTTCAGGTCATGCCGTATCCAAACCGAACACACGGTATTTCGGAGGGTGAAGGGACAACCAAACATCTTCGCACGCTCTACACCAATTATTTACTCAGGAACTGTCCGCCCGGCGCTCGCTGATGCCCAATAAGTTAATTTTCATATCGTTTACGTTACCTTATGACTGCTAAACTTCATAAAACCGCCTGGCTGCTGCTCGGCCTGTTCTTTTCGGTTGCGGCTTCCGCCCAAAAGTTTGCGTTTACCCACGACGATACGCTGCGCGGTTCCATCACTCCCGAACGGGCCTGGTGGGATCTGGCCTTTTATCATTTGCAGGTCAAACTGAATCCGGCCGACAGCGCAATCAGCGGCAGTACAACCATTCAGTACCGCGTTCTGAAACCCAGCCAAACGCTGCAAATCGATTTGCAGCGGCCACTCAGCGTTCAGAAAATTGTGCAGGATGGCAAAGAGCTATCGTTCCGGCAGGACGGGAACGCCTATTTTGTAACGCTTCAGAAAAAGCAGGTAGCGGGGCAAAAAGAGTCGTTGATCGTTTCGTATGGCGGAAAGCCCCACGTTGCCAAACGGGCTCCCTGGGATGGCGGTTTTGTCTGGAAACGGGATAAAGCCGGGCAATGGTTTATCGCAACAGCCTGCCAGGGTTTGGGGGCCAGCGCCTGGTGGCCGTGCAAGGATCACATGTACGACGAACCGGATAGCATGCTCATCAGCATTACCGTGCCAAAGGATCTGAGCGATGTTTCAAACGGTCGTCTACAGCGGGTTACCGAAAATGGGGATGGCAGCCATACCTTCGATTGGTTTGTCAGTAATCCGATCAACAATTACGGCGTCAATCTCAATGTCGGTAATTACGTTCACTGGTCGGACACTTTTCAGGGCGAAAAAGGACCATTGAGGCTGGATTTTTATGCGCTGCCCGAACACGAAGATTCGGCACGTCGGCAGTTTCAGCAGGTAAAACCGATGTTGAAAGCGTTTGAACACTGGTTTGGCCCGTATCCATTTTATGAAGACGGTTACAAATTGGTGGAGACGCCTTATCTGGGGATGGAACACCAAAGCTCGGTAACGTATGGAAACCGCTTTCGCAATGGGTATTTGGGCCGGGATTTGTCTGGTACCGGTTTTGGCCTTCTCTGGGATTTCATCATCGTCCACGAATCCGGCCACGAATGGTTTGCCAATAACATTACGTATAAGGACATTGCCGATATGTGGGTTCATGAGAGCTTTACGAACTATTCTGAAAACCTGTTTACCGAATACTATTACGGAAAAGATGCCGGATCAGCCTATGTTATGGGAACTCGGGCTTTAATCCGCAACGACAGACCTATCGTTGGTTATTACAACGTAAACCGTTCAGGATCAGGCGACATGTATTATAAAGGAGGGAATATGTTGCATACTATCCGCCAGATCATTGGAAATGACGAAAAATGGCGGCAAATTCTGCGGGGACTTAATAAAACGTTTTACCACCAGACGGTCGACGGCAAGCAGATTGAGGAATACATCAGCCAGGAATCGGCGATAAATCTCCAGAAGGTGTTCGATCAATACCTGCGGGATAACCGCATTCCCACTTTAGAGTATAAAATTGTAAAAAATAAGGTGCAATACCGTTGGACCAATTGCGTCGCGGGATTCAATATGCCTCTTCAAGTCTGTTTAAACAATTCGGGACCAGTTCAAAATTTAAACCCATCTACAGACTGGCAAACGTTACAAACGTCGGGAGTTACTCGATTGACCAGTGATCCCAATTATTACGTATTTGTTCAGCTAAAACCCTAATGCAAAAAAAAGTCCGCATCTGGTTTAGATGCGGACTCGGTATTCTGTGGTGGCGGCAACCTACTCTCCCGGAAGTGACTCCAGTACCATCGGCGTAACGGGGCTTAACGGCTCTGTTCGG
>NZ_RQJO01000011.1:0-439638 GCF_003858635.1 Larkinella rosea
CCTAAGGAATCATTGTTATCCTCAACAAAATCTAAGTTGTAGTTAGTCAGTAGTAAACTCATATAGAAGCCGTAATAAAGAAACTGTTTTAAATATAGCTGAATCTCCGCTGAGGAGCGATTTTTACCTGCTAAACCTACTAATTCTTATAACGATTAGTAGGTATTATAAAACTAACGTCCGTTTATAATTATTGACGTAAATCTATTAGGTGGTCATTTGCTTTTCCTATAAAGCAATTCCAACGAGCCATCGGCTAAGGGCGTATAAATCTCATTATTCTGATTGCGGATTACATATTGTCCACTGGTCTTAATGGCAATTGAGTCGTTAGCAACTTTTGTTACTGTCCATGTATCACTGACTGGACTCGTTCCATAGGGGAAGGTTGTTTCTGCATGTACCGTGCTAGCCGTCAACCTGGTGACCGTAATTGTTGATTTGTAGTTACCGGTAATATCAAATCCCATGTATTTCACTTTAACTACCTCATATTTTCCAGCTATCATCGTGGCGGCATCTGGTTCAACGTTACGATTGCAACTTGTCATTAACCTTACCAAAAAATAGAGAGTGAGTAGCTTTCTCATTCGGATTCAGATTAAATGTTAATGTAATCATAAAGACAAAATGAATGTTAATCATATAATTGTTTCCAAAACCTCTGGTTTATGAGTGATTCAATTTAATTATGGCGCAAACATGCCTCACACTCGGCGAGAGTTTCGAATGGCACAACTCCCCACAACCACCCCATACAAAGGATTTGCATACCTTTCTGGATGGATCATAATAATATTTGGTAAAGGCCGCGAAGCATGGTCCACTTTCCGGTTTGAGTTCGCATCGGGGTGATTTTATACTATTCTTCTCACAACCACCTAGAGAGAAAGCAATTATTACAAAGGCAGTTATTGGTTTCATAATGGTAATAAGCAAAGAGTAGTTTTCCTTTTAGAGTCTTTTCAAGTGTCCAGGGTTGTAAATGGGAAAGAAAAAACCAAGTCTTACAAACGTCCGAATGGAAAATAGAAAGATTGGCTGGTACGGGCAGTATTATTGGTCTGGCCAGTACTGGTATATAGCCAAGACTGTCAACACTGGGAAGCGCGGCCGAAACCTGCATTTTGTTGGTGCGGGTGTTACCCAGCAGGAAGCATTAAGGGATTTGTACGCAGAAATGAAAATCTAATTAACGTCCCATTTACAAACCACGCTATTGTTACATAGACAAATCGAGTCTAAAAAATAGCAGCAGCCGTTAACAGATGGCGTATAGCGGTTTACCGGAAAAACCATTACCAACTTTAAAAGGCAATTACTATTCATCCGGACCATTAAAATGCGGGTCGGAGTTGTCCGACTCGGGCGGGGTATCCCAATCGTCGGGTTGGTGGTCCGGTTCCGGGGAAGGGTGATGAACGTCCAGGTCATCCTGAACCGCCACTTCGATGTGTGAGGTCGGATCGTCCGAAGCGGTTTTCGGTTCGGAGGTTACAAAAACTTCCGGTTCGTCGTGCTCCGCGTGCGGATGCGCTGGGTGTTCCGAGGAACTGTGCGATGGCTCAACCGCTTCCACCCAGAGATCGTCAAATTCGAGCAATCCCTGCTCTTCGAGCTGGCCGTGCATTTCCTGAAAATATTCCACCGCCACCGGTACCTGCAGCCCTTCCCAGATCACCCGGTGTTCGTCGACGGCCTGTTGCAGGTCGGGATCGGCGGCTAGTTCTGCTTCCAACTGGCGTTGTTCGTCGGGCGAGAGCGTGCCTTCCAGGTAAGCTTCGATTCGGTCGTATTCGGATTCAGTTAAAGCCATGATCGTACTAGTTTAATGGGCCTCTGCCCCAGAACAGCTTCTTCAGTTGTTCGGTACATTCATACCGCTTGGTGCGGGCGGTTTGGGGCGTGTAATTCATGATGTGGGCAATCTCGACGAGCGGTTTTCCCTGAATATAAAACAGGTCGATCACGCGCTGGCAATTCTCGCCCATCCGCTGGAGCAACTGGTTGACTTTGCTGACATTTTCGGAAAAAGTCATCAGTGCATCCGTCGGGTCGTCGTCAGATCGGTCAACGTACACATCCAGCGGTTGCGTATGGCGGTGACGGGCACTTTGCAATTCGTTGATCCACTTGCGTTTGCAAAATTCAAAAAGAACACTTTTCAATCGGGCCGAGGGCGACAACTGATAGCGTCCGGATTTTACGGCAACGTAGAACTCCGCCATCCCTTGTTGAAACGCGTCCTGCGCGTGTTCCATCGATCCCTGATTGGTTTGCACATAATGGGCGAACGAGCGGAATGTTTGGGCGTAGAGACAAGCGTAGGCCCGGTCGTCGCTGTTTTTTAAACCGGCAAAAAGCAGTTCATCGGTGGGAAAGGCACTGCACGGATTGGGTGGCAGAATCATAATCGTTGATTAACAAAAATCTTCTCAATATACAGGGAACAAACGCCTTATAAAATCGTGACGGGGGTTGAATCGGAAAATTTGCCGTAGATGATCGGAATTTGCTGGTTATGCGTGGTTTGCCGAACCCCGTTGCTGACGTATTTAAAATGTTCGCGGATGGTCACGATCCGGTTTCGGTCACTATCGGCGGCTCCCTCGGCTCCTTTCACCAGATAATACGTGAAAGCACCCTGCCGCAACGAATTATACTCGCCGGATTTCTGACTCGAGCGCGACGACGCCATGACGACGACGTTGAGCGACGGATCATTCAGTTGCTTGTAGGTTTGGTGAGAAGCCGTGCGGGCGTTGGACTTCCGCCTGATGCTGCCCGAATGGCAGGCATCCGCCCAGACAATCTTGGTGTTGGCCGCCGACTGCCGGAAGGCGGTTTTTACTTCGGCGTGCAGGAGTTCCTGGCCATCGGCGGTGAAAAATGTGCCATCGGCGCCGTGCCCGGAAAAGAAAATAATCACCCGGTCATTGCGTTGGGCGCGCTGAAATAGCTGGAGTGCCCGCATGATGTTGGCGTGGCTGGCTTGTTGATTCACCAACGTCACGATATTCGCGGCCGGAACGCTGCCGCCTTTCGGGCCGCGCAAAAACCGGGTGACCAGCGTGGCGTCGTCATCGGCATACTGCAGGTCGTTGACCGTGCCCACGTAATCAGCCACCCCGATGACGATGGCGTAGGTTTGCTGGGCAAATGTATTAATAATTGTCACCAGCGTCAGAATAGTTGCTAAATACCATTTCATGAGCGTATCTTATTGAAGATGAATATTTTAGTTGGTTGGAAGGAGGCCGCTATTGGGTCGATTTTTAAAACGGCCGTTTGCTGGCCGGGCGTCGATTCAACGGGTTGTGCAACCTGCCCGGATTTATTGATGTAGTATTCCTGGCCGTCTTTGGAAACCAGCGCCCGGCCTTCGGCAAAATTGGCAGCTTTGTCAAACTGGCATCGGATTTTTATTTGGCCATCCAGATTGATGTAGCCCCATTTGTTGTCTTTCCGTACGGTAATGAAATCATCGCTGGCTTTTCCGATTTCATCGTACGACTTGGTCTTACGTTTTTTCTCCCCCTTTTCGTCTACCAGAATCCAGCCGTCTTCGGTCTGTTTTTTATAAAGCTTTCCGGTGATTAGAACCGGTGCTTTTCCGGCACTGATGACCGCCTGACTAACACTTTCGGTGTCATCCAGCGGCTGATCCGGTTTGGTATTCGGCGGCAAAACATCAATTTTCGGGTTCTGTCTCGTTGGTTTGTGTGCGGTTCCTGCCCCCTGAACCTGACCCGTTTCGTCGGATTTCGCCCATTTGTAAGTCATCACGCCACCCAGTGTCAATACGGCGGCAATCAGGGCGACGGTCAGCAGGCGGGGAAGTGAATCGGAATCCGGAAAAAGGTTGTCTTTCGGGGCTGGTTGTTCAACGCTGCGCTTGGGAACGGGATTCGGTCGCGGTTCCGGAATAATACGCGGAGGAACTTTATTTTCGACCGGAGCCGGGGTGGTCCGGACGGAATCAACCGCCACCACGGCCACGGTTTCATCGGCCACGGTTTCCGGATGGGCATAAACCGGAGCGGAAAACCGGTATTCGTCGGAGACTTCGCCACTAACGGTTTCAATCTGAACCAGATACGCCGAGAAGTTATCCTTGGTTTTTCCGGTACAGCAATCGATCAGCGTTTGTTTTTTCTGTTCATTGGATGCCGCTGTGCCCAATACATTCTCCAGCAGTTCATCGCTGACCCGTTCCAGAACGCCGTCGGTACAAAGGAAAAAATAGTCGCCGGGCCGAACGTCATTGAGCACCTGAACGTCGATTTTGACCGGTTTGGTATTGCCCTGAATGGCTCGTTCGATGACGTTCCGCTGGGGATGTTCACGCGCTTCTTCGCGGGAAATGACTCCGGCTTTCAGCAATTGATTCACCAGCGAATGATCTTCGGTTCGCCAGACCACCTTGCCATCGCGGAGGTGGTAGACCCGGCTGTCGCCAATGTGAGCCACGCTGGCTCCGGCTTCGTGCAGATAGAGCATGGTCAGGGTGGTCGCCATTCCGTTGCCTTCCGGGTGCCACGCCAGGTAGTCGTCGAACCGAGCCTGGACGTGATCCAGCGCCGTTTGCAGATAAACCGGCGTGGCCACCGGTTCCGGATTCCGGACGAAGTAGTCGTTAAAACCCTCAACGGCGATGTGGCTGGCGATTTCGCCCCGGGCGGCTCCGCCCACGCCGTCGCACACCATAAACCACGGCTGTTGCTGCGTAGCGTCGTCGGCCTGTGGGAAAATAGTATCTTCGTTATTGCTGCGTCCACCCTGAAAGGAATACCCCAAAGGCGGGTGAATGGTTAATTTCATGGGAAGTGGGCCGGTTGGTACTAGTTGAAGGATAAAATGGTGCGGGTATAGTCAGTTCCCTCCACCTGACGGTGCGCTTTCTGGAGGGACTCGGACATCTGATACGTTTTCAGCACCACTTTGGTTTCGCCGATCTGAACGGTGTCACCGTCTTTCAGGTAGATTTGTTCCGAAGGATGCAGCGCCGGTTCCTGGCCATTCAGGAAAGTGCCGTTCTGGCTTTTTTTCCGGGTGCCGTCGGGCTGGCGGGCACCGTCCTGAAGCACGTAATCCACCTGCCCCATTTTGTTGATCTTTACTTCAATCGTGCAATGCGGGCGGCTCATGTACCGATCCTCCGTTTGAATCATCAGATCAGACGGTGATTTCCGGGAAATCCGCCCGACTGTGTTGAGCCCTTTTTTCAGATTGAACGTCTGCGACGCCGTTTTTTCATCATGAACGATCAGCCAGCCGAGCACTTCCGGCAGCGCCGGTTTGGTCTTTCCCTCGCCTTGTATCCACGTTTTTTCGTTGTCGTTCTCCTTGATCAGCGTTTCTTCATCCGAAGCCGCCGGGACCGGTTTGTCGGGTGCCGACAAATTCGCGGGTAAAGGATTTAAGTAACCACATTTCGGGCATTTGACTTCTTTGGCCTGCGTGGGGACTTTGACCCGAACGGTAAGACCAGCGCGGCAGGCCGGATTTCCGCAAGTGAGAGTGAGTTCCTGAACGTTCATGATGATTTCGGCGAAAAGCAATTTACGGAGTGAATACGAACAAAACCGGCTTACGCGACCCAGTCGCTGACGTCGGCGTTGTTATCATAATCGTTGCTGGCCATCCGATTTTCATCGGACGAAAAACTATCCATCGTTGGTGCTTCAATCGGGTGTTCCAGGGGTGCAGCGGACAACACTTCGCCGGTGTTCATATCAACCTGAGCAACCGTGTCGAACTGGTGATCCCCGTCTGCATCGAAAACGGTTTTTCCATCTTCCAGCATCACAATATCTACATAGCCATCGTGGTTAGAATCGCCCATTGTAACCTCGTGTCCATCTTGATTGACGGTTACAACTTCCACTTCCGGAGTCGTGTCGTTCGCGGGCGTCGTCTGATTTTGAGAGGTGCCAAAGTCGCTCAGCGCGGGTGCATTGTAGACTTCCGTCATCGGAGCCGAAGCAATCACTTCGTGCGAGTTGGGATCCAACTCAATCCGGGTTTCCAAAATACCGTCGTTGTCAGTATCCACCGCGCCGGAAGTTCCATCGACAATTACCACTTCGGCATCGCCATCGTGGTCCGTGTCACCGGCGACAATCGTGTGTCCCTGGTATTCAGTCGTGACAACCACCGGTTTGGTTTCCGGCGTAGTTTCGTTCGAAACCGGTCGGTTGTTGAAAGAATCCAGATCGCTCAATTTCGGTGCTGCGAAAGTGGTTGCCAGTGGAGCTTCGGCCGTAATTGTATGCGTTTCTGGATCCAGCTCCACGCGGGTGTCCATGATGCCGTCGTTGTCGCGGTCAATGATGCCGGTTTTTCCGTCGCTGAAAACAATCGCTTCCGCATCGCCATCGTGGTCTCCATCGCCCAGTGCCACGGTTTGTCCGTTGTATTCACCGATTTTGACGTCAGCCCTGCTGGTATTGTCGCTCGCCGAATGAGTTGATTCCGACCTGGTTTCGTCATTCAGTGAAGCGGCATAGTCTTCCCGCTGTTTTTCGCTCATGGCTTCCCATTCTTCTTTGTAGTAGGTGTTGTAGAGGTGATCGTTCCATTCAAAATAACCACCGGGGCCAACTTCTGCGCGGGCGGTTTTGAAAGCGTCTTCGAAAGACATGTCGTCGGTAACGTGGGTAGCCACCATGGGTTCGTGAGGAGTAGGCGTTTCGCTGGTTTCTGAAGGAGTGGTGTGGGAGGAGGTGGCATTTGGCGCTACTTCCGGGCGGGGACTGGTGCTGACGTGCGTGCTGTCGGAAGGCGTTTCGGTCGACGGTTTGGGTTCTTCCACTTTGGTAGGCGTTTCCGCAGCCGGTTTGGTTTCCGGGTGATTGTTGTTGGCTTTGCCATCTTCTTCGCTCATACCCCAGGCCAGGGCGCTGCCACCGGCGATGGCGGCTGCCCCGCCCAAACCGGCGAAGAGGACGGCTTTTTGTTTGCCGGTCAGTTTTTTACCACCGGTTTTGGCTACTGGCGTGGCCTGATCGTTTCCTGTTTGCGTTGGCTGATCGAAGGAGTCGGAAGTCGGGAGCATGGTCGGAATGATTTAGTATGTGAGCTGTTTTTTGAATCGCCTTGTTGCGGTTTCTACTTCTTTATCCGGGCCACTTTCGGAATGTCAGTGCCTGAGTGAAAAATTTTTCAAACTTTTTTCGGTGATCAGACCCACAGGCATTTGCAATACCGGCATTGCCGTTGCCGCACCAGTTCGCCGTAGGGAACATAGCCCAAAAACTGCTGACAGGCGGGGTTCGGGCATTTGTAATCGCGCCGGAACGCTTCGTCCAGCACCTGAACCCGTTCGCTGGTATTGAAAACATAGGCGTCGATCAAAGCCGCCAGTGGAAAACCGGCATACGGCACCCAGCCGATTGCCACCCGAATCCAGGCTTTTTTCTTCGGATCGCCGGTCAGGATTTCCTGTTTCGCCATCACATACTGTTCATAATGCCAGCTCAGTCGGGACAATTCTTCGGCAAAATTGCCGCCTGGGGGCGTCAGTTGCGGGATGGGTCCGGGTGTTAGCCCCGGTATTGGTCCCGCCCCCGGTTTGGGGATCGGCGGAGGGGGAGGTGGTTGAAGCTGGGGGCGGACCTTCTCAAAAAGCGTTTTCACGTCCAGTTTGGCGATGGTTCCCAGCACCACGTTGCTGCTCGGCGTAATCATTTTCTGCACAATCCGACGCCCATCGACCTCGGTTCCGTACGTGGAGTCGAGGTCTTCAAGCAAACCCAGAAAATCGGTATACAACGTCAGTCGGGCGTGGTACCGACTGATGCCCGGTTTTTCGAGCACCAGGTCATTGTCTTTATTTTTTCCGATCCGGATCACGCGCAAAGCGGTCGGCCGGGAAGCATCGGGTGTCATGGTGTTCAGGTTTGAGGGTTTAAGGTTTGATAGTTTACGGTTTACGGTATTCAGTTTACGGTGACTGACGCATGCTTACTGCCGCGTTCTTGTTGGAGCATGCGCCAGCCACCGTAAACCGAATACTGAAAACCGTAAACCGATTTACCAGCGTATCGAATACTGGTTCAACCGTTTCTGGGCGTCAGCGGAACCCAACCGGGCGGCTCGTTTGTAATAATCGACAGCGATTGTCCAGTTTTGGGTGACACCCTGCCCGTAATCGTGCAGGTAGCCCAGATTATAGAGTGAATAGATGTTGTTCTGCTCAGCCGCTTTCAGGTACCAGAACCGGGCCGTTGCGTAATCGGCGCCATTGCCGCCGATATACCCCTTGTAATAAAGCGCACCAATTGAATTCTGTGCTTCCGCATAGTTCTGGCTGGCGGCTTTCCGGTACCAATATTCGGCCTGCGAATAGTCACTGCTAACGCCGTTGCCATACTGGTAACACAATCCCAGTTTATACTGGGCACCGGCATCACCACCTTCGGCACCTTCGCGGTAATAACGGACCGCTTCGTAATAGTTACGGTTCACGCCGTTGCCGTTGTAATACAGTTCGCCCAGATTGTATTTTGCCTTTGCGATACCGCCCATTGCGGCTTTTTCGTAATAATCCCGGGCTTTCGGAAGATCGACGGCCACGCCCATTCCAAATTGATACATCGCACCGATGTTGCTCAAACTCAGCAGGTAACCCTGGTCGGCCGCTTTCCAGTACCAGCGCAGTGCTTCGCTGTAATCCCGTTGCGTACCCGTGCCAGTATTGTACATGTAACCCAGATGATGAATCGCTTCGGGCGTCATGAAGGGCGAATCCCGGTGTTTGTAAAGCAGAAAAAACGCTTCGGTATATTGCCCTTTGTTCGCCAGTTCCACGCCTTTCGTAATGTCGCCTTTGACAACATACGTCCAGAATGCGAACAGCCCACCACCCAGCACCAGCAGCACAACGAAGCCGATGATCACATTGCGGAGCGTGTGGGATTTCTTTTCGGCCTGTTTCTTCGAACCATCGTCCGGTTTTTTCGGGTCAAGAATTACCTCTTTCACCTCTTCCGGTTTCGCCATCTCTTTTTTTCGAACATCTTCCGGCAGATTAAACAGATGCTGGTTCGGATTCCGGATCAGCGTTTTGTCGTCATCATTGCCCACAAAAACCGGTTGCGGTTCTGCCAGAGCCTCTCTGAAGGCCGCACAACTCTGAAAACGATCGGCGGGATTTTTGCTGGTCGCTTTCTGAATGGCCGCGTTGACGCGCTGCGAAACACCCGGAATAAACGGAAGCGGTTTTTTAACAATCTCGGCCTGAACCGTGTAGGCCGAACCATACGAATCGTCATACGGTTTTTTGCCCGTCAACAGGGCGAAGAGCGTCACGCCCAGCGAATAAATATCGGTGCGGTAATCGATGGATTTGGGTGTGGTAATCTGCTCCGGACTCATGTACTGGGGTGAGCCGATGTTGGTGTGGGTTTCGGTCAGTTCCAGGTTGGCGTTGACGATCTTGGCAATGCCGAAGTCCATCACCTTGATCGAACCGTTGCGGGTCAGGAACAGATTCGTGGGCTTGATGTCGCGATGGACGTAATTCTTCTGGTGTACATAGCCCACCGCATCCAGAATGTCGTTGAACCAGTTGAGGGCCTGCTTTTCGGAAACCGGCCCGTGTTCGATCAGATACCGCCCCAGGTCTTCACCTTCCAGATACTCCATAATGATTGCCATCGTGCTCGCATCTTCGTGGTAATCAATTACCTGGCGAATATGCGGATGTTCCAGACTGACCATCATTTTGGCTTCCAGCCGGAAACGCTCGGCCAGTTTTTCCTTGAGTTCCATCCCCGGCTTCAGTACTTTGATCGCGAAGCGTTTTCCGAGCGCATTCTCGGCGTACCAGACGGTGGCCATTCCGCCTTCACCTAATTTCCGGCTTAATGTGTAGGTAAGAAGTTGCGTTTGCATAAAACTCTGAAGTAAAGGTTATGAAGGCTGCGAAAGAGCCGCCCCGTTCGTTGTCCGTGATTTCATCAATCTTACCGGGTTAATGTCAGCGGTTTTTCAGGAAAAGCGTATAAGTATTTTTTCGACTTCTTGATTATCAATCAGATGTGGTTGGGAAAAGGTGAATTTTCTCTCAATTTAAGAGAATTCAGGCGTAAAATAAGGCGTTGTCAAATGGGAAAACCGGCCTATCGAAACCCGCCCAATTTCGATGCTTATCCCTAACTATTCAATAGTTACTACTAACGATTTTAGGTTACGGGAGCGGTTTCAGAAAACTGCCCGTTGGCAGATTGGGAAAGATCGGGAGGAACTTATCGCAGCAATTGTTAACTTGCTATAGTAAGACAAAAGAAGAAAGAGAATAGAGGAACGACTATTGACTTTAACATGGATGAGTTAATCTCGCTTCTTTTCTCTTTTGTCGGATTGTCTGCTGTATAAGAATTTAAGCCGTATTCATTGTGCAATCGCTGCCCCAACTCGTTGCTTTCGACGAAGAAACCACCTTTTTTGCTGACCTGATCATCCCTGTTCCGATTCCGAAACTGTTTACCTATCGCGTCCCGCGCGATATGGTGGAACGGCTGAAAGTGGGGGCGCGGGTGATTGTTCCGTTTGGCAAAAACCGGGTGTATACGGCGGTCGTGGGGCGCATTCACCACCAGCCACCGAATACGTATCAGGCCAAATACATCCTTGAACTACTGGATGAATATCCGTTGGTTACCGGCTATCAGCTGGAGCTATTTAGCTGGATGGCAGAATATTACCTCTGCAACATCGGCGATGTGCTGAACGTGGCCCTGCCGTCGGGTTTGAAGATTACGAGCCAGTCGAAGGTGCAGTACAACCCGGATTTCGATTACCCCGAACTGCTGACCGACGACGAAGTGCGCTTGCTGGACGAACTCAAAAAGCACTCGGCGCTGTCGTACGAAGAATTGGGCCGACTGGTCGGAGAAACCAACGTGCCAACGACCATCAAATCGCTGGTGGGCAAACGGGCGGTAATTGTGTTCGACGAAGTGCGGGAAAAGTACGTGCCGAAAATGGTGCGGAAAGTCCGGCTGACGGCCCATTACGAAAACCGGGAGCAGATTCTGGCCTTAATTAACGGACTGGAAAAGCTGCCGAAACAGCAGGAGGTGATCATGAAATACCTGAGCTACATTCCGGTACTGAACAATCCGGCGCTGAACCGCAAGGGGCTCGATAAAACCATTCTGAACCAGGACGATGAACTCTCGCAATCGTCGCTGCAAACCCTGATCAAGAATCAGATTTTTGAAACCTTCGAGGTCATTGTTCCCCGGTTTGGTGACGAGGATATGCAAAGCGTTGAGGTGAAACTAACTGAGATTCAGCAACGGGCTTGTAATCAGGTACTCAGTGCGTTCACCGAAAAAGACATTGTGTTGCTGCACGGTATTACCGGAAGCGGCAAAACGGAGGTCTACATTAACCTCATTCAGAATGCGCTGGAAAGCGGCTCCCAGGTGTTGTACCTGCTGCCCGAAATTGCGCTGACCACCCAGATTGTGGTTCGCCTGCGAAAAGTCTTTGGCGACAAAATGGGAATTTACCATTCAAAATTCTCGGACAACGAACGCGTCGAAGTCTGGAAGGGAATTGTGGACGGACAATACCAGTTTGTGGTAGGTGTTCGCTCGGCGGTTTTTCTGCCGTTCGACAACCTGGGGCTGATTATCGTGGACGAAGAACACGAAACGTCGTATAAACAGCACGACCCGGCTCCGCGCTACCACGCCCGCGACGTGGCCATGATGATTGCCCACTGGCAGAAGGCCAAGGTACTGCTGGGATCGGCAACACCTTCCATTGAAAGTTATTACCACGCCCAGCAGGGGCGCTACGGTTTTGTGGAACTGCTCGAACGTTACGGCGACGCCATGCTGCCCGACATTGTGCTGGTGAATACGCGTTTGGAAAAACAGCAGCGGAAGATGAAAAACGAGTTTTCATCGGTCTTGCTCGACCAGTTGCAGCAGAATCTGGAGCGCGGGGAGCAGAGCATCCTGTTTCAAAACCGGCGCGGGTATTCGCCGTATTTGCAGTGTGAAGACTGCGAATGGACGGGACGCTGTCCCAATTGCGACGTCAGCCTGACCTACCACATGCGCGACGCCGAATTGCGCTGTCACTATTGTGGTCACAAAGATCCGGTGCCGAAAAGTTGCCCGGCCTGTGGGTCGTACAAGGTTCGGACGATCGGTTTCGGGACCGAAAAGCTGGAGGATCAACTCCAGATTGTGTTCCCCGAAGCCCGGATTCAGCGGATGGATCTGGACACGACGCGGGCTAAAAATGCGTATCAGCAGATTATTTCGGAGTTTGAGGGTGGCAACGTCGATATTCTCGTCGGAACGCAGATGATCAGCAAAGGACTGGATTTTGGGAACGTGAGTCTGGTGGGGATTTTTGACTCCGACCGGATGATTCACTACCCGGAATTTCGGGCCATCGAGCGGGCCTTTCAGATGATTACGCAGGTCAGCGGTCGGGCGGGCCGGCGCGCCGACCGACGCGGTAAAGTGCTGATTCAGACCAGTAATCCGCAGCAGGCGGTTTTACAGAAAATTCTGGAAAATGATTACAAAGGACTGTTTGAGGAAGAGATCGTTGAGCGGGAAAACTACAATTATCCGCCGTTCTCGCGGCTCATCAAACTGACGGTTCGGCATGCCGAGCAGCGGGTCAGCCAACAGGCAGCCGAGCGGCTGGTGGCCCAACTGACCGAAAAGCTGGGCGAAGCGCGGGTGCTGGGACCGGAAGTTCCGCTGGTGGAACGCATCCGAAACCAGTATCTGTATACGGTTTTGATCAAACTCGAACGCAGCATCAGCCCGAAAGCCGCCAAGGTTTTTATCCTCGAAAAAATCAACGAACTGCTGAGTGATAAAGGTTTGAAAGCCGTCACGGTGGTAGCGGATGTGGATTGTTTGTAGCCGGAACCAGACCAAAGCAAAATCAGTTTTCTCTAAAAAACAGGATTATGAGTACGTTAACTATAACGCTGACCGACGAGCAGGCTGCCCGTTATGGTTTGCAGTCTGACTCAATGACGCTTGATCAGTTGGTGGATAAGATCAAAACGGAAGTGGCTCGTGATGCGTTGCACAAGTGTCAGTCTATTGCCGAAACGAATGGCCTGTCTGGAATGTCGTCAGACGAAATAAACGCGGAAATTGAGGCTGTTCGGAATGCAAAAACTGGTCATTGATACGAACGTTCTGATTTCCGCCCTGATCGCCCGAAGTTATCCCGCCTTACTTGTAGAAGAAATTATATTGGCACGGAAAGCGCAGCTTATCCTGTCAGAGGCTATTTGGGAGGAATATCTCGAAGTTCTCAACCGAGCCAAATTTGCCCGATTCACCCATTTTAAGAGGAATGCTGAAATCCTGTTGCTGCGACTGGACGAATTAGCCGAAAAATAGAACCCACTGAACGGGTTTTGTTGATAAAAGATCTCGACGATAATAAGTTTTTAGAAGCTGCCATAGTTGCGAACGCTCATTTCATTATTACGGGCAATTCGAACGATTTTACATTTGATCGGATTCGGTCAACTCGAATCGTGTCACCTAAAGAATACTGGGAGAATCACAGAGCTGAGTAATAGCTATGAATTGCTGAGTGATAAAGGTTTGAAAGCCGTCACGGTGGTAGCGGATGTAGATTGTTTATAAATTTTTCAAGCGGTTTTCCGCGACTCCGAGTTTAAAGGTATATTGAAGACCGAAAAACCGGTCAATATATTCCTTTCCCTAATGGCACACAACCGCCGAGACTTCGTAAAAAAAATGGCTGCCGCGGGCAGCGCCTTTTCGCTCAATAGCCTGTTTAACGTCACCCACGCGGCCGATTTTGCCGCAGCCAACCAGCGCGTGCAGCACCTCAGTCCGCTGGAAGTAGCGGCTGACGAAACCTACTGGAGCACGATCCAGCAGGGCTATACGGCTTCGTCGTCCAGCATCATCATTCTCAACAACGGGGGCGTGTCGCCGTCTCCGCTGGTGGTGCAGCAGGCGGTGGAACGCTACAATCAGATGGTCAATCAGGGGCCGTCGTACTACATGTGGCGCATTCTGGATCAGGGGCGCGAACCCGTGCGCGAAAAACTGGCGTTGCTGGCGGGGACGCTGCCCGACGAAATTGCCATCAACCGCAATGCCACCGAAGCGCTCAATACCGTGATCTATGGACTCGATCTGGCCAAAGGAGACGAAGTGATCGGGACGCTTCAGGATTACCCCAACATCATTCAGGCTTACCGGCAACGCGCGCAGCGGGAAGGCATCGTGTATAAACAGCTCAGTTTCAAATTCCCGATTGAGGATGACGAGCAGATTGTCCGCGAGTACGAGAAGGCCATTACGCCCCGCACCAAAATCATTCACGTCACCCACGTGATCAACTGGGTGGGCCAGATCATGCCGGTGCAGAAAATTTGCCAGATGGCGAAAAAACACGGCATTGAAGTGGTTGTCGACGGCGCGCATTCCTTCGGATTGCTGGACTTCAAAATTCCGGAGCTGGGCTGCGATTATTTCGGCACGAGCCTGCACAAATTCCTGTCGGCGCCCGTCGGCACCGGCATGCTGTGGATCAAAAAAGAGAAAATATCCAAAATCTGGCCCCTGCTCTGCAACAGTCAACCCAAAAGCGACGACATCCGCAAATTCGAAACGCTGGGCACGCGCAGTTTCCCCATCGAACAGGGCATTGGCGAAGCCATCAATTTCCACAACGCCATCGGCGGCAAACGCAAGGAGGAACGGGTACGGTTTTTGAAAAACTACTGGGCCGAAAAGGTGCTGAAGTTTCCCGGTGTCAAATTGTCGACCTCACTCAAACCCCAGTTCTCGTGTGGCATCTGCGGAGTAAGCATCGACGGCATGACGCCGGGCGAAGTGGAAGGCAAGCTCATGGCCAAATACAAAATCAATACGTCGCCCACCGTTTGGGAAAACATCAGCTGCGTTCGGGTAACTCCGCACGTTTATACGACGCTGGCGGAGCTGGATAAACTCGTAAAATCCATCGGCGAAATTGCCGCTGAGAAAAAGAAAGCGTAAGAACTCAATACGGAAACGGGGCGGTTCCGTCGCTCCAAAACCGCTTTCCTACCCGGCCTTTTCGGACTCCCAAACGCCACGAAACGGCTCGTCTTTTACCATCCGATGGTTTCACTTTGTTCTTGATTCGGACAAAGTGTAACCTTATTGGGTGTATTTCCACTTTCTTCCCGGCGTATTTTTTTTCAGTATCCTTCCGGATTCGATAAAAATTTTCTTTTCCGTTGAATACGACTAACGAGCTATAAGCTAATTACTTACAAAAGTAAAATCGGCCGGCTGATTTCTTCGCAAATGGTTCGTCGATCAAACTCATTATAATGACTTTATCTTTTCATTTAAATATGTGTAATTACCAATTAATCTTGAAATTTTATATAAATCGTATCCATGAAAAGAAAGTTACGCAATTGCGTTCTGTTGTTGCTCGGACTTGTTATCTGGACCATCGAGGTTCAGGCCCAAAACCGGCAGGTGGCCGGCAAAGTGATTGATGAAACCGGGGCTGCGGTGCCCGGTGCCAACGTTGTAGCAAAAGGAACTACCATCGGAACCAATACCGACGGAGCGGGCAATTTTACCATTTCGGTACCGGCCGGAAACCGGACTTTAATCGTTTCGTCCATTGGCTTTAAAACCCAGGAAATCGACGTTTCACCCGGCATGTCGAAGGTAACCGTCAAGCTTCTGCCGGACGTTAAAAGTCTGTCGGAGGTCGTAGTAACGGCCCTCGGGGTTCAGCGGGATACCCGAAATGTGGGGTACGCCGTTCAGCAGATTGACGGCAAAAATATTCAGGAAGCCCGCGAGGTCAATTTTATCAACTCGCTGCAGGGCAAGCTGGCGGGGGTGCAGATCGGCGGCAACAGCGGTTCGATGGGCGGTTCGTCACGGGTTACTATTCGTGGTTTGAAATCTATTTCCGGTAACAACAACGCGCTGTTTATTGTGGACGGCGTGCCGATGGCGAACATGAACCTCAATTCTTACGGCGTAACGGGCGGGCAGGGAACCGGTGGCGGTGGTTACGATTACGGCAACCCGGCGCAGTTGATCAACCCGAATGACGTGGAAAATATTTCGGTTCTGAAAGGAGCGGCCGCCACCGCCCTGTACGGAAGCCGGGGGCAGAACGGGGTCATTTACATCACGACCAAATCGGGAAAAGGCTCGGGCAACATTTCGATCAATTACGACCTCAACATGCAGGTCGATCAGGTTTCCCTGCTGCCCAAGCTCCAGAATTCGTACGGGGGAGGAGGGAGCTCTACGTTTACCAAATTGTACGTCAATCAGAATCCAAGCGGTTTTTTGCCCGGCGGAGGCACGTTTGACGACAACGACGGCAAAGGAAAATACGACCTGATTCCCGACTACGCGACCGACGAATCCTGGGGCCCAAAACTGGACGGAACGCTGGTGCGGCATTACTGGTCGTGGGACCAGGACCGGAACAATCCGAACTTCGGAAAAACCGCCCCCTGGAGCGCTCATCCCAACAATGCGAAGGATTTCTTCAAAACCGGTTTTACGTTTTCCAACAATTTGTCGGTCGCCAGCAGCACCGACAAAGGCTCCATCCGGTTTTCGCTGGGGCAAACGAAGCAGAACTTTATTTATCCCGGCAGTAAGCTGAATCGTTACTTTATCAGCCTGAATACGACTTACAAGTTTACCGACAAATTCACGTTCAGCGGGGGAATCAATTACGTGCACGACGACTCCAAGGGGCGGCCCGGCACCGGTTTTTTCGGCAACAATCCCATGCTGTTTTACGTCATGTACGGCCAGCGGCAGATCGACGATGCGTACCTGAAAGAGTATAAATATGCGGACGGCACGGAGCAGTCGTGGAACCGGACGGCCTGGAATATCCAAAAACCGGCCTTTACGCAAAATCCGTACTGGAATCAGTATGAGAGCTTTAATACCGACCAGAACAACCGGTATTTCGGCAATGCCGGATTGACGTACAAAATCACCGACTGGCTTTCGGCTGACGTCCGCATGTTTTCGGATTACCTGAATCACCTCGACGAAGTCAGAAGTGCGAAAGGGTTTTTCGTCGGATCGTACGCCAAACGGGTGGCCGTCAACAGCGAAACGAACTACCAGGGTACACTGAATCTCAACAAATCGTTTCTGGATTCCAAACTCACGCTGGAAGCCGTGGCGGGTGGAAACATCCTGAGCATCAAATCGAGTGTGGATGCGGGCACGACGAACGGCGGCCTTCAGAATCCGCTGGTATATGTGTTGCAAAATTCGGCTACACCGGCCACGATTACGAATAACTACGGCAATCGGCAAACCAATTCCATTTTTGCTTCGGCCACGCTGGGGTACAAAAAATACCTGTACCTGACGGTAACGGGGCGAAACGACTGGGCTTCGACCCTGCAGCAGACTGGCAACTACTCTTATTTTTACCCATCCCTGGCCGGCTCGTTTATCTTCTCGGATGTGCTGCCCAAAAGCAACTGGCTGACTCTCGGCAAAGCGCGTTTGTCGTATGCGCAGGTCGGCAATGACGCCATTCCGTACAGCGTTTCCCGTTATTATGATTACGTAGCTCCGTTCAATACATTTCCGCTGCAAAGTACCTCCGACAAATTATTCAATAACAAATTAAAACCAGAGCTTTCGTCGGAAATCGAAGGCGGTTTTGACTTCAAATTTTTCGGCGATCTGATCGGAATCAATGCGACCTATTACGACCGCCGGACCAAGAACCAGATCTGGGATATACAGACTCCGGCCGAAAGTGGGTTTACGACCAAGGTTGTTAACGGCGGTACCGTACAGAATAAGGGGATTGAACTGACACTTTCGGTCGCTCCCGTTACCACGCGGAGCTTTAGCTGGAGAACCGCTCTGAATTTTTCGAAAAACAAAAATACCGTTCTCGACCTGAACACGGACAACATCCAGGGCATCGAACGGTTTGTTATTGGTACGGAAAGACGCACGAACAAAGTGTCGATGGTGGCGCAGAAAGGCATGTCGCTGGGCACCATGCTGGGCACCGATTTTGTCTACGATGCCAAAGGAAATAAGATTGTTGGCGCCAATGGGACGTACGATGTAACACCGGCACCGGTTATCATCGGCGATGCCAATCCGGACTTCATCGGCGGTTTCTCCAACACGTTTAGTTTCAAAAACCTGTATCTTTCGGCTTTAATTGACTTTCAAAAAGGGGGCGATTTTTTCTCGTACACCAATTTGTACGGCTATAAATCCGGGATGCTAAAAGAAACCGCCGAGGGGGACATTCGGGAAAAGGGACTGATCAATCCGGGCGTAAAAGCTGACGGAACGCCGAATGATGTGGTCGTTACGGCCCGGACGCACTTCAACGCCGACGGCGGAAACCGCATCAGCAGCGCCAATCTGTACGACGGCAGCTACATCTACTTACGCGAAGTTCGGCTGGGCTGGAATTTCCCGGATGCCGTCGCCAAAAAGATCCGGATGCAGGCACTGCGATTCACGCTGACGGGGCGCAATCTGTGGCTCATCAAAAGCAGCGCACCGAATGTGGACCCGGCCAATATTACCAATTCCATCAGCAACCAGATTGGTTTTGAAGGCGGTGCGTTGCCCCCCGTGCGCAGTTACGGCTTTAACATCAACATGACTTTCTAAGACCGGTTCGGGAACTCCAACTGATAACATTATCGCCATGAAATTCAATACCATTTTCCTGTTGGCGGCTCTGCTCGTCGCTTTTTCAGGATGTCAAAACTTCGAGGAATTAAATACCGATCCGGCGCGATCCAGCGAAACCCAACCGGAATTTTTACTGTCTAGTGCCCAGAAACGAGCGTCGGACCTGATGTATGACACGTATTTAAACGGACGAATCGGCATGGAAGTGTCGCAATACTGGACAGGAACCGACAAAACTTCCGACGCGCGGTTTTTGTTCACCAACGACGGTTTGTGGACGGGTCTGTATTCCGGCCCGCTGATGGATTTGCAGGAAATTCAGAATTATTACAACCGGCATCCGGAAGAAAGCAATCCGCATACACTGGCTGTCGCCGAAATCCTGAAAGCCTGGCTGTTTCACGTTTTGACCGATGCCTACATCGACATTCCGTATTCACAGGCGCTCAAAGGTGACGACATTCCGCAGCCGGTTTTTGACAAAGGCAAAGATGTGTATGCCGGGATTCTGGCATCGCTGAAAAAACAGATAGATGTTCTGGGGGCGCCTTCCAACCCTATTCGGGGCGATATTATTGCCAATGGCGACGCCAAACAGTGGGTCCGGATTGCCAACGCGCTCCGCATCCGAATTGCTTTACGGGCCGCCGATGTTCAGCCTGCCGAATCGAAAGCGGTGATTGAAGAAGCGGTGAAGAATACCTTTACCGGTATTAATCAGGATGCCTTTTTCCCGTATAACCTAACCGCAACAACCAGCCGGTTTCCATACAATGACGTCGAACGGCCGTTGGTCGAATTCGCGGTTACCTCCACGCTGGTTGATTATTTGAAATCCATTAACGATCCCCGTTTGCCGATTTACGCCCGGCCTGACGACACCAAAGGAACGTATATCGGAAAGGTGTATGGTACCGAAGCCAATTCGCCACTCATGACTATGTTGTCGAAACCGGGCGTGGTTGCCTTCAGCGGTTCGGCCAAGGGATATATGATCACTTACGCCGAAATTGCGTTTGCCAAAGCCGAAGCAGCCGCCCGTGGCATGAATGTCGGAACCGGCACGGCGGAAGATTTGTACAAGGAAGCCGTGACCGCTTCCCTGGCGCAATGGGGTGTGGTGGATGCGAAAGTGGTGGCGACCTACCTGGAAAGCGTGCCGTATAAAGCGGGAAACTGGAAAAACGTGATTGGTACCCAAAAGTGGCTGGCGCTCTATATGCAGGGCTTACAGGCCTGGATGGAACGGCTGCGGCTGGATATTAAAAAACCGAACGGCGACATCCTGTTTATCGATCCGGCATCCGGCAGTCTGGACCCGGATATAAAAGATGTGCCCAAACGGTTGAAATACCCGAGCAGCAGCCGGGTGAGCAATACCGTCAATAGCGCGGCAGCCGCCAAAAACATTGGCGGTGATACGCAGGCCGTCAAAAACTGGTGGGATACCTTGTAGATCAGAAGCTCGGATAACTGAAATAAGATGCCCGCTTTGAAAACCGATTTTCAAAGCGGGCTTTTTTTACAGTTCATTCTCGTCGGTAAAGCCGGAAAGGATGGCCCTGACGATAGAGAAACAGTTGAATAAGTACGCCCAATCGAATGCTGATGGCGTAACAGAATAGTCTGAAAACCACCAGCGGTTTATTCTGGAAAACGATCAGCAGGAGAATTTTAAACGCCATGACGAGGGTAATGGATGCGGATTGGAGAAAAGATGCCATCGGTTTAGGCCAGTGCTTTCCGAAACAATTCTTCCCGATTGCGCAGATTGCTCCGGCTTACTTCCGACCCGCAACTCCCCGCGCTGTGTTCGCAAAAGGCCCGCAGACTGGTTGGCAACGAATCGTATTTTGCCAGGGCCGTCAGCCAGACCGCCCGGTCCTGATACGGAGCCAGCAGGGCGCGGGCGCGGTTTAAATACCGGTGCTGGCGCGGTTTCCAGACCGGACGATCTCCATAAACCGCTCCCTCACCGTTCAGGAGGTTGGGCAGGGCCTGGGGCGGAGCCATGGGCAACAGCTCCGCCAGCAGAAAAAGCCCCAGTTCGACATTCAGCAAGCGGTTGGCCAACTGCCCCGGCAATTCGTACTGAAACCGGAGTTGCGTCGCCAGCGGTTCCTGCCAGTGCAGCGAAAACGGGCTCAACTGGCGGGCAATCAGAATGTCGGAAATGGGTAGCGCGTTCATAAGTATGTTGTTTACTGTCGGTCAGTTCGACGTTTAACCTGAACAAAAATAAACCCACTAGAACGTAATCTTTTTACGTTGTCAGAAAATTCTTGAATTATTTTTGGGCAGATTGAGCCTATAATTTGGCAGGGCCGTCAGGTTGGGGAAATAATAAACCCGGTACGTTCCGTTGTCATTCATGGCCCAGTTTTCCCCTTGCGCTACCGCGAACAACAAATCCGATACGTCGGATTGGTAAGCCTGATAACCCCGTTTGCGGAGGTGGATTTTGACGTCCAGCGTCGTGGTACTGCCTTCGGCCAGAATCAGGGTAGTAGCGGCCATGCGCACGGCCTGCTGGTTGATTTTCTTCGCTCCTGCGTTCATCGTTAGCGTTTAATTCGGACCATATACCGCACCGTACACTGGGCGGAATTATATACGATAAATTCATTTTTGAGCAGGCTGACACCCCGTTGAGCAAACACCGAGTCATATTTGGGGTCAATGTTTTTCAGGGCATTGCCGTCCAGCTGCATGTGCCAGGCATCGTGTTGGGTCAATTTCAGCTGTTCGCCCACATGCACCTCGTAAATTCCCAGGTAGCCTTCTTGCTGCTTTCCATTGGCCCAGACGGCACCGTGTAACGAGGTATAATTGAGTGATTTACTGAATTGATCGGCGAAATAAATCCCGTATCCGAACATTTTGCCCGTAATGACGGCGTTGGCGGGGCGGAGCAACAAACCGGTTTTTAAAATCGACAGCCAGTTTTCGCTGCGGCTACCGTGCCAGAGCAACTGGGTTTTGCGGTTTGAACGACTGCGGGTGTAGGTATCAAACGCGGTTTGGGTGTCCGTCTGGCAAATGCTGAAAGCGGCATCGAACTTGTCGGCATCGTTCCCCATCATTCGCTTGATCAGCGTCAGAACGCGTTTATCGGTGACGGGCTGCACCTCGAGCTTCATCATTTCGAGTAAATTGGCGGACGGATGATCAGGCGTTTCGTTCGACTGATTCAATTCAACCTGCCCCCGCATGACGTCGAGCGTATCCTGTTCGGCGGCCAGCTGATCGCGCAAAAGCTGGATGTCTTCGGGCGTTTCCGGCGATTTGGCCAACAGATGCCGGCCCACTTTCCCCATCTTCCGGGGAATGACCTTGAATAAATCCAGCAGCTTCGGATTGTAAGCGTCTATGGCTACGCCGGGTGCCACCAGTTCCGCCAGTTCATTGAGAAGGTGCTGGGCGGTTTCGACCTGTTTGCGCGTTACCTCCTGCGCCGTTACAACGTAGTTCTGGTAAATGGATTGATTGGCAAATTCCATCAACCGGCTCATCAGACCGCGCACCTCGGCATCGGAAATGGTGTTGGGATCGGCCGTTGCCGTTTTTTCGGCGTACAGATGGGTTTGATCCAAATAGCCTTTGGCTACTTTCTCCCGAATTTTTCGTTCCCATTGGGCCATCGGATACGTAGTGACGCTTTTTGAACCGCCAACCCGTCCGTAATGAACGGTAAAGGTGTCGTCCGGCTGCTCCCGCATTTCATAGTATTTGTTGTTGTTTTCGGCGGTTACCATGATCAGTTTCACGGTACGAAGTTTTTTTGCGGGAGCAGCAGACGGTTTTGCGGAGGAATCTGTTTGAACGGGTGAATTGGGATTGACCGGTGCGGGCACCGTTTTAAGCAAGGTGGCAGGAGCAATGAAATGGGTTATGTGCCGGAGCAGTTGATTCAGCATGTCCGTAAAGAATGAAGGTAAGACAGAGAAAAGGGTAAAAAGTCAGCTCAGCACTTTCCGCAGCACACTTAATCGATTCCGCGAAAAACCGACGGTTTTCAACCGGAAAGAGCTATAGTCGCGGCTGATGTCGTAGGCTTGCAGATGAACCGGAACGGCCATGTAGGTCTCCAGCAAATCCCGCCAGTGTGTATACTGGGAAAAGTGGGTCAGCAGGGCCAGCCCGCGGCTCCGTAATTTGTGCTGCCGGGGTGTCCAGGCCGAATCGGTGGTACTCAGCAAACCGGGCAGGGCGTCGGGCGAGGCCGAGGGCATCAGTTCCGAGAGCAGGAACAGACCGAGTTCAACATCGAAAAGCTGGCGGGCCGACAGTCTGGGGAGTCGGCGACCGGGACGCTGGCTGGTCAAACCAGTGTTGGCAGTCGTTGAGTGGCGGTAGAAGGCCGGGGCGAGGGAAGCAAGTGTGTTCATGGCAAAAGGTGTTCAGTAGTACGTTGATCCGGCGATGCGGTTTTTAGACCTGATCTCCGGTTTGGACGATACAAAATTGATCCGGCCAAAACGTAATCTTTTTACGGCCTTCTGTTTTTTTGAAATAATTTTCCCCTTTTTTGTCGGGACAAAAAACCGGATCTATGCCCATCACCCGTTCCGCTTTCCAACGGTACCGCCTGATCGATGAAGTCATCAGTCGCTATCCCCGCCGGTATTCCAAACAGCAACTCTTTGACTTACTGCACGATCGCTGCGGGATTCGCTCGGTTTCGTCACTGGAAAAAGACATTCAGCGGCTCCGCGAAGACCATGATGCGCCCATTGCCTACGACAAACGCTGCAACGGCTATTATTACACCGATCCGCAGTTCCGGCTTCTGCGGCTCATGCTTACGCCCGACGACATGGAAGCCCTCGACTACGCCCGCGAAGTGCTGGCGGCTACCCAGGGGGCGTCGGTAGTGGCCGAACTGACCAACGCCCTCCAGAAAGTGCGGCAGAGCCTGGATATAGTCCGCGAAGTGCGGCCCGAAGATGGCAATGCGGTGGGGCCGGGCCGGAAAGTGGTGTATGTCGAAGAGAAAGTGCTCGGCGGAAACCGGCAACACGTACCGGTTTTGATTCGGGCCGTCAACCAGAACCGGCAGGTGTCGTTTCACTACCGCAAGCACGTCGATGCGCTACCCGAATCGGCCGATCGCCCACGTACGCTGCATCCGATTTTGCTGCGCGAAGTGGCCGATAGCTGGTATGTGATCGGGTACGATGACACCAGCGGGAAGGAAAAAACCTACGCCCTGGATCGGATGAGCGACCTGGAAATTCTGGACGAACCCTGCGCCGTGCCACCTGCGGTTTTGGCGTATGTGGCGGAATTATTCGACCATATTTACGGGATTACGGACACCACCGATCCGGTGGAAGAAATTGTGCTGTCGTTTTCGCCCCTGTTTGGCTATTACGTGAAAGCCAAACCCATTCATCAGACGCAGGTGGTGTTGCGCGACGACGATACCGAGTGTGTTGTTCAACTGCGACTGGCTCCCAATCGCGACCTGTTGATGCACCTCCGCAGCTACGGCGAACACGTGAAAGTGCTGAAACCGGCGAGTCTGGCACAAACAATCGTGACATCGTTGCGGGAGACGCTGGGGCGGTATTGAGATTCAGAACAAAGAGAAAAGAGAATAGACAAGAGACGAATCGCTTTAAAATGAATGCGTTAATCTCGCTTCTTTTATCTAACGAGTTGCTATAGAAAGAAAAAAACCGGTATGGGGTAACGTCTGCGCCCCATACCGGTTTATTGAGTATTACGCCAGGGATTTCCGGGCTTCCCGGTCCGGGTCGTTGACCAGCATGGACGTGTCGTCAAGCACCATCGTTTCACCGTTTTCAATGGAATAGGGCTTCCAGCTGGGCAAACCACCGCCGTTGGGATTGCCGGTTTTGATAAAATTGAGGAAGGATTTGGCCATCTTTTCCGATAATGCTCTGGGCCGTTTGCCACCGCCCGTATGGGTCAGCATCAGATCCGTATTGTAGAACCAGAAGCAGATATCGTCGCAGTGGAAGGCCCGCATCCGGCCGTCGAACAGGGGCGGTTGCCAGCCAAACCAGGCCACATAAACGGGGGCTTTCTGCTGTGATGCCTTCGCATTGGCGGCCGCAATGGCGTTTTTTCGGTTGGAAACTACCAACGCCCAGATTTCGACGGGACGCGCCTTCGGGAAGTTTTTAGCGTAGGCATCGATGATCTCACCGGATTTTTCGCCAAAACGTGGTTTGAGTTTTTCCTTGACTTCCGCCAGCGAAACCTTTTCCAGGGCCGAATCGGTCCGGCTGGGATTTTGCTCATGGAAGGTCGAGCAGATGAGCAGGGGAATATCGGCCGAGAAATGAGTGGGATCACTGAAAAAAGCACCGCCATTCATCGACGTACCGTCGGCCACCGGGGTAAAACCGCCCCGTTGAAGGTTGAGCCGTTTGGCTTCATCGGTCATTTTTTCCATCGCCCGGTTCGCGATGTCGATGTACTGGCGCCACGGAATCTGCTGGAGTTTGTCAATTTCGCCGGGCTTCAAACCAGCCTCTTCCAGCACTTTCAATCCTAATTTTTCGGCGTATTCCTTATTGACGCCGGTCAGCGAACTGCCGCTCAGGGCAACCGCCTTATGGAACAACCCTTTCGCCGATGGCATATTCATCAGCGTGGTCACTTTAGCACCCCCGCCGGACTGACCGATGATGGTGACGTTGTTCGGATCTCCGCCAAAATGGGCGATGTTGTTTTTGACCCATTCGAGGGCCGCCACCAGGTCCATGTTCCCGACATTACCGGAAGACGGATGGCCTCCGGCGGCTTTCAAATGCGTATACCCCAAGGCACCAAGCCGGTGATTGGGTGAGCAAAAGACGACGTTGCCAAACCGGGCCAGGTTTTCGCCCTTATACCCGTCCTGTTCAATCGCATTTCCGTTGACGAAGCCACCCCCGTGCAACCAGACGACGACCGGCCGTTTCTGGTTATCCAGCGCCGGTGTCCACACGTTCAGTTTCAGGCAATCTTCCGACACATCGTCGTAATTCCAGTGATCGACGAACGAAGAGTACGGATTGGCGTATCGCTTTTCCATGATCTGGGGTGCCGAATTTCCCCACCAGAGCGTGGGCCGGATTTCGGTCCAGGGCGTGGGTTTTTGTGGAGGCATAAACCGGTTTTTCCCCGATGTATCGGCCCCGTAAGGTACGCCCAGGAAGTGATGGATGCCCCGGAGAATATACCCCCGAACTTTTCCGTATTCGGTGTTGGCAATGGCGATGTCGTCGCCCACAAACAGAACCTGCTCATCGCCCGCCGGTTTCAGGGCTTTAGGTGGTCGCGACTCCGCTGCGGCAGACTCCTGAACCAGGCCCAAACCAGCCATGCTCACACCCAGTGAGTGCAGGAAATTACGTCTTGACGGTTTCATGGTAGAAGTATAGGTTGACGGTTTAAGGAAGTGAAAACCGGGTACCAAAGCGGTTTTGACCGGTTTTGTGGAATTAATGTAACAATTTATTAAAAAAGTACATACGGTGAACCATCGGCTTCAACAATTAACCGACAGAGGGCATTGGTGCTTATTTGACCGCGGGTAGGGCCTCAAACCGGAAAGCATGTATTTCTGCCACCAATGTTGTAAATTTGGATAGACACAACAATGAACCGTTATGATAGCCACGCCAACTACACTTACCTTGCCAACTCACCTGCAAACCGTTGACGAGTTTGAAGCGTGGGAGCGGACCTATCACCACGAGGGAAATTACGAGTTTGTGCGCGGACAAATCATACCAAAGCCCGCCATGAAACAGGAAGAATTTTACATCGCCGACTTTTTAGTACGCCAATTTATCCACACAGCGGTTTTTCAACAAGGACACAGCTTGATGCCGGAAGGAGATTCTTATGTAGATAACGCCAGAAAGCGGATTCCTGATTTAATATACATTACAGCCGAACAGCATCAGGCCATTCGTCGGAAAGAACGAATCAGTGCGCTTTTCGCCATTGAAATTCTGTCGGATTCGGAATCGTATGAAGACGTGCTGGACAACTTGCAGGATTATTTCGACGGTGGGGCTCAATTGGTGTGGTACATCGCCCCCAAACGCCGGAAAATCTTCGCGTACAGCTCACCCGATGAGTCAAAAACCTACAAAGACCAGGATGTTATCTCAACTGCTCCCGTTGTGCCGGATTTGCAGTTTGTGGTCGCGGAGATGTTTGCGTGAGCAGCGCCCTGGCGTTGATTGGACGGTTTTTATTCGTAAAGTTCAATATTTTAAATTTTTTAAAAATAGTTGGCGAACTTCGCGTACGATGCGCTATTTTTAGGGATGACGCTCCCTACATACGCATGAAAAAAAACTACTCCGCCGGCTTGCCTTCCTTTCTGATTAGTATTCTTGGTTTGTTCTTCTTTCAGGGTTCGGTGTTGCAACTTCCCTTTCGCGCGACCGATCAGACAACTGCCGATACAACCGGCTGGGCGTTTCCCTGTAATAAAAATACCATCGAACGGTATACCGCCTACCGAACCCCAAAACCGCCCGTCATCGATGGAAAATTAGACGAAGAAATCTGGGCCAAAATACCGCGCTCTCCCCGGTTTGTCGATCTGGTGTCGGCGGAGCCAACGATTCACGACACGCGGGCGGCTGTCTGTTGGGATGCCGACAATCTGTACATCGCCTTCTGGGTGGAAGAACCGCAGATCACCGGCAAACTGACGAAGCAAAACGACCCGATTTATACCGATAATGATGTTGAGGTGTTTATCGCTGGGAAAGATACCTATTACGAGTTCGAAATCAACGCCTTAGGGACGCGCTACGAAGTGTTTTTTGTGTGGCAGGAAGCCTACGAAAATGGCGGTTTTAGTGCTGATCCGATCTTTGCGCTCACGAATCCGAACGTCCGGAAATTTAATGGCGTTGGTTTCAAAAAACACCCCCGCGGACTGCGGATCGGGTCCTGGGATTTCCGGTTTCCGGGCCTGCAAAGTGCGGTTTCCATCGACGGCACGCTGAACGACAACCGCGACCGCGACCGCCGGTGGACCGTGGAACTGGCGTTTCCCTGGAAAGGCATGGACTGGCTCGCGAAAGCCGACCACCGCGCGCTGCCACCGAAAAACAACGACCAGTGGCGGATTGATTTCTCGCGCTTCAACACCTACAAGGAAGCCGCTCCGGCCACCGACCACGGCGGCTGGGCCTGGAACGCTCACCGCGTCTGGGATTCCCACGTGCCGGAATGCTTTCCGATCATTACGTTTTCGGGGAAGACGTTGTAGGCGGTTTCAATTGGGATTATTCAGGGCTTCGGCGGTTTAATAAGCGGTGGTAGTTGGCGGGCAGTGTAAAATTGGCCGGAATGCTTCATGACCCAAGAAAACAGTTTCTGCGTTGTGATTGAAGGAACCCTAGAAGGCAAAATTCCGGATTGAATCGCTTGTTTTACAGTTTGTCGCAAACCACCCCAACAATGTCATTTTTCCCCTCCTGCAGTTACCAAGCCGTCCGCTACCTTTGCCTTAGTCATTCACCAATCCGGTAAACAACATGCAAAAAATCACCACATTTCTGACCTTCAACGACCAGGCCGAAGAAGCCGCTCAACTGTATACGTCGGTTTTCAAAAACTCGAAAATTACCAGCGTCAGCCGCTACGGCGAAGGCGCCCCGATCCCCGCCGGAACCGTGATGTCCGTGACGTTTGAGCTGGATGGCCAGCCGTTTTCGGCGCTGAACGGCGGTTCGCATTTCAAGTTTTCCGAAGGCATTTCGCTGTTCGTCAATTGCGAGACGCAGGCAGAAATCGATGCGTATTGGGAAAAACTGACCGCCGATGGGGGAGAACCGGGGCGGTGTGGCTGGCTGAAAGACAAGTTCGGCGTCTCCTGGCAGATTATTCCTTCCAATTTAGGGAAATTGCTGCAGGACAAAGATCCCGAAAAAGCCAAACGTAAGATGCAGGCCATGATGAAAATGTCGAAGCTGGATATGGCAACGTTGGAACAGGCGTAGGCCGGAGCGGTTTTCGCGTAAGTTCCTCAGGCAAAAAGCGGGCGAATGTTACCGCCAGAATCTGGTTCCGAACACATGGACCTGGTTCTGGCGGTCATTGCTTTCTTACCGGGCAAAACCGCATCACCGGCGAACCGGCGTAGCATTTTTTCGTGAACAGGACAGATTGAAAGAGGTTCGCGTTTGATTTTGGCAAGATATTGACCTAATTTTCAAACGAAAATGAAATTAATCGCATGAACATTCCGACCCCTTTCGCCAACTCATTCCCCTCAACGTACTTCTCTTTCAAGAAACGCATTGTTCTCCGGGCTTTGGTGCTCATTAGTTTGTCGATTCAATCGTACGGGCAGCAAACCGCTAAACCGCAGTCCAGTGCAAAACCGGTCGTGCCGGCCAACCCGGCCTATTCAACCGACAAGGCGGTTTTGGCCAAAGGTCAGCAGTTGTTCCAGCAGAATTGCACGGCCTGCCATAATTTTCTGCAGAAAGGCATCGGGCCCAATCTGGCGACGGTAACGCTGGAAGTTCCGGCGGCCTGGCTGAAAACGTTTATTCACAACGCGCCGGAAGTGATCAAAAGTGGCGACGCCCGGGCGTACGCGCTTTTTGAGGAATACAAGCAGACGATGCCGCCGTTCACCCACCTGAGCGATGGCGACGTGGAAGCGCTAATGGCCTTTATTCACTCGAAACGGAAAGTATCGAACGTCGATGTCGGCAGCGAAAAGCTGGGGGCTGAACTGAAAGATCCGATTCCAACCAAAATACCGCAATCCGGTTTGCACCTCGAATTGCAGGAAGTGGCCACGGCTCCGGCCAGCGCCGAGAAGGTCCCGCTGGCCCGCATCAACAAAATGCAGGTGTTGCCCGGAAAAAAAGACCGGCTTTTTCTGGAAGATTTGCGGGGAACGTTTTACGAAATGGAGGGAAATTCGCTGCGGGTTTTCATGGATTTCGCGAAAGAACGACCCAATTTCATTCACACGCCCGGTCTGGCAACCGGTCTCGGTAGTTACGCATTTCACCCGGATTTTCAGACGAACGGTCTGTTTTATACGACGCATACCGAAAAAGCCAATACCGCACCCGCCGATTTTGCCTACGCCGATTCGATCAAGGTGACGCTGCAATGGGTGCTGACCGAGTGGAAAGTGAACGACCCGGCTGCGAAGGAGTTTGCCGGAACGGGTCGGGAACTGTTTCGGATCAACATGGTGAGTCCGATTCACGGCGTTCAGGAAATTACGTTTAATCCGCTGGCCAAACCCGGAACGCCGGATTACGGCCTGTTATACATCGGCATCGGTGACGGTGGCGCGACGGAAAACGGTTTTTATTTTATCTGCAAGGACAAAAACCGCCCCTGGGGTAAGGTGCTGCGCATTGATCCGAAAGGCAATAACAGCAAAAATGGCAAGTACGGCATTCCAGCCCGCAACCCGTTTGCGGGCAATAAGGCGTATCTGGGGGAAATTTTTTGCCAGGGATTCCGCAATCCAAACCGGATTACCTGGGCGCAAGACGGAAAAATGCTGATTTCGGACATTGGTCAGGCGCAGGCCGAAGAACTGAATCTGGGCGTTGCCGGGGCCGATTATGGCTGGCCGGAGCGGGAAGGGACGTTTGTGATCAACCACCGGGGGCGCATGGACCGGGTGTATGCCCTGCCCGCCGACGATGCCAAGTTCAAATACACCTATCCGGTTGTTCAGTACGACCACGACGAAGGGAACGCCTTTTCGGCCGGTTTTGTCTACGAAAGCAAAGCCATTCCGGCGCTGATGGGGAAATACATTTTCGGCGACATTGTCAGCGGTCGGGTTTTCTTCGTGGAAAGCAGCCAGCTTAAGCTGGGGAAACAGGCTCCGATTCAGGAATTTACATTACAGGTGGCCGGAAAAACCGCTAACCTCCAGACGCTCAGCGGCAGCAAAAAAACCGATCTGCGGTTTGGCCTGGGCCTGAATCAGGATTTCTACATTTATACCAAAGCTGACGGCCGGATTTATAAAGTAACGGGGGCCGGGAAGTAAAGCGGTTTCAATAGTTAGTAGTGCTTTGTCGGTAGGGTATTTCGATCCGTGAACTAAGTTGCTGAATCGTTTGCTGTCCTTCATCAAATAAAAACGCCTGATACCTACCAGCCGGTAATACAAAATTGGGTATGTACCGGCTGATATGGGCATATCCTGCCTGGCCGACGACAGCTTGCTTTCGCAAAATTGTTCGGGGAGTATTGATTTTATTGATAAAAGGAAAGTAAAAGTCGTTTTTGGAATTCCGAAGAATAATGAAAGCGTCTCTTAAATAAGGAATCTTTTGCGTTGAATCGGTCAACGCAATGGTGAGGCCGTCGGGGATCTCATTTACGTTGGCGGCAAGTACGCCCGGAATGATGCGGGATTTGACAGGTGCTGGAGGAAGGGCAATCAGGTGTTTCGTATAAGACAGCACCATTTCGTTTGTGACCGTCTTCCTGGCTTGATCCCCATCAATGGGTGGAAAGAACAGAATGGATCGGCTTGCTTTATAATTGTATGCATCAGCACGTAAGGATAGCGTATAAAAACGCAGTTCCTGATGAATGTATAAATAAGAAAATACATTGATCATAATGGCTACAGAAGTACAGACAATCAGGTAAATCCATGATACGCGCGGTCTTGAAATAAGTAAAAGACCCACTACATAGCAAAAACACAGCGCGAACGAGGAGTATTGTCGGTAATGGGGGGCAATATTGTTTTGCGTGGCAATACCATTAAATCGCTTGTAGGTTAATAAGAGGCAGGTAAACAGGATGAATCCTAACATACAAATGGCCGTTAGGATGAGATGGCGTCTGGCGTCGGCAGGCTTTGCTACCGGGCTTATGTACCAATGCCGCCAGTCAACTTGCTGCATTTGGTTCACAATAGCCCAGCTAATAAACGATAGTACGAGTAAGCCGAGTCCAACCGCCACTGCATGGCCATAAACCAGACTTGTATTTGAAACCGCCCCCAGCATTTCCACTAAAAATAGAAAAGACTGAAAAATCCGGTTTTGGGTATGTGCATCATTGATTGTACCGGCATTCCACTGATAATTACCCAGAAAATAAGTCCCAAAAGCAAGTACCGTAAACAGTCCATATACGAAGGCGGCCCGGAAACGATGGGTCAGGCTATATAATACCGCCAGGATTGGCAATACGAGTAAGCCATTGGTATTGGTCAAAACGCAGGCAAGTGCCGCCAGTCCCGTTAGAATATAGGCAAGCTGGTCGGTTTTCCAGACATAAAAAAAAGCAAAGTAGAGAAATAATAGAATTCCGAGTGTCTGCAGTCCGTAGGAAAAAACAGCCGTGTAGGGCAAAAATTGATAGAGTATGAACACGCAGGGGGCGGCAAACAGCCAAAACCGGGTGACCCGATAAAGAGTGACCACCAGATGGGCCGAAAATAAAAAAAAGATGCCGTTGGTGAGCAGGATTGGCCATCGGAAATCAAAAGGCCCCAGAGCCGCCATCAGTAATGCACTACCTTTTAAAAGGATAAGCCGATGATCACTGTGTTGCTTGATAATTAATTGAAGCTGGGTCAGAAATGGTTGGTTATGGGCTTGAAGAATAAGCTTATTATACCAGAAAAAATCATCGTAGAATGGGAAATTGACCAACGATTGTATAAAGACAGAGCCATAGAATGCGACAGGAAGAAATAGAATAAGTATAGATACCCATTTACACCAGGTGGAGTTCTTAAAAAACTGATTTTTCATTGCACGTATAAGGTGGAAGTAAGCTACTATTTTTAGTACGTCGAAGCAGATATATTGCCGGGAATAGGTGCGTAATGATACCGGTCTAAATCAACTCATTAGGTTTCAAGCCTAATGCTATTTTATTGAAGTAATTGGTTACAAAAATCAACGTTACCGGAAGTGATTTGGATAGAAGATTTCAATTATGTTCATTGTATTGAAGATTTTGTAAAGTTATTGTTTACAAAAAAAGATGATCGGTAACATATGAATGTTTCTTGATACAATATTGCAATGTATTGAAATTTTCGTTTATGCGATGTCCCCAAAAAACTTTTTTATGACTGCGGAAATAGAAAAATGGGGGTGTGTTGACAAACAAGGCTGAAGCGAACAACCCAATCAGGTGGCAGTAGGGATTGGGGTACTATTCGGCTGTAATGAGGAGTACTGTCTTCAAACAAGCCACCTTATCCCGGCAATCCAACCCAAAATAGTTTTCGCCGAGTTGGTGCGTCGTGGAGATGTAAGCGATCAACGGGAAATCCGATTCCTAAACCGCCACCCGCTGCGGCAGGTAAACCGTAAACGTAGCGCCCTGGCCGGGATGAGATTGGGCCGCAATGGTTCCGCCGTGCATCTCGGCCACTTTCTTGCAGATGGTCAGGCCAATGCCCGTACCAGCGTACTGATCCTTCCCGTGGAGTCGCTGGAAAAGCTGAAAAATCCGGTTATGATACCGCTCGTCGAACCCGATGCCGTTGTCTTCCACACTGATAGCCAGATAAGCCGGTTCACGGTTGCGAACCGGCGTCGGAATGTCGAAAATGGTGACTTCGCGGGCAAAGATGTGGATTTGCAGGCTACGATCCGGAGCCGAAAATTTCAGGGCGTTCGAGAGCAGATTCTGGAACAACTGCCGCAGTTGCAGCGGATTCCCGTACAGACTGGGAAGCGGTTCTACCCCGATCCGGGCTTTTTTCTCGCCGATATTGACTTCCAGATCTCCCAACACCTCCTGCACCAGCACATTGAGATCGATCGGCCGGAACGCCTGGTGTTGCGTATTTAAGCGGGAATAGGTCAGAATATCTTTGATCAGGACGTGCATGCGCTCGGCGGCCTGGTGCATTCGCTGAACCAGGTCCTGCGCCGGAGGGCTCAACTCGTTTCGAAACTGCTCGACCAGCACCGTGCCAAACGACTGAATTTTTCGCAGCGGTTCCTGCAGGTCGTGGGACGCTACATACGCAAACTCCGCCAGTTCCTGATTGCTGCGGTTCAGTTCGCCGATGTTGAGCTTCAGTTCGTGCTGGTATTTTTCCAGTTTCTGTTTGGTTTCCATCAGCTCCAGGTTGTCTTTCAGCGTCCGATCCACCATTTTCTGCGCCTGGACATCCACCAGAAAACCGCTCCAGAACAGAACGCCTTTTTCATCCCGAAGTGCTTTGACGGTTGCCAGGTGCCAGATATAGACATCCGCTTCGGCATGTTTGATTCGGACCTCGGCCCGGAATGTGTTTCCGTTCGAAGGTGTTTCGGCCCAGTTACTCCACCAGATGGCCGCATCGTCGTCGTGAATGACGGTTGCCCAGTTTGTTTCATTGAGCGACGCAACCGAGTGACCGGTATATTTCTTCAGCCAGTCGTTGGCGTAGAGGAGTTTTCCGTCAATCGCGGCCGTAAAAATCATCAGCGGCAGCGAATCGGTCAGCGCCTGATACTTTTTTTCACTGGTACGGAGTCGCTCGGCGAGCTCCTGCAACTGGCTGTTTTTGCGCTTGATTTCGTCCGATGGCGACTCGGTCGGTTCAGTAGTAAACTGTTTTTTCCACCACTCGATTGGGGCATCGTTGAAACACAAACCGGCGGGAAACCGCACGCCAAGCTGCACTTCCGACCCCATTTCGGACGTTGAAATCGTAAAGGTATCGACCAGGTGACGAGCCGAATCAATATGCGGGTTTTTTTGTCTGATAATTAAATGGCGACGATCGTTGATTTTCGCGACGATGCCGCATTCGGATTCTGGCTCGGGATTGATTCCGAGGGTCAGGGAAGCATCGACGCCATCCTGGATAGCGTCCCGCGAAACTTCGGAAACAGCCGTTGCAAAACTCGTCTGGGCAACCAGCGAAAGCCCCGCCAATTCGCCCAGCTTCATGGTGCGTTTGTGCGCTAAAACCAGACTTTGCTCGTTGTTTAGCGGTATTTTGGCCAACTCGTACATAACACCAGTGAATACGGTTTATGGCTACTGAACACGGGTTTGTTCAACGGAGAACGCCGGTTAAGAATGCGAATGTCAGAAGCTCTAAGCATACCAAATTGGGAAAAGATAGGAGACTATTTCCTGAACGGAATGAACGGTATGGTGTTCGGTCTTCGTCTGTTAAAACTCTTGTAACCTCATTTTGTTCTATCGGCCACACGGACATCACCATTGATTTGGTAAGGATCGTTAAGGTAGAATAAAAATGAGAGCGGTTTTTTGTACCATTAGGCAATGGTTGAGCCTGGGAAAAGACCCGGAAACCGGTAAAAGAAAATTGATATGGAAAAAAACCTGCTGAAAACCGCCTTCTTCCTCGGTCTTTTGTTTTTCGGAACAGCATCCGGGTTTGCCCAGCAGCGGACCTACTGCAACCCGATGGACATCAGCTACCGGTACAATTTCGAACAGCTGAACGAGCGGATTTCCTACCGCTCCGGCGCTGACCCGGTGATTGTCAACCACAAAGGAGAATACTTCTTGTTTGTAACCATTTCGGGCGGCTGGTGGAAATCGAAGGATCTGGTCAATTGGCAGTTTGTCGTACCGGACAAATGGCCGATGGAAGATATGTGT
Source organism: Larkinella rosea (assembly GCF_003858635.1). Classification (GTDB taxonomy): domain Bacteria; phylum Bacteroidota; class Bacteroidia; order Cytophagales; family Spirosomataceae; genus Larkinella; species Larkinella rosea. The sequence goes on from NZ_RQJO01000011.1 coordinate 35,292, forward strand.
GCCCCGGCGGCTTTGTCGGTGCGCGATACGCTGTTTTTGTTCCAATCGACGTTCGAACAGCGACCTATTTTTTATTCTACCGAACCGGAAAACGGCAAACTGAAATTTTACAACCGCTGGTTGCCGCGTCTGCCCAAAGACATCGGTCCCTGGGATCCGGCACTTTTTCACGACCCCGATACCGACAAGTGGTTTATGTACTGGGGTTCTTCAAACGTATACCCCATTTTCGGGGCTGAACTCGACCACCGTCGCCGACTTACCTACCTGAATCCCGAACCGTCGAAAGCCTACCAGCCGATGTTCTGGCTCGATCCGTGGCAGCACGGCTGGGAACGCTTCGGGCCGAACCATTCCGATCCCATCAAGCCGTTTACGGAAGGCGCCTGGATGACCAAATACAACGGGAAATACTACCTGCAATACGGGGCGCCGGGAACCGAATACAACGTGTATGCCAACGGCACCTACGTTGGCAAAGACCCGCTGGGGCCGTTTGAATACGCGCCCTATAACCCGATTGCCTACAAACCGGGCGGTTATGCCACCGGTACCGGGCATGGCAATACGTTTCAGGATAATTTCGGAAACTACTGGAATACCGGCACCACCTGGCTGGGCATTGTCTGGGGCATGGAACGGCGGATTGTGATGCACCCCGCCGGTTTTGATAAAGATGATCAGCTGTACGCCAATACGCGTTTCGGCGATTTTCCGCACCGTCTTTCCACGAAAAAATGGACGAACAGCAACGAACTGTTTAGCGGCTGGATGTTGCTGAATTATAAAAAACCGGTCAGGGCCTCATCGACACTGGATACGTTGCGCGCTGAGTTAACCGTAGACGAAAACCCGCGGACATTCTGGGTGCCGACGAAGAATAAACCGGGTGAAACGCTGACTTCCGACCTCGGTGCCGACCACGACGTTCGGGCCATTCAGGTCAATTACGTCGACTATAAGAATACGGTTTTCGATAGTGACTCTACGGTTTATACCCAATTCCGGTTGTATGCTTCCCGCGATGGGAAGAAGTGGGATAAAGTGGCCGATCTGACTCAACAACCGAAACGCGACCGGGCCTGTGCCTATGTCGAATTACCCGCACCGGTTCGCGCCCGGTACGTACGTTATGAACATGTGTATACGGCCGGGCCGTACGTCGCCATCAACGGTTTTCGGGTGTTTGGAAATGGACTCGGAAAAGCACCGGCGACGCCCGCGAAATTGTCGGTTGTGCGGCAAAAAGACCAGCGGAATGCCGATATTTCGTGGGAGAAAGTTCCCGGTGCGGTCGGCTACAACATTCTGTGGGGGATTGCCAAAGACAAACTCTACCAAACGTACCAGATCTGGAACGATCAGCCGAACAGACTGGAGTTGAGGGCGTTGAATGTGGGCGTGCCGTATTATTTTGCGATTGAGAGCTTCAACGAAAACGGGGTTTCGGCGGTGAGTGAGGTGATTGGAGTAACGCAGTAGGCGGTATTCCCACGCATCAGGATTCGATAAAGTGACTTCCCAATAAGCTATTCCGGTGAGCGAGCTGTGAACGAGTGTTTACCTATTCGGACAACCAGCAAGTCTGGTGGTAAGACCCAATGCAGTGGAGGTATCGTTTCAATACCAGACCTCCCGGGCTGGCTGGACTAAACCGTGTTCACAATTTTGTCCGGCCCGACCGGGAGGTCTGGCAATTCTTTCGGTATTCACTAGCAAAATTCTAACTCGACACGCTTTAGCGATCGGGTCTATTCCACTGGGGCTTCCTCAACATCCAGGTGATTGGCTTTGGCGAAATTATCGCGAATGCCCTCAAAATGGGTGAAAATGTCATTCACCGTATCGACGTTGTTGGCAATTTTGATGTGCATTTCGTCCAGTTGTTTATCCAGGTATGCGTCATTCAGGTTCATGTTGTTGACCTCAATCTGGCTAATCTTCGTAATGAGCGCCGTCTGACTGTTTTGCAGGTCTTCCAGTTCACGAACGATTTTATTCATTAACTCAAATTTTTGTGCCTTATCCATCTTTTTCGAACGTTGATTGGTATATAATTAACTTTCAAAAAGCCGGATAGTTTTAGAAAACTTTTCTTTTCTCGGAAAAGTCTGTCAACTTCGGGTAACTAATCTATTTTGAAACAAATTGATTCCATGAACAAAATTCTCCTGTTTATTGGCTGTTTAGTAACCAGCCTGACGTTTGCCCAAACCGTTCAGAAACATCCCGATACGTCCGGCAATGACTGGAAACCGCTTTTTGCGGCTGATTTGTCCGATGCCGGTTTTCCGAAAGGCATCTGGAGCGTCGAAAACGGTGTGTTGACGGCTACGCAGGACATTCCGATCTGGACGAAAAAACCGTATAAAAACTTCATTCTGGACCTGGAATTCAAGAACGCGCCCGGCACCAACAGTGGCGTTTTCGTTTATTGCAGCGATACGGCCAACTTTATTCCGAATTCGGTGGAGATCCAGATTGCCGACGACTACAGCGACCAGTGGTCCAAAGCCCCGGCATCGTGGCAATGCGGGGCCTTTTTTGGTCATAAACCCGCCACGCTGCCCAAAGTGGTGAAGTCGGCGGGCGAGTGGAACCGCTACACGATCACCTGTCAGGGGAAAAACATTACGGTTTTGTTGAACGGTCAGCTGGTCAATCAGATCGACATGAGCCTGTGGACGTCCGGCAAAAATAACCCCGACGGCTCGGCCATTCCGAACTGGCTCAACAAACCCTGGGCCGAACTGCCGAACGAAGGCTACGTCGGTTTTCAGGGTAAACACGCGGGGGCACCGATTTACTTCAAGAATATGAAAATTAAGGAATTGAAGTAAGAAGCGGCAAACGAAAGTCTGCTAACAGTGACTTTATACGGTTTTTGAGGTCAAAAGAGAAATTAACTAAACCGTTCTCTTAAACTCGAAACTTTCGTATGAAAAAGTCGTTGGCCGAACTCATCGGCACCTTTTCGCTGGTACTCTTTGGGTGCGGAGCCGCCAGTATTTCCGGGATTTCTTCCACCGGTCCCGCCGGAATCGGCCTTCTTGGAATTTCATTTGCGTTTGGGCTGGCCGTGGTGGTCATGGCATACACCATCGGCCCGATTTCGGGTTGTCACATCAATCCGGCCATTACGATTTCGATGCTGGTGGCCGGAAAAATAAAAGCGGGCGACGCGGTTGGGTACATCATTGCCCAGTTCGTCGGCGCTACGCTGGGTGCTGGCGTTCTCTATCTGATTCAGGGCGGAGCACCCGGTTTTACGATGGGCGAATGGGCGCTGGGCTCCAACGGCTGGGGAGCCGGTTACCTCGGAGCGTATAATACAACCGCAGCTTTCATTACGGAAGCGGTCATGACTTTCCTTTTTCTAACGGTCATTTTCAACACCACATCCCGGATCGGAAACAGCACGATGGCCGGTCTGGCCATTGGGTTGACGTTAGTCCTGATTCATTTGGTAGCCATTCCGGTAACGGGAACGTCGGTCAATCCGGCCCGTAGTTTTGGACCGGCTATTTTTGCAGGTGGTCTGGCTTTAAAACAACTTTGGTTGTTCATTGTAGCCCCCATCGTCGGCGGTATTGTCGCGGCATTGGTCTATAAAGGCATTTTTGAAGATTAAAAAAGGGGAGAAGGGAAAAAGGGAGTAAAGGAGAGAAGGAGTAGCCTCACCTTATTTCCCTTATTTCTTTTTTCCCTTCTTCCTGTTTTTACACAATCCCGAAAAGATAATAGAGGGCAATCACAAAGAAGACGGCTGCGGTTTTAACGAGCGTCAGCAGAAAGATGTCTTTGTAGGCTTGTTGATGCGTTAAACCGGTGACTGCCAGCAACGTAATCAGCGCCCCGTTGTGCGGCAGCGAATCCATTCCGCCACAGGCCATGGCAGCCACCCGGTGCAGTACTTCCGGATCAATGCCGAGTCGGGTCGCCTGTTCGAGGTACGTTTTACTCATCAGGGCCAGGCTGATGCTCAGTCCGCCCGAACCCGAGCCGGTAATGCCGGCCAATGTGGTGGTCGTCACAGCTTCATTAACCAGGGGATCCTTGAACGCCGATGCAATGGCCGCACTTACTACTTTAAATCCGGGAAGAGCCGCAATGACCGCCCCAAAACCGTATTCCGATGCGGTATTTAACGTAGCCAGTAATGAACCTCCAATCGCCAGATTAAGCCCCGCAGTAAAACCGGTTTTTATCGTCCGAAAAGCGAAAATAAGTACGGTCGTTATGCCCAGAACCAATGCCCCTTCAACCGCCCAGACAGCCGTCAGTTTGGAAATATCAATAGCCGGTACTGCGTCAATTCCAACGCTCGAAAAGTCAAATGCTTTTCCGTAGAATTGCGGAATACGCCACGTAAATACTTTGTTAAAAACCGTCACGATCAGCAGCGGTAAAACAGCAATCCAGACGGAAGGCAATGTTTTTTCATCGCGTTTTTCCGGCTCGTTGATGTGGTTTTTTCCGTAGCCTTCACCCCGTTTTGCCGCCAGATTCCGTTGCCATTGTAAATAAAAAAGGGCAATTGAGAAGATGAAGATACTACCGCAGATGCCCAGCCACGGAGCCGCCCACGCATCCGTATTAAAAAAGGTGGTCGGGATAATATTCTGAATCTGAGGAGTTCCCGGCAAAGCGTCCATCGTAAACGTGAACGCGCCGAGACCAATGGTGGCCGGAATCAGCCGTTTGGGAATGTCGCTGGCTTTGAACAGTTCGGCCGCAAACGGATACACCGCAAAGACGACTACGAACAACGAAACGCCCCCGTAACTGAGAATGGCCCCAACCAGCACAACCGCCAGAATGGCCCGGTCTTTACCAATTAAACGAATCACCGCCACTGAAATGGATTTGGCATAACCCGCCATTTCGATCAGTTTTCCCAACACCGCTCCCAGCAAAAAAACCGGAAAATAGAGCTTGATAAAACCGGCCATTTTATCGAGAAAAACACCCGAGAAAAAAGGCAGAACAAGCGCGGGATCGGCCAGTAAAACGGCCAGCAAAGCCGCAATCGGCGCGAATAAAATGACGTTAAATCCCCGGTAAGCAACAAAAATCAAAAAGGCCAGGGGCAGTAAAACAAGGAGGACATCCATCGGTGGGTTTGCTTGACGTAGTACCCCCATCAAAGGACAAAATGCTTGTATTTTACTATCTTTTTTTTGGATTCATCAATGCCATTACAGCGGCACGGTTTCGGACGTAAAGTCTTTTAATAAGCCCAGCACTTCGTGAACACCTTCGACGCGGTAGGCGGCACTGGTGGTGCCGGGACCGACTTTGACGGTATATTGATTTTCCAGCGTCAGGGCCGAAAACATGTCTTCATCGGTACGGTCATCACCGATGGCCAGTACAAAATCGTAGGGCCGGGCGAGGGACAACTGCTTGGCTACCTTGCCTTTATCGGTTTCAGTACTTTTGATTTCAACCACGCAATTGCCATCAATGACCCGCAATTGATAGGGCAGCAGATTTTCCAGTGTGTTGATCAGCTCACGGGAACGCACAAAACCGGTTTCCGATTCGGCACTGCGGTAATGCCAGGCCAGCGAATGACTCTTTTCTTCGACAAACGAGCCCGGACAGCGCGTCACAAAATCGATCAAAACCGGGCTGACAATCTGTTTCCAGGAACCGTCGTCCAGAATATCGCGTCGCCACAAGCCCTGCTGTTTGATGTACGAACCGTGTTCGGCGACCATGTCGATGGGCAGAAAACCGAGCCACTCGTCGAGCGTTTGCTGATCGCGGCCGCTGATAATCACCACGTAATTTTCCCGCCGACTCGCCAGCCGTCCCAACACGTTAATGACTTCCAGGGGCGGAGCGGCCTGTTCGGGTTTCGTTTTGTAATTCACCAGCGTACCGTCGTAGTCGAGCAGCAGCAAACGTGAGCGGGCCTGCGCGTAGCGTTCCTGAAGCGAAAAATTGGTTTCTGATTTTAACAAAGGTGTTGGTTCGATTTGCTGGACACTGTGCATGTTGAGGAGGGATTCGACAAAACTGGTGGCCCATTTTTTGACATCGTATTCTTTCAGTCGGCGTTGCATGATGGCAATCCGGCGGGCCTGTTCTTCCGGTTCCATCTCGAGGGCAATCCGCATTTTATCGGCCACGTCGTTTTCGTCAAGCGGATTGATGTGTAAGGCCGTACTGAGTTCATTGGCAGCACCGGTCATCTCGCTGAGAATCAGTACACCCTGATGATCTTTACGGGAGGCCACGAACTCCTTGGCCACCAGATTCATGCCGTCGCGAATGGGGGTGATCAGCGCCACATCGCAGGCGGAGTAAAGAGCAACCAGTTGCGGGAACGACACCGAACCGTAACGATACACGATGGGCCGCCAGATCAGCGTGCCGTATTTTCCGTTGATTCGTCCAACCGCCTGTTCAATCATCACTTTCCGTTCGCCGTACTTCAGAATTTCGTCGCGGGAAGGAACGACCACCAGAATAAAGGTTAGTTTTTCAGTCCACTCGGGGTATTTCCGGAAAAAGGCTTCCAGCGCATCGAGTCGCTGCATGACGCCCTTGGTATAGTCCAGCCGGTCGACCGAAAAGATGATTTTATTGTCTTTGTAAGCTTTTTTCAAAGCCGCCCGCTCCTCCACAACATCAGCGTTGTCGTACGAATCGTGATAAAGCGAATAGTTGATTCCGACCGGAAACGCATCCGACTGAATGAGCCGGTTTTGGTAATTAACCTTCCAGATTTTGTGCTGAACACCCAGGTTAATCTGGACGGATTGCAGGAAGTGAATGTTGTAATCGTTCGTGTGAAAACCGATCAGATCGGCCCCTAGCAGGCCCGTTAGCAGGTATTCCTTGCATTTCTGGGGTAAAATGCGGATCAGTTCGTAGGATGGAAACGGGATATGCAGGAAAAAACCGATGGTTGCGTCAGACTGCTTTTCGCGGATGAGTTTGGGCAACCCCATGAAATGATAATCGTGTACCCAGACAATATCCTGCGGTTTCATCAACTGTGCGACAGTTTCGCTCACCGCTTCGTTGGCTTTCTGGTAGGCTACAAAATCCTTTTCCTGGTAATCGACGTACGTCGTAAAATAGTGGAAAAGCGGCCAGATAACCGAATTGGAGAAGCCGTTGTAAAAGTCCTGCTGGATTTTGCGGTCTAAAAAAACCGGTACATACTCAAAATCCTCGTTGACCAGGTGTTTGTTTTTCTCCCAGGTTCGTCGGGAAAAATCGGCGCAACCGACCCAGACCGGTTTTTCGGTCGCATTGCTAAAATCCAGTGATTTCATAGCCGTTACCAATCCACCGGAAGAGGCTTTTACGATCGTGCCGCCATTGACGGTTTCGAAGGCAAATGGTAAACGGTAGGATACGATGATGAGTCGATTGTTCTTCATAACGTACGATTTTATACGAATCAGATTGCGTACTTAAATAAGGCCATTCTGTACGGAATGGTTCGCAAAACCGCGCGATTAGAGAAATTCTAATCGGAGTTTCGATCGTTGAAAATGCAGGCAGGGAGTAGGGTAATTGATTGGTATCCAGTTATATAAAAAGAGTTTGAATGCTATAACCGGATACCGTACAACAAGCCTTTAGTCGATAATGGTTTTTATGATCCGTACGGGCGCCAGTACGCGATCGGGGCGATTTTGTAACTCATAATTCAGATCAAAAATAGCCCGTTCCAGCAAATAAGCTTCCAGCATCACCTGTAGATCGTCTTTGTTTTCCGGGAAAAAACCGCCTTCCTGAACCGTATCGAAATACGCTTTTACAAAGATTTGGCTGAGTTGAAACGCCCACCAATCGGCATGCGGCAGGAGACTTTCAATGCCGGCGTTCGGTACCTGGCTGGTCGACCGGAATCCTTTGTAGGCCACGTAGTAAAACGACCGGATCATGGCGGCCACATCCCGCAACGGCGACCGTTTGATGCGCCGGGTACTGAAACTTCGAAGCGGATTACCGCCAAAGTCCTGAATGGCGAGGTCTTTGCCCGTCAACAGCACCTGGCCCAAATGGTAATTGCCGTGAATACGGATTTTCAACGCGTCAAATTTATGGTCATAAATCCGCTTCATGGCCGCCAAAACCGCCTGTTTTTTCCCCAGAATAGCTTCAATTTCCTGCTTGCTGCCGTCCGGCAAATCTTTTAGATTTTTGTTCTGACTCTGGTAGCTTTCCCGAACGAGCGTTTGCATGCCGGAAAACAGCGACCGCTGGTAGTGCAGCGAAAACGCTTCAGGCGTAAAATCGGCGTTCGTCTTCGACGCCAGCGCGAGGTGCATCTGAGCGGTTCGGATGCCTAGTAAGCGAGCCTGTTCCGAGGCCGAACTGCCGAGCAATTCCCGGCTTTCGGTGGTCAGATCGTCAAAACCGAGCGGTTCGATCCAACTGCCCTGCCGACTGATGGCCGCCAGCGTTTCCTTGCTCCGTGCCAGAATCCGTTCGATGTAATTCTGAATTCGTTCCAGCATGAAGCTGTGGCCGTCGCCGTGGTTTTCCACCATTTCTTCCATCATTCCCAGCGCAATCGTGCCTTTTTCAGACTGCCATTCGATGGTACCAATGAATGGTGGAACGTTCTCAAAACCGGCTTCTTCGCTCAAAAACCGGGTTATTTCCACATCCGGATTGATGTTCCAGTCTACTTTCCGGTACATCTTCAGGAAAAACCGGTTGTCGTAGGTGATGGCCGTGTAATCCCGGTCGGAGGTGTGTATTTTGGATTTGGGTCCGTCGGAAACCGGTTCGTATTTTTTCAGGGCGTCGTTCCCCATAAAAACCAGCCTGCCCTTTTTGGCCGAAACCGTTTGGCTTGCTGCGAGCTTTGCAAAGAGCATTTGCTGGAGGCTGGCGGTAAAAAATGCATCGCAGAGCAGGCCGTCTTCGTCGCCAAGTTTTAATTTTGCCAAAACGGCCTGAGGACAACTCTTGGTAAGCTGGCTGGCTCGGTCGCCCTGCACAAACGTCACCGGAACCTGGTACAATTCCGCCAGCCCTTGTTCGTACGAAACCTCAACCAACAGCAACGTACCGGTTTTATCATCCAGCGCAATAACCGACTGATCGGCAATCGTGAAAGTGTCAATTTCCCGACCCTTACCGATAAACCAGGAAGCTTTCGCCAGATAGCCCGGAAGAACGTCGTTTTCGAGTGCCGTTCGGCCTTTGATCGATGTCAGATCTTCCCATTTGGCCAGCGTCAGCGACGGAATCGTACTTTCCAAATCGGTGTCCGGATGTGCTTTTTGCAGCACAAACCACTGATAGTCATAAGGTGCCAGCGTAAACGGATAGGTCTCGTTTTCATGAATGACCGGAAACCGGTTTTTGCTGAACACCTCTACGGGTCGGAAGCCCGCGTAAGCATTTAAATCAACTTCTGCCGGTTGCGAATGCTTGGACAGATTGACCACAATCAGCAGCGTTTCGTCTTCGTAACTCCGTGTATACGCCAGAACCTTTGGATTTTCGACGTTCAAAAACGTCAGATTACCCCGTCCAAACGCTTTGTAGCGTTTCCGCATGTTGATCATCCGTTTCGTAAACCACAGCAATGAAGATGTATTTTGCCACTGCGTTTCCACATTGACGGCTTCATAATGGTAGGCCGGATCGAGAATGACCGGCAAATACAGTTTCTGCGGATTCGTAATCGAAAAGCCGGCATTCCGGTCGGGCGACCATTGCATCGGAGTCCGAACGCCGTCGCGGTCGCCCAGGTAGACGTTATCGCCCATCCCGATTTCGTCGCCGTAATACAAAACCGGTGTGCCAGCCAGTGAAAACAGCAGACTGTTCAGCAACTCAATTTTGCGCCGGTCGTTGTCCATGAGCGGAGCCAGCCGGTGCCGAATGCCGAGATTAATGCGCGCTTTCGGATTTTTGGCGTACATTTTATACATGTAATCCCGCTCGTCGTCGGTCACCATTTCGAGCGTCAGCTCGTCGTGATTGCGGAGAAAAATCGCCCACTGGCAGGTTTCCGGAATCTCGGGTGTCTGGTCGAAAATGTCGGTGATTGGGTAGCGGTCTTCCATCTGAACGGCCATGAACATGCGCGGCATCACCGGAAAGTGGTAGTTCATGTGGCATTCGTCGCCGTCGCCGAAGTACGACGCCGAGTCTTCGGGCCACATATTTGCTTCGGCCAGCAGCACGGTTTCGGGATAGGTCTGATCAACGTGCGCCCGCAGTTTTTTCAGAAACGCGTGGGTTTCCGGCAGGTTCTCGCCGTTCGTGCCTTCCCGTTCAAAGAGGTAGGGAATGGCATCGAGCCGAAAACCGTCGACGCCCATTGCGCACCAGTAATCGAGAATTTTGAAAACTTCTTCCTGCACCAGCGGGTTGTCGTAGTTCAGATCGGGCTGGTGGTGAAAAAACCGGTGCCAGTAGTATTGTTGCGCTACGGGGTCCCAGGTCCAGTTGGAGGCTTCGTAATCCTGAAAAATAATCCGGACATCCTTATACTGGTTGGGGTCGTCGGTCCAGACGTAATAATTGCGTTCCGGCGATCCTTTCGGCGCTTTGCGGGCCCGCTGAAACCACGGATGCTGATCGGAGGTATGATTGATGACCAGTTCGGTAATGACTTTCAGGTTGCGGTTGTGGGCTTCCTGGAGAAATTCCTGGAACTGTTCGATGTTACCGTAGGATGGATTGATGCTGTAATAATCGGCGATGTCGTAGCCGTCGTCGCGCAGGGGAGACGGATAAAAGGGCAGGACCCAAATGGCGGTAACGCCCAAATCCTGCAAATAATCCAGTTTTTCGAGTAATCCCTGGAAGTCGCCTATGCCGTCGTTGCTACTGTCGCGGAATGCTTTAATATGTAACTCATAAATGACCGCATCTTTGTACCAATGGAGTTTATCGTCCAGAACTTTTTTTTTCGTCACCATAGTTTTCTCGTCAAGATTCACGGATCAGGTCCTTTAGGTATTAATTCTAACCTATACAGGAGCGAGATGTTTGGGAAAATGCGGTAGAGACGCGATTAATCGCGTCTCTACGTGTGGAATGAATCAAATAAAATTGCCATAAAATGCCCTTGAAACCGTATCAAACCGCCCTGGCCCCGGATGACTTATTCGGCGATTTTTTCCTTGACGTGCAGTTGAGCCGTATTTTCCCGGATTCCAAAACATTCGTCGATTGCGTTCCGCTGATGGCACCGGAAGCCATTCTGGCCTTGTATGAGTCGCAGAGAAACAAGCCGAATTTTTACCTGAAAGCCTTTGTCAATCAGCATTTTACTTCGCCCGAATCACCCGCATCCGGTTATTCCAGCGATGCGACCGTTCCAACGACTGTCCACATCAACCAGCTTTGGGACGTGCTGACGCGCTCGCCCGATTTGCCGGTCGAAGGCAGTTCGCGGCTGCCGCTGCCGTACCCGTACGTGGTGCCGGGTGGACGGTTTCGCGAGATTTTTTACTGGGATAGTTACTTCACCCTACTGGGACTGAAACAGGCGGGTCGGATCAACCTGATTCGGAATATGGTCGATAATTTTGCGTACCTGATTGATACCTACGGTTTTATTCCGAACGGAAACCGCACGTATTTCCTCAGCCGATCGCAACCGCCGTTTTTTGCGCTGATGGTGCAGTTGCTGGCCGAACTGGATGGGCCTGGCGTTCTGATGAAGTATTTACCGCATTTGGAGCAGGAATATGCTTTCTGGATGGCCGGACTCGAACACGTATCCGACGAACATCCGATGAACCAGCGCGTGGTCCGACTGGCAGACGGTTTGGTCCTGAACCGGTATTTTGACGCTACTCCCCGGCCGCGCCCGGAAGCCTATCTTAAGGAAATTGAGCTGACCGAAGTGGCCAACGCGCTCGGAATAGAGTCCAAGACGCTTTACGGACACATGCGGGCGGCCTGCGAATCGGGCTGGGATTTCAGCAGCCGGTGGTTCAGCGACGGCCAATCGCTGGCCACCACGAGTGCAGCTCTGATTTTACCAGTCGATCTGAACTGTCTGTTGTATTCGCTCGAACGAATGATAGGCGATGCATACCGGCAAAAAGGTGATCTGGCCGAATCCGGGCGGTTTGAACAACTTTCGGAAAACCGCAAAACCGCCATCGAACGGATTTTCTGGAACGAACACCGGGGCTTTTACCTGGATTACGATCTGGCAACGAACCGCCCAACCACCTCGTTGACACTGGCAGCCGCTTTTCCGCTGTTTTTTGGCCTGGCAACGCCCGAACAGTCAACGTGTGTTCACGACCGGTTGCGCGAAAACTTTCTGAAACCGGGCGGCTGGGTAACCACGCTGGTCCGATCCGGGCAGCAGTGGGATGCGCCCAACGGCTGGGCACCCCTGCAGTGGATTGTCTACAAAGGATTGATGAACTACGGTTTTTCGGAAACCGCTATCGAAGGCCGGGATCGCTGGCTGGCGCTCAACGACCGCGTTTTTTGGGGAACCGGCAAGCTGATGGAGAAATACAATGTAGAAGACGACACCCTGACGACGGGCGGAGGAAACTACCCCAACCAGGACGGTTTTGGCTGGACCAACGGCGTTTATCTGCAATTGATGCGCGAAAAAACCGGTTGAAAAACAGACGTCTATTCGGTTTATTTCCCGACATGGTTGACTTTTTTGGCAGGCATTACACAACCTTTACAGAAAATTTGCTGGATTGTCGGAAAGGGTTGCTTATTTTGCACTTGTATGGTCTACTGACTTCTGTCAAATTCTATGTCATTGAAAAAAACCAAGATTGTTGCCACGGTCGGCCCGGCGTCCGACACCAAAGAAAAACTGCTGGCTTTGGCCCGCGCCGGTGTGAATGTTTTCCGGTTGAATTTTTCCCACGGTTCCCACGAAGATCACCTGGCGCGCATTCGAAACATTCGGGAAATCAACGAAGAATACGGTCTGAACCTCGCCATTTTGCAGGATTTGCAAGGCCCTAAGATCCGGATCGGTAAAGTTGAAGACGAAAATGGCGTCATGATTTACCCCGGTAATAAGCTGGTATTTACCAATGAGGAGGTCATTGGAACAGCCGAACGCGTCAGTACGCCCTACAAAGGCATGTACCGCGATGTTCGGAACGGCGAGCGCATCCTGCTGGATGATGGCAAACTGGAAGTAAAAGTGATCGGTACGGACGGCACCGACGTTATTACGGAAGTGGTGTATGGTGGTCCGCTGAAATCGAAAAAGGGCGTAAACCTGCCGAATACGAAGGTTTCGATGCCTTCCGTAACCGAAAAAGATTTCGAAGACCTGGATTTTGGTCTGGAACACGAAGTCGACTGGATCGCGTTGTCGTTCGTTCGGCAGGCATCCGAGATTCTGGAGATCAAAGAATACATCCGGGCGCGGGGCAAATCGTGCCGCGTTATCGCGAAACTTGAAAAACCGGAAGCCATTCTAAACATCGACGAAATCGTTGCCGCGACCGATGGTGTGATGGTTGCCCGTGGGGACCTGGGCGTTGAATTGCCCGCCGAAGAGGTGCCGATGATTCAGAAAATGATTGTCGAGAAATCGAACAAGGCGGCCAAACCGGTTATTGTGGCAACGCAGATGCTCGAAAGCATGATCGACTCGCCCCGCCCTACCCGCGCCGAGGTCAACGACATTGCCAACTCCGTCCTCGACGGTGCCGATGCCGTGATGCTGAGCGCCGAAACAGCCTCGGGTAAATACCCGATTCTGGCGGTCGAGAACATGTCAAATACCATCCTGAAAGTTGAAGAACTGAGCGATAAAATCTACTACCGCTACCACGCCTTTGTCAATGAACAACCGGGCAAAAACGTCCTGAACGACAATGTGGTAATGAGTGCGTGCCGGTTGGCGCGTGATACGAGAGCGAAGGCAATCATTGGTATTACTACTTCCGGTTATACGGCTTTCCGGTTGTCGCATCACCGTCCCAAAGCAGGGTTGTTCGTATTTTCGTCGAATAAGAAGATGATGAACACGCTGGCTTTGTATTGGGGTGTTCAGGTGATTCCCTACGAACCAAAACCGTCGAATACGGTGGATGAAACGGTTTCTGAAATCAAGGATCTGCTGGTGAAACGCGGTGTGCTGGCGTCGGGCGATATTTTCATCAACACGCTCAGCATGCCGTTGATGGAAAACCTGAAAACGAATACAGTGAAGTTGAGCGTGGTAGAGTAGATTTTGTTTCGCAGACGGGGCCGCCCGGCAGTTGAGCGGAGTAAAAAAAAGAGTTAAGCAGAGTTTCTGTTTAACTCTTTTTTTTACTCCGCTAAGCTCCCTTTTACTCTGCTAAACTCCGCGAAACAACTCCATCATTATACTTCCGCTGAAAATAACCGAACGAAACGACGATCAGTACACCGTAGACAACAGAAATAACATACGCTGAATACACGAAGAAATCGAGGAAGCTGATGTGGGGCTGGCCGAAGTTTTTGTAGAGCGTAACCGCCACGCTGCCCATGTAACCGTAATAATCCGCCAGCGTGACGATGAATCCAACCGTGCTGACGTACCGAAACGACGCCACCAATCGCTCGAAATACAACCCGTTACAAGGTACATACGCCCCGTATAAGCCCAGGCCGACGAGCGTAAACCAGGTGCCCGGCGACAGCATTCCCTGCTGAAAAAACCAGGTGCTCACCCCAATCAGCGCGGTAGACAGCAGCATCACGATGTTGATCAGCCGGAAAGCCAGAAAGTTGTCTTTTACCAGTTGCAACGTCCCCATCACCACCAGAATCCCGACGGCGACGGTGGTTTCTGTTTTTGTAAAAACCGCCGGGTTGGTGATACCGACCGCCGACAGAATTTCGGGCGCAAAATTGTCGCGGAAATCACGGAAGGCCGAGAGCAGCACATAGGAAATGATGAGCGTCGTCAGGCCGACGGAAAAGGTTTGCAAAAACTGACGGCGTTCGGACTGGTTCATGGGCCGACGCTCGGTTCGGAGGGCTTGGTCTTCGGGCGAGGGCGGAGGCAGCAGCGTCATCATCCAGACCGAGATCAACAGCGGAACGACGAACAGCAAACCCGTGACAAACGGCAGCCAGAATTCCGAGATGCCCCAGGCGTTGCGGATGGTCAGGGCAACGGTTTTGACAAATCCCGACGCGAAAATGAACGACGCCGTCAGCCCCGCAACGAGCGCATCGGTTTGGCGCCGACCTTCCAGAAAACCGAGCATAATGCCGTAGACCATGCCCAGCGGCAGGCCGTTCAGGAACAGAAAAACGATGTTGTAGGGCGGGGGCGTGAGCGCGAAACCCAGCAGGGCCAGTTCGGCCAGACCGATGAAAAGCAAAACGTTCAGGGCCCGTTGGGCCGGTTTCATTTCCGAAACCACTTTCACCCCAATCCGCTTGGAAACCGCATAGCCGAGCACCTGCGCCGTAATGAGCCAGATTTTGTAGTTGATTCCGGCGTAACTCATCCCGTCGAAAATAACCGCCGTAATTCCTTTCCGGAACGCATACATGCAGGCATACGTGCAAAAAGCTGCAACCGCCCCAAAAATGACAAAAACGAACGGATTGCGTAAACTAGTTTGGCTGGACATTCGCGTGGGTTTGAGGACAATTTAATCAATTTACGATTCGGATGCCGGATTGGGCCAAAAAATCAAATTTCGGGAGGGTTCCCGTCAAAGACTGATTTCTGGTATTAAGATTGTGTTATGGAAATAGCGAACACCGTATACCGAAGTGAGGGAGTCTTTCGTATATATTTTTATATTCACCTTTGCTATAACCTGAATACAACCGATATGAACTCGCAAAAGATTTCCAATGGCTGCCTGCTGATCGCCGAACCGTTTCTGGGCGATCCGAATTTTGAACGAAGTGTCGTGCTGGTGTGCGACCATAACGACGACGGTACCTTTGGCCTCGTCCTGAACCAGATTGCGCAGGTCAAACTGAACGACGTGCTGACGGATGAGATGTACCACGACTATTCGCTGTACGTGGGCGGGCCCGTTCAGCAAAATACGCTGCATTACATTCACCGGCTGGGTCATGCGCTGGAAGAATCCATTGCCTTGCCGAACGGACTTTACTGGAGCGGTAATTTCGACCGGTTGCGGCAACTCATTAATGCCGGGGCAGTGAAAGAAACCGACGTGCGGTTTTTTGTCGGCTATTCCGGCTGGTCGGGCGGGCAACTGGCCGACGAAATGGCCCAAAACGCCTGGATTGTGACCCAGGCCGATTCAAACTTCATTTTTGATACGCCCTCCGATCAGTTCTGGCGGGGCATTCTGCGCCAGATGGGCGGCCAATACCGGGTACTTTCGCATTATCCGGTCGACCCGCGCCTGAATTGAAACGGGAAATCAACGATCGACGATCGACAATTGACGATGGTCAATGGTCATTCGTCAATGGTCATTCTCTTAATTTTTGTGAAAATGCCCCGAAACTTCGGACTCTTGCCGTAAGATAACTGAATTTCTCCCGTTATTTGTCTGCCGGTTCGTCGTCAGGAGGATGGACCGATCCGTTTATTTCCCAAAAACCGCATAAATGAAAGTCCGACTACTAATACTATTCGCGTTATCGTTCGCTTCGTTTTCTTCGTTTGCTCAGTTTCAGGGGGTCTTTGGTCTTAAAGTCGGAGCCAATTCGTCGACCACCGCCCAGGAAGGAATTACCCCGTATATTTCGCGTTTTCACACATCATTCCATCTGGGCGGCATTTATCGCCTGCGCTACAAGAGTTTCGTTGTGCAGCCGGAACTGTTGTACTCATTAAAAGGCGGAACGTTCAAACGCCTGGGTGTCAATTCGCAGATCATTCGCAATAACTACAATTACCTGACAGTTCCGCTGATGCTGGGCTGGATTCCGACCGAAGGCATCGCGATTCAGGCCGGCCCTGAGTTCAGCTACGCCCTCAATACGCCCAAAACGAACGGGCCGGGGCAACGCTCGGACACCGGAATTGCCATTGGCATTCACTACGACTTTCTGGATATGGCCGAGAAATTCAGCCTGAACCTGCGTTATATTTACGGTTTGAACAACATCTCCGATAATTCCATTGTAAAATACTATAACCGCACGTACCAGGTATCGATCGTATATAACTTTTACAAAAAGAAGTAACGGGTTGAACGGATTCGGTTGTTATCGGCCACCCGGTTTTGTCGTTGCCATTTTTCTGCACTTCCAATCCAGAAAACCGTACTGAACTGGAAAAAAACGTATCTTGCAGAACGATGTTTTCAATTGTTGACGTAGAAACGACGGGGGGAATCGGTGGACAAACCCGTCTGACAGAGGTGGCTATTTTTCGATTCGACGGCGTTGAGGTGGTCGATCGTTTTCACTCGTTGCTCAATCCCCATTGCCCCATTCCGCCGTTTATTGCCCGCATGACCGGTATTTCGGACGAGATGGTGCAATCGGCCCCGGATTTTGAGGACGTTGCCCACGAAATTGCCCGCGTCACGGAAGGGGCGGTTTTTGTCGCCCACAATGCGCCCTTCGACTACGGTTTTCTGAAGAAAGAGTTTTCCTGGATTGGCCTGCCGTTTGAGCGTCACCGGCTCTGCACGGTGCAGCTTAGCCGCCGGATTTTTCCGGGCCTGCCCTCGTATAGCCTCGGCAAGTTGTGTCGCTCCCTCGAAATCCCGGTCAAAAACCGCCACCGCGCCGATGGCGACGCGGCCGCTACCGTCAAACTTTTTGAACTGCTGCTGACGAACGACCGGCACGGACTGATCAAGTCCCGGCGGGTGAGCATTTAGGGTTCATTCCACAATTTTGTACATCTTTTTGGCCTCGGCCCGCGACAGCGCGTTGAAGTGCCACCACTCGGTTTTGAGCGACGAAAAACCGGCTTTCTGCATAACCGAGCGCAGGAGCCGCCGGTTTTCGACCTGTTTTCTGGTCAGCTTCCCCTGTTTCAGCCATTGGTTTTCTTTTTCGGGATAGGCCAGCTCGCCGAAGTAATCGAATTTCGTGCCCATGTCGAGCGGTTTTCCGTCTTTCGTAGCAATCGTCAGATCGACGGCGCAACCGTAGTTATGCACCGAACCGTTGCGCGGGTTGGACACATACTTCCCGCGCTCATTGACCGGCAGATGACTCAGGGTTTTCCACAAATCCCACTGTGCCGAACGGGGGCGGGTGGCGTCGTAGACCAGCAGGCGGAATTCCGGATTTTTCTGCTGGAGAAAACCGCTTGCTTTCGCCAGTTTTTTAGCCGACATCGGTTGCAGGTACGCCCGTGTCAGATCGTCATAGACGTCTTTGCCGACAAAGTTATCGGTCGTCGAATACTTCAACTCCACCAGAATGGTGCGGTCAACCGTCTGAATATCCACCAGGCCCTGCCGGATCATGGCTTGTTCGAGTTTCCCCTGCGCAAAGAGAATATTGGGCAGCAAAAGCAATAAATACTTCATAATAGAATAAATCTCTGATTAACCCTGATGTTCTCCGATTAGCCCTGAGAAACGGGTATTACACAGAGTTAATCAGAGTGCATCAGGGTTGATCAGGGTTAGTGCGTTGCGAAATAACGAAAAACCACCTATTTTGCTATCTAAACGTGTCCCCTTACTATGGCCCTTAACTACATTTGGGTAGCTTTTTTTCTGATTGCCTTTCTAATTGCGCTCTTTAAACTGATTTTTCTGGGCGATACCGAAATCTTCAAGACCATCGTCGAAGGCTTGTTCGATTCCTCCAAAGTCGCCGTTATGGATATTGCCCTGCCGCTGGCGGGCGTGATGACGTTTTTTCTGGGCTTGCTGAACATCGGCGAAAAAGCCGGTGCGATCAATTTTCTGGCCCGGATCATTGGGCCGTTTTTCAATAAACTCTTCCCGGAAGTCCCGAAAAACCACCCCGCCAACGGACAGATGATCATGAATTTTTCGGCGAACATGCTCGGTCTGGACAACGCGGCCACGCCTTTTGGTCTGAAAGCCATGCAGAGTTTGCAGGAACTGAATCCGCTGAAAGATACGGCTTCCAACGCCCAGATCATGTTTCTGGTCCTGCACACCTCCGGCCTGACGATCATTCCCTTGGGAATTATGGCCCAGCGCGCCATTCTGGGTGCGCAGGACCCCTCCGATATTTTTATCCCCTGCCTCGTCGGAACGTATGTCGCGACGGTTTTTAGCATGTTTATTGTAGCGCTCCGGCAACGGATCAATCTGTTTAATGGGCTGGTGATGGGCTGGTTGGGCGGTATTACGGCTTTTCTGGCGCTGGCGTTATGGTATTTGTCGTCGCTGCCGAAAGAAGAAATCGAGCGGGTGTCCAAGGTGGTCGGCAACGTGACCTTGTTTGTGATCATCATTGCCTTTCTGTTGGGCGCCATGCGGAAGAAAGTCGATATTTTCGATGCATTTATCGAAGGGGCCAAAGGCGGTTTTGAAACCTCGGTCCGCATTATTCCGTATCTGGTCGGGATGCTGGTGGCCATCAGTGCCCTGCGAAATTCCGGGGCGATGGCCTACATTGTCGACGGCATGAAATACGTGATCGGCCTGGTGGGTATCAACACCGATTTTACGGATGCGCTCCCGGTTGCGCTGATGCGGCCCTTGAGCGGGAGCGCGTCGCGGGCGTTGATGATCGACGCGATGAAGGAATTCGGGCCGGATTCGTTCGTGGGCCGCTTGTCCTGTATTTTTCAGGGGGCCGCCGACACCACGTTTTACATCGTTGCGCTCTATTTCGGCTCCGTAGGTATCAAGAAAACCCGGTACGCCATCGTGGCGGGTCTGATCGCCGATCTGGCGGGTGTCGTCGCCGGCATTGCGCTGGGGTACTTCTTTTTTCACTGAGCAAAAGCCGCAGGGAATTTGTTATCTTTGGAAAAACGTTGTTCTGTTATGCAAACAATACAAATTCAAGTCAGCGACGAGATGGTTGCTCGCTATGGCGCACAGGCATTAGCGGAACGTCTTGAAAAATTGCTGGCGTGGGAAGATTTAAGTGCACGGGCGAAGGAAATCAGCACAGCGCTACAGGAAGCGGGTATTGATTATGATGAAATGGCTAAAGAAGCTAAAAAACGAGCCTGGGAAAAGTATAAGTATACAATTAAAGATAAACTTCCTCCCGAAGCCTTTGAGTAACAAAAAAGATTGATGGTTCAACAGCCCGCCTATGATTTTGTGATTGACGCTAATGTGCTTTTTAGCTGTTTGATTAGTGGGCGAAAAGACTATTTAAATCTATTTGTTAATTACAACATAGCAACACCGGATTTCGTAGTTGATGAATTACGTGAGCATCAAGACGTTATATTGAAGAAGACGCGGCTTCCTGCAGATCGTTTTCATGAATTTGCCGCTCGAATATTTAAAGATATTACTATTATTCCCAACTTTCTTATATCGACTCAGTATTACTTTCAGGCTTTCCTCCTGTGCCGCGATATAGATCCAGACGATACTTCTTATCTGGCTTTGGCATTGCAGTACGACGTTCCTCTGCTTACCCGAGATAAACTTTTGGTCGATGGGCTTCGCGCCAGAGGGTACACAAATGTTATTTTATTGGATGAATTATTCAGTCAATAGACTGATTCGTAATTACTTATGAACATCGACCAAATCCGTGAACACCTGCACCGGCTAATCGACGAGGTGGACGATATTTACGTCCTGAACGGTCTTTACCGCAACCTGTCGGCCGAAAAACGCCACCGCGAAGCGTACGAAAAAGAACAGCGGGAGAAAGCGCAGGCGGCTAAAAACCGGAAGAAGTAGCGACGAAGGAGCGTTTTAACCGCTGATTTGCCCAATCTGGCGGTATGACCAATCCTTATAATGGATTTGAATTCGGTTTTTGAGCAGATTAGCCCCTCTTTTTGTTACTTTGTGTAACTAACGAATCTGTTGATTATGCCGTTGTCTGTCCGTCAGCGATTGCTGGCTTGCACTCTGTCTGTTTTATTTTTCGCTCAAACGGTTCATTCCCAGACCGTTCCCTCGTTTCTGAAAGCCAATCCGCGCTGGGTCGATTCGGTTTTTAATGCCATGACGCCCGACCAGCGGATTTCGCAGCTCATTATGGTGGCCGGTTTTTCGAACCGGACCCAATCCTACGAAGATTCGCTGATGACGCTGGTGCGAACCTACCAGATTGGGGGCATCGTCTTCTTTCAGGGAGGACCGATCCGGCAGGCCCGACTGATCAACCGGCTGCAAACCGTCGCCAAAGTGCCGATGCTCGTAGCGCTCGACGGCGAGTGGGGATTGGGCATGCGGCTCGACAGCACGGTGCGGTTTCCGTACCAGATGACGATGGGTGCCATTCAGGGGCGCGACGACCTGATTTATAAAATGGGCGCGGCCGTGGCCCGCCAGAGCCGTCGGCTGGGGATTCACGTCAATTTTGCCCCGGTGGCCGACGTCAACAACAATCCGAACAACCCGGTTATCAACTTTCGTTCGTTTGGCGAAGACAAGGAAGCCGTGGCCCGCAAGGCGCTGGCGTACATGAAAGGCATGCAGGATAACGGATTACTGACCTCGCTGAAACACTTTCCCGGCCACGGAGACACCGGAACGGATTCGCACTATGACTTACCGCTGATTTCGAAAAACCGCGAACAACTGGATCAACTGGAACTGTATCCGTTCCGGAAACTGATCGACGCGGGCGCTGCGGGCGTGATGATTGCCCACCTGAACATTCCGGCACTGGATTCGACACCCAACCTGCCGAGCACGCTTTCGCGCAAAGTAGTCACTGATTTGTTGAAAAATGAACTGGGTTTTGGGGGGCTGATTTATTCCGACGCCATGAACATGAAAGGCGTCATGAAGTATTTCCCGTCCGGAATTGCCGATCGGATGGGGCTTGAAGCAGGGATGGATGTGCTGGAATACACGCTTGACATTCCGCGGGCCATCGCCGAAGTGAAACAGGCGATCGCCGACGGACGACTTTCGCAGGCCGACATCGACGCCCGTTGCCGAAAAGTGCTGGCGGCCAAAGCCTGGTCGGGGTTGGATCGCTACAAACCGGTCGATCTGATGAACCTCGTTCGGGATCTGAATGAACCGGAATCGAATCTGATCAATCGTTTGCTGACGGAAGAAGCCCTGACCGTTTTGAAAAATGACAGGGAACCGTCGGGCGAACCGCTGATTCCGTTGCTGAATCTGGGGACCAAGCGAATTGCGTCGGTTTCGCTGGATGCGGCTCAGGAAACGTCGTTTCAGAAAATGCTCGCCAATTACACGGCGGTGAAGTCGTTCAATATCGCGGCCAGCACGGCAGATACGACGATTGAGCGGATTCGGAAAGAACTGGAAGGCTACGATGTGCTGCTGGTCGGGGTGCATCTGAGCAACATTCGTCCGGCGGTGCAATACGGCGTTACGCCCAAAACCGTCGCTTTGCTGAAAGAACTGTGCGAAACCGGGAAAGCCGTGGTGTCGGTTTTTGGTAATCCGTACGCCCTGAACAAACTCGAAGGGCTGGATAAAGCGCGGGGCCTGATCATGGCGTATCAGTTGACCTCGTTTACGGAAGAACTGGCCGCCCAGCTTATTTTTGGCGCTATTCCGGCGAAGGGGAAACTGCCGGTGACGGTGAACGAGCAATTTAAACTGAACGACGGAATTGCCACGTCTTCGATCAGCCGTCTGAAATACACGATTCCGGAAGAGGTGGGTGTCGATTCGTACTTCCTGACGGCCAAAGTCGATTCGCTCATGCAGGTGGCGCTGGAGCAGAAAGCAACGCCGGGGGGCGTGGTCGAGATGGCGAAAGACGGCAAGGTGATTTTTCGGAAAGCCTACGGAACGCATACCTACGAAGGACTGACGCCGACCAAGGAAGACGATTTATTTGATCTGGCGTCCGTTACGAAAGTCAGTACCTCAACCCCGGCGCTGATGCGGCTGGTCGACGAAGGCAAATTTGATTTGAACAAAACCATGGGCGATTACCTGCCTTCGTTCAAAAATTCCAACAAGGCCGATCTGGTCTGGCGCGATGTGCTGACCCACCAGGCCGGTTTGAAGGCGTCGATTGCGTTCTGGCTGGATACCAAAAATCCGGATGGCACCTGGAAAGACCATACGTTCAGCGAAGAGAAACACGGCCCGTACAAAGTGGAGATTACGGACCATCTTTTCATGCATAAAAAATACAGGAAAACCATTTTTGAAACGATCCGGGATTCGCCGGTGAGCACCAAGAAGGATTACGTGTACAGCGATTTGTCGTTCATTCTGTACCCGCAAATCGTGGAAAAAATGACCGACCAGAATTTCGAAGATTACCTAAAGAAGAATATCTACGAACCGCTGGGTGCCACAACGCTGACGTTCAATCCCATGCGGTTTTACCCCCTGCCGCGCATTGTGCCGACGGAGTACGACTCGGTTTTTCGGAAGACGCTGGTGTGGGGCCGGGTACACGACGAAGGGGCTGCCATGCTCGGTGGTCTTTCGGGTCATGCCGGTTTGTTCGGAACTTCCAATGACCTGCTGAAACTGGCGCAAATGTATTTGCAAAAAGGCTATTATGGTGGAAAACAGTTTATTAGTCCGCAGACGATAACGGAATTTACGCGGTATCAATTCCCCGAAAAAGGCAGCCGGCGCGGCATCGGTTTTGATAAACCAACCTTCAAATATTCGGGTAATGCACCCAGAAATGCCAGTCCGCAGAGTTTCGGGCACTCCGGTTTTACAGGAACGTTTATCTGGGTCGATCCGCAGTATAACATCTCGTACGTGTTTATGTCGAACCGGGTTTACCCGAGCCGCAGCCATACGAAGCTGATTACGCTGAACATCCGGACCAATGTCGCCGACGCGTTGTACGAAGGTATTTTGCGGGGGCCGACCTCGAATGTGGCCACCATTCTGGCTACCCCGTAAAAACCGGGCGGTTTTGGTAAACTGACAATCGAATCTTTAAATGCTGGATTGATGAAAAATTACCTGCTGCGCCTGGTCGACTACGAGCAATGGGCCAACCGGGCGATCATTGATGCTTTGGGCAGCGTTGCCAGCCCGCCCCACCGGGCCGTTGAACTGATGGGGCATGTCCTGTCGGCACAACAGGTCTGGATGTCTCGCCTGACGGGTGAAATCAGTTATGTGGCCATCTGGGAAGATATTCCGATTGCGTGGATGGGCGAAACTTCTGACCGGAATTTTCAGCGGTTAAAAAGCTTTCTGGAAGGCGAATCCGAGGACAAGCTGACCCAGACGATTGCTTACAAAACCTCAACAGGCGAACCTTTTGAAAGCCCGCTGACGGATATTTTGCTGCATCTGAGCCACCACGCGGCTTACCACCGGGGCCAGATCGTTCAGTTGATTCGTCCGCAACTAACCGAAGCGCCGAAAACGGATTATATTTTCTGGGCAAGAACGTGATGGATTACTCAGAAAATCATCGAAAATGTACTGCCTTGTCCTGGCGTTGACGTTACTTTCAACTGACCGTTGTGGAGTTGCATGATTTGCCGCGAAAGACTCAATCCGATACCGGAACCGGTTTTTTTGGTGGTATAAAACGGAATAAAAATCTTCTCGATGGCTTCGGGTTCAATGCCCGGGCCATTGTCGATGACATAGATAATCAAGCGGTTATCCTGCGATTTGACTTCGATTTTGAGCTTGGGTTTGCGTTCTCCTTCCAGAATCTCCATCGCGTTTTTGATCAGGTTGATCAGCACCATTTCAATTTGCCCGGCGTCGGCAAAAATCATTAGATAGGAGGGAACGGGTGGAGCCTGCAAAATAATGTGTCGTTGCTGCAACTCGGTTTGCACCAGCGCCAATACGTTCCGGATCAGGTTTTCGACGGAGATTTCGGCCAGCCGTGGTTGCGGAATGGCCGTGAAATTGCGGTACGCGTCGACAAACCGCATAATGCCGCGCCCCCGGTGCTCGATGGTCGTCAGGGCTTCCCGCAAATCGTTGACCGATTCTTCCTCCGCGCCCGCCAGTTCGGTGTTGACAATCTGTTGCATCGTACCCACCAGCGAGACAATCGGCGTCACGGAATTCATGATTTCGTGGCGCAGCACTTTCGTCAGGTTCTGCCAGGCTTCCAGCTCTTTTTGCTGCAATTCCGTCCGGATGTTCTGAATCGATGCGACCGTCACCGGTCGCCCGCGCAGACTCACCGTAGCACATCGCACCGAGAGTTCCTGTTCCGAATTGGCCTGGTAAACGGCGGGAGTACTGCTGGGCGTCGTTGTTAAAAGATCATATAAGCCAGCGTGAACGGCCTGTAAATCACTGAGATTTCGAAGCCGGTAAATGCCCAGCAACCGCAAAGCCGCCTGATTACTCATTTCAACATTTCCGGCCATATCGAACGAAATCAGCCCCACGCTAATTTGTTGAACGATGGTATTCAGGTAGTGCAGATTGGCTTCTTTCTCGGCCCGGGCCTGCCGGAACGCTTCCAGCACTTCGTTGAATTGTTGGTTCAATTCCTTAAAACTCGGCCCCAGTTCGTTATCAGCTTTGAAGGCAACGGCGAAATCCGAATACCGCACCGACTCCATAAATCGGGTCAGTTTACGGTTCAGGCTCGTGATGTACCGGTGCAGATTAGCGGTTTGAACCGTCAGTAAAATAAGACCGACGCCCACCAGCAACGACCGACTGGCCGGAACCTTCCACCAGACGTAAGCGATCAGGAGGCAGGTAATCAGAATAATGGCAATCCGTATAAAAAGCCCGGTGGCGAATCGTTTCATTTTTTAGGTTGTTATTCTACAAGTCAAGTGATAAATTGACCTAAAATTGCGCTACAATGAGAACAATAGAAGTAAATATTCTGGCCGATGATGATGAAGAATTTGTTATGAATATCTTAAATGCATTAGCCCAAAAACGAATTATTGAGATCAATCTCCATAAAGATGTCATTCGCCCTGGTAAACCAATGACCACTGGCGAACTAAACCGACTTATTGACGAAAGCGAACTGAGCCGTTCCTATTCGGTGGAAGAAGCTAAAGCTATGCTTGGACTATGATTGTCGAAGGACGCGAGATTGTTCTCACCAGCCTTTTCATTACCCAATTAGCTGCCATTCAAGAATACTTTAACGAAATAAATCCAAAACAGGGCCGGAAATTGAGCACTGATTTGTTCAACTTCATAACGGACGTCATTCCACTTCATCCGTATATGTTGGTCGAGTATGATGGAAAGCCAACGCCTGAGCACTCCTATCGACGGGCCATCTACAAGAAAACCACCTCATCATCTACAAAGTCACCGATCTTCAGGTTAAGTTTCTAACGATCTACCATTCCAGCCGCAATCCATCTTCCATTGATTTGGGCGAAGAGGAATTATAAACCGTATTTCTCCAGCCGCCGGTACAACGCCTGCCGCGACAGTCCCAGCTCCCGGGAAATGTCGGTGATGTTGCCGTGGTATTTCTGCATGGCCTGCTGAATCATCTTTTTCTCCATATCTTCGATCTGGAGATTCTCCTGGAACGGCAAATTCGCATCCGTGGGAATGGCTGCGGGGGCGTTGGTGCCGAAGTAAAAATCTTCGGGTTCCAGCACGTTACCCTGCGCCAGAATAACCGCCCGCTCGATGGCGTGCTGCAACTCCCGGATGTTGCCGGGCCAGCGGTATTGCTGCAATTGCCGCGTTAAGGCCGGGCTGATGGAAGCGACTTTCCGGTTGTATTGCTTGCGGTATTGCTTCAGAAAATGTTCGGCCAGCGGAATGATATCTTCGGGGCGTTCGCGCAGCGGAGGAATGTGAATTTCGATGGTATTGATCCGGTACAGCAAATCCTGCCGGAACGACCGCTCGCTGACGTGCTGGTAAATCGGTGAATTGGTCGCGCAGATCAGCCGGACATCGATGTTTTTTGGTTTGTTCGTACCGAGACGTGTCACTACCCGCTGTTGCAAAACCGTCAGCAGTTTGGCTTGTTGCGGCAGCGAAATATTGCCGATTTCATCCAGGAAAATCGTGCCACCCTGTGCTTCTTCAAACCGTCCGGTGCGGTCTTCGCGGGCATCGGTAAACGCACCTTTGACGTGACCGAACAATTCACTTTCGAACAGGCTATCGCTCAATGCACCCAGATCGACGCTCACGAACGGTTTGTCGCGCCGGAGCGAGCGTTGGTGTAAGGCTCTGGCTACCACATCTTTTCCGGTTCCGTTTTCCCCTAAAATCAGGACGTTGGCGTCGGTTTCGGCCACGCGCTCCACCGTAGCAAACACCTGGCGCATGGCGGGACTAACCGCAATGAAATTTGGACTCTGGGCATTGGCTTTGGCGCGTTGCGCCCCTCCGTCCGACTCTTTGCCGAAAGACCCGTTCCCGATGCCTTTGGCCCCTTGCCCAATGCTGCCTTCCAGCGCACTTTGCAGCGTCGCCAGTAGTTTGTCGTTTTCCCAGGGTTTCAGGACAAAATCGCGGGCGCCGGATTTGATAGCCCGAACCGCCATTTCGACGTCGCCGTAGGCCGTAATCAAGACCACGGCCGTGGTGGGTTTGATATCCAGAATGCGGTCGAGCCACAGGAAACCTTCGCGACCGCTGCTGTTGTCGCGCTGAAAATTCATATCAAGCAGCACGAGGTCGTAATTTCCATTGGTGATCAGAAACGGAATCCGTTCGGGATTTTTCTCAATATCAACCTGGGGATAATGGCGTTTGAGCAACAATTTGGCGGCACTCAACACATCGACGTCGTCGTCAATTATCAGAAGTTTCGACATAAAAGATTTTGAGACAATGCTATCAACAGCACAGATTCATTAGTCAGAATACTCGTTTACCGCCTAAATATAGGGACTCTGGTGGTTCGCTGCAAAGCGGCTTTTACAGGTGGTATAAAACCCGGAGATACACTAGTTTTGCGCGTGTCCGCTTTCGGACAAAACTTGTCCGCATGTGGACAGAAAAATCAGTTCAAATCATTGGCAAGTGTTTGATAGTCAGTGGTATTAAATTACTGGCACGTCAATTGGCATTAATGAGAACAGATGAGAATTGCCAGTAAAGTGTTATTCTACCAATCAACTATTTAACTAATCAATTTTTAGAAGTAATGGATCGCGTATTACCTAAACGATTTTGGACAAGCCAGCGGATTGCAATTGGAATCGGTGCTGTAGCAGTACTTGGATTGCTGGCTTACAACTTTCTATGGGCCGATCACCGTTCGAAATTGAACGTCGAGAAGGATAAAATTACCATTTCAACGGTTTCAACCGGGACTTTTGATGATTTTATTGTGGTAACCGGTGTGGTTCAGCCCTTGAAAACGATCCGGCTCGATGCCATCGCCGGTGGATATGTAACGGAGAAACTGGTTGAAGGCGGTGCGATGGTGAAGCAGGGCGAAGTGTTGCTTAAACTGGAAAACCAGAATCTGCGGCTCAACTTCCTCCAGTCAGAAACGGAAGCCAACCGATTGGTTAACGACCTGCAAAATACCCGTCAACGCTTGCGGGTTGAACGCTATACGCTGCAAAAATCGTTGTCAGACCTTGATTTTCAACTCGATAAAGCCAAAGATGCGTTTGATCGTCAGGCTAAATTATTCAAAGATAAAGCGGTTCCCGAGCAGGAGTACCTGACGGCCAAACGGGATTACGACCGGCTGGTTGAGCAACGGAAAATTGAAGTCGAATCGCAGAAATACCAGCAGGAAAACTCCCTGATTCAGATCAAGCAACTGGAAGAAACGCTGGCACGGACCCAGAAAAACGTGGCGCTCTGGCAACAAACGCTGAACAACCTCGTGGTGAAAGCACCGGTTTCGGGTCAGTTGTCATCGATTGATGTGGAAGTTGGTTCCAACATTAATCAAGGGCAGAATATTGGCCAGATCGATGATTTGAACGGTTTTAAAATGCGCGTCGGCATTGACGAACACTACAACAACCGCATTTTCACCGGACTGAACGGAACCTTTGAATACAACGGCGCCAACAACACCTTACAGATTACCCGCTTGTACCCGGAAATTCGCAACGGACGGTTTGAAGTGGACATGATTTTCCCGAAAGGCGCTCCGGCGGGTATCAAACGTGGGCAGTCGACCCCAATTCAGCTGGAACTGGGCAAAGCCTCGAAAGCAACCCTGCTGCCGGTAGGCGGTTTCTTCTCCGACACGGGTGGTAATTGGGTGTATGTGGTCGATAAAGTGGGAAACCGGGCCGTGAAACGGAACATTACACTGGGCCGTAAAAACCCCGAATATTTCGAAGTCCTGACCGGTCTGGAACCAGGCGATCAGGTGATTACGTCGTCGTACGAAAACTTTGGTGATAACGAAGTCCTCGAATTCTAATCTGAACCGGGATTACGCGGACCGTTTTAATCCGCGTAATCCCGGTTCAGCCAATTTTATACCAGAAACCAGTTCAGAAATATGATACGTACCGTTAACCTACAAAAAGTTTTCGCGACTGAAGAAGTCGAAACCACTGCGCTGCATGGCATTTCCATGGATGTCAAAGACGGCGAGTTTGTGGCCATGATGGGCCCGTCAGGTTGTGGAAAATCCACCTTGCTGAACATCCTCGGTCTGCTGGACAACCCGTCGGAAGGCGAATACCACTTCTACGGTACTGAGGTATCGAAGATGTCGGAACGCCAGCGGGCGCAACTCCGCAAAGGCTCCATCGGCTTCGTGTTCCAGAGTTTTAACCTCATCGACGAACTGACGGTTTACGAAAACGTCGAACTGCCTTTGCTATACCTGAAAACCCCTGCCGACGATCGCAAAAAAGCAGTGGAAGAAGTGTTGGAACGGATGAACATCATGCACCGGCGCAACCACTTTCCGCAGCAACTATCGGGTGGTCAGCAACAACGGACGGCCATCGCCCGCGCCGTGGTTGCCAAACCCAAGATGATCCTGGCCGATGAGCCGACGGGTAACCTTGACTCGACCAATGGCGAGGAGGTAATGAAATTGCTGAACCAGTTGAATACCGAAGGAACGACCATCATCATGGTGACGCACTCACCCTACGATGCCGGTTTTGCCCACCGGATTGTCAACCTGTTCGACGGCAAGATTGTGACGGAGAATTTCCACGTCTAATTTCTGAACCGGGATTACGCAGATTCAAGGATTTTGAAGATATAAAAGATTTCGGTAGCTAATCCTCTTAATCCTTGAATCCGCGTAATCCCGGTTCAAGACCTTATTATGAAAACGCTGATCCTTTTGTTGTTACTGGTTTGCACCGGCCTGTCTGCGTCTGCGATGGGTCATCCTCAGAACCTTTTTTCGGCCCACCGGAAGGTGAAACAATATGTGCCGAAAACAAAGGATGGTCAGCGCTCAGCCTGTAAACTGCCGGAACCGACGCTGATGAAATACGTCCGGGCCCTGGCCAGTTAGCAAGACTGTAACTACCTGCGAAAGCGCGCGTACATTGCCTGGGCGACAGAACCGGACAATGTATATCGGTATTTCATTCCGTTCATCTCATCGGCGATCCGGCTTCTTATGCTATTCAATTACATCAAAATTGCGCTGCGCAATCTGTGGAAACACAAAACGTATGCGCTGGTCAATGTCGTTGGCATGTCAGTAGCTTTTGCGAGCTGCCTTTTGCTGTTTCTGACCGCCTGGACCCAACTGTCGTTCGACGATTTTCACGTCAACCGCGACCAGTTGTATATGGTCTACGACCAATCCGGCCCCACCGAAAAATCGGGAACCATGCCGACACCCCTGGCTCCGGCACTCCGGAACGACCTGATGCCGGAACTTGCCCACGTCACCCGGATTGTTGAAGGGGGTGGGCTGATTCAGTACCGGAATCAGGAGTTCGAAAAACGGGTTCAGTTCGTCGATCCCGACTTTTTCGAGATGTTCTCGTTTCCGATGCTGAAAGGCAATCCGGCAACAGCCCTGAACAGCCTGAGCAATGTGGTCATCAGCAAAAATGCCGCCCGGTCGATCTTCGGCAGTGCCGACCCCATTGGAAAAACCCTGTTGCTACAGCAGAACGAAGCCTGGAAGCCGTTTGTCGTGTCGGGCGTGCTGGCCGATTTTCCGGAGAATTCCAGCATTAAATTCGACATTCTGGCCCGGTTTGAAGCCTATCCGGACTACCAGGCGAACAAAAATAGCTGGGATAACCAGTTCCATTCGGTTTATGTGCAGTTGGATAAAAAAATAACCGAAACGGCTTTCGAGCAGCGACTGCGGCCGTTTGTAACCAAGCATTATGCGAAGGCAATCCAGAGCCGGAAACGCGACGGCGGACAACGGGACGAAAACGGCGACCTGATCAGTTTGCGGTTGTTGCCTCTCCGGGATTTGCATTTCGATACGGAAATCGGTGGCGCAAATGACTCGCCGGTGAAACGCTCGTATCCCATTCTGTTGCTGGTCGTTGCCGGTTTTATTGTCCTGATTGCCTGTATCAACTTCATCAACCTGTCCACGGCCCGCTCCATGACGCGTTCCCGCGAAGTTGGAATGCGAAAAGTCCTCGGTGCGCTAAAGCAACAACTGGTTTTCCAGTTCTGGGGCGAAGCGCTCATTCTGTGCCTGATTGCGCTGGTGCTCGGCAGTTTGCTCGCCATGATGCTGCTCGATCAGTTCAACGGCATTTTCCGCAACCGGACAACCCTCAGCAGTTTGTTTGCGCCTGGTCTGATGCTGGCGATGGGAGCGGTTTTTCTGCTCATAACCTTCGTAGCGGGCGGTTATCCGGCCCTGTTTGTTTCCCGACTCAACACGACGCAAATCCTGAAAGGCAAGGTTTCGCTGGGCAAAACCGGGACCGTTCGGAATACATTGCTCATCGTTCAATTCGCCATCGCAACCTTTCTGATCGGCTGCACGATGATTGCCTGGCAGCAGGTTACGTTCCTGCGGAACATGCCCCTGGGCTACAACGAAAGCCAGGTGATCAGTATTCCGGTGGGTGGTCATTACAACGGTCGGCAGGTGCTCAATCTTCTCCGCGATAAACTGGTGCAGCAGCCCAAGGTGCTGAGTATTACGGGGGCCTACAAGAACTTTGGCCGGGGCCGCGACGGTTCCAGCGTGACGTCCATTGTTGGTTTTGACCATAAAAACCGAACGGTTCGGAGCCATTGGCAACCCGTCGATTATGATTACCTGAAAACGCTCGATATTAAACTCATCGCGGGTCGCGATTTCTCCCGCCAGTACGCGACGGACACGATCACCAGCGTCGTCATCAACGAAACGATGGCAAAACAACTGGGCGAGAAAAATCCGGTCGGGACATTATTGAACGTGAATGATGGCGAACCGCCGATGCAGGTTATCGGAGTTGTCAAGGATTACCACCACGAATCGCTGAAAAAGACGATTCAGCCCAACACCCTGTTGATCAGCCATGATTGGCCGATCGGGTATGTGCTGGTCAAAGTGGCCCCTGATAACATCCCGGCGACAATGGAAGTACTGAAAAAAACCTGGGAAGAGATCGCCCCCAAATCCGAATTTCAGGGAAGTTTTCTGGACGAAAACACCAACCGGCAATACCAGTCGGAAGAACGGATGTCGAAGATGTTCATCAGCGCGGCCGGTATCGCCATTCTGCTCTCCTGCATGGGCCTGTTTGCGATTGCCGTCATGGTGATGGCCCAGCGGACGAAAGAAATTGGCGTTCGGAAAGTGCTGGGTGCCAGCGTTGCGAGTATTGTGGCCTTGTTGTCGAAAGATTTCCTGAAACTGGTACTGGTCGCCATTGTCATTGCAACGCCGGTGGCCTGGTGGCTGATGGCGCAATGGCTGGAAGAATATGCCTTCAAGATCAGCATCGAATGGTGGATTTTCGCGCTGGCCGGTTTACTGGCGGTTTTAATCGCCTTCGCAACGGTCAGTTTCCAAAGCATCAAAACCGCCTTGATGAATCCGGTTTCTTCACTTCGTTCGGAATAAAAAGGAGGATGGGAGAAGAGGACGAAAGGAGGAAGCGATAAGCGATATATACTCCCTTTTTGCCTCTTCCTTTCCTTCATTTCCTCCCTTTCTCCTTTAATCTAAACCAATATGCTAACGAACTATTTCAAAATCGCTTTCCGGAACCTGATTCGGCACAAGGTTTTTTCAGGGATCAACATTGTCGGGCTGGCGATCGGCATTGCCGCCTGTCTGCTGATTTTGCAGTATGTTGACTTTGAGCTGAGTTACGACCGGTTTCATACCAAAGCCGACCGGATTTACCGCGTCAAACAGGATCGTTACGACAAAGGAAAACTGAGCACGCAATGGGCGGGTGGGGCGCAGGCGGCTGGTAATTCGTTCAAGGCTAATTTCCCCGAAGTCGAGGATTACGTCAAAGTGCTGAAAAACCGGGCGATGATTGCCGATTATGGCGAAAAAAGCCTGAAAGTCGAGAAGGTGTTCACGGCCAGCGAATCGTTCTTCAAGATCTTCTCATATCCGCTTCTGGCCGGTGATCCGAAAACCGTACTGGCCGAACCCAACACCGTTGTTTTGTCTGAATCGGTGGCGAAGAAGCTGTTCGGTAACGAGCAGGCTGTGGGCAAAAGCATTAAGTTAAATCAGCGGAAAGATGTCAAAGTAGTGGGTATTTACAAAGACATGCCCGCCAATACGCACCTACACGCCGACCTGCTGATTCCACACCTCACGTTCATCAAAGACATGGGGCCGGACAACAATCCGGACAACGCCTGGATGTGGGACGGCGCGATGTCGTATTTGCTGCTGCGTCCGGATGCGAATCCGACAGCGCTGGAAGCTAAATTCGTGCCCTACATCGAAAAAACGATCGGGGCCGAACTCCGTAAGTACGACGCGGGTGCGGTTTATAAACTGCAACCGTTACGGGATATTCACCTCTATTCGCACTTTATGGAAGAGGCCGAACCGAACGGCGACGGCAACACGGTTTACCTGCTGCTGGGCATTGCGTTCTTCATCGTGATTATTGCGTGGGTGAACTATATCAACCTGGCGACAGCGCGGGCCATCAACCGGGCGAAAGAAGTCGGCATTCGCAAAACCGTTGGTTCGCAACGGGGGCAGTTGATCCGGCAGTTCCTGATCGAATCCGTGCTGCTCAACGGACTGGCGGTTTTGCTGGCGCTGGTTTTTGTGGCCGCCGTGATGCCGCTTTTCAACAGCTTGTCGGGTCAGCAACTGACTCTATCGCTGCTCGGTAGCGGTTCGTTCTGGCTGGCGTTGGGCGTTTTGTTTGTGATCGGAACGTTCTTTTCGGGTCTGTATCCGGCTTTTGTGCTGTCGGGTTTCCGCCCCATTACGGTTTTGAAAGGGAAGATGGTGACTTCGCGCCAGGGCGTGGTGTTGCGGAAATCGCTGGTTGTTTTTCAGTTCGCTGCCTCGCTCTTTCTGCTGGTCGGCACGCTGGCGGTTTTCCGGCAGATTCAGTTCATGCGGGGCCAAAGCCTTGGCCTGGACATCGACCAGACGCTGGTGGTCAATCCGCCGATCATCCGGACGGATTCGACCTTCATGCGGCAAATGCTGGCCTTCAAGGACGAATTGCTGCGGCAGCCCTCGATTCGGAGCATCAGTGCGTCTTCCGTGGTACCCGGACAGGCCTCGGACTGGAATGCGGGCACGATCCGGATGAAAGGCGCCGATCCGAGCAAAGGAACGCAGTACCGCGTGATTGCCGTGGACTATGACTTTCTGAAAACCTTTAACCTGAAACTCGTCGCCGGTCGCGATTTCTCCAAGGAATACGGTCTGGAAAAGAAAGCCGTCATTTTCAATAAAATGGCGATTAAACAACTCGGTTTTAACAACCCCGCAGAGGCAATCGGCAAGGAAATTGATTTCTGGGGGGACTATTTTACGATTGTGGGCGTGACCGATAACTTCCACCAGCAGTCGTTGCGCGATGCCTACGAACCGCTCATTCTCCGGCTGATTCCGGATGCGGGCGGTTATTTTTCGATCAAAATGGCTTCCAAAGAGGCTAATTCAACGATTGCAACCGTTCGGAGCGAGTGGGACCGGTTTTTCCCCGGCAACCCGTTCGAGTATTTCTTCCTGGACGAACATTTCGACGCCCAGTACAAGGCCGATCAGCGGTTTGGACAGGTATTCGGTTTGTTCACCGGTTTAGCAATTCTGGTAGCCTGTTTGGGGCTGTTCGGTCTGGCGTCATTCACCACCGCCCAGCGGACGAAAGAAATCGGCATTCGGAAAGTACTTGGCGCAACGGTTCCCGAAATCGTGCAGATGTTATACAAAGAGTTTGCGGCTTTGATTCTGATTGCCTGCGTGGTGGCAACACCCCTGGCGTGGTACGCCGTGAGTCAGTGGCTGAATACGTACGCGTTCCGGGCCGAGGTGCAATGGTGGCTGTTTGTGTTGCCGTTCGCGCTGGTGCTGCTGATTGCTTTGCTGACGGTTTCGTTCCAGTCGGTCAAAGCCGCGCTGATGAACCCGGTGACGTCGTTGCGTTCGGAATAGATTGCGCAGAGGATACGGTTATCGAAAGATATACGAAGTATCGAGTTGGATTTGGGTAGCAGGATCCGTTAAAATACCTTCCGTTGAAGTGAAGCGCTTTCCATCGGAAGTCAGGACCTGGATCAGTTGTAATCCTGGAACAACTATCCAGACGGTTTTGACACCTGCCGGGAAGTAAATTTTGGTCACTTTGTCAGTAATGTCCGACAAACCCTGTTTGGGCGAAAGTACTTCGACGGCCATAACCGGTGGATTTTTAAAATAAATAACGTCATTAAGCCAGTCGTAAGGCATTTTAGGATAGACGCAAATATCGGGTTTGCATTTGCCAGTCGCTAGTTCGAGTTCAAGTTCGGGGAATATATCATATTCTGCATCGTAACGATCAAGGGCAACGCTGATTCGATGAATTAACCGGGAATGGTTCAACGACATAATATCTTCGGAGTGATATTCTTCGATCAGATCATGAAAAGGCGTTTCCATAGCGCAACGGGATTTTTTCAAAAATAACGAAAACGAACCAATAACGGTCTTATGATCCGCAATTACTTCAAAACCGCCTGGCGCGGACTGATCAACAACAAAGGTTATTCCGCCATCAACATCGGTGGATTGGCGGTGGCGCTGGGAATCAGCGTTTTGCTGTTGTGGTGGGTAAAAGACGAGTTGAGTTTCGACCGGTTTCATGCGCAGAGCGACCGGATTTATCGCGTCAACGGCGGTTTTGGATCGGGCGCATCGCAACAGTTTTCCGGGCAGATTGTCGCCCCGGTGGCCGCCTACGCCCGGCAGCAAATGCCGGGCGTGGAAGAGGCCGTGCGGATTGTGGGGAATTACGACATGTCGCCTTTCAAAGTAGGTGATAAGACCCTGGTGGAAGAGAAAGCCGTCTACGTCGATCCGGCTTTTTTTACGTTTTTCAATTTCGAGTGGGTGAAGGGAAACCGGAGCCGACCTTTCCCGGATCTGCAAACCGTGGTGCTGACGGAATCGGCGGCTTTGAAATATTTTGGCGCAGCCGAACCGGTGGGAAAAATGCTCTATTCCGTCCGGAACAATAAAAATTACGTCGTTAGCGGTATTGTCCGGGATTTCCCCGATAACTCCAGCATCCGGTGCAATATGCTGTTCCCGCTGGAAATCGTCGCCAAGGGTTATCAGGCCAACGACTACTGGAAATCGATGGACTCGGACTGGGGCAACTGGTACGCGCAGACCTTTTTCCGTCTTGATCCCCGGGCCAATCTGGATAAACTGGCAAAAGCTCTGACGGACGTTCACCACGCCAGCAACAAATATGATCAGGCAACGGTATATCGCCTTCAGCCCCTGCATGACATTCATCTATACCGGCCGGATGGCACGCAGGGCGCGATACAGGAAGTCAAAATGATGGGAATTGTCGCCCTGATTCTGCTGGCGATTGGCTGCATCAATTACGTGAATCTGGCGACGGCGCAGGCCACGCAGCGGGCCAAGGAGGTTAGTGTTCGGAAAGTGGTAGGCGCCGGACGCAGACACCTGATTGGTCAGTTTCTGGCCGAATCACTCCTGATTTTTGTCGTCGCGCTGGTGCTGGCTATCGGGCTGATCAGCGGGCTGGAATCAACCTATCATGAACTGACCGGCAAAACGCAGCCGTTTTCGCTGTCTGATCCGCAGGTCTGGCTGGTGCTGATTGGCGTGTTGGTGTTCACCCTGGCCGTTGCGGGAATCTACCCGGCTCTGGTGCTGTCGTCGTTTGAGCCGCTAAAGGTGTTGCGCGGGAAAATGGCGATTGGAGGCAGAAGAGTTACGTTCCGCCAGACACTGGTTATCACGCAGTTTGCCTTTTCAACAGCCCTGATTGTAGGAACGCTCATCATTGGCAATCAACTGCGGTTTATGCGTGAGCGCAACCTGGGCTATGACCGGGAAAACGTTTTTTCCTTCTGGTTAACGGAGGAAATGTCGAAGCATTATGAGGCTCTGAAAGCCGAATTGTCCCGCGAACCGAGCGTAAACCATGTGACCGCTTCCAACGGGAATCTGATCGGTATTGGAAACTCCACCGGCGATACGGACTGGGAAGGAAAGCCTAAAAACAGCATGTTTATTGTCACACGGATGCGGGTGGAAAAGGATTTCATTTCGTCATTCGGCCTGAAAATGGCGGCTGGAGAAGCCTTTACCGGTTCGAAAACCGATTCGATGCACGTCATTTTAAACGAAACGGCGGTCAAAAATGCGGGTATCAAAAATCCGATCGGCAAATGGTTTACGCTGGGCCAGACGAAGGGAACAATTATTGGCGTCGTGAAAGATTTTCATTTTGCGTCGCTCCGGCAAAAAGTGGAACCGGCGGTTTTTTTCTACCGCGACAATACCAATTTCGGCCGAATTTACATCAAAACCACCGGTCGCGACGCCCCAAAAGCGGTCGCTGCGGCCGAAAAACTCTGGAAAAAATACAGCCCCGATTATCCATTTGAGTACCAGTTTATGGATGTTCAGTACAACGATATGTACAAATCGGAACAGCGGACGGGAGCCTTATTCAACTTTTTCTCGGGCGTCGCCATCCTGGTTTCGTGTTTGGGCTTATTCGGGCTGGCAACGTTCACGGCTCAGCAGCGGATGAAGGAAATCGGCATTCGCAAAGTGCTGGGTGCATCGGTGACGGGCATTGTGGCGCTGCTTTCCAAAGATTTTCTGAAGCTGGTGCTGATTGGAATTCTGATTGCTTCGCCCGTGGCGTGGTGGGCGATGAATCAATGGCTGCAGAATTTCGCCTACAAGATTGACCTGGAATGGTGGGTGTTTGTACTGGCCGGTTTGCTGGCGGTTTTGATCGCGTTCACGACGGTTTCGTTCCAGTCGATACGCGCGGCTTTGATGAATCCGGTGAAGAGCCTAAAAACGGAATAGAGAAGGAAAGGAGAACGGAGAAAAGCGCTGACTCCCATCCTCTCATCCTCCTTTCTTCCCTAATTCTTTTTCCTATGCTAACGAACTACCTGAAAATCGCCATCCGGAATCTATTGAGAAACAAGACGTTCTCGGCTATCAACATTCTCGGTCTGTCGGTTGGGCTGACGTGTTGCCTGTTATTGTTGCTGTATATCCGCAGCGAACTGTCGTTCGATCAACACCACCAGCACGCGAATGAATTGTATTTGATGTCGAGCGAGGTGAAGTCACCAGGACTAAATGAAGAATATCCCCGGCTTTCGGGGCCGTTGGCGGCCGCGATTCAGGCGGAATTTCCCGAGGTCGAAAAGGTGGCGCGGCTCTACATCAACATCATGGATGAAAAGGCGTTGTTGCAGGTGCAGGAACCGGGCAAGCCGATGAAGTCATTTTACGAAACGCAGGGTTATCAGGTCGACTCGACGTTTTTTGACCTGTTTTCCTACCAATTTACGGAAGGAAGCCCCAAAAAAGCCCTGTTTCAGCCCAATTCGATTGTTTTGTCGGAAGAGGTAGCGCACAAGCTTTTTGGAAACACCCCGGCTTTGAATAAAACCGTCAGGATCAGCGGTTCGACGGGCAATGGCGAAAACTTCCGTGTTTCGGGCGTTTTTCGCGATGAAAGCGCCCGTTCCCACATCGACGCCCGGTTTTTTGTGCCGATGTATGCCGGGATGATCGGGAATTACCTGCGTCAGCGGCAAATGGATTATACCAATAACAACCTGTTTCAAACGTATCTGCGGCTCAGACCAGACACAGACCCGAAACAACTGGAAAAAAAAATACCGGCCTTCGTCGAAAAGTACATGCGGAGTGAATTGAAGCGGTATGGTTACGATAAACGGCTGTTCCTGATCCCGGTTCCGGATTTGCATTTGTACAGCAAGATTCAGAGTATTGTCACGCCGACAAATAGCACGACGTACCTCTACATTCTGGCGTCGATTGCGGTTTTTACCCTACTGATTGCCTGCATCAATTTCATGAATCTGTCGACAGCACGCTCCGCCAAACGGGCGGCTGAGGTCGGTATTCGAAAGGTAATGGGTGCCGAGCGTGGTTCACTGATTGGTCAGTTTCTGGGCGAGTCGATGGTTTTGTCGCTGATTGGGCTGGTCATTGCGTTTGCACTGGTTTCCTTATTGCTACCGGTTTTTAACCAACTGGCGGGGAAAGCCTTGCTGGGTTCGGAGTTGATGGAGCCGCCGATTGCCCTGACCTTCATCGGATTATCATTGCTGACCGGTTTGGTCGCGGGAAGTTACCCGGCTTTTTTCCTGTCGATGTTCAACCCAGCTCAGGTGTTGAAAGGCGGGGCCACGAACGGCAAGTTTGTCAACAGCCTGTCGGCGGTGGCCTTGCGTCGCGGCCTGGTGGTTTTTCAGTTTGTGATCTCGATTGGTCTGGTGCTGGCCACGATCGTCATTCAGGAACAGATGCGGTTTTTGCGGAATCAATCATTGGGTTTCACGCAGGATCAGCAGATTGCGATTCCGCTTCGGAGTAGCGAATCCAGGGCGGTTTATACGGCGTTTCGCAACGAAATTCTGCAAAATAATCAGGTGATTTCGGCGGCCGGAACGCAGTATTATCCGGGGATAATCAACCCCACGGATTTCGGTTTGTATCGCCCGGACCAAACCGTGAATGAAATGCAGAATATCAAAAACAGCGAGGTCGATTTTGAATACCTGAAAACGATGGGCTTCAAGCTGGTGGCCGGACGGTTGTTCTCTCGGCAGTTTCCGGGTGATACCAATAACCGGCTCATTGTCAACGAATCAACGCTGCGAAAACTCCAGATTCCACTCAACAAAGCGATTGGACAAAGGCTGAATTTCAACTGGCATGGGCAAACGTACAACTACGAAGTAATTGGTGTTTTGAAGGATTTTCATTACGAAAACCTGCACCAGCCCATTGAGCCGTACGCCTTTATGCTGATGACGCGCCCGAATTTTAACTACATCATTGCGCACGTCAATTCGGAAAATATGGAAAATGTGCTGGGTTTTCTGGAACAGAAGTGGAAAGCCCTGCGCCCCGACGAACCGTTTGAATACACGTTTCTGAACGAAGATTTTCAGAAAAACTACCAGGCCGAAGCCCGAACGTCCCGCATTGTTACCTGGTTTACGGCCATTTCCATTCTGATTTCGTGCCTGGGTTTGTTCGGGCTGGCGGCTTTTGCGGCCCAGCAACGGACGAAGGAAATAGGCGTTCGGAAGGTGCTGGGAGCCTCGGTAACCAGCATTGTGCTGTTGCTTTCCAACGATTTTCTGAA
Organism: Larkinella rosea; assembly: GCF_003858635.1. Classification (GTDB taxonomy): domain Bacteria; phylum Bacteroidota; class Bacteroidia; order Cytophagales; family Spirosomataceae; genus Larkinella; species Larkinella rosea. The sequence goes on from NZ_RQJO01000011.1 coordinate 75,937, forward strand.
GCTGGTCATCATCGCCATTCTGATTGCCTCGCCAATTGGGTGGTGGGTCATGAACAAATGGTTGCAGAATTTCGCCTATAAGATTACCATTCCGTGGTGGATTTTCGCGGTTTCAGGCGGTTTAGCCTTGCTGATCGCGTTCCTGACCGTCAGCTTCCAGAGTATTAAAGCCGCGTTGATGAATCCGGTGAACTCGCTTCGGAGTGAATAGTCTTGAACCGCTCGGGCGACCCCGTGGGATTACGCGGATTAAAACGGTCCGCCGTTGCGGGATTAAGAAGATATCCTGCGGATTAAAAAACAGCGGTAGCAATCCTAGCCGCTACGGCGGTCCGATTTAATCCGCGTAATCCCAGTTCAGAAAACGTACAGCTATGCTAAGAAACTACTGGAAAATAACTGTTCGGACGCTGCTCAAGAACAAGGTTTATACCCTGACCACGGTATTGGGGCTGACCATTGGTCTGGCGGCTTGCGGGTTGATTGCGCTCTATATTTTCGACGAGTGGGGCGTTGACCGGTTTCACGAAAAAGGCCACCGGATTTACCGGGTTGTGACCAATACCGTCACCAAAGGGGAAACGGAACGGGCGGCCAACACGGTTGGGCGACCGCTCGCGCAGGCCATCCGGCAGGAAGTTCCCGAGATCGAATCGATCGTGCAGGTGCATTGGGCGAATTTCCCGATCAAAAACAAAAACCGATATTTCTACGACCGGGAGTTGTACGTAGGTGCGGATTTCCTGACCACGTTTACGTTTCCACTGCTCGAAGGAGATCCGAAAACCGCCCTGCGCGACCCGTATTCGCTGGTATTGACGGAAAACATGGCCCGGAAATATTTTGGCGACGGCCCGGTGCTCGGTAAAACCCTGATGCTGAGTGACACTCTTCCCTTTAAAATAACGGGCGTTTTGGCTGATCCGCCACCTTCCCACCTCAGTTTTCAGGTGCTGCTGTCGATGGCAACGTATTACGCTGTAGGCAATTCGACTGAAGGCGAGTGGTTCACTTGGGATGAGTTCTGTTACGTCCTGCTACCCGAAAATGCGAATCCGGCGGTGGCTGAGAAGAAAATTTCGGCTCTGCCCATGAAATACAACGGGGAAGAATACCGCAATAACGGAATTTACGTGACGCACTCGCTGGAAGCAATGCCGTCGATTTATCTCCATTCCACCGGTATTCCCGATCCTGGCGGGGCCAACCGAACGACGGGCAGTGCACAACAACTCCAGTTGCTGGGTGTGATCGGTTTGTTTCTGTTACTCCTGGCGGGGATTAACTTCGTGAACCTGACGACAGCCCACCAAGGGGAGCGGGCCAAAGAAGTGGGTGTCCGCAAGGCCATCGGAGCCGCTTATACGGCCCTGTTGGGTCAATTCCTCGGCGAATCGCTGCTACTGGCGTTTCTGGCCGGTTTGCTGGCGGTTTTGGTGATGCACCTGACCTTGCCATTTCTGAATGAATTGACCGGAAAAACTATCTCTCCGGTCATCCTGAGCCAGCCCGTTACGGTTTTGATTGGCGTCGGTTTTCTCGCTCTGACCGGTTTACTGGCGGGCTGGTATCCGGCTTTGCTGCTGGCGCGTTTCCGACCGGTCGACACGCTGAAAGGACAGATCGTAACCGCAAAAGGCGCGTGGATGCGTCGCGGATTGGTGGTTTTTCAATTCAGCATTTCGCTGATTCTCATTATCAGTACCATCGTAGTTGTCCGGCAGTTGCGGTTTATGCAAAGCCAGAATCTGGGATTCAACAAGGAACGCGTTCTGTCGATTGAGCTGCGGAAACTGCCCCGCATGGATTTTATTAACAACTATGAAAGTCTCAAACAACAGGTTGCTTCATTGCCAAACGTCAAGTCGGTGACGGGCGTATCGGCTCTGCCGGGCCGCGATGGCTGGAACGGCCAGATTGTTTATCCCGAAGGTCGGCCCCACGATCAAACTTTGTCGATGGAAGTGATTCCGGTCGATCACGATTACGTCAAAACGCTGGGCCTGACCTTACGGGCCGGACGTGATTATTCGAAACGGTTTGCAATGGACGCCAAACAGGGGGTACTGCTGAACGAAGCCGCTTGTAGAGCCATTGGCTGGAAACCGGAAGAGGCCATTGGGAAACGGGTTCAGTCGTCGGGGCTGGAAGATGGACGGGTCGTGGGTGTCATTGCCGACTTTCATCAGCATGGATTGCAGCAGAAAATCAAACCAATTCTGACCTTCATCACCCCGGCATATACGTACCGGTATTTGTCGCTGCGGCTGGGTACAGGCGACCTGCGGACTTCCGTCGCGGAGGTGGAGCGGTTTTGGCAGAAGCGATTTCCGGGCTATGATTTTGACTACTACTTTCTGGATGAGGACTTTAACCGGCAATACAAAACCGAACAGCAACTGTCGACTTTGTTCGGCTTATTTGCCGGTTTGGCCATATTGATTGCCTGCCTGGGCTTGTTTGCCCTGACGACTTATACGGCCGAACGAAGGACGAAAGAAATCGGCGTCCGGAAGGTGTTGGGCGCGTCGGTTGCCAACATTGTTAGATTGCTTTCGAAAGATTTCCTGCAACTGGTGATCATCGCCATTCTGCTCGCTTCACCGATTGCGTGGTACGCCATGAACGACTGGCTGGCGGACTTCGCTTACCGAATTTCGGTGGACTGGTGGGTATTTGCCCTGGCTGGTTTCGGTGCGGTTGGAATTGCGTTTTTAACCGTCAGTTTTCAAAGTATCAGGGCGGCTTTGATGAATCCCGTGAAGAGTTTACGATCAGAATAAATCTTGAACCTGCGTAATCCCAGTTCAGAATACTTACAATTATGCTACGCAACTACGTCAAAATTGCCTTTCGAAATCTGTGGAGAAACAAGGTTTTTTCCGGCATTAATGTGTTTGGACTGGCCGTTGGGCTGGCGTCCTGTCTGTTGTTGTTTCTGTACATTTCGCATGAGCTGAGTTATGATGACTTCCAGCAGAAGGCCGACCGGACGGTGCGTGTGGTGATGGAATACAGCATGGAAGGGCAAGTGACCAAAGCACCTGTGACCGGCACAAAAGTAGCCCCCGAATTCGGGCGGCAGTTCCCGGAGGTAGAAACCGGTGTTCGGCTGGAAAACCGGCAGGCTGTCGTTAGCTACGCCGACCGGCAGTTTAGTGAAAAACGGGTTGTGTATGCCGATTCGGCCCTGTTTACGGTTTTTTCGTTTTCGTTAAAACAAGGGAATCCGAAAACCGCCCTGGCGGGGCCTAACCTGGTTGTTTTGTCGGAATCGTCGGCGAAAAAATATTTTGGCAACGAGAATCCGGTTGGAAAAACCGTGCGGATCAACGCGGGCGGGGGCGATAAAGAGTATGCCATCACCGGTGTGGTGCAGGATTGCCCGGCCAATTCGCAGATCAAATACGACCTGCTGGCGTCTTTCACGACGCTTTCGGCCTCCAAAGAAGAGCAGTGGTTTTCGGCCAATTATGCCACGTATTTATTGCTGCGTAAACCGGAATCGATTGCCGCATTGCAGGCCAAAATTCCCGCTTTCATGAAAACGCAGTTCAGCAAAGAAGAAATGGCCGGTGGGAATTACCTGACCTACGAACTTCAGCCATTGCGTAGTGTGCATCTGCACTCGGAAGTCGAGGGTAATTTTGAACCCAATGGCGACCTGACATACATTTACATTTTTGGCTCGGTTGCCCTGTTAATCCTGATCATCGCCTGCGTCAATTACATCAATCTGGCGACCTCGCGGGCCGTGGAGCGGGCGCAGGAAGTGGGCGTTCGGAAGGTGATGGGAGCGCTGCGGGGCCAGCTGTTCGGGCAGTTCATCGGCGAGTCAGTGATAGTCACGTTTACGGCCCTCGGACTGGGGCTGCTGCTGGTTTATCTGGCTTTGCCGTTTTTCAACAAACTGTCGGACCGAACGTTCGCTTTTGATTCCCTGATGGAACCCCAGAATCTGCTGGCTCTGGCCGGTATCGGCTTGTTGGTGAGTCTGATTGCGGGCGGTTATCCGGCTTTAATTCTGGCCCGGTTTGAGCCGGTTCGGGTGTTGAAAGGTCATTTGAAAACCGTCGGAGCCGGTCAGTTCCGCCGGGCGCTGATCGTGTTTCAATTTGCCATTACCGCCTTTCTGATAGTCTGTACATTGCTGGTACGCAATCAGTTGTCGTACATTCAGGATAAAAAGCTGGGTTATTCCAAAGATCACGTCATCACGTTGGCAGCGGATCGTCAGGTGAACGAAAAAATTCGGGCGCTGAAGTCCGAATTTAAGCGGAATGCCGACGTCCGGCAGGTGGCGCGGGCGTATGAATCACCGGTTTTTATCAATGGTGGCTACAGCATGCACCGGACGGGCACGCCGGATGATCAGTACAAATCCGTAACGGCTTTGCCGGTCGACGAGGATTTTGTCAAAACCATGAACCTGCGGATTGTGGCCGGGCGGGATCTGACCCCCGTCGATCTCGAACGCGCGACCGTTCCCGGCAGCGACAGCCTGCGGCATTTCCATTTTATCCTTAACGAATCGGCGGTGAAGGCAATGGGCTGGAAATCACCCCAGGAAGCCGTCGGCCAGAAAATGGACATGGGCAGCGGGCGGCCGGGCGTGGTGGGCGCGGTGGTCGAGGATTTTCACTTTGCGTCCATGAAGCAGAAAATCGGTCCGCTGGTGATTTTTCCGGAAGACGGTGGCCACACACTGCTGGTGAAACTGTCGGGAAGTGATTTATCGAATACGCTCCTGTTTCTGGAATCAAAATGGAAATCGATCGTGCCGGGCCGTCCGTTTGAGTACGAATTTCTGGATGAAGAATTCAACCGACTTTACTCCGCCGAAACCCGTACGGGGCAGATTTTTAGCGTTTTTGCTTTTCTGTCGATTCTGCTGGCCTGTCTGGGGCTGTTCGGCTTATCGGCGTATACCACCGCCCAACGCACGAAAGAAATCGGTATTCGTAAAGTGCTGGGCGCATCGGTGCCGAACATCGTTCTGCTGCTTTCCAAAGACTTTTTGAAACTGGTGTTCGTCGCCATTCTCATCGCTTCGCCCCTGGCGTGGTGGGCCATGGATCGCTGGTTGCAGGATTTTGCCTACCGCATCGACGTGGCGTGGTGGATTTTCGCCGTGGCGGCCCTGCTGGCTGTGGGCATTGCGTTCGTGACGGTGAGTCTACAAAGTCTCAAAGCCGCCCTGATGAATCCCGTAAAATCCCTGAAAACCGAGTAGCCAAAACCGCTATGAAAAGCCTTTTAATTGCTTTTCTGACGTTCAAGGAACGCCAGCGCGTTATTGGAAAATATCGAGAGTAAAATCGGTTTGCCGACGAATTAACCATAAACCATCCTGAACTGGGATTCCGCGGATTTAAGGACTAAGAGGAATAAAGAAGATTGCGGTAGCTAACCCTCTTACTCCTTAAATCTGCGGAATCCCGGTTCAGGAAAACGATGCATCATGTTCCGAAACTACCTCAAAATCGCCCTGCGGCAACTGCGCTACAACCAGTTGTTCAGCTTCCTGAACATCCTTGGCTTAACCGTTGGACTGGCCGTCAGCACGTTTATTGCGCTGTATGTCTGGCACGAGTTCCATTACGACCGGTTTCACCCGTTTGCCGACCGGACCTACCAGATCCTGTCAATGGCGAAATACGGCGGCAACGACTTTATAATGGGTCAATTGCATGAATCGTTCGGTACGGAAACGAAACGCCAGATTCCAGAGGTGGAAGAAGTCGTGCGGTTGTCGGAAGGCTCCGGGGAGGTGGTGCTGCAGTCGGATGCCGCTCACCGGTTTAAGGAAAGCAAGATCGGATTTTCCGATGCATCGACCCTGTCGGTCATGGGCTTTCGGTTGCTGAATGGTGACGCCAAAACCGCCCTCAGCGAACCGGGCCGCATTGTCCTGACCCGGGCACTGGCTGAAAAATATTTCGGAAAACAGAACCCCGTGGGCAAGACGCTTCAGTATGACAAACAGTACCCACTGACGGTTTCGGGTGTTCTGGACGACTTGCCGACCCATTCAATTATTCACTTCAACGCGTTAGTGTCGCTGAGTTCCATGCCAACGCTGGGGCCCAATGCCCAGAATGCGTTCAAAGGCTCCGGTTTTCTGTCCACCTATTTGGTACTTCGTCCGGGTGCGAAGGTGGCTTTGGTTGAAAAGAAACTGCAAACCGTCAAATCCGGGCTTCAGTTTGTGGATATAACGGCATATTACGTCCTGGAAAGCCTGCCTTCGCTGCACCTCGATAGCCGGATGGCTCCGAAAACTGCTCGGCAATCGCTGTATATTCTGCTGACCGTCGCGCTGGTCATTCTGGCCCTGGCCGTCATCAATTACGTGAGCCTGACCACCGCCCGCGCCACGAAACGCGCCCGCGAAGTGGGGGTTCGGAAAGCCGTTGGTGGACAACGCAGTGAGCTGATCGGGCAATTTTTTGCGGAGTCGTTCCTGACCACCACGCTGGCTTTTGTGCTGTCGCTGGGCCTTTTGCAGGGGCTTTTTCCGTGGGCGAATCAGGCGCTGGACCTGCACATGGACGAGCGGGTATTGAATCAGGGGCCGTATTGGGGCCTGCTGCTGGCGTTGTGGCTGGGTTGCTCGCTGCTGGCGGGCAGTTATCCGGCTTTGCTGTTGTCCCGGTTTCGGCCGCAGGAGGTGCTGAAAGGAACGATGGGCTCAGGCCGCAGCGGAGCCGGCGTTCGCCGGGTTTTTACGACCGTGCAGTTTGCCACCTCGATTGGTTTGCTGATTTGCAGCATCGTGCTCTACACCCAAATGCGGTTTTTACGCACCAAAAATTTGGGCATTAATCGGGCCCAGGTGGTAGCGATGAAAATTGACCGGGATATGACATCCCAGTTTCCGGCCCTGCGCGACGCCGTGCGGCAGTGGGCTGGTGCCGAAAACGTGGCGGTTTCCAATACGGCGTTGTTTACCAATAACGTCATGACCTGGTTTTTAAACACCGAAAAAAACAAGAAGCAGTTGATGGTGAATGCCCTCACGGTGGACAAGACCTTTTTCAACATGATGGGAGTTCGCTGGATCTACGCGCCGGTGGGCTGGGAGCAAAAACCGGTCACAAACGAGCTGACGGTTTTCAACCAGACCGTGATGAAGGAAGCCGGGATCAAAGGTAATCCGCAACAGCAGGCTCCGCCGTTTAAGGGCATGACCACCGCCGGAGTGGTCGCCGATTTTCACGTTCGAAGTTTACACGGCCCGGTGTCGCCCATGCTACTAAGCATCGTGAGCGATACGGCTAAATCACTGGTAGCCAACGGCGGTTTTCTACTGGTTCGGCTGAATCCGCAGAGCAACGTCCCGCAATCGCTGGAAAAACTGAAAGCGATTTACGACGGCAGCAAACCGGTGGCACCGTTCGATTATTATTTCCTCGACGATGCGTACGACAAACTCTACGCCAAGGAGCAGCAACTGATGCGGTTATTCAACGGGTTTACGGGCTTGACGTTGCTGGTGGCTTCGCTGGGTTTGCTCGGCCTGATTACGTTCTCGGTGGAAGCGCGCACGAAAGAAATCGGGATCCGGAAAGTGCTGGGCGCTTCCGTTACCGGAATTGTTTCGCTCCTTTCCAAAGATTTTCTGAAACTGGTGCTGCTATCGATGCTGATTGCTTCGCCCATTGCCTGGTACGCGATGGATAAATGGTTGCAGGATTTTGAATACAAAGTCGAAATCCAGTGGTGGATGTTCGCGCTGGCGGGCGGTTCGTCCGTAGTCATTGCGGCCCTGACCATCAGTTTCCAGAGCATCCGCGCGGCTTTAATGAATCCGGTTACCTCACTTCGTTCGGAATAATCCTTTAATCCACGTAATCCCAGCCGCGTCGGCGATCCGATCAAGACATATGCTACGCAACTACATCAAAATCGCCCTGCGAAATTTGTGGAAAAACCGCACTTACAGCCTGATCAATGTCCTGGGATTATCACTGGGAATCACCTGCTGTTTAGTGATTTACGTCTTCATTCGGTATGAACTGAGCTTCGACAGCTTCCACACGCAATCCGACCGGATTTACCGGATCGTGGAACACAACCGGAAGGCCGATGGCATTCAGTATTGGTCCTCGACGGCCTATCCGCTGGCCGAGGCCATTCGCCGGGAGATTCCGGGCACAGGTGTAACCCAAACCGCCGGGCCGGACAAACGGATCATTCATTCGGTCGATGGGCGGGGAACGGTGCATCGGTTTGAAGAAAACCGGGTGTTGTTTGCCGATGACTATTACCTGAAAACCTTCGATTTCAGCGGTATTTCGCCGAACGGAATCTGGTTGGCGGGAAATGCCGCGACAGCGTTCCGGCAACCCAACGGCGTGGTACTGACGCAGAAAATGGCCGAGCGGTATTTTGCCGGATTGACGAATGACTACGAGAAACTGATTGGTAAAGTGCTGATAATCAATAACTCCGATCCGCTGGTGGTGTCGGGGATTATTCAGAATCCGCCCCAAAATACCAACCTATTGTTCGATATCCTGATAAATTTCCAATTCTTCAAAACCAATAATCCCTATCAGGCAACGAACTGGTCGGGGAACTACCAGGGCACAACGCACGTCACCCTGCCGGTTGGCGCCGACCCCCGGGAGTTTGAGCGCAAGCTGGTGAGGTTGCAGAAGAAATACATGAATGCCGAAGACATCCGGCGCAAGACCTACGTACTGCAGCCGCTGGCCGAGGTGCATACCGAAACCCGCTACGGCGATAACATCGGCAGTTACGTCATCAGCCGGACGGTGTTGGGCGGTCTGGCCAGTCTGGCGGTTTTCCTGATTCTGATCGGAGCCTTCAATTTTATCAACCTTAGCATTGCTCAGGCTATTCAACGGCGTAAAGAAGTGGGCGTTCGCAAAGTGATCGGCAGCTCGCAACGGCAATTGTTCCTGCAGTTTATGGGCGAAAGCTTGCTGGTGACGTTGGTAGCTGCCGGGCTTTCGCTGGCGGTTTTTACCGCTTTGCTCGGTGTCATTAATCAATCGTTTTCGCTCATCGAACTGAATCTGCAACCCGACGAAACCGTCTGGCTGTTCAGTGCAGGGCTGGTGGTTTTCGTTGCCTTGCTCGCTGGTTCGTACCCGGCTTTTGTGCTGGCGAATTTTCAGCCGATCAAGGCATTGAAAGGCGGTTTTACGAGCGGGAAAAAGACGTTCACCCTGCGGCAAAGTCTGATCGTTCTCCAGTTCTGCATTACGTACGGGTTGCTGGTCGGCACGCTGGTGGTGTCGCGGCAGATGGCGTTTTTCCAGCAGAAAGAATTGGGCTTTGCAAAAGATGCGGTAATTACCGTCAACAGTCCGCGGAACCAGCAGGAAAGCAAAATGGCGGTTTTTCGCCAACGCCTGCTGGCCAATCCGGCGGTGAAAGAAGTCAGTTTTTCGTCGGGAGCGCCCCTGACCGAAAATCATTACGGAACGGACTTTCGGCTGAAATCGGAGCCGGAGCCGATGAAGCGGCAGGGCGAAGTGAAAATCGTGGACCTAAACTACCCGTCGCTTTTCGGCCTTCAACTCGTCAGCGGGCGTTGGTTTACGACCGCGAATCTGGTTCCCAACGGGCAGCCGTTCAACGGGTTGATCGTGAACGAAACAATGGTTAAAATGCTGGGACTGAAACCCGAAACCGCCATTGGTCAAACCGTTGTCATCAACGAAGGAGAAGCCCCGATTCTGGGCGTGGTCAGGGATTTTCACAACCGGTCGTTGCAAAACGCAATTGAACCCTGCGTGCTGATGTGCTGGAACACCGGTTTTTACGATCAGATTCACGTGCAGTTTGCAACCCGTTCGGGCAGCGAACCCAATTTTCGGCAAACGCTCAGCGCGGTTGAACAAACCTGGAAGCAGGTTTTCCCGGATGACGTCTATCATTTTACGTTTCTGAATGAGTCCTTGGCGAGAAACTACCTGATCGAACAGCTGGTGTTTGATGCGTTCCGGATTTTTGCGGCCATTTCCATTTTCATTTCCTGCCTGGGCTTGTTTGGTTTGATTACGTTTGCCGCCAATCAGCGCACGAAAGAAATTGGTGTCCGCAAAGTGCTGGGCGCGTCGGTGTCCAGCATTGTCGGCATGCTTTCCCGGGATTTCCTGAAGCTCGTGCTGATTGCCATTGTGGTTACTTCACCGCTGGTTTGGTACGGTATGAACCAGTGGTTGCAGGATTTTGCCTACAAAATTGATCTGGAGTGGTGGATGTTTGTTCTGGCCGCCATTCTGGCCGTCGTTATCGCCTTTGCCACAGTCTCGTTTCAGTCGGTGAAAGCCGCGTTGATGAATCCGGTGAAGAGTTTACGCAGTGAGTAGAGACGCGATTTATCGCGTCTCTACTTGTTAGAAATAGAATTTATCTGCTTCCCACAGTAGCGGATTATTCAAAACATACGCCTGTATCCGCAAAAAGGTATCACTCGTTCGGACAATGTGATCATGAAAACGGGCCTGCCACGCGAAATGAGCCATTTCCACCGTAGAGACGCGATTTATCGCGTCTCTACCCTGATGATCCGCATCCTTACCGAATTTCCGGATTTCGAATGTCGTTCGCCCTTTGTACCAGCGGATAATTCGGGACAGATTGTCGTGCAGCATGGGATTTTTGTTGCCTGCAATTCCGCCGGGATCCTGATTCGTGTCTGCCGGCGTAGAGACGCGATTAATCGCGTCTCTACTACCAGGTCCAGGTTTATCGATATATAACAATCCGTGCATGTGATTGGGCATAATCACGAAGGCATCCAGTATCACGAAGGGAAATTGGGTTGGTAACAACTGCCAGATTTCGGCTGCTATTTTTCCGGCCGCATTCCGGTGCATTTCACCTTCCCGGATTTCGCCAAAAGCATGATGCTTTTCATGCGTACAGATTGTCACAAAATAAGCGCCGTTGGTGCCATAATCCCACGACTGCAACCGGGCTGACGGAATTCGATATTTATGTTTGTACAAGTCATTCATATTGCGCAAACGTAGCATGGAGACGCGATTAATCGCGTCTCCATGCCATAAATTATGTCTCGATGTGATGAATTAAATGCTTGTAATTACTAGGGATTCAGGAGGTGGAGGGGTAGAGACGCGATTAATCGCGTCTCTACGTACGGGCGATTCCATAATAAATTTGCACAATTGTAGTATTTATTGGTATTATCGTGTAAATAGGGCCTTCATTGTTTTAATAATCCTAAACCTGAAAACCGTATGTGTCAAAACCACGGCGTTGCGTACATCAAACCCGGTGTGGTGGAAGTACAATCCATTGAATACCCCAAACTGGCCCTCGGCGACCGCAAATGCGAACACGGCGTCATTCTCCAAATTGTTTCAACCAACATCTGCGGCAGCGATCAGCACATGGTGCGGGGCCGGACTACCGCCCCGGCTGGTCTGGTGCTGGGACACGAAATAACCGGTCTGGTCATCGAAGCCGGGCGTGATGTGGAATTCATCAAAGTGGGCGATCTGGTATCAGTACCTTTTAACATTGCCTGCGGTCGGTGCCGGAACTGCAAAGCCGGGCAAACCGGTATTTGCCTGAATGTCAACCCTTCCCGACCCGGTGCAGCCTATGGTTACGTCGATATGGGCGGCTGGGTCGGTGGCCAGGCCGAATACGTGCTGGTGCCGTATGCGGATTTCAACCTGCTGAAATTTCCGGATAAAGATCAGGCAATGGCCAAAATTCGCGATCTGACGCTGCTGTCAGATATTTTCCCGACGGGCTACCACGGAGCCGTCACGGCGGGGGTTGGTCCCGGTTCCATTGTTTATGTGGCTGGTGCAGGACCGGTAGGGCTGGCATGCGCAGCTTCCTGCCACTTGCTGGGCGCGGCTGTTGTTATTGTGGGCGACATGATTCCTGAACGACTCGAACAGGCCAAAAGCTTTGGTTGCGAGATTGTTGACTTGCGGAAGGACACGCCATTGGCCGACCAGATTGCCGCCATCGTGGGCGTACCGGAAGTAGATTGTGCCGTCGATTGCGTCGGTTTTGAAGCACGCGGACACGGTTCAGATGCCGGAGTTGAACGCCCGGCCACGGTTTTGAACGCCATCATGAGCGTTACCCGGGCAGGGGGGGCACTCGGTATTCCGGGTCTATACGTAACGGGTGATCCGGGAGCCTCTGATGCGGCTGCCAAAGAAGGAAGCCTGAGCATTCGGATCGGTTTGGGCTGGGCCAAATCACACTCGTTCTACACCGGCCAATGTCCGGTGATGAAATACCACCGGCAGTTGATGAATGCCATTCTGTACGATAAAATCCAGATTGCCAAAGCCGTGAATGTTGAGGTGATCAGTCTGGATAAAGCACCGAAAGGTTACCAGGATTTTGATAAAGGAGCGGCCAAGAAGTTCGTGATCGATCCGCACGGAATGATTCCGAATTGAGGATGCGTTCAATCTAAAAAACACTGAAAATTCCGAATGTCCGTAAATGTACGCAACGCGTCCGTTTACGGACATTTTATTTTATTTCAACCGCATATAAAATTGATTATTAATGAGTTATTAATTTGGTATGCCATTTGGTCGAGCTAGTTCAATACCTGTCTTCATCCTTTTTGATCTGGCCGACCATGCTGCGTAACTACTTTAAAATCGCCTTCCGAAACCTGGCCAAGAATAAGGTTTTTTCGTTTATCAACATCCTGGGTTTGGCAGTCGGAATGGCCGTGGCCATGATGATCGGGCTGTGGATTTACGACGAGCTCTCGTTCAATAAATTCCACAAGCACTACGACAAACTGGCCCAGTTATACATCAACCAGACGTTCAACGGCACCACCGGCACCGGCCGGGCGGTTTCCATTCCATCGGCTACCGAAATCAAAACCAAATACGCAGCCAATTTCAAGTATGCGTCGCTGGCATCGTGGAATTACGGCCATTTGCTGGTGGTCGGAGAAAAGAAAATCAACAAGGAAGGGATGTATGTGGAGCCGGTTTTTCCGGATATGCTCTCGCTGCACATGCTCCGGGGCAATTCAACTACAGCCCTGAAAGAACCGCGTTCCATTGTTTTGTGTGAATCGCTGGCCAAAGCCTTGTTTGGAACGGCCGATCCGCTGAATAAGGTCATTAAAATCGATAGCAAAACGAACGTCAAGGTGACTGGCGTTTTCGAAGACTTGCCGTTCAATTCCGATTTTTATTCTTCAAAATTTTACCTGTCTTGGAACGACTACCTCGCCGACCAATCCTGGGTGAAAGAATCCCAGCAGCAATGGAGCAACCACTCGTTTCAGGCCTTTGCCCAGATTGTCGACCACGCCACGATGGAAGGCGTGTCGGCCAAAATCCAGAATGTTGAGAAAAAACATACCTCAGCCAGCGAAAACCCCGAATATTTTCTGCACCCGATGCGCAACTGGCATTTGTATTCCGACTTTAAAGACGGTAAAAATACCGGCGGGGCTATTCAGTTTGTCTGGTTATTCAGCATCATCGGCGTGTTTGTATTGCTGTTGGCCTGCATCAATTTCATGAACCTGAGCACGGCCCGCTCCGAAAAACGGGCCAAGGAAGTGGGCGTTCGGAAAGCCGTGGGTTCGCAACGGCGGCAGTTGATTTTCCAATTCCTGAGTGAGTCGCTGCTGGTCGTTTTCTTTGCGCTTTTTCTGGCGGTTACCCTGGTGCTGCTCTCGTTACCGGCCTTCAATGAATTAGCTGGCAAGGAAGTTCATTTTCCGTACCAATACCCGGCATTCTGGGGGATGATCGTTTCTTTTTCGCTCGTAACCGGTTTTTTATCAGGAAGTTATCCGGCTTTTTACCTGTCGTCATTCAATCCGCTCAAGGTATTGAAGGGCACCTTTAAAGTAGGACGTTGGGCTACGATTCCGCGGAAAGTGCTGGTCGTTGTTCAGTTTACAGTTTCCATTACGCTGATCATTGGAACGATCATCGTTTTCCGCCAAATTCAGCACGCCAAAAACCGCCCCGTTGGGTATAATCGGGAGGGCTTACTCCAGGTTTACATCAGCAGCACGATGTATGGCAAATACAATCCTTTGCGCGAAGAATTACTAAAAACAGGGGCGGTTTTTGAAATGAGCGAATCGTCGAGCCCAACCACCTACATCGGTTCCAATCAGATCGGTTTTGATTGGGAAGGGAAAGACCCTCAGTCGATTCCGCTGTTTGGTGTGGTGGCTACCAGCCACGATTTTGGAAAAACCATCGGCTGGCAGATTAAGGAAGGGCGCGATTTCTCCCGGGACTATACGACGGATTCCACCGCATTTATTCTGAACGAAGCCGCCGTTAAACTGACGGGTTTGAAGAACATTGTGGGCAAAATGATTCGCTATAACGATCGGCAATGCCAGGTGGTCGGTGTGGTCAAAGACATGGTGATGGAGTCGCCGTATACGCCCATCAAACCTACCATTTTTATGATTAATTACGGCTGGGCAAGTGTCTTTAACATCAAGTTGATGCCGAATAAGCCGGTCGAAGATGCCGTGAAAAAAGTGGAAGCGGTTTTTAAGAAATTCGACCCCGATACGCCGTTTGCTTTTCAATTTACCGATGTGGAATATGACGCGAAATTCCGCACCGAAGAACGCGTTGGTAAACTGGCCCGGATTTTCGCCACCCTCGCTATTTTCATCAGTTGCCTCGGATTATTCGGCTTAGCATCGTTCATTGCCGAGCAACGGATCAAGGAAATCGGAGTCCGCAAAGTACTGGGCGCATCCGTATTTAGTTTGTGGGGATTACTTTCCAAAGACTTCGTGCGGCTGGTCATTATTTCCTTCGTTATTGCCGCCCCGATTGCCTGGTATTTCCTGAGCGACTGGCTAAAACAATACGAATACCGAACCGATATATCCTGGTGGATATTCATTATCTCCGGTCTGGGAGCTGCTATAATTACGATGATAACCGTCAGTTTTCAAGCCATAAAAGCCGCATTAACTAATCCTGTAAAGTCACTTCGTTCGGAATAAAATAATGAACAATTAACAATGAATAATTAATAATGTTATCGGCGGATTTCATTATTGATTGTTCAGTATTCATTAAAAAATGATAAAGAACTATTTCAAAATCGCCTGGCGGAATTTGATGAAGAACAAGGTGTTCTCCGCCATCAACATGATCGGGTTATCGGTCGGATTGACCTGCTGCATCCTCATTGCCGCCTTCGTGTTGGATGAACTGAGTTATGACCGGTATCCGACCAAATCTGCCCAGATTTACCGGGTCGGCTTGGGCCTGATCGGCAACGGGGCCGGAACCAACTTTCCGAATGTCGATGTGGCCGTTGGGCAGGGGATCAAAGATGCGTTTCCGGAAGTGGAAGCTTCCACGCGGCTGCTCAGATGGCAGCAGGAGTTTATTCGGTACGGCGAAAAACAGCTCAAGGAAAAAGCGGTTGCGGTGGTCGATGCTAATTTTATGGAAATTTTCTCCATCCCATTTCTGGAAGGCGATGCCAAAACCGCATTAAAAGAACCGGGTTCCGTCGTGCTAACGAAAGAACTGGCCACGCGGTTTTTTGGCGATAAACCGGCGCTGGGTCGAACATTGCTGTTTGGAAATGGCGAAACGACGCGCAAGGTTACCGGAGTTATTGCCGGAATTCCCGCGAATACCCATTTTCATTTCAACCTGTTTTTCAGCACAACCGATTTTAAATTTATCCAGGTTCAGAACTGGAGCAACGTCGGCACGTTTACGTATCTGGTCCTGAAAAAAGGTACCGATCCGCAGAAGCTGGAAGCGAAATTTCCGCAACTGGTGGCCGAACACGTGGTCCCGGAAATCCAGCGCGACATGGGCATCAGTCTGGCCGAAGCACAGAAATCCGTTGATACGTTTAAATTCTATTTGCAGCCGCTGACGGATATTCATTTGCATTCGGCCACGAAATACGAACTGGAAGCCAACGGCAATATCAACTACGTTTATATTTTCAGCGTGCTGGCTTTTTTTATTCTGTTATTAGCCATTGTAAACTTCACAAACCTCTCAACGGCGGGCGCGGCCAAGCGCTCCAAAGAGATCGGAATCCGGAAAGTAATGGGATCGATCAAAGGTCAGTTAATGAGCCAGTTTCTGGTCGAATCAATCGTTATTACCTTCCTTTCGCTTGTACTTTCGGTCGGTTTTGTCACAATTCTGCTGCCGTATTTTAATGACCTGGCGGGCAAGCAAATTGCTGTCCAATCGATTTTTAATTTAAAAACCATCGGTGGTTTTTTTGCGTTCGGAATTCTCGTCGGTATTCTGGCAGGAATCTATCCGGCTTTCTTCCTCGCCTTTTCGAAAATTACGACGGTTTTAAAAGGTGGTTCGGTACTTCAGGCCTCCGGCCGGGGCGGTTTGCGCAGCGGATTAGTAGTTTTTCAATTTGCCATTTCCGGTGCGTTGATCATTGCGACCATTGTCTCGTACCAGCAGTTGAAATTCATGCAGAATAAAACGCAGGGATTCGATAAAGAGCAGGTTTTGGTGATTCACGATACGTACACCTTAGGATCGAACGAAACGGTCTTTAAAGATCAGTTGCGGCAGGATAGCCGAGTCGTTCAGGCGACACTTTCAAAAAGTATTCCGCTCGGAAATGAAGGCATGGAAGGCACGGAGATTTTCGGGAAAGATCCCGGTAAAAAAGGCAGTACAGCCTCGATTCAAACCGCTATTTTCCGCGTTGACGATCAGTACCTGCCCACGCTGGGCATTCAGTTGCGGCAGGGCCGGAACTTCTCGAAAGCGTTTTCGACGGATTCCGCAGCCGTGATCATCAACGATGCCGTTGTCCGGGACCTGGGCTGGGGAAAAAGCAATCCGATCGGCAAAACCATCGTTCGTTCCGGCCGTCGCGAATTCACGGTGATCGGCGTCGTCAAGGATTTTCATTATGCATCCGCCCGCCAGAAAATCGCCCCGCTCATGATGCTGCTGGGTCATAATTCCGGAGCCATTCAGGTGAAGGTAAAAACCGGCGATGTGTCGGGCGCGGTGGCCGCTTTCAAGCAGAAATGGGAGGCTTTTAATCCATCGGCACCGTTTACGTATACATTTCTGGACGACCGGTTTGCGACTCTCTACGAAGCAGAACAGAAAACCGGTCAGCTCTTTACGGTTTTTGCCGGTATTTCCATCGTCATCGCCTGCCTCGGTTTGTTCGGGTTGGTCACCTTCACCGCCGAGCAGCGCACCAAGGAAATTGGCGTCCGGAAAGTGATGGGAGCCACCTCGTCCAGCATTGTGGTGCTGCTTTCCAAAGACTTTCTGAAACTGGTTCTTATCTCCGTTCTGATCGCTTTCCCAATCGCGGGCTGGACGATGAATCTGTGGCTGGAGGACTTTGCGTACCGCATCGAAATTGCCTGGTGGATTTACGTGCTGGCGGCTTTTCTGGCCGTCGGAATCGCCTTGCTGACGGTTTCCTTCCAGTCCATCAAAGCGTCGCTGATGAATCCGGTGAGGAGTTTAAAAATGGAATAAAGGAGAGAAGAAGGGGAATAAAGGAGGAGGGATGAAACAAACCTACCTTCTCCCTCTTCCTCTCCTCCCTTTCTCCTTTATTCCCCTTTTCTTTCAAAACCTATCCTATGAGATGATTATGATTAAGAATTACCTGAAAATTGCCTGGCGAAATCTGCTTCGCCAGAAGACATTTTCGCTCATCAACATCGTCGGGTTGACCGTCGGCCTGACGTGCTGTTTCCTGATTCTGCTGTTTGTCCGGCACGAACTGAGCTACGACACGTTTCAGCAGAAATTCGACCGGATTTACCGCATCAGTTACCTGCCCAAATTTGCCGGGCTGGAGCAGCCCCTCGCGCTGACTCCGCCCCCGGTTTCGCCCTTATTGACGTCCAGTTTTTCGGAAATCGAGAAGTCGGCGCGGGTGTTCCGCAGCAGTGCCACCGTCGAATTGGTGAACAACCGGCAAGGCCAGCCCGTCAAGTACGACGAAGAGCGGTTTTTCTTCGGCGACCCGACCTTATTCGACATTTTCTCGTTTCATTTCCTGCAAGGCGACCCGCGGACGGCCTTGAAGGACAAGTTTACGGTGGTCATTACCGACGAGATTGCGGCCAAGTATTTCGGCAAAACCAGCCCGCTCGGCAAAACGCTGCTGTACGAAGGCAAACATCCGCTGATGGTATCAGGCGTAGTCGAGAAATTTCCGGATAACTCGCACATTCACATCGACTTGCTGTCAAATTACGAAACCATGTATGCGACGGAAAGCGATCTGGTTCGGCAAAATCTGCCGCAGAACTGGGTCATTTCTCACGGGTACACGTACGTTTTGCTGCGACCCGGAACCTCGCCGGAATCGGTCAACGCCCGGTTTCCGAAGTTTCTGCTGACGCACGCCAACAAGCAGTTTGCCAAAGATATTGAGTACAAGCTCGAACCGATGAAGGATTTTCACCTGCGTTCGAACGCCCAGGCCATCCCGGAAGCGCCCGGCAGCATGACCTACATTTACGTTTTTCTGGGCATTGCGGTTATTACCTTGTTGATTGCCTGCATCAATTTCGTAAATCTTTCGACCGCTCGCTCCCTGAAACGGGCGAAAGAAGTGGGCATTCGGAAGGTGCTGGGAAGCCAGAAAAAGCAGTTGATCGCGCAGTTTCTGGGCGAATCGATGTTGCTGAGTGTCATTGCGCTGGTGCTTTCCTTCGTCTTTATTGCGGTTTTGATTCCCGCCTTAAACAACCTGACCGGCAAAGAACTGACCATCGGGTATTTCCTGTCGGATGGCGGTTTAGTGTTTCTCTTCGTCGGAATCGCCCTGTTGACGGGTTTGTTATCCGGCAGTTATCCGGCTTTCTTCGTGTCCGGTTTTCAGCCGATTGCCACGCTAAAAGGCAGTTTTGTCAGCGGTAAAGCGAAGGGGGGCCGGCTGCGGCAGGTGTTGCTCGGCGCCCAGTTTGTGGCATCGATTGCGTTGATTATCGGCGCTTTAGTCGCTTTTCAGCAGTTGAATTTCCTGAAAAATCAGCCGCTGGGTTTTGAAAAAGACTTCATCATTACGGCCAATACGCGAAACGAAAAGATTACCAACGTCTTTGCCAACCGCTCCGACAGTACGTATTTCCGGCTGCGGACGTTCCGGGATATTTTGCTTAAAAACCCGCAGATCAGGCAGGTAACGCTCTCGACGCAGCAAATGGGCGCCGGTTCGGTTCGGCGGAACGTCATTGCGGAAGGCCATACTCCGGACGAAAACATCTTCATGGGTACGATGGGCGTCGACCACAACTTTGCCCAAACCTACGGACTGAAATTCGTGGCTGGCCGGGATTTTTCCGAAGCGTTTCCGACCGATAAATCGGCGGCTTTTCTGATCAACGAAACCGGGGTGAAGCAATTAGGCTGGAAATCGGCGGCTGCGGCTGTTGGCAAATCGGTGAATCTGGAAGGGAAGCAGGGCAAAATTGTTGGCGTGCTGAAAGACTTTCACAATCAGTCGCTTCAGCAACCCATTGAAGGCATGTTGATGACCATCGACCAACCGTTGCTGCGGCTTTTCTCGATCAAAATTCAGTCGCAAAACCGGGCCGAAACGCTGAAATTCATTCAGAAGGAATGGGATCAGTATTTCCCGGAAAAAGGTTTTGCGTCGCAGTTTCTGGACGATAGTCTCGCCCAATTATACGAAAACGAGCAGCGGCTAAGCAAACTCATCGGTTACTTCGCCGGGCTGGCGGTTTTGATTTCGTGCCTGGGTTTATACGGGTTGGTGTCGCTCGTGACGCAGCAGAAAACCAAGGAAATCGGGATTCGGAAAGTGTTGGGCGCTACGGTCAGCAGCATTGTCGGCCTGGTGTCGCGCGATTTCGTGATTCTGGTCGTGATTTCGCTGGTCATTGCCTCGCCCATCGCGTGGTGGGCCATGACGAAATGGCTGGCGGAATTTGCGTATAAAATTGACATTGCGTGGTGGATGTTTGCCCTCGCGGGCATTCTGGCGGTTTTGGTCACGCTGATCACGGTCAGTTTCCAAAGCATCAAAGCCGCGTTGATGAATCCTGTAAAAAGTTTAAAGACAGAGTGAAGGAGGAGGGGAGGAAAGGAAGAAAGTAGGTATTTTCGATTTCCTTATCCATTTCTCCCCTCCTCCATTTCTCCTCTCATCCCTCGATTATGCTTAAAAACTACCTCAAAATCGCCTGGCGAAACTTCCGCAATCAGCGGTTTTTCTCGCTCATCAACCTGTTGGGGCTGTCCGTTGGAATGGCGGCCTGCATGGTCATCGGACTGTATGTGACGTTCGAGAAAAGCTACGATAACTTCCATACCGATGCCGACCGGATTTACCGCATTGAACTCGATGCGTATCAGGATGGCGGAAAACTGGCCTGGCGGTCGGCCACATCGTATCCGGCCATTGTGCCGACGATGAAAAAAGACTATCCCGAAGTGGAGGATTTCACCCGGCTTTACGACGCCAACAACGGTGTCGTAAGCTTCGGTGACCGCCATTTTCGGGAAACCAATTTCTTTTACGCCGACTCCAATGCCCTGTCGTTTTTCAAAATTGGCTTGCTGAAAGGTGATCCCAAAACCGCCTTGGTCGGAACAAAAAAGGCGGTTTTATCGGAATCGACGGCCCGGAAATATTTCGGAGCCACCGACCCGCTGAATAAAATCGTCAAGCTCGACACGACTTCGTACCTGGTGACGGGCGTCTTCAAGGATTACCCCAAAAACTCCCACCTCGAAATTGATCTGCTGTTTTCGTATCTCCCGGACCCGGAAGCGCAAACCAGTTGGGGGTGGTACGATTTCTTCTCCTACGTCAAATTGCGCCCATCGACCGATCCGCAGCAACTGGAGGCCAAACTGCCCGCCATGCTGATGAAGTACAACGGCGACTGGTACCGGCGGTCGGGGAAAAAGAACGTTCTGTTGTTGCAGCCACTGCGCGACATTCACCTGGAATCACACCTAAATCAGGAAGCCGAAGTGAACGGCGACGGCCGAACCGTGCAGTTTCTGGTGTGGGTGGCGTTTGCCATTCTGGTGATTGCCTGGATCAATTACATCAATCTCTCGACTTCGCGGGCGCTCGACCGGGCAAAGGAAGTCGGCATTCGCAAGGTGGTTGGGGCGATGCGGGCGGGGCTGATCCGGCAGTTTATTTTTGAATCACTGCTGTTGAATCTACTGGCGTTTGGCGTAGCGGTGGGGTTAGTGCTGGCGTTGTTGCCGTCGTTCAATGCGTTAACCGGAAAACCGCTCGCTTTTGCGCAACTGTTTGACAGCCAGCTCTGGATTACAGGTTTGGTAGTCTTTTTTATGGGTACGATGTTGTCCAGTTTATACCCGGCTTTAGTCCTGTCCGACTATCAGCCGGTTGCGGTCTTGAAAGGGCGGTTTGCGCAAACCGCTCGTGGCATGGGGTTGCGGCAAACGCTGATTGTGATCCAGTTTGCGGCTTCGGTCATGCTGATCATCGGAACACTGACGGTTTATAAGCAACTCCGGTACATGCAGCAGCAGGAGTTGGGATTTGCCAAAGAACAGACGCTGGTGGTGCAGGCACCCGGCGTGACCGATGCGAGTTTTCCGACGCGTTCGGAGACATTCAAACAACAGTTGATCCGCCGGAATCTGGCCGAAAGCGCAACGGCTTCGGCGTATGTGCCGGGTATCGAAATTTTGTGGACCAACAGTTTCCGGCGCAAAGATCAGAACCGCGAGAATTTCAATACCATGTTCATGACATCGATCGACAATGATTTTCTGTACAGTTACAAAATTGGGCTGGTGGCTGGCCGGAATTTCAACCGCAGTTTCGGGACTGATTCGATGGCCGTTTTGCTGAACGAAACGGCGGTGAGCACGTTCGGCTTCAAATCGCCGGAAGATGCGCTGAATAAGGAAATTATGTCGGGCGATAACCCCCTGCACATTGTTGGCATCGTGAAAGATTTTCACCAGCAAGGGTTGAAACTGGCCAAAGATCCGATGGTTTTTCTATCGGTCTACCGGCGGGCGGATCGCTTACGCAATCTGAATTATTATTCCCTGAAAGTCCGGACGAGCGACCTCCCTACCACGATTGCCGCCGTGGAGCAGCAGTTTGCGCAGTCATTTCCCGGAAATCCGTTCGAATATTTCTTTCTGGACGATTTCTTCAACCAGCAGTACCAGTCGGATCAGCAATTCGGAACGGTTTTCGGCCTGTTTGCCGGACTGGCTATTTTCATTGCGTCGCTCGGTCTGTTGGGCCTGATTTCGTTTACGGTGGCCCGCCGGACGCGTGAAATCGGCATCCGGAAAGTGCTGGGCGCCGACACGTCCACCATCGTGGTGTTGCTGACCAGAGACTTTATGAAACTCGTTCTGATCGCGATCGTGCTGGCCGCTCCGCTGGCGGGGTATCTGATGAATGACTGGTTAGGTGGTTTTGCGTACCGAACGTCGATGGGCGTTGGCGTTTTCGTGTTGGCGGGCGTTTTGGCCATGCTGATTGCCCTGGTCACCATCAGTTTCCAATCCATCAAAGCCGCGTTAATGAATCCGGTCAAATCACTGCGTTCGGAGTGATCACTTAAGAGTTAAGGGGTATGAGTTAAGTTTTGCTGACGCATTCTTTTTAATTCATAACTCTTAACTCACAACTCTTAATTAAAAAGTTATGATTCCTAACCACCTCAAAATCAGTCTTCGCCACCTTTGGCGGAATCGGTTGTTCACCGCCCTCAATATCCTGGGACTGGCCATTGGTATCAGCGCATGCTGGGCCATTTACCGCATTGTCAGCTACGAGTTTAGCTTTGATAAACAACAGCCGAACCGCGAACGGATTTACCGCGTGGTCAGCCACTTTAAATCGGACGGCAACGAAGGAAAGAATGCCGGGGTACCGACGCCAATGGCCGACGCCATCCGGGAGGAGGTTCCGGGTCTGGAGAAAGTGGTGCCGGTTTGGGATCATTGGAAAGAAAGCGTTCTGATTCCGGGCGGAAAAACCGGCTCGAACCGGTTTGTGGAACCGAAGAAACTCATCGCGACCAGCGAACAGTATTTCGAAATGGTGCCGTACCGGTGGCTGGCCGGTAGGATGGCTACGGCACTGGATGGCCCTAACAAAGTGGTGCTGACGCAAAGCCGGGCAGAAAATTATTTTCCGGGAGTGCCGGCCGCACAAGTGCTGGGAAAGACGATTCTCTACGACGATACCGTCGCCGTCCGGGTTTCCGGGGTGGTGGCCGACCTCGATTTCCCGAGCAGCTTCGATGCTCAGGAGTTTTTTCCGGTCAGGTTTACCAAAAATTCGAATCCGAACTGGGGCGGAGTCAGTTCCAATACGAAACTGTATATCCAACTCGTACCGAATGCCGCTCCTGCGAATGTCTTGAAGCAAATCAATGCGATTTCGGCCAAAGCCGGTGCGGAAAACATGAAGAAGTACCACTTCCGGCGCTGGCATCAATTTATTCCGTTACCACAAGTTCATTTTTCGACGGAATACGGCGAAAACATGCGCAAGGCCAACCAAAACGTGCTGTACGGATTGATCGGTATTGCGGTTTTTCTGCTGTTGCTGGCCTGTATCAATTACATCAACCTGACGACGGCGCAGATGCCGCAACGGGCCAAAGAAGTTGGTATTCGGAAAACGCTGGGCAGTTCCCGCTGGCACCTGATCCGGCAGTTTCTGGGCGAAACGCTGGTGATCACGGTTTTGGCGGTTACCCTCTCGTATTTGCTGTCACGCTGGGCGATGGCGACCTTTCAGGAACTGATTCCGGAAGGGATGGATCAGTATACGGAGTATGGGAAGATTGCGGTTTTCCTGCTGGTACTTATAATGGGCGTTACCGGTTTTTCGGGCCTGTATCCCGGCTGGCTGGTTACCCGTGTACAGGCCGTGAGCATGATGCGCGGTCAGGTAACGACGGAGGTTGGGAAAGGTGGTTTGACCCTGCGCAAGAGCCTGATTGTCTTTCAGTTTGTGGTGGCACAATTGTTCATTGTCGGTACGATGCTGGTGGGGCGGCAACTGCATTATTTACTCAATAAAGACCTCGGATTTAATCGAGAAGCGGTTTTGACGTTCGATGTGCCCTGGAAATTGCAGGACAAACCGGCGTACAAAGACCGCCAGTTCACGATGCAGCAGGAACTGACGAAGCAGCCCGGAATTTCGGCCGTCGCCCTGGGAAATGCACCGATGAACAGCTCGTTCAACAGCAACAGTTATCAATACAAGACGAAAAAAGGCGGTATTATCGAAAAGTCTATGTTTATGAAGTACATCGATACGACGCTGCTTTCCCTGTATAGAATACCCTTGCTGGCGGGCCGGAATTTGGCCGCTTCCGATACCGTCCGCGAATACGTCATCAACGAAACCGCCCTGCATGAATTCGGGATGTCGTCGCCCCAGGAAGCCATCGGAAAATACATTCAGCAACTGGACGGCCATCCGATTCCGATTGTCGGTGTCGTGAAGGATTTTCACATCGGATCGTTTTACCAGAAAATAGAACCGGTTTTGCTGATGACCCGGAAAAACCGCCTGACGACGTTCAACGTAAAACTGAGTACGTCGAATCCGGCCCAGTGGCAGGCGGCTATCCAACAGATGGAACAAAGCTGGAAACAATTTTACCCCACCGAGCCATTTGAGTACAAATTCTACGACAGTACACTGGAAGAGATTTACACCCGGGAACGGAACATGTCGCGGATTATCAACCTGGCGACGGCGGTGGCGGTTGTCATCAGTTGCCTCGGGCTGTTTGGCCTGTCGACGTTGATTGCATTTCAGCGGATTAAAGAAGTGGGCGTTCGCAAGGTGCTGGGGGCCACGGTCGTTAGTATTGTAGGCTTGCTGACGCGGGATTTCCTGAAGCTCGTGCTGGTCGCGATTCTGATTGCCTCGCCGATCGCGTATTATTTCACCAACAAGTGGCTACAGGAATTTGCGTATAAAGTCGATATTGAATGGTGGGTTTTTGCCGCCGGAGCCGTTATGGCCATCGCAATTGCCTTCGTAACCGTCAGTTTCCAGAGCATCAAAGCCGCTTTGACAAACCCGGTAAAAAGTCTTCGAAGTGAATAACTGAATACCCAATCTCCTATAACCATGGCAGCACATATCGCTATCCCAATTCCGACGATGCCCGGCAAGCAGGACATCGAAATCGAAGTCACGATTAACGGCCAGAAACAGGCTTTGCACTATCGGGTGGAGCTGTTTTACTGGGAAGACTGCAACATTCCAACCATCGACCGCGTGGACTGCATCCGGCAAATGCTCGCGGGCTACGATCAGGACTGGACGCTCTACTACATCGGCTCCCCCACCGACCAGTTTGTCCCGATCACGTTTGTCAAACGGGAAGATTTGATCAAACAAAGGAGGTTGCTGGTCGAGTCTTAAAGTTGTTTCGCGGAGTTGAGCGGAGAAAAGGGGAGTTAAGCGGAGAAGGATAAAAAAACTCCGCTTAACTCCCCTTTTCTCCGCTCAACTCCGCGAAACAGCACAAAACAACACTTTTACATTTCGTTTACAATGTTTTACGGGCTTTCATTGCCTGTGTTTTGAACACGCGATACATTTGGCTATCACGATTTAACGAAAGCCAACATGTCACGAAAATGGATTTTACCCGCCTTGTGTTTCTGTACGGTTTTGCTGCCGTCCCTTTACAGCCATTCAATGCGATCGACGGAAAACCGGATCACGGATTCGCACGAAAGCCGGAAATTGACCGAAGAGAAAAAGACAAAAGTGTTCGCCCATAATCCGCTGGTACTGGATGGAATTGAGCTGGATTATTCGTTTTTCTCGCTCACCAGCCGGGGCAAGCTGGCGGTTGTGGCTGGCGATCCCAATTCGGCGGATGCCGTCAAAATACCGTTTCGGGCGTATCTGAGACGAGACGGAAAACCGCTCAACAAAGGCCAGGCAACTACCGTTTGTGAGAGGGATGAAGTGGAATTGTCCGAGGTGTTGGCGTCCGCCCAGGTTGGTGATGAACTGGTGATTGAGCCGACCCGAAAAGAAGACGCCGTGGCCAAACGTATCATCCGGCTGAAACTTTTCTGGTTTCTCAAACTGCCTTTCCAAAAGGGAGACGGCTGTTAATCAGGCATTATTTACTTCATGAAAAGGCTATTTTTAGGGCTGCTGGCGCTGCCTGGGCTTTGTTTTGCGCAGACCGCTGAAACGTGGATGCAGAAACCGGTTCAGGCCTGGCCTCAGATTGCACTGGTGAATGACGTGTTATATAAAAACGGCGACAAATACGAAGACCCGACGATTACGTACGGAGCCAGCGGTTTTTTGCTCGACACCGGAAAGGACACGCTGGCGGTTTCGGCCAAACATATTTTGTGGGTGGCCCGCAACAAAGCATCGAAGCAGGTGGTGATCAACGAGCAGCTGAAAAGCTGGAAAATGTACCCGAAACACAACCCGGCCGATTCGGTGGTGATCGACCGGTTGCTGAACGAAGATCCAACGGAAAAACTGTGGGATGGTCCCGATAATGGGGTGCTTCAACGCGACTGGATTGTTTTTTCAACCAAATCGATTTCGCCAAACATTCAGCCGTTAAAACTGCGGGAAAAACCGGTTTCGGCGGGCGAAAGCGTCTATCTGACGGGCAATCCGTACCGTTTTAAACAAACGCTGACGGCAAAAGGTCAGGTTGTGAAAACCGAAGGGCCGGTGTTTTATGTGGAGTTTCAGGGCGTGGGAATGGATACGGTTTTTCTGGGCGGAGCAAGTGGTTCGCCAATCATCGACGCCAACGGAAAACTGATCGGCATTTATTCGAATGGCCGGACGGATGGAAAAACCGGTAAGCGCGTAAATGTTATCAGTTCAACGGATTACCTGAAAAAAGTACTGGCCGGTACCCAACCGCTTAACGTCAATCGAAAACCGGTTTCGGAGTACCTCGATTCGTTGCTGCATCGGGAAACCGTGCAAAAAGCCTTACCGGTTTTTGATCGGTTTCGGAAAACGGAATCGTCGTTTTATCAATATGAACTTACGTATCTAAACCACGATGCGATCCTGAAAACCGGTGAAAAACTGATTGGCGAAAACCGAAAAGAGGAAGCGGTTCTTTATTTTGATTACTTTGTTAAAAATTTCGATTACCACGGTTATCTGATGTCGTTGGCCAAAACATGGGTGCTGGTTAACCGAAAACCGGAAGCCATTAAACGGCTGGAAACGGAAGTTAAAAAACCGGACATCGATCCGTACGTGAAAGATGAATTGGAGAAATTGCTGGCGGACATTGTTCGCCGGGAATAAAACGGAACTCAATATGGGAAAAGCAGCCCGAATCATCGCCCTCAGTGCCGTTTTGTTAACGGCCTTGCTCTTTGTGCAGTTTGTTCGTTCGACGCCCACTCCGGCGCAGTCCGAAAAAAACCGGTTTGCGGAGAAAGTCAACCTCGCCCTTCGCCGGACGGCCCATCAGATGCTGGCAGCCGCGGGCGACTCGACGTCGCAGATTCCGCCCGTTCAGCAAACCGATGCCAGTACGTTTTTGATCCGGTTGGATCAATCGTTCGATTACGGCAAATTGCCCGGACTGTTGCAGAAATCCCTTCAGGTTCACGCGATTAACGAGAAATACGACGTTGCCGTCCTGAACTGTTCCGACGGAAAAATCCAGTTGGGTTACTCGGTTCTGGACGTTAGAGAAAAGCAGGTTGTCGCTTGTTCCGGCCGGGTGCAAACCAAAGGTTGCTACAACCTGCAAGTCCGGTTTGCAACGCCCGAAGCCGCTCCCCCCATCGCCATGAACTGGTGGATGCTGGCCATTGGGAGTGTATTGACGGCGCTGGTTTTTACCGTTTTCCGCCGGTCGTCACCACCGAAGGAAGCAATCACTTCACCGGTTTCTACCCCGGAAGAAGATCATAAACTCCACTTTGGGAACTCCAGTCTCGATATGGCCAATCTGAAATTGGTTGCCAATCATCAGGAACACGACCTGACGTATCGGGAGGCCAAACTGCTCCGCCTTTTCGCCGGAAGTCCCAATCAGTTGCTGGAGCGCGATTTTATCCTCAAATCGGTCTGGGAAGATGAAGGAATCATCGTGGGACGCAGCGTGGATGTGTTCGTGTCCCGACTTCGCAAACTGCTTCAGGACGACCCGACGGTAAAAATTGTCGCCGTCCACGGCGTGGGGTATCGGCTGGAAATCCGTACCCATGGACTTTAGTCCGTGTTTTTTTACAGGTTCTACATTCAAGGACTAAACACGGACTAAAGTCCGTAGGTACGTAGATGCTTCAGAATTGCCTCAAAATCGCCTTCCGCCATTTGTGGCAAAACCGCCTGTATTCGGTCATCAACGTTGTCGGGCTATCCGTCGGGATCACCTGCGTGCTGCTGGCGATTCTTTACATCAAAGACGAACAGAGCTTCGACCGGTTTCACGAACGAAACCCGCACCTCTACCGGATTACGACCACTCTAACCGAAACGAAGGGTGGTCAGGCGGAGACCAACGGCGGCACGGGGCAGGTGCAGGGGCCAACGTTTAAGGCGCAGGTGCCGGAAGTGCAGGATTACGTGCGGGTAATGGGGGGTGACATTCGGGGCATGTTTGTGGTGAACAACAAAGCATTCATTCTGCAACCGTATTTTGTCGATTCTACATTTTTTAACGTGTTTTCTTTCAGGCTGTTAAGCGGCAATCCCAAAACCGCTTTGCGGGGCGCAGGTACCGTTGTCATCACCGAACGAACGGCGCGAAAACTGTTCAACAGCTTGGATGTGATCGGGAAAACGTTGCTGGAAGACGGACCGTCGGGCCGTCGGGTGGGCGCTTCCATCATCACCGCCGTGGTGCAGGACCCGCCCAAAAACTCATCCCTTCAGTTCGATCTCCTGTTTCCGTTCCGGTTTATGCAGGTTTCGTTCGATGATACGAACTGGCTGAATTCGTACCTGAGCACGTTTGTCGTGCTACACCCCAAATCTGATCCAACTACCGTTGTTCGGAAATTTAGCAAGGTATATGCCGTTCACGCCCGGCAGCAGGTGGCCGAAAACCGGAAAAATTACGGCTTTGACCCCGCGATTAACTACGGTTTACAGCCGATGACCGACCTTCATTTACAGCCTCTCTACCACCACGAAGGCAATCGGGAAGGTGGTATTACCAACGGCAGTAACCCGGTTTTTTCGTACCTGTTTCTGGGCATTTCGGCGTTTATTCTGCTGATGGCATCCATTAATTTTATCAACATCAGCCTGGCCAGCTCGTTGAAACGGACGAAAGAAATTGGCGTCCGGAAAATAACCGGGAGTAGTCGCTCACTGATTTTGATGCAATTTCTGGGCGAGTCCGCTATTCTCTGTTTGATGGCTTTCGGTCTGGCGATTTTGCTGGCGCACCTGGCCCTGCCGGTTTTTAACCGATTGGCCACCAAAGCAATGGTATTCCGCGAAATTCTGGACGGGCAATTGCTGCTTTATGTTGTTATTTTGTTGGTAGTCAATGTGCTGGTGGCCGGGTTGTATCCCGCTCTCGTTCTCTCTAATTTCAAACCAACAGAAGTTTTATACAACAAGCCGCGGCTTTCGGGACGCAACGGATTTGGGCAAACGCTGGTGATGATTCAGTTCGCACTATCGGTTTTTCTGGTGATTGCGACCACGGTTTTTTACTACCAGATGAATTACGTACGGACGAAAGATTTGGGGTATAATCCGTATCAGGTGATCCGTGCCTACGTTCCGTCCAGCAAAGACCTGAAAACCGATCAGGCATTTCTAAGGAGCGAGCTGGCCAACGAACCGTCGATCCGGCAGATTTCATTTACCAGTGATCTGGGCGGAACGCACGAGACCCACGTATCCGATCGAAAAATCGAGAGCTACTACCAGTATATTGACGAGAATTACCTGCCGGTATTGGGCATCCGCCTGAAAGCCGGGCGCAATCTGTCGGCGGCTTTCCGGTCTGATAAATCGGATGCGGTTATTGTCAATGAGACGTTTGTAAAGGCTGCCGGTCTGGAGAAACCGATTGGGAAAACGATTCGCCTGCACGAGAATTATAGCCAGAAACCGCTGACCATCGTTGGTGTGATCAGGGATTTTCATTCCGGTTCGTTGCGGGAGCGGATTCAGCCGATGGCGCTGTTCATGCGCGAAGACCAGGCCAGTGGAATGCTGGTGAAAGTTGATAAAAACCGGCGAAAAGAAGCCATCGCTGCTTTGGCGAACGCATTCCAAAAAGCTTATCCGTCGATTGAAATGGATTACGCTTTTCTGGACGAAGTGAATGCCAAAGGCTACCAGCAGGAACAAAAATGGCAGCAGATTGTGAGCTACGCCACGGTTCTGGCGCTGTTGATTTGTGGCCTGGGCGTAGTTGGACTGGCGAAACTGGCAACCGGACAACGCACCCGGGAAATTGGCGTTCGGAAAGTGCTGGGTGCGACGGTTTTAGACATTGTAGCTCTCTTGTCGAAAGATTTTCTGAAACCGGTATTGGCGGCCATCGCCCTGGCTTCGCCCGTTGCCGCCTGGGTGATGGGTCGCTGGCTGCAAAACTTTGTCTATCGCGTTGAAATTCAGTGGTGGATGTTTGCCGGAGCCGGTTTGCTGGCCATTGGAATCACCCTGCTGACGGTTTCGCTCCAATCCGCCAAAACCGCCCTGCTGAATCCGGTAGAGAGTTTGAGGAGGGAGTGAGGGGGGTAAGTTGTTACACAGGGTTAATCAGAGGAAATCAGGGTTAATCAGGGTTTTATTTTTCTCTGATCAACCCTGATTTCCTCTGATTAACCCTGTGTAATAACTTCTGTCCGCCAGCGAACGACAAACCGTCCGCTAACGGACAAATGAACGGGTCAGCTACGTGTAATTGTCTGACAGATAGTGGTTTGTTATTTATGGTATATAGTTTGAGCATTGAAAACCGTGCCTTGTACGGACAGTGAACGACGAACTTTATGCTGAGAAACTACCTGAAAATTGCCTTCCGCAATTTACTGAAACACAAAACATTCGGCTTCATCAACATTGTTGGGGTAGCCATCGGGTTAGCCTGCTTCCTGCTGATCGCGCTGTACGTACGCGACGAAATCAGTTTCGATCGGTACAATGCCAAAGCCGACCGAACCTACCGCGTTTTGCGCACCTTTCTCAATTCCAACGACGGCACCGTCGAGCTGAAATTAGGCACGGTGGCGCCCCCGTTCGGACCCTTGATCAAACAGGATTTTCCGCAGGCCGAAGAGGTGGTCCGAACCCTCGGGACCAACTCCCTTCTGCGATACGGCGAACACACATACAACGAAAACCGGGTGCTGTTTGCCGAAGAAGCTATTTTTAAAGTCCTGGATTTCAAGGTGATCAATGGCGACCCGGCCAAGGCACTAGCCCAACCGTTTTCCATCATGCTGTCGCGGCCGATGGCGGAAAAATACTTCGGGAAGGAGTCGCCGATGGGAAAAAGCCTGCGGAGCAATAACCAGTTCGAGTTGATGGTAACGGGCGTTTTTGAACCGCTGCCCGCCCAGTCGCACATTCATCCGGATTTCCTGGTATCGTTCACGACCCTGAACGACAACCGGGTTTACGGGGCCGAAGGACTGCGGACAAATTGGAGCAACAACTCGTTTCTAACGTATGTGTTGCTGGCACCCGGCACCGATCCCGACAAATTGGTCAAGGCGTTTCCGGCGTTTCAAAACCGCCGGATCGAGCCCAAGGCATCGACCTATTCCGTGCTGAATCTGCAAAAACTGACCGATGTTCACCTGCGCTCCGACACGGACGATGCCCTCGAAGCCGATGGTGATATTCGTTACGTCTACATGTTCTCGGCGATTGGCTTATTTATTCTGCTGATTGCCTGCATCAATTACATGAACCTCGCGACGGCCCGTTCGGCGGGTCGGGCGAAAGAGGTTGGCATGCGGAAGGTCGTGGGGGCGCACCGGGGGCAATTGGTGAGTCAGTTCCTGAGCGAATCCATCCTGCTGGTGGTTTTTGCATTGAGTCTGGCGTTGGTGCTGGTGGTTTTGTGTTTGCCTTTCCTGAATGATTTCACCCAGAAACAACTGACGCTGGATCAATTGAAACACCCGGTTTTCCTGGGAATCGTGGCCGGTATTACGCTATTGACCGGCCTGGTATCGGGGAGCTATCCGGCTTTTTTCTTGACCTCGTTTCAACCCATCAGTGTGCTGAAGGGGAAAATCGCGTCGGCCATGCGGACGGGGCGATTGCGGCAGGCGCTGGTAATCACCCAGTTTGCCATTGCAGTAGCGCTCATTATCAGTACGATTGTGGTCTACAACCAGATGGATTTCATCCGAAATTACAAACTCGGTTACCAGAAAGATCAGATCATTTTGCTGCGGACGGTGGACGATTCGACGGTCAATTCCGAAGCGCTGAAACAGGAACTAAAGAGCAACAGCGCCGTGCTGGAAGTGGGCGAATCATCGCGGATTCCGTCAGGGCGGTTGCTGGATTCCTGGGATGCGTACGTGGCCAAAGGCGACAGCATGGCACCGACCAAAGTGATCCTGAAATCCTTATCGATCGACCACGACTTTATTCCGGCCTATTCGATGAAAATGGCCGCCGGGCGCAACTTCTCCCGCGCCTATGCCACGGACGATACGGCTGCCTTTATTCTGAACGAAACCGCGGTCCGCATGCTGGGCTGGAAAAATCCGGAGCAGGCCATCGGGAAAGCGTTTGGCTACGGGCAACGGCGCGGGCAGATTGTGGGCGTCACCAAAGATTTTCATTTTGAATCCCTGAAGCAGTCCATTCCACCCATTGCGATGTTTATGCAGCCCGAACGGAATAGCTGGATTTCGGTGCAGGTGGCGGGCGGGGCCGGTTTGCAGACCGCGCTGGCCCACATCGAATCCGTATGGAAACGGCGGTTTTCAAACCGGCCTTTCTCGTATGAGTTTCTGGATCAGCGGTTTGGGCGGCTTTACACCACCGAGCAAACGCAACAGAAACTGTTTGGTATTTTTGCCGGTATTGCCATTCTGATTTCCTGCCTCGGGTTGTTCGGACTGTCGATGTTCATGGCCGAACAGCGCACCAAGGAAATCGGCATCCGCAAGGTGCTGGGCGCATCGACGCCCGGTCTGGTGACGTTGCTTTCCAAAGATCTACTGAAGCTGGTCCTGATCGCTCTCGTGCTGGCGTCGCCGGTAGCCTGGTGGGCCATGAA
Organism: Larkinella rosea; assembly: GCF_003858635.1. Lineage (GTDB taxonomy): Bacteria > Bacteroidota > Bacteroidia > Cytophagales > Spirosomataceae > Larkinella > Larkinella rosea. The sequence continues at coordinate 109,160 of NZ_RQJO01000011.1, forward strand.
TCAATGGCTGGAAGGCTTCGTGTACCGCACCAGCATCAGCCCCTGGGTATTCGTCCTGACGGCGGTTACCGCGCTGGCCATTGCCTTCGCAACGGTTTCGTTCCAGAGCATCAAAGCCGCGTTGATGAATCCGGTGAAAAGTTTGAAAACGGAGTAGTCTTGAACTGGGATTGCGCGGATTAAAGGATTAACTAGGATATAAAAGATTAAAAGATTGCGGCAGCCAATCCTAGTTAATCCTTTAATCCGCGCAATCCCAGTTCAAGACCACTCCTGTAAAATTGATTCCCTTTGGCTCAACGAAACGGTATTTTGCGTAGCTTAATTCGTAAATTCTGCTTCGTATGCCCAAAATCTCCTTTGGCTCGGTTCAAAAACCGGCCAAACCCAAAAAATCCTTCCTGCGGGAATGGTTCGATTCCATTCTGTTTGCGGTGATTGCCGCAACCCTGATCCGGTTTCTGACCTTTGAAGCCTACGCCATTCCGACGCCGTCGATGGAAAACAGCCTGCTCGTGGGCGATTTCCTGTTTGTCAGTAAATTGCACTACGGTTCGCGAACACCCCAGACACCCCTGCAGGTTCCACTGACGCACCAGAAGATTTGGGGAACCGAAATTCCGTCCTACAGCGACCTCATTCAATTGCCGTCGTTTCGACTGCCCGGTTTTACGACGGTGAAAAACGGCGACGTCGTCGTCTTCAATTTTCCGCCCCCGAAACCCGGCGAACCCGATTACCCGATGGATTTGCGAACCAACCTCATCAAACGCTGCATCGGTATTCCGGGTGATAAAATTGAGATCCGGCAGGAGCAGGTTTATATCAACGGCAGGGTATTTCCGACGCCGGTGCGGGCCGAAACCAATTATTTCGTCAAAACGACCGAAATGCTGAACGAGCGGTTTTTCCGGAAATACAACATCATCAACGACTACAAATCCGCCGAAGGGCCGTTCATCAACTGGCAGCCCATCGAAGAATACAACGAAGCGAAAAAAGCTTCGGAACTGGTGGGTTACAGCGTGACAACCACGCCGGATGTCATCGCTAAATTCAAGGAACTGGAGTGGGTCAAAGGCATCGAACGGATGACCGAACCGGCCGGACAACTCGCGCAGGGCATTTACGGCGGCTCGGCCTACGCCTGGAACCGCGACAATTTTGGTCCGCTGATGGTGCCGAAAAAAGGCCAGACCGTACCGATCAACCCGCAGACCATTGCGGTTTATGGCACACTGATCAGCCGCCACGAGGCCAATAAAAAGGTTGAAGTTACGCCGACGAGCGTCAAAATCGACGGACAGCCGATTACGTCATATACCTTCAAGCAGGATTATTACTTCATGATGGGCGACAACCGCCACAACTCCGACGATTCCCGCTACTGGGGTTTTGTGCCGGAAAACCACATTGTTGGCAAGGCGGTTTTTGTCTGGATGTCGATCGACCCCGACCCGGCGACGGTTTGGGCCAAAATCCGCTGGAATCGGCTGTTTCGGGTGATTGAGTAAGGTCGATTTGGTAAACAAAAAACCGGGTTAGTAAAACGACCGATTCGTTTTACTAACCCGGTTTTCACCGTTCGTATTTGTTGTTCCAGTACTCAAATCAGCGCACGACTTCCCCTTTGATCGTCAATACTTTTGTGCCGCCTTCCGCATTGGATTCGACGGTAACGGTTTTGTTAAACGAACCGATCGCAGCGGCATTGAAGGTGGCTTTGATCTTACCGGTTTTGCCGGGCATGATGGCTTCCTTCGGGTAATCGACGCCCGTGCAGCCGCACGAACCCTTCGCGTTGCTGATCACCAGCGGAACGCCACCTTTGTTGGAAAAAGAAAATTCGGCTACAACGGGTTTTCCCTGCTGGATTTTGCCGAAATCATGGTCGGTTTCTTCCCAGCTAAAAACCGCGAGCAGCGAATGAGCAATCAGGGCGCCAGCCGCAAGCAGCCACAGAAAGGAGGTAATCGTCAGGATTCGTTTCATGGTGTTTTGTGTGTTAACGGGATTGATAAAAGAACTTCACAAAGGTAGATTCCGCCAAAACACCAGGCTGTTAACGGGTCGTCAATGCTTGTTAATGAGTTGTTAATGGATTGGTTTTTAAGCGGAAAGAGCCGATTTTTGACGTACGGTTTTATCCTGTCAAAATTGAACACCTGTGTCCCGGCGCGTCATTCGTAATTTGGTCATCCTGTCGGTTATTTCGATCATCGGAATCGTCACCGTCCAGATCGTGTGGGTTCGAAAAGCGTACGCCCTACGGGAGCGGCAATTCCGGCAAACGGCGTTTATTGCCCTGCAGGACGTGGCCGATCGCGTGGGGCAACTGAACCGGATTCCGCAAAGCTGTGATGCGGTTTCGCAACTATCGCCCGATTATTTCATCGTCAACACCGATTCGCCCATCGAGCCAGTGGTGCTCGAACAGTACATCCAGACGTCCCTGCGTGAGCACAACCTGATCACCGATTTTGAATACGGTATTTACAACTGCGAAAGCGACCGGATGCTGCACGGCGCCTTTGTCGGTACCAACTCCGTCCGAAAACCGGTCCGCACCAGTCCGAATCTGCCGAAGCTCGCGGGCAATCCGTACTATTTCGGCATCCGGTTTCCGAGTCAGGCGGGGTTCATTGCCGGACACCTCGACGGCTGGATTTTGTCGTCGGCAGCGGTTTTGCTGGTGGTCCTGTTTTTCGGCTATACGCTGATTGTGGTGCTGCGACAACGGCGGCTGACGGAGGTGCAGCGGGATTTTATCAACAACATCACCCACGAACTGCAAACGCCGGTGGCTACGCTTCGTATTGCCGCCGGCGTGCTGAATTCCGACGCCATTCGCGACCAGCCCGAACGCCATCGGCAATACGTCAAGGTGGTGGACGAGGAAAGCCAGCGGCTGCAAAAGCAGATCAGCAGTGTGCTGCAACTGTCGCGTTCGGAGCAGATGCGGTTTTGCCTGAATTACACGGATGTCGATTTGCACCAGTTGCTGACCGAAGCCGCGGCCAATTTTCAGCCGCACGTTTCGCTGGAACTCCGGGCCGAAAAACCGCTCATCCGGGCCGATCGCTACCACCTCGAAAACAGCATCAACAACCTGATTGACAACGCAATCAAATACACCCGGACGACGCCCCACATTCTGATTCAGACCCGCAACGAAGGCAATACGCTGATCTGGTCGGTGCAGGACAACGGTATTGGGATTGCGAAAGAACACCTCGACGTGGTTTTCAGCCAGTTCTACCGCGTGCCGACCGGCAACGTCCACAACGTCAAAGGATTCGGTCTGGGATTGTACTACGTTCGGAAAGTGATCAAAGCCCACCGCTGGCGCATTCAACTGCACAGCGAACCGGGCGTTGGCAGTATTTTTACTGTGAAGCTCCGAACCTGATTCGGCTGACGCCCTGAAACCGCTATGAAAGGCTGTATTTTATACGTCGAGGATGATGTCAACCTGAGTTTTGTGACGAAGGATAATCTGGAACTTGCTCACTTTCAGGTTATTCATTGCACCAACGGCGCCGATGCCTGGACTCTATTTGGGGACCACCCGTTCGATTTGTGCATTCTGGATGTCATGCTGCCCCAAACCGACGGTTTCACGCTGGCCCGGCAAATCCGGCAGGTCGATCCCGACATTCCGATTCTGTTTCTGAGCGCCTTAGCCGACAAAGAAAACCGCCTGAACGGGCTGCGGCTTGGGGCCGACGACTATCTGACGAAACCGTTCAGCATCGAAGAATTGCTGTTGAAAATGGCGGTTTTTCTGCGACGGAGTAAAACCACAACGCCCATTTCGGAATCAGCCATCCAGTGGATCGGTTCGTATCAATTTAATTTTCAGAATCTTACTTTGCAAAAAGAAGGTCATTTTCAGACGCTCACCCACCGCGAAGCCGAAGTGCTGAACTACCTGATCGCGCGGCCGAACCTCCTGATCCGGCGCGACGAAATCTTAAAAACCATCTGGGGTTCCAACGATTATTTCATGGGCCGCAGTCTTGACGTTTTCATTTCCCGGCTCCGTAAACGACTGAGTCAGGATGCGTCGATCAAAATCGAAAATCTGCACGGAATCGGCTTCCGGCTGCTGCTGTAACGGTTTTTAAACTTCCGCCAATTGTTGTTTCACCGCCGTGATTCCCCGCGCAACTTCGCTGTCAAAATCATTCCAGACGCACTCCAGCGATAAACCGCCCTGGTAATTAATCTGTTTCAACGCACGGAAATACGGCCGGAAATCATCGCCTTTTATACCCGGCGCACTGCGGGTTTGTTTTTCCGCAATGTGGCAGTGCGTAATGAATTCCTTGTATTTGATGATTTCCTCCGGTTTTTCGTCGTCTTTCAGCATGTGGTAAATGTCGCATTGCAGCTTAAACCACGGATTGTTGACTGCCTGAATGATTTCCACCCCTTCGGCCAGGCTATTGATAAAATTGGTTTCGCTCCGGTTGAGCGGTTCCACGGCCAGCGTAACGCCGTGTTTTTCGGCCAGCGGAGCCATCTTCTGACACAACGCAATATGCTGCGCTTTGGCCGTGGCCCGGTCGAAGCCGTCGGGAATGGCGCGTGAACCACCGCTGCCAAAGACGATATTTTTAGAACCGCACTCCTTCGCCCGTTTGAGCGCGAGGTCGGCCCGCTGCAAAATGGCTTCGTGGTGGATCGTCGGGCCTACTGATTTCAGCGTGCCGGGAAAAAAGTAGATGTAGGAACGAACCGGCAGGCCTTCTTTTTTCAACGCCAGGCGGTTTTTTTCGTATTGTTCGTCGCCCGCTTCGGGAATCAGAAACCGGCCGACGCTTTCCTCAATGAATGAAAAACCCAGTTTTTTTAACATTTCTGCCTTTTCGTACGCGGCACAAACGCCCAGCGGCAGCGTTAATCCGGCGCTGGATTTGTCGATCGTTCCGGCCTGAGCCAGGGCCGTTGCGCCCGTGATTCCGGCCAGAACGCCGGCGCTGTGTTTAAAAAAGGTTCTTCGCGAGGTAGGGTTTTCGATTGAATTCATGGCAATGCGGGCCAATTATCGGATTGAGTGAAGAAAGGTCGAAGCACTAAAGGTAGTATAAATCCGGATCGCCAGGACTGCTCGTGGGCGATTTCAACAAAGATTTAGGCTTAAAAGCCCGGTCAGTCGCGGAGAAGATTTCGGGCGAAGGTTGAGTTCTGCGTAATTTTCGGTAAAGTTGCCGGATGCTACTTACGCCGTATTGCGCTTTAATCCGAAAAACCCCATGGAAACCGTTGTTGACCTGAGACTTGCGGTATTGATCGATGCCGATAATGTGCCGTATGCCAACGTGCGGGGCATGCTGGAAGAAATTGCCAAATACGGAACGCCGACCTTTAAGCGGATTTATGCCGACTGGACCAAACCGACGGTTGCGGGCTGGAAAACCGTGTTGCTCGAAAATGCCATCACGCCCATTCAGCAGTACAGTTACACGACGGGCAAGAACGCGACGGATTCGGCCATGATCATCGACGCGATGGACATTCTGTACACGGGCCGGGTCGACGGTTTTTGTATCGTTTCGAGCGACAGTGATTTTACGCGGCTAGCCACGCGCCTGCGCGAAGCCGGGATGAAGGTGTTTGGAATTGGTGAGAAGAAAACGCCAACTCCTTTTATATCAGCCTGTAATAAGTTTATTTACCTGGAAATTCTGAAGAAAAACGAGGCCGTCCCGGTGCTCGAACCGGTGATGATGAAAAACCGGTCGCGGAAAAAAGCAGCGGCAAAACCGGTCGAAATACTGGTCAAACCGGTAAAAGAACCGGAACCGATTGCCGTTGTGGAAACCGAAGCGATTGGTAAGGTAAACAAAGAAGTCATCAAGATGATCGCCGACAGCATCAATGACCTGGCCGACGAATCGGGCTGGGCCTTTCTGGGCGAGCTTGGCAATTTGTTGCCTAAAAAACAGGCCGATTTCGACCCCCGGAATTACGGTTTCAAGAAGCTGGTTCCGCTCCTGAAAAACATCGAGCAGTTTGAAATCGATGAACGGGAAACCGGCAAGGGAAACTTCAAACTGGTGTATGTTCGGGTGAAATAAACCGGTTTTCGTGTAAAACGGCGATTTTATGGGTTGAAAACCGGTAACGAGCACTCACAATTCAGACCTCTTTTTCGAGACTTCAGCCCGATCAATTGCGGGTTGATTACCTGGTTGCACGGACATCCGCGTCTCGGCCGCTAGCTTTGTTTTGTCGGGTACCCGATCCAGGCGATTTCCGCTTTGGCTGGCTGCCCGCTGAACAAGGTAATCAACGGCCATGAAACAACCTGAATTTCGAAAACGCCGACCGTGGCTCTACCTGCCGGTTTTTGTTGGTTTGGTATTTCTTCAATTCTCCTGTACGCCAAAATCGACGGTTTCGGTGGAACCGGGACCCGATTCGCAACCCAAATCGCTGCGGTTGCAAAAAATAACAGCGGGTGAGCAGAATGTACAGCAGTATACGTATAACGCTGAGGGAAAGCTAATTACTTTACAAACGGATTGGGTTTATACCGATAGTTTGGTGACGACGTCAAATACAAAGTCTGATCTGGAATACGATACCCAGCAGCGTCTGAAACAAATTACGACCAATGGAAACTTCCGGGTGAAGTTTTATTACGAAGGAAAGCTGTTTGATAAAACCGAAGAGTACGATCATAAAAACCGCCTTGTCGTTACGCATTTTTACCTTTTCAATGCCGATGGCCGGCTGGTCGAACTGCTCGATCAGATTCACAATACCGACAACGATACGTTTGAAAATTCATCATTTATCAAATATCGGTATACGTATGACAATCGTGGAAATGTACAATCAATTGAAGGGTTTAGCCGTCGACCCGGCGATTCGGCTTTCAAAGCCACACAGACTAGTTATTACGAAGACTACGACGACAAAAAGAATCCAAACAATCCCGTCGCTAGTTATCCATTTGTCCCTCAGGAATCAATACAGGTCAATAATCCGGGTAAAATTACGACCAGAAATGCGGTTACACAGGCCGTTTTGTCCACTGAAATGCTGACGTATCAATACAATGCAGAGGGTTATCCGACCCAACGAACCCGGCAGGTAACCACGACCCGAACGTATCCGGCCAGCACGGTTTATTACCATTACGAATAAATTATTAATTTAAAGCCGGGGCGTTGCAAGCGCCCCGGCTTGACTCAATGACCTCCGCCGTAAGCCGGTTTATTGATCTGCGGTTTTCCATCGCGGTTGCGGTTCGGATGGGTTTCGCGGACGTTGGCCGACGTTGCATCTTCATCGCCGTCCAGGTATTTATCCTCGATATCGGTCGGCGTAATGTCCTGAATATCTTCATCGGGGAACTGGCTGCCCGGTCCGTTGGTACCACCAGCCGATTGATTGCCCAAACCCGCCGGTCCGATGGCTTTTTTCGCTTCTATTTCCTCTTTGCTCTTCTCTGCCATGACTTTGCTCTTTTCAGGTGGAAAAAGGATTGATTATCCTTTAGATAACCCGTCAGAGCAGTGTAGTGTTTTCCTTTTAATCGGTTTTGATCATGGAAACTGGCAATGTTTACACTCAATACCGTTCCGTTTTTTGACACAGTATTCTATAAATCAGGTAGTTGGAAAGCGGCATTGCCGCCCAAACCGGGCAAACGCCCTGATTTTATCAAAATCTTTGGTTCCGTCCGGCTGTTCCAGGCCGGAGTTTGCGTCAATGCCCGCAGGTCGAACCTGACCGATGGCCGTAGCGACGTTTTCCGGTTTCAGCCCCCCGGCCAGAATAACCGGAATGGAAACCGTCTGCACGATTTTTCGACTCAGATTCCAGTCGTGCGTTTGACCCGTACCACCCAGACGGTCTTTCGTTCGCGAATCCAGTAGCAGCCGATCGACGTATTCTTCGTATTCTTGTGCTTTTTGCAGAGCATCTTCGCCGGTCACGTGAATGGCCTTGATCAGTTCGACATCCGGCAAAAGCCGACGCAACTCGAGGACGCCGACCACGGGCAGATCGTCGTGAATCTGAATGGCGCGGACGCCAACCGAACGCGCGATCTCGGCGATTTCGGCGGCATCGAGCAGGTGCGTTACCAGCACCGTCCGGATGTGATCCGGGACGGCTTCCACAATCGTTTTTCCCGTTGCCGCCGAAATCCCGTCTTCTGCCCGGTGCGTAAGCCCAATTAAAAATCCCAGCGTATTCGCTCCGGCGTCGATGGCTCCCAGGGCTTCGGCAACCGTCTGAATACCGCAAACTTTAATAAAAGGCTCCATGCAGGCTGCTTCAACAACCGGTTTTACTAAAAAGGTGTTTTAAGTCTGCTGATAATCAATATTTTAATTCGGTAGTAACAAACTCCAGTACCTGATCGCCGGTATTTTGCAGATCGTGGATGGCGGGGCCTTTCTGGAGAATGTTGTAAAAAGAAGTCTGGTTTTTTTGAAAACGCAACGGCACCTGGCTGCCGTCGGCCTGATTGGAAACCCCCTCGCCATCCTGCAAAACCGTCCAGAAATAATCGTGACTGTGGCGGTGGTAGTGAATGCGTTCGCCCGGTTGCAGGCTGATGTGCCACACTTTGACTTTGTCATTTTCGAACAACAGGGTGTGACCCACTTCTTCGTTGTCTTGGTAGTGTTGCAGTTCTTCCTGCAAGGCTTCCGCGGATGGACTGGGATAGGCTGACATAGGAGCTGGGGTTTGGGATTTTAGATCTGCTACTATTCGATCGCTATGCGACCAGATTAAAATGTATTACTGGGTTTTTCTACAAATAGCCGGTCGCTTAGCGACCCAAAATGGGATACTTATTGCTTCTCCAGCCGCTTCAATTCCTTCTGGATATACGCTTTCGACAGCCAGTTGGTCCCGATCATGACACCTTCGATGTTTTTGGTCTGGCTGATGTCGTTCAGCGGATTGCCGTTCAGCAGAACCAGATCCGACACATTACCGGTTTTGATCGTGCCCGCATCCGGTTTTTTGAGGTACGAAGCCACATTGACGGTTCCGGTTCGCAGGGTTTCGTACGGCGTCAGACCGGCGCCCACCAGAAACTTCATTTCGTGGTGAATCGAAAAACCGGGTACGTTCAACACCTGGGGCGCATCGGAACCCAGCAGAATATCGACGCCGTTTTGCTGACAGGCCAGCAGGATTTTCCGGCGCATGTCGATGTACTTTTCCGCGTGTTCCTTCGAAAATTTCGGATTGTTGTTGTAGTTGTTTTTCGTGTTCATCCAGTTCTGAACCTCCGACGCCTTCATGTATTTCATTTCGGGGTCGTTCGCAAAGGCGGAAGCCGGTTGGGGCGACAGCCAGCGTTCGGCCAGGGCTTCGGTCGGCACCAAGCGGATGTTTTTGTCGTGCAACCCTTTCACCAGTTTCGGAATCAGCGCGGGGTCGGCGCGGTAACCGATCCAGGACCCAAACAGCCCGGTTTCCTGCTCCACCAGCGTGTCGGAACCCGGTGTAATGGCTTCGATAAAACTGTCGAGGTGGTCGATGGACGAATAACCGGCATCGATTGCCATCCAGGCGCCGACGTTGAACGAAACGTGTCCGATAAAGGGAATGCCGACTTCCTTGGCGGTTCTGGCAATGGCCGGGAACGTTTCTTTGGTCAAACCGGGGTGTAGTTTCAGGAAGTCATAGCCGGCGGCTTTCTGATCGCGCACCATCTGCGCACCCTGTTCCGCCGACTTGACGGTTTGCCCGCTGAACGACGGCCCGGCGGGGTAAAAATGCGGCCCCAGAATCTCCCCGCTGTTGATTTTACTGCGCAGTTCGAGGTGTTTGGCGTGGCCGAGCATCCCGCGAATCGTTGTAATGCCGTTGGCCAGATACAGAACCAGCACGTCTTTCATCGGCTCGATCTCGTCGACGGGCGGAACGTGGGCGTGCATTTCGGCCCAGCCCGGCGTCAGGTATTTTCCCCTGGCATCGACCACCAGCGCATCTTTTCCGTACTTCACTTTGCCAGCCGCACCCAGTCCGGTAATTCGGCCATCTTTCACCACAACCGTTTGATTTTCAAGGACACGTTCCTGATCCATCGGGATCACATTGACCGACTTCAGCACGATTTCCCGCTGCCGGTTGCTGACCAGTTCCTGAGCAAAAACCGCTTGGGCCAGCACCAGGAATAAAAGGGTAAGGAAGCTGCGCATAATTCTGGAGGGTTGGGGTAGATCGAAAACCGCTCATGCGGTGTATTTCCACGAAATCTATATACTTTTTCCCGCAGAAGCAATACAATGCAGGCAACGAAGCCGCTGTCGGGTAAATCGTTTCGGTGCGAATCCAAACCGGAATGCCTTGGTAAACAAATGGATTTTTAATCTCGTTTTAATGGGCAATTAGTTAGATTTAAGATCGTTTTAAGTTTGAAAATCTGATTTATAAGACCTTTGTGTAAGGTTTTGCACAAAAGCTTTAAGTGATCATAACGTTGAGTAAATCATAAAAGACCAGCCACCGTGAGCTGGTCTTTTATTTTACAGATCGTTTAATCCGGACGCAAACCGGATAACTCTCCCGCTTCCGTGGTTCGGCTTGGGGAACACCCGCTCCCGGTTTATCTTTGCCCGGACCTATGTTAAAACCGCAATGCGTTTTCTACCCCAACTTCACCACCAGTCGCTGTTGACGGCGTGCCTGCTTTCCCTGGCAACGCTGATTGCCGCTGCCCAGCCGAAACCGGCAAAAACCGCTTCATTGACGCAAAATCAGCAGGATTTTGTCGATCTGCGTTTCGGCATGTTCATTCACTTCAACATCCCGACGTTCATGGAGGAAGACTGGGCCGACCCCGATGCGTCACCTTCGCTGTTCAATCCCACCAACCTCAACTGCGACCAGTGGGCCAAAGCCGCCAGATCGGCGAACATGTCGTATGGCGCGCTGACGACCAAACACCACAGCGGTTTTTGCATCTGGAACACCAAAACCACCGACTACAACGTCATGAACAGCCCGCTGAAACGGGACGTGGTGAAGGAATACGCCGATGCGTTCCGGGCAAACGGCTTGAAAGTGATGTTGTATTATTCGATTCTGGATACGCACCACAAACTGCGCCCCGGTTTTATTACGAAGCAGCACATCGCGATGGTGAAAAACCAGTTGACCGAACTGCTGACGAACTACGGCGAAGTTTCGGCGCTGATCATCGACGGCTGGGACGCGCCCTGGTCGCGGATTTCGTACGACGATATTCCGTTCGAGGAAATCTACCGGCACATCAAATCCATTCAGCCCAACTGCCTGGTGATGGACCTGAACGCGGCCAAATACCCGGCGGAAGCGTTGTTTTACACCGACATCAAATCGTATGAACAAGGCGCGGGGCAGCACATTTCGAAGGAAACCAACCGCCTGCCCGCGCTCTCGTGTCTGCCGATCAACAAAACCTGGTTCTGGAAAACCAGCTCGCCGACCGAACCCGTCAAAGACCCGGTGGTTCTGGTAAACGACAACCTGATTCCGTTCAATAAAGCGTACTGCAATTTCATTCTGAACGTGGCCCCCAACCGCGACGGACTGATCGACGACAACGCGCTGACGGCTTTGGCAAAAATCGGTCAAATCTGGTCGGGCAACGAAGTACGGGCCATTCTGCCGGTTTTCGACGCCCCCATCATTTCGACGAATCTGGCGAAACACCAGCCCAGCAACGCGAGCTGGAGCAATGATATGTGGCTCATGGATTTTGGGAACGACGACAATTTCAAAACCGCCTGGCAATCGAATCCGACGGTGACAAAACCGTGGTACGAAGTGGTTTTCGATCAGGAAAAACCGTTTAATCTGATTACGATTCTGGAAAAACAACCCGGTATTACGAAGTACCGGCTGGAATATTTCACGAGTGGAAGCTGGAAACCGATTCTTTCGGGAACCGACAGCGGACGGGCGAAAATCAACCGGTTCAATACCGTCAAAGGCAGCAAAGTCCGGATTCTGATCGATGAATTTACAAGCCCACCAGCCATTGCGGAATTGGGCGTTTATAACGAGAAGGAATAAAGGAATAAAGGGAAGAAGGGAGGAAAGGAGAAAAGGGGTAACGGTTTGCCGGTGTCAATGTCTTCCTTCCGCCTTCCTCCCTTTCCTCCCTTTCTCCCTTCTTCCCTTTCCTCCCTTCCTCCTTTAACTATGAAAACACTGGTAATTGAAGATGATCAACGGGTTGCCGATCTCATCAAACGGGGACTGGAGGAGGAAGACTGGCAGGTGGATGTTGCGTTCGATGGGCAACTGGGTTGTCGGCTGGCGCTAACGGTGGAGTATGATCTGATTATTACGGATATTATTCTTCCCAAAATCAATGGGTTGGATGTCTGCCAGCAGGTTCGACAGGCGAAACCGAACGTGCCGATTATCATGCTGACGGCGCTCGGAACCACCGACGATAAAGTGGAAGGTTTCGACGCCGGTGCAGACGATTACCTGGTAAAACCGTTCGATTTCCGGGAGTTGCACGTTCGCATCCGGGCGTTGCTGAAACGGCAGGCCAACCAGCCCGTTGCCACCACCTCGATTCTGAAAATGGCGGACCTGGAGATGAATCTGCGCAACAAGTCGGTGATGCGCAGCGGCCAGCCGATCAGCCTGACGCCCAAGGAGTTTAAATTGCTGGAGTTCATGATGCTCAATCCCGACCGGTTACTGACCCGAACGGAGATTGCCGAAAAAGTGTGGGAAACGCATTTTGATACAGGCACCAATTTTATCGATGTTTACATCAATTACCTGCGCAAGAAACTGGACAAGGAGTTTGAGCGAAAGCTGATTCACACCAAAACGGGAATGGGTTTTATCTTCGGGGAGGGCTAAACGATGCGGATTCGGACGAAACTGGCCATGCTTTTTACCGCCATTACGGCGGCCATTCTGCTGTTATTTGCCGTGTCTATTTACCTTTCGTATGCTGATTACCGGGAGGATGCGTACTACAAACGGCTGAAACAGCAGGCGCTGACCAAGCTCCGGTTGTTGCTGGAAGCCAAAGTGGAGCCAGCGGTTTTAAACGTCATTTACCAGAATTCGCCCAATGCGTTGTTTCAGGAAGAAGTTGCCGTTTACGATTCCCGGTTTCAACTGGTTTATCACGACGACCGGCAGGGCGACTTTGTGAAAGAAACCCCCGGTTTTCTGCATTCGATTCAACACCACCAGGAAGTTCAGTTTGAACAACGGGGCCGCCAGGTAGTCGGTTTTCCATACCAATTTCAGGGAAAGACGTACCTGGTGACCGCAGCCGCCTACGACGAAGTGGGCTTGTCGAAACTCGAAAATCTGCGGATTACGCTGATCATTGCCTTTTTGCTGGGTCTGGTGATTGTCGCCCTGCTGAGTCGGCTGGTGGCCCGGCAACTGCTCAAACCCATTTCGACGGTGGTGCGGCAGGCCAGTGAAATCACGGCGACCAACCTCGACCGTCGGGTGGAAGAGGGCAACGGGCGCGACGAACTGGCCGAACTGGCGATTACGTTCAACCAGATGCTCGACCGGCTGGAACACTCGTTCGATGCCCAGAAACAGTTCGTTTCCAACGTCTCACACGAACTTCGGACACCCCTGGCGGCCATTGCCGGTGAACTCGAACTGGCGTCCAACAAACCTCGTACTACTTCTGAATACCAGCAGGTTATCATGCGAACGTTGCGGGATGCCCGGCGGCTGACGCACCTTTCCAACGGCCTGCTTGATCTGGCGAAAGCCAGTTACGACGCCAGTGAAATCTCGTTTCGCGAACTTCGGCTGGATGAACTGCTGATGGAAGCCCGCGGCCAACTGCTCCACCAGCATCCCGAATACCGCATAACGATTGTTTTTGAACAGGAAATCGAAGACGATCACCTGATTTCCGCGAACGGAAATGCGTATCTGCTGCGGGTCGCGTTTAGTAACCTGATGGAAAACGGCTGCAAATTTTCGCCCGATCAGCACTGCACGGTGACCGTCAAATCCCTGTCGGACCTGTGTCGGCTGAGCTTTATCGACGAGGGAATCGGCATTTCGGATGAAGACCTCCCGCACGTCTTTACGGCGTTTTACCGGGGGCAAAACCGCACCTACGCCGATGGCAACGGCATTGGCCTCTCGCTGACGCTCCGGATCATCAGTCTGCACCAGGGCTGTATTTCGGTGAAAACCGAACCCGGCCAGCGTACGATTTTCGAAGTCGAGTTGCCGCATTTGAAATCCCCGCTTTAACAGCCTTTTAATAGCATTCTAATAACTCTCTAACAACCTCCCGGTTGTGCAAACCTTACTTTTGCGGTTGATGGCTTGCCGCTCACCCGACCGAATCAAGGAGGAATTATGAAAAACCGGATGGCGAAACTGCGCAAAAAAGAGGCCGGTTTCATCCTAAGTATCCTGCTCAGTGGCAGCCTTTTCGCGCAATCTCCCCGCACCCTGACGCTGCCCGAAGCCATTGCCGAAGCCCGGCAGCACAACCCGGTTTTGCGGGCCGAACAGCTTTCCATTCAATCATCCCTGGCCGATGTCGTAACTGCCGGTCTGCGCCCGAATCCAGTGCTGAACAACCAGACGTTGCAACTGGTTAAACCATCGGCGTTCCCGGAAAATACCGGTGCGCTGAACAACCGCAACCGGCAGGTCTGGTGGCAGTTGACGACGCCCGTCAACGTGGCCCGCAAGCGGCAGAAAGCCGTTGCACTTGCCGAACAGGGCGTTGAACTCACCCGCCGGAATGTGGCCGAAACGGAACGGAATCTGCTGCTCGAAGTGGGCAACCAGTGGCTCGATGCCTGGAGCGCCCGGCTTCGGCTCGATCTGATTCTGGAAGCCAGGCAAAACATCGATACGCTCGTTACGATCAATCAGGTACGCCTTCGGAATCAGGTCATTACAAAAACCGATCTGCTGCGCACCCAGATTCTGGCCGACCAATATCGGCTCCGGAGTCAGACGACGCGTCAGGAATACCAGAATCAACTGCTGCTGTTGAAACGCCTGCTCGGCACCTCCGATAGTCTCGATGTGGCCGTCAATGATACGACGCTGGCCTGGACAACCGGCCCCGCCGACACGCTGATTACACGGGCGCACCTCAGACGCGCGGATGTCCGGCTGGCGGAACAGGCCATGGAAGTAGCCGTCCAGAATACCCGTTTGCAGGAAGCCTTACGCGCTCCCCAGCCCGAAGTCGGCGCCATTTATAACCCGCAGAACAGCGTTCCCTACGTCGGATTTTACGGAACCTTGCCGCTGCCGTTTTTCAACAAAAATCAGGGCGGAATCCAGAAGGCGAAAGTCCAGCAGGAACAGACCCGGCAGGTGGCCGATTACACCCGGTTGCAGGTGCAGACCGAAGTACAAACCGCCTACCGCAGTTACCTGACCCAACGCGGAAATATTGACCGGTATGCCGGCATTTTGCAGCAATCGGAACAGATTCTGACCAGTGTTCGCTACGCGTATCTGAAAGGGGGAACGACCATTGTCGATTACCTGGAAGCCCAGCGTTCCTGGCTCGATGTGCAGCAAACGTACCTCGATGCGCAGGAAGCCTACCGGCGCAGTCTGCTGCAACTGTGGTTTGTAACGGGTCAGATGCCAATCCTAAGCCGATGAAAATGAGAAAGATAACTTTAGGGCTGCTGTTGATGATCTGCGGTACGGCCTGTCAGAAAGAAAAACCGGTGGCTGTCACCATTCAGAAACCGAACTCCCGGCCCGTTGTGCAGGACAGCGGCCGGTTGATCGAAGTGGGCCCCGACTCGTCGACCATCCGGTTTTTTCAAACCGAAACGGTACAAAACCGCAGTTTAACGGCTGATTATCAGGCACCGGCCCACGTCGTGGCCACGGTGATCGGTTCGGGGGAAAGTGACGGAAAGCCGATGGTGTTGTTCGACAATCCGGCGCTGACCGACAATTATTCGCAGTTGCAGCAACACCTGACGAACATCCGCCAGCTTCAGGACGTCAACATCAAGCAGAAATTAATTGAACTGGGGCGGGCCAAAGACCTCGCCGAACACGGAGCCGCCACGGGTCGCGAAGTGCTGGAAGCGCAGTCGGCACTGGCGATGGAACGAACCAATCTGGCGAATGAACGTGCGCTGTTGGCGCAACACGAAACCACCCTCAAACTGGCCGGATTTGACCCGATTGGCCTTCAACACGCCCGACCCGGGCAAGCCTGGCTGATTTGCGACGTGCCTGAAAGTCAGGTGAATAAGTTGCAAGTGGGCAACAACGCCACAATCCGGTTTACGGCTTATCCCGACGAAACCGTCAGCGGCCGCATCGAGTCGTTTGGCGACGTGGTCGACAATGTGACCCGGACCATCAAACTCCGCATCCGACTGGATAATCCGGCTGGCAAATTCCGGGCGGGCATGTTTGCCACGGTATCGTTCGGGATTTCCGAAGGCCAGTTTATGTCGCTGCCGCAAACCGCCCTGGTGACCGTTCAGGGAAAAGATTACGTGTTCATCAAGTCGGCGCCCCGCCGGTTCGAGCGCCGGGAGGTGACGCTGGGCCAGCAGATTGGCGACCGGATTGTTGTTTTTCACGGACTAAAAGAAACCGAAGCCGTAGTGATCAAAGGAACCATGCAGCTCAAAGGGCTGAGTTTTGGGTATTAACGTATGATACAGAACGCACTAAAGGTCGCCCTCGCAAACCGCACCGCTTTCGTCATTGCGGCTCTGCTGTTGATGGCGGCCGGGCTGGTTTGTTTCCGGTTTCTGAAAATCGAAGCCTACCCGGACATTGCCGATACGAACGTCATTGTGATTGCGCAGTACGCAGGTCGGGCGGCTGAGGAAGTGGAGCAGCAGGTGACGATTCCGCTCGAACGGGCCTTGAACAACACGCCCCGCGTCATTGCGCGCCGGTCGCGCACCATCTTCGGGCTGGCGGTGGTGCAACTCAATTTTGAAGACGGAACAAATGATTATTTTGCCCGCCAACAAGTCATCGAACGGCTGGCGGCTGCGGAATTACCAGACGGTGTGACGCCGGAATTAGGGCCGTTGACCACGGCAGTTGGCGAGATTTACCGCTACGTCGTTGAGGCTCCGCCGACCTTTTCGCCGATGCAATTACGTGATTTGCAGGACTGGGTCATTCGCCCGGCATTGACGCAGGTTTCGGGTATTGCCGATGTCGTTACCTTCGGTGGCCCCGTCAAACAGTTTCACGTGCTGACCTCGCCGGATCGGTTGCGGAAATACAACCTGACGATGGAAACGATCATCGAAGCCGTGCAGGCCAATAACCTGAATACCGGCGGCAGCATCGTAGAGCGTGGTGGTCAGGGGTTTGCGGTTCGCGGGTTGGGGGCCATTCAGCGTGCCAACGACATCGATAACATTGTGCTGACGACCATCAACGGCGTTCCGGTTTACATCCGGGATGTCGCCAGTGTCGAAGTGGCACCACCCCAGCCGCAGGGTATCTTGGGCTACACGATTCCGGTCAAAGGTGTCGATGTCAATTCCGGGGTGGAAGGGATCGTGTCGTTGCGCCGGGGCGAAAATCCGACGGAAGTGCTGAAAGCCCTCAAGGAGCGGATTGTTGATTTACAGGACAACGAATTACCCAAAGGCGTTAAACTGCAGATCATTTACGACCGCTCGACGCTGGTCGATTACACGCTCGAAACTGTATCGCACACGTTGCTGGAAGGTATTTCTATCGTCGTTATTATTCTGGTTCTGTTTCTGGGCGACATTCGCTCGGCGCTGGTGGTCGCCATCACGATTCCGTTCTCGCTGCTTTTTGCCTTTATCCTGATGAAACTGACCGGCATTCCGGCCAATCTGCTGTCGTTGGGTGCCATTGATTTCGGGATTATTGTCGACGGAGCCTGCGTGATGGCGGCTCACCTGATTCACTCGTATCGATACGCGGCCAATCGGGCGACGGAACCGGGAGAACCCCGGAAAAATATTGTTACTCTGACGATCGAATCGGCGGGCGAAGTGGGGCGGGAGATCTTTTTTGCCGTAACCATCATCATTCTGGCGTATTTGCCCATTCTGACCATGCAGCGGGTGGAAGGAAAACTCTTTTCGCCGATGGCGCTGACGCTGGCTTTTGCCGTCATTGGCTCGATGTTATTTGCCTTGACGCTGATTCCGGTTTTGATGACGTTCGTTTACCGGAAACAGGTTGAAACCGTTCAACCTGCGAAACAGAAACGGAAAACGATCTTTGACCGGATTCAGGGAAGTTACGTGCGGATTATCCTGCGAACCCTGCAGAAGCCCCGGGCGGTTTTTTTCAGTGGATTGGTCCTGGTTCTCGTTGTTATTGGGTTGGGCGTTCGCATCGGCACGGAGTTTTTGCCGACGCTGGATGAAGGTTCGATCTTCATGCGCTCGTTCCTGCCCGCCGGTACGAACATTACGGAAAATCAGAAAATTGCGCCGGTGATCCGGCAGGTGGCCGCCCGGCATTCCCAGATCGAAAGCATCGTGACGCAATCGGGACGAAACGACGACGGTACCGACCCGTTTCCGGCCAACCGCACCGAAATTCTGATGATTTTGAAACCGTACGACGGCTGGGTACACGACACGACGAAGCAGCAATTACTGACGACGATCAAAAGCCAACTGGAAGAACAACTGCCCGGTGCCAACCTGTCGTTCGGCCAGCCGATCATCGACCAGGTGACGGAAATTGTGACGGGTTCGGCTTCCGATCTGGCGATCAACCTGACCGGTTATGACCTGACGCTCCTGCGTTCCAAAGCCGACCAGGTGCTTAAAATCGTGCGCGGCATCGAGGGCAGTTCCGAATCCGGGATTGAGCAGGAGGGACCCCAGGCGCAGATGAGCATCAACATCAATCGCCAGCAGGTCGCGCGCTATGGCATCAACGTGGCCGCGATCCAAACCATGATCGAAGCTGCCATCGGCGGAAAAGTGATCAGTACGCTTTACGACGGCCCCCGGCGCTACGACATCGTGGTGCGGTATCTACCCGAAAACCGCAACAACATTGACGTGATTCGTAGCCTGCAGGTTCCGTCGCCCGGTGGTTCACTGATTCCCATGAGCCAATTAGCCGATGTGCAACTGATTGATGGACAAACGAATATTTATCGATTGGATGGAAAACGGCTCGTCACGGTTCGGACCAATATTCGCGGACGCGATCAGGGTAGTTTTGTGGCCGAAGCCAGGCGGAAAGTCCGGCAATTGGTGACCTTGCCGCACGGTTATGCGGTGGCCTACGGCGGCCAGTTCGAGAATCTGGAGCGGGCGGGCAAGCAACTCATGGTGGCCATTCCGCTGACGGTCGTGATTGTGCTGGCGGTTTTGTTCCTGCTTTTCCAGTCGGTTCGTTACGCTCTGATGACGGTCGTTTGCGTGTTGTTCGGGCTGGCGGGCGGCATTGCGGCTTTGTTGGTACGCGGTTATAACTTCAATGTATCGGCAGGCGTTGGTTTTGTGTCCCTCTTTGGGTTGTCGGTGATGGCCGGGGTGCTGTTGATTGCCGCCATCAACCGGGAGCGCGAAACCGGCGGAATGCCGCTCAAAATGGTGGTGGCGCACGCGTCGGGTGAACAACTTCGGGCCATCATGATGATGCTGATCGTCGCCATCATCGGTTTGATTCCGGCGGCTACCTCGTCGGGCATTGGCTCGGATGTACAGCGTCCACTGGCGACGGTGATCATCGGCGGATTGACCTCAACGCTCCTGTTTACCCCTTTTCTATTACCGCCTTTGTATTACTGGGTGGAACGAAACCGCAGGAAAAAACCGGTTCCCAAGCCCGAAGAAGTTGTTGTATCTTCCCGAACCTGAGAAACCGGTTTAGAAACCGTCTGTTTTTCCGTCCACCGTGCCAATGTCTTCACCTAAAGTAGATGCACCTCTTTTCTAGTCGCGTAGCGACCGAATGTTTGTAGAAAATGAACCCAGTTTCACTGCCTTTGGTCGCGTAGCGATCAAACGACGTACGTTTTGTCAGATCGCTACGCGACCAAAGGGAATGTGCTTGGGAAATTACGCTACAAACATTGAGTCGCTACGCGACTGGAAATTTCACTTAAAAGATGTGTGTATACTTTAGGTGAAGACACAGACCACGGGTTTGGGATCGAACGAAATCGAAAGAAAAAACCGGTTTTTGAATCCAAAAAAGTGGTTGTATCTTCCCGAACCTAACGAAACCGGCTTTTATACATCACTCGCTTTCAGATGTAAATTCAATCAGAGGCTGGGTACTCCAGCTTCAAAACCGGTTGAAACCGTCAGGTCCTTCCAGGTTTCCAGATCACTTTTTACGGCATCCATCTTCGCGTAGGCCAGATCGTAAGCATCCTGACCCAGAAATAAGTGCAGGGGCGGATTGGCTTCCGAAGCGATTTGAATCAGTGCAGCCACGGCTTTTTCGGGATCGCCCGGCTGATTGCCGTTGATCTGCTGCTGGTGCACCTGTTGCGACTCGCGCACTTCCCGGTACGCATCGATCTGATTTTTAGGAACGGCCAGCGAGTTAGACGTCAGAAAGTCAGTCCGGAAATAACCGGGCTCGACCACCGTCACGTTGATTCCCAGCGGTTTAACTTCTGTAGCCAGCGACTCCGAAAATCCTTCGACGGCAAACTTCGTGGCGCAGTAAATCCCGAAACCGGGGAAGGCACCGGTAAAACCGCCAATGGACGAAATATTGAAAATGTGCCCGGATTGCTGCGCCCTCAAATGCGGTAACGCTTGCCGGATGACATTCAGCGAACCAAAAACGTTGACGTCAAAATTTTCGCGGGCTTCTGCGTCGGTCAGTTCTTCGACGCTGCCCAGTAACCCGTAACCGGCGTTATTGACCACCACGTCGATCTTTCCGAAATGCGCGACGGTTTTTGCAATGGCTTCGGCCACGCTCGACTCGGTTTTCAGATCGACCGCCAGCGGCAGAAAGCGATCATCGGATGGGTCCACCACCCGGCGCAGGTCTTCGAGATTCCGGGAAGTAGCGGCAACGTTAAAACCGCCGTTCAACAACTGTTTTACCAATGAAAGTCCCAGCCCTTTCGAGGCTCCGGTGACAAACCATACTTGCTGTGTGCTCATCATTTTGTGTGTTTTATGATGGGACAAAAGTAGGGGCGTCGGCTTGGTGAAGCCTTGCGGTTTTCAAACCGATACTTGCAAAATTCAAACAGTCCGAAAAGCGGAAGGCGTCAGGTGGGTCTGTTTCTTGAAAAAGTTGTTGAAATGGGCCGGTTCTTCGAAACCGAGCGTGTAGCTGATTTCAGAAATGTTCCAGTCCGTGTGTTTCAGCAGGGCCTTGGCTTCGCTGGCGAGTCGTTCGGCAATGTGGTCGGTGGTGGTTTTCCCGGTCGTCTCCCGAATGGAACGATTTAGGTGGTTGACGTGCACGGAAAGTTGCTCCGCAAAATCCTTCGCCGAGCGTAATTTAAACCGCTGCGAGGGCGACTCGATGGGAAACTGTCGTTCGAGCAATTCGCTGAAAACCGCCGTGAGCCGCGATTTGGCGTCGGTATGCTGGTACAGCGTTTCCGTCGGTTGCATTTTAAGGGCGTAATGAATCAGCTCCATCACGTAATTCCGCAGCAGATCGTATTTATAGGGATAATCCGAACCGATTTCGTCCAGCATTTTCCGGAACAGCTGGCTAACCTGCTCATCCTGCGTTGTATTCAGAACGTAAGCCGGTTTGCCACCGATGGCGAACATGGGCAACTCGCTCAGGCTACCCCGGATTTTTTCGGTAAAGAAAGCTTCCTTGAAAATGCAGAAAAAACCGCTGGTATCGTCGGATAACGCTTCCCAGTTGTAGGGCACCTGCGGATTGAAGAACATCAGGGTTGGGCCGTTGACGGCCAGGCTTTTATCGGCGTAATGGTAGACATTGCGCCCCCGAATCAGCGTAACTTTGTAAAAATCCCGGCGACTGTAGTTGATGGGTTCTTTGCCCTGACCAATGCAATCTTCCAGTCGAAACACGTTGAAATGCCCCCGGTCCTGTTGCAGGTTTTCGGGCAGCCAGTTGAATTTGATCTGGTAGAAGTCTTCGAGCGTTTCGGTCTTTTGCATCACGCGAAGTTACAAAATTCAAACCGGTTTTTTAGTATCGGCGCGCAAATTGGCCGGATGGAATGCATACTAGGTGGTAGAGATACCGTCGGCGGTTTTTAGGCGGTGAAGTTGCCGACCACGGATGAAGCGAGTGGCCAATTCGCTCAACGATACGCGTTCTTTACCGCTCAATTCAAGGCCGACGGTTGCCTTGAATTGAGCGGTAAACTTCCGTTTCAGATTAATCCAAAATTGAGAGTTCTGACCGCTGAACCATTATTCCAGGAAGCAAATAGTCTCCCAACGTGGTTATCAGCATAATCACCCGCACCTGGATTGCACAAAGAATGGCCGGTGAGGACACCGGCCACGGGAGGGGAAGAGGAACGTGGACTGCACCCTCGCATTCTACGTGTAAAAGAATCACTATTGGCAAGTAATTGTATAATCAATAATGGTGTAGTACGTATCAGATTTAGTCGTGTAATCAATATTATAATCCTTATCAAAACCATATTTGTTATTCACACCAATAAGGGATTTAACCTGTCCATTTAAATCATACACGTATTTAAACTCGGTTAGAATATAATAACCTGAGCCGTTGGAATCTATGATTTTGTATTTTTGTCGGACAAGCATATTTCGGCTAACTTTTCCAAAATGGGGCTCAGGGTTAGGTATTTTATTAGGTTGAGTCAAGTCGTATTCATACTCCGTTGTTGCCTCCGATCTGGTCTCGTTTCTCACAGTCTTTGATACATTACCGTTCGTAATTGTGCTTTCCAGTTTCCAGGTTCCTTCATTGTAAAATACTCGAAAACCTTCTGAGTCAAAACGATTTGCGGCATTTGAAAATAAACCTTGCGAGTCCAAAATAAACGTGCCCGTCGTTGAAGTTGAATAAGGTAAACTAGGATCTGGGACAGCAACCCATTTGATATCATTATTTGGAAGATACTCGTAATAGTATATGTATCGATTCTGGTGCTTTTCAATAACTCGCCCCTGTGGATCGTATTTGTAAGCAATTGAAGAATTAGGTGTAGTGCTTATTGGAATTTTTTGCCCTTCTATTTCAATCATCTCTTCGGGGTTGGATCCATCCGTTACCTGAAATTTTTCAACAACTTTATCGAGATGACAATTTGGGTTTGCAGGTCTCAAGTGGTCTTCTATGGCACAGGAACCAAACAAAAAAACAAAACTTACAATCAGCAGGTGGGATTGGATAAATAGTTTCATGGTAATTTGAGTAATTGTTATTGAAGTGGACAAAGAAAGAAACCGGCAAAAGTTAGGTTTCTGGTTCTATACTATGGTGACCTATTCATTTGAGTTTTTAATAAGGATACCTAAAATGCCTGAAACGTTGAAAGTCCTGAAAAAAAAGTATGACTTTCTATGGTTCTTGGTGGTAGACCTGGTTACTATTCTCCTCGGATTGAGATCTGATCAAAGAAAGGGACAGTTGGGTATCGGGTGGTTTCTGCATGCGATGCATTATGGTAAGTTCACAATGGTGACAGGATGCAGAAAAACCAGATAAGTTACATTGTTTTTGCCGACAATGCTGAGGGCTAATTTTGGTTTTGGCGGGAAGTTATATGAGAATCTTGTACCCATTTTGACTGTTTTAAACGGTGTTATCAGAACTCCAATAGGTAAACAGAACGAAGGAGTCCATTCGAAAATGATTGATCGTTTCCCGACAATATGAGCACGGGCTAAAAATATCGCTGCGGCCCGATTTTGATTCTCCTAATAAATCGGTTATTGGGTGATGTACACCGGAAGCAAATCAAATCATGCTACCCGATCAATCAAATCATTACAAGGTGAATTGATGAAAAAGAGAGGTGAATTGTCGAAATAGAACGGCAATGGTAGGTGCCTTTAGGGCGGTTACTTAAAAGGGCTCAATGGTAAGTGAATCATCAATAAGTTAAAAATAGTAAGAATTGAACGTCCAGCGAGGTCTCATTTGAGCGTTTACGCTGAATTTTTCACAGGAAGTAGAATAACCAGCGGCTGGGCACATTGTAGAAAAGACCCTAATTACCGGTTTCGCAACAAACGAAAGTAGTTTTACTAAGTTGTTAAAAATGGTTCTGATGGTGGTCCGTTCAGGAAACCATTCAACCACCCAGTCAGCAGAATTATCGGATAATCAATACACCTCCATTTCCGGCTGCACGTCGCGCGCCCAGCTGTTGATGCCGCCCTGCAGGTTCATGAGGTTGGTGAAACCGAATTCTTTCTGGAGATAATCGATGACGTACTGGCTGCGGATGCCGTGGTGGCAGTAGACCACCACCGGTCGGTCGACGGGAATGCGTTTGACGTTATTGGCAATGATATTAACCGGAATCAAAATTGCATTGTCGAGGTGGCAGATGTTGTATTCGGGCCGCTCACGAACGTCGAGCAGGAAAATGTCTTCCGACTGCGCCAGCCGTTCGGCCAGTTCGAGGGCGGTGATGGTTTGGCGAATTTCGGTTTTGGCAGCCACCCG
This sequence comes from Larkinella rosea, assembly GCF_003858635.1. Lineage (GTDB taxonomy): Bacteria > Bacteroidota > Bacteroidia > Cytophagales > Spirosomataceae > Larkinella > Larkinella rosea. The sequence goes on from NZ_RQJO01000011.1 coordinate 133,727, forward strand.
CTGCCCTTCTTCCCAGCCGTTCTGGGCGGCTGCTTCGGCATCGAGCCGACGGCGAACCCGGATTTTCTGGAAGGACATGGCCAGCAAATCCACCATCAGCAGCTCTTCGTTGAGCAGGTGACCGATGCCGGTGATGAGTTTGATGACTTCATTGGCCTGATACGTTCCGATCACGCCCGGCAAAACGCCCATCACGCCCGTTTCGGCACAATTCGGAATCTCCATCTGGTTCGGAAATTCGGGGAACAGACAGCGGTAAGTAGGTCCGCGACGGACTTCTTCCGGCTGAACGTCCGAAGCCGCCAGCCGCGCATTCAAAACCGCAACCTGACCTTCAAACCGGTGAATGGCACCGTAAATGAACGGTTTTTCCTGCATCACGCAGACATCATTGACCAGATACCGGACGGTGAAGTTGTCGGTACAGTCGACCACCAGATCGTATTCGTCGATCAGCGTGCGGGCGTTCGAGCGGTCGAGGGCGTAAGCGTAGGCATTAAACCGGATTTCCGGATTGATTTTTTTGAGTGAATTTACGGCAATGGTCGCTTTGGGTTTTCCGACCTGCTCGGTCGTATAAAGCACCTGCCGCTGGAGGTTACTGATGGCGACAGTATCTGGATCGATAACGCCGATGGTCCCTACTCCTGCAGCGGTTAAATAGAGTAAAACCGGGCAACCCAATCCACCTGCACCCACGACCAGGATACGCGCCTGTTTTAATTTTAATTGGCCTTCCACACCCATTTCGGGGAGGTTCAGGTGTTTTTCGTAACGGGCGTATTCGGCAGGTAGGAGCATAGCAATTTGTTGTTGAGTTTCGGCGCTACATTTTAAACGAAAAAGCAATCCAATTTACATTCCCGCTTCTAAATTTATTTTACGACAAAGCGTAAGTAGAAATCCTGCTTTCGGACTTGCAAACCTGCTTAGCTGGTTTAACTTTGGTACTCAAACATTTAACCTTCGTCATGAAACAAAAAATTGGAGTTACTGCCCTTGCCCTGATGCTCTGGCTGAGTTTCAGCGGTTTTTTAAGTAAGCCTAAAACCGTCTCTCAGCTAACGGCCGAGTGGACACGCGCGAAAGAGTTCACCAAGGAGTATCTGGACGCGATGCCGGAAGACGGAATGGGGTACAAACCAACGCCCGAAATCCGGAGCTTTGCCGAACAAATGCTGCATTTGACCGCTGCGAATTACAATTTTGCCGCAGCAGCTACCGGGAAAGCCAATCCGATGCAGGGGAAAAAACTGGAAGCAATGGACGAATTAAAAACAAAAACCGCCCTGACAAAAGCCGTCATGGATAGTTACGATTTTGTGCTGAATGGCATTAAAGGCCTGAGCGATGCGCAGTTGGCGGAAGTCGTCAAGATGGGGCAACGCGATCTGTCCCGCGAAACGATCCTTGCCAAGGGCTTCGAACACCAGACGCACCACCGGGGCCAGGCAACGATTTACATCCGGATGAAAGGCATCAAACCGCCGAATGAAAAACTGTTTTAGAGTCTAAGAATTAAGACGGGGCCGCCCGTGCGGTTATGAGTTAACGCGTCAGCCAACTTATAACCTTACGGGCGGCCCCGTCTTAACTCTTAACTCATCACTTCTTCGCTACTGCAATCTGCAACTCATCCAGTTGCGCCGGGGCAATCGCAGAAGGTGAGTCGATCATGACGTCGCGTCCCGAATTGTTTTTCGGGAAAGCAATGAAATCGCGGATGGAATCGGCACCCCCAAAAATGGAGCAAAGCCGGTCAAAACCGAAGGCAATACCGCCGTGGGGCGGGGCGCCAAACTCGAATGCATCCAGCAGAAAACCGAACTGCGCCTTGGCTTCTTCGGGCGAGAAACCCAGTAGATCAAACATGCGCGACTGCAACTCCCGCTGAAAGATCCGGATCGAACCGCCACCCACTTCCGTGCCGTTGATCACCATATCGTAGGCATTGGCCCGTACGGAACCGGGGTCGGTTTCCAGCAACGCGATATCTTCCGGTTTGGGCGACGTAAAGGGGTGGTGCATGGCAAACCAGCGGTTTTCTTCTTCGCCGAATTCCAGCAACGGGAAATCCAGAACCCACAACGCACTGAACTGGCCCGGATTGCGCAGACCCAGGCGGTTGCCCATTTCCAGCCGCAATTCGCTCAGCTGCTTCCGGACTTTATTGGTTTCGCCGGACATTACCAGCAGTAAATCACCCGGTTCGGCCTGGAACTGAACCACCCAGTGTTTCAGATCGTCTTCCGAATAGAACTTATCGACGGATGATTTAACCGTTCCATCTTCGTTATACCGGACATAAATCAGCCCTTTGCTACCGATCTGGGGGCGTTTGATAAAGTCGGTCAATTCGTCCATCTGCTTGCGCGTGTAATGGGCGCAGCCTTTGGCGTTGATCCCGATCACCATCTCCGCCGAATCGAAAACGGCGAAGTTCTTACCCGACGTCAGATCCACGGTGTCGAAAGAACCCTTCAGCTCGACAAACGGCATCCCGAAACGCGTATCCGGTTTGTCGGAACCGTACAGACGCATGGCTTCGGCATACGTCATCCGGGGTACTTCGTCGAGCGCAACACCGATCACATTTTTGAACAGGTGCCGAACCAGCCCTTCGAACATGTGGAGAATATCCTCCTGCGTAATGAATGACATTTCGCAGTCGATTTGGGTAAATTCCGGTTGGCGGTCGGCGCGGAGGTCTTCATCCCGGAAACACTTGACAATCTGGTAATACCGGTCGAAACCCGATACCATCAGCAGTTGCTTGAACGTCTGGGGCGATTGGGGCAGGGCGTAGAATTCGCCGGGATTCATGCGGCTTGGTACCACAAAATCGCGGGCGCCTTCCGGCGTCGATTTGATCAAAACCGGGGTTTCGACCTCAATAAAATCCTGCCCGTCCATGTAAATCCGGGTTTGCTGCGCCATTTTGTGACGCAGTTCGAGGTTTTTCCGAACCGGATTCCGGCGCAAATCGAGGTAGCGGTATTTCATCCGCAGATCGTCGCCACCGTCGGTTTCGTCTTCGATCAGAAACGGCGGCAGTTTGGCCGGATTCAGTATTTCCAGCTTTTCAAGTCGGATTTCGATGTCACCCGTTGGTAAGTTAGGGTTTTTCGATTTGCGCTCGATCACTTCGCCAGTGGCTTTCAGGACAAATTCACGCCCCAGCGTTCGGGTCAGCGCGATGGTTGCCGGATCGGTTTTTCCTTCTTCCAGCAACAATTGAGTCAGGCCGTAGCGATCGCGCAGGTCGATCCAGATCAGACCACCTTTGTCGCGGATGCGCTGCACCCAGCCGCAGAGAATGACTTGTTTATTAACGTGTTCGATGCGGATTTCTCCGCAGGTATGAGTCCGAAGCATACTCTTCAAAAGGTTCAATAAGCCGCAAATGTAGCCAAAGTATATCCGCCTATCAAGCCGATTTATAAAACGATCCGGCGGAAAGCTACATTTATCGGCGGTCAATCACCGGAACCTTTTGCCGGAAAGCCCGGGCGAAGGACCGGGAATACAGCGCAGCGGATTTTTCATTGAGATGCTGCTCATCATCCGAACAGTCGGCGGGGAACGGAGCGGTGTATTCGCGCCGGTACGGTACGGCAATGCGGTATCGATCGGGCAGGGCGGCATACACATTCGGCAGGATGTCTTTCTCTTCAGCCATCAGTCGGGGGGGCAAATAAAAATAGATCGCAACCTTCTTCGCTTCACACTGACGGACGAGTTGCATGAGCTGGTCTCGGTAAAGTTGGGCCTGTTTCGTGAATGAACGGGGGAGGGGCGTCGTGTCGGGCAGGGTAGCTACACGCACAGGATTGCGGGATCGGTTGCGAAACGTGCCGGGCTCGAAATACCGGTAACCGGTAGGGGTCATGGCGTAATTGAGCTCTCCAGCCCGAACCAGCGTCAACCCAAGCAGGTGCACTGCATTTCGCATCCTGAAAAATTGGGTCAGATACGAATCGTACAGGGCGGTTCCCCGTTGAACACTTGCCGGACCGAAGCGCTGTTGCTGTAGAAAATGCGTGTTTTTAAACCCAATTTCGGCAAACGGGTCCGCCCGGCCAAAGGGATCACCGTAGGTTTCGGTGGGCGGAAAAGACAATTCCAGAAAGATCGTTTTCAGGTGTAAACCGTTCATCTGGAGGAGTTTGCCGCATTCGATAAACGTGTTTGGCGCAAACAGAGCATTGATGCCGAGGTTGAAAGAGCGGGTTTGGTGGTGCGTAACGGAGTCGAAAACCGCCGGGTTGAAACCGTGCGCCGTCCGGCTGGAACCCACAAAAACCGTGTTGACCTCTTCCCGGATGGGTTTCAGCAACGAATTGATTTTGTACCCAATTTCGTCGGAATACTTCACTTCGTAGGTGTGCAAATAAGCCCAAAGAGCGATTTTGATCCCCAGGATTACCGTTGTCAACGCCAGCAGTTTCAAAACAATTTTTACCATTGGATCAGAACTGGTAATAAAAAAAGGGACTGTCGCTAATCCGTCCGAAGGTGAGAATCAGGATACAAACGATCAAATAAAAACTCCACCGGCTAAACCCGCCATACGACGCGATCAGTTCGGGAAGCTCCCGGTTTTTCAGTTGCCGGTTGATCAGATCCATCAATCCTAAGGCCATCAGAACCGGAAGGAACGGTTTCAAGGTGGCGAGATCCGTGACGTGCCAGCGGTTTTTGGAAAACAATCCGCCCAGTAATGACCAGGTTGCTCCAATCGATGGTGCCCGCAGGAACACGCCGGTAAACATTCCGACGTGGAAAGCCAGCAAGATGGATAAAAACCGGTGCAGGGGCGCGTTCAGATCCGGCCAGATCCGGCGGAAAAAAACCTGTCGCTGTTCTTTGGTCGCGTGTTCGGCCACGAGCCAGAGCCCATTGAGCAGCCCCCAGAGAATATAACCCCAGGTGGCACCGTGCCAGAGACCGGTCAGAAAATAGACGATCATCAGGTTGAGGTACAGCCCATTGCGGGATCGCAGCTGTTTGCTCAACGGGAAGTAAATGTAATCCCGAAACCAGGAAGTCAGGCTGATGTGCCAGCCTTTCCAGAACTCAATGCGGGAGGGGGAAGCATACACCCGGTCGTCGAAATTCCGCATGAGCCGGATGCCCAGCATGCGGGCCGAACCCAGGGCAATGTCGGAATACCCCGAAAAATCGCAGAAAATCTGGAGAGGTATCAAAAACAAAGAGAGGTATAAAACCGGGCCGGAATACGCGCCCGGCTGAACAAAAACCGGATCGATCAGGCCCGAGATATGGTTGGCCAGTACGACTTTCTTGAACAAGCCCCAGGCCACGAGTTGTAGACCGGCTACGGCGTTTTCGTAGCGGAAAGGCTGGGGTGTTCGCAGTTGCGTCAGCACCCTTTTTGCCCGTTCGATGGGGCCGGCCGAAAGCGTCGGAAAAAAGGCCAGGTAAGTGGCAAAATAGCCGAAGTGGCGTTCGGGCTTGAGGTAGCCCCGGCGAATATCGACCAGGTAACTGATGGCCTGAAACGTATAAAACGAAATGCCGATCGGCACCACCGGCGACCAGGCGGGCAGCGGATTAACTCCTCCCCCAAAACCGAGCAGATGGGTCAGATTCTGGTTCAGAAACGCATAGTATTTAAAAAATAACAATGGCAGGAGCAGCAAACCGATACCCAGCCAGAGCGTAAACCGGGATTTGAATTGTTTCACCAGTCGGCCAAAACCGTAGGCCACGGTGGTCGACGACGCCAGGAGAATCAGGTAAAAGGGTTGCCAGGTGAAATAAAAAAAATAACCGGCCAGCAGCAGCCAAACCCACCGAAACCGGTGCGGAAGTAGATAATAAACGAAAAAGACCAGCAGTAAAAAAAACAGATACAGGGTAGAACTCAACGACATGGGTTCAGGCGTTCGGTTTCTATGGACACATGAAGATAAGCAAGTTAAACCGAAAACCGTTCACCCTAACTCGGTGTACAACTGCCAATAGTGCCGGGCCGCGTGTTCCCAGCTAAACCGGGCGGCTTGCTGGCGCAGTCGGTCGGCGCGGAAGGGATTGGCGGCAAAATCGTTCAGGCCATCAAAAATCGTTTCGGCCATCACGTCCGGTTCGAACGATTCGAAATAATAGGCATCCCGACCACCGATTTCGGGGAGGCTGGTCAGCTTCGACAGAAAAACCGGTTTGCCGCAACTCATCGCTTCAACCACGGGCAGCCCAAAGCCTTCGGAAATCGATGGAAACAGAAAGGCATCACACTGCTGATACAGACCGGTTTTGGTCGCTTCGTCAACCGCGCCGGTTATGATCAGACGATCGCTGATGCCCAATTGTTGCGCCTGATTGCGCAGGTGAGCGGCATACGGATGACCGTCGGGACCGGCCAGTACCAGTTGCCATTCAGGGAACGCTTCGAGCAACGGCAGCAGCGTGTGCAGGTTTTTTTTGGGATGAATAACGCCGACGAAGAGAAAGTAGGGGCCTGAAATGGTGATTGAGCGATTGACCGGGCCGCCGGGCGGTGATTGAGCGGTTTTTGGATTGAGTGAATTGCCGTTGTGAATAACAGTGAGTGGAATACCGGGAATTGTTAGATTCTGGCGGACAACGGAAGCGGTGTATTCCGAGATGGTGGTGATGGCTGAAGCTCGGTCGATTTTACGTTGCAGGGCCAACCGTTTGCTGGCTTTTTTGGCGTCGCTGTAATCCGGTCGTTCCAGAAAATTAAGGTCGTGAATCGTCAGCACCAACCGGTTTTTTATCGATCCGGGCAGAAAACCGGAATCCTGGTGCGTACAGTGCCAGACATCGTACGATTTGGTATGTACCCATTTGCGCCACCAGACGGCGGTTTGGTAGGTGACGTCCGGACCAAAAATGCCCTGTTTTCCTTCCGGAACCAGGAACGTGAGTTGGGCCGAATCGGGCCGTTGCCGCACCAGTTCCTGGCCTAGTTGCAGACAGAATTGTCCCAAACCACTATTCAAATCCCGAAGGCGTTCGGTATCGATAAAGATTTTCATTTCGTTAGAATAGTTTCCCAAACCGTACTTTCCGGGCAAACCGGGCTATTGAATCGGTGCCGCGGATGTCCAGCCGCTGCAGTTCAAACCGGTCGTTAACCGGAAACCGGTTCAGGCGGTTTCCGATCCGGAACGCGAGTCGGATGCCGGATTTGTTCAGGGCGGTTTTCATGCCCTGGTTAATTGTCGCATCTTTTGGGCGTCCACCATACGGGTAGGCAAAAGCCCGAACGTACGGTAGCTCCAGCGCGTCGAAAGCCGCCGTGTTCCGGGCTAGATCCGTTTGAATTTCAATCGTATTCAGATGTTTGTAATTCAGGTGCTGGTGCGAATGCAGGGCAAGCTCGAAGGTCGGCAGCACCTGGCGGAGTTGTTCGACGGTCATCAGCGGCTCGGTGCAGCCATCCCACTGATTGCATTGGCCGATGAATGCTGTCGGGACAAAAAGGACGGCGTTCATGCCCAATGCCTGCAAAACCGGTAGCGCGTGGGTCAGGTTGTTCACGTAGGCGTCGTCGAAGGTAATCAGAACCGACCGGGCGGGCAGCGGTTTTTGCTCTTCCACGGCTTTGATGAGGTGTTCGATGGTAATGGTATGGTAACGATGGGCGCGGAGCCACTGCAATTGCTGTTCAAATTGCGAAACTGAAACCGTCAGTGCGTCCTGCCGTTCGGTGTCGACTTTGTGGAACATTAACACGGGTAAGGCATTTGAAGTGCGGAAAAAATACCACACTAAACCAATCGCCACCAGACTGGCCAGGAGCCACATCATAAAATATTTTCAGGTTATTACGGATCAAAAATCAGGATTATTTGCGTTATAAAACAAATTACTGCCCAATTGATAGCTTATTTTTGGCATCACGTTTTTTTGCCGCCATAATGACGCTAAAATTGGCCTGTTTAAGTTGGGTACGCAATTTGTTTAACACACTGTACACAACCAACAAGTACGATTATGAAACCGATAGAGAATACGCTGAAGGGAATGGGGGGGCAATTCGATTTGCTGAACACATTGTATGGCGGATCGAGCATGACCCGTATGGAAACCGAGCAGGAAGAAGACCGGTTGCTGATTAAATTGTCGGCTCCCGGCGTTGGCCCGGATGCGTTCAATGTTTTGATTGATGGCAAAAAGCTGGTTTTATATACATTGCTCCAACAAAAAAATCCGACGGAAGGCCAGAGTCTGGCCGTGCCGATGTTTTTGCGGGTAATCGATATTCCGGATTTTGTGGATGCCGAACACATTGAAGCCGTTCAGGAACAAGGTCAGGTACTGATCAATCTACCGTTTAAAGACGGCCAGCATTTTCAGAGCCGGGTCGAAATCAAGAATCTGTTTTAACGCAGGATATGAATACGCAGAGAGGCCAATGTTCGCAGGGGCCGAAACCGGTAGGGTTGAAAAACCGTACCGGTTTTTTGTTTTATACCGAACCCCGAATGAAGTCTTCCAGCGCATTCAGGTGGTCGCTGAAAGCCTGGCGGCCAACGGGCGTAGCCGTGTAGGTCGTGTTGGGTTTGCGCCCGACAAATTGCTTTTTGACCAGGACATAGCCCTGCTCTTCCAGCGCCCGCAGGTGCGTCGCCAGATTCCCGTCGGTCATGTCCAGCAGTTCTTTGAGGGAATTGAAACTCAGGGTTTCATTCACAATCAAAACCGACATGATCCCCAACCGGGCTTTACTCTCAAAGGCTTTATTAAATCCAATCAGGAACTCTCGCATCAGCGCTTCAGTTCATCTCGTTCATACTTGAGATACATGACGGTGCCGTACACAATGTGCAGCACACCAAATCCAACGGCCCACGTCAGCAGCGAATAACCGGTCCAGAACAACGCCAGTAAACCCAGCAGAATTTCCGATAAACCGAGGTATTCAACGTCGCGGACGGTGTATTTACTGCCGCTGTACAGGGCCATCCCGTAAAAAATCAATGTGGTTGGAAACGTCAGCCAGATCAGGTTAAACCGGATCAGGGCCAGACAGAATATACCGCCCGTTACCAGCGGAACCGCCAGCGCCCAGAGCAGCCGTTTCGAAATCGTGTTCCAGACGCCGTGTCCCTGCCGCCGGGCCTTGCGGACGGTAAAAAAGATCCCCAGCAACAAAGCCGCTGCCAGAACGAGGGCTCCGTCGAGGATCAGAAAATCAACCATATCCTGACGATCGGCGCCGTTTAACCGGCTGATGCGTTCATAGCTCATCAGGGTCAGGTTGTTCGTATGCAGCCGGGCGTAGGCGGCACCCGCACCAATAAGGGCTACTACACCCGCCGAAATTCCTGATAAACCGCTCAACGACAGAAATTTCGATGAGCGTTCCATCAGACTCCGTATCTCCGTCAGGGTTTGTAAATGTTCGTTCGATTCGGACATCGGAAAGTGTGGTTGTTAGGGTTTTTAATGGTAGTGATGGTAGTATATAGTTGAAATGGCTCTGCTGGTTGAAAATGATTGAAATGGTTCTGATGGTTGAATTACCGGGGTTCTTTTAACCATACTTAACCCTCAGAGCCATTTATAACCATTAAAACCATTTTTAGCCATTAAAAAAATCCATTTCGAACAATTTAGTCCCAAATATTAAGATACCTACTAGTATTGCAATAATTACCACCAGTAAGACCCCGGCCGCCGACAAATCCTTGACGGCTTTGATCTGCGGGTGGCGTTCCGGCGAAACCACATCGGCCAGTTTTTCGATGGCGGTATTGAAGGCTTCGGCGGCCAGCACCAACCCCACCTGCGTCAGAATCAATGCCCATTCGATGCGATTCAACCGGAACCCGATTCCGGCAAGGACGACGGCAACGGCCGCCAATAAGTGAATTTTAGCGTTGTTTTCAAACCGAAACAGAGCGCCAATGCCCTCAATGGCAAATCGAAAACTCCGTAAATTTTTCCGAACGTCAATCCAACTGCTCATGCGTACGGCGTTGAACAAACTGCGTGAAGCCGGTATAAAGCGTCACCAATGCGAAAGTATACGAAAGTGTAAGCTTCAATGCAAACGGGCTGACCAGGCTGCGGCCGATGATTTGGGCCAGATCCAGCGGATCTGTGAATAAATCCCAGCTATTCAGGCGAATGAACCGGCCCAGGTAAATGCCAAAACTGGTCAGAACCAGACAACCGACCATCACGGCCCAGGTTCGAACGTGGCCCATGCGCTGGTGGAGCATCCGGTGAACCTGCAGTTGCGAATACAAGCCGGTCAGCAAACCGGTGAGGGCGCACATGAAAATCATCATGGTGTCGAACCAGACGGTTTCTTCCGAAACGTGCCGGACGTGGAACAAATCCGTAATGATGTAGGGAGAATTGGGCAGAAAAAGCAGCCAGAAGGCCAAACCGGGCCAGAAAATCCAGGTTGGCAACTGCCGACTTTCCAGACCTTCGCGCAGGAACAGGACTACGATGAGCGGAATCCAGGCCAGAAAGAGGTTCCAGCTCAACATTTTAAGGAACCAGTAATTGTGGCGAACCGCCACCATCGCCATGCTCATGACCGACAATAGGATCAGCATTCGCAAGCCTTCGCCGGAGCGGTAAACGGCCAATAATTTGTTCAACATGGCATAAAGAACTTTGGTTTACAAAGTAGCAAATTGAAGCGACGCCAATCAAGGAAATAGGCGAAAATATTTAGGAATGCAGGATTTTTTTGATTTGCTGCCGAAACCAGCGGGTTTGTACCAGGCGTTTTTTGTCGAGATTGAAAGGTGTAACTTTGTCAAAAAAAGTCCCGATGCAAACCAACCTGAATCAACGACTGGAAACGATGCCCGCCCGGCGGCAGGAACAACTACTGGCATTCGACCGCCTGCTGACCATTATGGACGAACTGCGCGAGCAGTGCCCCTGGGACCGCAAGCAAACGATGGACACGCTTCGCCACCTGACGATTGAGGAAACCTATGAACTTTCCGATGCCATTCTGGAAAAAGACCTGCCCGAAATCCGGAAGGAACTGGGCGATGTGATGCTGCACCTGGTTTTCTACGCCCGCATTGCTTCCGAACCGCAGTCAGGTGCGACGTTCGATATTGGCGATGTGCTGAACAGCGTTTGTGACAAACTGGTTTCGCGCCATCCGCACATTTATGGCGACGTGGTGGCCGATACGGAAGAAAAGGTGAAGCAGAATTGGGAGCAATTGAAGCTCAAAGAGGGGAATAAATCCGTTCTGGGCGGAGTGCCGGGCTCGCTACCGGCGCTGGTAAAAGCCATGCGGATTCAGGAAAAAGCGCGGGGAGCCGGTTTTGACTGGGAAGAAAAACAACAGGTTTGGGAGAAAGTGGAGGAGGAAATGCAGGAATTCAAGGCCGAATTCAATGCCGAAACCGACGAAGTCATCGACGCCGAACGCGCCGAAAAAGAGTTTGGCGATGTGCTGTTTTCGTTGGTCAATTACGCCCGGTTTATCGACATCAATCCCGAAACCGCCCTGGAACGCACCAACAAGAAATTCATCAAGCGGTTTCAATACCTGGAAGAGCAGGCTCGTCAGAACGGCCAGCAATTGAAAGATATGACGCTGGATGAAATGGAAGTGTATTGGCAGGAAGCGAAAGCGTTTACTTAAAGTATGCGTAATTGGGGTTTCGAATAGTTACGAAGTGGCATTTAGCAATTCTTGGAATTTGATTTTAAAATAGGAATGACTTTCTGTTAAACCGTACGTCAAAGTGCATTGAGCATTCGCATTTCGATCAGCTAAACGCACTTTGCTATGAAATACGGTTTTCTACTTTCAGCCGGGCTGATGGCCCTGATGCGTGTAACGTCCTCGCTTGCTCAGGATCTAAAATTTGATACTACGACTCCACTATATCCAGCGGGAGCGGCTACTCACTCTTACACCGGTATTGGCACGCCAGCCGTAAATGTTACACTCAATATCAATGGTCCGGGAACGGCCTCTATTCCATCACCTGAACGAGCTAGTACGGGTTTGTCGACGCCCAACTGGAAATTTAATAATTCGAGTGAAAGCAGGAATTACACTTTTACATTTGGCGATCCGGTTACCGGCCTGGAATTCGCATTGAATGCACTTCAATATAAAACCTTTACCATCACAGATCACAACTACCAGGACAAAATAACCATTATTGCTACGGACGAATTTGGGAACTCAGTTGTGCCCGTTATTCCGGCTGGAACAGGATATAGTGTGAATGGAAATGAAATAGTAGCAACGTCGGGCACAGCATCGAACGTGAATAAAGTTTTCTTCCCCACCAAAGTTAAAACAGTTCAGATTATATATGGAAACGGCCCTTTAGCAGGCCCCTTCCCAAATGGGCAAGGTTTCACTATCGGCAATATGGAATGGACAGGCATTGTCTTACCGGTCGATATTGCTTACTTCCGGGCCAAGCCCATTGGCAGCGTTGTGCAGCTTTCGTGGGAAACCGTTTCAGAGCAGAATGCCGACTATTTTTTGGTTGAACACGGCCTGGATCTGGAGAATCTGAAACCCATTGGCCGCGTGAAAGCCACCGGGAATACAGCCCGCCGTCAAACCTACTCCTTTGTCGACGATCAATCGCATCGGATGATCAATTACTACCGCTTACAACAGGTCGACAAAGACGGCTCGAAGCGGTATTCAAAAACCATTTCGGTGCAACATGACGGTTCTTTGCCCGCATTAACCGTTTATCCCAATCCTTCCGACGGTCAATCAATTGGGCTACAATTCAATGAACTGGATGCAAAATCCCTGCAATTGACGGATTTGAACCAGCGGAAAATCGAGTTCAGTATGGTTGAACAGACTTCCGGGCAAGTGACCCTGAAACCCGTATCACCCTTAAAAACCGGTCTGTATTTCCTGCACGCAACCGGCCTGAAAGCCACCCGGTTTTTGGTGAATTAAAGTCGTATGCACAAGCATTTATTAATACGTTTCATTCAATACGCCACATCCATGAACCATCTTTTACGTTTAACCGGCTTCACCATTCTCTTTTTCCTGTTCTTTCAGCCAGTCATCGGGCAAACCCTTTATTCACAGAATTTTACCGGTGGTTTGAGCGGCTGGACTGCCAGTAATTCAACCGCGATCAGTGTTACCACCACCTCCGCCAGCTCGGGCTATACAACCCCCATTGCCGCTTCGGGCGGCAACAACGTCTCCTTTGGCGAATGTGGTGGAAATTCGGAACATACCATCGTGTCTCCGTCTATCAGTACCGTCGGTCAAACCAACCTGATGGTCGGCTTCGGTCGCCGGAAAACCGCTGCTTTTGGCCCGCAGGTCGTTATTTTTGAATTCAGTACCGATGGCGGCACCAGTTGGACGAACATCTCCTCCGATGTATCCAGCGTAGCCACGACCACCTGGGGGCTTTCCATTTTCAACTTACCGGTTGCTGCTGAAAATCAGGCCAATCTTAGTTTTCGCTTCCGGTTTACACCACCGGCTGGTGCGGCCTGTGCTACGGCTTTTCGCATCGATGATTTTACCGTTAGCGCAAACAGTGCGCTCCCGGTCAAACTAACGTATTTTCAGGGAACAGCAAAGTCCAACGGGAATCAACTCACGTGGGAAACCGCCTGGGAGCGCGGAACCAGTCATTTCGCCATTGAACGCAGTGTCGACGCGGAAGAATTCACGGTGATTGGGCAAGTGGCTGCGATTGGGGGAGTGGACAAGGCGCAATTGTACACGTTTATCGATGGCGAGCCGCTCCCCGGAACCAGCTATTACCGGCTTCGGCAGGTGGATACGGATGGGTCGGAACAGCCCTCCCGCATCATCGCTGTCGGCCGTTCGGAGGAACGATTGATGGTTTACAATAATCCGTCTTCCGGTCAGGAAATTCGATTGAGCGTTTCCAATGCCGATCCGGCCAGTGTTCAATTATATACCATTACCGGCCAGTCATTGCCTTTTAGATTGACGCAGCTATCCGAAACTGAGTGGCTGATCCAGCCTGTTCGTTCCTTAAAACCGGGCTTGTATTTTATCAGTATCGGGCAAAATAATCAGCGTCGAACCGTTCGGGTTATTGTTCAATAAGAGCGCTTTTAAAAAGGAGTGTGGAAATCCGTAAAACCGGCCAATTGGGCGTGCGCCGGGCCGATCGGTTTTTGCTTTCCGTATTCCCTTTTTATAATTTGCGGTATGAGTGAGAAACGTTGGATATACCGACCAGTTCCGGAGTCAGCCGAGGAGTTACAGGCTGTCGAGAATTTGATCCGTGAATTGAAAGTAAATCCGTTCATGGCTACGCTGCTGGTTCAACGGGGGGTTCATACGTTTGATCAGGCCCGCACCTATTTTCGTCCCGAACTTCCGCATCTGCACGATCCTTTTCTGATGCAGGACATGGAAAAGGCCGTTCAGCGCTTGCAAATGGCGATAGTCCGAAATGAAAAGATTCTGGTGTACGGTGATTACGACGTGGATGGCACCACGTCAGTGGCGTTGTTCTACGGTTTTTTGCGGACCATCTATTCCAATCTGGATTACTACATTCCCGATCGGTATAAAGAAGGCTACGGTATTTCGACGCAGGGCATCGAGTGGGCCGCTGAGAATGGTTTTACGTTGATTGTCAGTTTAGATTGCGGCATTAAGTCCGTCGATCGGGTGGATGAAGCCTGGGAGAAAGGCATCGAATTTATCATTTGCGATCACCACCGCCCCGGCGCCGAACTCCCACGGGCGGCTGCCGTTCTCGATCCCAAACGGTCGGATTGCGCGTATCCGTATAAAGAGTTGACGGGCTGCGGAGTTGGGTTTAAATTGTTGCAGGCTTTTTGCCTCTTCAAAGGTATTCCGGTCGAGCGGTTATTTGATTACCTGGACTTGCTGGCGATCAGCATTGCCTCAGATATTGTGCCGATTGTGGGCGAAAACCGGGTGCTGGCGTATTACGGCCTGAAAAAACTGAATTCGTCGCCCGGTTTTGGCGTACAGGCGCTGATTAAAATTGCTGGTTTTAGTTCCAGTCTGGATATTACCAATGTCGTGTTCGGCCTGGGACCGCGGATCAATGCCGCCGGGCGGATCAAACACGCCAAAGCCGCCGTGCAGTTGCTGCTGGCCGAAAGCGAAGAAGCGGCCACCGACTTTGCGTTTGAAATCAACGAACACAACAACAGCCGACGCCAGTACGATACCAGTATTACCGAACAGGCGCTGGCCATGATCCAGGGCGACGAATGGTTGCTGAACGCTAAAAGCACGGTACTTTTCAACAATACCTGGCACAAAGGGGTGATCGGAATTGTGGCGTCGCGCTGCATTGAAAAATACCACCGGCCGACCATTATCCTCACCGAATCGCACAATCGGGCGGCTGGTTCGGCGCGGTCGGTGCCGGGGTTCGACGTCTACGAAGCGATTGAGGAATGTTCCGACCTGCTCGAACAGTTCGGCGGGCATACATTTGCGGCCGGATTGACGCTGAAGCTGGAAAATATCAAAGCGTTCCAGCAAAAATTTGAAGAAGTCGTCACCCGTCGCATTCAGGACGAGCAGTTGATTCCGATGATCGAAATTGATTTGCAACTTGATTTTGACGCCATTGACCAGAAATTCTACAACGTTCTGAAACAGATGTCGCCCTTTGGCCCCCAAAATATGGCACCGGTTTTTTCGACCAGCGAGGTCTACATGGTAGGGGAGCCGTACATCATGAAGGAAAAACATTTGAAAATGACCGTTCAGCAAGCGGGTTCTTACCAGCGGTTTACGGCCATCGGCTTCAACATGGCCCACCACGCCCTTTTCCTCCGGCGCGACCAGCCTTTTGCCATCTGTTATCAGGTCGAAGAGAATAATTATAACGGGAACAAATCGTTGCAGTTATATTTGAAAGATATAAAGGCCACCGCAGGCGCTGAGCAGTAAACGGCTAAAACCGTTTGGGATAAAACCGACGCTGGCCTGGAACTAGAAACATGATTCTTCGAACCGAAAATTTAGTCAAAAAATACGGCTCCCGGCTGGTCAACGACCAAGTGACCTATCAGGTCGCCCAAGGCGAGATCGTTGGGTTGTTAGGCCCCAATGGCGCGGGTAAAACCACTTCGTTTTACATGGCCGTTGGTTTGGTGAAACCCAACAGTGGTAAGGTTTATCTTGACGATCAGGATATTACGAGTTTGCCGATGTACAAACGCGCCCGGCTGGGTGTCGGTTATCTGGCGCAGGAAGCGTCGATCTTCCGGGATTTGACGGTGGAAGAAAATGTGCTGGCGGTGCTGGAAATGACCGATATGTCGCGGCAGGCGCAGCGAGAGAAAGTGGAGCAACTGCTGGAAGAGTTCAGCCTGACCCACGTTCGGAAAAACAAAGGAAAAGTGCTGTCGGGGGGGGAACGCCGACGCACCGAAATTGCCCGGAGCCTGGCCGTTGATCCTAAATTTATTCTCCTCGACGAACCGTTTGCCGGGGTTGACCCGATTGCCGTTGAAGATATTCAAAGCATTGTCGCTCAGTTGAAACACCGCAACATCGGTATTCTGATCACCGACCACAACGTCAACGAAACCCTGTCGATCACCGACCGCGCGTATCTCTTGTTTGAAGGCAAAATCCTGAAACAGGGAACCGCCGAAGATCTGGCGAACGACGAGCAGGTTCGGCGGGTGTATTTGGGACAAAACTTCGAATTGAAACGGAAGATTTAATAAGGGTTATATCGCGGAGGTAAGCGGAGTAAAAAGAGTTTAGCAGAGGTATTATTTTTCTTCGCGTACCTCCCTTTTACTCCGCTTACCTCCGCGAAATAACTCTTAAAATCTCAACTCAATACCTCCCGCAAAACCGCCAACGATTTAATTTCTCCCAAACTATCCATGTGAATGTGGTAAAACGCTACTAGCGCATCCAGTAATTCGGCGCGGGTTTGGCGGGAGATTTTAATGTGAGACGCCAGCGGCTGGCGCAGAAAGTGATTCAGGGCACGTTCGGCCGCTTCGTCGGGGAGAAACGGGTATTTCTGCTCCTGCAACTGTTCTTCAAATTCGCGGGCGTTGGACGGACCGAAGCCCAGGAAAAACGCCAGTTTCAGGAAAAACGCGATGTGGAAATTCTCGTAATCACTTTCCGCTTCTTCCAGATACAGAATACTATCCACCAGAAAATAATACAAAGATGGGTTGCTGGCTTCTTCCTTCAGCGTTTTGGTCAGCATTTCACTGACGAATAACGCCATGCTGGACTTGGCAATGTCGAACGGAAGGTGTTGCAGCGGATGATTGATTTTTACTTCCGAAAGCCGGTTCAGGTCCTTACCCGGTTTGTAATACACCACCATATCGAGCAGCGTCAGGGGCTGAAAGAAGGCGATCCGGTTGGTTTTGCTCTTGGCCGAGCGCACCCCGTTGACGAGGTAACTTTGTAACCCAAATTCTTCCGTGTAGATGCGGACAATGACGGACGTTTCGCGGTAGCGAAAATAACTCAGAACAATTCCTCGGGTTTTGTGGAGCATTTTTTCAGTAAAAAACAGAATCGGCTAGTATGAAAGTGGTCAGAACGAGTATTAAAACAAAGCGGTTTCGTTTTTTGAAAAAATCAACAGCTTTCTAATTTAAGCCCTTTTGCTCAATTTTCAAACCCTAATTTGCTGAAATCCTGCCTAAAATTGACCATTTTTGCGGGCTTTATAGTCAAACTCAATTCCCTCAATCCTTCATGAAACTGTACCGCACCCGTCTGGGCATCGTTGTTGAACACGAAAACCGCTTCCATCGCGCTCCGAGCGACGACTGGGATTATCTGGTCAATCAGGACGATTTATACGCCTTTCTGCAGCAGGAAATTCCGTCGACGACCGCTTCCGATGAATACAAAACCTGGACCGAAACCCAATTGTTACCACCCATCAGCCAGCAGGAAATCTGGGCGTCGGGCGTAACATACCTGAAAAGCCGCAACGCGCGCATGGAAGAATCGAAAGACGCCGGGGGCGGAGACTTTTACGAACGGGTTTACGACGCCGAGCGTCCCGAATTGTTCTTTAAATCAACAGCCGCCCGCGCCGTAGGATCGGGTGATGCCGTCCGGATTCGGAAAGACTCGACCTGGAGCGTTCCGGAACCGGAATTGACGCTGTTCTCGACCTCGAGCGGAAAAATTGTTGGCTACACGATCGGCAACGACATGAGTTCGCGGAGCATCGAGGGAGAAAATCCGCTGTATTTACCCCAGGCGAAAACCTACGACGGCGCGGCTGCGATCGGTCCCTGTCTGTACGTTCCGGGCGAACCCATTTCGTCGGATACCGAAATCCGGCTCGAAATCCGGCGCGACGCTCAGACGGTTTTTGACGAAAAAATTGCCATCAATCGCATGAAACGCCAGCACCCGGAACTGGTTTCTTTCCTGTATCGGGAAACTACTTTTCCGCACGGTTGTTATCTGATGACAGGCACCGGTATTGTTCCGCCCGACAGTTTTACCCTGGCAGCGGGCGATGAGGTGCGCATTTCAATTGAAGGAATTGGTACATTGATCAACAGCGTCCAAGCGTAACAGCATGAGTTTTACAGGTATCAACCCCGCGACCGGCGAAGCATTGGCCGGTACGTTTGAAGAATCAACCCCCGAAGAAGTGGCCCACGCCTGCTGGCAGGCAGCTGCAGCGTTCCACACCTACCGCAAACTTTCCGGCGAAGCCAAAGCCCAGCTTCTGGAGCGGATTGCCGACGAAATCATGGCGCTGGGCCCCGAACTGCTCGAACGTGCCAACCTGGAAACCGCCCTGCCCATCGCGCGGCTGACCGGTGAACGCGGACGCACAACGGGCCAGTTGCGGTTGTTTGCGCAATATCTCCGCGAAGGTTCGTGGGTGGATGCCCGCATCGACTCGGCGCTGCCCGACCGGCAACCGCTGCCCCGCCCGGATTTGCGCCAAATGCTGATTCCGCTGGGACCCGTCGGCATTTTCGGCGCGAGCAATTTCCCGCTGGCGTTTTCCGTCGCGGGTGGGGATACGGCCTCGGCTCTCGCGGCTGGCTGTCCGGTGGTGGTGAAAGCCCACCCGGCCCATCCCGGCACCTCGGATCTGGTTGGAAAAGCCATTCGCAAAGCCGTGGAAGCCAGCGGTTTGCCCGAAGGCGTTTTTCAGCTGGTGCACGGAACTACGGTAGAAGTTGGGATGGCGATTGTGGAAAGTCCGCTGATCAAAGCCATCGGTTTTACGGGCTCCTTCCGGGGAGGAAAAGCCATTTTCGATGCCGCCGTTCGTCGGCCGGAACCGATTCCGGTTTACGCCGAGATGGGCAGCACCAACCCGGTTTTCTTCCTGCCGGGCATCCTGAAAGAGAAAGGATTGGATCTGGCAAAAGCCTACGTCGACTCCGTGACGCTGGGCGTTGGCCAGTTTTGTACGAACCCCGGTCTGGCGATTGTCAAGCAGTCGGATGGGGGCGATGCGTTTATTAGTCAGGCCCGCTTGGCAATGGCGCAGACGAAGCCAACGCCGATGTTGACGAAAGGCATTTACCAGGCGTATACAACCGGTATTGAAAAGCTGAATTCGCATTCGCGGGTGTTGATAGCCAGTAAATCCGAAACCGTTGTCGAAGGCTTTGCCAGCGCCCAACCCACGCTGTTGTCAACCACCGCCGACGTGTTGGTGGAAAACCCGGAACTGGCGGAAGAAGTATTTGGACCAAGCAGTTTGCTGGTGACGGCCGATACCAAAGAGGAAATGCTGTCCGTCGCCAATGGGCTGGAAGGCCACCTGACCGCTACGGTTTACGGAAATCCCGACGAACTCGGGGAATACGCCGATCTGCTGGAAGTGCTCGAACAGAAAGTCGGCCGGGTGCTGATCAACGGTTTTCCGACGGGTGTGGAAGTGAGCCATGCGATGAACCACGGCGGACCGTATCCGGCCACGACCGATGTTCGTTCTACCTCGGTGGGCACGAATGCCATCCGGCGGTTTGCGCGCCCGGTTTGCTATCAGAATTTCCCCGATGCGTTGTTGCCCGATGCGCTGAAAGCCGATAACCCGTTGTCGATCTTCCGACTGGTGGATGGAGCATGGCAGAAATAAAAAGAGTTATTTCGCGAAGCTAAGCGGAGAAAAAAGGAGTTAATTAGAGATAAAAACTCTGCGTAACTCCTTTTTTCTCCGCTTAGCTTCGCGATACAACCTCAACTCACACAAAACTCAACGTTTCAAACTTTCTTCCCAAAACCGCCCCATCATCCACTTTCAGCCAATCGCGGAGGAGCGTCGCGTAGATACTCCGAAAATCGACGGAGAATTGCAAATCACCTTCGGCGAGGTTCGTTAAATTCGGCGCTTCGTTGAAAACCCGACCCGGCGTCAATCCGCCACCGATTAGAAAAAGGTTGTTGGCCGTGCCGTGGTCGGTGCCGTTGCTGGCGTTCTGCTTCACCCGCCGACCAAATTCCGAGAACGTCATCAGCAACACATCGTTCAATTTTCCGTTCAACTTCAAATCTTTGGTAAAAGCCGCTACCGCTTCGGCGTATTGGCGCAACAACCGTTCCTGCTGCCCCGGCTGGTTGATGTGCGTATCGAAGCCCGAAATGGAAATGTAATACACGTTCGTATTGACGCCCGACGCAATCAATTCCGAGACCGTTTTCAGACGGTTTCCCAGTTCGCTGGCCGGATATACGGTTTTGGAACGAACCGCCTTCGATTTGTCGTAAATAAATTCCGCCGACGAAGCGGTTTCGGCCAGCGTTTTATACAAATACGACACGTTGGGATGGGTTGACGCCAGACCGGCATCCGGTTTCAAGTCGGCTAACTCCTTGACCAAACCGCTGCGGGTCTGGTTGTACAGTTTTTTTGGATCGAGTAACGCCAAACCGTTCAGTTCCTGTCCTTTCAGCGCCAGACTCAGGGTGTCGTCTACTTCAATTGCCCGGTGAGCGACGCAGTCCGATCCGTGGCAATTGGCATCCAGATACCGTCCCAACCAGCCCGTTGTCAGGTACTTATCCGAATCGCTGGCGGTTTGCCAGATGTCCATCGACCGAAAATGCGAACGGTCGGGATTAGGATATCCAACGTTGTTGACCACCGTTACCAAACCGTCGTCGTACAGTCCTTTCAACGCTTCGAGCGCCGGATTGAAACCGATTTCATCGTTCAGTTTCAACACTTTGTCCGGGGCAATACCGATCGTGGGCCGTTCGCGGTAATAAATATCGTTGCGGAACGGCACCACAGTATTCAATCCGTCGTTGCCGCCCGACAACTGAACGACCACCAGCGTTTTGCCCGCCGACGGTCCGCCCGTTAACGAATTGGTTTCATACGCTTTCAGAAAGTGAGGAATCAGCATGGTTCCCACCGTGGCAAAAGTCGAGTTTCTGACAAAATCGCGCCGTTTCATAGATTAGGATAATTATGATTAGACTGTGATGGCTATGATTCGATTGTTATAACTATGATGGACTATGAAATGGGATTACGAACTGACGGTCATTGATTCATTACACTGGGCTTAACCGCCTTAATCATCATAAACATCATTTTATAATCATACCCATCATAGTCAACAAAGTTGATATTCCGGTAAGGATAAAATCGCGGTCGTCAAGTTTCGGATTTGTTCGCTGCGGGCAGTATCTTTTTTGACTTTTGATACCACTAAATTCCGTTGCGGATCTGTCAGTGGATAAGGCAGAAAATACCGCGCCAGTTCGTCAACCAAGTGATCGTCCGTGCCATTTTGGAACGGTTTTTCAAAAGCTGTCCAATCGACCTGAGAAGCAAATAATCGGTTGACTTTCCGGGCCAGCAGTTCGGTATTGACGTCGCCGTCGTCTTTGGGCCGGACCGTCACTTCCCCGGCTTTCAGAATCAGCTCCGGCAATTTCATCCGAAACAGCAAACTCGAACTGTCGATCCAGTTGCGGCCGCCCGGCCAGCCGGCTACGTTCGGCGGATACAGCAAAACCTGCCCCAGCGTGCGCTGAACGTACAAAACCGGCTGTTTCTGTTCGAACTGAATGCCCAGGCTATGTTGCATGCCGGCCAGCAATTCCACCGGCGATTTGATGCGCGCTCCTGCGTACTTTGGGTCGTAAAACCAGTCGCTGGTAAAGATCGTTTCCAGCAAACCGGCCATGTCGTAATTGCTCCGGTAAAACTGATCGGCGAGGTGAGCAATCCGTTGATGATCAGGTGAATTTTCCGCAATTTCGTCCGTAACCAGAAAGCGGTATAGTTTGCTCGTGACGAACGTGGCGGTTTCTTTCCGCTCCAGCAAGAGCCGGATGATGTCTTCGCCCTGAAAGGCCCCGGTTTTGCCAAACACGGTTTTTTCGCCCTCGTCGTGGAGATTCCGGCGAAAAACAAACTCGCCCTGCGGATTGAATCCCCAGCCGGTGAAGGCGCGGGCGGCTTCTTTGATGTCGTGTTCGGTGTAATTGGCGCGGCCGAGCGTAAACAGCTCCATTACCTCGCGGGCGAAATTCTCGTTGGGCGCGTTCTTGCGGTTTTGCTGGTTGTTCAGAAATTGCAGCATGGCCGGTGATTTAGAAATCGCCATCAGGAGATCGCCGAAATGGCCCAGCGCGTGTTCCCGGATGACGTTGAGGTACTGCTGAACCATCCGGACATTGTTCTGATTGCGGCAGGCAAAATGGCTGTGCCAGAAAAGCGCCATCTTTTCGCGCAGCGCCCCCCGGCCCGACGCCATTTGCTGCATCCAACGCACATTGAGGTCGCGGATGGATTCCCGGTTTTCACGGATGCGGTCTTTCAGCGTAGCGCGATCCAGCTTTCCTTCTTTGAATAATCCCCTGAGTTCTTTTTTGGCGGGCTGATCGTCGTCGGCAACCGTCAGGGGGGCAAAGTCCCGGCTGTCGTTAAACAACGCCCGCACCACTTTGCGAGTCGACTGGTGTTCGGCTTCGCGAAGCTGGTGCGGGCTTGCGCCAAAACCCGCCCGCCAGAACAGATGTTGCTTGTTACCTTGCTCTTTCATAACCCGGATTTCGGGGTTGGACAAAAAAAACCGGTTGAAGGTTTAATCGAAAAGCAATTCGGTAACAAATAGAAAACCGGTACGGCGGGGGAAGGTAATTTAACGCGAACTATGAAATTTTCCGAAGTGAAGTGCCAGAAGTACGACAGGTTTGTAGCCAAAAGGCGACCCGATTCCCCCGCGTGCCTTTAGGTACGCAACAGGTGCAGGAGATTTCGTACCTAAAGGCACGCGGGGGAATCGGGTCGCCTTTTGGCTACAAATATCAGTCCGCTACGCGGCCAATAATCCCATAGTTCGCGTTAATTTAGATGATGAAGTGTAATCTGGGTTTTAAGGATAATTCAAGGCAATTCAGTTCCGTTTTCATCGTCACAAACCAGTCCGCTGTAAGTCAGAAAATCGAAGTTGCGGTGTTTGAATACCAAACGCGCCAGTAAGCAACAGATCAGCGTTTTCATGATTTTGCCTGGATTTAAAGTAGAATAATGAGCTACGGTTCTGGTTTTAATACCGGTTTTATAGTCGCCTATTTATCGGTATTGAAAACCAGCTTTACCGTATATTTATCAAATAGGTTAGGTTGGTTCGAGTGTATTTTTTTGCCGGTTAACTGCCGGATCAAGTCCGAATTAAGCGCCTGATTTTCGCTGAGAACCTTCACGCCACTGATGGACATACCGTCGGTCAGGTAAAATTCGACAACTACAATTCCGCTCAGATTTCGACTGGACAGCACCTGCGGGTACGTAATGATCGAAATCAACTGCTGGCTCAGGCTCATGTTGATATCGTCGCTTTCGGCGGGTTTCAGTCCATCTGATTTGGCCGAAACCGATGTCATAAAAATGGATAGGATCAGATAAACAGCTCTCATAAACAGGGGTGGATCTTCCTTTAACTGCTGCAAGTTTAGGAGCGATTGCTGCGAAATTATCTGCCTATAGTAGGTAACGGAATCAGATGATTTTCTCTTCGCGGAGAAACCGGGCGACTTCGGTGGCCGAGTGAAAAGCCTTCGCAAAGTGATTCCGGGCGGCAATCAAAATGCTCTGATTGTGTTTGTCGATGGTTTGTTTGCTGATCGCCAGCTGCTGGCCCACCTGCTGGCTGGTCGAGCCTGCATCCTCGGCGTAGAGTTTCAAAATTTCAAACTGCCTTTTCGTAAACGGCAGGTGATCCCGGATTCTTTCCCGGTAGCGGTTTACAAAGGCTTCGTACAACTCCGCATTGGCGTTTCCGTCGCGGTCGGTATACCGGGGTACCATCGACTCGCCGTTGTATTCCTTCACGACCGTAAACAGATTGGTGTAGGCCGTCAGCCGCCCCCGGGCGTCGAACTGAAACGCGGCCGACTCGCGCTTGACCCACCAGTAGCGGCCCGCCAGATCGCGGATGGGCAGACAGGCAATCATGCGCTGGTCCATGAATTTGAAAAGACCGGGATGCTGACTGGCGATTTCGAGTGTGGTGAGTGCCATTTGCATCAGCTGATCGACGTGATTCGGGTGAATAATCTTCAGGTAGTCGAACATGCTGAGCGGTTTTTGGGCAAAACCCAGCCAGCGATCTACGCCGATGGCGTTGGTAATTTCGAGTGTGACGAGATCGACCACGAACGAAAACCGCTCGCTGTTGACCAGTGCTTTGACCGAATTTAAAAACCGGTTCTGGTCGTCTTCGCTCACCTGAAGCGGCAGTTCGACGGCCGGTAATAACTGATTGCAGCTGGCCTTAAAATTCTGGTAGTCTTTCTTACGAAGCGGCATAAGCGTAAAATGGAATAGGGTAGCAGAATCTTCATGAGGATTTGGAGTTGGTTTTGAAAGCCTGCAAAATTCCGGTTTTGCGGTTTCTTTTACCGATACGTATGTTGCATAGAAGGATAGATTTGTTGCATTTCAGGGCCAAACTTTGATATGTTGGGAGAACTTGTATTATTTTGCAACTGATTGATTTTCTGCAATTTTTGCGTTGCACGTAGTCCCTGCTTTTGCTACCCAAACACGCCCATAAGATCCGTTGAGCGCCCTTATTGAAAGGGCCGACGGCAGTTTTATTCTGAAATCTGATTTTGTTGGTATGAATGGTTTGGTATTCCCTTCTCTTTTAAGAAGAACTCCGTTTGCTGTGTTGCTGATGGTTGCGGGCTGTCTCGCATTCCGACCGGTTTTTTCGCAATTGATGCCCATCGATAGTTTAAAACACGAACTACGGTTACATCCAAAACCGGACACAAACCGGGTCGTGCTGCTGAATCTGTTGAGTTTTAAATACATCAGTATTGATTACCAGCAGATGCGGAGCTTCGCTGAAGAAGCCCTGAAATTGGCGGAAAAGTTGTCATACCAGGCCGGTATTGCCAACGCCAAAAACCGGCTGGCACTTTGTTACCACATGATTGGCGAAGATGAACTGGCCATTCAATATGCCTTAAGTGCGGAGTCGATTGCCGAAAAGAATCAGTTATTCGAAGCGCAGGCCGAAAGTTACCGGATTCTCGGATCGGCGTATATGAATCAGGAAGACCTGAAGACGGCGGAAAACTATCATATTCTGGCCGAAAAAATGGCCCGGAAAACGAAAAACCGGCGTCTTCTGGCCCGCATTCTCAACGGCGCCGGGACTGTTCAGTTTCGGAAGCAAAACGATCTGGCTGCGCTGAAACTTTACCAGCAGAGTCTGGGCATTTTGAGGGAAGAAAACGCGATCTTTTTTATGCCCATCGCCCTTTCGAACATCGGGGAAATTTACAGTCGACCGACGTTCCATAACCCGACACTGGAACGAAAGTTTTTCGAAGAAGCATTGCTCTATGCGCTGAAAAGCAAAAACCGGTTTGCTGAAGGAACTGCCCTGTCCAATCTGGGGATGCTATATATGACCCGGAATAATTTCCCGAAAGCGGAACGATACCTGTCGCAGGCCCTGAAGCTGTCGCAGGAAACGGGCACGCGCAGTGTTACGACCCGGATTTATCTGCATCTGGTGGAGTTGAATATGAAACAGGGGAAATTCCCGAAAGCGCAGGAATACCTGAAGAGCTATTACGACCTGCGGGACAGTCTGCAGAATGAGAAACGAACCCGGCAGATTGTTCGGCTGGAGGCTCAGTATAAATCGGAGAAGAAAGAACAGCAAATCAAGCTGCTGGAGCAGGAAAAGCGGTTTCACATTGCCTCTAAAAACTTCTGGATTGGCGGCTCCGTCCTGCTGTTCATTGCGGTTATTATCATCTATTACCTGCAACGGTCGCGAAACCGCAAGGCCGGGCAATTGCTGGAGGTGCAGCAGACGCTGATTGAAAAACTGCGGGAAACCGATCTGCTGAAATCCCGGTTTTTCGCCACTATTTCGCACGAATTCCGGACGCCACTGGCGCTCATTCTGGCTCCGCTGGAAGAAATGCTGGCGGCTCCCCGCTCGTCGCCGGTCGATCCGAACGACCTGAAACGGGTGAAACGAAACGCCAACCGGCTGCTCGATCTGGTGAACCAGTTGCTGGACTTGTCGAAACTCGAAGCCGGAAAAATGAACCTGCAACTCCAGACCGGCGATTTGCAGACCTGGCTTCACTTGCTGGTTACGTCCTTCGATTCGATGGCCGAAGCCCGGGGCATTCAGTTTATCAAACGGATTGCGGTTTCGTCGGAAACTGCCTGGTTTGATTCGGATAAACTGGAAAAGATCATCACGAATATCCTGTCGAATGCCTTCAAATTTACGGGCCCCGGCGGTTCGGTGGCGTTGTCGATCCAGACCAGCGACGACGCGGCTGATTTGTTTATTACGCTGACGGATACCGGAAAAGGCATTCCCGAAGAAGACCTTCCGCATATTTTTTCGCCCTTTTACCAGTCGCGGCAACTGGCCGACGACGGGCAACCGGGAACGGGGCTGGGCCTTGCGCTGGTGAATGAACTGGTGAAGCTGCACAACGGCGAAATTGATTTTGCGAGCCAGCTTCATACCGGCACCACCCTCTCGATTACCTTGCCGGTTAGTCGGGAAAAACTTGATTTTGCGGAAACGGTTTTTGTTGAAAAACAGGATTTTAACCCAAAAAAGCAAACCGCTGACGAGTTTTCAGAAGTAGGAGAGGAGGTCGGTTCTGGCACATCCGACTGCCTGCTGGTGGTGGAAGATAATCAGGATCTCCGGAATTTTATCGTGACGATCTTTCAGAATCAGTTCAAAGTGGTGACGGCGCAGGATGGCGAAGAGGGGCTTCAACTGGCGGTCGATCTGCTGCCCGATTTGATTATTTCGGACGTCATGATGCCTAAAATGGACGGCATTGATCTGACGGAACACATCCGAACCAACGACCTGACGAGCCACATTCCGGTTTTGCTGCTGACGGCCAAGTCAGACGCCGAATCCCGCATGGACGGTTTTCGGACCGGAGCCGACGATTACCTGACCAAACCGTTCTCGACCGAGGAGTTGCGCGTTCGGGTCGCGAATCTGGTGGAGCAACGGAAAAAACTGGCGGCCAAATACCGGAACGAAATCTGGACGCCAACCTCGCCGACGCGGACGCTATCGTATGACGAAAAATTTGTGATCAGCCTGCGGGCGGTTGTCGAAACGCACCTGAGCGATTCGTCGTTTAGCGTGGAGCAACTGGCCGAAGAAATGTGTTTGAGCCGGACGCAACTGTTCCGCAAAGTGAAAGCGCTGCTCGAAATCTCCCCGAACGAACTGATCAACGACATCCGGTTGCAGCGTGCGGCCGAATTGATTCGCTCAAAATCCGATTCTTTAACGCAAATTAGCTATTCGGTCGGCTTCAGTGAACAGTCGTATTTTGCCAAGCGGTTTCGTAAAAAATTCGGCGTTTCGCCCGGCGAATACGCCAATTCCCGATGACTTACCATTCGGTTCAGCCTGCGTCATGACTAAGTTGACGCAGGTTTTTTTGGGGCCTTCCAGGACGGTTTTCCAATGCCACTATTTTTGAAAAAATATTAGCGGAAAATTCCGCCGTTGGACGCTCTACCGTTTACTAAAAACCGCCTTTTTGGGCTGTTTTGCCATTTTCCTGCAACGTTTGTATCCCCTTTTGCAACATCTGTCTTAGCCTGGCCGTGGTTCGGAAGTCTACATTTGTGCCTCCATTCAGGCCCGGTTCGGGAATGTTAACAAACACGCATTACCATGAAAATGATCCACACCATTCCGTTTCGCACTCTATGCGTTTCGTTGCTTTTGATTGCATTGCAGGCTTGTGAAGACCACCGCGCGCCCGTCAATCCAACCTCTTTTCCGGATCTGCCCGGGTCTTTTTTTTACATTCTGACGGAGAACAACCTCATTCATGAATTAAATATTAAAAATCCGAAGAATATCCTGAACACGCTGCAAATCGAAACCCGGGTGCCCGGGGAAAAAATCGTTGCCATCGACTTCCGTCCGGCCACCGGCCAACTCTACGCCCTGAGTAATGATCAATCGATGTATTCGGTCAATGTAGGTGTCACCCGATTTGCCCGGTCGTATCCGGTCAATCGAAAAACCGAAGTAGAGGCTGATATGAAAGCCCGTACGGTTGCATTTGACTTTAATCCCGTAACCGATCGGTTCCGGCTGATCACGAGCAAAGGCGAGAATGTGCAGTTGGACCCCGAAACGGGTTGGCTCGACAAGGACAACGGAAATCCGAAAGGGCTTGCCACGCCCAACGTGGCCGCGGTGGCTTATGCCAATAATTATTCCGGCGCAACCCAGTCGACACTCTACGGCATCGATCCGGTGGACGACAAACTGGTTCGGTACGAAAACGCCGATGCCGGCACCGTCCAAACCGTTGGGGCTCTCGGACTGGATATTGCAGAAGTGGGCGGTTTTGATATTTCGCCCAAAACCCGTTTTGAACGGGAATTCGGAGTGGCTGCCGTTCGCTTCGGAAATAGCTGGGAGTTCGATTATGTGGACCTGACCACCGGAAAACTGCAAAAATTGGGAAACGGGCCGGAAAATACGAAAATCATCGACATCGCGATTCCCACCCCGGTTGCCTATGCGGTAACGAAAGAGAACAAACTGTTGTCGCTGAATCCGGCCGGTTCGGTGGATGAAGAGGGCGACATCCGGGAGAAAACGATGACCGGTTTGCCGCAGGGCGTTAGTTTGCTGGGTCTGGATTTCTCGGCGGAGCCGTTTCCGAAACTGTACGCGCTGGCGACCAACAGCCGAATCTACGAAATCAATCCGGGAACCGGCAAGGCCACCGAATCCTGTAGACTCAATCTCACCCTGAACCTGACCGGCGACCCCGGTTTTGGAGTCGACTTTGATCCGTATACAAACCTGCTCCGGGTGGTCACGACGAACAATTTTCAGTTCAGCATCCATGTCGGAACCGGCCAGGTTACCGACCTGAATCCCCTGACGTTCAACGGCCAGGCTAAGGGGTTGACGGGGCTGGCGTTCACGAACAGCCAGGTCGAATTGACCAGGCCGGAGGATGCGGTTTTGTACGGAATGGATGGCAAGAGCCTGTATAGAAAAGACCTCACCACCAATGCATTGACGAAAGTCGTGGATTTTATGGACACGTTTGACAACGTCAACGGCTTCGATATCGGGGGCTATCAGGAAATGGGATACGCCGTGATGACCTACAACGGAGCCTATAAATTATACAAAATAGACCTGACCACCGGCGAAATGGGCGGCTCCAGCCTTGCCTACAAAAACATAAGCGGTTTTACACTTGGGTATAACATCATCAACAAAAATCCCTGATTGAAAACCGGTCACAAAGTAAACATTCTCAACTACTTATAATGACAATTGACATGAAAATCGTCCACACACTTTCGTTTCACACCCTGCGGTTTTGTCTCCTTGTTTCCTTCGTTATCCAGTCCTGCGACGATCACCGGATTCCGACAGATCCCAGTAACCTTCCCGGACTCCCGACCAGCGTTTTTTACGCCCTTGCGGACAACAATACGGTGTATGAAATGGACATGCGGGAACCCACTAAAATGGGCAACCCGGTCGGAATCACCACGCTGGAGCCCGATGAAAAACTGATTGCCATCGACTTCCGACCGGCCACCGGCCAGCTTTTTGCGTTGAGTGACCGGAACGTCTTTTACACGGTTTACATCGATCTGAATCGTCCCTCCCGGCCTTCGGTTCCGCTTAATCCACAGTCGGCTGTAAAGGCACCAGCCGTTGTTCCGATATACGGTTTTGATTTTAACCCCGTGACCGATCAGATGCGCGTCGTCTCCAATTCGGGTGAAAACCTGCTGCTGGACCCACGCACCGGGCTGGTCGATCCAAAAACCGGGAAAGCATCGGGGGGGGCAACGCCTTATGTCGGCGGCATTGCGTACAGTAACAACTATTCCGGTGCGACGAACACGACGCTGTATGGCATCGACACGAAAGACGACAAGCTGGTTCGGTACGAAAACGCCGATGCGAGCGCCGTTCAAGCTGTTGGCGACCTGGGGGCCGATATTGACGAAGTGGGCGGTTTTGATATTTCGCCCAAAAGCTACCGGAGTCAGGGCCGGGAATACGGGATTGCTTCCATCCGGCGCGGAAACGCCTGGGAACTGGATTATGTGGACCTGGCCACCGGAAAACTGCACAAACTGGGCGACCTGCCGACGGGCAAAAAAATCCTGGGCATTGCCTTCCCGACGCCCGTTGCCTATGGACTCACCAGCGATCATAAGCTGCTGGCATTCAATCCGGTGACGTTTACGTTCACAAAAGGATACATTCATGAAAAACCCATTACGGGGCTGCCGCAGGGCGTCAGCCTGCTGGGGCTGGACTTCTCGGTGGAAGTGGCTCCGAAACTCGTTGCCTTGGGGAGCAACAGCACCACGTATGAGATCAACACCGTCACTGGAACCGCCACCGAGCTGTACAAAATGAAGAACTACAGTCTGGATTTGACCGGCAATCCGGCTTTCGGCCTTGATTTTGAGCCGTATTCCAACAAGCTCTACGTGGTCAGCAGCGACCGGAAAAACTACTACGCCATTAACCTCAGTCTGCAGGGCTCAACGGCGCTCGTTCCGGCTTTCACCCTGAACGGCAATCCGCAGGGGCTGGACGCGATCGCGTTTTCCAGCAACTACCAGAACATGGCGAACGCGGACAACACGGAACTGTTCGGCATCGATAGCGAAACGGGCACGCTTTATAAGAAAAGCCAGCTTACATCGGCACTGACCAAACTGGGTGTTTTTGCGGGAAAAATGGATAAAATGAACGGATTCGACATTGGCGGATATATTGAAAGTGGGTACGGCCTGATGACCGTCGACGGTGCTTCCCGGTTTTTTATCGTCAGTACCGGTAACGGCGCATCGGTCAGCGTTCCGTTTCCGTACGCCAATGTTAGCGGTTTTACGCTGGGGCAAAATCTGTATAACATGGTCCCGTAAGTTGATGGTATAGAAGCCGGGCAGGCCACTTACGGATTCAGGCCCGGGAAGTATCAACCCGAAGGCACCAGTTGTTGGTTGTGGCTGGGTAGTCGTTGGCAGCACGGCTAGTTTTGTGCCGTTCAAACGCTGAAAGAAATCTATCTATTTGGTTATAAGTAGTGTGTATTAGGTAATGCTTAAAAACGCCCGGCCCAAGTCGGGCGTTTTTTTGCCGTTTAGTCAAAGCTGTACACAATTTAAGCGGCATTTTCCGCAAGTTATTGCCCGGAAACGACCAGTTATTCATTTTGGATTTCAAAAGAGGGGAAGAACCTGTACTTTAGATCAACTAATCCAATAGCGGTTTCCAAATACTTCAAACAGACTAGAGTGTCAGAAAATGAAAAACATAACCAGGCGGATCACGAAAGAAAGGCGTTAGAAGAAGAGCTCGAAACCGAACGGGCCATCAATTTTTTTGCGATTTCACTCATTGATCAAACAACCGTCGAGGAGGTTTTGTGGGACGTTGCCAAGAATTGCATCGCCCGGCTGAACTTCGTCGATTGCGTGGTCTATTTGCGGGATGAGAAACGGAATGTACTCGTGCAGAAAGCCGCCCACGGCCCCAAAAATCCCCGGTCTTACGAGATTTTCCAGCCGATCGAAATTCCGATCGGGCAGGGCATCGTGGGGTCGGTGGTGCTGAGCGGAAAAGCCGAGATCATCAGCGACACCTCGCTGGACCCCCGCTACATCCGGGATGACGAAATGCGGTTTTCCGAAATTACGGTTCCGATTGTGCTGGATGGAAAAGTGATCGGCATCATTGACGCCGAACACCCCGAAAAGAACTTTTTTGAACCCCGGCATCTGCATATTCTGATGAGCATCGCCCGGCTCTGCGCCCAGAAAATCCGGCGTGTCGAGATCGAGCAGGCGTATCAGCAAACCGAACGGCAACTGCTCGAAAACAACAAGCGGATTGCGGAAACGAAGCTGCTGGCGCTGCGGATGCAGATGAACCCGCACTTTGTTTTTAACAGCCTGAATGCCATCAATAAATTTATTCTGCAAAACGACGTGGACGAAGCATCGCTGTATCTGACCAAGTTTTCGCGGCTGATGCGGCAGATGATCGACAACACGCAAACCGAGTGGGTATCCCTGCGCAGCGAACTGAAAGCGTTGCAGAACTACGTGGAGTTGGAACAGTTGCGGAGCGATAATACCTTTGAATTCTCACTGGTGGTTAGTCCGGCAATCAGTCAGGATACGGTGCATGTGCCGCCTTTGCTGCTACAGCCATACGTTGAAAATGCGATCCGACACGGCTTACTGGCCCAAAAAGCCGAAAAACCGGTTTTACAGATCGACTGCCAGCAGGTCGCCGGTTTTCTGGTGATCTGCATTGCCGACAACGGCATTGGGCGCGAAGCATCGCTGCGGTCGCAGGCCAACAGCCTGATGGCACACAAGGCCCATGGCAGCCGGATTGCAGAAGAGCGATTGCAGATTGTGAATGAAATTTACGGCGTCGATGCGCGGATCGACGTGGCCGATCTGGTCGATTCGGCGGGCGTTGCGGCCGGAACCTGCGTTACGTTTACCATGAAACTCAAACAACCATGACAGCCATTATTGTCGACGACGAAAAACATTGCCGCGACGTGCTCGCCCTTCTGCTCCAGCGGTTTTGCCCCCAGGTGCAGCTTCTGGCGTCCTGCGTCGATGGAACAGAAGGTTACCAGGCCATTGAAATGCACCATCCAGACCTGGTTTTTCTGGACATCGAAATGCCCGGCATGAGCGGTTTCGACATGCTCGAAGCCTGCCGGTTTACCAAATTCGACGTTATTTTCACGACGGCCTACAACGAATACGCGATCAAGGCCATTCGGCACAATGCGCTGGATTACATCCTGAAACCGATCGATAAAGACGAGCTGGTGCAGGCCGTTCAGAAAGCTGAACAGGAGCGGCTGACCCGCGTGCCCGCCAAAGTGGAAAGTTTCGTGGATTACCTCCACCGCCAGAAAACCGGTGATCGCATTGCGCTGCCAACGCTGGAAGGCTTGCAGATCATCAACAGCGAGGAGATTTATTACTGCGAATCGGACGGCGGCTACACCCGGTTTTTCCTGACGAACGGAAAGGTTGTGCTGATTTCCAAGACGTTAAAAGAAGTGGAAGACGTGCTGGAAACCAAAGGATTCTGCCGTGTTCACCACGGCTACCTGATCAACCTGCGCTACGTGCAGCGCTACATCCGGGGCGACGGGGGCGAGGTGATCATGGAAAACAACAAAAACATCCCGGTTTCGCGGAACAAGAAGCAGGAGTTTCTGAATCTGCTGGAGAAAATATAGGAGCGGTTTTCCGTATTCAGCATACGGTTTTTGCTGGCTGACGCGCGCCGAAAACCGTATACTGAATACCGAAAAACCGTCAGACCTCTTTTTCTACCGCTATAAAATGCGTCAGTTCGCCCTGTTTGGTCCAGATCGGATCAATTTCGATGTCGCAGAGGTAAGGCGCTCCGCCTTTGCGGTAATTGATCAACTGCTGGCGAATCGGGGTTTTTACGGCCCCACGGTGAGCTTGCGCCAGCTCGTCGGATAACTGTCGAAGACGTACGGGATCGGTTTCGGGCCCCTGCAAAAACCGGGGTGTTTGCCCCACAACTTCCCCGGGATTATAACCCGTCATGGCCAAAAACCGGTGGCTGGTCCACAAAATGGATTTGGCCAGGTTGGAAACTACCAGCGTGTAACCCTCGGAAAGTGCCTTTTCATAATCCCGAACCAGCTTCCAGTCAAAAGCCTCCGCAAGTTCACGCAGCTTTTCGACTTCGCGCCGGTGGTGACGGTCCTGTGCCTGATCGAGTAAAAAGATTTCCAGACAAGCCGCCGGAAACAGCCGGGTCGAAACCGTGTTGCGCTGTAGATAGTTTGCGTAAGATTGATTCGATTGCATAAATTCTACTTTTTCAGGTGATTACGCGTTGGATGGCCGTTCGCGGCATTGGAAAAGATAGCCAGATTACGGATCATTATCAACAGAAAACCGCTATTTAACTTCCAGCACCAGCCCCGTTGTCCATCGGAAATCGTTGTTTTTCCGTCCAATGGCAACGACACTTTCGTACGAATTCTGCACCATCGTTCGCACGCTGATGAGTGTGCTGAGCCGGATTTGAAACGCCACATTGCCGTTCCACCGCAAATTTGGCTGGTTGAGGGCCGGTTGAAAAAAAGCCGTATGCGTGATGGAATATCGCCCGTCGTGCCACTGGTATTCGCCCACAATCCGGGTCGAGTTTCGCAACACGTTGATATCCTGTACTTCCGCCGTGTTGGTGATGAAATCGGTGTATTCATACAGCAGCACATTCGTCACCGACAGGTAGGCGTTTTTTTTGCTGATCAGCTTATAACCAACTCCTGCCCCGCCGGTCAGCCGCTGCCGGATTTTACGCAGATTGCTGATTTCGATGGCCCCAAAACCCAGGTAATAAAACCGCTTTTCCTGCAAAAAGGTTGTCCGGAAATCGGCCAGAATTTCGCGTTCATTCAATTGCTGATTCTGCCGGCCGTAGGCAAATGACGGGCTGCTGGCAAACCGGAACAGGCGGCTCACGGCCCAGTCGAACGTGCTGCCAACCTGAATCAGCGCCCGGTTGACGTTCCCGGCGGTTACCGTGCCGTCGGCGGTAATTTTGTAATGAAAACCCGACAGATCGCTGGCCGCAATCGTGTCGCCCTGGGCCTCGTCCGGATCATCGCCCGCAGCCGTGGTGTCGGCTACGACAGCATTGGCGGTGTCGGTTGGTGCAACGATTCGGAGCGTGTCCGTTGGAACCGGAACAATCTGGGCAAAACCGGTTAACGGCAAAAACAGGCAAAAAAGAAGAATGATTTTCCAATTGATCATGGGCAAAAATACGATGGCTTCTTGTCTATAACCCATCCTGCCGTACATTTGGTCTGCATTTGTTCCAAAATGATTCAATCGCCCTGCTTATGGCCGTGATTCGTTGGGGCGTTCTGGGCTTAGGCCGGATTGCCCATAAATTTGTTCAGGATCTGCTGACCGTTCCGGAGGTCGAACTCCTCGCGGTGGCGTCGACCAGCCAGCAGCGGGCCGATGAATTTGCGGCCCAATACGGCGCGAAATACGCGTTTGGCTCGTACGAGGAACTGGTGACCTGCGAAGGGCTGGATGTGGTCTACATTGCCACGACCCACAATCACCATTTCGAAAATACGCTGCTGTGCCTGAATGCGGGCCTTGCGGTTTTGTGTGAAAAACCGTTCGCCATGAACGCCGAACAGGTTCGGCAAATGGTCGAAACCGCGCGTTCGAAACGGGTTTTTCTGATGGAAGCCCTTTGGACCCGGTTTATGCCGTCGGTGCAGAAAGCCCTCGAACTGGCCGAAAATCAGGCTATCGGGCAACTGAAAGGCCTGCGTGCCGACTTCGGTTTCGTGGCGCCGGTGGTTCCCGAAAAACGGATGTATAACAAGGCGCTGGGCGGTGGTTCACTGCTGGACATCGGTATTTATCCGCTCTTTTTGTCTTATCTGTTTTTGGGAAAACCGGCCACTGTTAAAGCAACGGCAGTTTTTGGCGAAACGGGCATCGACGAGCAATGCGGTATGGTGTTGACGTATGGCAAAAACCAGTTGGCCGTTTTGAACAGCACGGTGGTGTCGAAAACCGATACCGATGCGGTTTTGTACGGCGACAACGGCAGCCTCTATTTGCCCGGTCGTTTCCACGAAGGTGACTCTGTTATTCATCAACCCCACGAAGGTGAGCCGGAAACGTTTACCTTTGCACGGACAACCTGGGGTTACGACTACGAAGCCGAACACGTTTCGGACTGTTTGCGCCAGCGGAAAACCGAAAGCCCGTTGTGGTCGCTCGACGACAGCCTGAACCTGATCGGTCTGCTCGACGCCGTTCGGGCCGAAGCCGGGATTTTGTATGAAGAGGATAAGTAGTTTTCAGTATACTGAAAACCTGTTTTAAAACACTTGATTGTTATGAACAAAAGACTCCTTGCTTTTTCAGCCTTGCTGCTTTCGGGCCATACGTTGGTAATGGCTCAATCATGGGAACAGGTGAAGCCGAAGAATGAGTGTGAAAAGCGCCACGAAAACGCTGCTGCCCTCGTGGGTGACAGCCTGTATGCGATCGGTGGTCGCGGGATGAAACCGCTGGAAGCCTTGAATCTCAAAACCCTGATGTGGAAAAGACTACCGGTTGCGCCGGTAGAAATGAATCATTTTCAGGCAATTAATTACAAAGGTGAGATCTACGTGATGGGCGCTTTTGAAGGCAAATACCCGCACGAAACGCCCATTCCGAACATCTATATTTACAGCCCCAAAACTGGTAACTGGCGGAAAGGGCCCGAAATTCCGAAAGCGATTCAACGCGGTTCGGCGGGTGTGGTGGTCTACAACGATAAGATTTACATGGTTTGCGGGATCATCGACGGTCATTTCGACGGCCACGTTTCGCGGCTCGACGAATACGATCCGAAAACCAACACCTGGAAACAACTCGCCGACGCCCCGCGCTCGCGCGATCACATCAGTGCGGCCGTGGTCGGCACCAAACTATACCTGGCGGGCGGTCGTCGCTCGTCGGCCAAAACCGGTCACGTGATCGATACGACGATGCCGGAAGTAGACGTATACGATTTCAAAACCAACAAATGGGAAACGTTGCCGGCTGAAAGCAATTTCCCGACCCTGCGGGCCGGAAGCACGGCGGTGACCAAGGACAATAAGGTGTGGGTGATCGGGGGTGAGAGCGAACAACTGCTGTCGCACAACGAAGCCGAAGTGCTCGACCCGAAAACCAACCGCTGGACGTCGGGGCCGAAGCTTCACGAAGGGCGTCACGGTACGCAGGCCGTAGTGTATAAAAACAGCATTTACATCCTGGCCGGATCAGCCAACCACGGCGGTGGACCCGAATTGAATACCGTCGAAGTTTTAAAATAACCAATGAATCAACCAACTGATCGATACGCGCAGCGTGGTGTTTCGGCTTCCAAAGAAGACGTTCACAAAGCTATTGCCAAACTGGATAAGGGGCTGTTTCCCAAGGCTTTCTGTAAAATTGTGCCCGATGCGCTGGCGGGTGATCCGGACTATTGCACCATCATGCACGCCGATGGTGCCGGAACCAAGTCGTCGCTGGCGTATCTCTATTGGAAAGAAACCGGCG
Source organism: Larkinella rosea (assembly GCF_003858635.1). GTDB lineage: Bacteria > Bacteroidota > Bacteroidia > Cytophagales > Spirosomataceae > Larkinella > Larkinella rosea. The sequence goes on from NZ_RQJO01000011.1 coordinate 171,358, forward strand.
ATTTGTCGGTTTGGCGGGGCATTGCGCAGGACGCCGTCGTGATGAATACCGACGATCTGATTTGCGTGGGTTCGGTTGGCCCGATGTTGTTGTCGTCGACCATTGGCCGGAACAAAAATCTGATTCCGGGCGAGGTTATTGCCGAAATCATCGACGGAACCGAAGAGGTTCTCGACATGCTGCGGCAGCACGGCGTCGACATTTCCAGCACCGGGGGCGAAACCGCCGACGTGGGTGATCTGGTCCGGACAATCATCGTCGACAGTACGGTTATCGCCCGGATGCGCCGGTCCGACGTCATCAGCAACGACCGGATTCAGGCCGGTGATGTGGTGGTGGGGCTGGCTTCGTTCGGTCAGGCAACCTACGAAAAGTCCTACAACGGCGGTATGGGCAGCAACGGCCTGACCTCCGCCCGGCACGATGTGCTGGCGCATTACCTGGCCGATCAATACGCCGAAAGTTTCGACCCGGCGGTGGACCGGAGCCTGGTTTACAGTGGCTCGAAACGGTTAACAGACCCGGTTTCAGATACCGGTTTAAACGTCGGGCAACTGATCCTGTCGCCCACGCGGACCTATGCGCCCGTTGTGAAAGTATTGCTGGATGAGCTGCGGGCGCAGATTCACGGCATGGTGCATTGCAGCGGGGGCGCGCAGACGAAAGTGCTGCATTTTATTGATGATCTGCACGTTGTCAAAAACAATCTCTTCCCGATACCGCCTTTGTTCGAGCTGATTCAGCAGGAAAGCGGCACGAGCTGGCAGGAAATGTACAAGGTGTTCAACATGGGCCACCGGCTGGAAATCTACCTGCCGGAAGCAAACGCCCAGCGGGTGATCGAGATTGCCGGGCAGTTCGGCATTGAAGGCCGGATCATCGGCCATGTCGAAGCGTTCGAAGGCAAACGCGTAACCATTCAGAGCGAAGCCGGAACGTTTGTGTATTAAAGAATTACAAAAACCGTCTCTTGTCTCAAATCTCTTCTCTCATGTCTCTGCAATGAGCCAGGTCAAAATTTACGGTGTCAGCAAACCGCTGCGGGCCATTCGGGATCGGTTGTCGGACGTGATTCATGCGTGCGTGGTCGAAGCCCTGCAATTTCCGCTGAACAAACGCGCGCACCGGTTTTTGTACCTCGAACCGGAGGATTTTTTCATGCCCGAAGGCCGCACGGAAAACTACATCATTATTGAGTTGATCATGATCGAAGGCCGGACGATTGAGACGAAGAAAAAGCTGATCAACCTGCTTTTTGAGCGAATCAGCCAGCAAATCGGGTTGTCGTTGGCTGATATCGAAATATGCATTCTGGAAAGCCCGGCCCACAACTGGGGCTTTCGGGGCAAAACCGGTGATGAAGTGTCGATCAATTACCCGATCAATGTGTAAGATTTCGGTTTTCAGTTTTCGCCGGATCGCTGCCGGTTTCCATCTTTACCGAAGTCGATGACTTACCGAAAACTGTATACCGTAAACTGAAAACTAAAATGACGTTGCATCTGAAAGTCAAACCGGGCAGCAAAATCGATAAGCTGTTTTTCGATGCGGCTGGTCAGTTGAACGCCAAAATCAAGGCCCCGGCGCAGGACGGCAAAGCCAATGCCTATCTGGTGGATTTCCTGGCGCGTCAGTTTGCGGTTTCCAAATCCTCCGTTGAGATCGTAGCCGGTTTTACCAATCCGCATAAACGATTGGAAATCAACATTGATGAAGCGGGGCTAACCCGTTTTTTGGCGGATTTGGAAGGGTATCGGTAAGCAGATAAAAAAATAATTCGCCGTACGTGTGACAATTGCGAGCTTGCTGCAACCAATACCGTTGAATCCATTCGTTGTCTTTCCGTGGCCAAAGCATCGTTACATCAGGAATTTGTCCAGCTCATCGCGCAGCATCAGAAGCTGATCCACAGCGTTTGCAGCCTGTACTATCCGTTGCCCGAAGATCGGAAAGACCTTTTTCAGGAAATTGTGCTCCAGCTTTGGAAATCCTATCCGACTTTTAATTACCAATCGAAAGTAACCACCTGGCTCTATCGGGTGGCGCTCAATACGGTTTTCGCCCGCATCCGGAAAGAGAAATCCCGGCCCAGAAATGAGCCGCTTTCCGAACAAATCGACCAAATTCCGTCAGCAGATTCTGACAACGTGGAGAGCTCAGCCACGCAGGAATTATACCGGGCGATCAGTCAGTTATCAGACGAAGATAAAGCCATCATCCTGTTGCATCTGGACGAACACAGTAACGATGAAATTGCCACGATGATGAGCATGAGTCGCACCAACGTCAGTACGCGAATGAGCCGGATCAAAAACCGGCTGAGCAAACTATTTAAAAAAGAATTATTATGAATACCGACGACTTGAAACCGCTCTGGGAAGCTTATAAAAACGAGGTGGGGAGCTCGATGAAATGGAGCGAAAAAGAACTTTTGCAGCTCATTAAACCAGCCGCTGTCGCTTATCCGTGGTATCAATCGTATCGACACGCTATTCTAAACGTTGGCGTCAGTGTTCTGCTACTGGGAATAACCTCCGGTTGTTAATTTTCTTTTCGATTTTATCGTATGCTAACCTACATAATCTGGGATATTTCCCCACGCATTTACACGCTCGAAATCTTCGGTTCCGAATTTCCGATTGCCTGGTACAGTTTGCTGTTTGCTGCTAGTTTTTTAGTCGGCCAACGGCTGATTTCGTACCTGTACGCCCAGGATCACAAACCCGCTTCGGATGTCGAATTGCTGACGTTGTACGTTGTGATTGCCACCGTCGTGGGCGCCCGATTGGGTCATTACCTGTTCTACGAGTGGGAGTTACTGATGGCTGATCCCTGGAAGTGGTTTACGTCAATGGTCCATTTGCCGTTTGAAGGGCTGGCCAGTCACGGCGCAACCATTGCCATTTTACTGGCGCTGTTTTTGTACAGCCGAAAGCGGAGCGATCAGCCGTTTTTGTGGGTAGCCGATCGGGTCGTTATTGTCGTCAGTTTGGGAGGAGCGCTGATTCGATTGGGGAATTTAATGAACTCCGAAATTTACGGGAAACCGACTACCTTGCCCTGGGGTTTTGCGTTTGTTCGGGAAACCGATCCTGCGTTATTGCCCGTCGTTCCGCGACACCCGACGCAGTTGTACGAAGCCATTTTCTGTCTGGTCTTGCTTGCGTTAACGTTCTCTCTGTGGAAATACAAACGCCAGATAGTACCGAGCGGTTTTATCACAGGAATGTTTCTAATTCTGCTGTTTAGTTTCCGGTTTTTAGTCGAATTTCTGAAAACCAATCAGGAAGATTTTGAAAACAGGATGGCATTGAATATGGGGCAGATACTGAGTATTCCGGCTATTTTAGCGGGCATACTAATCCTGATTATCGCTCAAAAAAAGCATAAGCCAGCGTTAATTGTCAGATTGTAATGAGCGCGTTTTACGGATTCCATTCTTTCGGTAACCCGATCTGGCGGGCATAAAAAACCGGGCCGTAGGAGTGAATAAAATCCAGGGCCTGATTGACGTCCGTTTCAAATTCGATGTAATAATCCGGGTCGATCTTTTGCAGTTTTTTCAGAATCGTCTCCGCTTTTTTCGCGACAAACGCGCATGAATTCTGGTTGTGGTGGTTCAGATGGGCAAACTGGCTGGGCTGGACGTTGAAAAAAGCCGTCAGGATGTAGAGATTCAGTTCAACTTCGCCGTATTTATCCTTCGTAATCTTGACGTGGTGCGTAATGGCCGAGGTGAGCGAACGAAGCGCTTTCAGCATCCAGCCATCGGGGTGCGTGTAGTGACCGTGGGCGGTTTGGGCAATTTTTTCCTTCAGTTCGTGCCGTCGTTCTTCGGTCGTTGTTTCGCCTTCGATCAGCACAAAATGCAGCCGTTCCACCAGATCCTTGTCTTTGGCAATCAGGCGAAGCAGCAGCTTGTCTTTCTCGCCCGGCGGTAGTTTCAGAATTTCTTTTTTGAGGTCTTTATCGATGGCTGGCATCTCCTAATATTTCCTGATTTTACCAAAATTAGGAAATATTAGGAGATCAATAGCATTTTCAAACCCGCTGAAACGCCACAATGGCATTGTGCCCACCGAAGCCAAACGTATTGCTCATGACCACATTGACCGGTTTTTGAACAGCCACATTGGGGGTCAGATTCAGGTCGGAGCTAATCCGCTCGTCAACGGTCTGGAGATTGATGGTGGGAGGGATCGTATTATTTTGGATCGCCAGAATACCGGCAATGGCCTCGATGGCTCCGGCGGCTCCCAGCAAGTGGCCCGTCATCGACTTGGTGGCACTGAGGTGGAGTCGTTCGGGTTTATGACCGAACACTTTCTGGATGGCCTGCGATTCGCTCAGATCACCGACGGGCGTGGATGTTGCATGAACGTTCAGATAATCAACATCTTCCGGTTTCAGGTTGGCTTCACGCAGGGCTTCGTTCATCGCCAGCGTGGCGCCTAATCCTTCCGGGTGCGTCGCTGTCATGTGGTAGGCGTCGGCGGTTGCACCGGTTCCGACCAACTCCGCGTAGATTTTGGCACCCCGGGCTTTGGCGTGTTCGTATTCTTCCAGCACGATGGCTGCCCCCCCTTCGCCCAACACAAAACCGTCGCGGTTGGCATCGAACGGGCGGGAAGCCGTGGCCGGATCGTCGTTGCGTTCCGACAGCGCTTTCATCGCGTTAAAACCACCGACGGCCACTTCCGTCACGACGGCTTCCGAACCACCGGCGATGATCACCTCGGCTTTGCCCAGACGGATGTAGTTGAAAGCATCGATCAGGGCGTGAGTCGCGGAAGCACAGGCCGAAACCGGGGCGAAATTGACCCCCCGAAAACCGTACCGGATCGAAATCAGGCCCGACGCCATGTTGGCAATCATTTTCGTGATGAAGAACGGGTTGAATCGTGGATTGCGGCCACCGGCTCCGTAGGCAATGACCTCTTCCTGAAAGCTATACATCCCGCCAATCCCCGACGCCCAGATCACGCCGACGCGGTTGGGGTCCACTTTATCGTCGACCAGCCCCGCATCCCGAACCGCTTCGTCGGCGACAACGAGCGCGTACTGGCTGTATTCGTCCATTTTGCGGGCTTCTTTTTTCTCCAAAAACTGAAGCACATCGAAGCCTTTCACCTCACAGGCAAACTTCGTTTTAAACAGTGTGGTGTCAAATTTGGTAATCAGGGCGGCTCCGCTACGACCCTGTACCAAACCATTCCAGTATTCTTCTACGGTATTTCCGATGGGCGTCAAGGCGCCCAATCCCGTTACAACAACTCTCTTCATTGGATCATGCAGGCTTTAAACCTGTCTTTTAACGTCTTAATTGGTTCTTATAAAACCGCCCGTAAAAGCCGTATTCAACTGATTTACAGACGTTCGGCTGCGCGATCTCGGCAATCGGTAAGTAATTGCTCGTTGCCGAATAACTTGACCAGGAGCAACGATCCCTGAATTTCAACGGTCACTTGTTGGGCTAGTTCCACTGCTTTTTCCTCGGAATGACTGGTCCGGTAAAGGTGCGCCAGCGCAGCGATTGCATTGTTAAAATGAACGCGCAGCGGTTCTTTAAATTCTTCGGTTACTAAAGCGGTTTCCAGAACGGTATTACCCATTAGGCAACCGCCTTCCGTGCGCAAAACGCCATCAAACAACGCATCGAGCAACTCCGCGAGCCGTTGTTTGGGCGTACCGGATTCCTGGTAAGCGATGGAAAAAATGTGCTTTTCATTGTATGCATTGGAATGCCAGAGCACCTCTTTCATCAACGCTTCCTTGCTGCTAAAGTAGTGGTAAAAGCTCCCTTTCAGCAAACCGCACGCCCGCGCCAGATCGTCCATTGTAGTCCGATGAAAGCCCTGCCGTTTGAATACGCGCATGGCCTTTTGCAAAATCTCGTCCCGTGTAACTTTTTGAACCGGCATGCGGCAAATGTAATGGACTGATTTGTTTTTACCAAACGTTTGTTTGATAAAAAATATCCAAACCGTCTTGAACTGGGATTACGCGGATTAAAGGATTGAAAGGATACAAAAGATTTAATTATAAGATTGAGGTAACCATCTTAGTTAATCCTTTAATCCGCGTAATCCCAGTTCAAGACGTATTATCTTTGCGGCATGATGTTACAAAATGACCTGTTGCTGCGGGCGGCCCGTGGCGAAAACGTAGAACGCGTGCCCATTTGGCTGATGCGTCAGGCTGGCCGGATCTTGCCGGAATACCGCGCCGTTCGGGAAACCGCCGGGAGCTTTATCAAACTGGCGACAACGCCGGAATTAGCTGCCGAGGTGACTATTCAACCCGTTGATATTCTGGGTGTTGATGCTGCGATTATTTTCTCCGACATTCTGGTAATCCCGGAAGCGATGGGACTGCCGTACGAAATGGCCGAGCAACGCGGACCGGTTTTTCCGGAAACCGTTCGGACGTCACAGGACCTGGCCCGGTTGAAAGTGGCCGATGCCGAGAGCGATCTGGCGTACGTGCTGGATGCCATCAAGATTGTGAAGAAAGAACTGAATGGCCGGGTTCCGCTGATTGGATTTGCCGGGGCACCGTTCACGATTTTCTGCTACATGACCGAAGGCCGGGGCTCGAAAACCTTCTCGGTGGCGAAAAAACTTCTGTATACGGACCCGGTTTTTTCCCACGCACTGCTGCAACAAATCACCGACAGCACCATCGGATACCTGAAAGCCCAGGTTCGGGCGGGGGCTGATCTGATTCAGTTATTCGATTCGTGGGCCGGTATTTTATCGCCGGACCAGTACCGCACGTTTTCGTTGCCGTATATCAAACAGATTTGCGACGCGCTGGCGACTGAAACCAGCGTTCCGGTGACGGTTTTTGCCAAAGGGGCGTTTTTTGCCCGGCAGGAAATCGGCCAGCTGAGTTGCTCGGTGGTCGGGCTCGATTGGAACATGGACGCGGCTGAATCGCGGAAACTGATTCCGGACAAAACCCTGCAGGGCAATCTCGATCCGTGCGTGTTGTACGCTGAATATGGCCAAATCAAAGCGGAAGTGCGGAAAATGCTGGAGACGTTCGGGACACAGCGGTACATTGCTAACCTCGGCCACGGGGTTTATCCCGATACCGATCCTGAAAAAGTGAAATACTTCATCGAGACTGTGAAAGAATACTCCGCATGAGCGACAAGAAGAAAGCACAAGCCGTTTTTACGCGGCATACCGAAGCAGAAACGCAGTCGTTCGATACGCAGGAGGAAGCTATTCACTTTCTCGAACAAGGCGTTAAAAACAAAGACATCCAGCCGATTGCGGTGATTGTCAACTACAAAGTAGTCTGGCGGTACCACAACAACCGGGGCAGGGATTATACGGACGACTACATCAACGAAATCCGGCGACAGGCCGAATAATCCGACCGGTTTTCATTGCCGAATGGCCTGATCGTTAAACTTTTCCATGATGGTTTCCGGTTTGGCGAGTTCCGTAAAACCGAACTGTTTGTAGAGACCGTGGGCGTCGCGGGTGGCCAGCAGCCAGCGCCGGATGACTTGCAGGTCGGGGTGAGCCATGACGGTCGCCATGAGCCACTTCGACAGGCCCTGACCCCGGTATTTTTCCAGGACGAAAACGTTGCCGAGGTACGCAAACGATGTAAAGTTGGTGAGTACCTGCGCGTAACCGATTTGATTGTCGCCGTCGTAAAGGCCAAAATGGAGCGTCGAGTTGTCCATTTGCTTTTGCAGCGTTTCGCGGCTGATGCCGGTGGCCCAATAGGAGTGGTTCGCCAGAAAATCGTGAATAACGTCGAATTGCAGCCGTGATGGATCGGTCGAAATGGTGTAATGATCCTGATTGACTTCCATGTATTACAGTAATTTTTCCTGAATGGCTTCCTGTTTCAGGCGGTTTTTGTCGATGGGAACAACGCCCAGTGATTCGCAAACCAGCCCACCAGCCAGATTGGATAAACCGGCGATAAAACCGGGCGGCAAACCGAGGGCGACGCAGCAAGCCGCCACGCTGATGACCGTATCGCCCGCGCCCGAAACATCCGAAATCTGGCGGATGTGCGCCGGAAACCGGTGGATTTCGTTCTGGAAATCGATAAAAACGCCCCGTTCCGAGAGTGTAATCAAGGCACCTTTGAGGTTCATGCGGGCTTTCAACTGGTCGACGGCGGCCTGAAATTCTTCCACCTTTGTCACATCGAAATCAATTTTTAACCCTTCTTTCAGCTCTTTCAGATTGGGTTTGAACAGCGTTGTGTGGTTGTAGGCCAGGAAATTCCGCTTTTTCGGATCGACCACCGTCGGAACACCCTGCGCATTCGCAAAAGCCGTAATCTCGGCAATCGCTTCCGCACTCAGAACACCTTTGTCGTAATCCTGAAAAATAACCACCTGGCAACGCGGAATTAGCTCTTTTGCTTTGTCAATGAGTAAGTTACGCTCTGCCTCGGTAATGTATGTATCGGTTTCCGTATCCACCCGAACCACCTGCTGCGAACCCGCCATGATGCGTTCCTTGATGGTGGTAATCCGTGAGTCGCTGCGAATCAGGCCGTCGCAATTGAGCCCGTGTTCCTCCAGTTGATTAATCAGCCGGTCGCCCGGTTCGTCGGTGCCGATGACGGAGCAAATGATGGGTTCGGCCCCCAGCGCCTGAACGTTCAGAATGACGTTTCCGGCCCCGCCCAGCCGCAGTTCGCGCCGTTGAACGGTCACCACCGGCACGGGTGCTTCCGGCGAAATCCGATCCACGCGTCCCCAGACGTAGGAGTCGAGCATCACGTCGCCGACAATCAGGACGCGGAGCGAATTGAACGCTTCAAAAATTTCTTCAATGGATGTGGTATTGACCAAAATAGGTATATGGTTTACAGTTTACGGTTCGTGGTATACGATTTACGGTGGCTGGCGCATGAAAATAGACTTAAATAATATGTCAACCCAGGCGTAAACTGAAAACCGTATACCGAAAACCGTATGCTACTTTAATAACGGCTTCAGTTTTTCGGTCCAGAGTGCGTAACCGGCGGGTAACATGTGCAGACTGTCGGGCCGGAAATACATTCCTTTAATTTGGCCGTTGGCGTCGAGCATGGCGGAATAAATGTCCAGGTACTGCGCCCGGCGTTGTTTCGCAATATAGTTCTTAATCAATGCATTAGCCTCCTGCGTGATCGACAGGTATTTCCGGCGCGAGGGGCTGGGTTTCATCGAAATAAACACAATATCGGTTTGAGGCAGCGGTTTTCGGATGGCGGTGAACAGCGTCACAAACCGGTCGAAAACTTCCTGCGCCGTCACTTTTCCGCTGGCTACGTCGTTTTCACCCACGTAAATAACCACCTGTTTGGGTTTGTACGGAATAATGGCACGGTCGGCAAAGCGAATGACATCCGGTAGGGTAGAGCCGCCAAAACCGCGATTGAGCACCACTTTATCCGGAAAATCGGTTTTGAGACTTTCCCACAGCCGGATCGACGAACTGCCCGTAAACAGAATCGGATTTTTGGGTGGCGGGGTCGTCTGGTCCTGCTGCTCGAACGCTTTGATTTCATTTTCAAATGGAACCGGCTGCTGCGCAACCGCAACGCATTGAATGACAAGGGTAATCAGGAATAGGAGTGCGTATTTTTTCATAAAGGATTATTAGGAATAAATCAAAAAAACAGATTTGCCGTTTTGTCTCAGCCCACGGTTTTAACCGTGGGACAGGTTTCGTTTTATTCTCTTTTGCGCAAACCGTTTTAACGGTTTACTCCCAACCCGCGATCGCCAAAACAGTTGAAACGGTTTTTTGGATTAATTGATATTTCGCTGTATCCCAAGGTTAAAACCTTGGGCTGTTAATTTCTGCATCGACATTTCATCACAAAAACTGTACAACCGATTCCAGCCCCATGCCCCGCGAGCCTTTGATCAGGATTGCCGTGTTCTGAAACGGATTGTCCATGATCCAGTTGTGCAACGAAAACTTGTCGGGGAAATAATACGCTTTGGGCAAAGCCGCCAGCGCGTATTTCATGTCTTTTCCGGCCAGAATTACCGTGTCGAACCGGCCCTGCGCAATCAACTCGCCCAGAGCTGCGTGCTCGGCGGGGCTTTCGTCGCCGAGTTCGTACATGTCGCCCAGAATCACCACTTTATGGGCTGCATCCTGCTTCATGAAGTTCTGAATAGCCGCAGCCATTGAACTCGGATTGGCATTATAGGCATCCATCAAAAGCAGGTTGCTGCCCTTCTGAATGACCTGCGAGCGGTTATTCGTCGGATTGTAACCGGCAATCGCTTCATTCGCTTCCTCCGCCGGAACGCCGAAAAACTTCCCGATGCAGAGCGCAGCCGCCATGTTGTCGAAGTTGTAATGCCCGGCCAAATGCGTCGTAACCACCTGACCGGTTTCGTCTTTGTAAACCACCGCCGGATTTTCAGTGATGATTTCGTATTGATCGGTGAGCTGGTAAAAAACCGCTTCGCGGAAAAGCCGTTCGCCAAACATCGCCCTCAACGTCTCGCTCTGGGCGTTGACGAAAACCGTACCGCCGGTTTCGGCCAGAAAATCGAACAACTCGCCTTTGCCTTTCCGGACGCCCTCGACTCCACCAAAGCCTTCCAGGTGCGCTTTGCCGACGTTCGTGATCAATCCGTGGGTCGGCCGGGCGATGGAACACAGCAACCGGATTTCGCCCTGGTGGTTGGCACCCATTTCGACCACCGCAATCTCGTAACTGTGGTCAATCGCCAGCAACGTCAGCGGGACGCCGATGTGGTTGTTGAGGTTTCCCACCGTAGCGTACGTGCGGTGTTTGCGCGACAATACGCTCGCAATCAGTTCTTTGGTGGTCGTTTTTCCGTTCGATCCCGTCAGGCCAATGACGGGAATCGTCAGCGTATTCCGGTGATGCCGGGCCAGTTCCTGCAAAGCCGTCAGGCCGTCGTCGACCAGCAAATACCGGCTGTCGGCGGCCAGCGCCGGATTGTCGATCAGGGCGTAGCGGGCCCCTTTCTCCAGCGCATCATTGGCGAATAAATTTCCGTCAAATTGATCGCCTTTCAGCGCGACATACAGACAACCTTCTGTAATTTTACGGGTATCGGTCGATACGCCCGCGCATTCGCGGAAGCGATCGTATAATTCAGGAATGGAAATAACCATTTTCCGGAAACAAGTAAACCAACGTTGTGAGTCTGTTCGTTATCCATTAACCGCACGGCCGACTTTGTCAATAGTGTGGTTAATGAGCCAAAGTTACATGAAAAAGCTGTTTACCGTACTTTGTTTTCTGATTCTTCCATTCGCCCGGGCCCAAACCGGCGGTTCGTTTTCGTTTCGCTACGATGCCGGAGCCACCGTTAAAATTGTGGGCCGTAACCTGACCAATCCGTGGGCAGGGGGGATCAACGGAGCGCAATATTCCCGAATTCACCTCAATACCGATACCGTCGAGGATTTAGTCTTTTATGACCGCCAGACCAGCCGGATCACCACTTTTCTGGCCGAAAAACAGGCCGATGGGAGCTATCTCTGGCGGTATGCCCCGCAGTATGAAGAGCAGTTTCCGGCCATTACCTTCGGCACCTGGATGCTGCTGGTCGATTACGACCACGATGGTAAAAAGGATCTCTTTACGCACACCAACGGCGGTTTGCGGATTCTGCAAAATACGTCGGCAAACGGCAAATTGTCATTTAAAACCGTGGCCGACCCGGTTTACCACGAAGGCCTTTCCGGTATTCTGAACCTGTACATCAACTCGGTCGATATTCCGGCGATTCTGGATGTGGATGGCGACGGCGATACCGATATTCTGACGTACGACATCAACGGCGGCACGGCAAATCTGTACCAGAACATGAGCGTCGAACGAAAAAAAGACCCGAACGGCCTGGATTTCAAGCGAATCGGTTTTTGCTGGGGGAATTTTAAAAGCGACGACGACTGCGATGAATTTACGTTTGGGCTGGATTGCGTTTACGTCGGCAACGAAACCGGGGGCGACAATGCGGGGGCGCGGGTGAAACACAACGGGAATTCGATGCTGATCATCGACGTCGATGGCGATGGCAACAAAGATTTGCTGACGGCTCACGTTACCTGTCCGCACGTTTCGATGCTGACCAATTCGGGGGGCAACGGAGCTTCGACGGTTTTTGCAAAGTATACCAATACCTTTCCGTCGACGAATCCGATTTCGTTCAACCTTTTCCCGGCTTTATACGCCGAAGACCTTGATTTTGACGGGATTACCGATCTTGTTGCTTCGCCGAATACGTACGGGAATGACGGCAATCTGATCGATTTTCGGGTTTCCAACTGGTTTTATAAAAATACCGGCACGAATACCCGACCCAATTTTCAGTATGCCTCCAAAAGCTTTTTGCAGGAAGACATGATCGATTTCGGCGAAAATGCGACCCCGGTTTTGGCTGATCTCGATGGCGACGGTGACCTGGATTTACTGATCGGGAACGCGGGCGTCCGCGATGCCACCGGCTACCGGGCCAGCATTGCGCATTTCGAAAATACCGGTACCAAAAGTAAACCGGCCTATGAACTGAAGACGACGGACTACCTGGGACTTTCCCAGAAATTTCTGTTAACGGACCTAAAAGTGGCCATTGCCGACATCGACGGCAACAACAGTTTTGACCTGATTTTTACCGGTAACTCGATCAATCGCGCGCCGGAAATCCGGTATATTCTGAATCAGGGCGCGCGCGGAGCAGCTTTTCAACTCGATGCGACCAAAGTGCAGCAAATCCCGACGCCCGACCGGCTGGGCATCATCGATCTGCCAACCTGGTACGACGTGGATCGCGACGGCAAAACCGATCTGCTGATCGGAAAACAGAACGGCGGAATTGAATACCACCGCAATACCGGCACGGCAACGGCACCCAAATACGAATTGCAACAGCAGAATTACGGACAGGTGAATGTGTTGCCGGGTGCCACCAGTCCGTCGATTGTGGTCGTCGACTTCAACGGTGACCAGGTTCCGGAGTTGCTCACCGGCACCCGCGACGGCATGATGCGGCTTTACAAATTACCCGCCCAACCCGCCGATAAAATGCAGTTGCTGGATTCGACGCTGGTGATCAACGAATTGACGCAAACGGCCGACAATGCCATTCCCGGCGGAAATCTGGTGCTGACGGCCGCCGATCTGGACAACGACGGTTTGGCGGATGTGCTCGCCGGAACCATGACCGGGGGCGTTCGTTACCTGCGCAATACCTCGGAGAAAGTGGTCATTACGGGCACGGAAGACGAGGAAACGAAACAGCCGTGGGTGTATCCGAGCCCGACCGACCGGTTTTTGCGAATCAAATCACCCAACAACGGCGTGGTTCAGGTGCTGAATTTGCTGGGACAACCCGTAACGGCCCGGCAGACAGTGCTGGCGCACACGGAAACCACCATCGACCTGGGACCGTTGCCGATTGGGGTTTACCTGGTCCGGTTATTCCGCGACGGACAGCCCGTTCGACACCAGAAGGTCATTTTGTCGAAGTAAAAACGGGTGATTGATTACTTTTACGATCATACACCTAACTCCGCTGGCATGATTGTCTTTGTAAATACCCCTTTCAACGCGTCTGATAAAGCTTATTTTCTCGAAAAATTTCCGTCCGGTCACGAAGTTATTTTCAAAAAAGACCTTCCCGAAAACGAACAGGAAGCGGCTTTTCAACGGGCCGATATCGTCTTGGGAAATCCCCCGGTAGCCTGGTTTTCGGAAGGTAATAATCTGAAATGGTGGCAGTTGGATTCGGCGGGTTTCGATGGGTATAAAAATCTGAAACTGACCAATCCGGTGACGAACATGGGCGATTATTTCGCCTGGCCCTGCGCCGAAACCATCGTGGCCGGCATCATCGCCTTTTACCGCGACATTCACGGACTGGCGGTTTTGCAAACCCAGAAGAAGTGGATCGGGGTGCCGCTGCGGTTTAAACTGGGCTTACTCAGGAATAAAAAAGTGATTATTCTGGGATCGGGGACCATCGGTCAGGCCGTGCGGCAAATGCTGACCGGTTTTCAGTGTAACGTCCGGTTTCTGGCCCGGACCAACCCGGAAGCTGAACTTCACACCGCCGACGAATTGAAAGCTGCGTTGCCCGAAACGGATCTGGTTGTCAATTGCTTACCCGGAACGGCGAAAGGTTTTTTCTCCGCCGAACTCATTGCCGCCATGAAAACCGGTAGCGTCTACGCCAACATTGGCCGGGGCAGCACCACCGACGAAACCGCCCTGATCGAAGCCCTGAAAAGTGGACAGTTGGCCGGAGCGGTTTTGGATGTTACCGAAGTAGAACCGCTACCCACCGATAATCCATTATGGGAAATGCCGAATGTGATTCTGACCCAACATACGGGTGGGGGACAGGCGACGGAAGACTTGGGTAAAGCGGATTTGTTTATTCAGAACCTGCACCAGTTTTTATCTGGAAAACCGCTTGAAAACCAGGTCGATCTGTCGAAAGGCTATTAAAATAGGGGTTGCCGCTATCAGGGCCGTCGACCACTGACAGCGGTGAAAGGCAATTTTCTCAACCATCCTGCTTTCATGAAGAAATTACTGCTTGCCGGGCTCTTATTCTGCACTTTCGTTGGCTTTGGGCAGACCTTATCCAACCCCTTGCTGCCATCCGGCGCCGATCCGTGGAGCATTCATAAAGACGGTTTTTATTATTACACGAACACCACCGGCCGGAATCTGACGCTGTGGAAAACCCGCTCGCTGGCTGATCTGAAAACCGCCGAAAAGAAAGTGGTCTGGACGCCCCCCGCAACCGGCATGTATTCCAAAGAAATCTGGGCGCCCGAACTGCATTTCATCAAGAGGAAATGGTACCTGATTTTTGCCGCGGACGACGGCAAAAACCGCAACCACCGCCTGTGGGTGCTGGAAAACGAAGCCGCCGATCCGCTGGGAGGCACCTGGACGATGAAAGGCCAGATCAAAACACCCGACGATAAATGGGCCATCGACGGTTCGATTTTTGAGTTCAGGGGAAAACTCTACCTGGTGTGGTCGGGCTGGGAAGGCGACGAGAATGGGGAGCAGGATATCTACCTTTGCCAGATGGAAAATCCGTGGACAGCAACGGGTAAACGCATCCGGATTTCGTCGCCAACGTATGCGTGGGAAATCGATGGGAAAATACCCAAACCGGGACCGGATGATAAGCCCATTGTGCTGGTCAACGAAGGGCCGCAACCGCTTCAGAGAGGAGACCGCCTGTTTGTTGTTTTCTCGGCCAGCGGTTGCTGGACCGACAGCTACGCGCTGGGTATGCTTTCCTTCAATGGTGACCAGGACATTATGACGCCCGGCAATTGGAAAAAGCAGGACAAACCGGTTTTTAAAGCGGTCAACGTGACCGGCACGAGCGCGGCCGGTCATAACTCCTTTTTCAAGTCGCCCAACGGCCAGGAAGACTGGATTCTGTACCACGCCAATCCCGAACCGGGGCAGGGCTGCGGAGGACACCGTTCCCCCCGCGCGCAGAAATTTACGTGGGGAGCCGACGGCATGCCAACGTTCGGTCAGCCGGTCGCACTGGACGTCACCATGCCGGTTCCGAAGTAACGTCACCGGCTGTCTTCCAACCATTCGATTTCGCTGTGGATCAACGTTATATTCCTGAGAGGATTTTTATAGCTTTTGCCATGATTCGAAGAAATTGGTGTGCGGTTTTGGTCTGCATTGGCGTGTTTATCGCTTGTAGTCCTGTCGCGTTGGCCCAGACGGATTCATCTAATTCCCGAAAAAACCATGATCGGTATTGGGTCAGCTTTGGACTCGGCCGGGTTATCAGCCAATATCATCCAGGGGGGCTTCCCGCAATCATGCCCGTCAATTACGTACCCGAAACCGGAAAAACCGCCCAATTTTTTGGTCTGGTGGGAACGGCGCATTTCCAGCCCCGGAATACGAAAAGCGTAGTTTCGCTCCGCTACGTCCTGAACGGCGAGTGGATGTATCACAATTTTCCCGGCATCCGGTACGAAGAACTGGGCGCGCTGTACGGCATCCGGCTTAACAATTTCCTGATTTCCGCGGGTGTCAGTAAAAATCACGGCGTCGATCGGGGACAATTCGTTCGGAGTTCCGATCCCGGTAGTCTTTTAAATGGAGATTATTACGAAAAAGTTACGTATAAGGGCTTCGGCCTGCCACTGGAAGCCCAATTCATTTTTCCTTTTCAGGGATTCAGTTTCAGGCTGGCGGCTTTCGGCAACATCAATAACGGCCACTCCTACGGCGGCTTTAACTTTTCGATTTGCCTCGGGAGAATGAACTGAGGGCATTGCGCTCGGCGGGCGCAGAAATTTACGTGGAGAGCCCAATGACGTGCCGCAAGTTAGGCAACCGGTGGCGCTGGATATGATCATGCCCGTTCCGAAATAACGTACCAATTATTAAAAACAGTCGGAACAATCTTCTATCAGCCCACCGCTTTAGCTTTGATTAAAGCGAAAAGAAACCGACTGTAGCAGCCAACTGTTAAAACGGTTTCTTATCCGGAAAAATCGTTAAAACGGTTCCGTTACTATTCGAGAAGCGTCAAAAAACGTTAAATTTTAGTCAGCAGCTCACAGAGTTTTTTCACGGCTTTCTTTTCATAGGCTTCTTTGAGCGAAATAATCATAATCGTTCGTCGCATGTTTTTTCCTTTAATGGGAATCCCCACCACATCGGGATCGTTTAAACTGGTTTCACTCAATATGGTATGCCAACGCCCGGTTTTTACAATTTCAAATAAAGTCGGTATATCATTTATTTCCATGCAAATATTCGGGGCCAGATTTTTCTGACTGAATGACTCCTCAAAAAACTGGATCGTATTAGAGCCGCTGAACGGTAACGCCAATGGCAACCCGGCGACTTCATTCAGTGATATACTGCTTTTTTGGGCCACCGATGATTTTTTAGCCGTTACCAACACCATATTGGCGCTTAAAAGCGTCTGATAGGTCAGATGCGGTTCGTTGGCCTTTTCATGGAATGTCAACACAAAGTCAAATTGATGCAAATTAAGTTTTTCGAGAAGATCCTTTGTGGTACCAAAGACAACCTGGATTTTGATATTGGGGTATTGCGTTGCAAACTGGATCAAGGTTCTGGCAAAAAGAATGCGCATGGAGTAAATCACCCCGATGGTGATTTTTCCCGTATTCAGGTTTTTTAAATCCTGTAAAAGCAATAAGCCTTCATTCGCTCTGTTGATGCTTTGCAAAGCATATTCACCAAACAGTTGACCTGCTTCAGTTAGTTTTATTCGTTTTCCAATACGGTTAAACAAAGGAACGTTTAGTTCATCTTCCAGTTGCTTAATTTGTTGAGATAGCGTGCTTTGGCTGATGTTCAAAGCCTTCGCTGCTTCCGTAAAATTTAATAGCTCTTTGGCTTTTAAAAAATAGTTGAGCTGTCGTAATTCCATATTTCTAAATCGGTTTTTTCGATTGTTTTCATCGAAAAATAGCGTTTTGTAAATATAGACACTGTTTAGATATTTGCGGGCTAAGCTTTCAAACGGCGCATTTTTAACCCTTCAATAAATGAATTATGAAATCTGTACTGATTGCATCGTTTTTTCTTTTAACCACTTGTTTCGCTGCGTTTAGCCAGGAAAAGCCGAACACGGCTGTGGCTGAAAAAGGCTTGATTAAAGTATCCGTCATGTACCCGTATGCCGAAGGGAAAACCTTTAACATGGAGTATTATCAAACCAAGCACATGCCGATGGTCGCCGGGTTTTTAGGATCAAATCTGGTTAAATACACCATTGAAAAAGGGCTTGCCAGCGGTATTCCGAACCAACCGCTGTCTTATATGGCGATCGGCACTTTTTACGTAAAAAGCCTGAGCGATTACCAGGCGGCTATCGCGCCAAACCGGGACGCCATTCGGGCCGATTTTCCAAATTACACCAACATCAGCCCCGTCATCCTGGTGAGTGAGGTGGTAAAATGAATAGGGGTATTCCGGCACGGTTTTAAAGCCAACGTGGCCCGACCTGCACGGACTAAAGTCCGTGGGTACGTTGTCAGGAACTATACGGCGTAATTTGTTCGTCGACGTAGCACCAGAGCCAGCTTTCGCCGGGTTCGGCGGAGGCAATAACCGGATGGCCGGTTTGGTGGAAGTGCTTGGTTGCGTGCTGGTTGCGGGACGAATCGCAGCAGTGCGTCTGGCCGCAGGACTGGCAGGTCCGCAGATGCACCCAGTGATCACCGGTTTTTACGCATTCTTCGCAAACCGCCGGTACATCCGGCAACGTGACGGTTTCAATCGCATTCAGGTGTGAACAGCCTTTTCGTTTCAGCATAGCAATTTTAGGTTTCTGCCAGGTATTTATGGACAAAACTGACCGCCATCGCCCCTTCGCCCACGGCGGAAGCCACGCGGTTCATGGCCCCGGCCCGCACGTCACCGGCGGCAAAAATACCGGCGCTGCACGTTTCAAGTAGAAAGGGGTCGCGGTCTAACTTCCAAAACTCCTTATAATCCGGGTATTTCGCAAGATCGCGACCGGTTTCGATAAAGCCTTTGGGGTCTTTAATGATGTTCATTTCGATCCAGTCGGTGAACGGTTTGGTACCGATAAAAATGAACAAAGCGCTGGCCGGAACCTTCGTGCGCTCGCCGGTCGGAATGTCTTCCAGCAGCAGGCATTCCAGGTGCGATTCGCCGAGTCCTTCGGCCACTGCCGTGCAGGGATGAACGTGGATATTCGGCGTTTTTTCAATCTGGTCGATCAGGTACTGCGACATGGTGGCCGTCAGATCGGGACGCCGGATGATGATGTGTACTTCGGAAGCCGTTCGGGAGAGGTACATCGCACCCTGACCGGCCGAATTGCCGCCACCGACCACATACACCGGTTTTCCCTTGAACGCATACGCTTCGGTGGTGGCCGCTCCGTAATACACCCCGGCGCCCGTTAATTTTTCCAAACCGGGACAGTCCAGTTTGTGGTAGGCAACCCCCGTACTGAGCACGATACTCCGGGCAACGACCTCATTGCCGTCGCTCAATTCAATGTGTTTATACTGCCCTTTCGGCTTGATCGCAACCACTTCGTGCGGAGCCAGAAATTCCACGCCAAACCGGGTGGCCTGCGTAATGGCCCGGCGCGCCAGTTCCGAACCGCTCAGCCCCGACGGAAAACCGAGGTAATTCTCGATCCGTGAGCTGGTTCCGGCCTGTCCACCCGGCGCGCGTTTGTCGATCAGAATGGTGCGTAAGCCTTCCGAACCGGCGTAAACGGCAGCCGCCAAACCCGCCGGACCCGCACCAATAATCGCCAGATCGTACAGCGATTGGGCCGCTTTGGCACTCAGCCCCAGCTTTTCGCCTACGGCGGGCATCGACGGTTGTTTCAAAACCGTACCGTTTTCCAGCACCACCACCGGCAGATCTTTTGGCTCGATCTGGTGCACGTCAACCAGCTTTTTGGCTTCCGGATTGGCTTCAAAATCAAGCCATTGGTACGGAAAAAGGTTGCCCGCCAGGAAATCTTTCAGCTCGTGGGTCTGGGGCGAAAACTGGTAGCCGATGAGCTTGAGCCCTTCAAAACCGGGTCGGTAATTCGACTGCCAGTCGTTGAGCAATTCGTCCAGAACCGGGTATAATTTTTCCGTCGGCGGGTCCCAGGGTTTATTCAGGTAATAATCCAGTTGAATGTCGTTGATGGCCCGAATGGCTGCTTCAATGTCGGAATAGGCCGTCAGCAACACGGTTTTGGCCCGCGGATAAATCTTGCGGGCTTTGATCAGCAGATCGACGCCCAGCATATCCGGCATCCGCTGATCCGACAGAAACAGCGCTACTTCCTCGTTTTTTTTCTGCAATTCGACCAGCGTTTCTAGTACTTCGTTGGCCGAAGTAGTCGCCAGAATCTTGTAATTTTTCCGGTATTGCTGCCGTAAATCCCGCTGAATGGCCTGCAAAACCGCCTGATCGTCGTCAACGGCAATAATGATGGGAAGTTTCATTTTTGTAACTAAGTAAAGGGATACATGGAGAAGGGAATAAAGGAGGAATGAAAGAGGGGAAAGGTGCCGGTTTTTTCCTTATTTCCCTTTTCCGTTTATTCCTTCCTCCCTTCCTCCATCAATGGGTATACACACTTTAAACTCGGTTCGGCCCGGTTCGGAAGTGACGTAAATCCGGCCGTTGTGGTGGCGAATGATGCCCTGCGCAATGTCCAGGCCAAGTCCGGTTCCTTTGCCAACCGCTTTGGTCGTAAAAAACGGTTCGAAAATGTGGTCGATCTGATCGCCCGGAATGCCCGAACCGTTGTCGATGACGCGGATCAGTTCAAATTCATGATCGACTTCGCCGGTAATCTGCAAGTGGCCGCCCTCGCTCATGGCGTCCACGGCGTTGTCGATCAGGTTGGTCCAGACCTGGTTCAGTTCGCTGGGAAAAGCCTCCAGTTGCGGTAAATCGTCCGGGATCTGAACATCGACCTGAATGTTTTTTTCTTTCAGTTTGTGCTTGAGCAACACCAGTGTGCTGTCGATGCCTTCCCGAATGTGAATGCATTCGC
The DNA here is from genome assembly GCF_003858635.1 of Larkinella rosea. Lineage (GTDB taxonomy): Bacteria > Bacteroidota > Bacteroidia > Cytophagales > Spirosomataceae > Larkinella > Larkinella rosea. The sequence goes on from NZ_RQJO01000011.1 coordinate 191,900, forward strand.
GCCCCGTTCCGCGGTCCATGTGCGTATAGGATTTGATCGCGTTGACCAGAACCGCAATCCGTTTGGAAGCCTCCGTAATATCGTTGACCAGCCGCTCTGTCATCAGGTTGTTGACCATCCAGTTCAACACCGTCGCCCGGCCTTCCGGGGCAACATCCTCCAGCAGCGTATCCAGATCGTCGATCGTGAACCCGAAATCGATCAATGACTCGGTCAGGTCGTCGTCGTCCGAAACCCCGTTGTCGTCGAACCAGTCGAGCAGCGCATCTTCCAGGTTGCTGCGTTCCAGCAGCGACAGGCGGTTTTTGCCGGTTTGCTCGTTCATTTTCCGGAACAGCAGCTCGCTCACCCGGTCCACCATCTCATCGGTGACCCGCAGCGCCATCACGTCCTTAAACCGCTGGGGTGTGTTTTGTAAGTGCGATTTCAGCGTATCCGAACTCCGCACCACCGCCGAAACCGGGTTGTTCAGTTCGTGCGCCAGACCTGCCGACATGCGCCCCAACGCCATCATTTTGTCATTTTGCTGCATCAGCCGCGTCGATTCCCGCACCCGCGACGTCATCACCTGCACCAGCGTTTCCGTCAATTCGTATTGATTCTGAATCATTTCGCGGAAATGGTCGCGGTGCATCGACAGCAGCGCGGTGGGTTCCAGCGTTTGCCAGTAGGCGATGGATTCCACCATTCGGGAAAAAGGCAAAACGCCTTCCAAAGCGCCTTCTTCCGCCGTCCGTAACTCCTGCTGCTGCCCCTGCTGGATGAAGTAAAACCGGATTCGACCTTTGAGCAGAATGTAAAAATGATCGGTCGGATCGCCGGGCGAATAAAGAAGGGTGTCCGCCGGATACTCGAGGCAATCGGACTGATCGACCAGCCAGCTCAGCTGCGCTTCCGGCACATGCTGAAAATTCGGATTGGTTTTCAATAAAGCCAGGCAATCCATGGATAAAGCGGGTTTGAACTCATAAGATAGGCAATTGGCAGCTGGTTTCCATCACTAACTTATCGTCCAGACCGGTTTTTGTCAGTTGAAGTCGTGATTTTCACCGGACATACGCTTTCTTCCGCTCCATTCTTTTTTAAGCTTAAAAATGCAAATGGCATGATGGAAAGCCTCCCTGCTTACGGAACCGACACAACCCGGAAGCCGTGGGCATAAGAACCATAATTGGGTATGCCAGAACCGCGAGACGCTACTCTGGCTGATTGCGGATCATTGGTATTGCCGCCAAAGCAACCGCCACGCACGATACGCCACCGATAATCCGTAACCGGGGGGCCTGTGGGATTACTGCCTGGACTGATGGCATAGTAGCCTTTCTCAAAAAAATCACTGCACCATTCGGATACATTCCAACTCATATCATATAAACCCAATTCATTGGGCTTCGTTTGACCCACGGCACGCGTACCGGTTCGCTGGGTTTTATCGGCAAGCCAACCCACCTCCTTAAAGTCATTGCTGCCAGCGTAGATGGTTCCGCGACTTTGCTGACCCCCACGGGCCGCATATTCCCATTCGGCCTCGGTCGGTAACCGATACGTTCGGCCCGTCTTCAGCGTCAGCCATTCGCAATACGCCACCGCATCATTCCAGCTCACGTGAATAACCGGATGGTTATACTCCGAACGAGGGCGAATTTTGCCATACGCGTCGCATCGCCAATTTACGCCGGATTGTATTTTAGCAAGACCATATTGAATTCCGGAGGGTGGTATAATAAGACCAGCATTAATAGTATAGCTTCCCTCACCCTTCTCGGCATCGGTCTTGTATTCGGTCGCTTCCACAAACCGCTCAAACTCGGCCACGGTCGTTTCAAACTTGGCCATCCGGAAACTGCTGAGCGTCACGCGATGGATGGGCTTCTCATACTCATTTTTATTGCTTCCCATCAAAAAACTTCCTTCGGCTACATTCACCATCGCTACCGGCTCTAAGTCCACGACCGGTTTGGACGTCGCTTGCTGCCGGGCGGGCGGTGTGGGGGCATCGGTCCGTTTGAAATAGAAATCATCCGTGATGAAACCGGCCTGGTAGGGCGTCTGGCGGGTGTTTTTTCCCGTTACCGCCCGGGCGGTGTTTTTAAAAATACTGATCAGCTCCAGATTGGGTTGCCGCAGTTGAGTAAGCAATTCCTGGGTAAAAAGACCGTTCCGCTGCCCCGCGTTTTCGCTGGCGGTTTGTCCAGGAGAGGCCGCAAAAAAGGCAATTGTGCCTCTAGGCGTATTGACGGCTCCCAAACCGGACCCCGCGTTACGATCCCAGCCCCGGAAAGGGTTGTTGCGGCAGGCGTCGACGAGCAGGATATTGGTCTGGCTGTTGGCTTCTTTCATGCTGCTCATCACGTCGTTGAGGCTGAGGGATTTTCGCTTGGCCAGGGTTTCATTCAGGCCACTTCGCACCTCGACCGACATGAGGTAATTGAGGTTGTCGCTGGCTTCAAACCCGTGTCCGGCAAAATAAAACAGGCCCACCTCGTACTTTTTGAGCCGTTGGGTAAAATCGGAGACGACGGTTTCCAGTTCGGTCTGGTTGAGATTTAGTTTGAGGATGACCTCAAAGCCCAACTGCCGGAGTTGGGCGGCCATGTCCTGGGCATCGTTGGCGGCATTAGGGAGTGCCTGACCAGCGTAAGTGGAGTTGCCGATCACCAGGGCCAGGCGGCCGGTTGGCGGTTGGTTAACGTTGCTAATGGGCTTAAAAGCGCGTTGGGGTTGAGCCTGCAAAGAAGAAAAGCTCCACAAAAGAAGGAATAGAAAGTACTTCATACGGTGGGTAGGATAAAGAATCTCGATCCTAAAAATAACCATTTCAAAACGAATCATTCAGGGTAGTGACGGTTTTTTTTGCCGGTAATGCCTCCACCACGTTTACCTCTGATCTTCAGCAACAACACGCAGGGAGTCCTTCACCCAATCTATTGCCATTCCTATGGAAAGGTTATCACACCCGGGAGCTTCTTTTATCGATTTTCGTCAACGGTTGTGGTTGACACTGCGCCGGGCGGTTGTAATTTGCGGTATGAAGCCTTTCTATCTCCTGTTAGCCGCCCTCTTCGGATTCGGTACGGCATCGGCCCAGCCCATACGGTTTGCGTTTGTCACTGATACGCACGTCGGCGCACCCGCCACGGCGGCCGAAGACCTCCAGCGCACCGTGAACGACATCAACGCCCAAACCGACCTCGATTTTGCGGTTTTTACGGGCGACGTCACCGACTTCGGTTCCGACGAGGAATTCGCGATTGCCAAACGCATTCTGGACGGTCTGAACAAGAAGTGGTACATTTTTCCGGGAAACCACGACACCAAATGGTCGGAAAACGGCTGCAACAGTTTCCGGCGGTTTTTCGGAGCGGAGCGGTTTGCCTTCACGTTTGGCAACTACCGGTTTATCGGCTGCGGCAGCGGTCCCAACATGCGGATGTCGCCGGGGCTGGTGGCCCGCGAAGATGTGTTGTGGCTCCGGTCCGAAGTAGAAAAGTTAAAAGGCAGCAATCAGCCGGTGATTTTCATGAACCATTATCCGCTCGATGAGTCGCTGGAAAACGGGTATCTGCTGATCGACGAACTTAAGAAAACCAACGTTCAGGCGGCTTTTTGCGGGCACGGCCACGCCAACCGCGAACTGAATTTTGAAGGCATTCCGGGCACGATGGGGCGGTCCAATCTGCGGGCGAAAGACGAGGTGGGCGGTTACAACATCGTGACGATGCAAAACGACACCATGACCTTTGCCGAACGGACACCCGGTTTTTCGACCCAAGCCGTCTGGCGAACGATTGTGCTGAAAAACCACCATTTCGATCCGACAGAGGCCGCGAAATTCCCCCGACCGTCGTACCAGATGAACACGCAGTACGCGACCATACAACCGGTCTGGGCCAAACAGGACAGCAGCGACATCGGCGCGGGCATCGTCGAAAGCGCCGGTTTTTGCATTTATCCCAACACCAGCGGACAGATTGTCGCGCTTAACACGGTCGATGGAAGTGTGCGCTGGCGGTTTGCGACGGGCGGAAAAGTCTATTCGACCCCGGCGGTTCGCAAAAACCGGGTGGTGGTGGCTTCTACCGACGGAACAATTTATTGCCTCGATAAGCGAAACGGTAACTTATTCTGGAAACAGGAAACCGGCAAGCCCATTGTCGCATCGCCGGTGATCGATCGGAATACGGTTTTTATTGGCAGTTCCGAAGGGAAATTCCGGGCGTTGTCGCTGGCCGATGGTTCGGTGCGCTGGACGTTCGCGGGCGTGAAAGGCTTCGTGGAGTCGGTGGCGGTTTTCGATCAAAAGAAGGTCTATTTCGGGTCGTGGGGCTCGTCGCTGTACGCGCTGAACAAGAAAACCGGTGATTCGGTCTGGCGGTGGACCAACGGCAAAATCCGCAACTTTTCGCCCGCGGCCTGTGTACCGGTTCTGGTCAAAAACCGCCTGTTCATCCAGACGCCCGACCGCACCGTAACGACCATCGACACCGAAACCGGGCGGGAAATCTGGAAAACCGCCCAGCACAAGGGTTTCGAGTCGATGGGCGTGTCGGCCGATCAATCGCTGATTTACGTCAAGTGCATGCAGGATTCGGTCTGGGCCATTCCAACCAACTCGGCCGACGGTCGGGGCGCGTGGTTTGTCAACTGCCAGTTTGGGTACGAAATCAGTCCGGGCCCGCTGACGGAACGTGACGGCCTGGTCTATGTCCCGACCGACGAGGGCGCGCTTTACACCATCGACCGCGAAAACCGCCAACTGCTCTGGGCACACAAACTCTCGAACGCCATGCTCAACCGCGTCTGGCCGTTGAAAAACCGCCGGGTGCTGGTGACGACGATGGACGGAAAAATTGCATTGCTGCAAAACACGATCAACCGCTGACCGGGTTTTGCAGTAAAACCGGAATATCTGCCTGCCGATCATCTTCCAGTCCCATGCCCGCGACGGCCAGTTCGTAGGCGTCGATAATCGAAAGCCCCGAACCCAGCGCCTGATAAAACGTGGCCGAAAAGGCAATGGCGGCCTCGTCGCTCACCGAGCGCTGCATGCCAATCACGTACGGAATGTGCGCGCTGATGGCCCGGGCCTGTGGCTCGGAATAGCAGGCATTGAGCAGAACGCACTGGACCGAGTCGTCAAAAACCGCAAAAAGCCGCCCCAGCGCGTCGGTGCTGACCGTTTTTAGCTGGCCGCTTTCGGTTTCGAGGCAAAGCCCTTCATCGGTGCCGTGACCGGAAAAATGCACGATGGTTGGTTTTTCCTGCAAAATGGAGCGCGTCAACGTCCGGGGTGTAACGGCCAGACTGGTTGAAAACAGAACGCCTTCGCTGCCCCGGAGTTCTTCCTGAATTTCGCGGACTTCGGCCCCCAGCCGGAGCGGTTCCATCGTCGTGGGATTGGCCGAGAGAAACAGAACCCGTTTCCATTTTTTGGCGCCCGTTATTTCGTCGTCGCTCGTTCCGTCGCTGCTGATCAGCACTTCCTTTTCCAGCACATCCAGGTCTTTGGAGCGGTTTCCGAGGTGAACCGTGACCTGCAGCAGGAGCGGATGCCGACCGGCTTTCAGCGGGCGGACAAAAAACTTCCATTGCGTGTCGTCGCCGGTCCAGATGTCCTGCCGCTCGGTGCTGGTGGTTGTGATTTTGAAATACTCCCCGCCCGAACTGTCGACCAGCCGGACACTCATTTCGTTGCCGATAATAATGTCCTGATGGATACTGGTTTCGCTGATTTTTAACAGCGCGGTTTCCACTTCTTTTCCCGCAATCCGGACGGTGCAGGTCGTTTGTTCGTTCACTTTCATGGAACCGGGAATGTCGTATTCGAGTTGCCCTTCGCGGATGGAAGAAGTTAGAAGTTGTAATTTATCAATGATATTTACGTTTCGAGAACTTACCACGGCATCACCATCGAAAAGTGCAGATCTGTCTGAAGACCTCTGGCTCTGTTTGGGTAATGGAACTACGGGCGGTTGAAAGCGCTGCCTAAGCTCTGGAGTTATTAATTGAGGGCTTTTACCTCCCCGCTCTTTGCTGAGCGGCTGCACCATGTCCGGATGTTTGGCGACCAGTTCGTTAATGCGGTTCATGAACTTCATCGCCACCTGCTGAAAACCGTCGTCGTTCGGGTGGATTTCGTCGTACCACTGGTCGGGCCGCACGGTTTTCCGCAGGTCAATATACGAAACGGTTTCCGTGAACCCGGCCGCCACGGCTTGGATGCGGGCGTTGAACTCGTCGAGAATAAATTGAATAATGGCAAACCGGTCCTGCTGGTTTTTGATGCCTTTTTCGATCATGTACCGACCCAGCCAGCCTTTGTCCGTCACGCTGAGCGGAATCACGTAATCGTAGCCGTGGACCAGAATCTGCAGTTTGGGTTTGTGGACTTTCAAATGGCCGAACATCGCTTTGTAGATGTCGCGCAGCGCATCCAGTTCGGCAAACACCCTGTCGTTCAGGAACCGGCGCGGATTCTGGCCGGGCGGTTGGCTCAGATCCGGTTTATCCTGCAAAAAGGTGCGAAACTGCTCGCCAAGAATGTCGTTGCCGCCCCCGCTGATGAGGAACATCGCCGGTTTTTGGTCGTCAATCGCGTCCAGGTATTCGCCGGATTTCTGGTAATTCCGAAGTGTATCGCCCGCTGCGGCTACGCAGTAAACCGCAAAAGCCCGCGAAAGATGATCGATGGTGTCGGTCACCAGCGGGTGTTGAAACCACGAATCCCCCTCCGAAACCAGCCGGACGCGATCCGGAAAACGCTTGATAACCTGCTCGTAATGACGGTTTCGCAACTTGCGGGCCACGGCATTGGCCAGATCGAGTCCCCAATCCTGAATCGGACCGCGCTCGTCGAGGTGGGCCGAATCGCGGACTTTTATCTCCGGTTTTAGTTGGTAATCCGTCTCCCAGTTCGTTCCTGGTTTGGCATCGAAATAGAGGCCCAGCGCAAACGGCGTGGTCACCGGATCGTGAAGCATTGCGTTGAGTTCGGTGGCCCGAATCACATTGGGTTCCGGGTTGATCAGTTGCAGGGTGTAAAACTGCGTGGTCCAGCCCGTCAGTTGAACCGGGGCGGCCGACACTTCCTCGGTCGCAAAACCACCCCGTTTGACGTCCCGGTTTGCGTCGCCGGGCATCGGTGGATCGGGTAAGGTGGCCAGCGTCAACGCCTGAGGATCGAACTCGTCGGAGCTGATAATCAGTTTGATATGTTCCAGTCGGGAGGGCCAGTTGTAAGCTCGAATGGCACCGGGCAGGCTGGCGGGCAAATAATCTTTTTTATTGATGCCCAACGATACCGAATTGCCCGGTTCGAGCGGATACGCCTTCGGATTTAAAAAACCGGTAAACGATTCGAAAGTCGACGACAGGTATAAAGCGGCACAATACAGCGTATTGGCGTTGCTGGCCGGATTGGTGATTTTTACCTGAATATTGCTTTTCCAGCTTCCATCCGCCTGTTTTTCGTAGTCAATCGGAACCGCATCGTTTTCCGACAAAATCGGCGTTGCCAGACCGTCGGCTCCAATCCGGGCAAATTCTACCAGCAGCGGTTTTCCCGGCAGTCGGTTGGTATCCGTATTGGTCAAACCGGTCATAAACTCCCAGCGCGACAGGTGTTTCAACTGATCGACCAGTTCACTGATGGCGGTCGTTGAACCAGATTCGATTACTTTTGTCAGCGGGCGAAAAGGATCGCTGGGGTACGTAATGTAGTAGGAACCGTCCTGATCATGAACCACATACTTTGCCCGGGTTTGTTCTTCTTCCGTTACAATCAGCCCCCCGCTTTCGCTGGCAAGTTTGTTCAATAAAGCTTGTTGATCCTCCGGCAAACCGCCTTTGCTTACAACCGTAACGGGCAGTGGCGTTGTCATCAAACCGTCGATAACTGCCTGATAAACCACCGTTCGGTTCAGGTTAAATGATCGGTCAAACCGCAATTCCGTCGAATCGATCCGGATAGTACCCAGACTCGCCGGATACTTTTTTTCCGGATCATCCGGGTCAAACGCGACAATCGATTTCGTTTCCTTCGTAATGCCGTGAATGGCTCCCAGGCTCAGCTGCCAGCCGTTTTTCGGGTTATACGTAACCTCGCCAATCGCCGATTGCCCGGGCTGACCGGGCCGGTTGAGGAAGGTCGCGTAGAGCAGGGCGTCGTCGCCGTTGGCGACATAAATCCGGGGTTTTTGTTCAAAAACGTTGCGCAGGTACTGCCGCACACGACTTCGCAACGTGTAATAACTGAGGTCTCCGGCGGAGGCCCGTAGCACGTTCAGCAGCGTTTTGGTAAATACCCCTTCGCCACTGACTTCCATCGCCGACTCGTCGGATTCGCAGGCCGATAATTGAATGTGCGTTCCTTCGGGTAACGCCATGGCATCACCCTGGTCACGGATCGTATCGGCGGAGATTTGCTGTCCGAAAATGAAGTGCTCCCAGGTCCGTTTTTTAAATACAAACGGAATCCGTTTTTCTTTCGGCAAATCTTTTTTGAATACAGCTTGCACCAGTGCGCCATTGCGGGTGTTGTCGCCCGAATGGCAGCAGTCGAAGATGGTGACGATGTGCGGTTTTTTGGTGGAGAGTTCGTGAATCAAATACCGTAACTCCTTGTCAGATAGCAGGAAATCATCGAGGGTCTGTTCCGTGTAATGACAGACGATACACTCCAGCTTTCCATCGGTTTCGTGTTTCCAGACGGTGGTGTCAGCCCATTCCTGGGTGCCGTGACCGGAAAAATAGAACAGGGCAATATCGCCTTCCTGGGCCTGTCCGAGATGTTCCTGAAAGGCTTTGACAACGCTGGATTTGTCGGCTTCGCTGTCTTGTAAAAAACGGATCTGGGAATCGAAAGCCGGATCGTTTTTTAGGTATCGTCTGATTTTCTGAGCATCCGCCACACAACCGCCCAGGGCTGGAAACCGGACCTGTCCCTGCAAAATCAAATCACCCCGGTAATCGTCGATACCGACAATGAGGGCATAAAGCCTGGGTTTTACGGGAGCCGTCGTTTCTTGCGGTTGCGGCCCGGTGGCTGATTCAGAGATCGGGGTTGTCATGGACTGTTTTCATTGGTACCGTTTTTTCAGAACGATACATCGTTGGATCGATTTAGGAATGGGTACTCGTAACAGGTCGTAAAACCGCTTCAGCAGACGGATTAGTTAAAATGCTTTTTGAGAAAATTCAGGCCGTTTTTAAAGCTCAACCGATCGATCACGTCGGCAGGTATTTCAATGGGGTTGACGATGAACGGACTGGTATTCAGGTGGGCCGCCATGGCTTCCAGCGTCGCTTTCATGCGCTGCCCGAAAAAATGCGGGAGTTGCTCCGAAGTGGGGCAGGTTTTAATGGCCGATACCAGCCCATCAAAATCGGATCCTAGGCAGATGTGGTCCCACGGATCAATGGATGCGGAGACGGCGCTCTCCGGGTCGGCATTTCCTTTGGCCAGTTCAGTGATGAGTACCAGGTGGATGACATTCTGGCAAAACGCCCACAAATCCTGCTGAACTTTACTCTGGTTGCCATCAAACTGATTGGGCAGGGCTTTGGTCGGATACAACATTCCCTTGCCTTTGGGCGGTAAGGTCGGTTTTTCCATCGTCAGCCAGTTCTTCGGGAAATCGTGCCTGCTAAATCGCTCGGGTTCGACGCCGACGGCGCCCAGAATCCGGCGGTCCATCGAAACCCCGATCAGCCCACCCGAGCGCATGATCCGGATGATATCTTCGTCGTAGAGGTTGATGGACCAGGTGTTGAATTTAATGGAAGTAAGACCGGAATGATCGGAATCGGTCGGGGGAATTTCGCGCAAAAAACCGCCTGATGGCTGGTAGCTCACCACCATGTTCTGGGGGTGGTCGGCCGGTGAGTCAATCCGCTCGAACGGCGGCTGATCCCAGGAGGTTCCCGTGACGCCCATGTGGGTTGCCAGAATGGGCACGGTCGGAAAGTCCTTCTCCATGATCTCGTACACCCGTTTGCGCGAAGCCAAGCCCAGGTGTTTGACGTCGATCAGAATTCGTTTCTGGCCCGCTTCTTCGCTCAAAGCGGTTCGCAAAAACTGCTCGCCGACCTCGCTGAGCCCGTTTCCGGTTGGATCGAACGAACCTACATCGACCGTGTTGCCGGCAAACCGGATCGGAATGGCCCAGGCGTGATTGGCCAGTAAGTTCTGGCCGTGGTGCGTCATCGTAATGTACAGCAGGCGGGGAAACTGTCCGGCGGTGAGCGGGTCGGCAGAATGGCGTTTCCAGAATTTCAACTGCTCAATGATTTCCTGCGGATGATCGCCCTGCTCCTGATCAAGCAGTTTTTTCTGAACGTAAAAATTATGTCCCCCTTCGATGGAGACCACCACATAAACCGTGTTGACGTCCGGATTAGCGGGGTAATCGGCAATGCTTTGTACCAACTGGTATTGCCGTAAACCTGATTTTTTAGACAGAAACGTCAGGAAATGAGCGACATCCCGGTTGGTTAAAATGTCAAAATAACTATCCTTTTCGTCTTTCATGTTTTGAAAAACGTTTTTACCCAGGTTTTTCACCCGTTTCAGGTCTTCGACAAAGGCGTAAACGCGCTCAAAGGCCAGAAAGCTGGCTACTACCAGACTGCCACCGGGAATTTGCCCAAAACTCGACTGCGAATCCAGCGAATCCCCCGCTACTTTTTCCAGACACGGCCCCAGGCCCAGGGGAGCTTTGATCTGGATGTCCACAAAGTCGATCGGTGTCGGACATTGGTTTAAATCATCGTTTAATAAAGACGACTTGAACGACGGATGGCAGTGAAGATCGAAAACAGTCATTTTTGAAAAGGTTTAGAGATGGAGCTGGACGGTTTTGTTCGAATGATCGGGCTGGTTATTCCTCCGAAACGCAGGTTAATGCTGAAACCATGATTGGGATAGATAAGATGGGTTGAGTTGGGCGGGTAATGCGTACTAACCGGAGCGGTTTTTATCAGAAAGATAATTTATGCGAAACTTTCGTATGGAGCAGAATCTATTTATTAAACGGCAAAACGAGCGACGGAAGGGCTTTTACTGGTGGTTTAGCGACCGGTTTTTCCCTGGGAAATGCGCAAAATCGGGAAGGTAAAAACAGACTGCCGCGGTGGTATTTTATCGATAAGGAATGATTTAAAACGGGAGTGGGATTAGTTAAAAAAGGGTTAGCGGTTTTTGTTTTTGATGCAATTGGTTGAATCGGATTTCTTCGTATCGATTCTTTTTAAACTTTAAAGGATAAACTTCTAATTTTCAACAAACAACTCAGGCCAGCCGGAGGGTCGAGGGTCGAATCGTCGGGACATGCAGGCTGGCTAAACCGGTTTTCAGACGCAGCTCCGAATACTCATAATGATCTTCGAACAAATCCTGAAGTTCGTGAACATATTGCAGGTACCGACGGGGATGGACGCTCAGCCAGCAATTAACCCCCGGAATCAACCGGCAGTCTTCAAAAACCCAGCCGTGCGCCGAAGCGTCGGGCCGGAAGCCAAAAGCCGTCAGCCACTGTTTGGTGAGTTTGATCGGCAACGGGCGGTGGGTCGTTTGAAGATCCCGCAGCATCAACTCGGTGCTGAGTACCGGTTCGGTATGGATGAGGTAATAACGATTTGACTTCGGTCGAATGATCATGGTGCGTACGGCAGATCGGAAACTCATTCCAAGATAACGAGGAAAAGGGCCCACACTGAGCCTTGTGACCATTTTGTTACATAATTTTAGTAACCGGTATTTGTGATATGGTAACCTTGTTTCGTTTGTCGGACATTCGGTTTCGGCTCCGGTTTTGCTACCGAACGGAAAACTTACTTATTGGTTAGAAAGGAAGCAGCAATTGCTGGCCGGAGAGATCGTCGGAAGCTTCCAGATTGGATAACGAAACGCCCAATAACCGGACGCCTTTGGCCACAGGCAGGAGCGACGTGAGCAAGTCCGCACCGATCCGATCCAGAAATGATTTCTGGGAAATGGGACCCAGCGTGGTCCGGCTGCGGGTAATCTGTTCAAAATCGGCATATTTCACTTTTAACGTAACCGTGCGGCCCACCACCTGCATGCGTTCGCAAATCCGCCAGACGGAGTCGAGTTCGGGTTGTAAACCGGCCAGCAATTCCGCATCGGAGGTCAGGTCCTGGTCGAAGGTATTTTCTGAACCAATCGATTTCCGCAGCCGGTCGGGCGTCACCGGCCGCTCATCGATGGCCCGGGCGATGGTGTAATAGTAACTTCCTACTTTCCCAAAGTGCTTTTTCAGAAACGTTTCTGATTGTTGCCGGAGATCCCAGCCGGTAAAAATGCCGAGTTGATTGAGCTTGGCGGCCGTTACCCGGCCAATGCCGTGAAATTGCCCGACGGTCAGCGTTTCCACAAAAGCCAGTCCCTGCGCCGGTTTGATCACGTAGAGTCCGTTCGGTTTGCGGTAATCCGAAGCCAGCTTGGCTAAAAACTTGTTGTACGAGACGCCGGCGGAAGCCGTCAACTGGGTTTGCTGCTGAATTTTGGTGCGGATTTCTTCGGCAATTTGCGTCGCTGAAGTGATGTTTTTCAAATTATCGGTCACATCCAGATACGCTTCATCCAGCGACAACGGCTCGATCAGGGGCGTGTATTCGGCGAAAATAGTCCGAATTTCGTCGGAAACGTATTTATAGACGTCGAAACGGGGTTTGACAAAAATCAGCTCGGGGCATTTGCGGATGGCAACCGAAGACGCCATGGCCGACCGAACGCCGAATTTACGGGCTTCGTAACTGGCCGCTGCCACCACGCCCCGCTGGCTCGATCCGCCCACGGCAATGGGCTTGTTACGCAACGCGGGATTATCCCGTTGTTCAACGGAGGCATAAAACGCATCCATATCGATGTGGATGATTTTGCGGCTCGCGGGCTGGTTCACGGAACGATGTGTTGCGGTTGAAACATAGAATCAATTTAATGCTTTTTGACGGAATGGTAAATACCAGTTAAAAACCGCACGAATCAGGTCTTTTTCTTTTTGCCAAAATTTGAGTTGATCCTACTCTCGTGTAGCTTTACACCGTCGTTTACGGTTTTCGGGGAATCAAGTTTCACTTAGTTTTCAAAATCAATCAATAAGCTACTTCGTCATCTGCCCAATGCCATGACCTGCGGCAACCTGCTGTGCGGGTGTATTGGGTTGGTTATGACCCTGCGCGGGCAACCCGAAACTGCCGCCTGGCTGATTGTGCTGGCCGGCATTCTTGATTTCGGCGACGGTTTTGTGGCCCGGCTGGTGCACGTTTCCGGACCGTTTGGCAAAGAACTCGATTCACTGGCCGACGTTGTTACGTTCGGGGTTTTGCCCGCAACCCTGATTTTTCAGGAACTTGAGAATCAGGGATTGGGAAATTGGGCCTATCTGGCGTATTTAATTGCCGTTTTATCGGCCCTGCGACTGGCTAATTTCAACATCGACACCCGCCAGTCCGACCAGTTCATTGGGCTGCCGGTTCCAGCCAATACGATCTTTGTTGCGGCTTTTCCGCTCATGAGCCACTACCAGCCCCAGTTTGCTTTTTTGTGGCATACTCCCATCACGCTGTTTATTCTGATCGGTTTTTCGTTCATGCTCGTGGCCGAATTACCGTTGCTGGCCTTTAAATTTAAATCGTTCGGCTGGCGCGAAAACCGGATAAAATTCAGTTTTCTGATACTATCGGCGTTTCTGTTATTATTTTTGCAATTCGCAGCCGTACCGCTGATTATCGTATTATACATTTTGATCTCATTTTTTGCTAAAAAAAGAGTGTGACGAACCCGGACGTAAAAGGTTGATTTCGAGCCTTTTCTTTCTACATTCTTCACCATCTTACTCCTTCAATCATGAAATACATCGCTGAAATCGACATAATGCCCCAGAAGGAAATTCTTGATCCGCAGGGAAAAGCCGTCAAATTAGGGTTGCACAACCTTCACATCGATTCGGTGGGCGACGTTCGGATCGGGAAGCACATTCGACTGGAAGTGGAAGCGGAGTCGGAAGAAACGGCGAAAGCGACCGTCGACTCGGCCTGCCGCCAACTGCTGGCTAACCTGATTATGGAAGAATATTCGTTTTCGATTGCCGAAATCTCTGCCTAAGGCATGGCCTATTCAACCATCACCGGCCTGGGGTTTTACGTTCCCGAAAATGTCGTTACGAATCAGGACCTGACGCAGTACATGGATACGTCGGACGAATGGATTCGGGAGCGCACCGGTATTCAGCAACGGCGGTATTTCACCTACGGGAAAGACACCAACGCCAGCATGGCAACGGCGGCTTCCCGCATGGCAATCGATCGCGCCGGTTTGCAAACGACTGACATTGAGCTGATTGTGTTTGCGACCATCACGCCGGATTACTTTTTTCCCGGTTCCGGTTTTCTGATGCAGCGCGAACTGGGGCTGGAAGGAATCGGCGTTATTGACATCCGCAACCAGTGTTCTGGATTTGTCTACGCGCTGTCCATTGCCGATCAGTTCATTAAAACCGGAATGTACAAAACCGTACTGGTGGTGGGTTCGGAAATTCAATCGACCTGGATCAACAAAAGTAACGCGGGCCGGGGCGTGGCGGTTATTTTCGGCGATGGCGCGGGCGCGGCCGTGGTGCAGGCTACCGACGATCCCGACCACCGCATTCTGTCCACGCACTTGCACGCCGATGGGCGCTACGCCGAAGACCTTTACGTTCGCGATCCGGGCAGCAGCCGTCCAGCGCGTTCGGCCACCAAAGAGATGGTCGACGAGGGCGGTTTTGATGTCGTTATGAACGGAAATGCGGTTTTTAAACACGCCACGGTACGCTTTGGGGAGGTCATCAATGAAGCCCTGAAAGCCAATGGCTACACTGCCGACGACATCGCCCTGCTGGTGCCCCACCAGGCCAATATTCGTATTTCGGATTACGTTCGGCAGCAGCTGAAATTGCCGCCGGAGAAAGTGATGAACAACATTCAGCAGTATGGCAATACCACGGCTGCTTCCATTCCCATTGCCCTCACCGAAGCCTGGGAGCAGGGCCGTATCCAGCCCGGCGATCTGATCTGCCTGGCCGCGTTTGGCAGCGGTTTTACCTGGGCCTCGGCCTTACTGAAGTGGGGGAAATTGACGAATGACCATTGACGAATGACCATTGACCATTGTCAGTTGTCGATGGTCATTCAGTACTGACCAATCGCCAGCATCACCAGGGTGCAGGCTTCAATGGGTTCGATTCCGTTCTGTTCCAGGTCTTTCTCAAAAGCCGGATTTTCTGTTCCGGGGTTGAAGATCACCCGCCGGGGTTTCAGCTCTTTGATGTAGTCGTAAAGTCCCGTCTGATTTTTGGGTGAAACATAGAGCGTAACGGTATCAATATCGTTCAGCTCGGGCCGACCGGTTTGAATCGGATGATTCCGAATCGTTCCCGACCGTAAACCGAGCAATTCAATTTCATGCCCTTGTTGAACCAGGCGGTTGGCGGCCTTGTTGGCGTAGCGCTCCGGGTTTTCCGAAGCACCAACCACTAATGTTTTACTTTTCATTATTTTTTCTGTCAATCTGCACTTATTATAAAAACTATTGGGCTGGCAGTTTAGTTTCTACATTCGGAAATCCATTATAGACTTATTTTCGTATATAAGTTTCTATTGGCTCCATTTCTCCATTTCTCATTACTCCTCTTTTAATTTGCCCGATCAATGTATTGCTTTGTTTAGTGTTAAGTATCGCATACTTAAACAAAAAAGTAGTGCGTTATTCACCAGAAATTGCCTGAGATTTGAAAAAAAATGCCTATAATGTTTTTTAAGTATCTTTTAATTGGGTTTGTTAAACAGTTGAAATAATATTTTGTTAATTGTTCATTGAACAAACCCACCAAAGTTTACAAAACCGTTTCACTTGTTATGACTGATAAGCGTACCAGTAACTACTGGAATGAAAAATGGGTGCCTATCCATTTTGATGGCATCGAGAACCCGCCCCGTTATGAAGTCTCGAATTTTGGTCGATTGAAAAGTTTTCAAAATGACACCAAAGATGGCACGCTGATCAATGGCTCCATTATTCAGGGATACCGCTCGCTCAATATCCGCACCGGAGGCAAAACGATAAACCGGTATTTTCACAAGCTGATCGCCGAATTGTTTCTGAGCCGTGATAATCCGGAACAGACCTACGTTATTCATCTCGACCACGATAAGAAGAACAATCATTTTCAGAACCTGAAGTGGGTTACAAAGGCCGAGATGATTGAGCATAACCGCACGAGCCCGAACATTCTGAATCGGGAAATTCCGCGCCGAACCCGGAATTACAAGCTGACCGAGTCGAAGGTGAAGATGATCAAGAAATTGCTGAAGAACGAGAAAAACCGCCTGAAAATGATCGCGAAGCAGTTTGGTATCACGCATACCCAGCTGAACCGAATCCGCTCCGGCGAGAACTGGAAGCATGTTACGATTGACGACGACCTTCCGAATGAGAAAAACGAGAAATAAGGACTGTCGGGCTGCCGCCTTTAGCTAACCCCTGAACTAGTTTAACCCGATACTTTCGCCTTTCAGACCACTTGCCGTACCGATGGGTGGGATGTGCGGCAGCGTAATAAAAAATGTCGTTCCTTCGCCGGTTTCGGTTTCAAACCAGATGCTTCCACCGGCGTGTTCAATGCCGCGTTTGGCAATGGCCAGTCCCAATCCCGAACCGCCTTCTTTCGTCGTGAAATTAGGCAGGAATATTTTGCTGCGAATGGCTTCCGGAACACCCGCACCATTGTCGCAGATTTCAATATTGATGTGCTCGTCAGTTACCCGCAACCGTAATTGAATGACCGGCTTTCGATCCGACGAAACCGATTGCACACTGTTGATAATCAAGTTTGTAAGGATACGGCCAATGAGCTGCCGGTCGCCCATGACCATCACCGGGTAGGGAGAGATGTCGCGTACGAGCGATATTTTACCGTCGTCGGCGTACAGATCGGCGGCTTTGTTGATGACCGACGTAATCTCGAATAACTCATTTTTGGGCAAAGGCATTTTGGCAAAATCGGAGAACGATGTTGCGATGTCGCTGAGGTTGTCGATCTGATCGAGGAGGGTTTCCAGGGTGCGTTGCAACACCCGACGGGCCGTCGGGTTGTCGGTTTGCAGCGTGCGTTGCAGGTGCTGCAGTGTCAGTTTCATCGGCGTCAGCGGGTTTTTGATTTCGTGCGCAACCTGCTTGGCCATCTCGCGCCAGGCCGACTGTTTCTCGCTCTGCGATAAGGCCTGCTTCTTTTCTTCCAGCTTGATCAGCATCCGGTTGTATTCGCCAATCAGGAGGCCGATTTCGTCATCCGATTTCCAGTCCAGCGGCTCGTTAAACCGGTCGAGGTTTGTTTTCCGGATTTTCTGCGTAATGATTTTCAGCGGTTTCGTCAACACATTGGAAGCCCAGTAGGAAACCAGCAGAAAAATCATGAATAAACCGGTAAAGACGCTCAGCGCGGTTGAAACCACATCGATCATCTGGTGCTCCAGTTCGGGCTCGGAACTGAAATGGGAAATTCCCAGCATGCCCCGCAGCTTTCCATCGTAGGATTTAATGCTGGCATAGGCCGTCCGGTACGTTTTTGTCCCCAGCGATTCCGTTAACAAAACCTGATTTTCTTTTCGTTCTACCAGGTGAATGTACGCTTCGGCGTTGATACGCTTGGAAAGATGCCCGCTTTCGTAAACCAGCGGTTGCGTCGAACAGCACAAATTGCCCTGAACATCGAACACGCTGATGTCGATATCGTCGTCCTGCGTAATTTTCTCCAGTTCTTCTTCAATATACGCTTCGCTGGTGCCCGACTGTAAATATTTGGTCCAGATCGGCAGAAAATTCGAACTGATGTTCTTCGCGTTGGTTAGATACGTGTTTTCCTGGTACGCGTCGTAGTTAGAACTAATAACTCCGAACGTAATGGCCACGACCAGCACCAGCGGCAGAAAGAAGGCTGCGTTGAGGTAAAGCTGGGTTTTGGTGGAGTAGTTAATGTAAAACCGGGAGAGCCCAAACCGGATGGTATAGGCCAGAATCAACAGTAAAATATAGAGAATCAGGACGAGATAGAGGAAAGAAAAATTCGAGAAAATATTACGGAGCGGGTAATTTTTCGAAGAAACAATCACGATCTGACCGCTTTCGTCCCGCAATCCGACGTGCTTATAGGAGTTGTAGGATATGCCTTCGTCGTATAAGGCCGCATTGTCGAGCTCTTCCTTCGGAAAACCGAGTTCGTAATTATATTCCCGGTTGCTGTATAGAAAACGTTTATCGGGGCTGAAAAAGCCAAAATTATAAACATCTGTTTCGGGCGCCTGAATAAATTTCCGGTCAATCAGTAACTCAGGATAGGACGTACTGGGTAGATTTTGGTTCAATTTCAGGTCGAGTACGATGTGTCCGACCACATTTTCGCCCTCGTTAATGTCGAGAAACTGGATGTATTGTTTTTTGAAGTTGTTGCCTCCGTCGTTGATGAAGTAAAGACCGGTATACTGGGTACGGTACCGATCCTGATAAAAGCGGTTGGCAAAGTGCTGGTAAGCGGCTTCCGTTTGCTGAGAATCCAGCGATTGAGTCGATTTGTTGAAAACCAGTACGTCGATTGCGTACCGACTGAAATAGTTGTCCTGTAGAATATTTTTTACGCGTTGCTGGATTCGTTCGCGCACCAAAATGGTATCGCTGGTCAGGGCGCGCAGAATATCGGGGTCCTGCATAATGGTCGTCCGCGATTTATTCAGCAGGAATTCGCCGAACGCGTCGTTCTTCACCTGCAACTGTTTGCCAAATTCCCGTTTGTTAATCAGGTCTTTCTTCAATCCCTGATTATAAACGACATAGGTGGCAACCGAGGCACAAATAAAAGCCGTAAAGAACAGGTACAGCGTGGTTTTATACCGAAAAGAATACAGTGCCCGCGGGAAACGGCTGATGTAGAGCACCATAAAATAAACCGCCTGAATGCCCAGAATCCAGGGCATGGGCGTGGAACTCTGCCAGAAAATCAGAACGGCCAGCGCGGAGCCAATCGTAAACCAGACAATCCCCCGCCATAGCGTTAAATTCAGGCGAATGAACAGGCTGGAAAAGACGTGCTGCAGCAGGAAGAAAACCGTCGAGATGCCGATAAACACCAGCAGACAAGCCAGCTTCATGCTCGAAAATGACAAACTGAGCGTTATGTCGAGCGTGAATCCGGACTTCTCATAAACCGTATTCAACTCGTGAAAACAGCCGTAAAAAACGCTGTAGCTGATCACCACGGTCGCCACCGATACGGCGGCTTTCAGCCCGTCCGACTGCCGGAGCAGCCAGTAGTAGGAGCGGGTGCGGTAAAACGTGCTGGCCAAATAGAGGGCCAGAATGACAACGACGATGCAGTTTAGCAATTGATCACCCAGGGAGGGGGCCACCACCGACGATCCGAAATAGCGTGGATTGAAGAGGTGGGTTTCGAAGAACAAAAAAGGCACGCCGAAGTACAGCATAACCACCCGCAGCACCACCAGGTAGAGCGCCAGAATGACAAAACCGGCTCCATAATGACGGCTTCGTCGCAAATTCAGCGTACGGCGGATGAGGTAAATCCCCATAAAAAATACCGACAGCAGGGCCAGCACCACCGTATTGACCGGCGAGGTCTGGTTCTGGTAGCCTTCCAGTTGCGGAGGTACAACTGTAAACAGAAAAACCGGTGTCTGGTCGTACATACTCCGGTAGATGCTCCCCTTTTCGAGCGTGATTTTCTGGGGAGGTAACGAGAACAGATCCGGATTAAACCCCGACCGCAGGTAACTGTTTTCAATCTGGTATTGGCGGTAGACGTTCACCAGCGAGAAGACTTCCAGCGAATCGGCTCCTTTCCGGATAAACTGCCGGTTTACGAGGTATTTCCCCTGCGGAAAAGAGATAAGTTTGGGGTAAATAATACTCTTGAGCCGCTGATAATCAGGGATAAATCGGAAATCGGACCAGTAGAGCAGCTGCTTATTCCGAAAAATATAATAGGGGTATTTGGTTTCAAGACTCAAGTCTGCCAGCTTGTTCGGAATCGTGTCCTCCATGAGCTGACTGATGCGCTGAAGCTCTTCTAAACTGGTGTTGAGTTCGGTTTTAATCCGTTGTTGAGTCGTCAGGAGATATTGTTCGTCAGCCGCACTGATTGCCCCTCTTTCCAGCACAGAATAGAAGAAAACCGACAGTCCGAGTGCCAGAATGGAAAGAATGAGGAATATATGCTTGTTGAGTATACTCACAACAAAAAAAAATGATAGAGGCTTCCGATAGTTATAATAACCCCAAAATCATGCCAAAAATAATGGCACTTTTCGGGCCGCTTTTAAGGATGAATGGCGGCCGTTTGTTCCGGTTTCTGAACGGTAAAACCGCGTTCTTCTTCTGAATTTTCGTAACCAACCTCTACCCCGAGTACGTAAAGCAGGTGTTTCCGGTCAATAATGACCCGAATGGAATCAATTTCGTAGACCTCATCTGTTTGTCCGGGCTGGTCGAAACCCAGTAACCACGACGAACCGCACCCACCGCCCCGAATGCCGACCCGTAAACCGTAGGTGTCCGGAATTTTGTTCGCCCGAAACGTGTCTAAAATTTGAACACGGGCTTCGGCCGTCAATTGAACCGGATTTTCGATACCTTCACGAAACATACGAAGTAAAAATTCTGTTTGCTTTCTGAAATTTACAAACTTTGCCCCACAATATCGCCACCCGTTTCCAGTTTTCCGTATACGGTTTTGTTACCGAACGAGCTGATCAATGCGGTCATAGAATCATTAACCGGTAATGGATCAACGAAAGCCGGAATCGACCATTGAAAATTACGTATGGACTTTATTCCTGATTTATTAAAATTGCTGGTTCCGGCCGGGCTTGTTTTATACGGCATGTATGTAACGGTGAAACTGATGCTCGAGCGCGAAACCGAAAAACAACGCGTTGATCTGAAAAAACGCTATGCCAGTGAATTGACCCCGTTGCGGTTGCAGGCTTACGAACGCATGGCCTTGTTTCTGGAACGCATCACACCCGCCAATCTATTGCTGCGATTAAGCGGAGAAGTGCCGGTGGCGCTGGAATTCCAGCAGTTGCTGCTGCGCGAAATCCGGGAAGAATACAATCACAACGTTTCCCAGCAGATTTACATGAGCCAGGCGGTTTGGGAAAACGTGCAAAATGCGATGAATGAGGTCGTTTTACTGATTAATGAAGCCGCCGGTGAAATCGCGCCGGAGTCACCAGCCCTGGATTTGTCCAAAAAGATTTTCGAGAAAATCATTCAGAAAAATAGTCAGCCGACGGCTGCCGGTCTCAAAGCCGTGAAAGACGAAGTGCAAACGGTTTTTCTCTAACGTACCCACGGACCGGCGGGCGGCCCCGTTTAGTCCGTGTTTTATCCCATATTCGAGTATCCTGACTTAAAAACACGGACTAAACGGGGCCGCCCGCCGGTCCGTGGGTACCTAAAATTTCGGAGGATAAGACCAGTGCTTCAGCCAGGCGGTTTTTATTGATAGCCAGCGGAATGCCTTCTTTTTCGAGTAAATAGACAAGTTGTTCCGTTGGTAAATTACCGGTCAAATCATCGGACGCCATCGGGCAGCCACCCAGACCGTGCAACGCACCGTCGATGCGACGAACGCCCGCCCGCAAAGCCGCCCGTACTTTTTCGGTGACCTGTTCCGGCCGGGAATGCAGGTGCGCACCGAACTCGATTGTCGGAAACGTGTCCAGTAAATAGTTGAATAACGTCTCGATTTCTGCGGGTGTCGAAGAACCAATGGTATCGGAGGGCGCAATGATTTCAATACCGGTTTGGGACAAACGTTCCGTAAACTGGCCAACGATTTCGGGACTGTATGGATCGCCGTACGGGTTACCAAATCCCATGGAAAGGTAAACCACCAACTGTTTCTGATGACTTACGCACAATTGCTGCATGGATTCCACGTCGGCAAAAGCCTGGGTGATGGTTTTGTTGGTATTGCGCAGTTGAAAGGTTTCGGAAACCGACAGCGGAAAACCGAGGTACTGAATCTCTGGATACGAAACCGCCTGTTCGGCTCCGCGCACATTGGCGACGATGGCCAGTAATTTTGTTTGGGTGTCGGTTAAATCCAGACCCGCCAGCACTTCCGCCGTGTCGCGCAGCTGCGGAATGGCTTTGGGTGACACGAAACTGCCGAAATCGAGCGTGTCGAAGCCAACCCGCAACAACGCATTCAGGTACCGGATTTTATCCGGAGTTGGAATAAAATCGGTCAAGCCCTGCATCGCATCGCGGGGGCATTCGATTAGTTTAAACGAATTCATGGTTTAAAATGGCGGATTTAAACGAAAGCTGGTTGATTTCAGGCCGTTAATTGACTTTTGCGGTGTAATTTTGCGGTTTTTACAAAAAAAGCAATCGAACTGGTTTTCCGTTGCCGGTGTTATTTCTGGTACCCTTGTATCCACGGACTGTCAGTCCGTGTTCGTTTTCATTCCAGCTATTTAGAATTAAAACACGGACTACCAGTCCGTGGGTACATAACAACAAGAAGAACAACAAATGCTTTATCCCGATTCATTTGAACAAAAATTAGGTTTCGATAAAATCCGCGACTTGCTCAGGCAGGCTTGTATGAGTCCGCTGGGGCAGTCGTATGTGGATAAAATCCGGTTTTCCGACAATTTCCAACTAATCGATAAAATGCTGCGGCAGGTGGCCGAGTTCAAAACCATCGTGCAGTATGAGCCGGAGTTTCCGTCGTCCAATTATTTAGATATTCGCCCGCAGCTTGGCAAAGTCCGGATCGAGGGCATGATGCTCACGGAAGAGGAATTCTTCGATCTGAAACTGACGTTGCGGACCATTCAGTTGTGCCTGCGGTTTTTGGCCGGAAAAGAAAAGGACGTTTACCCGTACCTGACCGAACTCGCGGATTCCATCACAGTTGATAAAAAACTGACCGACGCCATCGAGCGTGTGATCGACGACCGGGGCCACGTCCGCGATTCGGCCTCGCCGGAACTCGCCAGCATTCGCCGTCGCATCATTACCGAACAGGCGGGTTTGCGCAAAAAACTGGACGGAATCATGCGGAATGCCCGTCAGCAGGGCTGGATGCCCGACGATATTTCGCTCACGATCCGGAATGGCCGCGTCGTGATTCCGATTTCGGCGGAACATAAACGGCGACTGAAAGGCTTCATCCACGATGAATCGGCTACCGGGCAGACGGTTTTTATTGAACCGGCGGAAGTGTTCGATACCAACAACGAAATCCGCGAAATGGAGTACGAAGAACGGCGCGAAGTGGCCCGCATCCTGCGCGAGCTGACCGCCCTGATTCGTCCGTACTTGCCTGAATTGCAGCGCGCTACGACCTTTCTGGGCCTGATCGACTTCATTCGGGCGAAGGCTCGGTTTGCGCTCCAGATCGACGCTGGCATGCCGAAGCTGGTCAACCAGCCGTTGGTCGACTGGCTTCAGGCCCGGCATCCGTTGCTGCATCTTTCGTTTCAGAAACAGGGCAAAAAAGTGGTTCCGCTCAATCTGCTGCTCGATCCGGGGCAGCGGATTCTGATTATTTCGGGGCCGAACGCCGGGGGTAAATCGGTGGCGCTTAAAACGATCGGGTTGCTGCAATACATGGTGCAGAGCGGTTTGCTGATTCCGGTGATCGAAGGCTCCACGGCCGGAATTTTTCAAAACCTGTTCATCGACATTGGGGACGAACAATCGCTGGAAAATGACCTCAGTACCTACAGCTCGCACCTGACCAGTATGAAGGCGTTTGTGACGATGGCCAACCGCAAAACGCTGTTTCTCATCGACGAATTTGGTACCGGAACCGAACCCGGTTTGGGTGGAGCCATTGCCGAAGCCATTCTGGAAGAACTGACCAAATCGGGGGCTTATGGCGTCGTTAATACGCACTACACCAACCTGAAACTCTTCGCCGATAAAACAACGGGGCTGGTCAACGGCGCGATGCGGTTTGACGGCGAGCACCTGGAACCGCTCTACGAACTCGAGATTGGTCGGCCGGGCAGTTCGTTTGCGTTCGAGATTGCATCAAAAATCGGATTACCCAAAAACGTCATCGACCGGGCGAAGGAAAAGCTGGGTTCACAGCAGGTCAATCTCGAAAAACTGCTGAAAGAGCTGGACATCGAGAAGCGGGTTTTCGCCGAGAAAAACATGGAAGTCGGTATCAATCAGCGCAAACTGGCGCAACAACTGGCCGAAACCACCGCCCTGAAAACCCGGCTCGACAACGACCAGAAAAAACTGATCAACGAGGCCAAGCAGAAGGCCAAAGCGCTCGTCGCCGAAGCGAATCAGCGGATTGAAAACACCATTCGTGAAATCAAGGAGAACAAGGCCGAGCGCGACATGACGCGGCTGGTACGGCAGGAACTGGAACAGTTTGATAAAAAAGAACTGAAGCAGGAAGCCCTGGTTGATGAGGTAAAACCGGCAAAGACGAACGTCGAAGTTGAAGAATTTTTGCCCGATTCCGGCGCTATCGGTGTGGGTAGCTTTGTGCAGATCAAGGGGCAATCGACAATTGGTGAAGTGCTGGCCTTGCGTGGGAAGGATGCCGAAATCCGGATTGGTGATCTGAAATCCACTGTCAAGCTAAACCGCCTGGAAAAAGTCAGCCGGAAAGTTTACCGCGAAGCCGTCGGCGAAACCGCCCGCCCGAAAATGCAGGGCATCGACCTGAATGAGAAGATGATGAACTTCAGCTTCAACCTCGACATTCGGGGTCAGCGGGGCGAAGAAGCGATGGTGGAACTCGATAATTTTATCAACAATGGCCTGATGCTCGGCTATTCCGAGCTCCGGATTGTGCACGGCAAAGGCGATGGCATTCTGCGAACCTTAGTCCGAAACCACCTCCGAACCTTTCCGCAAGTGATTTCCATGAAAGACGAACACGCCGACCGGGGCGGGGCGGGGGTGACGGTGGTGAAACTGTCCTGAACTTAGATTACGCGGATTCAGGGATTAAGAGGATATAAAATGGACTGCGGTAGCTATCCTCTTAATCCTTTAATCTGCGGAATCCCAGTTCAAGACTCATAGATCTCCGCCAGCGTCAACGTAATCCCCAATTTCTTCAGCTTAATTGTAGCTTCCAGACCATCATAAATCGTGTATTTCCAAAAGTCCGCCGAACGTTCGTAGACTTCGATGCCGTAGTGTTTTTGGGAAACCAGCAAATAATACTGCAGTGACGGTATTTTGAAGTATTCAAACCGTTTGTGGTAAATATCCGTCCGTTGTGAAGATTCGGAAAACACTTCGATCAACAGACTGGGCGAACGAACGACGGTTTCTGAATCGTCGGCTTGATCGGCGGGTTCGCAGGTGTAAATCACATCCGGATAAACGTATTTCTCACCGGTTTTTAGTTTCTGCTTGATGCTTTGGGAGTAAACGCTGCATCCGCTTTTTTTTGCGACTGCTCTTAACGCAAAGGTTAGATTTTGCACAATGGTATTATGCCGTTTGGTCGTTCCAGCCATGGCGAATACTTCCCCATCGATGTACTCATAGCGGACTCCTTCCTCCCGTTCCAGCGCTTCGTACTCTTCGAAGGTGTACAATTTTTTCCCTGTATCCGTAACCATAGAAAATCCGTAACCTCTTGCTTTCCTAAAAATAGCAGATTGTGGTTAAACAGTCACACCCTTTGACGGTTTAGTCTCCGACAAGTAACGCGACACCATGAAGAAAGGATGGATTATTGCGCTCGGCCTGCTGCTGATTGGCTTCGCTGGCGCTTACATTTGGTACCAGCGTCAGCAGAAAAAGGCCGCCGATGAACCGCACGGAACTGTATTGACGCCCCGGCTGGAACTGGCGTCTTTTCTGATTACCGATATTGAAGACGATCACATTTCCATGACGATGAAGTTACTGATCGACAATCCGTTGCCGGTCGGATTCAAAGCCTCGAAAGTGGATTACGAACTGTATATCGACACGGCAATGGTGATGAAAGACAGCTACCGCAAA
This sequence comes from Larkinella rosea, assembly GCF_003858635.1. GTDB lineage: Bacteria > Bacteroidota > Bacteroidia > Cytophagales > Spirosomataceae > Larkinella > Larkinella rosea. Next base: position 217,974 of record NZ_RQJO01000011.1, read on the forward strand.
ACCGTCGAACTGGAAGCGGGTGACAGCACGATGATTACCTTACCGGCGAAATTGCTCTACAAACGACTGGAATACGTCCTGAAACAGCTGGATCAACAGCATGTGGATAGCACGGTTTACACGATTCGCTCGACCTTTGATCTGGACGTACCGGTGGTGGGCCAGCGGACATTTTCGGTAAAAGCGGAAAAGAAGCTGCCAACGTTCTACATCCCAACCGTCAAAATAACCGATATCAGCTTTGGTAAAATCGGGTTTAAGGAAACCGATCTGGCCGTTAAAGCGGATATCGAAAACCGCAATAAAATACCCTTCAGTTTCAAAGATGCGAAGTATGTCGTCAGCATCGACGGCGACGTGGTGGCGGAAGGAAGCCAGCCGGAACCGCTATTGATCAAAGCGCAGGCTGTTACCCCGGCGGTTTTTCCGGTGACACTCAAACCCGGTACATTCGACAATGTGGCCTGGAAAGCCTTGTTTAAAAAGAAAACCACCAACTTCCTGGTGGTTTTCCGGAGTAAGCTGATCACCAAAGAGGGCAACAGTGCCCTGGACGACAGTCAGATCGTTAATCGGATCAAAGGCACACTGGCCGACCTCAAAGAACTGAAAAAGTGACGCGCGGAGTTTTCGCCTTGTTAGAAAAAAGCGTTTCTTTACCCGTTATTTGACTAGCTGCTCTGAGCTTCGCATTTCGATCGATTGTATGAATTTCAAACGCTTTCTTCCTCATTTAATAGCCGTCATTGGATTTGCGGTTTTGGCCGTTGTTTATTGCTCGCCCGTCTTGAAGGGCAAACGATTGAACCAACATGATATCATTCAGTCGGTTGCGGCCAGTCGCGAAGTAGTCGAATTCCACAAGCAAACCGGCGAATGGGCCTGGTGGACCAACAGTATGTTCGGCGGAATGCCCACCTACATGATTGCCGGTGATTACCCTACCAGCCTGACGCATAAACTCGGTCAATACATCAATCTGCTGCTGCCCGATCCGGCTAACTACCTCTGGCTGTTGATGTTGGGCGGTTATATCCTGTTGCTGGCGCTGGGGGTCAATAGCTGGCTGTCGGCGCTGGGGGCGGTGGCCTACGCGTTTGCGTCGTATACCTTGCTCAGCCTGGAAGCCGGTCACGTGTCGAAAATACTGGCGCTGGCCTATGCACCGGAGATTCTGGCGGGCGTGATCCTGGCGTTGCGGGGGCGGTATCTCGCCGGAGCGGCCCTGACGGCCTTGTTTCTGGGGCTTGAATTATACGCCAATCACATTCAGATTACCTACTATCTGGCCTTCGGAATTATTATTTATGTGCTGATTGAAAGCATTGTCGCCATTCGCGAAGGGCGTGTTCGTTCGCTGGTGTTGTCGTTGTCGGCACTGGCCGCAGCCGCCATTCTGGCCGTTGGAACCCACTCCACGCGGCTCTGGAATGCCGCTGATTACGTGACGGTTACGACCCGCGGGAAATCGGAGCTGACCATTTCGCCAAAATCTGAAACCGGCGCTCCGGCGGCCACCGCGCCTGCTCCGTCCGGCGGTCTGGACAAGGAATACGCGTTTCAATACAGCTACGGCATCGGCGAGACGTTTACCTTGCTCATTCCCAACTACGCCGGTGGGCCGACGGTGGGATCGCTGACGACGGATTCGGAAACGTACAAAAAAATGACCGGAATCGGTGTCGATCCGGGCATGGCACAGCAGTATGTGCAGCAACTTTTTCTGTATCATGGCAATCTCTATAGCCAGAGTGGTCCGGCTTACGCGGGTGCCATCGTTATTTTTCTGTTTGTTCTGGGATTGATCATTGTTCCCGGACGCCTGAAATGGTGGTCGCTGGGCATTGCGATTTTGTACATCGCCTGGGCCTGGGGCAAAAACTTTCCGGCTTTCAATTACCTGCTTTTCGATTATTTCCCCGGTTTCAATAAGTTTCGGGCGGTGACGATGACACTCACCCTGGCGCAATTGCCGCTGGTGCTGCTGGGTATTCTGGCGCTGAAACAGATCGTGGATAAAAAGCTGACGGCGGCCCAACTCAACCGGCCTTTGCTGATTAGCCTGGGCGTAACCGCTGGGTTATCGCTGTTGATGGCACTGGCCCCCACGATTTTTCAAAGTTTTCGAGGACCCAATGACGAGATGATGCTGGGGAATCTGGAGCAGGGATTACAGAATAAAAACCTGGCCGAACAGGTCGTTTCGGCCATGGTCGACGACCGCGTCGGCATGTTCCGTGCTGATGCATTCCGGTCGGCCTTCCTGATTCTGGTCGTGGGAGCGCTGATCTGGTTGTTCGTGCGGGATCGCATCAAGTCGGTTATTTTCTACCCGGTTTTGATGGCGCTGATGATTTTTGATCTTTTCAATGTCGATAAGCGGTATTTCAATAACGACGATTTTGTAAGCAAGCAATCCATTCAGGAAACCGTTACGCCAACGGCCGCCGACGAGCAGATTCTGGCCGACAAAGCCCTGGATTTCCGGGTGCTGGATGCTACCAGCAGTTTTATGAGTGATGCGAAAGCGTCTTATTTCCACAAATCGCTGGGTGGTTACAATGCGGTGAAAATGCGTCGCTATCAGGAATTGGCGGAGTTTCAACTGTATCGGAATTTGCGGCAGACGCCGGACGCTCCAAATTATTTCAACGTGATCAACATGCTGAATACGAAGTATTTGATTACGCAAAGTCAGCCTACCAATCAGCAACAGGCACCGGGGCCGCCGGTGGCGCAACCGAATCCCGGCGCGTTGGGAAATGCCTGGTTTGTGGCCGATTACCGGCTGGTGCCGAATGCCAACGCCGAAATGCAGGCCCTCGATAGCCTGAACACCCGCCAGTCCGCCGTCGTCGATCAGCGGTTTGCCGAACAACTGAGTGGGTTGAAAATCCAGCCCGATTCCGCCAATGTGATCCGCCTGACCAGCTACAAACCCAATGAACTGACCTACGAAAGCAATGCCAAAAGCGAGCAGCTGGCGGTTTTTTCCGAAATCTACTACAACGTCCGTGATGAATGGAAAGTGACCGTCGACGGCCAGGAAATGCCCCACCTGCGCGCCAATTACGTATTGCGGGCACTGCGTGTTCCGGCCGGAAAACACACGATCGTTTTCAAATTCGACCCGGTTTCAATTCGCGTCGGCAAAGTAGTCGATCTGGTGTGTTCCCTGTTGATTATTGCCTTCATCGGAACGGCGGTTTTTTTCGAACGGAAGCGTAAGAAAAGCGCGTAGATCGTTTTTGATTCATCGGATACTGAATTGAGCCTGAGTGATTCCCGAAATCGCTCAGGCTTTTTTGTTGTTGGTCAACTCGCAACGGTTTTCGGCACGCGGGTCAACTGCCGGATCGAAACCAGATGGCCGAGTAAAACCAGTGGCACGATCACACCAGGCAATCCAACAAAAGGGAATTTTAACACACCCACATTCGGCTGATCGAACGCCAGTTGCTGAATGGGCAAGGGCGCGGCCAGCACCGCGTGTGCTACAATATTGGTTAGCAACAGGAGCGCCAAAATGTTCCACAGTAATAATTTCGTACGGGCGGCCGGCGTTTTCTGCGACGCCCAGTAAGCAGCCAAAGGCGCCGTAATTCCGGACAGAATATCGAAATTCCTGCCCTCGAACGTCATCAATTCAGGAATGAAGTGATGGGTAAATAAACCGTAGAGAACCAGTTCAACTGGTATCCGAACGATGTTCAGCCAGGTCAGGGTTTGGAGCGGAAGCTGATCCAGAAACTGGCGGGTGGTTTTAGTCAGAAACAGAACCAGAATGAGTGTAAATGGCGGCACAATCACCAGAAAAAACCGGGGTGGCACCGCATCCGTTTTCAGGAAAAAACCGCTTTGAGCCAGCACCAGCAAAACCGCCAGCCAGGTGATTATAGCAAAAAAAATAAAACCGGCTTTGGATGGGATCGCTTTGCGAAGCGCGGAGTAAAAAACCGCCAGCGTGATGATCATAATTCCGCTGAAACAAAGGCTCAGCCAAAGGGGCGGATTTGTGTAGAGGTGTGAAAGATTGGGGTGCATTTTGTTTACCGGTTTTGGTTTGATGCGGTAAAACAAGACCGCAAAACGGTAACATTCGTGCGTTTTGGGGATTGATTCAACGAATGGTACCGGATTCGATAATGAATGGTCAGCCGACGGCAAGCTGTTGGAGCCATTTTCGGAATTCCAGGTTCCGGTATCGACTGACCATAACGGTTTCGGCGAGCTGGTTTTTGTGCAGAGACGGGGTCAGTGTAACGATCAGTTTGCGGTTGCTGTCATCCTGCACGCTTCGGACGGCCTGGACGGACACGATAAACTGTCGGTTCAGTTGAAAGAAATGATGGGCGGGAAGCCGACTTTCGAGTTTTGAAAAGGAATTGTAATTGGTGGTCAGTTGCTGCCCATCGGTTTTTACCAGCAAAACAACGCCCTGCGTCGAGAAAAAATACGCGATTTCTTCCGGCCGAAAACGGAGTTGGCGGGCACCGGTATCGATCAAAACCGCTGCGTCCAAAACCGGTCGGGCCGATTGTTGCAAATTTGCCAGTTTGCCGTTGAGTTCTTCGGCGGCCTGTTGTTTTTCGAGTCGAAAAGCCTGTAGTAGATACAGCCCGACATAACCACCGTTGATCAGCGTCGCGATGGTGATGCAGACAAAAATCCCGGATGTCAGTTGCACCGAATTAGGCCAGAAACCGGAATACAACCGGATGGCGCCGGGAAAAACGACTGAAAACGTCAGTAACGTAGCCAAACCGCCCAGCAGAATTTGCCGCCCAATGCGCCGGGTTGGGTGGTAGGAAAATGGTAAGCGTCGGTCGAGCAAGCTGAAAATCAGGAGGTTAACCGACCAGTACGACAGGATTACCGTAGTCACCGTCAGAAAATAAGCGATCGGAAACCGGTAATCGGTTTGCCACGGAAACCGCCGGTAAAATACCACATGCGAAGCAATTGTCGCCAAAACCGGGACCAGAATCAGCAGCAAAACTCCGTGTTGGCGACGGCTCAGCGGTTCCATGCGTATTTTTGGTGGCCTTTTTTTGTATCTAAAACCAGAACGGTTTTCTTGCTGTTATTCATCAAACGAAAAGACATGGAACCAGACGAAACCGCACCGGAATCGGACAAACTCGATCGAATTATCGACGCCCGGATGAAACTCAAACGGCGGTTCGAGGAAGCGATCCAGAACACGCCGTCGATGATCGACGAAAAACCGCTGGGCTCGGGTCCGCCGAACCGCCACGGGATGCCGAAGATACCAAAAAGTCAAACGGTTACGAAAAAATGGCCCGTTCTGGACCTCGGCCATCATCCGCGCATTCCGCTGGAAAAATGGCAATTGGCCCTCGACGGTGAAGTGGAAAATCCAACCCGTTTGAAGTGGGCCGATTTTATGGCGTTACCCCAAACAAAGGACGTGAGCGATTTTCACTGTGTTACGACCTGGTCGAAGCTGGATGTTCCCTGGGTGGGGGTGCGGTTTGCCGATCTGGCCGCGCTGGTGATGCCCAAGGAAACTGCCACGCACGTGATGTGCTACGGTTTCGACGGTTATTCAACCAACCTTTCCCTGGCCGAAGCGCTCAAACTGGATGTGTTGCTTGTTCATACCGCCGAAGGCCAGCCGCTGCCGCTCGAACACGGTGGCCCCGTCCGGATGATTACGCCCCAGCTCTACGCCTGGAAAGGCTCCAAATGGATCAAACGCATCGAATTTATGGCCGGAAACCGCCTGGGATTCTGGGAAGAACGCGGCTACTCCAACACCGCTTACCCCTGGCGGAATGATCGGTATAGTTGAAGAGTTGCAATTGTTTCGCGGAGTTAAGCGGAGAAAAAAGGAGTTACGCAGAGTTTTTTAATTAATTTCTCCGCTTAACTCTGCACTCTCCGCTCACCTCCGCGAAACAGCCTTTAGCTCATTAGATACTATTCTCCATGAACGCGTAACACAGCATGTGGCAGATCGTCATGTGGGCGTCTTCCACGCGGCCGTAATGCTGGGAGTCGATGGTGATGACTTCGTGGGCCAGGTCGGCGAGTTTGCCGCGTTTGCCGCCTACCAGCGCCACGGTCGTCAGGTCGTGGTCATTGGCCCATTGAACGGCTTTGACCAGGTTGGGCGAACTCCCGCTGACGCTCATCGTCAGCACCAGATCACCCGGTTTGGCGTAATTTTGCAATTGCCCCACAAACACGTCATCGTAGGAATAATCGTTGCCGAGCGCGGTAATCCAGGCCGTGTTGTCGTTCAAAGACAGACACCGAAACCGCTTGCCGAGCCGGTCGGAAGCGCCTTTGCCCAAATCCGTAATAAAATGGGACGCATTGGCCGCGCTGCCGCCATTGCCGAAGACAAAAAACTGCCGATCTTCTTCCCAGCAGGTTTTCAGCAACTTGACGATTTGTTCGACGCGATCAACCGGAATCGAGTCAATGGCAGCCTTGTGGTGACCGAGGTATTGTTCAAAATACGTTTGCATACAAGAAAGAGTAGTTGAAGGGTTTTGGAAAGGCCAAACGGAATGCAGCCTTCGTTTTATAAACTTAAAGCACCAATCGGTACGGTATTTTCGCCCAGTTCGGCCAGTCGGATGGCCGGGCCGGGTTGAAAAGCGCCCATGATGTACGTTGGCAGTATTTTTTCAACGGCAGCCCGCAGTGGTTCGCCGGTCAGCGACAGTCCTCCGCCCAGAATTAGTACGTCGGGATGCAGCAAATGGACTACGTGCGAGAGTGCAAAAGCGAGATCGTCGGCAATTCGCTCAAAAATCCGCCGGGCCGTTGGGTCGCCCTGATCGAATGCTTCCCGCAAAAACCGGGCTTCACCGGTTTTTTGCGTTCCGACCAATTGCTTCAGAAGAGAATCGGTTGACAGATCAGCAATGGCGTGCCGGATTTCCTGATCGACGGCCCAGCCGGAGCAAACCGACTCGAGCGTCGTACCGGTTTTGTCCAGCCGGATGTGGCCGATTTCGGTTTCGCCCGGCGGCATGCCGTGGTAAATTTGCCCGTCGACGATCATCCCGCCCCCCACACCACTACCCAGTGTGACGTAAAATACCTGGCGAAAATGGCGTCCGGCGCCGTGCGTCGCTTCGCCCAACGCGGCCACATTGGCGTCGTTTTCCACCCGAATCCGTTCGGCGGATGTCCGCTCGCGCAGCCAGTCGGCCAGGCCGAATCCCGCCCAGCCTTCGATCTGATGGGAAGTGGCAATTCGCCCGGTCTGGGTGTCCACCGGCCCGCCGAAGCCGACACCGACGGTTTGAATGGGTGCGGGAATTTGCTGAATTGCTTCGTCGATGTGTTCCAGAATACCGGATGCGCCCCGGGATTTGTCGACCGTAAACCGAAAATGGTGCCTGATCGCCGTTCCTTCGCCCGCGACGACCTGCAGTTTTGTACCGCCTATTTCAATGCCAAGATTCATTCTGTTGGACGGATGATCCGCCATGCCGGGGGCAACCTGATTTGTTCGAGAAATTAACTGGTTTGTGACGAATCACCCGGCAAAGTAAAGAAGAAAAAAATTATTGGAGGGTATCTTTCTGCAGTTGCGGCTCATTTCGTTTGGTCAGGGCCGGAAGTTGGATGGCCGGGCCGTTTTCCCAGGAATCCGCGCCGGTGACGGGCGAACGGCCGAGAATGTCGCTGCGCATTTGCTGTTTTTCCGAAGTCACTATTTTTAAGCGATTATCCCGGTTTTGGAGCAGGTTCGGATCAAGCTGACCATCGCGCGTGAAACCCATCATCAGCGCCGGGCCACCGAAAGGCAAGGTCGAATCCGATTCGGTTTGCCACGTTTGCCAGGTTTTTCCGTACGACGATACCAGTTCCGCCATCAGGTCGTGCTCGGCTTTCGGAGACAGATCGGGCGCTACCAACTGACCACTTTTGACTTCGTACCGATAACTGTGCCAGAGCTTCTTTTCGTCGTCGGGCAAGGTTTTAAATAAGCGTTCGGAAACGATGTATTCGACTCCCGCCAAACGAGCTTCTTTCCCATTTCCGTCAAAAAGTACACATTGCCGAAGATCTTCGTGAACGGCCGTGCAGTAGCGGTGAACCTCCCTTTGTTCGGCCCGTCGGCCACTGTAAAAATGAAAACCGCTCAGGTACGTTTCAAAGCGTTTTACGGGAATTTGATTGGCAACAGCACTCGTTTCTACCCGCGATATTTCTACCGGAATGGAGTCTTTATTTGTCAACGATTGACGATTCGATGAGGCATCATTTCCCCCGCAAGCCACCAATAGTGTGGCCAAAATAACAGTCAAAAATAACCTGGTCATTGCGATTGATTACGCGTCTCAACTCTACAAATCAGAACCGTTTCCGATCCAATTTGTTTGGCGAGAATCACAATGAGGAAATTACATTTTCGTCGTGTAATTTGCCAGTGTTACCGGTTTTTTAACTGAAATTTAAATCTAAATTAATTGTATGTCGAAATAAATTTTGGTTAATTTAAATGAAAAGGCTGCTTTTCCTGATTGATCATTTTTGAATTGTGAATAAGCCCTAAAATCAACAAACCGATCACAATGGCAATGATAATCTGCAGTGAAGAAATCAGATTAAATTGGGACGAATCACTCTTTGAATCCTTAACAAGGCTCTGTCCTTCAGTGTATTGTATTTTTGTCAGATCGTTAAGGCCCTGAATTAACTGTTGAAAAATAAGCGAGCCCGTTTCATTGAATAATTTACTTCCTGCAACTTTATTGTCGGCCTGACTGAGCTGCAAAATTTGGTTTTCAAACAAGGCGTAGCTTTTAATCTGCTTCTTAAATGCCTGAAGACTTTTCGCTTCTTCAGTGATCAGAAACGTTTTTTCGTAGTTCCGAATCAGCGAATCGATTGACCGGTTTTGTGCCCGAAGCTGGAACGCAATTTCGGCCGGTGTTGAAGTCTGGTTCGAAAAAAGATGCTTTTCGACCAAAAGCCGTTTCGTATACAGGTTTTCGCTTAGATAAACCATATCGACCGCGGGAATAAGCCGATCCTGATAAATCGAGGAAAATGACTTGTCAATATCTTTAATCGTATTTCTCGACAGAAAAGTGCTCAGAATAATGAGCGCCATAATGCCCGTCAGCAGAACCGCAGCCTTTATTTTTTGCTGAATCACAAAGGACCATTTCATAATCAGATGGATTTAATCACGGGCAGCTACCGGTTACCTGCCCCGCTGTATTAGTTAACGAAAGTAAGATTATTTCTATATAAATTTTCATTCGCCGACAAGGCTCTTTGCCCAATCCGGGAAAATGATAAATTTGTTAAAAATCACTTCGATGGCTCTTTCCCGGGAAAAACGCAAACAACTGGCCCATGCCCTCGCGGGCGTTATTATTCTTCTGAAGGCTTTCGATAAGGCCGAACACGGGCACATGATTCTGGGTAGTCTGTTGGGAATCATCGGGGTAACGATCATCCTGTTGACCATCTACCATCACCGGCTGGCGCAGTATATCAAAAGCTTTGACGCGCTGGTTTTTCTGGCCGAAGCCGTGGTGTTGGGCATCGTCAGCGGCTTGTATTTTCACGATGGGAAAACCGGTCTGCCGTATGCCTACGCGCTCGCCAGTGTGGCCTACCTGACCGCTGCAATCCTGTTTTTCCGGCGAACCAAGCCCGATGACCACCTGGAAGCCGATCCGAATCCATGACTGACGGTTTTTCTGATCTAATCTCCCCGCCGACTTCTCAAAAACCGCTTGCTCATTTCAGTAAAACGGCCTTGCGGTGGACATCGGTGCTGCTCGTGGCGACGGTTTGGGCCAGTGCCGCCTTATTCGGTTTATACATCCTGGCCTTCTACGCGGCTGCCCTGTACGAAGGCAACATGGAGCGCTGGAACAACGTGTTGCCCCGACTTTACGAACGAAGTACAACGGCGGCCACAACCGGCATCGGTCTCCATTTTGCAATGGGCGGTATCATTCTGGTGCTGGGAAGTATTCAACTGATCGATGCGGTTCGAACTCGTTTTCCGGTGTTGCACCGCTGGATTGGGCGGTTGTACGTACTGTCGTGTCTGCTGGCGGCCGTCGGTGGACTGGTTTTCATTGCCCTCAAAGGCACGATCGGCGGCTTGGTGATGAACATCGGTTTTGGGCTCTACGGCGTCCTCATGTTCCTCTCGGCGGTCCAGACGTATCGGTATGCCGTTCGGAGAGACACGGATCGGCACCGGATCTGGGCGCTGCGGCTATACGCGTTGGCGATCGGTTCGTGGCTGTACCGCATGGACTACGGTTTCTGGCTTTTGCTGGCCGATGGCGCGGGCCATACGCGATCGTTCAGCGGGCCTTTTGACCAGGTGATGGCTTTTTTCTTCTATATCCCCAATCTGCTGGTCGCCGAGCTTTTTAGCCGGGCGCGTTCGTATACCGCGTCGCCCATTCTCCGGATTGGCGCGTCTTTTACGCTGCTGTTCGCGACCGGTTTTTTGCTGATCGGTACGTATTATTTCACGTTGTATTACTGGGGACCCGCTATTCTGGGCTGGCTGACGGGGGGCTGATTTGTTAAAAAACAATCTCCTGCGTCAGGTACGTCGCCTGATTGTCGCCATTGATCCGAACCGTCGCCGTTAGCGGTTTTTTGTTCCAGTTGATCGTAAATAAACCGTAATTCAGGTCGAAAACCACCTGGCCAACGCGCAGTGCATTCGGTTCTTCGCGGGGTTTGGAAGTGTGCGTCAGGCCGCTGCTGGTGATGTCGTACAAGTCATAACCTAGCCCCGGAATGCTTATTTTCGAAATTTCGGCAATGTGCCGGTCGCCACTGATCAGCATCGTACCCTTTGGTTTGGTTTTTCCCAGCAAATCAAAAAACCGCTGGCGGGCCGTCGGGAAATTTCCCCATTTTTCGTACACATGCTCGTTGGCCAGAAACTGAATACCGCAGCCAATGATATGAACATCGGCGTCCGAGTGAGTCAGTTGTTTTTCCAGCCACTGCCACTGCGTTTCACCCAGAATATCACCGGAAGGGTCAGGGGTATTGGTTTTATTGACTTTCTTCAAGGGGTCCCGGAAATACCGCCCATCGAGCAGAATCACTTTGACACGCTGGCCTTTGGGACCATAGGTGTTTGAGGAATAAGCCCCTTCCTGCTGCCGCAGCGGACTGCGGGCGGGCACATCCAGAAAATCGAGCATCAACTGCTGGCTTTCTTTCCGGCGCGGGTATTCTTTTCCGCCATCGTTGACACCATAATCGTGGTCGTCCCAAACGCCAATAATCCTGGTCGACTGCCGCAATTGGGCATAAACCGGATTGGCTTTCTGCTTGTCGTACTTGGCTTTCAGCGTGTCCATCACTTCCGAATCGCCGTAAATATTGTCGCCGAGCCAGATCCAGACGTCCGGTTTCTGGGCCACGATATCGTCCCACAGGGGTTGGGGCCGTTTCTGGTCGCTGCACGAACCGAATGCAATCGTGGTGACTGGGTTTTGACCAGCCAAAGCCGTTTTTTTCGTTTTCGGGGTACGGCACCCTGCCAAAATGGTGCAGCCAATCAGGCCGAGCGTGACTAATGTTTTCATCGAATGGAAAGGGCCGGGTTATCAAAACGCCACTTCCTGCGTCAGATACGTCGCCTGATTGTCGCCATTGATCCGAACCGTCGCCGTTAGCGGTTTTTTGTTCCAGTTGATCGTAATGAGGCTGTAATTCAGGTCGAAAACCATTTTGCCGACGCGGTACGCATTCGGTTGTTCGTATGGTTTGGAGGTGTGCGTCAGGCCGCTGCTGGTGATGTCGTACAAGTCATAACCTAGCCCCGGAATGCTTATTTTCGAAATTTCGGCAATGTGCCGGTCGCCACTAAGCAGCATCGCACCCTTTGGTTTGGTTTTACTCAACAAATCGAAAAACCGCTGGCGGGCCGTCGGGAAATTACCCCATTTCTCGGACGTGTGATCGTTGGCCAGAAACTGAATGCCGCAGCCAATGATATGAACATCGGCGTCCGAGTGAGTCAGTTGTTTTTCGAGCCACTGCCACTGCGTTTCGCCCAGTATATCGCCGGTTGGGTCGGGGGCATTGGTTTTATTGACTTTCTTCAAGGGGTCCCGGAAATACCGCCCATCGAGCAGAATCACTTTGACGCGCTGACCTTTGGGACCATAGGTGTTTGAGGAATAAGCCCCTTCCTGCTGCCGCAGCGGACTGCGGGCGGGCACATCCAGAAAATCGAGCATCAACTGCTGGCTTTCTTTCCGGCGCGGGTACTCTTTACCGCCGTCATTGACGCCATAGTCGTGATCATCCCAAACGCCAATGATCCTGGTCGACTGCCGTAACTGGGCATAAACCGGGTTGGCTTTCTGCTTGTCGTACTTGGCTTTCAGCGTGTCCATCACTTCCGAATCGCCGTAAATATTGTCGCCGAGCCAGATCCAGACGTCCGGTTTTTGGGCCACGATATCGTCCCACAGGGGTTGGGGGCGTTTCTGGTCGCTGCACGAACCAAATGCAATCGTGGTGAGCGGTTTTTGACCCGTCGAAGCTGCCGTTTCGGTTTTCGGCGTACGGCATCCCGCCAATGCAATCCCGCCAATCAGGCCGAGGGTAAAAAGGTTTTTCATGGAAAGTCAGGGTCGTTGTTCCCGCAAATGTAAAAAAGTTGACCCGTTTCCGAGCCAACTTCACGGTTTGTTAATAGCGGAAGGCGGTTACCTTATTGATTGGTCTGCGACGTAAACGTACTCTCGAAAATCTTGTCGGCATTTCCGGCTTCAAAACCGTCGCGCCGGTGTTCGCGCCGGATCTGGTCGGCGGGGAGATGCCGGAATTCGGGCAACACGCGCCGTTCGGCAAACTCGACGTATGAACCGGCAATGCGATGGGTTTGTCCGTCGGCAAATTCCGCATCGATCAGTTGCGCCACCGTCGACGCTTGCAGCAAGCCTTCGTCGGGGCTGATTTTGATCGTACCGCCCGCGCTGTTGAGTTTAAAGCCGCGCCGTTCCAGAAAAGCGACAAACTCCTGAATGGTGTTGTAACCCGGTTTCAGGTTGTGCACGCTGATCGTGAAATGGTTCAGGTAATAGCGGTTATAGATTACCCAGGCGGCATATTCGCTTTCTTTCAGCAACGTCAGGTAATCGTCGAGCGTGGGGATTTGCCAGAGCGGCTGGTGCAAAAACCGGTCGACGGCCTGGGCATCGTCCAGGTCCAGCGTATCGACCGGATCGAAAACGACGGTATCGGTATACTTGTAAATGATGTGTTGGGCTTCGTCCGATAAATCCCGCACCCGCAGTTCGCTGACGAAAATACGCGGGTAATGCGGTTTTGGCGGACTGTACCAATACGCGTTCAGTTTCTTTTCCTTGAAATCGTACGGTTCGCGTTTTTCGTAGCCGTAATGCAGAAAGATCTTTTCGAACGACTGAATGCCGAGACTCGGCAGCCCCATCGTCCGGAACGCAATGTGATCGTTTTCGATGTCATCCGGTTTTTGAATGACCTTTTCGTCGATCAGCGCGTCGATGATGCCCAAGACATCGGGAACGCGCTCGCTGTAACGGGTCATCAACCCGTTCAGAACGGCATCGAGGGTTTTAAGTCTGTTGGATGGAGTGGTCATGTTATATCACAATTAGTCACCAGGCAAGTTATAAATAGTAACCATTAATTGGCTGAACGAGTCGAGGTCTGGTCATGAAACTCACTTACGGTGTATCTTGTTAAAAAACGGTAGTTGCGTTATCTTTAGTAGGTAATTCGTATCGCTCTTAAAAAATGGCTGTGGAACAAAATACATTAACTTCCGGGAAACTGAGTTCTTTACAGCTTCATATGCTTCGGGCATTTGATCGGGAGTTGACGGAAGAGCAGGAAAAAGAAATCAAACAACTCATCGCCGATTACTTCTTCCGATTGGTGGATCAGGAAACAGACGAAATCGAAACGCAGAAGAAATATACTTCCGACGATTTTGAAAAAATGGCGCGTGGCCATCGCTGAATTCTTATCGATAACCGGAGAAATGATTGTCGTTATTGACTCAAACTGTTTGTCGGCTTCTATTGGAAAAAGCTCACCCTATCGCTGGCTTTTCGATGCACTGCGAAACAAGGAGTTTGAATTTGGTATTTCAACCGATATTCTGGCCGAATACGAGGAACACCTTGCAACTTATTACAGTTTAAATCTGGCCCAAAACGTCACGGAAGGTTTGCTGAACAGCCGAAACGCCATTCTGGTTTCGCCCAGTTTTTTCTGACATTTGATTGAAGCTGATCACGATGACGATAAGTTTGTTGATTGTGCGGTAGCTTGCCAGGCCGATTACATCATCACATTTGACAAACACTTCGATGTGCTGAAAAAGATCGAATTTCCGAAGGTTAACCCGATCACTCCTCCCGAATTCTTTACCGTTTTATATCCCAGATGAGGTGATCATTCGACTACCACCTCATCCACGGATACCGCCGTCGGCAGGCCTTCGCGGGGAAAACCGGCGGAGGCTGGTCCGGCATTTTTGGCCTTGATACGGACGTAGCGCGCCCGGGCGGTTTTGAAATCGGCGACTACCGGCAATATACCCCACGATCCTTCCAGCGTATACTTGACCGGTTGACTGATCGCGTCTTTGTAGGTTGTTCCGTCCTGCGACAGACCAATTTCGACGGAAGTGGGCGGGAAATCGTTGTACGAAATACGCTTCAGAAAGTTGGCGGAAATCTTCGTAACGGGCCGGACGTCGCCCAGATCAATGGTTACTTCCAGGTCTCCGCCCGATACGCTCACCCATTCCGATTTGTTTCGGGGACTTTGCGCCACCTGCCCGTCGGTTAGCTTTTTCTTGTTCGGATCAGACTTTTCGGCGGCCGCATTGGCGTAGGTGTATGATTTGCCTTTCGCCCGGTGGATGTAAAACGTTTCTTCAAATTGGGCACCGGCCGAACTGATGGCTTTGATCGTCGTCGTTTTTTTCAGGGCAATGGGCGTGAAGTATTCCGTCGAAGATGTCGAGGGTTGCTTGCCGTTGGTCGTGTAATACATCTTGCTGTCGGAATCGAGTTTTTCCAGCCGAACCTGCAATTGGTCGGCGTCGGTGAACTGCGTGACGGCCCGGATGTCGAGCAACCGTTTGGAATAATTGACGTTCAGGTACGACAACCGCTTCAGGTGTTCTTTCAGCCGAACCGCAAAATCCTCAAAATTGCGCGGCCCCTGCGGAATCCAGCCGATTTCGGCCAGCGCCGACGCCCGCGGAAAAACCATGTATTCGACGTGTTGCGTCGTCGGAATGTATTCCGTCCAGACATTTCCCTGCACACCCAGAATGTATTTCTGCTGTTCGGGCGTCAGTTCGGCGGGCGTGGGTTCGTAGCTGTAGACTTTCTCGATCGGCAGAAAACCGCCCCCGGCCAGTGGCTCCTGCACCGGATTGCCCTGATACTGATCCAGATAGCAGAAGTCGCCGGGTGTCATCACCACGTTGTGCTTTTGCTTGGCCGCTTCGATACCGCCTTCGGTGCCGCGCCAGCTCATGACGGTCGCGTTCGGTGCCAAACCGCCTTCCAGAATTTCGTCCCAGCCGATGATGGCGCGGCCTTTCGAGTTGACAAACTTTTCGATGCGCTGAATGAAGTAGCTCTGCAATTCGTGTTCGTCCTTGAGTTTCAGTTTCTTGATCAGATCCTGACAAAACGCGCTGGCATTCCAGGCGTCTTTCGGGCATTCGTCTCCGCCGATGTGGATGTATTTGCCGGGAAACAGCGCCATTACTTCCGTCAATACGTTCTGCAAAAACGCGAAGGTTGACTCGTTGGGGCAATACACATCCTTGAAAATTCCCCAGCGCGTGGCCACTTCGTATTTTTTTGCCGGATCGCAGGAGAGTTCGGGATACGACGCCAGTGCCGCCAGCGCGTGGCCGGGCATTTCAATTTCCGGAATGATCGTGATGTGACGGGCAGCCGCATACCGAACCACCTCCGCAATTTGGGCCTGCGTATAAAAACCGCCGTATTCTTTGCCGTCGTATTTGAACGGATAATTTTCAGCGTTGTGACCGACGACGGTTTCTTTGCGCCGGGAGCCAATCTGCGTCAGTTTGGGGTATTTCTTGATCTCGATCCGCCAGCCCTGATCGTCGGTCAGGTGCCAGTGAAAGGTGTTGAATTTATGCATCGCCATCAGGTCGATAAACCGCTTGACGAATGAAACCGGCATGAAATTTCGGCTCACATCGAGCATCAAACCGCGATACCCGTAGCGTGGCCGATCGAGAATCTGGCAGGCCGGGATGTTCCAGGCGACGTTATCGACTTTTGCCGGACTGAAAACCGCCGTTGGCAGCAGCTGAAGCAACGTCTGAACCGCATAAAAATACCCCTTCGGCGTTTCGGCTTCCACCACCACCCGATCCGGCGAAACGTTCAGGATATAGCCTTCCGGGCCGCATTTTCCGGTTTTATGGGCCTGAAAGACAATGTGTTTGCCTTTTGCTAACGCGGGTGATGCCGGAGCTACGGCTATTGGAAAACCGCTGACGGTTTTTAATTGATTGGCCAGCGTTTGGGCGGCTGCCCGCTGCCCCGCATCTTTCGCATTCACAACGATCCGTGTTGCCGTTGAAACGGTAAAATGGCCGTCTTTGCCCGCAAACTGGGCAGGGAAGGGGAGTAGGTTATAGGCGTTATCGGATTGGGCAATCAGGGAAAAGGAAATCGAAAGGCACAACAGGAAGGCAACGAGTCGGTTCATGCAGGAAAAGGACGGTGGTTGGCGAAAATCAAAGATAGGTAAAAAACGGGCTGGCACTCCCGGATTCATACTAAACGGCTTAAACTGGTTCCTGAAGCGTCAGCGGAAGCCGGATGACGACCCGCGTTCCGGCCGGTTCCTGATCGTCGTCCACTTTGTCGATCATGGCCACGCCCGCTTCTTTTCCGCTCCGTTGCTGAATCAGTTGCAGCCGTTCTTCGGTCACTTTCAGCCCCACACTCTGGTGCGAGGTGGCCGAACTCCGTTTAAGCGCTGCGGATTTTTGCCGCCCCACGCCGTCGTCGTCGACCATGCATTCGAGCTGTTCGCCCACGGGTTTGATGCAGACCTGAATGAAGCCCCGGCTTTTTTTGTGGGCAATTCCGTGCAGAATCGCGTTTTCGATGTATGGCTGAATGATCATCGGCGGAATGGCAACCCGCTCCTGATCGAGCGACGGATCGGTTTCAATCGCGAAGTCGAATTTATGATTAAACCGCAGTTGCTCCAGTTCCAGATACAACTGAAGCTGCTCGGTTTCGCTCGCCAGCGGCACCCATTCCTGCCGCGAATTGCCAAGAATAAGCCGCATCAATCGCGCAAATTTGACGAGGTATTTATCGGCATTATCACTGTCATTCTGCAACACAAAAAGCCGCACCGCATTCAACGAATTATACAGAAAATGCGGGTTCATCTGCGAGCGCAATGCCTTCATTTCCGACATCGCAATGCGTTCGCGCAGGTCGCTTTTTTCCTGTTGTTCCTTCGCCACCCGCCGGTTTCGCCACTGGGCGATGAAAAATACCAACGCAATCAGCGCGGCCAGGGCGGCCGTGCGGAACCACCACGTTTCCCAGAACGGCGTTCGAATTGTAATCCGCAGTCGATAGCCTTCCCGGTTCCAGATGCCGTCGTTGTTGGCCGCAATGACGTGCAACACGTAGTCGCCGGACGGCACGTTGGTATAACTGGCGAAGGGCCGGGTGCCGGTCTGGTTCCACTTCTCTTCGGAGCCTTCGAGCCGATAAGCGTACCGGTTGGCGCCGGGATTGTCGAAATTGAGCGCGGCCATTTCGAAGCTGAACTGGTTCTGGTCGTGGTCGAGCACGATGTCCGGTGGAGTGGCCGAAAGGTTGCGCAACAGTTCGCGGCCATTGACTTTGAACGAAGTCAGATAAACCGGTGGCACAAAGCGATTGATCCGGATTTTTCCGGGCTGAATGTACACCAGATCGCGCATGGCACCGAAATAGAGCCGCCGTTTGCCATCGCGTTCGCTCGATCCGGATTCAAATTCGGAGGTAGGTAACCCGTCGGCTTCGTCGAACGGAACAAACCGGAGTTGCTTGATGTCGGTCACGGCTACGCCGTTGGAAGTGCTGACCCAGAGCGTGTCACCGGTCATTCGCAGACCGGCAATGTCACTGTTGGGTAACCCATGTCGGGTGGTGAAAACATCGAATTTTTTGGTGGCTTCGTCGAGCCGACCCAGGCCATTATCGCTGCTGACCCACAATTTGCCGGTTTCATCTTCGGCAAAATCCGTGATGCCTTCATCGGGCAAACTGTGTAGATCGTCTTCGTTATGAATGTAGGTATCCAGCAGTTTCAGATCAGGACTGATTTTGTAAACCGGCCCTAAACCGCCCACCCACAGGTTGTTAAAGCGGTCGAGGTACATGGTATTGTAATTTTTGCCGGGCAGTTTCCGAATGCGTTCGTCGTTGAATTGATTCAGAAAGAGGTTGGTCTTCGGGTCGTAGATGGTCAGCTTTTCGTTGGAGCCGATAAAAACCCGGCCGTCGCGGTTCTGAATGACACTGAAAACCTGACTTCCGGCCACAAAATCGCGTCGTTTGGGGTTGAAGGGCGGATAGTTGTCCAGATCATCCGGAGCGGGCAAACAGGGGATTTGCTCGAATAAGTGCGTGGTGGTGTCGAGCCGACTCACCCCGGTTAAGTGCCCGACCCAGATCTTACCGGTTTTTTCGGCCAGTACCGTGTAGGCCAGATTGTTGCCAATGCTCTTTGGATTCGCCGGATCGTGCCGGTACAGCCGGTACGTTTGCCGGGTGGGATCGATCATCGTCAATCCGTCGCGGGTGGCAATCCAGAGCCGGTCCTGTTCGTCGAACGAAAGCGAGGCCGCATCTTTCCCCAGTGTTGAAACCGGATGGTACCCAACGTCGTCGAAGAGAGAACGGAACTTGTCGATCTTCGGATTGAACCAGCTTAGCCCCGCGTCGTCGGAGCCAATCCAGATAATGCCGGACTGATCTTCAAACAGGGTTTTCAATGAATTTGAAACCAGGCTGCGGGGATTGTTTTCGTCGTTTTTATACCCTAGAAACCGGTTTTTCTTCGCATCGTACCGAAACAAGCCTTCGCCGGCGGTAGTGATCCACACATTTTCATTTTTGGTAATCAGGATCGATGTAATACCCCGGCCCGCATCGATGGGTAACCGTCGGAACAGGCCGGTGGTCGGATTCAAAACCGCCAATCGCCCCTGACGAGTCCCCACGTAGATCTCGCCCAAACGGGGATGCCGCGCGATGGATAATACGTAATTGTCGGGTAATGATGTCGGTACGGATTCGTCGTGGCGAAAAATCCGGAACTGTTTTGTCTGCCGGTTGTACGCGTAAAGCCCGGCCTGGGTACCGATCCAGAGGTTGGTGTCATCAATCAGCAAATGCCGAACCGAACTGGCCGTCTGACGGTCGGCGGAGTCGGAGGGAATGGCTAACAAACTCGATTTTTCGGTAACCGGATTGAACGTTACCACGCCGTTGTTGGTGCCGAACCACAACAGCCCGTCGGGGGTTTGCGCGATTGTGCGGACGAAATTACACCCTTCGCCCAGATTGGTAAAATAAAACCGCTTGATTGCCTGGGTTTTAGGGTCAATACGGTTCAGCCCTCGTTGCGTACCGACCCAGATGATCCCATCGCTGGATTTGAAAATGCTGCGGGTGATGCGGTGCGTGAGCGATTGTGGATTACCGGTTTGGGGCGCATAATTGATGCAGCGCAGGCCGTCGAAGCGGGTGACGCCGTTGACCGTTGCAATCCAGATAAAACCCAGATCATCCTGGGTAATAGAAGAGGTAAAATTGGTGGCCAGACCCATTCGCAACGTCAATCGCTGAAACGACAGCGTGGGTGCCTGCGCCCACGATTGGGTACACAACAGCCAAAGTATCAACAGCAACGCCGGGCGTCGTTCGGTAATCATTGAGCCAATAGAGAGGAAATACGTAGCCGAAACCGCTCGTTGTTTTTTCCGATTTTCCAAGCGAAGCAAATGTACTACGAAAACTAATCATCCGGGAAGGCTTTGGTTACATTTAGTATATACGCGGGTAAAAGCGTGACGAGCATTTGAACCGTTCGAAAAACCGCAAATGGAACGAAAGCGGTTTTCGAACGAAAGCGAATTCCGCCAGATTGCCGTGATCAATTCGACCGCAGCCGAAAAACCGCTCCGTTGATCGTTTCATCGATTCGCAACTGACACGCCAGCCGACTGTCGGCATCGGCATCGGGCAGCGTGTCCAGCAAATCACCTTCGGCATCGTTGATCGGGGGCAATGCGTCGGCACCTTCCAGCACCGCAACGTGGCAGGTGGCGCACAACGCCATGCCTCCGCAGGTTGCCAGGATGGGATATTCGGAGGCTTTCAACACTTCCATCAGGCTCAGGCTGATGCCTTCCGGAATTTCAATCGGCTGCCGGTCGCCGGTTTGGTCTTCAATTGTGAGGTGGATCATGGGGGAGAAGTGAGAGGTTAGATGGGAGACAAGTGACTAAAAACCGCATTGGCTGTATGTCTTTATTCTCTTGTCTCGCATCTCTTGTCTGTTAAAAAACTGGAATTCCGTTGACGGTCGTGTATTTGAAACTTAATTTCTGGCTTGGATAGACGTATTTGAACGCGCTCTGGCACATCAGGGCGGCTTCGTGAAAACCGCACAGAATCAGTTTCAGCTTGCCGGGATACGTGTTGATATCGCCGATGGCGTATAGGCGTTCTACGTTCGTGGAATAGTCGGTCGTATCGACCTCAATCGCCGACTTGTCGATCTGGAGTCCCCAGTCGGCGATGGGTCCGAGTTTGGGCGTCAGGCCGAACAGCGGAATCAGGTGGTCGGTGGCCAGGTTCGTCACGGTTTTGTCTTTGGCCGTAATCGCAATTTCCTGCAAATGCCCGTTGCCGGAAACCCGGCTGATGTTCGATTGCAGAATCAGGTTGATCCGGCCTTCGTTGGCCAGTTCGAACACTTTTTCGGCGGAATCGGGCGCGCCCCGGAAACTGTCACTGCGGTGAATCAGCGTCACTTCTTTGGCAATGTTGGCCAGAAAAACCGTCCAGTCGAGGGCCGAATCGCCCCCGCCCGCCAGCACCACCCGGCGGTCGCGCAGCAGTTCCGGATTTTTGATCATGTATGCAACGCCTTTGCCTTCAAAGGCTTCCAGTCCTTCAATTTCCGGCTTTCGGGGTTCGAAACAACCGAGTCCGCCCGCAATCACCACCACCTGGCAATGCACGACGGTTTGCTCGTTGGTCGTGATGTAAAACGAGCCATCGGCCTGGCGCTCAAGGTTTTCCACGCGCTCGCCCAGCGTGAACGTCGGATGAAACGGCGCAATCTGTTCCATCAGATTATCCACCAGTTCCTGCGCATTGACGGCCGGAAAACCGGGAATGTCATAAATCGGCTTCTGCGGGTAAATCTCGGATAACTGGCCGCCCACCTGCGGCAGCGCGTCGATCAGATGACAACGCATCTTTAATAAACCGGCTTCAAAAACGGCAAACAGCCCAACGGGGCCTGCGCCAATAATGCCTATATCTGTCGTGATCATGGTTTGGTCTTCGTGGTTGGTAAGCCGCTCTTTGAACAGCCGCTGCAAAGGTAGCCGCCAAAACCGCTAAAGGTCATAACAAAAGGTATGATAAATCAGAATATGGTATAAGAACAAGGAATAGTTGGGCGATTCTTTATATGGATTGAGTAAGTGGTCATGTGTTGACGTATAAAGCCTCTTTTTTGTCGGAAAATGCGACAGACCGAACCGCCGGAATGCTCCAATTTTGTACCCATAGTTGAACGCTATCTATACACACAGTAAACAACAGCAAATCATGAAAAATCGAATTCCTGTCGCGATTCAGTTCGCGAAAAATCCTGCCTGGGTAACGACCATATTGACCAAGCGCGCCTTTGCCATTCTTCTTTCGGCTACTTTTCTGGTCGCAGGTTGTAAAAAAGACGATGTAGATCCCGCACCGAATCCTCCGGTCAATACGCTGACGGCCAATGCCGGTGCCGATCAGGAAGTTCAGGTGGGCGAAACCGTTAAACTGGATGGCAGTGCCTCCGTCGACACCAAAGGCGCTCCGCTGACGTATCAATGGACAATTGCTACCAAACCGGCCAAAAGCACGGCGGCTATCACCGCTGCTACGACGGTCAAACCAACCTTCGTTCCTGATGAAGTCGGTGATTATGAGCTGGAACTGACGGTTTCGAACGCCAACGGAAGCAGCAAGGACAAAGTAAAAATTGCCGCATCGGTCGCGCAGCCGATTGTGCTCGACAAAAATATCACGGTTAAAACCGTATTGACCGACCGGATTTCCAACCCGGATTATCCGGATTATATCGTTCCAAAAAGCCTGGTTGTAACCAACGAATTGACCATCAACCCCGGCGTGGTGATTGCCTTCGAACGGGATACGCGGCTGGATATCAACGATGGCGGTGGGCTGATCATCGCCAAAGGAACGGCGGATAAGAAAATCCGCTTCATTGGGGTCGAAAAAACCAAAGGTTTCTGGGTCGGTATCATGATCTATTCGGGCAGCAACGCCAACGTACTGGAAAACATTGAAGTAATGCACGCCGGTAGCCGGACCATCATCAGTTCGACTAAAGCCGGGATGGCCCTGTTCGGTGGTGGAAAAGCCCAGATTGCGCTGAAAAACAGCCTATTCTCGCAAAACGATGGCTACGGCCTGCTGGTACAGGAAGGGGCCATTCTGCGCGAATTTGAAGCCAATACCTTCACCAAAAATACCGAAGCCGGAATTCAGGTTGATCCGGCCAACGTCATCAAACTGGATGCTGCTTCGGCCTTTACGGGAGAAAATGGCCGGAATGTGGTGGAAGTAAAAGGGTATTATTTACGGGAAGGTGGCGACGTTACCTGGGGCGGTTTCAAAGACAAAACGCCGTACCGTTTGACGGGTGACTTTGCGGTCGAAACCGGCCTGACGCTGAGTCCCGGTGTGACGATTGAAGGCGCCCGCGACATCGTGATGATGATCAACTCCAAAGGCTACCTGATTGCCAAAGGGACGGCTACCGACAAAGTAACCTTCACGGGTGCTGACCGGACGGGTGCTACCTGGAAAGGCCTGATGATTTATTCGGTTAACTCACGAAATGTCATCGAAAATGCAGAAATTAGCAACGGCGGTAGTATTGCGATCGTTTCGGGTAAAAAAGCCAATCTGGCCCTGTACGGCGGCAACCTGTCCATCAAAAATACAACGATCTCGAATAGTGGCGGTTACGGAATTTTTGTAAGTTACAGTTCGAAACTGAACGCTGATGCCACAACCGCCAACACGTTCAAATCCAACGCCCAGGACAACGTCCTGTTGGAAAAATAAGCAATAAAGACTTTGAGATTAAGGGTTTAGGGATAATACGTACAGCCCGGTACTGCTAGTGCCGGGCTGTTTTTTGTATTTAAAACGAGCTGTCCAGTAACGTTTGAACCAGATGTTTATGGTTTTTTCCGATCGGCAGCTTTTTTCCGTTCTTCAGCGTGATCGTACTTCCTTCGATAAACTGCAAGAACCGCTTGTTCAGCAGGAAAGATTTATGAATGCGGACAAAAGTGTCGGCCGGCAGTTGACTTTCAAAACTGGTCAGGGTTCGGGGCGTCAGTAAGAAGCCGGTTTCGCGCCAGACCTTCACGTAATTGCCCAGGCTTTCGAGGTAATAAATCTCATCCAGATGAACCAGAACCTGTTTTTTGTCGGACTTGATGTACAATTGGGGCGAAACGGGTGGAACCGCTGACAACGACGCCGGTTTTTGCTGGGAACGCTCCGCCAGTGCCCGGTTGACGGCTTTCAAAAACCGGTCGAAGCGAAATGGTTTCAGGAGGTAATCGGTTACATCCAGATCGTACCCTTCCAGCGCGTATTCTTCGTAGGCCGATGTAATGATGACCGGCGGTTTTTGAATCAGCGTTTTTAGCAGTTCCAAGCCGGTTAGCCGGGGCATGCGGATGTCCAGAAATAGCAAATCGACCGGGTTTCGACTCAGAAATTCCAGTGCTTCCGTCGCCCGGTAACAGTGTCCGCAAATTTCCAGAAAGGGGACTTCTTCGGCGTAGGCCAGAATGACTTCGTGCGCCAGCGGTTCATCGTCAATAATCAGACAACGCATTTTCATGAGAACGTCAGCGTTAGGTCGACCCGAAACCGTTGCTCTTCGGCATTGATGAGAAGCTCGTGCCGGTTCGGATACAACAGTTGCAACCGTCTTTTCAGGTTCTGAAGCCCAATGCCGGTCCGGGAACTTTCCGGCGGCTCCAACGAATTTATACAACGAATATAAAGCTGCCGGGAATCCGATTTGATCATCAGGTGCAAAAAAGCCGGATCGTGCGCGGGTTCAATGCCGTGTTTGAACGCATTTTCCACCAAAACAATCAGCAGGAGGGGCGGAACAGGCTGTTGGTCGTCGGCGATTTCCTGGTCAAACCGGATGTCGGCCCGTTGCCGGAGACGAATTTGCTGCAAATAGAGGTAATCCTTGATGTAATCGATTTCCTGCCGGATGGTAACCTGTCGTTCCTGCCCTTTGTCAATGACGTAGCGCATCAATTCGGACAGTTTCAGAATGCTTTCCGGTGCCTGATCCGACTTCTGCAGGCTGAGGGCGTAGAGGTTATTGAGCGTATTGAAAAAGAAATGCGGATTGAGCTGCTGCTTCAACAAATCCAGCTCGGTTTCGGCTTTTTCCTTCTCCAGCGCCACAATCCGGCTGTTTTGGTTGAACCACTGCAGCGCCAGCACCACCGGCAGGCTCACCAGCATAATCGTCAGAGCCGCAAATGCATTTTCGAGCTGGAACGGATTGCTGGAGAAAAAACCGCCCAGCCGGTCGTTGACGGGCAGCGCCAGTAACCCCTGAGCTACCAGCGGATACAACAACGCAATCGTCGCCAGCACGCTCAGGGCGTAAAAAATCAGCCCCTTTTGTTTCAATACGTGCGAAACCAGTAACTGGCTGTTCACGTAAAAAAACAGATAACCGCTTAGGTACATCAGCAGAAATTGCAGCGTAAAAAACAGAAATGTGCCGAAATGCCGGGCGATTTGGCCGAAATCCAGCACAAAAGCAATCAATAACTGCTCCTTCGTGTCGTAGGTGGGATTGCCCATGCTCGAAACCGCCATGGCCGCCAGCGTGACGGAAATCAGCGTTATGCTGGCCATAATGGCTTTTTCCAGCCCAAACTTTTGCAGCCATCTTCGTCGCCTTACCTGTTTCTGAACGTAGTCGGCGCTTTCCAGCAACAGTTCCAGCAGAAACGCATAAAATCCGGCAATAACAAATAACGAATTGGGTAAGTCGAAGGGCGTTGTGTAGGCGAAAATTACGGTGCCAAGAGGGAGGTAAACCGCAAAACAGGCCAGCCAACGTTGCCCATAAGCGCGCGTCGAAAGCTGTTGTTTCCAGACCGGTTTATACCAGGCAACGACCAGAACCGGCAGAAGTAAAAGGCTGACTGTCAGGAGTGACTGGAGATAGGTGACCCAGGTGGTCGGACGATTGGTCAGCGAATTGCCAATACTGATCCCGCTCGCCAGCCCGAAAAAAAGCCAGGGTTCCGGATGTCGCAGCAACCGTTCGGGTTTGAAAATGAAGGTGTTCGAAGTCATTGAAAGGGTTAAGAAAGAGGGCGGTCGCGACATCCGCAAATCAAAATGACGAACGGATCGAAGTCCGTGACCAACGTCGCCGAATTTCTGAAATCAGCCCGGTCGCGTCGTTCGTCACGATCGTCAGTTCGTTGCTCATTTAAACCCGCCGATTCATTTACCAGGCACTACTTTTCGACTCATTTTCATCCGACAACGCCATGAACACGAGTCGATTGCAACTAAAACAGGTCAGCAAACAGTACGCCAACGGTGTCAAGGCGCTGGATGCGGTTTCGCTGGACATTCCGAACGGGTTATTTGGCTTGTTAGGCCCGAACGGCGCCGGGAAATCGTCGTTGATGCGAACCCTGGCGACGCTGCAACAACCCGACGCCGGAACGGTTTTGTTCGATGGCCTTGACATTCACCAGCATCCGCAGCAAGTAAGGAGCCAGCTGGGCTACCTGCCGCAGGATTTTGGCGTGTACCCCAACATTTCCGCACGAGAACTACTTGACCACCTGGCCATTCTGAAAGGACTGCTGAACAAAGCCGAACGGCGCGAACAGGTCGATGCGCTGCTGCAACAAACCCATCTCTATGCCGTTCGAAAACGCGCGGTGAGCACATTTTCGGGCGGGATGCAGCAACGGTTTGGCATTGCGCAGGCTTTGCTGGGAAACCCCCAGTTGATCATCGTTGACGAACCGACGGCTGGGCTCGATCCCGAAGAACGAAATCATTTCCACGATTTGCTGAGCGAAATCGGGGAAGAAGTCGTCATCATTCTTTCCACGCACCTTGTCGAAGATGTGTACGAATTGTGTCCGCAACTGGCGGTGATGGCTGCGGGAAAAATCATTGCCCAGGGCAGTCCAACGCAGTTGACGGCAGCTTTGCAGGGTCGGGTCTGGAGTAAAACGATTGAAAAACAAACGTTGGCCGCCTACCAGTCGGCCTATACGGTTTTATCGACCCGGTTATTTTCGGGTAAAAAACAGGTGCTGGTACTTGCCGATGCGTGTCCCGAACCCGGTTTTGAACCCTTTTATCCGGGGCTGGAAGAGGTTTATTTTTCGGTCTTGATGGAAACCAAACGAGCATAAAAAGCGACATTATGTTACCCTTGCTACTTCGCTTCGAAAGCCGCTACCACAGCCGCCAACTCTCCCTTCGAGCCGCATCACTGCTTTTTTTTCTCTTTGGAATGCTTTGCGTGCAGGGCGGTTTCGGGGGCGATGCGGTCTACACCAATGCGCCGTACGTGATCAGCGTGCTGGTCGGTCTGCTGTCGCTGTTCTCGATTCTGGTCAGCACCCTGCTTTGCGCCAACGTCGTGCTGCGCGACACTACCTACCGGATGGATGCGCTCGTCGGAACCAGTTCCGTACAGCGGTTTTCGTACTTCATTTCCCGGTTTTTCGGCTTGTTTGGAGCGGTTTTTAGCTTACTGGTGCTGGCGGTTGCGGGCCTGCTGGCGGGCAGTTTTCTGGCTGATCCGGTTCGGCAGGGGCCGTTTCACCTGACTCACTACCTTTGGCCGCTGCTGGTTTTCGGGTTGCCCAATCTGTTTTTTGCCGTGAGTTTGATTTTTACCACGGCCCTCCTCAGCCGGAGCGCGCGGGCGGTTTACGTGATGGGCGTGTTGTTGTATGTCTTGTATCTGCTCGGTTCCGTCCTGGGCGATTCACCGTTGATGGCCGGTTCAACCATCCGCGACCAGCCGGGTTGGTTGCCGTTCCTGATTGATCCGTTCGGTCTGGCTCCGCTTTTTCAGGAAACCCGTTTTTGGTCGGTGGGCCAGCGCAACCACCAGCTTTTTCCGGTTGGCATTTTGTTCGGAATAAACCGGTTTTTGTGGAGCGGAATATCCCTGCTCGTACTGCTGATCGGATACCGCCGGTTTTCGTTCGGCGAACCGCAACCATTCCGGTCGAAAAAAGTAAAACCGGAGCCTCTTGCCGGAAACCCGATCCCGTACCGCCGGTTTCGGGTAACGACCGGAAGCCTATGGCATACCTGGACGGCGTTGCTATCCCAATGGAAACAGGAATCGAAGGCGGTTTTTGGACAATTTCCGGTTTGGATAATGCTCGTTTTGTGGGTGTTTCTGATGGGGATGGAGGTGAAAGACAACGTGCGCTACGGCTGGTTCGGGATGGTGACTTATCCGGACACGGGTATAATTGTCGAGTATCTTCGCTCGATCCGGCCCGCGATGCTGCTGATCATTTTCTGGAGTGCCGAACTGGTCTGGCGCGAACGATCGGCGCAACGACAAACCCTGATCGGCAGTGCATCGGTTCATCCGGTGGTTTTTGTTGGGGCAAAACTGGGTGCGCTGGCTTTGTTAGTTGTGCTGATTATCAGCTTGAATATCGGTATTGGATTGGTTTTTCAGTGGACGTTGGGGTATTTTCCTGCCGAATGGCTGGTTTATCTTTCGCTCTATTACTACAGCGGGCTGCCCTTGTTCCTATTCGCGGTGCTGGTGGTGTTGATCCAGACGGTAAGCTCCAATAAATACCTGGGCATGTTGCTTTCGATGGTGGTTGCGGGTGTGTTGGTCTTCAGTCGGCGGTTGGGTCTGGAACATTACCTGCTGCGGTATGCCGTTGTGCCGGAATTGAATTATTCGTCGATGAATGGGTTCGGTCATTATGCGTCCGCTTTCGATGGGTACATGATTTACTGGTCATGCTGTGCGGTTTTACTGGGATTATTGGCTGCCGGTTTCTGGCCAACCCGTTTGCAACTCAGCCCGTGGCAGCGCGTCAAAGCGGTGGGTCGGCAATGGGGAAAAACCGGCCGGTGGGTGTTTGCGGGCTTTGCTCTGCTCTGGATTCTGGTGGGCGGAATGATTTTTTACCAGACTAATGTCATCGGCACGTATCGCAGCAAAACCGCCTGGCAGGACTGGCAAATTCAGTATGAAAAGAAATACAAACGGTTGGAGTCGTTCGATCAGCCGGTTATTACGGCGGTGAAATTGCAGGTGGACATTTTGCCGGAAAACCGTCGCTACCGCGTGAAAGGCATGTATCGGCTTCAGAATAAATCAGCGGTTCCCATCAACCAGATCTGGCTGGGGGTTGATCCGGACGTGTCGACGGTGCAACTGGAAGTGGCTGGTTTTCAGACCCAAATGCATGATCCGGTTTTTAACCAGTATCGGTTTGATTTGAAAAAACCGCTGTTGCCGGGCGCGACGCTGACGTTGCGGTTTTCGGAAGAGATTGTACGGACCGGTTCTATGCCGTTCAACTCCGAAAATTCGGTGGTCGAAAACGGTTCGTACATCGAACTGGACAAATATGTGCCTTTTCCGGGCTACAACGCCCGGCTGGAAGTGGAAGATGAAACGGTTCGCAGAAAAGCGGGTTTGGGAAAACCGACGATTGTGAAACCCACGACCGATTTCCACCGGATTGATCTGGAAACCACCGTTTCGACAGCGGCCGATCAGCAGGTCGTGACGGTGGGAACGCTCCAAAAATCGTGGATACGCGGTAATCGACGCTATTTTCACTATCAAACGAGCCAGCCCGTTGCGTTTCAGTTTGCCCTGAGCTCGGCGCGGTATGCGGAATTGAAAGAAGTGTATAAAGGTGTTACGTTGCGGATTTATTACCATTCGGGGCAAACTGCCAACGTTCCGGTGATGATGCAGGCCCTGAAAGATGCGCTGGATTATGGCAACCGGCAGTTTGGTCGCTACCCATTCCCGCAATTGACGCTGGCCGAAATACCGCAGTACAAGGGCTCGGCCACGGCCTATCCGGGAGTGATTTTCAGCAGGGAACGTCTCAATTTCCGGATCGATGTCCGGGACCCGAAACGAGTCAATTATGCCTATGCAACGGCAGCGCACGAAGTGGCGCATCAGTGGTGGGCGCTTCAGTTGAAGCCCGTCGATGGGCCTGGTTATCAATTATTGACGGAATCACTGGCGAAATATTCGGAAGCGATGATTTTGCAAAAACGGTACGGGAAAAGGCAGATGCGACCGTATTTTCTGGGTGATAAAAACTTCTATTTCGTGTTCCGGAACGAGTCGAAAACCGAGTTGCCGCTGGTGGTGACGGAGAATCAGAATTTTGCCAGTTACCAGAAAGGCGGGATGGTTTTGTACCGCATTCAGGAAGCCATGGGCGAGGAGCGGTTTAGCCGGGCGTTGCGTGGGCTGCTGGTCGAGCACGTGCGGTTGGGCACCAGGGCAAAACCGGAAGAGTTGATTCAGGCTTTGCAAAAAGAAGCTACGGAATCGCAAAACCGGTTGATCGATGAGAGCTTGCGGAAAGTGGTTACCAATGAGCTGGCTATTAAAGCTCTCCGTTGTAAACCCATTGAAAATAACCGATTTGCGCTTCAGTTGGAAGTTACGAATACCAAAACCGGGCAGCGAGCCGACGGAAAACTTATTAAGCTACCGCCTGATGACAACTGGGAAATTGCGGTTTTTGACCGGCCCGCAGCCGACTGGAACGCGGCCACCAAACCGGTTTATTCCCAAAAACACCACTTTACAAAATCCCGAACGATCCTGAATCTAACGGTTGATCGAAAACCGAAAACCGTCGTGATCGATCCGGATGGCTACGCGCTGGACGAAAATACCGACAACAATGTGCAGGAACTGAAAGATTAGCAGGAAAGCGACCAACCAGGGTACGCCAGCTATGTATTGGATTCTACCCGTTGTTCATTGCGGGTAGCTTTTCCGGTTTTCGGAGCGCAATTTCGGATTATGAAAATCATCACACTGACCAACTGGGCGCTCATCGGCTGTTATGCGGTTTTAATGGCGTACTCCGCGCTGACACTCAATCAATCTGGCACCGATGCCGCCGGGCGGGGAGTGGCCGCGGGCTATCTGTTTGTGGGCGGTATGCTGCTGGTGGCGGTTTTGGGTCTAAATATACTGCCGTTTCAGTTGACAAAAATTGTGGTTCTGGTCGCCCTGCTCGTTCCACTCCTGTTCGGAATCCGGGAAGCGATCGTTCACTATACTAACAGGCAACAGGCTGGGAAAGCGGATGAAAACCGTTGGAATGGTTCGTATTATTTCACCGATCCGAACCAGTTGCGCATGGCCGAAGCCATCGGGGCCAATGACATTCCGAAGTTACAAACGCTGCTGGCGCAGCCCCGGATGCTGAACGAAAGCGGGGAAAATCACACGACCTTGCTCGATTTTGCGGCCCTTCGTGCGGCAGCCTCCGAGGATTCGGTGAGCCGGACGGAGTCGCTGGAACTGCTGATGGCCCACGGGGCTACGTTCGAAACCGCCGACCCGCTGCATACCCCGACACACGTCCTGGTGGCCCGGCAGGGTTCGGCCACCCTGCTGGAATGGTTTCTGAAAAAAGGCGCCAATCCCAACGCAAAACACCTTCAAAATCAGGATATTCCGGTTTTGTTCGTGGTCATGGATTATCCGAAAGACCGTCTGGAAAAGGTAAAATTGTTGCTTGAATACGGCGCTGATCCGAACGCCATCTATCCAGCCGCCGACTACGGCTGGCTGGCCGGTCACCCGGCGCTGCTGGCTGCGGCCCGTCAGGAATTGTGGGATGTATGTCAAATTTTGCTGGAACACGGCGCCGATGCATCGGTAGTTGGACCTCAGAACAGGGGGTTCCGGGAATTGATTGCCCAAAGCGAAAAAATGTATGCGGAGGCCGGTTCGCCCCCCGCCACTTTTGTTGCCCTGCAAAAAAGTATGGCCAATTTGCCAACCCGGAAACCTTGACGAACAAGCAATTACGCTTTGGGCTTCGGGATAAATTGTGGGCTATACGATAAGATTCATAAAACAATTGCAACTACTTCAACGTCCTAAGGGTCATAGTACCAAACTGAGGGGAGCGCATGCAGTGGTAGGCAACTGGTTTTCTGAGTATCCGATTCACTTCTCAACGGCGTGAAAAACAAGATGTTAGAACGACCGGCGTGGCAAAATAAGCCGCTTGCGTGAAGCTATCCCGAATAAAAAACAACCTGAATGGATAGTTTGACTGCGTACGACAAGTATTTAGCCCGGGTGGTGATGATTGCGTTTTTTTTGCCTAACCGGCTGCAGATTTTTGTTTTGATGGGGATTTTTCTGTTTTGGGTAATCCGGGATAACTTCTTCAATAAAAACCGCCATTTTCGGCCCTACGGTGGGGCTTTGTTTTTGGGCAGTATTTACCTGCTCTACGCAGCTCATCTCCCGTTTACTGACCCGGCCCACCGCTCCGACGTTCTTTTTGATTTGGAACAGAAGGCCAGTCTGATGGTGGCACCCTTTGCGCTCCTTTTCATGCAACCCCAGACGCGGAAAACCATTTCGGGCGAATTGATTTACTTCGTATACGCCTGTTTTATCTCCTGTCTGGCGGGTAATCTGTTTTATCTGCTCAAATACGGCTGGCAGATCAACGGGCCGGAAGCCCACATTCAATACCGGCTTTATTTTACAGAAATCACGAGTTTCCATCCGACGTACATGGGCATTTACCTGTGTTTTGCTTCGGCGATTCTGCTGATTTCTCCGCAACACCGGCAACAATTGAAGGGCTGGAAACTGAGTGCCGTACTTTTCCCGTTGTTTCTGTTTTTGATGGCGTTGATGCCCAAAGCACCGGTTATTGCGCTTTTTGCCATTCTGTTGTACTATGGGTGGATCAACCGGGCGTACAAACAGCGGGTCGTTCCCATTCTGGCTGTCTTGCTGCTTTCGGTATCCGTAGCCTGCATTTCCATCCCTTTCAGTAGCCAGCGAATCGGGGAGTTTTCGGCGTTGTTAACCGCCAAACCGAACGACAATCCGAATGCAAATTCGGTGCAGATGCGGCAGGTGATCTGGGCGGTCGATTTGGATGTGTTGAAACAGAACTGGCTGGCGGGTGTTGGCCCCGGCGGAATCGATCCGGCCCTGGAAGCCCGGTACAAGGATTATTCCCGAATGCTGCACGTAACGCTGGAACCGCACGATACCCACAACGAATACATCAATCAATGGCTTTGTTTTGGGCTGCTTGGCATCGGATTACTCATTGTTATTCTGGGGATTCAGTTTGCTAATGCCGCCCGCCGTCGGGATCATCTCTACGCGATTCTGCTGCTGATTTTTGTGATTACTTTCTTTACCGAAAATGTACTTTCGGCGCAACGCGGGGTGGTTTTTTATTCCTTTTTTACCTCCCTGTTCTTCCTGACCGGGATGAAGCTCCCGCCGAATCGGGTAGAACCGGAAGTCATTAGAACGCAGGAACGGGAACCGGAATTAGTTGCTGAAATCATTGGCTAAGGAAAATAGTTAAGATTATGAGTTAAGAATTAAACGCGTCAGCCAATTCTTAACT
This sequence comes from Larkinella rosea, assembly GCF_003858635.1. Taxonomy (GTDB): domain Bacteria; phylum Bacteroidota; class Bacteroidia; order Cytophagales; family Spirosomataceae; genus Larkinella; species Larkinella rosea. The sequence continues at coordinate 251,035 of NZ_RQJO01000011.1, forward strand.
CATAACTCGTAACTCAAAAAATGACAGTACGTTTAGCTTTGTCAACCGACATTTCGGCTTTGTTGCAATTGATCCGGCGCGTGGTGCCGCTGATGCAGGCCGTCGGAAATTTTCAGTGGGATGATCAGTATCCGAACGCTGCGGTTTTTGAAAAAGACATTGCGCAGGGCCAGCTTTGGGTGGCCGACCTGGACGGGCAACTGGTTGGAGTTGCGGCCATTACAACCGATCAGGAGCCGGAATATGCGCAGGTCGGTTGGGATTTGAGCGAAACCGCCATTGTCGTTCATCGGCTGGCGGTCGATCCGGCGGTTCGCGGGCGGGGTGTGGCGGCCCGGTTGCTGGCGCAGGCCGACGAGGTGGCCCGGCAACGCGGCATTCAAGTCCTTCGAATCGATACCAACACCCAAAACGAAGCCACACAACGGCTTTTCCCGAAAGTAGGTTACGTATTCGCTGGCGAAATCGGACTGGGATTCCGGCCCGGTTTGCGGTTTTATTGCTACGAGAAACGATTGACGGTTTGATAAACTCGTTATCAGCGCTTTTCCAATCGCGAGCAACAACGAGAATTATTCTCTGCTTTACGACACCATTCCAAACCGTATCCTATTTTTACCGGAAAAAGTAACGAATGGGACGGTTTCTGCTTCCAATTACCCTTTTTCTACTGACAGCCATTATGGCTTTTCTGCCGGTTCGGAACGTGAAAAGCCGGAAAGATGCGCGCCCTAACATCGTTCTGATTGTGGCCGATGATCACGGGCGCGAAGCCGTCGGCTGTTACGGAAATCCGGTTGTCAAAACGCCCCACATCGACCAGTTAGCCGCCGAAGGAACGCGGTTTTCCAACGCATTTTGTACCACGGCCAGTTGCAGCCCCAGTCGGTCGGTACTGTTGACGGGCTTGCACAACCACGCCAACGGTATGTACGGGCTGGAGCATCGCGAACACCATTTTAGCTCGTTCGATACGGTGCGAACGCTGCCGGTCCAACTCGCCAAAGCCGGGTACCGAACAGCCCGGATCGGTAAATTCCACGTTGCCCCCGAGTCGGCGTATCATTTTCAGCAGGTGCTTCAGGCCGGTGGCACCAACCATCCGGCGTCGATTGGCCGCAGCCCGGTTGCGATGGCAGATTTGTGCTACCCGCTGTTTTCGGAGACGTCCGACAAGCCATTTTTTCTCTATTTCGCCACCGATGACCCGCACCGCAGCAATGCCGTCGCACCCGACGGATCACCGGTTTTTACGAGCGATCAGGCCAATCGGTTTGGTAACAGGCCCGGCGGCTATCCGCAGGTTCACGATGTTTTTTACCAGCCGTTTCAGGTTAAAGTGCCACCTTATTTGCCCGACACCCGTGCGGCCCGGCAGGAATTGGCGCAGTATTACGAATCGATCAGTCGGCTGGATCAGGGCGTGGAACGACTGGTGGCGTTGCTGAAAGAAACCGGTCAGTATGACAATACGATTATTGTCTATTTGTCGGACAACGGGGCGCCGTTCCCCGGCTCAAAAACGACTTTGTACGAACCGGGCATGAAATTGCCGCTGATCGTTAAACTACCCAAACGGCAAAAACCGGGTTTTGTGCAGGATGCGATGGTGTCGTGGGTGGATCTGATGCCAACACTCCTGGATTTCGCCGGTGCGTTATCGGACACGATTTATCGGCAGGGGCGGAGTTTCAAGACCATCGTGGAGCAGGAAAACGTGACGGGCTGGGATGAAGTCTACGCGTCGCATTCGCTGCACGAAGTAACGATGTATTATCCGATGCGGGTGCTGCGCGAACGGCGTTACAAGCTCATTTTCAACATTGCGCATTTGTTGCCTTTTCCGATGGCGCTCGATCTGTACCAGTCGTTTACGTGGCAGGATGTTCGCAAAACCGGTCGGAAGCTGTACGGCAAACGGACAGTAGAAGCCTACCTGCATCGTCCGCGCTTCGAATTATACGATCTGCAAAACGACCCCGACGAAATACATAACCTCGCCGGAGAACCCAACCACCAAGCGGTTTTGAAACGGATGCAGGGGAAGTTAAAGCGGTTTCAGCAGCAGACGAAAGATCAGTGGGTGAGTAAGTGGGACTTTGAGTGAAACGCACAAAAATCCGTCTCTGTTTTGTAGTTTTGAGAAAACCGCCACACTAGTATGCCTGAAATCAGCCGTTTTTTGGTATTATCATTTACATGTACGCCAAAGATCATTTGCTCCCTCATTTTCATGCGGAATACAATGGCGAAGAGGCTATATTTTCCATCGAAACCGGGAATACAATCAAAGGTGAAATACCCCGAAAGCAAGCTCGTCTGGTACAAGCTTGGGTTGAACTTCATCGGGATGAACTGATGGATAATTACAATTTGTTACAGGAAGAAATGGGTAGTTTTAAAAAGATTAAACCGCTGGAATGATGCTGCCGCGCATTAAACAAATCCTGTTGATTGAACCTTACAAAGTAATTTGTTTGTGGAATACGGGCGAGGTGCGGGAAGTCGATTTACAAACTGCTATTAATGAATCGAAACCGCAGAGTCCGGTGGCAAAGCTGGTTGATAAACAGTTGTTTAAGCAAGTGAAAACCGATGGGCGAACACTCTATTGGGATGATCTGTTAACAATGATTGATTACGATGGTAGTCGTAAACCGGCACCTTTGGATTTTGACCCGGACGTGATGTATGAGCGAAGCCGGTTAATTGCATGAATAATGTAAAACCGTACTATCCAACAATTGCCTTTAGCGTCAGCGCGTTTCGCACGGCGTTTCCTCCGCCGTCGTTGTTGAAATACACGTAAACTTCTTTGTCCATTGCGACCCATTCCCGAATGCGGTCGGCCCACCAGTGGAGGTCGGCGTCGGAATACGAACCACCGTATAAATGCTGCCGATCGGGGCCGTGCATCCGAACGTACACAAACGGGGCGGTGGCCCGCAGAATGCAGGGCAGGTTGGCCCCACTCATGATGCAATAAGCCGCCTGGTGTTTTTCCAGCAGTCGAAACGTCGCTTCGTTGTGCCAGCTGTGGTGCCGAAATTCGACAGTAATCTGTAACCAGTCGGGAACCTGCTCCAGAAAATACGCCAACCGTTCGTAGTCGTAGACCAGGTGCGGAGAGAGTTGTACCAGCAAAACCGCCCGTTTTTCGCGTAAGGTGTGCCAGCAGGTTTTGATCCGTTCGAGCCAGGCTTCCGGGGCGTAGAGTTTCCTGGCGTGTGTCAGTCCCCGGGGAGCTTTGACGGTCAGCCGAAAACCGCCGGGTAAGCGACTGCGCCAACCCGCAAAAGTGCTGAGTTGGGGCCAGCGGTAAAAACTGCTGTTGAGCTCGACGGTTTGGAATTGCTGGACGTAATACGCCAGCCGATCATGCACCGCCGTATGATGCGGATACAAAACGCCCTCCCAATGGCCGTAACTCCAACCTGATGTGCCGATGTGGATACGCATACTGTTCCTGACATCTGCAAAACTGGTATGGGGCGGTTTTGTTCACCGCGCCTGGTACGGTCCATGAACGGCTTTGACCCGAAACGATTCGTCATTGTCGTCCAGAATAATGACTCGGTAACTGTCTCCGCCCGGATCAACCCGCACCAGCACATGCCCCGAATCGCTTTTCAGGCGGTTGAGCAACTCGCCGATCACCAATTTGTTCGCTTCCAGCATGTTGGTGGCAAAAACATCGCGGTCGCCGGGGTAAACCTGTTGCGAGTAGATGCGGGCCAGTACGTCGTGGCCCGGATGGTCGGACGACCAGACCGGAATCACCAGCACACGGGGGCGCAGGCTGCCCAGCAGAAACCCGTTCTGTGAATCGCGGTTGCCGTGGTGATCGAGCAATTGAACCTCCACCGGCCCCACGACCTGCGCCACCGGCGTTTCCACATCGTGCCACGTCGGCTGGCCGAATTGCAACACGCCGGGAATATCTCCGCCCGAAAAATAATCGAATTTACCGTAGCTCAACCGCAGGGCCATGCTGCACATGTTTTCACTGGGATACTGGTTTTGGGGCAGTGATTTCAGTTCCGGAAAATGCTGGCGGGTGACGGAGCCAACTCCCGTCCAGATTTCACCGTTGACCGCCAGATTCCGGATTTCGAATTTATCCTTGTACTTTGCCGGCTGCTTCAACAACTGAATCTGGTCGTTACGCCCGGCCTGAAGCCGCTCCACTTTCAGGCCCTTGTTCTGGATTTGCCAATTGATAAACTGGCGGTAATTCGTCACCAGCGGAAAAGGATCGCCCGAAATGGGGTAATTGTAATCGGGCCAGGCGCGGTCGATGATCTTGCGAACGGGAATGTGTTCGGCCACTTCGGTAACGCCGGTCAGCACGTAATCACCCGCCGGAGCTTTTTTAGACGTTTTCGACGGTGCGCCCATGTGGTCGTCGTGGAAGTGCGTCATGATGGCATAATCGATGGCCGGATCGGTGCGGAAACTGAGGGCTTTGCGGGCATAGCGCGCAATCCACTCCCCGGCATGGCGGTCGCCGTTGGGTTTGGCGGGTGTGTTGCGCGGGCTCATCGTTCGCGGATCGGTCGGGTCGAGTTCCCCCGCGTCGATCAAAACCGTGGTGCCGTCGGGCAGAATCAGAAACGCCGAGTTGCCGCGACCGGTGTTGATCTGGTGGATGTCGAGATTCCCTTCCTGCCACACCGGCAGCGGCTGCCCAACCTGCTGGGCGTGAGCAACAAAGGCATTTCCGAAAACGAGTAAGCAGGCGAGTACGCAGAGCCGTTTCATAAGGAGAGAGGATGGGCAGCTAAAAACCGGATAAACTTAGTCAATTCAATGGATTCGATCCAAATTCCGGGATAAAGGTAATGTTAAGTTATGGCTTCCGGCGAAGGCGAACGAAGTCGTCAACACAAAATAGAGTGGTTTGGCCACAAACCTGAGGGCGTTTCCCACACGCGTTTGGAAATGGAATTTTACCCTGGTTTTTTTGAACCACCACTAGCAATCGATCCGTTGTATGAAACTCATTTTTTTACTGGCACTTCTGGCCACCTATCCGGTTTGGGGACAATCGGATGATTCAACCGCCACACCGGCAATTCCTCCGAAAAGCAATTTCCGGTCCAGCTGGATTATGGAACCCGGTTTTGCGTACGCCATCACGTCACTCCCGACGATGCGGGGTTACTTTCGAACTAATCAGATTAAGGTTGATAATAGCCCGGACCGGGTGGCGCTGGCTTCGTTTGCGTATCGTCGGCAGCGGTTTAAGGTAGCGTTGCAGGCGTTTTTTGCCATTGACAAAAGTCTGCTGCCACCTGATAAAAAAGGTAACTCGTTGTTCGCCCGGCGCCAGAATATGAGCGGAGTCACTTTTCTGCTGGGCTATGATGTGGCAAATACGCGCAACAAACGGGTTTTTATCAATGCCGGTTTGGGAAGCCTACACTATGAATACAGTATTTTTCGAGCCACCAATCAATCAGTTTCGTTTCAGAATTTGCTCCAGTATAGCCCGCCGGGGAGTGTGCCGTCGCTGATTCAGACCACCGGTTTTTGGGATGTAAATGTGGAGGTTGTTCAGCGGGAAAAGCGTCCCAATACCTTTCAATGGGTGAGTCGCTTCGGTTACCGGCGCAGTTTTCAACGTACGCCCTGGCGGTCCGACGCCTTTGAACTGACGGATGCCCCGAAGGAGCGGATGGGCCAGTTTTACCTCCAGATTGGCGTGTATATTTCCCGCAATTTTTCGGGTCGCCAAAAACCATGAAAACGCTCCTGATCAGTCTGTTGGTGCTGGTTTTTTGGCAACATGCGGATGGTCAGCCCGCTCAAACCGAACCCGCGCAACTGATTATCTACCGCGAAAAGGAGTTTCTTTCGGGACTGGGTACGGCCTACGCTTTTAAAATCAATGGCCAAAAAGCCGCTGAATTGTCGCCCAACCGCTATGTGCAGCTGCCCGTAACGCCCGGCCGGATTAAAATTGAGTTTTACAGTGATTATTTTACCGATAGTCGTCCGCTTTGGTTAAAGGTAGAGGCCGGTCAAACTTATTACGTCAAAACCGTGGTGGAAGTCGATTTTTTGAGTTCGGTCATGCTCATGGCGCTCGTTGAATCCCAACAGGCCCGCAAGGAGCTTCGCCGGATGAAACCCGAAAATGCCAATTCAAACCGGAACCCGAGTAAAACACCCGAGTGAATGAGGAAACGAGCTGTGTTTTTATCCCGATCCGGACTCTTGCTGGCGGGCGCATTGACCGCCCTGCTGACGTATTGGGCGTGGCGTCTGTACGAAATGGTTGGCCCGCAACTGGATCAGGAATTGCCCGATCTGGGGAGCCTGCTGCGGTATTTGCTGGGGCTGTTGTTTCTGCTTTTCTGCATTGGGTTACTGGCGCAGCTCAATTACCGGCTGGCCTTCCGCCGGTGGATGCATGCGGATAAAAGCAAACCATATTACTGGAGCTGGCTGTGTTTTTTTGCGTGGTTGCTGTTCGAGATTTTGCAGGTACGCACGGATCAGGAACCGGCTTTCGTGGACGAAAACATGCTGGTTACCAGCCTGTTGATCGGTTTTATCACGCTATACGGTTTTATTGCCGATACACTGCAAACCCGACGGCAGCAACAACAGCTCATTCAGCAAAAAACCGAAGCTGAACTGACGGCGCTGAAGGCTCAGATCAATCCTCATTTTCTGTTCAATGCGCTGAATACCATTTACAACGAAGCCCAGCAATCGGACAATGAATCGGTGGCGGATCGGATTGAACAACTGGCCAGTATTTTGCGGTTTACGCTCCAGGAATCGACGCGCCCGGTCATTTCCATCGAACAGGAGTTTCAGTTTCTGGAACAGTACCTGGCCCTGCAACGCGCCCGGCTGCCCCAACTGGATTCACTGCAGCTACGGACGCAACTGGATTGGGATGGTCAGCCCGCGCTCCTGGCCCCGCTGCTCCTGATTCCGTTTGTAGAAAACATGTTTCAGTACGGCGTCAGTGTGATTCATCCCACGGAGCTGGAATTGGAGGTGATCGTCGAAAACCGCCAGCTCCGGATGCGCGTTACCAATACGCTGGGAACAAATAGCGATACAAAAACCGGCTCCGGAACGGGTATCAAAAACGCCCGGAAACGCCTGGCATTGCTGTATCCGAACCGGCATGAACTGCGCATCGGGCAAACTGATCAGATTTACAGCGTTACGTTACGGATTGATTTATAGAATCTTATGCTTCGAGCCATTGCCATTGACGACGAACCCGCAGCGCTGGAGGTGTTGAGCCGGTATGCCGACAAAGTGCCCTTTCTGGATCTGGTTCAGACATTCATGAACACGACCGACGCCCTGAATTACCTGCACACGCAACGGGTCGATCTGCTATTTCTGGACATTCGGATGCCGGATCTAACGGGGACGGATTTTGCCCAGGTCATCGCTCCGCTGCAGAAACCGGTGATTTTTACGACCGCCTACGCCGATTATGCGCTGGAAGGGTTTGCCCTGAATGCGCTCGATTATTTGCTCAAACCGATTGCGTTCAGCCGGTTTTTACAGAGTTGTAACCGGGCCTATACCCGGCATTTGCAGCAGCAGGGCGAGTCGTCGAGCATTTTCGTAAAGGACGGCTACGACTGGGTGCGGGTGAATCTGGGCGAGGTACTGTACATCCATTCGGACACCAATCTGCTTTTTATTCACGAACAAAACCGGCAGGTCAGCACGCGCATGACGCTGGCGGAGATGGTGGGGATACTGCCCGCCGACCAGTTTATCCGGGTTCATAAATCGTACGTCGTGGCGCTAAAGGCCATTCGCAAACTGGAGCGCCATCAGGTGACGGTGGGCACCATCGCCATCCCGCTGGCCACCACCTACCGCCAAATGCTGGAACAGCGGTTATTGGGGAAATGAGAACTTTAAGAGGTTGTTTCGCGGAGTTGAGCGGAGAAGCGCAGAGTTAAGCGGAGTTTGTTATAAATTTCTCCGCTTAACTCTGCGCTTCTCCGCTCAACTCCGCGAAACAATCCTCTATTGCTGATAAATCCGCACGTAATCCACTTCAAACCGCGCCGGGAATTTCGTGGTGGCCGGATCACCGCCGTTTTGCCCGCCAATGGCGAGGTTCAGGAGGATATAGTGCGGCTGGTGAAACGGATTTTTGCCACTGCCGTCGCCATTCACGGTTTTCGACAGATCGACCGTGCTAAGGAGTTGATCATCAATATATAATTTGATGAAGGTTGAATCCCAATCCATTCGCCAGACGTGAAATTTCTCCGCCCACTTCGGATCATTAAACTCGGTGACCGGTTTTTTGGTCGTGCTCCACGCTGCAACGTTTTTCTTGTCCGTGCCCCAGGCCGCATTGGCCAGCAACATGCCCCGGTAATATTCCATGATGTCGATTTCGCCGTTGGAAGGCCACGGGCCCGCAACGCCCAGCGTCCAGAAAGCGGGCCACAGGCCGGGCCGAATGTCGATGCGCCCCCGCATCTCAAACCGTCCGTATTGCCACTGGTGCAACCCTCGGGTGTTCAGGCTGGAGGAGGTATAGTGGATGGAATCGCGGCTGGTTTTCCAGTTGGTACTGCCGGGTTGGTAAGTGGGATTCGGGCGGTTTTCCCGCCGACTTTCAATAATCAGAAAACCGTTCTCGCAACGGGCGTTGTCGGGCTGGTACCACTGATGCTCGTTATTGCGGACAAAACCGGTTTCGAACTTCCACTTTGCCGGGTCGGGCGGGCCGGGCGTGTTGAATTCGTCGGACCAGACCAGTTTCCAGTCGGCACTTGGCGGAATCGGTTGACTGGCAAATAACCCAAGCAGCAGGTAAAAAAGCAGGTTCATCACTGAGCGGTTTTAGGAATAGAACGGTAAATGTAGCCGTTCGCGGCCGGTTTGAAAAATACGGTTTTTGCTTGTGACCACCGCACCAGAAAGATTATAAACCGGTGATCTAACCGAACGGGGCTGTCGTCGGTTATACTACCGTCAACGGTTTTTATGGCATTGATAATGAGCGGTAAGTCTGACGGATTGAGACGGTTTAAAGGAATTGCAATGGGACTCATGGTTGCACTGGCCGGGCTTCCTGCATCAGCGTTCGCTCAGTCGGAACCGGATACCACCCGAAAAGAAATTAAGGTTTTAGGCATTTCGCTGGATACGCTTCTGAAGGTTCGTCCGCCCAAAGTGGACACCAATTATATTGCCAGCTATTACTCTCATTTACACCTCCGTTTACTCGCGCAGGGTCACGATTATTTCCTGCAACTCATTGGCAAACAGGATCATCTGACTTATAAGCCCAACGGGGCGTCGTCGTTTGGCGTGGGAGTGAGTTACTCGTGGCTGAGCGTGGAATTGACCACCAAAGTGCCGTATGCGAACCAAAATTTACAGGCATCGCGGGGTAAAACGAAGCAGTTTGGCACCAGTTTGAGTTACAACGGCCGCCGGGTCTGGTTCAACACCAGTTATCAGTCCTACCGGGGATTATACCTCAACAACCCCGAAATTCTCGAAAAAGATTGGTTTACGACGCATTTTGAATACCCGCAACGTCCTGATTTAGTGAGTCGAACGTGGTATAGCTCGCTCTATTACTGTTTCAATCACCGGCAGTTTTCCAATCCGGCATCACTCATGCAGCGCGAGCGCCAGAAGAAAAGCGCGGGCTCTTTTCTGGTGGGAGCGACGCTGATTTATACGCAGATCAAAGGCGATTCGTCCCTGTTTCCGCGCGTTGTCCGGCCCCTGTTTCCGACCGACGCCGACCTGATCGACTACCGGTCGTTTAGTTACAGTCTCAACGCCGGGTATATCCGGACTTTCGTGTTTCGAAACTATTTTTTTACCACGCTGTTGGTCAGACCCGGTGTTTCACTTCACAACGCAACCAGCGTATCCGCGGGCGCAGAGACCCATTCACTGCCCATTCGGGTTGGGCTTCAGGGCGATTCGCGAATAACGGTGGGCTACAACAACGGGCGGTATTTTGCGGGTGCTTCGTATGCCGTGGTTTTTCTCTCCGGAAACCTGGAAGGGGCCAACATTCTGCGCAGCTACAATACGGATATTCGGCTGGTGATCGGGATGCATTTTCCATTCAAACCTAAAGGTCTTCTTCATAAATTACCCGGTTTTTGAAAAGGGCTTTTTTTACGGAATCAAGCTGATTTTTGTCGGATTATTCGGATGTAAATTCCGACGGAACGGCGATAGTCCACCAATTTTTTACGGATTTGTCCCCATTTTTTTAAAACCCAAACTAACTTTTTCAGGTTTTACTTGCTTGAATAGGAGCCCATTTTTACCTTATAAGTTCGTTTATAGCTAAGCCTTCTGCAAAACTTAAGATTAAAGGCTTTTTGAGCCTGTTGACCCTATAAAATGATCGTATCAACTGCCAATAGATCAAATTCAGGAATCAATCTCACCAATTGTGAATCGGAGCCGATTCACATTCCCGGTTATATCCAGGCCCACGGTTTTTTAGTGGCGATTACAGCGGACGATTTTGTCATTCGGTATGTCAGTGAAAATACGGGTGAGGTGGTAAACCGGTCGGTCGCCGACTGGCTGGGAAAACCGCTTGAAGCATTGTTCTCCGAAACCGATCTGCCAGCCGCGGATTTGGTCGCCATTCTGAACGTTGGAAAACGCGAAAATGCCTGGTCGCGAATGAATCCACACCGTTTTCGGCTGAATGGCAACGAATGGAATCTGGTTGTTCACCAGCACGATACCTTGATCATTCTGGAATGGGAACCGGCCATTTCAACCCAGGGAAATCTCGATCAGCAATTAGTGGCCGAAGCACTGACGGAGGTACAATCCAACCGCACGTTGTCGGAACTGATTCAAAATACGGCCCGGCGCGTGAAGCAGATCATTGGCTACGACCGCGTGATGGTGTACCGCTTCAGTTCCGACTGGCACGGCGAGGTGGTGGCTGAAGAAAAAGAACCGCATCTGGAACCATACCTGGGGTTGCATTATCCGGCCTCAGACATTCCGCGGCAGGCCCGGGAATTGTACAAAACCAATCTGGTGCGGATCATCGCCGATGTGGGCAGCACGCCGTCACCTATTTTTTCGATCGATGGCCAATCGAACGGTCAACCGCTGGATTTAACCCATTCAGTGTTGCGGGCGGTTTCGCCGATTCACATCGAATACCTGAAAAACATGGGCGTTCAGGCTTCCATGAGTATTTCGCTGCTCTATCGGGGAGAACTGTGGGGGCTGATTTCCTGCCACCATTCGACGCCGAAATTCGTTGACTTTCCGGCGCGGCAGGCGGCTAAGCTTGTGAGCCAGTTGTTGTCGTCGGCGCTCGAATTCCGGAAAAACGAGGAAGATCAATCGTTTCTGTTTCAAATTCAGCAGAACGAACAGACGCTCAATAGCCAGATTCTGAAAGACTGGGATGTGGTGGCAGGGTTGACCCAACACCCGATTACGGCTTTGAACATCACGAAAGCCACCGGTGCGGTTTTGGTGTTCGATAATACCTTCTATTCAATGGGGAGAATACCGGATGAATCCGCCATTGCCGGACTTGCCAACTGGCTGGGAACGGAGTCGTTCGAAACGGTTTTTGAAACCGACCGGCTGCCGGAACTGTACCCCCCGGCGGAAAGCTTTCGGGATATAGCTTCCGGGATACTGGCGATTGCGTTGTCGAAGGAATTGAACGAATACCTGATCTGGTTCAAACCAGAGCAGATTCGGGAGGTTACCTGGGCGGGAAATCCCGATAAACCCGTAACGGTTTCCGAAAATGGCCAGCCCTTTCTGCATCCGCGCAAGAGCTTTGAAGCCTGGTCGCAAACCGTCCGTAACACCTCGGAGCCCTGGAAAGATGCCGAGATTTCGGTCGCTATCAAGTTGCGGGAAGATGTGTTGCAGGTTGTCGCCCGTAAGGCAAACGAAGTCCGGCAATTGAATGAGCGGCTGCGGGTTGCCTACGAAGAGCTGGATGCGTTTAGCTACACGGTTTCGCACGATTTACGGACGCCCCTGTCGTCGATTCGCTGTTATTCCGAAATTATTATGGAAGAACAGGGAGCCAGTATGGACGACGATACGCGCGTCATGTTCCAGAAAATTCTGGATTCGACGGAGCGCATGCGATCATTGATTCGGCATATTTTGTATTATTCCCGGATGGGTCGTACGGAGCTGAATTTTCAGCCGCTCGATATGCGGAAAATACTGGATGTCATTCGCGACGAAATTATGGTGACGGAAAACAAGAAAAACCGGAACCTGCGAATCGAGTACGGCGCTATGCCATCGGTTTTTGGTGACCCTACGATGGTGAATCAGGTTTTTACGAACCTGATTTCGAATGCAGCTAAATACACCAAGCTGGCCAGCGAAGCCGTGGTGCGGGTGGACGGCCGGGAAACCGGCGATGAAGTAATTTATACCGTCACTGACAACGGTATTGGCTTCGACATGAAGCATGCTACCAAGATGTTCGATCTCTTTAAACGATTGGAAAATGCCGCCAGTTTTGAGGGAACCGGCGTTGGGCTGGCCATTGTTAAACGGATTATCAACCGACACAAAGGGAAAATCTGGTTTCACAGCGAGCCCCATCGTGAAACCGCGTTTTCTGTTTCATTTCCGAAAGAAAATCAGACCCCGTAAACTTGTACAACAATGTTAGATGTATTGTACGTTGAAGATAATCCGGATGATGCCGACGTTTTTAGTCGGGTGATGCGGAAGATGGAGAAAGGAATCTCCTACAAAGTGATCAATATCGGTTCCGAAGCGCTCGATTACCTCTCAGCGATGGGTAAGTACCAATCCGAAACCGCCCCGTTGCCCAAATTTCTCCTGCTCGATCTGGATCTGTCGGAATACAGCGGTTTTGAAATCATTGAAAAAGCCCGGTCGCTGGCCCGGACCAAGCTGTTGCCGATCGTGGTTTTCAGCACCTCCGATAACCCGCAGGATATTAGCCACTCGCTCGAGTTGGGTGCCAATGCATATGTGGTAAAACCGGGTAGTTATCTGTCGATTAACCAGTTGTTGCATCGGCTTTGTGATTTCTGGCTGATCGATAACAATGTAGTCAATAAACCATGACGTTAGCGGAACGATTGCGGAATGAAACCCGCGACTTGCACGAACAAACCGAAGAATTACTCTATACCGAACCGTTGAAAACCGGTACGTTGACGCCTGAGCAATACCGCCACCTGTTACAGGTGCATGCGGTTTTTCACCGCGAGCTGGAAGCGGCTATTGACCGGAATCCGGCGTTTTTTACGGAGTATAACCAAACCAATCGCCGGAAGTCACCCTGGCTGACAGCCGATCTGGCCGGGCTGAATGTTTCATTTCCAGACAGAGATTCGGATTTGTTTGCCAACTGGACCCCGATCGAGTTGCTCGGAGCGGCTTATGTCGGGGAAGGCTCGATGCTGGGTGGGAAAGTGGTTTTCCATCAGTTGCAGAAAAGCCCGGACTTGCAGCCCTTGCTACAGGATGCCCGGTTTTATCGGGGATATGGTGCGGAAGCGCTCGAAAAATGGAAAGGGTTTGGAGCCATTCTGGCGTCACAAAAAGAGGTTGACCATGACACGATCATTGAAGCTGCCCGCCGGACTTTTCTTGCTTATCACGCTGTTTTCAGACAAACAAAATCCCTGAATGAAGCCCTGGCTTAACCGGTTTGCCCATACACCGGTAAGAAAACTTTGAACGTTGCCCCCTGCCCGACCTGGCTGGTGACGTCGATGGCTCCTCCATGGATTTCGGACACTTTTTTGCAAATGGCCAGCCCAATGCCAGTGCCGCTGTAGGCCGATCGGCTTTCCAGCCGCTGAAACGGCTGGAAAATCCGGGACTTGTATTTTTCGTCAAAACCAATGCCGTTGTCGATTACCTCGATCAGTAAAAACAGTCGGTGGGCCTGGCTGCGTAATTCTTCCGGAAGTTCGCTGGATTCGGGGTAGCTGGCGTTGATCTGGATCAGCGGTTTTTGATCCCCTTTCTGGAATTTGATGGCATTCGCGACCAGATTCTGGAACAATTGCCGCAAGCGCAGCGGATTGCCGAGCAGATTGGGGAGAGCCGATACGCGAACCGTGGCTTTTTTCTCCGAAATAGACAATTCCAGATCACCCAGAACTTCTTTAATCAGCTTCGACAGGGAAATATTTTCAAATGGTTCGGTTTGGGTGGATAACCGCGAATACGTCAATAAATCGCGAACCAACACCTGCATGCGTTTGGCCGAGTTCTGAATCCGGCGAACAAGGTCTATTTCGCCATCCACCAGACTATCTGCAAACTGACTTTGCAATACGTCGCCAAACGCCTGCAATTTCCGCAACGGTTCCTGTAAATCGTGCGACGCGATGTAGGCAAACTGCTCCAGGTTTTCGTTGGAATTCTTGATCTGGTGGATCGTGGCTTCCAGTTGGTGCTGGGTCCGCTTGTTGTCGGTAATGTCCAGAAATGTCACCCGCAGTTCGTCGCCAAACCGGCTGGCTACCACCGTCAGCCAGCGATCCGTGCCGTCGTTGTTGTAATGATGTTCGAGTTGAAGCGGCTCATTGCCGGCGAAAGCCCGGCAGTAATGATCGAAGATTCCGTTGGTTTTGTATTTGGGAAACCACCGGCTGTGGAGTTGACCAATCAACGCTTTGGGCTCCTGATTGACGAATGCCGCCAGGGTCTGGTTGGCAATGGTGATGATGAAATCGGTAATTTCGCCCGTTTCCAGTACTGGTTTTAACAAATACAAAGCTGATTGAGAGCTGTCCATCAGCGCCCGCAATCGGGAAATTTCAATTCGTAATAAATCCGGTTTTGAATCCGGGGGTGGATTAGCCATTGTAAATGAATCAAATCAGCTGGACGGTGTCGCCGGTTAATCAACTAAGATAAGCGGTCAATTGTTGATTTTTTCGTCCCAACGACTAAAACTATTCTCTGGTCTTTTTCGACATGTAGTTTTCGTACGGCGTATTCTGGTATTTTTGCGGTAATGAATTCACGATAAACCCCTTCCCCGATGGCAACTCTTCCTGCTCTTTTTATCACTGACGAAAGTTTACCCTGGGAAGAAGTTGGCCCCGGCGTTCGGCGGAAAATTATGGCATACGATGCCAATCTGATGCTGGTGAAAGTGGCGTTTGAAGCGGGCGGTGTGGGTGCAATCCACCACCATTACCACACCCAGATGAGTTATGTGGAAAGCGGGCGGTTTGCCATCACGATTGCCGGCGAAACCCGCGAGCTGAAAACCGGTGACGTCTACCATTTGCCGCCGAATGTACCCCACGGTGCCGTGGCGCTGGAAGCCGGAATACTGGTGGATGTGTTTACACCCATGCGGGAGGATTTTGTGTAATTCACGAAATTACTACAATTCTGTCTAGTAATTCACTATTTTGAGACCGGATTTCACCACGGCCCTTCTCATGAATTACCGTTCCCGGGTACTCTCGTTTTTATTTGCGCTTTCCACCATTACCTACATCGACCGAACCTGCATTTCGCTGGTGGCATCGGACATCAAGAGTGATTTAAAGATCGGGAATGATCAGTGGGGCTGGATTCTGAGCGCTTTCGCGCTTTCCTACGCCCTTTTCGAACTCCCGACCGGAGCCCTGGGTGATCGGCTGGGCCCCCGGCGGGTGCTGACGCGGGTGGTCGGCTGGTGGTCGGCCTTTACGGCGCTCACCGGCACGGCCACGAGTTGGCTTTACCTGGTGGTGGTGCGGTTTTTGTTTGGCGCAGGCGAGGCCGGGGCCTATCCCAATGCGTCGATTGTGGTTTCCCGCTGGTTTCCGCACCAGGAAACCGGTCGGGCGCAGGCCTATATCTGGGCGGCTGGTCGGGTGGGCGGGATGCTGGCCCCCTGGCTGGTGGTGCCGGTGGCCACCCATTTCGGCTGGCGGGCATCTTTCTACGCCATGGGCTTGCTGGGCGTGGTCTGGGCGGTTTGCTGGTATGTCTGGTTTCGCGATTTTCCGAACGAAAAAAAGAACATTACCGCCGACGAACTCACCCATATTGAAGAAAACCGGCGGTTTCGGGTTTCCAGCCACCACATTCCCTGGCGGGCGGTTTTGCGCAGTCAGAACATGTGGGCCATTATGCTGATGTTCCATTTTTACATGTATGGCGCGTATTTCTTCACGGGCTGGCTGCCCACGTACCTCAAAGAAGGGCGACATTTCGATAAAGAACACATGCAGCTTTTTTCGACCCTGCCCTTTTTTCTGGGGGCCATCGGTTGTTTCACGGGCGGTTATTTGAGCGACTGGCTCTCCAAACGCTACGGGTTAAAAGTCGGTCGGCGGGTGGTGGGCATCGTGGGGTTAGGGCTTTCGTCAGCGATGATTCTGCTGTCGGCTTTGACGAAAGACAATCAAAACGCTGCGATCTTCCTGTCGATGGGGATGGGTTTCAAAGACTTAACACTCCCGGTTTCGTTTGCGGTTTGCAACGATGTCGGGCGCAGTCAGTCGGGCATGGTGTCGGGCGCGATGAATACCGTGGGGCAATTGGGAGCGGTTTTTCTGGGTGTGCTGTTTGGCTACATCGTCAACCTCACCGGCGATTTCAACCTCCCGCTATTCCTGATCGCATTTCTGCTGCTGTGCAGTTGCCTGCTCTGGCTCCGCATCGACCCCACGGAAGAAGTGGTTTTAGCATAACCCTGTCAGCGGTTGGGATCGGAGCGGTTTTAATAGCATACCTACAGGTAAAAACCGCCCCGATCAAAAAAATACCGCTGGAAGCAATACAAAAAAAGGCTTATGGTTGGCTTCCTTCCATTTCTTTACTTTCCTAATCGACTGACCATGGCAAGCCGTTGGCGGGTCGACCCATTTTTAGTCGTTTCATTTAGGTAACGTTGATAAAAGTGTGCTTTCGGTACCACAGTGTCCATGCCCAGCCAGCCAGCGTTGCGGCATAAAACGGATAAGCAAAGAAGGGCAAGGGTTGAGTCAATGCGGTCATAGAATGTCCGGTAAATATGAGGAAGGCAACGATCACAAATAGCAAGGCGGAGAGTATACCGGTGCCTCGTACAAACCAGGGAAATACGCGTTGAGAACTGATCACCGCGATGGATAAAGCCCACAAGCAGGTCCCCGTTCCAAACGCCGGAATACTTTCAGTTAAAGCCCCGGCGCAGCTGAAAAAGATAATACTTTCCGCAATGGCAAATACGAGAAACCCTGCGGCAACGATATCATTTCCTTTTCTAAAAAAGTATAGCGTTAGTAAGGCGGCAGCCAAAATAAGCCCGGAGCTATCAATCGCCCACAGCACATTTCGGACTACATCCGATGGCACGAAGGCTCCAATCATTCCTAATACACAACCCGTTAAAAGTCCCGTGGCTGCTATCGTGAGAATAGGTTCATGTTTCATAATTAGATTTGAGTTAGACGGTTGATTACCTTGTACCTTCCTTACTTTCCTTTCAGAA
Source organism: Larkinella rosea (assembly GCF_003858635.1). Classification (GTDB taxonomy): domain Bacteria; phylum Bacteroidota; class Bacteroidia; order Cytophagales; family Spirosomataceae; genus Larkinella; species Larkinella rosea. The sequence goes on from NZ_RQJO01000011.1 coordinate 268,496, forward strand.
TCTTGACGGTTTTTTGCTGGGTTGGCGTACTAACCCGCAACACCAGCACACCCGGTGCCTGCTGGAAAACCGGTAGCCGATGCCGTTCAACCGCACCGGCCTGCGGCACCTGTTGCTCACCGACACGGTGCCCGTGGATGTCCGTCAATTGCAGATGCAGCGGTTTTCCCTCAGCGCCCCGAATCTCTACCTCAACCTGATTCGAAACGGGGTTGCCCAGCACCATCACCTGCAGATTTTCAGCGGTTTCGGCCGATAACCGGGCTGGAGCGCACTGATACGCTTTGGGCGAACCTTTCAACTGAAAGGTCGATCCCAACACGCGGGCCAATACCAGTGTGCCGTTGGTGACACTGCTCGGTGGTGTGAAATTGTAGGCATGGGCGCCGTTGCCTTTCCCGGCATCCTTCAGATCGACCCGGTAAATATTCGCCACCGTACTGCCCAAAACCGTTATGTTTCCCGGACTGGGTTCGAGGTAAAATTCGACCGTGAGCGGGGTGTTGGGTTTATTCCGATCCCAGACCCAGCCGCGAATACCTCCGCAATCGAGTTTATCCAGATACCCTTCAAAACTGCCCGTAACGACGGTTTCGGCCGGATTCACCGTCAGGTTGAAGCCCACGCTGTTTATCGCTCCTTTGTCATCTCTCGCCGAGTAGGTTAGCAGGAAGGTTCCCGCAATCTCGGTTTTCCCGCTAAGCTGCCGGGTACCACTGGTGAAGGTCAGCCCACTGGGCAGGCCTGCCAGCGCATGGCTCAGGGTGCCGTTTTCAGGATCAGTGAAAGTTGGCAAGGTCGTGGTAAAATTCACCCCTTGCTGGATGGTTAACGGCGTCATTGTGGGAGCGACCGGCGGTTTATTCTGTGACGACGGAGGAATGCCATTCTGACACCGAATGGTTTTAGGACCGTCCTTGAGGGTAAACCCGTTACCAGCCACATAGGCCGAGAGGGTATGTACTTCGCCATCTTTCAGCTCGTCCGGGATGTTCCACCGAAACGCATGAATCCCGTTACCCTTGCCGCCGTCTTTCAAATCCTGCCGAAACTCGTTGGCCAGAATCGTACCCTTGCTTTCGGAATCCACCAGAATTTCGACCAAAATGGCGGTATTGGGTTTGTTGCGATCCCAGGCCCAACCCCGGAAGCTGGTGCAATCCCCTCCATAAATGAACCCATCGAAGGAACCGGTGACGGTCGGCGCGGTGACTACCACCGTGGCACTGGCGGGATCACTGACACAACCACTGACGTTGCAAGTAGCCTGATAGACGAACGTGCCGGGGTCCGTGGTCAGCACCGCAATGGCTCCGGTTCCCGACGAGCCGCCCGGTCCGTTCCAGCTGAGGGTTCCGGCACAATTGCTGGCGGTAAGAACGATCGTTGGTGCTCCCTGTGTAACGGTCGTGCTGGTCAGATTGGGGGGCGCAGCAGCATTGCCGGTTACGGTGACACTGCTGGTGGCGGTGCAACCCGAGCTGAGATTGGTGACCGTCACTGTAAAGGTCCTGGGGATACTGGTGAGCAGGGTGGCACTCGTGGGATTGGTCGTGGTACTGCTCAGGGTGGCTCCGGCCGGGGCGGCCCAGCTATAGCTCAGGTTGCTGCCGCCCGTTACCGTGGCCGACAGACTCACCGATTGCCCGAGGCAGACGCTGGCGGAAGAAGCCAGGGTTGACACCGTGATGCGCTCCGCCGGTTCTGCCTGAAACTCGTAGGCACCGATATCGACCCGGTTTCCGTAGATACGGAGATTACCGGCCAGATCCGTCTGGGGCAGGGCGGTGACGCTATAGGGCCCGGAGACCGCCGTAGCACTGGTGGGATCACCGGCATTGATGGCCGCGGAACAGTTGGTGAGTTGGAGGTTATCCGCACTGACAAAGGGCGAGGTAGTGGTGGTCAGGTTGTTTGAGCCCGTATAATAGGTTACCTCAGGTTCGAACAGGCAATAGCTGGCCGTTATTGCAGAACCTTGGACATGATATAGCGTATAACTTCCATTGTTCCAGAAGAGGCAATTGACAAGACTGCAATTACTGGAACTTCTCTTATAAATACCCCCTCCCAGACCGGTATTTAACGTAAAGCTACAATTGGTTAGCAGTGGATTACCATCCACGGTAGTATACATTCCCCCGCCATCCCTTGCTGTATTTGACGTAAAACGACAATTGACCAGGACAGGACTGGAATAAATACAATACATTCCCCCTCCCTGATCGGCAGAATTCGACGTGAAGCTACAATGGGTCAGACTGGGACTGCCTAATAAATTATGCACTCCCCCTCCCTCATCGGCAGTATTTGACGTAAAGCTACAGTTGGTCAGAATGGGATTCGATGAACGATTAAACATTCCCCCCCCTCCCTCATCGGCAGTATTTGACGTAAAGCTACAGTTGGTCAGAATGGGACTGGAAGTAATATTAAACATTCCCCCACCAATAATCGCGGAATTTGACGTAAAGCTACAGTTGGTCAGAATGGGATTGGAGCTATTATTAACCATTCCCCCACCGATACTCCTGGAATCGAGCGTATTATCATAATTGGCATTCCCTCCCGTAATCACAAATCCATCCAAAATACCTGTACTGGTGATGCTTGAGTTGGATATGACGTGGTAACTGTTGTCGGCCGGGTCGCCCACCGTCCCAATATCGCCACTCAGGGTGGTGCTGGAAGGAGTGGTCAGGTTGATTGGGGGCCGCTCGCTGCGGTTGGCTTCGGTTCCCACAAAACCGCCGTAAATGGCCACGTTGTTCTTCATTCGGAAGTAAATTTCGCGGTCGGTTCCGGTGGTGGGTTTGTAGGTTCCTCCGGCTACCCAAACCTCACCGCCCGCCGTGAGCGAGTTGATGGCGCCCTGCAAATCAGACGTGGCGGTGGCCCAACTGGTGGCCGTCGCCGGATTGCCGTTGGTGCCGGTTGTCGACACAAACCGGGTGGTCTGGGCGGAGGCTGCCCCGGATAAAACGAGGAGACATTCCAGCCAAAAAAACCGGGTACGCAATGCCCCGACCGCAGCAGTCGGAAAGAGGGAAGTAAAACGTTTTTTCATAGGACATGAATCGATTATGAACAAAAAATGAAAACCGCCGGGGCATCAGTGCGCGGATGGGCGGGCGGTTTTTGCGGGGTGTTAATTCGGCAACTTGTAGCCGAGCATACTGCCCACAAACGCCAGAAACCGCATGAGCCCGTGGGGTGGGTTGACTGATTTGATTTCTTTTTCGTGGGCCACAAACAGCATCGAAATCCGGATCAACGAGCCAAAATTCTTCGGGGGTAGCGTCATTTTTCCGCTGGCAATCAGCGTGTGCATCCGCCGGAAAAACCGCTCGAAACCCAGCGCGGGCTTGTGGATATTGATGAGCCGAACCGCTTCGGCGTGTGAATTTTTGAGCGTATGCGGTACGCCCGCCGGAACGGTTGCGGTTTCGCCCGGTTTGACCAGCCGCCACTGGCCGTCGATCCAGAAGTCCAGCGTGCCTTCCAGCACCTGGTAGCTTTCCTCGGCATGGGGATGAATGTGCTGCGGAGGTCCCTCCAAACCGGGTGCCAGCACATTGATAGCTTCAAAAAAGGCACCGTTGGTGTCTTTGGTATCTTTGGTAATCTGCCACCACATCCCGGCGGCTGCAAAATCGAGAATCCGATTCGAATCGGTCTTTTCTACTTCTTTCATTGTCACGTTTTTTAATTGTAAAAGCGCGTCAGGAACCCGTAACCGCCCCGCCTTTCACCCCCCAACCCCCTAAAGGGGGCTTTTAAATCCGGATGTTCAAGCCCCCTTTAGGGGGTTGGGGGGGAAAGGCAGTAGCATGTAACAGTCCTGGAGCGACCCGGTTTTAGGGTCTTGCGCTGCGATACAAGAATACGTGAGCCATCGTACAACGAAGGTGGACTATTGTTCGAAAAGGTGGACTATTGTTTAAATCGGATCAGAATGGCGGTATTGGCCGGGCGAAATGCCGAATTCTTCGGAGAATACGCGGCTGAAATACGAGGATGCGTTTCCCAAATTAAGTGTGGATTTGTTGTGAATACCTTCGGGCAAAAACCGCTCGTTACGCCGGCAACCTGACCACCATTTCGGTGCCATCACCCGTCTGCGTTTCCACTTCCAGGCTTCCTCCGTGTCCATTGGTGATAATGTCATAACTCATAGATAGGCCAAGACCGGTTCCCTGCCCGGTCGGCTTCGTCGTAAAGAAAGGTTGAAAGATTTTGGCTTTCACCGATTCCGGAATGCCGGTACCATTATCTTTTACCCGGATTTCGACCTTCCCTTGGCTGCGCTGGGTACTCACCGTCACTTTAGGCCGATACCCTTCTGGTGCCGTTTTCTGCCGCTCCGCAACGGCGTAAAAAGCATTATTGTACAGGTTTAGCAACACCCGGCCCATGTCCTGGGGAACCAGTTCGATGGGGGATAGATTCGCATCAAAGTTGGTCACCAGCTGGGCATTGAAGTCTTTATCCTTCGCCCGAAGCCCGTGATAGGCCAGTTTCAGGTATTCATTCGTCAACGCGTTAAGGTCCGTAACTTGCCGTTCCCCGGTGCTGCTTCGACTGTGCTCCAGCATGCCTTTGACAATCGAATCCGCCCGTTTGCCATGGTGGTTGATTTTTTGCAGGTTCATGGTTAAATCGTCGGCGATCGCCAGCACATCCTCCAGTCGACCCGCTGAAGCTTCTTCTTTTAGTTCCTGCACCAACTCCCCGCTTATCTCCGAGAAGTTATTGACGAAGTTCAGGGGGTTCTGAATTTCGTGAGCAATTCCGGCCGTGAGTTCTCCCAGGGAAGCCATCTTTTCCTTCTGGATCAGTTGAGCCTGCGTCGTCTGGAGTTCCCCCAGCGCCTGCTCTGCTTTGCTACGCTGTTGATCAAGTTCGGTTTTTTGACGAGTTAGCAATTGATTGCTACGTCGTTGACGTTGGTTGGTTCGCCAAAGTAACCCGGCCACCAGCAGCACCACGGCGACCAGCCCCGTTAGCCCATACAGACGGATGCGGTTTTGATAGGATGCCTCCAGAGCAACCTGTTCCTGTTGACGCTGCTGTTCCTCAAAGCCAAGCGTGAGGAGTTGTTTGATTTTTTCCTGACTGAAGAGGCTGTCTTTAGCCGCTACGGCTACTTTGAAATAGCGCAGCGCCTGCGTATTGTTGCGCCCTTCGTAGAGCTTCGTCATCAGTTTGCTGGCGGATAGAATGCCATCGAGGTAATTCGTTTGCTGTCCGGCTGCGAGTGCCCGGCGGGCATTGACGATGCTGGAGTCGATAGCGCCGGTTGCCTGGTATAAGGAGGCAATGCTCAAATAAATATCCGCCAAAGTAACCGTCGAATTACTTTGCTGGGCAGCCACCAGAGCCCGGCGGTAATACGAAAGGGCCGTGGTGGTGTCGTGACGCTTTAGGTGTAAATCGCCCAATAGGTAGAGGTTATGATCCAGAACGATTCGGCCTTTTTCCTGTTCAGTCAACGGTGTGGCCTTTTTTAAGTAATAGTCGGCCGAATCCAACTGATTGAGCAGCAGGTAAGTTTCTCCCAGATTGCAATACAGAATAGCATAAGTCCGGACGTCTCTTTGTGTATCTTTCCGGTGCACCTGGTCAAAGACTTGTTGCGCTTCCTGAGACAGACTGAGCACGCGCTTGTAGTCCTTCTGCGCCTGATAGGGAGAAGCCATGTTGTTGAGTACGGAGGAAATGGCCGGCAGATCGTGAATGGATCGGCTAATCTGAAGCGATTGCTGAAAAAAGCGAATGGCTTTCGGATAATCTCCCAGGTTGGAAAGACTGCTGCCCATCAAATTAAGTCCCCGGGCCTGACCGGGTTTATCGTCCAATTGCTGCGCAAGCCGATACGCCTGTTGCGCGAGTCGATAGGAGGTGTCGGGTTTGATGTCGAGATAAAGATGCCCCAGCCGGTTCAGCCGACGCACCCGATTGGTATCCGCGCGTTGCTGGATCAATTGTCGTTTCAAACTGTCTATCTCGGGTGACTGGGCGCAGGCCATCCAATTACTTCCCCACAATAGGGAAACCAAAGCGAGTAGGGCGGGGTGTAGCGAACGATTCATACGAAGTTAAATGGACAAGGGACATTGGCCCGGTTAAGGGGCAAGTTCATTGCCAGCTTGGTTAGGGGTTCAACGAACCTGAGCTTTTCGCTCCTAATCAACGGGTACCTATGATTGGGTGCATTTGCAAGTGTCCCAGCAGATTTATTGAGATCGGTTTGCATCAGCCGCCTGGCGGTTTCGGTACTGGAATGACCTATGTCTTAGTTCCTTGAATGACTGGAAAAAAAGGTAACAGGTATTTTGCTGCTGCGATTAAACCGTCAATGCAGGAAAGCATGAGCAAACGACAAGGTACAGGCATATACGTTGAGCCGGTCTGAGTTTGATAGGGGTTGTCAGATTTTCATCCCAAATGACAACTGAAGGATCGATTAAGGACGAAAAATGAAAACCGCACCGGGTGCCAGCACATTGATGGCTTCAAAAAAAGCCCCGTTGGTGTCTTTGGTAATCTGCCACCACATCCCGGCGGCTGCAAAATCGAGAATCCGATTCGAATCGGTCTTTTCTACTTCTTTCATTGTCACGTTTTTTTAATTGTAAAAGCGCGTCAGGAACCCGTAACCGCCCCGCCTTTCACCCCCAAACCCCCTAAAGAGGGCTTTTAAATCCGGATGTTAAAGCCCCCTTTAGGGGGTTTGGGGGTGAAAGGCGGTAGCACGTAATAGTCCTGGGGCGACCCGGTTTTAGGGCCTCTGTGCAGCGACACAAGATTACGGGAGCCGTCGGAAGACGAGGTGGACTATTGTTCGAAAAGGTGGACTATTGTTTAAATCGGATCAGAATGGCGGTATTGGCCGGGCGAAACGCCGAATTCTTCGGAGAACACGCGGCTGAAATACTTGGCATCTTCAAAACCGACGGCGTAGCCGACTTCGGCAATGTTGAGGTCGGAGGAGGTCAGGAGTTCCTTGGCTTTGTTCAATCGGAGTGCCCGAATATACCGGGTCGTAGACAGGCCGGTGAGGGCCACCAGCTTGAGGTGCAGGGTGGAGCGGCTCATGCGCAGGCGCTGGCAGATTTCGTCAATGGACAGGTCGGTTCGGTCCAGTTGTTCCTCTACGGCCGCCCGTAATTTTTGCAGAAAGACCGCTTCGAGGGAAGCGGTTTCTTCCGGTGCCGACGGGCCGGTTTTCAGCGCCAGCTGGCTGTAATGAGCCTGCAGGACGCGCCGGGACTGGAGCAGATTCTGGAGCACGATCAGCAGTTCGTCCCGCTGAAACGGTTTGGTGAGGTAGGCATCCGCCCCGCGCCGGAGACCGCTGAGCCGGTCGCTGACGGCGGCCCGGGCCGTCAGTAACACGATCGGAATGTGGCTGGTGCGCGAATCGTTCTTCAATTCATCAACCAATTGAAAACCGTCTTTCTGCGGCCCGGCCTGGACGGGCATCATGACATCGCTCAGAATCAGGTCCGGGATTTTCTCGAATGCCTGATTGATGCCCGCCTGACCGTTTTCGGCCCGCAGAAGGTAGTAGGTTTCGCCCAGACAGGATCGGATGTAGGCGGCCACATCCTCGTTGTCTTCCACCAGCAGCAGCACCGGTTTTTCCCCCGCCGGTTCGGACGTAATTTCCAATTGATCGCGGTTGATGATCGCCGGTTGGGCCGACGGTAGTTCCGCCAGCGGAGCCTGGTGAGTCCGGCGGAACTGGACAATAAATTCGGTTCCCTGCCCGGGCCTGCTGCGAACCGCCAGTCCGCCGTTCATCAGCCCGACCAATTCCTGCACCAGCGACAGTCCGATACCGGTTCCGCCCGTTTCGGAAACCGGCATCGGGCTGTCCACCTGAAAAAACCGGTTGAAAATCCGGGGCATTTGCTCCGTTTCTATGCCAGGCCCTGAATCGCGGACGCTGAGGAAAATCCAGGAATCATTCTTATGAAGTGTCGGCGAAACCGCTTCGTAATAAGTTAGGTTGTCAGCATACTCCCGGTTTTTCTGTGTCGTCAGCCGGAACTCAATCCGACCACCCGCCGAGGTGAATTTTAGCGCATTCGATAACAGATTGGAAAGAATATCCTGCAGTTTATCCGGATCAAAATCCGTTTCCAGCGTCTCAACATCCGACTGAACGTGCAATTGACTATTCTTCTGAGCGGCCAGGGAATGAAACGGCTCAGCGACATACTGGCAGAACCGGACCAGATCGGCCCGGATGGGTTGCAGCCTCATTTCACCGGCTTCCAGTTTGGACAGGTCCAGAATCTGATTGATCAGGCGCAGCAAATTGGTGCCGTTCCGTTCAATCAGGTCCATTTCCCGCCGACCGGTTTCTTCCGATTGCTTTCGTTTCAGCTCCGAGGTCATGCCTAGAATAACCGTCAGCGGAGTCCGGAATTCGTGCGAAATATTGGCAAAAAACCGGGATTTGGTTTCGTTAAGTCGTTGCAGCATCCCGGCCTGTTGTTCAATCACGCCCTTATCCTGTTCAATCTGGGCGGTCGCCAGCCGGATTTCGTTCTGGAGCCGTTTCTGTTCCTGCTCGTGATTCCAGATTCGCCACCGAAGCCAGCCCCTGATTCCGGTAATCAGCAGTAAAACCGTCAGGATTATGAACCAGATTTGTAGGTAAAAAGGACGGAGAACCTCGATCGGAATCGTCAGTGTATTGGCCGACCACTGTCCGTTGGATGCCTGCCCTTTGATCAACAACTGATACGTGCCATAGGGTAGGTTTCCGAGCCGCAGCGACGACTCCGCCTGGTGCGTCCAGGCATTATCCAGACCCTTAAACTGATAGGTATAGACGTTTTTTTCGGCATCGGCAAAATTCAGCATCGCAAAATCGAGTACGGCAGTCTGGTCACCGGGTCGGAGGGTGATTTGGTGAGTTTGGTTCAAATCAGCGGTTTTGTCAACGATCTGGTTGATGTTCTGGTCAAACTGCCGAAAGGAAACAACCCGTAATGGCAGCAGAATGGGCGGTTTTTCGACTTCAAAATCCCGGGGATCGAATGCGGTAATGCCATTGAGGCCGCCGAAATAAATCCGTCCGGTTTTATCCTGGAAATGCGAAATCCGGTTGAATTCATTGTGGGTAATACCATCCTGCACAAAATACGTCCGGGCAGTTTGCCGAACGGTATCAAACCGCATAATTCCGTAGTCGCTGCTCATCCACAGATTGCCCCGCCGGTCGGGGTAAACCGCATAGATATTATCGTTCGATAAACCTTCCGAACGTCGGAACTGACGAAAGTGATTGTTCCGCCGATCCCAGCGGATCAGGCCAGCATTGGCCGTTGCCAGCCAGTAAATGCCTTTCGCATCCTGGTAGAAATGCTGGAAATTATCGGCGGGCAGGTAAAAACCGCCTTTGCCGCCACTCCAGTAGCGGGCCGTGATGCCTTTGGCGGGGTCAACCACGTACAAGCCCGCGTTGGAACCCAGCCAGATGGTACCCTGCCGGTCGGCAGCGATGTGGAGCACATGAGCCTGAGCGAGTTCGGGGAATTGGTTGTATTGGGTGAAGGCGGTGAGCTGCCCGCTTGTTGCCTGAACGAACCAGAGGCCCGTCCGTCCGCCCGCAATCCATTGGCCGTTCCGATACGGAGCCAATGTCCAGACCGATGCATTGGTCGGGAATTCAGGTACTGCGTTTGGGTCGGATACCGGCTTCCGGATTGTGTTGAACGGTAACTTTGACAAGGTGTAGGTATGAGTCCGCAGGTCATAAAAAACCAACTGCCCTTTGATGCCGGCAATCAGTTTCCCCGCTCCATTATCAACTAAGCCCGTCATCCCGGCAAAAGTGGGTTGCCCGTACAAACTCCTGGTCGATCCCCCCGTCAGCGTAGTCGAAAAGAGGCCAAATTTTTCGAGATTCGCGTAAACCTGATCCCCCCTTGTCGTAATACCGCGGATGGCAGCTACGTTGTCGCCCGAATTGGATTCGTCGTAGAATAACCGGCGAAAGTGATTTTGGGTCACCTTCACTTGGTAAACACCAAAACTGGTGCCCAACCACAGCCAGCCATTCTGGTCGCAGAAGAAACTTCGGTTGGTAACGGCCTCGCCCGACAGCTGGCTTGTAACATCCAGAACAACGCCTTTGGCTGGATGCCACAACCGGGACCCGTCCCAGATTAATCCGGTACGGTCAAACGGGTAATAAACCGGGAACAGAAACTTCGATTGGGGTTGCTGAACGGAACGGGGCAACAGATGCTGGTTTCCCAACTCGTCGACGCTATAATAGTGGTCTACCTGATTCTTATCGCCCGGATCGATGGCCGCTGCGGGAACAAAATAGACAAATTCGACGCCGGCATTGCGTTGTCCGAAACAAGGAGCCAGGGCGCTTTCCGGCTGTTGAATCCGGTGCAGAATGCGACCATCCGTGGCCACTTCAATCAACTGGTTCGCATCGGCTACGGCCCAAACCGTATTGTGGGCGGTCACCCGAAAGACCGATAGCTTTTTAAACTGGGGCAAAGGCACGAGACGAAGCCCCGAATCCGGGCTGTAGGAACCCAGAATGGCGGGTTGGCAGTTGGAAAAAAAGATCGTACCGTTGGCGCTCCCCAACACGCGTTGGGGGACATCCAGGCAACTGGTCGATAGGTACGTATTGAACTTTTTTTCGAACGAAACCGCCGTACCCGTCAGGGGGTTGAAGAGGGTCATCCGGGCCTGTCCATGAGCCCCCATCAGCCACAGCAAACCGTCGGCATCCTGCGCAATCGACTGAATGTCATCAAAATCAAGGCCGTTGCGTTCTTTTGTAAACGTGGTGAAGGTTTTGCCATCGAAGCGGTTGAGACCGAACTTGGTGCCGAACCACATCATCCCCTGCCGATCCTGAAAAATCGCATTCACCTCCCGGTGCGACAGTCCATTTTCGGGGCCGTAGTGTTTCACCGAAGCCGCAAATTGCTGGGCATTAGCCAGGATGCTGCAACAAAAAAACAGTCCCGTTAGAAGGAGTACGGTTTTCACGGTGGGTGTTGTCAAAGCCCGCAAAGAGAAATCGATTTTCTGAACCAGAAATTAACCGGAGGTTCTGCTCTGACCACCAAATATACTTTTTAATTGAATGAAGAGACTTGCGTAGTTTTAATTATAAATGTAAACCGGGTCGCCGGAGCGATGATGAATGTTAAATATAAAAGTATTTCCTAAGGCGTCACTTTTACATTTATAACTAAAACTCCGCATCAATAATACCGCCCGATCATCCGGTTTTCCACAATTGTCTTTTTCATTTCCCGCGGATCGATCGGCCCCTGTTTGCTGTAGACGATCTTGCCGCCCGGTTCTACCAGAATGGTGTAAGGGAGCGCACCCTGCCAGTTGGGGTCGATGGCTTCGATCAGCGCGTATTTGTCCTCCGAACTGAACAGGTAATTTTTGTTGGACGCTTCTTTCTTTTTCAGGAATTCGAGCGCTTTGGCTTTTTTGTCGGGCTTGTCGGCCGAAACCGTCACAAATTCAAAATCGCGCTCGCGGTACATCCGGTCGATGGTGATGAATTCGGGAAACTCCTGCACGCACGGCCCGCACCAGGTCGCCCAGACGTTGATCAGCCGCAGTTTATCGGAATCGTTCCGGATCAGACTTTTCAATCCGGCCACGTCCACATCTTCGATGGAAACCGGTCGGTTGGCCCATTCGGCCTGCTGTTTTTTGATGTAATCGCTCTTTTCGATCCACTTCACCGAACAACCGAACGTCTTGGTGGTCGGCATCGGCACTTTTTCGCCCGCCAAAACCGCATCCAGAGCCGCCCGCGCATCTTCGGCGTTGGCCGTACCCGGTTTTTCTTTAGCGTCAAACCGTCCGGCGTATTGCAGCTTGCGGTCTTTGTCGAAAATAAAAACGTGGGGCGTCGCCACGGGCCCGTATTTCAAAGCCGTCGTCTGGGTGTCGCCGTCGTAGAGGTACGGAAAATTATACCCCTTCGCTTTGGCGCGTAGTTTCATTTCGGCGAAGGTGTCGCTCATATCGGTGTAACCCAGTTCGGCCAGACTCACCGTGGCCGGGCTGTTGGGCGAAATGACGACGAAATTCACCTTCTTGGGTTTGTAGTCCTTCACCAGCTGAATCATGCGGTCTTCGTAGGCCTGAGCAGTGGGACAATGGTTGCAGCTGAACACAATGACCAGCGCGGGCGAACCGGCGAAATTCTTCAAACTATACTGCTTGCCATCGACGCCGGGCAGCGAAAAATCCGGCGCCGGCGCCCCGATTTCCAGGGTTTTGTGGTCGGCTTTGGGGATAAAAGACAGCGTGGCGACCAACATGAGCAGTCCGGCAATTTGCTGAATTTTGTTGGCTAAGGTCTTGGTTATCATAGAAGTAGATTGGTAAATGCAGGGATATTATACTTAAACCTGAAAATAATTAAATAATGCGGGATTGGGAAAATCCACCCCGTTTTCTTACGGTTTGGCCGCTAAAAATGCGGATTCAACCGACTCCCGTTTGAAATCGATCAAAGGTAGGCTACTTTTAGTGAGCGGTTTTCTACTTCATCAACCGACCTTTTCGGCAGCGAACCAGCACGCATACATGACCAACGCAGGTACAAATTCATCGGTAAACGGCAACGAATCCATCAATGACAAATGGCTGCGGATCATCGGCGTTCCGCTGGCGGTTTTGCCGTTCGTTTTCTTTTACCTGACGGAATACGGGTATAGCTGGGGGCTGTTTGCGCAGACTTTTCTATGGGGAGTGGTTTCGACAGGAATAACCTGGCAAATCCTGCGGTGGTGGGTAATGAAAGTGCGGACGTGGTACGCCGATCGGGAGCAGCTTCGGCAGCGCATTCTGACGACATTTCTGGGTTACACCCTGTTCACCATTCCTATACAGCCGATCGAAACCTGGGTGGTGAGTCACCTGGACTTGACCGGGATGATTGCCCCGGCGGAATTTCCGCGCGTCTACCTGATTCACACCAGTATGGCGTTGCTGTTTGCGTTTCTGGTCGGAGGGATTTACGAAAGTATGTACTACTTACAGAAAAACCGGGAAGCGATCCGGGAAGCGGAGGCACTCAAAAAAGCGACCTTGCAAAGCCAGTACGACAGCCTGAAAAACCAGGTGAATCCGCATTTTCTGTTCAATTCGCTGAATTCGCTGTCGTCACTGATTACCGAGGACAAGAAGCAGGCCGGGGCGTTTCTGGACGAACTGGCGAGTGTCTACCGGTATCTGCTGCAGGAGGGCGAGCGGGAACTGACATCCCTGCGGAGCGAAGTGACATTCATCCGGTCGTATTTTTTTCTGATTCAGACGCGGTTTAGTTCGGCAATTTCATTCGATATTCAGGTTGATGACCGGTTTCTGGACGATATGCTGCCCCCGCTGACGCTTCAAACGCTGGTCGAAAATGCCATCCGGTACAACGTCATCTTGCCCGAAAAACCGTTGCGGTTAGTGATCCAGACCGTTGAAGATGGTCGGTTGCTGGTCATGAACCCGATTCAATTAAAACCATTGCGCGTCACGGCCATCCCAATCGGTTTGGGAACGCTGACCGACCGCTTCCGTCGGCTCGGCTTGCCCGCGCTGGAAATCAACGACAACGGCGAAGAATTTCGGGTGACGGTTCCGCTGCTGCGGAAATAACGTACCCACGGACCGCCCGTGGGTACGTTTCAACCCCCGTTATCGCTCGCGTGTCGCGAGTGACAACGGAGTGCCGAAAACCGAATCCATTTTAAAAACAACAAACACAAATGAACACCTTGAAAATCAGTTTATTCGCGGCTCTCTTGAGCCCTGCTATTTCGTTTGCCCAATATGCGCCACTGGGTGCCATAACGACCTGGACCGAAGGGTACGTGGTGACCATTGAGAACGATACCATCCGTGGAAAAGTGCGGGTCGGTTCGCTGGTGAACGATGCGCCCGCCAGCGTGGTGGTTCGGACTGCGGACGACAAGAAAATGACCTTGAAAGGGGAGAAGCTCAGGCTGGTTTCCCAGGACATTCCCAGGTTCGCCTATGCCACCGGCGCCATTCCCCGCGAGCGTGAAACCGTCGTTTTTGAACGCGTTCCGAATCCCCGCAAAGACGGAAAAACCGCCCTGCTCGAACGGCTGAGTCATCCCGGAAAAATCACGCTGTATTTCGACGCCAACGGCTGGAAAAAGCATTCGGAATACACCTTCGGGCAGTTCACGATTGGCACCAATCCCCGCGACCTCAGCTTCGTGGTGGTGAAGGACCAAACAAGCGCCCGCATCGTGAAGAAAAGCACCATCGACGACGAACACGAAGCCCTTTTTGGCGATTGCCCGGCTTTTGTCCGCCAGTTTCCGGCCGCTACAAGGCGGGACTGGAACCGCTTTGGTGAGATCGTCGAAGCCTACAACCAGACCTGCGTTGTGGGCAGTGCAGTGAACTGAAAATTTTTCGAAAAAACGGAATGGGCTGTAGCGTTCGGTGAATGAGTTACGTCATGGGTATAAAAACAACTCTATACTTCCATGAAAATCATCGTATCCAGCCTCCTGAATTATCGAAAAATCACCGCCGTTCTGAGTTTTGTCGCCCTGCTGGCACTCGGAGCCTGTAACCAGGATTCGGGCAATGATCCGGCTCCGTCGGACAAAGGATTAACCAACATCGTGAATAGCTCGGAAGAATTCGACCGGGCCATGAACGCGCGGACCAAAGCGACCGGCCCACAATTTACGATCGAGAACGTGACCCGCGATGGCAACATCCTGACGGTCAAAGTGAAAGGCGGTTGCTCGGCTGAATCGTTCAAAGCGGTTTGGAACGGCGTCGAGATCATGATTTATCCCCCGACGATCCACATCGCCCTGACGCACGAAACTGCTGACGTGATTGGTTGCCCGACCGACCTGGAGCACACCATCAAAATCGACATTACGAAAGTGGTGGGCGAAGGTGACCATTCCAATACAACCTTTGTGGTCTACAACGGGTCGAAGGTGCAGGACACGACGCTGAACCCGGACGGGACTGTATCCAATTCCAATAGATAAGCTAACATTCATGCGTTGAACGGTGAACCGCACGCGGTTCACCGTTCTTTTTTATTGCCCTCGCTGGTGAATGGCCCCAGACTGTACTCCGTTTGAACGACAGCTCATTGAAGGATGCCGAAAAGGCAGCCCGCAATACCAGGAAATGTTTTACAAGCATTTCTACGGGTTTACAATGGCCATTGCGTTGCGCTACCACCCCGTCCGGCAGGATGCGGGCAGTGTGGTGAACGACAGCTTTATGAAGGTTTTTGCGCGAATCGACCGGTATTCATTCGAGGAAACGTTCAAAGGCTGGCTGCGCCGGATTGTGGTCAATACCGCCCTCGACCAGTACCGGAAACACATTAAACACACCCAGACTGTCGAATATGAACAGGCTGAAAGTCAGGATATTGAGGTTGATGAATCCGTCATCAGCCAGTTGACGGCGGAGGATATTCTGACGTTGCTGCAACACCTGCCTGATCAGTACCGGATGGTTTTTAACCTCTACGAAATCGAAGGCTATTCGCACGAAGAAATTGCCGGACAACTCAAATTGTCGGTCAGTTCATCGCGGGTGTACCTGGTTCGGGCGAAGGAAAAGCTGGCTCGTTTGGTGAAAAGTTATTTTCCGAATCACAATGAAAGATTCCATTCATAAACGGCTGACCGACCACATCCGAAAAACCGTGGGGCGGTATGAACTGCCTTACGAACCCGGCTCGTGGGAAGAATTTCAGCGATTGCAGCGCCGACGCCGGCAACAGCCGGTGATCTGGTTCCGGTATGCGCTGGCGGCCTGTCTGTTGCTGGGCATTCTGGGCGTACCGGTTTGGTTTTACACCAATAAGTCGGACGGAACACAACTGGCGGTTCGTTCACCAAAATCGGGTTTGTCGGGTCAAAGACCGCTTCATCCTTCCGTTGAAAACCGGCAACGGGTCGGCGCGGTTTTACCCGATCGGATTGCGGCTGGCGCTAATCGGACTGAAAAACCGCTGGTTCGGTCGGCAAAAGGAACTTCCACCGAAACGAAAGAAAAAAACGCTGCGAACCGTCAGGATGAATACGAGCAAAACCGATTCGAAAATCAGAATCGGGGAGGGGTAAATAACCGCCTGGAAATTGCTGATCGACTACCCAAAAACCGCTTTATTCAACCGGAAACGCCATTTAACGAGACTCGGCAAACCCGCATTTCTGCCGATCTACCCGCCGAATCAAGCACCCAAACCGCTTCTTTTGCGTTCATCAATCCACGTTCGATCCGGTTTTTGCAACACCCGCTTCGGCCGCTGAGTCTTCCGTTATCTATCTGGAAAAATGAGCCAGCGGTGGCAAAAATCGAACCGGCCAAAACCGGTCCGAAGCCCGTTTGGGGAGTTAGCCTGGCCCCGCAGTCGGTCTATGCCGCCGGAAGTTCGCCGTCGGTTGCGGTGGGTGGCGGATTGTTCTCGGAGATACCACTCAGTCGAAAATTCAGCCTTTCGACCGGTTTGTCGATGGCGCAGCAAAAACTCGGCACCAAAGAAGCGGGTTTGATGGTTTTTTCGACGGTTCCCCAACTGGTTTCGACCGGTATTCGGCTGACCTCCGTCGATCTGCCGCTCAATATCCGGTTTCGGCCGGGAAGGCTGGCGTCCAAAGGCTTTTACGCCGAAGCCGGTTTGTCGTCGCTGGCCTTTCTGAACGAACACTATGCCTATACCTACGAACAAACCCGGCAGGAGACGATCAGTGTAATGGGTACCAACGGGCAGGAAGTACACGTAACGCAACTGGTGACGACGCAGCAGACGACCACGCAGTCGGCACCGGCTTTTCAGAAAATTTACTGGGGCCGGATCATTAACCTGTCCATTGGCGTGGAACGTCGGCTGGGAACGCAGTTTCGTTTGTCGGCCGAACCGTACGTCAAATATCCGGTCGGGCCCTTCACCCGCGAGAACCTGATGCTGGGTTCCGGTGGCGTCAGCCTGCGGCTCGGGTTTCAGTCCGGTCGCTGATCAAAGCCGTTTTTTGTTCATTTGAGATGTTTAACTGGATTAATGCTAAATTGAGTTTAATTGTAACAATTTGACAGATAGGATGTTATGTCTTTATTTAAAAACATTCTTACTAATAATTTTATAATCAGTCTAAATAGTATTTACATTTACGGCTGGAAAACCTTTTTGTCAACCTGTTATGTTCAAAACTCATTTTGTTTCCAGATTTCTTCCTGTTGTCGTTTTAGCTGCCAGCCTCATCGCCTGTAACAAGGACGATGATGACAACACCATTACCCCGCCCGCCAATCTGCGCACGGCGATCGACTATTCCAAACTGACGGATACGACTACTTACGCCAGCTACTTTGCGGACATCAATAAAGTTAAAACCGTTGATATGACGCCTGCCAGCACCCAGTTGCTGATGTTCAGAGCGATCAACACCTACAACGGAACCGCCGTTGGAACGGGTGCGACGCTGGATTCGACGGTTTTGAAAAACATGTTTGCCAATACCGGCAATGCCTTTACCGACGCGACTTTGAACTCATCAGGCGTCAATTTGCGGTCAATCTTTGCTTCGTCGCTGCCGGCTACGGAAGCCGAAAGCGAGCGCAAAACCCTGGAATCAGCTTTCGCGGCCATGGCCCTTACCAGCAAAGCGGTTTCTCAAACGGCAGCGGAAGGCAAAGCGGGTAAACTCACGACCGGAACCAGCAACTACCTGGTTGACGCTAAGGGTATCGAATGGGCGCAGATCATCCAGAAATCGATGATTGGCGGTTTGCAGGTCGATTACATCAGCAACGTGCTGCTGAGCGATAAAAACCTGGCGCTGGACAACTCGAAAGTAGTTTCGGGTAAAAGCTACACGGCTCTCGAGCACAACTGGGATCAGATTTACGGTCTGTTGACGGCCAACCCGGTTTATGGCGCGAAAGCCACGGCTACTTCCTCCGGCGAAAGCTTTCTGGGTTCTTACCTTTGGGAATACAATAAGGAAGATTTTCCGAAAATCCACATGGCGTTGTTGAAAGGTCGTGCGGCCATCGTGAACAACGACCCAACTACGCTGAAAGCGCAGGTGGCCATTATCCGCCCGGCACTGGAAAAAGCGATTGCCGGTGCGGCATTGGGGTATCTGGGCAAATGGAAAACGAACGCAACGAACGATGCGGCCCGCGCCCACGCCATGGGGGAAGGCTTAGGGTTCATTTATTCCCTGCGCTACGGCAAAGTAAACGGTGGTGATGCCGCTTTCTCGAACGGTCTACTCGGCAACCTGGTCTATCTGGCACCGAACGGTTTCTGGGGCCTGACCAACGCCAAAATCGACGCGGCTGATGCGGCCATTCGCGCTAAATTCAAGATTGCCAACTAGTTTTTAGGTGAACGGAAAACCGTAAACCGATCACTGTAACTTCATTTACAAGTCATACCGAGCGACTAACCCACGTCGCTCGGTTGCTTTTTTTAAACTATGGTACACTTTAGCTGGAAAACCGTCGCGTTTTTTGTCGCATTTGTAGGGGTTATCTGGGCCTGTTCGACCAGTAAGGATACGCCCGACCCGACGCCCGATCCAGATCCCAATCCGTCCAATACGGGCACCGACCGCAAGCTGCTGTTGACGAACATCGCCGACAACATCATTCTGCCAGGCTATACCAACTTCAAGACCAAATTCGACCTGATGCTGGCGAAATCGGACGCCTTTGCGGCCAAACCCGACCAGGCTTCGCTGATGGCGTTTCGGCAGGCCTGGGTCGATGCGTACACCGAATGGCAGAAAGTGGAACTGTTCGACGTGGGTCCGGCAGAATCGAAAACGCTGCGGTATTTTTTCAACATTTACCCGGCAAATGTCACCGGGATTGAAGAAAACATCATTGCTGGCAACGCGTCGCTGGAACTGCCCGCTTCGTATCCGAAACAGGGTTTTCCGGCGCTGGATTACCTGATCAACGGCCTGGCGACTACCGACGACGCCATTCTCCAGAAGTACACCACGGCAACCGACGCGGCCAAACGACTGGCGTACGTGAAGCAGATCACGACCCAGATGAATACGATGCTTACTGCCGTGCTGACCGAGTGGACCACCACCTACCGCGACAAGTTCATCAACGCCACCGGCATCGACGTCAGTGGTTCATTATCAAAATTGGTGAATGGCTATGTGCTTAATTACGAGCGGTATATCCGTTCGGGTAAATTTGGAATTCCGTCGGGCGCGATGGCGAACGGCGTGCCGTCTGCCGAGAAAGTAGAGGCTTTCTACAAAAAAGATCTTTCGCTGATTCTCGCCAAAACCGCCCACCAGGCTTCCATCGATTTCTTCAACGGAAAAGACGTGAAAACCGGCAAAGAAGGCCCCGGTTTTAAAACGTACCTCACTGCCCTGGGTGCCAAAGACAGCCAGAGCGGCAAGTCGCTGGTGGAAGTCATCAACGCGCAGTTTGATGCGTCGAACGCGAAACTGGGCACGCTGAAACCCAACCTCTACGACGAAGTGAAGACCAACAACGCGGCCATGGTGGCGGTGTATACCGAAATGCAAAAAGCCGTTCGGATGCTGAAAGTGGACATGACGTCGGCAATGAGCATCACCATTACCTACGCGGATAATGACGGCGACTGATGGGTCAGTATTGGCGGACATACACCTCGGCAGCTCCGCTGGCAGTGTTCAGGCTTGCCTTTGGCGTGATGATTCTGGGCAGTATGGTTCGTTTCTGGGCGAAAGGCTGGATTGATGAATTATACATCAAACCCACTTTTTTCTTTCCGTACTACGGTTTTGAGTTCATAAAACCGCTCGGTGACTACACCTATCTGCTGTTTGCCGTTTGCGGTTTGAGTGCCTTGCTGGTCGCGCTGGGCTGGTTCTACCGGGTTGCGTCCGTTCTGCTCTTTCTGAGTTTTACGTACATCGAACTGATGGACAAAAGCACCTACCTGAACCACTATTATTTTGTGAGTCTGGTGGCGTTTCTGCTCATCCTGCTGCCCGCAAATAGCTATTTTTCGGTGGATGCCTACCGAAACCGGAGCGGTTTTTACGATTCCATTCCCCGCTGGACGATCGACAGCCTGCGCTTGCTGATGGGCATTGTGTACCTCTACGCCGGCCTGGCCAAACTGAATTCCGACTGGCTGCTCGAAGCGCTCCCGCTCCGGATCTGGCTGCCCGGTCGCAACGATTTGCCCGTGATCGGTTTTCTGTTCAATTACCGGGAAACCGCTTTTGCCTTTAGCTGGCTGGGCGCGCTCTACGACCTGAGCATTCCGTTTCTGCTGCTCAATCGGTTCACGCGCCCGTTTGCCTACGCTGCGGTGGTGATTTTTCACGTGCTGACGGCGGTTTTGTTCCCGATTGGCATGTTTCCGTACATCATGATCGTTGCAGCTTTGATCTTCTTCCCCGCCGGTTTTCACCAGAAAATTCTGTCGGGTTTGAGCCATTTGCTGAACCTGCCGGACCTGCTTTCTGGCAGCAAAATCCTGATTTACTCGAAGCAACAATCTCGTTTTCTGTCCTCATTTTTAATCATTTTCTTCATCATACAAATCCTGGTCCCGTTTCGCTACATGCTGTACCCTAGCGAGTTATTCTGGTCGGAAGAGGGCTACCGGTTTTCGTGGCGGGTGATGTTGATGGAAAAAATGGGGAACGTGCAGTTCAAGGTGGTGGACGAAATGGGTCAGCAGATCATGGTGAACAATGAAGATCATCTGACCAAATTACAGGAAAAAATGATGGCAACGCAACCGGATATGCTGGTGCAGTTTGCGCATTATTTGCGGGATTATTACGCGCAACGCGGTTTCCGAAATCCGACCGTTTATGCCGATACCTACGTCAGCCTGAATGGTCGTCTGGGCAAACCATACATCGACCCGACGGTGAATCTGGCGCAGGAAACCGACTCGTTTATGCCTAAAAAGTGGATTTTACCCTTTAGAGATGAAATTAAAGGTCTATAGTTTTTTTATTTTTTTCGTATTGATCGGATTCGCCAGCCTGGCCCAAAATACACTGGTGGGCGAAGTTCGTGAAAAAAACAGCGATGCGCCGATTGAAGGATGTAGTGTCTACCTGAAAGGTTCCCGGAACATTTTCACCACCGACAGCGCGGGGCGGTTTTCCATCCCGAATCTGAAATCCGGTACGCATCAGCTCCAGTTTTTCTCGTTAAATCACCGATCGTTCAAAACCGAAGTAACCGTCGACGCCGGAACAACCACGCTGGCTTTTACGCTGGAAAGCATCGAGAAAACACTCAACGAAGTAACCGTGACGGCCCAGCAGGGTAGTTTCGGCATGACCCGCCTGCGCGAAGTGGAAGGCACGGCCATTTTTGCGGCCAAAAAATCGGAGGTGATTTTGCCCGAAAATCTGGTGGCGAATCTGGCGACCAACAACGCCCGGCAGGTGTACTCCCGCGTGGCCGGGCTGAACATCTGGGAAAACGACGGGGGCGGTTTGCAGCTCAGCATCGGCGGGCGCGGCCTTGATCCGAACCGGACGTCGAATTTCAACGTCCGGCAAAACGGCTACGACATCAGCGCCGACGCCCTGGGCTATCCCGAAAGCTATTACACCCCGCCGACCGAAGCCCTGAAACGCATCAAAATTGTGCGCGGAGCGGCTTCGCTGCAATACGGAACGCAGTTTGGCGGGTTGCTCAATTTCGAGATGCGCCAGCCCGTTACGGATCGTACGTTTGAAGTAACGTCGCGGCAAACCGTGGGTTCGTTCGGTTTTTTCAATTCGTTCAACAGCGTGAGTGGCACGGCTAAAAAGCTGAGTTATTACGCCTTTTTCCAGTATAAAAAAGCCGACGGCTGGCGGCCTAATTCGCATTTCGACAGCAAAACCGCCTATGCCGATATTCATTACCAACTGACTGACGACGCCAAAATCGGCTTGGAAGTGACGCACATGGATTACCTGGCCCAGCAGCCGGGCGGTTTGAGCGATGAGCTGTTTGCGGCCAATCCGCGGCAGTCGAACCGCGAGCGGAACTGGTTCAAGGTGGACTGGAATCTGTTCAATGCGCATTACGACTGGAAGGTGAACCACCGCTCGGACTTCAACCTGATTGCGTTCGGCGTAGTGGCTTCGCGGTATTCGCTGGGTTTCCGACCCAACCGGGTGGCAACGGTCGACAACGAAACCTTCGAGCGGGATCTGATTGCCGGTGATTTCCGGAACTACGGTTTTGAAGCGCGGTTTCTGAACCGTTATAAACTGGGAAAAAAAGACGGGGTTTTTCTGGTCGGAACGCGGTATTACCACGGGTTTAACCACAGTCGGCAGGGCGTGGGTCCAACCGGCAAAGGCCCGGATTTCACGTTCGTCGAACCCGACCAGCTGACGTCATCGGATTACCGGTTTCCGAACCGAAATGTATCATTGTTTGCCGAAAACGTCTTTTTTCTGAGTTCAAAATGGTCGGTGACGCCCGGTTTACGCTACGAACACATCCGCACCACCGCCGACGGTTATTACGGAAACATCGTCCGCGATCTGGCCGGAAACATCATCACCATTACCCAGACGCCGGAGAAACGGGTGAACCCGCGCGGTTTTCTGATTGCCGGAATTGGCGTGAGTTACAAACCCTCGGCGCAGTTTGAAGCCTACGGAAATATCTCCCAGAACTACCGCTCGATTACGTTCAGCGACATGCGGATTGCGAATCCGTCGGCGGTAATCGATCCGAATTTGCAGGACGAACGCGGTTTTTCGGCAGATGCGGGCGTTCGGGGTGAGAAAAACGGCGTGCTGAACTACGACCTGAACCTGTTTGCGCTCAACTACGGAAACCGCATTGGCGAAGTGCAGTTTTACGACGAAAACGACCGCGTTCTGCGCAAGCGCACCAACATTGGGCGGGCGTTGATTGTCGGGCTGGAATCCTACGGTGAAGTGGAATTGTTGCGGTTGCTGCCCGGCAAACCGGACCGCTGGGGCTGGTCGGTTTTCGGAAATCTCGCGCTGATTCGTTCGAGCTACGTGAAAAGCCAGATTCCGGGCGTGCAGGGTAACGAAGTCGAATTTGTTCCGGCAGTTAATTTGAAGTCGGGAATGCGCTGGGGCTATCGCAACCTGAAAGCGTCGTTCCAGTTTACGTATTTATCCGACCAGTATTCCGACGCCACGAACGCCGTTGATGGCGGTTTTTCGGCGGTTGTCGGACGGATTCCCTCGTACCACATCATGGATTTTTCGCTGTCGTGGACCTACCGCTGGCTGAAACTGGAAGGCAGCATCAACAACCTGACGAACGAGTTTTACTACACGCGCCGGGCCACGGGTTATCCCGGCCCCGGCATCCTGCCCTCCGATGGTCGGGCGTTCTTCCTGACGGTGGGCGTGAAGTGGTAACGCGTTTCCTGGTTAAAATTGTTTATAGTTTACGGTTTATAGCTTTGAGTTAATTTGTTGATATAAAGGGCTATAAACCGTAAACTCCCAACTGCTTATTACAACACCTTGCTCAGCAACTGAGGTCGTTCGTTTACCACTTTCAGAATCAATTCGCCAAACAGCGTATTCGCCCAGGCGAACCACTTGCGGGTAAATTTTTTCGGATCATCTTTATCGAATGATTCGTGCATGAAACCGGTCCCGGCATGTGTTTTTTTCAACTGCCGGAGCTGCGTCAGAATCTCCTGTTCGTTGGTCGAGGTGAGCGCGCGCATGGTCAGGCTCATCGTCCAGATGTTGTCCACCAGCGTATGCGGGCTACCGATGCCTTCGGCGGCTTTTCCCTTGAAATAATACGGATTGTCGGCGCTGAGCGAAAACCGGCGGGTGTTCTGGTAAACCGGATCCGTGGCCGAAACTGCGCCCAGATACGGCAAGGAAAGCAGGTTGGGCACGTTGGCGTCGTCCTGCAACAGGTGGTTGCCAAAACCGTCGACTTCCAGCGCGTACAGTTTGCCGTATTTCGGATGCGTATAAATGGCGTACTGCTTCAGGGCGGTTTCTACTTCGTCGGCCAGGGCGCGGCATTCTTTCGCAAAAACCGCATCGGGCCGGATTTTGTCGGTCATCGTGGCGAGTTGCCGGAGTGAGGCAACCGCAAACCAGTTGGAAGGCACCAGAAATGGAAAAACCGTGGCGTCGTCCGAGGGGCGGAAAATGCTGTGAATCAATCCAACCGGTTTGGTTGGATTGCCGTAGCCGTTACCCGGAACGGTGTCGGTCGACCAGGAGGTTTCGCGGCCAAACTTGTACGGCCCGCGACCGGTTTTGCGCTGTTGCTCGCGGCAGGTTTTTACGATCAGCCGCATGGCATCCGCCCAATCGGCATCGAACGGGCTGGTGTCTTTGGTGGTTTGCCAGTAGTGATACGCCAGCCGAATGGGGTAACACAGCGAGTCGAGTTCCCATTTCCGTTCGTGTAAACCCGGTTTCATCGCCGTGATGTCCTTCTTCCATTCGCCCTCTTTTTTGGGATCGGAATAAAACGCGTTTGCGTACGGATCGAGCCGGATGCACCGCGTCTGGCGACGAATCACACCTGCGACCAGCTTCCGCAGTGGCTCATCTTCTTTCGTGAACGGCACGTATGGCCAGACCTGGGCGGTGCTGTCGCGGAGCCACATGGCGTCGATGTCACCCGTGATGACAAAGGTGTCGGATTTGCCGCCTGCTTCGCTAAACTGAACGGTGGTGTCGAGCGTATTCGGAAAACAGTTTTCAAAAAGCCAGGCCAGTTCGGGATCGCGCACGGTTTTTTTTACCCGTTCGATGGCTTTTTCGACGGCAGCGCTTTTGAAATTCCGTTTCCCCGCAACCTCGCGCACCACCGGAAAATCAGCCGCTTGAGTGGCAAAAACCGTTTGTGTACCTACTGCTAATCCGGCGCTGACGGCCGCTGTTTGTTGTATAAAATGACGACGATTCATACGTAATTGAGGTTTGATGGGAACACGGATTGGACGGATTCACACGGATAAAATCAGTTGTAATTCGTTGCATCCTCCAATCCGCGTTCCTATCCCAAAAGTAGGAATAAATACACCGTTTCGGAAGTTGGCGTCACTGTCCAGATGCGTACAAAAAATGTCCGTTTTTGGACAGATGTTCTCCCGGATTGTTGAGAAACCGCCTTCAATAGCTCAGAATGGCAGGTTTTTTCATTTGGCAACAGATTTGATATACGGAAATAGAAGAAATGATTCAGCCCCAATAACCAAACGGATCTTCATTCATGCGACGCAGTGATTTAGGTGAATTTGAAGAAGTTGTTCTACTGACGGTGGCCGTGATGGTGCCGAAGGCCTATTCGGTCATCATTGCGGAGGAGCTCGAGCGGGAAACCGGTCAGCCCGTGAGTACGGGAGCGGTTCACGCGGCCCTGCAACGGCTGGAGCAAAAAGGCTACGTCACCTCCGTACTGGGCGAAGCCACCGCCGAGCGGGGGGGGCGCCGAAAGCGGCTGTTCACCGTCACCGCCCTGGGTGGCCGGGTCCTGACCGACGTTCGTTCCGTCCGAAACCGACTCTGGGAACGGATCGTCCCGCCGACAATGCTGGAGTGGAGCTAGGTTTCCAATGAACAATTGACAATGAACAATGAAAATAGGCAATCGGCTACTAATCAGTTGGTAGAGGACTTCGGAGACTTGAATTTGTATGTCCGTGTGCATTATCCATTATGAAAAAACCGCCCCACATCCCCGACCGCATCCTCGCTTGGCTGGTGGCTCCGCACCTGCGCGAGGAGGTGCTGGGCGATTTGCATGAACGCTATCACCTGCAGGTGCAGCGGCTGGGCGAAGCCAAGGCCCGGCAGCGATACTGGCGCGACGCAAGAACGTACGTGCGCCCGTCGGTGATGAAACGAAAACCAGCGGACTATTCAACTACTTTTTTCCTGAACCCTGAGATGCTACACAATTATGTAAAAATCGCTTTTCGGAACCTGGTCAAGAATACCGGTTTTTCCG
This sequence comes from Larkinella rosea, assembly GCF_003858635.1. Lineage (GTDB taxonomy): Bacteria > Bacteroidota > Bacteroidia > Cytophagales > Spirosomataceae > Larkinella > Larkinella rosea. Next base: position 294,500 of record NZ_RQJO01000011.1, read on the forward strand.
TCATCAATATCGTTGGGCTGGCCCTGGGCATGATCTGCTGCCTGTTCATTTTTCTGTGGGTGCAGGACGAAAAAAGCGTCGATAATTTTCACGCCAAGGGCGACAACCTCTACACCGTTTACCAAACCATTTCGGCCAACGGAAAGGTGGACGGAAACTACAGTACTCCGCTGCGGGTGACACCCAGCCAGCGGACCGGTTTTATGCTGGAAGACGTAAAAAACGCCGTGCCGGAAGTGAAACACCAGGCGTTTTATGCCACCGGCTACGAACTCCCCTGGGGGCATCCCGAGACGTTTCAGCGGGGCGATACGAAATTCAAGCTGGAAGGCTCGCGGGCGAGCAGCGATTTCTTCAAAATCTTCAGCTATCCGCTGCTGGCGGGAAACGCCGAAACGGCCCTGAGTGACATCAACGGAGTGGCGATTTCCCGGAAAATGGCGGAGCGGTTTTTCGGGACACCCCAAAAAGCGATGGGAAAAAGTCTGCGGTACGAAAACCGGCTGGATTTTCGGGTGTCGGCGGTTTTTGAAAATCTGCCGGTGGAAAGCTCCCTGAAATTTGATTTTCTGCTCAACTGGGAAGCGCAAAAGACCAAGCTGGAATGGTCGTCCAACGAATTTCGCCTGTTTGTTGAACTGGCCGAAAACGCGAACGTACCGACGGTAGAGAACAAAATCAACCGGTTTCTTCAACCGCGACTGGCTAAAAATAAGGGTGTTACCACGCAAATCGGGCTGCAACGGTTCCGGGATCAATACCTGCACAGCACGTTTGTGAACGGAAAACCGGAAGGTGGCCGCATCGAATACGTGCGGATTTTCAGCGGGGTGGCTCTTTTTATCCTGATCATTGCCTGCATCAATTTCATGAATCTGGCCACGGCCCGCTCCGTCAAACGCGCGAAGGAAGTGGGCGTTCGGAAGGTGCTGGGTTCGACGCGGAGCCATCTCATCGGCCAGTTTTTCGGGGAAGCGGTTTTGCTCGCTTTTCTGGCCATGCTGCTGACCCTGATTCTGGTCGTGCTGCTGGTGCCGACGTTCAATCAATTTACGGGTAAACAGATTCCGCTGCCCTTTGCGCAAGGGTCGTTCTGGCTGTCGCTGCTGGGCCTGACGGTTTTGACGGGCCTGCTGGCGGGCAGCTATCCGGCGCTCTTTCTGTCGTCGCTGCAACCGGTCCGGATTCTGAAAGGTGTCCTCCGTTTCACGCGCGGTTCTGTCTGGTTTCGACAGGGGCTGACGGTTTTTCAGTTCGGGCTGGCCATGATTCTGCTGGTGGCAACGCTCGTCGTTTCCCGGCAAACCAACTACGTTCAGCAGGCTCATCTGGGCTATGACCGCGAAAACCTCCTGTACATTCGTGTTGAAGGCAGTCTGGCGAATCAGCGCGGCTATTCACTTTTCAAAGAACTGGCGTCCAAAATGCCGGGGATCGCGATGGTTGACCGAAGCAGCGAAGCCCCGCACACGATGGGATTTGTGGTAGATGACAACGATGGCGCTGCGGAAACTGCAACCGGTTCGGATGCCATCAATTGGGAAGGCAAGGAAAAGAATGCGTCCGTTGGCTTTAAGCCCACCTCGGTCGGGTTTGATTTTGTCAGACTCATGAACCTGAAGCTGGCCGAAGGGCGTGATTTCTCCAGAACCAACGCCACTGATTCATCGGATGCTTTTATGGTCAACGAAGAAGCCGTGCGGCAGATGGGCCTGAAAAATCCGATCGGCAAATGGGTATCGGCCTGGCAAAAGAAGGGGCATATCATTGGTATTCTGAAAGATTACCACACGCATTCGCTGCATGAGCCCATCAAACCGCTGATTGTGGACGTGAAAGAATACGAATATTTCGGTGTGGTGCTGGTTCGGACCGAAGCCGGAAAAACCAAAGAAGCGCTGGCGAGTCTGCGCAAGGTTTACGGTGAAATTAACCCCAATTATCCGTTTGATTATCAATTTATTGATCAGGAATACGAACGACTCTACCGCAGTGAGCAGGTCATGGCGAAGCTCTCCAATGTGTTTGCGGTTGTGGCCATTCTGATTTCCTGTCTCGGGTTGCTGGGCCTGGTCATGTTTTCGACCGAACAGCGGACCAAGGAAATCGGCATCCGGAAAGTGTTGGGGGCTTCGGTCGGCCAGATTGTGACGCTGTTTTCCCGCGATTTTCTCCGGCTGATTCTGATCGCCATTCTGATTGCGTCGCCCATTGCCTGGTACGCGATGAACCAGTGGTTGCAGGGGTTTGCCTATAAAGTGACCGTTGCCTGGTGGATTTTCGCGCTTTCCGGTGCGGGCGCTTTGGCGATTACTCTGCTGACAATCAGCTTCCAAAGCATCAAAGCCGCGCTGGTAAATCCGGTGAAGTCGCTACGCTCCGAATGAACAATGAACAAGTAACAATGAAAAAGCTTAGCGGTTTCTGGCGTTTGAATTCGACAATTGGATTACCTGTTCATGGTTAATTATTCATTATGAACCCCAAACCGCCCCGCATCCCCGATAAACTGTTGACCTGGCTGGTGGCTCCGCACCTGCGCGAGGAGGTGCTGGGCGATCGGCATGAGCGGTTTTTTCGTCAAGTGCAACGGCTTGGCGAAGCGAAGGCCCGGCAGCGGTATTGGCGCGATATGCTGACGTACGTACGGCCGGTTTTTATGAAAAGACAAGAAACGGACTATCCGAATCCAACCCATACTGCTATGTTACGCAATTATCTGAAAATCACGGTTCGAACCCTGGTTCGGAACAAGCTGTATACCGTCCTCAATGTGGCCGGTTTGACATTCGGTATTACCTGCTTTTTACTCATCGGGCTTTACCTGTTCGATGAGTTCACGTTTGATCAGCAACACAGCAAAGTGAACCGGATTTACCGGCTTGTTGAACACAAAAAAACCAAATCGGAAGAGTTTGACGTGGCGGCCGCCAGCTACACATTGGCTGAAGAAGCCAGGCGACAGATTGCCGAAATCGAAAATACCGCCCGTATGAACCGGGCAGGCCGGGCGGATCTAATCAATCCCGAAACCCAGGCCAAATTCCAGGAGACAGTTGCCTTTGCCGATCAGAGCCTGATGGAAATATTTGATTTTGAGGTCATTGATGGAGATAGCAAAACAGCCCTGAAAGAGCCCAATTCAATCATTATTGTGGAAGAACTGGCGCAGCGGCTTTTTAAAACCAGCAAAGTGGCCGGTCGAACCCTCCATTTTAGTTTCACCGATACCCCCCTGAAAGTGACGGCGGTTTTGAAAAACCATCCCCGAAATTCAAGTTTTGATTTCAACTCGGTGATTTCCCTGAGCAACCAGCAGGGCCGGGATCGGGCTGATTGGGATTCGAATGAATTTATGGTTTTTGCCTTGTTGAAAGAGCACGCCAGTGCCGAAACCGTTGCCAAAAAGATCACCGCGTTGCTGTATGCCAATTTCAAACCTGAAGTGGGTACCTCGCTGGCGTTCAGCCTGCAACCGCTGGCCGACATGCACCTGTATTCTGAAAACATCATCGATGCCGCCCGCAATTCCAACGTGGAAGCGATGGGGCAGGGAACGCTGCTTTACGTCAACGTCTTCGCCGTGGTAGCGATTTTCGTGTTGCTGATTGCCTGCATCAATTACATGAACCTGGCGACGGCCCGGGCGTCCAACCGCGCGAAAGAAATTGGCGTGCGGAAAGCCAATGGGGCGTTTCGGAGCCAGTTGGTCAAGCAGTTTCTGGTGGAATCCCTGCTGGTTTCCCTGTTTTCCTTCTTGCTGGCGGTGATTCTGGTCAATCTGCTGCTGCCCGCCTTCAATGAATTTACGGGCAAACAACTCTCGTTGAATCTCCAGACCGACTACCGGATCTGGTTGTCTACTCTTCTGATTCTACTCGTTACCGGTTTTGTTTCAGGGAGTTACCCGGCCTTGTTGCTCTCGAATTTCAAGCCGGTGGTGTTATTGAAAAGCTTAAAAATTCAAAGTAAAAGCAACTTGTCGTTGCGGAAAGGGCTGGTGGTTTTTCAGTTTACGGTTTCCGTCGTGATCATGATCGCGACCATGGTGCTGTTTCTGCAAATCCGCTACACCAGCAACAAGGATTTAGGGTTCAAAAAAGACCTGCTGGTAGTGGTAGACATCAACAGCGCAAAAGCCCGGACGGAAGCCGATGCGATGCAAATGGAATTGGCGAAACTGGCCGATGTCAAAAATGTGTCGGTGACCTCCCGGGTTCCGGGCGAATGGAAACAGATCCCACTGGTGAAAATGAAACCCCAGGGAAGCGCCGAAGATCACAAAATTTCGTACCTGATCGGAGCGGATGAGAATTTCGCCAAAACCTTTGAGGTGCGGATTCTGCAGGGACGAAATTTTACCAGCCCGGCGGATTCTTCGTCGATTTTACTAAACGAAACCGCAGCAAAAGCGCTGCACATCAGTCAGGCATCCGGTCAACTGGTCGAGATTCCGTCGCGGTCGTTTGGGGGCGATTTTACGCCCCTGAACGAATCGAATCACCCGTTTCGGGCACGGGTGATTGGCATTGTGAAGGACTTTCATTTCCAATCATTGCGGGAAAAGATTTCGCCCATGGTACTGGCCTACCAGAATAATCCGGTGCATCAGATCGATTATTACACCGCCCGGATTGAAGGCGGAAATATACCGGCAACGTTGAAACGAATGGAAGCGGCCATGGCAAAAATCGATCCGACGCACACGTTCGAGTATCACTTTCTCGACGAGCAATTCGCCCGGTTTTACCTCGAAGACCAACGTCGTCAGACCCTGCTGATCTGGGTGGCGTTGTCCACGATTTTCATCGCCTGTTTGGGACTTTTTGGATTGGCGACGTATGCTGCCGAGCAGCGAATCAAGGAAATTGGCGTTCGAAAAGTACTGGGTGCCAGTGTGTTGAATCTCACGACGTTACTTTCCAAAGACTTCCTGAAACTCGTTCTGATTGCCAATGGCATTGCCTTTCCGGTAGCCTGGTGGGCGACGAGTGAATGGCTGGGCGAATTTGCCTACCACATCAACGTCGAATGGTGGATTTTTGTCGCTGCGGGTGCTTTAGCCATCGCCATTGCCCTGCTGACCATTAGTTACCAGGCGATTAGGGCCGCGCTGGTAAATCCGGTGAAGAGCCTGAGAAGTGAATGAATGAGTCAGTTATGAATTATGAGTTAAAAATATCAGCTAAATAAAAGACAAGCTCTGAAATCCTGACCTATCGTCAATAACTCATAACTCTTAATTATGAAACCGCCCCGCATCCCCGATAAGCTGCTGACCTGGCTAATTGCTCCGCACCTGCGCGAGGAGGTGCTGGGCGATCGGCACGAGCGGTTTTTCCGGCAGGCCGAACGGCTGGGCGAGACCCGGGCCCGACGGCGGTATTGGCGGGATGCCCTGGCGTATGTGCGACCCGCATTTATCAACCGAAAATCATCAGCGTATCCTCAACCAACAAATACTGACATGATCCGTAACTATTTCAAAGTCGCGTTCAGAAATCTGGTGAAAAACCGGGTCTATTCCTTCATCAACATTTTCGGGCTGGCATCGGGCATGGCCGTCGCCATGCTGATCGGATTGTGGGTATACGACGAACTGTCGTATGACAAACACAACAAAAACTACGACCGAATTGGCATGCTCTGGCAATTTGTCTCATTCGGCCCCGAAAAATCTCCCTACGATGTCATGCCGATTCCGTTGGCGGCCGAACTGCGGAACAAATACCCCGATTTTGAATCGGTCAGCTTGTCGGTTTTCCGGAAAGCCATTTTGACGACAGGTGACCAGAAGTTTGCCAAAACCGGTAGTTACGTCGAGCCGGATTATACGGGAATATTCTCGCTGAACATGCTGGCTGGCAGCCGGTTCGGTTCCGACGATGTCAATGCAGTCCTGCTTGCCAAATCCGTCTCCGAAGCCATTTTTGGGTCGGCTGATCCGATTAATAAACTGGTCAAGGTGGATAACAAGCAGTCGGCCAAAGTGGTCGGCGTTTACGAAGATTTTCCGAGCAATAGCGCATTTAAAGATGTCTTTTTTCTGGCCCCCTGGAAGTTGTTTGCGGCTATCGATGACGGGGCTAAACGGGATCAGAACGAGTGGGATTCCAATTCGTATCAGGTGTATGTCCAGCTCAAACCGGGCGCGGATTTCGATGCGGTTTCGGCCAAAATCAAGGATATCCGGATGAAACGCGACAATCCTCCGCGCTACAAACCCGAGTTCTTTCTGCACCCGATGAGCAAGTGGCATTTGTACCGGGATTTTAAAAATGGCGTCAATACCGGCGGAATCATTGTGTTTGTCTGGCTGTTCGGTGCCATCGGCATCATCGTGTTGTTGCTGGCCTGCATCAATTTCATGAACCTTTCGACGGCCCGCAGCGAAAAACGGGCGAAGGAAGTCGGCATTCGGAAAGCCATCGGGTCGGTTCGCGCCCAATTGATTTACCAGTTTTTCAGTGAATCGCTGCTGATGGCTCTGCTGGCGTTTGCGCTGGCGTTTGTGTTCGTGCAACTAACGTTGCCGTTTTTCAATCAGGTATCCGAGAAAAAGATGACCATTTTGTGGTCAAATCCCTGGTTCTGGCTGGCCGGACTCGGGTTTAGTCTGTTCACCGGACTGATTGCGGGCAGTTATCCCGCCCTGTATTTGTCTTCCTTTCAACCGGTTAAGGTGTTGAAAGGAACCCTTCGGGCCAACCGGTTTGCAACTATTCCGCGCAAAGTGTTGGTATCGTTTCAGTTTACGGTTTCGGTCACGCTGATGATTGGCACCATCATCGTCTTTCGGCAGATCGAACACGCTAAAAACCGGTCGGTGGGGTACAACCGCAACGGGCTGATTGAAATCAGCATGAATACCCCCGAACTGTACGGACACTACGGAACCCTGCGCGACGATTTACGGGCGACCGGCGCGGTCGACGAAATGTCCGAGTCGTCGGGCTCCGTCACGGTTCAATACGGCGGGACAACGGATTTTACCTGGAAAGGAAAGACGCCGAATACCTCCCCGCTGATCATGTCAAATTTCGTGACGCACGACTACGGAAAAACCGTCGGCTGGCAAGTGAAGGAGGGACGCGATTTTTCCCGCGAATTTTCGACCGATTCGTCGGCCATTATCCTGAACGAAGCAGCTGTTAAACTGATGGGTTTTAAAAATTCGGGACGCCGAACTGCAATCGGTCAACCCATCCGGCGGAATGGGCGCGATTATACGGTAATCGGGGTCATCCGGGATATGATCAAGGAAGATCCGTTCAAACCGGTCAATCCCTCCTTTTTTGCACTGGACTACCGAAGTGTCAACGTAATCAATATCAAACTGGCTTCGCAACTTCCTGTCAACGAAGCGCTTGCTAAAGTCGAACAGGTTTTTCGGACCTACAGTCCGGCGGCCCCGTTCGACTACAAATTCGTGGACGAAACCTACGCCGAAAAGTTTGGCACCGAAGAACGCATCGGCAAGCTGGCGGGTGTCTTTGCGAGCCTGGCGGTTTTGATCAGTTGCCTGGGCTTGTTCGGGCTGGCGTCGTTTATGGCCGAGCAGCGCACCAAGGAAATCGGCATCCGGAAAGTGCTGGGCGCATCGGTCTTTACCATCTGGGGGCTGCTCTCGAAGGAGTTTGTGGTGTTGCTGGTGATTGCCTTCTGCCTGGGCGCTCCGGTGGCGTATTACGTGTTGTCGGACTGGCTCCAGAACTACGAATACCGCACCGAGCTCTCCTGGTGGATTTTTGCCGCTTCGGGCCTGGGCGCCTTGGTCATCACCTTGCTGACCGTCAGCTTTCAAAGCATCAGGGTGGCGCTGGTGAACCCGGTGAAGTCGCTGCGAAGTGAATAATCTGAACCGCCGGGCGGCCCGGCGGTTCAAGACAATCTTCTTAATCCTTTAATCCGCGTAATCCCAGTTCAAGAATGAACCCGCCCCGCTTCCCCGACCGACTGCTGACCTGGCTGGTGGCTCCGCACCTGCGGGAAGAGGTGCTGGGTGACATGCACGAGCGGTTTTTCCGGCGGGCCGGGCGGCTGGGAGAAACGACGGCCCGCCGGCGGTATTGGCGGGATAGTTTGGCTTATCTGCGCCCTTCTTTTATCAGACGAAAACCAGCATCTAACCCAACCCAAACAACACCAACGATGATCCGGAATTATGTCAAAATCGCGCTGCGAAACCTGGTGAAGCACAAGGGGTATTCAGTTATCAATATTGGCGGACTGGCGATGGGCATGGCCGTCGCGATGCTCATCGGGTTATGGATTTATGACGAACTGTCGTACGACCGGTATTTCCAGCATTACGGCCGCATTGCCAAGGTCATGCAGCACGGAACGCACAATGGCGAAGTATTTAACGGCGAGTACAATCCGCTGCCGTACGGGAACGAACTGCGGACGAAATACGGGGCGGATTTCGATCACGTCATCATGTCGTCCTGGACAAGTGACCACATTCTGGCTTACGGTGAGAAGAAGTTTACCAAAACCGGAAATTACCTGAGTCCGGATGCGCCGGATATGTTCACTCTGAAAATGCTCCGGGGCACGCGGGCGGGGTTGAAAGATCCGGCTTCCATTCTGCTGGCCGAATCCGTCGCCCGGGCGTTGTTTGGCGACGCTGATCCGATGGGAAAAACCGTAAAGATCGACAACAAACTGAACGTGAAGGTGACGGGCGTTTACGAAGATTTTCCGTTCAACACCGAGTTCCGGGACATGACCTTTATTGCGCCCTGGGATCTGTACGTTTCGTCGGAAGACTGGGTGAAACGCGCGCAGGATAACGCCGAATGGGGAAATCACTCGTGGCAGATTCTGGCTCAAATCGCACCCAATTCAAACTTTGAGACGGTTTCGGACAAAATCAAAAACATTCGGGTGGAGCACGACCCGGCCACGGCTTTTCTGAAACCGGCGGTTTTTCTGCATCCGATGAGCCGCTGGCATTTATATTCGGGCTGGGACAAATCGGGGAATCTCGACGGCCGGATTCAGTACGTCTGGCTGTTTGGCATCATCGGTTTGTTTGTGTTGCTGCTGGCCTGCATCAACTTCATGAACCTTTCGACGGCCCGCTCCGAAAAACGCGCCAAGGAAGTCGGCATTCGCAAAGCCGTCGGTTCGGTTCGGAGTCAGCTGATCAGCCAGTTCTTCAGCGAATCGCTGCTGGTGGCCGGTTTTGCGTTTGCGCTGTCGATTGGCTTCGTGCTGCTGATGTTACCGTTTTTCAACGAAGTGGCTGACAAGAAGATCGGCATTCTCTGGACCAGTCCGTTGTTCTGGCTTTCCGGCCTGGGCTTTAGCCTGATGACGGGTTTGATTGCGGGCAGTTATCCGGCGCTCTATCTCTCTTCCTTTCAGCCCGTTAAAGTACTGAAAGGAACCTTTCGGCTGGGGCGGTTTGCGTCGATTCCCCGGCAGGTGCTGGTGGTCGTGCAGTTTACGGTATCGGTCACGTTGATCATCGGAACGATCATTGTCTATCGCCAGATTCAGCACGCGAAAAACCGCTCCATCGGCTATGACCGGGCGGGCCTGATTACCGTGGCCATGAACACGCCGGAACTGCACAAGGGCTACAACGCGCTGCGGGGGGCTTTGCTGCAAACCGGCGTCGTGGTGGATATGTCGACCTCGTCGGGACCGGCAACGGATCTGAGATCGCAAAACGCCGGGTTCGAATGGGAAGGGAAAGACCCCAATTTCAAAGAATCCTTCGGAACCGTCGCCGTTACGCATGATTTTGGTAAAACCGTTGGCTGGCAATTCAAGGAAGGCCGCGACTTTTCCCGGCAGTTTACGACGGATTCGTCGGGGATGGTTTTGAACGAAACCGCCGTTCGGTACATGGGTCTGAAAAATCCGGTTGGTAAAATTGTGAAATGGGGGGATACGTCGTTCCGGGTGGTCGGGGTAATCCGGGATATGGTGATGGAATCGCCGTTTAAACCCATTACACCCACGATTTTTATCCTGCGGTACGACTGGGCGGACGTCATCAACATCAAGCTGAACCCGGCCCGCAGCACCCGCGAATCGCTGCGGCAAATCGAAGCCGTATTCCGCAAATTCAACCCCGGCAGCCCGTTCGATTACCGGTTTACGGATGAGCAATACGCCCTGAAATTCCGGGCCGAAGAACAGATCGGCAAACTCGCGTCGGCCTTTGCGGTGCTGGCGGTTTTGATCAGTTGCCTGGGGCTTTTCGGAATGGCGTCGTTTGTCGCCGAGCAACGCACCAAAGAAATCGGTATTCGGAAAGTGCTGGGCGCATCGGTCTTCAACCTCTGGCGATTGCTGTCGAAAGACTTCGTCGTGCTGGTCGTCATTGCCTTCGGAATCGCCACACCTACAGCGTACTATTTCCTGTATAACTGGCTGCAGAAATACGAATACCGCACCGACATTTCGTGGTGGATTTTCGCCCTTTCCGGCGCAGGTGCCCTGGCGATCACGCTGTTAACCGTGAGTTTTCAGAGCATCAAGGCCGCACTGATGAATCCCGTGAAGTCGCTTCGTTCGGAATAACTAATGAATAATGAACAATTAACAATGAAAGGCTTCTTGGCTCATAGCTCTAACTCGTATTGTTGGTATTGGTAGTAACTGTTCCTTGTTAATTATTCATTATCAAAGATGACCCCGCCCCGCTTCCCCGACCGACTGCTGACCTGGCTGGTGGCTCCGCACCTGCGCGAGGAGGTGCTGGGCGATCGGCACGAGCGGTTTTTCCGGCAGGTCGAGCAAGTGGGCGAAACCCGGGCCCGGCGACGGTACTGGCGCGACATGCTGGCGTATTTGCGACCCGCTTTTATAAAACGACAACCTAAAGAATTTCCGAATCCAACTTCTATTGCTATGTTACGTAACCATTTTATCATTGCTTTTCGGAATTTGACCGGTGGAAAAAGCTTTTCCGGTATTAACATTGCCGGGCTGTCCATCGGGATGGCAGGCGCTGTCCTGATTCTGTTGTGGCTTCAGAACGAGCTCAGTTTCGATAAATTCCACGAAAACCGGGACCGGCTTTATCAGGTATATGGCCTGACCGGAAATACGGATGGCGCTCCGTTTGCGATTCCGGTGACGTCACAACCACTGGCAGCGGCCTTAAAAAAGGATTACCCGGAAGTGGAAGCGACGGCGCGGGTGGCCGCCAGTGATAAATTTCTGCTGACCGTCGATAACAAACGATTTACCGGAATTGAAGGGAACATGGTCGATCCGGCTTTTCTGCAGCTATTCAGTTTTCCGCTGGTAGCCGGTTCTTCCAATGAGCAACTGACTGATATTCATTCGATTGTGATTACCGAAAAACTGGCCCGGAAATTATTTGGTACGGACGACGCCCTGCACAAAACCATTCGGCTTGATTCGGAGGATAATTTCACCGTGACCGGCGTTTTAAAAGACCTGCCGCCGAATACCCGGTTTACGTTTGAATACCTTCTGCCGTGGGATTATGTGAAGAAAATCGGCTGGAGCAATGAAAGCTGGCTCAGCAACAATACTCCAACCTATGTACTGCTCAAACCCAATACGAATGGTGCGGCTTTCAGTGAAAAGATCAAAGACCTGACCCGCCGGTATGCGGGCCGCACGGATGTCTGGACGCACTTTCTTTTTCCGCTCGACCAATGGCATTTGTATGCGCGCTTTGAAAATGGAAAACCGGTCGGTGGGCGCATCGAAACCGTGCGGATTTTCGGTCTGATTGCCGCTTTTATTGTCCTGATTGCCTGCATCAATTTCATGAATCTGAGTACGGCCCGCTCGGAGAAACGGGCGAAGGAAATCGGAGTGCGAAAAGTGGCCGGGGCGGGTCGCGGTTTGTTAATCGGGCAATTTATTGTCGAAGCGTTTCTGACGACCGTGGTGGGCGGTTTTTTCGCCCTGCTGCTCGTTCAACTGGCATTACCGGTTTTCAATACGCTCGTGAACACCCAGCTTGCCATTCCGTATTCGAGTTATGGTTTCTGGCTTTCTGCGCTCGGTTTCATGCTGTTGACGGGTCTGCTGGCCGGAAGTTATCCCGCCTTTTACCTGTCTTCTTTCAAGCCAATCACCATGTTTAATCAGCAGTTTAAAAAGAGTCGGTTGGGGCTATCGCCGAGGAAGTTGCTGGTCGTTCTCCAGTTTACGTTTGCCATCATTCTGGTGATTGCCACGATTGTGGTGCGCGACCAGATCATTTTCGCCCAGGAACGCGATAAAGGCTATGCCAACAACGATCTGATTCGGGTGGATTTTGTGGGCGATATTGAAAAGAATTACCCATTGATCAAACAGGAATTGATCCGTTCGGGCGTGGCCGAATCCGTTACGAAAACCATGACGAGTATCACGCAGGTCGGTTCCCGGACGTGGGGACTTCGGTGGACGGGCGAAAACCCCGCCGATACGAATACCTCCATTTCGCTGTTCAGCGCCGATGCCGACCTGGTCAAAACCGTCGGTCTGAAACTGATTGCGGGCCGGGATATCGACATCCAGAAGTATCCATCGGATAGTTCTTCCGTCCTGCTGAACGAAGCCGCCGTTACATTGATGGGTTTCAAAAATCCGGTTGGACAACTCCTCACGCAACCGTATTCCGGGCAAACCTGGCGCGTGGTAGGCGTCGTCAAAGATTACATTGTGGACTCGCCCTACGCCAAAATCCCGCCCATCGTTATTGAAGGCCCCAGGGCTTCGTTTAACACAATGCACATCAAATTCAAACCGGGTGCTGCCACATCCGATAAGTTAGAGAAGGCCGAAGAACTATTCAGGAAATACAATGCCGCTTATCCGTTCGATTACCAATTCATCGATCAGGAATATGCCAAAAAATTTGACAACGAACAGCGTACCAAAACGCTGGCGGGTCTCTTTGCGGCCCTGGCCATCCTGATTTCGTGCCTTGGCTTGTTTGGCCTGACTTCGTTCACCGTCGAGCAGCGCCGAAAGGAAATCGGGATCCGGAAAGTGCTGGGATCGACGGTCGGACAAATCGTCGCATTTTTATCCAAAGATTTTCTCAAACTGGTGCTGGTCGCTTTCGGAATTGCCATTCCGATCACCTGGTATGCCATGAATCAGTGGCTGGACGGTTTTAGTTACCGCATCGGGATTTCGTGGTGGATTTTTGCCCTGGCTGGCGTCACTGCGACCCTGATCGCTTTGCTAACCGTCAGTTTTCATACCCTCAAAGCCGCATTGATGAATCCGGTGAAATCGTTGCGGAGTGAATAGCGGAGGGCGGGGCTGGGTAGAAAAGAGGACATTCGTATTGTTGTTTTTCGTCAACTGCGAAAATAGCAACGAAACGAAGTCCCGGTCAGTCTTTTCTCTCAATCGCTCGATGGATTGTGTCAATACCCGGCCGCACTCCGATCCAGCCCAATCACCACTTCTCCAAGCCGAGGAGTTTTTTTCCTAACTCATTCAACTGGGCGGTTTGGTACCTGGTTTGTTCCCAGCCGCGCGGGTCGCCGGGGAAAGCGTAGCCTTCGGGCGCTTTGCGGTCACGCCAGGAGGTGATGCGCCACTGCCGCAGGGCTTCGTTGTTTTCCTGCGCGGGCATCATGGAAATGTACTGCGCGATCCTGACTTTATCTTTCGTCAGATTCGGGCGAATTCCGTGCGGCTGCGTGCTGTTGAAAATCAGCAAATCACCGGCTTCCAGCTTCACTTTCACGAGTTCAAAACCGGTCGTGTCGGGTTTAAAAGGGTCGCGGTTCGCGGGTTGCGTCAGTTTCCAGGTGTCGTAGGTTCGGTACAATTCGGGAATGCACTGAAAACCGCCCATGTTTTCGTCGGTCTGGTCGGCCAGGGCCAGCACACCCTGCACGTTTTGCGGTTTCGTTTCCGGGTCATAATCCCAGTGAATGAATCCTTTGAATTCAAAACCGGGTCGGGCGGGGAGGTTCAGGTTAGCCCGGTCGATGGTCACCCAGAGTTTTTCGGTGCCCCAGATGTCCACGAACGCGTCGTAAATCCGGGGCGACTGCCGGTTATCCCAAAGGTATTGGTGATTGTAAATTTCCACCATGCCGCTGTTACTCAGTTCTTTCATCTTCATTTCGGCCCGGGGCGGGGCATACCAGGTTTCGGGATCGTTAGGGTCTTTCTCTTCGAATTCCCAGAGAAATTTCGCCAAGCGTTCGGCCTGTTCTTTCGGCACGGCGTTTTTGATGACAATGTACCCGTTCTCGATCCAGAACTGCCAGTCGGCTTCCGAGAGGACGCGCAGCGGTTTTCCGTTCGAGCGGTCGTTGAGTTTCAGGTGGCTGCTGATGGCTGTCGACGGGTTTCCCGGAATGTCCTGGTGCGCATTGTCGGGAATCATGGTGGCAGGCGGACCTGCTGGCGTCATTGTCTCCATATAAATTAGGATCGGTTTTAGATTGAATAGGACAAAGGTAAAACCGGTAGCCGGTTCAGGGCTACACGCAGAATGACCAGTAGTTGAACACTATTGATATTTTTGAAATAGTTTTTTACCAGTTTTGGTATAGTTTTGTACAAATGCGGTTTTTATGAAAGCGTACCTGGAAGAAATTCAAGCCGATACCGACAGTTCGTTCCGGCTACTACTGACACCCCACCTGAACGATTTTTTCCTGTGGCATTTTCATCCGGAATTCGAGCTGGTTTTTATTGAAAACGCCGACGGCCCGCGTCACGTGGGCGACCATCTTTCCCGCTACGAAGGCAGCGATCTGGTATTCATCGGCTCCTACATCCCGCACCTGAATTTCGATTATGGTGTTCGAACCGACTACCGGAAAGTGGTCATTCAGATGCGGGAGGATTTTCTGCGGGATAATTTCCGGACAATGCCGGAACTGGCCGCCATTGCCCGGTTATTCGAGCAGTCGCGGCACGGGATCGCCTTTCACGGAACCACGAAACGGCTGGTTGGCAAGCGGTTGGGGCGGTTTCACCAGCTGTCGCATTTCCGGCAGTTGATCGAGTTGCTGGAAATTTTCCAGATTCTGGCAACCTCGCCGGAGTTTACGTTGCTCAACAGCCGCCCCGTGGCATTGCCCTACAATCAGAAAGAGCAGCAGCGGTTGCAGCGCGTCTACCGGTTTATCGAGGAAAATTACCAGCGAAAAATCGAAATGACGGAACTCGCCGACCTGACGCACCTGACGGTGGCTGCTTTTTGCCGGTATTTCAAAAAAATGACGCGGACCACCTTCACCGAATTTGTCAACCAGCACCGCGTTCGGGAAGCCAAGCGGCTGTTGCTGGCCGATCAGTCGGTAACGGAAGCCTGTTTTGCGAGCGGTTTTGAGAGTTTGTCGTACTTCAACCGGATATTCAAGAAAGTGACCGGGCAGAATCCGGTGGGGTTTAAGAAGCAGAATCGGTAGAATGTAAGAAATTCGGTACTGAACGATTTTCAAGGATATCAGGGGCGGTTCCGATTGGGTAAATAACCCTTAAAATAGGTTTCGACTCATTCAGCCGGTTACTTAACTTTTATTAACAATCACAAAAAACCGCCAAACCCCGTTTGCCAGTACCTTTAGGGCGACCAAAAACCGGCTTGCCGACGGGGCTTATGTTACAGAACTACTTCAAAATTGCCTGGCGGAATTTAACCACCCACCGGAGTTACACCCTGCTGAATATCCTCGGCCTGTCCGTCGGCATGGCGGGTGGCCTGCTCATTTTTCTGTTCGTTCGCTATCACCTCAGTACCGACCGCCATCATGCCAAATTTGACCGGATTTTTCGGGTCGTGACGGACATGCACCTCGACGACGGTTCCGTGGAGTATTACCCCGAAGCGCCCTTGCCGATGGCCCGGGTGTTGCGGACGGATTTTTCGCAGGTCGAACAGGCGGCTTTTTTGATGATGAACCGCGAGCTGACCGTCAGTTACCAGAAAAACGGAAAACCGGTTCGGTTTATGGAACACAAAGGAACGGCCTTTGTTGAACCGGAACTGTTTGATATTCTGGATTATCATTGGCTACGTGGCAATCCAAAAACCGCCCTCCGCGAACCCAACAGCGTCGTTCTGACCGAGTCGTGGGCCAAAAAATACTTCGGCGATGCCGACCCGATGGGGCAGACGCTGAACCTGAAACCGCTCATCGAGGTCAAAGTAACCGGTGTGCTGGCCGATCCGCCCAAAACGACCGACACCGACATCCGCCTGTTTATTTCCATCGCAACGCTTAAAAAATTCAGTCCGGACTTTAATCAAACCGATTGGGGCTGGCTCAACAGCAATTACCGGCTTTTTGTTACATTGAAAGATCCCGGCTTGCTCGGTAGCCTGAATGCCGCCATGCCTGCTCTGGCTAAAAAGCATCTGGGCGAGAGTGCGAAAGTTCTTCAATTTCACGCCCAGCCGCTTCGGGAAAGCCATTTTGATGTCAAGCGTGTGATGGGGGGCGCCACCGCCATTCGGCCGTCGTTGCTCTGGTCGCTGGGATTAGTCGGGCTGTTTCTGGTGTTGACGGCCTGCATCAATTTCGTTAATCTGGCGACGGCACAGGCTTTACGGCGCAGCAAGGAAGTCGGGATTCGCAAAACGCTCGGTAGCACGCGCGGCCAACTGGTCCGGCAGTTTTTGCTCGAAACCGCGCTGATCGTTCTGGCCGCGACCGGTTTTGCGCTGTTGATTGCCGTATTGAGCTTACCGGTTTTCAACCAGTGGGTCAACGTGAGTCTGTCGTTGCGGCTAGATGGCCTGACCAGCGGTTTTACCGTCTTATTAATCTTCGTCGTTATTTTATTGGCGGGTGGTTATCCGGCGGCCGTTTTATCCGGCTTTAGTCCCTGGGCGGCTTTGAAAGGAAAGTTGTCGGCCAGATCCGGCGGCAGTTATTCCGTTCGTCAATCGCTGATTGTCATGCAGTTTGTGATTTGTCAGGCCCTGATCATCGGGTCGCTGGTGGTGGCGACGCAGGTTCGTTACATTCAGACTACCGATGTAGGATTTACGAAAGACAATGTTGTGATCGTCCGCCTGCCCAATCCACTGCGGGCGTCGCGGGAAACATTTAAGAATGAACTGCTTCAGTATCCTGAAATCAAATCAATCAGCGCCAGTCACCGTCCGCCGTCCGCATTGATCATGAACGGAGGTTCGTTTAAGTACGGCGATAAGGCCGAATGGACGCCTTTTCCGATTCGGGAACGGTTGGCCGATGCCGATTACCTGAAAACCTACGGCTTACAACTTGTGGCGGGTCGTAATATTTCCGACAGTGATACGATTCGGGAGTATTTGATCAACGAAGCGCTTTTGCGGAAAATGAATATCCGCGATCCACAGCAAGTGCTGGGTCGCAAAATGCAGTATTACCTGTCGCCGGTTGCGCTGCCGATTGTGGGGGTGGTGAAAGACTTTCATTTACGGTCGTTGCGCGATGAAATAGCCCCCTGTTTTATTGCCAGTTATTTTAAAATGTATGAGCGGCTGGGAGTCCGGATTTCGGGTCGCAATCCGCAGCAAACCGTTCAGCGCATTCGGAAAGTCTGGGAGAAAATTTATCCCGATGCGGTTTTTGAATACGAATTTCTGGACGAACAACTGGCGCAGTTTTACGAAACGGAAAACCTCATTTTCCGGCTGGTCAACACCTTTGCCGGTATCGCCATCCTGATTTGCGGACTCGGTTTATACGGTCTGGTGTCGCTGGTGGTGGTTCAGCGGACAAAAGAAATCGGCGTCCGGAAAGTCCTGGGCGCGTCGGTCGCCAGCATTGTTGCCCTGCTCTCGAAAGACTTCCTGAAATTGGTCCTGATCGCGCTGCTCATTGCCGCGCCGATTGCCGGTTATGCCATGCACCAGTGGTTGCAGGATTTTGCCTACAAGATCGACATCGAATGGTGGATGTTTGCGCTGGCGGGCGGTTTGGCGGTGGTGGTCGCACTGGCGACGGTTTCGTTCCAATCGATCAAAGCCGCGTTGATGAATCCGGTGAAGAGTTTGCGGACGGAATGAGATAGGAACACGGATGGAACAGATTAACGGAAAAAATCAGTTCTAATCCGCTGAATCCGTTCGATCCGCGTTCCTATCAATGCAGTAAACGAACCCTTTTAATCATACCATACTAGATCGATGCTGAGCAACTACCTGAAAATCGCCCTGCGCAACCTCTGGCGCAACAAGTTTTATACCGGTTTGAACGTCGGTGGACTGGCCGTCGGGCTGGCGGCCTGCCTGCTGATGGCCCTGTATGTCGATCACGAGTTTTCGTACGACGGTTTTCACGCCAACGCTGACCGGATTGTGCGCGTGACAACCGAAATGAAAACGCCGGAATCGCCCCTGTCGATTGCGTCCAGCCCGCTGCCCCTGGCGACGGTTTTGAAACAGGATTACCCGGAAGTCGAAACGGCGGTGCGGTTATTGCCTTCGTCGGCGGTGGTGCGGCATCAGGGCAAGTTGCTGAAAGAACCGGATGTCTATTTTGCGGACAAAGAGGTCTTTGCGGTTTTTTCGTATTCGTTTCTGGCGGGCAACCCGGCTTCGGCCCTGGCTAACCCCAACAGCGCGGTTGTTGGGGAGCGGTTTGCCAGAAAGTATTTCGGACAAACCGATGTGCTGGGAAAAACCGTCGAACTCAACAAACAGCTGTACCAGATCACGGGCGTTGTCGCCGACGCGCCCAGCAATACCGACTTGCCCGTTACGGCCCTGTTGTCCAAAACGTTTGCCGGCACTCGGTCGTGGGTGGAAGACGATTTTCCGTGTTATACCTATGTACTTTTCCGGGACGAACCCAATCTGGCGGTTTTCAGTAAAAAGCTGGCGCAGATCGCGGAAAAATACGCCAATCCCGAACTGAAGAAAATGGGCGCGGAAGGCTATTCACTCGTTTTTCCGGTCGAGCGGCTGCGCGACGTGCATTACAGCACGGGCAAGCTAGCCGACACGCCGAAAGGGAATAAACAATACGGCTATCTCTTCGCGTTTCTGTCGGTTTTTGTGCTGGCCATTGCGCTGCTGAATTACATCAATCTGCTGACGGCCAAGGCCGCCGAACGGGCGAAAGAGGTCGGAATTCGGAAAGCCAACGGTGCCCAGCGCGGCCAGTTGATCCGGCAGTTTTTGTTTGAATCGTTTTTGCTGAGCGGTTTATCGGTTGGTTTGGCTGTGGTGCTGGTGTGCTCCGCCATTCCTTTTTTCAATGAACTGTTACAAATCCGGTTGTCGATCGTCTTGTCAGAAGCTGTTCCATTGACCGGTTTTACGTGGGTCCTGATCACGCTGGCGGGTGGCTTGTATCCGGCTTTTGTATTATCCAATTACCGCCCGGTCGAGGTATTGAAAGGGCGCATGGGTAGCTTCGGAAAAGGAGCGTGGCTGCGGAAGTCGGTCATTGTTTTTCAGTTTATGCTGGCCGTGGGCATGATAACGGGCGTTCTGGTGATTCGTCGGCAAATGAACTTTATGCAACATCACGATCTGGGTTTCCGAAAAGAAGGCATTCTGAGCGTCTATTTGCCGGAGGATTCAACGGCGCGGGTGGCGGCCCCGGCGTTTATAACCAGTCTGAAAAACCGCAGCGAAGTGGGCGAGGTCACGATGGGCTCCGGTTTGCAGCCGAGCGGTTTATTACCGATGGCTTCCACCACCATCCGGACCAACGGGAAAAAGCGGGAAATCATGAGCAATTACCAGTTCATCGACGACCAGTTTCTGCCGTTGCTGAACATTAAACTCAAAACCGGTCGGAACCTGTCGGCCAATATCAAATCCGACTTGAACAGCGGTTTTATCGTCAATGAAGCATTTGTCAAAATGGCGGGCTGGAAAGACGGGATCGGGCAGACGATCGACGGGTTTAACCACAAGGGCAAAGTGGTGGGCGTGGTTCGGAATTTTCATTACCGCTCGCTGCACAATCTGGTGGAACCGCTCGTGCTGGTTTACAACACCTTTCCTGCCAGCAGCATTATGCTGAAGGTAAAAGCCGATGATTTGCCAGCCGTGAAAGCAGTTTGGGAGCGGCACTACCCGCTCTATCCGTTCGATTACGCGTTTCTGGAGCAATCCTTTGAAAGCCAATACCAGAAAGATCGGACGTTGGCAACAATTTTTAATGGTTTCACGTCATTAACCATTCTGGTCTCTTGTTTAGGACTATTCGGTTTCGTTACCTTTACAACCGGGCAACGAACAAAAGAGATCGGCATACGCAAGATTTTAGGTGCATCGGTCGTTAACGTGGTGTTATTGCTCTCCAAAGACTTTCTCAAGTTAGTTATAATTGCCTTTGTCATTGCTGCTCCGGTTGCCTGGTTTGCGCTGGATCACTGGTTGCAGGATTTCGCGTATCGTGTTGGATTGGAAGGTTGGATTTTCGCCCTGGCAGGCAGTCTGGTGATCCTGATTGCGTTGCTGACCGTGTCGTTCCAGTCCATCAAAGCCGCGTTGGTAAATCCGGTGAATACATTGAAACATTCCTGAACCGGGATTACGCGGATTCAAGGATTAAGAGGATTGGTTACCCCTCTTTTATTCCTCTCCCTGAATCCGCGTAATCCCAGTTCAGACATCCCCTACAAACCAGTAAACACACATGAAAACAGCAATTACTCTTGCACTCTTAGGAATCAGTGTCGCGGCCATCGGACAGGACCGCTCGACGATTAGCCGGAGCATTAACGACAACGGCAAAACGGTACGGATCAAAATCGACGTGGAACAACCCAGCCGTACGATTCATTACGACCAGGAATTTGATGCATCGGGCATGAGCAAGGAGGAAAAGGAATCGCTGATCAGCTCGATTCAGGATTCGCTGGGCGTGCATGTCGTCGTCAGTCCGCCCCGCGCGCCCAAACCGCCGGTTGCGCCCCGTGGCGTGGTCAGAACCTCGCGCTACGAGTCGGGTGAGGTGACCGTTGCCGCCAAAGGAACCGGGCATTCCGGCAACCGCTCGAAAAATGAAGACAGTAACCTGCCGAAAAACGTCATCGTAGCCCCGGACGGAACACCGTATACCAAAACCGTGATCGAAGATGCCGAAAATAACCGCGTTAAACTGAAGTATGAATACAAGCTCGACGGCGAAGAACACGTCTTCGAGCGGACCCTCAACTTACAGGGCAAAAGCGAATCCGAACGCCAGCAGATTATCGCCGAAACCGAGCGCGGGCTGGGGTTGTCGAACGCGCGGAAATAATTGCGTTGCAGAGTTGAAAGGGCATCGGGCAGTTTGCAACCCGATGCCCTTTTTTATTGTTCGAAAATTTCAGAAAGATTCAATTGAATGCCAGTTTCTGGATCGGCCACGATTCCTTCCGTGAAATTGATTTGCTTCCGGTTTGGTAGAAAAATAGAAACAATTTGCAGTGCGGGAACGATCAGCCAGACGGTCTTGACACCGGCGGGAAAGTGCTTTTTATAAATCCGGTCGAGCAGACTGTTCAGGCTTTGTTCGGGAGATAAAATTTCCAGTGTCGTCAGCGGGACATCTTGTACAACAATTTCATCAGTTAGCCAATCCGACGTTTGTTTGGGAAAAATACAGAGATCAGGCCGGGTTTTACCAGAAGCAAAGTCGAGATCTAATTCTGTCAACACATTGTATTGGTTGCGGTAGGCAGTAAGAAGCAAAAAAGCCAATTGGCTTTGAAGTTTGGAATGGTTACGGCTTGACATTTTTTCCTCGTCAGGTTCCTGATTACTCAGTTGTGGTTCGGCAACGGCTTCCATACGCATTGAGGTTTTTTCAAATATACCTTTATTTGAGCTTAACAAAAAAACGCTCAAGCGATTCTGTCCTTCGGTAGAAAAACAATAAATCTTTTCCGGGCGTAAACTTTAACGCTTACTTTAGCGGTCTGAATGGCTTTGGGGGTGTCCCTTGCGGACTGAGATTAGACCCTTCGAACCTGACACAGTTGAGACTGTCGTAGGGAAAAGCTGGAGAGAACACCGCTTCTTTCTGTTTGATTTCCGTACCGGAAACGCACCCACGCGTCCATTCAACTTTTTCTCACGTCAAAAACCGGTACGTTGTGAATAGCCTTGAAACTGATTTGAATGCCTTGCGGGCGTCGGCTCCGCTCGTGCACAACATCACGAATTACGTGGTGATGAATTTTTCGGCCAACGCCCTGCTGGCCGTTGGCGCATCGCCGGTGATGGCGCACGCCGTTGAGGAAGTGGAAGACATGGTGGGCATTGCCGGGGCTTTGGTCATCAACATCGGAACGCTTTCGGCACCCTGGGTACAGGCCATGAAACTCGCCCTGAAAAAAGCCGCCGATCTGAAGAAACCCATCGTTCTGGACCCCGTCGGCGCGGGTGCGACGAATTATCGCAATGTCGTTTTGGCCGAATTATTAGAAACCGCCCCGCCTTCGCTGATTCGCGGAAATGCGTCGGAAATTCTGGCGCTGGCCGGTTTGGGCGGACAGACCAAAGGCGTCGATAGCACCGCGTCGTCCATGAACAGCCTGGAAGCCGCCCAATCCCTCAGCGAACGGTTTGGCAGTGTGGTCAGCGTGAGCGGGGCCGTTGATGTTATTGTGCAGCAAAACCGGGTAGCGTATATCGAGAACGGACATCCGCTCATGACCCGAGTGACGGGCATGGGTTGCTCGGCTTCGGCCATCGCCGGCGCGTTTTGCGCGGTTCAGCAGGACGCTTTTCAGGCGGCTGTTACGGCGGCAACCACGATGGGGGTTTGTGGCGAAATCGCCTTCCGCAAAGCAACCGCACCCGGCAGTTTCCAGATCGCTTTCCTGGATGCATTGTCCGAATTGACTTCTGAAAAGCTTACTGAATTGGCGCGGATTAGGTAAAAGAAAGTAGACAAGAGATAGGAGACAAGAGAACAAAGACCGGCCAGTTGCTGACTGTCACTTTCAGTTCCTATTCCCGTCTCTACTCTCTTGTCTCACCTCTAACTTCTAACAAAAATGGAGCTTTATCTAGTAACCGACGAAGCCGCATGTCTGGGCCGGGATTTGTTCTGGGTCGTTGAAGAAGCCGTAAAAGGTGGGGTGACGATGGTGCAGCTGCGGGAAAAATCCCTCGACACGCGGGCTTTTGTGGAGCGCGCCAAGCGCCTGAAAGAACTGCTGAAACCGTATCAGGTTCCGCTCATTATCAACGACCGCGTCGATGTGGTGCTGGCGAGCGATGCCGACGGTGTTCACATCGGCCAGAGCGACATGCCCTACGAAACCGTTCGCGCGCTGTTACCGCCCGGAAAAATCATCGGTTTATCAGCCGAAACACCGGAACACGTTGTCGAAGCGGAACAATGGGATTTGGCTTATCTGGCCTTAAGTCCTTTGTATGCGACGCCTTCCAAAACCGATCATGCCGAGCCCTGGGGTTTGACCGGTTTGCATTGGGTTCGGGCCAACAGTCGCCACCCGCTGGTGGTCATCGGCGGGCTGAACCAGCAAAATACAACTGAAGCCATCGAAAACGGAGCCAATGGCATTGCGGTTATTTCGGCGATTTGCAGCGCCGAATCGCCCCGGACGGCGGCTGCGCAACTAAAAAACCGGATACAGGCCGGACAAGCTAAAACCGTATGAAACGATACCCAACCGTGTTAACCATCGCCGGGTCGGACAGTGGCGGAGGAGCTGGCATTCAGGCTGATTTGAAAACGATTGCGGCCCTGGGAGCCTACGGAACCTCGGCCATTACGGCCCTGACTGCCCAGAACACGCAGGGCGTGCGGGCGATTCACGCCGTTCCGGCCGGTTTTCTGCGCGAACAACTGGAAGCGGTTTTCGAAGACATCACCATCGACGCCGTCAAAATCGGAATGATCAATACCGTTGAAGTGGTGGAGGTCATTGCCAACGCGCTGGACCGGTTTCAACCCCCATTCGTGGTGTTCGATCCGGTAATGGTAGCAACGAGCGGTGCGAAACTGATTCACGACGAAACGGTCGACGTGCTGAAAAACCGCCTTTTTCCGCGGGCCACGCTCATTACGCCCAATCTGGATGAAGCCCGAATTCTGCTCCGGAAACCCATCGAATCGGTTGACCAGATGCGGGAAGCCGCCGAAGAACTGATTGCGCAGGGTTGTCCGGCGGTTTTGCTGAAAGGTGGACATCTCGTCGCGGCCCGGCTGTACGATGTGCTGGCGGTGCGCGGAGAACAGGTACAGGTGTTTGAGTCGGACTACATCGACAGCCAAAATGTTCATGGAACGGGCTGCACGCTTTCGTCGGCCATTGCTACGCATCTGGCGTTGGGACACGCGTTAAATGATTCGATTTCGCTGGCCAAAAAATACGTTTCGGAGGCTATTCTGGCCGGAAAAGACGTCACGACCGGCCACGGCTCCGGCCCTCTCAATCATTCTTATTCGCAAAAAACAATGGTAATCCGGTCATGACCTTCACCGAACATTTGTGGAAAACCGCGCTGCCGGTTTACGAAAAAATTCAGGCGCATCCGTTCAATCAGGAGTTGAAAACCGGAACCTTGCCGGTCGAGACCTTTAAATTTTACATCTACCAGGATTCGCTGTATCTGGCGGATTTCGCGCGGGCGCTGGCCGTTGCCGGAACCCGCGCCGGAACGAGTGAGGAGCTGCTGGCATTCCTGCAATTTGCGCAAAATGCCATTCTCGTGGAGCGCGCCCTGCACGAAAGCTACTTTTCGGAATACAAGATTGACTTCAGCAGCTGCAAAGCGCCGGGGTGTTTTGCGTACACGAATTACCTGTTAGCTGCCAGCGCTTACGAATCCTACGAAGTAGCCGTGGCCGCACTTTTGCCCTGTTTCTGGATATACAAAAAGGTCGGCGATTTTGTTTATGCCCATCAAACCGCCCCCAATCCGTACCAGAACTGGATCGATGCCTACGCCGGAGAAGAATTTGCGGTCGCTGTTACCAAAATCCTTGCCATTGTCGATCGGTTGGGCGAACAGGCTTCCGAATCCGTCAGAAACCGCATGACCGAAGCCTATCTGACTTCGTCGCGGCTGGAATACATTTTCTGGGACAGCGCCTACCGCCGGGAATCGTGGCCGGTCTGAACTGCCTATTTGGCAATTCCCGCTTCGGCCAGCAACACCAGCAGCGCGTTTTGCAGGCCCAGAACGCCTTTGTCGTTCAGCCACCATTCGTTCAGGGCGTGAACGTTGCCGCCAACACCCCCGCTGCCAATCGTGATCGCCGGAACGCCGAGTGAAATCGGTGTGTTGGCGTTGGTCGAAGAAACGTCCAGTTTCGGAACTGCCCCCAGAAAGGTCGAAACCGCCATGGCCCGCTGCACCAGCGGAACGGTTGGCTCGGTTTTGCCGGACGGGCGATCGCCGATTTTTTTAACATCAACCGTCAAGTCGGGACCGCTGCGTTTCAGGCTGTTTTCTTCTTTCAACGCCCGCTGAACAGCGGTTTGCAACAACTGATCGATGCCCTTGAGTCGCTCCGGACTCTCGGAACGCATATCAATTTCCATCCACGATTCGTACGGGATGGCGTTCACCGACGTTCCTCCGCCGATCACGCTGACGCTGTAGGTGGTTTTGACGCCCTGCCGCGTGAATTTGTCGGCTTCACCCGTAAAGTAATAAATGGCCTTTCCGAGCGCGCTGTGCGGGTTGACGATGCCAAATGCCCCGTAGGAATGGCCGCCCGACCCCTTGAACGTGATCCGGTAACGGTACGAACCCAGACCCCGGTGGACAATTTCGCTGATGCCGTCGCCATCGACCGCGATGTACGAATTGATTTTCGAACCGTGGGTCTTGAACAAATGCTTGACGCCCCGCAAATCGCCCAGCCCTTCTTCGCCCACGGCACCAACAAACCAGACGTCGGCATCGGTTTCGATCTTCGCTTTTTCCAGTCCTTTCAAAACCGTCAGAATGGCGACCAGTCCGCGGGTATCGTCGCCCACGCCGGGCGCGTAAAGCGTGTCGCCTTTCTGCCTGACTTTCACGTCGGTTCCTTCCGGGAAAACCGTATCCAGATGCGCTTCGACCACCACGGTTTTCCGGCTGGAACGCCCTTTGCGTTTCGCGATCACGTTGCCGATTTCATCGATCCAGACCGAATCCGCCCCGGCTTCTTTCAGCATCGCGGCATATTTCTTCGCTTTGGCGGTTTCTTTGAACGGCGGAGCGGGGGTTTCCGTGAGCGCAATCAGGTCCTGTTTTGTCTGGGGTTCCCAGTCCGCAAAGTGTTGAAAAACCGCTTTCACCACCGAACGATTCGCGAGTGATTTAATCTCATCCGTGTAGCGTTTTTCTACGGCGACGGATTCCTGAGCGTGCAGAAAAGAAGGGAATGTAAAAAGAAGGAAGCAACAAAAAAACGCTGATTTCATGGATTTGTGATGAAGAAAAACCTAAAATAGTGATTTAAACGAATTGTTTGATCGCGACGGCGACCCGGCCGCGTTCCTATCAAAATCACGAATTGTCCGAAACCGACAAACCCAACCGTCCATTTGCGGACATATCAATAAAAGGCCGTTAAATAAGCGCCTTACAGTCAATAGATTAGTCTTTCTGGTACACCATTTGGGATAGTTGTGAACACAGTAGTAACCTAAACAGCCATGTACAAAAACTACCTCAAAATTGCGCTCCGGAATTTGTTGAAAAACAAGGTATTTTCGGGCGTCAACATTGCCGGGCTGGCGCTCGGGATTGCCGCTTTTGTCCTGATCCTGGAATACATCAGTTTTGAGAAAAGTGTCAACGGTTTTCATAAGAACCTGCCGACGCTGTACCGGATGTTGTGGCAGAACAAAACCGGCGACATCTGGCCGGACATGCCGCCGGCGGTGGCGACCTTGATGAAGCAGAAATTTCCGGAAGTGACCGATTTTTGCCGGGTAGTCGACAGTTCCATTTCCGGCATCGTAACCTCCGCCACCGGGCAAAACCGCCAGTCGCCCCGGGCATTTCGGGAAACGGAAATTGCGTATGCCGACGCCAGTTTTTTCTCCCTTTTTAGTTTCCCGATTCTGCAGGGCGATGCCGCTACGGCGCTGACCCGCCCCAATACGGTGGCCGTTTCGGAGTCGTATGCCCGGAAATATTTTGGCAATGCAAAGGCACTGGGACAGGTGTTGACCTTCAATAACCAGTTTGGCGAAGCGCTTTACACCGTGACGGCGGTCTATGCCGACATGCCCCAGAATTCGGATTTGCAGTTCGGCATGGTGTTTTCGCTGCAAACATTTGCGAATCCGGCCAACCTCAACGGCAACGACTGGGCGCGGCTCGACAGCTTCGACGGTGCCTATCTGATCACCTATCTGCAGTTGCCCGAAGGGGCGGATTATCGGAAACTGGAGGACAAATTCGATCAGCTGAAAAAGAAGCTCCGGCCCGAAGACGCCAACCGGATGGTGCTGCAACCGGCCAAAAACATCCACCTGGGCGCGTCGCTGAGCGATCCGTTTCCAACCACCGGCAACCTGGGTTTTGTTTATTTACTGGGCGGAATAGCGGTTCTGATTCTGGTCATTGCCTGGTTCAATTACATCAACCTCTCGACCGCCGGAGCCTTGAAACGAGCGAAGGAAGTGGGCGTTCGGAAGGTGATCGGAGCGGGGCAGCGGCAGTTGATCGGGCAGTTTCTGGGCGAATCGTTTCTGCTGAATCTGCTCGGTTTCGGGCTGGCACTGATGGTGGTGATGACCTTGCAGCCTGTATTTAATGAATTGATTAAGAAAGAGTTATCGCTGGATCTGCTGACTTCCGATACGTTCTGGCTGACCGGTTTGGGGCTGCTGCTTTTCGGTGCAATGGCATCGGGCGGTTATACAGCTTTTGCGCTGGCGTCGTTCCGACCGCTTCAGACGCTGAAAGGAGCTTTTGGGACGAGTGCAAAGGGCGGTTCGTTGCGGAAAACGCTGGTGGTTTTCCAATTCAGCGTATCCGTGGTGCTCATCATTTGCACGTTCGTGCTGTACCGCCAGTTGCGGTTTATGCAGAACCAGAATCTGGGCGTCAAACTGGATCAGCGCGTGGTGATTCACGGGCCGGAAGTGGGAAAAGATTCGACGTTTACGGCCCGGACGGCGGCTTTGGAACACGAACTGGACCAATTGCCATACATCAAAAATTTTTCCAGTTCGGGCACCGTACCCGGGAATTACTACAATTTCTCGACCAACGGCATCACCCGCCAGAATCCGGATTTGGGCGATGATAAGAAAACGTATTCGATGGGATTCATCGATCCGAAATTTTTAGCGACTTACGGAATCGCTCTGGCTGCTGGCCGGAATTTTACGGCAACGGAATGCGAAGCGGGTTACGTGAAAAGTGGTAAATTGATGGTCAATGAGAAGGGAGCCAGGTGGTTAGGTTTCAAATCGGCGGCTGATGCGGTGGGCAGGATCATTAACTGGGGAAAACCGTTCGAAATTGTCGGCGTGGTGAAGGATTACCACCATCAGTCGCTTCAGAGAGCGATCGATCCGATCATTTTCATGCCCCAGAACCACGGCAACTGGCTAACGATCCAGCTTTCTACCGACCGCATTCAGACCAAAATAGCGGACCTGCAACGGCTTTACAAAGCGAGTTATCCGGGCAATCCGTTCGAATTCTTTTTCGTGGATGAAAATTACAACAAGCAATACCAGACGGAGCAGCAATACGGCCGGATTTTCATCACGGCCTCGCTGCTGGCGATTTTCATTGCCTGCCTGGGTCTGTTCGGTCTGGCGACTTTCCTGACCGAGCAGCGGACCAAGGAAATCGGCGTGCGGAAAGTGCTGGGCGCGTCGGTGGGCAGCATCGTGTCACTGCTTTCGAAAGATTTTATGAAGCTGGTTTTGGTGGCGTTTGTGATTGCTGCGCCCATTGCCTGGTACGCAGCCCGGTATTGGTTACAGAATTTCGAATACAAAATTGAGCTGGAGTGGTGGCTGTTCGGCCTGGCGGGCGGCCTGGCCGTGCTGATTGCCCTGGCGACGATTTCCTTCCAAAGCATCAAAGCCGCCCTGACGAACCCAGTTTCCTCGCTGCGCTCGGAGTAGGTAGGTACTTGATAATGAACAATTAACAATTAATAATGAAATTGTCCGGGCACGATGCTTGTCTTAGAGGATGTTACTTTCATTATTCATTGTTAATTGTTCATTTGAAACAAATGAAACAAACTTAACTTTTTTTAACGTCCCCATCTTCCGGGTTGTCCGTACCTTGAGCCGCAATCAATGACGGACAACCATGCTACAGAATTACCTCAAAATTGCCTGGCGCGGGCTGCGAAAAAACCGGGGATTCAGCTTTATCAACATCCTCGGTCTGGCCGTCGGAATGGCGGTGGCCATGCTGATTGGCATTTGGGTCTGGGATGAACTGACCTTCGACCGGTTTTATCAGAATGAAGCCAATCTGTACCGGGTGATGCTCAACCGGACGGCCAATGGCGAAACGACAACCCAGCCCAACGGTCCCCTGCCACTGGGTGATGTGCTCCGCAACGAAATACCGGAAATCAGGCGCGTAACCGAATCCCTCAACACCAACATGCGGGCCGAAGCCGGTCTGAAAGTCGGCGACAAAAAACTGGTTCGTAAAGGGCAAAATGTGGGGAGTGAATTTTTCAGTATGTTCGACTTGCCAATGGTGTATGGAAGCCCGGCGACGGCGCTGAAGGAGTTGAATTCGATCATTCTGACCGAGCAAACTGCCGAGTCTTTGTTCGGAAAAACCGATCCGCTGGGAAAAACCGTTCGGCTGAACGACAATTTTGACCTGAACGTGACCGCAGTACTGAAAAAACTACCCGGAAACACCGCCTGGGATTTTGACTTTATCGTGCCGTTCAGCCATCTGGAAGCCAATACGCCCTGGATGCAAAGCAGCCGGACGAACTGGAACAACAACATCATTGAATATTTAGTCGAACTGCATCCGAATGCCAACCGGGCTGCCGTCGATTCCAAGCTGAAAGGAATCATCAAGCGGCACAATCCGGAGTCGATTTTTGAGGCTTTTCTGCATCCGGTCGAGCGCTGGCATCTATACGGCGAGTTTAAAAACGGCAAAAATACCGGTGGTTTTATTCGCTACGTGCGGCTTTTTGCCATGGTCGGTTTAGCGGTTTTGCTGATTGCCTGCATCAATTTCATGAACCTGGCCACGGCCCGATCCGAAAAACGGGCGAAGGAAGTGGGCGTCCGGAAGGCGGTGGGCTCGTTTCGGTCGCAGCTCATTGGCCAGTTTCTGAGCGAGTCGATGCTGATTGCCGGTCTGGCGCTTGTTCTGGCGTTGGCGCTGGTACTGGTTTTTCTGCCGGTTTTCAACGGAATTACCCAAAAACAACTTACGTTTCCGTGGCAACTTTCCGGTTTCTGGTTGCTGACGCTGGGTTTTACGGTCATTACCGGCGCGTTGGCGGGAAGTTATCCGGCTTTTTACCTATCGTCGTTTAACGCTGTGCGGGTGTTGAAGGGCAGCGTTCGGGTTGGCCGGAATGCGAACTGGCCGCGCAAGGTGCTGGTGGTGGTCCAATTTACGGGCTGTATTGCCTTCATCATCAGTGCTATTCTGGTTTATCAGCAAATTCAGTACGCCAAAAACCGCCCTGTGGGCTACAACCCCGATCGGTTATTGACGGTAGCGCTGACGAACGATCTAAACCGGAACTACGACGCGGTTCGCAATGAACTGCTTCGGTCGGGCGCGGTCGAAAATGTGACCAAAGCCTCCAGCCCGGCGACCACCATTACGGGCGATACGCGGGTGGACTGGGCGGGTAAGGCTCCCGACGAAATCATGCGGCTCAACCTGATCGGCGCATCACCGGATTACCTGGAAACGATGGGCATCAAGCTGAAAAGTGGCCGCAATTTTTATCCCAATAATGCCGATTCCACGGCGGTGATTCTGAACGAAGCCGCCGTTCGGGCCATGCGGCTGAAGGAACCGCTGAATCAGGAAATGACGATGGTCTGGAATCCGGGCCGGAAGCTGCACGTGATTGGGGTGGTCGAAAACTCAATCATCGAATCGCCGTATACGCCCGTCAATCCGCTGATGTTACTCCCGAGTCAACCCTTTGAGAGCTACCTGATTTTTCGATTGGCTCCCCACCTGAATTCGGCGGAGGCCTTGGCGCGCATCGAACCGGTTTTTCAGCAATTCAATCCGGCGTATCCATTTGACTATCAGTTTGTCAACGATGACTATAACCGCAAGTTTAAGCAGGAAGAACTGGTTGGGAAACTGGCGGGGGTGTTTGCGGTTCTGGCGGTTTTCATTGCCTGCCTCGGCCTGTTTGGACTGGCGGCTTCCCTCGCCGAACAGCGTACCAAAGAAGTTGGGATTCGCAAAGTACTGGGTGCCAGTGTGGTAAGTCTTTGGGGATTACTTTCCCGCGAATTTGTGGGGCTGGTGCTCATCGCCTGTCTGCTGGCGTCGCCCGTTGCAGCTTATGTCCTGAGCAACTGGCTCAATCAGTTTGACTACCGCATCGGCCTGAAAATCTGGGTGTTTGCCCTGTCGGGCGGTTTAGCCATTCTGATTGCCCTACTAACCGTGAGTTTCCAAAGTATCAAAGCCGCCCTCATGAATCCGGTGAAAAGCCTGCGTTCGGAGTGAAAAGCATAGGGCATGGGGCAGAGGGGTTTGGGCAACGGGTCGTTCCAGTTCAGGCACTTACTTTTCTCTCCATGTCCTTCTCCTTTGCTTTAAACCCTCTGCCCTCTGCTTTTAAATTCGTATCTTTCGTTTATCCGGAACTCAACTGCAAAAGCTATGGATGCGCGGGGTTTGATTTGGTGGGTACTGGGGCTGGCCGTCTGGCAAAACGCAGCCGGGCAGTCGAAGGTAGCGAGTGTCAGGGGATTGAAAGGAGACTATTTCGTTGGGACCAATTACGAACGCAAAGTATTTTCCCGAATCGATCCAGAAGTCAATTTTGACTGGGAATACGGAACTACGCCGGGGCCCGGAATCGGCCACTCGTACTACTCGATTCGCTGGACCGGGAAATTATACGCGCCGAAAACCGGCATTTATAAATTTATGGCGACCGTCGACGATGGCATCCGGCTTTGGGTGAACGGCAAAAAGGTTATTGACGTCTGGGAGCTAAATGATAATAAGACGTTCCGGGGTGAAATCCGGCTGGCTGCGGGGCGGTATTACGACCTACGGGTCGATTTCTTCAACGCCCAGCACGGCGGAAGTATCAGCCTGTACTGGATACCGCCCAACCAGACCGGCCTGACGAGCCTGACCCGCGACTTTTTGTTCAGAACGGAACCGCTCAAACCCCTGGTCTCAAAAAGCATTGAAAAACCAGTGCCGGTTTTTCGGAAAAAAGTAGAGCCCATTGCGGCTGTTAAAGTCCCGAAAAAAACGGATCATTTCGAGAACCTGAAAACTGGTGATAAACTGGTGCTCAACCAGGTTTTTTTCGTGCAAAGTGAATACCGTCTCCTGCCGGAATCATATGGGGAACTGGACAAGCTGGTTCAGGCTTTGAGTCGAAATCCCGCGTTGCGCATTGAAATCAGCGGGCATACGGATAACGTGGGTGATCCGCGACTGAATTTGGTGTTATCCGAAAACCGGGCCAGCGTAATTTCGACGTACCTGGTCCGCAACGGCATTGATGGCCAGCGGATTGAGGCCAAAGGCTACGGCGGCTCACGGCCGATTGCCGATAATGAGACCGAAGCGGGCCGGTCGAAAAACCGCCGGGTCGAGTTTATCGTAAAATAACCGTCTTGAACCGCCGGGCGGCCCCGTGGGATTACACGGATTGAAGGATTAAGAGGATACCGATTAAAGAAATTTGTTATTAAACAGTCGGCGGAATTCCAGGCTTTTCGAACCAAAATTAATAAGTAATCCCACCCGCAGTCGATAAGCCTCCAAGTAATTGATTGCCTGAGCCATGTGTACATTTTCGAGAAGAATAATTGCTTTTAATTCAACGGATACCACGTTTTGAATTAAGAAATCTACCCGACGCGTGCCTATTTTTTGACCTTTATAGAAAATAGACATTTCAACTTCCCGTTCAAATTCAACACCGGAGGTTTCCAACTCAATGGCTAATGCTCGTTGATAGATAACTTCCTGAAATCCATTTCCAAGCTGCCGGTGAACTTCCATCGCACAACCAATCACTCGACCCGTCAAGTCTTTATATTGATTATCAGGATAGTGGGATTGATTCATTCCAAAAGCAATGATTTCCCTTTAGAAGTAAAACCATCCGTTTTGTCACTCAATCTCAGAAAATCTTTTGCTCATTCGCTCTTCTTAATCCTTTAATCCGCGTAATCCCAGTTCAAAAAACTATCTGTCCGCAAATGGCCGGAAAACCGTCCGTTTGCGGACATTTTATTTGATCAACGGGAATGTAAGATATTGACAGTTAATAGGTTGTTTTTTCTGGTATACCGTTTGGGAGAGAATGGGAACGATTGACCATCCTTCTTAACCCATGCTACGAAATTACATCAAGATTGCCTGGCGGAGCCTGCTCAAAAACCGTCTTTACTCGTTTATCAACATTTTCGGGCTGGCGCTGGGCATGTCGTGCAGCCTGCTGATTGGCCTGTGGGTGAACGACGAGCTCAGCTATGACCGGTTTTTGCCGCATCTCGATGACATCTACTTTGTGCGGACGAACAGTGTCAGCGAAGGCAAAACGTACACCGGCACGCTGACGCCGGGTCCGGTGGTTGGCGCCCTGAAGCGCGATGTTCCGGAAGTTCAGTACGCGACCAAAGTGCAGTTCCCCGAAGAAAAACTCGTCAAGGTGGGCGAAAAATCGACGAAGGAAAAGGGTTTTTTCGCGACCAAAGACTTCTTTCTGGTATTCGATTTTCCGGCGATTGCGGGCAGCCCGCTGATGGCGCATTCCAAGCCGGATCAGATCATCATTACCCGCAAGATCGCCGAAAAATTCTTCGGAACGACCCACGCTGTGGGCAAGCGGTTGCATTTCGACAACACGACGTATTACACCGTGGGAGCGGTTCTCGAAGACATTCCGAGCAATTCGACGGTGCGGTTCGACTGGCTGATCAATTACGATGTACAGGAACAGGACTGGAAAAAAACCTGGGGGAATTTTTCGTTCCTGACCTACGTGCGACTGGATAATAAGGCGACACCGGCCAAGGCCGAAGCCAACATGAAAACGATTTTCCGGCGGAATACCGACTGGAAAGAAGCGCCGACGCTGATTCTCCAGCCCATGAAGGAGGTATATCTCTACGCTGACTACGAAGATGGGAAAGCAGTGGGCGGACGCATCGAGTACGTCCGGATTTTTGCGCTGGTGGCCGTGTTCATTCTCCTGATTGCCTGCGTGAATTTCATGAACCTGGCAACGGCCCGTTCGGCCGTGCGGGCGAAGGAAGTAGGGGTTCGGAAGGTGGTTGGGGCGCTGCGCTCGTCGCTGATCGGGCAATTTATCAGTGAGTCGGTGCTGACGAGCCTGCTGGCGGTTTTGCTGGCGGTGGCATTTGTGGTGCTGGTGCTGCCCACATTCAATGCGGTTTTTGCCAAACAGCTCGTCCTGGATCTACGGAACCCGATGCTGTGGGCAGGTATGCTGGTGCTGGTGCTGATCACCGGTTTCGTATCGGGCAGTTATCCAGCCCTGTTTCTTTCGTCGCTCCAGCCGATCCGCATTCTGAAAGGAACCCTGAAATTTGGCGTTGGGGCGGCTCTTTTCCGCCGGGCGCTGGTTATTTTTCAATTTACGTTGTCCATTTTTCTGATCATCGGCATGCTGGCCGTGGAATACCAGATGGACTATATCCGCACCATTAACCTGGGGCTCGATCGCGAAAACGTGGTGTATGTGCCGCTGGAAAACGAAACGTACAAGCGGATGGAAACCTTTCGGCAGGAATTGATCCGGTCGCCTTTCATTGCATCGGCATCGGCAAGTATGAGCCTGCCCATGAACATTGAAGCGACTTCCGGGGATCTGACCTGGCCCGGTAAAAAGCCGGATCAGAACTCCAACGTGTCGACCATGTCGGTGGGGTACGATTTCCTGAAAACCATGAACATCAGGCTGGCCGACGGGCGGGATTTTTCGAGCAACCGGAAAGCCGATTCGGCCTCGTACATCATCAACGAAGCCGCTGCCAAAATGATGGGCATGAAAAACCCGGTGGGGCAACAGGTGGGGTTCTGGATGGGCAAAGGACCGATCATTGGCGTCATGAAAGACTTCCACCTCCAATCGCTGCACAGCCCGATTACGCCCCTGGTGCTGACGCTGATTCCGGTGAATACGAGCTACCTGCTGGTGCGCCCCGAAAAAGGCAAAACCGCCGAAGCCATCGCCGAACTGGAACGGGCGACGAAAGAGTTCAACCCCGATTATCCATTTGAATACCATTTTCTGGACGATGCCTACGAGCGCATGTACCGCAGTGAGCAGCAGGTCAATACGCTGATCAACTACTTCGGAACGCTGGCGATCCTGATCTCATGCCTGGGTCTGTTTGCGCTGGCGGCTTTTACGGCGGAGCAGCGGAAAAAGGAAATTGGCGTCCGGAAAGTGCTGGGCGCGTCGGTGGGTAGTCTGGTTGCGCTGACCTCGAAAGACTTCATGAAACTGGTGATGGTGGCAATGGCGCTGGCGTCTCCGCTGGCGTGGTGGGCGGTTTCGAAATGGCTCGAGACGTTTCAGTACAGCGTCCAATTATCCTGGTGGCTCTTCGTAACGGCGGGTCTACTGGCCTGCGTAATTGCCTTTTTAACGGTTAGTTATCAGTCGGTCAAAGCCGCTTTAACGAATCCAGTGACCTCACTTCGGTCGGAATGAACAATGAACAAGTAATAATTAATAACGGGCAATTAATCGTGACTGTCAGCAGGTTATCCTGTTCATTGTTCATTATTAATTGTTCATTCTTACAACAACAATGCTAAAAAACTATCTTCTCACCGCCTTCCGCGCATTTCAGCGCAACTGGAACTATTCCGTTATCAACGTTATTGGACTGACGCTCAGCCTGGCGTGCTGCCTGCTGTTGTTCATTGTGATTCGGTACGAGTTGAGTTTTGATCGACACCACGCCAACGCGGACCGGACGTACCGGCTGGTGCGGCACTTCACCAAACCGCGGGACGGGTATAATGTGGGAATCCCGCTTCCGCTGCTGGCGGCCCTGCGCAATGATTTCCCGGAATTAAAACACCAGGTGACGTTTATCCACGATCTCCATGGGCCGCTGGTAGCCGCTGAAGACGTTCGGGCGAAGGGAACGATGCGCCGGTTTCAGGAAGCGAGCGGAGTTGCTGCTTTTGCCGAACCGGAATATTTCCGTCTGTTTGATTACCAGTGGATCAGCGGTAATCCGGCCACTGCATTGAATCGCCCCGGCACGGTGGTGCTGTCGGAGCAACTGGCGCACAAGTATTTTGGCGAGGCCGACCCAATGGGTAAAAAGCTGAAGATCAATAATAAACTGGATGTACTGGTGTCGGGCGTGGTGCAAAATCCGCCGGTGACCAGCAGCATTCCGTTTCAGATGCTGGTGTCGTTTGCCTCATTGAAGCAATACGGTGCCAACACCAATTGGGACGATTGGGGCTCCTCCTACAGCGGGGCGCAACTTTACCTGATGTTGCCCGAAAACACCTCGGCGGAGGCTATGGAACGCAAACTGGTTCCCTTTCTTCACAAATACGTGAAAGGGGATGATGCCAAAAACCAGCTTTATGAACTGGACCCGCTGACGGAAATTCACTACAGCACCGAATTGAGTAACTACAGCGAACGGACGATCGGCAAGGAGATGATCTGGGCCATGGCCCTGATTGGTCTTTTTCTGCTGATCACAGCCTGCGTTAACTTCGTCAATCTGGCCACGGCACAGGCCATCCGGCGGTCGAAAGAAGTGGGCGTGCGGAAAGTGCTCGGAAGTTCGCGCTTGCAACTGGTGCGGCAATTTCTGGGCGAAACCGGTTTTCTGACCGGTGTGGCGGTTTTGCTGGCCCTGCTGATTGCCAATTTTTCGTTGGCACCCGTTGCCGAACTGCTGAATGTGAAATTACAAGCCACGCTGTTCAACGATCCGACGGTTTTGATTTTCGTCGTTGTGCTGGCGGTTTTTACAACGATTCTGGCGGGTTTCTATCCCGCACTGGTGTTGTCGGGTTATCAGCCGGTTTTGGCGTTGAAAGGCAAAATGCGAGGGTCGGGGAGTGGGCAACTGGCGCTGCGCCGGAGCCTGATCGTGCTTCAGTTTACGATTTCGCAAACCCTGATCATCGGTACGGTGATCGTCTACAATCAGATGGATTATTTCCGGAACGCCGATCTGGGTTTCCGCAAGGATGCCATTGTGATGGTGCCAATCCCGGAGAAAAATCCGGGGCAACTGGAAGCATTGCGGGCCAAACTAACGGGACTGCCCGGCATTGGTTCGATGAGTTTCGGGATTTCATCGCCCTCGGCCCGGGGCAACTGGTGGACCGGTTTCCGCTACGAAAACCGCGAAAAATACGAGGATTACAGCGTTGTCATGCGGCCAGCGGATACATCCTATGTTCGGACATTCGGCTTGAAACTGATGGCCGGGAGGGTCAATTTACCGGCAGATACCATGCGGGAAGCCGTTGTCAATGAGAAGTTTATGACGAAACTGGGCCTGAAAAAACCGGACCAGATTCTGGGTAAACTGATTGAGCTAAACGGTCGGCGAATTCCGGTGGTGGGTGTGGTCAAAAACTTTAACACCAATTCGCTGCATCAGGATACCGAACCGTGCATCATCACAACGCACCGGGATGCTTATGGAAATCTGGGCATTCAGGTGTCCGGCAATTCGGCGCAGGTGAGCGAGACGATGGCGAAAGTGGGGGCGGCCTGGTCGGAAACCTTTCCGGAATTCCTGTTCAAATACGATTACCTGGACAAAACGATTGCCGATTTCTACGCGGCCGAAGAACGGCAGTATGCGCTGTTCCGCCTGCTGGCCGGTATCGCCATTTTTATCGGTTGTCTGGGGTTATATGGGGTAGTCGCCTTCATGGCCGAATCGCGGACGAAGGAAATCGGCATCCGGAAAGTCCTGGGGGCTTCTGTCTCGCACATTTTCGGGTTGTTCTCGTTCCAGTTTCTGAAACTGGTCTTCCTTGCTTTGGTGATTGCCGCGCCCATTGCCTGGTATTTTACCGACAAGTGGTTGCAGGATTTTGCGTATAAGATTGAGATTCAGTGGTGGATGTTTGCCATAGCGGGCGTGATGGCGGGTGCCATTGCCTTAGTGACGGTGAGTTTCCAAAGCATCAAAGCCGCGTTGATGAACCCGGTGAAGAGTTTAAGAACGGAGTGAGATAGGAATGCGACCTGGGCTGCGTTCCTATAAATCAATTCAAAAAGGAATTCAAATCGAGTTGGAGGATTTCGGAGAAGGACGAATTTTCGGTCAGGCTGCCGTCACCTTTGCGGTAGCGGAGCCATTGATAAGTTCTGTAATCGTAAATGAATCCTTCGAGGATGCCATAGAAACCGTCATCAATTAACTGGATAACTTTGTGTAAATCAGCTTTTAATCCATTGGTATGACATATTTCGATGATGATGGGTGTCTGGGCGGTTTCATTGTCACGTAGCAGAATGTCCGGAACCAGGCTCACTTTGCCTTCATCGAGCATGGTTTCGGGAAGCGGTTCCAGATGAATGGTTTTTTCGCGGTGGAAGAGGACACCCAAACCCATCGTTAACTTGGCAATAACCCGCTGGTGATCGACAGGAGCCCAAACGCCCTGGTCTTCCTGAACCATTGATAGCGGATTGGTGGATGGGAAATACATAAAGCAGATTCTAAAAGATTATAAAAAGGAATTCAAATCGAGTTGCAGGATTTCGGAAAAGGAAGAAGATTCCGCTAAACCGCCGTCGCCTTTGCGATAGCGAAACCATTCGGCGGTTTTGTAATTGAAGACGAAGCCTTCGAGAATGTCGTACTGATCGTTTTCGATCATTGAATAAATCTTTTGAAGGTCTCTTTTTAAACCAATGGTATGGCAAATTTCAATGACGATGAGAACGCGATCGATCTGGTTATCGTAAAGGAGCAGGTCGGGGGTAGGACTGGTGCGATCCGGATCAATCATGGTTTCGGGTAGTGGCTCAAGCGAGATGGTCTTGTCGTAGTAAAAGAGTTTGCCAAGACCGGCGTTCAGTTTGCTAATGATTCGTTGATGATCCATTGGTGCGTTAACACCCATTTCATCTTTGTGCACCATTGAAAGATCGTATTTTATAGTATACATGGCTGTACAATTAACAAAGTCATTTACCAAATCTACTGTATTTTTTTATGCTTCGCAATTACCTCAAAACCACCTGGCGCAGCCTGATTCGGAACCGGAATTACGCGCTGATCAACCTCGTCGGACTGACGCTGGGGCTGGGCGTGGCCATCGTTTTGTTCTGGATTGTGCGATTTGAATACAGCTTTGACCGGTATCACGCGAAGGCTGACCGGCTGTATCGGATCATTGCGAAGGACAAGTTTGGTGAGAAGGGAACGTCCGTTCCGCATGGCGTCATCAAGGCGCTCAATGAGCGAGTGCCGGGGGTTGAGAATGCGGCCAATGCTTACGGGTTCGATTCGGATGGACTACGGGTAGGGCAGACGGTTTTTAATCTTAAACACGTTTTCTTCGTACCTCCGCAGTTTCTGGACATGATCGACCTGGAGTGGGTCCAGGGCTCGGCGCGGCAATCGCTCAGTCAGCCGTTTCAGGTCGTGCTGGACGAGCCAACAGCCCGGCGGTTTTTCAAAAATAGCGATCCTATTGGCAAAACCATCCGCTACAATAACCAGTTTGATCTGGTCGTGTCGGGCATTATTCGAAAAGCACCGGCCAACTCGGAGTTTCAATTCCAGCTTTTGGCGTCCCGCGAAACGCTGAAACGCATCCAGCACGAATACAACAACGAGGAATACTGGGGCGGGGGCGATTCGATGCACCACGGCTATGTCGTCCTGAAACCGGGCGTTTCACCCTCGACTGTAGAAGCGGTTTTGAAAAAACTGGCCTTGCAACACCAGAATGAATCCGCGACGATTGCCTACGAATTGCTGCCGATCACGGAAGTGCATCGCAACACGGAATCCGATCCCGATCCGTTCAATTACGTCATTCCACAGTGGATGCTCAATACCCTGGTCGCTATCGGTTTATTCCTGATTGTGATTGCCTGCATCAATTTTATCAATCTGGCCACGGTGCAGGCCGTTCAGCGTAGCCGCGAAATTGCGGTTCGGAAAGTGTTGGGCAGCAGCCGGAACCAGTTAATGCAGCAGTTTTTCGGAGAAACGGCTTTTCTGGTTTTTGCCGCCATCGGTTTGGGAGCGTTGCTGGCTACCCAGCTCATTCCGTATGCCAACCAGTTGCTGAACACGCAGGTCGCGCAGTCGCCGATTTGGGATGGCGGGACTATTGCGTTTCTACTGCTCCTGAGCCTTATCGTTACTTTTTTGGCGGGTTTATATCCGGCTTTGGTGCTGTCCGGTTTTCAACCGGTGAAGGTGTTGCGGGGACGGTTTTTTCTGGCCCGGCCCAACGGTATTTCGCTGCGTTCGTCGCTGGTTGTCACCCAGTTTGTTATCGCGCAGGTGCTGGTTATCTGCACCTTGATTGGCACGAAGCAGATCCGGTATTTCTACGAAACCGACCTGGGGTTCGATAAAAAAGCGATTGTTACGGTCAACATGCCGGATCGGGGCAATGTGGTTTTACGGGAACGGTTCCGGCGGCAATTGCTTGATCACCCGGAAGTGAAAGATGTGGCTTTTGCCTTGACCACCCCCTCGAGTGACCACAACTGGTGGTGGCGAACCATTCATCATCGCAACCTGCCCAATGGCGAGCAGACCTTCCGCATGCAATATGTGGATACGAATTACTTCCATTTCTTCAAAATTCCGCTGGTAGCGGGCCGCTCATGGACGCGGGCTGATACGAACGCTGTTGCCATCATCAATGAAAAAACCGCTCGGGATTTGGGTTATCAAAATCCGGAAAAAGCGATTGGCGAACGAATTGATCTCGACGGAAATCAGCCGTTTACGGTGATGGGCGTGGTGAAAGATTACCATTCGCAGAGCCTGCGATCGACCATCGTGCCGCACATTTTCCTGTATGCCGACTGGAATTTTCAACTGGCCAGCATCCGGATCGACCCGAAGCAGCAGCCGAAGGCGTTGCAACACATTGAACAACACT
This sequence comes from Larkinella rosea, assembly GCF_003858635.1. GTDB lineage: Bacteria > Bacteroidota > Bacteroidia > Cytophagales > Spirosomataceae > Larkinella > Larkinella rosea. The sequence continues at coordinate 335,667 of NZ_RQJO01000011.1, forward strand.
GGAAAGCGGTTTTCCCCAACTACTATTTTGAAGCCAGCTTTCTGGATCAGGATTTGAAGAATTTCTATGACGACGAACGCAAAATGACCAACTTTCTGACACTCTTTGCCGTCGTTGGCATTCTGATCGGCTGTCTGGGTTTGTTCGGTCTGGTCTCGTTTGTGGTTACGCAACGTACGAAAGAGATTGGTGTCCGCAAGGTGCTTGGAGCGACGGTTGCGAGCATCATCTCCTTGTTGTCGAAGGATTTTCTGAAGCTCCTGCTGGTCGCTTTTGCCATTGCCGCACCAATTGGCTGGTACGTCATGAATCGCTTTTTACAGGATTATGAATACAAAATTACCATTGGCTGGGGAACGTTTGCGTTGGCGGGCGGGCTGGCCGGGCTGGTCGCTCTGCTGACGGTTTCGGCGCAATCCATCAAAGCCGCGTTGACGAATCCGGTTACCTCACTTCGAAATGAATAAATCTGAACTGGGATTACGCGGATTAAAGGATTAAGAGGATATAAAAATAAGATTGCGGCAGCCATCCTCTTAATCCTTTAATCCGCGTAATCCCAGTTCAAGACGTTTACAACTATGCTACAGAACTATCTAAAAATCGCCTGGCGGAATTTGTGGAAAAACAAGGTTTTTTCAGCCATTAACATCGTTGGTCTGGCCATTGGAATGGCGGCCTGTATCATGATCCTGCTGTTCGTGAATTACGAGCGAAGTTTCGATGGTATGCACAAAAAGAACATTTACCGGCTCGACGAAGTGCAGAAATTTCCGGGCATGGTAGCACCGCAGAATGTGGCGTTGTCCATGTTCCCGATGGGGCCGACGCTGAAGAAAGAATACCCGCAGATTCGCAATTTCGTCCGGGTTCGACCCCAGAAAAAAGTGGCCCTGACGTATAACAGTAAAAAGATCGTCATTCCCGACATGTTATGGGCCGATTCGACCTTTCTGGATCTATTCGATTTTAAACTGGTGAAAGGCGATCCGAAAACGATTCTGAAAGACCCGAACAGCGTCGTATTGACGGAAGAAAGTGCGGCTCGTTTTTTTGGAAATGACGATCCAATCGGAAAAACGCTGGTTCGGTATGATTCCGATACGATCAGTTTTAAAGTGACCGGTATTCTCGAAAATACGCCCAAAAATTCGCATTTGCAGTTCGACGGATTATTCTCGTTTAATTCGTTTGTCAAAGCCGATGCCATGAATAACTGGGGTGGAAACTGGCTGGTGACGTACCTGGAATTGGCGAAGGATACCGACGTTGAGGCCCTGGAGAAAAAATTTCCGGTATTCCTCAAAAGCCACATGAATGGCGAAGGCTGGAAATTTTACGTCCTGTTTCTCCAGCCGTTGAGCGAGGTGCATAATAACTCGGTGGATATCACCCACGATTACATCAATTTTCATAAATTCGACAAGAATTACACGTACGTTTTTTCGGTCATTGCGATCATTGTTTTGCTGATTGCCTGCATCAATTTCATGAATCTGTCGACGGCAAAATCGTCCGGGCGGGCGAAAGAAGTGGGCATTCGGAAATCGGTGGGTGCCGAACGACCGCAACTGGCGGCTCAGTTTATCGGTGAATCGATTTTGCTGTCATTTATTGCCCTGGCTTTTGCGGTTTTACTGGTTCAATTATTTCTTCCTTTTGTCATCCAATTAAGCCAGCGGGAACTGACGTTATCGTTGCTGAGTAGTCCGGGATTGCTGCTTTTATTGACTGGCTTTGCGGTTTTAATCGGACTCATTTCCGGAATTTATCCGGCCTTTTTTCTGTCGGCCTACCAACCCACCAAAGTGCTCAAAGGCAATTTAGAAATCGGCAGAAACAAAGGTTCTTTCCGGAATATGCTGGTCATCGGGCAATTTACCGGAGCGGTTTTTCTGATCATTGCGACGGCTTTTGTGGTGAAACAATTGCGGTTTATGCAGGACCAGGACCCCGGCTTCATTCGTGATCAGGTAATGGTTATTCCGCTCAATTCGCTGACCAATCCGAAATACGACGCGCTGAAACAGGAATTACTGACCAACTCACTCGTATCGGGTGTAACGGCGTCACAACAGCGGCTTGGAAATAACCTGCACCAGACCGGCGTTAAATTCCACGGCGACGGGCCGGTTCGGGAAATGGCAACCTCACAAGTGATTGTCGATCCCGACTACCTGACGCTGTATAAAATTAAGATTATTGCCGGTCGGAATTTTTTAAAAGACAGCAAAACCGACAACGGAAAGGCGTATATCATCAACGAAACGCTGGCTAAAGAACTCCTGAAAGAGCAGCCCAAAGCCACGATGCAATCGCTGATTGGCCGTAATTTTGGCTTCGGCGGAATGGATTCAACGGGACGAATTGTCGGCGTAGCGAAAGACTTCAATTTCAACTCATTGCACCACAAAATCGAAACGCTTTGCATTTTTGATCAGAAAGATTGGGGATTCAGTGAAATGTCGGTGAAGATCAGTGGAAAAAACGCTTCGGCCGCCATTGCGTACGTGAAATCGGTCTGGACGAAACTCGCGCCCGATCAACCGTTCGACTATACATTTCTGGACGAACATTTCGCGGAAATGTACCGGGCCGACAGCCAGGTGAGCGAAATTGTGGGTATTCTGGCTTCGCTGGCCATCATTATTTCCTGTCTCGGTTTGTTCGGGTTGGCCTCATTTTCGGCCGAACGGCGCATCAAGGAAATCGGCATTCGCAAAGTGCTGGGCGCTTCCGTATCCGGTATTATTGCGCTGCTTTCCCGCGATTTCCTGAAACTCGTCCTGATCGCCATTGTCATTGCCTCGCCCATTGCCTGGTACGCCATCAGCCGGTGGTTGCAGGATTTCGCCTACCGCATCGATATCGAATGGTGGGTATTTGTGCTGGCAGGAGCGTTGGCGATTCTGATCGCTTTGGCGACGGTTTCGTTCCAGTCGTTGAAAGCTGCTTTGTCGAACCCGGTGAAGAGTCTGAAAAGCGAATGACCTGTTACAGGGTCGCTAAAAATGAATTGCCGTTCGTGCGGTTTTTACTTTTCTGCCGAATCGGCAGAAAAGTAAAAACTTAATCCGTGAATTATCTCTCTACTGTGCTCTACTCTATCTATTTTTGTGTAAAACCGTATGGATTGTTACGGGACAACGTAGAGCAGGTAAAATTGATAGTTCCGAATGGAAGACATTTCGCTGGCCTGGCCAACCATTACGAAAGATGGGATTCCTAAATACCAGCAACTGATTGATTCCGTTTTGGCGGCAATCGAAAAAGGGACATTGGGGCATGGCCAGCAACTGCCTTCGATTAGCGAATTGGCTGATAAACAAGGAGTTGGTAAGGTTACCGTCGCCAAAGCGTACGAAGAACTCCGGCAACGCGGAGTCATTCGGTCGCAGCACGGGAAGGGTTTTTACGTGGCCAGCACCGACGTGCGGACATCGCTGAATGTCCTCGTCATTTTTGATACACTGAACGCATTCAAGGAAATGCTCTACGAAGCCCTGAAAGCGGCACTGCCAGCCGATGCGGCACTGAGCATCTTTTTTCATCACTATAATCCGCAGGTGTTTGAAAGCCTGATCCGGAATGGGCTAGGGCGTTACAATGCCTACGTCATTATGCCGCATTTTGAAGCTGATGTATCGGACATTGTGAGTCAGATTCCCCGCGATAAACTCCTGCTGATCGATCAGGCGATGCCGGATTTAACGGGCGATTATGCTGCTGTTTATCAGGACTTTGAAAAAGATATTTACGAAGCACTGAAGGCCGGTTTGCCAAAGCTGCGACGGTATCGGAAAGTAACGCTGGTGCAGTCCAAAGCGCATTTTCAATACATTCCGCCGGGTACGCTGGCCGGTTTTCGACGGTTTGGGGAAGAAAGCGGTATGGCGTGCGTCGTTGTCGATAATTACCACGATGAACTTATTCAGCCGGGCGAAGCCTACTTGCTGTATGCCGACCGCGACATGATTCAGTTTATCAAACACGCTAACCGGATGAACTGGCAACTCGGACAGGATGTCGGGTTGATTTCCTACGATGAAACGCCGGTGAAAGAAATTCTGGCGGGCGGAATTACAGTCATTTCAACCGATTTTGCCCAAATGGGCCAAACCGCCGGGCAGTTGCTGACCGAACGGAGCCGGGTAAAAATTGCGAATCCGGGCCGGTTGATTCTGCGGCAATCGCTGTAATCGCCCCGAAAACCGACGCAGGTAAATCCGCGACGGCAGTCAACGACCATTCGGCAGAGATTCGTAAGTTTTTGAAAATGAAAGCGCTGGCATGCAACGAATACCGGACGAAATTCATCCTTACAGTGCTTTCCCGGTTTTTTGCTAACTTCCAACAGCCTATGTTCCGCAACTACCTCAAAATTGCCTGGCGTAATCTGCAGCGCAACAAAACGTTTTCTTTAATCAACATCCTCGGTCTGGCACTGGGCATGGCCTGTAGCCTGATTATCCTGCTGTGGGTGCAGGATGAGCTCGCGATGGACCAGTTTCACGCGAACGACGAGCGGATTTTTCGGGTGATGGAAAATCAGGCCTGGGCCGGGCAGGACGTCAGCACGACTCCTTCGACACCCGGTATTCTGGCCGAAAACCTGAAAAAAGATTTCCCCGAGGTCGAAAAAGCCGCCATGATGACCTGGGAACAGAACATGCTGCTGACGGTGGGCAATACGTTTGGTAAGGAAAAAGGCCGGTTTGCCAGCGGTGATTTCCTGACCATTTTTTCGTTCCCGCTCAAGCAGGGCGACGCCCGAACCGCCCTGGCGCGCCCCGACGCCATTGTGATTTCCGAAAAACTGGCGCAGAAATACTTTCCCCATCAGGATGCGCTTGGAAAAGTGATTCGCGTCGATAATACCGACGACATGATGGTGACCGGCGTAGTCGGCGAATTGCCCGAACATACGTCCCTGAAATTCGATTACCTGATGTCGTGGGAGCGGTTTGTCAAATACAATGCCTGGGTGAAAGAGTGGGGGAACAACGGTCCACGGGCGTTCGTGTTGCTCAATAAAAAAGCGGATTCGGAGAAAGTTTCGGCCAAAATCAAGGATTACATCAAGCAGAAAACCAATAAGCAGACCAACAACATTGAGCTGTTTCTGCAAAAAAACAGCGACGCGTACCTGCATTCCAATTTTAAGAACGGAAAGCTCGATGGCGGACGGATCGAGTACGTGCGGTTATTCATCATCGTAGCGGTTTTTATTCTGGTCATTGCCTGCATCAATTTCATGAACCTGGCCACGGCGCGGTCGGTCAAACGGGCGAAGGAAGTGGGCGTCCGGAAGGTAGTGGGTGCCATGCGGCAGTCGCTGATGGGCCAGTTTGTGGGTGAGTCGCTGCTGATTTCGTTTCTGGCACTATTCGTCGCCATACTGGTCGTGGCGATGGTACTCCCGGTTTTTAACGAGTTGACGGAGAAACACCTGACGTTCCGGTTTGCCGATCCGTTTTTCTGGCTGGTTTTACTGGCACTGACGCTTTTGACCGGTTTGGTATCAGGCAGTTACCCCGCCTTATTCCTTTCCTCGTTAAAACCGGTCGTCGTGTTGAAAGGTGTTCTGAAATTCAAACCAAGCGCGACGTTTTTCCGCAAAGGACTGGTGGTTTTTCAATTTTCGCTGTCCATTATGCTGATTGTCGGCATGATCATCATTTACCGGCAGATTCATTACATTCAGACCAAAAACCTGGGCTTTGACAAAGAAAACCTGGTGTATATGCCGTTGGAAGGGGATTTGAAAAAGAATTACCCGACGTTCCGCAGCGAACTGCTGACACAGCCGGGGATCAAATCGGTTTCGGCATCGTGGTCGGACCCGCTGGAAGTCGGTAGCTCGACGATTGGCGTCAACTGGCGTGGCAAAGATACCACGCAGCGGATTTTGTTCAACCAGACCGCCGTGCATTACGATTACCTCAAGGCAATGGACATCCGGCTCAAGGAAGGCCGGGAGTTTTCGCCCGACTACGGAACCGATACCACCAATTACATCATCAACGAAGAGTCGGCGCGGAAGATTGGCTACAAGAATCCGATTGGTCAGGAGCTGACGTTCTGGGGGCGCAAAGGCATCATCGTGGGCGTCGTGAAAAACTACCACATCAATTCGCTGCACGTCGCCATCGAACCGCTCATTTTGCACATGCAGCGGAAAGAATTCGACGGCGTGGTGCTGATTCGGGCCGAAAAAGGCCGCACGAAAGAGGCACTGGAAAATCTGGAAAGCACGTTCCGGAAGTTTAATCCCCGGTATCCGTTCGAATACAAATTCACGGATCAGGAGTTTGGCAACAACTACAAGAGCGAGAACATCATCAGCAAACTGGCGAACTACTTCGCGTTTCTGGCCATCTTTATCTCCTGTCTGGGCCTGTTCGGGCTGGCGGCTTTCACGGCCGAGCAGCGCACCAAGGAAATTGGCATCCGAAAAGTGCTGGGGGCCAGCATTACCAACATCGTGCTGATGCTCTCCAAAGATTTCCTGGTGCTGGTTCTGCTGTCGTCGGTGGTGGCGCTGCCGGTGGCCTGGTGGGCGATGGATAGCTGGCTGGAAAAGTTTGCGACGAACCGCATCGACATCGAATGGTGGATGCTGGCCGTTGCCGTACTGGCGTCGCTCGCCATTGCGCTGTTTACTATCAGTTTCCAGAGCATCAAAGCCGCGCTGATGAATCCGGTGAAGAGTTTGAAGACGGAATAAATCTGAACCGGGATTACGCGGATTAAAGGATTAACAGGATGTTTGTGGGGTCGCTTCTTTGCGTTTATATCTTTTAAATGTCTTGATCGAACCGCTGACACAGCTTAGAGTATGCGGATTAAAAAGGAATAAGTTGGAGTATTTTTACATCCTCTTAATCCTTTAATCCGCGTAATCCCACGGGGCCGCCCGGCAGTTCAAGATGAAAAACTCCCGCAGAACCTTCCTCAAAAAAACTACTTCCCTCGCTGCCCTGACGGTGGGCGGAATCCCGGCTGCACAGGCCGCAGCGTCTTCGCAATGGGTGGAGAAAAACCGCCCGCGTACTCTCGTCCGGGATGCGGGGATGCAACTATGCGAAGCGTATTTCAGCGGGATGAATGCGCAGAAAATCGCCCTCACGAAGCAAATGGACGTGCTCGGGGCCGTGGGCGGAATCAGCCCGGCCATGGTTGGCCTGAAGGACGTCAAGCCCTGGGAACACCAGGCGGTTTTGGCCGTGAAAGAAGCCTGGGACAAGGTGGGATTGAAACTGCGTGTGATCGAAGGGCCTCCTTCGCTGGGCGAAAAAACCAAGCTGGGACTGCCGGGTCGGGATGAGGAAATCGCGAATTTTATCACACTGATGAAAAACCTGACGCAGGTCGGAATCGATACGATTTGCTACAACTGGATGCCGGTAATTGGCTGGTACCGAACGCAGAACGACCGACCGGGCCGGGGTGGGGCGCTGGTGACGGCCTTCGATTACGAAGCGATCATGAATCTGCCGCCAACCCCATACGGCGAAGTGTCGAAAGAAACGCTCTGGAAAAATCTGGCGTATTTTCTGAAAGCCGTCGTGCCGGAAGCGGAGAAAGTCGGCATGAAACTGGCGATGCACCCGGACGATCCGCAGGTGGACAGCGTGCGGGGCATTTCGCGCATCATGAATACCGTCGATTCCTTCAAAAAGCTATTGGAACTCTACCCCAGTCCGAGCAACGGCATTACGATGTGTCAGGGCAATTTTGCGTTGATGGGCGACGATATTCCGACGCTGATCGAATACTTCGGAAAACGGAAGAAAATACACTTCGTTCACTTCCGAAACGTCCGGGGCGGCAAGTTTGCCTTTGAAGAAACCTTCCACGACGAGGGCATCATCGACATGTATCAGGCCATGAAAGCCTATTACGACATCGGTTTCAAGGGCGCCATCCGACCCGACCACGTCCCGACGATGTACGGCGACAGCAACGAACACCCCGGTTACAGCACCATCGGCACCCTCTACGCCCTCGGCTACACGCGGGGACTCATGGATGCGGTGAGCAAGCGAAAGGGTTAAAATTTAAAATGAACAATTAATAATGAATAGTGTAAAGTGTGAGTCAGCTATTTATTATTAATTGTTCATTGTTAATTATCCATCCGAACCGCAATCGCGGTTGCAATGCTGGCAATGAGCAGGTTAAAGTGCGTGTTTGATAAACCGGGCATTTCGTAGGCCAGGAAAAACTCGTCGGAGAGAAGGAAAGCCGCCCATAAGCCAATCAAAGCGGTCAGGGCCCGAACGGCAGCGGTTTTATGACCAGGCTTTTGCCGCATGTCGGCGACAAACGCTTGCCAGAGCAGAATACTACCGGCGGTTTGCCAGCCGAGAACCCCCGCGTACAGCAACCCGGCCAGCCAGCCCGGCGAATGATAAATGCTGACCACCTTCTGAATCAGGTCGAAATTCCCCGACACGAAAACCGCATCCGACGATAAAATGCCCAGCGCCTTCAGCGCGTCGGCGGTGTTACTCACCAGAACCAGCGAGAGATACAGTGCCCAAAAAAGCAGTAAAACCGACGGAATGCGACGGTTTATTACTTGTTCATTTTTCATTATTACTTGTTCATTTAATTAAAAAAGTGCTCGAAACCCCCACATTCCGGTGGTCTTTCAGGTAGAAAAAACCGTATTTGAATCCTTCTTTTGGCCGTGTGCTCGAAATCGTCCGGTTTTTCGGATCAACGATTCCTTTTTGTTTCGACCAGACCCGCTGTTCGTTTAGCGAGGTGGTGTCGTTGGAATAATAAAACTCCGCACTTAATACCGAAACCGGCGATTGGTACGACAAACGCAGCGTAGAGTCCTGCACGGAAACCGGCGAAACCTGCACCAGCGGAACGCGCTCGTTCAGGACGCTTTCGAAGAAATACCGGATTTCGTGCGGAACCCAGCCCGCTTCGTGGCCGTGTTTCATGTCCGGAATCAGGCACATCGTCCGCCTGGCCGGAGCAATCAGGCTGTAGGTTTTGTGGTAGGGAACGACGTTGTAAAACCGGTCGGTGTTGCCATTGACGAACAGAAACTGCGGCTGGGCGTACGGCAAATACGTCGAAGGATCGAAAAACTTCATCCACTTCCGCTGGCTACCCGCCGAAAGCTGCCCGATCGGTTTTTTGAAAATGTCCGATTCGTTGTAAAAACCGCAGCCGTAGACCGGTGCAGCCGCCTTAAACCGATTGTCGAGACTGGCGACGAGACAGGTCAAATAACCGCCCCAACTGATGCCCGTCACGGCGGTTTTGGTCGCATCGACTTCCGGAAAACTCAACAGCAGCGAATGGGCGAGAATGGCGCTGGATACCGCGTGAAACGTCCACATATCCCGGAGATCGGCTTTTTCCAGCTTGGAGAATTTATCGACATCGCCCTGATCGGGACCTGCCTGCGCGAGTCGTTGGCCGTCGGAGCCTTTCCCGGCCAGATCCATCGCAATGGCGGCATAGCCGTCGGCGGCCCATTTTTCCACCCACTCTTTGAACGCTTTTCCACCCCCGCCGTGAATCAATACGACACCCGGATACGTCCGTTTGCCGACCGGTTTTCCCCGAATGAGGTCAGGATTGGAATAGTACGCAAAAACCTGGGTGGGTTTGCCTTCGTAATCGACACCTTTGTACAGCAGTGAACGCACAGGCCCGGTTTGATTGAGCCACTCGACGGCGGGCGATTTGCTCAGGGCTTTCAAATCCCACAACAGCGAATCGACTTTGATGACGCTGGCGTCGATGAGGGGGACGGTTTTCTTTTGGTGTTGGGCATGCCCAACAGTTGTGCTCAGGAGCAGGAGTACGAGGAACCACTTCATGGATGTCGGTTTAGGAGCCGGATTGGAATTTGTCCCGAAAGTAAGGAATTGCGGGCGGGATTTTGCACGTCCGGCTTATTAAATTGGCCTGTCCGCAAGTGAACAGGTGGTTGTACGAAATCGGACAATCCTTGAATCGTCAACCCGCTCAAAACCGCATTTAGGGCCAGTTTTGCAAGTTGGCAAGGCATTTGATCAGCAAAGATAGAACTAATTGATAGCGATGAAACGAGGCTATTTGGGCGAGTTTGAAGAAATCGTGTTGCTGACCGTGGCCGTCATGGAAGGCGGAGCGTACGGTGTAGCGATCACGCACGAAATCTGCGAGCAGACCGGGCGCGCGGTGCGGCTGAACCAGGTTCATGCCGCCCTCGAACGGCTGGAAGACAAAGGCATGCTGAAATCGGAGATGGGCGAGCCTACCGCCGAGCGTGGTGGTCGCCGGAAACGGTTGTTTACGACCACGGCCTACGGTCGGCGGACGTTGCAGGAAATTCAGGAAGTGCGCGAAAGCTTCTGGGCTAAATTGCTGAATCCGTTCCGGCCAGCGACGAGCCTTTAAGGGAATTAACAATGAACAATGAATAACTCGTCCAAATAGTGTGCGTCAGCCCGTTCATTGTTCATTATTCATTAAACTATGAAACCGCCCCCACACGCCGACCGCCTTTTGCAACTCTTTTGCGCTCCGCACCGGCTGGAGGAGGTGCAGGGGGATTTGCACGAGGAGTTTGCGCATCAGCTTCGGCGGGTGGGTAAGCAGAAGGCGCAGTGGTGGTATTGGTGGGGCGTACTGGGGTTTTTGAAACCTTTTGCCATCAAACGAAAACCGTCCGGGTATTCAACAACGAATCAAATGAACGCAACCATGATCAGTAACTATTTCAAAATCGCCCGGCGGAACCTGATTCGCAACAAAGCTTTTTCGGGCCTGAATATCGCTGGCCTGGCCCTGGGCATGGCCTGTAGCCTGCTGATTATGCTCTGGGTGCAGGACGAACGGAGCGTCGACGGTTTTCACGCCAACGGCAACCGGCTGTATCAGGTCTACGAACGTTCGTCGTACGACGGCAAGGTAGAGGCTGGTTACATGACGCAGGGTTTGCTGGCCGACGAACTGAAACGGGTCATTCCCGAAATCGAATACGCCAGCGGTTACGAAGGGAATCACCTCTATCGGTCGACGTTTGAAGTGGGTGAAAAAATCAATAAAGTGGAAGGAACGTATGCCGGAGCCGATTTTTTCCGGATGTTCAGTTATCCGCTGGTGCAGGGAACGCCCGAAACGGCCTTGAACACCCCCATCGGCGTGGCGATTTCCCGGAAGGTAGCGGAACAGTTTTTCGGTAATCCGGAAAAAGCCATCGGGAAAGCCATTCGGTACGAAAACCGGGAGGATTTGATCGTCACGGCGGTTTTTGAAAACGTTCCGGCCAATTCGTCCCAGCAATTCGATTTTCTGCGCAGTTGGAACGCGTATGTAAAAGAAAATCAGTGGGTTACTAACTGGTCGAATACGAGCCCGCATACGCTGGTGCAACTGCGTCCGACGGCTGATCCCGCCAGAGTTGAAGCCAAAATCAAGGATTTCATTTACCGGTATAAACAAAAGGACCAAGGTTCGCTGGTTGAACTGGCCCTGCAATCGTACCCGGAAAAATACCTCCATTCGACGTTTAAAAATGGTCAGATCGACGGCGGACGGATCGAATACGTGCGGCTTTTTAGTTTCGTGGCGGTTTTTATTCTACTGATTGCCTGCATCAATTTCATGAATCTGGCCACGGCGCGGTCGACGAAACGGGCGAAAGAAGTGGGTGTTCGGAAAGTGGTCGGCGCGGTTCGGACGGCGCTGATGGGGCAATTTCTGGGCGAAGCCCTGCTGCTCACTTTCTGCTCGATCCTCATTGCCGTTGCGCTGGTTGCGGTGTTGTTGCCCGCTTTTAATTCGCTGACCGGAAAACAGCTGTTTCTGCCGTTCGGACAACCGGTTTTCTGGGCCAGTTTGCTGGGATTACTCACCCTGACCGGTTTTGTTGCGGGCAGCTATCCGGCCCTTTTTATGTCGTCCCTGAGTCCGATCCGGGTATTGAAAGGAAGCCTGAAGTTTAGTGGCGGGGCCACGTTTTTCCGGAAAAGTCTGGTGGTTTTCCAGTTTTCGCTGTCCATTATTCTCATCGTGGGCATGATTGTGATGTATCGCCAGATGCAGTTCGTCCAGACCAAAAACCTGGGTTACGACCGCGAAAACCTCGTTTACATTCCAATTGAGGGCGATTTGGTGCAGAAATACAATCTCTTTAAAGAAGAAGCTAGCCGGATGCCGGGCATTCGGGCGGTTTCGCGGATGCGTAATTCGCCGACGGTCAACGATCACGGGGTCAGCGACATCGGTTGGTCGGGCAAAGACCCTAACCTGTGGGTGTCGTTTTCCGATGAGCTGGTGGGGTTTGATTTCGTGAAAACCATGAATCTGAAACTGAAGGAAGGACGGGATTTCTCCCGGGAATTTGGTGCCGACACGGTCAGCTATTCCGGTTTTCTGCTGAACGAAACCGCCCTGAAGAAAATCGGGTATCAACATCCGATTGGCCAGCCGCTGTGGTGGGGTGGTCGCCAGGGAACGATCATCGGGATTGTGAAAGATTTTCACTTCAATTCGATGCACGAAGCGATTCAGCCGCTGGTGATCCGGCTGGATGAGAAAAAACCGTACGGTACCATTCTGGTGCGAACCGAAGCCGGAAAAACCCGAGAAGCGCTGGCCGGGCTGGAGAAAATCAGCAAGGAACTGAATCCCAATTTCCCGTTCACCTACCAGTTTTCCGATCAGGAATACGCCAAGCTGTATAAAAGTGAGCAGGTCGTCAGTCAGTTAGCAAACTCCTTTGCGGTGTTGGCCATTTTCATTTCGTGCCTCGGGCTGTTCGGACTGGCGGCTTTTACGGCCGAGCAGCGCACCAAAGAAATCGGCGTTCGGAAAGCCCTGGGCGCATCGGTTGCCAGCGTGGTTACGCTGCTGTCGCAGGATTTCCTGAAGCTCGTTTTGATCGCCATTCTGATTGCGTCGCCCTTGTCGTGGTACGCCATGACCCGCTGGCTCGACGGGTTTGCCTATAAAATCGACATCGGGTGGTGGGTGTTTGCCCTCGCCGGTTTCCTCGCCATCGCCATTGCGTTGCTGACGGTCAGTTTCCAAAGCATCAAAGCCGCGCTGGTGAATCCGGTGAAGAGTTTAAAATCGGAGTAAAGAAGGAGGAGAGAAAAGGAGGAAAAAAGTAGAAAACCGTATCCTTTCATCCTTTCATCCTTTCATCCTCTCCTCCCTTCCTCCTTTCATCCCTATTTTATGAAACCGCCCCGCTTCGCCGATCGCATCCTGCAATTCTTCTGCTCTCCCGACCAGCTGGAGGAAGTGTTGGGGGATTTGCACGAGGAGTTTGCGTATCAGCTTCGGCGGGGGAGCGAACGGCGGGCAAGGTGGCGGTATTGGCGGGATGTGCTGGGGTTTATAAAACCGTTTGCGATGAAACGACAGAAAAGTGACTATTCTTCAAAAACCGTAATGAGTTCTGATATGATCCTGAATTATTTCAAAATTGCCTGGCGGAATCTGGTTAAAAACCGGGCCTATGCCTTTATAAACGTTACCGGGCTGGCCCTGGGAATTGGCGCGGCACTACTGATTTTTGCGCTCGTTCGCTACCATTACAATGTGGATAGACACCATCAGAAATACGATTCCATTTACCGGGTCACGACCCGGTTTGTAACGCCCGAAGGCAATTTCAACATTGCCGGGGTACCGTATGAGCTGGGGAAAGCCCTCAAAAACGACCACCCGGACATCGAAAATCTGGCGATGATCGATCTCTACCGGGATCCGCTGGTGACAATTCCCGTGGCCAACGGACCGGATCGAAAATTCAAGGAAGCCCACCAGATGGGCGCTTTTGTGCAACCCGCGTATTTCAAAATCTTCGATTATGCGTGGCTGGCGGGTGGCCCGGCGGAATTGACTCAACCCAATACGGTGGTGATCAGCGCCGAAAACGCCATCAAATACTTTGGTACGACACAGGTCATCAACAAGATAATCAAGATCAATGCGACCCTCAACACGCGGATTGTCGGCGTCTTTAAAGACTATCGCGATAACACCGATTTCGCCTATCAGATCATGGCGTCCTGGGCGAGTCTGCCGGCGTTTTATGGTCGGCCGCTGAATACCGACTTTGACAATATCAATGGAGATACGCAGTGCTTTGTGAGTCTGAATAACCAGTTTACCCAGGCCGACTGGGATCGGCAGATGCTGGCATTTGTGAAGAAGAACAAGCCGCAGGGCGTCAAGGATACCCGGTTTCCGATGCAGCCGCTGCGGGATATTCATTTCTCGACCGACACCGACGGCGTTAGTCAGGGATTGATCTGGTCGTTGTTTGCCATCGGGATTTTTTTGCTCCTCACGGCGAGCATCAACTTCGTCAATCTGGCCACGGCGCAGGCACTCAACCGATCCCGGGAAGTGGGCGTTCGCAAGGTGCTGGGCAGCACGCAGAGCCAGTTGTTCTGGCAATTTATTGGTGAAACCGCGCTGCTTACCCTCACGGCCACGGCGATTGCCCTGCTCTTCTTTCAGTTCGGACAACAATTGGTTCAGGAGAATTTGCACGGTGCTTTCCGGTTTACATTCTATTACGACGTTTCCGTCATTGGCTGGCTGGCCCTGATCGTGGTCGGCGTCATTTTTCTGTCCGGTTTTTATCCGGCACTGGTGCTGGCGGGCTTCAAACCGGCGCTGGTCCTGGCCGGACGAATGACCAGCCAGCAACTAGGCGGTTTTTCAATCCGGCGCAGTCTGGTCGTCACCCAGTTTGCCATTTCACAGATGCTGATTGTGGGGATGATCGTGGTGGCCAATCAACTGCACTACATTCAGACGAAAGACCTCGGTTTCCGGCAAAACGCCATTCTGACCGTTCGATTGCCCCAGGTTCCGAAGCAGGATGCCGGTAAAATGGAAGCTTTCCGTCATCTGGCGATGGCGATTCCCGAGGTGGAAAAACTGAGCTATTCGATGAGTGGGCCACCCCAATCAGGCTGGGTCAGCCAGACCATGATCAAATACGACACCCGGCCCGACGTGGAAAAGTTTACGCCCCAGCAAAAATACATCGATGCCGCTTACGTCGATCTCTATGGCCTGAAGCTGGTGGCCGGGCGTAATCTCCAACCCGCCGACACCTCCCGCGAAGTGCTGGTCAACGAAGCCTTCGTCAAGCAGCTGGGGATTCAAAAACCGGCGGAGGTATTGGGTAAATTCCTGCACAATGGCCGGGATCTGGAAATTGTGGGCGTCGTGAAAGACTTCAACCAGAACAACCTGAGAACCGGCATTGCGCCACTTTTCATGACCACCCGGACAACCAATTATTTCTTCGCGAATCTGCAATTACACAATGGCAATTTTGAGCGCGTCATCCGGCAGTTGGAGAAAAACTACAACCAGATTTACCCCGACAGTTATTTCACGGCGCAATTCGTCGATGAGCAATTGCAGGAAAACTACACGCAGGAACAGACGATGGCCAAACTGGTCAATTTCTTCGCCGGCATTGCGGTTTTGATTGGCTGCCTGGGGCTGTACGGACTGATGTTGTTCATGGCGGCTCAAAAAACCAAAGAAATCGGGGTTCGGAAGGTGCTGGGAGCCAGCATCGGCAACATTCTCTGGCTGTTTGGCAAGGAGTTCGTCCGGCTGATTGCCGTGGCATTCGTGGTCGCAACGCCAGTGGC
Organism: Larkinella rosea; assembly: GCF_003858635.1. Classification (GTDB taxonomy): domain Bacteria; phylum Bacteroidota; class Bacteroidia; order Cytophagales; family Spirosomataceae; genus Larkinella; species Larkinella rosea. The sequence continues at coordinate 351,317 of NZ_RQJO01000011.1, forward strand.
GTGGTGGGTAATGACGCACTGGCTGCAGGATTTTTCCTATAAGATTGAGTTAGGCCCCGGTATTTTTGGAATCGCCCTGCTGGCAACGGTGATCGTGGCCGCGTTGACGGTGGGTATTCAAAGCATCAAAGCCGCGCTGATGAATCCGGTGAAGTCGTTGCGGAGTGAATAAAACCGTCTTGAACCGCCGGGCGGCCCCGTGGGATTACACGGATTAAAAGATTAACTGGGATGGCTACTGCTTTTTTTATTTGTAATCCGAAGAATAGCCTCTAATCCTCTTAATCCTTTAATCCGCGTAATCCCAGTTCAGACAATGTCTCCGCCCCGCTTCGCCGACCGCATCCTGCAATTCTTCTGCTCTCCCGACCAGCTGGAGGAGATTCAGGGAGACATGCACGAGGAGTTTGCCTGGCAGCTTCGGCGGGTGGGCGAACGGCGGGCGCGGTGGCGGTGTTGGTGGGATGTGCTGGGATTTGTGCTGTCGTTTGCGCTTAAAAGAAGATCAACTGAGTATTCAACAACGCATCTAACGAACCCGATTATGATCCGGAATTACTTCAAAATCGCTTTCCGAAATCTGGCAAAAAACAAAGGTTTTTCGGCCATCAACATTGGCGGTTTGGCCGTTGGCATGGCGGTGGCTATGCTGAATGGGCTGTGGATCTGGGACGAACTCTCGTTCGATACCTACCACCAGAATTATGACCGCATAGCCCAGGTCATGACGAAGGAAACGGAGGAAGGTACTACGTGGACAAATAATTCGATGCCGTATCCGCTGTCGACTGAACTCAAAACCACTTACCGAAACGAGTTCGTGCGCATCGTGAATGGCTCCTGGATCAGTGAATACATTCTGTCGGCGGGCGACAACAAAATAGCCCGGAAAGGCCAATTTCTGGACGAGGAAGCACCGGACATGCTGAGCCTGAAGATGATCTATGGTTCACGGGCCGGGTTGCACGACCCCAATTCCATTCTGCTTTCGGCATCCACCGCCGAGGCTCTTTTTGGAAAAACCGACCCCACGAACCGGGCGATGCGGCTCAATAACAAAATCGATGTGAAAGTGACCGGTGTTTACGAGGATCTACCCCTGAATACGCAGTTCAACGAGATCAAATTTGTATCACCGTTTGAATTATGGGTCAACCAGAATCCGTGGATCAAGGAGCGGGCACTCCACGACTGGAGCAACCACTTTCTGCGGATTTACGCCGAAATAAAGCCGGGCGACACGTTTGATGCCGTTTCGGCCCGGATTAAAGACGCTGAGCTGAAAAACCTCGCCAATTTCAAGGAACAGGCTGCCCGCACTCCCCAGGCTTTTCTGTTTCCGATGAGCCAGTGGCACCTGCATAAATTCAAACGGGGCATGCCCGATCCGGAGCCCCTGCGAATGGTCTGGATGGTGGGCGTTATCGGCGGTTTTGTCTTGCTGCTGGCCTGCATCAATTTCATGAATCTCTCGACCGCCCGTTCCGAGAAACGCGCCAAAGAAGTCGGCATTCGGAAGGCAGTGGGTTCAGTCCGCACCCAGTTGATCAACCAGTTTTTCAGTGAATCCTTTCTGGTAACGACGCTGGCCCTGCTGGTGGCACTGGTTCTGGTGACGCTGTCACTGGGCTGGTTCAACAACCTGGCCGCCAAGCAAATGACCATGCCCTGGCGTAATCCGTGGTTCTGGGCCGCCAGCCTGGGTTTTATCGTTCTGACCGGTTTACTGGCGGGCAGTTACCCGGCTTTGTACCTGTCGTCGTTCCAGCCCGTCAAAGTCCTGAAAGGGACCTTTCGGGTGGGGCGGTTTGCGTCTGTTCCCCGCAAAGTACTGGTGGTGGTGCAATTTACGGTTTCCATCGCGCTGATTATCAGCACAATTATAGTATATCGACAGGTTCAGTACGCGAAAAACCGTCCGGTGGGCTACACGCGGGAAGGGTTGATCACGATGGCGATGAAGTCGAATGATTTTGACGGGAAATACGAAGTGCTGCGGGCGGAATTGAAAAACACGGGTGCAGTGGCCGAAATCTCCCAGTCGATGGGGAAAATGACCGAGGTGGTTTCCGGCAACGGCGGTTTCGATTGGAAAGGCCGCGATCCCCGGCGGGGTGAAGATAATTTCGGAACGCTGGCGGTGAGCCTCAACCACGGAAAAACCGTTGGCTGGCAGTTTGTGCAGGGACGTGATTTTTCGAGTAAACTGGCTTCGGATTCGGCCGGAATGGTCATCAACGAATCGGCCGCCCGCGACATGGGGCTGAAAAATCCGGTGGGTGAAACCGTCCGCTGGACGTGGTCGCGGACGAACAAAGTCTTAACATACCGGATTTTAGGCGTGGTCAGGGACATGGTCATGCAGTCGCCCTATGACCCGATTCAACCCGCCATTTTCTATTTGAAGGGACACAACGGTGGTGTCAGCAACATCAACATCAAGCTGAATCCGGCGGTCAGCATCCGGGATGCGCTGCCCAAAGTTGAAGCGGTTTTCAAAAAAATCGTTCCGCTGGTTCCCTTCGAGTACCAGTTTGTCGATCAGGAATATGCGCTCAAATTCGCAGCTGAAGAACGAGTTGGCAAACTGGCGACCTTCTTTGCGGTGCTGGCCATTTTCATCAGTTGCCTGGGCCTGTTCGGACTGGCGTCGTTCGTGGCCGAGCAGCGGACGAAAGAGATTGGCATTCGTAAGGTTTTAGGCGCATCGGTTACCAATCTGTGGCGGATGTTATCGAAAGACTTTGTGGTACTGGTGGTGATTGCCTGCCTGATCGCCGGGCCACTGGCCGGGTATTTCATGGATCAGTGGTTACAGAAATACACGTACCGCGACGACATTGCCTGGTGGATATTCGCCGTGTCAGGCGCCGGTGCGCTGGTGCTGACGCTGCTGACGGTGAGTTACCAAGCCATCAAAGCCGCGTTGGTGAATCCGGTGAAGAGTTTAAAATCGGAGTAAAGGAGGAGGGGAGAAAAGGAGGAAGAAAATAGAAAACCGTCTCCTTTCAGCCTCTCTTCCCTTCCTCCTTTCATCCCTATTTTATGAAACCACCCCACCTCGCTGACCGCATCCTTCGATTCTTCTGCTCTCTCGACCAACTGGAGGAGATTCAGGGAGACATGCACGAGGAGTTTGCATATCAGCTTCGGCGGGGGAGCGAACGGCGGGCCAAATGGCGGTATTGGCGGGATGTGCTGGGATTTGTGCTGTCGTTTGCGCTTAAAAGAAGGTCAACTGAGTATTCAACAACGTATCTAACGAACCCAACGATGATCCGGAATTATTTCAAAATCGCTTTTCGAAACCTCGTCAAGAACAAAACGTTCTCGGCAGTCAATATGCTCGGGCTGGCGTTGGGCCTGGCGTGTAGCCTGATGATCCTGCTCTGGGTCCAGGACGAGCGGAGCGTGGATGCCTTTCACGCGAACAAGAACCAATTGTACCGGATTTACATGCGCGAATATTTCAGCGGGAAAATGCAGGGCGTCATCTGGACACCCGGTCCGCTGGCGGAGGAATTAAAGAAATCGATCCCGGAAATTCAGTATGCAACGCCCTACGAGTGGGTCAGCGACCAGACGTTTTCGGTGGGCACGAAAGTCCACAAACAGGCCACCAACAGCGTCGGGCCGGATTTCTTCAAGATGTTCAGCTACAAACTCCTGCAGGGAACCGCCGATGCGGCCCTGAACGACCGCAATGGGCTGGCGATTTCCCGGCGCATGGCCGAGCTTTTTTTCGGCAGCCCCGAAGCTGCCATTGGCAAACCGATCCGGTTCGATAACCGCACGGATTTGCGCATAACGGCGGTTTTTGAAAATGTCCCGGCGAACAGCACCCTGAAATTCGATTGCCTGCGAAACTGGGATGCCTTCGTTGCAGACGGCAACGACTGGGCGAAAGGCTGGGGCAGTACGGACCCGCTCACGTTTTTCATGCTCCGCGCCGACCGCAACGGCGTACCGGCAGATCCCGCCAAAGTCGAAGCCAAAATGCAGCATTTGCTCGACAAGTTTAACCGGGATGAGGGAAAGCCGTTTCACACCGAACTGGCCATGCAACCTTTTCACGAATACTACCTCAACAGTACCATCAAGGATGCCCACATGGACGGCGGGCGGATCGAATACGTGCGGCTGTTCAGTTTCGTAGCGGTTTTTATTCTGCTGATTGCCTGCATCAATTTCATGAATCTGGCCACGGCGCGATCGGCGAAACGAGCGAAAGAAGTGGGGGTTCGGAAGGTGGTCGGCGCGATGCGGACGGTGTTGATCGGGCAGTTTATCGGCGAAGCGATGCTGCTGACGGTCTGCTCCGTTTTGCTGGCGGTTTTATTCGTCGGGTTGTTGCTGCCATCTTTTAATACGCTGACCGGGAAGCAGATCGAATTACCCATCGGCGGTTTTTCGTTCTGGGGCGTTCTGGTCGGGTTGACATTGCTAACGGGTTTGCTGGCGGGCAGTTATCCGGCTTTTTTCCTTTCGTCGCTGAGCCCGATTCGGGTCCTGAAAGGAAGCGGTCCGTCGTCGGGGTTGAAAGGGAATACGCAATCGACCTGGTTTCGGCAGGGGCTGGTGGTTTTTCAGTTTTCGCTGTCGATTATTCTGATTGTCGGCATGATCATCATTTACCGGCAGGTGGAGTATGTGCAGACGAAGAATCTGGGCTACGACCGCGAAAACCTGATTTATTTCCCGGTCGAAGGTGATTTGAAGAAGAATTATGAGGTACTGAAAACCGAACTATCGCAACTTCCGGGTGTCCGGCAAGTCTCGCACATGACTGCATCCCCGGCGTCGAACGGCTCCGGCACCGAAGGCATCAGCTGGACAGGGAGCGATCCCAACGACAAAGTCCGGTTTACGCCGGTCGGGGTTGGCTACGATTTCGTAAAAACCATGAATTTAAAACTGGCCGACGGCCGGGATTTTTCAACCGCTTTTCCGACCGATTCAACCGGTTTTCTGATCAACGAAGCGGCCCTGAAAGTGATGGGTTTTAAACATCCGATCGGGCAAACAATTACCTGGGGCAACCGCAAGGGAACGATCGTTGGGGTGCTGAAAGATTTCCATTTTCAATCCCTGCACTCGACCATCCGGCCGCTCATTGCCTACCTGCGCGAAACACGACCCGACGGCAATGTGCTGGTTCGGATCAAGGCGGGCCAAACCGCCGAAGCCCTCGCACAACTGGAAACGGTTTGCAAAAAACTGAATCCGAATTTTCCGTTTACCTATTCGTTCACCGATCAGGAATACGCCCGTCAATACCAGAGTGAGCAGGTCGTCAGTCGGTTATCCAATTATTTTGCCTTCCTGGCTATTTTCATTTCGTGTCTGGGATTGTTCGGACTGGCGACGTTCACCGCCGAACAACGCACGAAAGAAATTGGCATCCGCAAAGTGCTGGGCGCGTCGGTGGTGAGCATTGTTGGGTTGCTTTCGCAGAAATTCCTGAAACCGGTGGCGATTGCGATTGTCCTTTCGTCGCCCGTCGCGTGGTGGGCCATGAACCAGTGGTTGCAGGGGTTTGCCTACAAAACCGACATCGAGTGGTGGATTTTCGCCCTGGCTGGTGCGCTGGCGGTTTTGATCGCCCTGCTCACTGTCAGTTTCCAGAGTATTAAAGCAGCTTTGATGAATCCGGTGAAGAGTTTAAAAGCGGAGTAATGGAGAGAGGAAGAAGGGAGGAGAGAAAACGCTCCCTTTCATCCCCTCCTCCCTTCATCCCCTCCTCCTTTCCTCCTTTCTCCCCATTTTATGAAACCGCCCCACTTCGCTGACACTCTGCTCAAATTCTTCTGTTCTCCCCACCGCCTGGAGGAGGTGCAGGGGGATTTACACGAGGAGTTTGCCTGGCGGGTTCGGCAAGTGGGCGCGCAACGGGCGCGCTGGCAGTACTGGTGGGAAGTGCTGGGGTTTCTGAAGCCCCGATTTTTGATGAAACGAAAAACCGATACGCATTCGACAACTTACGTAAACCCGATCATGATTCAGAACTATTTAAAAATTGCGTGGCGCAACCTCTGGCGGAAAAAGGCGTTTTCGGCCATTAACATTGCCGGGCTGGCCGTTGGGCTGGCGACCTGCCTGCTCATTGTGCTGTTTGTGCAACACGAGCTGAGTTACGACCGTTACAACACGAAAGCCGACCGGCTGTTCCGCGTGACGTTGAGCGTACGCATTGCCGGCAAGGAAATGGACATGGCCTACGCACCCGCCCTGACCGGGGCCTCGCTGGTGCGCGATTATCCGGGCGTTGAAGCCGCCACCCGGCTGGAATCGGAGGGGAGTTTTGTGATCAAATACGGTACAGAACGGTTCAAGGAAGACCGGGTGGTGTTTGCGGATTCCAATTTCTTTGAGCTGTTCTCGGTTCCGCTGCTGAAAGGAAACGTCAAAACCGTTTTGAACGAACCCAATACCATCGTTGTCACCCAAACGACGGCCCGGAAGTATTTTGGCGATCAGGACCCGGTGGGCAAAAGCCTGACGTTGGGGGACAAGCTTTACCGGGTGACGGGCGTGTGCCAGGATGTGCCGTCCAATACGCACTTTCACTACGATTTTTTCGCTTCGTATACCTCGCTGAAACAGAGTGAAAAGTGGCTGGCCAGCGGGTCACACACGTACGTTTTGCTTCGGGAAAACTACCCGGTAGAGAAACTGCTGGCCCAAAGCTCCAACTTCATTCGGAAATACGTGGGGCCGGAAATTCCGGAGTTTCTCGGCATGACCTACGATGAGTACATGAAAAAAGGAGACTGGATTGCGTTTGATTTTCAGCCCGTTACCGCCATTCACCTCGGCCCCAATCGGGAGAACGAGCTCGAAGCGAACAGCGATCCCAAATACGTCTACATTTTCTCGGCCATTGCGGTTTTTATCCTGCTGCTGGCGTGCATCAATTTTATGAATCTGTCGACGGCGGGTTCGGCAAACCGGGCCAAGGAGGTCGGGATTCGGAAAGTGCTGGGTTCGGTACAGCAGCAATTGATTCGTCAGTTCCTGTCCGAATCGGTGCTGATCACGTTTCTGGCGTTGCTGGTGGCCGGTGGGCTGGTGGCGATGGCTTTGCCGACGTTCAATCAACTGGCGGATAAAGAGTTCGATCTGGGGACTTTATGGAATGCCCGGATGATTTCGTACACGCTGGTGGGCTGTCTGCTGGTGGGGTTGCTGGCGGGTAGTTATCCGGCCTTTTTTCTGTCATCCTTCCGGCCGGTCAGCGTGTTGAAAGGCCGGATTCAGGCCGGAATGCGGAGTGGCTGGCTGCGCAATACGCTGGTAACCATTCAGTTTGTGGTATCCATCGGCATGATTATCGGAACGCTGGTGGTCTATCAGCAACTGCGGTTTATTCAGAACAAGAAAGTCGGTTTCGACAAGGAACAGGTGCTTATCCTCCACGACACCTACGTATTGGGCAATAAACTGAACGCGTTCCGAAATGAGCTGACCAAACAATCGTCCATCGTCAGCGCCAGTCTGGCGGGCTACCTGCCCGCCGGGAAATCCAACTCCGGCTACGACGGTTTTCGGGATGTGAACGCCCCGACGAAAACGACGCCTTTCCGGGTGAAAACCTATCGGGTCGACGACCAGTACCTGCCAACGCTGGGCATCCAGGTAGGTCTGGGTCGCAATTTCTCCCGCACTTTTTCGGGCGATACCGCTGCGGTTTTGGTCAACGAAGCCGCTGTTCGGCAGTTTGGCTGGAAAAACCCGATCGGTCAGCGCATTGCCACGATCGGCGACGGCTCGCCGGGCGACCGGCACACGTACACGGTGGTGGGCGTTATGAAGGATTTTCACTTCGAGTCGATGCACCAGCACATTGCCCCGCTGGTCATGTATTACGGCGGAGACTGGTATCAACTGGCCCTGCGCATCCGGACGGACAACGTCCCCGCGCTGCTCAAAACGCTGGAGCAGCGCTGGAAAGCCGAAACCGATACGCCGTTCTCGTACTCGTTCCTGAATGAGCGGTTTAACAAAATGTACCAGGCCGAACAGCGCGTCGGGGAGCTCTTCGGCGTTTTCGCGGGCTTAGCGGTTTTCATTGCCTGCCTGGGCCTGTTCGGACTGGCGGCTTTCACGACGCTCCAGCGGACGAAGGAAATCGGTGTTCGGAAGGTGCTCGGCGCGTCGGTTGCCAGCATTGTGGCGCTGTTATCCAGGGATTTTCTGCGGCTGGTCGTCGTTGCCATCCTGATTGCGACGCCCATTGGCTGGTATGCCATGAACGAGTGGCTGGCGGATTTTGCCTACCGCATCGACCTCGAATGGTGGGTCTTCGCGCTGGCCGGTTTACTGGCCGTGGGCGTCGCCCTGCTGACGGTGAGTTTCCAAAGCATCAAAGCCGCGTTGGTGAATCCGGTGAAGAGTTTGAGAAGTAGTGAATGAATTATTTGAACAAACGTGCTAATTCCAATTCTATACCGGTCGCTGGATCAGTTAAAATGCCCGATGAAAAGGGTTTTTTTGAACCATCTGGCAGCAGAAGATGAATGGTTTGAAGAACCGGAATAATTAGCCAGACACTCTGGACACCCGCCGGAAAATACTGCTTATAAGCTTTATCAGTCAGGTCATTGATAGCCTGCTTGGGAGAAAGAATTTCAATGGCAGTAATGGGGGGGTGATTGTAGTAAATGATATCATTTAACCAGTCAACCGGCAGGTTATGATAAATACAGATATCCGGTTTGCATTTTCCGGTTGAAAGCTCCAGTTCGAGTTCCGGTAAAATGTCGAACTGTTCATCATACCGACTAAAGGCAACACTAATTCGGTGGATGGTGCGGGAATGGTTAACGGACATAATGTCTTCCGATTGATATTCTTCGATCAGATCATGATAAGGCGTTTCCATAGCGCAGTGAGTTTTTTCGCGAGTTTTCAAAGATAAACAAATTAAATGAACCCAAAACCAGTTCCGCCCCGTCTGGCCGACCAACTGCTGAAACTCTTCTGCTCTCCCGACCGACTGGAGGAAGTGCAGGGAGATTTGCACGAGGAGTTTGCCTGGCAGGTTCGGCGCATTGGTGAACGACGGGCGCGGCTGCGGTACTGGCGCGATGTGCTGGGGTTCTTAAAACCGTTCGCCATTAAAAGGAAATCACCTGATTATTCAACAACTACGCTAACGAACCCCTTTATGCTCCGGAATCACTTGAAAATCGCCTGGCGGAATCTGGTGAAAGACCGCCAGTTTACGCTGCTGAATCTGATCGGTTTATCGACCGGTTTGGCCTGTACGTTGTTGATTTACCTGTGGGTAAACGACGAGCTGCACATCGACAAATACAACGAAAAAGACGACCAGCTTTTTCAGGTCATGGCCAATCATTTCCACGAAGACGACATTAAAACGATCAACCACACACCCGGTTTGCTGGCAGACGCGCTGGCGGCCGAAATGCCCGAAGTTGAGCACGCCGTGACGGTCGTTCCAGCGTCCTGGTTTTCGAGCAAAGGGCTCATTTCGTTCGGCGAAAACCACCTGAAAGCGGGGGGGCAATTCGTCGGGAAGGATTATTTCAACGTGTTCACCTGCCCTTTTTTGCAGGGCGATAAAAACAGCATCTTCGCGGATAATAATACGGTTGCTCTTTCCGAAGAGATGGCGGTAAAACTGTTTGGCAACACGAAAGACGTGCTCGGCAAGGCCATCAAATGGGATCTCGGCCAGTTCACCGGGACGTACCGGGTGGGCGGTATTTTCCAGAATAGTCCGGCCAATTCAACCGAGCCGTTTGACCTCCTGTTCAGTTTCAACGTCTTTTTTGTCCGGCGGCCCGGCATGGAAAACTGGGGAAACAGCGATCCCAGTACCTTCCTGATTTTGCGGAAAGGAACGGATCTGGCCCAATTCAATGCCAAAATCCGGGATTTTTTACAGACGAAAGACAAGACGAAAACGCAGCTATTTGCGATTAACTATTCCGATAAATACCTCCACGGACAATTTGAAAACGGTGTGCAAACCGGCGGACGAATTGCGTACGTCCGGCTTTTCTCGATCATTGCGGTTTTTATCCTGATCATTGCCTGCATCAATTTCATGAACCTCTCGACGGCCAAAGCATCGGGTCGGATCAAGGAAGTGGGCATCAAAAAGGTAGTGGGTGCGTTTCGCAGTTCGCTTGTTGTTCAATACCTCGGCGAATCCATTTTGATGGCTTTTCTGTCGCTGATCGGGGCGGTTTTTCTGCTGATTCTGCTTCTTCCCCACTTCAATACGATTACCGGAAAACACCTCAGTCTGGAATTTGAGGCTCCGCTGATCCTGTCCATGTTGGGAATAACGCTGCTGACCGGTTTAATCGCGGGCAGTTATCCGGCCTTGTACCTTTCCGGTTTTAACCCGACGGCGGTTTTGAAAGGCAAGCTCAAAACGTCGGTCGGCGAATTGCTGGTCCGTAAAGGGCTGGTGGTTTTTCAATTTGCGGTTTCGATTCTCTTCATTGTCTCGGTGCTGGTGGTTCACCGGCAAATCGACTACATCCAGACCAAGAACCTGGGCTATAACCGGGATAACATCATCCATTTCGAAATTCCGCTCGATAATGATTCGGTCAAACTGAAATCGGCCGAAGCCTTTCTGGGTGAAATCAAAGCGATTCCGGGCGTGCTCAACGCGACGAGCTACTACCACACGCTGACGGGTGATCACGGGGCCATTTCCGGTCTTGAATGGCCGGGCAGACCGGCAGGCAAAGACATCGATTTTGCGAATCTGGAAGTGGGCTACAATTTTATGCAAACTGTCGGGATGGAACTGAAGGAAGGTCGCTATTTTTCCAACAACCCGAGTGCGGATAACGAGATCATTTTCAACGAAGCGGCCATCAAAAGCATGGGATTGAAAGACCCGGTCGGCAAAACGATCAAGTTTTGGGGGCATGAACGGCAGATCGTTGGCGTGGTGAAAAATTTCAATTTCGAATCACTTTACGAAGACGTCAAACCGTGCTTTTTTCAGGCCGATCCGGTCCTGCCCAACATCATGGTGAAGATACAGGGCGGAACGGAAAAACAGACCATTGACCGCATTCAGAAGACGTTTGAAGTCTACAACCAGGGGCTGATTTTTGACTACCAGTTTCTGGACGAAAACTACAAGGCGCTTTATGCCGCCGAACGCCGGATCGGGGTATTGTCCCGGTATTTCGCCGGACTTACCATCCTGATTTGCTGCCTGGGGTTATTCGGTCTGGCGGCTTTCACGGCCCAACGGCGGCAGAAGGAAATCGGCATCCGGAAAGTGGTAGGCGCCACCGTGAGCAACGTTGCCGTCATGCTGTCGATGGATTTCCTGAAGCTGTTGGTCATCGCGCTGCTGATCGCTTTTCCCATCATCGGCTGGGCGCTAAACCAGTGGCTGCACAACTTCGCTTTCCATGTCGATCTGGGTTGGGGCGTGTTTGTCGTTACCGGCCTGTCGATCCTATTCATTACGTTATTAACGGTTGGATATCAAGCCATTAAGGCCGCGCTGACGAATCCAGTGAAATCGCTGCGGAGTGAATAAAACCGTCCTGAACTGGGATTACGCGGATTAAAGGATTAAGAGGATAAAGTTGCCAACAATTAATCCTGGTAAATCTTTCTGTCCTGTGTACTCCGAGATGCATTGTCAAGAATATCCTCTTAATCCTTTAATCCGCGTAATCCCAGTTCAGATGAAACCGCCCCGCTTAGCCGACCAACTCCTCAAACTCTTCTGCGCTCCCCACCGTCTGGAGGAGGTGCAGGGGGATTTGCACGAGGAATTTGCCTGGCAGGTTCGGCGGGTGGGCGAATGGCGGGCGCGCTGGCGCTATTGGCGGGATGTGCTGGGATTCTTAAAACCGTTTGCCACCAAACGCAAGTCAACACCTTATTATTCATACTCTTCCTTAAGTCCTGTTATGGTACGTAATTATTTTAAAACCGCCTGGCGGAACCTCCTGAATAACAAGGGGTATTCGGCCATCAATATCATTGGCTTATCGGTCGGCATGGCCGTCGCGATGCTGATTGGGCTGTGGATTTACGACGAACTGTCGTTCAACCAATACCACCAGAACCACAACCGCATTGCGCAGGTGCTGGAAAACCAGACCCTGGAAGAGGGCATCCAAACCTACGGTGCCCTGCCGTTTCCCCTGAGCCGCGAACTGCGGACCAACTACCCGGACGACTTCAAAACCGTCGTGGCAAATTCCTGGGCGGAACAGATTCTGGCGTATCAGGATCAGAAATTTACCCGGCGCGGAAGTTTTGCCGAACCGGAATTCCCGGAAATGTTCTCCCTGAAAATGCGGAGCGGCTCGCGTTCGGGCCTGAAAGATCCCGCTTCGATTTTACTTTCTGAATCGGTTGCGAAAGCGCTTTTCGGTGACGCTGATCCACTCCACAAAACGATTAAAGTTGGCAATAAATACAACGTGCAGGTAACGGGCGTCTACGAAGATTTACCCCACAATACGTTGTTCCAAAATCTGGGTTTCGTAGCACCGATCGAACTGATTTTCTCCGAAGACAAAGACCGGTTGTTTGTTAATAACTGGCGCAGCAGTTCCTTCGAGATTTTTGCGCAACTGAATCCGAACAGCCGTTTCGACGATGTTTCCCGGAAAATCAGGGACGTTTTTCGCCACCATACGGAAAGTAAATCGAAACCGGCCTTGTTTTTACACCCCATGAGCCGCTGGCATTTGTATTCGGAGTTTAAAAACGGCGTGAGTACGGGCGGACGCATCCAGTTTGTCTGGTTGTTTGGCATCATTGGCGGTTTTGTGCTGCTGCTGGCCTGCATCAATTTCATGAATCTGAGCACCGCGCGCTCGCAGAAACGGGCGAAAGAAGTCGGGATTCGGAAGGCGATTGGGTCGCAGCGAAGCCAGATCATCGGTCAGTTTTTCAGCGAATCGTTTCTGGTGGTGGCCTTGTCTTTTGTATTATCCTTACTCCTGGTGCAAATTGCCCTGCCGGTTTTTAACGAAGTGGCCGGCAAGCAGATGGCAATGTTGTGGTCGGACGCCCGGTTCTGGTTGCTGAGCATCGGTTTTATTCTCTTCACGGGCCTTGTAGCGGGCAGTTATCCCGCGCTTTACCTGTCTTCTTTTCAGCCGATTAAAGTCCTGAAAGGAACCTTTAACCTGGGTCGGCTGGCAACGATTCCCCGCAAGGTGCTGGTGGTGGTGCAGTTTACGGTTTCGGTGACGCTCATCATCGGAACAATCCTTGTTTTCCGGCAGATTCAGTTCGCTAAAAACCGCCCGCTTGGGTACAACTACGACGGATTGATCAACATCACGATGAATACGCCCGAACTACAGGGTCGGTATGATCGGCTCCGAAACGAGTTGCTGGCTACCGGCGCCGTTGCCAACATGGCCGAAGCCTCGAGCCCGGCCACGAATATCTGGTCGTCGGCCAATAACCTGGATTGGCGGGGTAAGAATCCGGAGCAGACTTCGGCATTCGGAACCATCTGCGTGACCCCGGAATTTGGCGACGTGGTGGGGTGGAAAATCAAGGAAGGTCGTGGTTTCTCCCGGCAGTTTTCAACGGATTCGATGACGTTTGTTCTGAACGAAGCGGCTGTGAAACAAACCGGACTCAAAAAACCGGTCGGCGAAACCATCCGCTGGCACGATCAGAACTGGAAAGTGATTGGGGTCGTGAAAGACATGGTCATGACATCGCCTTTCGATCCGGTGGTGCCAACGGTTTTTATGATGAACACCCGCGAACGGACGCTGAATTTTATCCACATCAAGCTGAATCCGGCGATGAGCGCGGGGATGGCGCTGGAAAAACTGGAGACGGTTTTCGAAAAGATCAACCCCGATGCGCCGTTCGAGTACAAGTTTGCCGATCAGGAGTTTGCGACCAAATTTGCGGCTGAAGAACGCATCGGTAAACTGGCGAGTTTCTTCGCCGGGCTGGCCATTTTTATCAGTTGCCTGGGCATTTTTGGGCTGGCGTCGTTCATCGCCGAGCAGCGCACCAAAGAAATCGGTGTTCGGAAGGTATTGGGTGCGTCGGTCGCCAACCTCTGGGGCTTGCTGTCGAAAGATTTTGTGCTGCTGGTCATCATCTCCTGCGTGATTTCGTCGCCGATTGCCTGGTATTTCCTGAACGACTGGCTCCAGAAATACGAATACCGCACGGAAATTAGCTGGTGGATTTTCGCAGCCGCCGGTTTTGGCTCCCTTTTCATCACCCTGCTGACCGTCAGTTTTCAGTCGATCAAAGCCGCTTTGATGAATCCGGTGAAGTCACTTCGAAGTGAATAATCTGAACTGTCTTGAACTGGGATTACGCGGATTAAAGGATTAACTGGGATTTCCTGTTTTGCTTTTAATTCCGAAGAATATCCTCTTAATCCTTTAATCCGCGTAATCCCAGTTCAAGACGATATGAAACCACCCCGCTTCGCTGACCAACTGCTGAAATTCTTCTGCTCGCCCGACCACCTGGAGGAGGTGCTGGGTGATTTGCACGAGGAGTTTGCGTACCAGCGTCGGCGCATCGGCGAAAACCGGGCGCGTTGGCGGTATTGGTGGGATGTGGTTGGTTTTATCTTCTCCTTTGCGCTGAGAAGGAAGTCCCAGAATAATTCGACAACAACGATAACGAACCCGATTATGATCCGAAATTACTTCAAAATCGCCTGGCGGAATTTACTTCGCTACCGACTCAACAGCACGCTGACCATTGCCGGATTGGCGCTGGGTCTGGCCTGCGGTTTACTCATCATTCTTCACGTCAGGGAAGAGTTGCGCTACGATAAAGGCTTCGCGAAAGCCGACCGGATTTACCGGATCAATTCAGAGAATATTGGGGAGAAAACCCGGCGCTGGGCTGCTACATCGCCCATCCTCGGAATTGAAATGAAGCGGGAGATTCCGGCGATACAAACCGTGATCCGGTTTCATCGACCGTACCCGGACCGGGTATTCAGCTACGCGCCGTCGGGCGGAGAATCGAAGCAATTTGAGGAAAAAACCGGTTTTTACGCGGATTCGACGGTGGTCGATGTGTTTGACCTGCCGTTTGTCAAGGGAGATTCACGGACAGCTCTGAAGCAGCAGGACGCCATTGTGCTGACGGAAACGATGGCCAAAAAATACTTTGGCGACGCGGAGCCGCTTGGCAAAATCATTCAGGACGATCTGGACAAACGACCGCTGACGGTGACGGGCGTCATCCGGGATTTTGGGTTTCCGACGCACCTGAAATTCGACTACCTCATTTCGATGTCAACCTATTATAAGTACGCCGACAAAGGATCGTTGGAAAGCCGGACCTGGTCGGGATTTTACAATTATGTATTGCTGAACGCGAATGCGTCGCGTCCGGCGGTGGAATCGAAAATTCCGGTGTTCATGGTGAAATTTTACGAAGTGAACGGCGAAAACCGGAAGGATATTCTGACCACCCGGAAAACGCTCCTTCAGCCGATTACGGATATTCACCTGCACTCGAAACTGGAAAAGGAAATGAGCCCGAACAGCGACATTCTGTACGTCTACGTGTTTTCGGTGGCGGCTTTGTTTATCCTGCTGGTGGCGTCGGTCAACTTCATCAACATGGCGACGGCGCAGGCCTTTAACCGAATGAAAGAAGTGGGCGTCCGGAAAGTGCTGGGCGCCCGCAAAGGACAACTGGTCAACCAGTTTCTGGGCGAATCGTTCCTGCTGACGCTGGGGGGCGCGTTGCTGGCGCTGCTGCTGTTCTGGCAGGCGATTCCGTTTTACAACGATCTGACGGCAAAGGAGCTTCGTTTTGGGCAGCTGTTTACCGTATCGAATGTCGTCATTATGTTTGGGCTGGCCGGACTGATCAGCCTGATTGCGGGTCTGTATCCCGCGTGGTTCATCTCGAATTTTGAACCGGTTACGTCGTTGAAAGGGAAAAAAAGTACGGTTTCGTCGGTTACGCTGGTACGCAAAGGCTTGATTGTCTTTCAGTTTGCGGTTTCCGTTTTCATGATTTTCAGCACGATCGTGGTGTACCGCCAAATGCAGTTTTTCCAGAATAAAAAGTTGGGCTTCGATCAGGAACAGGTCGTGGCCGTTAAACTTTACGGACAAAGCATGCACGAAAAAGCGAATACGATTCAGAGTGAGTTGCTGCAAAATTCGGCGATCACGGATGTCGCCCGGATTTCGGTTTTGCCCGGCGACCGGTTTAGTACCGATATGCTTATCCCGGTAGGAAAAGCCGACGATGCGAGCCAGATGCGGTTTATGTGGGCCGACGAACACATGCTGCCGGTGCTGAAAATTGGCCTGAAAACCGGTCGCAATTTCGTGCAGCGAAACGTACGTTCTCACTTCGCTTATATTCTGAACGAAGCCGCCGTGAAAGCGCTTAAGTTGCAGTCGCCCATCGGGCAGAAAATGGTTTCACTGGGCGATACGGGCGAGATTGTGGGCGTTGTCAATGATTTCCATTTTGCTTCCCTTCATAGCGCCGTCGAACCGCTGGTGATTGTTCAGCACCCCGGTCAGGCCAATTACTTTTTGTTAAAAATCAAAGGGAAAAACCTGCCCGAAACGGTGCAGTTTGCCCGCAACACGCTGGCGCGGGTTTCGCCCGAAAGCCTGTTCAGTTACACCTTTCTCGACGAAAAACTGGCCCGGCTCTACGATTCGGAGCAACGCGTGGGCAATGTGTTGAAAGTCTTTGCGGTTTTTGCTATTTTCATCTCCTGCCTGGGGTTATTCGGCCTGTCGGCCTACGCGGCTCAACTGCGGACCAAGGAGGTCGGCATTCGGAAAGTGCTGGGTGCCACGGTTTCGGGGGTTGTCGTGCTGCTTTCCAAAGATTTCCTGCGGCTGGTGCTCATGGCCACCCTGCTGGCTTCTCCGCTGGCCGGATGGGCGATGAGCCGCTGGCTGGAAGGCTTTGCGTACGCCATCGATCTGGAATGGTGGATGTTTGCGCTGACGGCCTTTCTGGCGGTTTTCGTCGCCGTGCTGACCATCAGTTTCCAGAGCATCAAAGCCGCGCTGATGAATCCCGTGAAGAGTTTGAAAAGCGAGTAGTCTTGAACTCGGATTACGCGGATTAAAGGATTAAGAGGATTAGTCTGAACTCGGATTACGCAGATTAAAGGATTAACTAGGATTGATTGGAAATATATTGAATCCTCTTAATCCTTTAATCCGCGTAATCCGAGTTCAAGACAACCTCAGTTCAAGAAACGTTAATCATTCAACCAACCCGAACATGATCCGGAATTACCTGAAAATCGCTTTCCGCAATCTGACGAAAAATAAGGTTTATTCAGCCATCAACATCGGTGGGCTGGCCGTCGGCATGGCCGTGGCTTTGCTGATTGGTTTATGGATTTACGATGAGTTTGCGTTCGATACCTACCACCGGAATCATGATCGCATTGCGCAGGTGATGCAGCAGCAGACGCTCAACAGCGAGGTCAAAACCGCATCGGCGGTTCCCATTCCGCTGGCGCGGGAGTTGCGCAACAGCTTTGATGCGGATTTCAAACACCTTGTGTTATCCTCCTGGACGACCCGACACATTCTGACGTTTGGGGATGCGAAATTTACCCGAATGGGCAATTACATGTCGCCCGAAGCACCAGCCGTTTTATCACTGAACATGCGGAAAGGAACGTGGCAGGGATTGAAAGAACCGTCGTCTATTCTGCTCTCCGAATCAACGGCGAAAGCCCTTTTTGGGGAAACCAATCCGCTGGGCAAAATGGTAAAAATCGACAATAAACTCGATGTGAAAGTCACCGGTGTTTATGAAGATTTACCGTACAATACCGAGTTGCGTGACCTGCGGTTTATTGCGCCCTGGGAGTTGTACGTAGCCTCGACCGACTGGGTAAAAGCAGCGCAGGACAACAGTGAATGGGGAAACAATTCCTTTCAGATTTTTGCCCAGATCGCCGACAAGGCCGACATGGAAGCAGTTTCGGCAAAAATTAAAACGATTAAATCGGATCGGGGCGATAAGGAAGAACTCAAGTTCAAACCCGAAATCTTTCTCCATCCGATGAACCGGTGGCATCTGTATTCGGAATGGAAAAATGGCGTGAGTGCGGGCGGACGGATTCAGTTTGTCTGGCTGTTCGGGATTATCGGCGGTTTTGTGTTAGTGCTGGCCTGTATCAATTTCATGAATCTGAGCACGGCCCGCTCCGAGAAACGCGCCAAAGAAGTGGGCATTCGTAAAGCCATTGGTTCGGCCCGAACGCAATTGATCGGCCAGTTTTTCAGCGAATCGTTGCTGGTGGTGGCCATTGCGTTTGTGTTTTCGTTGGTACTGGCGCAACTCGCGTTGCCGTTTTTCAACGAAATGGCCGACAAGAAAATGGCTATTCCCTGGGCGAGTTCCTGGTTTTGGGCCGCCGGGCTCGGGTTTAGCTTCCTGACGGGTTTGCTGGCCGGGAGTTATCCCGCCTTTTATCTGTCGTCATTCCAACCGATTAAAACGCTCAAAGGCGTCCGGTTTCGGGTGGGCCGGAGGGCGGCTCTGCCCCGCAAAGTGCTGGTGGTGTTGCAATTTACGGTTTCGGTCACGCTGATCATCGGAACGGTGGTGGTTTATCGCCAGATTCTGCACGCTAAAAACCGCCCTATTGGCTACACGCGGGAGGGACTGGTGTCGATGCACGTCAGCACGCCGGATATTCACAATCACCTGGATGCCGTTCGCAACGATTTGCTGAAGTCGGGAAAGGTGGTCGGCATTACCGAATCGCAAAGCCCCACCACGGACGTCTGGTCGAACAATACCGGTTTTACCTGGACGGGTAAAAACCCCGGTTTGCAAGCCGATTTCGCAACCATCGGCGTGTCCTTTGATTTCGGCAGCACGGTGGGCTGGAAATTTATCGACGGAAGAGATTTTTCCCGGACTTTCTCAAGCGATTCGTCGGGCTTTGTTTTGAACGAAACCGCCGTCCAATTTATGGGTTTGGAACATCCCGTCGGCCAAACCATTCAGTGGAACGACCGCCGTTTCAAAGTCATTGGGGTGGTGAAAGACATGCTGATGTCGTCGCCGTATGAACCGGTGAAACAAACCATTTACTTCATACCCCGACGCGCCGGTAATTTCGTTACGATTCGCATCAATCCCGGTTCCAACGCGCCGGAAGCGCTGGCCGCAATCGAAGCGGTTTTCAAAAAATACAGCCCCACTTCCCCCTTCGATTACGATTTTGTCGATGCCGAATTCGCGCTCAAATTTGCGGCCGAAGAGCGCATTGGAAAACTGGCTTCGATCATCACGGTGCTTGCCATTTTTATCAGTTGTCTGGGACTTTTTGGGCTGGCGTCGTTCATCGCCGAGCAGCGTACCAAAGAAATCGGTATCCGGAAAGTGCTGGGCGCGTCAGTGACCCATTTGTGGGGTTTATTATCGATGGATTTTGTCGTGCTGGTCCTGGTTTCGTGCCTGATTTCCAGTCCCATCGCGTATTATTTCCTGGATGACTGGCTGCAGAACTACCCATACCGCACCGAATTGTCCGGGTGGATTTTCATAGCCGCCGGTTTGGGCGCCTTGCTCATTACGTTGTTGACGGTAAGTTATCAGGCCATCAAAGCCGCTTTGATGAATCCGGTGAAATCGCTGCGTTCGGAATGAACAATGAATCGGGAGATTTGAAAATTTGTATAAGCACTTCGACCTTACCTCACTTATAAACTTCCCGTTCAAAGCTACCCACCTAAAAGCGGGGATTATTGATTTTTAGCGGTTTTTGCCAATAATGGGGCATAAAGGCATACGCTGGTTGCCTGGCTAATGAAAATTTTTTTTTCATTTTAATTAATTATATATATTGCTAACCTTTATATTAGTAATTTCTGTAGTAGATCGGTCCAGTTCGATTTTATCAAAAAAGGTACTTGATCCTGGGATTTTTGAACCCACTTCATTCATGAACAGGCCGGTAAACGATTTTTTCTTATTCCTTAAACCCCAACTATGCTACGCAATTACCTCAAAATTTCGCTGCGTAATATCTGGCGCAACCGGCTTTCGAGCGCCATCAGTACCTTTGGATTAGCCGTTGGCCTGGCCAGTGGCCTGCTGATTTTTCTATTGGTGAACTGGCTGTTCAGTTTCGATCGCTATCATGATAAAGCCGATCGGACCTACTGGATTGTAACGGATGTGCATCACGATCATGTCGTTCCGAGTGATGCCACACCGCGGCCGTTGGGGGAGGTTCTGCGCCGGAATTATCCCTTCGTGGAAAGTGCCGTTCGCATGGAGCTGGCTTTCGGCAAAATCATCGGTACACCGGACGGCAAAGGTGGTTTGGCGAAGAAATTTGAAGAATCGCGGAATGTTTGTTTTACCGAGCCGCAGTTTTTTGAAGTATTCGATGTTGAATGGGCGAAAGGAAATCAAAAAACCGCCCTGAGTGCGTCCAATACCGTCGTTTTATCGGAGCGATATGCCCAAAAATACTTTGACGGTGCCGACCCGATCGGGCGAACGATCCGGTTTGATAATCAGACCAATCTGACGGTTACGGGTGTGATCAAAAACCCACCCTCCAATACGAAGCTGGGTGTCGAAGTACTTATTTCCTACGCGACGCTTCCCGGCCTGACCGGTAATCCGCAACTCATGCAGCAGTGGGGCAGCCCCGGCACTTTGTGTTTCGTTGCCCTCCGGGAAGGGACGCCCGTCGAACGGCTAACCAGCACGTTTTCCATCATCCGCCGGAATTATTTGGCCGCTCAGGAAGCCAAACGACTTGATTTTAAGGCTCTGCCGCTCAGCGATTTGAACCATAATCCGCAGTATGGTGGCCATGCACCAAGACCTATTTTGTACGCACTCATCATTGTGGGCGTGTTTCTGGTTGTTGCGGCCTGTATCAACTTCATTAACGTCGCCACGGCGCGGGCCATCCAACGTTCCAAAGAAGTCGGTATCCGGAAAGCCGTTGGCAGCACGCGCGGGCAATTGATCGGGCAATTTCTGACGGAAACCACCCTGATTACGTTGGCGGCTGTCGGCCTGGCGCTGGTGCTGACTCACTTCAATCTGCCGTTGCTGAATAACGCGCTGGCGATGCTGAAAGCGGATCTTTCCGTGCTGGATGTGTTCCGGCCCGATTCGTTGCTGTGGTTTGGCGGATTAAGTCTGGGCGTTGTTCTGCTGGCCGGGTTTTATCCTTCGCTGGTGCTGTCGCGGTTTAATCCGGTGGCGGCTTTGCGCGGACAACTCACGACGCAGCAGGTCGGAGGCCTGTCGGTCCGGCGGGGACTGGTAGTCGGGCAGTTTTTCATTACGCAGCTTTTTGTGATCGGCGCCATTGTCATGACGATGCAGGTGCGGCATATGCAGCAGATTGATTTAGGTTTCAATAAAGAGTCGGTTTTGACGGTTCCCGTGCCGACTACAAACGTGTTGAAGCAACAAACCCTGCGCGAGCGGCTGGGGCAGATTCCCGGCGTCGTACAGGTGGCGTTGGCGGGTGATCCACCGGCTTCGTTCCGCCGACCTCCGGTTCCGTTCACGTTCGACAGCCACACTGAACCGGAAAAGTTTCCGATTGCTGTGAAAGTAGGCGACAAAGCCTATGTTTCGCTGTTCAAACTGAAATTGGTTGCCGGTCGGGATTTTCGCGCCAATGATTCAACGGCGAACGAACTGCTGGTCAATCAGGCCATGATCAACCAACTGGGGTTGCGCTCGCCCGCCGATATTCTGGACAAACGACTGACGGTTTTTGGGGCCACCCGAACCATCGTTGGCGTGGTGAATGATTTCCAGTTGGGCGAGGCCCACGGCCCTATTCCGCCTACGGCTATAATCAATCTTCCGACAGAAATGACCATTGCCGCTCTCAAAGTGGCCCCGGCTAATCTGTCCGCAACGGTTCGGGCGGTTGAAAAAGTCTGGAATGAACAGTTTTCGCAGCATGTCTTCAAGGCGGTTTTTGTGGATGATCTGATCGATCAGTTTTACACCACCGAAAAGATTTTGCTGGGACTGATTCAGGTGTTTTCCCTGATTGCCATTCTGATTGGCAGCCTCGGTGTATACGGTCTGGTAACGTTCATGGCCGAATCGAAAACGAAGGAAATTGGTGTGCGGAAGGTGCTGGGGGCCACCCGTTCTCAGCTACTCTGGCTGTTTGGCCGGGAGTTTGGCAAACTGGTTTTGCTCGGGTTTCTGGTGGCCGCACCGCTGGGCGGGTGGCTGATGAACAACTGGCTCCGGGGCTACGAATACCGGGTTGCGCTCAGCTGGTGGATTTTCGCCCTGACTGTCCTGCTGACCGGAGGAATTACCTTTTTGACGGTTTCGTATGAATCCATCAAGGCGTCTTTAGTGAATCCGGTGAAATCGTTGCGTTCGGAGTAAACCGCACGGATTTCCATAGTTTACGAAGGGAACATAATTTTTTGATTACCCCGTGTTTTTTATTCTCCTCCTGCCAAAGCATAATAGCCATACAACAAAAAAGACGCAGATCATCGACCTGCGTCTTTCGAACTAACTTGGTGTATTTTATTGCTTCACTATCTTTACCGTAACGCTATTTAGCCCACTACTGACCCGCAGCAATAACAACCCCGCCGGGTACGGGCCCACAGATAAAATTTGTTGCTCGATGGCTTTAGCGGCTTCAAGCTGACGCTGGCTGACCAGTCGACCACCGGCGTCAGTCAACTGCAACCGCAGCGGCTGGCCTTCCGCTCCCCGAATTTCCACTTGCACGTGCTCCACGGCCGGATTGCCCAACACCGTTACCTGAAGTCCTTCGCTGCTTTCGGCAGACAGTCGAACCGGCACGTTGCAGCTCAAATTCTTGGGACCGCCTTTTAATTCAAACGTACTGCCCTGCACCCGGGCCATGATCGGCCGCGTAGTGCCGTCCTTCAGGCTGACCGGGACTTCAAAACGGTAGGCATGCGCCCCGTTGCCCTTGCCGGCATCCTGCAAATCGGAGCGGTAGATGTTGGCGTACGTGCTGCCAAAAACTTCTTTGGTCGTCGCATGATAAAACTCGACGGTAAGCGGGGTGTTCGGCTTGTTGCGATCCCAGACCCACCCCCGGATGGTACCACATTCCACCTTGTCGAGGTAACCGTCGAAGCTACCCGTTACATTCGTTGTCGAAGCCGGATTCACCGTAATCGGGAAGCTCACATTGTTGGTATTTCCGAATTGATCATCCGCCTGATACAGCACAACCGTGGTGCCTGCTTCGAGCGGGGTACCGCTGATGACCCGGGTCAGGTAGTCAAACACCAGCCCACTTGGCAGCGGATTTACCCAATACGTAATTTCATCCCCATCCGGATCGGTGAAAGGCACCAGCGTGGCCGAGAAAGGAACGCCTACCTGGGCCGTCAGTGGCGCAATCAGCACCGTGGGCGTCGGAGCCACCGGCGCTTTGTTAACCGGGGCCTCCCAGGATGGATAGCATTGCAATGCCTGCGGGGTCCCTTTCAGATTGAAGTTACTGCCCCGGACCCGGGCAGTCAGGTAGTGGGTGGTAAAATCCCGCAATGACTCGGGAATGGGAAACCGGAACGCATGGTTGCCGTTGCCTTTCCCGGCATTCAATAAATCCTGACGGAATTCGTTGGCCACGATCGTTCCCACCACTGTGGCCCCTTCCAGAATCTCGACTGTCACGGGCGTATTCGGTTTGTTGCCGTCCCAGGCCCAACCCCGGAAACCGTTGCAATCCGCCCCGTAGATATAGCCGTCGAAAGCTCCACTAACCGATGGAGCTCCGACGGCAACGGTGGGGGATAGAGTAGCGCTGCAATTACCCCGGGTACAGGTAACCGAATAGACATGCGTCCCGACTGCCGAAGTGACGACCGGAATGGTAGGCCCGACGCCACTTCCCCCACCGGGGCCATTCCAGGTGATGCGACCGGTTTCGCACCCCTCAACGACCAGCGTAACCCCCGGATAATTCTGCAGGACGGGCTGGGCGACATTGGTTTGAGCCGAAAGGGATGGCGTGGTACAGGGAGTTTCCCGCAGCACCACCAGCCAGAAATCGCCATTGTCGTTGTCGCCGATCGGGGCCT
Source organism: Larkinella rosea (assembly GCF_003858635.1). Lineage (GTDB taxonomy): Bacteria > Bacteroidota > Bacteroidia > Cytophagales > Spirosomataceae > Larkinella > Larkinella rosea. Next base: position 375,379 of record NZ_RQJO01000011.1, read on the forward strand.
GCGTTTTGTCTCCGCTGATCGGTGAATCAGATTCGCCCAGCAGTAGAATATCCCCCGAAGCGGTTTGTGCCATTCCGCCCAGATAATCCCGGTCACTCCCGCCCAGGGTTTTGTCCCAGACGTAGTGTCCATCGGCGCTCAGTTTAACGACCCAGTAATCGCCATTGCCCCGGCTGGGTTCGGATTTAACGGGGCTGGTAGACGAAAAGGAAACTCCACCGACCAGAAAACCGCCGTCGGCCAGGGCGAGCGTTCGGTAACAGTTTTCGCCGGGAGCTCCTCCCAACGTTCTGTCCCATTGTTTGTTACCCGATGCGTCTACCTTAACGGCCCAGTAATTGCCCCCACTCAGTCTGGTTTCCGATTTATCGTAGCCAATCCCGGAAGACGAAGTCCCGCCGATCAGAAAACCATTATCGGCAGTGTTGGTGAGAGAAGCCGCCTGATCATAATTCGATCCGCCGATGGTTTTATCCCAGAGCACCTCACCCGATCCATTGACCTTAACCAGCCAGTAATCATAGTCGCCTTTGGAATTTGCCGTTTTATCCCCACTAATACTGGAATTGGAGGTTCCTAAAATCATAAAGTTACCATCCGAGGTCGGCTGAATGTCGTCCGCACCATCGTACCCGTTGCCACCGATGGTTTTGTCCCAGATTTTCTGACCGTCCATTCCGAGCTTGATGAGCCAGATATCCCCGTCGCCTTTCGAGTCAGCGGATTTATCGCCACCGGTATTTGAACTCGACGTTCCTACCACGAAGTAACCATCCGATAAAGCAACCATCCCACTAAAAAACTCGGTTTGATCTCCTCCAAGTGTTTTATCCCACTGCTTTTCCCCATTGGCATTAATTTTGACAACCCAGATATCCATATCGAAATCACCATGATTGTCTTCGGATTTGTCATCCCCTTTTTGTGAAATTGAAAATCCGCCCAGCAAGTACCCGCCGTCCGGCGTGGCAATGAGGGTCTTTAGCTCATCCGTATCCTTACCACCGAAGGTTCTATCCCATTGTTTTTCCCCATTGGCGTTGTATTTGACCACCCAGTAATCATTTGAACCCCGACGATCCTCGGATTTGTCGTTCCCTGTATTGGATTGAGAGATTCCACCCAGGATATACCCCCCGTCGCTGGTTGTCAGGACGACTCGACCGGTCTCAAATCCGGTCCCTCCAATGGTTCGCTCCGATACCTTGGTGACCTGCGCAAACAGGCTGGAGCAATGCATAATCAAAAAGGCCAGCAACCACAACGGTCGCCCATAACACCCTGGTAACGTTTTCATGATAATAGATACAATTTTATTTGGTCGACTGGTGGAGGAAACTCAGGGCTTCAATATTTTCAATGTCACGGATTTCAGCCCGCTGGTGGCCCGCAGAAGTAAGATTCCCGCTGGCTGCTGCTGTACGTTGAAAACCGGGCGTTCGATGGCTTTTGCCTGCTCAATCTGGAGGTGGCTGAGCTGCCGGCCGCTGGCGTCGGTCAATTGCAGGTGTAGAGGTCGTCCCTCCGCGCCCCGCACTTCGACCTGTACCTGCTGCAAAACCGGGTTCCCTAAAACCGTTACCTGAAGTTCGGCGCCATTTTCCGCCGAAAACCGGGCTGGGGAGTTACACGTCAGCGATTTGCCCGAATCCTTCAAATCATAGGTAGAACCCAGCACCCGGGCCCGAATGGACCGCGTCTGGCCGTCTTTCAAAACCGCCGGTACCTCAAAACGGTAGGCATGCGCGCCATTGCCTTTGCCCGCGTTTTTGAGATCATCCCGGTAAATGTTGGCCACCGTGCTACCCCAAACCGTCGTGCCGGTATAAAATTCGACCGTAACGGGCGCATTGGGTTTGTTGCGGTCCCAGACCCAACCCCGGATGGTGCCGCATTCGACTTTGTCCAGATAACCGTCGAAACTTCCTGTCACCGCACTCGTTGATTCCGGCAGAACCGTCAGGGTAAAACTCACACTATTTCGCTCGATGAAATCGGAAGCCTCGTACGCCAGTACAAACGTTCCGGCCACTTTCGGAGTCCCGAAGATGATCCGGTCGAAGGGGTCGAACTCCAGCCCGGCCGGTAAATTATACAGGTCGTAAATCAGCTCTTCGCCTTCCGGATCGGTGAAAGCCACCAGCGTAGCCGAGAAGGGGACATTGACCTGCGCGGTGACGGGGGCAATCAGGATGGTTGGCGTGGGGGCCACTGGTGGCTTATTTTGATTCCCGGAATCCCGGCCTGGCCGACAAACCAGAGCTTTGGGCGAACCCTTCAGAATGAAGCCACTGTTCCGAACGCGGGCCGATAAACTGTGCAAAGCTCCGTCGACCAGGCTTTGCGGAATCGCATATACGAACGCGTGGTTGCCATTGCCTTTCCCGGCAGCTAATAGATCGGGGCGGAATTCGCCGGCCGTTAACGTCCCGATCACATTCGGGCCATCCAGTATCTCGACCGTCACCGGCGTGTTGGGTTTGGTCCCGTCCCAGGCCCAGCCCCGGAAGGTGGAGCAATCGGCCCCATAAACGTATCCGTCGAACGTACTCGCAACCGGAGGTTTAACGATTTCCAAAACCGGCGTAACGGTCGCCGAACAACTGCCTTTGGTACAGGTAATGGAATAGGTTCTGGATCCAATTACCGCCGTCGATACGGGAATGAAGGGACCCACGCCCTGCGCACCATCCGGGTCCGTCCAGCTGATCTGCCCGGATTCACACCCGTCTACGGTGATCATGACACCGGGCGTATGTTGCAAAATGGGCGATGCCGTTGCGTTGATCGTAATCGTCGGGCTGGGTGTCGTGCAGGGCGTCTCGTGTAAGGCGACTAACCAATAGTCGGTTTCTCCTTTCGCTTCCTCCGTTTTATCCCCACTGATGTCGGAAAAGGAATCGCCGAGGACATAAAAATCGCCACTGGCGCTCTGGGCAACATCACCCATTCGGTCTTCATTGTTTCCTCCCAGGGTTTTATCCCAGAGCCAGGTGCCGTCAGCGCCCAGTTTAATAAGCCAAAAATCGCTATCGCCCCGGCAGTTTTCCGACTTGATTGCATTCCGGTTCGAACGCGAAAATCCACCGGCCAGAAAACCGCCATCGGCGGTAGGTAACAGCCGGATGCCATAATCTTCCTGCGTTCCTCCCAGGGTTTTATCCCAAACTTTGTTGCCGTTGGCACCAACCCGAACAATCCAATAATCCGCTCCGCCCAGTGAGTTTGCTGATTTTTCGAAGCCCTGATTGGATCGGGACGTTCCGGCAATTACCACCCCGCCATCCGGAGTTGGCACCCCGTAAGCCGCTTCATCTTCATTATCTCCTCCGAGGGTTTTATCCCAGATTTTAGTCCCGTCGGCGTCAATCTTGACCAGCCAGTAATCACTAAAGTCATAAACTGTCCCGCGCACATTTTCGGTTTTGTCGCCCCCCGCGTTGGAAGAAGACGAGCCCGTCAGCACGAACTTGCCATCTGAGGTTGGAACGATTCCCGTTGATCGCTGAAAAGAATTTCCGCCGAAGCTCTTATCCCAGATTTTGTTGCCCGTCAGATCAACCCGGACCACCCAATAGTCTCCTGCCCCCTTCAAGGGAGCCGTTCGATCCAGCGTGGGGGGCGATTGGGAGGTTCCGGCCAGCAGATAGCCTTTGTTTTCCGGAAGAACCGCGATTCCGATGAGATCGTCCGGAAATTCGCCCCCGAAGGTTTTGTCCCACTGTTTTGTTCCGTTCTCATCGATCTTAACGATCCAGAAATCGCCGTTACCCCGGCCATCCTCCGATTTATCATTGCCTTTGTTCGAATCGGATGATCCTCCCAGCAAAAAACCGCCATCGGGTGAAGCAACAATGGTATATAAATCATCATAACCACTTCCTCCGTAGGTTTTATCCCAGATTTTGTTCCCGTTGGCATCGACCTTCACAATCCAGAAATCCTGAAACCCCAGATTAGCGGTTGTTCTATCCCCACTGATGCCGGAAGGGGAGATTCCGCCCAGCAAAAAACCATCCGCGAGAGGCAGAATGATTCTGGCCTGCTCAAAGCTGTTTCCCCCAATGGTTTTATCGAAAACTTTGGTGACCTGAGCCTGCAAACAGGTACTCATCAAAAAGAGCAAAACCGGCAGCCACCGGCGATTGAAATAGGTATGTACTATTTTTTTCATAATAAATACTGGATTGGTGGAAGAGTTCACGTTTCAGGAAGGCCGGAAGACCCTGACCAACGATCAGGATCTTCCGCATGGTTTCCATTTGTTATTGCTTTAAGACTTTTACGCTCACCGTCTTGCGGCCATTACTGACCCGGAGGAACAGCAAACCGGCCGGTTGGGCAACAACCGGGAACGTCTGTTGCTCCAGCGCCTGAGCGGTTTCGATCTGCCGCTGGCTCACCAGCCGCCCGCTGGCATCGGTCAATTTCAACTGCAACGACTGGCCCTCCGCCCCCCGGATTTCCACCTGAAGCTGATCGGAAACCGGGTTGCCCAGCACCGTCACCGCAAGCGCTGGTGCGGTTTCGGCCGACAGCCGGGCCGGGGCACACTGGTAGGCTTTGGCGCCCCCTTTCAACTCATAGGTACTGCCCAAGACCCGCGCTTTTACCAGTGTTCCATTGGTTAGACTGCCCGGCGGGGTAAAATTGTAGGCATGCGACCCGTTGCCTTTGCCGGCATCTTTCAAATCCTGACGGAAAATGTTGGCCACCGTGCTGCCCAAAACCGTGCCCGAACCTTCCAGGTAGAATTCCACCGTCAAGGGCGTGTTGGGCTTCTTGCGGTCCCACACCCAACCCCGGATGCCGCCACAATCCAGCTTGTCCAGATAGCCTTCAAAGTCGCCTGTCACCGTCGTCGTCGAAGCGGGATTCACCGTCAGCGGGAAGCTCACCGAGTTGGTCAGCACGCCATCGCTGGCCGAGTAGGCCAGCACAAAGGTACCGGCAACGGTGGGTGTACCCGAGATGACGCGGCTGGTCATGTTGATGGCTAAGCCGTCGGGCAATCCGCTCAGGGCGTAGGTCAGCGGCTGGTTTTCGGGATCGGTGAAAGCCACCAGGGTTCCCGAGAAAGGCACGCCCACCTGAGCCGCCAGGGGAGCGATTAACACGGTGGGGGAGGGCGGCACGGGCGCTTTGTTGTCGGGGGAACTGCTGCCTTGGCAGATGAGGGCTTTGGGCGAATCTTTCAGCAGGAAGCTGCTGCCACTGACGCGGGCCGAGAGGTTGTGAGCCAACCCGTCTTTTAACGAGTTGGGGATGCTCCAGCTGAAGGCGTGTTTGCCGTTGCCTTTGCCAGCGGTTTGCAGGTCCTGCCGAAACACATCGGCTACAACCGTGGCAATGACGGTGGGGCCATCGAGGATATCGACCGAAACGGCGGTGTTGGGTTTGTTGCGATCCCAGGCCCAGCCCCGGAAGGTGCTGCAATCGGCGCCGTAGACAAACCCGTCGAACGAACCGCTCACCAGGGAAGGGCTCACCGTAATAGTGGCCGAACCGGGGGGACTGACGCAGGTTCCGACCGTGCAGGTAGCCGAATACACCAGCGTTCCGGTGGCCGAAGTGGGCACACTGATCGTGGTTCCCGTGCCGCTGGAGCCGCCGGTTTCTTTCCAATTTACGATTCCCCCCGCGCATGTCGTAATGCTAAGCGAGACGAAGGGGGTGTTCTGGATCACCGTCGCCGAGGTGACGCCGTTGAAGGTCGGATTGGGAGCCGCCGGAGCAGGCTGGACCAGCAGGGTGACGGAACTGCTGCGGGTGACGTCCCCCGCGATGGCGGTTACCGTAAGGGTGTAGGTAGTGGGGCTATCGACGGCAGGCGCAGTCAGGGTCGTGCTGCTACCCGAGCCCGTAAAACCGGCAGGCAGGCTACTCCAGGTGTAAGAACCAGGAGTAAAATTGGTGGCAGTGGCTGAAAGGCTAACGGGGCTACCTGCGCAAACCGTGGTGGCCACTAAAGGAGTAAGCTGGACCGTCGCCGGGCATTGGAAATAGATGTTTAAATAATTCTTGTTATAATTCCCATACACGACCTCACTCAACCCATCTTTGTTAAGGTCAGCGATGGCTGCTTCGGCGAAATTATATTCAAATTCGATCGACGTGTTGACGGGCTCTTTAAAGGTACCCGGGTTCGCTGGATCATTCAACGCAACAGACAAGATGCTGGCATGCCCGTCAAATATGACAAAATCCGGTAAGTTATCGCTGTTTACGTCCTTCAGATAAAATCGCTCCAGGGATTCGACATTGGCTATTGGAACAGCATTGGCAAAGGTGCCGGGGGTAGCCGTTTGATTGAAGGCCACTTCAAACCCGTCGCCCGTATCATCAACTATATCAATCAATCCATCGTGATTGATATCAACCAGTTGAGGCTCGTAGGGAATTGCAAGGGTAACCGGGGCCTCAAAAGCCGTTCCGTCACTGGTGCGGAAATAGACCATGTCTTCGGTTGCGTTGAGCAAGTCTGCCTTTCCATCCGCATTCAGGTCTGCCACGTAAAGCGTTTGGCCGTAGGAAGTATTAGCCGCAGGGGGTATAATGAAATTACCGGGTTCACCAAATGTTCCCGGATTTCCCGGATCATTCAGGCGCAGGTAGAAGGTTTTGAGGATGGTAAAGCCACCTGTATCTTCATACTGACTTCCGGCCAAATCCGGCAGCCCGTCTCCGTTAAAATCACCCACTTCTATATTGAAGGTGAGATCGAACGGATAAGCCACAGGTTCGTGCATCGCTCCCGTATTATCACCTTTATTCAGGTACACCGAAACCGTCAGATTGAACTGAACAACAAGGTCTGTATAGCCATCTTTGTTGAGGTCTGTCGGGATGAAACGACCCATATAATCGGCATGTGTATACTCAATAGGAGCCAGAAACTGCCCTGAGTTGTCGCCTTTATTCAGAACAATGTAGAACCGGCTGGTTGGACTACCGGAGTTGGTTGCTAGCAAATCCGGGTACCCATCTTTATTAAAATCGCCGGAATAGACAGCACCCGACACACTCGAGTAGGATTGGGGTGGCAAAAAACACTGGCTCCAACTGGCGGTTGTCAGCAGGGAAAAAAGCAGTAGCAGACTATAATGTAAAGAAAATTTCATGAAGCGAAATGGTTAGATAAATGAGAAGCAGGAACCCCACTCCGGCATTAAATGCCGGAGTGGGCCTGTTTGCAATAGAGATGGTAGTGGGTCGTTGTCTCGGCCGGAGCCGGGACAACTGCCGCCGTACTACTCTTTGAGCACCTTCAGCGTCGCGCTTTGGCGTCCACTGGTTACCCGCAGCAACAGCAGGCCGGGGGCCTGGTGATGGATCGATAAATGCTGGTGTTCCAGCGCCTGAGCGGTTTCGATCTGCCGCTGGCTCACCAGCCGCCCGCTGGCATCGGTCAATTTTAGCTGTAGTGGCTGACCTTCCGCGCCCGTAATCTCGACCTGAAGCTGATCGGAAACCGGGTTGCCCAACACCCGCACCTGCAACCCGGAACCGGTTTCGGCGGATAAGCGACCCGGGGTGTTACACTTCAGTTCTTTGCCTGACCATTTCAACTCGTAAACCGAACCCTGAACCCGTGCCCGGATCACGCGCTGGGTACCGTCTTTCAGGGCCGCCGGTGTTTCAAAACCATAGGCATGCGCCCCGTTGCCTTTGCCCGCATCTTTCAAATCCGGTCGGTAGATGTTGGCCAGGGTACTTCCCCAGACGGTGACATTCCCCGGGCTGTTCTCGGTGTAAAATTCGACCGTCAGCGGGGTGTTCGGCTTGTTGCGGTCCCAGACCCAGCCCCGGATGCTCCCACACTCGACCTTGTCCAGATACCCGTCAAAACTGCCCGTCACCGAACTCGTCGATGCCGGAAGCACCGTCAGGTTGAAACTGACACTGTTGGTATTGCCATAGTCATCCGCTGCCTGGTAGGCAATTACAAATGTGCCTTCGGTTTTGGGAGTACCGTAAATGATCCGTTCGAACGGATCGAAATACAGGCCGTTGGGCAAATTATCCAGCCAGTAAAAAAGTTCGGCACCTTCCGGGTCCGAAAAGGCCACCAGCGTGGCCGAGAAGGGAACGTTTAACTGGGCCACCACGGGCGCAATCAGAACGGTTGGTGTCGGTGCAACGGGAGGTTTGTTTTCCGGAAAATCCCCCTGGCGACAGACCAGTGCCTTCGGTGAGCCTTTCAGGATGAAGTTACTCCCACGGATGCGGGCTGTTAGAAGGTGCAGGTTATTATCGATCAGGCGTTCCGGAATGGAAAAATAGAAGGCATGGTTGCCGTTGCCCTTGCCCGCCTTCTGGAGGTCCGCCCGAAATTCACCGGCCGTCAGCGTTCCGATCACATTGGGTCCGTCCAGAATTTCGACCGAAACCGGGGTGTTGGGTTTGTTGCCATCCCAGGCCCAGCCCCGGAAGGTGCTACAATCCGCTCCGTACACATAACCGTCGAACGCGCCCGAAACCGATGAGCCGACCACTTCTACCGTCGGCGTAATGGTCGCCGAACAACTGCCCCGGGTGCAGGTGACCGAATACATCTTTGTACCGATGGCTGAAGTCGGTACGGGAATGAAGGGGCCGGCGCCCTGAACACCGTTGGGACCACTCCAGCTGATCTGCCCGGATTCACATCCATTGACCGTCAGCATGACTTCCGGGGTATTCTGGAGGATGGGAATGGTGGTGCTGTTGAGCTGATAGGTCAGTGTCGGCGTGGTGCAAGGCGACTCCCGCAAGGCAACCAGCCAGTAGTTCAATACGCCTTTTACGTTCTCGGTTTTATCCCCACCGGCGTTTGAATACGAGCCCCCCAGAAGATAAAAGTCGCCGGTGGCGCTTTGGCTAATCCCGGCCAGTTCATCATAATCCGTGCCCCCCAGGGTTTTGTCCCACGACCATTCCCCTTGCGAAGTCAGTTTGACCACCCAGAAATCGCGGTCTCCCCGGCTATCTTCCGACTTGAGGGCATTGCGAGTTGAATTGGAGAATCCGCCGACCAAATAACCGCCGTCAGCAGTAGAAATGATTTTGGTGGGGTAATCGCCGTAGATTCCTCCCAGGGTCTTATCCCAGCTTTTGTGACCGTCGGCATCGACCTTCACCACCCAATAATCGGAAACCCCGAAACAATTTGTCGATTTATCAAAACTTTTGTTGGACGAGGATGCTCCGCTTACCACCACTCCGCCATCGGAAGTGGCCGTGCCGGAGAGTGCGTCATCGTCCTGGTCTCCCCCGATGGTTTTATCCCAGAGCTTATTCCCGTCGGCGTCAATCTTGACCAGCCAGTAATCATTGGTACCGCGTACATTTTCGGTTTTATCGCCCCCGGCATTGGACCACGATGAACCGAACAGCACAAATTTTCCGTCCGAAGTGGGAATAATATTCGTCAAATACTGAAATTCGGATCCGCCATATGCTTTATCCCAGACTTTATTCCCGTCCAGATCAACCCGGATCACCCAGTAATCGCCGGCACTCTTCAGAGGTGCCGTCTTATCCGGCCCCGGGGGCGAGGAAGACAGACACCCCAGCAGGTATCCCTGATTGTTTGGAAGCACGGCGATATCCATAATCTGGTCCTCCAGTTCTCCCCCAAAGGTCTTGTCCCAGCGTTTGGTGCCATCCGAATCGATTTTTACGAGCCAGCAGTCGGCGTAACCCCGGCCGTTCTCCGATTTATCCCCGCCAGCATCCGAGTCGGAGGCACCGCCCAGCAAAAAACCGCCATCGGGTGTCGCCACGATGGTCATTAAGGACTCGTAGTTGCTGCCGCCGATGGTTTTATCCCAGAGCTTCCCACCACTGGCATTGACCTTGACGAGCCAGATATCGTTCGCGCCTTTGCTGTCTTCGGTTTTGTCACCACTGCTATTGGAGGACGAATTTCCGCCCAGCAGAAAACCGCCATCGCCCGTCGCAAGAATAAATTTGGCATTATCAAACGCATTGCCGCCGATGGTTTTATCGAAAACTTTGGTGACTTGTGCCCGCAGGACAGTGGTCGCCAAAAGGAATAAGAACGGTAACCACCAGCGATTGAATTGAATACATAAAATTTTATTCATACATTCTTTGTTTAAGTTAGTTTAGTGTTTACGAATATTGGTTCAATAGTCTGATTTAAAGCCTGTTATGATTCGGTTTGGCTAAGTACAAGACCAAGTTTGTGGAACGGGTTATTGCTTCAAAATTTTCAGACTCATTGTTTTAATTCCGCTGTTAACCCGCAACAGCAGTAACCCGGCGGGTTGTTGTCCAACGAAAATGGTCTGTTGCTCTAGGGCAACCGCCCCGTCGATCTGCCGCTGGCTCACCAGCCGCCCGCTGGCATCGGTCAATTTCAGCTGCAATGGTTGGCCCTCCGCGCCCCGGATTTCCACCTGGAGCTGATCGGAAACCGGATTGCCCAAGACCGTCACCTGAAGTCCTTCGGCGGTTTCGGCCGATAAGCGGGCGGGAGCAGGCGCAAAACAGGTCAGCACTTTGGGACCGCCTTTCAGATCGTACGTACTGCCCAACACCCGCGCCATGATGGGCCGCTGGACGCCATCCTTCAGGCCGTCCGGTACGGTAAAGCTGTAGGCATGCGCCCCATTGCCTTTGCCGGCAGTCTTCAGATCCTCCCGGTAGATATTCGCCACCGTGCTACCGAAGACTTCTTTGGTGAGAGTATGATAAAATTCTACTGTCAGGGGCGTATTGGGTTTGTTGCGATCCCAGACCCAACCCCGGATTGTGCCGCATTCTACCTTGTCCAGGAAACCCTCAAAGTTGCCCGTCACGGTCGTGGTGGAAGCCGGGTTGACCGTCAGCGGGAAGCTTACCGAGTTGGTCAGCACGCCATCGCTGGCCGAATAGGCCAACACAAAGGTGCCGGCAACGGTGGGTGTGCCCGAAATCACCCGGCTGGTCGTGTTAATCGATAACCCATCGGGTAAACCGCTCAGGGCGTAGGTCAATGGCTGGCCTTCCGGGTCGGTGAAAGCCACCAGCGTGCTGGAGAAGGGCACATTTACCTGAGCCGCCAGCGGAGCGATCAGAATGGAGGGAGAAGGCGGCACGGGTGCTTTGTTGGCGGGCGAACTACTGCCCTGACAGACGAGGGATTTGGGTGAATCTTTCAGGATAAAGCCGCTGCCACTGACGCGGGCCGAGAGGCTGTGGGCTAAACCGTCTTTCAGGCTTTGGGGAATGCTCCAGCTGAAGGCGTGTTTGCCGTTGCCTTTGCCAGCCGTTAGCAGGTCCTGGCGGAACACATCGGCCAGCAGGGTGGCAACCACCGTCGCTCCATCGAGGATATCGACCGAGACGGGGGTGTTGGGTTTGTTACGGTCCCAGGCCCAGCCCCGGAAGGTACTGCAATCGGCTCCGTAGATAAAACCGTCGAATGAACCGGTTACCGCCGAAGAACTAATCGAGACCGTAAGGGTGCCGGGCGCACTGGGGCAAATCCCCCCCGTGCAGGTGGCCGAGTAAATGATACTCGCCACCGCCGATGTGGGCACATTGATCACCGTACCGGTTCCGGAAGAAGCATCGGAACCTTTCCAGGTAGCGGCTCCACCCGGACATCCCGTGATGTTGACCGTGACATTGGCCGTATTCTGCCAGATCGGAAGGCTTACCGATGGGTTCAGGCTGAGCGAGGGGGCCGCGCCGGAATTGACACTAAGAGAAAAAGCGTTGGTAGTCAGTGAATTACAGGCGGACGTGATCACCAGTTGATAACTGCCCCCATCACCGGCCTGCACATGGGTCAGACTGAGGGCCGCGGTGGTCTGGGAAGCGCCCAGGGAATTCCCATCCCTGAACCACTGGAACGTTAGCGAACCAATGCCCGAGGCCGAAACCGGTACGCTGACCGCGCTTCCGATGCAAACCGTCGAAGCCGACACCGGCTGTCCGGTAATGGTAACCCCCTGAAATTCATAGGCTCCTATATCGACAGTATTGACAAAGCGCGGGTTCCCGGCCAGATCGGTGGTGATGCCCGTCAGCTCGGTTGCGGTATTGGTTCCGGCATTTACCGGCAGCGAGCAGGCCACCAGTTGCAGGTTCTCATTATCGGCATCCACGAAAGGGGACGTCGCGGTGGTCAGGTTACTCGGATCAGTAAGCGCAGCGCTGGTCGAGGCATCGATCAGGCTATGGTTCGAAAAATAGCTTCCATAAAAGGAGGAAATGGGATTCTCCCCATTGTCGTACAGAATGCAATTCGTAAAGTGCACCTGACCGACCTGATTAGAAGTGCCACCGCAGTCTAAATAGACAACACCGTTTCCGGAGCTACCGCTGTTTTTACTAAAGCTGCAGTTGGTCAGGGTGAGGATGCTGGTCCCCCCGTTCTGGGCATCACCAAATAAAGTTCCCCCTTCTCCGACGGATGTATTTCCGATAGAACTACAATTCGTAATAACCGGACTTGCGTTACCACTTGCTCCATTGTTATGGATTGCAGCCGCACCGGTCCTGTTGCTGAAATAGCCGGTAACCTGATTTTTAGTGAAACTACAGGCGATAATAACCGGACTACAGTTCCCGCCAATGCCATTGTTATACATACCGGCCCCGGCAACGGAAGCGGTGTTCAACCGGAAGGTACAGCGTTCAATCCGGGGTTTATTGGTTCCTCCTTCGGAATGGTTATAAATGGCCCCGCCAACCAGAGCCTGGTTTTTGAGGAAGGTACACTGCCGAATACAGATCGGATTATTGGGATCTGCGCCCCGGCTGTTAAAAATACCTCCTCCACGTTGGTCACTGGTGTTACTTTCAAAGTGACAATCCGTAATAACGGTATTGCTGCCGGGCTGGACCCCCTGATTGTACATAGCCCCACCATGCGCCCCGGCCGAATTCAGCATAAACGTACAGCTGGCGATCGTGGGAGCCGTGGGTTGTCCACCCAGTTCCAGGTTGAGAATTCCACCACCCCAGTTATCCGAATCGGTGCCATTTGCCCGTCCCCCCGTAATGACAACGCCGTCCAGGCGCGTCTGGCTGCTGGCACTGTAGAACCGCACCACATGGTAGCTGTTGCCGTTGTCCAGGGTGTTGTTGTTGTCGATATCGCCCGAGAGTGTCGTGCTGGACGGATTGGTGGTCCGGTTTCCGGTGCCGGGATCATACCCCCCGTACACCTGAACTCCCGAAGCGATGGTGAAGGATTGGGTTCGGTCCGTGGTGGCGGTGGGTTTGTAGGTACCCTGCCCGACCAGAACCGTCGTGCCCGTCGGGGAGGTCGCCAGCAGGGTTTGCAGCGAGGTTCCGGCGTAGGCCGTTGCCCAGGAAGTTCCATCCTGAGTGGTTGTTCCCCCGGTTGGGGTAACATACGAAACCTGAGCGGAAGCTGACCAGACTACGAAGAACAGCGCAAAAATTGAAAGCAGGCATAGGCCGTTTTTACCCGGGGCCGTTACAGGGAAGGGTAGATTTCTATTCATAAGTTTACACCATGGATGGGTTTGGCTTCCAGGCGATAAACCTAAGTGGATTTTCAGGGAAGGACTATCTCAATCTTCCCAATTACTATAACAATCTTCCCACCCGGTAAAAATTGGAAAAATAAGCCCTAAAACTTTACGGCAAAGGTTGAGTTGGGACAAAAACGATAGAGATTGGTAGGATTGTGATAGCGTTCCTGCCCGCAGCCCGGTGGGTTTGTGCTGGAGAAGACGGCTGGTTTCCAATCCGTACCAGATTGGGTGAGTATACTCCAAATACAGACAGACCCGCCTGAGCCAGGCGGGTCTTGTTTTACGGTGCGTATGGAAGACAGCTCTTTCGTTACAAGGATTTGGTTTGGGCCAGATATTGCCTTGGGGTCAGTTGGTAGTGCTGTCGAAACATTTTGGTGAAGTGCGCCGGAGATTCAAACCCCACCAGGTTGGCGGTCTCCGAAATCGGTCGCCCGGCCACCAGCAACTGGATGGATCGCTTCAGGCGGTACACCCGAATAAAATCACTGGGGGTCATTCCCGTTACCGCTCTCATTTTTCGGTAAAGACTCATCCGGCTCAGGTTCGTATGTTTCATCATGTCTTCGACCCGAAACTCCGAATTGTCGAGATTGACTTCCATAAGCAGCGTGATACTTTGCAGAAACGGATCGGTGTCGGCGGGAATCTGTTCGGATCGGGAAGCTCCCGGCTGCATTAACTCGGCCTGAAGCCGCTCCCGCGTCCGACGCTGATTCTCCAGGAGATTCCGGATTCGCAACTGCAACTCCAGCACATGGAAAGGCTTGGTCAGGTAGTCATCCGCCCCCCGCGTCAACCCCTCGATCCGATCCTGATAGGACACCTTTGCTGTTAGCAGCATCACCGGAATGTGGCTGGTCCGGAGGTCACTTTTCAAGCGGTTGCAGAAAGTATAGCCGTCCATCACCGGCATCATCACATCACTGATAATGATATCCGGCATCTGTTCAAGCGCCAGCGCCAGGCCTTCCTGCCCGTTACGAGCCTGCTTAACTTCGTACCTGGGAAAGCTTTCAATGATAAATTGCACCAGATCGGTATTATCCTCGACCAAAAGTATCCGAACCCGTTCGTTGCCAACCTCTTCGGTGGGACTAATTGTCGACAACGCAATGCTCGTCGGTCCTTTTTCAGCAACCTGGGCCACCCGAACCGGCAACCAGACCCGGAAAAGCGTGCCCAGCCCTTCCCGGCTCTCCACCATGATCTGTCCCTGTTGGCACTCCACCAGTTCTTTGACCAGCGAGAGCCCGATGCCCGTTCCCGACGGCCGGTTCGGAAGATGTTCCGTTACCGTTTCAACCTGATAATACCGGTTAAAGATCAGCGGTACACTAACGGGAGAAATGCCAATACCCGTATCATGCACCTCGAGTTCGATCCCTTCCTGCTGTCCTTCCAGAGGCTGCACCCGCACCCACACACTTCCCCCTTTCGGCGTAAACTTCAGGGCATTCGACACCAGATTATAGATGATCTGCTCGAGCTTGTCGGAATCAAACCAGTAGTGTGACACCAGGCGGTTTTCGAAAAAAAAGCCGATGCCCAGCCCCGAAGCCTGTTCCCGAAACGGGGCCAGCCACTGGTCCAGACATTGGCCTAAATCGCCCAGCGACTCGTTGACGGTCATCAGGTTGGCTTCCAGTTTGGAGAAGTCCATCAATTGGTTAATCAGCCGCAGCAAATGGCGGGCCTGGGCTTCCATGATCGATACCCGGCGCACGATTCCGGGCTCCAGCGGCTGTTGCAGCAATTGTTCGGCGGGCGACAAAATCAGCGTTAAAGGCGTCCGGAACTCGTGGGTCACATTGGCAAAAAACCGGGTTTTCATTGCATCCACTTCCCGGAGTTTCGCAGCTTCGTGTTCCCTCAGCGCCATCGATTGCTGCATCTTGAGCCGGTTGACGTAATTCTGAAACAGGCCGTAAGCCATTCCGACCACAATGAGGGTATAGAACGCATACGCCCACCAGGTGGCCCACCAAGGTGGATCAATGACAATTTTCAGGGTTCTTATCCTCGAACTCCAGAGGCCGGTCAAGTTGCTCGCGTTCAGGCGCAGGGTGTACGTACCGGGCCTTAAATCCGTAAAAACCGCTTCGGGCCGACGGTTTTCAACCCAGTTGCGGTCCAGTCCCACCAGTTGGTAGCGATACCGGTTTTTATCGTGTTTGTTGAACTGCAGAACCGCAAATTCAATGGTCAGAAAGTTTTGATTATAAGGCAGGCTTAGTTCGTGGATGGCCTGAATCGGTAAGTCGCCCAGGGGCGAGTCCGGACCCGGTGCGACCGGTTTATTATTGACGTAAAGTTTCGTGATCTCGGTGGTGGGCTGAAACGAATCCGGGCGAATCTGACTCGGGTAGAAAGCCGTAATCCCCTCTAACCCGCCCATCAGGATGCGTTCCTCGGTGGTCCCGGTCCGTCGGAATTCCGCACCACGGCGCACCGGTGCGGGTAGGTGCAAAAAGTGAAACCGGTTGAACTCCTCGGCCAAAATACCGTCTTCGGTTGTATAGGTCTGGATGTGCAGGGTTTGCCGGTCGATGCGGCAGAGCCCCTTGTTGGTGCCCGCCCACACAGTTCCCTGCTGATCGGGAATCACCGAATAGATTACGTTGTTGGGAAGGCCATCAATGACCGACAACCGTTTGGTCAAACCGGTTTTTTTGTTGAAAAGACAAATGCCGCTACCGAAGGTGCCGATCCAGAGCAGGTCCGGATTCTGCGGGTCAGGGGCCATCGCCAGCAGGGCATTGGTGCTGAGCGACGCCGGGTTATTACGGGTATGGGTGTAGGGTTTGATACGTCCGTTGGTCCGGTCAATCCGCAGTAAACCGCCGGAAGAGGTAGCCAGCCAAAGCGCCTGGTCATCCACAACCAGCATCTGGTGTGTGTTTAGCGGTGGGTGAGGGATGGGGTAAGGGAATGCCCTCCACTGGGTTTGCTGCTCATCATACCAAAAAGCGGTTGTATCGAAAACCGCCCACACACGCCCGGTCGGGTCCGTGGCCAGGGGGCAGGTTTTATAGCCGATGACATCGCTTTCGAAAGGGGTCGGAAAAGGAACGGGGTCGAGTTTGTTTTTCTGAAAATCAACCCGATAGAAATTGGAACTCCCCATGTTATACCACATTCGTCCGCGCTGATCGAACGTGTAGCGGAAATTGTAACTGGATAGCACGACCTTGCTGGCGGGGGCAGGTTGACGGGGAACCTGGAGCCAGGTGAGCAGATCCGTTACAAAATCGGTTTGATAGAGCGCCGTTTGAAAAGGCTGATTGCGCAGATCGTATTTTCGAACGCCCTTGCCCGATGTTCCCAGCCAGAGTACGTCCGATTGATCCACGAAGGCACATTGATAGGTGTATTGATTTTGGGCACTGCCCGCATCGAGCAAACGGACTCCGTGCTGATCGCTAAAGCTATAAATGGCGGCATGGTGGGTAAAATAGATCATTCCGTGGCTATCCTCCGCAAAATGCCTGTACCCGCCCGGCCTGGAAACAGGGGGAAGCGGGTATTTGCGAACCTGCCCGGATTTGGGATTGATAATCCATAACCAGTGATCGGAGGTAAGCATCACATCGCCGGATTTGCAGATCCAGAATCCGTTTACCGTAGATTCTAAAACCGGTCGTTGCAAATACGACCGGACAGAACGGGTTTTCCAGTCAATACGGTCGAGTCCCTTTACGGTTACGACCCACAGATTACCGGTAGGATCTTCCCGGAGTCCAATCACATAATTGTCACTGAGTGATTGCGGCTGCCTGGGATCGTGCTGAAAACGCCTGACTTGTCGGGTACGCAGGTCCAGACAAACCAACCCCTTATCCATCGATGTTTTCCAGAGCTGGTCATGGCGATCGACGTAATACCGGGACACTAAAATATCCTTCGATTTTAAGGGTTTAAAGTTAGGCTGTTTCGAAAGATTGGTAAACTGCTCCGTAACAGGGTCGAAAATGTCCAGATCGTTCAGTTCATTGGAAACCCAGAGTTTTCCGTGGCTATCCACCTGTATTTGCGCCACTTCGGCGGTTGAAAGCGAGGGGCGTCCGTTCGGGTCCGGCTGAAATACTTTGAACTGGCTGCCGTCGTAGCGGGCCAGCCCGTCGCGGGTGGCCATCCAGATAAACCCCTGCCGGTCCTGCACAATGGAAGGCACAAACGCCTGGGGCAGTCCCTGCCGATCGGTGATCAACTCGGGCGTGGGCAGCGTTTTGGGTTGAGCCAGCAGGCCAGAAAAGGGATAGAAGATCCATCCCCACACCAACCAGCCTATCAGTACTAATTGACCGTAATGTTGCTTCATTCACTACGCTGGGTTTAAAATGCCACGAAGTAAGAACACTTTTTCAATATGTTACTAGTTCGTAACATACTTTTTACTTAACGTATTTTGAATGAAGCAACGCTGTGTGTGCCGTTAATCCGGACTATTCTTATTCCTTGGCAGAACGATTGTTTTTTTGATTTGCAAACTATTTTCCAGCCAGGGTGCCTGGCAGACGAAACGGAATGCCAAGCAAGCGAAGACAAATTGGCCGTTCACCATCAGGAATGCGCGTACCAGGCTACGTAAATTATATCCGACTATTTAGCCTTTAAGCAACCCTGGCGGGAAGCTGACTGTTTTCATAAAAGGCCAGTTGAAGTAACAACGTACTGGCAATCTGCTCCAGTGTTTCCTGGGTGAGAAAGCCCTGGTGGGCAGTCAGAAGAGCCCTGGGATGGGAACGAAGCCGATTTAAATCGTCATCTTCGATCGGTTGAGTACTCCAGTCCCGGTGAAACCAGGCACTTTCCCGGTCATAGACGTCGGCTGCATAACCGGCGAGTTGCCGTTGGTCGAGGGCATCCAGAACCGCTTTCGTATCGACGATCTTACCCCGGCTGGTGTTGACCAGAATGGCCGTTGGCTTCATGATCGATAGGGCCTGTGAATCGATGAGCCGAGTCGTTCGGGACGTTAACGGGCAATGGAGCGAAACCACATCCGATTCGGCCAGTAGTTCGGGTAGCCAGACATATTTAATTCCCTCATTGATCAGCGCCGGATGAGGCTTAAGGTCATTGGCCAGCATCTGGCAACCAAACCCTTTCATGATTTGCAGGAATGCGTGACCGATATGTCCCGTGCCAATGACACCGATCGTCTTGCCGTGCAAATCGTTCCCGATCAAGCCATCCAGGGTAAAGTTCCCCGTTGTTACCCGCTCATGCGCCTGGGGCAAATGGCGAACCAGACTCATTAATAAAGCAACGGCATGCTCCGCTACCGAAAAAGGCGAATACCCCGGAATCCGGATTATCTCCAGATCAAGTTCTTCGGCCACGCGCCTATCTACGTTGTCCAAACCAACGCAACGCATGGCAATGACGGTTATTCCCCGCATTTTCAACAACCGCAAAACCGGTTCGCTCAAATCGTCGTGGGCAAAAGCGCACACCGCCTGGTGACCAATGGCCTTCCCCACCGTGTTTTCGCTCAGCGGTTCTTCAATGAAGGTAATCTGATGATGGTTCTGGTAACGAATAAACCCCGGACGATCATAACTGGCAGTACTGAAAAAGGCGATTTTCATGGCAAGCGTGTTTAGGAGCATCTAAATTGCGCAGCTTTGTCTTGGACTGAAATGACCAGGCTCAGGTATTGATCTGATTTAAAGCCGGTTATATTTTTTCCAGTAACCACCAGAGCGGTCGGCGTCGCCGGATTACGCGAAAATTGCTTTCCACATACGTTCGGATGTGGGTCATGGCTTCATTGAGGTCGTCCGTCAATAAAACCAGTTTTAGATCCTGCTCACTGATGGTTCCCGCCCGAATCATTTGGTGGAGATAATCCAGTAAGGGCTGGTAGTAGGCCCGGTCCATCAAAACCACCGGAAACCGCTGCAAAATACCGGTTTGTACCAGTGTCAATGTTTCGAACAGCTCATCCATCGTCCCCCAGCCCCCCGGCATCACAACAAAGGCATAGGAGTACTTGACCAGCAGCACCTTGCGGACAAAGAAGAAATCAATGGTGACCTGTTTATGCAGATAGCCATTGGGTTTTTGTTCAAACGGCAGCCGGATGTTGCAACCCACTGACCGCCCTCCGGCTTCGAATGCGCCCCGGTTGGCCGCTTCCATCAGGCCCGGCCCTCCGCCGGTCATCACGGTAAAACCCAGGTCAGAAACGGCGCGGCCAACCTGCTGGGCCAGCTGATAATACCGATGAGATGCCTTAAACCGGGCTGAGCCAAATACCGTTATGCAGGGTCCCTCAAAATGCAATGCCCGAAACCCTTTTAGAAACTGCCAACCGATTTGACCAATAAACCGCAGTTCTGACTGACGGCTTTTCGGACCTTCCAACGCCTGGGTCAGCACGGTATTGAGCAGGGGGCTTACGGACTTGGCGGTCGCTGGCGAAACACCTGACGGAACAGTTCGCATAGCGTTAGGACTCGATTGGTGCAGGGCTCGCTGGTTTTCTCTTTTTTCCACTTCTTCGGATTTTGGCTGTTTCCCACAGATACGTACCGTCATGGAATTGCTGCAAACGGTAAAACGCGATGGCCATCAAAACGGTAGCTGGAAAGGCGGCATACCAGCCCAGCGGGGCGATTGCCAGACCAAAGATCAACCCATCCCAGCAACCCAGGCGAAACAAATCGCCTTTGAGTGTCATCGTCAACGCGATCAGGGCCTGACTGGCGGCTATCACCAGGATCATGGGTTTAATAATGGTGGCAAACGGGCCTAAAATAAACCATTTATACACGGGAATGGCCGTGTCGGCGTAATCCTGATACACCCAGGGAGCTTCCAAAGCCGTTGTGGCATTGAACCAGGCCGCCCAGCTAAACAGGAGCAGATAAAAAAGGCGGGTCAGGCGGGGCCAGTGTTTGCTGCTCCAGATCGTGGAGAGAAAGAGCAGATTGACGACCGTGTAAGTAGTCCAGAAAAGGGTTGGCGAAAAAAACATGGTTTCCGGGTTCTAAGAGTTATCCATTCGTTACTGTGCGTAATGAAAACCGCCCCCGCCAACCGTCAGCGTCACATAAAAGCCATTGAGGGCATATTCGGGTTTCACCTGGTTCGGCTGACCATCGGGAAGCTGCTGCCAGTGTGCTGATTTTGAACTGGCGACGTAACCGATCCGCAAGCCCAGCCAAAACCCCTTTGTCTCCTCCGGGCCGACGGATGGATCGGGCACCAGTAAGCGGTTTAGATGCAGCGAGAGATCGGTCGAATGGCTGGATAACACCGCAATATGCGGTTGGAAGCCGTCCTGATGAATGGTGATTAAGGAGGAGGATATTCCCTGTCCGATGGCCGAGTAACATACCCATCGACGGGTATCGAAAAGCACGTAGCCCAGCTTGATCTGTCCGATTCCCGCGGCCCGTTCCACCCGGGTTTGCTGAACGGAAATGCTGCGGGCCGTGAGGGCCGAAGCGCTGAGCCCGGCCATCAACCGGTTTCGGCGCAGCCAACCTTCCGCTCCGCTGTAAATAAAGTGGTCGTTGAGTGAGGGAAACCAGTCGGGGGCAAAGGTTCGGGCAACATTCCCTGATTTGGGCGCATTGAGATAACCCAGTTGAAAAAAGCCGAAACTCCCCCGCACCGACTGGGCGGGTGCAATAGTCTGGCATGCCAATAGCAAGGCCGCGGAAAAATAGAGTAAAGAAATCCGTCTCATTCCGTTGGGTGTCAGGTGAAGATATGCTCACGAAACGGGTATAAAACTGCGACTGAATGGGGAGAAGAAGTATGACAAATGTGGGTGGCTAACGTGATTATAGTCAGCTTATTGAGTATAGCAGCGACCCGATTTGCGGTGAATCTGGATGCGGTAAACCACCGGATACACGACGTGATGATCAGTGGGGGTAATTTCACCGGGATACCCCATTTTCTCCCCGGTAAAAACCGGGATTTTGCGGTGTTCCAGTAAATACAGGGCGTATTCCCGCTCGTCTCCGGTTAACTCCTGAAAGATTCCTTCAATCAGCACACTATGCCAGACACCGTCACGTATCATTTCGTCAATCTCAAAAGCGACGTGGGGATTTTTACGAAGGAGCTGGATCTTGGTGCCTTCGCGGGTCAGACCCAAAATGGCGTTTCCGTCATAATAATACATGACCGGTTCAATCAAAATTCGGTCATCGGCGGCACAACCAATGCGCCCAAAATACTGATTAACCAGCATGGAATCGATGACTTCAGTCGTGAGTTCGGTTAACATGATTTTGGAAAGCGGATGGATAAACCGCTCTCCAAAAATAGCTTCGCATTGGAGCGCGATCCATGTGTTTGGTCAGATCAACCTGTGATTTTGGTTGGTTACCGAACCTGGCCCACGAACAATGGTTGACAACAATTAGCTTCAGAGTTGAGGTTGATCACGGATTACTCCCGGGCCACTGCACAATTTTGCTGAAGTAGCAGCTGGTCTACTGTTAGCCAGCCTTGTCGTCTTATGTTCCACTAAACAACAGGTAGCCATGAAACCGGCACTTCGAAATTCGCTTTTGACCACCTTCTCCAATCTGTTTGATGATGAATTCTTCAGCAATGCGGTGTTCCGCGATCCGGGCTTTCCGGCTGTAAATGTCCGCGAAGAAGCGGATCAGTTTCAACTGGAAGTCATTGCACCGGGTTTAAAAAAGGAGGATTTTAAACTCGCCCTGAATGACCGTATGCTGACCATTTCGGCCGAGAACACGACCGAATCGGACGAAAAGAACGTTTCGTATCGTCGGAAAGAATACAGCTACCAGTCTTTTCAGCGCACGTTTGATTTGCCTGAAAACATCGAAGCAGACAGCGTCCAGGCTACGTATGTCGATGGTGTTTTGAAAATTGGCCTGAAGAAAAAGGCACTTCAGCCGAAACCCGCGCCCAAACTAATTACGATTGAGTAATCAGCGAGCCACAAAAAGCGGTGAGTTAGTATTCACCGCTTTTTTATGGCATTTTCCATCACAGTTTGACGCTTTTCCAGCCATAGACATCGGGGTAAAAATCCAATGAATTAGCCAAACCCGGTTCAATCGTTTGGTAGGTAATGACGACGGGGACGGGTCTGGGCAGGGGAAGGGTTCGGGAAGGAAGGCTGACCTGGCGGTTTTCCAAAAAGTCCGGCGAAAAAAAAGAAGAGTGCAGGAGCAGATTCGCCAGTTCCACCGGTTTGGCTACCCGAATGCATCCGTGACTCAAAAACCGGCTGGTGTGGTTAAATAACTCCCGGTGGTTGGTGTCGTGCAGATAAATATCGAATGGACTGTTAACATCAAATTTCATGATGCCCAGTGCGTTATCACAACCGGTCGACTGGCGCAGTCGGTAGGGGAAATTGCGGGCTGAAAGCACCTGCCAATTGATGGATTCCGGATGGACGATACGCCCTTTCGTATCCAGTACCTGCATTTTCAGGGCATCCAGTACCCCCGCTGGGTTTCGCCTGATTTTCGGTAGTAGTTCCTTGACGGCAATCGAATGGGGGACATTCCAATACGGATAGGTAATGATCCGGGTTATGACGGCACCAAAAAGAGGAGTTGGCGTGTGACTTGTACCGACAATGACCCGCGACAGTAGTTCCTGATTTCCCTGGCGATCCAGCACCCGCAGCGTAGCGGATGGAATATTGACCACCACCATCCGGTCCGAAGCCAGGCGGTTCAGCCAGCGATACTGATTCAGCGCCGATCGAATGTCGGCCAGGTGCGGCAGCGAATCTTTACTGAACGAAACCAGCGAATCCAGGCTGGCGCGCAGTCGGCGGTACGGCTCAAAAACCGGCTCCAGTGATCCTAAAAGAGCGGCCCAGTCCGGATCTTTTGCCCGAATCCGTTCGACTACGCGGTTGACACCCGCCGAATCGATCCGTTCGGGTAATTGCCAGAAACTTAGTCGTTCGGGACGGCTGCCGTAGGCCAGCTCAAAGGCAAACCGGCTAATGGTGGCGCTGTCCTGATTCACACCCGCCGTATCCAGGCCGGATCGATAAAGAAACTGGCTCCATTCCGATAAAGATTGTCCAGCGCTACCCGGAACACGGGCGATCTGGATCAATAGCGTCGCCAAAAGCATTTTCAGAATACGATTCATTGCTGCGAATAAAGGATACGATCTAACCCCAAAGTACCGGAGGATTAGAGTACCATTCCCTAACGGTTATAAGCCCGTTCGCTGATTTAGATCATTTTTTAGTCCGATGAATATCAGTGCCTTGTCAGCGAATCCTCATTTATTTTTGCTCTGCTTTCTTCGTAAGCAGCTTACTCCTAACTCCAAAACCACAGCCATGACTTTCGAACCGACCCGTCATCAATTAGCTTTCGTGCTCCCCGAATCTTTCCGGAAAGCCGAAGTGATCTTTCAGAAACGATTAGCCCAGAGTGAAGACGTTCGCCTGGTGGTTCAGCCTAACCATCGTCCTCGACAGGTGGTCTCCACCCAGGCGCTAAGCAGCGGAATCTGGCACGTCATTTTAAACTGGTGGGATGGCAGGGGACAGTACTGGGCCGAAAAGGATATCGTGATTCATTAAAACTCTTTTTCTCATGTTAGCCTTTGCGGTTCTATGAAAACCATCGTTTTAGCCACTGACTTTTCAAAAAGTGCCAAACCGGCCTCCGATTTTGCGCTTCAACTCGCGGAACAACTAAAAGCCCGGCTGGTGCTGTTACACGTGTATCATCACCCGCTGCGGCTCCCGCCTTTACAGGCGGTGTTTACCCCCCTGGAGGAGAAAAACAAAGTAAGCTCCCGGCGAAAGCTTTACCGGCTGCGCGACCAGCTGAAAAAACGATGCGGGGATGTACCCATTTCCATCCTCAACCGGGAAGGGGCTACCCTGGACACCATCAAAGCGGTCGTTAAAGAGCAAAAGGCGGAGTTGCTGGTGATGGGAACGGCCGGGGCCAACTCGCCGGGAGCGTATTATTTCGGTAGTCAGGCCACGGAGATGATTCTACGCACGCCGGTACCCCTGCTGCTGGTGCCCCCAGCGGCTCATTTTGTGCCTTTTAAACACATAGTCGTGGCCATTGACCTTGAAAAACCGGTGAATGCGCTGGCGCTGGATGGCGTACTCCGGTTTTCCAACCGCTTCGATGCCTTTTTGAACGTTCTCTGTGTCAGTAATCATCCCGCCGATCCGGTTGTCCAACAGGCTTCCGAAGCCATCCGGGATTTGCTCGCTCATTGCCCGCACACGTTGTCCATCGTTAAAGGAGACGATTTGACCGAAACAATTTTGCAGTATGCCACTGAAAACCGGGCGGATCTGATTATGATGCTGCCCAACGCCCATAACCAATTCCTGTTTTCAGTGTTGGAGAGCAACACCCAGCAAATGGCACGGCAATCCGATGTCCCGGTACTGGCCATCGTTTCCTGAAATGTAACCCCGTCATGAAACCGTTCGTTATCACCTCCCTGTTGAGCTGTCGACAGCTCAATCAGCATTGGCAGCGCCAGTTCCCTTTTTTAAAACTGCTGGTCTATTCGCTTTCGGATCGCCCGGTGGCCGGAAACGAAATCGAACGGCCACTGAACGAACTGAATTCGCACCTTGGTGCGCTACGCTGGTTGCGGGTGGATCCGGGCATGTCCGTCAATGCGTTTGAAATTGCCTTTCACTATACGTTCGGTATGCGGGTCGAAGTGCTGCGCAAACTGGGGTACACCTGGGATGATACGGAATACACCAAATCCTGGACATTGCAGGAGCAAAACCGAAAGGGAGCAGCGATTTCGACGAATTACGCCCTTCACATCTAATACCCTGAATCCGATTGTCCATGAAAAATATTCTGTTGCTGACCGACTTTTCGGAGGCTTCCCAAAAAGCGATCCGGTTCGCTCAAACGCTGTTTGAAGAAATTCCGGCAGCGTTCGACCTGTTGCACGTCTATGCCGTTGATCCGGGAGTCATGTACGGTTTGCAAATGGAAGAGGCCGAACAGAATGTCACCCGAAGGCTGCACCAATTTTTGGCGGAACTACCGATCCAGCCCGTACCGGAGTATCAATCCTACCAGTGTTTGACAGCTGCCGGTAATCCGATTCGCGCGGTGGAGGCTGCTCTGGAGCAGAAACCGTACGCGTATGTGGTGGTCGGGGCCAGTGGTGCCGGATTGATGCCGGTGTTGGGAAGTGTGGCAACCGGACTGATCCGGCAGGTTAAAACGAATGTGCTGGTGGTGCCCCAACATACGATTATCCGGCCCATTCGGGAAGTCGTTCTGGCAACGGATTACCGTTCGCTGAAACAGATGAGTTGTCTGCAACCGCTTGAAGAACTAGGTCAGTTAAAACCGATTCGACTGACCGGGCTATCGATTGTGGATAACCAGACACCCCTGTTGATTGGTGAAGACTTTGAGCAGTACCGGCAGCAAATGGCTCACCGGTTTGATTCGGTCGAAACCGGTGCGTATCAGGTATTAGACGAAGAAGTAGAACACGGAATCAATGCGTATTTAACCACTCATTCCGTGGATTTACTCGTAACGGTCCCGCACCGAAAAACCTTGCTGGATACGGTCTACAACCGAAGCCTGACGCGTCGACTGGCCTATAAACCGCGTGTTCCATTGCTGGCCCTGTATGACCCTGAACCGGTCGGACAATCGCCGGAAAATAAAGAATACAGGTGGGATTTTCCGTACTAAATCGGCAAAGCAACGGGTTTTCTGAATTGGTATCCCTTGGTAAGTACAAGCAATTCTACACTTTATATAAACCTAAACTTGTCATTCGTCATGCAATGGAAGCACTTTCATCGTTCGGTGGCGGGCCTTTCAGGATTATTGCTGGTAAGCTTACCGTGGGCGTGCCTGGACGACCATCGGCCACCAACGGCCAACGAACTACTCCTTATCAATTGCCGGTCGGGCTGGATGCCGGTGGGTGTATATTCCCAGGGAGACCGGGTGGGAGATGCCGCACCAGCTTGTTACCGGATGATTTTTCAAAGCAATGGCCAACTGATCTTTAACCGGCAGCAATGTAGCAGTCCGGACACGGCAACCGTTGTGGCCGAATGGTCATTAACATCGAATAGCCTTTCACTGCCCTACCGGCCGGGTAATATTTACGGGCCACCCACCGGAGGTCTGGTTGAAGAATTGACCAGCTCTTCCCTGAAATTCAGCTACCGGGGTGGTCCTGATAAAATCACTGAAGTCTGGGCCTGCCCTTAATTGCAGGAAAAGTCAACAATCGCTCCTCGAAAGGAAATATCGCCACATTTGCAGGTGTACTTCCCCCCCGGGCAATCCATGGATCGGGTGTCATAAAATCCGGTCGGCCCCGAATTGTCGAAGAGTTGACAGGAGCAGGTTACCAGTTGGGTCGGCTGGTGGTCTTGGATCGTACACGACCAGGGCAAACCGGAGATGAACAGTACCAATGCAACAGAAAGGGCTTTTCGGACTCGGGTTTTCATCGGAATAAAAGGGGGTTATTTACTGCAAAAAAGATTGATTTTAGTAGCAGAATCTCCGGCCAGGCGCTTGGCCGGGGATTCTGTTTTTTCCGGTCTGTTTAGAGCGTGTCGAGGAGCAATGCAGTTTCGGCTTCGTCGATGGTTTTTAGTCCGCGCAGAAATGCATCCGGCGTCAGCGAAATGCTGCTGATGCCTTCTTCCGTCAGGAACCGGGCAAAAGCCGGATTATCGCTGGGACCTTGCCCACAGATACCTACCGGTCGGCCAGTGCGATGGGCTTGCCGGATCAACAGTTGAATCAATTCCCGGACCGTTGGGTTGTTTTCGTCAAAAAGCCCCTGCACCGTCGACGAATCCCGATCTACGCCCAACGCCAGCTGGGTCAGATCGTTGGAGCCGATGGAAAAACCGTCGAAGAGTTCGGCAAAGGCTTCGGCCTGGATAATGTTACTGGGTATTTCGGCCATGACATATACTTCCAGCTCGTTCTCGTGCCGGGTCAGACCAAAGTTTTCCATAACCGCCAGCACCCGCTTTCCTTCTTCGATTGTCCGGCAAAACGGGATCATCAGTTTGACGTTCGTAAAACCCATCTGATTGCGTACCCGGCGCATCGCATCGCATTCCAGCCGAAAACCATCCATATACCGAAGGTCGTAGTAGCGACTGGCTCCGCGCCAGCCCAGCATCGGATTTTCTTCCACCGGCTCAAAATCACGACCGCCCAGCAGGTTGGCATATTCGTTGGTTTTGAAATCACTCATCCGAACGATGACCGGGCGCGGGTAGAAACTGGCCGCTACCATCGCCACCGATTGGGCCAATTTGTCAACAAAAAATTCCTGCTTGGTCGCGTAGAGGTGCGTGAGCCGCGTTATTTCTTCCCGAACCGTTGCGTCTTTTACCGCTTCGAACTTCGCCAGTGCCATCGGGTGTATGCCAATGGCATTGGCGATAATAAACTCCAGCCGCATCAGGCCTACCCCGTCGCTGGGCAATTGAGACAACCGCAAGGCCTGAGAAGGATCACCCAGAATGAGCTGGCATTTGGTCCGGGGTTTGGGCAAATCCGTCAGGTTGATCTCTTCTTTGGTAAACGGAACGGCCCCGTCGTAAATGAATCCTTCCTGCGCATCCAGGCAGGAAACCGTAATGGTGGTGCCATCTTTAATGACTTTTGTACCGTTATTGGTGCCAACCACGGCCAAAGCCCCCACCTCCCGGGCGACAATGGCCGCGTGGCTGGTCCGCCCCCCCCGGTTGGTGACAATGGCGGAAACTTTCTTGAGAATCGGGTCCCAGTCGGGCGTGGTGATGTCGGTGACCAGGATATCCGATGCGCCGATGGATGCGGGAACGTCTTTGGGCGAAGCCACCACCCGTGCCGTTCCCGTGACAATTCGTTGGCCGATGCCCTGGCCCCGCGTCAGAATTTTCCCGGATACGGGTAGTTGGTATTCCGTCAATTGCAACTTCGACGCGCCCAGATTCGTCATGGGCCGGGCCTGAACGATGTAGAGATGTTGATCGATGCTGTCCTTGGCCCATTCGATGTCCATCGGTTTTTGGTAATGTTCTTCGATCAATAAAGCCCAGCTGGCCAACTGGTTCACTTCCGTATCGGTCAGGACCAGCCGTTGCTGCCGTTCCGCAGACGTAACCGTATTTCGGGTTAGTTTCCCTTCTTCCAACGAATCTCCGTAGATCATCGTAACGGATTTATCGCCCACTTTTCGGCTGACAACGGCGTTGGGCCGTTTGCTTATGGATGGTTTAAAAACGTAAAATTCATCGGGATTAACAGAGCCCAGAACGACGTTTTCCCCCAGTCCCCAGCTCCCGGTGATCAGCATCAACTTTTCGTGGCCGGTATCGGGGTCCACGGTAAAACAAACGCCCGAAGAAGCCTGATCGGAGCGAACCATTTTCTGAACCCCCACCGAAAGGGCGACTTTCAAATGATCGAATCCATTATCGTGGCGGTATTTGATCGCCCGGTCCGTGAATAATGAAGCATAACAGGCCCGGCAAGCCTGTACCAGCTGATCGTCCGTTTGAATATTGAGAAACGATTCGTGCTGACCGGCAAAACTGGCACTGGCCAGATCTTCGGCGGTGGCGCTGCTGCGTACCGCCACCTGAATCGGATCCGGATAATGATGCTTTAAATCGGTGAATGACTTCTTGAGCGCTTCCGTAATTTCCGGTGGAAAGCCTGCCTGTTGGATGAGGGCCCGAATCTGATTTCCGATGGAAGCCAGGTTGGAAAAGGTTCGTGTATCTAATTCATCAATCAATTTCTGAATAGGCGCGCGAAGTTGATTGTACTGAAGGAATTCACCATACGCATCGGTGGTTAGGGCAAAACCGTCCGGAATGCGAACGCCGTAAAACCGCAAGCCGTTGAACATTTCACCCAGCGAAGCATTTTTGCCTCCAACCCGGGCAATCATTCCATTGTTAATCTGGCTGAACGGAAGTATCCACGTTTTCATGTCTGTTTCTGGTTTAAGATCAGACGGCAAGCTAGCGGCTGGCGGTTCGTTTATACATGATGGCAATCATTTAAAGTACTGATAGTCATCAAGTAAGGATATAGTTGTCATCCAGAACCCGGTGCCGGTTTCCCACTGGCGGTTTTTGCCGATTCGAAGCTGGCAGACTGACAATAATCACCCGGTTTCATGGGATCAGTCATTTAGAAAGGCATGGTTTCCAGCTTGTTTTGAGACATCAAGCAAAAACCAGTTCACCATGAAAACGATTGTGGTTCCCACGGATCTAAGCTCCATAACGACGTATGCCCTTGATGTAGCCGTCGGTCTGGCACGCACGCACCAGGCTGAAGTGATTCTTTTACATACCGTGCTCTATCAACTGATGCCTCAACCAGCCGTTGATTACACGCCGGAAGTGTCGGCGCTATCGGCGGAATTTTATGAGGAAACCGTAAAAGAGGCTGAAGAAAGTCTCCGGAAACTGGCGGCTAATCCGAACTACGCGGGCGTAAGCATTAAAACAAAATTGGGCAGCAGCTTCGACGGTTTGGTTCGAACCATCAACGAACTGCCCGCCGATCTGATCGTACTGGCTTCCAAAGGGGCGTCCGGTTTGATGGAATGGCTGGAAGGTTCTACCGCCGAATTAATCGTACGGCACGCCCACTGTCCCGTGCTGGTGGTAAAAAAACCGATTGAACACTTTCAACCCCAGTCCATTATTTGCGGGATCGACGTAGACGACAAGCTAAAGGAACGTCATCCGTACCCGTTCCAGTTGACGGATCAGGGTTTGCAGCAGTTTGTTTATGTGCTGACTCCCACCGATCCTCGTCAGCCCGACGGCATCCGTGAATGGATGGATGAGTTTGCGTTGATAAAAGGGATTGCTCATTACAAGTTTACGATCTGGCGCGACCAAACCGTCCCGAAAGGACTTTTGAACTATGCGGATGAGGTAAAGGCCGACCTGATCGTTCTCTACACCCATGGCCATAAAGGGCTGCGGCATCTCCTTCAGGGAAGTGTAGCCGAAGATGTCCTGAACCATGCCGAAGTACCCGTTTTAATTATGCGGGCTTAACCGTATTGAAAGCCAAGATTAACATTCGTATGAAGGACTTACAAGGAAAAGTGGCACTGGTGACCGGAGCCGCTTCGGGGATTGGAGAAGCCATCGCGTTGCTGTATGGTCAACACGGAGCCCGTGTCATGCTCTCCGATGTCAATGAAGCAAGGGGCCAACAGGTTGCCGATCAGGTCGTGGCCGAAGGCGGTATCGCCCGGTTTTTCAAAGCCGATGTCGGCGATCCAACGCAGTGTCAGCAACTCATTGAGGAAACCGTTTCCGCATTTGGTGGCCTCGATATGGCCTGCAACAATGCCGGTATCGGTGGCGAATTGAACCAGACCGGGGATTATTCGCTGGAAGGCTGGCAGAAGATCATTAATATCAATCTCAATAGCGTATTCTACTGCCTGAAGTACGAACTGGAAGCCATGCTGGCCCAAAATCGTACCGGGTCGATCATTAATATGGCTTCCATTCTGGGTCAGGTCGGTACGGCGATGTCGCCGGGGTACGTGGCCGCCAAACATGGCGTGGTGGGTTTGACCCAAACCTCAGCCATTGAATACGCGCCGAAAGGAATCCGCATCAATGCCGTCGGACCGGCCTATATCGACACGCCCCTGTTAGGCGTATTACCGGCCGACGTAAAGGCATCGCTGATTGGACTTCATCCCATTGGGCGGCTGGGCCGGGCCGAAGAAGTGGCCGAACTGGTCATCTGGCTCTCGTCGGAAAAAGCTTCGTTTGTGACAGGTTCGTATTATCCCATCGACGGGGGGTACCTGGCCCGGTAATCGGGCAGCGTACGCCAAAAGCTTGATAAAGCGACTGAACAAGGTATTTTAGCGTTGACTACCGTAACTGAATGGGCAATTGATCGGGATAAAACTCCAGACAGTTGCCCACTTTTTTAGTACGTTTTACCACCCGGAAATCAAAATTGCCATGATCATTACCCTGACCCTGAATCCCTCGGTTGACATCAGTACAACGATTGACCATCTGGTGCCGGAACAGAAACTGCGGTGCGCAGCAGCCCGCTATGATCCGGGCGGAGGGGGCATTAATGTTTCCCGGGCCATTCACCGCCTGGGTGGAAAATCACGGGCGGTCTTTCCGGTTGGCGGAGCAACCGGTTCACTACTGGAACAACTGGTAGCCGAGCAGCAAATTGATTTCCAAACCGTCCCGATGGCGGGCTGGACCCGGCAGAGTTTTGTGGTGACGGAAACCTCGACCCGGCAACAATTCCGGTTTGGATTGCCCGGGCCAGCCTGGTCTATGGACGAACGTGAGCTTTTTCTAAACACGGTATTGACCTTTCCCAAGCCCATTGACTATGTCGTCATCAGTGGTAGTTTTCCGCCCGGCCTTCCGGCGGATTATTGCGCAGTCATCGCCCGAATAGTCAGGCAACGGGGTGCCCGGTTGATTCTCGACACCTCCGGTGAACCTTTGCGGATGGCCGTTCAGGAAGGCGCATTTTTGCTCAAACCTAATTTGGGGGAACTAGCTTCGCTGGTTGGGGTGGATAAACTGGAGCTGGACGAAGTGGAGGAAGCCGCCCGCTCGGTCATCCAGCGGGGCTGGTGTGAAGTGGTGGTCCTCTCACTGGGGCCGGCGGGCGCTTTGCTGGTAGCCAAAACCGGCCATGCCGATCAGCGCATTGAACGTTTCCGGGTTCCGGCCCCGACGGTTAAAAAGCAGAGTACGGTGGGCGCCGGTGACAGCATGGTCGGCGGAATGATTTACGCATTGTCGCAGGGCAAATCCTACGAAGAGATGCTGCGGTTCGGTGTAGCCTGTGGCACGGCCGCCACCATGAATCCCGGCACCGAACTATTTCATAAAGACGATGTGGAACGACTGCTGAACTGGATCAATCAATCCGGAAAGAAGGTTTTTTTACCCGTTGCCGACGGGATCAATTAGCCGGTTTCAAAATCACCAGGATGCTGATTTTCCACAAATTAAGAGCCTTCTTCATCGGTCCATCGGGCGGTTTTCAACCTTTTCGGCGGTTAGATTGAATCTAAAAAAAACGATTTTAAGGAGATCCGCCGTAACGGTGTAAACGATCAGGATCAGCGATAAAGCGATCAGTTGCCGCGCGTGGGCTACGGAAAATCCGAGCATCTGAGCCAGGGGCGAAACCGGTAAATAAACCGTCATTAAAAGCGATAACAGTCCCGTAACGATCAGCCAGTTACCCGGCCTGCTTTGAAGAAACGATTTCCGGGTACGGATGACAAACAAAATGATAATTTCCGTAATGGCCGATTCCAGAAACCAGCCGGTTTGAAAGGAGGAGCCCGAAAGATGAAAGTAATAATACAGCATATAAAACGTGATGAAATCAAACAGCGAACTGTGGAGCCCAAAAACGATCATAAAATTCCGGATCATTTTCAGGTCCCATTTTCGGGGTGAAGTCAGTTGCTCACCATCCACCTGGTCCGACGCAATGGTCAGAAAAGGCAGGTCGGTAATCAGATTGGTCAGCAGAATTTGCTTGGGGAGCATGGGCAGGAAAGGCAGCAGCAAAGAAGCGCCCGCCACACTGAACATATTGCCAAAGGTGGCGCCGGTCGTGATGAAAATATACTTCATGGAATTCACGAAAGACTTCCGCCCTTCTTCAATGCCATCGGCCAGCACCGACAACTCTTTTTCCAGCAACACAAAATCGGCGGCTTCCTGCGCCACATCCACGCCGTTGCTGGTGGATATGCCGACATCCGCTGCGTGAATAGCCGCGACATCGTTGATGCCATCGCCGATGTAGGCCACGGTGGCATTCGATTTTTGTAATGCTTTGATGATGCGTTCTTTCTGATGTGGTTCGATTTCGGCAAATACATTCGTTTGCCGAACCTGCACGATGAGCGCTTCCGGACTGAGCCGGTCCATCTCTTCTCCCGTCAGAATAAGGGGCTGATCGATATCGATCAGCCGGGCGGTATGCAAAGCGACGTACCGATTGTCGCCGGTAATAATCTTTACCTGAATGTGCAGGTGCCGCAACCGTTCGATGGAAGCCTGGGCACTTTCTTTCAGCGGATCTTCCAATACGATGAAGCCCAGAAAAATCATTTGCTGTTCATCGTCCCGGGTGATTTGATCCGCCGTTAGTGGTTTATACGCCAGACCCAGCACGCGGTAACCGGTTTGACAATAGGCCGCAAACCGGTTTTCAATTTCGTTGCGGGTTGTGGCTGAAAGAGGCTCAGGATGACCCGGTTGTGACTCCACCAAACTACACACTGCCAGTATATTGCTCAGAGCGCCTTTGGTGATAAAAAACCGCTGGTTCCCTTTCCGGACCGCGATGCTCAGCCGTTTGCGAATGAAATCATACGGGATCTCATCCCGCTTTTCATACCCTTCGGCGGGTAGGTTTAAGGCACCGATGGCCTGATCAATGGGATTTGAAAAACCCTGCTGAAAAGTCGCATTCAGGTAAGCGTATAGGCCGATGCGTTCGTCGGCCAGCCCCTGCCAGTTCACGATCTCTTTTACGGTGGCCGTGCCTTCGGTAATGGTGCCGGTTTTGTCGGTACACAACACCGACACTTCCCCAAAATTGAAAATGGAGGATAGCTTTTTAACGATGACCTTTTTCTGGAGCATCCGCCGGGCACCCGCCGACATGGCAAAGGTCATGATGGCGGGTAAAAGCTCAGGCGCCATGCCGATGGCAAGCGCCAGTGAAAACAGGATCGAATCGAAAACCGGCTTCTTAAAATACAGGTTGGCCATCAGAATAACGAGTGACAGCAGAACCGTTATCCGCAGCAGAAAGTAACCGAAGTGTTTGATGCCTTTCTCAAAAGCGGTTTCCGGGGTTTGCGAAAGGCTGTGGGCTAGTTGACCAAATACCGTTTGACTACCCGTTTGAACCACCAGGGCGTGCGCACGACCGCTGATGACGTTGGTTCCCTGCCACAGACAGTTCGTCTTCTGACGGAGCGGAGCGGTATCCGGGATGTCACCCACCATCTTTTCAACGGGATACGATTCGCCGGTCAGTGAACTTTCGTTCACATGCAGTTCATTGCTTTCCAGGATGCGGCAGTCGGCCGGAATGATATCGCCCGCATTCAGAATCAGGACGTCGCCGGGCACAACCTCCTGCGTTACCACCGATATCTCTTTCCCGTCGCGTAAAACCGTATGTTTCAGGGCGATCAGGGACCGCAGTTTTTCAATGGCGCGTCCTGCATTCAACTCCTGCCAAAAGCCCAGCAAACCCGTGGTTAGCAGGATACCGAGAATGATCAGCATATCCGAGGTTTCTCCCAGCATCGCCGACAGGATAACGGCGACCACCAGCAACAACACCAGAGGACTGGTAAATTGGCGAACAAGGAGCTTGAACTCCCGTTGGAAGCGGCTTTCCGTGCGAAATAGCTGGCGTTGCTCCTGAATGCGTTTCGCGGCCACCGCACTGTCAAGCCCGGTTAAAGTAGTTTGAAGCTGGACTACTACCTGTTCCGGAGGTAACGAAGAAAAAGGTTGGCTGTTCATAAAATCGAGCAAGGGCTACGTCCGCGTTCAGTGCATCTGAACGTTCAAATCTAGCGAAGTGCATGGTGAACGAAATTGATACCTGTCATACTTCCAGGCAATTATTGTCATTTCGGCAAGCGGCTGATCTTAAGTAAATTAGGGCTTTTCTTCCTGGTCTCTAACCCAACCTGGATATATTGTTATGGGTACGATTCGCATCTTGTTTGCCAGTATTCTCGGTTTTCATGGTCTGATCCACCTGACCGGTTTTGTCAGGGGTCGGTATTTGACAAAGGCCGGTTTACTCCCGGAAACGACCATCATCCCCTTATCGGAACCGGAGACGAAAGCCGTTGGCGTTTTCTGGCTGGTCACGGGGCTGTTCTTTTTAACGGCGGCAGGCGGTTTTCTAACCGGCATGGCCCGGTGGTGGCTGGTTGCGTTTGGCGCGATCCTTTTTTCACAGCTGTTGATCCTGCTTCATTGGCAAGCGGCTAAAACCGGCACTGTTATGAACCTGATTGCTTTGATTATTAGTTTGCCAGCTTACGCAGACTGGAAACTCACGATCAGGATACAGGCTGAAATTCAGGGACTTATGAGTCAGGTCAATACTGAAAAGCCGTCAGTCATTACGATTCAGCAAGTAGAAACATTGCCGCCGGTTGTTCGAAAATGGCTCATCAGCGCCCAGGTACCCGGAAAAGAACGCATTCAAACCGTTCAGTTGAAACAACAGGGTCAGATGCGCACCAAGGCTACCGGGAACTGGATGCCCGTTGAAGCGCAGCAGTGTTTTACCACCGACAAGCCCGGTTTTATCTGGAGCGCCCGCATTAAGGCAGCTCCGCTTTTTTATCTGGCGGGACGGGATAAGTACGATCAAGGACATGGCAATATGCTGATTAAGGCACTGTCCTTCTGGCCCATTGCGAATGCGAGCGGAAAAGAAATCGATCAGGGAACGATGCTGCGGTTTTTGGCCGAACTGGTCTGGTTTCCAACGGCGGCATTAAACCCGTACATCCACTGGGAAGAACTCAGTGCCACCACCGCCCGGGCCACCATGAATTACGGAAAAGTCACCGCATCCGGCGTTTTTACATTCACCCCTGAGGGCGATGTGATTCGTTTCGTCGCTCAGCGCTACGGCGAATTTGAAGGAACTTACCGGCTGGAAACCTGGTCAATAGCTATGAAAAACCACCAAAAATTAGCCGGTATTCGAATTCCGGTGGAGGCATCAGTTACCTGGAAATTAAAAACCGGTGATTTTACGTGGTATGTGTTAAGGATAACGGAAATACATTATAATGAACGGTGCCATTTTACTTCGAGTAGCTCCGGATCAACACCGGCCTCCTGGCATTGACCTCCACAACCTTACTCCCTTATTGCTCCGGTAACGTATTAATCCCATTTTCAAAAACTTGATTAATATCAGGTTATACCCTTTTTAAGGTCAGTTAAATTTGGACCTGGAAAGTGCATTTTGGGGATATTTAACTCCAGTCCTCATGGCTAACACCCGGCTACCCGATTTTTCCTTCCCCTTACTAGGCTTGACAACGAGCGAGGTTGAAACGGCCCGCCAACGATTTGGCCGGAATGAAACAGAATCAACGGATTCTGCCTCCCTGTTAAAGCTGGTGGTTGAAGTGGTTTCGGAACCCATGTTTATTCTGCTGGCGGTGGCCAGTCTGATCTACGTCCTGCTGAGGCAATGGGAGGAAGGCCTGTTATTA
The DNA here is from genome assembly GCF_003858635.1 of Larkinella rosea. Taxonomy (GTDB): domain Bacteria; phylum Bacteroidota; class Bacteroidia; order Cytophagales; family Spirosomataceae; genus Larkinella; species Larkinella rosea. The sequence goes on from NZ_RQJO01000011.1 coordinate 412,167, forward strand.
GCCCTGGCGATGCTGTTGGTAGCGGGAATTTCCCTCTTCCAAACCGTGCGGAGCAACCGGGCTCTCCAGGCGCTTCGAGCGTTATCTCAAAACCGGGTTTCGGTACTTCGCAATGGGGAACTTTTGCCGGTTCCTATTGAGGAAATAGTGGTGGGCGACTTGATCTGGGTGTCAGAAGGGCAAACGGTTCCGGCGGACGGCATCCTTGTAAAAGCCAACGACTGCTCGGTCGATGAAGCCATTTTAACGGGAGAGTCGGTTCCGGTGGCCAAAACCGCTCCAGCCATCGACCGCTTCCTGGCCGGTACGATGCTCACCTCCGGAAGTGCCTATGTGCGCGTAACCTCAGTCGGAACGCAAACCGAAGTTGGAAAGCTAGGGCACACGCTTCAGTCCATTAAAGTAGAGAAAACCCCTTTGCAACGACAGATTAACGGGTTCGTGCAGCGGATGGCCTGGGTGGGATTTGGCGCATTCGCCCTGGTCTGGGGGATTAATTATAGCCATTCCGGTGACTGGGCCACCTCCCTGTTGCTGGGCTTAACCATTGCCATGTCGGTATTGCCTGAAGAAATTCCTGTCGCCTTTAGTAGTTTTATGGCACTGGGCGCTGCCCGCATGATCCGGCTGGGCGTATTGACCCGGCAACCTCAGACGGTAGAAAGCCTGGGATCGGCTTCGGTCATCTGCACCGACAAAACCGGCACCATCACCCAGGAAGGAATGACAGTGGTTTCCCTGTATGATGGAAAAACCCGCGAATTAGTGCCCTTGAATGCAACTTTATCCGACTCCGTAAAGGATGTCCTGGTTTTTGCGCGTTGGGCCAGCGAACCAACTCCGTTCGACCCCATGGAACGGGCTATCGAGTCGGCTTATCAAACGCATTGTAGCCAGGAAATAGCAGCGATCCAACACGAATATCCGCTGGATGGAACGCCCCCCATGATGACCCACGTCTATGGCACCGGTCCGGTCCGCGTGGCGGGGAAAGGCGCGGTGGAACGGATTGTCAGGATTTGTCATTTGTCAGAAGTCGAAAAGGCTGACATCCTTCGGCAGGCTACACGTCTGGCTAAGCAAGGTTACCGGGTGCTGGGAATTGCCGGGAGCGAGTGGCCGGACATTGACTTTCCCGTTAATCAGGATGATTTTCAGTGGGTATTCAAAGGGATGATCGCGTTGGAAAACCCACCTAAAGCCAATGCCCGGGCCGTTCTTGACCAATTTCATCAGGCTGGGATTACCGTTAAAATGCTCACCGGCGATTCGCCGGAAACCGCTCAGGCTATTGCCAGTCAGGTCGCAATACCGAATTCCGACCATTACCTGACGGGTCAGCAGGTGATGGCTTTATCGGAAACGGAACTGCAAATGGAAGTGAAGCGGGTCACTATATTTGCCCGGATGTTTCCGGATGCCAAACTCCGGGTTATCCGGGCACTAAAAGCCAATGGCGAAGTGGTTGCGATGACGGGAGACGGCGTCAATGATGGTCCTGCGCTCAAAGCCGCCCACATTGGGGTAGCCATGGGTCGTCGCGGAACGGAAGTCGCCAAACAGGCTGCGGCTCTGGTTTTGGTGGATGATGATCTGAACGCCATGGTCGGTGCCATCGCCCAGGGCCGACGCATTTATCAGAACCTGAAGCGGGCTGTTGGTTACATTGTCTCCATTCATATTCCCATTATTTTAACCGTGACGGTGCCTTTACTTTTTGGCTGGCGGTACGTGAATCTCTTTAGCCCGATTCACATTATTTTTCTGGAGTTAGTGATGGGGCCAACCAGCTCGATTGCCTTCGAAAATGAACCCGCCGAACCCGGTTTGATGCGTCAACGACCCCGCCGATTTACGGATACTTTTTTCACCGCGGGCGAGCTGGGTTTGAACATGTTGCAGGGGGTACTCATTGCGCTGGTTGTTTTAGGTATCTATTATCAGGCCATGCTGGCTGGTGCTGCCATTGACAAGGTGCGAACAATGACCTTTGTAACGCTGGTCCTGAGCAACGTTTGGTTGACTCTGGTAAATAGGTCGAAACGGGAATCCGTGTTATCGACCATCCGCCGACCCAATTCCTTGTTTTGGCTGATGCTTTTCCTGACCCTGTTGATGCTGATGCTGACCCTGGTGGTTCCGACGGTGCGCCGAGTGGTTCAATTTACGGAAGTGACAGAAAAAGAAATGCTCCACTGCTTTTATTGGTCACTTTCCGGTGTGGTTTGGATTGAAGGGTATAAATACTGGAAACGTGTACCGCTAAAATAAATGACGAAGAGGAGCCTGTTTTTGCTTTTCAAATGATGCTGCATGTGGTCTGAGGGGATTGTAAGCCTGAATGGCGCTTGCCCAGGGCCATTATTGGCACGTGTTGGCACCAGGGAATCCATGACCATCGTGCCGGTTTTAAGCGCAATTGCCTGGGTGTTTGGACGCTTTAGAGACAGGCTCCTTAAAAACCGCCCGTTATAATTGACAGTCAGCTAAGGCTCCATCAGGTAAACGGGTAAAAACCCTGACCTTCCCTATAACAGGCCGTCGTTACGAAAGCCATGGGAGAAAAATTGATCTAAATCAGTGCTGATTTTGAGCCGCGTCATGGGGGTGGGAAAGCGGTTTGGCTACTTTTGATTTATCTGAAAGTTGCTAAAAGGCCAGTTGCCTTCTGTTTTCAACGGAACTTCTTACCGCGATGAATCAACGTGTATTTATTCAGCCCCTGGCTTTGCTGGCTGCCTTACTGCTGGTCAGCAACGTCGCTCTCTCCCAAACGATCTGGCGTTTCAGTGTGGTGGTCGCTGTAGAAAAGCAGACGGCCGAGTTTTATCAGAATATGCTTTCCAAACCGATCCGGCAGATCGTGCTGGAGCAGATGGCCACCGTCAACGCGAACTTTAATAACGGGACGGGTCACTTCAATGGGGTGTATGACTTTCGGGTCGATTCCCTGTATGTTTTTGACGGAGATGCCGGCATTGAAGTGTCCCGACCCCATCCCAAATACCAGTACGGACTGGTGATTGACGGCGCCTTTACACCCAACAATCTGGGTGGAGGCTGGTGGGGAGATCGTCAGGTCATCTATCACAAGTGGACCTGGAGTACAGTTTTCAACAGCGGCCCTTTTGGCCCAGGGGCAACTGACGGCCTGACCCATGAGTTTGGCCATGCGCGCGGTGGAATTGACATTTATGGGATGCGGGTCGAAGGCTCGAAGAACCCCGTTAACGGTCAGACCTTCGAGCCGGTGAACTCGATCATGAATTTCCCCTACGGCAATATCGTCTGGGATGAATACACCACCCACCTGCTGAATTCAACTACCGACACCGGCCCCATCGTTGGCGACGATTGGATACTCAGGCCGTTTCCAAAAGCGATAGCTATCCGGGCGGTGGACAATAAGGGGCAACCGGTAAGCAATGTAATTTTGGAAGTTTTTCCCATGGAATGGTTCTCCTATGCGGTTTCCCCAACGCCTATCTTAAAGGCAGCAACAGGGGCCAACGGCATCTACCCGTTCGCCACCAACCCTTATGGGCCGGGGTCCCTTAACTATCCGTGGCACATCCGATACCCCAATTTTCTGGTAAAGGCAACGTATAATTCTGAGGTTGTCTACAAGTGGATGCCATTATATGATGCGCAGAATGTTTATTTTCGAGACGGATATAATTCAACCTATAACGCCGAAATCGTACTGCCCGTGAGCGTTCCTTCGGGTAATTTCGAGGGGTATCTCGATAAAGTCGAGTGCAACAGTCTCCGAGGCTGGGTCTGGGATCGCAACCAACCCAATACCCCATTGACCGTCGAGTTTCTGCAAGGCAGTTCCCTGGCTTCCGCTACCCCGGTCGGCACCACATTGGCCAACATCTACCGCACCGATTTGAAAGATGCCGGCAAAGGCAACGGAACGCACGGCTATGTTTTTAGTACACCTGAAAGTCTTAAGGACAACCAGACTCACACCCTTTGGGGACGGGTGCAAGGTTCGAATTATGTGCTGATGTGGGCCCCCAAAAACCTGACCTGTGAAGGATCGGGGACGCCTGCCAATGCCGCTCCGGTTGCACCGGTTGTCAATCCGCTGTCGGCCACGGTCAATGCCGGATTTACCGCCAGCCTGATGGCTTTTACCGATGCTGAGAATGATCCGCTGACGTATACGCTGGCGGGTTTACCCATGGGCCTGAGCTTTGATGCCGCAACCCGCAGCATCAGTGGGACTCCCTCGGTCAGCGGCACCTTCCTGCTAACGTATTCGGCTAAAGACGACCAGCATGCCCCGGTGGCGACCACTTTGACATTGACAATTAAGTCGGCCAGTTCTATAGTAACCGGTAACTTTGAGGGCTTTCTGGATGTGGTTGAGTGCAGCAGCATTCAAGGTTGGGTCTGGGATCGAAACCAACCCAACACCCCAATGACCGTCGAGTTTTTGCAAGGCAGTTCCCTGGCTTCCGCCACCCCGGTCGGCACCACGTTGGCCAACATCTACCGCACGGATTTGAAAGATGCCGGCAAAGGCAACGGAACGCACGGCTATGTTTTTAGTACACCTGAAAGTCTTAAGGACAACCAGACTCACACCCTTTGGGGACGGGTGCAAGGTTCGAATTATGTGCTGATGTGGGCCCCCAAAAACCTGACCTGTGAAGGATCGGGGACGCCTGCCAATGCCGCTCCGGTTGCACCGGTTGTCAATCCGCTGTCGGCCACGGTCAATGCCGGATTTACCGCCAGCCTGATGGCTTTTACCGATGCTGAGAATGATCCGCTGACGTATACGCTGGCGGGTTTACCCATGGGCCTGAGCTTTGATGCCGCAACCCGCAGCATCAGTGGGACTCCCTCGGTCAGCGGCACCTTCCTGCTAACGTATTCGGCTAAAGACGACCAGCATGCTCCGGTGGCGACCACTTTGACATTGACAATTAAATCGGCCAGTTCTATAGTAACCGGTAACTTTGAAGGCTTTCTGGATGTGGTTGAGTGCAGCAGCATTCAAGGCTGGGTCTGGGATCGCAACCAACCCAATACCCCAATGACCGTCGAGTTTTTTGCCAATGGACTTTCCCTGGGTACAACTCCTGCCAATATCTTTCGACCGGATCTGGTCGCAGCTGGCAAAGGCAACGGAATCCATGGTTACGCATTTACCACCCCTGCCAGTCTTAAAACCGGCATTTCCTATCAGATCAGTGCCAAAGTACAAAACAGCAATTATGTATTGCTGTGGGCTCCGAAAGTGCTGACCTGTCCGGTGGGGAGCCGTCTCAGCGAAGAAAAGAGTGCCGAAGCCAGCCATGCATTGGAAATAGGGCCAAATCCCTCCACTGGCCAGTTTGAGATTCGTTATCAATTGGACCCCGGACAACAGGGTGAAATACGCATTATCGACATGATGGGTCGTGAATGGTATCGCCAACAGGTGCAGGGTTCTGGTGTCCAACAGCAGCGTATCACTTTGCCCGATGCAAGCGGCCTTTTTCTACTTCAATTGCGGCAGAAAACGGGTTCAGTGACAAGAAAATTAGTGTTTGAAAAATAATAATAACCAGCAAATACTCAAATTTTGACGTTCCACTAAAAACGGGATCGTACGCAATTAATTTATGTGATTCCGCATCGGTAGAGTACTCGTTGGCGTAACAAATTTATCCGAACCAGATCGGTAGCTGGCAGACACGCAGCGACTTCCATAAAACCGCGTTCAACAGTCGGGTCGATTACGACCTGAGCCCACGCACCCGCCTGAGGGGAACGCTGACCTATGCAGACTATGATTCGCGAGTCGTCTGCTGCTGGGGACCAGCTACAATCACTCGCCCACGGACGCAGCCTGTATGCGGACCTCAGCCGGGGCTTTTCACCACCGGGTTCAACGACCATTTTCCGTACACGAACGCCGACCGCTGCGGATTTCTCACCTTTTCAGTTTACCAATTACGAACCTGGAGGATGGAACGCACGCGATACACCGGTTTGTCGACTTTACCATCAGTAACCGGGCGACGGATGTCGTTCAGAATCTGAGTGGCTACGACATGCCCAGGCTCTCCGCTGGATTGCCAACACTGAGCTTACCTACAAACCGCGCCGGGTGAAGGGGCTGCGGACCTCGCTAGAGTGGCAACGGGTTAGCTTGTGGTTTCAGAATCAGCCCAATACCATTCAGTATTTTGGCCGGACAGAGGGGGAGAAGCGTAATGATTTGATTCAGTATCTTGGATGTATATAGTCGAAAAATCCTATATTCCCTTTTCCAAAGGGGCATCCGGAAAGCTAATGTTGTTGAGCATTTCCGTATATTCAACGAGCCTATGGCTTAAAACGGGTACAAATCCGCAACGAAAACGGCTCCCCATTCATCTCGCACCTGGTAAAGCGGTTTTTGCGCGATCAACCGGCGGAGCAGGTATTATGATGCCCGGCTGGCTATTGACGATTATGTAACGTTTTACAATGATCCATGGGGAAATTAAAAACACGACCCCGCTCGAAAAGGGCAGGAAGGCATAAAATTACGTTCGGAACAACCGGTGAAGGAACCAGATTGGGAAGCGGTTAAAGCCGCTCGACTGACTAAACTGTTTTGAAAAAATGCTCCAACTTTATAGGGGTTGATACACTAACTATTTTTTGCTACCAGCAGCCATGAACCGATACCGAATCGCCCTGATTAGTCTATTTACAGTCATTGTATACTCCGGAATTGCTCGGGCTCAAGCCAAAATCCTGACAGAAGCGATTCCAGAGGCTGGCGGCTTTTCAGCATCCCGACTGGCTCGATTGGATTCTGGAATGAGAAACTGGGTCAACCGGAAATGGATAAATGGTTCCGTTGTCCTGATTGCCCGCCATGGCAAAATTGTTTTTTACAAAGCGCACGGGTACAATGATCCAGCCACGAAAGAACCTCTTGACAAAAACGGTATCTTTCGGGTAGCCTCACAAACAAAAGCACTCACAACGGTGGCCGTTATGATGCTGTGGGAGGAAGGGAAATTTGCGCTGGATGATCCGGTTTCTAAGTTCATTCCCTCCTTCGCCAATCAAAATGTGCTGGCGACCTTCAACGCTAAAGATACAACTTATACGACCGTTCCGGCCAAGCGTTCCGTCACCATTCGTGACCTGCTGACCCATACATCAGGGTTGGGATATCCTTCCATCGGTCCTCCGGCCGAAAGCGCCATTTACGCCAAAAGTAAGCTGACCGGAGGGGTTGGCGTCAAAGGGCAGACACTGGCTGACGCCATGACCCGCTTGGGCCGACTGCCGCTTTTTTTTCAACCCGGCGAGCAATGGAAATACGGATTGAATATGGACTTATTAGGCTATCTGGTTGAGAAGTGGTCAGGCATGAACCTGGAAGAGTTCTTCACGAAGCGTATTTGCCAGCCTCTGGGCATGAAAGATACTTATTTCAACGTGCCAGCCGAAAAAGCTACGCGACTGGTCAACTTTTTCCAGGGGGATTCTGCGGGAACGATCAAAAGGCAGGCATCGGTTTTTGGTGGAGCGCTCGATATGAATTACCCATGCCAACAGCATGCCTATTTTTCGGGAGGTGGGGGCATGTCGTCCACGGTTTATGATTACGCTGTTTTTCTGCAAATGTTGCTAAATGGTGGTACCTATAATGGGATACGGCTCCTGGCCCGGAATACAGTGCGGCTGATGACCATGAATCAGATCGGCGACCTGAACCCGAACGTCGGCGACCACGCGCTTGATAATAAATTTGGGTTTGGTTTTCTGGTGATTTCTGAAAATGGAAGTCGGTTTACGCCCAGCCAGGTTGGTACCTATTCCTGGGGGGGCGTATTTTCAACCTCTTATTGGGTTGATCCTAAAGAGGATATGCTGGTATTAATTTACCGGCAGATGTGGGGGCCGTATGTGGTAAATACCGATAAAGCCTTTAAACCACTGGTATATCAAGCTATCAATGATTGATAAATAGATTGTCCAGAAATCCCTGCGAAATTTACTAAAAGTCCGGCAGTACCGGCCTTTCACAGCATCAAATAATCGTGATGATATCGAGCGGAATGAGTTTGCCATTAGCTATGAAGCTAACAAACCGGAGTTGAAATTGGAAATGATCCGCTGGTGAGCTTCGGGGCTATAGATGGCCATTTCCCCGCTAACAAAGGGAAGATGAAGTGTGGTGGAGATATGCATAATTGCGCACCGGATTTTACAAATTTGGTCTAAAACTGCACAGAAAATAAAGGAATAAGGGTGGGGCATAGGGCCAATACCCTTGTCCGTTTTGGTACGTCGGTTGTCCGCTTTTGGACAAATTCCTCCTTCTGTATTTTCGTAAAACTGCATTTAAAGGCCCTTTAGGGCTTTTTTTGTTAGTTGGCACCGCATTTGATCGACATTATCGTATAAAATAACCTTTAGCATGAAAAGGGCTTTTTTGGGTGAATTCGAAGAAGTGGTTTTGCTGACCGTGGCCGTTCTGGACGAGAGCGCGTATGGGGTTACCATAACGCAGGAAATCGAGCAGAAAACCGGTCGGGCGGTGGGCTTCAGTACCGTTCATACGACGCTGCAGCGGTTGGAAGAAAAGGGCTATCTGTCTTCGAAAATGAGCGGAGCCACGGCCGAGCGGGGTGGTCGCCGGAAGCGGTTTTTTGCGGTGACAACGGCCGGTCGGAAAGCCCTGATGGAAGTGAAAAACATTCGCGAACAATTGTGGGATGCGCTTCCTCCGCAAACGCTGCAATTGATGGGAGGGTGAAGGGTATGAATCATGAACCACCCCGTTGGGCTTCGGCTTTGCTTTCGTGGCTTGGCGATCCCGAAACCGCCGAGGAAGTGCAGGGCGATTTGCTCGAGCTGTATGCGCACTGGGTCGAGACCGTGGGCGAGCGCGAAGCCCGCTGGCGGTATGTGCTGAGTGCCTTGAAGTTAGTACGGCCCCTGGCCAAACGAAAAGAAACGGAATCTTCAACTCCTTTTTTCCTACGTCCCGACATGATCCGGAATTATCTGAAAATCGCCTGGCGGAATCTGGTTCTTCACAAAGCCTTTACTTTCATCAACATCATCGGGCTGGCCGTTGGCATGGCGACCTGCCTGCTCATTGTGCTGTTTGTTACGCACGAACTGAGTTACGACCGGTATCATGCCAAATCGGACCGGACGTACCGAATGACCATCTACGGCCAGATTGGCGGGAAAGAGATCAAAGCTGCGCAGGTCAGCGTACCGGCGGGCCCGGCGCTGGTGCACGACTACGCGGGCGTCGAATCGCTAACCCGTTTGGCACTGGATGGAACCTTTATTGTCAAACAGGGACCAAACAGTTTCAAGGAAGCGCGCGTCGTTTTTGCGGATTCTAACTTTTTCGAGGTTTTTTCAATCCCGCTGCTGAAAGGAAACCGCAAAACCGCTCTGCTGGAGCCGAACACGATCGTGCTGACGGAAACAGCAGCCCGGAAATATTTTGGCGGGCAGGACCCCATCGGGCAATCGCTGAAATTGGGTAACCGGGGCGTTTTTCGGGTAACGGGCGTGTGTCAGGATGTTCCTTCTAACACCCATTTTCATTACGATCTATTCGGGTCGCTTCGCTCCATTCAGTTGCGCGAAACCTGGCTGTCGAGTGGCATTCTGACGTACATCGTGCTGCAGCCTGGCTATTCGATTCACCAGCTGGAAGCGAAAATGCCGGAGATGATTAAGAAATATGTCGGGCCCGAAGTTCAGCAACTTCTGGGCATGAGTCTGTCTGATTTTACCCAGAAAGGCAATAGTTTCGAGTTTCGGTTTCAGCCTATTACCGACATTCACCTGCATTCCGACTACGAAGGCGAAATTGAAGCCAACAGCGATATCAAGTACGTCTATATTTTTTCGCTCATTGCGGTTTTTATTCTGCTGGTGGCCTGCATCAATTTCATGAACCTGTCCACGGCGGGTTCGGCGGGCCGGGCCAAGGAAGTGGGAATCCGGAAAGTACTGGGCTCGTTGCAGAAGCAGCTCATCGGCCAGTTTCTGAGCGAGTCGGTTTTGGTCACGATGCTATCGCTGATCGGCGCGCTGTTTCTGGTCTGGGCCGCCCTGCCGGTTTTTAATCAGCTGACCGGCAAGGAATTTGGATTAAAAGAAATAACCGGCGGCTGGATGTTACCGGGAATCCTGCTGACCAGTCTGCTCATCGGTTTGCTGGCGGGGAGTTACCCTGCGTTTTTCCTGTCGGCTTTCAAGCCGGTCAGCGTCCTGAAAGGCAGCATCCGGGCCGGTTTTAAAAGCGGCTGGCTGCGCAACTCGCTGGTAACCATTCAATTTGTGGTTTCGATCGGCATGATCATCGGAACGATGGTCGTGTATCAGCAGCTGCAATTCATTCAGAACAAAAAAGTAGGATTCGACAGAGACCAGGTACTCATTCTGCACGATACCTATACACTCGGTAAACAAATCAATGCCTTCAAAACCGAACTGAAAAAACTGGCGCCGGTGCTGAACGTAACGCTGGCGGGTTACCTGCCCGCCGGGGCTTCCAACAACGGGACTGACGGTTTTCAACCCGACAATGGCGACCCGCAAGCGACGGTTTATCGTGAGAAAAGCTACTACATCGACGAAGATTACCTGCCCACGATGGGTATTAAACTGGCGCAGGGCCGAAACTTCTCGAAAACCTTTCTTTCCGATAGCGTGGGCATTCTGGTCAACGAAGCGGCTGTCAAGCGGTTTGGCTGGAAAAAACCGATCGGCCAGCAACTCTGGCGAATAGGAAATGGCAACCCGGACAGTCACCGGAAATTCACCGTCGTTGGAGTGGTAAAAGACTTTCACTTCGAGTCGATGCACCAGCACATTGCGCCACTGGTGATGTTTTACGGTTCCGATAACTTCCAGATGGCACTCCGGATTCGCACCGAGAACCTGCCGGAATTGCTGAAAACGGTGGAGCAGAAGTGGAAAGCGCAAACCGATAACCCCTTTGCCTATTCGTTCCTGAACGACCGGTTTAATAAGATGTATCGTTCCGAACACGTTGTTAGCCAGCTGTTTGGCATTTTCGCCGGACTGACGGTGATCATTTCGTGCCTCGGTTTGTTCGGGCTGGCGATGTTCACGGCCCAGCAACGGACGAAGGAGATCGGTGTTCGGAAAGTGCTGGGCGCTTCCGTCGCCAGTGTCGTGGCCCTATTGTCGAAAGATTTCCTGAAACTGGTGGTGGTGGCCATCCTGATTGCGACGCCAATTGCCTGGTACGCCATGAATCGCTGGTTGCAGGATTTCGCCTACAGGATCGATCTCGCGTGGTGGGTGTTTGCCCTGGCGGGTTTGCTGGCGGTTCTGATCGCGCTGCTCACCGTGAGTTACCAAAGCATCAAAGCCGCGCTGGTGAATCCGGTAAAGTCACTGCGTTCGGAGTAACTAATTAACAATTAATAATGAAAAGACTTCGTGGTTTCTACTAATCAAGTTCCCGAGTGGGATTAACTGTTCATTGTTAATTATTCATTGTTCATTATGAAAAAACCACCTCGCTGGTCTTCAACGCTGCTCTCCTGGCTGGGCGATCCCGAAACCGCCGAGGAAGTGCAGGGCGATTTGCTCGAGCTGTATGCGCACTGGGTCGAGACCGTGGGCGAGCGCGAAGCCCGCTGGCGGTATGTGCTGAGTGCCTTGAAGTTAGTACGGCCCCTGGCCAAACGAAAAGACACGGAATCTTCAACTCCTTTTTTCCTGCGTCCCGATATGATCCGGAATTATTTCAAAATCGCACTACGAAACTTTGTGAAACACAAGGGGTATTCCGCCATCAATGTTTCCGGGCTGGCGGCTGGGATGGCCGTTGCCATTCTGATTGGGCTGTGGATTTACGACGAACTATCGTTCAATACGTACCACAAAACCTACGATCTCGTGGCGCAGGTGATGCAGCACCAGACCGTCAACGGGCGAAAATACACCGGTCCGGCCACGCCGTTTCCGTTGGGCCGGGAGCTTCAGACGCGGTACGGAAGTAATTTCAAATACGTCGTCATGTCTTCCTGGGAGGGCGATCATTTTCTGTCACAGGGCGATCAAAAGATTACCCAGAAGGGAAGTTACATGGATGTGGATGCGCCCCGGATGCTCGCCCTGCGCATGCTGAAAGGGTCGCAGGACGGGCTGAGAGAACCGCATTCCATTTTGCTGGCCGAATCCGCGGCTCACGCCCTTTTTGGCAACCGCGATCCGTTGAATCAGTTGATCAAAATTGATAACAAGCTGGACGTGAAAGTTACCGGCGTCTACGAAGACGTTCCGTACAACGCCCGGTACCATGAGGTGACGTTCATTGCGCCCTGGGAACTGTACGTTTCCTCGGAAAAATGGATTCAGCGCGACCGCGACCAAAGCAATTGGGGCGATAATTCGTTCCAGATTTTTGTCCAGATTGCCGACAACACGGACTTTGACACGGTGAACAAAAACATTCTGCTGTCCAAGTTCAACAATGTTCCCCCCGAAGACCGGAAATACAAAGCCGAGGTGGTGCTGCAGCCCATGCACGACTGGCGGCTGCGGTCGAATTGGGAAAATGGCGTTAAAACCGGCGGGCTGATTGAATACATCTGGTTGTTTGGATTCATCGGGTTGTTTGTGCTGTTGCTGGCCTGCATCAATTTCATGAATCTGAGCACGGCCCGTTCCGAAAAACGCGCCAAAGAAGTGGGCATTCGCAAAGCCATCGGGTCGGTTCGCGGCCAGTTGGTGATTCAATTTTTTAACGAATCACTGCTGGTGGTGATCTGCGCCTTTACGCTGTCCCTGTTGCTGGTCTTGCTGGTGTTGCCCTGGTTTAATGAGGTCGCCGACAAACAATTGCGGATTTTATGGGAGAAACCGCTGTTCTGGCTTTTTGCAGTCGGGTTTACACTGCTCACCGGTTTTGTTGCCGGTAGCTATCCCGCGCTGTATCTGTCGTCGTTCCAACCCGTCAAGGTGTTAAAAGGGACTTTCAAGGCGGGGCGGTTTGCCTCTTTACCGCGCAAAGTGCTGGTTGTCATTCAGTTTACGGTTTCGCTGGCGCTGATCATCGGCACCATCATTGTCTACAACCAGATTCAGTATTCCAAAGACCGGCCCATTGGTTACAACCGCGACGGGTTGATGATGATTCAGATGAAGTCGCCGGATTTTTACGGGAAGTTTGACCTGCTGCGGACGGAACTCAAGAACGCCAACGTGATTGAGGAACTGGCCGAATCGTCGAGTCCGCTGACCAGCGTCTGGTCGAACAACGGCGGTTTTCACTGGGCGGGCAAAGATCCCAACCTGGACGTTGATTTTGCAACGATCTGGGTGACGCACGAATTCGGAAAAACCGTGGGCTGGCAATTTAAAGAAGGGCGGGATTTTTCGCGGCAGTTTTCGTCGGATTCGTCTTCCGTTGTGCTGAACGAAGCGGCCGTGAAATTCATGGGAATCAAGGACCCGGTCGGCACCGTCATCCGCTGGGGCACGGGCAAGGATATGGAGGAATTTAAAGTGGTCGGCGTCATCAAAGACATGCTCATGCTGTCGCCCTACGAACCGGTCAAACAGACGATTTACCTGCTGAATTACGGAAATGTCAATTGGATCAACCTGAAACTCAATCCAAACAAGAGCGCCAGCGAATGCCTGACTACGATTGAAGCGGTTTTCAAAAAACACATTCCGTCGGCCCCGTTCGATTACAAATTTGCGGATGTCGAATTCGGGAAGAAGTTTGCCTACGAAGAACGCATCGGCAAGTTAGCGACTTTTTTTGCCGGTCTGGCCATTTTCATCAGTTGCCTGGGCCTGTTCGGTCTGGCATCGTTCATAGCCGAACAGCGCACTAAAGAGATTGGCATTCGGAAAGTACTGGGCGCCAGCACGCTGAATCTGTGGCGTTTGCTGTCCAGTGATTTCATCGTCCTGATCCTGATTTCATTCTCCATCGCAACTCCGGCCGCCTGGTATTTCATGGACGACTGGCTGCAGCAGTATGATTACCGGTCCGAAATCTCCTGGTGGATCTTTGCCGCGTCGGGCATCGGAGCCCTGCTCATCACCCTGCTGACAGTCAGTTTCCAAAGCATCAAAGCGGCTTTGATGAATCCGGTGAAGTCACTGCGCTCGGAGTAGACAATGAATATGAATAATGAACAATTAACAATGAATAATGCATATGAATTTGTTCAGTATGTTGAATGTCAGTGGATTGTAAATTATTCATTGTTGATTATTAATTGTTCATTATGAAAACCCCGCCCCGCGGGCTATCCTTTCTGCTTTCCCGGTTAGGAGATCCCAACACGCTGGAAGAAGTGCAGGGCGACCTGCTCGAATTGTACACACACTGGGTCGAAACCGTGGGCGAGCGCGAAGCCCGCTGGCGGTACGGCCTGAGTGTCCTGAAATTAATGCGGCCTTTTGCCCGACGAAAAGAAGCTTATCCAACAACATTACTGAGCCCTGCCATGATCCGCAATTATGTCAAAATCGCCTTTCGAAACCTCACCAAAAGCAAGGGGTATTCCTTCATTAACATCACGGGCCTGGCCGTCGGAATGGCTTGTACCGTCGTGCTTTTTCTGGTGGTTAAACACGAAACAAGCTATGACCGGCACTACACCAACGGCGACCGGATGTATCGGTTAGAAACGGAAAATATCAAGGAAAAACATTCCTATCCGGGTACGTATACGGGCATGGCCAACGCCCTGCGCTCCGACCTGCCCGAAGCGGAACGGGTTGTGCCGTTGATCCAGGTCGGAGGCACAACATTTGCCGATCCTTCGGCTGAAAACCGGTTTAAAGAAAAATTCGTGTTTGCCGGCAATGAGTTGTTCCATCTGCTGGATTATCAATGGCTGGCGGGAAATCCAAAAACCGCCCTAGCGCAACCAAACACCATCGTTTTGACCCGGACGTATGCCGAAAAGTATTTTGGCAGCACCGATGTACTCGGCAAAACCATTCGGATGGACGACAAGCAAAATCTGCAGGTTGTCGGTCTGCTGGAAGATTATCCCGTTACAACCAGTTTTCCGTTCAACATGCTGGTTTCGTTCTCCACGATCAAAAACACCAACCCCGATTACGATCTAAATAGATGGAACGGCTGGAACGACAATTTTCAGGTCTATGTACTCCTCAAAAAAGGCCTTGATCCCGAAACACTGACGAAGCGGTTTCAGGGAATTGTGGTGAAGTACATGGGCAGGGAAGCGTTGCCGGACAAGCGGTTTTTTCTGAATCCGGTGTCCAACCTGCATTATGGCAGTAACATGAGTGGCCGGACGGCGAATGTAAGCTTGCTCAAAACGCTGTCGTTCATCGGTTTGCTGGTGTTGCTGATTGCCTGTTTCAACTTCATTAACCTCAGCACCGCTCAGGCTTTCAAGCGCGCCAAAGAGGTCGGCATTCGGAAGGCGGTGGGCAGCAATCGCTGGTCGCTGGTGTATCAGTTTCTGACCGAAGCCGGGTTGCTGACCTGTTTGGCGGTTCTGACGGCGGTTTTGCTGGCTCAGCTGGTTCTGCCGATCGCGGCTGGAGCGCTGGCCGTTCCGATCACATCCACGGATTTGTTCTCGTGGCAAACCGGGCTGTTTGCCTTCATCCTGGCGTGCCTGACCACCTTGCTGGCGGGCGTCTACCCGGCGTTCCGGCTGTCGGGCATGGAGCCGATCTGGGCGCTGAAAAACAACACGCTGGCGCAGGGAAAACCCTGGTTTTCGCTGCGCCAGGGGCTGGTCGTCGTGCAGTTTACGGTTTCGTTGATTCTCATTAGCTGCGCGATGCTCATCAACCAGCAGCTCACTTTTTTCCAGAAAGCAGATCTGGGTTTCAATAAGGAAGCCATCATTACCGTTGGGTTGCCCAACAATAAGCCCGAAAAACTGCAAACGTTCCGGAATCAGCTGGCGGAACTTCCACAGATCAAAGACGTCAGTTTTTCGTTCAACAGCGCATCGGCCGAAAGCAACTGGATGCAGGGAATGCAGTATCGCAAAGGTGCCCAAGCCATCGACGTCAAGACCCAGATGAAAATGGGCGACTCGCATTTTTTGGATACCTACGGCATTCAATTGCTGGCCGGCGAGAAACTCAGGGATTCCGATACCTCTTCCACCTCGTTTAAACTCCTGGCCAATGAAATATTCCTGAACCGGATCGGCATTAAAAACCCAGCCGATGCCATCGGGGAAAAAGTGTACTACGGTGATGGTAAGGAATTTGCAACGATTGTTGGGGTTGTGAAAAACTTTAACGTCAATTCCCTGCACCAGAAAATCGATCCGACGGTGATTCAGGTCGTTCCCAATAATTTTTACCAGGCGGGTATCAAGTTACAAAGCGAAAAACCAACCGCCGAAACGATTCAGGCGGCTTTAACGCACATCGAAAAAGCCTGGACGGCCACGTTCCCGAATCAGGTGTTTGACTACAGTTTTCTGGATGAAACGCTGAAGCAGGCCTACCAGTCGGAAACCCGAACGGCAAAACTGATCGAAGTATCGACCTTTCTGGCGGTTTTCATTGCCTGCCTCGGGTTGTTCGGTCTGGCGACTTTCACCGCCGAACAGCGGACAAAAGAAATCGGCGTCCGGAAAGTGCTGGGCGCGTCGGTGGGCAGCATCATCGGGTTGCTAAGCCGGGATTTCCTGAAACTGGTGCTGATCGCCGTTGTGCTGGCATCGCCCATTGCCTGGTATGCCATGAGCGAGTGGCTCCGGAACTTCGAGTTCAGGATCGAAATCGAATGGTGGATTTTTGCCCTGACCGGTTTGTTAATGGGCACCATCGCCCTACTGACGGTCAGTTTCCAAAGCATCAAAGCCGCGCTGATGAATCCGGTGAAGAGTTTGCGCTCGGAGTAGTCTTGAACTGGGATTACGCGGATTAAAAGATTAAGAGGATATAATAGAAGGTTGCGGTAGCTCATCCTTTTAATCCCGCTACGGCGGACCGTTTTAATCTGCGGAATCCCACGGGGCCGCCCAAGCGGTTCAGGAATATCCTCTTAATCCTTAAATCTGCGTAATCCCAGTTCAGACATGAAACCGCCCCGCTGGCTCTCTGCATTGCTTTCCTGCTTCGGCGACCCCAACACGCTGGAAGAAGTGCAGGGCGACCTGCTCGAACTGTATGCGTATTGGGTCGAGACCGTGGGGGAGCGGAAGGCTCGCTGGCGGTATGGTTGGAGCGCCATCAAACTCATGCGGCCATTGACCCGACGAAAACCGAGTGACTATTCTTCACCCTTTTTACTGAGCCCCGATATGATCCGGAATTATCTAAAAATTGCGTTGCGCAATCTGGCGAAAAACAAGGCCTATTCGTTCATCAACATTGGCGGACTGGCGGTGGGCATGGCGGTGGCCATTCTCAATGGCCTGTGGATTTACGACGAACTGTCGTTCAACACCTACCACCAAAACTACGACCGCATTGCGCAGGTCACCGAACTCGGTGTGACGAAGGAGAAACGGCCTTATTTGCAAACGTCTTTGCCGTATCCGGTGGCTACGGAACTGAAAACGAGCTACTCCACCTACTTCAAACACATTCTGATTGCCCAGCAACCGAGTGATTATATCCTGGCATCGGGCGATACGAAACTGACGCAGAAAGGGCAGTTTATCGAAGCCGGAGCACCGGAAATGCTGAGTCTGAAAATGCGGAGCGGAACCTGGGCGGGGCTGAACGATCCGCATTCGGTGTTGCTGTCCGTATCGGCGGCCCGGGCGCTGTTCGGGAATACCGACCCGATCGATAAGTTCGTGAAAATCAACACGGAAATGGATGCGAAAGTGACGGGCGTTTTCGAAGATCTGCCCCACAATACCGCTTTCCACGAAATCCGGTTTTTCGCCCCGTTCGACTTGTACACGTCGGTCAATACCTGGGTGAAGCAACAGCAGTGGGACAACTGGTTTCTGTTTGTTTACGCTCAGATTCAGCCCAATACGGACTACGCTCAGGTTTCGGATCGGATCAAAGACATTGAACTAAACGCCCTTCGAAAACTGGAAGGGAAGCAGGAACAGATCGATCGAAAACCGCAAATCAGTCTGTTGCCGATGAGCCGCTGGCATTTGCACGGCAGCTACCACGCCGACGACAGAGGGCCGGTGCAAATGGTCTGGCTGATTGGCCTGATTGGCGTTTTTGTCCTGCTGCTGGCCTGCATCAACTTCATGAACCTCAGCACCGCCCGGAGCGAGAAACGCGCCAAGGAGGTCGGAATCCGCAAATCCGTCGGATCGCAGCGGGCGCAACTGGTCAGCCAGTTTTTTAGCGAATCGTTTCTGGTTGTGCTGCTGGCGTTTAGCCTCGCGTTGCTGCTGACAACGCTGTCGCTGCCGTGGTTTAACGACATTGCCGCCAAGCAGTTGAGTGTTCCCTGGGCGAACCCGTATTTCTGGCTGGCAAGTCTTGGGTTTACGTTGCTGACCGGTTTTGTGGCCGGAAGCTACCCGGCCCTGTATTTGTCGTCGTTCCAGCCGGTCAAAGTGCTCAAGGGCGTTGTTCGCGTGGGGCGGTTTGCTTCGGTGCCGCGCAAGGTGTTGGTGGTGATTCAGTTTACGGTTTCGGTGACGCTGATCATCAGTACGAGTATAGTCTATCGGCAGCTCCAACACGCCAAAAACCGCCCCATCGGTTACAACCGCAACGGTCTGCTGCAGATCCAGAAAAAAACAGCGGAGTTTTCGGGGAAATTTGACGTGCTGCGAACCGAGCTGAAAAATACCGGCGCGGTGGTCGAAGTGGCCGAATCCCGCAGTTCGGTCGCTAACATCACCATGTGGAACGGCGGTTTTTCCCGGAAAGGAAAAGAGATTCTCTGCCCCAATGGCTGCGGCACGCTCTCGGTGACGCCGGAGTACGGAAAAACCGTGGGCTGGGAATTTATGGCGGGTCGGGATTTCGACCGGGGATTTTCGACCGATTCGTCAGGGCTGGTCGTCAATGAATCATTTGCCAAAATGATCGGGCTGAAAAATCCCGTCGGCGAAGCCCTTGCCTGGAATCCGGGCTGGCGTAATACAAAGTATTTCAATGTTTTGGGTGTCGTAAAAGACATGGTGGCGATGTCGCCCTACGAGCAAACCGTGCCGACGGTTTTCTTTCTGGAAAACTACCACAACTGGATCAACATTCGCATCAATCCGGCGATGAGTCCGGCGGAAGCGCTGCCCAAAATTGAAGCGGTTTTTAAGAAAATCATTCCCAGCGCACCCTTCGATTACCAATTTGCTGATCAGGAATACGCCCTGAAGTTTGCCGCCGAGGAACGAATTGGCAAGCTGGCGGGTGTTTTCGCCGGTCTGGCCATTTTTATTTCCTGTCTGGGACTATTCGGGCTGGCGTCGTTCATGGCCGAACAGCGCACCAAAGAGATTGGCGTTCGGAAAGTGCTGGGCGCTTCGGTGCTGAATCTCTGGGGATTGCTGTCGAAAGACTTTGTGCTTTTGGTGCTCATCGGTTTCGGCATTGCCACGCCCATCGCCTATTATTCCCTCAGCGACTGGCTCCAGAATTACCAGTACCGCACCGAAATCTCCTGGTGGATTTTTGCCGCATCCGGCGCCGGAGCGCTGGCGATTACCTTATTGACGGTCAGCTTTCAGAGCATCAAAGCCGCGCTGGTGAATCCGGTGAAGTCGCTGCGTTCGGAATAAATAGCAGAGGGCGTTGGGCATAGGGGTAAGGGCGTGGGTGCGTGTCTTGGGTTAAACGGTTTTATTTTGTTTCCTGAACCACGAAAAGCGTATGATCCGGAATTATGTCAAAATTGCCTGGCGGAACCTGATTCGCAACAAAGCGTTTTCGATCATCAACATTTCCGGGCTGGCGCTCGGCATGGCCGCGAGCCTGTTGATTTTTTTGTGGATTCAGGACGAACGGAGCATCGGTACGCAGTACCCGAACGCGGCTCAGTTGTTTCGGGTGATGGAAAATGAAATCGCCGATGGCCGGATTGTGACCGACGAAGACACGCCCGGCATTCTGGCCGACGAGCTCAAAAAGCGGTTTCCGGAAGTCGTGTATGCCGCCGGTTTTTCGGATACAGAGGAGCACGTGCTCTCGGTGGGCGAGAAGGTCGCCCGGCAAAAGGGAAACTTTGTCGGGGCCGACTGGCTGAAAATGTATGGTATACCACTGCTGGCGGGTTCTGCCACTACGGCCCTCCGTTCGCCGAACAATCTGGTGATCTCGGAAAAACTGGCTGAAATCTATTTTGGCGATCCAACGTCGGCGCTGGGCCAATCCATCCGGTTTGATAATTATACGGACTATCAGGTGACCGCCGTTTTCAGGAATTTACCCGCCAACGCACCTGATCAGTACGATTTCCTGCTCAATTGGGAACGCTACCTGAACCGCGAACCCTGGCTGAAAGTCTGGGAAAATGCGGGTCCCGGCACCCGGCTGCAACTCCGGCCCGATGCCGATCCGGCGCGATTCAATGCCAAACTGAAACCGTTTCTGAAAGGCCGTAATAAAGACATCAGCGCCCATTTTAACATCGAATTATTTCTGCAACCGGAGTCGGAAGCGTATCTGTATTCCACCTTCAAAAACGGCCAGCGCGACGGCGGGCGCATCGAATATGTGCGGTTATTCGTTGTGGTAGCGGTTTTTATCCTGTTCATTGCCTGCATCAATTTCATGAACCTAGCGACGGCCCGATCGGTGAAACGGGCGCGGGAAGTGGGCGTCCGGAAAGTAGTAGGCGCCGAACGCGCGTCGCTGATCGGGCAGTTTATGGGCGAAGCCCTGCTGCTGACCACGCTCGCACTTGCGCTGGCCATTGGGCTGGTGCTGGTGATGTTACCGGTTTTCAACCAGCTCACGGATAAGCAATTGGCCTTGCCGTTGAACCAGCCGCTGTTCTGGATCGCTCTGGTGGGGCTGTTGGTGCTGACGGGCGGTTTGGCCGGAAGCTATCCGGCTTTACTGCTGTCGTCGTTCAGTCCGGTGCGGGTGCTGAAGGGAACGCTCCGTTTTGGGGCCGGAGCGCAACTGTTCCGGCGCGGGCTGGTGGTGTTTCAGTTTGTGCTCTCGATGCTGCTGATTACCGGAACTGTCATCATTTACCGGCAACTTCAGTACCTCCAGTCTAAAAATCTGGGCTACGACCGCGAGAACCTGATTCAGATGCACGGTGAAGGTAAAATTGCTCAGAAATACCAGCTGTTCAAACAGGAATTGCTGCGAATGCCGGGGATTCAATCGGTTTCGCACATGCAAACCAACCCACTGGCAAATGGAAACACGACCGACGGCGTCGACTGGACGGGCAAAGATCCGACCTCCATGATTCAGTTCAACAATACCTGGGTGGGCTATGATTTTGTCAAAACGATGAAAATGAAGATCGTCCGCGGGCGGGATTTTTCACCCGGTTTTGGTACGGATTCCACCAATTACCTCATCAATCAGTCGGCTGCGAAGCGGATGGGCTACAAAGATCCGGTCGGACAGCCGCTTTCGTTCGGGCGGAAACCGGGGGTTATTGTGGGCGTGATCGAAGATTTTCATTTCAATTCGCTGCACAGCTCGATTCGTCCGCTCATCATCCGGCTGGAAGAGAACTGGAATTACGACAACATCCTGATCCGACCTCAACCGGGCCAGGCCGAACAGGCGCTGGCGAGCCTCGAAACCCTCACCCGGCGACTGAATCCGGCCTTTCCGTTTGCTTATTCGTTTGTCGATACCGAGTACGCGAAGCTCTACAAAAGCGAAACCGTGGTGGGAAAACTGGCGACGGTTTTTGCGGTTTTAGCCATTTTCATTGCCTGCCTCGGCCTGTTTGGCCTGGCGGCTTTTATGGCCGAACAGCGCACCAAAGAAATCGGTGTTCGGAAAGTGCTCGGCGCGTCGGTTGTCGGCATTGTGGCCCTGCTCTCGCAGGATTTCCTGAAACTGGTGCTGATCGCCATCGTCCTCGCGTCGCCGGTTGCCTGGTACGCCATGAACCAGTGGCTTCAGGGGTTTGCCTACCAGATCGACCTCGACGGTTGGGTGTTTGTACTGGCCGGGGCGTTGTCCATCGGCGTCGCCCTGCTGACCATCAGTTTCCAAAGCATCAAAGCCGCGTTGATGAATCCGGTGAAGTCCCTGCGTTCGGAGTAAGGGACAAAAGCTTAGCCCTGAATAACGAAACCGGTAAGGCGGGTTTAAGTAATAAAGCGGCAGTGGGAGATGAAAATCGTCAGCAGACGGAGCATATCGGTTTTGAATTTGGTAAACCGGAATTTTGATCGAATAATCGACTGTCGACGCGTCAATTCGTCCGGGGGAGTGGTCCAGAAAAACGTGTCGTAACAATAATCGAAGAACAACTGGAGTTGTGGTTTGCTGTACGGTTTAAAAAGAAAATCCTCTTCAAGCTGATACGCATAATCCCCATATAGATTAAAAAAACCAATCAATTCGCTGGTCACATCCGGATTTTGTAGAATCTGTTCCTCTTTTAAGGCACTACTCAAGAGTGTTTGAAGGTAATCAAGATCGTAGACGGTATAGGCATCCGGTCCGGTTAATACGGCAAGCCATGGATGAAAATTGCTTTCATCAAACACGGAAATAGAATTCGCGGCAATGAAGTCGGCAATTTGATCGATTCGGGAAAACAGCAGAATCCGGTTTTCCGGATCAAGCAGGAGTTTATCCTGCTGCTCGCTGTCCGCCATATCCGTACCCCACATCATGTAGTAGAATGCCTCATTTAGTTTAACCTTGATGAGGTATTTGCGGTATGTCTCCGATACGGCATTATTGTGCGTTTCTTCCATCGGTTTCGGGTAGGAACAAGTCGTTCAGAAGAGCCAGTCCGGCGTTTCTTAAAAGTAGGCATTTTAACGAATTGCAGCTATTTTCAGCCTGTCCGGTTTTGATCCATTTGTTGTCCAAAACCGGACAGGAAGCGCTCCTGTGTTTTTTAAAATAGGCTTCTGTTGCGTATTTAGCACCTTTTTGCCTGACTGGCACTCCATTTGTTTTTATGTACCCACGGCCTTTAGTCCGTGAGATCCGAATCATTCCATAATCTAATTTATATTGAAAATCTCACGGACTTTAGTCCGTGGGTACATAAAAATATGATCCGCAACTACCTCACTATCACGTTTCGCACCCTGCGACGGTATCGCACCTACAGCCTGCTGAACATCACCGGTTTGGCGGTGGGGCTGGCGTGCGGAATTCTGATTTTTCTGGTGGTGAATTTTCAACTGAGTTTTGATCAGTACCACCGGAAAGCCGACCGGACGTACCGCATTGTCACGGAACTCCGGCACGAAACCGTTTCCTACAACCGGGGAACGCCCAAGGCGCTGGCCGAGGTCCTGCGCCGGGATTATCCGCTGATCGAAACCGCGGCCCGGATCATGCGCGTTCGGAGCGGCTTGCTCAGTTTGCCCCGGACCGATGGCGGTTTTCAGCAGAAATTTCAGGAAGACCGGACGATTTGTTTTGCCGATCCCGATTTGTTT
Organism: Larkinella rosea; assembly: GCF_003858635.1. GTDB lineage: Bacteria > Bacteroidota > Bacteroidia > Cytophagales > Spirosomataceae > Larkinella > Larkinella rosea. Next base: position 435,677 of record NZ_RQJO01000011.1, read on the forward strand.
GATGTCTTTGATTTTCAGTGGAAAACCGGTTCGCCCGCGTCCAGCCTGACGAGGCCGAATTCGGCGGTTCTGACGGAAAAATACGCCCGAAAATACTTTGGCGATGCCGACCCGATCGGGCGCGTGCTGCGGCTGGATAATCAATGGAACCTGACCGTTACCGGTATTTTGAAAGATCATCCGGTCAACACCAACCTGAGCGATGAGGTCTATATTTCGTACGGCACGCTGTCCGGTTTGAGCGATGAAATGGCGCAGTCGCTTCGGAACTGGCAGGATCTCGACAGCGAAGAAATGACGTATGTCACCCTGCCCGAAACCGCTGCCGTGGAACCGGTAGAAGCGGTTTTGCCAGCCATTGTCCGGAAATATTATAATCAGGAAGATGTCCGGGTCTACCATTTTCGGTTACAACCGTTGAGCGATGTGCATTTTAACACCCAGTTCGGGGGGCGGATGCAGAAGAAATTCCTGTATGCCATGGCGTTTGTGGGCCTGTTTCTGATCGTTGCGGCCTGTATCAACTTTGTCAATATGGCCACGGCCCAGGCGCTTCGGCGGTCGAAAGAAGTGGGCGTTCGCAAGGCGATGGGCAGCACGCGCCGACAGTTGTTCGGGCAGTTTATGGCCGAAACCGCCCTGATTACGGCAATTGCGGTGGTTGTGGCGCTGACATTGGCGCAGACGACCATGCCGCTGATCAACCTGTCGATGTCGGTTTTTAACGCCAATCTGGCCCTGACGGATTTGTTACAGCCCAAACCGCTGGCGTTGCTGATTGGACTGGTAATACTGGTGATTGGGATGGCCGGTTTTTATCCGTCAATTGTGCTGTCCGGTTTCAATCCCATTGCGGCTCTGCGCGGGCGCGTCAGCACGACGCAGGTGGGCGGTATTTCGGTTCGGCGCGGGTTGGTGGTTGTGCAGTTTTTTATCACGATCCTGTTCACCATTAGCGTGATCGTCATTATGTCGCAGTTAAGGTTTGTGCAGCAAGCCGATCTGGGCTTTACCAAAGATGCAGTTTTAACGGTTCCGGTGCCGACCGCCGACCCGATCAAGCAGCAGACGTTGCGAAACCGCTTGTTGCAAATCGGGGCGATTGAGGAAGTGGCTTTTGGGAACGCACCACCGGCATCGAGCAACATGAACCAGTCGTCGTTTACGTACGATACCCGCACGGAACCGGAGAAATTTGAAACCCAGACCAAAATTGGCGATCAAAATTACCTGACGCTTTTTGACCTGAAACTGCGGGCCGGGCGTAACTTCTTCCGCAACGATACCGTGAGTAACGAAGTCATTGTCAACGAGATGATGGTGAAACGGCTGGGACTCAAATCGGCAAACGAAATCCTGGGCAAACGACTGAACGTCTGGGATGCCGACCGGACGGTGGTGGGCGTTGTCAAAGATTTCCACGTCAATTCCCTGCGGATGCCCGTCGGGCCGCTTGTTATTTTCAAACGGGCTTCGGCCAACCGGATGGTCGCGCTGAAAGTGGGCCCGGGGAATTTGCCCGAAACGATCAAAACCGTGGAAGCGACCTGGAGCGAACTGTTTCCCGAAAACGTCTTCACCTACCAGTTTCTGGACCAGATTCTGGAGCGGTTTTACACCGCCGAAAACATTCTGCTGGTGTTTGCGCAGGTCTTTTCCCTGATCGCCATTCTGATCGGCTGCCTCGGTTTATACGGTTTGATGGCGTTCCTGGCCGAATCAAAAACGAAAGAAATTGGCGTTCGGAAAGTGTTGGGAGCCAATTTGTTGCAGATTCTGTGGCTGTTTGGCCGGGAGTTTAGCCTGCTCATTTTGACGGGATTTGCGGTAGCGGCTCCGCTGGCGGGCTGGCTCATGAACAAATGGTTGCAGGATTATACGTACCGGATTGAACTGGAATGGTGGGTATTCGCGCTGGCGATCGTGCTGGTAGCGGGCATTACGCTTCTCACGGTTTCGTACCAATCGATCAAAGCGGCTTTGACAAATCCGGTTACTTCACTTCGTTCGGAATAAAAAAATACGCATGAAGACGGGGTCGATGGAGCGGTTGCAGAACGTGGCTTCGCTGATTTCCATTTTATGGCAAACCTCCGCGACTCCCGTTTTTGTGTCGCCCATCGACGTGCACAAACGAAGGAATTCCAGTTATTGGCCTCCAATGACAAATCGATTCGGAGCCCGACAATCCTAACCCTGGGAAACGTCCCTCGATGAGTTGTCCGGGGTTGAGAAAAAATAATCGTCTATTCAAAAACCGGTTTAGCAGCCGGTTTTTGAATAGACGATAGCAGTCAGCTGTTATTTTGTTTTCAGGACTTTTACGGTTTTCGTCTGCGTCGATGTACTAACGCGCAACACCAGTATGCCCGATGCCTGCCGGGCAACCGATACCTGGTGACGCTCGATGGCACCCGGCTCTGGCACACGGAGTTCCCGGACCAGTTGGCCAGTGGCATCCATTACCTGTATATGTAAGAACTCTCCTTCGGCCCCGCGAATTTCTATTTCTACGACATCCCGGGCAATCGGGTTACCCAGAAGAATGATCTCAAAGTCTGATTTCGGTTCGGCCGACCACCGCGCTCCGGCACACTGATACGCCTTCGGAGAGCCTTTCAACAGATAGCTTGAGCCCAACACCCGTGCCAGCACCAGTGTACCGTTCGTTACACTGCCTGGCGGTGTGAAGTTGTAAGCATGTGCCCCGTTACCCTTGCCCGCATCCTTCAGATCCTGCCGGAAGGTATTGGCAAACGTGCTGCCCAAAACCGTGATATTCCCCGGACTGCTTTCCGTGTAAAATTCCACGGTCAAAGGCGTGTTCGGCTTGTTACGATCCCAGACCCAGCCCCGGATACCACCACAATCCAGTTTGTCCAGATATCCTTCGAAACTGCCCGTTACCGTGGTCGTCTCAGCCGAGTTGACGGTCAACTGAAAGCTCACGCTGTTGGTGGCACCCTGATTGTCGGTGGCCTGGTAGGTCAGCACAAACGTACCTGGCTGCGTGGGCGTACCGCTGATGATCCGATTGGGCATTTCGACGCTCAATCCACCAGGTAATCCCGTCACTGCGTAGGTCAGTGAACCGCCTTCGGGGTCCGTGAAAGCGACGAGAGTACCGGAGAAAGGAACGCCTACCTGGGCTACCAGCGGAGCAATCAGTACCGTTGGAACCGGTGGCTGGGGCGGTTTGTTGCCACCGGGGCCCGGATTGGGCTGACAAATCAGCACTTTGGGTGAATCTTTCAAGACAAAAGGATTGCCCGTCACCCGCGCAGAAAGGCTGTGTGGCAAACCGTCTTTGAGATTTTCGGGAATGGACCAGAAAAACGCGTGCCGACCGTTGCCCTTCCCCTGATCGAGCAGGTCCTGTCGAAATTCGCTGGCCATCAGCGTCGCAATAACGGTAGAGCCCTCGAGAATGTCGATGGAAATGGCGGTATTAGGTTTGTTGCGGTCCCAGGCCCAGCCCCGGAAAGTGGCGCAATCGGCCCCATAAATGAAGCCATCGAACGAGCCGGTTACTGGGGGAGCCACCACGACCACCGTGACGCTGGTAGCTTCACTGATACACCCGTTTACGGTGCAGGTGGCTAGGTAGCTAAAGGTCCCGGGGGAAGTAGTTGCCACCTGAATGGAACCGGTTCCGGAAGAACCGCCCGGTCCGGTCCACGATAGCGTACCGACGCAATTGTCGGCGGTCAGAATGACGTCAGAGGCTCCCTGGGAAACGGTGGTACTGGTCAAGTCAGGTGCTGAAGGCGATACTACATTGCTGCTAATGACCACATTGGCCGCAGCCGTACAACCGTTGCCCGCCGTCACCGTTACCGAATACGTTCCCGCACTGGTGATGGCACGTATGGGGTTGGTCGAGGAGTCTTCCCAGCGGTAGGTGCTGCCTCCGCTGGCCGTCAGACTCAGTGCCGGACTGGCGCAGGTCAGTGTCGCGCTGG
>NZ_RQJO01000011.1:439738-603493 GCF_003858635.1 Larkinella rosea
CCTCAATGACCACATTGGCCGCAGCCGTACAACCGTTGCCCGCCGTCACCGTCACCGAATACGTTCCCGCACTGGTGATGGTGCGCATGGGGTTGGTCGAGGAGTCCTCCCAGCGGTAGGTGCTGCCTCCGCTGGCCGTCAGACTCAGTGCCGGACTGGCGCAGGTCAGTGTCGCGCTGGAAGGGCTGATCACGGCCGAGGGAGCTTGACGATCTTCCTCAATGACCACATTGGCCGCAGCCGTACAACCGTTGCCCGCCGTCACCGTCACCGAATACGTTCCCGCACTGGTGATGGCGCGTATGGGGTTGGTCGAGGAGTCTTCCCAGCGGTAGGTGCTGCCTCCGCTGGCCGTCAGACTCAGTGCCGGACTGGCGCAGGTCAGCGTCGCACTCGAAGGGGTGATCACTGCCGAGGGGGCTGATGGAATTTCGTTAATTGAAAAGGTCAGGTTTAGTGTACAGGTGGGGTTGATCGAGGAACGCACCTGGATCACGTACGAACCTGGATCGAGATTGCTGAAGGTTCCGCTGGATTGCCAGTCTGTGCCGTTGCGGGAATATTCAATGGTGCCGCTGCCGGTCGCACTCAAACTGATGATTCCCGTCGATGTCGTACAGGTCGGATGCGTAACCGTGCTCCCGGTCAAGGTTGGCGGTGCCACCACCGTTAACGCCGTGGTGGCGGTAACAACCGGACAGCCGCTACTGGCTGGGACGGTATAGGTAATCGTATAACTTCCCGCTGGACTGTACGCGGGAATGACCGTCCCCGAACTGGGGTTAATCGAAAGGCTCGATGGGTTACTGCTGTAGGTTCCTCCGTTGCCCCCAATCCCCGAGCGGGTGACCAGGCCCACAGCATCGGTGTTGTTGCAAAATACCGTATTGTTATAGCTAATAACCGCAGTAGGCAATGTGGTCACAGTCAACCGTATCGCATCCGAGTTGGTGCTCCCCCCTTCATTGCTCACCACGCAGCGGAAATACTGGCCGTCCAGCCCTGAAACCGACGAGATTGTCAGCATGGGCGTGTCGGCTCCGCTGTAAACACCCGAATTGCCCAGATTTGAAGGGAAATTGAACGTGTTGTCGTTGGACCGCTGCCACCGGTAACTGGTTGCATTTTCCGCACTGACTGAGAAACTCACCGGGCTGGAACTGCACACCGTCTGCGAAACCGGCTGGGTGCTGATAAGGGGTGTTTCTATGCCCCGGGTAACGATTATCTGGTAAGTCTTGGTCGTCACGCCATCCTCCGCCGTCACCTGCACGTCGATGGGGTTGGTGCCCACTGTAAGTGCCAGCGGATCGGAAGCCGTACCACTGGTTACGGGACTATAACTCCCGCCATTGACCCGCACCAGAATCGTCGCGTTGCTGTTTTCCGCAGTGGGCGTTACGGTCAGGTTGCTTGTGCTATTGCCCACCGTGGCTGAATAATTGACGACGCTCGCAAAAAAAGCCGTAGACAGGCTCCCCGGATTTAAGGTCAGGTTCGATAGATTGGCGTTGCCCGAAACAATCGGCGTATTGACCGAAGCCCCATTGTTGTTCGGATTCCCGTCCGTCGTACCAGACGAAATCGTTGCCGAGGTGATCAGGGTACTGCCCGCCGAACCCGGTGCGGTTGTCACAACCAGCGTAAAACTGGCGGTACCACCGGTTGGAAAACTGGCCTGACTACAGGAAACCGTACCGGTAGTTCCCACCGACGGCGTGGTACAACTCCAGCCCCCCGGCGCACTCAGCGAAAAGAAGGTGATGCTGGTCGAAAGCGGAATCGACACCTGTACGGAACCAGCCGTGCTTGGCCCATTATTGCTGGCCTGACCCGTATACGTAAGGCGATTGCCCGCTGCAACCGGATTGGGGCTACCGGAAAGCGAAAATGTTAAATCAGCCTCAGGAGTCAGCGCATTGACATCCGTTGCACTGCTGTTATCGGGATTAGGGTCCGTAATACCACCGGGCGAAGTAACCGTTGCGGTATTGGTCAACATGCCCGTGGAAGCCGGATTGGTGGCACAAACCGCCTGATAGGTCACCGAACTCCCCACGGGCATTGCTACGGACTGGTTGATGTTCCCGGTTCCCGAAGCCGTTCCCGAAGCCCCGCCAGAGAACGTTGCGGTCCAGGCTACCGAGGTGATGGATACGGGAAAAATATCGGTTACCGTGGCTCCGGTGACGGCCTGCGGCCCGGCATTGCCAACGGTAATCGTGTAGGTGGTCGGAACGCCGGGAATGACACTCGCAACGCCATCGGTTTTGTTGATGAACAGATCGGCGGAGGGGGCATCACCAACGGTGAGTATATACGCCGACCCAACACCCGAACAGCCGTTACTGCCCGTTGCCCGAACCGTGATCGTGAAACTGCCGCTCTCGGTGGCCGTCCCCGATAAAACGCCCGTCGTGGACAGGGTTACGCCATTCGGCAGGGAACCACTCGCCACCGAATAACTGTAAGGTGTCATGCCGCTTGCCGCCGTGAAGTTTCGGCTGAACCCCGCACCTACGGTCGCCGTTGTCACAGCGGGATTGCTCACGGTGGGCCCCGCAGGAACCGCATTGATCGTAAAGCCCAGATTCCGCGTACAGGTGGGGTTGTCCGACGAGCGCAACCGAATGACGTACGAACCCGGATCTAACCCGCTGAAAAAGCCACTCGACTGCCAGTCGGTACCATTCCGCGAATAGTCGATGGTACCGCTGCCGGTGGCCGTTACGCTGATTGTTCCCGTTGGAATGGCACAGGTGGGCTGGGTAGTCGAACTGCCCGCCGACGTCGGCGGGGCTGTCACCGTCAAGGTGGTTGTGGCGGTCACCACCGGACAGCCCCCACTGGCCGCTACGGTATAGGTTACCGTATAACTTCCCGGTGTACTGCTGCCGGGCGTTACGATTCCGGTATTGCTGGTGATCGACAAACTCGAGGGATTGCTGCTGTAGACTCCGCCGTTGCTGTTGTTCCCCGAGCGTGTCACTAATCCCTGCGAGCCACCTACGGTACAGAGGAGCGGACTGGAATAGAATATGGTGGCCGTTGGGAGCGTCGTCACCGTCAGCATAGCCCCATTCGAGTTCACAGAACCTCCAGAGTTGCTGACCACGCAGCGGAAGTAGTAGCCGGTCATTCCCGAAATCGACGAGATGGTCAATACCGGCGTATCGGTGCCACTGTAGACACCCGAATTGGAGAGAATGCTGGGAAAATTGAACGTATTGTCAGCAGATCGCTGCCACTGATAGGTGGTAGCATTAGTGGCGTCTACCGAGAAACTAGCCGGGTTGGTGCTGCAAACCGATTGCGAAACCGGTCCGGTATTGATCACGACGGCCGGTATGGCGGTTACATCCAGAACATACGATGGTCCGACGCCCGAACACCCGTTGCTGCCTGTTGCCCGAACGGTAATCGTGAAGTTGCCCCCCTGCGTTGGTGTTCCCGACAGAATGCCCGTCGTTGCCAACGTCAAACCCGTGGGCAGGGTACCACTCGCCAGTGAATAACTGTAAGGTCCTGTACCGCCCGGAACCGTGAAATTCTGGCTGAAAGCCGACCCGGTTGACGCCGTCGTTACCGTAGGATTGCTCACCACAGGCGCCGTTGCCGCATTCAGGGTGAACGTTATGTTTCGACCACAGGTAAGGTTGTCCGACGACCGAACCCGAATCGTGTATTCGCCCGGCGCTAACTCACTAAAGCTGCCACTGGTTTGCCAATCCGATCCGTTCCGAGAATACTCGATGGTACCGCTGCCGGTTGCCGTCACGCTGATCGTCCCGGTGGGCGTGGCACAGGTGGGCTGGATGACCGCGTTGCCCGTAATGGTCGGCGCGGCCGTTATCGTCAACGTGGTCGTGGCCGTCACTACCGGACAACCTCCGCGCGCTGGTATCGTGTAGGTGACGGTGTAACTTCCCGGCGTACTGCTCCCGGGTGTTACCTGACCAAAATTGCTGGTGAGCGACAAACTCGAAGGACTGCTGCTGTAGGTTCCGCCGGTTCCGCCAATGCCCGACCGGTTTATTCCTGTCTGATTGCCATCAAGGCTACAGAAAAGCGGATTGGAATAAAAAATCGTCGCCGTGGGTAACGTCGTCACCGTCAGCAACACCCCGTCCGAGTTGGTGGATTCACCGCCGTTGGTTACGACACACCGGAAATAGGACCCATTCAGATTCTCGACCGAGGAGATCGTCAACACCGGCGTATCGGCACCACTGTAAACCCCGGTATTGCCCAGATTTGAAGGGAAGTTGAAGGTGTTGTCGTAGGACACTTGCCACCGGTAACCCGTCGCATTGGTGGCGGCAACCGAGAAACTAGCCGGACTGGTACTGCACACCGTCTGCGAAACCGGCTGGGTGGTTATGTTCGGAGGAGCGACGGTTTTGAGCAAACCTGGGTTAGGATTAGTGTAGGAAAAGGTTCGGGCCTGAATCCCTGTTTGGCCAAGCAGCCCGATGGCTGCAAGAAGCAACCAGAGAAATCGTAAAGGTTTAGTTCTCATAGTAAGGTTGTAAAAGAAGTAAATCAATCCAGGAACGGTTCAGGCAATCTTGCCCAACATGGGCAGATACAAGGATGTCGGGCAGGACTGAAAAATGTAGAAGAGTCTGAAAATACCGGGCTGTATTACACGATCGAAAAAGGTTGAAAACGGAACACGTAATTCAGCTACAAAACTGATTTGTTACCACCAATTCCATTAGTCCAAATCCGACATTCTTTTGCTCATTTTCGCCAGTTTGCCCGCTTAGGTCCAATACGCTTTTAAATTGTCTCCCAAACCCCAAAGGATTAGGTCGGCGTGTCGTTGCGCCTTGCGTTTCTGTTCATCGAAACCGTTGCCCGGTACGGACTCTGTTCATCCACGGACAGCGGTTTGTACGATTTCGGACAAAGTAATGTAAATTCATCTGGTAATTGGCTGAAAATCAGTGAGTTTTCTGGTGCGGCATGAATGTTGATCATTCCGTTTAACCTAACCGCTCTCTCTTGTTGACCCTATGCTACGAAACTACCTGACCATTGCCTGGCGGAATATTCTGAAGGACAAGTTCTACAGCCTGATCAATATTCTGGGACTGACCATCGGCGTCACCTGCGGCCTGTTGCTGCTGCTTTATGTGACTGATGAGCTGAGCTATGACCGTTATCATCAGAAAGCAGATCAGATCTACCGCATCGTTTCGTACATCACCGAGCCGGATAAGATCAACAACTGGACAAGCACACAGCCACCACTGGCCAAATCGCTGAAGCAGGATTATCCCTTCGTGCAAAACTACGTGCGTTTTTTTTCCAACGGTCGGGTGCCTTTCCGAAAGGGCGAGAAGCGGTTTTACGAAGAAGATGTCTACGCAGCCGACTCCACGGTGTTCGACGTGTTTACCCATAAATTTATCGAAGGCGACCCCAAAACGGCATTGGCCCGACCCGGCAGTGTGGTGCTGACCGAGAAAACCGCCCGGAAATTTTTCGGTGACGGTAAGGCGCTGGGCCAGACGCTGCAAACCAACGACACGACATCCTATCAGGTGACGGGCGTGATTGAAGATGTGCCGCGGAATTCCCATTTCACCTTTAACGCACTGATGTCGTTAAACCCGAATCAGCGTCGGGCCGACGGTTGGGGCGGTTTTTACATCCTCAGCTACCTGGTTTTGCCGAAAAACTTCGATACGCAAATCCTGGAAAGCAAGTTTCCGCAGTTGTACGATAAAAACATGGCGTCGATCTTCAAGCGGATGGGTATCAAGATCACGTATCGGTTGCAGCCGCTGACGAGCATTCACCTGTATTCAAAAATGGATGGAGAAGCGGGTGGCGACATCAGTTACGTCTACATTTTCAGTGCGGTTGCCTTCTTTATGTTACTGCTGGCCAGCATCAATTACATGAACCTCGCCACCGCCCGCTCGGCCAAACGGTCCAAGGAGGTTGGGCTGCGGAAAGTGATGGGATCGCTCCGGAGCGCGCTGATGGGGCAGTTCCTGACGGAGTCGGTGTTGATGACGGTTCTGGCGTTAGCATTAAGCCTGATTTTGGTGGCATTACTGCTGCCGTTTTTCAATACGGTTTCGGGTAAGGAAATCCAGTTTCGGGAGTTGCTGCAGCCGCAATTCATTCTGATTTCCCTGGCGATAATTGGGTTTACCGGTTTTGTCAGCGGGAGCTACCCGGCTTTCTATCTGTCTTCGTTTGAACCGGCAACGGTTTTGAAGGGCTCGTTCAACGCCAAAGGCGGCAGTTTTTTCCGGAAAACGCTGGTGGTGATTCAGTTCGCCATTTCGCTGATCATGCTCATCTGTACCTGGATCGTTTACGACCAGTTGAATTACATGCGGGACAAGGATCTGGGATACAACCGGGAGCAGGTGTTAACGATTGATTACCAGGATCGTCAGCCCCGCGAACGGTATAACGCGTTGCGAAAAACACTTTTAGATAATCCGAACATTCGGAGCGTAGCCACAGCGTCCTCGCCCACCAGCAACATTGGCGGGCGGATTATTTTTGGCGTTGAATCCAACACCGGTTTGAAAGAAATGGGCTTCCGACCGATGGGCATCGATCACGATTACCTGCAAACGATGGGAATGAAGGTCGTCAATGGCCGTGATTTTTCGGATAAAATTCCGGCCGATACGAGCAACGGCGTGCTGGTGAATCAGGCGGCTGTCAAACGCATGGGCTGGAAAGAACCGATCGGCAAAAAGGTGCTGTTGGGTGGATTGCCGCAGGCGGGTCAGCCCGCTCCACCGGAAGCAAAGGTCGTGGGCGTGGTGAAGGATTTCCACCAGCAGTCGCTCTACAGCCCCATCGAACCGATGATCATGCTGTACCGCCCGAATAATGGTGTGATGCACATTAAAATCGACGCGAAAAACGCCGACAAAGCGATCGAATTTATCGGCCAGAAATGGCGTGAAACCTACCCGGACAAGTTGTTCGAATACCGGTTTCTGGATCAGGATTTCGAATCGGCCTACCGGGCTGATGAACTGCGTGGCCGGATTTTTACGGCGTTCTCCGCCCTGACCATCCTGATTGCCTGCCTGGGTCTGTTCGGTCTGGCGACCTTCACGACCGAGCAACGCGTCAAGGAAATCGGCGTCCGGAAGGTGATGGGTGCGTCGGTGTCAAGTGTCGTACTGCTGCTTTCGAAAGACTTTACGAAACTGGTATTGTTCTCGTTTCCCATCGCCATCCCGGTGGCCTGGTATTCGATGGATCGCTGGCTGCAGCATTTTCCGTACAAAACCAGCATTGGCGTCGGGGTATTTGTGGCCGCCTGTGTCATCACGCTCCTGATCTGCTGGATCACCGTGGTCTACCAGTCCGTCAAAGCCGCTATCGCCAATCCCGTGAAGTCACTTCGGAGTGAATAAAGGGAGGATGGGAGGAGAGGAGTAAAGGGAAAAAGCTAAAACCTGAATTCCATACTACCTGCCTCCTTTCTTCCTTTTCTCCCTACTTCCATTCTTATGTTCAACAACTACCTCAAAATCGCCTTACGGAATCTGACCAAAAACCGGTTTTATTCCGTGATCAAAATTGCCGGACTAGCCGTGGGCCTCGCGGCTGGCATTTTGATCGCTTTGTTTGTCTACGAGGATTTTTCGTACGACGGTTTTAATACCAAGAAAGACCGGATTGTGCGGGTTCTGACCATCGATCAGGCCGAGGGCGTCAAGAGTAAGCTGGTCGGGGTAAGCTACCCCGGTTTGGCTCCGGCCATCACACGCGATTTGCCCGAAGTGGTCAACAGCGTCCGGATTTCGGATCAGGGGCGGATTTCGCTCAAAGTGGGCGACAAATTGATTAGTTCCGAAGGAACGTTGCGCACCGAAAGTTCTTTCTTTGAACTCTTTGACTACAAGGTATTGACCGGTTCGACGAAGGGGATTCTGGACGAGCCGGAAACCGTCATTCTGACCGAGACCCTGGCGAAAAAACTGTTTGGGTCCGAAAACCCGGTCGGAAAATTCGTCAAAACCGGTACGCTGGATCTGCAGGTCAAAGCCGTTATGGCCGATCCGCCGACGAACTCGCACCTGCGGTTTGACATGCTCCGCTCGCTGGTTCCGGCGAAAGGCGATACGAATTTTGCCCGGTTTCTGACGTCCTTCAACGGCATCAGCGTCTACAGTTACCTGCTGCTGGATCGGCATCGCGACCTGAACACGATCATTCCGAAGCTCAAGCAGGTGGCGGATAAGAACCAGGGGTACGCGTTTTTTGTCCCGACCTTGCAGTATTTGAAAGACGTACACCTCAACTCGGGCGAGATTCTTTTCGAACACAACGCCAACAAAACCGATGCGGCCAATCTGTATGTACTGGGCACGATTGCCCTGCTGGTGGTGTTACTGGCCGCGGTCAATTTCATGAATCTGGTGACGGCCCACGCCACCGGAAGGGCGAAGGAAGTCGGTTTGCGCAAAGTAGCCGGCGCCGTTCGGACGCAACTGATCTGGCAGCATTTGCTGGAATCGATCGTTGTGACGGTCATTTCGGCGGTGCTGGCGGTTGGACTGGCGGTAGTGCTGTTGCCGGTTCTGAACGGTATTTACCAGCGGAATGCTACCCTGCAATCCTTGCTGAACCCGCTGGCCCTTTCGGGAATAATCGGTTTTGTGTTGCTGCTGGGCCTGGTTTCGGGGAGTTATCCGGCTTTTGTTCTATCGAAATTCCGTCCGGTGGTGGTGCTGAAAGGTGCTTTCAAAAATACCGATAGCGGTATTCGGCTCCGGCAGTCGCTGGTGGTGATTCAGTTTACGATTTCCATTGCGCTGATGGTCGGAACGGGAGTGGTTTTTCGGCAGATGAACTACATTCAGAGTAAAGACCTCGGTTTTAGCCGTGAGCAGCTCATTTCCATTCCATTCAAAGGCCAGCAGGCTTCGGCCCGCGCCCGAACGTTGCAGACCGAACTGAAACAAAATCCGAACATTATTGCTACCGGCACTACCAGCAACCGAATGGGACAGCAACTGGGTCGCACGACCTTTGTGCCGGAAGGAAAACCGTCGACCACGAATTACATCGCCAGCGTAATGGCGGTCGATGAATCATTTGTGCCAACGATGGGCATGCATATCCTGAAAGGACGCAATTTTTCGCTGGATTTTCCGGCGGATTCGGCTTCGTCAATGGTGATCAACGAAGAAATGGCGCGGATGCTGGGCTGGAAAGAACCGATCGGCAAAATCGTTCGGCTGCCCTCCGGCCCCAATCCAACGGATGCGACTCCTTATACGGTGGTTGGATTGGTCAAAGATTTTCATTTCGCCACGATCCGACATAAAGTGGAGCCGTTGTTTATGCTCTACAACAAAAATAACAACCAACTGGCGGTTAAAATCAACACCGCCAATGCGCCGGAAACGCTGGCGTTTATCGAAAAAACGTGGAAACAGGTCAATCCCGAAACACCGTATGACTACAGTTTTATGGATGCGGATTTCGGAAAACTATACCGCAGCGAACAGGCCTTTGCGACGATGTTCAGCCACTTTACGGTGTTGGCGTTGTTCATTGCGGTTTTGGGCTTGTTCGGGCTGGCGGCTTTTACGGCCGAGCAACGCCGGAAGGAAATCGGGATTCGCCGGGTGCTGGGTGCCGAAACCGGATCGTTGCTGTACCTGCTGTCCCGCGAATTTATCAAGCTGGTCGTGATTGCCTTCGTGATTGCCAGCCCGCTGGCGTGGTACCTGATGAACCGCTGGCTCAATGGTTTTGCTTACCGCACCGACCAAAGCGCGATTCTGTTTGTCGTTGCCGGAGTAGCAGCGGTTTTGGTCACGCTGGTCACCGTCAATTTACAGGTTTTCAAAGCCGTGAATACGAATCCGGTGAAGTCACTTCGTTCGGAATAAAAAAGGAGAAAGGGAGGAAAGGATGAAAGGAAAAGATATGAATCAAACTCCTTCATCCAGTCCTCCTCTCATCCTTTAATCCTTTTTCCTTCTATGTTAAAAAACTACCTCAAAATCGCCCTCCGGAACCTTCGCAAACAGCGCGGGTTTACATTCATCAACATCTTTGGGCTGGCTACCGGTTTGGCCTGCTGCCTGTTGATCACGCTTTATGTCGTTGACGAATTGCGCTACGACCGCTACAATGAAAAAGCGGATCGGATTTACCGGATCAATACCGACATCAAATTTGGCGGCAACGATATGCACATGGCCACATCGCCCGACCCGATGGGGCCGACGTTACTGAAAGATTATCCGCAGGTCGAAAACTTCGTCCGGCTACACGGGCGGGGGACGTTTCTCGTCAAGCAGACGGGGCAACCGAACAACCTGCGGGAAAATGACATCATTTATGCCGATTCGACGTTGTTCGATGTATTTACGCTGCCGCTGGTAGTCGGCAATCCGAAACGGGCGCTGGTCGAACCCAATACGGTGGTGATCAGTGAATCGGCGGCCAAACGGCATTTTGGGAATCAGAACCCAATCGGAAAAACGCTGCTGTTCGACAATGAGTTTTCGTACCGGGTGACGGCTGTCATGCGCGACATGCCGACCAACTCCCATTTCCGTACCGATTTTTTTGTCTGCATGCGGAGCGACAATTATGAGTGGGGAAGATGGCTCAGCAATAACCATCAAACCTACATTCTCCTGAAAGAAGGGGTTGATCCAAAGCGCTTTAGCCGGAATCTTGAAACCGTTATTCAGAAATACGTGGGGCCACAGGCTCAGGAGTTTGTTGGCACAACGATCGACCAGTTGCGCAAATCCGGGAACCGGATCGACTACTCACTCATTCCGATGACCGACATTCACCTGCACTCCAAACAGAACATCGAACTGGCCCCCAACAGTGACATTCAGTACGTTTACACCTTTTCGGCGGTGGCGGTTTTTATTTTGTTGATTGCCTGCATCAATTTCATGAATCTCTCGACGGCCCGCTCGGCCAACCGGGCGAAAGAAGTGGGCGTCCGGAAAGTGCTGGGATCGGTGCAAAGGCAATTGATCGGGCAGTTTATGACCGAATCCGTGCTGATGGCTCTTCTGTCGATGCTGCTGGCGCTGGTGATCGTGGCGCTGACGTTGCCCTTTTTCAATGACATTTCAAGCAAGCAACTGACCATCGACAACCTGTTTGTTCCGCAGTTTCTGCCGGTTTTGCTCGCCCTGCCGTTGGGAGTCGGTTTGCTGGCAGGGAGTTATCCGGCCTTTTTCCTGTCGTCGTTCCGACCCATTAGTGTGTTGAAAGGCAAAATCAACCTGGGGCTGAAAAGTGCCGGTTTGCGGAGCGGGCTGGTGGTTTTCCAGTTCATGATGTCAGTTATTCTGATTGTCGGCACAATGGTGGTTTATCGCCAGATCCATTTTATTCAGACGACCAAAGTGGGTTTCAACCGCAATCAGGTGCTGACCATCAACGAAGCCTACGCGCTGGGAAAACAGACCCAGGCTTTCAAAGACGAAGTGCGGAAACTGCCCGGTGTGGTGAACGGCTCCGTGTCCGGCTATTTGCCCGTACCCTCAAACCGGAGCGACAGTCCGCTGTTTCCGGAAGGTCAGGTTGATCAGAGCAAAGCGGTTTCGACGCAGCAGTGGGGTGTCGATTTTGATTACATCCCGACCTTGGGCATGGAACTAAAAGAAGGCCGGAATTTCTCGCGTGAGTTCGGTGCCGATTCAACCGGAATCATTTTGAATGAAACCGCCGTGAAGGTTTTCGGCTTTAAAGATCCCATCGGAAAACGGGTTTGGCGGATGCTGGACGACGAAGGAAAAGTCTTCAAAACGTACACGATTATTGGTGTCGTGAAAAACTTTCATTTTGAATCCCTGCGGCAGAATATCGGTTCGGTGGCCTTGATGTTAAACCCGAATCAAGGCGCGGTATCGTTCCGGCTCAGTAGCCGGGATATACCGGCACTGGTCAACCAGATTGAAGCACGGTGGAAGCAGATGGCACCCGGAATGCCCTTTACGTATTCCTTTCTGGATGATAGCTTTGATACCATGTACCGCGCCGAGCAGCGCGTCGGCCAGATCGTGCTGACGTTCTCGGTGCTGGCCATTCTAATTGCCTGTCTGGGCCTGTTCGGGCTGGCGGCTTTCATGGCCGAGCAGCGCACCAAGGAAATCGGGGTTCGGAAGGTGCTGGGTGCCACAACGGCGAGCATTGTCGGGTTGTTGTCGAAGGATTTCCTGCGCTTAGTTCTGATTGCCATCCTGATTGCCACACCAATCGCCTGGTACGGCATGAACCAGTGGTTGCAGGATTTTGCGTATAAAATCGACGTGCCGTGGTGGGTATTCGCGCTGGCGGGCCTGGTTGCCGTCGTGATTGCGTTTGCGACGGTCAGTTTTCAGTCGATCAAAGCCGCGCTGACGAATCCGGTGAAGAGTTTGCGGAGCGAATGAGGTTTATTTTTTGAAACGCTAAAACCGCCCTCTTTATCGGTTACCGAGGGAAGTCAGAAAACCCTGGAAATTATCCCGATAGGCGGCTCCGATGGGAATTTGGGTGGTGCCGAGCGTAATCTGCCGAAACGAATAACTGGTAATTTTAGCCAGATTGACGATGTACGATTTGTGAATCCGCAGAAATAACTGGCTGGGAAGAATCGCTTCCAAACTGGAGATGGTTTCGTTGACGGCCGTTACTTTCTGCTGGTTGACAATCTTGCAGTAGACGCCGTAAGCCTGCAGGTAATCGATATCGTTATAATCGAAACGCTGGACGGTATGGCCCGCTTTCAGAAACGTATAGGGCGGGTCAAGCGGGTCGACCGACGCACACCGGACATTTAACGCCCGGTTTACGGCCTTCATAAACCGGATCAGTGTAAACGGTTTGACCAGGTAATCGGCAACGTTCAGGTCAAAACTATCCACGGCAAAATCCGGGTGAGCGGATGTGACGATAACCGGAAGCGGTTCCGGAAAACCGCGTAACAGCTCAAGACCCATCAGGTCTGGAAGGTGCATATCCAGAAAAATCAGATCGTATTTTTTGGTCTGGAGCAGAACCATCGCTTCAGCCACTGACTTACACACATCGGGCGGTAAAAAAAAGGGAACCCGGGACATATACTCCTCCAAAACCGCAACGGCTGCGGCAGAGTCTTCAACGATGAGGCATTGGCGTTGATTCATATATCAACAAGTCGTTAGCAGTCAGTTCGGTAATCCGAAATCCGGTTGTAAGCCAGTCTAAAGGTAGTCGATTTCGTTACAATGGCGTATGGTACACTGTTGTATTGCGGTTCTGTAGTTCATTCATTTTATCTGTTTATGGGCTTAAAAGTTCTGTTCATGGGTAGAAAAAGCGATTTTGTGCTACTTAGTTAAAAAACCGTTACAGATTATTTTTTTATCATATTCAGAATAACCGTCAAAAAGAGGCCCATCCGATCTGGACAAAACCGCTATATCCGAAAACCGGAGTTTTAATCCGTCCGATCCCGGACAATTTTTTACTGGGGTTATTTGTTAATCTACTGAAATAAAACAGATTAGGTCTTTTGGTATATTCTTTGCCAACCTAAATAAGCCGGAGTCATGCAACTCCGGTAGTGCATTCTGCATCTTTTCTGCAAACTCTCAATTAATCTCACAAGACAAATACCATGAAACGTTCATCTTTCCTATTAACCGCTCTAGCCGCCCTTGCCTTTTCCTACCCAAGCATCGCTCAGGACAAAGACGAAACGCCCTACGATACCAAAAACTTCACCGGCAGCCTGAACACCGTCCAGGTAGAGACTTCCGGCGGTAGCATTTCGGTGGAAGGAAGCCAGTCGAGTGGTGTGAAAGTGGAAATGTACGTTCGGGGCAACAACTGGCCGAGTAATAAACTTTCCAAGGACGAAATCGACGAGCGCCTGAAAGAATACGAGATCAAACTGGGTGTTGAAAACAATACCGTTGTTGCAACCGCTAAACGGAAAAGGAACGACAACTGGGACTGGAAACGCTCGATCAATATTTCGTTCAAAGTATATACGCCCAAGAATTTCGCGACCGATCTGCACACCAGCGGGGGTAGCATCCGCCTGAGCAATCTGGTAGGGAGCCAGAACTTCGGAACCAGCGGAGGAAGTCTGCACCTGACCGGTGTCGAAGGACTGATCAAAGGCCGGACCTCGGGCGGTAGCATTCACCTCGATCATTGCCGCAAAGACATCGATCTGTCGACCAGTGGCGGTTCGATCCACGCCGAAGATTCAGACGGTAACCTGGATTTACGGACCTCGGGTGGCAGCGTTCACCTGGCCAATCTGAGTGGTAAGGTAAACGCCCGCACCAGTGGCGGCAGCGTCAGAGGTGATGGCGTCAAAGGCGAATTGGTAGCCGGTACCAGTGGCGGATCGGTTCGGTTGTCCGGCATTTCGGGCAGTGTCGAAGCCAGTACCAGCGGTGGCGGTATGGACGTTGAAATTACGAAACTGGGCGAATACGTCCGGCTGTCGGGCGGTCCGGGCAGTGTGAATGTGAAATTGCCCCTCGACCAGGGCATCGACCTCGATCTGTCCGGAAACCGGGTCGATATTCCCCTGAGCAAATTCGACGGAACCGTTGAAAAAGACCGCGTTCGGGGTCGCCTGAACGGAGGTGGTGTGCCCGTCCGCATTTCAGCCGGCAGCGGCAGCGTACGCGTAAACAGATATTAGGAGTTAAGAGTAAAGAGTTGGCTGACGCATGCTTATGTGCGCCAGCCAACTCTTTACTCTTAATTCTTAACTTCTTCCTGTCCGTTTGTGAACAAAAGAGTGTCCGGTGACGGACACTCTTTTGTTTTTAATGTGCCTATTCGGTTAATTACCAGCCTTTTGTTTTTCTGGCATAAGCCTTGAGTCTTTGGTAAGCATTCCGTCCATCTGACAACCGCATGTTTCGCAATTACGTCGTCATCGCTTTTCGCAATCTCTGGAAACACAAACTGTTTTCCTTCATTAACATCGTCGGTTTGGCATCCGGAATCATGGTGTGTCTGTTGGCGCTGATCGACATCAAAGGTGCCTTTGACTACGGGAATTTTCACCCGAATGCTGATCGGACGTACCGGATTCTGACCGATGTCACCAGCAATGACAACCAGACTGCGGCATTTGCCACCACGCCCCTGCCACTGGCCGATGGTTTGAAGCGGGAGTACGGTTTTGTGGAGAAAACCACCCGGGTAATTCGGGAATACGCCGAATTTACCGTTGATCAGAAAAAGCTGGGAGACTATTACTGCGCTGTCGATCCGGGCTTTTTTACTATTTTAGGTTATAAACTGGCGACCGGGCAACCGGCCACAGAACCCCATACGGCGGTTTTGACACCCCAAACGGCGGAGAAATTTTTCGGCCTGTCGAACCCGATTGGTAAGGTCATTCATACCAAAGAATTTGGTTCAATAACGATCACGGGTGTATTCAAGGAACTTCCAACCCGCTCACACCTTCGCTTCGGGCTGGTGATCTCGATGCCGACACTTTTGACGGAAAACCGGAAACAGCTGCAAACCGATTGGAAACAATACACAAACGGTTATACGTATGTTTTGCTGAAAAAAGGGGCGACGGTTGCCCAATTGGAAAAAGTCCTGCCGACCATTGCCGCGCGGGCGACCAAAGACATTCGCTTTAAGTCCGAGAAAGGATACACCTTTCGGGCGCAGTCCATGACCAGGCTTTCACCTTCCCGTGAAGATCTGGAAATGGGAACCTGGGAGCAAACCTGGGGCAAACTGGCTACCGAAATGGCCGTTGGATTGCTAACGCTGTTGCTGGCGGTTTTCAATTACGTCAACCTCACGCTGGCCCGCTCGCTGAGTCGCGCCCGCGAAGTTGGTATCCGGAAAGTGTCCGGAGCCGTACGCTGGCAGTTGATGGGGCAGTTTATGTCCGAATCAGTGGTGTTGTCGCTCTTCGCGTTGGGAGTCGCCTATTTGCTCCTGATGCTGATCGAACCGATGCCATTCGTGCAGCAGTGGCTGATCGGAGGGGTGAAATTGAACACAAAGCTCTGGGCGGTTTTTGTCGGGTTCAGCGTTTTGACCGGTTTGCTGGCGGGATTCGTCCCGGCACGGGTGTTATCCGGTTTCCGGCCGGCGCAGGTATTGCGAAGCCAGACCGGTCTGAAAGTTTTCAAAGGCATCACATTGCGTAAGTCGTTGATTGTGGCGCAGTTTGCCATCGCCCTGATTGCCATGATCGCGCTGGTGTCGATGGCGCGTCAACAGCATTACATGGCGACGGCGGACTACGGTTTTCGGAGTGAACGCATTTTGAATATTCCTCTGAACAACGTTCCCTACCAACGGCTGGCGAATGAATTAAACCGGATTCCGGGCGTCGAACGCGTATCGGCAACCTCGGAACTGTTCGGCAGCCACGGTGGTGATCTTCGGAGAGTACGTCGGCAGAAATCCGGTGGCGATTCGGTTGTCGCTTTTACAACGGCCATCGATCCGCATTTTATCGACAATATGGACCTGACGTTGCTGGCGGGCCAGAATTTGCCGGAAATGGCTGCGGATACGATCGGAGAAGGTTCGTTGGGGCGGTTTGTGCTGGTCAATGAAGAAGCCGTTAAAGCTTTCCGGATGGGCAATCCACGGGAGGTAGTGGGTCAATCGCTCTGGCTAAACGATAGCACGGAAGTGCAGATTGCCGGGGTCATCAAAGATTTCCGGTTTACCACCTTTAACTGGCCCATCAAGCCCCTGATTCTGAAATACCAGCCCAAGCGGTTTCGGTATGCCAATGTCCGGATTGCCGAGGGAACTACCGACGCCACGCTGGCCGGCGTGCAGCGCGTCTGGAAAAGTTTGAACCCGCGCGAGCCATTTGCGGGCGAGTGGTACAGCGATTTTCTCTATAAGCGGCACAGTCACGAAGACGATGTGAATTTCATGGGTTTATTGACGGCGCTGGCCTTTTCCATTGCCTGCCTGGGCCTGCTGGGAATGGTTACGTATACGACCGAAACCCGCGTCAAGGAGGTGGGCATCCGGAAAGTGATGGGCGCAGAGGTTCGGCAGATCATCTGGCTGTTATCCTGGGATTTTGTTAAATTACTGCTCATTGCGGGCGCAATTGCAATCCCGTTGGGGTATCTGGCCGGAATGGCTTTTCTGATTAATTTTGCCTACCACGTTTCGATCGGTTTTGAAACACTGGGCGGTTGCATCGGCCTGTTGCTGGGCCTCGGCGGGCTAACCATCGGTTTCCGAACCTACCGGGCCGCGTTGTCGAATCCGGCGGATAGTTTACGGAGTGAGTAGGTTAGCGAATGATGGCACCAATAGATTGATAATTTATCATCTATCATTCTAAAAAGTCGTTGAGGTTGATCTGGAGGATTTCCGAATAAGAAGATTCTGTCGTCAGGCCAGCGTCGCCTTTGCGGTATCGAAGCCACTGCAAGGTTTTGTAATTGTAAACAAAGGCTTCGCGAATGCCGTAGTTATTTTTGTCCGTAAGCCAAATGACTTTTTCAATATCATTTTGTAAACCAGCCGAATGGCATATTTCAATTATAACGGGCGTTTGATCCGTTCCGTTGTCATAGAGTAAAAGGTCAGGTGTCGGGCTGCTTTTTCCCTCGTCAAGCATTGTTTCAACAAACGGCTCAAAAGGGATTGTTTTTTCGGAGTAGAAGAGAGAACCTAATCCCAACATCAGTTTACCAATAACCCGTTGATGTTGTTTCGGAGCATTGGTACCCATTTTTTCACGGGCGAGAAACGGAACATCATCACCTGTGTAATACATAGTTAAATGGATTTACAGTTTTTCAAATATACCCAATTATGATTTCACTACATAACGTTTCCAAGTACTACCCCGCCGGTTTCGGTAAGACATACGTGCTTCGTAACATCTCCCTCGACATCAACGAAGGCGAATTTGTTTCCATCATGGGGCCGTCGGGATCGGGTAAATCCACGCTGCTGCACATCCTGGGAATGCTGGAAGAACCCTCGGAAGGAGAGTACCTGTTTTTTGACCAGCCGGTACAGAAACTGTCGGAGAAACGTCGGACGGAATTGCACCGCAATTACATCGGTTTTGTTTTTCAGGCTTATCACCTGATCGATGAGCTGACGGTGTATGAAAACATCGAAACGCCCCTGTTGTACAAAGGCTTGTCGTCGTCGGAACGGAAAAGCCGGGTGGCCGAATTGCTCGACCGGTTTAACATGGTGGCCAAAAAAGACCTTTTCCCGACGCAGTTATCGGGCGGGCAGCAGCAACTGGTCGGGATTGCCCGCGCCGTTGCGTCTGAACCCAAGGTGATTTTTGCCGATGAACCCACCGGAAACCTGCACTCCGACCACGCGAAGGAGATTATGGAGCTGTTCAAAAAACTGAATAAAGAAGATGGCGTAACCATCGTTCAGGTGACGCACTCGGAAGTAAATGCGGAATATGGAAACCGGATTTTGCGGTTGAAAGACGGCTGGCTGGAATCCTTCCCGGTTTCGGTCGAGCGGGAATAACGCAACTTTATAAATTCGCGAAAACCGCTTGAAGCCGGTTTTGGGGCGATTTATCAAACGTTGTTTCACCGATTTGCCGAATCCACTGGATTCCGCTGACATTGGTACAAAGAACGGCATCCACTCTGGCGAGAACGTCGGGCAAAAAAAGCCCCTGGTGAATCGAAAAACCGTGTTGCGGGGCCAAGCGAAGCAGTTGCCGACGCAGAATTCCGTCGATGCAACCACTTTCGAGAGCTGGCGTAAAGAGTTGGTTATCAGTTATCCAGAAGAGGTTTGAGGCAATGCATTCGGCTAAATGCCCGTGGGTGTCCAGCAAAATCATGTCGTCGGCGTTGTGCTTTTGTTTGGCAATTCCGGCCAGCACGTATGGCAAGGCGTTCAGCGTTTTGTAGGCCGAAACCGCTGAGGGCGATAACCGGAAGGCATCGAAAACGCCAACCACCGGTTTTTCCGTGACGGCAAAGTCCGAGCCGGACCGGGCGGTAATCAGGAAATTGGCCTGAGAACTGGTCGGCGTGTACAGGCCACCGGGCTGCCGCCAGACCTGGAGTTTGATGCGTGCCGGTTGATGGAGCAGATTATTGATTTTGAGAAGGTCCAGAATTTGGGAAAGCAGTAAATCCCGGTCGAATTGGGCCGGTAGCCGGAGCGAAAAGGCGTCCATGCCGCGGGTGATCCGGTCGTAATGATCCGGCCAGAACCGGACTTCGTTTTGCTCGTACCGGATGGTTTCAAACAAGCCGTCACCGTATTGGAATGCCCGGTCGTTTGGCGTAAGACAAATGGCCTCTTCCGACTGTACATCCCCGTTTAAAACCACGTTCATTTGTATTTTCACCGTTTATCTAAAATAATTCATCAGTACGCAAGATACTTTGTAACATTGAACAACCATGAAGCGATTTACTATTTACAACAGCCCGGTGATCCGGTTTAAGGTTACGATCCTGGCATCGCTACTGGGGCTTATCGTCAATGCAACGAATGCCCAGACAACCGTGCAGAGCGGTCAGACGGCTCCGGCGTCCCAACGGTATTCGTTACGGCAATGTATCGATATTGCATTGCAGAATAACCTGCAAATCAAGCAGGGAGAATTGAACGTGCAGGGAAGCGCGCTGCAATTGCGCCAGTCGAAATTAAATCTTTTGCCGAGTATAAACGGTTTTGGAAGTCAATCATTCAGTTCTGGCCGGAACATCAACCCGGCAACCAACGAATTTGTGGAGTCGTCGGTAACATCCAATAACTATCAGCTTTCGGGGCAGGTAACGGTATTCAACGGTTTGGCGCTGCAAAAGACGATTAGGCAGAATGACTTATTTCTGCAATCAACTCAGATGAATTTAAAGGCCATTCAGAATAATGTTTCGATTTTAGTCGTACAGAATTACCTGAATGTACTGACGTATCAGGAGCAACTCGATATTGCCCGTCGTCAAGTTGAAACAACCCGTGGGCAACTGGATCGTACTACCAAATTAGTGAATGCCGGTACGCTGGCCGAAGCACAGCTTTACGACCTCCGCGCCCAGGTTGCCAACGATGAATTGACTGTTGTCAATGCCCAGAATAACCTGGATCTGGCAAAACTGGCCTTGTTGCAAGCTATGAACCTGCCAGCCGGAAATAGTGGTGCTCCCACACCCGGTAGCCTGGAAGTAGAAAGATACCAGTTGGATGATCCAACATTGGAACCCTATTCGGCTACTGCACAGGCGGTTTACGAAACGGCGCTCCAGTTTATGCCGGACGTGAAAGCCGCTGAACTACGGGTACGAAGTGATGCCGAAGGGGTAAAAGTAGCTAAAGCTCAATTGTTTCCGACATTGACTTTGAGCGGAAGTATCAGCACATTGTATTCGAGCGTGGGTCGACAGAAACAGTTTGAAAATGGCACAACACTGGTTCCGCTGACGGTCGTGATGAATGGCGTTACATCAACTATTGGGGTTGTCAATCCTGCCTACACCTATCAGAATTTTACGTATGGTGAGCAATTGAACAACAACCTGAACCGAGGGGCTTCACTGAACCTGAACGTTCCGATTTTCGGCCGGTTTGTGGCTCGTAACCGGATTACCAACGCAACCATTAACCAGAAAACCTCGGAGATTACTGCGGATAATACCCGATTGACCCTCCGCCAGAATATCGAAACCGCCTATACCAATATGCTGGCGGCTTCCAATCGGTACCGGTCAACGCAGATTCAGGTTGAGTCGTTAGTGAAGGCGTTCCAGGCAGCTGAAAGCCGGTTTAATGCCGGAGCGCTGAACTCCGTCGATTACAACATTGCCAAAAACAATCTGGATCGTTCGCGCGCCAATCTGGTGCAGGCCAAGTTCGATTACGTATTCAGAACCAAGATTCTAGATTTTTACCAAAATAAACCGTTGTCATTTTAATGAATAATGAACAATGAAAAATGAATAATTTGCGGGCTCGTTTGTAACCAGTAAATTACCCGCTTGTTCATTCCGGTTCGCCGGTAATCATATTCATTATTCATTGTTCATTGTTCATCTCCTATGAAACGTAAATCAAACCGCATCTGGTGGATACTCGGTGGTATTGTTATTCTGTTGGTAGGCGGATTGGTAGCCGCCAAGCAAACCGGCCTGATTGGTAAAGCTAAACCGGCGGAAGTTGATTTTACCGCAGTTAAAAAAGTAGACATCATCGAACGGGTGAGTGCTTCGGGTCGGGTGCAACCGGAAGTGGAGGTTAAAATCAGTCCGGACGTTTCAGGAGAAATTATTGCTTTATACGTTGCCGAAGGCGATTCGGTGAAACAAGGGCAGTTATTGCTTAAAATTCGCCCCGATAACTACGAATC
Organism: Larkinella rosea; assembly: GCF_003858635.1. GTDB lineage: Bacteria > Bacteroidota > Bacteroidia > Cytophagales > Spirosomataceae > Larkinella > Larkinella rosea. The sequence continues at coordinate 461,067 of NZ_RQJO01000011.1, forward strand.
TCTCTTAGCCCGCGCCCGCGCCACAGTCAACTCCAGCCGGGCTCAGTATCTGCAAACCAAGGCGTTAGCTGCTCAGGGCCGGGCGCGACTGATCCGGTCAAAAGCGAATTACGAACGGAATAAGAAACTGCTGGCCGACAAAGTAATTTCGGCTTCGGATTTCGAGCAGATCGAAGCCGATTACAACGTAGCACAGCAGGAAATAGAGTCGACGGAAGCCAACATCAAAGCCGCTGAATTCAACGTCGCCGGTGCCGAAGCTGGTTTGCGCGATGCCACTGAAAACCTTCGTAAAACCACGATTTACGCGCCGGTCAACGGTACGGTTTCCAAACTCAATGTCGAGTTGGGCGAACGCGTCGTGGGAACATCGCAGATGGCGGGTACGGAAATGCTCCGGATTGCCAACCTCAACAACATGGAAGTGCGGGTGAACGTCAACGAAAACGACATCGTTCGGGTGAGCCTGGGCGATACGGCGGACATCGACGTCGACTCGTATTCGACAACCGGTCGGAAATTTAAAGGCATTGTGACCGAAATTGCCAATACCGCCAACGGTCTGGCCGCCAGTGGTGCAACGGGTTCCACGTCGAGTATGTCGACGGATGCCGTAACCGAGTTCGAGGTTCGGATCAAAGTGCTGAACAGTTCGTACAAGGATTTAATGGCGAAGCGGGCCAAGCGTACTTACCCACTCAAACCGGGGATGACGGCTTCTGTCGAAGTCATCACCGACCGTCGTCCGGGCGTTTTAGCCGTTCCGATTGCCGCCGTAACCACCCGGGGAGCCGCTCAGGAAGCCATGAACCGCAACCCGAACGACGATAATAACAATAACAACAACGGCGAAAAACCGGCTAATCAGGCCCCGGCGAAGAAGGAGGAAGTCAAAGAAATTGTGTTTGTCCATCAGAACGGCAAAGTCGTTCAGCGGGAAGTAAAAACCGGGATCAGCGACTTTGAAAATATCGAGGTTAAATCGGGACTGAAAGCGGGCGAGGAGGTTGTGTCCGGGCCGTTTATCGCAGTCTCGAAACGCTTGAAAGATGGCGATCCGGTAGTTAAACATGATCCGTCTAAAGACAAAAAACCGGAAAAAACCGACCAGTAACAACAACCGGGAATTCTGATAGAGCATATGAAAACGCCTGCCCTGTTAAAAGGTGCAGGCGTTTTTTGTATTTTGCGGCTTCAATTACTTAGACAAAAGAGAAAAGACCAGAGAATAGAGACGTAACTATTTGGCAGTCAAAAGTCTTTTTTCTTTGTTCTCAAGTCTTTTCTCTTTACAATTATGAATCAACCCGCTCGGATTACCGTCGTGGGCGGTGGCAGCTGGGCCACTGCGATTATTAAAATTTTGTCGGAAGGGAACAATCACATTCGCTGGTGGTTGCGGAGTCAGCGCGATGCCGGTCATATCAAAAAATTCCATCACAATCCCAGTTACCTGAGCGATGTGCAGATCAGCCCGCGCAAGGTTCGGGTGTGCACGAAAATCAAAGATGCTTTGAGCGACAGTCAGTACATTATTCTGGCGGTTCCGGCGGCTTTTATTGGCGATGCGTTGCAAGGTGTAAAACCGGCCCAACTCGTTGGGAAAAGCATCATTTCGGCCATTAAAGGCATGATTCCTGAAAAGAATCAGTTGATCACTGATTGGGCCGAACAAACCTTTGAGGTTCCAGCTGATCGGATTGCGGTAATTGCCGGGCCCTGTCATGCCGAAGAAGTAGCCCTTGAAAAACAATCCTATCTGACCATTGCGTCGCGGGATCTGGCGTTTGCTTCGGAGGTAGCTCAGTTTCTTAACGGGCGTTTCGTTCAGACGTCTCCGCTCGATGATATTTACGGTGTTGAATATTGCGCCGTGATGAAAAACATCATTGCGCTGGCTTGCGGAATGACGCACGGGTTGGGCTATGGCGATAATTTCCAGGCGGTTTTAGTCTCCAACGCCATGCAGGAAATCCGGCGGTTTGTCGATAAAGTATATCCAATGCCGCGCGATTTGAGCGCGTCGGCCTATTTGGGGGATTTGCTCGTCACGGCGTATTCGCCCTTCAGCCGGAACCGAACGTTCGGGCATTTGATTGGCCGCGGCTACAGCGTGCAGTCGGCCCAAATGGAAATGAATATGATTGCGGAAGGGTATTACGCCGTAAAAAGTATTCACGAAATTAACCGGCAACACGGCGTTCTGATGCCGATTATGGAGATGGTGTATACGGTTTTATACGAAAAAACGTCACCGGTTTTGGCAACGAATGCGTTGAAAACCGTCCTGAAATAGTATCAGAGAAAGCTCCGGATTTGGGTAGCTATTTCCATGAATTCTTCCGGACTCAGTTTCAACTTGTTATTGAAATTCATATCCGCCATGCTGTTCAACGGGATCAGGTGAACATGGGCATGAGGCACTTCCAGGCCAACGACGGCCACCCCAATGCGTTTGCAGGGAACGGCTTTTTCGATGGCAGGCGCGATCTGTTTGGCAAACTTCATCAGTCCGGCGTACAGGTCGTCATCAAGGTCAAACAGGTAATCGATTTCTTTTTTAGGAATGACCAGTGTGTGCCCTTTTGCGGCTGGAAACACATCGAGAAAGGACAGATAATCGTCGGTTTCGGCAATTTTATACGCCGGTATTTCACCACTGACGATGCGGGAGAAGATGGAAGACATAGGCGTTAAATGAACAAAGAACAATGAACAATGAAAGGCGCTGAGAACCAGCTATTCATTGTTCATTGTTCATCTAAAAAACTATCGTCCGATTTCAAGTACTTCAAACTCAATGGTGCCCGCAGGGACTTTAATTTCGGTGGTGTCACCGACTTTTTTACCCAGCAACCCTTTTCCAATGGGGGAGCCAACCGAAATCCGGCCCAGTTTCAAATCCGCTTCCTCTTCCGAAACCAGCGTATACGTCATCGTAGCGCCATTTTTCCGGTTTTTAATTTTCACCGTCGATAATACGGATACGAGCGAAGCATCAATCGACGATTCGTCCAGCAGCCGGGCGTTGGAAACAATTTCTTCCATTTTGGAAATCTTCATCTCCAGCAAACCCTGCGCATCCTTTGCCGCGTCATACTCGGCATTTTCGCTCAGGTCGCCCTTATCGCGCGCTTCCGCAATCTGGCGGGACATATCGCTCCGTCCCTTGGTTTTCAGATCATTCAGTTCGGCTTTGAGCCGGTTTAGACCTTCTTCAGTGTAATACGAAATTTTACCCATGTTACATCTACTCTATAATTTTCGTTGCCTTTGGTTTCGCTACCCCAAGAGCCAATCAATCCCACTGTGGCCGATTATCAGAGGGTAACTGGCCACAAAAAAGAAAAGAACGGTTCGCTGACCGTTCTCCATACAAAATCTTGTTTCTTTGTAGGAAGCGTCAGGAGCCTTTCTGCGGAATTGTATGTATAGCTGTTCGACTAACCATAGTGGAACTCAGGAAGACAAAAATAACAATTCCGTGGCATTCTCCCAACGCCCCAATCAGCAATTCGAGCAAATAACTAGTTACAGTTTTGGGAAGTGATTCTTTTCGCATAGTATTTATGGGCACGCCCGATTTTGCGGTGGCCAGCCTGAGTAAACTGCTGGAAGACGGCTGTCAGGTGGTGGCTGTGGTGACGGCTCCCGACCGACCTTCGGGGCGGGGACAACAACTCACCGAGTCACCAGTGAAACGGGCCGCCGTGGCGGCTGGCATACCGGTTTTGCAGCCGGAAAAACTGCGTGATCCTGATTTTCTGGAAAAATTGCAAAGCTATCAGGCTGATTTACAGGTAGTCGTTGCGTTTCGGATGTTGCCGGAAGTCGTTTGGGCCATGCCCCGAATTGGTACGTTCAATTTGCACGCATCGTTGTTGCCGCAATACCGGGGGGCGGCTCCCATCAATTGGGCGGTCATTAACGGCGAGAAAGAAACCGGAGCGACCACGTTCTTTATTGAAAAAGAGATTGATACCGGGCAGATGATTTTTCAGGAAACCGAGCCCATTCATCCGGATGATTCGGCCGGAACGCTGCATGACCGGTTGATGGAAAAAGGCGCTGCATTGGTCCTGAAAACCGTTCGGGCGATTGAAGCGGGGGAGTATCCACGAAAACCGCAACCTCAGGTTGGCGAATTGAAATTAGCCCCAAAAATTCACCGGGAAACCTGCGAGATCAACTGGTTTCAACCCGCCAAAGCCGTGCGGAATTTTGTGCGGGGCATGTCGCCCTATCCAACGGCCTGGACGAAGATTAACAACAAGATTTACAAGATATATGCAGTTTCGTTTTCCGACCATTCACCGATCCCTGCCGAGCCGGGTGAAGCCTGGTCAGACGGCAAAAAGACGTTGCTGATCAAAGCCGCAGATGGCTGGCTGTCGGTGGATGAATTGCAGGCCGAAGGGAAGCGAAAAATGACGGTTGAAGAATATTTTCGGGGGAATAAAATCTAAACGATGCTGATTAGTTTAATTGCTGCGGTGGCCGAAAACGGCGTTATTGGTCAGGATAATGATTTGGTCTGGCACTTGCCCGACGATTTTAAGTATTTCAAACAAACGACTTCGGCCCATCCGATTTTGATGGGCCGGAAAACGTTCGAATCGCTGGGAAAACCGCTGCCAAACCGCCTGAACGTGGTCATTACCCGAAATCCGGCGTTTCAGCCCGAAGGCGCTGTGGTGGTCGATTCACTGGAAAAAGCGATTGAAGAAGCCCGAAAAACCGGTATTGCCGAAGCCTTTGTCATTGGTGGGGCCGAAATCTACCGTCAGGCCATTGGGTCTGCCGACCGACTTTATCTGACGGAAGTGAAAGCTTCGTATGAAGGAGACGCCCGGTTTCCGGATTTTGATAAAACCGGCTGGCGGGAAATCAGCCGACGCCCTCACCCAGCCGATGACCGGCACGCAGTGGCTTTTGATTTTGTGGTTTGGGAGCGAAAACCGTAGTTTTTAGCGTAACAAGCTGAGATTAAATGTAAAACCGGGCAAGGTGTTTTCGCCGGACAGCACGTTATCAAACCCCTGAACAACCTGAACGGAACCGTCGGCATGGTAGATTCGGGCGGTTTCCGCTTTCGGATCGATCAGCCAGGCCAGGCGGCAACCGTTGTCGATGTATTCGCGCATCTTGTCTTCCGCCATTCGCAAAACGTCGGTCTCGCTCATTAATTCAACCAAAAATTCGGGGCAAAGTGGCGGAAATTTTCGCCGTTGTTCCGGTGTCAGTCGGTTCCACTGTTGCTGGCTAACCCAGGCAACGTCGGGCGAACGGTCTGCACCATTGGGTAATTTGAAGCCGGTCGATGAATCGAAAACGAGTCCCCGTTGTGTTTCGTCCGACCAGATGTCCAAACGGGAAGTCAATTTGGTATTTCTGCGACCTGTTTCTCCGCCAGTAAGTGCCATAATTTCAATGTTCCCGTTGGAATCACGCTCAAATTTAACATCCGGATTTTCCTGACAGAAATGGTAGAACTCATCATCGGTCATCGAGCGAAGACGGTCGGCCAAATCCGTACCAGACGGCAAATTTATGGTTTCAATCGGCAGAGTCAGTTTCATAGAACCAACAGTTGTGTTCAATCAAATATATCAATTTATCCCTTCATAAACCGAATCACCGCCACTTCGGCCAGTAAAAAAACCAGCGCGGCAATCACAAAATACTTCCAGAGGTTGGTTCCCAGATTTTGCTGACGCAGTTCTTCCACAAAATCGTCGTCCTGAATGCTGTCGAAAATCTCTACATTGGGCTGACCGGCAAAAATCCGCCGAAGCTCGTCGGGTTTGTAAAACTCCATCTGCGACTCCCGGTTTCCGTGGTTGAAGGCCAGTAACTTCTCGGTTTTTCCGTTCAATTGCAACTCATAATACCCCGACGCCAGTTGCTGGCCGTCGTTGAGCTGATTGCTTTTCGGAAGTTCCATCAGCAACTGCTGCCCGTTGACGCGCTGAACCGGAATGATCTCCAGTTTGTCGCGCTTCAGTTTATACACTGCGTTGGGCGATGCATTCGCAACCGGCACTTCGATGGTGTTGTCATCGAACGAATACGCGGTCCGCTCGGGCCGAACGCTCAGTGCCGCAATTTTGTACATGATGGGCACAAACAAGGCGTGTTGTGCCAGGTTTCCGTATTCGGTATTTAAAGGACTGCCAAAAATATATACCTGTCCGCTCGTTGAGCCACCGGCTCTGGATTGCGTCAGGAAAGGAACGCCGTTGCGGAGGGTCAATAACCGCTCACCCACAACCCGCCATTGCCAGACCGGAACCGCATTGGGCAGATTTTCAATACCTTGCTGATTGGTTTGCTCAAAAATATCGCGGAAGAACGGGTTCTGGCGGTTGGGGGGCGAAAGCGGTTGTTGCGGGGGCAGGGGGGGAGCCTGCGTTTGTAAACCGCCGACACCCAATCCCGCAAAAAATGGCGACCAGGTGGCGGCATCCGGTGTCGAGGGAGGAATAATAACCAGGCTGCCACCCTGCCGCACAAACCGCTCCAGTTCGCTTCGCAGCGTCCCACTGACCTGATTGACCCCTTCCAGCACCACCAGATCGGCGGTTTTTAATTGACCGACGTCCACGTTTTGTGCGCTGAAGCTCCGGCGGACAAACAGGCTGTCGTTGCCGTAGACATTCTCGATGTAATTCGCTTCCGTTTTCTGGTCATACAAATGAAGTACCCGGATGGATGGCGATGCCTGAATGACAAAGTAATATTCGTTATCGAACGTAATCGGGTAATCCTCGAATGTGATGCGCCCCCGGCGGAAACCTTTCTGGGTAACATTAAAATTGAGCGTGGCCGTTGCGGCTCCTTTGCCCGGTAGGGTGACGGATGCCGTTGAAACCTGCGTCTGGTCGATAAAAAGCTTGATTGGGAAATTGCGAACGGATTCATCTCCACTGTTCCGGACGCGGACGTTGAGCGTGTTATTCTGCATTTCCCGAATGAATGGGGTACTCAGCCAGACCGAATCGACGAAAACGTTTTTGGTGGGTTGGGTTTCCAGCGGCACCAGAAAAAGGCGGTTGGTGGTGTCGATTTTCATTCTGGAAAGATCACCGGCGGTGCTTTTCTGAAAATCGGAGAACCAGAATAACTGATTGGGACCGCTTGGGTTGTGCGACGCCAGCAGGTTAAGTTGTCGACGGTACACGTCGGGTAAGGAGCGGGGCGTATGGGCAAACCGGATGGTCGTTACCCGGTCGCGCAGGGCTTCGGCGGTTCCAACGGTTTGCTCCTGACTGCTAAAGTCGTTGGTAACCAATTGCAGGGAAGTCGCGTTGCGGAACAAGCCTAACAACTGGTCCAGCTTACTGGTCGCAATATCCAGATACCGCTTTTCATTGGCCTCATTCTGCATGCTGTATGAGTTGTCGAGATACAAACTCGTCAAACCCGTTCGCGACAGGCCCAATTTACTTTTACTGGGCAGAAATGGCTGCGCAAAGGCCAGCACCAGGCAAATTACGAATAACGTCCGAAAGAGCAGGATCAGATAATGTTTCAACCGCCGAAACGATTTGGTTTCGGTCTGGACGGTTTTTAACAGGGCGACGTTGGTAAAAAATACCCGGCGCGTCCGGCGAAAATTAAATAAATGTATGGCAACAGGGACCGAAACCGCCAGCAGCCCAAACAGAAAGGTAGGATATAGAAAACTCATTCGCTGTAGCGATTATTTTCTTTAATAACGGCCAAATAAAACAATGTTGTTCTGGCTATGATGAATTTAGCAAGATAATACGGATCGCTCAGATTTACACGGAACAATCCGCGAAAGACTATTTCAGAACGGCGGTTTCAATCGTGTAAAAAGCTTCCTGGGTCTGTAAAACATCCGTATAGGTGATGGAACCGGTTTCGTCGCCGATCGTCGTAAAGGCCGGAACGGGCGAATGACCAACAACCTGATGCACCCCCCACAGGTAATCGCCCGAGGTTTCCCGTTTGTCAGCCCAAACGGGTCCACCGGCTTCATCATAGCCCCCTCGCAGGTAACTAACATCGAACAAAGTCGTTCGCATCATTCGATCCTGATGCATTTCGTTCATCAAATCGGCCAGTTGATGCAGCGACTGCAAATTTAGGTCCAGATTTTGGCTTCCATTGCCCTTTGGTAAATGAGCCAGCCAGCGGTTTGATACGCCTGCGTGGGTAAACAGGTACTCATCTTCCTGATAGGCAATCTGAAACAAACGAATGTGATCTCTAAAAAGCTTACTCAGCGCGGGTTGCATCGACGGCCGAAAACCGGAGCAGCGGTAATGCGGGAAATGCATATACTGCGCATCGTGGTTACCGATCAACAAGACAATTTTATCCGGGTAATGACATTTGAGCCGGATAATTTGTTGCAGGTTATCTAAAATAATATCGTCACTCAGGTCGTAGCTATCGGTATAATCACCCAAAAAGATCACCTTGTCGTATTGATCGACATCAACCTGAAGCCAGCTATTGCGCCCGTGAAGATCTGGTATGGTGATAATTTTCATAGAGCTACCAATATATTGAAAAAGCCTTTGCCACGGGTTGCAGCAAAGGCTTTTTATATTTACCAAACGCAGTGATGGCTTACAGCGTCCGCTTCACTTCTTTCAATTCGAAACTTTCGATCGTATCACCGACCTGAATATCGTTGAAATTTTTGATGCTCAGACCGCACTCATAGCCAAAGCGAACTTCGTTGACATCTTCCTTGTAGCGTTTCAGGGCGCTGATTTCGCCGGTATGCACCACGATGAAGTCGCGGACAACACGAACTTTGTTGTTCCGTTTGATGATTCCTTCCGTTACCATACAACCGGCAACCGTACCGACGCGGCTGATCTTGAAGACATCGCGAACTTCGATGTTACCGATGATAACTTCTTCGGTTGTTGGGGCCAACAGACCTTCCATAGCATCCCGAATCTCGTTGATCGCATCGTAAATGATCGAGTACAAGCGGATTTCGATCTGCTCCTGTTCGGCCAACCGGCGGGCACTGACCGAAGGCCGTACCTGGAAGCCGACGATGATCGCATCCGACGCTGACGCCAGCAGAATATCCGATTCGGAAATCTGACCCACGGCTTTGTGGATGATATTGACCTGAACTTCTTCCGTCGAAAGTTGCAACAGCGAATCCGAGAGGGCTTCTACCGAACCGTCTACGTCACCTTTCACGATCACGTTCAGCTCTTTGAAGTTACCAATCGCTTTCCGGCGACCAATTTCTTCCAGCGTAATATGCTTGCGGGTTCGGAGATTCTGCTCGCGCAACAATTGCTCCCGTTTGTTGGCAATTTCGCGGGCTTCACGCTCCGTTTCCATGACGTTGAACTTATCTCCCGACTGCGGAGCGCCCGGCAGACCAAGAATCTGCACTGGCGTCGATGGGCCGGCTTCTTTCAAGCGCTGGCCAATGTCGTCGGTCATGGCGCGAATCCGACCGAAGTGGGCACCTACCAGAACGATATCCCCTTGTTTAAGCGTACCGGTTTGTACGAGCATCGTCGTTACATAACCCCGGCCTTTGTCCAGCTCGGCTTCAATAACCGTACCGGTTGCCCGTTTGTTCGGATTGGCTTTGAGATCAAGTAATTCGGCCTCGAGCAAGACTTTTTCGAGCAATTCCGAAATCCCCAAACCGGATTTGGAGGAAATCTCCTGTGTCTGATATTTACCACCCCATTCTTCAACGAGCATGTTCATCTGAGACAGTTCTTCCCGCACTTTTTCCGTATTGGCACCCGGTTTATCGACCTTACTGAAGGCAAACACAATCGGCACCCCTGCAACCTGCGCGTGGTTGATCGCTTCGCGCGTTTGCGGCATGACACTGTCGTCCGCAGCAATCACGATAATAACAACGTCGGTTACCTTCGCACCCCGTGCCCGCATGGCCGTAAAGGCTTCGTGACCCGGTGTATCGAGGAAGGTAATCATGCGGTCGTCCGTGGTTTTCACGCTGTAGGCACCAATGTGCTGCGTAATCCCCCCGGCTTCACCAGCCGCAACGCGGGTCCGGCGAATGTAGTCGAGCAGCGACGTTTTACCGTGGTCGACGTGACCCATAATGGTCACAATCGGGGCGCGGTGTACCAGATCTTCTTCCGCATCCGGTTCTTCCACCAGACCTGATTCGATCTCTTCTTCAGCCGATACAAATTGAACTTCAAAATCGAATTCATCGGCAATCACCGTAATGGCTTCTGCATCAAGGCGCTGGTTGATGGATACGAACATCCCCAGGCTCATACAGGTCGCAATAACTTCGTTCACTGAAACATCCATCAGCGACGCCAGGTCGTTTGCGGATACGAACTCGGTTACTTTCAGAATTTTTGCTTCTTCGTTTTCCAGGTCAAGCCGTTCGCGTTCCCGTTCGGCGCGTTCCTGACGGCGATCCCGGCGACGGTCGGCGCCCCGGTTCGGTTTGTTACCGGTCATCCGGGCCTGAGTCGCCTTGATCGAATCTTTTACTTCGCGTTGGGTCGGTTCTTCCCGGCGGTCGCGTGTACCACCCCGGGCTCCGGCTTTTCCTTTATTGGCTGTTCCGGAACCTGCGGCAGTTCCCGCGGCCGGTTTATTCGCCTGACCCGGTTGCTGATTGCGGTTTGGCGGATTGGTCGCATCCCGTTCCCGGTTTCGTGGAGCTCCGCCCTGTCCTTGCGGTTGAGCCGCCCCGGCTGTCGCTGGGCCACTCACCGGGTCACGACGCAGCCGTTTCCGTTTCCGTTTTTTATCACGTTCATCCGTTGAGGCTACCGGCCCATTCTGTTTCTTGGCGCGTTCCGACGGCAGTTCGATGGTTCCTAAAACCGTCAGACCACGCAGTTGTTCACCACGGGCGCGGATGGTTTCAATCGGCTCATCCGGCAGTTCAACGATTGGTTCAGGACGAGGAGCTTCTTCCATCCGGGGAGCGACGGGCCGTGGCTGCGGTTCAACCGGTCGCGGTGGTTGCTGCCCCCGGTTGTCCTGTGGACGGTTCCGGTCGCGATCCGGGCGGTTTCCACCCTGTCCCTGCCCCTGAGGAGTGCCCTGGCGATTGTCGCCGGGACGATCCGGACGTCGGTCGCGTGAGCCGTCATTCCGGTTCGGTTGTTGCCCCTGCCGGTTATCCGGCCGCTGATCGGGTCGTGGGCCATTCGTTCGTTGGTCGCCCCGGTTCGGCTGTTGCTGACGCGCATTCGGGTCGTTGGACCGTTGCGAAGAGGGCTTCCTCTCTAAATCAATTTTACCCAAAACCGTCAGTCCCGGTAATCGGGGCGTAGAGATTTCCGGTTGGGCGGGTTCTTTAATTTCCGGTGAGGTCACTTGCGGACGTGTTTCAACCTGAGGTGTTTCGATTGGGCGTGGGGGCTCAACCGGTGCTACCGCCACTGGCTGAATGGGTTCCGGTTTTTTCTCAACAACGGGTTCGGGAGTTACGGCTTCTGGCTTGGGAGCCGGGGCCGGAGTCTCGCGGGGTTCGACCGGCGTCGTCGGCTGGCGCGCTTCAACTGGTACGGGTTGTGGAGCCGGTTCGGGTTTCGATGGGCTTGGTTCCGGCGCTGTAACTTTCTCTGCTACAACGGGTTGTGGCTGTACAACCGGCTGCGGTTTCGGTACTTCCTGAACCGGTGCGGGTACGGGTTTTGGAACGATGAGCTCGGCAATCGGCTGAGGTGACACCGGCTGGGATGGCCGGGCGGGCTCATTGCGAAAATATTGCGGCAGATCATCGTCGTCCCGACGCTTGGGTTCGGGCACAAAAGTCTCGGGAGCCGGTTTACGGGCAGCTCCGCCATTCAACAGTTCAGTGTTACCAAATTCTTTCGCCAAAATTTCCACCTGATCCGTAGAAATTTTGCCGTTGGGGTTACTATCAACCTTAATCCCTTTGGCAGAAAGACGACTCACCACAGTAGACGAACCTACTCCGAGTATTTTTGCCACTTGGCTAAGGCGCATGGATTTATCTTCTGCCATACAAATGGGTTAGAATGAAAAAAGCATTTAAATGATACGCTATAACTAATGAACGATGAATGGATCGACTTAATTCATCGCTCAGCATTAATAGTCCATCATTTTTATTCAAATTCCTGGCGTAAAATAGCCAGAATCTCTTCAACCGTATCTTCCTCCAGATCCGTCATCCGGACAAGTTCTTCTTTCGAACGGGCGAGTACGCTCTTGGCGGTATCCAAACCAACCCGGCGCAACTCTTCGATCATCCAGTTATCGATTTCGTCGTTGAATTCAGACAGATCGACGTCTTCATCATCTTCCTGCCCTTCAACATCCCGGAATACGTCGATTTCCATACCCACCAGCCGACCGGCCAGTTTAATGTTCTGACCACCTTTTCCGATAGCCAGTGAAACCTGATCAGGTTTCAGGAAAACCGAAACGCGTTTGGCTTCCCGATCCACGTTCATCGTACTGATTTTGGCCGGACTCAACGCCCGACTGATCAGCAGTTCAAAGTTATCGGTATAGTTAATAACGTCAATGTTTTCGTTACCCAGTTCGCGAACAATACTGTGAATCCGCGATCCTTTCATCCCGACGCAGGCACCCACCGGATCGATCCGGTCGTCGTACGATTCAACGGCAACTTTGGCCCGCTCACCCGGCTCGCGAACGATCCGGCGAATGGAAATCAGTCCGTCGTAAATCTCCGGAATTTCGTTTTCGAACAAACGCTCCAGAAAAACCGGTGATGTCCGCGACAAAACGATCTTGGGCGTACCATTGATCATTTCAACGCGGTGAACGACGGCCTTCGTGGTTTCGCCTTTCCGGTAGCGGTCTTTCGGAATCTGTTCCCCTTTCGGAAGGCTGATTTCATTGCCTTCGTTATCGAGCAAAATTACTTCATTTTTAAGCAATTGGTAGACTTCCGCATTCAGTAAATCACCAACCTGGTTTTTATATTTATCGTACAGGATCTCTTTTTCCAGGTCCTTGATTTTCTGAATCAGTGTCTGACGGGCAGTTTGTACCACGCGACGGCCAAAATCCTCCAGCTTCACTTCCTCGGCTACTTCTTCACCCACTTCAAAGTCGGCCTGAATCTTGCGGGCTTCGGCCAGCGGAATTTTGTCATAATCCCAGATATCTTCCGAATTGTCGTCCACAATCTCGCGGGTACGCCACATTTCGAGGTCACCGCTTTCGGCGTTGATGATCACGTCAAAGTTTTCGTCAGTACCGTATTTTTTGCGAATCATTGTCCGGAAGACGTCTTCCAGAATTTTGATCATGGTCGGGCGATCGATGTTTTTCGACCGTGCAAAGTCTGCAAACGACTCAATGAGTATTCCGCTATCCATAATTTCAGTTGTCAGTTTTTCAGTTTAGGGTTTTCAGTTGCAGGTTTCCAGTCAGAATAAACAGAAACAACGAACTGAAAACGCTACTTAGAAACCGATACTTCTTTATTTGAATGAAACTTGTATTGTACTTTTCTTAATATCCGTAAACGGGATGACCACTGGTTCAATCGGCGGATCGTTCTTTTTCGGCTTCTTGAGCGGTTTTTCGATGATCACAATCTGATCTTCACCGACACTCTCCAGTTTCCCATTGCGCGTCTGACCGTCGTTCAGTAACACTTCCACCTCCCGACCTATATTTTTCAGGTATTGTCGTTTGAAAACCAGGGGTTCATCGACGCCGGGTGATGATACTTCCAGGGTAAAAGGCTGGCTGTCAAATACTTCCAGTTCTTCCAGTTGGTTGCCCAACTTACGGCTGATGCCCGCACACTCTTCAATAGTAATACCGGTATCGCTATCCAGCAAGACGGTTATTTTAGCACGAGTACGGGAAGGAGATACCTGGATATCAACGACAAAATACTGATCTTCGTTCAGATACGGCTGTAACAGTTCGTTGACTTTCGCCTTTACATCCATAAATTAACAAAAAAGGGAGTCAAAAACTCCCTGCCATGCATAAATGCTGATAAGTGCTGCAAAGATAAGTATTTTATGAATGGATTCCCAATCAATTCTCCGAACTGCCGGTAACAATTTTTACGCCTGATTAAATGGGACATTTTCCGAACAAACGTTCGTAACTTTGTACTCCTACGCCCTACATCTGTCGTTACTGAAAAAAGTCGGTCTGCGAGATCCGCACCCATCTGATTCGCTTGTATGAAATTTTCGCTTAGGCTTGGCGTACTGGTTTCTTCGTTTTTTTCGTCGCTGCTCTGGTCGCTGAACTTGTTGTTGTTTCTGTATACACTTCTGGTTTATTACCTGCTCTACGAAACGCCCATTGGTCACTGGACGGCCAGTGTACTGATGATTTCGTTGCCGGTTGCGTGGGGGGTTAATCTGTTCTTTATCATATTCTGGCTGCTGGTGCGGCCCTGGCGGGCGGTGCTTCCGGTTTTGACCATGTTAATCGGCATTCCGTTCTGGCGACGGACACTGACGTATAGTCAACCGGGCAGCCCTACGGAGAAACGACCGACGATTCAGGTGATGAGTTACAACGCAATGGGATTTAACAAATACGACCTCGTTGATACCCAGCGCCCGGACGAAGCCAACAACATGATCGACTGGGTGTTAAAGGAACCGTCGGATGTGAAATGCTTTCAGGAATTTTATAACGATAACAACTCGGTGGTCTTTAAAACGATTCGCCGTTTGGAAAAAGCCGGTTATCCGTACTACGCAGTTCTGCATCCGCCCGAACGCGAGGGTCCGGGCAAATTCTTTGGCGTAGCGGTTTTTTCCCGCTACCCGATTGTCAAGCGGGGCGACGAGGTTTTTGATAATTTCAATGGCCTGGTTTGGGCCGATGTTAAGGTCGGGGCCGATACGATTCGGGTGATCAGCGTGCACATGCAGTCGATGGGAATCCGGGTCGGCGGTATGCTGAACGAGAAGGAGTCCAGCCGGGTCCGAAAAAATACGCAGGGGGTTTTACGCCAGCTTCGTCAAGGGTTCACGATGCGTCGCAATCAGATCGTTCGCGTGGAGGAACATTACCGGAACAGCCCGCATCCGGTTATTATCTGCGGAGATTTCAACGATACGCCTTACAGCTATACGTACGGAAAACTGCGCCGAATCCTCCGCAATGCCTTTGAGGATGCGGGTCGGGGCTTTGGCTTCAGCTACAACAAGGCACCCGGTTTTCTCCGCATCGACAATCAGTTCTACAATGCCCGGTTTCTGGAACCGCTCAACTTCATCACGTACCGCGACGTCAAGTTCTCCGATCATTATCCCATCATGGCCCAGTACGCCATCAAACCGCGCGAATACAGCAAAGACCGCACGCCCAGAACCCACGTTGAGTTTGACTTTTAAATCGAATGAAAAAGGAACAGCTTCGCAGGATCAGCTTACGGTTCATTGTTCATTCAAAAATTAAGGATGTGCGTCGACCCAAACCTGGCCGTCTTCGAAAATCTCTTTTTTCCAGATCGGAACCTGCTGCTTGAGCGTGTCGATGATGTAACGGCAGGCATCGAAGGCGTCGGCGCGGTGGGGAGTGGCCACGGCAATCAAAACCGCTATGTCACCGATCGCCAGATTTCCCTTGCGGTGAATGATCGCGTATTTCCGGACGTCCCAGCGTTGGCCGGCTTCGTCGGCAATTTCCTGCATTTTAGCTAATGCCATCCGGTCGTAGGCTTCGTATTCCAGCCGTTCGACGGGGCGGTTTTGCGTATTGTCGCGAACCGTACCGAAAAAAAACGTAATGGCCCCGGCCGCATCCGTCGAAACGTGTTGATAGGCCGCGTTCATGTCGATAGGCTCAGTCGTAATGGAAACCATGCGTTTGGAATGATGGGTTATGAATGATGGATTATGAATAGGAGCGGTTTTTTAATTCATCGTTGATCACCGCGCGGGCGGCCCCGTCATAACGCATCATTCCGGATTTTATCCTCCGCTGACCGGCGGAATCAGGGCAATTTCGTCGTTGGGGTGCAGGGGCTGGTTTAATTCGGCGTATTCGCCGTTGACGGCCACCAGCAGCGACCGAAGGCCGGTCAACGCGGGATATTGTTCTTTAAGATTCGACAATAATTCGCCCACCTGACCGGTTTTGGGCAGGTCGAGCGTCAGGGCCGAGGTGCCGACGATCTCGCGGGTGATGCCAAAAAGTTGAACAGAAACTCGATTGCTCATGCTCAAAGATACGAAAACAACAAAACAACTTCACCACCCAACTCAATTTGGTCGCCATCCCGAAGCGGGTAACCCATTCCGGCAATGTCGGCTCGTTCGATGGTGTTGTCCGGGTGCATGATTTTCGTTTTGTTGCCGCTGGCGGGCAGCCCGCCCGAATCGACCAGCAGTGCATACTGTCGCTGGGGAGCATTGTATTGAATTGTTGCGTGCGCCCGGCTAACCGCCCCGTTTCCCGCTCCTTTGATCGGATCGAAACCGGCATCTTCGTCGTTCAGAATCACAATGTCGTTGGTTCGTACCCGGCCCGAGGTGGTTTGGGCCGTATGGCCGCGACCAATGCAAAACGTCGTTTTCTGGACCGAATTGAGTACATACTCGGCTTGCTCCGTTTGTCCGACCAGCGCCACAACCCGGGCCAGCAGCGGGACGGCACCGGTTTTTGAATGGTCCAGTACCAGTAGCCCCAGGTTTCCTTCCCGGTAGGTACTGGCTGGCAATTCATCCGTAAAAAAGGCGTATTCAAACTGCCAGTTTTTGGGTAGAACAATG
The DNA here is from genome assembly GCF_003858635.1 of Larkinella rosea. Classification (GTDB taxonomy): domain Bacteria; phylum Bacteroidota; class Bacteroidia; order Cytophagales; family Spirosomataceae; genus Larkinella; species Larkinella rosea. The sequence continues at coordinate 477,779 of NZ_RQJO01000011.1, forward strand.
TAATTGTCGGCCAGTTGCCGGTTTAATTCCTGTTGAAATTTCCCCGGCTGACTGGCCCACAAGACGACCCGGTACAATTCTTCGTCTTCCGGCGTCGGACAAAGAATCGCGAGTTTAAGGCCGATCGGAGCGGTTTCCGGTTCATTTTGATACGCCCGTAGTTTATTGATGATAAACCGGAGGAGCTGATCCCGGCGCGGGGCAGCAGGAGGGGGGCCGGATCGAACCGGTTTTGGCGCCGTCTGCGTTGATTCGACGCGCCTGATTTCGGGGGCCGGCGCAGCCACTGCGGCTGGTGGTTCCGCCGGTGTAAACCCGAATAGTTTCTTCACATTTTCCAGAAAGCTCATAAATAATGTCGGTTTGCGGGTTAAAAGCTACCCAAATATCGGCGTTGTTTTAAGATGGGAGCCACGACAGTATTCGCCAGATTGACAGCATCCGCCGAGGATTCACCCAATTCGATGCGCACGGTTACGACGGTATTTGACCGGCCATCGGGCGTTGGAGCGAAAAATACGTACCAGCCGTCGTTTTCCTGAACGCCCTGCACGATCCGTTCGGGCGTACCGGTTTTTCCGGCCACCCGCGCAATGCTGATCTTGCTCCGTCCCGGCGGGTTCGACTGCTCGATCATGAATTCCTTCAATTGTTCCGCGTAATCCGGATTGCGGGCGATCGGTTTGCCGGTTCCGACCGATCGCGGTTTTCCGGCCTGGGACACCACGTAGCGCGAGGGTTGCAGGATGCCTTTATTGGCAATGGCTCCTGCCATTCGGGCCAGGGCTGCGGGCGTTGTGGACAATTGCCCCTGTCCCCAGGCCAGCCCCGAAAACTCACCGCGATACCGTCTCGGATACTGCAAACTTTGGTAGAGTTTCCGACGAACCACAAACGAGGAGTCGCGCCAGTGCTTCCGAATCTGCTGGTCTTCCAGAGCCGTGTGCGTATCCGAAAACGAATAACCGCCAATGTAATCGACGTTCATGCCCGTCGCCAGATAAAGATCGGACAGTTCTTTGTCCAGCGCCTGATCGTTCGCCAGCCGGATGAAATACACGTTACTCGACCGGACAATGGCCTTTCGCATGTCAACCGATTCGCCACAGGGTTCCGACTCCCGCGGCCCCCGGCGAATGATTTCCTGACACGAAATGGCATACCGAATCGCCGAGGCCGATGAGCCCAGTTTGTTAAAAGCGGCCATTGCCGTCATAATTTTCGCCGTTGAGCCGGGGGCCGTCGGGAAGGTCATGCCCAGATCCCGTTCGGTCACCAGGTAGGGCAATTGCAGCCGCTCCCGGTCCGATAACAACATGGCTTCCGGGGTTTTCAGATTGGGCAGGGGATGGATGGCTGATGCCAGAACATCGCCCGAAGCCGCATCCAGCACCACTACCGAAAGGCGTTTGTCCCGGTATTGCGATTGTGCCAGCGATTGCTGCAAAGCCACTTGCAAACCGGCGTCGACGCTCAGCGACAGATCGCGGTTTTTCGCTTTTCGCTCGGCGACTTCGCGGCTGTCGATGCCCGCCCGCAACGCCGGTGCCAGTTCCCGGTAATCATAAACCGACAGCGTACGGGTTTGTTGCACCGTCGGGCTAAAGCGATCGGCCCGGTAGTTGGTGGCAACAAGCTCGGTTTTGCGGGGGCGGCTGTTAAAACCGCGCAACTCGCTGAAGTGCGTAGCCTCAGCATAATACCCGTTGCTTTGTCCCCAGAACAATTGCGTGTTCAAATCGCCCGTCCAGAAAAACAGGTGTTCGCCGAAGGGATAATAGCGTTGCAATCGCTTCTGAGCAATCTTTTTCACCTGATCCGACTCCAAACCGCTTTGCTTCAGTCGTGCTAATTGCTCCGTAACCCGTTCCGGCGAACTCGTAGCCAGCACCAGGCCCTTTCGGTCGTAAATTGTGCCCGAAGCCAGCACCCGCGTCAGCCGCTCGATCCGGGGATTGTAGCTGTAAATGGGGTCGCCGGTGCGGGTGATGACCCGGGCGGGCCGCACAATGTAGTCGTTCCCACGCCAGCCCACAATCGGAATTAACCGACCAATCAAAACCGCTACGCCGATCAGAAAACCCGCAATACCGGCCATCAGCACGGCGTCGTAGTTTTTTTCGAGGTATTCGCGTTGCTCGACCTGTCCCGGCCGGTGTGCCACACTGAACACGACACCCATCGCCATGAGGTTGATGATGAGCGAAATCTTGCCGTAACTCAGAAACGGCACGCTAATGCCCGTGAGCGGCAGCAAACCGATGGAACCACTGGCGATAATGAGAAATTGAACACCCGTCGCGATGGCAATACCGGCCACCAGAAAAAAACTGAACGGCTGACCCGCCCGCCGGGCGTGTAAAAACGTCCGATGGAGCAGAATGCCCATGAGCAGAAAAACCGCAATGACGCCCAGGCCGCCCAACTCTTCGCCGACACTGGGCAGAATCATATCGGTATGGGCGGCTGGCATGGCATTCGCAAAACCCTTTCCCAGACCCTGCCCCGTCCAGCCGCCCGACGCCAGCGTCCAGAAACTATGCGCCAGGTGATCACCGCCGTAGACATCGTTGTTCCACGGGCTCAGCCAGATCGCTTTGCGGTCGGCCAGGCGGTTTCCGACAAAAGGCAATTGATCGCCAAATGTAAATATAGCGATCACCATCAGGAGCAAAACCGGTGCTTCCGTCAGTAATGCGGCCCAACCCAATGCGGTTTTGGAACGAGCCTCGCCCCGCCAGAACATATAGCCGATCAGAGTAATGAAGCCAAGAACCGTTGCCAGCCAGCCGGGCAGCAGCCACAAGGCGATCCCATAGCCAAGACCTGTTGCGAGCGTGAGCGACAGGTTTCCCCGGGCAATGCTATAGAACAATAAAAACGTGAAACAAACGACTAGCGCCGGGCCCATATCGCCCAGCAACAGGTACAGCAGCATGAGTAAACCGGCCCCGGCCAGCGCCCCGAAACTCACCGCGAACCGCCACCGTAAATCGGGCAGTTGGCGAATTTTCTGCTCGTTGGCGGCAAAAAAACCGGCAAAGAAAACCAGCAAGAGGTACTTGGTGATTTCACTCGGCTGGAACGTCAATCCCAAAACCGACAGGTTGACCCGGACGCCACTGCCTTCCGGCCCCGAACCAATAAACAATGTCAAGGTAGCAAGACCCAGGGCAAGCACCAGCCAGGTCCAGCCCGATAAACGCACGGAAGAGCGGTTGTAAAACGCAAAGAGCGCGTCGAACCGCCAGTCGGCGTAAAACCGGCCGATGTTGAGCTGCGATATAATCAGCAAACCGAACAGGCCAGCCGCCACGCCCTGCAGCGTCTGCCAGGCAAAAAGCGTATCCTGCAACGGGTCCTGAATGGCCAACAGCGTCAGCACGGAAATCCCCGTTAACAGCATGAGGACCGGCAAAAGCAGCGGATCGGCGTAAAACCGCCGAACGGACCAGATACTATGCACAGCCCAGAAAGCACCAATAAATAGCGTGATGATAATCCAGAATTGTACGGTAAAAGCCGTTGGCGTGCGGACAATAAACGCATGATCGGACTTCAGTTGGCTATAAACGACGGAGCCGATGAGCCGGATCTGGTGCGGGCGGGCCGTAAAGGTAAACGATTGATTACGGGTCAATTGGCTCGTCCCCCGGCGGCTGCCAAACTCGAAACCGGGTTTGAGCGCAACCACACTATAGCCTGCATTCGCTGTCAAACCCGTAAAGGAAAACCGCCCGTCGGGATCGGTTCGGGCGTACGAAAACCGGTCGGGCAGCGTATCCGGCTGAGCGGTGGCGGGGTGACTTTTGAGCTGGACCAATACACGGGCCATCGGTTGATCCTTCTCTGCGTGCGTAACCCGCCCCGAAATGCTGGCTGATCCGTTGCCCGCGCCGACAATGGCCGGATACGGTTTTGGATCGTTGAGTTCGCGGATATACAAGACCGAGTCGAACCCCATTTGCTGGCGGGAGAGTTGCAGGCGATTTTGAAAGTCGGCCCCACCAATCCGGCTGCGCCAGGCAACGGGTGCCTGAATGGAAAATAACCGCTTGTTAATGGCTCCCAGGTTATCGGGCGACCCATTTTGACCCAGCTTGTGCGCTAACGAATCGGCCACCAGGGTGCGATCCGCGGGATCGCTGTAGTAATTGCCGCTGTCGAGTAAACGCTGGATCGCGGCTGGTTTCAAACCGGGCTGTAACGGGACGGCCTGTCCGTTAACGAGGGCTTGTTTCGCCAGATTCAGCGCGGGAGACAGGTTGATGTACAGACGTATAGCCAACAGGAGCAATAAGACCGATGCACCCAATAAATACAAACGACCCGACGATACCGAAGGAACTTTCATGCAAATGTGTTGAGAATTAATTACCCGTCTTCGTTGAATCGGGGGCGGTTTTGGTTGAATCCGGGGGCGATTCCGGCGCGGTGGGAGCGCTGGGTTCGGCCGTGGTTGCCGGGCTGTTGTACAGTTGGGTTGAATCGATTACGCTTTCAACGGGTTCGTCCGACGAGGAGGTGGCAGTGTCTTCTTCCATTTGTTCCCTTGCCGACGAGTCCGTTACCATCGTCGTCGAGTCTGGCGAAATAACCGTTTCGTTCCTGTCTTTCTTTCCTTCGTACGTATAAAAAACCGCTAAACCAATCAGAATAACAACCAGAACGCCCAAACCAATTCCCCAGCCAGACAAGCTGCGGGCCGGTTCTTCTTCCGGTTCGGACAAATCCGGTTGTGGCAGTGGTTGGGGAGCGGCCATTGTGCGGGACACGACTGGCGGACGCAAACCGGTTGGTCGGCGGTTTTGCAACTGTTCCACATTCGCCTGACCGAACAGCAGCACCAGTTCGTTGACGTCGCTCAGCCGCTCGGCCGGGTTTTTGGTGAGCGTCCAGTCCAGAACGGTGCTGAGGCTGGGGGGCAGAAACTGGTCCGCTGGCAGAAAAACCGGTGGCGGTGGCGTCTGCAAAACTTCCCGCATAAACGTGGCAATACCGGTATTACCGGCCATCGAGAACGGCACCCGGCCCGACAGACATTCGTACAAAACGACGCCCAGCGAATAGTAATCCGTGGCTACATCCACACCCCGGGGATTGTCGAACTGCTCGGGGGAGGCATATTCGTACGTCATCAGCGATTGACCGGTCATGGTTTGCGTCTGTTCGCGCAACCGGGCCACGCCGAAGTCCGTCAACAGAAAATGCAGTTCGCCACTCGGCAAAGACCGAAATAGAATATTTTCCGGTTTGATGTCGCGGTGAATGATTCCGCGCGGATGAATCGCCTGAAAGGCTTCGGCCATTTGCAGGCCCAGCCGGATGACGGTCTGTATTTCCAGGTGCCCTTTTTCGGTCAGCAGCGTCCGTAAATTACCGCCCTCGATCCACTCCATAACGATAAAAGGCATGGGCATATCCAGTTGAACCTCCCGCACACTCACCACGTTCGGGTGGCGAATGTCGGTCATCAGCTGCGATTCGAGCCGAAACCGCCGGAGCGTTTCGGCGTCGGTATTGAGGGCGAAGTGTTTGATGGCCACCAGATCACCGCTTGCCAGGTGACGGGCTTTCAGCACACGGGCGTTCGAGCGGCCCAGTTCGCCGATAATTTCGTATCCCGGAAAATGCGTATTGACGCTGACGGTTGGCATGGGTTCATTCGTTGGTTGTTGAGTCGATGGCGGCTGGTATCACGCGCATCAGGGAATCCAGATTTTTCGGCAAATCATATTTCAGAATTTTGCAACTGATCCGGGTTCCCCGGTCGCTGTCGGGAGCCGACCGAACGGGTGAGGAGTGGGGCGGAACGTTTATAAAGAAGATTTTCTCGGTTTTATACAGCCCGCCCTGATCTTTGAAATAACTGATCTGAACGGCCACCGCCGGAAACGGAAACGGGCTGGGGTTCTCTAATTGAATCCGGGCCTGTTTGATGCCGCCGAAGAAACCAACTTTTAAACCAAGCACGTCGACGCTCAGGGTTCTGCCCGCAGCGGCCACCTGTTCCCGGATCTGCTCACGCCGTTTGGCTTGTTTTGCGCGATAAAGATTCATGGTATCCTCCTCAACAGCAGCGGTTTCTTCGTCCGTTTGCTGAGCCGGAGCAAGGGCGGCTGTGGTATCGTTGCGGGGCAGTACATTGGCGATGGGTTTCGGTATGGAACCGGTATTGGCATAATAGAGACCCGCGCCAACCGCCAGCACAACCAGTACGAGAACGGCCAGTACCCACGGTTTTCGCGATGGATTTGGCCGGGCCGGACTTGCCGGTTCTGGTTTTAAGGGGCCCGATTCGGGCCGAACGGCCTCGGGCACTTCGGGTTTGGGTCTGGTCTTACCCGAATCAATAACGCTGGCCGGTGGTGCAGTTTTGGAACTGGTTCGGTTCGTGCGCAGGAAGTTCAGCTCCGACTGCTTCAGTAACCATGTCAGCTCGTCCGGATCGTTCAGGCGCTCGCTGGCTTTCTTTTTTAACAAGCCTTCCAGCAATTCCCGAAACAGATCCAGCGTCGGATTTTCACTGGTCAACGTCAGGGCGGGGGGCGCTTCGGTCAGCACTTTGTTCATGAAGGTCACAATCCCTGATTGATCGTCGAGTGCAAACGGCACGCTGCCGTGCAGGCATTCGTACAAAACCACCCCCAGCGAATAGTAATCCGTGGCCGGACCAACGCCCCTGGGGTCGTTAAACTGCTCGGGCGATGCATATTCGTACGTCATGAGCGATTGTCCCGTCAGCGTATTGGACTGTTCGTGCAGCCGGGCAATGCCGAAATCGGTCAGCAGAAAATGCAGTTCTCCGCTGGGCAGGGGGCGATACAGAATGTTTTCCGGTTTTACGTCGCGGTGCACGATTCCCTGCGGGTGAATGGCCTTGAATGCACTTGCCATTTGCAGACCCAGCCGGATGGTGGTCGAAATGTCGATGCGGTTTTGACCGGCGATGAGTTGTTTCAGGCTGCCGCCTTCGATCAGTTCCATCACGATGTACGGTAGCTCGGCTTCCAGCTGCACCTCCCGAACCTTCACCACGTTGGGGTGGGCAATGCTGGTCATAATGGACGATTCCCGCTGAAACCGGCGGAGGGTTTCGTCATCAGTATTGAGGGCGAAGTGTTTGATGGCCACCAGATCACCCGTAGCGAGGTGACGCGCCTTCAGAATGCGGGCGTTGCTACGCCCCAATTCACTCAGCACTTCGTAGCCCGGAAACCGTGTATCAAACCGGATGGTGGACATTAATGACGTATCGTTTTAGATGAATCAGCCTGATTCTGTAAAGTAACCTGTATACCGACATTGCGGAACGTATCCTGGCGAACAACCGCCTGAACCGGCAAATCTACGTTGCGAAAGTACACCTTTGTCAGCTGCAATTTCGTTTTGGGAGTGGTTTCAATGCCGGTTTTAAAACCGCTGATGACAATGTTCTCGACATGCACCGGACCGGAATGACTGATCCGGAATGCCAGCGGTACTCGCGCACTGTCGGCCGGAACAAAAACCGTCAGCCGCTGATCACCCAGGAGGCTAAGCAGGGAATCGTTCAGTACGACCGGTTTGGTCAGTCGGAACGTATCTGCGGGCAATGTCAACTGGTGATCGGGGCTTCGGGAAGCGGCTTGCAGCAGGGAGTCCAGTCGGGCAACCGCCGAGGAATCTACCGGAAACATGTCATCCGTCACGAGTTCGGCAGTACTGATAAGATCGTCGACAGGCCGATTGTTGTACCAAACCAGCCCAGCGATGCCACCAACCACGAACAGGCTCAACAGAATCCAGATGCCCAGCAGACTGCGTTGGGGCGGTTTTGGGTTTGGGGCAACCGCGTTGGGCCTGACGGGTGGGGCAGAAACCGGTTTTGGTATGGACTTTCGGGCGGGCGGAATGGAACGCCCGTTGACCGGCGTCTCGTTCCGGGCCAGCACTACCGTAATATTATCGTTCCCGCCCTGCTCATTGGCCAGACGAATCAGCGCGGTTACCTGCTCGTCGAGGGACACGTTCTGATCCAGAACACTCCGGATCTGGGCCTGTGTAATCATATCGGTCAGGCCATCGCTGCACAGCAGCAGTTGATCGTCCGGCAGAAAATCCGTCTCGCCCGATTCCAGAAAATCCGGATCATCGACGCGGTGGTGCAGGGAGCCAACGTCGCGCAGAATTTCATTCCGTCGGGGGTGCTGCATGGCTTCGGCTTCCGTCAGTTCGGCCGCGTCTTCCCGCGCGCCCACCATCGAATGGTCGCGGGTGAGCTTTTCAAGGATGTCCCGGCGGTATCGGTACAGGCGGGTATCGCCCACGTGCACAAAATAGAGCTTATTCGTGCGACTGTCGGCCACGGCAGCCGTTAACACGCAACACATTTGCGCCAGCTGGCGGTTTTGTTCACGCTGGCTGTTGATCTGGTTATTGGCAAAAACGACGGCTTCGCGCAGCATCGACAGCGGATCGCCGTTGGGTGTGGCCATATACTGTTCAATCGATTCCTTCGCGATAGCCGCAGCCCGGTCGCCCCCGGCATACCCGCCAACTCCATCAATCGCGGCCAGCAGCACGCTGGATTCCGACCAGATTGGTGTGCAGATAAAGGTATCCTGGTTATCGGTTCGGCGTTGGCCTACATCAGTCTGACCGGCAATTCGGAACGAATTCATTGAAAAAGGGAAACGTGAAAAATGGAACAGCTCTCGTTAAAGAACCGCTGACCGGACAAACTGTTGCCTTTACCGGGGTAAATCCCGAAAATGGCGGATCACCAACAGCAGCACAAAAGCCAGTAAAAGAACCACAACCAAGGCATCAATCATGACGTTGGAACGTTAACGTGACCATGCTATTGAGCAAAATCTGAGCCTGATCCGGCAGGGTGTACCAGTGCGGATTCGCCGGTTCGCTGCGGGGAATGAGTTGTTCGTTCACCCGCGTTTCGTTTCGGCTGAAGGAAGCGATCTGGAAATGCTGTAGTTCGTCGTTGTAGCGAATCCGGGCGTGGGGGTTCGATACGTATGCCGATTCGAGCAACAGGTAATTGGGAAAATGCTGGTTTTCGGGTTCTTTGCGGGCCACTACAATCTCCCGGTCGCGCATCAAATACGAATCTTCCTTGTTCAATTCCGCAATGTAGTGCGTGATCTGGGCCAGTCCGGCACCGTGGCTGCGCGGTAATCCCGGCGCCGGCTGGGGTGCAGAAGCTGCGGTCGAAGGTCGTGCCGTTGGGGCTTTGGGAATCTCAAACCGAAACTTGACCACAAACGCCCCCGGTTCCCGAAAGTCGATATGCTGGAAGGTGTTGAAGTCAATATCTACTTTTTCGAACCGATTGGTCTGCTTGACCCGGCGGGTGACGTGAATTCGATCGGCCGACTGAGCCTGTTCATTACCGGGTAAAATACCGGTCAGGGCACCGACCACTTTCACATCCGCCGGACCGATGGGCTCGCCCCCGAACTCGCGACCGCCCCCAAACTTGAAATACCAGCTGGAAGCCACCGGAACGATGTTTTCAAACTGCTCTTTCTTCGATTCGATGCGGTTTTTAAAAGCGTCGACGGCTTCGTTGACGATTACCGGGAAGGCATTCTGGCGCGCTTCGTACGTATCGGGATGCAGAATAATCAGAAAATGAGCGTTGAACAGCATACTTTTTCCGACGGATTCGCGCTGCAAAGAATCTTCGAACGACGCAATCAGTTCGTTCAGAATGCGCGTATTGGTAACGGTAGCGATCGGATCGACCCGGGTTGGCTGGGAAGTCGGTACCAGTAGATTTCCTAATTTACTAAGCCAGTCGCTGGGCTGATCTGCCATGAGTGAATTCCAGTTGAAGGATATTGAACCTTTAACGATGAATGTAAAAGATTTCTTTTGACCAATCACTAAGTTACTGCGTAGGAATTGGAGTTTACAAGGCCAATCGCACCCTTTTCAGTCCAGATTTATAGTTTTTACAAAATAAGTCTGATATTTGAAGCCCGGCTTTCGGATTTGACGCACCGAACGGACCCGGGTTTTATAAACCCAATCCTACAATACTTTTTTATGAAACAATACTTTCTCTCCGCCGTCCTGCTGGGCTTGCTGGTCGGCTGTAATAACTCCCAAAACAAAGCAGAATCTTCAACCATGTCGGATAGTACAAGTACAGTGACCGCCGATTCAGTGAGCGGTTTGCCGGAGCGTTCGCGTTTTCAGAAAGACGTTGATGGCAAAAAGAACGATTTATACGTGTTGACCAATTCCAAAGGCATGAAGGTCGCCATTACGAATTACGGCGGACGCATCGTCAGCATTCTGGTGCCGGATAAAACCGGTAAACTGGTGGATGTGAACCTGGGGCACAGCAGCATCGACGATTACCTGGCGAACGAGTCGTTCTTCGGAACGCTGGTGGGTCGCTACGGAAACCGGATTGGCAAAGGGGAATTTAAGCTGGACGGAAAAACGTATAAACTGGCGACCAACAACGGCCCCAACTCGCTGCACGGCGGCAAAAAAGGCTTCAACGCCAAAATGTGGGATGCGACGCCAGCGGGTAACAATGTGCTGAAACTCCACTACACCTCGCCGGATGGAGAAGAAAATTACCCGGGTACGTTAAACGTCGACGTAACGTATACACTGACAGACGATAACGGAATCCGGATTGATTACCAGGCGACTACCGACAAGGCAACCGTTGTCAATCTGACCAATCACGCTTACTTCAATTTGAACGGCGAAGGCTCGGGCTCGGTGGCCGACCACCTCGTGGAAATCAAGGCCGATCGCTACACGCCGGTGGATGCCACGCTGATTCCGACGGGCGAACTGGCGAAGGTCGATGGAACCCCCTTCGATTTGCGGAAACCGGTGGCCATTGGGGATCGGCAGGATTCGGACGATCAGCAGATGAAAAACGGGGGCGGTTTTGATCACAATTTCGTACTGAACGGTGGCCAGACTGCTGAACCGCGGGTGATTGCGACGGTGACTTCACCCAAAACCGGTATCTCAATGGATGTGCTGACCACCGAACCGGGCGTGCAGTTCTACGGCGGTAACTTCCTGAACGGCAAACGCACCGGCAAAGCGGGAAAACCGTACGAAAAACGCAACGCGTTCTGCCTGGAAACGCAACATTTCCCCGATTCGCCAAACCAGCCGAAGTTCCCAACAACGGTTCTGAAACCGGGCGAAACCTACAAAACCACGACGGAATACCGGTTTTCGGTGAAGTAAGTTAGTTGAGTTGTAACACAGGGTTGATCAGAGGATATCAGGGTTGATCAGAGTTTTTTTTACTAAAATTTCCCCTGATCAACCCTGATATCCTCTGATCAACCCTGTGTTGCAACCCCCAATTCTCTATAAAATTTTTGAACAATCACTTATGAATCAACTTCGATTAGTTCGACGGCTTACGTTGGCGGTTTTGCTGAGTGCGTCGTCTTTTTGGGCCATCGCGCAGCAGTGGACGCCGAAGCAGGCCAACGACTGGTACAAAAGCCAGCCGTGGCTGGTAGGAAGCAACTTTCTGCCCGCCAGCGCCATCAATCAACTGGAAATGTGGCAGGCCCAGAGCTTCGACCCGAAACGAATCGACAAGGAACTGGGCTACGCCGAAAGCCTGGGCATGAATACGATGCGGGTTTTTCTGCACGACATGGTGTGGCGGCAGGACGCCAAAGGGTTCAAAAACCGCATCGACCAATTTCTGGCGTTGTGCGCCAAACACAAAATCCGGCCGATGCTCGTGCTGTTCGATTCGTGCTGGGACCCGCAACCCAAGCTGGGCAAGCAACACGCCCCGGTTTTGGGTCGGCATAATTCGGGCTGGGTGCAGGGCCCCGGTGCGGCCATTCTGAGTGACAAAACCAAATGGGAAAGCCTGCGGAGCTACGTGAAAGATGTGGTGGGCACCTTCCGGGCCGACAAGCGGATTCTGGCCTGGGATATCGTCAATGAACCGGACAACGAAAATAGCAACAGCTACGGCAAAAACGGCAAAATCAAAACCGAACTGCCAAACAAAGCGCAATTGGGCGTTGAACTGGTGAAAGCCGGTTTTGGCTGGGCGCGCGAAGCGAAACCGACGCAGCCCATTACGTCCGGCCCCTGGAAAGGCGACTGGTCGTCGCTCGAAAAAATGGATGAGATGAACAAGTTTCTGGTGCAGAATTCCGACGTGATCACGTTCCACAACTACGGTCCGCCCGCCGAATTTCAGAAGCGCGTCAATGAACTCAAGAAGTTCGGTCGCCCGCTGATCTGTACGGAATACATGGCTCGTCCGGCGGGAAGCACATTTGAAGGCTCGTTGCCGATTGCCAAAACCGAGCACGTGGGTATGATTAACTGGGGATTTGTGTCCGGCAAATCGAACACCATTTATCCGTGGGATTCGTGGCAGAAACAGTACACGGCCGAGCCGCCGGTCTGGTTCCACGATATTTTCCGTGAAAACGGACAACCCTACATTGCCGCCGAAACGACGTTCATCAGGAAGATGACGGGAAAAAAATAAAGGAAAAAAGGAGGAGGGGAGGAAAGGAGAAGGAGAACAGCAAATTTGAGCTGCGTTCGACCTTTCTTCCTTTCTTCCCCTCCTCCTTTTTTCCCTTTTCTAATTCTCCTGCATCTTCTCACCCGCTTTTTCTACTTTCTTCCCGGTTTTGCGTTTGGCTTCGCGGGCTTCCTGCTTCGTTTCTTTCGCGGTTTCGCGGACTTCATCGCCCGCATCGTCAGCTGCTTTTTTTACTTTTTTTCCGGCTTTTTTTGCCTTCTGCTTTACTTCCTGCGATGTTTCGCGGGTTTCATCACCTACTTCATCAGCCGCTTTTTTTACGGTTTGACCTGCATGGTGCGCGGTTTCTTTCGCTTCCTCTTTCACTGTCTGCGCATTTGCTGTAAACCCGAATGTGGCCAGCAGAGCGGCAATCCACAATTTTTTCATGATATTGGTTGGTAATGTTTTGTTTCTACTTCTATAAACCGTGTGGATCGTGAATTGTTGGGATAAAAACAGAAAATCCTCCCGCCGGGGGAGGATTTTCTGTTCAATCGATTGTGTAACCGGTTGATTACAGGATACTTGTGAAATAGGCATACGTGCCTAATAAATAATCCATGATAGCCGTGGAGTGATCTTTTCCCTCAATCGGTTTTATCTCGACGTTGGTTGCGCCCCGTTTCCGCATGGCGTCGTAAGCATCCTGCGTATTGAAAAAGAACACCAGGTTATCCGATTTTCCGTGGTACAGATAAGTCGGCGTTTTAGGCTTCCAGTCGTACACATCGTTGTCTTTGATGGCGTTCAAAAAACCGGTATCGGTACCGTCGTTCACCGCTTTTTTAAAGCTGTCGGTAAAAATATCACTGATGCTGGTATTGATCGTGACGTTGTACCCGTTTTGCGTGGCCTGCGTGGCATACGGTTCTTTCAGGTAATAACTCATCGGTTTGTTCAGCTTATACAGGTTGTTGTACGTAATCATCGTCCACAAATACAGGCGATTGTAAGCGGCAATGCCGTGGGTTTTCTGGTTGATGATGTAATTCATGAAGGCCGATTTGTGATAAGCCCCGGCGCCCATGCTCGAAGCCGTCAGCGTAAATTCGGTCGGAAACTCTTCTTCAATTTTTTTCTGTAACGACATCGTGGCAAAACCGCCCTCCGAATAACCGCTGAGAAACAGCCGGTTATCCCACTTGATCGATTTGGCTTTCACAAACTCTTTGGCCGCCCGAAGCATATCCAGCGAAGCCGTTGCCAGTGATTCGCGGTGTTCGTACGTGTGCGGAATGGCTTTCGATTCGCCGTAACCGATGTAATCCGGGCAAACCATGATGAAGCCAATTGATGCAAACAGGGTGCCGCCAAAAGCCGCTTCACTGTTGGGACCGAAGTTCGACGGTGCGTCGGTATCGCTCAGAATCGTACCGTGCTGCTGGCTGAGCATTGGAACCGCTGGCATAGTGGTTGTCGATGTCGGAACCAGAATCGCTCCCGACGCTTTGGTCGCTGTCCCGTCGGGCAACTTGGTGTTATACACCAGTTTATAAACTTTTACGTCGTATTTCAGCAAGACCGCAACGAGATTCTGGTATTGGGCCGGAAACTGCTGGCCAATTTGAGCGGCTAACTGTGTTTTGGTAAGCGAAGCTTCTTCATCGCTACTAACCAGGTAGGTATCAGGTTCCGGCTTTGGGTCGTCCGTTCCCTTATTGGCGGTATCACAGCCGGAAAACAGGACCGTAACGGCCAGGAGAAGTGACAGTAGAAACTCCTTGCGATTGATCGTCATTCGAAAAAGGTAAGATTATGTAGAAACAGGGTAGAAGAACGGGCGTTTCCGGTCCGGAAACGCCCGTATAGTTAACAACGTTGAAAAGGGCTTAGTTCGTGTCGGTTAAAGCCGTTCTTCAAATAATTTTAATATCCGTTTGTATTCGTCCATCCAACTGGTCGGTTCGACAAAACCGTGGTCTTCAAGCGGATAGGATGCTACTTCCCAATTTTCCTTTCGCAACTCGATCAGCCGCTGCGTCAGCCGCACAACGTCCTGATAATGAACGTTCACGTCCACCATGCCGTGGCAGATGAGCAAATGCCCTTTCAGGCCGTTGGCGAAATAAATCGGCGAACTGCGCCGGTAAGCCAGCGTGTCGGTGTAAGGCTCGTTCAGGATGTTGGCGGTGTAGCCGTGGTTATAAGCCGCCCAGTCGGTTACCGGTCGCAGCGCAGCCCCGGCGGCAAACACCTCGGGCGTCGTAAACATGGCCATAAGCGTAATAAAACCGCCGTACGAACCGCCGTACAAACCGATCCGTTTGGCATCGACACCGTGTTCTTTCACCAGCCACTGAACCGCATCGATGTTGTCGGTCAAATCCTTGCCGCCCATGTGCCGGTAAATGCCCGTTCGCCAGTCGCGGCCGTAGCCCGCACTGGCCCGGTAATCGACGTCCAAAACCGTATAGCCCTTGTCGGCCAGCAGGTTATGAAACATGTATTCCCGGAAATACTGGCTCCACCATTTGTGGGCATTTTGCAGATAACCGGCACCGTGGACAAACAGAACCGCTTTGCCATTCGGTTTGGCGGGTTTGAAAAGCCGGCCGTAAATAGTCTGTCCGTCGCGCGCCGGAATCGTAACAATGGCCGGATCGCGCCAGGGATACGCCTGAAATTCTGGGGTTAACGATTGCGTTAGCTGAACCGGAGTTGTCGAAACAATAGCTTTCTTCTTACCGGTATTCATTGTTAATGGTTCATTCGGGGCCGCCCGGCGGTTCATTAAAACCAGCTCCCACGGTTTGTTGCTATACGAATAGCGAACGGCCAGTTGCGTTTCGTCCGGCGAAAGCGTTACATCATTGGCACCGGTCATCGTTGTGAGTTTGGTGCGCTCTCCACCGGTGACGGCCATCCGGTAAAAATGCTGTTCGCCGGGATGTACCTCGTTGGTCGTCAGGTAAAAATAATTTTTGTCTTTCGACAACTGAATCTGCTGAACTTCAAACTTCCCCTTTGTCAACTGTTTCTTTTCGCCCGTTGCCACGTTGACAGTATACACGTGGGAATAACCGTCGGCTTCGGAAAGGAAATAGAAGGTCTGGTGATCCGCCAGAAAACCACTCGTCCCCGACTGAGGACCAAAACCGCTCACCCAGGCTTCGTCGCGCTGGCGGTCGAGGAGTTTCAATTGGCGGGTAGCCGGGTCGAGCAGCATGATCCAGCGGTCTTTGTTGTCGAAGGAACGGATCGTGACCACGGCATTTTTCCCGTCTTCCGACCAGATCGGGCCGGAAATCGTCACGGCCCGATTAGCCGGCTTGGTTACTTTCCTGGTGGTATCGGCCGTGATTTCACCCGCCGAAGGACCTCGTTTTATCGTTCCATCGGGAACGGAAGCCGGAACGGGGGCGGTTTTGGCGTAATCCGGCGAATCGGTGATACCCGGAATGGTTTTGGTCGAAACGGCCTGAATGGTATCGCGCTGAATGTCATAGACATAAAATTCCGAACTGGAAAAAGGCGCGCCCACTTTGGTACGGGCGGTGAGGTCTTCCGTAAAACCGGATTCGGTCACGTAGCTCGGCACAATGGCGGTTTTAGCACCCTGCGCCGATTTCAGCAACGAAAACGTTACAAACCGGCCGTCGGGGCTAAGCTGCGGATTCTGGACGGTCCGGCCATCGGTATAAAATTGTTTCGGGCGTTTGGGCTGATCGGTTTTGGTGATTTTCTCCCCCTCGTCCTTTTTGGCTTTCCGCTCTTTCAGCACGTCGAACAGCGCCAGTTGGTCGCGTTTGAGCCAGGCTTCCTGGTCGTTGGTTTTAGGAGTTACTTTTTTGGTTCCGGAATCAAGATTGGTTACCTGCGTCAATTCGCCGTTGGCCAGCGAAAGCGTGAACAGATTATTCGCCCGGACGAAAACCACCCGCTGCTCATCCCCGCTAAAAACTGGGTTGCTTTCCCGCTCAACGGTATTGGTGAGCTGCCGTACGGTAAAACTACCGGTTTTGCCTGGTTTGGTATCGAGCAGAAACAAATCGCCGTCTTTTTCGTAAAGTTTCAGGGTATGCGCCCGGTTGTAGCTTCCGCCCGTGGCTGGAGATAGTTTTTGCCGTTCTGCCGGGCTGACCTTCACGGGCTTACGGTCGCCGGAAAGTACAATTTTATACAACGAATCGCCTTTGGCCTGAACCGGATTCCAGTTGAAGTAAATCGTTTTGGAATCTTCCGCCCAAAAGATTCCCGAAGGCGAGGTTCCGATCCAGCTTTTCGGGTCCTGCATGATTTTTTCAACGGTGAGTTGGGAGGGGGGCGGGGTCGGCGTTTGGGCTGTTGCGCTGACAATCAGCAGGCAACCCAGGCCGATGAATAGTTGTTTCATTGATGAATGTGAGGCTAGCACGGTTTTAAAAGATGAAATTAGCGAGAAAATGGGAAAAGGATTAGATTTGGACAAAAACAAGCGTTGATTAGCCGCACTTTGGTATTATTTTTTGTTGTATTATTGAAAAATTATGCTGTACGTTCTTCACGCTTACGATTTTACCGACGATCAGGCCATGGACCGACGCCTGGCCGTTCGTCCGAAGCACTTCGAAGGAGCCCGCCAACTGAAAGCAGCGGGCCAGTTTATCCTTGGTGGTGCGTTACTCGATCCCGACGGAAAGATGATCGGTTCGATGATGCTCCTGGATTTTACCACAACCGAGCAACTGAACGACTGGCTGAAGTCGGAAGTGTACATTACCGGAAAAGTTTGGGAACGAATTGATATTAAGCCGTTTAAACAGGCGGAGGTTTAAAATAGGTGGACGGTATACGGTTTACAGTTTTCGGTGGCTGACGCATTTCGAAATTCAGTATTCAAAATTCGTTATTTAAGAGCGCGTCAGCCTGCCGTAAACTAAAAACCGGATACCGAATGCCGCAGAAAAACGAATGATTCAGGCAGCAATATTTGACATGGACGGCCTTCTGGTCGATTCGGAGCCGTATTGGCGGGAAGTTGAGATTGACGTATTTCGAACGGTTGGCCTGGAAATGGACGACGAGATGTGCAAACGAACGACCGGTTTACCGACTGACGCGGTTGTACGGTATTGGTATGAGAAGCATCCGTGGCACAATCGCAGTATTGAAGACGTAGGCGCGGAAATTATTCAGGGCGCTTACGACCAGATCGGTAAACACGCGGGGCCGATGCCGGGCGTACCGGAAATTCTGGACCTGTTTCGGCAGCGGGGGATTCCGATGGCGATTGCGTCGGCCTCGCCCATGCACCTGATCGAAGCCGTGATCGATCGGCTGAATATCCAGTCCTATTTCACGCTCTGGCATTCGGCCACGCTCGAAAAACGGAATAAACCGCATCCGGATGTGTATCTGGGAACCGCCCGCAAACTGGGTGTTGAACCAACAGTTTGTGTCGCCTTTGAAGATTCCGGAAACGGACTGAAATCGGCCCATGCGGCCGACATGCTCACGGTAGCTGTTCCGGCCGATTACGAATTCGACGACCCCAAGTTCAACATCGCTACGCTAAAAATTTCGTCAATAACGCAGTTTAATCAACAGAAACTGACGGAATTAGAAACTCAGTTATCCATAAGTACGACAATCCGCTGAAATCCTAAACTCACTATGCCTATCCGCTTTTATCAACTTGACGCGTTTACCGACCAGCTTTTTGGCGGTAATCCGGCCGCAGTTTGTCCGCTGACCGAATGGTTGCCCGACGAAACCATGCAGACCATTGCGGCTGAAAACAACCTGGCCGAAACTGCCTTTTACGTCCCCGTCGACCGCGAACAGGGGTTGTATCACATTCGCTGGTTTACACCCACGGTGGAGGTCGATCTGTGCGGACACGCTACGCTGGCGTCGGCTTACGTGGTGTTTTTTCTGGAAAAAACCGAAGAAGGCGAGACACTTTCCTTTGATTCCCGAAGCGGTATTTTGAAGGTTCGGCGCGAAGAGGATTGGCTGATTCTGGATTTCCCGACGGATTCCACGCACATTGCCATTCAGCCACCGGCGTTGGAAACCAGTTTGGGCGGTCTCAAACCGATCGAGGTGTTGAAGGGAAAAACCGACTATCTGATTGTTTTCGAGAACGAACAGCAGATCCGGGACATGCAGCCCGACTTCCGGGAACTGGCGACGATTCCGGCGCGGGGCATCATCGTGACAGCTCCCGGAAATGCCCCGATTGACTTTGTTTCGCGGTTTTTTGGTCCACAATCGGGCATCGACGAAGATCCGGTGACGGGTTCTGCCCATACAACGCTTATTCCGTATTGGGCCGAAAAGTTGGGTAAAACCGAACTCACGGCGCGTCAGATCTCGAAGCGGGGCGGTTTTTTGAAGTGTAAATTACTGCATGAGCGGGTTGAAATTGGTGGGCAGGTGAAGCTGTATCTGACCGGCGAATTCGAACTCTAACGTTCATCGAAAGACGGTTTTCCGGGACCGTTTAGAAGCAGAAAGACACTCATCGCCAGCAGATTAATGGCGGGGAGTGCATTTTTGTAGGTGTCGTTGATGGCGACATGCCCGATCAGAACGGCAAACACAAAATTGATCAGCAGAAAAAAAGCCGCCCAGCGCGTCCAAAGCCCGATAATCATCAGAATACCGCCCAGAAACTCCGCGTAAGCCGAGAAGGTCGCGCTGACCAGCGGAAGCGGAAACCCCAAATCTTTTAGCCAGTTACCATAGGCCGTAATCCCCTCAGTGGGGTGGAGGGCCGTATGCCCGGCTGCGTCGATAAGCTGGTAGCCAAACGCCAGTCGGAGCAGAAAAGGCGCATAGGGCCGAAACCGGTTTAAGGTGGTAAAAATTGATTTCATGGAAAATTCAAAGGAAATGAAAGTATAGAGCAGACTATTCTTGGAATAAACAATGATTGGATTTGTTCTAAATAAGCAATATCTTTGGGTCGCAATGTAGAAAGCGCCATGATCGGATTGACTGAAAAATCGTTTGAATACTCGTTTTTGACCGAATCGCCCAAGGAATTCGACCGGAATCCATTTGCGGGTGACCTGGAATGTGTCTTCAAAAAGTGCTGTAAAAAATGGAAAAAGAAAGGGAAGCATTGCAAAAAATGCCCTGAAAAATAACTTTTTCCGAACGTAACTCCATTTTTTTTGACCGTTGGATAAATAGGTCAGCCGGATTTCTGCCAACTTTGGGCCATGCAAATTCGGTATGAAATTTACAACGGTTTTCCGCCCGAACCCACGCTTCAGGCAATTATTCATTTACACCAACGTGTTTTTACCGGGCAAACCGCCGGCGAACTGCTTCAGGAATTTGAAGAGGTGAAAAACCGCAATCTGCTGACGGTACTGGCTATCCACGATCTGGCCGTGGTTGGGTATAAAATGGGTTATCAGCGTAAACCCGGCCATTTCTACAGCTGGCTCGGCTGCGTCAGTCCGGATTACCGGCGGCAGGGTATCGCGGGCGAATTGATGCACCAGCAACATGACTGGTGTCGATTCAACGGCTTTTCGGCCATTCGGACCCATACCCGCAACCAATGGCGTGACATGCTCATTCTCAACATCCGCTCCGGTTTTGACATCATTGGTACCATCGCCAGTGCCAACAGCCACACGACAATTGTCCTGGAAAAGAGACTTTAATGGATACCGAAGTGGCCCTTCGGGAACTTGAACTTCGCCAGATTTGTAGTTTCGCCAATGCATCTTTACGTCCATATTCCTTTCTGCAAACAGGCCTGCCATTACTGCGACTTTCATTTTAGCACCAGTCTGAAGCAGAAAACCGCCCTGATCGATGCGCTCTGCCGGGAAATTGAACTGCAAAAAGATTACCTGCCCAATCGCCGGCTCGAAACCATTTACCTGGGCGGTGGAACTCCGTCGCTGCTCGCCGAGCAGGAATTAAATCAACTTTTTGAAACGATTCACCGGTTTTATACGGTTTCGCCGGATGCAGAAATAACGCTTGAGGCTAATCCGGACGACCTGATCGGCCCCGAGGCTGATCCGATGGTTCCACTGCGGATTTTTCGGAAGTATGTAAACCGGTTAAGTATTGGCATTCAGTCGTTTCACGAGGCCAATTTGCGGTTGATGAATCGGCCCCATTCCGCGCCCGAAGCCGAAAACTGCGTGCGTCTGGCGCAGGAAACCGGGTTCGAAAATCTGACGATTGATTTGATCTACGGTGTTCCCGCCGAAACGCACGCAGTTTGGCAGGCGGATTTGGCGAAAGCGATGGCGTTGAATGTGCCGCACGTTTCGGCGTATTGCCTGACCATCGAACCCGGTACGGTTTTTGGTAACTGGCACAAAAAAGGGCGTTTGCAGGCTGCTGATGATGAATTTGCGGCTGAACAGTTCACGAAGCTGGTGCAAACGCTGGCAGAGAACGGCTACGAGCAGTACGAAATCTCGAATTTTGCCAAGCCGGGCCGGGAAGCGCGTCACAACAGCAGTTACTGGAAACGGCGGCCCTACCTCGGCATTGGTCCAAGTGCGCACTCGTTCAACGGTCCGAGCCGCCAATACAACATTGCCAATAATTCGCAGTATATCCGGGCGATTGAAAAGAGCGAAATTCCCGGAACGGTGGAAAAATTGTCGCGCGCCGATCAGGTCAATGATTATTTATTGACGGGAATCCGGACCAAATGGGGGTGTGACCTCCGGGAACTTACCAATCTGGCAGGGGCTGATTTTCAGGTGCTTCGCCGAATTGAACTGCAAAAGCTACAGAATCAGGGCTGGCTTTTGCTCGAAAACCACGTACTCACCTTAACTCCAGCCGGCAAGCTCTTTGCCGACCGTGTGGCCGCCGAACTGTTTATGGATGATGAATTATGAACGATAAATGATGAATTGACGACCGCAAATGAAATTCATCGTTCATAACTCATCATTCATCATTAGTTTTGCGTTTAATGAGTACTTCCCGTCCCGTTAATCGCTTGCGCTCAACACCGCCACATTCGGTTTCATCCCGCCCGGGTCGCTCCCCGCGTACGGGTTCTGCCATCCGCCAGCGACCCTGGCTGGAAAGAGCCATTCGGTTGGTGGCCAAACTGATCACTGTTTTATTTTTGACATCCTTTGGCTGGGTAGTGTTGCTGAAGTACCTCCCGGTTTCGATTACACCGCTGATGATTTCACGAAAGATTGAGGCTTCATCGGAAGATCAGGACAGCAAGATTTATAAAAACTGGACACCTTACGAAGACCTCTCCAAAGAAGCCGCGCTGGCGGTTGTTGCGTCGGAAGACCAGGCGTTTCCGAGCCATTGGGGCTTCGATTTTGATGAAATTCAGGACGCCATCAAAGAAAACCAGCGCCGGAAACGGCAACGGGGGGCTAGTACCATTTCTCAGCAGGTGGCTAAAAACGTCTTCTTGTGGAATGGGCGGAGCTATATCCGTAAAGGGCTCGAAGTCTATTTTACATTTCTGATCGAACTGATCTGGGGCAAAGAACGCATTCTGGAAGTGTATCTGAACGTCGCTGAAACCGGTCCGCTTACGTTCGGAGTGGAAGCTGCATCCCGGCGTTATTACGGCCATTCGGCTAAAACGCTCAGCCGTACGGAGGCTGCCCGGATTGCCGCCGTACTACCCAATCCCCGTTTGTTTTCCATAAAAAAACCGTCTGCATATACGCAACGCCGGACCCGTCAAATTGCCCGCCAAATGCGTTATCTGGGTGGCCAAAATTACCTGACTAATTTGTAAGATCGTTGATTTAGTTGTATTTTTAATTTAAATAAAAACGGATTAAAAATAGTTGTAACGCATACATTTCTTACAATTAAGTTAGTGATCCTCTCTTTTAATTTAGGATTAATATCGTTTTGATCGACTCATAAACCGGGCTTTTTCTATATCCGGTAGATAAGATTTTGTCCGTAACTTGAACCGAATCGTACAAAAATGCCATCATCAAACAGGTTACTAAATTCACCCTCCCTACAGCGAAAAATCTCTGTTTTTATTGTAGATGACGATGAAGATGACCGCCAATTTATTCATCGGGCTTTTCAAAATGTGGGAGCTAAACACCAGATTGTTCAATTCGAAGACGGCGAGCAATTGATGGAAAGCCTGATCGGTAGGAGCGATTCTGCTGAAAAAATAGCCCGGTGTGCATTAATTATCTTAGATGTAAATATGCACCGAATGAGCGGAATTGAAGTACTGAATGCGATCAAATCCAATGATTTGTTAAAACATATTCCAACTGTGATGTTGTCGACTTCCATCGAAGAAGATCTGGTGCAAACCGCCTATCAAATGGGGGCAAATGGCTATTTGCAAAAACCCAATCTGATGGACGATTATAATCACCTTGTTATCAGCATGCAGGCCTGTTTTCTGGAGGTTCCCAGCGTACGCTGGTCCACTTTAGTTTGAGATTCCGATTAGGCTAATTCGGTGGCAGGATCCCACAGCACTTCCGAGAACTTCACAACGCGATCGTCTTTTACCTCAATTCCTTCAGCGGTTAACAGATCCTGCATGGCCGTTGGATTTCCAAAGAAATGCTTCCCGGACAAAACGCCGATGCGGTTGACCACGCGGTGGGCCGGTACATCGCGGCCATGAGCGGCATTCATCGCCCAGCCAACCATGCGCGCTCCGGCCCGTAGACTCAGGTAACGCGCAATGGCGCCGTAGGTCGTTACGCGACCCGCAGGAATGAGCCGAACTACGTCGTAGACATCTTCAAAATAATCGCGCTGTTCCATGACCGCCGGGGCCGTTTACTTTTCCTCTATTTCCCTGACAAGCTCGCCATACCAGGCCTGGCCGTACATGCGGATCAGCGGTTCTTTCAGAAACTTGTACACTTCAACGCCCAGTTGCTCGCCAAAGTCACAGGCCGGGCTGCAAATGGGCCAGCGGTCGTAATTGAGGGCGTGAAAACTGTCGTATTTCGTGATTCGAATGGGGTAGAGGTGGCACGAAATGGGTTTCTTGAAATCAACTTTTCCGTCGTTATAAGCCGCTTCGATGCCGCACTTCAGAATACCACGGTTGTCGTAGTTTGCAAACACACATTCGCGCCCTTCGATGGTCGTTGTTACAAAACCACCATCTTCGTCGGATTCGTATAAACCGTGTTTCTCGATGGCCTTTACGCCTTCGGGCATCAGATATGGTTTCACCAACGGGTAAATTTCATCCAGAATCGGTAATTCCGATTTTTCCAGTGGTGCCCCCAGATCACCTTCAACGCAACAGGCACCCTTGCATTTTTCCAGATTGCAAACGAAAAACTTTTCAGCAACATCGTCGCTGATGCAGGTATTATCAATGAGTATCATCGGTTCTGAACCTTATTTCTTAATGATTTTCAACTGCTGGCCCACGTTGACACCACCGCCCGAAAGCTGGTTCCAGTTCTGAATCTGATCAACCGTAACGCCATATTTTCGGGAAATACCGAACATGGTTTCGCCCTTCTGCACCGTGTGGTAAACAATTTCCTCCGAAACCTGTGGGTCTGGGGAGGCACTGCCCGACGAACCGGATGGGCTCCTGGAAACTTCACCGCCCTCGCCTTTGATGATGAGCGATTGTCCAACCGCCAGTTTATCGTTCTGGGTCAGTCGGTTCCATTGGAGTACCTCATCGACAGTCACATTATAAAGCCGGGAAATGCTGTAATACGTTTGGCCTGATTCTACTTTATGCGTAAACGAGCGGGTGCCTGAACCGTTGGACCGGGTCGTCGTAGCGGCCGGGGTGGAACGGCTAACAGCGGGGACTGGGGTTGGTTCTTCCCGCGACTCGGTTACCGGACGTCTGGCACTGGCGGTCACAGGTGCGGAAGTCTGACCTGCGTCGACCGGTTTGCGTTCGTTGGGGCGTCTCGCCGAGGCCGTTGACGTACCGGAACTGGTTCGCATCGGTGTTGCATCCCAATCGGATTTGGGCGAATTTGAATTTTCCGGGCGGACAATCACCACCCGTTGCGTATTGCCGGAGCTTTGCGAAGTCACCGTTGGAGCGCTCACGGGTTCCGCCGAAACCGGCGTATTGGTTACGGTACTGGTCGGATTGTCAATGGGTTGACTGGTTGCCGGAGCGGCTGTAGCAACGCGTGACTCTGGCTGAGCCGAAGGCGCAGAGGCCGGTGAATCTTTTGATTCGACCAGTTTCGGCGAATACATTTTTCGCTCCGATGCATTCCTTGGAATAGTGTTGGCCGGGCGAGTCGTATTCGTTGACTGGCTCAACTGGCTGTCCGTTGTTGTAGGCTGGCCCGCAATGGGTCGCGAAGAAGGCGCGGGCGTAGTTGGCATTTTGATGATTTCGACGGCTTTATTGCCCGGACGACGTTCGCGCAGCCACATCACCCGACCCACCTGTAAGCGATCCGTTCGATCCATGCGGTTGTAGCGCAACAGCTTTTTCAGCCGGATGCCGTACATCTGCGAAATGCTCTGGGTGGATTCGCCCGCCTGAACCGTATGGCGGGGAACAACCGCTTTCCGCATTTTCTTGGCCAGGTAATAGACTTCATTTTCTGTAACCGGATCGCGGTCACTCATGTCGTTGTAGCGCAAAAAACTCGACAAGCTGATGCGGGCTTTACTAGCCAGCGTGGAGGCATTGTCGCCCGCCAGTGCCTGAATACCGGGCAAACCGTTAATTTCGTACAGCACAACATCCGGTTTTCCCTTGGAATAATTGACCTTGCGCAACACCGGAAAACCGGTGTCGAATTTGGCCGCAGCCGGGGCTTTGGCCTGACTCACCAGTTGGGTTCGTTGCAGCTGTTTCCGCAGGGAAGCTGCCTGTTCGCTTGTGGCCGGAATGGCCAGCACGTATTCCTTATCGTCCGGAATGTTGTCGCCCAGAATCCAGCGGTTGTATTTACGAATCTCTACATCGCTGATTTTCAAATCCTGCGAAACCTGAGCGACGGTTTTTCCACTGCCATACGGATATTCGACCAGCGCAATCGGATTGGCGGTTCGGTAGGTCGGCAGCACACTTTCGAAGGCAAATTTGTGGGCAAAAAACCGGAGAATGTACCGATCGGTTTTGTCGTCCAGTGTGATTTCTTTGGCGTAGGACCATTCCGCCGGAATCAGTTTGCTCACACCGGTGGTGCCGAGGTAATACGAATAGAGTGAGGTGACCCAGTTGTTGTAAACCGTATTGTTCCGCTTGAAATACCGGGCTGCACCGTGCGTAGAGGCTACAATACTTTTGCGCTCGTCCACTTCGTCATCGACGCGCATGCCGTGGTCGGTAGCGGTTTCTTTCTTGAACTGCCAGTAGCCCACGGCGACCGAAGCCGAAACCGCATCGGGCGTCAGCGAGCTTTCCTGAACGGCTAAATATTTCAGATCGATGGGCACTTCTTCCTCCGCCAAAATCGACTCGATCAGCGGGAAATACAGCACGACACGGTCGAGTTTGGCTTCCCAGTATTTCTTGTTGGACTGAATGAGCGAGGTTATATCCTGTCGGATAATCCGGCGCGCACTTTCGTCGAAGCGCACGTTCAGATCGGCAAACTGAATGGATTCCGGCACGTCGATCGCAACCGGGGGATCGCCGGCAAAGAGGGGAAAATGGGTGACGAAAAGAAAGAGTGACAGAGTTAATAGTTTCTTTTTCATACGCTGTTATCGTTTGTAAATCATCATTAATCCGTCCCGAACAGGCATCAAAACCTGTTCGACGCGCGGATCTTCACTGACTTTGCGGTTAAAATCAAGCACAGCTTGCGTGTCTTTGTCGGCCCGTCGTTCGGCTGCGGTTCGTCCGTTCCCAATCGGTCGCACGACCTTCCCGCTCCACAATACATTATCAGCTAAAATAATGCCACCGGTTCGCACTTTGTTGAAAACCAGGTCGTAATACAAACTATAATTTTCTTTGTCGGCGTCGATGAACACCAGGTCGAACGGACCGTCAATTTCGGGGATTAATTCGGTAGCGATTCCCAGTCGCAAATCGATGAGATGGCCCACCGGTGACTGGTTCCAGTAGGAGCGGGCGAAGGTTTCGAGTTCGTCGTCTTTTTCGATGGTAATCAACACGCCGTCGTCAGTCAGACCTTCGGCTAGACAGAGGGCGGAATAACCGGTAAACGTGCCGATTTCGAGAATCCGGCGGGGACGAAGCATCCGGGAGAGCATCGAGAGGACTCGTCCCTGCAAGTGGCCCGACAACATCCGGGGATAGAGCATCCGGGCGCGGGTGTTGCGGTTGAGCTGGCGCAGCAGTTCGCTTTCGGGCGAGGTATGCGCTTCTGAATAAGCTGAAATGTCAGGTGGCAAAAAATCCATGCCTGGTTACTGTGGATTTAGGCAGATGAAAATGAAACCGGTGGTTATGTAAAAATACGACTATTCTGTTAACGGGAATGAGTCGGGACTATTTTATAATTGTTCCGGCGAAAGTTTACGAAAAGGAAGGAATGACGTTATTCGTCCTCGTCCGGTTCCGGCACAAATGTCAGGTGGCTCAGGTGGTTTTCGTCGAACATTTCGTTGGCCAGATCCTGCAGTAAACCGGCGTCGACCTGACGGATTTCGTTGAAAATTTCTTCCAGCGAATCCAGTTTGCCGGTATCGAGAATGCTTTTTGCCATCGTGAGCATGAAGCTCTGGTTGCTTTCTTCCGACATCGCCAACTGCCCCATCAACTGCTCTTTGGTGTTGTGGAGCTGGAGTTTCGTGAGGGTTTTTTCGCGCAGCATTTTGAGTTCGCGGCTAATGAGGACGTTGCTGCGATCGAGGTGTTTCTGATCAGTTCCGAAGTAAATACCCAGAAAACCGGTGTCCAAAAACGGGGTGTAACTGGCTTCAACGGAATAAACCAGTCCGTATTTTTCACGCAGATTCATGTTCAGCCGCGAGTTCATGCCCGGCCCGCCGAGGAGGTTGACCAGCATGAAAAACGGCAACCGGCGCGAATCCGTCAGCGCATACGAAGGGCGACCGATGGCGCACTGCGCCTGCGTAATGGGTCGCTCAACCGTTACGCGTTGCGGTTCGTAATTGTCGGGCGCCAGCCGTTTCCGTTCCGACGTCCGGTGCGGAACGTCACTCAAATATTTAGACGCAATCTTTTTGACTTTGCGGAACGGCATGTTGCTCACCGACGAAAAAACCACCTGTTCGGTGTTCAGATTCTCGCCGATAAACTGCTGAAGTTGTTCGCGCGTAAAAGACTTTACGGTTTCGGGCGTACCGAGGATGTTGCCGCCCAGCGGGTGGTTTTTAAAAACCACCTGATCGAAATCGTCCTGCAGCGCGTCTTCCGGCGAGTCGTAATACATCGCCATTTCTTCCAGAATCACGCTGCGTTCTTTCTCGATCTGCTTTTCAGGAAACACCGAGTGAAATGCAATATCGGCCAGTAGCTCCGTCGCTTTTTCGAAATGCAGGCCCAAAACCGACGCGTGAAAGCAGACTTTTTCTTTGGTGGTGTACGCGTTCAATTCGCCCCCGACGGTTTCGAGCCGGTTGATGATGTGAAAGGATTTACGCTTTTTGGTGCCCTTAAACGCCATGTGTTCCCAGAAGTGGGCCAGGCCTTCCTGCTGGGGGAGTTCGTCGCGGCTCCCGATGTCGAGCATGATGCCACAATGGGCAATTTGGGTATGCGGTACTTGTTTATGAACAATCCGGATTCCGTTCGGTAACGTATAAACTTCGTAATCTTCCATTCGTTTCCAACCCTGTTTTGCATCACGGGGTCTGATGACAATCAATACCGGCGGTTTGGTGGAGTTGCAGGTATAGAATAAAGAACTAAATTTAGTCAAAGAATAGTTCATCACAATACAACGATGAAGACAATCGCTCTCCTGTTAGTCGGAATATTGATTCAGAGTGATGAGTTGATCGCTCAATCAAATACCTTTCGGATCGGTCTCAACGCAGTACCATTGGCTAACCGAACAATCGAACTGAATGCCTCGCTAACCGGGAAGGGTGTGCTTGAATTTTATGGGCATGGTGGCTACACGCTGCCCGGTTTTTACGCCAAGGATAAAAATGATTTTAGCTCCCGATATTGGGAAGGAACAGGTGGCGGGGCTTACCTGCGAATAGGTGCAAGAACTTTTCTGAATAAAACCGGGCAATTACGCCTGTTTTTGGGCACTCATCTAACGGCTGGTTACCTTCAACAGGCTGAAAAATCGACAACAGTAATAAAGTGTTTCATCGGCCCCTGCCCGCCTTTGGTAGGTGAGGGAAAAAACGAACAATATTCACTCAGTGCGGGTATTACGGCCGGAGTTAAAGTCAACATACTGCCACGTTTCACGCTGGATTTGGGCGTTCTGGCTAACCGATTTCTGTTTGAAAAACCGGATCTGAACAATCCGGATATGTATATTCCGGGTTATGGCCGAAAACCGGTTCAGGCAGTCGCTTCGGTTCAATACATATTGAAAGGACGATGAGTTGGTTTTATCAGCCCACGGTTCAAACCGTGGGCTGGAAAATTTTAAATTGGGTTTTGTAGGCCCGGTTTTATTCGACGAAACCGCATCACCAAAACCGTTCCGGTGAAAACAAGTATACCCACAATGGATCCGATCAATCCTGGCATTTCGCTGACAGGCAGCATCAAACCAACCGACTGAAAGGCGCGGTATTTGATCAAGTCTTTTTCCAGAATGTTCTTCCTGGAGACATCAAACGTTCGGTCGAACTGGATTTTTCGGCCGTCTCGATGTCCATTAATCCGGATCGAGAGCGTGGTTCCGTTATCGACTACCCGGGTTTCCAACACGGTATGGGCCATCGCAGCGGGGGCGATGATGAGCAGGAAGAAAAGTAGGATGGTTTTCATGGATTAACGGCTTGTTTATTCACTGCGTAAACTCTTCACCGGATTCACCAGCGCAGCTTTAATGGTTTGAAAACTGACCGTCGCCAGGGCGATCAGGATGGCGGATAAACCAACTCCGGCGAATACCCAGAAGCTGATCTGAATCCGCTCCAGGTAATTATCCAGCCACGTATTCATCAAAAACCAGGCAATCGGAATGGCAACCAGCAGGGCAATTACTACCAGTTTGACAAAATCGCGCGACAGCACCACAATGATGTTTGGAATGCTGGCACCCATCACTTTCCGGATACCGATTTCTTTCGTGCGCTGCTCGATTACCATCATCGCGACGGCGAATAATCCCAGGCAGGACAATAAAATGGCAATTCCGGACGCCAGACTACAGATTTTGGCCATTTGCTCCTCATTTTGGTACCACGCGTCGACATTGGCGTCCATAAACGAACCAATAAATTCGGATTGGGGGGCCACTTCCTGCCAGATGGCTTTCAGCTTCTCCATCGAACCCGCCAGACTCTGCGGGGTAACCCGGACGAAAATGTAGTGAATGGGTTCCGAATTGGAAATGTGCATCGTAATCGGCCTGGCCTGGTCGGCCAGCGAATACAAATGGAAATCCGGAATGACCCCAATGATCCGAAGTTTGGAATCTGTAGAATCGGCATCATCACCGAGCAACAGACCAACCGGGTTCTTTTCGCCCATCATTTTCGCCAGACTTTCCGTGATGATCACACTTTTCAGCGAATCGGTCGAATAAGCCCGGTCAAAATCGCGACCAGACAGGGGTCTAATATTCAAGGTTTTAAGGTAATCGTAATCGACCAGCAGCCAATCTGACGTAACATCTTTGCCTTTGTAGGTATAACCGGACGTCGATCGGGAGCTGACCCGATCCATTCCCCGTCCAATGTTGACGTTCGTGCCGGTTACAGCCAGCACCGACGGATCGTTAACCAGTTTATTGCGCAAGCGTCCGAGTACCTGCCGGCCATTCACCTGCGTGCCTACGGGAATGCTGATGACCTGATCCTTCTGAAAACCGAGTGGTCGGGCGCGGAGGTAATCGACCTGCTGGGCCGCAATAATGGTGCAACACGCCAACAGGGCTGACATCGCGAATTGGGTAACGATCAGTGAGTTGCGCAGGATGCCCGGTCGTTTCATGGATAGTTTCCCTTTCAGTACTTCCACCGCATTGAATTTGGACATTTGCCAGGCCGGATACCCTCCGGCTACCAGCGTAACGAGTAGGAATATGCTTAGGATCAGGCCGATAAAACCGGGTTGCAGCATGTAATCCAGATTAAGCCTGGCGTCGAAAGTAGCGTTGAACCGGGGCAGAAGCAGAATGGTGAGCACCAGGCCAACCCCAAATCCGACCAGACAGAGCAGGGTTGATTCGCCCCAAATCTGGACGAAAAGCTGGTTTTTAAGCGCCCCCAACGATTTCCGAACCCCAATCTCCCGGGCGCGGGTGAACGACCGGGCGATACTTAGGTTGATAAAGTTGATACAGGCGATCAGCAGAATAAAAAAAGCAATCGCCAGGATCGTGTAAACCAGCGCAATGGGCGCGCCCCGTCCGCTGCTTATTTCCCGGTCGAAATGAATATCGGAAAGATGCTGCAACCGCACCGCAAATACATCGCCCTGCTGATCTGGTTTGGCTCCCTTCTTTTGGAGTTCGTCCAGTCTACCGCGGAAGTACTTTTGAACGAACGGTTTTAAGCGGTTTTCGAAGGTTGCTTTGTTGATCTGGGGCGGTAATTTGAGATAAACCGCATGTGAATTCGAAGCCCAAGCGTCTTTCCCGGTCTGATAGCCGGGCCAGCTTTCGGGGCGAACCAACGCGTCGTACTGAATGGTCGAGTTGTTGGGTGCGTCACCTATAACGCCGGTTACAACATACTGTCTTTTATCCGCATCGTTGCCGACCTCAATGGGTTTGCCCATCGGATTTTCGGTGCCAAATAACGCAGTCGCCATGTTTTCACTGATGACGATACTGCTCAAATCTCGCAGTGCAATGGCCCGGTTTCCCCGGATTAGCGGAAAAGAAAAGATTTTCAGAAAATCGGCATCGGTCTGCACCACCAGTTTATCGAAATAATTCCCCTTCACTTCCACCAGGCTTTTACGACCGGCAATGACCCGGGTTGCCGCTTCCAGCTCGGGATAATCGGCTTTTAAGGCAGGCAGCAATGGCAAGGGCATGGTTCCACT
Organism: Larkinella rosea; assembly: GCF_003858635.1. Lineage (GTDB taxonomy): Bacteria > Bacteroidota > Bacteroidia > Cytophagales > Spirosomataceae > Larkinella > Larkinella rosea. The sequence continues at coordinate 509,341 of NZ_RQJO01000011.1, forward strand.
TCGGGTGGGTCTTTCCGGGTCATTCGAGAAATAATAGGTCTGGAAAATCCGGTCGCCATCTTTGTGAAAGGAGTCGTAGGTTAACTGGAGATAAGCGGTCAGAAACAAAAAGACGCAGATGCAAAACGCCACCGAAAGCCCAACGACGTTGATGGCGGCATACCCCTTGCTTTTCCAGAGGTTGCGAAAGGCGATTTTTAAGTAATTACGGAGCATGTCGGGATGGAGAAAATGAGGTGGTTGATCGCGAGTTGATGCAAAGGGTTGAGCGGTTTTTAAAACCGGTTTGGTCAGGTGGGCGGCCCGGCGTTTCAGAAAATACGGTCGGCAGAATCGGATGACTTCCAGGACGTACAACCGCCGGGCTTTTGATTCACCGACTTGCTGAACGTGATCCTCGAACTGCTCGTGCAGATCGCCCAGCAGTTCTTCGAGCAGATAAGGCGGGCAGAAGCCTTTCAGCAAACGATCGGCCCAGGCCGGTGGGTGCGGATTGCTGTTCACGACCAGGAAGGGGTTGGAATGGAATCCCAGAGTTCGTTGCGCACCTGCCGCATTTCGCCCAGCGTTTGTTTGCCAGCGGCCGTAATGCCGAATAACCGCTTCCGCCGACCTCCGCGGGCGGCCGTAGCTCCTCCTAATTCCGATTTGACGAACCCTTTTTCCTCCAGCCGATACAGGGCAATGTGTACTCCGCTCAGGCTGATGATCCGGTCGGTGCGCTGCTTGAGTTCAGCCGCAATCGTGACGCCGTAAGCCCCGCCGTCCAGCACCGCAACGGTCAGTAATACCAGTTCTTCAAATTCGCCCAGATACGGTCGACCCATCGTTGTTTTTATTTTCTTGTTATTTGCTAAACAAATGCCTTGCCAAAATTACAATACCGTCTTCCCGACCAAACCGAGCCGGTTTTTGTTCGTCAAACGACACTACAGTGTCCAGAAACGGACAGCGTTTGTTCAGTAATGGACAGCCGGTTTGGAATGAAATGCCCAGAATAAAGTGATTGGTTACCGGAACAAAACCGCCCGGTTTTTCGATAAAAGATAGACTTCAGGTTAGAATAGCGTTGCGGGCTTTTGGAGTCGATGTTTTTTTTATCTACTATTGAATTGATTAACTTGTTGAGTTGTAAAGCTGTCCAGAAACTTGCTAAATGAACCACCCACACCGGTTTTTGATTGTCCAAACCGCTTTCATCGGCGATGTCATTCTGGCCACTTCGCTGGTGGAAAAACTCCATTTTCATTTTCCGGACGCCACCATCGACTTTTTGCTCCGAAAAGGCAATGAAAGCTTGCTGAAAAACCACCCGCATCTGAATGAAATACTGATCTGGGATAAAAAGAACGGTAAGTACAAGGATTTGCTTCGATTGATTCGGGTGATTCGACCGCGTCATTATGATAAAGTGATCAATTTGCAGCGCTTTGGGGCCACGGGATTGTTGACCGCCCTGTCGGGAGCGACCGAAACAATCGGGTTTAGCAAAAATCCGTTTTCCCGGTTTTTTACCCACCGTATCGAACACCGGATTGCGCCCGATATTCACGAAATAAACCGCAATACAGAACTGGTGAGCGGTTTTACCAACCGCACTGCACTGAACCCCAAACTCTATCCATCGACGCAAGACAGCATCCGGATCAAACCGTACCAGACCAAACCCTACATCTGTGTTGCACCCACTTCGGTCTGGTTTACCAAGCAATATCCGGAAGAAAAATGGGTCGATTTTCTGCAACAGATTCCGGAGCAGTTGACGGTTTACCTGCTGGGTGCACCGGCCGATTCGGAAGCTGCTGAACGAATCCGTCAAATCGTGAATAGCGACCGCGTGGTGAATCTATCGGGAAAGCTGTCATTTCTGGAATCGGCGGTTTTGATGAAAGGGGCACAAATGAACTACGTCAACGACTCCGCCCCGATGCACCTGGCGTCGGCGGTGAATGCGCCCACAACCGCCATTTTCTGCTCGACGATTCCGCAGTTTGGCTTTGGTCCGCTGGCCGATGAGGCTCATGTGGTTGAGATCGAAGAATTACTCGACTGTCGGCCCTGCGGTTTGCACGGGCGCAAAGCCTGTCCGTTGGGGCATTTTCAGTGTGCCCACGGAATTCGGACGGCGCAACTACTGGAAATCCTGCCGAAGTAACGCCTTGATTTTTTACACCGGACTTACTTTTGAAACATAGCCATTGCTGCTGAGACAGTAACAATTGTTGTATTTTGCGCCTATGCTGAATGTAGGAGAAGTCGTGCGACTCATTTTCGAGCGCCTGGAAGGGTGGGTGAAAACCGCCGTCGTTTCACTGCCGAATCTGGCGGTGGCGCTGCTGGTCATCTTGTTGTTCAATGTAGTTTCCCGGTATTTTCGGCGGTTGGTGGTGCGGGGTTTCCACCGGTTTAGTGATAATGTATCGCTCATCAACCTGACCGGAACGGTGGCGCAATTGGCCATCATGACGCTTGGCGTGTTCATTGCGCTGGACGTTTTGGGGTTGGAAAAAACCGTAGCGTCGTTGCTGGCCGGTGCCGGAGTGCTGGCGCTGGCGATCGGTTTTGCGTTTCAGGATCTGACGGCCAACTTCATTTCGGGGACGATCATTGCCCTCCAGCGGCCCATCGAAGTTGGCGATGTGGTGAACACGAACGGTTTTCAGGGGAAAGTGGTCAGTATCAAACTCCGTTCGATTGTGCTCGATAATTCGGCAGGGCAAACCATTGAGATTCCCAGTAAGGACGTTTTTCAGAAACCCATCATTAACTTTTCACGGTCGGGTCAACGGCGGATCGAGCTTACGGCAGGCGTTTCGCACCTTGATGATTTAAGCAAGGCGCAGCAGGTCGCGATCAGTGCCGTGAAAGCGCTGCCGTTTATTCGAAAAGACAAACCGGTTGAAATGCACTACAAAGGCGTTTCGCTCGAAATGATCCAGTTTCTGGTCTGGTTCTGGATTGAGCCCTCCAAAGTCGACGCCACCAAAGCACTCAGCGAAGCCATCAAAGCCGTGAAAAAAGCGTTCGACGAGAACGATGTGCTGATGGTGTTTCCTGCCCACACCTACGATCTGAAAAAAAGAGCCGGAGAGTCAACCGACTAATAATCAGTATTTTTCGTATTCGTATTGCTCCAGAACCGTCGAGTTGCTGGCCTGCACCCGACGGACGGGCAGGTTATTATCGTAGACGTAACGGAATTCGCTAACGTCCGGTTTGGCCTGAACACCGGAGCCGGTCAGGTAAGTAGACGCCCGGATGCAATTGTTTTTCGACCAGCTCATCTGATCAAAAATCGGGCAATCGGCCAGACGGTAGGGGTTGGGTTTGTTGTCATATTCGTACACAATCCGGCGGGTCTGCGATGAGGCAGCTGCACTCCGTTGCAAGGGAACGGTCGTCACGGTTTCTTCGATCAGATTTCCACCCGTATCGTACCGGTATTGATTGGTCGTCAGTGTAATCGGTGAATTACTTCCCATGTCGGCCCGGGGAGAATACGTGTAGCGCTGACGACCCACAATCTGGCCGGTGGCATTGTACATCAGGGAATCCGAGAAAAAAAGTGATTTTTCGGGCTGGTCTACCGAGAGCCCTTTGCGAAGCACATAGCGCTCTTTTGAATTCAACTGACCCGTCGGACCGTAATTGTAGTATTCCGCATACCCGTAATTCCAGGGCGCATCGGGCGACTGATACCGCATCGAATAGGAAGTCAGTTTCCCGGCGGGGCTGTAGCCGTGCTGAATCTGGCTGATAGCGGTTTTTTCGCGGGTGAGTTCTTCTTTGGTTAATTTTCCGGCGGCATCGTAAAAAAACTGGCGGGTTGTTCCGTCGGTATAAGTGATTTTCTTGAGTCGATTTTGGGCAAGTGCCGGCTGCGCAAGCACCAATCCGGCTAAAAAGCTGAGGAATAAGACAAAATGGGACTTTTTCTGCATAACGCTGGGGTATTGATTGGGTTTACAAGTCGATTGCAAAAACTATGCCCGTAAAAAAAGCCACTCTGAACAGGGCGGCTTTTTTCGGCGACGGGCGCCAGTTAGTTTTTACGGTATTGCTCGATAATCTTATAAAGTGCTTTCTGCTTTTCCAGTTCCGGGAAAAACTCGAACAACTGAATGTGTAGGTCGTAATTGAGTGTTAAGGCTGCTTCCAGACTGACGAGGGCTTCGCGGTACATACCGGCGTGGATGAGGTAAATCACGGCCCGGTAATACAGATCGGCTTCCTGCGGCAGTTCTCCAATCCCCATCTCGATGATTTCGTAGGCTCGGGTAAAATCGCCCTGATCGAACAGCACCAGCGACCACTGCAAATAGACATCTACATTGGTTGGATCGGCTTCAACAGCTTTCTCGAAAGCTTCAAGACTTGAAACGCCATTCCCTAATTTGTATTCGGTTTCGGCCAGCGCAAGCCAGTATTCGGCATTTTTTTCATTCAGTTTCAGTGCCTTCCGCAAAAAAGGGATGGATTCGTGCCATTTGCCCAACTCGCTCAGACAGATGCCGATGCCGTAATAGCCTTCGTCCCACAACTTGTCCAGATGAACGGCGTCGCGGTACCGGGTGATGGCTTCGCCGAAGCGGTTTTGTTTCTCCAGACTGGCACCCAGGTAACAATAGGTTTCGGGCGTTGCTTCTTCGTATTTCAGCGTATTCCGGTACGCTTCCTCGGCTTTCACAAATTCGCCCAGGTTCATGTAGGTATTGCCCAGATTAAAGTAGGCCGACGCAAAATCTTCTTTGATGATGGTCGCGTAATCGTAGGCTTCGGCCGCGTCTTTATACCGACTGAGTTTACTGTAGGCAATCCCGATATTATACCAGGCATTGTGCGAATACGGGTCGCGGTCGATCAACTGCTGGTAATAATCCAGGCTGTTTTCCAACTCACCCATCAGATCGAGGCAAAACGCCAGCTCGTACAGGGAATTTTCGTTGTTGATATTATAATTGATCGACGTCTTGTAATTCTCGATGGCCTGCTCGTATTTCCCCCAGTTTTGGTAAGTCTGCCCGATCTGGAAATAGATGTCATCCTTCTCATCGGCGTTTTCCAGCAAATCCGTCAGAATCTCGATGGATTGTTCGTAATTACCGGCCAGGTTACTGATGGTTCCCTGCATGTACTGGATATCCGGGTCGCTGGGATTATACAGGGCGGCACTATCGAGCAGGTTCAGGGCGGTTTCGTACTTACCGTTAGTCGCCAATAACTGGGCTTTGTCCAGCATCAATTCCAGCGAGTAGGGGAAATTGCCGAGTCCGGCTTCGCAAGCTTTCATGGCCTTTTCGAGGTCGCCCTCTTCCATGTAATGTTCGACCATCTGCTCGTAAACGTCCAGATCGAAGAACTGGTTTTCGGAGCCATTCAGCATACTCTCAAATCGCTGTAACGAGGCCTTTATTTCGCTTTCTCTTTCCTCAAACTCTTGCTCCATATTCACTTCGTACAGGGGTTACGTATATACTATACACCACTATTCAGCGTGGAAATGTAGTAGAAATATACAACTAATAATCTATTCTGCAAGTATTCCGGCAAAAAAAGGAGGCAGTGGTTTCCAGCGGTTTTTCGCATGAATTGGCGCTCAGGAATTTAGATCGGATTCACGCGCCGGGATCACTGCTTCTGTTTAAAAAACACAGAAATCCGCTGAATCGTTTCGTCGATTTTGCGGTAGCGGAAGGGGAGCTGTTTTTCGATCTTCTGCCCGTTATACTGGTAGGAGCCCGAAGCTGAGCGGGCGGTTTCGCGCGTAATCAGCGGAGCCTTGCCCGTAAACCAGGAACGGACGGCTTCCAGCGGCCACAGCAATTGCGTGAGCTTGGGGGAGACGCGAAAGCCTGGTCTTTTTTTACCCAGCGCGTCCGCCAGTTTATCCAGGAATTCCTTGTACGACAAACTTTGGGCGCTCAGAATAAACCGTTCGGCGGAAATGTCGCTCTGCATCAACTGAAAAACCGCTTCGGCCACATCCCGGACATCGACCAGATTCACGATTCCGGCGGGATAGAATGGTTTTTCATCGAAGGCATATTTAAAGAGTTGCGTGCTGCTCCGGGTCCAGTCGCCTTCGCCCAGCACCAGCGCCGGGTTGACCATCACCACATCCAGCCCTTCGGCGCTTCCCCGCCAGACTTCCAGTTCCGCCCGGTATTTGGTTTGGCCATAAAACGAATTCTGGGGGGATTCCTCCCAGCGCTGCTCTTCATCGATCACCAGCGTTGCGGTTGCCGCATCTCCCTTGATGGCCGGGCGACCCACCGCGGCTATGGAACTGACGTAGCCAAGCTTCCGGATGCCCAGGGCCAGACAGGTGTTGACCACGTTGGCGGTTCCTTCCACGTTGACTTTCTCCATCCGGTCGCGATCTTTCGGCGAATACGAAATCATGGCCGCTACGTGCACGACATCCACTGTTCCGGTAGCCTGGGCCGTCAGAAGGGCCTCTTCCAGTGCCGGAATGTCCAGAATATCGCCTTCGAGCCAGGTAACGCGGTTTTTAATATCGTTCACCAGGCTCAGATCGCTGTCGGCCCGACGAAGAGCCGCAACGTTCCGGCCCGCGTCGAGATACCGCCGGATGATGTGACTGCCGATGAGGCCATTGGCGCCGGTGACGAGGGTGATATCAGGTGGTGAGGAAGTCATTCAGAATGTTTTCGAGGGTGATGAAACCGGGGGCGTTGCGGTTTTTGAGTTCGGTGAGGAGTTGGAGGTAGTTGGGGTCGGTTTCAATTTCTATCCGTTTTAACATGTCTCCTAATGGCTTCACTTCGGTTGGAAAACCGTAATTGGTAACGGCAAGGTTTACTTCAGAAGCATTCCACAATAAGAATGACTCGATTGCCTTATCGATAAAAATTAGGTATTCATTTGACTCTGGTTTGTGGAGATAGCATATCCTATTTTTCTCGTCGGTTTTATAAAATGATCTGAAGTAACGTGGCTTGTGTTTATCATTGTCGACAATACCAACCACCTTCTTAAATTCTTGAATGGATCGCTGCATATTCTTGGCGACTTCATTAATTCCTGCCGAGTGTCTCAGTAAGTCTTCATCTTTAACTAAGAATCGAATTAAAGCGGTATCGGCATGACATTCTGGAAATAACCGTATCGATTCACCCATCGTGCTCAAACCTACTCATGTTAAAAAATACGTTTGTGCTGTAATCCAGAATATCAATAAATTCCTCCTCGGTTAATGCCCGCACATGAGTCTGATAATCTTTGTAATAGGTAACGAAAACGTTTAAATCTTTGCGATCCATCTTTTCAATGAATGGATGAAGCATATAAGGACTGTGCGTGGAGATGAAGTATTGATTATTTTCATCGTAAATCATTCGGTAAGCCAATTCATGCGTGTAAGGGGGGAAAGAATGAACTTCTGGCTCCTCAAAAACAATGACAGAATCTGTATTTGACTCGATTGCAGTTACATAAAATATGTACCGCCGAAAAGTATCGGCAATGCTAAAATAAGGATACCGTTTTAGCCGGGGGCCTTCCTTCTTTTGGAGCGCAAGACTCTGTTCGCGATCTAAAAGCACAAATTCTAAATTTTGATCTTGGAAAACATTATTAAATCCTTGCCACAAGGCAGGGTAGCGATTGATAACAGCATACAAATTGTCACCGTGTGGAGGAAGGAGATATTGGCTAAATGTATACTTAAATGAATCTAGGGATATAAAATCATATTTTTTGACGGGACTTGTACGGTATATTTCAAAATCATCTTTTTCCTTGCGATCATCAAATAGTCCCGCTCCTTGTGCTTCTACTTGGCCTTTATTACCCAGTGAAAAACTTCTGTAATTAAAAGAGCCACTTTCTCTTGTTAAGCTGAAAGAATCTTCGATCGTGCTTTCTATGGGCTTGCCCTGTTCTATTCTCTCTAATCTGGCAGTAAGTTGGTTTGTTTTGATTATGATTGAATTATCAAAATTGTAATCAGTAAATAAGTCTCTTACATCCTCATATCGAATCGATCCGTTTAAATATTTTTCATCACTATAATTCGCCCCCAACAACCCCAGCGCTTCCAGAATATTCGACTTCCCCACGTTCGGCTTGCCGATGAAGACGTTCACCCGTTTGCAGTCCAGGTGCAAATCCTTGATCGACTTGAAGTTTTTGATGTCAACCCAGTTCAGGAAATTCGTCGTGCTTTCCGTATTGTTATCCATAATTCGTCCGTCGACCGGTTTTTGATCGGCCATCCGATTTGTAAACATAACAACCTTTGCCGCCGATTTGCTAATTTCGCGCCAAAATTAGGTTTGACGTACTCGATTTGTCTCCCGGTGGAACCCACTTTTGTTTGACCGATGAACCGAATACCGAAAACCGTAAACCGACCAACATGTCACTCGAAAATCCGCAACGATACACCGTCACGGCGGCCCTGATTTACGCCAACGGACCGATTCACATCGGACACCTCGCCGGTTGTTACCTGCCCGCCGATATTTATGTGCGGTATCTGCGGGCGACCGGCAAAGACGTGGCCTTCATCAGCGGCACCGACGAACACGGCGTTCCCATCACCATTCGCGCTCAGAAAGAGGGCATTACGCCCCAGGAAGTGGTGGATAAATATTACGTGCAGATCAAACGGTCGTTTGAGGATTTCGGCATTTCGTTCGACCTGTATTCGCGGACGTCGAAACCGATTCACCACGAAACCTCGCGGGAGTTTTTCCTGAATCTGTACAACTCCGGCAATTTCACGGAAGAAATCACGGAACAGTATTACGACGAATCGGCGAAGCAATTTCTGGCCGACCGCTACATCGTGGGCGTTTGCCCGGTTTGTGGAAACCCCAATGCCTACGGTGACCAGTGCGAAAACTGCGGTTCCACGCTGAGTCCCACGGAGTTGAAAGAACCGCTGCGCTCGATGTTATCCGGTTCTAAACCGGTTTTGAAAGCAACCAAAAACTGGTATTTGCCGCTGGATCGGATGCAGCCGCGCATCGAAGAATACGTCAATGGCCATCCGGAGTGGAAAACCAACGTGATGGGCCAGTGCCAGTCGTGGCTGAAAGAAGGTTTGCGCCCCCGCGCCATGACCCGCGACCTCGACTGGGGCATCAAGGTGCCGCTGCCCGATACCGACGGCAAGGTCCTGTACGTCTGGTTCGATGCGCCGATCGGTTATATTTCGATGACGAAGGAATGGGCCGAGCAACAGGGCCGGGACTGGGAGTTGTACTGGCGCAACAAGGATACGAAACTGGTCCATTTCATCGGCAAGGACAACATCGTGTTTCACTGCATCATTTTTCCGGCGATGTTGATGCACGAAGGAAGTTATATTCTGGCGGATAATGTGCCCGCCAACGAGTTCATGAACCTGGAGGGCGACAAGATTTCGACCTCGCGGAACTGGGCGGTCTGGCTGCACGAATACCTCGACGAATTGCCGGGCAAGCAGGACGTGTTGCGCTACGTTCTGGCGGCCAATGGACCGGAAACGAAAGACAGCGAGTTTACCTGGAAGGATTTTCAGACCCGCAACAACAGCGAACTGGTCGGCATTTTTGGCAATTTCGTCAACCGGGCGGTAGTGCTCACGCAGAAATTCTGCGAAGGGAAAGTGCCGACAAGGGGCGAACTGACCGAAACCGATCAGGCGGTTTTGGACGAACTGGCGCAGTTTCCGGACCGCATCGGTCAGGCAATTGAACAGTACCGGTTTCGTGAAGCCTTGTCGTATCTGATGGATCTGGCGCGGCTGGGCAACAAGTACCTGGCGGAAACCGAACCGTGGAAAGTGGCAAAAACCGACTTGACGCGCGTCCATACCATTCTGAACATTGCCCTGCAAATTTCGGCCAGTCTCAGCATCGTTTGCGAACCGTTTCTGCCATTTACCGCCGAAAGATTACGGAAATTGCTGAATACCGATCAGGTTTCGGCTAAAGATGCCACGGGCTCGGCGTTTCACTGGATCAACGCCGGAAAACCGGATTTGCTGCCCCACGGCCATGCCCTGGGCGAAGCGGTTTTGCTGTTCGAGAAGCTGGAAGACGACGTGATCAATCAACAAATCAATAAACTGCACGAATCCAAACGCATGAACGAACTGGCTGTTAAAACCGTACCGGAGGCCAAACCGGCGATTCAGTACGACGATTTTGCCAAAATGGACATTCGGATCGGCACCATTCTGGAAGCCGAACGCGTCCCGAAAAGTGATAAACTCCTGAAGCTGAAAGTGGATGATGGAACCGGCACGCGCCAGATTCTGAGCGGTATTGCCAAACATTTCGAACCGGAAAAACTCATTGGCGTTCAGGTGACGTTCCTGGCCAATCTGGCTCCGCGCAAAATGATGGGACTCGAATCGCAGGGAATGATTCTGATGGCCGAAGACCGTGACGGCAGCCTGTCACTGATCGGACCGGACAAGGCGGTTTGGAACGGGGGAACGGTGTCATAAGTCCTGAACTGGGATTACGCGGATTAAAGGATTAAGAGGATTAGCTGCGCAATCTTTTATATTCCTCTTAATCCTTTAATCCGCGTAATCCCAGTTCAGACAGCTACAAAAAGATAAAGCCTCCCGATCATTGCGAGAGGCTTTATACTGACTATTCCTAAACCCTTAACCTTTTCTTCTTGAATTACTTACCTTCTTTTCGTTATACCGTCAGTTCGTTTTCTGAAAGAACTATACTTAAGACGTAACAACTTTTCAGAAGTAACAAATCAAAATCAGAATATTCTAAAGTAACGACTAATTTCCTGATTTTGTTCAATTGTTCCTCTGTTGAAGAACGATACAAATATCGCAATAAATTTTAAGAGTACAAATTTTATTTTATGCCAGATCACCTGTAGGTGTTTGGTATGGTATTGATTTGTAGTTGATTACAACGCCATTTCTACGCATTTTATGCGGTATTTTAAAACAAAATACTACAAATCGCACAATTTAGCCAAAGGAAATTTTTATTTAAAAAAATGAAAAAATCTTTAAATAGTTCTATTATTGGTTGAAAAAATTCATCGTGTGCTGCAGGCCGGAAGTACAGAAACTAATGACGGCATCACCGGCCCGGTCCAGATGTTGCGGTAATACCTCCATTTCGTCCGGCGGAAATTTGCCTAAAACAAAATCGACCTGCCTTCCTTTCGAAAAATCATTGCCGATCCCGAACCGCAGCCGGGCGTATTCCTGGGTGCCCAGCACCTCGTCGATGCTTCGCAGTCCATTATGACCACCCGCTGACCCTTTGGGTTTTAGCCGCAGTTTTCCGAACGGCAAATCCTTGTCATCCGTAATCACCAGCAAATTTTCGACCGGAATAGCAAACTGCTTTAAATAGGAGCTAACGGCCCGCCCGCTCAAATTCATGTAGGTCGTCGGTTTGATCAGGTGGATAATTTTACCCTTGTGTCGCCATTCGGCTGTGTAGGCCAGTCGATTCATCGAAAATGTAAAACCGTATTGAGCCGCCAGCCGATCCACGACCATAAAACCGGCGTTGTGGCGAGTCAGCATATATTCCGGGCCAATGTTACCAAGCCCGGTGATGAGAAATTTCATAGAAAACCTTTTTTTACGTTGTCCATCAATGGCTACCGGGTGCAAAGTTCGCAGAAACCTTTCAACAAAAAACACCCGCCGGAAACCGAAAACTCAAAACCGACTACTATCTTTCGTTCATGAATCAAAAACGCCTTATCCTGGCCAGCCCATTGCTGGAGATTGTTATCAGCCGGTTGTGTCAGGAACTGATTGAAAACCACCAGGGTTTCGCCGAAACGGTGGTGCTGGGCATGCAGCCGCGCGGCATTTATTTTGCCGAACGGATCGTGCGGGAACTGAGTCGGACGTTGCAGAAAGAAATACCGCTGGGGTATCTGGATGCCACTTTTTACCGCGACGACTTCCGGCGTCGGGAGTCGCCCCTGCGCCCCAACACGACGAATGTGCCGTTTCTAATTGAGAATAAGAAGGTGATTCTGGTCGATGATGTCATATCGACGGGGCGAATGGTGCGGGCCGCACTGGATGCGATGACGGCTTTCGGCCGGCCGCGCTCGATCGAACTTCTGGTGTTGGTCGACCGCCGGTATAACCGCGATTTGCCGATCAAACCCGATTACATTGGCAAACGCGTCAACACGCTCGAATCACAGCGCGTGCTGGTCGAATGGACGGAGCAGGGGGCCGAAACCGACCGGATTTGGTTGATGGAGTAACTTAAAAGTAAAAACCGTACGCCGATGCTTGCTAAAATTCTGATTGGGCTGGTGGCCGCGATCCACGTCTACATTCTCTGGCTCGAAATGTTCGCGTGGACAACCCGCGGGCCGAAAGTTTTCAAGAATTTTCCGGCCCACTTGTTTCCGGCCACCAGGTCGCTGGCAGCTAATCAGGGGTTGTACAACGGTTTTCTGGCGGCAGGTCTGGTGTGGTCATTCTTCATTGGTGATCCGCAGTGGCAACACAACGTCGCCTTATTTTTTCTGTCCTGTGTGGCGGTTGCCGGTATTTACGGAACGGTTACTGCTGATAAAAAGATCTTCTTTACCCAGGCACTTCCCGCGCTGGTCGCCATTGGGTTTCTGCTGATCCAAAAATACGTTTAACGGTTCCGGAACCGGCTTTTTCTCCTTTTGTTTCAGCGGTTCGGCATAGGCCGATAACAAGACCGGGCGGTTTTTGGCGTTTGAATAATGAACGCCCAGGCGGTAACTATAACGATACTGCGGGTTGGACAGAATCAACTGAAACTCACCGTACCCCAAATTTCCCAAATCGAGGTAGCGTTTGTACTTCGGCTGGCTACTAATTTCCTGATAAACGGCATTTCCGGTTGGATCGAATAGTGCAATGGAGACCGGTTTTTCATTGGGCTGCGTATAATACAACGCAATTTTGTCGTCAGGTGTTGGAACGACGGTGGCTCGAAAACCGGCGAATACGGAATCAGGCACCGAACTCCCCAGCAGTGAAAACCGTTCCGCAGTCGGTTGCATCTGAGTGGAAGAAGCGTTGGACGTTAGCTGGTCAGGTAAAACCGTTGATGCGACCAACTGATTGGTTGCCAGTAGGCTACAGGTTTGGTCGAGTCGCCGGATGTTTTTACGGGTTAGCCGGATGTGTCTGCCCGGCAAGGTTTCCTGATAAATAATCCGGTTATGATTGTCGTAAAAAGCCACCACGGTCGTCTGCGAAACGGCGTCGGTGTGGAGTTGCCAGTGATACGATCGATAATACGCATCGGTTTGCGCGAAGGCGGAACAGACAGGGAACAACATGTATACACACATTGCCAATTTTCGGAAGTTCATAAGTTGTTGCATCTGATTCGGAACTGGGAGGTGAAATTGATTTTTTCTGCTAAAAAAACGCCGGTTTTGTTACAAAACCGGATTTTTAGGCCAACACGGAAGCAAACCGGACAGATGCTGGTCAAGCCGTATGAATTGCGTTTGCGGGACAAATCCGGCGTTTGTCGGACGTTGATGTTGTTCGTCTAAAAAAAGCGGTTTTCGACGGGCAGGATCAGGCAAATCGGTACCTTTAACTGGTTTTACGGAAGAGAAGTCCAAACGTCGACCCCAATGGAATCACTTTTCAAGCTCTTATTTCGCCACCGAATTGCCTGGCACGGCCTGTTCTGGCTGCTGCTGCTGGTGTATGAAGGAGTGATTCTGGGTAGTGTTGACGACTCCTATCAGCAGCGGTTTACCATTTCGCTCATCGAATTGCCGGTCAAACTGCTGGCAACGTACGTTACGCTTTATCTGCTGATTGACAAGCTGTTGCTCCGCAAACGATACGGTTATTTTCTGGCGTGGTTGCTGCTGGCGATGGCCGTAACCGGCATGGTTCAGCGGGTGATGGCCTACTATTTCATCTACCCGTTGTATTACCCGACGGCTTTAGCAGCACCGGTTTTTTTCTGGCCTAAAGTGCTGATTTACACCTTTGCTACCTACGCGATGGTGTCGATCCCGACCACGATTCACCTGATGAAAAAAGGGTATATCGACCAGCAATCCAACCAGCAACTGCGGGAAATAAGTCAGCAACTGGCCAAAGAAAAACTGGAAGCCGAACTGAAACTACTGAAGTCGCAGATTCATCCGCATTTTTTATTCAACACGCTCAACAACCTGTATGCACTGACCGTCAATCAATCGCCCAAAGCGCCCGAAATCGTTTTTAAACTGTCGGAACTGATGAGCTATATGCTGTATGACAGTAACTTAGCTCAGGTGCCGCTTCGGAAGGAAATTCAGTATATCGAGAATTACATCACGCTGGAAAAGATCCGGTATGGCGACCGGCTGGATGTTTCGCTCAATATTTACGCCCCACTCGATGGCATTTTGATTGCACCCCTGATCATCCTTCCTTTTGTCGAAAACAGTTTTAAACACGGCGTGAGTCGCCAGCTCGATTGTGTTTGGGTGCGGGTCGATGTCTTGACGAACGATAATGCACTGATTTTCAAGATCGAAAATAGCAAGGCCAACGACCCGGCGGCATCGGTTCCGAGAGCCCATTCCGGTATTGGCCTGCAGAATGTTCGCAAACGACTCGACATTATTTACGGGGCACGTTATTCCCTGCAACTGTTCAATGAAGAAGATACGTATCTCGTGGTTTTGAAGATTGAACTGGAGCCAACCGGTTTGGGATCAACCGATTCGGGCGTGCAACTAGGCGAAAAAGTGTTATCGAATTAGCTCATGAACTGTGTCATTATTGAAGATGAACCACTGGCGTTGAACCTGCTGGAATCGTATGTCCGGCAGGTGGAAGGGCTGACACTGATCCGAAGTTACACCAACGCGGTGGATGCGTTTACCTTTCTGCAATCCAAAACCGTTGATTTGCTGTTTCTGGACATCGAATTGCCGCAGATTTCGGGACTGGAATTGCTGAAATCGCTCAAAAACCGCCCGCCGGTCATCATGACCACCGCTTACCGTGATTATGCCGTCGATGCCTACGACCTCGATGTGGTGGATTACCTGCTAAAACCGGTGACATTCGAGCGGTTTTTGCGGTCCATCAGTAAAGTATACCAGGGTAGTCAGTCGACCAGTGTCGAAGCGGCTGCGAATCCATTGACCAACGATTTCGACCGGGCGTATATTTTTCTGCGGGAAGACCGTGAAATGGTGAAGGTGTACCTGAAAGATATTCTTTATATTGAAAGTCTGCGCGATTATGTTCGGGTAAAAACGCACGACCGGCAGATTATTACGTACCAGAAAATCAGTTATTTAGAGCAGAAATTACCCGAGAACAAATTCATCCGGATTCATCGCTCTTTTCTGGTCGCGATTGAAAAAGTGACGGGTTTTACACCACTTACGGTGTTGATCGGCGAAAAAACGCTTCCGCTGGGTCGCAATTATAAATATCAGGCACTCAAGGCGTTCCACAGCGATAATGTGATATTTTAAGAATAATTACAATATTTCTTCCGCTGATTCGACTCCGGTACTATGAATGAAAAGGCAATTCCGACATTAAACGACTGGCTCGGCGGAACCGATCGGCTGGAGCAACTGACCACCCTTTTTTACCAGAAAGTATTGAAAGACGACTTGCTTGAACCCGTGTTCCGGCACATGTCGCCCGAACACGCGAGCCACGTTGCGCACTTCATTGGTGAAGTTTTTGGCGGACCAAAGCACTATACGGAAACCGACGGTGGGAGCCATGCCAGCATGGTGGCGCATCACCTCGGCAAGCACCTCGACGAAGCCAAACGTCGTCGCTGGATGAGCCTGTTGCTCGAAACGGCGGATGAAATCGGTCTGCCCGACGATCCGGAGTTTCGGTCGGCTTTTTTAGGATATCTGGAATGGGGCAGCCGGATTGCCGTGCTGAACTCAACGGCCGTCAACAACCCGATTCAGACCGACGCAGCGATGCCGGTTTGGGGGTGGGGCGAAACCGGTGGCCCCTATATTCCCGACTGATCATTCAATCTTTTTTGACCAAATCACCAGACTACGACTGAGCCCAGCTACCGGCAAAGGTCGTAGTCTTTTTTATGCGAATGCAGCGGTTCCGGTTCCGACTTGCCCACTGGTTTCACTTCATTAAGCTGCTCTCCTCCTGAAAACCGCTGACCGGTTTTACGGCATTCCTGCGCCCGAACCTATTCCTGAATAAAAACCGGGTGATGCAACAATGGCATGGTTTTTATATAGATGGGCGAGCCGGTTTCTGCTATACTGACGACGACTTATTATAACGTGTATGGCAAAAACTTTCCAGCCACTTTTACGCGGGCCTATTGATTGGAAAAATGGACCGGTTTTCAGCCATTTGGTACAAACGCGATAGTAATTGGTACAAACACGACAAGCTTTTAACAAAAGGCCTGATACGTTTGCCCCGGTAAAAATGGCCGTTTCAAGCTTACCGATCCGAACAATTCCTGAACGCTAATCCTGGCTTTAATTAGGCCGGGCCGGCCTTATAATATTGAAGTAAAAATCAGATTTACTTCGATATTATGATGAATTAAGGCGTTTTTGAAATAGGATTTCGAACCTTTCTAACTTTCAGGTTAGAAATTAACGTAAAAATTTTCAAGATTTTCACTATTGATATTTAAGTAGTTGAATTTCAATACACTATACCAAAAAATAACAAAAATATTCCATTGGCATTGCTTTTGCATAATTCATTTTGCAAACAATCATTTGTATAATTATCAGACATCTTTTAAAGTATGGATACGAAAAGCTACAAGTCTGATTTTGCGAGAATGATTGCTTGTGTGAAGTGAAAGAGAATGAATAAAGGGTAAGCTTGTACTGCCCAATTGTTGGATCACATTAAAAATTTCTCAACGTTATTATGGTTTCAAATCTACCTGTCCGCATTTCGTGGCCTTCCTTTTCAGCTCATTTTACGGAGTATGTATTTAAGCTTGTATTCCTTCTCATTTCGGGAATTCAGCTGGCCCATGCGGGGCCCGCTGACGGCCTTGGCCGACCCTCACCTTCGCCCCGTAACCTGCGTCAGGCGCCCCCCGTTATTGATGGACAGCGCTACATTGGTCTGACCATTTTTAACTTCGAAACCGATCCGCGCATCGACGACGAGCGCATTGAGTTTTCGGCTTCGACCGGTTGTAACGCCGTTGAGATCACCATCAACTGGGATCAGGTCTACACGTCCATCGACAGCGCACCTAACTGGGGAGTCATCGATTCGCACGTCCAGACCGCCCAGCGACTCGGGCTCAAGGTTGCCCTGCGCGTCTTTGTCGGACGCGAAGCTTCCCGGCTGGGTGGCTTCTGGAATCTGCACGAAACCATGCAGGCTGCCGACAGTTCCCGCCGGATCACCAACCTGGGGAATATCCAGTTTACTTTTTCCAGCAAACCGGTCATCGAACGCGTCAATTCGTTCGTGCTCGAAACCGTAAATCGTTACCGTTATCTTCAGGATCAGGGACAACTGCTGTTTTTTTCCGTGGTTTCTTCCCCCGCGCTGGAGTCGGAATATTCACCCGTCTACGATCCTTATAATGGCAGTAAATACGTAGTACCTTTCGACTACAGCCGGTACGAACTCGATGCGTTCCGCCAGTATCTGCAGGCCCGCTTCAGCCTTCCCCAACTTAACCAGCGCTGGGGAACGGACTTCAGTCAGTGGAGCCGCGTGATACCTCCAGCCAACGATCCGGCCAATCCTTATGCTTCGACCGCCGGAACCCGGGGGGAAGACTGGTACGTGTTTCGCCATCGCCAGCTCAAGAGCTTTATCGACAAAATCAACAGTACCGTCAAAGGGGTTGACCCTTCCATCGTGGTGGTTAACCAGCACGGTTGCGTTTGGGACCGTATTTCGGGGTTACGGGCAACGTTTGCCTTCAAAAATCTGGGTCAGTCGGCCGACGGCCTTAAATTTAACGACGGACCCGACTACAACCACCGGTTTTCGATGGACATTGTTCGGAGCAACATGAAACCGGGGGCCTTCCTCATCAACGCTATCGATGGCATGTTCCACATGTCGGTATCGCTCGATAAGTACTATCAGCAAGTGGCCCAGTGTTACGAACATGGTGCCAAAATGATTACCCTGGCTAATTTCGGAGGGAAAGACGCCCGGCCCAAACTCACCGATCTGATTGCGATGGTGGTGAATAACGGCCTGTTGAACCAGCCGGTACCGACGGTGCAAACCGCTATGGTCAATGGTAAGAATGTGGGCTATAAGCTGTCAGAAATCCTTCGTAACTATACGATTGCCCAGGATCGCTGGAGTTCTTTTTATAACCAGAATGGCAACAAACCGGTACGCATTGAACTGGATGAAGATTTGCTGCGGAATGAACCCCCGATCATCAATGCCCTGCCCGTGTTGAGTCAGACTTTGGTTGATCAGTCGGGGACCGTGGGCCAACCCTTCAATTATTCGATCGGGTCTGCCTTTACCGATCCCGATGGATCGATCGTGAGTGTCGACGTAAGTGGTTTGCCGCTGGGCCTGCAATGGGTCAGCGCTACGGGGGAAGTGACCGGTACCCCCACCCGGCAGGAGTCTTCGCTGGTGACGTTATTAGCTAAGGACAATCTGGGAGCAACCGTGAGCGGTAGTTTTCGCATTACCGTTACCGACCCCACTACGGCTAACCGCTCGCCAGTGGCCCCTATTCTGGCGGCCCAGATCGGGCAGGTTGGCGTGGGGATGTCGTATACATTACCACTGTTTACCGATCCTGAAGATCAGCCTTTGGTGCATCAATTGAGAGGAGAGGTGCCGGGCCTGACATTTGCTTCGGAGACCAATGTAATGAGTGGCACACCAACGACGGCAGGGGTGTATTCGCTGACCTACACGGCGACTGATCCGGCTCAGGCGATTTCTTCGACGCTTTTTCAGGTAACAATTCGGGAAGCAACACAACCAACGAAACGGACGGGTAATTTTGAAGGCTATCTGGATAAATTCAACTGTGAAGGCGACATCTTTGGGTGGGTTTGGGACCGCAATTTACCGAACACACCGATGCCGATCGAAGTGCTCGACGGGCCGAGACTGATTGGGACGTTTATGGCTGACGTTAGCCGGCCGGATCTGGTGGCGGCCAAAAAGGGCAACGGTGCCCACGGCTATCAGTTTATCATCCCGGCCAGCATTAAAGATGACAAACCGCACGTGATTTCGATGCGGATCGAGAATTCGGATTATTCGTTGAAGGGTTCCCCGACAACGATTACGTGTCCGTCGAGTACGGCCCAGGTGACCGATCCGGCGAATCAGCCTCCCGTGGCCGTTCCGATTCCGATTCAGTATGCGTACGTAAATATCCCTTACACCTACACCATTCCGGATTTTCCGCACGAAGAAGGTCAAACGCTGGTGTATGCGCTGACGGGGGGCGTGCTGGGGTTGAGTTACAATCAGGCGACGCGGACGTTTAGCGGGACGCCGAGTACGATCGGGACCTACACGGCGAGCCTGATTGTGTCGGATGGGATTGGCGGTTATACGCCAACACTGGTGACGATAGTCGTGACGCCAGCTCCGGCAAACCGTCCTCCGGTGGTGAGTCAGTCGATTGCCGACCAATCAGGTCGGGAAGGGCAGCCTTTTTCGTTTACGATTGGGGCGGGAACCTTCACGGATCCGGATAATAACCTGGCCAGTATTCAGGTGACCGGTTTGCCCGACGGTTTGTCGTATGCATCGGCTAATAAAGTGATCAGCGGAACGCCCACCAGTGCGGGCGTGTATACGGTGGTGGTGAAAGCGACGGATGCGCTGAGCGCGACGGCGGTAACTAGTTTTCGGATCACGGTGGAAGCCCAACCCCGCCCAGCGCCGAATATGCCGCCGGTAGTGGTTCAGGTACCATCGAATCAGACGGCGACGGTGGGCCAAACGTTCAGTTATCAGCTTCCAGCTAACGGTTTTACGGACCCGGATGGCAGTATTGTGAGTGTTGCCGTGTCCGGATTGCCCGCAGGTTTGAACTATACCCCGAATAACCGCATCATTTCCGGAATACCAACTACTCCGCAAACCGCTACGGTGACAGTAACCGCAACGGATAACGAGGGTGAACCGATCTCGACGACGTTTCGAGTCGTTGTGAATGCCGCCCCATCTGTCAATCAGGCTCCTGCAGTTGCCCAGCTCATTCCGAACCAAACGGCTACTACCGGGCAGCTTTTTACCTACACCATCGGCTCGAATGTGTTTACGGATACGGACGGTACCGTTGCGAAAGTAGAAGTCCTGAGCGGTTTGCCGGCCGGATTAGCCTACACGCAAAGCAGCCAGTTGATCAGCGGAACACCCACGGCACCTTCGACGACGACGGTTACGGTGAAAGCGACCGACAACGACGGCGGCTGGGTGACGACAACCTTTAAGCTGACCGTAAATCCGGCCCCGGACGTACCGAATGTGGATCCATTTGTAGCGGTGAGCATTCCGAGTCAAACCGCTACTGCCGGTCAACTGTTCACCTACACCATTGGCGGGAATGTATTTGGCGACACGGATGGCTCCATTGCGAAAGTGGAAATAACCGGCGGTTTGCCAGCCGGGTTGAACTATACGCAAGCCACGCGCGTGATCAGTGGAACACCCACGGCACCTTCGACGACGACGGTTACGGTGAAAGCGACCGACAACGACGGCGGCTGGGTAACGACTACCTTTAAGCTGACCGTAAATCCGGCCCCGGATGTACCGAATGTGGATCCATTTGTAGCGGTGAGCATTCCGAGTCAAACCGCTACTGCCGGTCAACTGTTCACCTACACCATTGGCGGGAATGTATTTGGTGATACAGATGGCACCATTGCGAAAGTGGAGGTAGTGAGCGGTTTGCCAGCCGGATTGAACTATACGCAAGTGAGCCGGGTGATCAGTGGAACGCCTACTGCACCTTCGACGACGACGGTTACGGTGAAGGCAACCGACAACGCTGGCGGTTGGGTAACCACTACCTTTAAGCTGACCGTAAATCCGGCCCCGGTGGTAGAAAATGTTGCCCCAACTGTTGCCCAGACAATTCCGGAACAGACGGCAACGGTGGGTCAACTGTTCACCTATACCATTGGCGGAAATGTATTTGGCGACACGGATGGCACCATTGTGAAAGTGGAAATAACCGGCGGTTTGCCAAACGGATTGACCTATACGCAAGCCACGCGCGTGATCAGCGGAACACCCACGGCACCTTCAACGACGACGGTTACGGTGAAGGCAACCGACAACGATGGCGGTTGGGTAACCACTACCTTTAAGTTGACGGTGAATCCGGCGCCGAATGTCACGCCCGTTGTGGCAGTGACGATTCCGAACCAGACGGCAACGGCGGGCCAATTGTTTACCTACACCATTGGCGGGAATGTATTTAGTGACACGGATGGTACGATTGCGAAAGTGGAAATAACCGGCGGTTTGCCCAACGGATTGACCTATACGCAAAGCAGTCGGGTGATCAGCGGAACACCCACCGCGCCTTCGACAACGACGGTTACGATAAAAGCAACCGACAATGATGGCGCCTGGGTGACGACCACCTTCCGGTTGACGGTCAATCCGGCACCGGTGGAAAATAAGGCACCAACAGTGGCCGTGACAATTCCAGATCAGGTCGCTACCGTGGGTGTGGCCTTTACGTATACAATTGGCGCAAATGTGTTTGCCGATGCCGATGGCACGATTGCGAAAGTGGAAGTGGTGAGCGGTTTACCAACCGGTTTAACCTATACGCAAAGCAGCCGGGTGATCAGTGGAACGCCCACAACAGCTGCGGTGTCGACGGTTACGGTAAAAGCAACCGACAACCAGGGTGCGACGGCAACGACTACCTTTAAAATAACGGTGAATGCACCACCTGCGGGGGCGAATCAGCCGCCCATATTGGTAAAAGAAATTCCGACTCAAACGCCAACGATCAGCCTTCCGTACTCCTACACCATTGGGAAGCAGAACTTCTCAGATCCGGATGGCAGCGTTTCGTCGGTGGAAGTAACCAATTTACCCACCGGGCTCGTCTATAACAAAACAACGGGGGTCATCAGCGGTACTCCGCTATTGATCCAGAACCTGATGGTCGTGGTGAAAGCCGTCGATAATAAATCGGCGTCGGTGACCACCACCTTTAACATGGCGATCAAGGAAAACATCATTATGAAACTGTATAAAGCAGGGAAGGGGCCGGAGCCACAGAACTATATGCAGGATCTGAATACCGGAACCGTACTAATGTCGAATACATTGCCGGATATGGTCAACATCTTCTTCGAAGTTGAATCGAAAGCTGGAAGTGTCAAGTTTGAATTAACGGGTACTAAAAACCTGACCTTCTCGGAAAATTTTGCGCCCTGGGCGTTGGCAGGTGACAATGGTGGAATTCTGTTGTTACCAGGCGACTATGCGCTGCGTGTAAACGCTTATAAAGATCCGAATCTGAAAGGGAACTTGCTCGTTTCGCGACTCATCACATTTAGTGTCAAGAAAGCCTCAAGTAAGCGGGACAATGCGGAGTTCTCTGTGTCTGATAATGAGCCTGCGGTCTGGGGTGTATATCCGAACCCATTCAGGGATGAAATCACGGTGAATCTGCCCCATGAACCCAATACCCAGCTTACGCCCCTGGCCCCGTATCGTTTTGCCATCGTGTCGCCGTCGGGACGGCAGGTGCCGGTTTCGGAACAGAACACACGGTTTGAGCCCGGAAAAGCCATCCTGAATGTTCAGCCACTTGGTTTACCAGCGGGCATTTATTTCCTGCAGATTCAACGGGGTGAGGGCCGACTACGTACCCTGAAAGTAATCAAAGAGTAATCGTATTACTGATCAATTCAATAACCTGGACTAACTGAATAGCCTGTTCCCTTTGGGGGCAGGCTATTTTAATTTAAACGCATTGGAAGGGGCCGGAGCAGCGGCTGAATTACCCAATAAAGAATAACTAATTTTAGTAACAAACGTGTCTGATAAAAATGAGAAAATTTATTTGAGAATTTTTATCAATAGGCTTTTTTAGCCAAATGAGCGCCTTTTTTTGAGATTAAGTTTGCTACCGAATAATAACATTGATAAGTATTATTACTTAATTCATTTGTTGTCCTCTATATTTGAACTGTCTTACCAATAACAGTAACATAATGTATACTAACAGGAATAAATCGAACGGAATGGTATCCAGTCAGGCACATACTCATTTGCCATCCAGTTGGTTTACAAACCTACCGCAGGCGATTGGTTGCGCCAACCGGTTTTTTATGGAAGGGCATAATGTCCAGATTATTGCCAGAGACAAAAATTCATATTTAGTCGTTTCTCCCGAAACGGCCCGCCAGATGTTTACCAAAGGATTTAAGCTGATCTACGGCAACTGAGTCATAAATAGGTACCTTAAATAGTGAGAATATCAGGTTATAAAAGAAAAAACCAGTCAATTGACTGGTTTTTTTCTAAATACTCTATCCATGTTACTATCTTCAATTTCTGCCCGATAGGAGTACGGTTTTTAACCTGAACAGCTCAGGATTGTACCACAATCTGATGCTGCAATTCGACCCGCCTTTCGCTCCCGAGTGTCAGATACGCCCTGAAAACGCAGGTGGCCTGTTTCTGATATAGTTCCGGCGAATACCAGCCCAGCAGATTGGGCTGCATCTGCCCATTTACAACTTCTACCTGGAGGGCCGGATCAATGTGCAGCGTCACCAGCCGCTTGGTGTGCGGGTGTGACAGCACAAAATGATTTTTGCCCTTTGCCCGAAACCGCACGGTCGGGTGAACGTGAAAAAGAACTTCAACAACGTGACTGCCCGCTCGTCGGTTCTCAATCTGGTCCTCGATGAGCAGCCGTTTTTTTAACTTGTCGAACTCAATCCGGCGCTGATGCAAACAGCCGAACCAGTCATACCCGTTGTGAGTGGCAATGATTTCGTCGCAATTATCGCTGGTTTCGGCTTTCAGCACACTAACCGCATACGGGTGTAACCACCGTAACTGATCGTCCTGAAACGCCTGATTCTGGTAATCGATACAAACCGTATTGTGGGCTCGGGTGCTGACAAAATACCGGCGCCAGTCCGAATTGCCCCGCTGGACATACGTCCCCGAATCCACAAAAAAAGGCTGGCCATCGACCTGCATCGTAAACGACAGTGCATCGGCGTGACCGTGGGCCGCTGCCACCGGGAAACCCAGCGGAGCCGCATTGAAGTGAATGTAAATTTCGCTCCGGTCGGCTTCCTGTTTCCGCAGAATATAATGACCTTCTGAGCGGTAAAACTGGCTGTTTAAGGCCGTTTCCTGCCCCGAAATGGCATTGAACTTGCGCAACCCTTCATCGCCGAAGAGCAGGCGGTTTTTGAGGTCAAATCCGTTGGACCGCTGCTTGGAAGCCGGATCACTGAACAGGACGGCCGCCGAGGTAAGCAGCGACCGAAAGTTACTGAACGACGTTGGGTCGTCAACACCCCATAAGCGCCCGCCCCCTTCGTCGCCGTAATTGGGAACATTCCCGTGTTCGTCCAGCAAATGAAAGATATACGAGAAGATATTTTCCAACTGATTGGCGTACAGCGCCGAAAACGGATTGTTCGTTCGTAAACCGGTAATGTACGTCAACAGAAACAGATCGGCCGTGAACTGAATGTAGTCGGCGGCTTCTTCGCGGTTGACCCCGTTGGGGCTGTGCTGGCGCTGCATTTCCTGCTCAAGACCGGTTTTGGCAAAGGCATTCCAGGTAGCCGATTCCGGAAAATTCCAGAACGCACTGGCCAGAAACAGCCCGGCATAGCTGGCAATGAGCTGGTGGTTGGCTGCCGACGGATAAGGCAAATTCGTTCGACTATAAACGCAATGCTGGTAAATAATCGGGAGCCAGGTCGATTCGGCAAAACGTTGAAAAACCGGATCGGTCTTCGCCAGCGCGGTCGCATCCAGAATATTCCAGCAGACAAACCAGTTAATCAGTCGAACGTTCACTTCCAGGTTGTTATACCAGTTGATACCGAGCAAATACGGATTTGCTTTTCCCCAGGACGAAATAATGGCGACCAGCCGACTCAGTTCGCGCGGATCGGGCGTGAGTCGGTAACGCAGCGCCAGGGCCGGTAGAAAAGGAAACCGGTTGACTTCCCAGACATATTTTTCGTTGCCATACGCCGGATTCCGGAGGTTGATATCCCTGGCGTAAGTCAGCGGAAAACGTTTATTGGTACCGATGTCGAGATGCCAGTCAATCGGATAATTGTAATCGAGTGAGTGTTCAAAAATTTTGTGTTCGTGGAAAAACGTTACCGCCGGAAAACGCTCCGGTTGAATGAATAGAATGCTGTCCGGCCACGTTGGAAGCTGAACGGAGGCTTTCCAGCCAACCTGTTGTTTGTCCGCCTGTTTCTGGAAATACTGCCGTAGCCGGAAGATAACTTCCGCCGTCGATAAGGATCGTAGCCGGTAGTAAAACCAGTGGTACTGATTCAGCATATTTGCATTGCACGTTGAATAATAAACAGACAATTAGAAGGAATTTGTCAACCTGTTTTCGCATGCTTCCATTCGTTGGATACCCCCGAAATCCCACGGAAAATGACATCAGGCAACCGGATAGTGGGACAAGTACGGATGGGCAAAAACCGGGTCAGTCAAGCGAACATTCGTTCTGCGGCAGCGTTCGACAGGCACAGCGGTTTTGAAAGGCAATCTGCAACGGGCCTGGTGATCGTTTCTGGAAGAACGGGTTCGCCAGCGAAACGACGAGTCACCAGGCCGTGCATGTTTTTCATTGTTAACGTTGAGTAAATTAAATAGGGATACTTTGACTGTTAATTAAAAGGGCTTGCTATAACATTCAAAAAGAATCAACATCGATATTTACGAGAACACCAAACTGAAATATTTGGCCAGGGTAACGATTGATTTTACCCTCCGGCGGCTGACCGGTAATCTAGTTTCGTCTGATAATTCGATCCAGCTATTGTGCATATCATGCAAATCCATTTGAATGATATGTTCCGGATTTACCAGGTGTGAGCGCGAAATTCGCCAGAAAGAAGGGTGGTATTCCTGCTGCTCCTTCAAGGTATAACTGGACACGAAACCGTTCTGTTTGTTAAGAAAAATACGACTATAATTGCTCCAGCCTTCAAAAAAGAGGATTTGCTTCGAAGGGATGGTGATCGCTCTTCCTCTGCGGTCTCTGACTTTAATGCTGGTACGGGCTGTATTCATAAACAAGTAACGATGAGTGCTTAGCTTTCATAAACGCGAGCAAACTCTATGCCATTGTGTTACTAATTTAATTTTAATAGTTACATTATTGTCTGTTAATTGATAATGTAACCGCTCATGTATTAGCCTGCGGCTTTGAAACGGCCTGAAATTGCCCACCAGCATATTTTAAAATCAAGGAGTAAAGAGCACCGGCGGACGTACCACCTGTCGTAGCGAAACGAATGTGGCATTTGAATCAATCCCGAAATTTCTTTCTGATAAATGCGGGTTTGAACGAGTCCGGTAATTCCCGGTCGTACGGTATGCCGGTCCCGGTAACCGGGCAATGTCCAGTGTTGCGCATCATACTGAAGCGTATGCGGACGTGGGCCGACAATGCTCATATCCCCGGCCAGCACATTGAAAAAATTGGGTATCTCATCCAGGTGGGTTGAGCGCAAAAACCGGCCGATAGCCGTTACTTCGGGTTCGTGTTTGGCGAAGCCGTTCTGAAAAAGGGGGGCTGTGGTGCGAAATTTGAGATGCCGGAACGGACGACCGTTTCGACCCGTTCGGAGCTGCACCACAAATACCGGCCCCTGCGAGGTCAGGACAATGGCCAAAGCAATCAGTGGGGCTAACCAAACCAAAACCAACGTGGTGACCAGTGAGGTTACGAGCAGGTCAAAAAAGCGTTTTCCTGCCAGTGTATAAACCGTCTGAGCTTCCTTTCGGGAGGGCCGGGCATGGGAGGGTAAGGGATAGACCCTCGATTCAAGACTTATCATAAACGTTGAGTTGTAAAAATGTCAATTCATACTGGGACCTGATTTTAGCGATTGTACTAAAATCAGAATCCATTATTTTAAAACTAGATCCTTACAGGCTATTTAACCAACAGTACAATAAAGCCTTTTGAGAGATTTTATTGTAAAAGGTATACTATGTCGATTGAGTTTAGGACTATAAATTGCCATTATTGATTAAAAAATGGCTCTTTTTTGAGGAAACAGAGTAAAATGGAAGGGTCAAGAGCAAAAAATATCTTCTATTTATCAGACAATAATAATTCTTATTTACTCCCTGGGCAATTTGTCGGACTGAAAGTGATTTAGTGGTTTTTCAGGATTTCCCAATAAGACAACCTCCTGTGCGGAACCTCAGACACCTGTCGGAAGGTGCTAAAAACGCAACACATAAAGAGCATGCATAAATTACTTATTGTCAGACATCAAGTGTATCTACTTATGCTGGGTTCAGAATTTGAGTAGGTATAAAAGAGAAGTTTAGATTTTACAACCGGGCTCAATCTTTACCTGATTTCTATCATTTTCAGGGCGGTTTTACCCCATAATTCGCAAAAATGATGGCTTTTGTAATGTGTCGGGATGGAAGACCGGCTAACCGTTTACTGGGAGATACTTATATCGATCAGGATTATTACGGTAATTAACAGACAATTAGATGAAGAATTAGTAAGAAAAATCCAAAGCGGGAGCTATCGGAAGTGTTCCAGCTAACTCTGGAGCCGGCTGATGCATTACAGGGTGTAACCATTGTTTGGCTTTAATGACCTTTTAATAACAATTTATTAATAAGTGGTAAAATTTATCAAAAAATAATGCGTACAAATACTTAGTAATATGTAATATTGCACAACGATTTTAGACGCCGTATCGACTCATGAAAGACTTTATCGTTGTGCATTACGATGGCAACAGCACGAACCTGACGTATACTGATACTGAAGAGGATGCCCGCGCTTATTTGGCCGCCTTGATTACGACCAATCAGGTGAGTAAGAATGATACGTTGTCCATTGTTCGGGTGCACGACGATTATCTGGTCTATTTCAAACGCCGGAACAATACCCTCAAAACCGTACTGGGCAAAGACAGTCAGTCTTCAGTAAGCTGGACCGAATTGATGTTTGGTCCGCTTCAGGAATTCTTTGCAAAGCTCTTCAAAAAAATGGGTAATCTGGGCGTTGTATTTGGTAGCCGGTAAACGTATGCTGTTTCGCCCATCTATCCGTGACTGACGTTAGGCAGTTTCGTCCAAGACTATAGATAAAAACCGTTCGCATCCCGAACGGTTTTCTTTTTTACCTCATCCATCCTTTCTGGATTTCGGTACCCGGTTTTAGTTTGGGGATTAATCCACCCAAGTGGACCGGTTTTCCGTAGCATGGCCATCGTGCGGCCCCGCATTTTCCGCCACTAAATCCTTCCTTTTCATTCACTATCAAACCTATACGGCGAAACTATAGGTTTTCCTGTACCCAAAATGTAGGTCTTTGCGGATTGAACGCGGGGCCATGAAGCGAGACCTTTGTCAGGTAATCATTCAAACAAAGGCCCACATGCAAGCTGTATCGTCTACTTCTGCCTCCCAACCGATTCGTACGACCGAGTCCGATCCCAAAAACGACGGATTTTTCGCGGTTCTCTACGACATTATCCGGAATCACCCGCTGTTGTTCACGGCGTTTTTCATGATTCCTTTTCTGGCGCTGCTCATTTCGCTGGGGCTGAAATGGTATTACGTTTTCCACGATACAACGCATTATTTGTCTGATTTCCAGATTGATCCGGCAACCGGAAAGTGGACGGACGCTCGGGCCTACTTCAATCCCGGCATCGATAAATACATTCGCGAACTCGATATTGCCGGTTTGCTGGGCGGGATCGTCGGGATTTTCATCGGTTTGTATGTGACCGTTACGACCGAAAAAGCAAACCGGCTGAAAGAACGACTGAATCAGCAGGAAATGGACCACATTAAAACCCAGACCAATCTGCTGGTGCAGGCCACGCAGTCGCTCAACACGCTGATGATCGACGTGAGCGGCAAAGTCAACGAAAAAGTGTTGCTGATGGAAGGCTCCGACGAGGTGCTGAAAGGCATTGGCCGGGTGGTGGAGTCGGCGCAGACGCAGGGCAACGATTTGCTGGTACTATCCAACACGGCCCGCGTGGAAGGCATTGCGCCGTTCCGGATGGATTACGTCGCCAAACACGCCGACCTGAAACCGCACGAACTCCGGAATGCCACCCAGTTCGATTACGCCCGCAAAGCCGAAGGATTGCAGCGCGACTGCACGGATGTGGAAAATAAGCTGAAAGGAGCCGCCATTTATTTGCAGAATATGGGCAGCGACGCCCACGTCGAGTTTGTGACGCTCAACGACCAGAATGAAGGGGCCAGCCACGCTTTCCTGAAATACCTCGGCAAAGTCATCAACGAACACGTTTCTGTGGAAACCTATCGACCCGGCAGTAACGTGCTGCTGAGCCAGACCGACAGCGTTCCGCACCACAACCGGTTTTTAATTCCGTCGTCGGCCACCGAGCCGACTGATCCGAAAGCTTTGCTGGTGAATCAGTTATATACCGAACATACGCAGGCCATTCGGGAAATGCAGGAACTGGGTATCCGGATAACGAAGGCTAACAAGACGCTGCCCATTCAGCTTTTCATCAGTGCACCCCGCGAAAACAAACCGGGTATTTACCGCGGCCTTTGCGTCTGTATTCTCGGCAGTGGTTCGAGCACGAGCGGCCGGGCGACCAAATTGACGGCATTTTTAACCGAAGATCCGCACATCGTTGCGTCGATGACCGAGCTTTTCTACGATTACCAAACCGACGGCAAACTGAATACCCAGGAATTTATCCGCCAGATGATCTGATGAATACCTTCGTTTTGATCCGAAAATTGTGGCCGTTCGTTCGAACGTACCGGGGTAGTCTCGTACTGGCGCTCCTGCTAACGACCATCGGGGCGCTGCTCGCCCAGGTGACGCCCCTGGTGATGGAACATACGGTCAATACCGTGCAGAATTTGTTGAAGAAACCGATTGATAAACAGGACGTAAGCTGGGTCGTTGGCACGCTGGTAGCTATTTTGCTGTCAAAAGAACTACTGAGTCTGCTGGTTCAACTGGGGCAGAAATTCCTGAGCGACCGCATCCGGTTTCGCATGGCCGCTGACCTCTACGATTACACGATCCAGCGGATTGTTTCGTACCACCTGTCGTTTTTTGCGCTGGGTCAGAACCAGACCGGGAAGCTCGAAAAACGCATCGACAAAGGCATCGATAGCCTGACAAAAACCGTCAAAAACCTGTTTGTGGACATTGTTCCGATGCTGGCCAATGCCGCCTTTGCGCTGGTTCTGATTTATAACAAGAACGTCGGCGTGGGAGTCGTGGCCACACTGGTGTTGCCGGTTTATGCGTACATCAGCCGCGAGCAAACCCACCGTCAGAAGCAGATTCGCCGAAATATTCAGGAAATCCGGGAAAACAAAGCCAATGCGTTGTTCGGTTTGCTGGAGTCAATTTTTGTGGTAAAATCCTTCGTTCGGGAGGGCTACGAGCAGGGCCGCCAGCATGATTTCAACCATCGTCTGGCCGAAAACGAAATCCGCCACCACCGCACCAATTATTTGTTCGACGGCCTGAAGAGTGTTGCCGAGCAGTTGGGCATTGTGCTGGTTTTTGTCGTCACGATCTATTTTGTACTGAACCGGCAGATGAGCGTGGGCGCCATTTTACTTCACATCATGTTGTTCAACAACGTGTCGGCGCCGGTTCGGCATCTGCACCGCATCTACGACGAATACACCGAAGCGCTGGTCTACGCCGAAGGGTTTTTCGACATGATCGAGAACAATACGTATCTGCTCCAGCGCGGTTCGCTGAAAACCGCTACCTGGCAGGGTCATTTTGCGCTCCAACAGGTGGATTTTGTGTATCCGAATGGCAAACAGGCACTTAAGCATATCAACCTTGAACTGAAACCGGGCAAAGTCACGGCCTTGGTGGGGCTGTCGGGAGCCGGGAAAAGCTCGGCGCTGAATCTGCTGGCCGGTTTTTACGATCCGACAAAGGGCAGTGTCTTGCTCGATGGGCAGCCGCTCTCGGACTACGACAGTGAGTTTGTTCGGGAAAATGTGGGGCTGGTTCTTCAGAAAAACCACATTTTTGCCGGAACCATTGAAGAAAATATTCGGTACGGCAAACTCGATGCTCCGTTTGAGGACGTTGTGGAGGCCGCCCGCCGGGCCAGTTTGCACGAACAGGTATTGCAGTTGCCGAATGGGTACCAGACCGAAGCCCGGGCGTTGTCAGGTGGTCAGCAGCAGCGGATCGCCATCGCCCGGCTTTTCCTGAAAAACCCGCCGGTTTTGCTGCTCGACGAACCGACCGCCAGTCTGGACGCCATTACGACCGAGCAAATCAAGGACAGCCTCGACGCGATCAAGAAAAACCGCACGGTGTTGATCATTTCGCACAACATCAGCCAGATCATGGACGCCGACCAGATTTACGTTTTTCAGGAAGGGGAAGTAATCGGCGAAGGAACGCACGAATCGCTCTACCGCAAAGGCGGTTTGTACCGTGACATCATCGACTCGAATGCCCGGTCGATGAACCTGACGCGACTGGCGGCCACGGTTTTGGGTTAGTAAACGACTTATTTTCAATTTATTACCACAATGAATCAGCCGATACGAGGATATACGCTGACCCAATGGGTCGGGTCGGGCGGGATGGGAGAGGTGTATCAGGCCTACCACACTGCGACGCAACGAACGGTTGCCATCAAAATGCTGAGCCGGGTGGAGCAGGCCGAGCGGTTTCGGAACGAAGCCGCCGTTCAGGCGTCGCTCCGGCATCCGCACATCGCGCTGGTGTACGAGTTTTTCGTGGAAAACAACCTCTCGTGTCTGGTGCTGGAATACATCGAGGGGCCAACCATCGAGCAGTATATCAAAAAAAGCGGCCCGTTATCGGAAGAAGTGGCCTGGAATTTACTGGCGCAGATTGCGTCGGCGATGGATTATCTGCACAACCGGGGCATCGTTCACCGCGATTTGAAAGCGGGAAACGTCAAAATTGCCCGACAGGGAAAAGCGAAACTGCTGGATTTTGGACTGGCCCGGTTTGCCAATTCACCCAAACTGACGCATGAGGGTTACGTCATCGGAACGACGGGGTCGATGGCGCCCGAGCAGTTTTCCGGACAAAGCAGTTCGGCTTCCGATTGCTGGGCGCTGGGCGTTTTGTTGTACGAAATGCTGACGGGGCAATCTCCCTTTGGTGGAAGTACGCTGAGCGAAATCAGTCGCCGGATTCAGAAAGCGGATTATGTGGCCCCCCAAAAACTGAATCCCAGGCTCTCGAAAGCCAGCGAACGGCTGATTGATAAGCTATTGACGGTTTCGCCCGATCGCCGGTTTACGGCCCGACAAGTGGTGGAAGCCCTGCGCCATCCGCATCTGCTGGACTCGCCGGATTGGGTCGGGCAGATGCGGAAATGGTGGGATCGGGTGAAACCTTGAATTGGTGCCAGGAAATCGGTAGTTTTAGCGGTGTAATTCCCTGCTGCATGTTCCACCGATCGCTGTTCCTGCTATTTTTCCTGCCAATTGGATTTGTCACGCTGGCCCAAAAACCGCCTACGACCTCGTTCCAGGTGGTTCCGCTGGGGGTGAAAGGCGGTATCGACGAAAGTAACCTGTCGGCGTATCTGCTGGCTCCGCAGGGAACGAATGACTTCATCTGTCTCGATGCCGGAACGATTCATGCCGGAATTGAAAAAGCTGTTCAGAATCAGACGTTTAAAGTTGGTTCCGAAACCGTTTTGAAGGACTACATCAAAGCTTACCTGATTAGCCACGCCCACCTCGATCATCTGTCCGGTTTGATTATTAATTCGACGGAAGACGCTAAAAAGCCGATTTACGGCATGTCGGCCTGCATCGACGTGCTCAAAAACAATTACTTCAACTGGAAAAGCTGGCCCAACCTCGCCAACGAAGGCGACGCCCCGGCGCTGAGCAAATACCGCTATACGGTTTTGGCACCGAACACCGAAACGCCCATCGAATCGACCGGCATGAGTGTCCGGATGTTTCCGCTGAGTCACGGCATGGCGTACCAAAGTGCGGCTTTTCTGATCAAAAATGGGCCGAATTATATGCTGTACCTGGGTGATACCGGCCCGGATCTGATCGAAAAGTCTAGAAATCTATCGCAGCTCTGGCAGGCTATTCAGCCGTTGATACTGTCAAAATCCCTCAAGGCCATTTTCATCGAAGTGTCGTACCCAAACGAGCAGCCGGATAACCAGCTTTACGGTCACCTGACGCCCAACTGGCTCATGCACGAATTGACTGCTTTGGGTAAATTAACCGGCGCGAATGCCTTGAGCGGTTTTCCGTTGGTGATCACGCACATCAAACCGGCGGGTTCCAACGAAGCAACCATCAAGAAACAGCTTCAGGAAGCGAATGCGCTGAACGTAAAACTGATCTTTCCCGAACAGGGCAAACCGCTCAGTTTTTAGCGAAAGACCGGTATCATTTTTATCATTTCAATCACCGTAATCATCGTCATGTTTCCCCTCTGGTCGACCTTTTTATTTGCTGTTCTAGCAATTGCGGGCGCTGTCCTGCTTATCAAAAGTATCGGGAAAATGATTGCGGTGTATGACACAAAAATCAAAATTGAATGGGCGGCCCAATTACCGGTTTTTGACTTTTCGTTAAACGAGCCCGGCGCTTACGAAATTGCGGTTAAGCGACCGTCAATTACCGGCATTATTCCGACCCATATTCCGCTTCAGTTGTCCGATTTATCCGCCGGGAAACCTGTTCCGGTGCAGGCCTTTGTCAACCTGTTGTCGCAGCGGAAAGACATGGCGGGCAACCGGGTGGTCCCCATCGCCGAATTTACGATCGATCAACCCGGAAATTTCCGGATGACCAATCCCGCTATCGACCGGTTTAAAGAAAAGGATAAACTTCTGGTGATGCCCAAAACCGGCTCGAAAGGTTTCCTGCTGATTTTCGCCATCTTGTTTTCGGCGATTTTGTTTATTGGCGGGCTGGTGCTGTTTATTTTATCGTTGGTGAAGAAATAAACGAGTACGAATTTGGCAAAAGATAGCTACGTATAGAGATAGCAGTTGATAGGTTTTGTACTACTAAATGATGCTATTTATTTCTTATTTCAGCTACTTTTTAAGGAGTATTGGCTTGCCGGATTGCATTAAAATGTGTATATTGTATCATTATTCGAGATGTAAATCCTGCCTTTCTATTGTTTCTCTGACCCCATGTTTTTAGCTCTACCCGGTTTTATTCCGCCTTTAAAAGGCCGGTATTTACACGGATTGCCCGCAATTAATCCGCGCTTCATTCATCAATGGTACAGTAGGATTGGTCGTTACCTCAGTTGACGTCTTTCTCTTTTCCTAAAATCGTATTTGCATTTTCATTCCGAAGCCGGAAAGTTAGTAGGAAGCGTGTGTCTTCCACTTGCATTGTATCCTCATGTAATTTAAAACCTGCTACTCAACGCTGGAAAACCGCTTTCTAGTACACTTATTTTTAACCTATTTCACCCTCTTATGCATCATTTTTACAAAAATGCACCAAACTGGCTCATCGTCGCCAGACATTCATTTTTTTATCTGGTAATTAACTTCGTTCTACTGGCTTCGGCTTCTGTGCAGGCTTCTAGTGCCGATCCACATCCTGATTATGCACCTCTGGCCGATCTTTATAATTCGACTAATGGTCCAGGCTGGACCAAATCTACCAACTGGCTGACGACGGATAATCCGTGTGGGTGGTATGGAATAAGCTGTAAAGAAAACCGGGTTACTGACATCAATCTTGAGAATAACAATTTAATCGGTTCAATTCCAGGCACTATAGGCGATCTGGCTAATCTGCGCTTGCTTTCTTTATATAACAATACATTGAGTGGAGAAATACCGGGCAATTTGGGTAACTTGATTAAGTTGGTTTATCTTTTTCTAGATAATAACAAATTAAGTGGAAGTCTACCCGCGAGTTTAGGCAATCTAATCAATCTAAGTAACATTGCGCTGAACGATAATGAATTGAGTGGGCCAATTCCCAGCAGTTTTGGGAACTTGACCAATCTGGTAAACTTCTATAGTTATAATAACAACTTAACGGGCACTATTCCCACTAGTTTGGGCAATCTAACCAAGCTGCAAGGAATTAGTCTGGGTAACAATGCATTGAGTGGAGAAATACCGGACAGCTTCGGGAATTTGACTAACCTCGTATCGCTATCTTTATACGAAAACCAGTTGGAAGGCACTCTTCCCAGTAGCCTGGGAAATCTTGTCAATCTGACTTTTTTAAGTTTAAGTACCAACAAATTAAGTGGAGAAATACCGGACAGCTTCGGAAAGCTAATCAAGGTTTGGTATCTCACGCTGGACTATAACGAATTAAGTGGACCGCTCCCCGGTAGCTTGGGAAATATGGCATCTCTTGAGCATCTAGCTTTAAATCGTAACAAACTGACTGGAACGCTCCCCGATAATTTCAAAAACCTGACCAAATTAAGTCGGCTATATGCTGGACAAAACCAGTTTAGTGGCGACTTTCCTGCATTATTGTTAAATCTGAAAAATCTGCAAAGCATTAGTTTGAATTACAATCAATTCAGTGGAACGATTCCATCTACGTTAGGAACCTTGGAAAAGTTGGAAACGCTCGCTTTGGATCACAACCAATTTACGGGTGCTATTCCGGCCAGTTTGGGAAATTTGACG
Source organism: Larkinella rosea (assembly GCF_003858635.1). Taxonomy (GTDB): domain Bacteria; phylum Bacteroidota; class Bacteroidia; order Cytophagales; family Spirosomataceae; genus Larkinella; species Larkinella rosea. Next base: position 545,164 of record NZ_RQJO01000011.1, read on the forward strand.
AAGGTTAAATACATAAATTTAAGGGGAAACCGCTTAAGTGGCTGCTTTCCTGTTACTTTAAAAGCGCTATGTGGCCAAACAATCGACTTTACTGACAACCCCGGCCTGCCCGGTGGTGGCAACTTCACAGCATTTTGCAACAATGAGCCAGGCAGCAATACCATGTCAGCTCCCACGCTGGCGTTGTCAGCCGGTGTTTCACAGCCGGTTTTACAAAACACCCCTTCGGTTTCAATAACCGTCTCCGGCTGTGAGGGCGGAACGGTCAACTGGGCGGGGCCGAACAATACGAAAGGCACTGGCGCAACGATTCCGGTTCCTACTGCTGCCGTCGGTACGTTTGCTTACTCGGCCACCTGCACCGTTGGCAGTTGCGTGAGTCCGTCCGGAACCGCTTCGGTGGTGATCAGTGCAGGTTCAACTGCCGGAAATTTCGACGGTTTTGTGTACGGCATCGACTGTGAAACGTTCCGGGGCTGGGCCTGGGATCGCGATAAAGTCAATACCGTTATTACCGTCGATATTCTGGATGGAGCCAACGTCATTGCCACGATTCCGGCGGGTGATTTTCGGCAGGACTTGCTCAACGCGGGCAAAGGAAACGGAAAACACGCCTTCAGCTTCCCGATCCCGGCCAGTTTGAAAGATGGGCGGCCGCATCAACTCACGGCCCGGGTAGCGGGAAGCAATTTTCAGCTGAAAAATCCGCCTAAAGCATTGACCTGTCAGGGCAGCGGAGGGCCGGTCAATCTGCCGCCGGTTGCGCCCGTAACCAGTCCGCTATCGGCAACCATCGGTCAGCTTTTTTGGTTGAACTTACCGGCTTTTTCCGATCCCGAAAATAGCACACTAGTGTACACGCTGACGGGGTTGCCGCTTGGTTTGAATTTTACAGCTCAAGATCGTCTCATTATCGGATCACCGATGATGTATGGCAATTTTACGTTGACTTATTCGGCTAAGGACAATCAGCAGGCAACTACCCAGGTGTTTATTTCGTTGACAGTGGCCCTCAATCAACTTCCTGTTGCTCCAACAACAACGCCTTTATCGGCCACGATTGGAAATGCTTTCAGTACGGTTTTGCCTGCTTTCACCGATCCCGAAAACCAATCGCTGACGTATGCCCTAAGCGGTTTACCAGTCGGATTGAGTTTCACGGCCGGAAACCGCACGATCAGTGGCACGGCAGCCAGCGGTACGGCGGGTTCCTACGTGTTGACGTACTCTGCCAGCGACGGTACGAATACGACACCGGTTAGCATCAGTTTGACCGTTGCTTCGGGCTCGACAGCTCCGCCAATCAGTGTGACGGGTGAATTTGAAGGGTATTTATCGGTCGTGAGTTGCCAGGAAATGCGGGGTTGGGTCTGGGATCGCACCAAACCCAATACACCGTTGATGGTGGAGTTTTTCTCCGACGGTATTTCCATCGGAACCATGGAAGCGAAAAACTATCGCCAGGATTTGAAAGATGCCCAGAAGGGCAACGGAAACCACGGGTACGTGTTTCCAACGCCAGCAGGGATCAAAAACAACGTCACCCATCAAATCAGTGCCAAAGTTCAGAACAGTATATACTTCCTGAAAGGCTCACCGATAGCCCTGAAATGCGCTCCTTCAGGCCGGTTGTCGGCCGAAAGTCCGGATCGCCTTGAGGTGATTTTGCTGGGCAATCCGGTTTCACGAGACCAGATCGAGGTGCAAATCCGGGGCGCGGAAGGCCAATCGCTGAAACTGGAATTGACCGATGCCAGTGGCCGGTTGGTGCAGCAGCTGCTGGTGGAACGGATGAGAACCATCGAGCAGCAAACCCTGGATATTAGTCGCCAGTTGCCCGGACTGTTGCTGCTTCGGGCCACGAGCGGCTCTCAGTCGGTGACGCTGAAGGTGTTGAAACCGTAGCAGGAAGCCCTATCATACCGAGTAGCCCGAACGTTGGCTGCTCGGTTCCAAAATCGAAACCTTCCGATCCGTAGCGTAACGACCAATCGGAAGGTTTTTTATGTCATATGCGTTCCTTTCCGAGTTGAACCTCTTCTGTTTTCTCAGCCCATCTCCGGCTGTTTTCAAACTTTTTTGAAAAAAAATGAGGCTGATTCCGGGTTGGAAAAAATTACCGGTGAAAAAGTAAAATTATCGGAAAAGTACTACTGTATTTTTAAAAAATTTTCATAATACTCTGAATTAACTGAAATTAGCCATTCCCGATTTACGGATAATCATTGAAAATTTGCAGTTAATCCATGGCGATTGAATGGCACTAAGACCGTTTTAGCCTGTTCTTTTTTCAAGATCTCGCTCGAAAAAATCGTAATAAATGCAACTATTTTACAAAGACTCCGGTCTTAGCCATTACATCCATCTCACCAGCATAAATCAATAGGCTCCACATACCAACGGGAGGTTTAACCCTGGCTGTTCTTCTCCGTTCGTAGCTGTCCGCGATTCCTGTTGATTTTAAATCTCCCAATGTAAGGTTCATTAAAATGTCATTAATACTATCTAGTGTTATGGCATAAATTAATTACCATATTTTAATTTTTTAATTTTACATTTTTCCAATTCTCTATTTCCAAATCCAATCGCCGTTGTAACGGCCTTCAAAACTCTATGATAAAATTCGTACTACCGCAAGCCCAGCTTAGCAGGATGGTGAAACTTTGCCTTTTCCCAACCCTACTGGCTTTTGTCTGCACGAGTATCGCCTTCGCTGCGAAGGCTCCTAATTCAGGAACATCGAAAACCGCTCTCGCCACCGCACTGGTGGACCGTACCCTGACCGGGAAAGTAATCGACGAAACCAACTCGGCTTTGCCGGGGGTCAGCATTGTTATTAAGGGAACAACCCGTGGTACCGTAACGGATGCCAACGGTGAGTACAAAATTGAAGTGCCCGAATCAGGCGCTACGCTGGTCTATTCGTTTGTGGGCTACCTCTCGCAGGAAGTCAGTGTCGGGGGGCGTAACTCGATCGATGTCAGCCTGAAAGCCGACAATAAAGTACTGGACGAGATCGTCGTCATCGGGTATGGTACGGCCAAGAAAAGTGACTTGACAGGTGCAGTCGGAACGGTCAAAGAAGCCGAACTGAAAGAACGGCCCGCTCCATCGCTGCAACAGGCGCTGTCGGGTCGGATGCCGGGTGTGCAGGTCAACACCAACTCGGGTCGCCCCGGTGGCCGGACCACCATCCGCGTACGTGGTTTTAGCTCGATCAACTCCTCGAACAACCCGTTGTACGTGGTCGATGGGGTGATGCTGCCCCAGGGCAACGGGGCTCAGTTTAGCTCGGCCATCGACTACATCAACCCCAACGACATCGTATCGGTTGAGGTTCTGAAAGATGCCTCTTCGACGGCCATTTACGGGGCGCGGGGTGCCAACGGCGTGGTGCTGGTGACGACCAAAAAGGGCAAATCCGGTCAGGGCCAGGTAACCTATAACGTTGATTTCAGCGTGAACACGATCGGGCCCAATCGCCCGCATGTATTGAATTCCGCACAATACGTTGCAACGGAGGATCTGGCGTGGGCGAACATGGCCAAATACGATCCCGTCGGCTGGGCCGCTGGCAAATGGGCGTACCTGAACCCGAAACTGCGCCGGACCGACCCCCGGGTGTGGAACTCCGACGGCAGCCCGAAATACGATACGAACTGGCTGGAAGAAGCGACTCAGAACAAACTCTCGCAAAACCACCAGCTGGGTTTCAGTGGCGGTAATGAGCGGACTCAGTACTCGATCTCATTGGGTTACCGGGACGATCAGGGCTTGATCAAAACCTCGTATCTGAAACGGTATTCGGGCCGGTTTACGATCGACGATCAGGTCAAAAAGTGGTTGAAAATCGGGGGCACGCTGAGCTACAACAACCAGTCGGAAAACATTGTGGATCAGGGTGATGCCGTCGCTCGTCAGATCGTGGAAGACTTCCCGTTCCTGCCGGTGAAATACGACGACGGAACCTACGCCAACAACCGGGACTATCCCTACGCGGAAGGAACGATGAGCTCAGTGCACCGTTTGATGGATACCAAATACATCCTGAATACGCAAACGACCCTGGGGAGCATGTACTCCAACATCACCTTCGCCAAAGGGCTGGAAATGCGCACCATTCTGGGAGCCAACATTCAAACCCAGGAAAACAATCAATCGGTGACCCGGACGCTGAACATTGGCGGGAATGGTAACGCATCGACTTCAAACCGCAAAGAATCGTTCTGGTCGCTGGAAAACTATTTGACCTACAACAAGCAGATCAACGAAAAACACGCCATCAACGCCCTGTTGGGGATTTCATGGCAGGAAACGAACGTGTTTAGCCAGAGTGCCAGTGTGAGCGGTTTTGCGACGGACTACTTCGGGTTCAACAACCTCGGTGCCGGTGCCACTAACCCCAGTGTGGGTTCTGGCGCATCGCGGTTTGCGTTCAACTCGTACTTCGGCCGGATCAACTACAGCCTGATGGACAAATACCTGTTGACGGTGACGGGTCGGGCGGATGGCTCCTCAAAATTTGGGGAAAACCACAAGTTTGCCTTCTTCCCTTCGACGGCACTGGCCTGGCGGGCATCGGAAGAAGAGTTCCTGAAAGGCAACCCAGTGATCTCGAATTTGAAAGTTCGGACCAGCTTCGGTTTGACGGGTAACTCCGAAATTCCGGCGTACACCTCCCTGTCGCTTTTAAGTTCCAATTATGCGACGGTTTACGGCGATACAAAAGTAACGGGAACGGGGATCAGCCGGTTGGCCAACCCGGATTTACGTTGGGAAAAAACCGCTCAGACCGACGTGGGCGTTGAACTGGGCCTGTTGAAAGGTCGCATCAACATCGAAGCGGACTATTATTACCGCAAGACGACCGACATGCTGCTGGATGCGCCGGTGCCGCGTACGAGCGGTTACGCCACCATTCGCCGGAACGTGGGTTCGATGCAGAACAAGGGGGTTGAACTGGGCATCAATACGGTGAACATCGACGCGGGCGGTTTTCAGTGGAACACGACCTTCAACATTTCATTCAACCGCAACAAGGTATTGTCGCTGGCGACGCCTTCGGATATTTTCAACGTTGGGGGGCCAAACTTTACCAACCCGACCAACGTGATTCGGGTGGGCCAGCCGGTCGGTTCGTTCTGGGGTCTGACCCGCGTGGGTGTCTGGAGCGAAGCCGAGCGCGAAGAAGCCGCCAAATTCACCAGCTACCGGAACGGGTTGACGATTCTGCCGGGTGACATCAAGTACCTGGATGTCAACGGTGACAAAGCCATCACGGATGCCGACCGGAGCATCATCGGCAACGGTAGCCCGAAAGGCTGGGGTGCCTTCACCAACAGCTTCCGCTACAAGAACTTCGATTTGACGTTTGAGACCCAGTTCTCCTACGGCAACAAAGTCATGTTGATGAACCTGCACCCGAGCGAAGACCGTCAGGCTTTGGCCAACAGCTACACTTCGGTGTTGAATGCCTGGACGCCAACGAACCAGAATACGATGATCGCCGAAATCCGCGACACGCGGGCGGGTTACGTAACGAACGTGGACAGCCACTGGATCAAGGACGGATCGTTCCTGCGCGGTAAAAACCTGTTGCTGGGGTACACCTTCCCGAGTCTGATCACGAATAAATTGAAACTGAACCGTCTGCGGGCGTATCTGTCGGTACAGAATTTCTTCCTGCTGGTGAAAGATCCGATCGTGGGTGATCCAGAAGTTACGCCGACCAACCAGGGGGATGATAACAGCGCGTTCTCACAAGGGATGATCTGGCACAACTATCCCAAACCGACCACCTATATGTTCGGTTTGCAGATTGGTTTGTAAAATTTTGGTTGACGGTTTTCCGTTTACGGTATTTGCTGGGCCGACGTTTCGGTAGGCTGACGCATTCATTACTTTAACCGACTGTAACCCCAAAACGGAACGCCGTATGCCCGAAACCCTATTTGCAAAGTTACCCCGTTGATACTAAGTACTTTAAAAAGCGATTCTTACAATGAAACATATAGTGAATAAAGTAAGCAAAGTAGCCCTGTTAGGAGCTATTCTGCTGGGTCCGGTCGGTTGCAAGGATTTCCTCAAAGAGCAGGCTCCTTCCAACCTGACGCCCGACAATTTTTACACCATTCCCGATCACGCCGAAGCGGCTATTGCTTCGGTCTACGCCGACATGCGATTTATGGGCGATGGGGCCGGGATTTTCTCGTCGAACTGGCAATTGCTGGAAGCTCTGACCGGAACATCCACGACGGAAACCGCCCAGAATTCCGATTTGAACAACCTGTACGGGTTGGTGCATGATGGCAACACGATTCATGTGGTCAACTACTGGAACGGACTTTACAAAGTGATCGCGCAGGCCAACCAGGTGCTCGATAAGGTGCCGGGCATCACGCCGATGGACGACGCTCAGAAAAAGAAAATTCTGGGAGAAGCCCGGTTTTTGCGGGCTAATGCGTATTTCACGGCGGTTCGGCTTTGGGGTGATATTCCCCTGATTACCAAGCCGCAAACGGCTTCTTCGGAAGACTTCCAACCTTCACGGACTCCGCAGGAAGATGTTTACAAACTGATCGTGGATGATCTGGTGGCGGCTGAAGCGGCCGGTTTGGCCTGGACGGATGTGTCGGGACGCGTGAATCTGGCGGCAGTGAAAACGCTGCTGTCGAAAGTGTACCTGACGATGGCCGGTTTTCCGCTGAGCAAAGGGGCCACGCACTACAAACTGGCGGCTGATAAGGCCTTCGAAGTCATCACCTACGCCAATGCGAATCCCACCGAAATCGGCCTGTTTGCTTCGCTGGAGGATGTACACAAGGAAAGCACCGAAAACCGACTGGAGCATCTTTTTGAGTTGCAGTATAACACGCTGGTGGCCGGAAATCCGATGGACAACATGTATCCCAACTTCAAACCGGTGACGTACAACGGTCCATCCGGAACGGGTAGTACGGTGCCAACGCCCTCATTCTACGCTTCCTACGAAAAAGGCGATTTGCGGGCGAAAGATCAGGGCTATTTCTACTCGACTTACTTCACCAATGGCAGTGGAGACCGGTTTGAGCTGGGAGCGAACTACATCTTCAAGCATTTCAACCGGACGGCCAACGGTACTCAGGGAGTAGCCGGAACGCGTCAGAACAACCTGAACGTGCCGCAAATCCGGTATGCCGAAACGCTGCTGATCTTTGCGGAAGCGCAGAACGAAGTGGGCGCTCCGACGCAGGCGGCTTACGATGCGCTGAAGAAAGTTCGGGATCGGGCGGGTCTGACGACGCCGGCTTTAGGCACCTACACCCAGGCAACGTTCCGCGAAGCGGTTTGGCGGGAGCGGTGGCACGAACTGAGCTACGAGCAGATCACCTGGTTCGACATGGTGCGGCTGCGGAAAGTGTACAACGACAAAACGAATGGGTTTGACAACTTTGTGGGTCACGTAAATCCGAGTTCGAACCAGCCGTTGCAGGAAAAACATTTGCTGCTGCCGCTGGGCAAGCAGGAAATGCTGAACAACCCGAACCTGAAACCGCAGAATCCGGGTTATCCGAACTAAGTAATTGATTTTAAGTCAAAACCGCACTGTTCTAATTGATTCATTCAATTGGGATCGTGCGGTTTTTTGTGGGTAATGGATGCGTGTTTTCCGCAGTAGGCTGGTTGCGGCTGCCGATGCGAAGCGGTTTTTGGTAGTAGGTTGAAGCCGCAAAAGCAAACCGTCCGGATTAAAGTCCGGGCGGTTTTTATTTATACTGCCCGGAATGCCCCATCGAATAGCGATTAAAATAGTATCAAATGTGATTTTTTATTTGTTAAAACTGTCCTTCAATTTACGATTCTGCCGTACTTTTGAGTTTCCAGTTTTTGATTTTCCACACACTTGCTATCAAATCAATCGCCGTGCTTCATTTCAGGATTAAAAATGGAACGCAAAAAAAAATGACGACAATGGGCGGTTGGCATCTTCGGAGCATTGAGTAGTTGGCCGGGTATGCATTGGTAGGACTCATCAAATTTAGAATGTAGACTGAACCGCCAGGAAATTGGCTGAAAGAGGACTCGTTGTGTCCAAACTACAGGAATTGAACGTAAGCGGAGGGGCAGATTACAGGAAATCGTACGGTTTTCCTTAGTAGAAATACTGACATGTGGGTATATGTTGACCTAATTGGTATAGCTACTTTTACCTTGTTTCTGAAAGGGCTATTTGAGTAATATAAAGTGAATTATTCGAGTAGGGTCGGAAGGCTGTCGGCAGCGGTCAAAAAAAACTCATTTTTTTTAAATCGGGCTGATAACCTTCCGTTGCTTTCGGGCATTGATGGGTACAAAATCAAATTCTTTATGCGGTCAATCATTCTTCTCTGCGTTTGTTTTTTCAGCCTGGCGCCTGTGCGGGCCCAATCCCAACCGACTTTCCACGTCATTCTGGTCGGTGCTACCGAAGACAAAGTTCTGGCCCGGGCCTGTCAGAACGATGTGGTTGAAGTGCACGAACAGTTTAAGCGTATTGCCGAAAGCATCGGTTATGCCTATAAACCGCGCCTGTTGGCGAAAGACCATTTCAGTAATGACTACATCGGGGGGGTCGTGAATCAGTTAACCTGCGCTCCGGAGGATATTATCGTGTTTTACTACACCGGACACGGTTTTAACACCACCAAATACGACGGAAATTTCCCGATCATGATGGTGGATACGGTCGGAAGTAACTATCCTCTCATGCTGATTCACCAGGAGTTGATGAAAAAGAAACCCCGGTTTTGTCTGACCATTGGCGATTGCTGCAATAAAGTAGTCGACGAAAAACTGCCAAAAGACCGCTCGATGGTGAAAGGGACGCAGTGCGATGCGGCCATTTACCGGCAGTTATTTCTGGAACAGCAGGGGGGGGTTATTGCAACGAGCAGCAAACGGGGGCAGGTGTCGGGCGCTTCAGTGGACGGAAGTTTTTATACCAAGGCCCTTCTGGAAGCGATGGATTACGCCTGTCATTACAACAATCAGGTGACGTGGAGTCAATTGCTCGAAGATACTCAAACCCGGATGTGGGGCATTAAAGCGGCTCGTTTGGCCGGGCAGAAATCGATTTTTGAACTCGGATTGATCAACAATGCGGCAACCCCGCCCGCACCGGCGGTTGTTGCTCAGAACAACCCGGCGAATTCCAACGCCGGTCAGCCGGTTGCTGCAGTAACGCCGGTCGCACCGCCCGCAATGCCAGCCGGTTCCGGTCAACCGGCTCCCGCACCAGCTCAAGGCCCGAATTTCAGTGATGTCAACAGTTTTTTAAACACCCTGACGGACGAATCAATCGCCTATAAGGTACGCACGGTAACGCAAACGCAGGCCGGCAAATACTTTGTTCACAACGCCCGGGTGAAAGTTTACGTCAACGCAACGCAGGTTGCGCAAATGCCGCTCGACCAGTTAATGAGCCGCTATTCGTCCCTGGCGGCCAGCATCCGGCAGGTCAACGTGGTGGAACGGCTTTCCAAATTAGATTCCTCCGGCCAGCTTTATACCGAAGTGGCCGTTCAGGAAATCTGGGAACCGGTGAAGAAAAATTAACTCAATCAATTCCACATTCCACGATACGAATGAAATCATTTTTGCTACTGACACTGCTGACGGTTTCTTCAACTGCGGCCTGGTCCAATGAAAATGTTTCCGCCGATTCGGATACGCTGACCCAACAGCAACTGGAGGGCTTTGGCCGCGAAGCTAAAAACCGGATCAGTACTTTGGTCGATTATCTGGGGGTAATTGTGAATAAAAACCGCTCTTACGAGGAAAGGAAAGACGCCATCCGGCAGGCTTCGCTCATGTTTTCGGAAAAAGCCACGGTCGAAGTGTCCAACATCAAAACCGGGATGATTACCCGATTACCCATTCGGCAGTACCTCGAAAAAATAAAGATGCTTTCCTACGACCGGGTGGAGATCAAAAGCTACTGGCCGGCTGGATTGAGTGTCTGGAAAAAGGTGGCGGATGGCTCTTATCAGGCTTCCGGGCAGTATTTTCTGGAATTTGAGGCCTGGAGAAACGGAAATACGAAGTCCGTTGAGGCAGATGAATCCGTGAAAATCATTTCTGCCGAGCTCAAAACCGTGGATGACCCTTTCTATGGGGGCAAGAAATGGATGCTTTTGTTTACGGGAGAATCGACAATGAGTATTCAGAGTAAATCCGTGGATTCCAGTGCGGTTATGCGGCAGCCGGTGAAAAAGAACTAACCTAACTAAACAAGATACGACCAATGAAACCATTTTTTCTATCGCTGGCACTGAGTCTGATGGGATTCTGCCATTCGGTCCATGCGCAGGGGATGCAAAAAGCGCCCGCCAGTGCGGATACGCTGACGCAGCAACAACTGGAGGACTTTGGTAATGAGGCTAAAAACCGGATTAAAGCATTCGTAGACTATCTGGGGGTGATTGCGGATAAAAACCGTTCATTCGAAGAACGGAACGATGCCATCCGACAGGCCATGCTGATGTTCCAGAAAACAACCATGAATGGAAAACCTCCAATGGTTGAAATCTCCAACATTCGAACCGGGAAGTACAGCTACTATCCCATCCGCCAATATCTGGAGAAGATAAAAACATTGTCCTACGATCGAGTGGAAATTACCAATTTTGAGTCGGTTCGGCTTAATAACTGGGAAAAGCAACCGGATGGCTCGTATCGGGCGACCGGACAGTACTTCCAGGGATTCAAGGCCTGGAAAAACGGCAATACGCAGCCAGTTTATGCGGATAAAACGACCAAAAAAATTGCCGCCGATCTCAATGTCAGGGAAGATCCTTTTTACAAAGAGAAGCAGTGGATGGTACTGTTTGGCGATATCACGGTTGCCATGACGGAACAGGACAACAATTAAACCGCTCCGCATGAAAATCTGGTATTTTTTAGTTGGATTGACGTTGCTCTCCACCAGCTACCGTCAGTTTGAGCGGGCTTTGCCCGGGCAGGAGATGTCGGCCGATACGCTCCGGCAGCCCATTGCTGCCGATACCCTGAAAAGCCGGCCCGCTGATTCACTGGCCCGACCGTATCTGACGGTGGTGAGTCGCCCGGCCGAACCGTTTATGATTCAGCGGATTGCGTTTGTGGACGATTTCCTGGCCCGGCTCAACTACCAGCGAACACCAACCCACCAGGCATTTGATTCGCTGAGCCGACTGGCTTACCCGCGCGAACGCTACGTACGGATGTTATTTAACGAAGAAGATCCCCGGCTGAATCTGCGCTCGGGTCGGTACAGCCCGGCCTATCAGACGCTGGTCGACGATTTCGTAACCACGGTGGCAACCGATACGGCAGCGGTTTTATTACCCAAAGATTCGATGCAGTTATTTGGTGAAGTAGAGTATTCCGTTTTGTACCGGAATACACCCCATAAGATCCGGTTTTTTCTGAAACAACACCGGGTTGGGTCCGGCCACGACTGGAAGATCATCGATGCACAGGCGGCTTTTCTGAAAATTACGAAGGCGGATACGATGACGAGCGATACCGTCAAACGCAATAACCCGCACCTGTACATCAGTTCCGAAACCCACGAAACCCGGTTTTTAAACCTGTACAAATTGCTGCGCAGCCACGAAAACCTGCTGGCTTTTACGCTGGAGGGCTACCCGCCAAGTCCGGCGTTGCTCCGGCTGGCCCGGGCGTTGCGCGACGGCAGTCTGACGTTGCAGGAAACCCAGCAGGTGAATCTGTACCTGGATGTTCGCCGGGGGTGGTTGCTCAAACTGAATGATTTTCACCGGGAAAAGGAGAATGCGGGCTGGCTCATTACCGACCTCTACAGCGTCGAATACCGGAGTCCGCTGCCCGCTCCAATTGACCGGTTTCTGACCTGGGCGGCATTGTCTAAAAAGTCTGACTAAGATGGAACGCATGAAAAAGACACTGATATTGATTCTGCTGGGAATCTGGATTTCACTGGCAACCGGCTGGGCAACTCCCCAAAAACCGTCGGGCATCGTTCTCATGGATTCGGCAGTAACGAATTTTCTGAAAAGATGGGAAAACCGGGTCAACCGACTCAGCAACCGGGTCGATTCGGCGGAAATTAACAACCGTCGACAGGCCGCTCTGACCGGTTTCTTTATCGCCGATACCGTCCAGATTCCGGACCTGCGTCAACCCGCCGTCATTTACCGGCATACCATTCCTCAGGTGTCGGCCCGGAACTGGGTTGGTGGCTTTTCGAACCTGTTTTGGGAAGATGTCTTTCAGTTCAAAATTAACCCCAGCCGGATGCAGGTTGTGGCCAAAAAAAGGAACCGTGTGCAACTGGAGGTAACGGTTTTCGTCGAACTAACGGGGATTCGGAACGAAGGTCGGCAGCCGCATCACCTGCGCGATGCGTGGGTATTGACGCTGGAGGCCAAAGCTATGAAATCGGCTTACCGGGATTTGGCTATTCGCAGCATTCGTCGGCTTGGCGGGCCGGTTGAACTCCCCGGTTTGACGCTGGCTAAAGTGGCGGACTACCACGATCGCCTGCAGCATTGGTTCGTGCGGTTTTTGGCCGATTCGAGCCAGCGCACCGAAGCCCGCTGGCACCTGAAGGAATTGATGCGATCGGACACGGTTTTGGTTCGAATTGATGAGAAAACCGATACGCTCACGCTGGATCAACTCCTGCAGTTAAAGCTGCGGACCGAGTCGGTGGCCCGTTTCCAGGTTCAGTCGTTCGATATGGAATATTGCGACGAATTTCTCCGGAATCCCGATAATGTGCTGGTAGGTCAGTTGATTCTGCTCGAAGGCATTACGGTTTCGGCGGATAATCAGCAACTCTACCAGCGTCGACGCACCGATGCGGTTCCTTTTCCGTCCCATCATTCGGGCCGCTGGGCGCAGGTGTCAAACGTAACCGTAAACTGGAATAAACCGAGCCAAACCCGATGAAATCACTCCGGAATACGATACTGCTGGCGGCTTTGGTGAGCCTGAGTCTTTCGTTCCTGCAAGCCCAGTCAACCCGCACCGCCCAGCAATGGATGGACCTCGCCGACCAGGAAACCGATCCGCAGAAAGCCCTTGCATATTATAAGGAAGTACTGAAGATTCAGCCCGATGGGCCAACGGCCGCCGAAGCCTACAACGGTTGTGCGGTGATGCGTTCGGGGCCAACGGTGAAAGCTTACCGGGAAGCACTCGAGGACATCGAGCAGGCCATTCGGCGGAACGAAGGACCGGCCAAATACTACGCCCAGCGCGCTTACATCTACGTTCAGTTGAGCGAGTACGACCGGGCCGCCCGGGATTATGAGCAGGCCATCCGTCGGGCTCCCGCCAAAGCCGACTATTACAGCGGATTGAGCTATTGCCAGACCAAACACGGCCGGTTCGATGAAGCCGAAACTACCGCGCAAAAAGGCATCGATTTAGATGCAAAATCGCCGTATGCCTACCGAAACCGGGGGCGGGCGCGGTTGCGGAAAGGTCAAATTGATGTAGCCATTGCCGATTTTCAGACCAGCCTGCAATTGAAACACGGCCAGCTTTTTCGGGTCTATTGTGATCTGGGCGAAGCGTATGAGCAAAAAGGCGATTCGCAGCAGGCTCTGAAGTATTACCAGCAGGCCCTGGACCGCGACCCTGATTTTGCCGATGCGCTGGTGGGCAAACGGCAACTGGAGCAGAAGTTGAAGACGGGGGGCGGTGCGTCAATCCTGCCCGCGTCGAACTTTACGGGCCGCCGGGTGGCGCTGGTGCTGGGCAATTCCGGTTACCAGTACATCAATAGCCTGGACGGGCAACCCGCAAACGATGCCCGGAGCATGGAGAAACGATTGACCGAACTGGGCTTCGAAACCGTGCTGGCGGTGGATCTGGCGCGCGATGCCACCGAAAAAATGCTGCGGGAATTCTACGCAAAAGCCAGTAAAGCCGATGTGGTGCTCGTGTTCTATGCGGGTCACGGCGTACAGCATCATGGCGAAAACTACCTGTTGCCCATTGACATTCAGCTGAAAAAAGCGGAAGATATTGAACTACAGGCATTTTCGGTCACCAACCTGATCGATGCCCTGCAAAAGCAGGAACCCCGGTATTGCATTTTCATCATCGATGCCTGCCGCGATGACCCATTTAGTAAACCCGCTGGAACGGTTGCCCCCGTTGGAGCGAATAATCCGGATAAGGAAAAACACCGGTCCGTGGCGCTTCCGAAAGGAATCGAACAACCCAAACCCGGCCAGGGGATGGCGCGGGGTTTTCGGCCCATCCACGTCGAAAGCCGCATCCGTAACTGCTACGTGGCCCTGGCAACGGCGCCGGGTGCGACCGCCCGCAACGGCCCGAATCAGAATGGCTATTATACGTCTGCCTTGCTGACACACCTGAAAAAAGGCAGACGGATCGACGACGTGTTTCGCGATGTGCGCAGCGAAGTGGTGAAGCAAACACAGAAAAGCGGTTTTTCCCAACAACCCGAATACATCGACCGAACCGTTGAATACCTCATTTTATAACACTAGTCTACTGACAATCATGAAACGATTTATACGGACGGTTCCTGGGGCCTTGTTGTTGATTCTGACGGCTTTACAGCTGGCGACGGCGCAGCAGAACTTTACGAAAGGCGACAGTGCGTCATTTATTATTCACTGCCATACGGCGCTGGAAGATTACGTCAGTTCGTTGAACGCAGCCGGTTTTTACTGCCAGTCGCAGGGGGAATTCAACAGCAAACAACAGGTGTTGATTGCGCAGTCATTTCTCGGCAAAGATGTGTTTGTGTACAGCGATCTGGCGTCCGAACCCTACCCGATCGAGCAGTATTCGCAGCAATTCCGGCTTTATAAAGGCAATGCCGAAGTCAATCTGGATCAGGAGAAATACGTGCTGAGTCAGAATAAAACGGGAAAACCGGTGCTGATTGTGTACGTGACGCAAACGACGGAGTTTGAAAAACCGGGCACGAGCCGCACCAAACGGACGACTCCGCTGGCCATTCATTTTGCCTTCGATTTCAAGCCGGAAGCAACGGGTTTTGAACCCCAGAATTACCGGATTGTCCGGATCGAAAAGGCGGACGCCATTCCAGCGAGAGCCGTGCCGTTTCCGGCCGGAGTTAACCTGATTGCGCTGCGCGAGCGGGAACGCAGCCTGAGCTGGGCGACCTACCGGCTGGCTAAAAGCATCGCTGAAACCTTGCCTGATAAGAAACGCGCCGTGGTGATCCGGAAATTTTCGTATGAGAACAGCCAGCTGACCAATGCCTTTTCCGACCAGTTAGCCGATGAACTGCGGCATCGCCTTAAAACCGATCAGGGAATTCGGGTGGTGGCCGACGAAACGAGCCAGGAGCAGGGCATTCGCGGAAGTTACCGCGAAAGGGGGGGGCAGGTCGAAATTACGGCGGAACTTTTTGAGGTGGGAACCGACAAAAGCGTGACCAAACTCAAACCCAATCTGGATTTGCCGACCGTCTGGGTGCAGCAAAAAGGACTGAAACTGAAACCGGAGGATAACGATGCGGCCATTGCTACCCAGCAGGCCATCGTCGTGGATGCCCCTGCGCCAGCGGAAGCCGCCAAACCGGAAGCCCTGCTGGTGACGATGACGGCTTCGGGAAAGACACGAAAAAATCTGGAATTCTGGGAAAATGATACGATGACGGTTCGGGTGCGGGCCAATAAGCCCTGCCACGTGCGGCTCGTGTATGTGCAGTCCAACGGCGAAATCGCGATGCTCTGGAAAGATCTTGAAATCAAGGCTGGTGAGGAAAACAAAGACATCGTATTTCCCGAACAGTTCAAATGCATTCCACCTTTCGGTCAGGAAACGCTGATTGCGGCCGCTTCGACCTCACGGTTCTGCCCAATCGAAACCAAAGAAAATGAACACGGTGCCGAGATCATTGTCGGTTCGATGAAAGATGCGCTGAAAAACATGCGGTGCGTCGATCGTGGGTTTACCCGAATTCCGCAACTGGCAGAAACGCGGCTTGTGCTGACCACCCGTGGTTCAAACCTGATGAGTCAAAAATAACCAATCGCCTATTGAATCGAACTTTCTAATTATCCTGTCTAACCCATTCACGTATGAAAATGCTGCGCTATTCGTTTCTGATGACCCTGCTGCTGTTGCTGCCAGCTATCCTGTTCGCCCAGAAGCGGGAAAAGAAGAAAAAGGAAGAAGAAAAACCGGCCGTGGTAGCCCCTCAACCTGTTGTTGAAGACAAACCGGTGGATGATGTTCCGCGTAATAAGAATGCAAAAGGGACAATCATCGAGTTTAAGCCACCTTATAATCACATGCTGGTGCTAGCCGAAGATGATGAAGAAGGGCGATATCGCCACGTTTTCCTAACCGATTCTACGCTGTTTCCGAAGCATAAGGTTTCATATAATAAAGACAAGCGGAAACCGGTAAAACCGAAGGATTTAATCTCTCGTTCTTTTTTTCGGGCAGGGATGGAGATCAATTTCCATTTCGATCATTACCAGAGTTCACTGCGAAATGTGGCCAAAGAAATTTATTTGGATGATGATTATTTTGGTAATGCGAAGGTCAATGGGATTCTGGAATTCCGGGATGGAAATCGGGCAGTAATTGATGGCCATGAAGTCCGGCTGGACAATGGAGCCGTGATCAAAGGGGAGGAGGAATGGAAAAACAAGACGTTCACCACCTTTAATCAGATGCAACTGGGAGCCGAATTGACGGTACGCGGTCGGCGTGATACGACAGGCGTCATTTTTGTAAAAAAGGGGACCATGCGGCCAGTTGATATCACTAAGGACGATTTGATGATGCGCCGAGCCATGAATCGCGCCATGGTGATGAACAAGGATGTTCTGCAGATCGGCAAGGAAACCTCATTCCGGTTTGTCACGGATCGGAACATCTTTGCGTACGTCAACGACATTGGTCAGAAACTGATTCCGGAATACCTGAAATCGCTGGATATTGAACACCCCGATTTCATCAATTTTAAGTTTTATCTCGTTCACGATGACTCGTTCAATGCATCCGCTTATCCGAATGGGACGGTTATTGTGCATACAGGCCTACTCAAACAGCTGGAAAACGAGGCTCAACTGGCGGCCATTCTGGGCCATGAAATTGCGCATGTGACCCAGCGGCATCATACCAAAAGTTATCGAAACGGAAAAGACTGGCAGGCATTTGCCGATTTTAGTAACGTAGCACTCGGCACGCAGGTTTCCTCCGATATTCCGGCTCAGGTGATTCAGGCAGCGAAAGATATGAAGTATAGCAGCTATGATCGGAATCAGGAAACCCAGGCTGACCGGATCGGTTTGCAGTACATGTTCAACGCTGGGTATGATCCTCGCGAGGCTGCCAAGATATGGGATAAACTGGCGCGGGAAGAAAAAAACGATATTGAATCGCCCATCGAAGCCGAAGCCCTGCAATTTGCGATGAATGCATCGAGTACCGGTGAGCAACGAGCGGACAATAACGATCGGGCAAAAAAAATGGCTGCAATGGGTCAATCAATGCGAAAACAGGATTTCGCATTAATGATGTTCCGGAATGTGGCGGCTAAAAAAGGGGAGTCGGTCTATGCGTCTCACCCGCGTTCCCGCGACCGGTATAACCACGTCAACTTCCTGCTATCGACGGCTTTTGCCTTCAAGGATTTTGAGAAACTGTCGACCGGCGAGAGCGAGTTTAAAAACATTCAGTCGAAGATAACGGCGCCCGCTTCAACGCCCGTACCGACCTCTACTCCGCCCGGATCCGGAAGCAATGGACCTAAACCCCCCAAGCCACTCAAAACTCCGAAAAGCAAACCCGGCGGGAAATCTTTCGTAAAACCTAAATGATTCTAACCCCAACACCGTGATGCGCTTTATTTGTTATCTATCGCTTGTGAGTTTTGTCTGTCTGTTGGGCCTTCGGGCCCACGGGCAGGCGAAGCTGCATTTTATTGTTTTTGCCGATACCGACGATACGAGTCTCGGCGAAGCGAACCGGAAAACCTATAATTACCTGACGAACGATTTTGGCCCACACGCGGCTCAATACGCCGGGCTGGCGCTGGAGATGTCGACGTATAGCGGAAACCGCTGCCGGGCCGCCGAACTGGATCAGAAACTGGCTTCTCTGAACGTCGGAAATGACGATGTTGTCCTTTTTTACTTCATTGGGCACGGCTGGAACAATCGCACAAACGAGTATCCGTCCCTGATTTTTGGCAATGCCGGGGCCGACCGGGCCACGCTCGAAACCAGTTCGCGCAACCTGATGGCGGTTTATGAGCAGATTCGGGCCAAACACCCCCGGCTGGCGCTGGTGATCGGCGAAGCCTGTAATAAGGAACGGAACGATGATCCACCGGTGACCAGCAAGCGGGAAGCCATTCCGATGAAACCGGTCACGCCCGATCCGGCCAAGTACAAATGGCTGTTTCGGAATTACGCCGGGAGTTTGATCATGAGCAGTTGCAAGCGCAATCAGTTCTCGTTCAGCGATCCGAAAGGGGGCTGGCTGGGGGTATCCCTGCACACGACATTCGATAACTTACTGGGCGTTACGGCAAAAGGAATGCCGTCCTGGGAGAGTGTTGTTAAAATGACGACCGAACAGACCGAAGCGGCCGCCGTCAAAAATAACCAGAAGCAGAATCCGCAGCATATCATGGCCATCGTACCTTTCAAGGGCAATGGGAATGATAATCCTCCGCCCCCTCCGCCACCGCCGGGAGATGGTCCCTGCCCGCCCGTGGATAGCTACGTCAACGAAACCGCTCTGGCGGGAATCCGGGAAGATTTGCCGTTTCTGCGCAAAATGGATGAGGAAATCAGTACGGACAACGCGGCCCAGTTTGCAAAAACCTTTGACACCTTTTATAAAAACCAGAAGAACTTCTACGATTCCCTGAATAAAATGCTTTTCTACGAAAGTGCCGAAATGCCACCACGTTGTCAGGCGAGTTTTCAGCAGGACACCCGTTGGGTCAAAAACAGCACGACGGAAATCATTCGCCGGTATCAGATTGTTGTCAAATTGAGTAAAGAACCGCAGCAACTGGTGGCACAGGCCCGGAGCGAATTGCCCTCGCTGATCCTGCGGCTGGAGGAGATTTTGAAGAAGCTCGACAAGTAACTCAATGCGCTGATCGGTGGTGAGGTTCGGGATGGAAGAAAATCAAATGTGCCCCGCCCGTGAGCGGGGCACATTTTTGTCCGTTTCACTCCTGAGATTTGGAATTTTCTTCTACGATTTTTTGGGCGAGCCAGTTGCCAAAATCGTTCCAGAACTTGCTGTAGGTCTCGGATTGCTCCAAAACGGAATTCTTTGACGCTAAATAATAGTCAAGTTTGCCCGTATCGCCCATGATGACGATTTCGCCCGTAAATTCATGGGATTCTTTCGTCGGGCAGCCATCTCCGCGCACGCAGGCAAGAAACGATGAGGTTGTAAGGAGTTTTAGTGTTTCGGTATCCTCGTTATAGGAGTCAACGGTTATTGTGGTTTGGGGCTGTTCGCCCGAACCCGGCGCCAGCTTTTTCATGTACTCACTGGTCAAATCATCCATAAACCGTTGTGCCTGCTTCATTCGGAAGTCCTTCCTTTCCTGTTTCAGAACCTCGGCGATTCTTCTTTTTTCGGCTAGGGCAGCAGCTTCCGCAGCGTAAGAGTCGTCCACAGCCATAGCAGTATCTGACGCTATTGTCACTGAATTGTCGGCTGTAGTACTTTCCGTTTGTTCACCAGATTTTGTTTCACAAGAGACAATACCCAAAAGCAAAAAACAAATTGATGCGAGTAAAAATGGTTTGGTTTTCATGTGTATGGTTGTTTAAGAAATTGTGGAATGATTGCCTTTACTCCCTTTCTGATCGACCCGCGATGCGTTGGGCAAAGGATAGCCAGGCTCACAGCATTTCTGGGGCTGCGGCTGGAAGAGAATCCGCCAGGTAGCTTTGTAGGAAAGAGTACGCGGTTCAACGGGCGTACACCGAACGGTTTAATGCGGACCGGGATTGAAACTGCGTAAATAGTTGGCTAATGCCGATTGCAGTGTTCGGCCCTGGTGAATCGAAAACGGAATGATGTTGATCGCAACGGAGTAGGCGCCCCAGTTGTTTTCGGTTTCTTTGTCGTTGAGTTCCAGCCCCAACTGACCCGCTTGGGTGGCCAGAAAGACAGTGCCGTCGGGCTGATCGAAATTCGCCAGCGTCGACCGGTCCGGAGCCGCCAGCAAATTGGAGTACGGTTTTCGGACGCAGGGATAGTAGCTCTGACCCAGCCTGACCAGCACGACACCGTGATTCAACTGGGCGTATTGCGGTTTGTTGTAGATCTGCCGACCCGTTGGCATTCCGGTTGGGGGAATGTTTTGCGTAAAAAAGCCCAGTGAGGCCCGATCGGTTATTTCAACCAGCACCAGATCGCCGGCGGCCACCTGTTGTCCCGTCGGCATCACATCGGAGGTTGTGGCCGTAAATGAGGTGATGTTCGCGACCGAAAGCTGGCGTTGCACTTCCGTTCGAAGATCCTCACAGACACTGCTCCAGAGCGTAGAGGCTCCCCATTCGTTGGGGCCGGGGAAGGGGCCGGTTCCCCGGCCGATGGACTGAACAATAATATCCCCATTGGGTTTTGCCACCACCTGCCGGTCTACTTTTCCGGGGTGGAGCGGGTGATTTGAACGGGTGTAATTCGTTAATGTGTACGTCGGCTTATTTAATTTGACGGTAATATCTCCATCGCCCAGAATCGGGATGTGCACGGTGTATGTTCCACAGTCGACCACTTCCATGGTTTGCTCGGTGGGCCCCGCAAATGAAACACTGCTCAGAAGCGTTTGAAAAACAAAATCGACGGTGCAACCTTTCTGGCGTTTATTGCAGATCACCGGCCCACTGACGTCGTAGAAATGGGCGTTCGAATTGCTCGGATACGTGTCCCGGATATCTGGGCAGTTACAGACTAGTTTTTGGCCGACGACCTCATAGCCGCCCATCAATAGAACGGATAAAAAAAAGCCGGAAAGAAGAACCGAGCGAAGGGCTGATCCTGGTTTCATAAACATGATGTATAGAATGAATAATGAGGTAGGAAACGGGTTCAGATCGGGCCCACGGTTTTTAGGCGTGAGCCCGATTGATGATTGGGAGAGAAGAGTCAATTCGAAGGGCAGTTGACCTTGTAATTCCAGATGGTCTGGCCCGTAACCCGAACCGTTACATACCGGCTTTTGGGCTTGATAATCTGCTGGATGGGTCGGCTCGACCAGGTATCGAACCAGGTACTGCCATAGTACGAAAACAGCGGTTTGGTGTCATCGTCGATGTCGGCTTTGCGCCCATCGAAAACCTCGATCTGATCCGGAACGGCATCCGTGTAATAGTCAAACACGAAGCTGGTGCCTTCTTTTCCAAGGTCATATTCGGCGGTAATCACCTTAATCTCATTGCTGGGGTAACTCTGACCATCCTGCCCGCCGTTGCATTGGGCAATCGGAATGTCGTCGTGCACTTCCAGGTCAGATTCACTCAGCGTATCTGGTTCAACCACGGCCGATGAATCCGGTACAGCGCTTTCGGCGGTATCCGTTGCCATCACGGGTGATAGCGGTCTTGGCGTCCGTTTGTGGCGTTTTAAGGCGTTCTGTAACTGATTCTGCGAGATTGGTTTTTCGTTTTTAGCGAAATAATAATACGCCACCAGCCCGGCCACCAGCAAAGCCGCCAGCAGCAGTAGCAGACCCAGGCAACCAAAACCGCGCTTGATGGGTTTCAGCGGATCGGGAATAAAAACCGGGATCAGGTATTCGACCTGGCTCCGCTCGTGCAGGTGGGTTTTAACGAGTGGTATTTTTTTGTCTACCGCATCGTAGCAAGCCACACTTTCACCGTAATACGTGCCGTTCAGGTTCACTTTGCCGTTTTCGTCGGCCTGCACGGGGAGCTGCATGCCCTGGTAATCGAGCCGTACTGTGTGTCTGGGAACCGTGCGACCGCGCTGGTCGACCACCCGGAAAAGCATCGGAAAGGGCAGCCGCTCCAGCAAAACCGGATACGGTTCCGCCGGATTTCGTTCATCGACGAACACCGGCTGCCGGTTGACCTGCTGGCCCTTGGCGTCGTGTTGATAAACCGTGATTTCGCATAAATACGGAACGTCCACGATCGTTGCCATTCCATTTTCGTTGGTGGTGAGGGTGCGCTTCCGTTCTTCAAATTCCACCAGCAAAGGCTCATTGGCGGCTATTTGGTTGGTAAAACGGTACGTAGCCTGCAGCACCACGGGAGTGACGCCAAACGGAATGAGTTTTCGGATGATGTTGCGTTCGGGCTTCTCCTGCTCGTACGTGAACCCCCAGTTGGTCAGCGTAAACCGGGGGCCCTGGGGCGTGTTGAAAACCAGAATATGTTCCGTCGATGGCACTTCCAGAAAACTTTCGACACTTTGGCGCAAATTCCGGTAACTGCCCCGATCGTATTGCCCGCTGCCTTTTTTTACATACCGGATAATGTCCCGAAACAGGAAATTGACCTGTTCGTTCAGCACGGGCAACAAGTGCTGCTGCTCTTCGGCCGGATATGAAGCCAGCGTGCGGTAGTCGCCGGGATAGTCACCATACCAGGTGATTTCGTCGCGACCGGCACCGGTAATTACGGGTTCCGCAAACAGCCGGTCGTGGCCTTCGACAAACAATCCGCGAACCTGTTCGTAGCGTTTGACATTTTCCCCAACGTTAAAAAAAACGGGACGGATGCGTTTCAGGGGCGTAGTTAGTAACTCACGTTTCATATCAGAATGCTTTCGGATGATTTAACAGGCGTTTGGCGGCCCGGATGTCTATCTATTCCAACCGGTGGAAAAGGTTATCACGGAATTTTAGCCAAGAGGCCGGAGCACAAAACGGTCGACAAAAACGCGTTCTCCTTCCTGCCAGGCTTCCCGTTCGAACGTCGTTTGCTGGTTGCCGTGCTGAACCGTAATCTCGAAAGGGACCGGTTTTCCTTTGGGCGAACGGCGTTTGTAAAACAGGACTTCGATGGTGTAGAACCCCGGATGTGCTTTTTCCCAGTAAGCATTTTCCTGCGGGTCGTTCGTGGCGGTGGTCGCATCGGCATTGGCGTCCAGATCGAGGATGCCCGTAAAGTCTTTGAAGTGAACTTCGCGGTCCTGGTAACTAAGAAGATTGTTGCCCGGGTCGGTGACGAACAAATCCAGGTCGTCGGTCGAAAACCAGCGGAGATTGACGCTGAAAGCCCCCCGTCGTCCCCGCAGTCCGGCCGGATTCAACGCAATGACGGGGCTGTCCTCACCGGTTTCCAGTTCCACCCGTTCATCGGCATAATCCGGATGTGTTACGTACACGACCGCTTTTTCGTCCCGACGAACCACCACCGCTGGAAACAAAACCCGACCGGTTTCCAGGCTCCGCTGAGTGGTGTCAGAATGGGCCGTTGTGATTCGGACGGTGGCTCCGCTGACCGGTTTTTGGGTTTCGAGATCGACCAGTTGCAGGGGAAAATCGTATTCGTCCAGCTGCGGTTGCAACACCAGCGTGGTAATGAGGGGATAAAAACCGTCGAAAATGAGTTCGGCAACGGTTCGTCCGGCGGTGAGCGTGGTCGAGGCCGCGGCAAAAGTCGGGGCGGTTGCTTCAACCTGAAACGTCAGCGGATCGATCGGGACGATGTGCTGAAAACTGACATTCCCGTCGGCATTTGTGGTCAGGTCGTAGGTCTGTCCACCGTGTTGCAGCGAAACCACAGCATCCGCGATGGGAGAATGATCGGCAGCCCGTACGACTTTGGCATTCAGCATCATTCGTGGCGGAACCGACTGCCGCGTTAGTTTATGAACCAGCCCCCGGGCGGGGTTGAAGTCGCTGCTCAGGAACCCCCAGGACGTTAAAACCGGTCGTTTGCCAACCAGATACAAGCCCGTATCGTTCGGAATTTCAAGGCACTCGTCCAGCAGTCGGCGCAGGGCGTCGGCTTCGTGGTAGCGTTCCAGCTGCGCAACCGCCAGGTCGGCATAGTAACGCAAAACGGCCCGGGCTTTTTCCTGCCAGTCGGGCGACAATTCCCGGTACGGCAGAATCGGTCCGGGCAGTTCGCTAAACCAGCGAATCTGCCCGGTTTCGATGACGGGTTCGGCGAAAACCGCGTGGATTTGAGCCACTTCCAGCAAATCCCGCAGGGTCTGATACCGTTTGACTCCTTCGCCGATTCCGGAACCAAACACGGGGCGCAAGCGGTCCGTTGACGTAACGGCGATCAGTTGCCGACTCATGGCTGATGTTTCAGTTTAGTAATCTCCCTTTTCAAACTGTCGAGGGTAGCAGCGCAGACATCTTTAGGCTCCAGCCGGCACGCTTCCAGGGCTTTATCCAACTGAATGAAGGGGCCGATCGGTTTGTCCGGATTACCCACGTGCGGATTTCCGGTTTCGACCAGAATGGTCCGGATGCGATCCGGTGAGAGATCGGGGCGCAGCGAATACATCAGGGCGACCCCCCCGGCGACAATCGGGGTGGCCATGCTGGTACCGCTCATGTAGTCATATTGTCCGCCGGGCACTGCGTTGTAAATCTGAACCCCCGGTGCCGAAACCGTCGATAATACACCGTAATTGCTGAAAGGCGCGCGCTGAACGAGACCATGTTGATCCGGTATCCCATCGGCCGATACATTGATGGTGTAAGGGGTGTTGTTCATGGGGTCGAAACCGGCCGGAATAGCTTCGTTACCGGTTGCTTTCACGATGGAAATGCCATTGCGGGTGGCTTCGCCAAAAATGGTTTCGTAGACCCGGAGCTCGGTTTGGTAGGCCGGACTTTGCTGGTACGTGGCCAGAAAGGCATTCTGGTCGGCTTCGGGAAGAGCCGCCAGTTTCGTGGCGGTCGCGGTGGGAATATGGCTGCCGAGGGATAAACTAATGACTTTCGCACCGTTCTTGATCGCATACTGAAGGCCAAAAACAACGGCCAGCAAACTGGGCTTATCGGACCCCACCTGGACCGCCATCACCCGGCAATTGGGCGCAATACCCGACGTTCCGGCGTTGTTTCCGGCCCGTCCGGCCACCGTAGCCGCCACGTGGGTGCCGTGCCGCCCGCCGATGGGGCTGTCCAGATTGATTTTTCCCGACTCGGTGGTCATATTTCGGGTCTGCACAAGCTGGTTCTGCAGTTCGGGATGCCCCGTGTCAAAACCGCCATCCAAAACCGCTACCAGCACCTGATCCGAACCACGCGTAATGTCCCAGGCTTTAAACGCACCAATAGCTCCGAAATACCAGTTTTTGGTTTTATTGGCCAGGTCGGGATCATTGGGAAGTGCACTCGTCTGAAACAGATTTTCGTCAAAAACCAGGTATACTTCCGGCATTTTCTGAAAGCGGCCCCGCCAGACTTCCCGCTGGCTGGTTGGAATCTGAATCTGCAACGCATTCAGCGTGGTGTCAAAAGCGACAACCTCCAGCTCTTTATCGGGATACTGGCCTTTGACTTTGTCGACGAAAGCCACCAGATGAACCTCTTTTTTCAGGAAAATATTCAGCCGATTGCCCACTACCGGTCGATGCAGCGAGTCGGTTGGATTGGTGATGATCTGGGTCGTATCGACCGGCGCAATCACTCCCTGCGGACGATCGGGAAGGTTCGGGCTGATGGTCCGCCCGTTTACCGGTATATCGACTCGTTCGTCACGCCCCGGCAACCAACCCGGCAAACCCCAGCCAACGGGCCAGAACCAGTAGGCCAACGCCAGCAACAACAGAAGCAGCAATAAGCCCAGCAACCATCCGAAGCAGCCGCAACCGAACGATCCGTCGGATTGCCGACGCCACCAGAACCAGCGGGGTTTCCACCACGGCGGTTTTTTTTCGTCCTTTTTTTCCACGGGCAAAACCGGAACGGGCGGGGGAGTGGCCTCCGACTTTAAGGGAGTATTGACCACCGGCGGCACCACCGGCGGTTCGGGAATCTGGTGTTTCAGGTATTGATTCACCCGAAACCGCTCCTGCCGACTGCGATCCGATTCGAACCCCCAAAGCACCAGAACGGCCTGATCGCCATTGGTCAGCACGCATTCGGGGCCCGGCACTTCGATGGACAGCCGCAGCAGTGTTCCCACCTGCTGGGTTTCCTGCTGCGTCGATTTTTCGAGTTTATCGGCCAGGTCGCGAATGGCCGAAAGCTGGCTGTCGAGCAACTGGCTGATGCGAACCCGATCGGGCGCTGGCAGGCTGGACAGGGGCGTTCCCTGCTGAAACCGGTCGGAATACCACTGAGCCTCGGTGCGCATACGCTCGTTGGGCGGTGGAATGAGCGGTTCCGCCAGCAGTTGCGCATACTCGTTTCCGAGGTGGCTGCGCAGCAAATCCCGGAGTTGGTTATAACGCGTATAAACCGGTTGGGCCAGCCAGATTACGGGTCGGTAGGCGGATAGAAACGTACTGAAAATGGGGTAGTGGGCGGGCATGAGAATGACAGGCTAACCGGTTATTGACACTGGAAACCAAGCTCTTTAATGATCACATCGAGCAATCCGTTGACGCGGGCTTTTTCGGGATCGGACAGGTTGGCTTCGCGCAGGACATTGTACTCGAACGATTTATCAAAACCGCTGAACCACTGGCTGTAGAACGACCGGGCCGGATCGTCGACGGTAGGAATCAGCTGATCCTTCGCCGGAACCTCCGCCAGTTGGCCGTCGTAGATGGGGCTGGCAACGTTCGGCGCCGACTGGTACATGGCCTTGTTGCTGAGCTTGTCGTCCGTACTGACCCGCGACCATCCGAGCGTATTGACGAACTCGTTAATGGCCGCCCGGCTTAGCGCTACCACCATTTCGAGGCTGTCGGATTGCTGGATGTACGGGCTGACTTCCCCGGCCAGCCGCAGCTTTAACTCATCCCGTTCCAGACTCCGCTCGATTTCGTCGAGCAGCGTTTTGACTTCGTTCTCGGCCAGGCCGAACCGGCTCTGAAATTGGCGGTCGGTGCGCAGGTCTTTTAGCTGCGAGATCCATTGGCCGAGCAGCGTTTCAGCGTAACGCGTCGCCAAAACCGCTCCCGGTGGTTCCTGGGGGGGGAGCAAGTCGCTGACCGATTCAAAATTTAACAGGTCATCCAGAAACCGGTCGAGATCGGCGGATTCGTTCGATTGCTCGCGAACGGCCTGCGTTGATTCGATCTGTTGCAGGAACAAATCCGGCTGACTCATCACCTGGCGGACCAGTTCACGGTCCCAGAGGCTGTTATCTTTTCCGTTGACAAACTGTTCGGCCACCGTCAGCGAAGCCAGAAACCGTCCGAATTTTTTTTCGCGAATCAGGCGCCCTATCGGTTTGCGCAGCAGATCCCGGCGTTCCCGCGCTTTGATGAGTTTTTCCTCGACCGAACCGCCCTCGTAGTGATGGCACAAAGCCGCACCGGTTTCCTGCCGGACCACCTGAAGTGCGTCCCGGATCTGCTCCATTTTAATAGCCGGATGACAGGCTGGCAGCAGGTATTTCAGCAGGTAATCGATGCCGTTCCGGCCCGGTTGCGTCGCTTCGGTCCAGGCCGTCATCGGATCGTGAAAATGCCGGACAATGTGGTCGCTGTTCGTAAACGACCGGGCCATATCCGCAAAAGCCGGTTCGTAGCGTGGATTGTAAGCTTCAACGCCTTCCACCACCTGATACGATACCCGGCAATAGCTGGGGTCGCGAATCATGAACGTGTTCTTGAACCCGTTGCTGGCACCGTTCCAGCTTCGGGTCCATTTATCGGTCGAAACCTTGTCGAATTCCTTGTCGAAAAACCGGTCCAGCCGTTTTTCCCAGATGTGGTCATACTGATCCGTCTGACCAACCCGGTTGGGGTTGCATTCATCAATCTCCACGTTGATCTTGGTCAGCACCAGAAAAAACGGATTGATGCGATCGACGCCCACCCGAAACTCCTGCGGAACCAGGCCGTTCAGCGTTCGTTCGCGTTTGTCGCGCTCTTCGGCCGAGCGTCCCACGTTTCGGCCGATCCACTGGCTGATCATGCTGTTGATGTTGAGGGTGCCTTTTACTTCCGACTGCATGTTGTGCATGCAGAACAGCAGGCTGCTGATCCCGAACGAATCGTTGTAGGCATTGAACAGGTAAAAAACTTTTCCG
This sequence comes from Larkinella rosea, assembly GCF_003858635.1. GTDB lineage: Bacteria > Bacteroidota > Bacteroidia > Cytophagales > Spirosomataceae > Larkinella > Larkinella rosea. The sequence goes on from NZ_RQJO01000011.1 coordinate 573,288, forward strand.
CGCAGAAACGGGTCCATTTTTTTGGCGACTTCCGTTTCCTGCTGGAACACATTTTCCGGAGAGCCTTCCATGCTGCGAGCACCGGGAAAGTCCAGAATGTCAGCGTGTTGTAAAAACCGGCGTTGCGGGTGTTCTTCAACGGATTTGGGCAGCGGCAGCACCAGCTCCGACGTTAAACCGGTCAGTACGCTCCGGCTCAGCGAGACCCGCTTTTTGTCCCGGGTTGTAACTGTCACCGTGTTGGTCAGGCTAGTGGCGTCGTCCATTTCATACAGCCGCATCACATCGACAATCGTTTGTTTTTGCGGAGCAACAGCTTCCAGCCCCACCCAACCTTCGGTTTCAAAACCCAGTTCAACCAGTCCCTGCGTGAGTTTGTTGAACAGATTGGTCATGAACGAGTCTTCGTGCCAGAGCGGTGCGAAAATCAGCCAGCGGTCGCCGGGGCGAATGAAAGGGGCAATAACCGCCACTTTTTCCCAGTACGAATACCGGCGCAGCGTACCGATCAGGTCCATGCCCTGAAAATAGCTGGCCAGGTAATCGCGCAAATCCAGCACGTCATCTTCCTGCATACCGCCCTGTTTGGCGGGCTGGCGCAGCGATTCCAGCTGGTTCAGCCGTTGATCCAGTTGCTCAAACGTGAGCTTTTCGGGGTATTTGGAGTTGATGATGTTGTACTGATAGCCGATGGCCATGGTTTTGACAATGTCCGACTGGCTCAGCAACCGCAGCAGATAACCGCCCTCGTTGTTCTGGTGGTTGGTCGTAAACCGCGTCACCACGCCGGTGGCTTCCGTGCCGCCACCCACCGGATTGATGTCGTCAATGAAACTGATGGGGCCGTTGTGGCCAATGATCTGCCGAACGGTTTCGGACGGGATGCCCGCCGATTCGATCTGTAAGGTGGTCTGTTCGGGCGTGCGGGCGACACCGGCTACCAGATATGATTTTCCAACCTGGCTGATGCCCATCATGGCGAGGGCGGGGCGCATTTTGGCAGCTTGCTCCAGTTTTTTGGCCCGTCGGCGGAGTTTTCCTAACTCATCGATCGTGCTCAGCCGTTTTTCGGGTTCTTCGTATTGCGTCAGCCATTCGGTACCGCGCCGAATGATTTCCTGTAACTGTTTGCTTTCCTGAGAGAGAGAAGGGAACATATTGTATGGGTTTCGAGCTGGTTCGTTAATCTATTCCTGAAAGGGTCGTCAGGTTATCACTGTTTATTCGGTAATAATGTCGGCGTAGATCACGACCGTCCGCGACTGTCGCCGGATGACAGCAAACGACCGGCCTTCGCGGACGGTATGTCCCTCCAAACCGGCCAGGTTGTGGATGGCCGGATCGACCTGCCGGGTTTCTTCGGGGGAGACAAAAACATAATCGTCAAAGCGATCCGACGCCCACTGGGCCACCTGATCCAACAGCGTCCGGCGCTGGGGAATGTAGAGCCCCGCTATGGATTCCAGGAGCTTGCTGAGGGCCTGATGCCGCTGCCGAACCGCATCCAGCGGAGACTCAGCGGGGGCAGTTTCGTTCATTCGCAGGTGATTCCAGCCGCCCACAAAACCCGTCAGAAAGGCGGGCAGGTCGGGGGTGGGCGAGTCGGCGGCTTCGAGGAGCAGGTTACGGATGCCGGTTTCATCGGACCGACTGAAAAACAGCCGGACAAATTGCTCCGTCGGAAGTCGGTTGGCCACTTCTTTCCGCAACCGGAATCCTTCGATCTCAGCCTGTTCCCGGGCGGTTTCGGCGGTCTGTTTTTGCTCAGCAAGCTGCTGGAAAGCCAGTTTTTGCTCTTGCTGCTCCCAGTGAAGATTTTCAATGGACTGTAGCAACGGACGTTGCAGGTCCCGGGTGATTTGGCCCACCCGATCGCCAACGGTTTTGATATCTTCCGTCGACAAAATGGTTTGCAATCCGCGACGAAGCCAGTCGCTGTCCGAACCGGTTTCGTCGGCATACGGCAAGACCAGGTTCGGGTTTTGCCGCAGACGCGTAATCACCTCCGGACCCAGCAGGTCGCGGAGGTGATTGAGTAACTGATCGAGCGGAGTTGCCAACGGGTCGGAAGGCGTGGAGGCTGACTGCGGGATCATGGCCTAGTACAGATTCAGGTAAAAGTTTCCCGTATCGAGCCAGTATCCATGCGGATCGGTGAGCGTACAAACCGACAGTTTCAGGGCCGGAATGTCCTTGCCCGTCTGCGGATCCAGCACCGTCAGGTTATTCCGCAAAATGAGCCCTTCCTTGTCGCGCAGACTTGGCCGGGCGATCCGGACCTTGAGCGGGAGTTTGGGCATGAGCAGGGTCCGGGCGCGTTCGCTGTCGAATTCGATTTTGTACAACGGCGTGGCAATCCACTGATCCGTAGCCATTTGCCGCATGCCGAGGAAGGTGTCTTTGGCACCGGTCAGTTCGATTTCGTCAACCGGTTCAATGGACGAATCGTCGGGAACGGCCACGACATGCTCGTTTTTGATGCGGGGCGTCTGGCCGTCCGTCAACAACCCGATGTAATCGGCCGTGGAGGTCATCCGGGAAGCCAGCAGGCGCGTGTCGAGCCGAAAACCGTTCAGGTGACCCAGTTCCGACAGCAGGGCGATGGCGGCTCCCACCGAAACGCAGGTTTTGGGATCTTTGATGGTGTATTCGTGCGGATCGCTGAACGGATACCAGAACTTCTCGCTCGTGGCCACCCGGATGCGGTTCATCGGGATGATGCGGTCGGGCGAAACCGCCATGTTTTCCAGAAACAGATCCAGAATTACCGGCAGGGTCGAGGGGCGGCCCGACAGCAGAATGTAGTCGCACTGGTATTGTGAAATGATCCCGCAGAGGTCGCGGAGCATCGTGCCGATCACGTTGCGGATGGCCTTCTGATTGATCTCTTCCGGCGAAACCTCCCAGCTCATCAGCCGAATGTCGAAACCCGTGGCACCTTCGCGCCGGAAACCGTCGTTGACGTACTGCAACACACTCGGAATCGGAGCTTCGTGTTCCTGAAAAAACTCATCGAAAGCCACCTGCCGGATTTCGTCGGGATGCGTCGTGATCTGCTCCAGCATGCCCTGCGCGATCACCGTGGCCACCTGATTGGCAAAATGCTTTTTCAGCGTGCGTTTCGATTCGGTATCCGTGCTCTGGAAAGGTCCGAAAAGCGAATACAAGACTTGCCCGGCGCGCCCGCAACCCAGCCGTTTGGCTTCCTGGGCAATTTGCGGGAGAACGCACTCTTCAATCAGTTTCTTGATGATGTGGTCACCGGCCAGGTTGAAGCCTTCCCAGAAAACCGGGTTCTGGTAGAGACTGGTGGTGGCACCCGGTTCGTATTCGTAATGCCCGATCATCAGGTCCGTCGTACCTCCGCCAATGTCGACGCTGGCGACCATCAGGGATTTGCGGGTTGGATCGAGGTCTTCGCTCCGGCGACGACCCATCGTTTCAAAAAACCGGGGCGCATTTTCGGGCCCAAACCGGTGTACAATCTCGTTGTACATAAACACCAGCTGGCTGCAGGTCGCTTCGTCGTACCCCCAGCTGGTTCGCAGCCGGACGGGGTCGTGATTTTCCCGCATGTCTTTCAGGTTCTTCGGAATGCGGTCGACGCCCGGATCGTTTTCGGCCAGTTTTTCATAGTCGGGAATGATCTCGAGATCGGGCGAAATCAGGTTGTATTTATCGCCGTAATAGGTCCGCAGTGCCTGAAGCGCATCGTAGGCGCATTCGCGGAGTTTCACCCGCTCGGTTTTGGGCATGGCGGTGGGGCAGGTCAGCACAATCCGGCGCAACCGGCGCGGCACCCCGGCTTCGCCCCGCTCATTCCGAAACTCGAAACTATTGATGTAGCTCAGGGTCTGGAGCAGGATTTCCGTCAGGGCGAACGTCATCAGCGCACTCCGGGCGTACAGTGGATTCTGACCTCCCCGGTAAATGAGCCCGGGCCCGTTGGCCTGCGCCTGCTTATTGGCTTTATCGACCAGCAACCCTTCGCTCGTAAACAGATTGGCCAGCGGCAGACTGGACGCTGAATTTTGCATCAGTTCGGCCTGTTCCGGAAAATAACCCCAGGGCTTTTCGCGTTTTTTCGTATCCCACAAATACCGCTTCGGGCTGGAAAACGTCATGTCGTACTGGTCATTGGCCGCCTGGCTATCCCCAAAAATAATTCCGTTGCGACTCGCTTCGGCACCTACCCGGACCATGCTGGGCCAGCGGAACAGAAAATCATCGGTCAGTCCTTCCTTCTTGCCAAACGAGGCTTCCATGAAGGCCAGCTTCATCTCAAACGGTTTGTTGCTGCTGTGGGTTGGATTGCGAAGTTCGCGGATTTTCAACCGCCGGGCGTCCGTGAGGGCCAGTTCGGCGTCGCGCTCGCGGGAGCTGCTTTCCAGCACCAGTCCGCAGGTGCGGGAGTTGCCAACATCCAGTACCAGATTGACGTCGATGCTCCGACCCAGCGCATCCTTTTGCAGCGTTATGACGGGCCAGCCCCCGGCCTGATCGATCAGTTTGAGCAACGTCATATACAAACCCAGGTGCAGCAGGTGGTGCGGTTCGCTGGTCAGCTGGCGCGGAATCCGGCTCTTTCGCTTCGTGATGACTTCTTCCAGCCAGTCGGTGATGCGTTTCTGCGACAGGAAAAAACCGTTGGTATCTTCATGGGTCGCGCATTTGAACCGGGTGTTGCCGCCTTCCGGATCGCTGGAATCCGGTACGACGTAATAGGTGTGGTTAAGTCGGGGATCGTATTTGTCGTCGCAGTGCGTATCAAACAGCAGAATCAGTTTGTGCGTATACGGACTCCCCTCGGCTTTTTCCTGCGAACTGACTCGGCCGAGATACATCCGTGCCCAGGATTGCGGGCCGGGCATCAGTTTTCCGGGGTCATAATGATCCGTCCGGAAATACGGCAGCGGCAGAAAAGCGTCCTCCAGAATGTCGAGAGCATTGCGGCCCTGCAGATTGATGATGTGATCTTCCCGAATGTAATTCAGATTCTCGGGCCGGATCCGGCTCTCGTCGATGGAGCGGTCGGGGCGGAAGGCTTCGGCGTTCAAATCCAGCCGACTGACGTAGCGCCCGTTTTCGAGCAGGTAAGGATTGAGCAGATAGACCCGGTCGTTTTCGGGGTCTTCGCGTTCGGCATACTCAAAGCGGAGTTTGGAAGCGGCACTCGCATCACCGAGGTTGAGGGGAATTTCTACAAACTGGATGCCGGAATTGGCGATCAGGGAAACCGTTTTCATCGGGATAGGTCGGTTTAATTGGGTCGGTAAACGGTTTCAAAATGGGCACCTGATCCGCATTTGCGGCAAACGACAGCATCCAGCCGGTTCAGCGAGTTGCAGGCCTGGCCATCCACCACATTTTTGCAGATTTTGTTTTCAGCAATCGGGGGAGGAGGGGTGCTGTTCAACCGTTTCAGACGGATGTACTGCTGTTGCGGCTGCCAGCCGTCGATGCTCAGCCACTGACCGTTTTGCTCAATGGTACAGACATCCCCCGTTGGAAACGACCCGGAACCGGCGGTTTTCCGGAGCGGAATACCGATTTTTTGCGGAACGGATTGCAGGTTGGTAAAATCAGCCTCATACAGATTGGCATCCCAGTGAATACGAACGGATTTACCCGCACTCCCGGCGAGCTGATTGATAATTTCCTCCTGAACCAGATCAAACTGCTGATTGTGTGGCGGAAAAGTGAGGGTGACTTTTTTGAGATTTTGGGCGGGTTGCTCCCAGATAATCTGTGGCATAAAATGATCGCGTTTTAATTCTGGGTACGATAGAAAAAAATGAATTTTATGGGAATAATCAGCCGCTTTAAATCAAATTTTAAAACGGCTAAATTGCTCGGATAAGGATTCATGCGCAATACCATAATCCATGATTCTTTCTAAGGATATTCATGATTTTGCGAATGGATTACTGACCTTTTAGGCAGATTGTGTAATATTGGCCTACCGGTTTTATCCGAACTGCTGATTTATTCCGCCTACTCACTTTAGGTTATCATTATTTTCAGAAAATAATTACATGGAGCGATCACCAACCCCACCCGGGAAATACAATCCCTATTACCTGCCTGAGCCGGAAGGATGCGGAAAACGGACGAATTGCCCGTATAAATCGATGCCGCCCCAGTTGCATCCACCGGATTTCGATAACCAGTCCATGCTGGATTTTACGGACAGCTACTGTTCAACCTGTGAGCGGAAACTAAAACTGATCGTTCCACCACCGCCCCCCCCAAAAGCCGTTGAACCGACGATAAAACCGCCTGTTAGTCAGCCGGAACCAAAATCCTGGTTTCGAAAATATGGGTGGTTACTTGTGATTTTGCTGGTGTTAATTGCCGGACTTATTTACTGGCTTTATCCGTTTCAGAAATTCTGCGAACAGGGCACCGTTGTTGCGGGAAAAGATACCTGTATCAATGAGGTTAAATACGCCATCATATGCGATGGGAAGGGCGGTTTTGATAAAGGAGATAAAATCGGTAGTTGTGTGCCGGTTTGTGATAGCGGAACCGTTGTGAAGACGTTCTGTAAAGGCGGTGATCAATATGTGCAGGTATGCGATGGAAAAGGCGGATACGTTGAGAAACTTAAGAAAGCGAACAGCCCCGACTGTCCACAACCAGAGACTCACAAGCCCGGTCCGCCACCATTTAAACCCGGTATTCCTTATGTAGTAAATCGGGGAGGCCGATGTGTCGAAGAAGTGTACGATCGGCAGGGGAGAATTCAAAGACAGAAACCGCTGGAGCCCGGCGATCCCCGCTGTAAAAAAGCGGTGCGAGCTCCCCAATTATAACCGAAAAGTCGCCAGCCGATCCCCGCGGCTGGCGACTTTTTAACGGTGATCGATCAGGATCAGTACCGGAACCAGGTTGCCCGAAGCACCGGGTTCGACGGTGAATGCAATCCGGTTGGATTCGTACCGGATGCGGGCATAATCGATCGGTTTTTCCGGAAGCAGGGTTTTCCGAAGCCGTTCGGGCACACTGCCACCCGTGGCTCGCTGAAAAGCCTGGCTGATCCGGCTGGTTTCGACCGGGTGGTTGGCAAACAGGAGCAGGAAATAATCGGTTCCGGTGTTGGAGTCGAGTTCGATGGCGCTGGTGGGCGGGTAGGCCACAGTGGCGTTGGCGGGCATCAACGGACTGAAATCGACGACCATGCCATCCGGGCGGTTTTCGCTGTAGGGAAAAAGCTGGGGCAGGTCGCTGTTCGGACGCTCGTCGGTTCCGAAGGCAAACAGATAAGCCTGGCGGTCGTTGTTGATCAGAAACTTGAATTTGTCGCCCGACACATTGGGCTTGTCCATGCGATACACCAGCATACCAGCGGTTTTGGAGGCCGCTTCGTCGAAGTGAAGTGGCATGTCGCCCCGACCTACCTGTTCAAACGATACATCGGCCTTGAACCCGCCGATCTGGTAGGTAGCGGTTTCGGTCATGGGTTGGTAGAGTTGCACGCCGTAGCGGGTAAACGTGGCCAGGTCGTTGTACTTCACCCAGCCAAAACCCTTATCGCCCCAGCCCGTTCCCTGGCTGTTGACGATGCGAAAAGCCCCACCAAATTTCTGATCATCGTATCCCAATACGCAGATGGCGTGGCCCATTCCCGATTTCCCACTGGCCTGCAATTCCCCTAATCGGGTTTTCAACAGCGCAACGTCGGCGTCTTTAGGCTCCCAGAGTGCGGTTTTTAACTGGAAAAAGGAAGGCGGCACCAGCATGCTGATTACCACCGGCAGCCCTTCCGTCAGCGTATTTTTTAATTTACTCACCTTTTCAGTCACCGGATCGTCGAGTCGGAAAAACCGCTGCGACTCCGCCACCCGGTAGTTTTTCGCCTGCGAACGGAATTTGCGGATATTGGCCTGACTACAAGCCGGATAGCCCAGCGCGCTGTAGGGAATGATGCCGAGGTTCCGGATCACGTTCGTCGCCGAATCGATGGGCAATCCTTTCTGGCAATAAGGATCGTTCTGGAGTTTGGCTTCTTCGTAGAGGTAGGTCGGCGAAAACGCCAGTTTGTTGATTTCCGCTGGGTTTTTCAGATCGAGCCGGCGGGCTTCCATGATGGTCCGCAGGTAATACCCCAGCGCAATCGCCAGGCAGGTGCCGTGCTTTCCCTGATCGAGCGGGCGCGGGCAATAGGCTTCGTAGGAGAGGCTGGGCGGTAATTGCCGCAGGCCCCGCTTTTGAATAACCGGGGGTTTGGCCGGAATGCGCAGGTAGCTCTCGTCGTCCATAATGAGTCCGTAGGTAAACTCCTCCTGCGCAAACAGCGGCAGACTGAACAACAGACCGAATACAACACAAATCAGCTTCATGGGCAGTGCGGGTTAACGGAAATAAAAATCATCTCGGAGCATGCTCACATCCTGCGTCGTCTGGACCAGCGCCAGCCGCTTTTGCTGGACCGCCGGCGAAACCAGGAGTGTATGTCGGACGACAAACCGTTTCATTTTTTCAACCGGTTACGAAGCTGACGGGCTTCCTGCTGATACGGATGGCCGTCGGTTCGGACGATGCGGGTCAGGATCGGGAGGGCTTTGGCCGACTGGCGATCCCGCAGATAGGCCAGGCTCAGGTACCATTCCGCGCAGGCCCGCCAGTGGCCGGGATACCCTTCCACGACGGTTTTTTCCAGCATACCGATGGCTTTGCGTTCCTGTTTTTGCCGGAGCAACTCAATTCCCTGAACGACGGCTACCGAGTCCTGCGCAATGATCACCGAGTCGGGCGTGGTTCCGGCGTCGGTTTCTACGGGTAAATCGACGGGGGCGGGATTGGCTTTGGGCGTCGGCGAGAAGAACGCGTCGGCCAGCAAAAGTCCGGGATCGGTTGGCGGAGTGGGCGATGGGGTTGGGTTATCCGGTTTGGTGGTATCCGTCGACACCGGCGGTTTTTTCGTCGAATCCTTCTGGGCAATGGGCGTGCCGGTACCCCCCGGAATATCGTCGGTATATAACTTCCAGAACAGGCCGAGGAGCAGCACAACCGTGGCCGCAGCCCACCAGAAAGCGGGGCGTTTCCACAACGGTCGAACCACGATGATGACCAGTGGCTTCTCTTCAACTTCCTCTTCCTCCTGCTTATCCTCCTGTACCGATTCCTGTTCGACTTCTTTCTTGACCCGGGCAAACATCGCTGCGGCCTCCTTCTCGAACGATAAAAATTGCATCCCGCGCCTGATTCGTTGCTGAAGTTCCAGTTCCTCCTGCAGGGCTGGATTCTGGCTTAGTTGCTCCTCAAATACGGTTTTTTGCGCGGAAGTCATCTGGTCAGACAGGTAAGCCGCGATGTCGTCGTGCTGTTGCTCCGTCAGTTCTTCCATGATTGACAGTCGTTGTAATATTTCCTGAAGAGCTCGGCGAATTTTTTTTTGGCGCGGTGGTGGAGCAATTTTCCGAAACCGTCGGCTTTATCTTCCATTTTTTCAAAATCATTCAGTTTCATGTCTTCTACATAGTGTGCCCACATCAGTTTCTGTTGACCGGGCGTGAGTTCATTAAAGGCTTTTTGGGCTGCAATCCGGCTGCAATCTTCTTCCTCATCTTCTTTGATGGGCATCCCGGGCTCCAGGCTGGAACCATCGTTGAATTCACTGAAAAGCATATCCCAGGGTACTTGGTTAGGTAGTTCTTTCTTCTTTTTTTTCCACCACGACTTCCATTTATTCAGACAAATCCGCCCGACGTAGCCAATGGGTTTGTAACCCAGGCACCTGAATTTGCTCGTGGAAATATCCATCATGAACTGGATCAGGGTCTCCTGAATTAAATCCTGGACGTCTTCCGTGCTGGTGCCGTAGCTCTGTGCGTATTTCTCGAAAAACTTGTACAGCCGCTTGGTCAGGCAGTCCCAGGACGTATCGATCCGGGGATTGGTCAGGGTAAGTGATTTACAGAATTCCTCAGGATGATCGTCGAGGTATTTGCAAGGGTCAACAGAGGCTGGGGGAGAGGGCTTCCGTGGCGGATTAGACATAGAACAGATGATAAGATGGAGGTCAAGTAGCAGTTAAAACTACTAAAATCTCTCCATCTGACCATTTGTAGTTTATAAACTTTTCATATCAGGCACTTTGACGATAGGGTGATGGCTCCAGCCGAACAGTTTCGCGGGAAACGTGTCGACGCATTTCCGGCACCGTGAAATTGAGGAAGTCGAACCAGATTTCTTCGCGGTTGGCGTAGTATTCCCAAATCTGCTGGACCTGTCCCGACAACTCGACTTTGCCCTCGAAAAGCGGGTGTTTGACGACCTGCATCTGGAAATCCCGGATCTGGGCGTGAACCGTTCCGCCGACGATGTAGGACCGGTTGGTCGAGTAGGCATCGGCCAGCATGAACAGATAGACCTGCCAGCGCCCCAGCCGCCCCAGCGCTTTGACGTCCATCCAGATGGCCCCGATTTCGGCTACGTCATCTTCCGAAATGCCGTTGTCTTCCAGCATCTGGGCTTTGATTTCGGCGGGTATGACCGAGAAATACCGGTGGGGCCGCTGATCATTGACAAAATACCCCGCAATCCATTCGCCGGGCTGATCGCTGTGTTGAAAGACCCGAACCGTCGTGTTTTTCAGGAAGGCCAGATCAACGGTAATTCCCTGACTACGTTGCCGATACGTGTCGATGAAAAGCTGATGATCGGCCGGACTTTGAAGCAAAAACGTCTGTAACATGATCGCAGATGGTTTAAATTTTCATCCATCTATTGCGTTCGGCACAAGAAGTTATCAACCTGATTACGTATTTTTGAAAAATCCCTCTACCAAGCTCCTACCTTACATTATTCTGGTGAAAGACAAAATCAAGGTATTGCTGCTCGATGATCATAAGGTGGTGATCGACGGTCTTTTGAGTCTATTGCGCGACGACCCTCAGATTGAGATTGAAGCGGTTTTTACCAACGGGGAAGAAGCCCTGCAGTTCATGAGAAACGGAACGAGTAAAGAACCGATCGTCGACGTGGCGATTGCCGATCTGCGGATGCGCCGGGGGATTAGCGGGTTGGAGTTTGCCGTGCAGGTACGCTCCATTGCCCCCAAAACCCGGGTTATTATTCTGAGCATGTCCGAAGATGCCAAAGACATTCATGCCGCCGTTCGGTTGGGGGTTTCGGGGTATCTCTTTAAAAGTCAGGATGTTGATCTGGTGCGGAAAGCAATCCACGAAGTGATGCGCGACGACCGGCCGTACATGAGCCAGGAGGTTCTGCGTACATTCGTCGATTCGCAGGAAGAAAAACAGCCGGAGCAAATCCGCCAGCTGACATCCCGCGAGATTGAAGTACTGCGGCTGATTGCCCAGGAGTTTACCACCGCCGAAATTGCGGACAAACTGAATATCAGCGAAGCCACGGTGGATACCCACCGGCGGAATATGATCCAGAAACTGAAGGTGAAAAGCATCGTTGGACTGGCCAATTTTGCCATTCGGAACGGATTGGTGTAAGCCGGTTTTTCACCGGGCCGGAACAACTACCGGCCCGGTGAGCTGGTAGCCGAGGGCCGGGGTAGGGAATTCAGGGCTTGTGGCCATCGGTATTTTAATCTGCACCCAGGTGCCGCCTTCGTCGGGCAGATTCGAGATGGCGAGGGTGCCGTTCATTTGCTCCACCCGTTCGTGAATGCTGCGGATGCCTTTTCCCTGCGGAAATTGTTCCGGTTCAAAACCGGTGCCATCGTCCCGCACACTCAGTTTCAGAAATTGACGGGCATCGTCGGCCGTAAACCGGATCGTGGCTTCGCTGGCCTGGGCATGTTTCAGAATGTTGGTCACCAACTCCAGGCACACGCAGTAAATGTGAAATTTAGCCAGCCGGTGGAGTTGTTCCTCAAGACCGCTCAATTGCAACACGAAGCTGGTTTTTCCGGCCCGGTTCAAACTACTCGTCAGTTGTTGCAGGCTGCTGCCCAGGCCCCGTTCTTCGAGTTCGTCGGGCCAGAAGTTGTGGGCAATCAGCCGAATCCCATCGTAGGCATCCTGAATGGATTGGAGTAAGGAATGCAGGGCGGGCCGGTCGATGGTGGGCGGTTTTTCGGAATTGCTCAACTCGCTCAGTCGGGTCCGGATACTGAAAAGAACGCTGCCCAACTGGTCGTGGAGTTCGTCGGCCACCCGTCGCCGTTCCTGAATCTGCCCGGCAATGAGGGCTTCTTCCATTTCGATTTTTTTGCGGAGTTGCTGTTCATAAGCCGCCAGGGCTTCGATTTCGCGCTGGCGTTCCGTTAATCGCCGGGCCCAGCGTTCGTTGCGGATGTAAGCGGCCAGACCGACCGACATGAACGTAAATTCGAACAATGAACCGATGTTTTGGGAATAGTGAATCAAAAAACCGGTTCCGGGAATAATGCCCACCCGATTGAGGACAAAAAACGTAAAGCCCAGGGCGTAGCACATCGAAGCAATGACGTAAAACCGGCTGGCGGTCTGGCCTTGCCGCCAGGTCAGCAAACCGGCCACAAACATGCCGACCACCAGCGGGCAGGAACTGACCAGGGCGATGAGCTGAAGAGACAGGGGAAACAGTTCGAGCAGGTTGACGACCACCAGCACAATACTGATTCCGCACAGAATCCAGAGGGCGTAATACAGGCGGGGTGTCGCTTTCCGCAGGTTCAGTGCCTGGGCATAAAAGATAATGAATGTCAGGAAAACACCCGCCGAAAAGAGCCCCAGACCGTGTTCGGCGAGCCAGACCGAATCGGGCCAGAGGTAGCGCGGACCGAGGTTGCTGCCCCGGCAGGCTTCGTAAAACATATACGACAGCAGATACAAAGCCAGGTACAGATAGCTGCGAATGTGCGTAAATAACCAGATGACAACGTGGTAAAGAAACATCAGACACAGGGTTCCCCAGTAAAATCCCCACAGGAGTGAGGCTGGCTGGGCGTAGTCCTGAAACCGCTTTTCTTCCCAGATGATGAGCGGAAAATAGCTGTGCAGCTTCCGGTTATTGATGTGCAGGTAGGCCGTATACAATTCGCCGGGCTGAAGCGGCAACTGAAAAACGTACGTATTGAAGGAAATAGGACGGCTGGCCCGGCCCAGTTGATCGCCCGCCCGAAAAACCGTGGTCTTTCCTTTGCTGTCCACCAGGTAGAGGTTGATTTCTTTAATATTGCCGAAGCCAATTTCAAACAGATACCGGCTGTCGGGCCGGAAGTCACGGTTCGAAACCTGAAACCGGAACCAGTAGCTGCTGTTTGAAAAAACCATGTTCGGCACGGTCTGCAAACCGGGTTTGAAAAACCGCTCCCGGGCCGGATTCCGCACCTCGTCGATCGTCAGTTTTCCGAGGGTGTCGGTCAGGTAATCGACCTGCTGGCCAATGACGTATTTTGAAGCGGAGGGAGAAAGCAAAATTGGGGGACGGGCGTAGAGACTGGTACCACAGATACCGGCAAAAAAAACTAAAAAGAGGAACCGGAAGGGCATACGATTGGTGCGAAAAAGCATTTCTACGTCTTTGGCTGCCAGAAGTTTACGCAGAAATTGCTATTCAATCCAACTAAACGACCTAAAATCATGGCTGGCTGGAGCCAAAATAGCAGAAAGTGGGTATTTTTTTAAAAACCGCTTTTGACGTAGTTCAAGCGTATTTTTTAAAGAGGACTGATAACCTTCGATCAGAAACGGAATAGATGGACAAACGCTTCGGGTGAAGCGGCCAATCATCAATCCCATTTCCGCCATGAAATCACTATTCACCTTTCGAATCCCAACCGGAATTTCGGCTATCAGCGTGTTGAGCCTGCTTTTGTTGTTCGCCTGTAATTTTCCCAACGGCAGCGGAGAGCCGGTTTATCAGGGCAGTTACCAGGAAGCCAGTGCTTTTTCAGCTCAGTTTGCCGGTCTTTTGATGAACCAGTATTACCCCAATACGGGCCGGGAGTTTCGGGCCAGAACCAACGACTGGAGCTACGATCCGGACACGCAGCGGTACACGATCGACATGACCTCCACCTGGATGGGGCGGGGGTGCTGGATCTGCGACGAGTGCCAGGTCGAAGCCAGGGGATACCTGTACGTCAACCGGGACGGGACCAACCCGCAATACCAGATGGAACGGGTGAACGATTGCGCCCTGGGGCACGATTTGCAGGGGCTGATGATCGGTACGCTGATCAATGTAGCAGCAGATGAATTGAGCAAAGGAAACTGATGAAAACCGTACCGTTTATAGTCAAAACGATTGGCTGTCTCCTGCTTGCCTTTTTGGTGACGGGAGCAAAAAAAGCCGTAGCACAATCACCAGACAGCTATTTTGTGGCGAAAACCGTATCGGTTCCGGGGAATCTGAAACAACCCTTTAGAACCGGTATTCAGGTTGGGTTCGACGATTATGTTTACATTGAAGCCTTAGGCAAAATCCGGGTCGGCTTTTTTTACGGGTCCACCTATGCGGTCGGTCTTCCCGAGAGCCTCAATAATGGGTACAATAAGCGCGCTTCCGTGCAGCACGGGGCACTGATGTGGCAGATTGGTCCCGGAAGTGGCAGTTGCCGGAAGCTGTTCCAGAGTTACGATGAGACGGTAAAAAACATCTTTATGGTGTCGAAAGACCGGATGATCACGGACGATGGCCTGACCAATTACGTAGCGGGCGATTACTTCCTGAGCAAGTCGACAGGCGAGTTGCTTCTGGACATCAACGACAAGGAGGTCGACAACAACAGTGCGCAGTACGAGGTGCGGATTTTTGTCCTGAAGCAATTTCACCACGTGAACCGCAACCAGTTCAACCAGTGTCCGTTGAAAGAACCGGGAGATGGCGACACCGATCGGAACGGCAACGGCTGGGTTCGCGAATGGCCCAATTCCTGGGTGTACCACGGTTTTAATAACTCCTACCGGGGCAAGGGCGCTTATTCCGGCTGCCAGTGTGTCTACGACCGGGGCACGCTCCTGAGGGGCACCGCGACCGACACCAACAACAATCAGGGCTCGTTTGATTTCGGCTTCTGGCTCGGCCACGGCGATGCCGATAACATGGAAGCCCGGCACCTGCACCTGATTCTGGATGTGCTGCCGCATGATTTGTGGGTGAAGCGCTACGGTACTGACAAAAAGATGCGGTATTCTCCTCCGCAAGCTTTTGTGAATTAGTACCTTGCATAAACTGTACTGTATTAACGATTCGGGAGATTTTTACGATTCTAA
Source organism: Larkinella rosea (assembly GCF_003858635.1). Taxonomy (GTDB): domain Bacteria; phylum Bacteroidota; class Bacteroidia; order Cytophagales; family Spirosomataceae; genus Larkinella; species Larkinella rosea. The sequence continues at coordinate 588,470 of NZ_RQJO01000011.1, forward strand.
CAAAATGATACGCTTTTGTTTACTGTTTTTGGTGACAGTGGTTTTCGGCCAGCGTGTGTTAAATGCTCAGGATATTACGGTTACGGGTACGGTTTATAGTTATCGAGATAAAACTCCTATGTCGGGTGTGTCCATTATAGAAAAAGGAGCTCTGAATAATACTACAACTGATAGTTTTGGGAAATATAAGTTACATATCAAGGCAAGGGGGTTTGATCCCGTTATTGTTGTTCGTACAGAAGGATATTTTACCCTTGAATACGTCTTTGAAAGAGCAAATTTGGGTGAAATGAAACCCATCTCGGTTTTTCTTGATAAAAAACCGTCGTTCTGGAATAAAAAAACCTATGTTGACAGATCCTACACTTCTTACTCCGAAAGGAAAGAAGACCATTCTGTCCAGAATGGAAACCAAGTGACAGCGGCATCTACGACTCAACCGGTTTTAATACCTTCCATTTCAAAAAAACGCTACGCGTTTATCGTTGGGAATTCCGGTTATTCGGAAGGCCTGGCGTTGGGCGGTCGACCGCTCAACGATGCCCGCGACATTGCGGAGCGACTGCAGTCTCTGGGTTTTACAGTGACCCGGCACGAAGATCTGGCGGATAAACAGAGCTTTGAGAAGGCGTTTCAGCAATTTAATCGTCAGGCCAAAGGGGCGGATGCAGCCCTGTTTTTTTACGCCGGACACGGGATTGAAGTTGCCGGTGAAAACTACATGATTCCGACCGGCGCCAAACTGGAGCAGAAAGACGACGTGCGCTACGAAGCCTTTCCGGTGAGCCGGGTGCTCGACGAGTTTCGGGAACTGGGTGCCAAAAACAGCATTGTTTTGCTGGATGCCTGCCGCGAAAACCCGTTCCGCAGCTGGAGCCGGGGGGAAGTAGACCGCGGTTTTAAAACCATTGATCTGGCGCAGGCCCGGATCGATAACCTCTTCATCGGGTATGCAACGGCGCCGGGCAGCGTGGCGCGGAATGGCGTGGGCCGCAACGGAACTTTCACCACAGCTCTCCTGAAATACCTGCGAAAAGGCGAACGGTTCGACGATATTTTTCAGGACACGACCAACGAAGTGCTGACCCTGACCGGCAACGCCCAGCGCCCTTTCCAGACCTCGAGTCTGCGGACAAAATTGATTTTTTAACGGAAGTGAAAGGGTGTAAAAACCGCCCTAAAAGCCTGTTACATTGGTTGTGAAAGGCTTTTAGGGGGGTGAAACTCAACCTGCAAAAACCTTGTATCACTCCGCCAGCTGCTCGGTAAAACCGGATAAAATTCCGTCCCGGCCGATCAGTTCTATCTTCAGACTTTCCTGTTGGGCAATGGCTTCCAGCTCGTTGATGGCGCGCAGGAGCTGACGGGCGTTGCGACGCACCGCGAGCAGAGGTTGCGTGAGCGGTAAATCGGCGGTTTCGAAAAGCCGGTTCACGGTCGACACCAGCAGCGACAGGGGCGATTGCAATTCGTGGGTGAGGTGACTGAAAAAGTGGGTTTTGTGGGCATCGACCTGCATCAGTTCCTGGGTTTCCCGCAATTGGTGGGCATATTGCCGGGCTTTGTCGATGGTCGCTTTCAGCTCCTGAAAATTAAGTGGAGTGGTCAGGAGGGCAAAAGCGCCGTGGTTCATGGCCTTTCGAACCGTCGTTACATCCCCGTTGGCGTTGAAAACAACCGTACGCACAATCGGGTTGATGCGGGGCAGGTAGTCCAGCAGTGAAAGACCGCTCAGATTGGTCAGCAACACATCAATATCAGCTTGTTCTTCCAGTAGTTGCAGGGCCTGGCCAGCCGTTGTGACAAAGACAAACTCGTACGAACCGTTCCGGATTGCTTGGTGGAAATGCCGCCGGAAGAATCCTTCCAGCTCGGCTTTTTCATCCACCAGGAGCACTTTTGTTTTCATGTACAGGGGTTAAGTTTGGTTGAGTTGTCCGTTTTGGATGATTCAAAGGTCGGCTTCCTACCGTTAAGACCCTGTCAAAAATGGGTCATTCGCTATCACTTTTGGGAACGGTTTTGTCTGCCCGTCGGCAAAACCGGATGGGAGGGGGACGGTGTGGTGGGCAAGGCTCCGGGAAAAGGGGATTTTATCGGTGACTGGGTTCGCTGCCCGTTACCGGCAGAAACGTGCGAACACCCGCCTGCGTTCTGCGGATTAGCACCGGGTGAAATGACAAACGCCCGGAAGTTGACCAGCGAACCGGCACTTTCCAGGCGTTTAACGAACAGCCTAAATGTTACAAAGCCTTTGATAAAGATGTGGGTTTGATGATTACTCCCCGGCGGGTTTAAAACCGCCGTCTGGCCGTTACAGATTGGGCTGAGGGGTCGTCCGCAGGTACGGTTTAACAATTGTAACGCCTTTCGGAAACTTCTTGATGGCATCTTCCGTACTCACCGCCGGAACGACGATGCAATCCTCCCCGGCCTGCCAGTCGGCGGGCGTCGCCACCTGGTAATTTGCCGTCAGCTGCAGCGAATCGATGACGCGCAGAATTTCGTTGAAATTGCGGCCCGTCGATGCCGGATACGTCAGCGTTAGCTTCACTTTTTTGTCCGGGCCAATCACAAACACCGAGCGCACCGTTGCCTTCTCGCTGGCGTTCGGGTGAATCATGTCGTACAGCTCCGCCACCTGGCGATCCTGGTCGGCAATCATCGGGAAATTGACGGTCGTCTGCTGCGTTTCATTGATATCTTTGATCCATTCGGAATGGGATTCCAGCGGATCAACGCTGACGGCGATGACCTTGACGCCCCGTTTTTCAAATTCGCTTTTCAACGAAGCCGTACGGCCCAATTCCGTGGTACAGACGGGGGTGAAATCGGCCGGATGGGAGAAAATCATGCCCCAGGAATTGCCCAGCCATTCGTAAAAATGGATGGTTCCTTCGGTGGATTGTGCGGTAAAATCGGGTGCAATGTCGCCTAATCGGAGTGCCATAATTGGATTGGTTTAGTAATGATTAAGAATGAATGACCGGTTTTATTACCTGCCTTGTCCGGTTTTTCGGGCGGGTAATAAGTTGCTCACAAAGCTGGCCGATTCCCCGCGATTCGGCTATCAAATTTCTCCCAATCACTATCAAATTTCTCCCAACGCGCGGGTTTTAACCCAAAAAACGCCCCAACTGGCTTGTCTGGGAAATTGCACGATCTCAAAATGTAACCCCTATAAGTATACGTTCAGGCAGGTTCAAATGCGTTGTTTTACGATTTACCATTGTTGAATAATAACGCCCAGTTGCTTATCCATCACCGCAAATTCCCGCGCTCCCCAGGGCCGAAGCGTGATTTTATTCAGGTTGGGATGAAGAAATTCGGGGTAATTGGAGGCAACGGTTTGGTACACCTCTTCGATGTTGTCGGTTTCTAACCTAAATTCGGGATGATGTTCCTGAGCGAAGGCTCCGTTTTCAAACAGGTTGATACGCAATCCATCTTTTCCAATGACGCAAAATGGATGAACAGTAGCTAGTTCATCGTGCTCAATCGAAAACCCGAGGCAGTTGACAAATAAGTTTAAACCGTCGTGAATATCGTGGTAAAACACGTTGGGAACCAGTTTGGTAAATTTCATCATTCACGCGTTAAAATAGCCTGGCATCTCCCTGTTTCTACGGTACTTGCGTGAATATAAGGAGATTATTGCGGTTTTCTGAAACCGTAAACGATAAATCTAAAACCGGTTTTCAACTTGAGTTTCGCCAACCTGAGCGTAGCGAATGGGCTGTGTCACTGGGCAGAACGGCAGCATTATGGTCCAATGCAAACGGCTACTAATCACGCTTATTCACTTTTCAGGACTTCCGCCGGATTGCTTCGGGCGGCTTTCATCGTCTGCGATCCGATCATCAGAAACGCAATCAGCAACACCACCAGTAAACCGACAAACAACTCGACGATCCGCACCGGTGTGTGATACGGGAAATTGGTAAGCACCCAATTTTCGAAGAAAAGGTACGTTATCGGCAGCGCGATGAGGGCCGAGATGGAAAGCTGGACGAGAAAACCGCGGCTCAGCAAGTAGATCAGGTTACCGGAACTGGCCCCCATCACTTTGCGGATGCTGATTTCTTTCAGCCGGGTTTCGGTGGTGTAGGCAACCATGCCGAACAAGCCCATCGATGCGATCGAAATGGCAAGAATGGACAGAAAGCCAATAATCTTGATCAGGATGGAAAATTCACTGTAGGCTTCTTCGATCGATTCATCAAAGAATTCGGCTTTAAAGGGGTGAATCCGATCGATTTTCTTCCAGGCGGACTCGATCCTGGCTCGGGTGGATAGCAGGTCAGCACTCTGTATTTTGGCATTAAGGACTGCCCGGTCTTCGGGGGTCCAGGCCAGGAATGCGGTCGGCTGGATGAGGTTGTCGACCTTGCCATAGTGAAAGTCTTTCATGACGCCAACAAGGGTCATCTTGCGTTCCTTTACGCGGAAACTACTGAACGAAACCACGGCCCCGATTGCTTTCTGAGGGTCACCGCCCGCAATGTTAAATCGTTTTAAGAACTGCTGGTTAACGATCAGTTCGGTTGAAGCGCTGGCAGTCGTGGGTCGTGTTCTGAAATTTCCTCCGGCAAGGAGCTTGTGTTCGTGCAGAGAAAGGTAGTTTTCGTCGACGTGGTTGGTCATGACCAGGGCCGAGTCGCGCGAATCTTTGTACTTAATAAATCCGCCCCAGGCATTTCCGACGCTGGTGACGATCAATGACCGGGATACGCCCTTTACGTCCGGCATCTCGCTCAGCTCTTTGAGAAACGCATCGGGTTTATTTCCCTGCATATCAATGTTCAGGATGTTTTCGGTATTGAATCCCAAATCGAAAGCCAGGATGTTTTTATACTGCACATAGCCGATGGCCGTTGTGGTGATAAAGATCAGCGTGAGCGTATACTGGACCACCACCAGGGCACGACGGAGGGTGAGGTGTTTGAACACTTTTACCGTCGATACATTCCGGAGCGCACTGATCGCGCTGACTTTCGAAAAGAACAGGGCGGGCAGCAAACCGGCCACACCCCCCACGGTAACCGAAAAGAGCAGAAAGGTTAGGACCATAACCGGCGTAAGCTCGAGCTTCACCGTGCGCTGCATCTCCGGCGCGAGATGGATCACCATCGGCCTTAAAAGGAGAAACAGGAAAAACGAAAGAAAAAGCGCGGTCAGGGAGATCATGATGGCTTCGGCCAGGAATTGTTGCCATACCTGGCTTTTTCCGGCACCGATCGCTTTGCGAATCCCTACTTCCTTAAAGCGTCGCATGGCTCTTGCCATTGAAAGATTGGTGTAGTTAAAACACGCCGACAGAATCACAATGAGTGCCAATCCGCCGAGTATCCAAAGCACCACCGGAGACATGTGGGGACCTACGGAACCGGGCCCGCCCTCCGAGGCACGGAAGTTTTCGCCGACCACGATAGTGGATAAAGGAAGAAGCTCGAGCCGGATTTTGGTGGTTTCGTCGACCCGGTTTTCCTCCCTGGCAATGGCACCCAGTTGCGATTGGATGGACGCGATGTCGGCGGTTTCGGGCAGCAGAACGTACACGAAGTTCGACGACATGTTGGTCCACTTTTCGAAATCGTCGTTATTCCGGTTGAGTTGCTCGGCTGTCGACAGCGATACCAACGCTTCGAAAGTGAGGTGCGAAAAAAAGGGAACATCCTGCATGACGCCGGTCACCTGATAGTCGAGTGTATCGAATCGGATTACTTTGCCCAGTGCATCTTCGCGGCCGAATAGTTTTTTGGCGGTCGTTTCCGTCAGAACGATCGAGTAAGGCGCTTTCAGGGCTGTTTCGGGATTGCCTGCCAGCATCGGAAAGGTGAAGATTTTGAATAGGGACGGATCTGCCCAGAAACCCTTGATCGGGAAACTGGTGTCGCCAATCTTCGCGTCCTGCGAAAAGTCGGTGCGCAGAATCGCCACGTCTTCAATGCCGGTCACTTTCTGCCGGATCAGCTTACCGGTTTTTATCGAAGTAGTCGCAAACTTGCTGCCGGACTGCGATCGGCTTTGTTTACTATTTTCGGTTACAACATTCGTAATGCGATAGATTCGCTCGCCATTTTTGTGGAATTTGTCATACGAATGCATGTCGAGAACGAACGCGATTAGCAGCAATCCAACGGACATACTGATGGCTAAACCAATTACATTGATGGACGAGAAGAGCTTGTTATGCAGTAAGTTGCGTCTCGATGTTTTGAGGTAGCTTCCGATCATGGTCCGGTTGATTAAAGGTCAATAAATTGGGTTTGAAACGACCTTCCGAAAAACGCAGGGCGTTTCAAAGCAGGCACGAGTAATCTACGGCAAAATACCGGGCGAGTACGGGAAGAATGAAAAAATGGGGTGAATGGGGCAAAAAATGGGACGAAGGAGTGAGGGCGTTGGCGTTAAGCACGGATTGACTCATTTGAGACTGGAGAGTTTTTAGTCAGATTTTAATAGGCACTTTAATTTGAATATCAGCTAGATAGCCATAAATACCCCCTTCCGGCCTTGAATAATGACGGCTTGCAATACGAGAGTGTGCGGAAATAATTAGACCCTGGCCTTGAAAGGCTATTTCAGTATAGTCCACACCATAACTTTCGACAACTTTGTGTTTATTTGTACCTCCCTCTAAACCTGTTCATGAAACGGTTCACCTTCCCAGCCCTGCTCCTGACCGTTGGTCTGCTCAGCCTGACCGAAAAACCCGTCACCACGGATTGGCCCGAATACAACGGCGGGCCTGATCGCAACCATTTTTCGACACTTACGCAGCTAACTCCCAGCAACGTTGTGGGTTTAAAGGTCGCCTGGGAGTATGCTTCCGGCGGAGTCGATACGCTCAAAAACAATACCCAGATTCAGTGCAATCCGCTCATCATCGGTGGTGTCCTGTACGGTGTTTCGGCGGGGTCGCAGGCTTTTGCGCTCGATGCGGCCACGGGTAAGGAGCTTTGGAAAACAAACTTTACCGACGATACCTTTGCCATGAATAGCCGGGGCGTTACCTATTGGACCGATGGTCGGGAGTCCCGAATTTTCTTCGCCTACGGCTCGCTGCTCTACGCCCTCGACGCCCGAACGGGAAAACCGGTATCGAGTTTCGGGAAAGGTGGAAAAATCAACTTAAAAGAGGGCCTTGATCGACCCGGAGCCGACGAATACGTGGTGAGCAACACGCCGGGCGTGGTGTATAAAAATCTGCTCATCATGGGCCATCGGGTGTCGGAGATTGCTCCTGCCCTGCCCGGAGATGTGCGCGCCTACGACCTGCGCACGGGGCGGATCGTCTGGACGTTCCACACCATTCCCCATCCCGGCGAGTATGGGGCCGACACCTGGCCGAAAGATGGCCACCTCAACTTCGGAGGAGCCAACAACTGGATGGGCATGGCCATCGACCGGCAACGCGGCATCGTATATGTACCCACGGGAACGGCGGCCTTCGATTTATACGGCAGTACCCGGCCCGGCCAGAATCTGTTTGGCAACAGCCTCATTGCCCTCGACGCGGCTACCGGCAAGCGGCTCTGGCATTTTCAGACGATCCATCACGACATCTGGGACCGCGATATTCCGGCTCCGCCCAATTTATTCACCGTCGTTCATGACGGGAAAAAAGTGGATGCCGTTTCGGTTTTATCCAAACAGGGTTTCCTGTTTGTCTTCGACCGGGTGACGGGGAAGCCGTTGTTTCCAATTGAGGAACGCCCCATGCCCGCTTCCAGCGTTCCGGGAGAAAAAGCCTGGCCCACCCAGCCGATTCCCCTGAAACCCGCGCCGTTTACCCGGCAATCGTTTCTTGAAAGTGATATTAACGATTTTGTAACCGACCGCGACACGATAGTGGCCCAGCTCCGGCGCTGGCAAACAGGGAAGGAGTTCATTCCCCTTCCCCTGAGTCCCAATCGTACCGTGTTTTTTCCCGGTACCGATGGGGGCGCGCAATGGGGCGGGGCAGCAGTGGACGAAGCCGGAATTATGTACGTTCCCTCCAAGCAAATTCCGGTTACTATGGCGCTGGTTCCGTCTAAAACCGGTCCGTTATCAGTCGGATCCGGTAACCGCAGCGGTAGCCAACTCTATCAAACTCATTGTGCCACCTGCCACGGACCAAACCGCGAAGGCAGTCACGACGGTAGCTATCCGGCCCTGATCAGCATTTCCCAAAAACGCAACGAGACCTCTGTGGCTCAGGTTCTGGCCAAAGGGCAGGGCATGATGCCAGCCTTTACCCACCTGAAAGAGGGTGAGCGCAAGGCCATTGTGGATTTTTTATTCGGTAAAACAACGTCCGTCGCCAGTGCCGGCAACGCCAATCTGAATACCTCGCCCTACCACCATACCGGATTTACCCGCTGGTACGACCGGGCCGGATACCCCGTAAGCCGCCCACCCTGGGGCACTTTGACGGCGATCGACCTGAATACAGGCGAACACCGCTGGCAAGTTCCACTGGGCGAGTACCCCGAACTGGTGGCCAAGGGCATTCCTCCGACCGGTACCGACAACTATGGTGCCCCGGCCGTCACGGCGGGCGGTTTGCTCTTCATCGCTTCTTCCCGCGACGAACTGATTCGGGCTTTCGACCGAAAAACGGGGCGTGAATGCTGGCGCGCCAAGCTGCCCGCTGCCGGGTATGCTTCGCCGAGTACGTACGCCGTCAATGGCAAGCAATACGTTGTGATTGCCTGCGGGGGGGGCAAACTCAAAACGAAGTCGGGGGACCGGTATGTGGCGTTTGCGTTGCCGTAAGCAGTTCAAAAGTTGTTTGCGATTTCATGAGGTACCGCAGGCTGCCGTAAAAACCGGCAGACGGGGAATCGCGATCCTTACCTGAACGAAGTAACCCTTAAAATAAGTTAACTCATTCTGACTTTATTATAAAAACTCTATCTTTCCGCTATCTCATTCATCGGGCGATCAAGAATCGCAAGGTACTAAACGCAACACTTTTACCATGCGACTAAAGGAAACCCTAGATTATAGATAGTGACCTTTTCGCTCGAATGCCCGTCGGCATTTATTGAAACCCTGCTCATAAACTTTGCTCAGGTTGCCGTGGAGTTTGCTCAGGACTGAACGCATGGCGGCTTTCTCCTTTTCAGTTGCGCTACTTTCGAGAATCTGCTTGTCCAGACTCTTCATGTGGTCGGTTGCTCGTTCCTCCGTTGTCATTGTTCCTCATTTAGTTTTTTAAGACGTTCCCACTCTTTGAATAAATTATCAATTTCTTTTTGCAGCCGATTTTCAGCCGCCAGGTGTTTATTCTTCATTTCTTCCATCAAACGCTCTTTTGCTCGAAGCCTGGCGTTGATGTGCACAAATTGCTGATTGATAGTGTCGGGCATTATTCGGAGATTTTTTTTGACTTATTTCAATATAGTCATACCTAAGTTTGTCGATGTGCCAGTGAACCATTATCATTACTATTTATCAGACAAACTCAACGCTTATGAAGTGCTTTTTTAAACTAACAACAATAGTACTTGCCCTCAGTTTGCAGGCTTGCATGCAGGATCACCTACCCATTACACATCTGGTACTTCAACCGGATGCAGCCAAAGGTCAGGATGCTCTTTTTTCCAATGGGTCTCCCAATGCTAAGTATGGAAATGAAGAAGACCTTTTTTTCTCTGCTGTACACACTGAAAAACCTGTTCCCCTTGATCCAATTAGCCGATCTGTGGTCCAATTTGACTTAGGTAGCATTCCGGAAAATTCCACGATACAACAGGCTTATATATATTTATATTTTAATCCGACTTCTCCCTACCGGTATCCAGGATACCCCGGGCATATTGGCGATAATGCCTTTTTTATACAAAGAACGACTTCGCTTTGGGATGAAAGCACTGTTACTTGGAACACACAACCGCAGAGTACAACCGTCAATCAGGTTGCAGTGCCAGCTGCTACATCTCCGACTCAGGACTATGTTATCGATGTTACGAAGCTGGTGCAGGATATGGTTGACAATAAAGCGACCAGTTATGGATTTTTCATGAGACATCAATTAGAAGAACTTTTCAAAGTAACCTTTATAGCATCGAGTGATCATCCAAATGCAGCCTTACATCCCAAGCTTGAAATCAATTATATTGCAAAGTAAGTGCTGACCTATTCGGCCTTGAAGCTGATTAGCTTGCATTACGAAAAACGTGGAGTTAATAAACGGAGGTTTGTTGGATCAATGTATTTTAAGATATTTTATTACTACGTTTGTAGTTATTCAACTATCCATGTAGTAGATTTGCCATCAAATGCAAATTGATGTCGATTTACATCAGTCGACCCGCAAAGCGTTTATGGGTAATACAAAAATTAAACCTGAGGACCTGTTATCCCTTCTGGATAAGTATCTAGAAGGCTCTGCAAGTAGCCAAGAGAAAGAAATTGTAGATTCATGGTTTGATCAACACAGTCTGGATTCACTTAACACCGGTAAGAAAGAAGTGGAAAAGCGAATCTGGCAGACCATTCAAAATCGAATTCACAATTCGAATAAATAGGTCTCTCCGTTTTATGGATTTATACGAACATAAAACGAGTGGTTAATGATTGGGACAATTAATAATGGAATAATAGTGCGGAAAAATCGTAGGATCGTATCAATTCAAAAAAAATGAAAAAGGTAATTTTGCGTTGGAAGCATGCTTCATAATAGAGATTGGTAGATGGACAGCCCGGTTTTTCGCCGGGTTCTGTTTTTCGGACGATTTCGTTAATTGATTTTCACTGAATTACTACCGGCTACATAGGCATTTCGTGCCACATCGGAAATCTGCTGAGAGACTTCGTTAATTATCCGCTGATCGTCGTATTTATCCCAAGATGGTCCTCACTTCCCCGGAATATGGGTTGTGAGTTGCTTATAGATTTGCTCAGCGAGTTTGTCGCATTGCTCCTTTATTGTCATGGATTGGACGTTTTATTTACTTTTAATACATTTGATTTTATCACATCTTACTCTGTAAGCCGCCATGAACTCTTTTCGTTTAGCCGTATCCTTAGCGTTCCTTTTTATTTTTTTTAATGGGTGCAAAAAGGATAATGCCCAGCCCCAAGCACCGGCTAATGTACTTACCAATGGTGATTTTGAAGTCAATCCGTTTCCACTGTGGTATTCAGCCACCCTTAAAAATTCAAAAACGAATCCCACTAGCTATACCGTCGATTATTCAACTGAAGCGGCTACGTCACCTGTTCATTCGATTAAAGTCAGTTGTGAGGCCGTAAAAAGCGACTCTACTTACCAGGTTCTGGAACGGGTTGTTTATACCCGGGATGTCCCCATTAAAGAGGGAGCTAAGTTGACCCTGAAAGTCAAAATTAAAACGGCTAATATTCAAGGGAATGGTATATCCATCCTTTTTGGGGGTTTTTGGTATATTAACGGTACCGTGGTAACCAATTTCAAGTCATCTACAGAAGGCAAGGTTTCCATTACAGGTTCCAAGGAGTTTACAGAATACACGCTTACTTGTGATTCGGCACCCAAAGATCTCTACGCGGTATATGCTGATCTGATTTATCTTCCCAAGACGACAGGAACTGCATTTTATGATGATATGTCATTAACTATCAATTGACAGTATTCGGACGTTATTTTGACTTCTTAATTTTTTTCGGCTTCACACCGCACGTTACTTCAATCATTTCAAGGGCTTCATCAACTTTCCAGCCTACATCCTCAATCCCTCCATACGGATGTTCGTCGTTAATTCTCTGCATTTCCTTTCCGATTTCGTCGCTAATGATTTTTAACCGGTTCGCCCAATCCTGAAACTTTGTTTCCAGAACAGCCATTTCATTGCTTTGCCATTTTTTCGGACGTTTTGTGAACAGGTGATATTATAGCATGCTAATATTTCTTACATATATTGTGCATAAAAACTAAAAATGGGGATGGACGACACAACCTTGAAAATGCTAGAAAACTATCTTTATAGGGTTCCAGCCATTGGGAAATCTATCAGTTTTGGATTTAACGATAATAGTCTCTGGTGGGCAAAGTTTCGAATTGATATAAGACATGCACTTGCCTGGCAAGTCGTACAAGAGATCGGTTGTGTGTGTAATTATTTATCATTAAATGAACGTCTACCAACCGTATTCTTTCCTGTTTCGCCAGCTCCCTACTTAAATGGTGGGCCGGAAAATTTTCTATCTTGGGTAATTGAGACAACCGACAAGGCCTTCACTCCTGCCTTACTGGTTGAGTGGTTAGAAGGCAGGCTACCAAGACCAGTTGAAGACTTATCTCAGTGGATGATAGATGAAGATTAACAGTTTCGCTTTAGAAATTGGGAGGTTTGATTGATTAAAATTTGGTTGGCATTTAGCTTTTATCTAAACTTATTTAACCAGTAACCCTAAAGTTATATTCCAACTGGAATTCATGGCACAAGTTTACTCGCGCAAATTGTTTACACACCTGACGATTGTGATCGCTTTTCTGAGCATAAATTCTTGTTCCAACCGTGAAGAAAAGGGAAAAACTATCTATTACATGATTGAGACGGAAAAACCTCCTGCGGTTATCGACCCTAATGAGCCACCACCACCACCAACTCCTTTTTATGGTAGGATTAATATTATCCTGATGGGCCAGTCATCCGTTTTCGTGCATCGGGTTGATGAAAATGCAGCTTCGGTTCACGATAATCCAACTATTCCCATGCACCTGGATTTGACCCAAGCGGATATTCAAAACATTGATTTAGATAGCCTTCCGGATTTTCTGAAATCAGAATACAGGAATTTGGATTCGACCAACTACCGAAACTATTTTACTTGTATCAAGTCGCCCTCGGATACAATTACGAATCGGGCTTTGGAAGTTATTCAGAAGTTCTTTCAAGAACGGAAATTTAAAGCATATATCATTCGGCATTGGACTCCCCAAGAACAGCAATTATTTACCTCCAAAAGATGAGTGGTTAATGATTGGGACGTTTGATTTACTAAATACCAATGAGGAGTTGCTGAAGAAATTGTATTTCTCCTGTAGTGGTTTGATAACTAACTTTATGTAAAGTGATTTAAATAATAATAAGGCAGCAAGCTACTGGCAGGATATAGCTAGAATTGTCCAAAAATATTAAATTCTTATTGAACCCAAGATAGTGGTTGATCAGCAAAAAAATCATTTGGCAATACATACATTGGCCCCAACAAATAATATTCCTTGCTTAATACGAAACCATCTTTTTCCAACTCTTTCAAAAGTGCTTGAATTTTTGCAAAATCGTTAATGCTAGAAAACTTACTTTCAAGGCTTCTATTGAAATAGAGGTAAGATTCTAAAATATGAGTTGTAAATCCATCACATCTTCCCTTTACATCAAAATCTATACTTAAGCTTATACCTCCATCTACAGTAATCGTACACCCTTTACCATGAAAAAAATAAGGAATTTTACCATTTAAATCTAAAAAACCAGTCCGAGACTTAGCTTGAAAACCTTTACTGTGCATAGATTTTTCGTTTAGATAGGATATTGCCAACGCTAGCTTACTCCGATAAAGTAAAATAAGGTCGTAAAGTAAAGTTTGCTCGCTACCCATTTATATAAAAATCTTGTTGTCTAAGTGTGAATTATGTTGCCCAAGTTACCTAAATACCAACTGTAAGCAAGTTGTAAGTGTCCCTAAAATTCGGACAGTTTAGAATTAGAGAAAAATGCTAATTTTAAACTGATCCTATGAAAAAGACCCGATTTACTGAATCCCAAATTGTCAAGATCCTCAAGCAGCAGGAAAATGGCATCCCTACTAAGGAAATTTGCCGCGAACATGGCATTTCCGAAGCCACTTTTTACAACTGGAAAAGCAAGTATGGGGGCATGGAGGCTTCCGATGTCAAACGGCTCAAAGACCTCGAAGAAGAGAACGCTCGCTTAAAGAAAATGTATGCCGATTTGGCGATGGACAATCAAATCCTAAAGGACCTATTCACAAAAAAAGGCTGGGCCCTGCCACCAAAAGGCAATTAGCCGAAGAGATTGTTCGTGAGCAAGCTATTCCCGTGAGCAGGGCCTGTCAGCTAGTGTCTTTACCGCGTTCGCAATTCTATTACAGCACTAAGAAGGACGATACGGCTGTGATTGAGGTGTTGCAGGATCTGGCTTTTGCCCATCCTTCGTACGGGTTTCGGAAATTGTTTGCCTATATCCGACGATCTGGTAAATCCTGGAATCATAAAAAGGTGTATAGGATTTACAAACTGCTCAAACTGAATAGAAAACGGAAGGGCAAACGCAGACTGCCAGTTCGTGTGAAGCATCCGCTGCAACAACAGACCGTCATTAATAGTAGCTGGAGTATGGATTTTATGACGGGGCCGCCCGTGCGGTGATACGATGGTGGGTAACCGCAAATTCCGGACGTTCAACGTCATCGACGACTGTACACGGGAGGTGCTGGCGATCGAGATTGACACTTCTCTTTCCGCCAAAAGGATCATCCGAACTTTGGAACGGGTGATTAAAGAACGAGGAAAGCCCAAGACGATTCGAACTGACAATGGCCCGGAGTTTACTTCCGGTGATTTTGAGCTTTGGTGTAAGGGTAAAGAGATTGAGATTCAGTACATCCAACCCGGCAAACCGATGCAGAATGGATATGTTGAACGGTTCAATCGGCTATATCGGGAAACGGTTTTGGATGCGTATCTATTTTTTGATCTTGATCAGGTAAGGCAATTGACTAGCGACTGGATGGAAGAATATAACCTAAGACGACCTCATGAATCACTGGATAATCTCACGCCCGAAGAGTGGAAAAACAGGGTGCTTGAAAATGAAGAAACTCTAATTGCTACTGTCTGAAATTAGGGGTACTTACAAAGTGAGTCAAATAAACGAGTGGTTAATAAGTTGTGATTCGGACGATTTCTTTACTAAATACCAATTAGGTGTTGTTGAATAAATGCAATTTCTTCAACAGTGATTCAGTAACTAACTTCATGTTAATGGATAGGAGAAAAAAATTATGATGTGCATTTAGGTAGAT
>NZ_RQJO01000016.1 GCF_003858635.1 Larkinella rosea
CTCTGTGGTATTCCTCATATTTTAATACAGTTATTCAATCAAATCTCATGCTTCTCAAATTATGAAAAAAGCTGCAATATTCTTGATGAGTTCATAAGAGAGTGGTTAATAAGTTGTGAATCGGACGTTTAATTTACTTAAAAGAGATTGAAGCTAAATTTGAATTTAGGGCTTTCACACTCTCTACATGCGTGATTGACATGTATAAATTAACCACCTGCTGGAATACATACAATTTGAGTGTAACCAAGTATTTTTGACGATTGGCAACATCGACCTGAACAATTTATGAAGATTGAAAAGCAATTTAAATCACCCCTTTACAAGTTCGTTATTTACGAATCAATAGAAACGACTCGCCAACGATTGCAGCAAGTATTTGACCGGACATTCGGACAGGTAATGTGGGATATACGCTTTAATATACAGGGGCAATTCATTGATCAAGAAAAAAGTATATTCAAAATACGCCAAGCAGGTGGAATCGCTACAACTGGCGGTGGAATTAAATTTATGGGCAAAATCTCACCAATCGATGATTCGACAACAGAAATAACCTTGACACCCAAAAACCAAGTAGTTACCATACCATTCTGGATCTTTCCCCTTTTTGTGGCAGGTATAATCTGTTATTCATTTGTTACTTCCAAGGAGCCCGCAAGTATAAAAAATGTGGTTTTAAGTGCAGGTGCCTTACTTGGCATATACTTCTCGTTTAAGTTTCTGTTCAAGTTTTCAGAAGTAAAAAGTTTGGGTTTGTTGGAAGATTTTGAAAAAGTATTCACAAGCGAGAAAAAATAAGGACGTTTTCTTTACCAAATACCAATGAGGGGTTGATATAGAAATTGCATTTCTTCTACAGAGGTTCTGTAAGTGCTTTTATGTTAATCAGCAACTTCTTCAGCGGCTCTAATCACCTTTCTTGCTAGTTCTGAGTTCTTCTCTATGTTGCCCAATAATCCCATCATCTCTTGCTCAATCGATAGTAATTTCTGGGCTAGCTCCTCAACAGTTGCCCCACGTATAACCAAGTTAAAGACCTGGCCAGCATAAGACGAATATTCATCCCTTACTTCAAAGCAATCATTGATTCCAATAGGGTCCCATTCCTGCCATAGGAGTTCGTCTATGAAGGTATATAATTGGTTTTGCTTGTCAGTCAGCCTTCGAAACGACATTTTATCTGTTGTATAATCAAATCTTATGTTACCCAAATTACCAAAAAGTTATTGATAATCACATGAGTCCATTAAACGAGCATTTGGCAAATAGTTAAAAATAGAACAATCTGGTAATCAGAAGCAGTCAATCAACCCGGTTGATCAATCAAAATAAAAAATACGGTAGTTAATTGACTGGGATTGATTGACTGTTATTTGACTTTTGGAGGTTGTTGCGTGGCTCGTTTCGCGGGATTTTATGGACATGAACGAGTCGTTCTGGAAGTGTTAAGCCGTAATATCCGACCCTTCATTTGGCCGTTTGAAAATAAAAAAAATGATCCATGTAAAATGCGGAACGTTAACTATAAAAGTGGTGAAAACCGGGCACCTTTACAGTCGACGTTCCGCATTTTACATGGATCATTCCTAACTCACACCTGCTCCCGCAAGCTTGTGGTGGTGGGCAGAAAAATCGATTTGTCGCGCAGAAAAGCCGCAATCCAGACCAGCACCAGCACCATTCCGGCGTTCGCCAGCGGTTTATCGTGTGACAGATCCGTCGCCATCGCTCCGGCGAAGTAACACGACAACAGGATGAACCCCAGCTTCATGGTTTTGGGGTAAATGAACAGGGCCGCGAACGTAATTTCCATGATTCCCAAAACCGGGATATACGGCCCGACACCTGCCTTGGTCAGGCCATCCACCACTTCGTTGCCGCCCATTAATTTCATAATGCCACTCAGTATCGTCATACCGCTGGCGATAACCGTAAAAATGACGGTGATAATCTGTTTCGTTTTCGTATTCATGATTGTAATTTGGTTACGTGCAAAACACCTCCGGTCATTCGCCGGAAGTGCTGCGTTCTAGTTGCGGTAAAATTACAATCAGTCACTATTCAAAAGATACTACTATCCCAAAGGATACCGGTATCCTTTGGGATAGTGGCTAAAAATGACCGGTTTTAATGACTCAAACCGCTGGCTGAGCAGGACGTTGGAAGGTGGCTTTTCCCCAGGCCAGTTGCGGGTAAAAGATGAAGGGCAAAAATAATAGTCCGACCGTGAAGCCCTCGGTTTTCCCAAACCGCTTTGCCAGTAAATTGGCAACCCAAACCAGCATCACAATGTTGACGTACGGAATCAGCATCAACAACAGCCACCACCAGGGTTTATCGACAATGCGCAGCAACGTCAGGGTGTTATAAATTGGAACGATAGCGGCCCAACCCGGTTCGCCGGCTTTCTCGAAGGTTTTCCAGAGGGCGGTGATGAGCACTCCACTGATCAGCAGGGCACCGGCGCAGACCATCAGGAATCCGATTTGCGCGACGTTATTAGCGGCACTTACCAAAATAACAGCATTCATAATTTCGACTCGGTTAATGGTTGATTGATACCTAATTAGCTCAAACGGAACGAGCGGACAATGTGCAGCAGATCGGTTTCGAAATCCGACTGGTTGGATTTTAGCGTCCAGGCAAAAACCTGGTAATACTTGTCCGACGACTTGTAAAAACCGTTGATGCAGTACAGCGGAATGCTTTTTCCGTTTTTCACGTAATCGACATCGCGGATGATGTACTGCATTCCTTCATCGGTGGAACCTACGTCGGACTGGCTGCGGGTCCGAAAGGTTTCACTGTTGATCGTCGTGTAGTTCCGGTATTGATCGAGATTATAGATTTTATTAGCCTCGACATCCGCTACCCGTTCGGTAAAAACCACCAGATACAACTCCTGGCCGGGATTCGAATACTGAACTTCCGCACCGTCGCGCAGGTTGGTGACCGACTGCATGGAACGCGGCACTTCGACGGTAAAATCCTGTCCTTTCACCAGTTGCGTACTCACAAACCCGCCAAAAACCGGTTTTTCAGGACCTGAGCTCGATTCGTTTGGGTTCGGCTCAGCATTGTAGCTTCCATAACCGGAGTCGCTATTGGAGGAAAACACACCGTTCGAAACCATACTCAGCAACAGCAATCCGAACAGAATCAAGCCAATGCCGACGGCCACCACGATGTAGGCCTGCCGCAACGCACCGGACGAAGGAAGCACCGGCGGTATTGGGAAATACGCATCTTTTCGCAGAGGGGCCGGGCCGGGCAAAGGTACCGGTGCGGGTAAGACTACGGGCGGAGGAGGAACAGGCATTGGACGGGCCTCCTGACGGGGTTGACCGGGCTGCACCAACTGGTACGTATCTCCGTTGACCAGGATACGCGATGCCTGTCCCTGTTTTCGAACCAGCGCTTTTTTATCTTCAATGTCGGTGATCGAATCGAACTCGACGGGTACCACCAGCGTTCCGGCGGTATTGACCAGGCCCCAGCGGGGGCCGATCCGAACGGCGGCATAGCCTTCGCTGAACGAACGTTGTTCGTCGTAGGCAGTGACAACTGGTGGTAAAATAACGGGCGGCTCAATCGGTTCCGGTTCCAAAGGCGAAAGGATTCGTAACAGCGTCTCGGCTTTCTGAACCCGCTGATCGATGTCGTGTACCAGACATTGCCGGATTACGGTTTGGTACGGTTCCGGAATCCGGTCGAACTGCGCCGGAATGGCAACCTCGTTGATTCGCTGGATGATCTGGATTCGTTCGGTTTCTGAACCGGCTTCGCTGTCGGCAATGAACGGTTTTTTGCCGGTCATCAGTTCGTACAGAATCACCCCGAAAGCCCACAGATCGACGTTGAAATGCATCCGGCCATTCTTCAACTGCTCCGGTGCCATGTAGTAAACCGAACCCGCGATGGTCGAATTCAGGAAGGCCATCGACATCACCAGATTGTCGTCGGGCCGGACAATCTTGCTCAGCCCAAAATCCGTAATTAGCGGCACGTACTTGCCGTAGGGCGTGCGGGCAACCAGAATATTCTGCGGTTTCAGGTCGCGGTGGGCCATCTGGTGGCGGTGTAAATGCGCCAAACCGCTCAGGATTCCGGTAATGATATCGTCCTTTTCGGACTGCGTCAGCGTCTTGTTCAGGAGCAGCTCGGCCAGATTGCCTTCTTTGTAGTATTTCAATACGGCCATGTCGACAACCCCAAAGACGGTCGTAAACCGCTCGCAGACTTCGTAGCGGGCGATGTTGGCGTGCCGGGGAATCTGGTTGGCGAGTTCGACCTCCCGCTTGAGCGACAGATCGCGCTGCTCGGTCCGGACATTCGAAACCTTGATGGCCACCCACTGATTCTCGATGGTGTCCCAGCCTTTGAAAACCGAACCAAAACCGCCTTCACCAAGGCGTCCGAAATCTTCGTCGTTTTCCGGCGAACTAAGCTTGCCGGGTTCGTAATGGTAGCGGTTGCGGAATTCTTCGTACGTCATGGGAATAGGTTTTTTAAGAAATATACAGGCTGAAAAGCACAGGCTTTCCACCCGCTTAATTCTTTATCCGGGTAAGGGGTAAAGCGTCAGTGGTTCAACGCAAAAAAAAATCGAAACGAGAGGATAATATACTGTTAATCAGTCAAAAGAACTGACTGAAATGGCAAGAAATTTTGTCGTTGAGCGTGGAAACGTTACGCTACTCTTCAGGGAAACATTTGCCGGACTTCGTTCCGTAAGGTTTCGGGGTCCCAGCCGTCTTCGACGTCTTTCAGCCAGCGGTCTTTTTCGTCCGAACTGAGCAGTTCTTCCAGCTCCCGAATGCGTTGCCGGGCACTGCTGAAGTACTGTTTCCGATCGTGCCGGAGCGCGGCCAGTTCGCCCATGTTCCGTTCGTCGTGTTTCAGAAACAGGCGGGCGGCCCGCTGCGACTGATAGGCCCGGTAGCCCAGCAGCGTCATCGCATCGACGCCCATCCGGAGTGAACTGTCGATGGTTTCGCGGTAAATGTGCGTGATACCGGCCTCCATAAATTCGTAGGAATCGTCGCGGTCGACGGCTTTTACCAATATTTTCAGATGCGGGAAATGCTTTTTGACGGTTTCGACCAGATCGAGCGATTTTTCCGGCGAATCCAGCGCAATAATCATCAGTTTAGCATCCGCAGCACCAGCCGATTCCAGTAAATCATACCGGGACGCATCGCCGTAATACACTTTCATGCCCAGTTTTCGCAAAATATCGACCCGGTCCGAATCAAAATCCAACACCGTCGTCCCGATGTTATTCGCCCGTAAAAACCGCCCGACGATGTTACCGTACCGACCAAAACCGGCGACGATCACCGCGTTTTTTTCCTCAATGGCATCCTGCTCTTTTTCTTCGGTTTCTTTCGTACCGATTCGCGGTAACAACAGTTTCTCGTTGGCCAGAAAAACGAGCGGGGTCAGGCCCATGCTGATGGCCACGACTGCCGTCATCATATCCACTATTTCCTTCGACAAAATACCGTTCTGCGAAGCGAATGAAAAGAGCACAAACGCAAACTCGCCCACCTGACAAAGGCCCAGCGCAAACAGCAGATTCTGATCGGTTTTTAGTTTAAATATTTTCCCTAAAACCGCTAATACCACCGCTTTAGCCATCATCACGGCGATCACGATTCCGACGACCAGCAGCGGTTTTTCGAGGATCAGGTCAAAATTGATGGCGGCTCCCACCGAGATAAAAAACAACCCGAGCAACAAGCCTTTGAACGGGTCGATGTCGCTTTCCAGCTCATGCTTGTACTCACTGTTGGCCAGCACTACACCCGCAACGAACGCACCCAGCGCCGGGCTCAAACCCACCATTTCCATCAGCACCGAAATGCTCACCACCATCAGCAGGGCCGTGGCAATAAATACTTCCCGCAAACCGGTTTGGGCGATAATCCGAAAAACCGGTCCCATCACATACCGCCCCACCAATACCAGACCGACCACCGCGCCCACCACCGCAAACGGCCGCAGCCAGCCGGGCAGGCTGTCGATCAGTGCCGCATGGGCGTGGTGATCGGCCGCCGAAGCGACCGGGTAAGTAGCCAGCAGCGGCATAATGGCCAGAATCGGAATCACGGCAATGTCCTGAAACAGCAAAACCGCAAAGGTATTCTGCCCGGCCGCCGTTGCCATAAGCCCTTTTTCATTCAGCGTTTGCAGCACAATGGCCGTCGACGACATCGCCAGAATCATGCCCAGCGCCAGCGACGGCTGCCACGGCAAACCGGTCGTCAGGGCAAGGCCGCCGGTCAGCACCGCCGTGAGCAGCACCTGCAAACCGCCCATGCCCAACACCGGCATGCGCAGTTTCCAGAGCCGCTCGGGTTCGAGCTCCAGCCCGACCAGAAACAGCATGATGATGACGCCGAATTCGGCAAAATGCATAATATCGTGACTTTCTTTGCCGACTAAGCCTAAAACCGCAGGGCCGATCATGACGCCCGCCAGCAGGTAGCCCAGCACCGAGCCCAGCCCCAAGCGTTTGGCAATTGGAACAAAAAAGACCCCGGAAGCTAAATAGACAATGGCCTGAAGAAGTACGGATTGATTCATAAGGTCGGTTAATCGATAATAAATTCGTTCATATACTGACGCGTTCGGGCGTCTTCGATGTCGATCTGATCGGTGGTCAGCATCGTCAGCAGGCTTTTATACTGGCTCGCATATTGCCGCATTTCCGGCTCGGTCAGCCGGTGGGTTCCGTGGATGGCAAAGGGCGGCAGGTAGATCATTTTACACAAAAAAGCCGTCTGATCGAACGGAGCGAGAAACTGCCGCAGCGTAAAGCGGTTATAGCCTTCTTCCTCATAGGCTCTCCGGGGGCCGCCGGTCGTAATCACGTTCAGCATTTTTTTGCCAACCAGCGCATTTCCTTCCCGCCCGTAAGCCCAGCCGTGTTCCAGCACCAGATCCTGCCACTGTTTCACCATCGCGGGCGAGCTGTACCAGTAAAACGGGTGATGCAGAATGATGATATCGTGAGCCAGCAACAACTCCTGTTCGCGGTCGACGTCGATGTCAAAATCCGGGTATTCTTCATAGAGGTCATTCACCGTGACCCCCTCGACCGACTGACAGGCTTTCAGCAAAAGCCGGTTGGTTCTGGATTTTTCTAAGGCAGGATGCGCAAAAAGAATAAGTACAGATGACATACTTTACGGGAATTCATTCCTACAGACGAATAACCGGCTGGTAAATCCATCCCGCACGGTTTGCCTGTATGATCAAATTTAAGCCATTTCTGAGGAAATAAAAACCGGGGGTGTTCGTCGATCCCATTCGCAAAGCCGCTATGTCGTCGCCGGTTGAGAATTTATTGCCTTTATCAACGCTTTATTTTGCTGATTTTTTAAAGCCGCCGACGGGGTCTTCGACCGCTGTCAGGGCTTAAATAGGGAAAAAAGCCCGGGGATCAGAACTTCTTTGGCTAAATTTGGTATTCTTAACTTAGCAATCTGACACAAGGGGGTAACGACTATGTACGACGTGATTATCATTGGTGGGGGGCCGTGCGGTTTGGCGGCCGGAATCGAAGCATCCAAAGCGGGGTTAAGTCATTTGATTCTGGAAAAAGGCAGCCTAACGGAGTCGATCCGACGGTATCCGAAAATGATGCGGTTTTTTTCGACGGCCGAAAACATCGAGATTGGCGGCATTCCGTTTCCGATTGCGGGCGTCAAAGCCAACCGGACCGAAGCCCTGCAGTATTACCGCAAGGTAGCCGGTTATTATAAGCTGAATTTCAAGCTGTTCACGGAAGTAAAACACGTTACACGCTACCAGTCATCCGACGAGGAGGAAGCCGAACCCAAAGAGCTGTTTACGGTTTTTACCACCAACGATAAAACCTATCAGGCCCGTAAAATCATTCTGGCAACGGGTTATTTCGACAAACCCCGCTGGCTGAACATACCGGGCGAAGATTTGCCGCACGTCACCCATTATTACGACGAACCGTTTCCGTATTCATTCACGAACGTCGTTATCGTCGGAGCGTCGAACTCGGCGGTGGAAGCGGCTCTGGAACTATACCGCGCCGATGCCCACGTGACGATTGTGCACCGCGCCGACGATTTTCGGAAAACCGTCAAATACTGGCTGGTGCCGGACGTCAAAAACCGGGTGAAAGAAGGAAAAATTCACACCCGGTTCAGCACCTGCGTGACGCGCATCGAACCGGGGAAAGTTTGCACCACCAACCTGCAAACGGGCGAAGAAAGCGAACTCCCCGCCGACTTTGTGTTGATTCTGACCGGTTATATTCCCGACGCCGACTTACTGAAAGAATGCGGTGTGACGCTGAATCCCGAAACCCAGGTGCCGACCTACGACAAGGAAACCTTCGAAACCAACGTGCCGGGTTTATACGTTTGCGGGACGGTCATGGCGGGCATTTACACCGAAAAAGTGTTCATCGAAAACGGCCGCGACCACGCGAAAGCCATCATCGACCACATCACCGGAAAACCGGTGCGGAAGGTAGCGGAGTTGATTGAGCGGATTTGAAAACCGGTCCTTACTCTGCCGGAAGCCTGATCCGAAACGTAGTACCTTGGTTCGGAACACTTTCGAACGAGATTTTCCCGGCATGGGCTTCCACAATCTGTTTGGTAATCGACAGACCGAGGCCAAACGATTCTTCACCCGCAGTTCCCTTGCGTTTCGATTCGGTAAAGACATCGAAAATTTTATCACCAACTTCCGGTGGGATGCCGATCCCGTTGTCCCGGACGCTTAATTGAACCCATTTCGGACCGGTTTCGATCGACAGGTCAATGACGGAGCCCACCGGACTGAATTTGATGGCATTGGAAAGCAGGTTACTCACCACGCGCCACATCTTTTCGTAATTAAGCCGAAGCACGGCCGGTTTAAGCTGTAACCGGATCTGCTGTTGCTTTTGGGCGGCCCGATGCGCCAGCATATCGGCACACTGTTGAACCAGATCGGCCAGGTTGACCTCTTCCCGTTTGAAATGCTCTTTCGACGAGCCATCCATGTGCATCAGGTTGTTGACCAGTTCCAGCGAGTTGTTGCCGGAATCTTTGATGAGTTTCAGAAACTCCCGGTCATCGTCGCCCCGGTTATCGTCGTCCAGCATCATCTCCGCCATCGACGACATCGCTCCGATCGGGTTGCGCAGGTCGTGGGCCACAATTTTCATCAGCCGGGCATTTTCCCGCTGGCTGTTTTCGAGTGCCGAAAGCGTCCGCTGCATCTGGCTGTTGAGTTCCGTCAGGTTCCTGACGTTGGTGCGGGAGCGGTGGTAAAAAAGCCAGATGACGAAAATCAGACACAGGGCCATGGCCAGAAAAACCGACAGGCCGATCACATAACTCGTCTTCAGTTCACCGCTTTTCTCCAGCATCGAAAGTCTGTATTTCTGCTCGTGCTCCCGAAGCACCTGATCCATGTCCACTTTTTTAAGTCCGGCATCCAGCCGATCCAGGGAGTCGCGGTAGGCGTGGTATTTCGTTGAAAACCGGTAAGCGCCGGCAATATCACCCGCTTTGTCGTAATAGAGTCCTTTCAGTTGGTACCAATTTTCCCAGATAGCACCGTGGGAAATGCTTTTGCCACGACCCGACGCCAGGTCCGCTCCCAGCCGGTCGAGCAACGGTTTCGCTTTGGGCAACCGATTGTGGTTGATGTATAAGCGGGCCAGCTTGATTTTACCGGTTTGGGCATCTTCAATCGAAAATCCCGGCCGGTCGTTGAGCCGGATGTTGGTCAGCAAATGCGCTTCGGCTTCCTGAAATTGATTCAATTTGGCATAAGCTCCGCCCAGATTTCCTTCCACAACGGCGCGGGCGGTGGTAATAAAATCACGCTTGTGAGGGTACTGGTTGAGGCTCGCCTTGATAAAGTGTAGCGCCCGGTTGTAGTAGACCACGGCAGAATCCGGCCGGCCGGATTTTTCGAAACACAGGGCAATCGAATTCAGAACACTCTGGCGCTGAATAAAACCGTATTGAAAAATCGGATTCGAACACGAAGCAACTTCGTCGTAAGCCTGTTTAAAATAGGGAATCGCCTGTCGGTACTGCTCCTGCCGGTACCGGATCACGCCCAGAGCACTCGTAAAATCGCTCATGCTGCAATTGTCCAGAATGCCTTTGGAGAAGTTTCTGCCATCGTAATACTGCTTGAAGGCCTGGTTGTATTTCTTTTCTTCCTCCAGCAAATTGGCCAGCGCATAAAGCGAGTGAGCATATTCATTCCGGTAGGCGGTTTTTGCCTTTTCCAGAATGGCCAGCATGCTATCCACATACATTCGCCGTTTGACCAGATTATGGTCATAATGCTTGTAATAGCTGGCTTTGACATTGTATTTTTTCCATAAATCGCCCAGGCCGGGATTGGGCAATGCCTGATATGCCGAATCCAGATAATGAAGGGAGACAGCCGCATCTTTTCCATCCATGAGGTTGGTGGCTCGTTCGGCTACGCTGTCGGCCCAGGCAATGTGGTCGGAGGAAGAATAAGGCATTTTTTCACAGGATAGTGTCGCCCAAAACACAATCAGGATAAAAAGAGTACACGTTTTAATCATACTTTTTCCGTACACGTTGAGACTTGCAATCGCACACAAACAAATCCGGTCAATCAGGTATTAAAATAGATACAATTTTATGATTATTACAAAGCAAAAGGTTGGTTATCATCACAAAAGTCACGTTTTAGTGACCGATAAATTCCCAATTTTGTCAAACCGGTTTTCTTCCGGTAAAATATTCGATGCCGACAGCGTATCAACGGGTAGGCACAGAACACGATAGCCCGGATTTGTCCTTATCTTGCAGGCTGATTCTGACCAGCTCACGCTTTTATGAAAACCAGGCTGCTTTTTTGCTTCATCCTTTTCACTTCTTTTTCCTTTGCCCAAACCCCTGCACCCGTTGCCCCCAATCGCATCGGCGAACCGTCCCGCTGGCAAACCGATTTCTGGAAAGCGCAGTGGATTGGCCACCCGACGGCACCAATTCGGGCTTATGGCGTGTATCATTTCCGCAAGAGTTTTGAGCTGGCGCAAAAACCGGGTCGCTTCGTGATCAACGTTTCCGGCGATAACCGCTACCGGCTGTTTGTCAATGGCAAAGCCGTGGTTTCCGGCCCGGCCCGCAGCGATCTCCAAAACTGGAATTACGAAACCGTCGATATTGCGCCCTACCTGAATGCCGGCAAAAATACCCTGGCCGCCGTGGTGACCTACATGGCCGAATACGCGCCGTTTGCGCAGATGAACTACCAGTTTGGGTTTATCGTGCAGGGCGAAGGCGACGCCGAACAGGTGGTCAATACCAATAATACCTGGAAAATTCTTCAGAATCCGGCCTATTCGCCGGTGATCAACGACATTCCGAAACTGCGGACGTACATCGTCATCGGCGCGGGCGACCGGGTCGATGCGGCTAAATATCCCTGGGGCTGGGAAGCAACCACCTTCGACGACGCCGGTTGGTTGCCCGCAAAACCGGTCGGCTGGCCCGCAAAACCGCGCGGTTTGGGAACCGACGGCAACTGGAATCTGGTGCCGCGCACCATCCCGCTGATGGAAGAAACTCCGCTCCGGCTCACGACCGTTCGGCGGGCCGAAGGCGTCGATGTAGACGATGATTTTTTACAGGGGAAAAACGCCTTTACCGTTCACCGCAACCACAAAGCTGTTATCCTGCTCGATCAGGGTTACCTGACCAATGCGTATCCGGAACTGACCGTCAGCCGGGGCAAAGATGCCGTCATCACGCTGGCCTACGCCGAAGCCATGATGGACGAAAAGCGGCAGAAAGGAAACCGCAACCAGGTGGAAGGCAAGCAATTATACGGCTTTGAGGATCAGTTCATCGGCGACGGCAGCAAGCAGAAACGCACCTTCCGGCCGTTGCTGTTCCGCACCTACCGGTACGTACAAATCACCATTGAAACCAAAGGCGAACCGCTGGAAATCCACGACCTGATTGGCCATTTTACGGGTTATCCGTTTCAGGAAAAAGCCCGGTTTGCCAGCAGCGACGAAAGCCTGAAGAACATCTGGGCCGTCGGCTGGCGGACGGCGCGGCTTTGCGCCGGGGAAACCTATTACGATTGTCCATATTACGAACAGTTTCAGTATACCGGCGACACCCGCATTCAGTCGTTCATTTCGCTCTACGTGACGGGCGACGACCGGCTGATGCGGAAAGCCATCGCGGATTTCGACCACAGTCGCTTCAACGACGGTCTGACGCAAAGCCGCTACCCGAGTGCTGATTTTCAGGTCATTCCGCCGTTTTCACTCTATTGGGTCAGCATGGTTTACGATTACTGGATGCACCGCAAAGACGATAAATTCGTGGAATCCATGATGCCCGGTATTGTCAGTGTGCTGGACTGGCACGAAAAACGGCTGGCGACCAACGGCCTGAACGGCCCACTGGAATGGTGGAATTTCGTCGACTGGTCGAAGTGGGACGCCCCGGAGGAAGGCATGGGCGGAGTACCGAAAGGTGCGCGGAAAGGCGGTTCGGCCATTCTGACGTTGCAACAGGCCTACACCATGCAGCGGATTTCGCAACTGTTTTATCACTACGGTAAAAACCAGCAGGCCGAACATTACCGCCTGGTGGGCATCCGGCTGGCGAAAAATGTCTACGACCGCTGCTGGGACGCGGGCCGGGGGTTGATGGCCGACACGCCCGACAAAACCGGTTTCAGCCAGCACGCCAACATCTGGGCCATTCTGACCGACGCCGTGCCGGTGGCGCAGCAAAAGGTCTTGATGCAGAAAATCATGAGCGATCCCAGTTTGATTCAGGCGACGTTTTACTTCAAATTCTACCTGTTTCAGGCGCTGAAAAAAACTGGGATGGCCGATCAGTTCTTGCCGATGCTGAAACCCTGGCACGACATGCTGGCGCTGGGCCTGACGACTTTCGCCGAAAACCCCGAACCGACCCGCTCCGACTGCCATGCCTGGAGTGCCGCCCCGAATTACGAATTTCTGTCGACGGTTTGCGGCATCAATCCCGCTTCACCCGGTTTTGAAACGGTCGTCATTACGCCCTACCTCGGCAATCTGCAATTTGCGGAAGGCGCCATGCCGCACCCGGCGGGAGAGATTGCCGTGCGGTTCGACAAAACCCCCACCGGCGGATTAAAAGGCACCATTACGCTGCCCGAAGGCCTGACCGGAACGCTGAAATGGAAAGGAAAAACCGTTGCGTTGAAGGAAGGGCAGCAGGCGGTTAGTTTGTGATCGCGGCCGGTTTCCGCTCAAAAATTCGCACATCCTCAATCGTTTTCACCAACTGATAATGCTGGCTGATGTAGTTTTTAACCAACGGATAATTTTCGAATTGGTAGGCTTTGTCGGCAAACATGGAGATGCGGGGCGTCATCACGTCCACAAATAGGCGTGGTTTGTTTTGTTCCAGATCGCTCAGAAATTCCTTCATTCGGAAAGCTTGTGTCGAGGTCGGGTAATAGACCCAGAACGCATTGGAATTTCGGTAGCCCATCGGTCGGCGGGAATAGGCGTGGAGACGGTCGACGTAGCCCCACAGCACCAGACCGTCGTCCGGCTGGCTGCGGTTTTGGATTTCGGCCGAAATCCGCTGGAACAACGGTTCGCCGGGGTGAATGTCGAGCGGTTTTCGGAAAAAACAGTTGATCGAAGCCTGCGCCAAAACCGTTCCTAGAATTACCAGAATGATTTTTTGCGTAATCGCCACATCAAACGTACTACACAGAACGGAAAGTAGAAACAAGCTGGGAAAAACCAGAAATAGCAGGTAATGGGTGTAATTATTCCCCGCCTGCAAAACCGCATAAAAACTGGCCACCAGCCAGATTAGCCCGAACCAAAACCGCTCTTTTTGATCGGTCGCAACTAAAACCGGTCGGCGAATTTGCATGAAAAGCCCGACCAGAATAGCCCCGAAGATCCCAATCCAGTACAGGAAAAACTGGTACGAATGCAGCAAATAACGAACGATACGGACCGGCGAAAACCGCTCCCCAGGCGACAAATCCGAGTATTCGGTGGTGTAGGAATAAACGAAATAATTGCTGAAATAATCGCCCCAAAACGAGTCCAGATCGTTTTTCCCGGCGTAATAAGCCGTTAACAGCAAAACCGGTAACAAAGCTCCGATCAGCAAGGCGGGCAAAGCCGAAAACCGCCGGGCCTGGTAGAGTTTCCAGACACCGAGTAAGCCCAGAACGACGCCCATCGGCACGGTCTGGAACTTCACGAATGGCAAACAGCCCAGCCAGAATCCGATGCCTGCAACCGCCCAAACCGGTTTTTCACGGATACGCAGCAGCCCGGAAAGACCCAGGATTAGCCACAAATTGCCGGTGACTTCGGTATTGAAACTGGCAAAATCATTCCAGACCATGCTCAGCAGCAGCAGGGGAAGCCAGATCAACGCCAACGTCATTTCTTCGGCGAGGTACTTTTTCAGGATTCGCCCGAATAACCAGAGCGTGATGCACCAAAGCAGAACGCCGATTAGATCGGTCAGCCGGTAATCGAGCGGAATGCCGATTAGTTCGGCAATCGCCAGCGGCAAAACTGCCAGCGGGCGGCCGTCGGAATAGTTGAGTAAGGTGTAAAGCGGATCGCTGGCTTTTCCGACGGTCAAGGCCGTTGCCATCCAGGTGCTCGTATCAATATTCTGTTCCCGATCCGGCGCGTAAAGGATTCGAATGCCGATAAAAAGCAAAAATGAAATTACCCACAAAGCACGCCCGGAAAGATTCGGAAATGAATCGCGAAAAAGCACTTTCCACCCAAGTATGAAACTCCAGCCCACCAGCAGAAATCCGATGAAAAGCCGGAAAGGAAGGGCGTAAACAACGGTTTCCATCAGCGCATTACGGTGAAAAGCGAACTGCCAAAAAGCGGTTTTCGGAATAGCCGTTCCTCCAGACGGAGAATGTTGAGCAGCAGGGTGTTAAGCCAGTGGGGCGGCTGATTGACATCGGAATGAACCGGCCGGGCCGGATTCAGTCGCCAGACCAGCAACTGAATCTTGCGGACAACCCAGATGGGAATGGTCAGCAGGAAATTCCAGTAAAAAACCTGCTTCAACGAAAAACCGGTTTGTCCCGCAAAATCCGCCAGTTCTTTTTTCACAAACCGCCGGGAGATGTTCAGGGCAATGTCGTGGGTGCCGCGCAGGGCCGGAAAGGCATTGTTGTTGCTGATAAAAATACCGCCCGGACGCAGTCGTTGCCGAAAGACGCCCAGAATATGCCGAATCTGTTCGTCATTGAAAAAGTACAGCACGTCGTCGCAGATGATCACATCGAAGCTTTCACTGGGATGAAAAGAGTTGATATCCAACAGATTATGGAGTTCAACCGGCAGATTTCGCTCCCGGGAAAAGAAAACCGCATCGGTCGAAGCATCGAAACCCAGGGTATTCAAATACCCTGCCTGCCGGAGGGCATCGAGCAAACCGCCGGTGCCACAACCGGCATCCAGAATGCGAATGGACTGATCAGTCGGAAAAACGGTTTGAATTTGACGAATTACTTTGTTGTGCAGAACGCGATACCACCATAATTTACGCTCTGCTTGATACATACTTTCGTACTCGTCCCGATTTCCGATCATAGTTGAAATGTTCCGATTTGATGACGTACTGCGGCAGGCCACTCTGCATCATAAAAAGCCGACCGACGTATTCGCCGAGTAAGCCCATCCCAAAAAGCTGAATGCCCCCGCAGAGACAAACCGTAAGCCAGATCAAATGGTCGGTCAGGGGCAGGTGTTGGGTCAATAATGAACCGACGATTTCGGCCAGACCCGCCACAACGCTGAAGCCAATCATGAAGATCCCCAGCGTGGTCAACAACCGGAGCGGCTGAACGGAGTAACCAAAAAGAATCGTCAGAAAAAGGGAAATCAGCCGCTGGACGGTGTAGTTGGAGCCTCCTTCCTGGCGTTTTTCGTGTTGTACGGTTACGCGGCCCACGTTGCGCGTGGTCCGGAAAATCAGGCCGTCCAGATACGGATACGGGCCGTTGTACTGAATGATTTCCTGAACGATTTCCTGCCGCAGCAATTTAAAACTCGACAGGTACAGGTCGGACGGTTTCCGGAGCAGCCAGGTCGTCAGCCGGTTGACCAGCCAACTGCCCACGTTTCGGAACCAGACGTGTTCTTTTTTGTCGTATTGTGAATAAACCACATCATAATCGCCCTGCTGCGCTTCGCGCAACAGCTTGATGATTTCCTGCGGTGGATTCTGAAAATCGTCGTCAATAATGACGCAATATTCACCCCGCGCGTGGTTCAAACCGCACATGACGGCGTGAAATTCGCCAAAGTTTTTGCGCAGTGAAACAAACTGAACCTGTTCAAAGGTTTGGGTCAGGGTTTCGCAGATGTCTTCGGACGCGTCCCGGCTGCCGTCGTTGACCAGCACAATCTCAAAATCATACGCGGATAACTCGTACGTGAGGCATTCCACCAGCGGAAAGATGGTGCGTTCACTGTTGTAGACTGGGATAATGACAGAGAGTAGCATCAATTGGGGGCGTTATTGATTGTTTCAATAATATAGTCCACCTCAACATTCGTCAGCACGGTATTGAGGGGCAAACTTAACACTTCCCGGTGTAGATGTTCGGTCAAAGGTAATTCCAGATGCCGGTAGTCAGCGTAAGCGTCCTGCTCATGGGGAGCTACCGGATAATGAATAACCGTACCGATATTTTTCTGATGAAGATACGACATAAATGCATCCCGTTGCGGATGACGAACCACAAAAAGATGCCAGACATCCTCGTGAATGTGATCGGACGGGGGTAAACTGAGCGTCGGATGCTTAATTTCGGCCAGATAACGGGTCGCAATGGCTTGCCGACGCCGATTGTCAGCGTCGAGATGCGGTAATTTCACCCCGAGGAGAGCCGCCTGCAATTCGTCCAGCCGACTGTTCATTCCCTGAATCTGGTGGATGTATTTCTGCTCGGAGCCGTAGTTCCGCAACAGCCTTACCCGATGGGCCAACGCGTCGTCATTGGTCAAAACCGCTCCGGCATCACCCAGAGCGCCCAGGTTTTTGGTGGGGTAAAAACTAAAGGCTGCCGCATCGGACAGGTTCCCCGCTTTCCGGTTCTGGTACGTTGCTCCGTGCGCCTGGGCCGCGTCTTCGATGATTTTCAGGTTGTATTTTGCGGCCAGTTCCTGAATGGGAGTCATGTCGCAGCAGCGCCCGTAGAGGTGAACCACCACAATGGCCCGGGTTTTTTCGGTAATCAGGGGTTCAATTTGAGCAGCGGCCAGGTTGTAGGTGCGCGCGTCCGGTTCGGCAAAAACCGGTACCAGACTCAGGGCGGTAATGGGTAGAACCGTCGCAATGTAGGTATTCGCCGGGATAATGATTTCGCTTCCCGCCGGAAAGTCCAGTGCCCTGAAAATCAGATGAATAGCATCGAGTCCGTTGCCAACACCAATCCCATGTTTTACCCCGCAATAGTCGGCAAAATTCCTCTCAAACGTCTCCACTTCGCGCCCCAACACATACCAGCCCGAAGCCAGAACCCGGCTGGCGGCTGCCTGCAGCGATTCCGAATACGGTTTGTTTACCTGTTTGAGGTCTAAATGTGGAATCATGGACGGTCAAAGAAGTAGTCGGAGGGGTCGTATGTCTCGTTCGACATCACCAGCAGGACGGTTTCCTTCGTAAACTGGTCAATAATGTGCCAATCGCCGGGTTCAATCACCAGGCATTCACTGGGTTTATTCAGGTTATAATATGATTCTTCGATTCCGTTGGTCACAAAAATCCGGCACTCTCCCGTAATGGCAATCAGGGCATTCGACTCTTTCCGGTGGCCGTGTAACGCCCGTTGTTGGGATACTGAAGCTACATTATAGATGTAAAAAGCCCTTTTAATTTCACCAGGTAGTATTTTTTCAAAAACGGTAAGGTCTCCCTTCTCTGACGAGTGAGTTGTGAGTTGAATAAGTTTGGACATACTTCAGGTGATTACTCCTGCTAAATTAAATATAATTTTTAATTCAATGGAGTAATCATTTCCGGGATACTCAAAAATAGTGTCATAATTACGATTAGAGATAAATACGCATTTCCGGTCCGTTACTCAATTTGAAAGATTAAACATGGATTAAAATATTCAATAAAAGCACTCTTTTCTCTCAATAAATCATTACAAATCCCATGATTTATTGCGCACAGGCAGGCCACTTAAGCGCGGGAGACGTTCACGATATACCAACTTCCGTCCATTCATTTCCTGCTGGAACCTCTTACTAAATATCAAATTCGCCGGACTAAAAACCGGCCGGAGCGATTCCTTCTTTGGAGCTAAACCGAAGCCAATAACCTGGTAAACAACCCGTTTATCGCATCCCCGCCTGCCATTCTATTTTCCGAAATTCAGATAAATACCGCTAATCCTGCCCGAAAGATGACCATTCAGAAAATCTATAAATGCGCTTTCGGACCAGGATCAGCCACCGTTTAATTTGGTTACCGGATCGGGTGTTTCCGGCGCATAAAACCGGTGCGATAGCTGGTGTCAATTACAAGCATTTATTGATGCATTTTCATACATTAATGAGTTATTGGTACGCTGACGGATCAGCATTATTTTTTTATTAAAAAACGAATGAATTTGATGCGCAAGCAATGAAATTGGCCCATTAACGTGCCAAACTCGTGGAAAAGATCGGCTATGCTGTCGGACCAGGCTGGTCGTAGAATGGAATTAATCCGGAAGATTGGTACCTGATCAGGCGGGCAAATGCCGAAGTTCCTGCGCCAGAAATTGCTGGAAGCGATCCTGAAGTCCCCGGTAATACGTCAGAAATTTAAGTCCTTCTTCGGTCACGATGGCCCCCCCTCCCTTTTCCCCACCGGTTTGGGTACTGACCAAAGGCGAATCAGCCTGGCTGTTCATGGATTGAACCAGATCCCAGGCGCGTTTATACGACATCTTCATCTCTTTGGCCGCCTGGTTGATGGACCCCGTACGCTGAATCCGCTCCAGCAGTTCCATTCGTCCGATTCCGAAAAACCGCTCCTGTGCTTCCAGCCAGACCCGGCCGTTAATGTGTAGATTTTTCATACTGAAGTTGAGACGCACTCAAAACAAAGCCGTCACTTTCTTAAACGACCGTTCCAGGCGGTTTAACGACAAAAACCGGTTGGTCGATCGGAACGTCAGCATTACAATGGCCCGGGTGCCCTCTCCGGGAGCCGATTGCCATTCGATGTTCCCGTTGATCAACGCTACCCGCGACTCGATGTTGCCGATTCCGAGCCCGCGCCGGGCTTCCCGGTAGTCGAAACCCTGCCCGTCGTCGTTGTAATAAAGTTTCAGCAACGGTTCTTCATACACCAGGCGAATGCTGACCTGCCGGGCGTTGGCGTGTTTCAGGGTATTGTTCAGTAGCTCCTGCGTAATCCGGTACAGCATCAATTCCGTTTCAGCCTCCAGCCGCGACGGCAGTTCGTCGGCCCAGAAGTGCGTTTCGAGGGTCGATTTGTCGATGCGGGAAAGCAATTCTTCCACGGCAGCCGCGTAACCGTATTGTTCGAGCGTTCGCGGACTCAGCTCGCGCAGCAGGTTGCGGATGTTGCCAATAATGTCACTGATGAGTTGCCGGGCGTGGTCGCCGAGCGAAACCGTTCGGGCAGGATGGCCCGGCGGATCAACCAGCCGGCCGACGTACAATTTGAGCGTGGCCAGTTGGGTACCAATTTCATCGTGCAGGTCGCGGGCCAGGTTTTTCTTGATCTGTTCCTGCAACTCAACCGCCAGCCGCGTGTTCCGCTGGTGTTGCCGGTGAATGCGGTTTTCGCGCCGACGGAGCCAGTAGAGTGCCACCGTACCAACCAGTACGCCCAGCAACACCAGAAACCAGACCCGCTGCCAGAACGGCGGCTGAATAACCACCGTCAGTCGCTTGATTTTGGGGCTCCACTGCCCGTCTTTGTTGGCGGCTTTGACCCGGAACGTGTACGTTCCCGGCGGCAAATTGGCGTATCGCACGTAGGTATCGGACCCGGACTGCACCCACTGTTCGTCATAACCAACCAATTGATACTGATACTGATTGTGCCCATCGCTGTAATAATCGAGGGCTGTAAATTCGAGCGCGACGGTATTCTGATTGTAAGGCAGTTCGATCCGGGCCATTTCGCCAATGTAACCTTCTGATTGATAAGGCACTTCGTTGACGCTCATTTTGTGAATATGAACCGCCGGCATGTACGAACTCGTCCGGAATTGTTCCGGATAAAACCGGTTAAAGCCGTTGACGCCCCCAAAGAACAACTCGCCGTCCTGCGTCCGGAAGTACGCGTTACCGTTGAATTCGTATCCCTGCAACCCGTCGGACAGGTCGAAATTCTTGAACTTTTTCGTCGTGGGGTTGAAGAAGGCCAGCCCCCGGTTGGTGCTCATCCACAAGCGGTTCTGATGATCGGGCAAAATGCCGTAGACGAACGGATTGGCCAGTCCGTGCTGCTGATCATACATGCGGATATGGCCCGTTTTTTTGTCCAGAGCTGCCAGGCCTTTGTCGGTCGCCATCCAGGTAATGGACTGAACCGGATCTTCATAAAAATAAAGAACCGTGTAGCCATCCAGCCCTTTCACAACCCGCTGCGGCTGGGTATTTCGGCCAATCGGCGGTCGTTCAAAGCAATAAAAACCGGCCGAGTAGGTGCCAACCCAGTAACGTCCGGCACGATCGCGGGCCAGACTAAAAATATTATGGTTGGCCATGCTTGGCAACAACGTAAACTTCTTCTGACGAACATCGAGCAGAAAAAGACCGTCTTCGGTGGCCGCCAGCATCGTATTGTCGTCGATGGCGAGCAATCGGCGGACAAAGTTTTCGACTACCTTGCTATTGGGTGAGCCCGGCAGCGGAATTTTGCTGAAGGTCGACGTCGCTTCATTATAGGTAAAAACGCCCCCGTTCGTGCCGACCCAGATCCGGCCCTGCGGGTCTTTATACAGGCATTTGATGAGCGTCCGGGACGGCAGGTCGCTGCGTTTGGCCTGCGTCAGGTAGCGCCGGATGATCCGGTTTCGGGGGCGATCCAGTACGTCCAGGCTTCGTTCTGTGGCAATCCACAATTCGGTGGGCGAGGTTTCCAGAAATCCGCGTACAACAAAATGGCTGAGCGTGGTGGGGTCTTTGTTAACGTGGGGTTCGTTTTTGGAAACCGCCATGCCGCCGAAGAACGTGGTTCCCGGCACAATGCGAGCCAGGCCGTCGGGGTCCGTATTGGCCCAGATAATGCCCTGTCGATCAATGTAGATTTTACAGATTTCGTAGTCGGACAAATGCCGGGAGCTGTTGGTAAAACCGCCCACCTGGCGAAACCGGGTGGAGGATTTATCGAAAAGCCAGATGCCGCTGCGTTGCGTCCCGAGCCATAACCGGCCGTCGTGGTCTTCGGCAATGGTGTAAATCGACGTTAGAGAACGACCACCGTCCGGAGTAAATAACTGATAACGACTGGTTTGTGGCTCAAACCGGATTAAACCGGCTGCGGTTCCGAGCCAGACAATCCCCGCCGTATCGCAATGGAACGAAAAAACGCCCATCGCCGGACCGGCTTCGTTCAGCGAATGATTACTGAAATAATAATGCGCCTTGCGTTCGTAGAGATTATACCGAATCAAACCGGTGGGCGCGTGAAGCCAGACATCGCCCAGCGGAGTCCGAACCGTTGAGTTAAGCTGATCGTATTCGTGCGTGGGCCGGACGCCCGGATCGAGAACCAGCTTCTGCAAGGTCTTGATTGTCAGCGAAACGAGCCCTTCCGTCTCACTGTAATAGAGCACTTCCTGCCCATTGGCATAGAATGGAATCGTTTTGCTCTTGAGCGGTTTTTTGTCTTTCGAGTACGAATAAATGCAGGTGAAGCGATCCGTGGCCCGGTCGTAGTAGTTCAGGCCGTATTCCGTGCCGACCCATAAATTGCCATTCCGATCCTCCACGATTCCGGAGACATTAACGCCAACCAATGCCGTGGAATCGTTCAGATTCGGGCGGTAATGCCGGAAATGAGTGCCGTCATACCGGTTTAGCCCGTCCTGGGTTCCCAACCACAGAAACCCCCGGCTATCGGTCAGCAGATGATACACCGAACCTTGCGTCAGGCCATCATCAACACCAATGTGATCAATCCGAAGGGATAGATCCAGCGGGTCTTTCGTGGCTCCTGACGTGTCTGGCAACGCAAAGGCAGCCAGCCAGATGAGCAGGAACAAGATACGGGTTAGTTTCATTTGTCACCGAAAACGGAAACATCATGGTAAATTAGCTGATAGATCGGTAACCTGCAAATTGTGCTGGTAAACACACTTGTCGAAGCACCCAATTACCAGACAAATAATTCCTGTTTTTAACCCGTTTCCCACACTATTACGCAACTTTTCACGGAAAATTTTGTGATTATCAGGTCGAGAAAGACAAGAGAATTGAGAAAAGAGAGCTGAGACAGGGTAACCCTCATGTGTCTATCTCTCCCTTGTCTTGTCGCAGTTCTCTTGTCTAAATTCTCTTGTCTAAATTCTCTTGTCTACTGTCTCACTTCTCTTTCAACACCTTCACTGTAACGGCTTGCTGACCGCTCGTTACCCGCAACAGCAACAATCCGGTCAGCTGACGCCCGACTGCCAACTGCTGCTGTTCGACGGCTCCGGCTTCTTCTACCTGCTGTTCCGTCAGGATGCGGCCATTCAGATCAAGGAGCTGCACGTTGACGAACTGACCTTCGGCACCCCGGATTTCAATCGCAACGGTTTCATTTACCGGATTACCCAAAACCGTTACCCTCAATTTCCCGTCGTCGACACCCGCCGAAAGCCGGGCCGCCGAACTCGGACATTGCAACGATTTGGGGGCACCTTTCAGAACGTAACTGCTGTTCTGGATTTTAGCACTGATCTGATATATGGCATTGTTTTTCAGGCTGCTGGGCGTCGTAAAACTATAGGCGTGTGCGCCGTTGCCCTTGCCCGCATCTTTCAGATCCTGCCGGTAAATGCTGGCGTCCGTCGTGCCAATCGAAACGCCGTTGGCAAAGAATTCAACCTTCATCGCCGTGTTGGGTTTGGTCCGATCCCAGACCCAGCCCCGCATGGTACCGCATTCCACTTTATCCAGAAACCCTTCGAAATCGCCCGTTACGGTCGTTGAAGACGGCGGTTGGCTAACCGGCGGCTGAATGGTCAATGCAACTGTGGTGCTTCCGGTACCGCCCCGTGGGTCGGTGGCCGTGTAGGTCAGGGAGAACGATCCGTTGACGCTGGGATTCCCGCTGATAACCCGGCTACCGGCGTTGAAATTCAAACCGCCCGGGAGAGTCGACAACCCGTAGGTCAGCGTTTCGCCATCCGGATCGGTGAAAACCGGTAAGGTGGTTGAATACGCGACGCCCTGCCGGGCCGACAAGGGTGAAACGGCTGGCGGTTGAGGTGGATTATTGGCCGGTGGCGGGGTGCCGGTTCCGGCGCATTCAATCACTTTAGGACCGCTTTTCAGGACAAAACTGCTGCCCGTGACCCGCGCCGACAGCGTGTGTTTGACGCCATTTTTCAGGCTGCTGTCAATGAAATACCGGAACGCATGCCGACCGTCGCCCTTGCCCGCCGTGACCAGATCCTGCCGGAACTCATCCGCTGTCAAGGTTGCAATGACGTTGGCCCCGTCTAAAATCTGCACCGAAATGGGTGTATTGGCTTTATTGGCATCCCAGGCCCAGCCCCGGAACGTTTCACAGTCAGCCCCGTAGAGATAGCCGTCGAAGTTTCCGGTAACAACCGGCGGAGTGGTCGTATTGCAATTGACATTGGTGGGTACACCGGTTGTTTCGCCTTTGCTGAGCACGGGGGCTGAAACATTGAAAAAATTCTGCCCGTTATACGCATTCGTCAGGGCCTTATTCCATTCCTCAGCCACCGCAATCTGGCCCGCCGTATTGAAGTGGGTTTTATCCGGGTCCGGATTCCGGTACGAATCGCCAAATTGATCGGTATTCGGCCCGGTGTAAATATTGGCGCGGCCATACGGCGAAACAAACGGATCGCCGTATGCTTTGGGGGCCGCCGAAGGATTGGTGTTCTGGTGGCTCGCATACCCGATCGTTTTAACCTGCCCTTCCCGAACCAGCGGATCAGCTATGCTGCGAAGATGGCTGGCCTGGGCAACCACCCACGGCACATCGCCCCCCAGATCCGTACGGGTTTGCCCGATCAGTTCGTTCAATACATCGCCGTCGTTCTCCGAGGTGTTCACCGAATTGGTCCGCACGTCGTAATACCGCATGGCCCGCGGAAAGCTGCCGGTCGAGTTCGTTGGGGAGCCATTCGGCGTCGTTACATCGTCGCGCCGGTCGTTCTCGCCCTGGTGCCACAGAATGGCCCGTAAAC
Source organism: Larkinella rosea (assembly GCF_003858635.1). Lineage (GTDB taxonomy): Bacteria > Bacteroidota > Bacteroidia > Cytophagales > Spirosomataceae > Larkinella > Larkinella rosea. Next base: position 24,454 of record NZ_RQJO01000016.1, read on the forward strand.
CGGTTTGCCGCGCCCGACCGGTCAGAAAATTCTTTAGATTTCGGTACGGAAAACCGTTCAAAAACCGGGGCCGACCGTCACTGAACGGCGTATTCCGGTTCTGGCTGCTGTTGCGCCATTCCACCACGCTGGTCGATGAAAAACCGTTCTGGTAAAACGCCACCGGAACATTCAGCGTCTGGATCAGCTTATTGCCCAAACCGCCCCAATACCATTGAAACGAAACCGTACTGAGCGGACAGCCCGAACATTTTCCCGGGTCATTTTCCTCAAATCCCTGTAAATTATTGCTCTGGTCTTTTTCGTTGAAAAACCGCACGAAAGTGGCATTACCGGTTTCGTAGGCCGGGCTGTTGGGATTAATAATTCCGGAAGCGTTCGATTGACCGGCAATGGCGAAAACCTCCCCAACGCCCACGTCAAAATCGGCGGTTTCCCGCCCGTTGCTGTCCTTTGCCCGAACCTTGTACATGCCACCGGCCATACTGACCTGAGCCGTTACCTGACACGTGCCCGCGTTCGAAACCGGTACGGTTGTCCAGCTTTGCGCATTTCCGGTTGCCGGATCGAGCGGCCCCTGTGTTCCTCCGGCCAGCGAATACTTGTAAAACAGCAGTTGCAGGGACGAAATCGCCTGCCCATCGGTGGCCGTGACAATGAACTTGACGCTCGCTTTATTGTCCTGCCCACGCTGAAAAACCAGGCCATTTTGCGGCCACGAAATAACGACCTGTGCCTGTAAGTTGGTCATACCCAGCAGCAGAAACCCGATCAGCACATACAATGAAAGTAAATTTTTTGGCATAGATTATCGTTTGGTGTAAGGTATAAACTGGCCGGAATACGTTTTAGCGGGTTCTAATATACCGGTTTTTGCCTTTCGCGGCTCCTCTTTCCGTTCCCGGTTTGCAGGAACAACCCACTAAGTAGAAACCTATCTGGATATACTCATCTCTTAAGACCACTCATCGGCGAGTCCAGTCACCTAATTGGTTAACTTATTCCCAAATCGTATTTTGGTGTACGGTTTGCCACATGCTGAACTTTATTACCCGGTTTTTTACTTAACCTATTCGATACGTATGAAGTTTAAATCCATCCTTTTTGGTCTGTGCTGTATGCTTGAAATTTCCGGGGCCACGGCCCAATCCAATCCCTCTTCCGGTTCATTCAACTACCCGCAAACCCGCAAAACGGACCAGACCGACGAGTACCACGGCACCAAAGTGGCCGATCCGTACCGCTGGCTCGAAGACGACCGCTCGGCCGAAACCGGGGCCTGGGTGAAAGCCCAAAATGCCGTCACGTTCGGGTACCTGGAACAGATTCCGTATCGGAAACAACTCGAAAAACGGCTCGAACAGATCATCAACTACCCGCGCTATTCGGCGCCGGGGCGCAAAGGTGACTGGTTTTATTTTTACAAAAACGATGGCCTGCAGAACCAGTCGGTTTTATACCGCCAAAAAGGACTCAACGGCGCGCCCGAAGTGGTGATCGATCCCAACAAGTTGGCCGCCGACGGCACCACGCGGTTGACGAGCTTCAACCTGTCGAAAGACGGGCGGTATGCCGCATACGCCCTGTCGAAAGCCGGTTCCGACTGGCAGGAAATTTACGTGATGGACATGCAGACGCTGAAGTCGCTGCCCGACAAACTCGAATGGGTGAAATTTACGGGCGCGGCCTGGCAGGGCGATGGTTTTTACTACAGCCGCTACGACAAACCGGCGGCCGGACAGGAATTGTCGTCCAAAAATGAATTCATGAAAGTGTATTTCCATCGGCGGGGAACCGCGCAGTCGGCCGATGAACTGATTTATGAAGACAAAACCCATCCGTTGCGGTATTTCTTTTCACAGACGACCGAAGACGAGCGGTTTTTAATTCTGAACATTTCCGAAGGCACCGACGGCTCCGAAATCTGGTACAAAGACGCCCAATCCGGTGACAAATCGTTCAAACGCCTTTTCGAAGGATTCAAATATAACTATACGGTAATCGACAACGTGGGCGATCAGTTGCTGGCTTACCACAACAACGGCGCACCCAACTATAAGGTGTCGAAGGTCGATCCGAAAACCGGTGCGATGACTGACTTCGTGGGCGAAAAACCGGAGAAACTGGACCACGCCAATACGGCTGGTGGTAAGTTGTTCGTGAACTACCTGAAGGATGTTACCTCCCGGATTTACGTGTATGATCTGGCCGGGAAACTCGAAAATGAAGTTCAGTTGCCCGGTTTGGGTACCGTAGGCGGTTTTGGGGGCGAAAAAGACGACCAGTTCGTGTTCTATACGTTTACCTCGTTCACTTTTCCGCCAACGATTTACCGCTACGACATTGCAACGAAAAAAACGACGCTTTTCCGCGCACCGGAAGTCGATTTTAAACCGACGGATTACGAAACCAAACAGGTGTTTTTCAAGAGCAAGGACGGTACCCGCGTGCCGATGTTCCTGACGTATCACAAAGGCCTGAAATTGGACGGAACCAATCCGACGATGTTATACGGGTATGGCGGTTTCAACGTCAGCCTGACACCCGGTTTCAGTGCGCTGCTGATTCCGTTTCTGGAACAGGGCGGAATTTATGCTTCCGTGAACCTGCGGGGCGGCAGTGAATACGGCGAAACCTGGCACGAACAGGGCATGAAGCTGAAAAAACAGAATGTGTTCGACGACTGCATTGCGGCTGCGGAATACCTGATTGCCCGGAAATACACCTCTCCGCAGAAACTGGCCTTGCGGGGCGGTTCCAATGGCGGTTTGCTGGTGGGAGCCGTCATCAACCAGCGGCCCGATCTGTTTCGGGTGGCCATTCCGCAGGTGGGCGTGATGGATATGTTACGGTTTCATAAATTCACGGTCGGCTGGGGCTGGGTATCGGACTACGGCAGCAGCGACAACGCCGACGAGTTCAAGGCGATTTACGCGTATTCACCCATCCATAATATTAAGGCCGGAATCAACTATCCGGCCACGATGATCACCACCGCCGACCACGACGACCGCGTGGTTCCGGCGCACTCGTTCAAGTATGCGGCCACCTTGCAGGAATTATACAAAGGCCCGAATCCGGCGCTGATCCGGATCGAAACCAATTCCGGCCACGGTGCCAGCAATACGAAGAAAAACATCGAGACAATGGCGGATATTTATGCCTTTACGCTCTGGAATATGGGGGTGAAGGGGTTGAAAGAGAGTAAAGAGTAGAGAGGTGAGACAAGAGACAAATCAAAAGTGTCTTTATTCTCTTGTCTCTCCTCTTTATTCTCATCCGGTTTTAAAGAAAAAGCCGTCAGGAGATTGCTCCTGACGGCTTTTTCTTTAAAACCGGATATCTTAGAACTTGAAGGTAACCCCCAATTTCAGGGCTGATACCCCGTAACCAACTTCGGCAAAAGCACCGACGTTCGGTTTGAAGTAGTAACGGCCACCAATGTGCAGACCAAACAGAACCCGGTTGCCATACGAGTTGTCGTAGAAACCGGTGTAGCCTGAATTGTCGCTGTATTTCGAGATGTAGTAGCCTAATGCCAGGCCACCATACAAGTCTAATTTATCATTGTTCAGGTTCAGCAATTCGTTAACGTGGTAAGAACCGCGAACCGCAATCGGGAGAAACGTATACCGCCACTTGTAACCACCGTAGTTGTAACCCCAGGTGTAAAAGTCAAGCTGAGCACCCACGCTGATTTCGTCGGTAACGCCCACTTCAAACGAAGCCCCGATTGGCAGACCACCACCGTAGTAGCTGGACAAACCAATACCGGCATTGAGCAATTTATCACCTTGTTGATATTGAGCGAACGACTTAGTCCCTACCAGCAGCAGGGTCATTACGAGAATTGAGGAGAGTAATTTTTTCATTAGTATGAATGAGTTAGATGTGAAACTTGAGCCAAAATAAGGGAGTTTATTCACTTCTTACAAGTGGTGAACGGTCAGTTGTTCTTATTTCTAGTAAAATCGGGTAGAATTCCCTTAAATTTTCGTAGTAGTAACCCTTATTTCATTTTCGGTACCAAGTAGTTCTACGTATGCCCATACCCTATTACATGTAATAACACGAATTTAAAGGCTGCGGAAAGGTAATTATTCGACAGGATTATTTCTAGTTGACCGATGCACCCGACCGGTTTCACGTCAAAACCGCACCCTTGTTAACCGACCCGGCATCCGTCGGTGATAAAAAATCAGAAATTTTGAAAAACCGCTGTAATGAATGGCGGTCCCAGTCGTCTTTGTGATTGAAATGGATTTACAAGCCTTCAAACAGAAAGTACTCCCCGTTCAGGGCCGGCTTTTTCGCGTGGCCAAATTGTTTCTGCGCAATCGCGAAGAAGCGGAGGATACGTTGCAGGAGGTTTTGATGAAATTGTGGACGAAACGACAACAGCTGGATACGTACCAAAGCGTGGAAGCACTGGCGGTTCAAATGACCCGGAACCTGTGTCTGGATAAGTTGAAATCGCACGCCAACCGAACTACCGAAGACAATGCCGACCTGACTGCCGTTCAGGCCGCCGGGGTTTCGCCCTACCAGCAGACCGAATTGTCAGACACAGCCAGCGTCTTGCGCCGGATTATCGGCGAGCTGCCGGAACCGCAAAAACTGGTGCTCCATCTGCGCGATGTGGAGGAATATTCGTTTGAAGAAATTGAAGAAGTAACGGGGTTAACCGTCAACAACATCCGGGTGATTCTTTCGAGAGCCCGGCAACGTGTCCGGGACAGTTACCTGAAAACCAACGATTATGAAGCAGGATATTGAAAAGCTGCTGGAGAAATATTACGCCGGAGAAAGTTCGCTGGATGAAGAAAAACAGTTACGGGATTTTTTCCGGGGTCCGTCGGTTCCCGCTCATCTGGAGAGCCAGGCCGGGCCATTTCGCTACTATGCGGAAACCCGGGCCGAACAGCCGTCACTGACGGTTACCAACCAATGGACCGATCGATTGGGCTCGGAAGGCCGGATTCGCAGCCTGATGACCTGGAGCCTGCGGATTGCGGCCAGCGTGGCCCTGCTGGCGGGCGGTTTTATCGGGGGACTGTATTACAGCAACCGGTTTTCGGATCCGGTCAATTCGAACGAAACGTCATCGGCGCTGGCAATCAAAAAGGTGCTGGAGTTCGATCAGTCGACCCAGACATCGGCCAGCGAGCGGATTCAGGCGGTTAATCAGAGTTACGAGCTGCCGGAAGCCAATCAGGACATCACGCAACTGCTCATCAATACGCTGAATTTTGACGACAACGTCAACGTTCGGCTGGCAGCCTGTCAGGCGCTGACGCGGCTGTCGGACGAAGCGGGTGTACGGGAAGCGCTGATCCAATCGCTGAAGATTCAGACGGATCCGTATCTCCAGATCATGCTCATCGAAACGCTGGTTTCCATTCAGGAAAAACGGGCCATCGACGAAATGCAGCGCCTGGCCCGAAACCGCCAGATTCTGGAAGCCGTCCGGCTGAAAGCGGAAGAAGGGCTCAACCGCCTGACGCAGACGCAAAACCGCTCAGCTTCATAAGCGATTTTGTGATTGACATAGATAAATCAATGATAATAAACCTATTGTGGCTTATTACAGAATCGATAAACAGTAAACACACTACTAATTAACTGTCGTTTTCCACTTTTTCAAGACCAAACCAATGAGAAAAATCGCTCTGCTGATTGTCACGGCTTTATCGTGCCTTTTGAATGCCAATGCCCAGGAGTATAAGGCGAAATTAGCCAATGCCAAAGACCGGAAAGTGGTCATCGAAATGGACGCCGGGGAATATAAAATTGAAGGGTACGACGGAGATGAAGTCATCATTCGGGCGTCGTCGGGCCTGGATGCACCACCGGAACGCGCCAAAGGACTCAAACCGCTGTATTATTCGGCGGTGGATAATTCCGGGATCGGTCTGGCCGTAACGCCGGAAAATAATGGCCTGAAAATCGAAAAAGCGACCCGTAAAGACATCGACTACACGATCCGGGTTCCGAAAAAAGTGTCGATTCTGTTCCGGCAGGTCAACTGGCGGAATGGCACCGTCACGATCAGTAACGTAGACGGTGATCTGGAAGTCCGTACCACCAACTCGCCGATTACGCTCAAAAGCGTGACCGGCCCCGTGGTGGCCAACACCACCAACGGCGAAGTAAATATCACGTTCACGAATCTGAGTCAGGAAAAACCGACCTCGATCACGACCATTTCGGGAGCCGTCGACATCACGCTACCGGCCAGTACGAAAGCCAATATGAAGCTGCGATCGATCAACGGCGAGATGTATACCGATTTTGATCTCGGCCTGAAAAGCTCCAAAGACGGCATGGCCCGGGTCGGCGGTGGCAACCACATCGAGGGCACGGCGAATGGTGGCGGAGTTGAAATGCAGCTCAACACCATCAGCAGCAACATCTACATCCGCAAGCAGAAATAAACGCGTTAAACCAAAAACAAACGCGTTTTAACGCGTTTCTACGACGGTGAAAAAACTTCTCTTTTTGCTCCTGACGGTTTTGGTCTTCAGCCCCGTCTTTGCCCAGAAAATCATTGACAAAAAATTTCCGTTCACCCCGGATCAACTCGTTAATCTGAACCTGAGATTTGCCGACAGCATCCAGATCCGGTATTGGGACAAAGCGGAGGTGTCCGTTCGGATTGCGGTCACCATCAACGGCGGGCGGCTAAACGACGCGCTGCTGGTGGAATCGGGATCGACGCCCAGTGAAATCAAACTCAAAACCGACTTCGACCGGGAGTTGATCAAACAAGGGCGGGCCGAAGATTGTCCCGGCGACAAAAAATCGGTCTGGCGCACCGACTACAACGGAACGAATACCTACGTATGCAGCACGATCAACTACCAGGTTTTTCTGCCCCGTAAAGCCAAACTGCGCGTCGAATCCATCAACGGCAACATCGACATCGAGGGCGCCAGTGAGGATGTGTTTGCCAAATCCATCAGCGGTTTTGTGGACCTCAACTGGCTCGGCACCAAGGGAGCCAATCTGTCGATGAAAACCGTCACCGGCGAAGTGTATTCCGATTTAACGATCGATTTCAAAAACAAAAAACAGCAGAACCCGATCGTGGGCTATTTGCTGGAAGGAACCGTCAACGGCGGGGGGCCGGACGTGCGGCTGGAGTCGATCAGCAACAATGTCTACGTTCGGAAAAAAAAGTAAGCTATCGGTATTGGAGTCATTCCCGCGAATGACTCCAGGACCGTTCAACCGGTTCCGGTTCTTTCTCAAGAATCTTCGTGGCGGTTTGCATCACCTGATCGACCGAAATGGTTTGCATGCAGAGGTTGCGCGGGCAGGTCGACACGCGGTTGTTGTAGACGTTATAGCAGGGGCTGCACGGCAACGCGTTGTACATAACGTGCGTCCGTTCCGACAGGGGGGCATACAGCGCCGGGGTTTCCGGACCGAACAACACGACCGTATGCACGGGAGTCATGGCGGCAAAGTGCGCGGGGCCGCTGTCGGTCGTTACCAGCAACCGGGCGCGGCTATACAGCGTCAGAATGTCCCTCAGCTCCGTTTTTCCGCACAAATTGATCGCTTGCGGCTCGCCTAACTCGTGAATAAACCGATCGGTTTTTTCGCGCTCATCGCCCCGGCCGGTAAAAACCAGCACATGCTCCGGAAACCGCTCCCGGAATTTTTTGACAAAGGCGGCAAAGTTTTCGGCGGGCCATTTGCGCAGCGGCAACACGTCATTCAAACTCGGATTGACAATCAGGATTGGCGCCGGATTTTCGGCATCTTCGCCCAGCAACGTCCTGAATCGTGTCAAATCCTGCTGATTCGGCGTAAAACTGATTTCGGTCTGCCGCGTACTGACCGGAACATCCAAAGCCGGCAAACTTGCCACCGGTCGTTCCAAGCTTTTCAGCAAACACCAGCTACTGGCCGTTACGTGAACATAATGCGAATAACTGAGCCGGTGGGTAAACAGGTCGCCCCGGTAATTTTGTGCGCCCTTAAACCGGTGGTAACCAGCCCGTTTGGTCGCACCGGTTAAGTAGCAGAAAATGGCAGTAGCGCACGAAAAGAACTCCAGATCGATGACGGTGTCGATGTTTTGCTTTCGAATCCGGATCAGGGCCTGCACAAACCCTTTGGTAAATAACCACAGACTTTTCTCGTTAATGGTAATCCGGTTTTCGCGGGGTACAACATTTAGAATATCGATCAATTGGGCACTGGCCGCAAACGTACAGAGATAAACGTTTGCCGCGCCATAGGTATCGGCGGCTTCCCGGAAGGTATTCTGGTGAAGAACCAGCGCACCCTGTTCAATGAATTTTACAAAAACAATTTTCCGGCAAGGTTGGTCCACCCGACGCTCTTTTACCACCACTCCCCTCACTCGTCGAACCCAGGTCAACAACGCGCAACCTACGCGTCCGAAGTGCTTTTCAAGCAGTGTAATCGAATTATTAGTCATATTTTAGGGAGACGGCTCGTAATTCAACCCTAATATAAAGAAATCATGTTCAAAACGTCATTAGTTCTACGCAAACGCACTAAAATGAACTTTACGTAAACCGGCAACCGAATGACAATCTGGTTCCCTCGCCTACGACCGACTCCACGTTACTAATCTGCCGCAAGCCGGGCGGAATACCTGGATTGAACGCTTTACTTCATGAACAATACGGGCAAATTTAAACGTATTGGGATAAAAACCGGCGGTGATAATGGCCCAAAAGCATAGCCAGATTCTGCTCTGATCAACAAAAAGAAAACCTTCTGATTTTAGCGCCATGCCGCCTGGGCAATCTGCGCTAAAACCGGAAGGTTTTCCACTTCGAAACGGAGTCTTCAACAAGCTGAACGACTCCTGGACAATTGGCAAATAAGTGAAGTTTTTACATCTTGAAACAGAAAACCGCCTTGGTCAGCCTAACGGAAAGGCTACAAACCGCCAGGCTGACAGGCAGCTGGGTTCGGGTTAGTCGTTTTCGGCTGGAAGGTTCTTTGGCCGTACATCACCCGCCACTTCCGTTGGTGTGGCAGTCGGAGCCGCCACATTCAAACGTTGAATTTTATAATTCCGGTCAGCCAGATTTTCCTCAGCGGTATGCGGCACGAGCAATCCGTCAACCGGCTCCGGGTTGGGAACCGGCTGCTTGTAATTGGCTACGGTTTTGTTGTCGAAACCGGGCGTGGTGATGCCGGTTCCTTTCTGGTCGGCCCATTTCCGGGCGGCAGCCGCCTTGTTGGGGTGTTTGTAATTATGCGTCGAATAGGTGACATCCTTCCGGGATTTGACGTCATCCTGAGCCGCCACCGTCAAAACCGTTAATCCACTGAGAGCAAGAGCAAAAATGTATGTTTTCATGGCTTTTTATCTGTTTAAACTACGCAACCGTACAAGTTCAGATTCACCGGGAATCGACGTTCCGATTGGTACTACAAAGATGAAAAGCCGGTGTTAAGCTCGTGTTAGAGCGGCATTAGAACGCGGTTAGAAATGCAGTTAGCGGGGGAGCGAAACCCTAAAAGTTGTGCCGGATTCGTCCGAAGACTCGACCTGAAGCTGGCCCCGGTGCAGCCGGACGATCCGGTCCGTCAGGGGAAGCCCGATTCCGTAACCCGGCAATCCGCTGGCATTACGCCCCCGCTGAAAGGGGACAAAAATGGCCGATAGCTGGTCGGCCGGAATAACGGAACCGGTATTATGAACCCGGATTTCCACCGATTTACCCAGTGTCGACAACGTAACCGTAACCGTGTGATTGGTCGAAAATTTCCCGCCATTATCCAGCAAATTGAAAAAAGCCGTCCGCAGCAGCGGTTCACTGCCCGTCAGTTGCCAGTCGGTCGGCGCCATATTTCCGACATCGATGTGCAGGTGAACCGTATAATCGGGTTGCAGTCGCTGAACGTCCTGCTGAACCTTCTCCAGCAACGCATCGATCTGCACGGGCCCCATCGGTACGGCAGACGAGTCCATGCTGGCACTGGCCAGCGCCAGTAACCCATTGGACATGCGGTTTAGTCCCCGAACGTCATCCAGAACCGAGCGGAGGGTTGCGCGAAGTTCATCGGGTTCATCGTCGGCCAGCAGCGACACTTCCAGTTGTCCGGTAATGGCGGTCAGCGGGGTGCGAAGTTCGTGCGAAGCATGCGACACAAACGAGCGTTGCAGTTGAAAAGCCTCTTCCAGCCGATTCAGCATCCGGTTGAACCGCTGTGCCAGTTGGGTCAACTCGTCCGCATTTTCGCCTTCGGGCAGTCGCAGCGAAAGGTTCGACGCCGTAATCTCGTCGATCCGGTGATTGATCCGGCTGATGGGTTCCAGAATGCGGCCCATAAAATACCGGCCGGCCACCAGCATAATACCCGTCATCAAGAACCAGCCCCCGCCCAGCAGCCGGGCTAAATTTTCCATCGTCCGCACGCCGTAGGTGTCGACCGCCGAAGCAAAAATGACGAACGGGGCGGTTCCTTCCCGGAACAAAATTCCCACGACCTCCCGGTTTTTATTCCGCCATTGGGTCGTTTTTAATTCCCGAACCTGGCTCAGAATCTTCGGCGTCACGGTCAGGTAATCCGTGCCGCTTTCGTAAATCAACTGATTATTCGCGTTATAAATAATGATTTCTTCCTGCGGCAAAACCGTCAACTGGTTTTTATCGATCAATTTATAAAGCGTCGGCCCCAGCTTTTCCCGGCCCACCAGCAGATGCCCCGCCGTGATCGCTTCGGCCCGCAGCCGGTTCAGAAATTCTTTTTTCCGGTACTGTTCCGCTACCAGGTACAAAAACAGGCAGAACAGGGCCAGCAAAACGGAAACGATGGCGGTCGATAAGAGGGTCAGGCGGTTTTGAAGGCTCATTTTTCTTTCAGCACATACCCCATTCCGATCAGCGTATGGATCAGTTTGGTGGGATAATCTTTGTCGATTTTCGCACGTAAATAGCTAACGTACACATCAATTACGTTCGTCCCCGTGTCAAAGCCGATGTCCCAGACCTGCTCGGCAATGTCCACCCGCGACACCACCCGCCCGGCGTTCCGCATCAGGTACTCCAGCAGGGCATATTCGCGGGCGGTCAGGTCGATGGTCTGCCCCTGGCGCCGGGCCACACGTTCGTCCAGATCCAATTCGAGATCGGCCACGCGCAGCACCCGATCCACGTCTTCCGTCGTACCGGCCCGACGCAGCAGGGCTTTCAGCCGGGCCAGCAATTCCAGAAAATCGAACGGTTTGGCCAGGTAATCGTCGGCGCCCGCTTCAAATCCCAGCAATTTATCGGCCGTGGTGTCCAGGGCTGTCAACATCAAAATCGGTACCCGGCGGTTTTGCTGACGAATGTGCTCGGCCAGATCCAGACCACTGATGTCGGGCAGATTTACGTCCAGAATAATCAGGTCGTAGGCAGTTTTGGCAAAAAATGCTTTTCCCTCCTCCCCCGTTAACGCCACATCGACCGTGTAAGCCTGCGTCTGTAGCCCTTTTCGGATAAATGTTGCAACCTTGGGCTCGTCTTCAACCAATAGCAAATGCGCGTTGGAACCAGTAATCATAGGGGCAGCGTGAGCGTTCGCAAAAACAGATAAAAGGAAAGTAACTGCAAAATACGAACCTGCAGATTAATTCAAAGGCTCCACCGGAGCGGATACACCTCTCCAAAGTAGTGTATTTTACCGGTGGAAACAATCTGGCGTATGCAAAGAGTATGTTTCGTCAAAAACGCGTCTTTTCATAAAAGCCAGGTTAACTGGCATTCTCAAATCCGCTCAAAAACCGCTTGTCCTATGAAAACTGTGATGGAAAATGAGTTGTCGAGAAGAGCGTTTCTGCTGTTGGGCTCCGGAGCAACGCTGTCTGCGGTTCTCCCCTTTCGGGCGGAAGCCGCCCCCCATGCTCCAAAAAATGGGCCCCTGACCTGTACGGATATTGCCAATCATTTTAAAAAGACGGATACCGCCGGGCGGGTAAACTGGGACAAAACAACGGACACGTTCAAGGCGGGAGATCCGGCCCGGCCCGTTCGCAAGGTAGCGGTAGCCTGGAAAGCCAGCCTTGATGCGGTTCAGAAAGCCATTTCAATAGGGGCGGATTTACTCATTTCCCACGAGTCGATTTGTGTTCAGGCGGATAACAGTTCGATGAAGCCCGAAATCGAGTTTGCCCTGCCAACGGAGATGCCTAAGTTCGAACTAATTCGGAAAGCGGGGCTCGTGGTCTATCGCTGCCACGACTTCTGGGACAGCTTTCCGGGATTGGGCATGCGCGCGAGCTGGCAGAAAGCGCTGCATATCGGTACTAACATCATCGCGGATGCGTACCCTTTTTATGTAACCAAGGTAGCCCCTCTTACCATCGGCGACCTCGCCCGACACATCCTGAAACAGATAAAACCGCTCCGGCAAAACGGCGTACTGGTTTCCGGCGACACGGAACGGGTGATTACCAGAATCGGAACGGGCACCGGTGTCACGACCAACATTGTCAAACTTCGGGAGCTGGGTGCGGAGGTCGGTATCATCACGGAGGACTATTACAATCATGTGCGGATGGGAGTTCATGCCCAGGAACTCGATTTCCCGACGATTACCGTCAATCATGGCGTCACGGAGGAATGGGGTGCCCGGAATCTGGCGACTTACCTTCAACAGGAGTTTCCGGCGCTGGTCGTAACGCATCTTCCGCAATACTGCCCGTATCAGGTGATCGTATAAGCTGTTGAATAACGAAAAAAGCCCCTTTCGGGGCCTTTTTTGAACTATTTTTTATTCGTGACTTGACGTCACCTTGTCGCTGCTTTTAAGCTTGTCTTTGAACACCTTGCGGAATTTGTCCAGTTTCGGCGCAATCACAAACGAACAATAGCCTTGTTCGGGGTTGTTGGCGAAGTAGCTCTGGTGATACGCTTCGGCTTCGTAGAACGTCGACGCCGGGCTGATTTCCGTTACGATCGGTTTGTCGTACGCACCGGACGCATTCAGTTCTTTCTTCACGGTTTCGGCCAGTTGTTTCTGCGCGTCGTTGTGGTAAAAAATCACCGAGCGGTATTGCGTTCCGACGTCGGCACCCTGGCGGTTCAGCGAGGTCGGGTCGTGGCTCCGGAAAAAGGCTTGCAACAGCTCGGCATACGTAACTTTCTTCGGATCATAAGTAACTTCAACGCATTCCGCGTGGCCGGTATTTCCGGTACAGACTTCCTTGTACGTCGGATTGGTCTTGGTGCCACCTTCGTAGCCCGAAACGGCATCATAAACGCCGTCCAGTGATTCAAACATGGCTTCCGTACACCAGAAGCAGCCGGTACCGAAGGTTGCTTTTTCGGCTCCTGCGGGCGTTGTTGCGGGGTTGTTCGTATTCATAACTTTGGATTTTCGATCGGATGATTGTTGTTTTGACTGACCGCATGACAACAGCGGAACCAGTGGCAGCAAAGCCATCAGCCAGGTTGTCAGGCGTTTTAAATTCGATGATTTGAACATAGTACGAAGCAGAAAGTTTTACACAGGTATAACAAAAGCGAGTTCCCTACATACGAATGAACCAGTCCAGCGGTTTTTACTGAACAGAATCCGGTTTAAGACGGTTCGTTATAGTACCACGGACTGCCAGTCCGTGAAAATCCAGGTACACTTACACCTGATCTTTCATCCTGAAACTGAACACGAACTACCAGTCCGTGGGTACATAAAACCGTAAACTAACACAAAAGACCTTGAATAATACAAACGAGCCCCTGCATCTAAAAACCGAACGATTTCGTTTTGCCGGTTCTTCGGAAAACGGTTCCTTTTCCATTTCCGATTTCCCCACCAAAATCGACGATCTCTACGAAAACAAGGAGCACTACGAAACCCTGCTCGCCAGCCTGACCACCGAACTCAACGAGTTGCAGGAGAAAATGTACGCTCACAACCGCTACGGTTTGGTTACGATTTTTCAGGCCATGGATGCTGCCGGAAAAGACAGCACCATTCAGCACGTCTTTTCGGGTGTCAATCCGCTCGGTTTGCGGGTTCATTCGTTCAAACGGCCCACCGACCAGGAGCTCGATCACGATTTTCTCTGGCGCAATCTCATCAAACTGCCCGAACGCGGCACCATCGGTATTTTCAACCGCTCCTATTACGAAGAGGTGTTGGTGGTGAAAGTGCATCCCGAAATCCTGACCAAAACCCAGCGTCTACCCGACGAACGCACCGCCGACCTTGACAAAGTCTGGAAACAACGCTACAAGGACATCGGCAATTTCGAAACATACCTGAACCGCAACGGTTTTCCGGTGTTGAAGTTTTTCCTGAACGTCTCGAAAAAAGAACAGGCCGACCGGCTCATCGACCGCATCGAAGACCCGTCGAAAAACTGGAAATTCGACGATCAGGACGTCGTGGAACGCGGTTTCTGGAACCAGTACATGCAGGCCTACGAAGACGCCATCAACGCAACCGCCAGCAAAAAAGCGCCCTGGTACGTCATTCCGGCCGACGACAAGAAAAACATGCGGCTGATTGTGGCCAAAATTCTGGTCGAAGAACTGAAAACCCTGAAAATCGAGTACCCGAAGGTGAACAAACGGCAACAGAAAAGTTTGCAGGATTTACTTGAAGTAATCAAAAAAGAATAATCGGGAGCGGTTTTCGTCAAAACCGCTCCCGCAGTGTGTCTTCGCGGGGTGTTTGTCGTCTAAGTTCTGAAAGAAGGACTTTCGGCCGAAACGGGCTGTCCGGTATCTGTGCAGCCTCTCCCACCGCGACGACGAATTGAAATCTACTTCTACGGTTTGGCTACTCACCGGTTTTTTGCTGATGAATCGGGTGGCCGCTGCGCAGGAATACCGCCGGCAGGAAACCAACCTCAGCGCATTCATCCAGAATCTATTTCCGGTTCAGACCGAGGGCATTGATTACCAGGCGGTTTCCGAGAATCTGTACCAACTCTACGCCAATCCGCTCGACCTCAACACCGCCACCCGCGACGAACTTTCGGCCACCTACCTGCTGACCGAACGCCAGCTCAACAGCCTGTTTAACTACCGCACGACCTTCGGTCCTTTTCTGTCGATTTATGAACTCCAGGCCGTCCCGGATTTCGACCTGCCAACCATCCGCCGACTGCTCCCGTTTGTAACCGTCGACGCCCAAAACCGCACCCTTTCGGTCCGCAACCCAACCGATCATTACCTGATCCTGCGCGTCGAACGTGTGCTGGAACCGCAAAAAGGATTCACTCCGGGCGAACCCGACAAAAATGGCAATTCGCCCCGGCGCTACGACGGCAGCCGGCAGCAATGGTATGTCCGGTATCGCTACAGCCGCCCGCGCGCCTTCAGTTTCGGTCTGACGCTGGAACAGGACCCCGGCGAGCCGCTGCGCTGGAAACCGGGGAGTTATCAGTACGGGATCGACTACATTTCGTTTCACGCCCAGATCCAGAACCGGGGTCGCTGGCGGAACGTCCTGCTGGGTGATTACCAACTGCAAATTGGTCAGGGACTGGTGTTGGCGTCCGGTTTTTCGCTGGGCAAAGGAACCGAAACCGTCGCGGGCATTCGCCGACCGTCGCTGGGCGGACGTCCGTATTCTTCCCTGAGTGAATACGGTTTTCTGCGCGGATTGACCGCGACGTATGCCCTTAGCAAAAACTGGGACATTACCCTCCTGGCCGCCCGCAACCGACGCGATGGAAATGTAGTAATCGATACTGAAAATCAGGAAGATAAAATCAGTTCATTGCAAACCAGCGGCCTCCACCGAACCACTGCCGAACTCGCCGACCGCGCCAGTTTGCGGGAACAGAATCTGGGCCTGCATGTGCTCTACCATACCGACCAGCGGCTGCAACTGGGCGCGACGGTTTTGCATACGGTTTTCGACAAAACCCTGCAAAAACGTGATTTGCCCTACAATCGGTACGAATTTACGGGAAAACAAAATACCGTTCTGGGTCTGCACGGCAGTTATATCTATCAGAATATCAACCTTTTCGGGGAAGCGGCCCGTTCGTCCAGTGGCGGAATCGGCGCCGTTGGGGGTGCCGTTGCCAGCCTGACCAAACGCCTGGATGCGGCTTTTCTGGGGCGGTATTACGCCCGGAATTTCCACAGTTTTTACGCCAACGCTTTCGGCGAAAACACGCGCAACAGCAACGAGCGCGGCATTTATACCGGTTTACGCTACGTGATTTACCGCAAACTGACACTGGGCACTTTTGTTGATTATTACCGGTTTCCGTGGTGGAAATACCTGGTCGATAACCCGTCGCAGGGGTACGATTACCTGCTGCAAGCCACCTGGTCGCCCACCAAAAAATGGTCGGTTTACGGGATTTACCACGAAGAACACAAGGAAAAAAACCTGCCGACGGCGCTCAGCAAAACCAAACAAACCGTTAAAACCGTTCGGAAAAACTACGCGCTCAACGCCGAATACAACCCTTCGCGCGTGTGGTCGTTCCGGACCCGGATTCAGTGGGGCGGTTTTCGATACACCGGTTTTTCGCCCTCCAGAGGAATAGCGATTGTGCAGGACGCCACGGCGGATTTCGGGCGATTGTCCCTCAGCGGGCGGCTGGCGTGGTTCAGTACCGCGGATTACGACAGCCGACAGTACGTTTACGAGCGGGATGTGTTATCGACGTTTTCGATTCCGGCCTACGCCAACCGGGGCATCCGCAATTACCTGCTGGTTCAGTATACCTTAAACAAGCACCTGGACGTCTGGTTGCGCTGGAGCCGCACCGATTTCCGGAAACAGGAAACCGTCGGTT
The DNA here is from genome assembly GCF_003858635.1 of Larkinella rosea. GTDB lineage: Bacteria > Bacteroidota > Bacteroidia > Cytophagales > Spirosomataceae > Larkinella > Larkinella rosea. The sequence continues at coordinate 41,201 of NZ_RQJO01000016.1, forward strand.
CCGATCTGGACGAAATCACCAAACCGCACAAGAGCGAGGTGAAAGTGCAGGTGCGGTGGCGGTTTTGACTTCCGCTTTCACTCCGCCTGCTGCTTCATCAGCTTCTGAACGGCGGGCGGCAGGTCCGGGTCTTCACCCCGCAACCGCAGGACCGCGAGTTCCTTCATTTTCGATTCGAAGACGATATCCACTTCTTTCCCGTAGGTATTGACGGACGAATAGAGCCAGTCGGCGTGGGCTTCCCGGCGGGCGCGGGGGTCCTCCCAATGCTGGCGCGAATCCGAATAATGAAAAACCGGTCGGACATCCCAGGTGGCGTAGGCCGTCAGGAACGCTTCTTCTTCGGTCTGGTAACCGGGGTTCAGCGAATGGTGGAAATAATCAAAAACAATCGGGATGCCGACGGCTTCGTATACCGTCAGCAGGTCGGACACGGTATAAAGGCTGGGCCGATCATCGTTTTCCACCGTCAGCCGGGCGCGCAGGTTGGCCGAAAGCAGGCTAAAATTGCGCGCAAACCGCGCCAGCGTGGCGGTTTTATCGCCGTAAGTTCCGCCTACGTGAATGTTGATTTTGTTCCAGTGGGAAGGGGTAAGCCCCATCAGGTCGAACAATTCCGACTGGTATTCCAGGTCCTTCAGCGTATTGGTCAACACATTGCCCTGACCAGCCAATTGGTTGAACGGCCCCGGATGCGTGGTCAGGCGAATGGGCCGACGGCCAATTTCTTCCAGCGTAGCCCGAATTTCGGCAAAATCCGGCAGCTCGGCAATGCGGTATTCTGACGCCCACGGAAACAGGTCGGACGAAATGCGGAACAGCTTAAAACCGTGCTCAATGTTCCAATCAACGATCACGAGTAAGTCCTGCACGTTTTTCAGCGCCAGTTCGGAGGCATACGCCAGGCCTTTTTCGGCAAAGGTCTTTTTGATCATACCCCGGTTGGTGGTGATCTTGCGGGCCTGAAGGCTCAGATTAATACAGGCATAGCCCCAGTTGAAGGATGTCGGCGTCATGTTGCCTTAACCACAAACCGGTGCCTGCGGTTTTTGCAAAAACCGCAGGCTAATCCTCCTTCGCCCGGATATTCGCTTTTTCCACTTTAACGGTTTTGCTGCTCACCGCCGAAACGCCGAAGAAACCGACGGCTTTCGGGCCTTTGGCGTCCCGGTTGATGACGTTGGTCGGAACGTTGGCAGGTGGGGACGCGAACAAACCGCCGTTGTTGATCTGGGTGCTCAGCTGCAGGAAAAAGTAGAATGCCTCCGGTGTGATGGACAATACTTCTACTTTGACCGAATCGTTCATGTTATAGAGACTGTCGGGGTTGATCGATGTCCGGATGGGCTGGATAAACAGCAAACCATCGGTGTTGGCCGAACCGTTGAACGAACCGTCGTAGGAAACGACGATGTTCTGGGTGCCATCGAGCCGTTTGCCGTTCTGGTACGACCGAATCCAGTAATAATCCGTCTGTTTCGGCAGATCCGTCGCGTAAAACTCCGCCCGAAAACCGGTCCGGCTCTCAAACGGATTGGGTTTTTCTTCCCGAAAAACCAGCGAATCGATGGCCGGAACCGGGTTCATTTGAGAAATCGAAATGTATTCCTGTCCTTCGTAACGAATGCCCAGCAGGTATTTCTTCCCGATTTTCCCGAAAACTTCACCGTTTTTGGGCGTCCAGACATAGTTGCCATTCTTCTTTACGTCGATAAATTCGCGAATGACGCTGTCTTCATCAGCCACAATAACCGTCGCCCCCAAAGCCGGTGGCGGTTGAGACGCGTCGAAATAACCGGTGGTTTTCGTCAGTTTGATGGTTTGCGGACCGGGCTGATCGGTGATCCAGCCATCGACGGCGAGTTGTGTCGGGCCGGTTTGCAGATCGATGTCGATCGGATCTTCGCAGGACGTCAGACCCAGCACGAGCAGGCCCAGCAGGATGAGGTGAATGACCGAAAAACCGAATATATGATTGTTTTTCATGGCGCTTAGAATTTGAAATTATACGTCGCGGAGGGAATCAGCGTGGCAAAAACGGAATATCGCACGGCTTCGGCCACCGGAATCTGAACCTGCTCGCCGTTCATCGTCACCGTCCGTTTGTCTTCGGCCTGCCGGAAAAAAACCGAGAACGGATTCTTGCGACCGTACGAATTATAGACCGAGAACACCCAGTTGCTCTCCCATTTCTGCGTCGGTTTTTTCTTGCGGTTTTGCAAGGTGGCAGCCAGGTCTAAGCGGTGGTACGGCGGAATCCGGTAGTTGTTGCGCGAATTTTCAGCGTTGTGCGGCACCAGATAGCCCTGGAAAATATAGCCGTTGGTCGGGAATGTGCCGGGCGTGCCGGTCGCAAACGCAAACGTGGCCGAGAAACTCCAGCGTTTGTTGAGGTCATACAGCGCGACAACGTTGACGGTATGCCGTTTGTCGAAACGCGTTGGAAACCAGCGGTTATTGTTGATACCGTCCACAAACCGTTCGGTTTTGGCCAATGTGTAACTCACCCAGCCCGTCAGATCGCCCTTGTTCTTTTTCACGAAAAATTCGGCTCCGTAAGCCCGGCCTTTGCCGTTCAGCAGGTCGCCTTCGAGGTATTTGTTCAGCAGCAAATCCGCGCCATCGATGTAATCGACCTGATTTTGCAGCCATTTGTAATACAGTTCAACCGACACTTCGTATTCCGTACCGGTTTTGCCCAAATTCCGGAAATACCCCCCGGCGATCTGGTCGGCAATCTGCGGTTTGATGTTGTTGGTCGATGGCGTCCAGACGTCCAGCGGGGTCGAAGCCGTGGTGTTCGAAACGAGGTGAATGTACTGCGCCAGCCGGTTGTAACTCACTTTCAGCGAACTAACGTCATTCAGCTCATATTTGGCCGAAAACCGGGGCTCCCAGTTACCGTACGTTTTGATGGGTTCACCACGGTCGTATTTCGTAGTTAAAACCGGAAACCGGCGCTGACCGGCCGGAACACCAGTCTGAAATTCGTACGCTTCGCCGGGGCCGATGTAGTTATAGAGCGAATACCGCAGGCCGTATTGCAGCTGCAGTTTTTTGGAAACCAGTTGTTCGTTACCGATGTACAATGCACTTTCCAGCGCATATTTATTTTCCAGACCGAACGTCCGCACCTCACCCCCGCTGGCGGCATTGGCAATTCCCGGCTGAAAATCGTAGACAATGGCCTGACCACCGAACGTCAGTGTGTTGTTTTTCAGGAACAGCGTAAAATCCGGCTTGAGGCTATAATTGACAATGCCCGATTTCCAGTTGAAAAAGTCTTTGGGATCTTTGCGTTTTAAGTCGCTGTCCAACAGGTAGTCATAATTGCTGTAGAAAGCCGTGGTGTTCAGAAACAGCTTGTCGCTGAACACGTGATTCCAGCGCAAACTGGTGGTGGTGTTTCCCCAGTTAAACCCGAAATCGGCCCCGAACACGTCGCGACCGAGGTAACCCGAGGCATAAATGGTGTTTTTGGCGTTGATGCGGTAATTGGCTTTGGCCGTCAGGTCGTAGAAATAAAACCGGGAGCCTTTCAGGTCGCCGGACAGAAACGGTTTGGCCAGCACGTCGGCATACGACCGGCGACCGGCAATAATAAACGATCCCCGTGCTTCTCCTTCCTTGTTTTTGAACAGCGGCTGCTCAACGGTTAAGCGACTGAAAATAAGGCCAATTCCACCCGAAACTGTGGTTTTCTTGGAATTTCCTTCCTTCATCCGAACGTCGAGAATGGACGAAATCCGCCCGCCGTACACCGCCGGAATCCCGCCTTTCACCAGCTTCACGTCTTTCACCGCATCGGGATTGAAAACCGAGAAAAAACCGAAAAGGTGGGAAGAGTTGTAAACCGGTGCTTCGTCGAGTAACACGAGATTCTGATCGACGTTACCGCCCCGCACGTTGAAACCCGTTGCGCCCTCACCGACCGTCGAAACGCCCGGCAGCAGTTGAATGCTCCGAATGACGTCGACCTCGCCCAGCAGCGCCGGAATTTTCTGGATCGTTTTCATTTCGACCCGGTTCACGCTCATTTCGATGTTTTTAACATTATCGTCTTCGCGCTTGGTCGAAACCGTAACTTCCTGCAAATCACGGCCTTCTTCTTTCAGTTCGATATCCAGCCGAACGTTCTGGCTGGTCAGATCGACCGTGCGGTTTTGTTTGGTAAACCCGACGTAGGTATACACCAAGTTGTACGTGCCGAGCGGTAAGGTCAGCGAATAATAGCCGTAGGAATTGGTGGTGATACCCGAGCCGGTTTCTTTCACGAACACCGAAACGCCGATCAATCCTTCCCCGTTGGCGGCATCCTTGATGTAACCACTTACCGTCGCCTGGGCATTCGTTCGTCGGCTGGCCGAAACCGCATCGGGCGCTGGCTGCGCCAGAACGGCCGAACACGCCAGCATCATCAGAAAAAAAGAGTGTAAGAACTGTTTCATAGATTGGCTGCAGTATTGAGAAACAAAGGTAGGTTCACTGTAGTTGTTGAATGACAGCAAAGGTCGGCTTTCCCCTCATCATATAGGATAAAAAAATGATGAACCGCCAAAATTCGATTCCGAAAGGCACGGGTGGTTGGATAAAATTGACGAAAAACCCATTATCTGCTTTTCATTCCGAAATCCTTTCAACAGTTGCGCCCGAATGTAGTTAGTTAGGTACAACCTGTATTTTCCCCAATTAGAAACGGTATGAGTGAATTGAAAGAACTCGGTTTAGGCGTCATTGGTTTCGGCGGTTTTGGCCTTTTTGCCACTCAGCATTTCCTCCAAACTCCTCACGTCAAGCTCATTGGCATCGCCGGTTCCCAGCGCGAGGAAGCAGTCCGGGCCGCCAACCGGTTTGGAGCCACCAACTTCAGTACCATCGACGAGTTGCTGGCCCAGCCAGACCTCGACATCGTGTACATCGCCACCCCGCCTTTTCTGCATTACGAACAGTCGATGCAGGCCCTCCGAGCCGGAAAACACGTGATTTGTGAAAAACCGCTGGCCATGAATGCTGAACAGGGCCGCGAGATGGTGGCATTTGCTGAAAGCAAGGGTTTGCTGATGGTGACCAACCTGATGCAGCGTTACAATCCGATGTTTGATCGTATTAAAACGCTGATCGACAAGAAAATACTGGGCGAATTTCTGCACGGTTATTTCGAGAATTACGCGGGCGACGAAGGGTTGTCGCCCCAGCACTGGTTCTGGAACCGCGAGCTGAGTGGCGGTATTTTCATTGAACACGGCGTTCATTTCTTCGATCTGTTTGCAGGCTGGCTGGGCGAAGGCCAGGTGGAAGCCGCGCAGGTCTGCCTCCGCGACGGAACCGAACTCGAAGATCAGGTGCAGGCAACGGTGCGCTACGGAAACCGGCTCGTGAACTTTTACCACGGTTTTACGCAGGTAGGCCGGATGGATCGGCAGGAAATGCGGCTTTTGTTCGAACGGGGCGATGTGACCCTGCACGAATGGGTGCCGACGCGGGCGGAGATCCGGGGGCTGGTCGACGAAGCCGGGACACGGGCGCTGATGGATCTGTTTCCGGGATCGATGCTGGATATTACGGGCAATTACGGCGGCAAAGACCGGGCGGTTCGCGGCCGCAACAAGGAGTTTGAGGCCACCCAGCAGGTCCAGATACGGTACGGTTTCGATCACAACAAAATGCACCTCTACGGTGAACTGCTCCGGCTCATGTTCCGCGACCAGACGGCTTTTATCCGCTATCCCGAAACGCACCGGAAAATTACGGAACAGAACGGCCTGACTTCGTTGCTGACGGCGGTGGATGCCGATCGGCTGGCGCATCGTTAGACCGGAACGCGGATTGAACGGATTTTCACGGATCAAAACTGATTGTATCCGTGAAAATCCGTTCAATCCGCGTTCCGATCACAACTCCCACGCAACCGATCCGACATACTTATCGTATCGAAACTTTATGTAACTTACAACTCCCTTACTACCAGAGTGCTATTGACACTATCGTTCGAATCACTAACCTTTTCGTGACATGAAAAAAATGTATTTTCTGCTGGCGGTCGGTTTTGCCGGAATCGTTTTGCTGGCCACCACCACGCGGACGAAAAAACCGTATGGGTTGACGGTTGGAACGCCCGAAATCAAGTCGATTAATGCGCTGACGTTTAGCCCGAACGGAATTCTGTTCGTGGGGGATGCCAAAGGCGGTTCCATCTTCGCCATCGACACCAAAGATGCCGCGGTGACCGGCCAGGCCGCTCCGGTTGAAATCAAGAACGTCGATCAGAAGATTGCCGCCCTGCTGGGTACCGAAGTGCAAAACATTACCATTCAGGACATTGCCGTCAATCCGGTTTCTAAAAAAACCTACATCGCCGTTCAGCACAGCGACGGCACCCCGGTTTTACTCCGGGTGGAAGGAGATAAAATTCAGCCGGTTTCGACCAAAAACGTCGAATTTTCGAGCCTCGCGCTGAACAACCTGCCGTCGGCCGATGCCAAAGACCGCCGGGGCGAATCGATCCGGGTGTCCGCCATTTCCGACATGGGATTTGCCGATGGGAAAGTGCTGGTGAGCGGCTTGTCGGGCCAGGAATTCAACTCGACGTTCCGCAGCATTCCGTTTCCGTTTACCGACAAACAGGATCAGGCATCGCTCGAGATTTACCACGCGGCCCACGGCAAATACGAAACCCTGTCGCCCATCAAAACCTTCACGACGGCCGAAATCAAAGGCAAAAAGTACCTGGTGGCCAGTTATACCTGCACGCCCCTCGTGCTGTTCCCGATGGATGAGCTGAAAGCCGGCAACCACGTGAAAGGCCGGACGGTGGCCGAAATGGGCAGCGGAAATTCCCCGCTCGACATCGTTACGATGAAGAAAGGCGACGACTCGTTTCTGGTCATGGCCAATTCCAGCCGACCGGTTTTTAAAGTGAAATACAAAAACATTGAAGGTTATCAGGGCTCGCTGACCACGCCGGTGGAAGAAAGTTTTGCCACGGCGGGCGTCCAGTTCGTTTCGTTGCCAGTGACCAACGTCATCCAACTCGACAAACTCGACGACACCCGAATGGTGATGCTGCAACGCCGATCGAACGGTAATCTTGACCTGTGGACGTCCAGTGACCGGTATTTGTAAGACGTATCAACGAATCAGGATCAGGCTGTGCATGATGCAGGGCCTGATCTTTTTTGTGTTTATCGGTTTTTTCGCCTGCCAGAAAACCGCCGAAACAACCGGAATTACCGTACGCTGGAACAACAACCGTGCGACCGGAATTGCCATTCCCCAAAATCGACTCGCTTCTTTTTCGCTCGATTCAATAAGCCAATTGCTAAGCGTTCGGCTGGCCAAAACCGGTGCGCAACCCGCCATTCTGGGCGAGTACCAGTTGGCGGACAACGCCGTTATTTTTGAACCGCTGATTCCGTTTACGCGCGGTCTGCGGTACGAAGTCTGGCTGAGAAACCAACGGCTCGACGGTTTTGAGATACCGCTGGCCGACCCGAAAGACGCGCCCGAACTGCTCGCGGTCTATCCGTCGCAGGATTCCTTGCCCGATAATTTACTCAAAATCTACCTGCGGTTTTCGCGACCCATGCGCGAAGGGCAATCGCCGAAATACGTGGCTTTACTGAAAAACCGCACCGACACGGTTCCCGGTGTTTTCCTCGACCTGCAACCCGAACTCTGGAACCCCGACCGCACGATGCTGACGCTGTGGCTTGATCCCGGCCGCATCAAACGCGATTTGCAGCCCAACAAACGGCTCGGTGCGCCCCTGCAAAAGTCCCTTCAGTATCAGCTCGTTGTATCGGCACTTTGGCCCGATCAGCAGGGTGCGAAACTGGCAAAAGCGTTCACGAAGGCGTTCGTTACCATTCCGCGCGATAGCCTTTCGCCCAACCCCAACCGCTGGCAGATCAAACCGCCCGCAGCGGACGGAAACCAGCCGCTGGACATAACGTTTGGCGAACCGCTCGATTACAGTTTATTGACCGAAACGCTGCATGTGATCGGGAATGATGGCAAACCTATTACGGGCAAGTGGCACATCGGTGACGAAGAAAAAACCGCCCGCTTCAAACCGGCGCAGAACTGGAAACCGGGGCGTTACACCCTGCGGATCGAAGCACGGTTGGAAGACCTGGCCGGGAACAACCTCAACCGCCCCTTTGACCGCGATCTGACGCAAAAAACCGTTTCCGTCGCTTCGGCGAGCTTTTTTGAGCGTTCGTTTCGCATCAGTCGCCCCCCTTCCGGCAGTGATGCTGCCCTTATCCAGGGAACTCCGTAAGTTCTGAAGACGGCCACTCTTCGCACGATCCGGTTGGAATCGATTGAATTAGCGTTTACCTTTGCCGCACTGCTTATTCGAATCATCACATACCGACCTTCTCCGAAAACGCCCGCCGAAAACCGGTAGGTTGTTTTCAGTTGCGCTCCACGTTTCAGTGGGGCCTTAGGCTCTTATTGCCTGACCATTCATTCCATTCCTTTCTTTTTTATCGATGAAAACAAACGGTTTCATCCCGGTTTTGCTGTGCGTCGCGGTTTCCATGACGACCGTTGCGTACTCGCAAACCGTTTCCCAAAAGCGCATCACCATGCAAACCATAGCAGAAAACAAGCAGATCATTCGTGATTTTTACCGGCGCACCGTCGCCAACGGCGATCTCGAATTCGCCAACCAGATCATTGCCGACGACTACATTCAGCACAGCCCAATGGTCAAACCGGGGAAAGCGGGCTTGCTGGAGGCCCTGGCGGCCATGAAACAACTACCCAAACCAGCCTCTACGACCAAACCGTTCATGCGGCTCATTGCGGAAGATGATTTGGTGGTGACCAACATGAGTTTTGAAATGGCCGGCCAGTTGATGGCGGTGATTGATCTGTTCCGGTTGCGAAACGGGCAGGTGGTTGAGCATTGGGACGCCATGCAGAAACAGCCTGAAACGACGTTGAACGGCCATCCCATGCTGGACGGAGCCGTCGAAATCGAAGATTTACCGGCAACGGAAGCGAATAAAAAAACCGTTGCGGAGTTTTACGAGCGGATTTTGATAAACCGGAAAATCGAGTTTCTGAGTGATTATGTGGCGTCGGATCTCGTTCAGCACATTCCGGAAATCGCCAACGGACCGGACGGTTTACGACAGTATTGGCAACAGAAAGGCGACGGTTTTGTCGTTCAGAATGTGCTCCGAATTATCAGCGAAGGCAATTTTGTAGTTGTTCAGGCCGACGGGCAGCTCGATCAAAAACCGGTTACGTTTTACGACGTATACCGACTGAGCCAGGGAAAGATTGTAGAACAGTGGGGGGTTAAAACAACTAGTTGATAGCCCCCGGTTTTAACCGTGGGGCCCTGAACGTACCCCTTGGTCGTGTTTAACCGTTTTAACGGTTTCGGTTGATCACCAAAACCGTTAAAACGGTTGTATAATTTCGCGAAAATGTTTCGTAATCCCACGGTTAAAACCAGGGGTTGATTTCGACTTTTTTATTCTTACAACCGCGCATTCCGCAGTCGCAGGCTATTGCTGACCACCGACACCGAGCTGAGCGCCATCGCGGCCCCGGCCATCATCGGATTGAGCAGAAAACCGTTGATCGGAAAGAGAACCCCGGCGGCAATCGGAATGCCGATCAGGTTGTAAATGAACGCCCAGAAGAGATTCTGGCGAATGACCTGCACGGTTTTGCGCGACAATTCCAGCGCTTTCGGAACCCGATTCAGGTCGGAGGTAATGAGCGTCATCCGGGCCACGTCCATCGCAATGTCGGAACCCTGCCCCATCGCCAGGCTCACGTCGGCCTGCGCCAGCGCCTGGGAGTCGTTGATGCCATCGCCCACCATGGCCACCACCTTGCCCCGGTTTTGCAATTCCTGCACGAAAGCCGCTTTATCGGACGGCATGACCTCAGCGCGGAAATCGGTCAGCCCCACGGCTTTGGCAACGGCTCCGGCGGTTTGCCGGTTGTCGCCGGTCAGCATATACACCTCGATGCCTCGGTTTTTCAGCGTTTGAATGGCGGTTTTCGACGTTTCCTTGATCACATCCGCAATCGACAGGACGGCCAGTACGGCTTTTTCGTCGGCAAAATACACCACCGTTTGCGCATCCTCCTGCCATTGTTGAACATGCTGTTCCACCGATTTAGAGATTGAAATCCCGTGTTCATCGAGCAAACGGCGGTTTCCCACTACGTACGTTGTCCCTTCGTAACGGCCCGAAACACCGCGCCCGGTCAGGCTTTCGAACGTTTCCAGCTTCGCGCCTTTTACCACTAAACCGTTCAGGTGCTCCACCACGGCATCGGCCAGCGGGTGTTCCGACTGGCTTTCCAGGGCGTATAAAAGGGAGGACAAGTGAACGGTTTCGGCTACTTGCCATTCCAGATTCGTGACGGCGGGTTTTCCGGCGGTAATCGTACCGGTTTTGTCCAATACTACGGCATTGACTTTGTAACCCAGTTCCAGGCTTTCGGCATCCTTGATGAGAATCTGGTTGTCCGCGCCTTTGCCCACGCCCACCATAATCGCCGTGGGCGTGGCCAGCCCGAGCGCACACGGGCAGGCAATCACCAGCACCGTGACCGAAGTCAACAGCGCCTGCGCAAACGCGTTTTCGGCGGGTCCGAAAATCATCCAGGCGGCAAACGTCAGCAGCGCCACCGCGATCACGACCGGCACAAAAATTCCGGCGATCCGATCGACCAGTTTCTGCACCGGCGCCTTACTGCCCTGCGCGTCCTGCACCATGCGAATAATTTGCGCCAGCACCGTATCCGCGCCCACCTTTTCGGCCCGAAACCGGAAGCTGCCTTTCTGGTTGATCGTTCCGGCAAAAACCGCCTGATCCGGTTTTTTCTCCACCGCTACCGGTTCGCCCGAAATCATGCTCTCGTCCACGAACGACGAACCGGCCACCACGACGCCGTCGACCGGGATTTTCTCACCGGGCCGCACCACAATCACCTGCCCCACCCGCACCGACGCCACCGGAATTTCGATTTCCGCATCATTTTCCACCACGCGAACGGTTTTGGACTGCAAACCCATCAGCTTTTTAATCGCCGACGAGGTATTGGATTTGGCCCGTTCTTCGAGCAGTTTTCCCAGCAAAATAAAGGTAACGATCACCGCAGCGGTTTCGAAATACACGTGCGGGTGAATGCCGCGCTGGTGCCAGAATTCCGGATTGAGCGTATTGAACGCACTGAACAGAAATGCAATACCGGTCGACAAAGCCACCAGCGTATCCATGCTGGTTTTGCCGTGCCGGGCCTGTTTCCAGGCATTGACGAAAAATGTGCGGCCCAACCCAAAAACCACCGGCGCCGACAGCCCCAGCATGATTTCGTTGGCATACGGCATCGCCATGAAAACCATGCCGATAACGACCAGCGGAACCGACAAAACGGCCGCCCAGATCGTGCGGTTTTTCAGCGATTCGTACTGGCGCTGCTGCGCTTCTGCCTGAACTGCCTGTGGATCTTCCGCGTCGATCACCAGGTCGTAACCGATGGAGCGAATGGCCGTCTGCAACTCCTGCTGCGAGACGGTTTTGGGATCGAACTCGACCCAGGCCTGCTGGTTGGCGTAGTTGACGCCCGCGTCGGAAACCCCCGGCGTCGTTTTCAGCATCGACTCCACACTGACCGCACAGGCCGCGCAGGACATTTCCAGAACGGGGTAAGTTTTCCGAACCGTTTTGGTTCCGGCCCGGGCGGGTCGTTCGGCGGTGTTGGGTTGCGCACTCATACCGGTTCGGCTTTGTAACCGGCTTCCCGGAGGGCTTCCTGTACCTGTTCGACCGAAGCACCTTCAACGGTCAGCAGCTTATCCGGCGTCAGCGTATCGACCTGCCAGTTGGCTTCCCCGACGGCTTTGTTCAGGTAAGGCGTAACGGTGGCTACGCAATTGGCGCACTTGATATTGGTTTTGAAAGTGGTCTTTTCCATGAGTTTATTGCTGTGATTTGACACGGCAAATATCACCGATAGAACAAGAATAGCCATTACAGAATTCCGGTTGGCTGGTATAGAATTATGCGCGAAGGGGGGGTTAGCGAAGGCGGTTGACGTAAAAACCGGTTCTGCAACAAATAGACACATCGTTGACACGTAGGGAATAACGCCCAAACACGCGCTACACTATTTTTATACCGTATTGAAAACTGATTTTCTATTGAATTTACCAGACAAAAAATGGCGAATAAACGCGTAAAACACTGGACCATTCTGGGAGCTACCTACGCCCTCATGACGGGTATCCTGGTCTACCTGCTGTATCTGCTGCTGTAAATAAAACCGGTTTCGATTAATTCAGTTTATTGGCCAAAATATCGTTCAGGTAATCCGAAGGCGATTTACCAAACTGTTTCTTGAACGACTTGCTGAACGAAGAAGAGCTTTTGAATCCGACTTCGTACGCAATTTCGGACACGTTCAATTTGCGGCCCAGCAGTAGTTCCATCGAATGTTTCAGCCGGACATAACAGACAATTTCCACCGGCGTCTGGCCCGTAATGGCTTTGATCCGCCGGAAGAGGTTGCTGCGGCTCATCCCGACCTGCGTCCCCAGTTCTTCCACACTGAATTCTTCGTTGCCCATGTTCTGTTTGATGCAGCCGATCACTTTTTGCAGAAACACGTCGTCAAGCGGATTGTGGCTCAGGTCGTCGGGCATCAGAATGGCGTTTGAACGCAGTTTTTCCAGCAATTTCCGCTGTTTTTCGATCAGTTTTTCGACCCGGATTCGGAGGTAATCCGGTCGGAAAGGCTTAGGCACGTAATCGTCGGCGCCCCACTCAATGCCCTTGATCGCATCCTCCACCGTTGATCGGGCCGTCAGCAGAATAACCGGAATGTGCAGGGTCGACACCTGTCCTTTCACGATCCGGCACAGCTCAATGCCGTCCATCACGGGCATCACCACGTCACTGATGATCAGATCGGGTTCCCGTTTCCGGATAATGGCCAGCGCTTCCTCGCCATTTTCGGCTTTAAGCGTCTGGTAATCATCCCTGAAGAGCAAGTCCAGAAACTCCAGGACTTCGTAATTATCATCCACCAGCAGCAGCGTCGGCTTTTCGTTTTCGTCCTCGTCCAGTAGCTTGTTCATCAACGGAACCGTCACCATCTGATCGCTCTTTTTCGGCTCTTCGACCACAAATTGGCTTTCACTGCCCGACTGATCTACCGGTTTTTCGGCCAGTTGATAACCATCCATCAGCGGCAAATAAATCGTAAAGGTGGTTGAAACATCCGGTTCGCTTTCAACGGTAATGGTTCCGTCGTGTAACTCCACGATGTTTTTCGACAGCGAAAGGCCCACGCCCGACCCGGTTCTGGTGGGATCGGCTTGAAAAAACCGCTCAAAAATATGCTCGATTTCCCGCTGATTCATACCTTTTCCGTTATCGTTAATGGCAATCCGAAACCAGCCATTGTCCTCGTTTTTATTCGGAACCATCGCTCCGGTCAATTCAGAAACAGTGTCCATCACAACGCGAATGCTACCGCCAACCGGCGTAAATTTGAACGCATTGGAAAGTAAATTATTCATAACCATTTCCATTTTGCCCGTATCGATCGCAACCGGATAATTGTCCGATTCAGAATAAACCCGAAAATTGATCTTTTTATGATCGGCCAGCTCATTAAAATTGGCGGTTATTTCTTCGATAAATGGCACCGTATTGATTTCCGCGAATGACAGTCTCAGTTTTCCCTGATCCAGTTTCTGGAAAGTCATCAATTCATCGACCAGCGAAAGCATTTTTTTACAGTTTCGAAACACCAGTTGCAGTTTCTGCTTAACGGAAGGCGAAGTCTGGCCATAGGTTAATAAATCTTCGACCGGACCAACAATCAGTGACAAAGGCGTTCGAAACTCGTGGGAAATATCGGTAAAGAACGACAGCTTCATTTTGTTCAGTGTCTCCAGTTGTTCGCGCTCCAGCTGATGAAACCGGATCTGCTGTTTCTGCTTCGACTGCACAATAATGTAGCGAATGAAGATGAATAAGAGCAGGTTAAAAACCAGGATATAACCGGTTATGGCCCACCAGGTTTTCCAGGGCGGAGGCAGAATTGTTACCTTGATAATTCGCGGTCTGTTGTTCCATTTTCCAAAGCTATTGGCGGATTTAACCTTGAAGAGGTACGTTCCGGGATTCAGGTTTGTATACGTAGCCGAACGGTTTGTGGCTCCGGTATATACCCAATCCTGATCAAATCCGTCCATTTTATAGGCGTAACGGTTATTCTCAGGCACGGAATAATGTAAACCGGCAAAACCAAAAGTAAAAACATTGTTTTTATAGCCTAAGGTTATGGCTTCCGTACTGGCAATCGATTGATTTAAAATAATTTCAGCATTGAATTCGGTATTGATCGTAACGTCTTTGTTAAACAATTTCAAGTCCGTTAAAACCACATCCGGCGGATAATTATCACGGGAAATCGCTTTCGGATTGAAGCAGACAAAACCGTCGGCAGCACCAATCACAAATTGGTTATCAGGCAATTTATGAAAACAGCTGGGGCTAAAATTGAGGCTGGTTAAAAAATGATGAAACTGCTCCCGCCGGGGGTCGAACCGCACTAAACCTTTAATCGTTGTCAGCCACAAGAAACCGTCATCATCCCGAATGATTCCGTTCACGGATTTATCCGCCAATCCGTCTTCTTCGACGTACGTTTTTACCGCACCGATAATCCGTCCGTTCCGGCTCCGTTGCAAAACCAGTTTATTCAGGCCGGATTCCGAGCCGACCCAGAGCGTATTTCGGGGATATTCGGTGATGGAAAGGACCGTGCTTCCGATAAATTTTGTGGTTGTATTGGTATCGAACAAGTCCGTAAATAAACCGATTGCGGGATCAAAACAGGTAATGCCTTTGTCGTCGAAACCGACCCAGATCCGGCCCTGATGATCCTCGTACAACGACCGGATGAATCGGGAGCGGATGCTGCCCACCCGGTTATTCTGGGGCAAAAACCGGCTTTTTGACCCATTTTTTTGAATTAAAAACAAGCCTTTATTCGTGCCGATCCAGAAGTTTTCCTTCGAATCTTTTAAAAAAGCAAAAACCGCCATTCCTCTTAATTCCTCAACAAGTTCGGGTTTATCCGTCAGCCGGATCAGTCCGCCCAGCGTTCCGATCCAGGCGATGCCGTTATCGATAAACACGGAGCGATTTGCGTTCAACAGCGAATGTTCGGGCTGGTATTGATAACTTTTGGTGAGGTTGGAACGGGCATCGTACGTATAAAAACCGGATTTAGCCGTTCCGAAATAAATCATCCTGCCATCCGGTGTATAAATGCTCCTGATTTGATCCTGGTTCTGGTAATTGGTGAATGAATAATAATGGAACGGCAGGGTATTTAAATCCAGTTTATTGAGCCCCATTTCGGTGCCGCACCAGAGCACATCGGTTTTATCGATAAAGACTTTAAAAACCATATTTTCGCTCAAACTATGGCTGTTCGTCGGGTTGTTTTTGTAAAACAGGAGCTGAGGAAACTCGCCTTCCGGCTGTTCTATTTTTGCCAGCCCCCGCGCAGTAGCCAGCCAGATATCGTTGGTTTTTGAGCGGCAGATGTCAAAGATCTGGGTATTGCTCAGGTTCTCGGTTTGCCGGTTGAATAAATTCACCGGCTTGACAGCACCGTATCTCTGCTGAGCAGCATCATAACTGAGTTTCAATAATCCATTGGCAGCCGTCGCAATGTATACATGCCGGTTATGCTCCAGTAAAGCCCAGAGTCGTTCACCATAAGCATTGGGTTTGACATCCAGTTTATAATTTTCATACCGATCGGTTTTATAATGATACCGGACAACACCATCATTGGTGGCAATCCAGATAGCATCCCCTTCGGATTGAATAATCCGGCTAATGTGCGTATTGAAGGGATAGTTGGGAAACGTTTTGAATTGCTTGCGAATGGGATCGTAACTTGCCAACCCTTTTTTCGTTCCAATCCAGAGTTTACCGGTTTTATCGATTAACAACGTGAGAATTTCCTGGTAAAAAGCAACCGATTGGTCCGATACAAGTGACGAAAAAGGGATGAATTTTTCCTGTTTGGTATCGAAATAGTTAAGTCCTTCCAGCGTGCCAATCCACAGGTTATGCGCGTCATCTTCGCAAATGGCATTCGCCCAATTCCCGGAAATGCTGTTTGCTTTTTTTGACTTATAATATTTTTTAAAGGTATACCCATCGTATTTGCACAACCCGTTCATGGTACCTACCCATAAAAAACCGTTGCTGTCCTGATAAATCGAGCGAATTCGATTATCGGGCAGCCCGTTTCGGTTGCTCGTAAACCGTTCAAAAAGAACATCGGGCCGAACTACTTTTTCAGATTTAATGACCAGAGCGGGCGTATCGGCAGCCCGTAAAAGGTGAAAAATTCCCAAGCAGCACAATCCCAGCATCAGCCATGTTTTCAGCCTTTTCATAACCTCTTTCATTTACAACTAAAAGTGTAAAACCGCCTGAGATATAATGGTATTTTTCTCGTAACAGGCTTTATTTCGGGTAGTAAACCTCTTCGGTAGTGGAATGCTGCGTATTCGTTCGCCGGAACGGCTCGCCCGGTTTCGGATTCCAGTGCAGCCAGCTTTCCGGATTTGTCGTCACTGCGTCGCTCAGCCGACTTTCGCCGTTTTTGTTGACCGCCGAAACCGCGTATTCGTAGACTTGTTTACCAGCCAGCGCCGGATCATGAAAGGTTGAGCTGGGGCCGGTATAAATCACCTGGAATTTGCTCGATCCGGCCAATTTTCGATACAATTTGTACGTCGTACAGCCCAGAACCTGCCCCCAATTCAGGATTCCGGTAGCCAAATCCGCTTTCAGGCCGTCGGGAAAATGCGGTTTTTGGGTAAGAAAATAAACCGGATAAGCCTGGGAAGGCTCGCTCTGGTGTTCGCGATTCAGGGCGGTTACGCGGACGTGAGCCTTGGAAAGAGTGTCCGGTTTCAAAACTGTAAAGGCGGTTTTGGCGGTTTTGCCCAAAGCTCGCCAGGTTTCGCCGTTGTCTCGACTGATTTCCATTCGGTAGTTCGTAGCTCCAGCCGCTGGTGCAATAAACAAATTTACTTTCCCGCGGTCATTCTCAGACGATTGGATGTGCGGACGAACCGGAACGGGCAAACCTGCCGTCAGTTGCCAGCTGTGTTCGCCCGCCGGAAACGGAATCGAAAAACCGCTCGATTTCCATTCGACCTGTTGTTTCGTTCCGTCGATGTACAGTGTAAGGCCCGGCGAAGCAGGCCCGTTCCACTGAACCGCAATGGTGGCCGGGCGCGGGCTGAAAAACTTTCCATCCACCCAATCTTTGTTTTTTACCGAGGCACTGATTCCCGCATCCGTATCGCTCGTACTCAGCAGAATTTTGCCGTTTCCAATGCGTTGTCCGTGAAACAGCACCAGATCCTGCTCGCCGGTGGGATGAACGCGGATGAAACCCGCCGTTCCCGAAAACCGCAGCTGATCTTCCTGAACGTCAACCGTTTGATCACTCCTGAAAATGTAATCCGTCTGACCGACAGGCGTTTTGATCCGACCGCCGTACGCCGTTGGCTCCACGGTAAACCCTTTTTTGTGCGACACGAAAACCGTAAAATCGCCCAGGCCATCGTACCAGACACCTTTCGATTCCGCACCGGTGAGCTGCGTTTTGTTTACCTTGTCGCGTCCGGTTCCGACTTTTACGATCTCAATAGTCGGCAGGTCTTCATCGGGATGCGTGAACCACGAAAACCGCCCGCCGATGTTGTTGTTGTAGACGTCGTCGTAGGTAATAAAATAGTCTTTGTCAACCAGCATGACGCTCCGGCTCTGGTAATCGGGCCAGGCATACCCGCTTTTTTCCGAAGACGTGATTTCTGTAAACTGGCCGATGCCAAGGTTGTAGAGCGGACGATGCAGCCCGTTCATCCCGATCGATTTGAAATGACCGTCCTTGAAAACGCCGAAGTTGGTCATTAGATCGGTGTCCTGCACCTTGCGGTCGCCGACATCTTCGCGGCCGTTGTGGCTGTACGATTTGCCCCCGGCGTAAAAATAAATACCGCCCGTGCCGCCCTGCGCCGGAACACCCCAACGGTAATTCGGCCCTTCGTCGATCTGGCTCAGGTGAACGGAAAGCTCGTCCGGCGTATCGACCCCCGCGCGCAGAATCGTCCCGTAACCGGTCATTTTGATACTTTTGAAATCCGGTTTGGTGCCCCGGTCATACCGCCCTTTCGGGTACATCACCTGCTGAAAGGCTTCGTTGCTGGCGTAAAACGCTTCCTGATCGTCGTCGGTCGGTTTGGCCACATACCGCAAATGCTCGCCCAGTAGCGGATCATAATTGTTCAGAAGATTCCCCAGCATCCAGAGCGAGCTCGGCGCTTTCCGGCGGGCGGCATGGGCGCCCTGCGGAGGATGAATCCGGCGCGGCTCTTCGGTTTTGGTGACGATGCCCCAGAAATGGTAGTCGAGACTGCCATTGGGATTACGGTAAAAATCCAGCGACTCGCCGTTGTACGGAGCGGATAATGCGTTCAGAATCCAGTTACCGATGGCGGCCACCTGCGGCCCCGCCAGGCGGTTTTTGCCCGGCTGCGACTGGTTCAGCAAAAACGACGACCGGATGGTGGACCGGAAAAAGCCCCAGACGTAGGTACCCAGGTTCTCCGTCCAGCGACCGCCCAGCGCGTCCCAGGAATTGACTGTCGGGCGGGTGTGGTACCGCGTGTTCAGATCGACGTATTTTTCAAACAAATCCGCCCAGTGGACGGCTTCCGGGTGGTTCGGAAACTGGTAGGCCGTCATGGCCGGAATGCTCTTCACGTCGGCCAGAAAGTTGGGGTGTCCGCTGAGCATGTAGCGCATCGGCATGTATTCCTCGTCGGCGGCCACGTAGGTATGAAACAGGAACATGGCCGTCACGCGGGCTTTTTCGTCCGGGTTCAGCGACGGATAAAACCGGTTCAGGGCATCGATCCATTTCTCAAAAAACTGCCGGGCGGGCACCGGGCCGTAACCGCTGTTCTGCCGGGTTCCGCTGAAGGGCAGTTCCGAAACGTAATAGTTACCCAGAAAATCCCGGACAAAATCGGCCCTGGTTTTGAGTTTGCCTTCCTTGAACAAAACCGGGGCCGTGGGCAATGAATCCGGATACGTCAGCTGCCAGTTTTTGACTTTGTCGAGGTGAATCGTGCCGTAGCGGTTTTGCAGAAACGCGTTGTGCGAAAGCTGCGAAATTTCAGCTTTGTAGGTAAATCCGAACGGGTGTGGCTGGGGCTGATTTTTCGTTTCCAGCTCGTTCATGTACTCGATGTCCTGTTGATGTGGATAACAACTCAGGGCGACGGACCGGCGGCCTTCCGAAATCGGAAACGCCCAGGAAAGCAGCTTCTTGCGGTAGAAAAACCGGATGTTCAGGATCTTGGATGAGTGCCAGATGCTGTAATCGCTGTCGTTCCAGTTCGCCAGATCGTTGGCGAAAACGCCGACCGATTGCCCGTTTTTTTCGTCCCAGAACAGCGTGGACGTTACGACCCGCTCGGCGGGCCAGGGTTCAAAAATCCCGACTTCGAAGGGTATTTTTCCGGCTTCACCGTCGGGCATGATGCCGTGGTGGTAATTCAGTTTCGTCTGGTCGATGGTTTCCCAATTGAACCGCCCAAAACCGGGGCTGGCACCGTAGGTTTGCTGCTGCGGGCTGGAACCGGCCGTTGTGACGGTACCGGGTCGGCCAAAGGGGTGGTTCGGAGCCTGCCGGTGCGTGGGCTGAAATTGCGTCCAGTCGAGCCGCCAATAGACCGAGTCCTCCGGTTTGAAACCGCTCATCTCTTCCCGGATTTCCACAAAATCGGACTCCTGAATGCACTTCACCGTGGCCAGATACGAGGCTCCGTTGGCAAAGCGGTAAGTAATTCGGTACGTTACGAAAAGCGGCCCGACCGCCAGTTTTTCCGTTTCGATCTTCTGGATTTTCCGGGTTCCGGTTGCCAGCGCCGATTGCCCCATCGCCGGCTTGCCCGACTGAAAAAGCTGCATCACCGGCCCCGGAACCGGCCCGGAAGCGGGCAACGAAGCCGGAATCCGAACGCTGAGTTTATCCGTCCGAATCAGAATCGTTTCACCTTCCTTCGTTTCGCTCAATGGGATTGATTGAACCGGTTTGCCGCGGGTTAACACAAAGGTTCGGGTTCCGCCGGATGGCAGGTCGCTGAACAGACTCAGGGTGACCAGCGTTTTTCCGTCCGGCGATTTCCGAAACTCCGAAAACTGGAACGGTACGGTTTTCCCGGATTCTTTTTCGACCAGACTAAAGTCTTTTGGATCGACCGGCTGATCGAACTGAACCGGGTAATTCAGCAGCGTTCGGGGCCACCAGTAAAATGGATGCCGCAGGTGGTCTTTCAGGACAAAAACCGCCTGTCCGTTTTCAAAACGAACCGGCGGAGTGGTCGCAAAAGTGGCCGAAAACGGAATCAGAAGCAGGCCGACCCATAACCAGCTCTTCGACTTGCGTGTCAGGTACTTCACTTTTAAAACAGGGTTTAGGAATAATCAGCCGCTTGCACGGCATTACTTCACCAGTTCGCCCACGAGCAACACCGAGTTGACAAACCAGCCGTTTCCGGCGTAATTGTCCGGATTCGTAATTGTAATGTTCTTTTTCTTCATGATTTCGGCTTTGTCGAACGGTTTTCCGCTTACCCGAAACGTCGCTTCGTGTTCGCCGTCGGACAGGTCTTTCAGGAAAAAAGTGTTCTTCCGGTAATTGTTGCACCACTGATCGAAGCGGTAGACTTCCACCGGCGGTTTGCCGTCCACAACCACCTCGACGATACCGGTTTTGGGGCCAATCACGTCGTAAACGCCAAACGTGTTTCCCCGGAATTTCACCGTAAATGATGCATCCGGCGGGTTTGCAGCGGATAATTCCGGCATGAATTGGCCGAATTTCTGCCGCAACTCGTTCGTTTCGGGCAAAACGTCCCACGAACCAGTTCGGCGCAGCTTCGACAACGGAATCAGTTGGGCCGATTCCCAATTACCCTTCTCCAGAGCCGCAGGCAGCGGGTGCGGTTTTTGCCCGGCATTGTCCTCCAGTTTTTTCATAAACTGAATAACCGAATGGGCGTAAATCGGATGCCCGGATAGCGGAAGCGGGTGGGTTTTGTCCGACGTAAAAACCACCTTGTCAGGATGTTCGCCCGGATTTCCGGTAAAAATCAGTTGCCCGGTTTCCAGCAACCGAATCACTTCCACGCCCATGTGAATTGACGGAATCCGGTAATGATCGGCCACCTGTTCCATCGCAATAGCCGAATGCTGGTACTGGCCTTTGCGCATCGTTTCCACCACGTTTTCGGCGATGGTATACACAAAGCAAATATCCGCCAAGGGGTATTGTTTCCAGGTTTTCCGGACAATTCCCTCGATGGTTTTTCGGATTTCTCCCTCCGTTCGCCCGTAATCGTTGACGGCAAATTCGACAAACACCAGATCGGGCCGGTGGCTCAGCACGTCCTGCTCCATCCGGAAAACGCCGAGGTCCGAACCGGTGCCGCCGATGGTCGCGTCGATCTGCCGGAACGGTGTGAGCGGGTAATTGGCCCGAAACCAGTTGAACGTCAGATCCCGCCAGCCGTCCTTAGCCTCGGTGATACTGCCGCCGATGTAGGCAATCCGCACGTCCTGTCCCGATTGGATTTTCCGGAAAAAATTCGGCAAACCGCCCCGTTCGTGGGATTCGGCCAGGCCACCTTTCTTCTCCCGCCTGATTTGCGGGAGGACCCCGGTCCAGTCGACCTGAATCGCTGACGGGCCGGTCTGAATGGCCAGCAGACTGTTGTCCATTCGGATGGCGGGGCTTTCGATCATCGGCCACTGTTCGCAGGACGTTTCCGGTTTGCCATTGATCCAGACCGCCGGAACCGACCGCGCCAGGCCGTCGGCATCTACCGGCAAGCCCGGCTGGTATTGCATCCGGATTTTGGCGCCCTGGGTCGTCTGGTACGTCAGATCCATCGTGTTCCAGTTCACCGAAACCGGGTTGCGGGGCAGTTGGCTCACAAATTTTTTAAAACTCCCGAATTCGGCCTCCGTCCCGAGTTCAAAGATAAAACCGGTTTGCGGACCTTCGCTTTTGACGACGTTGAATCCTTCCAGCCCTTTTTCGGTCAGATTGGTGTGCATCGAATACGGTTTCAGCGGTTTGATGCCGACGTACGTTTTTCCTTCCCGCAGAAAAATCCAGCCGCCGGTTTCCACTTTTTCGTCGATTGATTTGGGATACCGCAACGCGCCCCATTTCAGCAAATTAGTGGCGTGCCCGTCGCGCCAGGCCCATTTTTCCGGGCTCGGCTGGTTCGGCCAGGGGTCTTTCTGCGGAATGTCAAAGAGCATGATGGCGGCATTCCGGTAATGCGCCGTCTGCTGAAAGGGCGAGATCGTGCCTTTGTGCCAGGTGTCGGGCGTGCGGTCTTTGTGGTCGCCGTCGCTGTACCAGTAGGGATGGAAGCAGTTCAGGTAATTGAACCGGTCGGGGCTGCTCCAGACGATGTTGAACCCGTTGGCGTCGTGGTCGGCGTAATCGCCCCCCGGCACCCACCGGAAATTCCCGCTGCCAATCGCGTATTGCTGCGCCCGGTATCCATTCCGCATCATCATGTGCGGGCGGGCCCGCTCCCCGGCATAGGGTCCGAAGGTCGAAGCCGATGATTTCAGCGCGTACGGGACGCCCCTGCCTTCGGCCAACTGAAAGAAAACCGCATCCGGAATGACGTTGGAAAGCGCGGTGTAAATGGTGTAACTGGTTTCCCAATAATTCGTAAAATCCTGAATTTTAACGGATTTTGTATTCGCTCCCCAACCCCAATACAGCCAGTTTTGGTAAAGCGTGCCGGTTACGTACGGGTCTTTGGGCTGGTAATCTTCCTGGGTATTCATCCGGCCATACGGTGCCAGGGTGCGGCCCTCAAAATTATTCAGGGCCTGCAACGACCATTTGTAGAGCAGATAGGCTTCGGCAATGGCTTTCACCTCCGGGTCCTGCGCAAACTCGTACAAAATCGCCACCGGGAAGTTCATCGTAATCTCGTAGGTCGTCGAGAGGTATTCCGTGTAGCCTTTGGCGTAGACATTTTTAAAGGTTTTGCGCAACCGCTCCTTCATCTCGGCCATCAGCTGGGCGCTGGTCATGCCGTTGGCCCACTTCGCATCCGGAAAATACTGCCCGAACAGGTAGGCGCTGGTCCACATCATGGTGGCGTGGTTTTCGGTGCCGTGGCCCAGAAAACCTTCTCCGGCATTTTTGTCTTCTTTGGCCAGCCGTTCGGCATCTTTCTGAATCACCGCAACCTGCCCGGGTGTAAAACACTGCCGAAACCGCCCCAGGGCCAGCGCAACGCCCGGAAAATCGAACATCGTTTGCTGCGGATGGTGCAGGATGTTGGTGATGTAGTTGATGGCTACGGTATCTTTCGGGTTGTTCCAGAGCCGGGCACAGGCTTTGGGCAGGTTGTGTTTGCCCCGCGTGCTGCTATCCGCCACCAGTCGCGCATCGTGTAGTCCTTTCAGCAGCCACTGCCGACGGCCTTCAAACGTGGCCAACTCCTGCGCCTGGATCAGCCCCGAAAACAGGACTCCGAAAACCGCTAAAAACCACCCTGCCTTCGTCTGTTTACCCTTCATAGAAAACGGATTAGTAGCCCGGATTTTGTTTCAACACACCCTGCATTTTATCGATTTCCGTCTGCGGCAGCGGAAACAGCAGCCAGTTGTCGTTCGCATTCAGGCCGATGGCTTTCAGGGCCTCGACGGCAGTTCCGGTCCGGACCAGATCGAACCAGCGGACGCATTCGAACATCAGCTCACTGCGCCGTTCTTTCTGCATCGCCACCCGAAAACTGGCCAGATCCGGCACCTGCGCGCTGGTCAGGTCTTTCAAACCGGCCCGTTTCCGCACCTGATTCAAAAGCACGAGCGACTCGGTGTTTACTTTGCCGTCTACCTCCGACAACACTTCCGCATACAGCAGCAGCACGTCCGTATACCGCTGCACCGGGAAATCCATGCCCGATTCGGTCGAAGCCCGGTCGTAGCCGTAATCGAATTTGGTGTTGTTCAGCGCGGCAATTTTGGTTCCTTCCAGCGTTGTGAATTCCTTCGCAATGTTGAAATCCCGGCGAATATCGCCCGCTTCGTAGGATTCATACACGCCTTTTTCAAACACCGGATTGCCGCCGTAAGCCGGGTTGAACTGCCGCTGGTATTGCGTACTTTCGCCAATCCCGCCGATTTTAAACTTCGCTCCCAGAATGACCTCCTTGCCGCGTTCATTTTCCAGCGAAAAAATTTCCGCATACGTCGGCGCAAAGGCATACTGACCGCTTTTGATGACACTTTCCAGCAGCGGTTTGGCGTCGGCCCAGTGGTTTTCTTTCAGCGGAATACCGCTCATGGTGAGGTAGGCACGGGCCAGTTCCACTTCGGCGGCCTGTTTCGAAACCCGGCCGTTCTGAGCCGCCGTGAGGGTAGCGGGCAACACCCCGATAGCCGCCGTCAGATCCTTCGTGATTTGTCCGTACACCTCCTTGATCGGCGACCGTCCGATTTGCAGGGCTTCGCTGGTGGAAACCTCTTTCAGCACCAGCGGCACATCCCCGAAAATCCGGACGAGGGCGAAATACCCGTACGCCCGGAAAAACTGCGCTTCGCCTTTGATGCGGGCCTTGACGGCTTCATCCATCGAAACGGCGTCGATGCGGTCCAGAATGAGGTTCGAATACGTAATCATCTGGTACATCGTATTCCACATCGTGGAGGTCGTGTTCGACTGAAACGCGTTGTTACTGATTTCGGCGTACGAATACATGATGTGGGTGTACGTATCCCCCCGAAACTCGTTGTATTCGGTCCACATCGTCGAGTGAACTCCCTGAAAAATATTGTAAACGCCCACAATGGCGGTTTCAAAATCCTTCTGGCTTTTGTAAAACGAGTTGAGGTTGGCCGACGAAATCGGATTCAGGTCAATAAAGTCTTCTTGGCAGGCGGTCTGGCTTAAACTGAGCGCAGCGGCAATGAGTAAAATCGAATATTTTTTCATGATCATAGACGGTTTAGGAATCAAAACGCGACGTTCAAACCCAGAATGAAGGTGCGAGCCAGCGGATAGGAGCCGTAGTCACCACCGGGAGCCAGTGGGTTACCGCTCCGGGTATTGACTTCCGGGTTGTAGCCCACGTCATATTTGTCGACGGTCAGCAGGTTTTCACCCGTAGCATAGATCCGGATTCCGCCCGATTTGATTTTCTGGGATACGGTTTTCGGCACATTGTAGCCCAGGGAAACGTTTTTGATCCGCCAGAATCCGCCATCGTACAAATGCCGTGTGGTGTATTGCGAACTCGCCCCCGTCACCAGTTCCGAGGCTGCCGGGGTGGTGCCGTCGCCCGGTTTTTCGGGCGACTGCCAGCGGTTTACCCAGTTTTTGTAGTGGTTTTTCTGGCTATCCGACGGCCCGTTGAATTCCCGACCGATGTCGTTGAAAATCTTGTTGCCGCCCAGGCCGTAGATTAGCACGCTCAGATCAAAACCGGCGTAGGAAAACCGGTTGGTGACACCGAAATAGTATTTCGGCTGGTTCTGGCCCACAATTGTCCGATCGTCGATGTTGATTTTGCCGTCGCCGTTCACATCCTTGATCCGCACGTCGCCGGGCTGCGAACCCGCCCAGCTGGGGCTGGCGGCAATTTCCTCCTTCGTGTTCCAGATGCCTTCCTGCACGAGCATGTAATACGCACCGATCGGCTGGCCGACCTGCGTGATGTTCACCTGGCCCCACCAGTCCCCGCCGATGATCGGCGCGTCACCCGGACCCAGTTGCAGCACCCTGTTTTTGTTGAACGACAGGTTCAGGTTCGTGTTCCACTGAAATTTGCCGACGAGGTTTTTGGTGGCTACCTCAAATTCCCAGCCCTTGTTTTCGACCCGGCCCAGGTTGCGCAGCTCCGAACTAAAACCGGTAACGGTCGGCACCGGCACATTCAGCAGCAGGTCTTTCGTCTGGTTGTTGTAGTAATCGATGGATGCGTAGATCCGGTTTTGCCACACGCCCACATCCAGCCCGATGTCGGTACTTGTCGTGGTTTCCCAGCTCAGGTTGCGGTTCGAGATCGAGTTCGGGTACATGCCCACCGATACGGCCTCGTCCGTTCCGAACAGATACGCCGACTGGCCTAATAAACCCACCGCGCCGTAATTGGGAATGTTGTTATTTCCGGTCGTTCCCCGGCTGGCCCGCAGTTTCAGATCGCTCAAAACCGGTACGGATTTCAGGAAAGCTTCTTCCGAAATCCGCCAGCCGATGGAAGCCGCCGGAAACCAGCCCCATTTGTTGTCGGCCCCGAACCGCGAGCTGCCGTCGCGTCGTAAACTCGCGCTGATCAGGTACTTGTTGTCGAAAGCATAGTTGACCCGCCCCAGATACGACAGCAGCGACCATTCGCTTTCGTTCGTATTGCCCTGGGTGATTTTCCCGGCGGCATTGAGCGTCGGGACCAGGTCGTTGGCAAAGTTTTCGCCCCGCAGATAGCCCGACTGGTCGTTCTGCCGCTGCGACGTAAAACCGGCCAGTGCCGTGATGCTGTGTTTGGTGTTGATCGTCGTCGCGTAATTCAGGATGTTCTCATTCAACCAGTTTAAGCTGACGGTATTCCAGCTTTCGCCGATCGGGGCGCGGGTGCGGGAGATGATCTGGTTCTCAAACCGGTCGCGCTTGGTGCTGATGTAGTTGGCGCCAAAACTCGTTTTGAAACTGAGCCCTTTCGCCAGTTTGACGGTTGCGAATACGTTGGCCAGCATCTGGCCCCGGGTTTCCTTATCGATCAGGTTTTCAATGCGTGAAACGACGTTGGCCCCGCCGTCCCAGGACACGGAATAGTCCGTGTATTCCGGCGATTCGCCCCAGATGCCGGTGCGGATCGGCAGAAACGGATTTGCGTACAGAATGGTGTGCAAAACGCCCCCTTTGCCTTCCGTATCGCGGTCGTTGCTGACCGAGTAGGAAGGCGTCAGGTTCAGGCCAACATTCAGATACTCATTGACATCCACCGAAACATTTGTCCGGAAAGAATACCGGGTATAATCGGTATTTTTCACAATGCCATCCTGTTTGAAGTAGTCGGCCGAAACGAGGTATTTTGCTTTCGCACTGCCGCCCGACGCCGTAATCT
This sequence comes from Larkinella rosea, assembly GCF_003858635.1. Lineage (GTDB taxonomy): Bacteria > Bacteroidota > Bacteroidia > Cytophagales > Spirosomataceae > Larkinella > Larkinella rosea. Next base: position 68,460 of record NZ_RQJO01000016.1, read on the forward strand.
GGAAGTCCTGCATGGGGGCCGTGCGGTAGGGCCACTTCTGGTGGTTGTAATACGGCACGCTCGCCGGGTTGGTTTTCCAGACGGGGTCGTACTGGTAATTGCGGGGCCGGGTTGCCATCGGCGCGTTCGGATCACCGCCGGTTTTGGCCCAGGCGCGGTCGCGGCCATCCACCAGCATCGACAGCCATTCCGTGGTGTTCATCATCGGAATCAGGCGCTCGACGTTCTGAATGCCGGCATACGCTTTCACGTCCAGTTTCAGTTCCCCGGCTTTGCCTTGTTTGGTGGTGATGATGACGACCCCGTTGGAACCGCGCGACCCGTAAATCGAAGCCGAAGCGGCATCTTTCAGCACCTCGATGGATTCGATGTCGCTCAGGTTCATGTTGGCGAACGTGGTCGCATCGATCGGAAAACCGTCTACGACGTACAGCGGATTCGCGCCTGCCGAAATCGACCCGATGCCCCGAACCTTGATCTCGGCGGCTTTACCCGGTCGGCCGCTCGGCTGCTGCACCTGCACCCCGGCCAGTTGCCCCTGCAAGGCCTGATCGACGCGCGCAACGGGCCGCACCTGCAACTCCTCCCCGCCCACTTTGGCAATGGCGCTGGTGACGTCGCTTTTGCGTTGCGTGCCGTAGCCCACCACGACGACTTCTTCCAGGGATTTGGTGTCGGTAAGCAGGCTGACATCAATGGTCGATTGGCCGCCGACCGGTACTTCCTGGTTGATAAAACCGATGTAGGAAAACACCAGCGTGCTGCCGGTATTGGGCACCGAAAGCGTGTATTTGCCATCGGCATCCGTTACGGTTCCGTTGGTGGTTCCTTTCACAATAACTGTGACACCCGGCAACGACTTGCCGTCGCTCCGGGCAGAAACCGTCCCTTTAACGGTATTAACACCCTGCGCGTGAACCGCCTGAAACCCCGCCAGAACGGCTCCTAAAAGGAGGATCAATCGACGAAGTCCGACAACGTCAGTGAGCAGTCGATGCAGTGGGTACAGCTTTTTTTTCATTTTTGAGAATCGGGTTTAGGAATAATCCGGTCATGACTAACGGAAATTCAAATATCACCGAGCCCCGAAAAAATGGCAGTCCGGAATGTTCCAAATGCATGTCCTAATGTTGCATGCTTCGAAAAATTGTAAAATCAGGACGTTTTTTTGACTTATTTCGACCGTTGCGGAGTGCCGGAATTGAAAATGGCTCCGGTTTTTTGAAAGAGGTATTCCAGAAGCTTCGGAAATGGAGCAACGAAAAACCGGTAGCCGCAGAGCGCCACTACCGGTTGGAAGGATTTTTGGGAGATGGTTGGTCTGCCGATGTGCAGGTTCAACTTTCAGCAGACTGGAAAAGCAGCGGTTTGCCTCAATACTCCGTCAGCCGGGGCAGTTCCACGGTCCGGAGCCAGTAGCGAAGCGTAGTCTGTAACTGTTCCTGCCAGTCTTCAAACAAAACCGGTTTGGTATGGAACGCCCGTGCACCGAGCCAATAGGCCTGGCTGATGTCTTCGGGCCGCGACGAACCGGACCACATTACGACGGGGATTTGCTGGTAGTTTTCGTTGGCTTTCAGCCGACCGAGGGTTTTCAGGCCGTCCAGCACCGGCATAAAAAAGTCCAGCATAATCAGGGAAGGGTAATCTTCCGGAAGAATAGTCTCGAGGTGGGCCAGCAAAGCCGCTCCGTGTAAAAACCGCCGGATTTTCAGGTTCGGATGAATCTCGTGAATGGCCCGATCAATGTGGGTAAAATCCTCCTGATCGTCTTCCACAACATAAAATGTGATAGTTGTTTCCATGCGTATGCGTTACTTCATCCATTCAAAATAAAAGGTACTTCCTTTTCCGATTTCCGACTCGACCCAGACTTTCCCCCCCTGTTCTTCCACGAGCATTTTCAGGATGAACAACCCAACACCAGTGCTGCTTTCGGCCTGGGCCACGTTCGACGTGGTTCGGAACAGCTTGAAAATGGCTTCGTGTTCATCCGACGAAATGCCCGGCCCGTTGTCTTTCACGTAAAACTCAACCATCCGGCCCCGGTCCTGAAAACCAATCTCAATGAGTCCTTCGGTTTTATCGCTGTATTTGACCGCATTACTGATCAGGTTCTGAAAGATTTGATGAAGTTTTATTTTTTTCGTTTTTAAAACCGGCAATCGCCCGGCAATGTCAATCGAAATGTGTTTGGGCGGAAAAATCAACATCGCAATCTGCTCAACCAGCTCGTGCACATCGACTTCCTCAACGGTTTGCTGCGACACATTTTTCCGGGAATATTCCAGCAACGAATTGATCATGTCGGACAGGTGAAAAGCCGCCGACTTGGAATGACCCACATACTCCTGAATTTCTTCCCGCGGCACCACCTCCTCTTCGTTTTTCATTTCGAGCAGCGAAAGAGCTGCAATCATCCCGACCAGGGGCGACTTCAGATCGTGGGCCACGATGTAGACGAATTTTTCGAGTTGTTTATTGATTTTCTCGAGCTGGAGCGCCGTCTGTTTCAGCTCCTGCTGGTAATGATAGAGCTGCTCGAAGACGTTGACCTTGGCTTTGGTCACGTTGACATCGAGCGGTTTTTGCAGGTAATCGACCGCGCCCTCGCCAAAGCCTTTCAAAATATAATGCTCTTCCTTGTTGATAGCGGTGACAAAAATGATCGAAATATCCTTGGTTTTGGGATTCGATTTCAGAATCCGGGCCACCTCAAAACCGTCCATTTCGGGCATCTGGACGTCGAGCATGACCAGGCCGATCTGGTCGTTTTTCAGCGCATACCGCAGCGCTTCATTGCCGGAAGTAGCCTTGATAAACTTTCGCTGGTCACTGGCCAGCATTTCCTCGAGTACGAGCAAGTTCTCCTCGCGGTCGTCGACCAGCATGATGGTAATATCCGGGGAGTTGTTCGCTGTTACCATTCGTGTAGAGTTAATCGTTGAGTGCGTGTAAAAAAGTTGCGATTTGTTCAGGTTTCATGATTAATACACGTTTATTTCGGTCCAGAGCCGCCTGTGGCATGACCGGATATTCGGCGGTAGCAGGATCCTGCACAATGGCCGTTCCGCCCGCACCGACAATGGCGAGCAGTCCGTCGGCGCCGTCCTTGTTGGCACCGCTCAGCAAAATTCCCACCGCACTCCCGGCATACGCCTGCGCGACGCTTTCAAAAGTTACATCAATCGACGGCCGACTGTAATGAACCAGCTCGGAATAGTCGAGACTGATCGTTTTATCGGGTTCGATCAGCAGGTGGTAATTTTGCGGCACCAGATAAATATGGTGGCCCTGAATCACCTCCTTGTCGTCCGGTTCTTCCACCAGAATACCGTTTCCCTTGTTCATCAGAATCATGTCCATGCTGCTGGCCACGTTCTTCAGGCGGTGTAACACAATGAATACACTATAGGTAAAGTGTTCCGGCAGCGCTTTCAGCAATTCCACCACGATCGGAATGCTCCCCGCCGAACCACCAATCACCACCGCCTTGCATTCGTTCATTGGGGTTTCGGTTTTCAGTTTGCGGTATTCGGTTTACGGTTTCTGGTATTCGCCGGGCCAACGTTCCGGTGGCTAATGCGTCAGCCAACCGAAAACCGAAAACGGGTTTTATGTCTTACTTCGGTAAATTCGAACCGCCGGGCTGACGACATCGAACTGATGCCGGGCTTCCGAAAACAGCAACGATTCCTTCATGCCGAGCGCCAGATACCCCAGCGGGCTCAGGCTGTTGCTGAACAAAGTCATGACCCGGTTTTGTAAAGTCCGGTTGAAATAAATCAGCACATTCCGGCAGCACACCAGTTGAAATTCGTTAAAAACCTGATCCGTTGCCAGATTGTGCGTTGCAAACACCAGATTTTTCCGGTATTCTTTATGAATGATTGCGTTATCGTAGCGGGCCGTATAATACGACGAAAAATCCCGGATTCCGCCCGACTGAATGTAGTTCGACGTATATTCCTTCATGTTCTGCAACGGCACGATTCCCTGCCGCGCCCGCTCCAGATTGGCCGGATTCAAGTCGGTCGCGTAAAGCCGCGCCCGGTTGAGCAACCCCACTTCGTGCAACAGAATGGCCATCGAAAACACCTCCTCGCCGGTCGAGCAGCCCGCGTGCCAGATTTTGATGGTCGGGTACGACGCCAGCTTGGGCAACACATTATTTCTCAGCTCTTTATAAAACGCCGGATCGCGAAACATTTCCGTTACATTCACCGTCAGCGACTCGATAAACCAGGTAAAAAACCGGCTATCGTTGGTCAGTTGGTACTTCAGTTCGTAGGCCGTCAGACAGCCGGCCTTCTGCATACAGCGAATCACCCGGCGCTGCAGCGAAGCCCGGGCATAATCACCAAAATCGTATCCATACTGTTTCCGGACAAGTAGAATAATTTCTTCCAGTTCCTCCGTTGAAATGTGACTATGAACTGTCATGCTTTGACGGATAGCCAGACCCGCATTAACGAAAATAAACGCCCGCTGTCAACGGGTTTGGTAATATAATCCGATGCGCCGGCTTCGATGGTTTTTTCGCGGTCACCAGCCATTGCCTTGGCGGTCAGGGCAATCACCGGCAGTTGCGTCATTTTCAAATCCGTGCGAATCCGCCGGGTTGCTTCATAGCCGTCCATTTCGGGCATCATAATGTCCATCAGCACAATGTCGGTATCGGGATTTTCCTGCAATAGTTCCAGGGCTTCCCGGCCATCGACCGCCGTCAGGACGTTCATTTGCTGCTCTTCCAGCAGGGTACTCAGGGCAAAAACGTTCCGCATGTCGTCGTCGACCAGCAACACTTTTTTCCCCTGCAAACTCTGGTCGTTGATTTGCGTCAGCGGTTTGGGCAATTCTTTGGTTTGCACTTCCTGTACACGATACAAAAACAGTTCCAGTTCGTCCATCAGCCGGTCAATGGCCTGCGAAGATTCCCGAATCACCACATCCGACAGCTTTTTGAGCTGGTATTCATCGGCCGGTTTCAGGTCCTTGTCCATGTAAATGATCACCGGCAGCGACTCCGCCGGCATGTCTTCCCGCAGCTGTTTCAACTGTTGAACCCCCTGCTCCAGATCGCCCCCCATATCGACAATCAGACAGTCGTAGGTGTGTTCCCGAAGTTTTTTCAGCGCTTCTGCATTGGTGGCAACGTACTCACATTCCAGGTCGGCATGCCGCTGACTGATGATTTTCCGCAAGGAGTCGTCGTTCAGGTAATCGCCCGACAACACCAGCACTTTCTTGATATGCCCCTGCAAATGGTCACTGATCCGCCCAAATGCTTTCTCCAGATCTTCTTTTTCGACCGGTTTTCGGATGTAGGCCAGTGCGCTCCCTATGCCCGACTTCGGCTCGTCGGCCGCCGACATCACGTGCACCGGAATCGTTTTCAGGCTATCATCATTTTTCAGCCAGTTAATGACGCTCCAGCCATCGACCACCGGCAACTGCATGTCCAGAATAATCGCCGACGGTTTATACTTTCGGGCGTAATAGATGCCCTCATCGCCCCGCAAAGCCACCACGGTTTTGTAGTTTTTACTACGGGCAAAATCCTGAACCACAGCGGCAAAAGTGGGATCGTCTTCAATAATAAGCATCACCTTATCGCCTTTTTGCAAGGTATGCCGGTCGTCTTTCAGCGTATTCTGCTCCTCCACGTTGTGCATCAACTGGGGCACAATGTCCTTCAAAGGTACACTTTCTTTTGTTGGTTCCGGCACAACTGCCGTGTGATTATCAGACGCCGAAACTTCGGTAAGCGGCAGGTAAACCGTAAACGTGCTGCCCGCTCCTTCCGTACTTTGCAGCCGCATTTCACCCCCGAGCCGTTTCACGAGTTCCTTGCTGATGGAAAGCCCCAGCCCCGTTCCGCCGTACTTCCGGCTGGTCGAGCCGTCGGCCTGTTGAAACGCTTCAAAAATCACCTGCTGCTTGTCCGGTGGAATACCGATGCCCGTATCCTGCACCGAAATCACCAGCAGCTGGCGGGCTTTCACCAGCGGTTCGTTCGAAAAACCGCCCATTGGCCCCTGCGTCCGGAACGCCAGTGTGACGGTTCCTCCCGAAGGTGTAAACTTGAACGCGTTGGATAACAGGTTCTTAATAACTTGTTCGAGCCGTTGTTTCGCGATGAATAAAACCGATGGTACCGACTCATCTACTTTCGTTACCAGTTGAACGCCTTTCTGATCGGCCACCACACTGAACAGTTGTTCCTGATCATGAACCATGCCACTGACCGACGTATTTTCGGCCACCATGTCGATTTTCCCGGCTTCAATTTTGGACAAATCCAGAATATCGTTGATCAGATTAAGCAAATCCGAGCCCGATTTATGAATGACATTGGCGTATTCAACCTGTTTGCCGGTCAGGTTGCTGGTCTTATTCTCAGACAGCATTTTGGCCAGAATCAGGACGCTGTTCAGCGGAGTCCGTAATTCGTGCGACATATTGGCCAGAAATTCCGACTTATACCGACCGGTTTCTTCCAGTTCGCGGGCTTTCAGCGCCAGGGTCTGCCGCCCCACTTCCACGGCTTCGTTTTTCTCTTCCAGTTCGGCGTTAATCTGGCGCAATTCTTCTTCCTGCACCTTCAGTTCTTCTTCCGATGCCTGCAAAATTTCGGCCTGCCGCGTCAGTTCTTCGTTCGACTGCTGGAGTTCTTCCTGCTGATTTTCCAGAATTTCTTTCTGTTCCTGCACCTGCTCGAGCAACCGAATGACTTTTTTACGGGCGTCGGCCGCGTTCAAAGCGATGGCAATGTTATCGGCAACCGTTTGCAGCAGATCCAGTTGCGCCTGGCTCATCGGCCGGAATGTCGCCAGTTCAATCACTCCTTTCAATTCTTTTTTATACCACAGCGGAATAAAAACCAGCTGCCCCGGAACAGATTTTCCGCTGCCCGACTGAATGGTCCAGTAGTCGGGCGGAACCTGGTTGACGACCAATAGCTCGCTGCTCGTTGCGGCCTGTCCCACCAAGCCTTCCTGCAAACCGTACATACGTGCGGTGTGCTTCGGCAACGCAACCGACGCATTCAGGTCCAGTCGCTCCTTTTCCTCGTCGTAACAGTAAAAACCGCCCGCCTGAACGTTGAGGTACTGACTGAGATTTTTCAATACTTCGTGCGCCAGCGACTCCGTTTCGCTGGCACCCTGCATCGAATCGTTCACGACGCTCACGCCCGTCAGCAACCAGTTTTTTTCGACGCTCACCTGATTGAGTTGCTCCAGTTCTTCCAGATTCTGATTCAACTGAACTTCGGCTTTCAGGCGCTTCTTCAGTTCAAAATAGAATAAAAAGGAAATGACGATGCCCAGCACTAACAGGAAAACTCCGCCGATCGTGAACACGTAAATAGCGGAGGAAACGGCGCTTTCGCTTTCTTTCTCCCGATTTGCCAGCAGCAGTTTCTCAACCTGGCTCATGTCGCTCAGCTTCCGCCGGATTTCGTCCATCCGTTGTTTTTCGCCGTCGGTGATCCGGACGATGTCGGCCCGGGTATAACCGCCGGCCTCCGTGCCGAGTCCTTTCCAGTATACCAGCAAATTCTGAATCAGCCTTTCCGTTTCAATGGATCGCTCGGTTTGTTCAGGATTGTCCGTCACAAGATTCCGGATCGCGTGGGCCGACGGAATCACGTTTCCCAGGGCTGCATTATAGGGCTGCAAAAAACGCTTTTCGTTCGTAGACCGGAATGCCCTCCGGCCCGTTTCCATGTCGATCAGATACTGTTCCGTAATGGCAATATGACTCAATACCTTGTAACTATGCCGCACCCAACGCGCTTCTTCCAGCTGATTTTGAATTGTACGGAAGGCAATTCCTCCCAGCACAACCAGCAGAAAAAGGGCAAAGGCAATACCGATAAACAACCGATTGGTCGACGTAAATTTCATGCGTTCAAAACGGAATAGAGACAAGTGACGGATGTCGCACGTAAGCGAAGCTGTATCCCAAATTAACCTGCAATCAGGTATAAATCCAGTATGGACAAAACGAGCGGAAAATTCGGTTGGTGGAAACGAAACGCCAGGTTATAATGCCATTAAATAAATACAAAAAGGCAAAAACCATACCGCTATTGTTACTAGATTTACAAATCAGTAGATTTAATATTATTCGATAAAACTAGTAAGGAATTCCATTTGTCAGACAAAAATTTAGCTTTTTTTTTGTACTGTTGTTCCCGAAAGTTGTTATGAGTCTATGCCAGGTATTTCGATTTAAGCCATGAACCCTCCAATTGCTAACCAAAACAGAAAGGCTGACTTGAGTGTTCGGGTTCTGATCGTCGAAGACAATTTCATTAACCAGACATTTTTATCGACGCTCCTTCGCAAATATGGTGTGCCGAGTGTAGTGGTCAGCAACGGTCTGGAAGCCATCAATTTTTTGAAATCCCAGCGTGTCGATCTGATCCTGATGGACATTCAGATGCCGGTGATGGACGGACTGACGGCCACGCAGCAGATCCGGCAACAGTTGCAGCTAACCGTTCCCGTGGTAGCTGTTACGTCCAATCCCGAATTTGACGCCCGCCCCCGTTGCCGGGAGGCTGGCATGGACGATTTCCTGTCGAAACCCATCCAAAAAAAGCAGCTGGAAGCGATATTAGAGCGGTTTTTGCCCTCAAAAGAGGAAAAACCGCCGGTGGTCAATCAGGACTATTTGCGCGACATAACCGGCGGAGATGCGGGCTTGCTGACGGAACTGATCACGCTTTTCAAAACGGATTTGTCCGCCAATCGACAGGCGCTTTTTGCCGCGATTGAAACCAATAAGCGTGACGAATTCGACCACCTGGCGCATCGTTTCCGCTCTTCGCTGAACTCCGTTGCCATGCTGGATACCGCGGTCGAATTGAAAAAACTGGAACGCAACCCGACCCTGACGGACGCGGAAATCGGGCAACGACTGGAAGCGATATTCGACGAAATAACGATTGGCATTCGTACGTTGGATCAATTAACCGAAAAGTAACCGCCCCGAATAATTCCTTAAATCGATTCCCGCACCACCAGCGTGCTTTCCAGCACCACCCGGTCGAACGTAAACCGGGCATTGTTTAATTCACTGAAAACCAGTTCCACGGCCCGAACACCCATTTCAAACGCCGGTTGCGCCACCGAACTCAGGGGCGGATCGAGCAGTTCGTTGGCCGGTTCGTTGTAAAAACCGATGATCGCCAGCTCGTCCGGAATCCGGATGCCCTTGCGTTTGGCCATCACCAGCCCCCATTGGGCAATCTGATCGCTGTACGCCAGAATCGCATCCGGTCGTTCGGGCGCATCCAGCACCTCGTTCAGCGACGCCAGCATGGCATCTTTTTCCAGACTCACGACCTTGATCAGCGTTTCGTCCGGCGGAACACCCGCGTCCCGCAGCGCCTGACGGTATCCTTCCAATCGTTTCTGGCTGATTTGCAGGTGCGTAGGTCCACCGAGGTAGGCGATTCGCTGCCGCCCCTTCCGAATCAGTACCCGGACGGCTTCGTAGGCGGCTTTATGGTTGTCGATGATTACTTTCGAACACGCAATTTCTTCGCAATCCCGGTTGAACAACACCAGCGGCACCTTTTTACTCTGAATCTTCCGCAGGTGATCAAACTGGGTGGTATTGGCCGAAAGCGACAGAATAATGCCCGACACCCGTGAACTCAACAAGCTCTGCACCTGCCGGATTTCCTTTTCATAGCTGTCGTCGGTCTGGCAAATCAGGAGCTGGTAACCATACCGCTCGGCCACTTCGGCCATACCCGGAATCGCCTGAGCGTATAATGAATACGTGATTTTAGGCACCAGCACGCCAATCGTATTGCTCCGGCGGTTCAGCAGTTGGGCCGCCAGTTGATTGGGCTCGTATTCCAGTTGTTCGGCCAGCTCAAAAACCGCCTTTTTGGTGCTGTCCTTGATGTCCGGATGGTTGCGGAGCGCCCGCGAAACCGTCGAGATGGAAATACCCAGTCGGGTGGCAATGGTCTTCAATGATATTTCTTCCATGGTGTGGTTCCCCGAAAAGTCTAACAAACATTCAACAGTCCAAAAGCCGCCAATGACCCCTCTTCTACAAATATATTCTATGATTCGGGGAATCTAAAAAATATGCAAAGGTTTGCGGCAAGGATTGCAGAAATTTTTTAAGGTTTTTACTTGAAAACACAGAATAATCACTAATCATTTGATTGATAATCCAACGAAATACAGCATTCAACACTTTAATGTTTCTCGGTAAAATACAATATGATATGAAAAAGAACAGCTACTACCTGAGCCGATTGCTGCTCTGTCTCCTCCTTGCGGCTGTTGGCAGGCCCGGGGCCTACGCCCAGCTGATGGCATCGGCGGCCGGAACCCTTCCCGCTAACCTACCGCTCGCCAAAACCGCCCTCAGCGTCAAAGGCCGGGTAACGTCCGAAAAAGGCGAAGCGCTGGTGGGCGTCAACGTCATTCTGAAAGGGACCACCACCGGGATGACTACCGACGCCAACGGCGATTATACCATCAACGTGCCCGACGAATCAGCGGTTTTGGTTTTCAGTTTTATCGGGTACAAAAAACGGGAAGTTGCGGTCGGCAACCAGTCGATCCTCAATGTAACGATGCAGCCCGATAACCAGACGCTGAACGAGGTCGTCGTGACGGCGTATAGCTCGCAACGCAAAAAAGACATTACCGGGGCCGTGGCGGTGGTGAACGTCAACGACATCACCAAACAACCGACCGGTTTTGTGACCAATCAGTTGCAAGGCCAGGCCGCCGGGGTGACGGTTATTTCGTCCGGCCAACCGGGCAGCGATCCGCAGATTCGGATTCGCGGGATCAACACGTTTGGGAACAACACCCCGCTGTATATTGTCGATGGGGTGCCGACGCAGAACATCACGAACCTGAACCCGAACGACGTGGGCTCGATTCAGGTGTTGAAAGATGCCGGGGCGGCTTCGATTTACGGATCGCGGGCGTCGAACGGGGTGATTATTATTACGACCAAGAAAGGCCACGGCAAGGTCAATGTGCAGTACGACGGTTTTTACGGGGTGCAGACGCCGATGAAGGGTAATGTCTGGGACCTGCTCAATCCGCAGGAAGAAGCCAATCTGCGGTGGGTCGCCAACAAAAATTCGGGGATTGCGATCAACGATCCGATGTACGGCAAGGGCGCGACACCGGTTTTGCCGGATTACATCCTGCCGCTGGGCAAAATGGAAGGCGATCCGGCAGTTGATCCGGCTAAGTATTACGTCAACCCCAACTACACCAGCGCCGACGATTACAACACCTTTTACCGCATCATCAAAGCCAACAAAGCCGGAACGGACTGGTTCCACGAAGTGTTCAAACCGGCCACCAACACCAGCCACAATCTGACAGTCAACGGGGGCACCGAACGCGGAAGCTATTTATTTTCACTGAATTACCTCAACCAGCAGGGAACGCTCCTGAGCACGTACCTCAAACGCTACACCCTCCGGTCCAACACCCAGTTCAACGTTTCTGACCATATCCGCATCGGCGAAAACCTGACGTACACCATCAGCCAGAATCCGAAAATCGACGAACAGGCCAACAACAACGTCATTTCGGTAACCTATTCGATGGCCCCGATTCTGCCGGTTTACGATATTAAAGGCAATTACGCCGGGGCATTCAATACCGGTTACAACGGCAACAACCCCGTCGCGACGCTCCAGCGCAATGCCCGCAGCAACCGCGATATGGGCCACCGGTTGTTCGGGAACATGTACGCCGAAGTCGATTTCCTGAAAAACTTCACGCTGCGGACCAATTTCGGGGGCGAAACCTACTTCAACTCGGCGCGCTCGTTCTGGTACCCGATGTACGAAAATCCGGAAAACTCGAACACGAACTCCTTTTCGCAAAGTTCGAATACCGGCTATACCTGGACCTGGACCAATACACTGACGTTTCAAAAACAATTCGGCACCAGCCACGATCTGAAGGTGGTGGTTGGAACGGAAGCCTACAAGAATTACTTCGAAAACCTCGGCGGCACCACCTTGAGCTACTTCACCTTCGATCCGAATTACACGACGCTCTCGACCGGTTCGGGCATTCAGACCAACTTCAGCGGCCGCAGCCAGGAAACGCTCAGTTCGGAGTTCGGGCGGGTCGATTACAGTTTTCAGGATAAATACCTGCTGAGCGGAACGATCCGGCGCGACGGTTCGTCCAAGTTCGTACAGGAACAATACGGCTGGTTTCCGGCGGTAAGCGCGGGCTGGCGGGTTTCGAAGGAAAACTTCATGTCGGGCATGAAATGGCTCTCCGACCTCAAACTTCGGGGAAGCTGGGGTGTGATGGGCAACCAGCTGAATGTCAACGCCAACAACGGGTATTACACCTTCGTGATGGATAAAAGCGCGTCGTATTACGACCTGGGCCGCACCAACAATTCGAACATGGCCGGTTTTCAGGTCGGTCAGATCGGAAATCCGAACGCCAGATGGGAGAAAAACATCAACGCCAACCTCGGAATCGACGCCACGCTGCTGAATGGGGCCATCGACATTTCGGCGGATGTGTTCCGGAAAGACATCAGAGATTTGCTCTACAACCCAGCCATTCCGGGTACGCAGGGCGTCGGGACGGTGCCGTTTGTCAACATCGCGGGCGTTAAAAATACCGGTCTGGACCTGAGCATCAACGGCAACAAAACGTTCGGGAGCGAGCTGCGGGCCACGCTGGGGCTGACGTTCACGACCTACAAAAACGAAGTGACGCAGGTAACCGACAACACGAATTTCTTCTTCTCGCCCGGTCGCCAGCACAACGGCGTCGATTTTGTGCGCAACGAAGTCGGCCACCCGATTGGTTCATTTTACGGCTACCAGATCGCCGGCTTCTGGAACTCGACGGAAGAGTTGAACAGCGCCAATGCAAAAGCGCAGCAAGCCACCGGCAACCCGGCTGAGGTGTACCAGACCGACCAGGCACTGGGTCGTTTCCGCTACACCGACACCAACGGCGACGGCCGGATTACGCCGGAAGACCGGATTTTCCTCGGCAACCCGAACCCGGATTTCAACTACGGCATCAACCTGGGCCTGACCTACAAACAGTTCGATTTCAGCGCGTTCTTCTACGGCGTGCAGGGCAACGACCTCTGGAATTACAACCGGTATTACACCGATTTCTACGCGTCGTTCCTGCAAGCCAAGAGCAAAACCGCCTACTACGACGCCTGGACGCCCGAAAACCACAACGCCAAAGTCGCCATTCAGGAAACCAAAATGACCTTCAGCACGAACGGCGCACCCAATTCCTACTACGTCGAAAACGGTTCCTACCTGAAACTCAAGAACATGCAGATCGGCTACAACCTGCCGACGGCCCTGTCGAAAAAAGTGGGCGTTGAAAAGCTGCGGGTGTACGTACAGGCGGCTAACCTGTTCACGCTCACGAAATACACCGGTCTGGACCCGGAAATCAGCGGTTCGGCGGTTAGTTTCGGTGTCGATCGGGGCGTGTATCCCAATGATCGTCAGTACTTAATGGGCCTTCGGTTGAGTTTCTAACCTTCAAAAATCATTCACATGAAATCCTTTCGAATTTTAATACTCCTGCTGGCTGCCGTCGGTTTTTCGACGCAGTCGTGCAAAGAAGATTTTCTGGATTATACGCCCCAGGGTGCGCTGAGCGAAGACGTGCTCGCCAACAAAACCGGGGTCAACTCGCTCTTGATCGGGGCTTATGCCGCCCTCGACGGACAGGGCGCTTACGGAGGAAACATCAGCGGTGGAACGGCCTGGGCCACTCCGCCCGATAACTGGATTTACGGCAGCGAATACGGCGGTGAAGCCCATGCCAACGCCCTGGCCACCAGCATCGAAGCCACGAACGCGTTCTTCAACGAAAAATGGAAAGCCGACTACGCGGGCGTCAGCCGCTGCAATGCGGTGTTGCGGGTGGTGGGCAAAGCTACTGACATGACGGATGCCGAAAAGAATAACGTGATTGGGCAGGCCCGGTTTCTGCGCGGTTATTTCTATTCCGACCTGAAAAAGATGTTCAACAAGGTGCCCTGGATCGACGAAAACACGACCGATTTCAAACAGCCCAACGACAAGGACATCTGGCCCCAGATCGAAGCCGACTTCAAGTTTGGCATGGACAACATGCCCGAAACGCAGAAAACGGCAGCCAGCGCGAACAAATGGGCGTCGGCGGCTTTTCTGGCGAAATCGTACCTGTACCAGAAGAAATATACCGAAGCCAAAACGCTGTTCGATCAGGTGATTACGAGCGGAAAAACCGCCAACGGCATCGCCTACGACCTGCACAAGGAGTTTGAGGATAACTTCCGGCCCGAGAAAGAAATCACCAGCCCGGAAGCGCTTTTCTCGGTCGAAATGTCGGCCAACGTCGGCAACGGTACCATCGCCACCGGCAACCAGGGCACGATGCTGAATTTCCCGATCAACAGCCCGTTCCGCTGCTGCGGCAACTTCATGCCGTCGTTCGACCTCGTCAACTCGTTCCGCACCAACCCCGAAACCGGTCTGCCCTACCTCGATGATTACAATGCGAACGCGATCAAAAGCGACATGGGGGTTCTCTCGACGCAGGCATTTACGCCCGAAACCGGAACTGTCGATCCGAGGCTCGACTGGACGGCGGGTCGGCGGGGACTGCCGTTCAAGGATTGGGGCCTGATGCCGGGGCAAGCCTGGATTCGGAACCAGTCGGCGACCGGTCCGTACGTTAATTTGAAGAACATTTACTGGAAAGCCACGAGCGATAAATATTACGACGGCATTGCCTGGGCACCCGGTTCGGCCATCAACTACGTGATCATTACGTTCTCGGACGTGCTGCTGATGGCGGCCGAAACCGAAGCGCAACTCGGCAATCTGGAGAAAGCGCAAACGTACGTGAACCGCGTCCGCACCCGGGCGGCCAACCCGAGCGGTTTTCTGTATAAATACAACGACGACGCCAAACCGGAAAGCGGTTTTTCCAAAACGCCTGCAGCCAATTATAAAATTGGGATTTACCCGGCCGGAGCCTTTGCGGCTGGCGGCAAAACCTATGCGCTGAAAGCCATTTATTTCGAGCGGAAGCTCGAACTGGCCATGCAGGGCCACCGGTTTTTCGACCTCGTCCGCTGGGGCATCGCCGACAAGGAGCTGAACACCTATTACGCCTACGAATCGAAGCTGGTGACGGAAGCTGTCGGCATGAGTTTCATTCCGAACAAAAACGAATATTACCCGATTCCGCAGGCCCAGATCGACATCAGCACGGTCAACGGCAAACCCACGCTGATTCAGAATCCGGGGTACAAATAACGGGGCGTTTGTGAGTATGTAAAGGCGGTTTTTGCCTACTCACAAAAGATAACCGCCTGATTTTATGAAGCCATTGCATCGGTATTTATTATTTTTTTTAGGACTCTGGATGATGTTTCCGCTTCGGCTCCCGGCGCAGCAAGCCCGCAATCTGTTAAGCCGGTTTTCGACCGACGAGATTGCGCGCTCGCTGCTGCCCCGGGCCGACTGGAAACCGTTTCCGAAAACCGCTGCGGAATGGCAGGCCATTTTGCCCGATTCGGTCCGGAAGTCGTTCGTTCAGCAGGCCGAAAACTACCGCCAGACGCCGTTTGAAGCCATTCCCGCTTCGCTGATGCTGGAGTATCAGCGAACAGGGCTTCGGATCAATTACGAAAACGTTTCGCTGAAAAAACGGGCGCAGTTGTTCACCCTGTTGCTGGCCGAAATGGTGGAACAAAAGGGGCGGTTTCTGGACGCTATTGTCGACGGAATCTGGTCGCATTGTGAAGAAAGTATGTGGGGAATCCCCGCCCATTTGTACCAGCAGAAAGCCGGTTTGGGGCTGGTCGATGTGGAAGATCAATCGGTTGATATTTTTGCCGGAGATACCGGAACCTTGCTGGCGCTGACGGATTACCTGCTCGGGCCGCAGTTGGATAGCCTCTCGCCTTTGCTGCGGAAACGGATTTATTACGAAGTCAACACCCGGATTTTCAGCCCGTTGGAAAAAGACAGCGGACGGTACTGGTATCTGAAGCCCGGCACTAAACAGAATCCGGTGAACAATTGGAATCCGTGGGTGATCAGCAACTGGATGGCGACTTTGTTGCTGCTCGAACGCGACGAAACGCGCCGGGCCAAAGAACTCCGGCACGCCCTGACGCTGCTGGATCATTACCTCAACTGGCTCGGCGACGACGGTGCCATCGACGAAGGCCCAAGCTATTGGAACGGTGCCATCGGGCGGTTGTTCGATGCCCTGGTGCTTCTCGAAAGTGCTTCTGCCGGTAAGTTGACCATTTATCAGGAACCGCTCGTTCAGAACGTGGGCGCTTATCTGTACAAAATGCACATTGCCGGACAGTATTTCATCAACGTCGCCGATGCCTCACCGGTTTTGAACGTGGACGGTTTGCAGGTTTATCGGATCGGCAAAACCGTCCGGGACACGACCATGCAACGCTTCGGAGCCTGGGCGTTTCGGAGCAACAAGGAACGGCGGGATCTTTCCAACGGTTCTACCCGCTTATCGACGCTCTGGAATCTACTCGCGTTGAGGGAATGCGCCAATCAGCCAGGCCGTCCGCCGATGCTGCCGGATGTCTGGTTAAAGAGCATTCAACTGATGGCGGGCCGAACGCCGGGCGGTTTGTTTGTCGCATCGCACGGCGGCCACAATGCCGAAAGTCACAACCACAACGATGTCGGCGATTTTATCGTCTACGCCAACGGCCAGCCGGTGATCATCGACGTGGGTTTCGGCACCTACACGGCCAAAACGTTTTCGAAAGAACGCTACACGCTTTGGTACAACAACTCGGCGTACCATAACCTGCCGACAATCAACGGGTTTACGCAACAGGCCGGAACGCAGTTCGAAGCCCGCAACGTGCAGTACAACAAAACCACCGGTAACGCTACATTGCAAATGGACCTGGCCGCAGCCTACCCCGCCGAAGCGGGCATCCAGCAGTGGAACCGAACCGTAAACCTGGAGAAAAACCGAAATACCGTATCGGTAACCGACCACTACAAGCTGCAACAACCTGTCCGGGAATTAACCCAAACATTCATGACGGTTTGCCCGGTCGATCTGAGTCAGCCGGGGAAAATCAGCTTTACGGTTTCCGGCACCAAACCGGTTATACTGGAATATGATGCGTCGGCCTGGACGGTCAAAAAAGAGCAAATGCCGGGCGACGCGCCGGATGAAAAACGAATCGTGGACAACTGGAGCCGCCGACCGATCTGGCGGGTATTACTGGTGAACAAAAGCCACAAAAAAACAGGCACTTTCAAGTATATAATCAGACAATAACTGACTATTCCTAAACCTGAACTATGATGAATCGTTTCAAAAAAAGGGTTGCGGTGGGGCTGCTCATCGCAACCGGTTTTCTGCCCTTCCGGGTTTTCGCGCAGGACGATAACACGCAGCAACCTTACCGCGATCTGACGCACGAAAGCCGGGTTTTCGGCCACGCCAAATCCTATCGCCTGTACCTGCCGCAGGGGTATTCGACCTCTGGGAAACGGTATCCGGTCATCTATTTTTTTCACGGCTGGGGTGGTCGGCATTACATGGACGATAATGCGAAGCTGGCGTACGAAAAACTGAAGCAACTCGTCGACAAATACGACCTGATCCTGGTGATGTGGGACGGTAACATCGACGGCAAAGAACCGCGCCCCTACAACATCGGCAACCACAACGACGTGAAGTTTTCAGTGCAGATGAAAGACTACTTTCCGGAGCTGGTTTCGCACATTGACCAGACGTACCGCACGCTCACCGACCGCAATCACCGGGGGATTATCGGATTTTCGATGGGCGGTTTTATGTCGCTTTTCCTGTCCGGCAAATACCCCGATCAGGTGTGCGCCGGGGTCAGTATCATGGGCAGTCCGGAGTTCTTCGTCGGATCGCCGGAAAACCACACGCTGTATCCCATTCGCTACACCTTTAAAAATGTACAGGACGTGGATTTCCGCATCCACACCAGCGACACCGACATCCTGTACAACCTGAACGAAGAGGTCAAATACGGAGCTGCCTGGGAGGGAAAACCGGTCGAATCGGAAACTTTTCCGGGTGGGCACCGGGTCGATAACGCGGGCGAAACCGTCATTTTCGAAAAGGCGCTGAAATTTGTGGCCGATTCGTTTAAAAAACCGCACAAAGCCCCTGATCGCTGGTCGCATTTTGACCTGTATCCGAACTTCAGGTTGTGGGGGTATTCGGTCGAAAGCAACAAGCAGCAGCCCGGTTTTATCTTCCTTAAAAACGTGGATAAGAAGGGCTTCGGCGGTTATACGAAGCAGTGGCTCCCCGACGGCCCGGCACTGGCGATTGGTCCGTTAAAAGTAACGACGGCTCCGGTTTATGCTCCCAACAAAACCTACCAGGTTGCTACCTATTCAGTTCCGACGGGCAAAACCGTACTGAGCGAACGAAAAAGCGACGCCAACGGCCAACTGGCACTGGAAGTGGATGCGCGCGGGGGCGAAGTCGGCATTTTCGAGAAAACCGACGCCCCGGCCTGGGTTTGTCTGGATTATAAAGTGAACGGCAAAAGCCGGTTTTTAGAAACCGGACCGGCCAACCAACTAACGCTCCGGCTGTTTAACCGGGGCGGTGAAAAAGCTGGCTCTCAGCCGATTCGGGTGGTTGTCAGTACCTTTGATAAGGACATTATTCTGAAAGATTCTGTAGTAAAGGTGAAACCGACGGCGGCTGAACACGCGCTGGCGTTGCCGCCACTGACCATTTCCTGCGCCAAACAGCCGATGCCACACGCGGAACCCTCGGCCGTTAAGTTCAGGGTGACGGTTTACGCAGGTGATCAGGTCAGTAAAGACGAACTGGAGATTCCGGTTCGGTACGAGGTACCGGTTTTCAATGCGGTCAGCGTTGACGACGGAAAAGTAATTCGGGACCAGGCCAACGGGAAAGGAAACGCCGACGGTGTGGTGAATCCCGGCGAAAAAGTGATGCTGTACGCAGGCAAAAACCGGCTCCGGCTCTACACCGAAGATCCGTGGGTGCGCGAAGAATGGGCCGACGAAATGATTCCGGCGCGGTGGCCCGACGGTTTTACGCAGCAATCCATCCTTCAGATTTCGCCCGATTGCCCCGACGGCCACCGGATCGAATGCCTGGCCAACTACGAAACCAAGACGTTCAATCCCATCGAGCGAAACGTGACCTGGGGAAAAGTGACCTTCACGGTTCGGCGGAAATGAACTCAGAGAATAGACAAGAGACTAAAAATTAATGGGGTAGTCTCTTGTCTCTTCTCTATTCTCTCTTGTCTATAGAAGATTGGTGAAAAGTAAAAACCGGGCGAGGTTTCCTTCGCCCGGTTTTTTGTATGAAGTCGATTACAGCAGGAATTTCAACCGAATCACCTCTTTTTCGTCCAGATACCGCCACGAACCGCGCGGCAGTTCTTTCTTGGTCAGCCCGGCGTAAACCGTCCGATCCAACTTAGTGACTTCGTAGCCAAAATGTTCGAAAATCCGGCGCACAATCCGGTTGCGACCGCTGTGGATTTCAATGCCAATCACCTGCGCATCCGGCGTCACAATTCCCAGATCGTCGGGTTTGATGTAGCCGTCTTCCAGTTCAAACCCATCGCGAATGGCTTCAAAATGCTCGTTGGTTAACGGTTTGTCGAGTTCCGCCTGGTATACCTTCTTGATTTCGTTCGATGGATGCGTCAGTTTTTCCACCAATTCGCCGTCGTTGGTCAGCAGCAGCAAACCGGTCGTGTTGCGGTCCAGGCGGCCCACCGGGTAAATCCGGTACGGCGTCGCCCCCGCCACCAGTTCCATGACGGTATGCCGATCTTCCGGATCTTCGGTCGTCGTGATGTAATCTTTGGGTTTGTTCAGCAGCACATACGTCATTTTCTCCGGATTCAGCACCCGGCTGCCGTATTTGATCACGTCGGTGGGTTTCACTTTGTAACCCATTTCGGTCACCACCTTGCCATTCACGCTCACATCCCCCCGGGCAATCAGTTCGTCGGCATCCCGGCGCGAACAGATTCCGGAATTGGCGATGTAGCGGTTCAGCCGAATCAGGGTTGATTCGGGATCACGCGGTTTTTTAGCGCTGTTTCGATCCGCACTTCCGCTTCGATCCTGGCCCGGGCGCTTCGCTTTTTTGTCGCGCGGGTCCCGCCCTCCGAAGGCTTTTTCCTTCATTTTATCCAGGTCGAACTCCGGAGCCCGCTGACTGCCGACCTGTCGGCTCCGACTATCTTCAATTTTACGCTGCCGCTCTTCCTCGCTTTCGGTCCGACGTGGCCGTTCCGGGCGCGATTCGCGGTCATCCCGGCGGGGTCCTCCGCCTTCAAAACGATCGTTGCCCCGGCGAAAGTCCCGGTTTTCGTCCCGATTAAAACGCGGACGTTCCTCCCGATCCCGACCAGACTCCCGACGTTCGCCGTAACCGCGCTCGTTGCCAAACCGGTTTTCCCGGCGTTCGGGCCGATCCGAATCATTTCCGGGTTCGTTGTTGCGCGAACGCGCTCCGAGCGAACGCTCTCCGCCAAACCGGTCATTCCGGGCGTCGCTGGTACCCGGACGGCCGTAGCGGGGTTTTTCATCGCGGGAATCCGGTTTTCCAAACCGGCTGCGGTTCTCGTCGCGATTGGGTCGATCATCGTTTCGATCAAAGCGGGGGCGTTCCGGCCGTTCACTGTCGCGACGGAAGCCCCGGTTTTCATCCTGATTAAAACGCGGACGTTCCTCCCGATCCCGGTTGAAATCCCGGCGCGGCCCACCGCCTTCGAAGCGGTTTCCCCGGTTTTCACTGCGTTCCGGTCGCTCATCGTTCCGGTCGAAACGGGGACGTTCCGGCCGATCACTGTCATTCCGGCGGAAACCCCGGTTTTCGTCCCGGTTAAAGCGCGGGCGATCCTCCTGATTTCGGTCCGATTCCCGGCGTTCGCCGTAACCGCGTTCGTTGCCAAACGGGCTTTCCCGGCGCGGTCCGGCACCTTCGAAACGCCCCCCGCGCGGGTTTTCGTTGCGCGACGAATCGTTGCGTTGCCGATCCGAGGATCGACGGTCGTCACTCCGTTCAAAACGGGGGCGATCGTCGGAAGACCGGTTGGGCCGGGTATCGTCAAACCGCCGACCGCCTTCGTCCGACCGGTTTCCGCGCGGTTTATCGAAGCTGCGTTCCCGGCGGTCGTAGTCTGTATTGCCGTCTTTCTGACCGGCCTCTTTGTTGAATTTGCTGTAAAATTGCCGGGCTGGTTCCGGCCTTCCTGATCCCTCTTTCCTGTCGCCCCGGCGGCCTTCTGATTCTTCTCTTTTCTTGCTCATAAAAGTTGCAGTATCACTACTGTAGTTAGTATAAATTACATTGATTATCAGCCAGTTTACAAAAACTATACTGAAATGGGCTGCAAAGTTAGCGTATTTTACCGTAACTTCTGGCTTTGTTCAGAAACGGAACACTTTTTAAGAAGAAAAGGGTTTCGAAAACGACCCAATTTAGACTCCGCCCTATTCCCCGAACGAGATGGCTGCTGCAAAAACGCCGATACAACCCGAAAACAAAAAACCGCTCTGGAAACCGGATCGGCGACTCATCGACCAATCCCAACTAAAGCGGTATCTGGACTGGCTGTTTGTCAAGAAAGGATTGTATTTCCGCGACTACCATGATCTGTGGGACTGGTCGACCACCGATCTCGAAGATTTCTGGCAGAGTATCTGGCAGTATTTCAACATACAAAGTCACCGTGATTACCAGGAAGTGATTGAAAAACCAGCTTCGGGTATGATCGGAACCCGCTGGTTTCCGGGTGCTACGCTCAACTACGCCGAACACATTTTCCGCAATAAAACCAACGAACGCCCGGCCATCCTGTTTCAGTCGGAACAACACCCGCTGACGTCCCTGAGCTGGAACGAACTGGAGAAACAGGTGGCCGCCGTTGCCCAGTTTTTACGCGAAAACAACGTTCGCTCCGGCGACCGCGTGGTATCGGTTCTGCCCAATATTCCGGAAGCAGTCGTTGCGTTTCTGGCAACCAACAGCCTGGGTGCCATCTGGTCGAGCTGTTCACCGGACTTCGGAACGCCCAGCATCATCGACCGGTTTCGGCAGATTGAGCCCAAGGTTCTGTTCGCGGTCGATGGCTATTCGTACAATGGCAAAAAGATCGACAAAACCGATGCGCTGAGCGATTTGCAGACGGCCTTGCCCAGCCTGAAAAAAGTAGTCTGGGTTGCCAGCCTCGATCCCGATTTTGAACCCCGAACGAATGCGCGGGTCGAATCGGTTTTGTGGCATTCGGTTTTACAAACCGGCCCGGCACTGCCCCTCACCTTCGAACCGGTGCCGTTCGAACACCCGATCTGGATTCTGTTTTCGTCGGGCACGACGGGCAAACCAAAAGCCATTACCCACAGCGTCGGAGGCTGTTTGCTCGAACACCTGAAAGCGCTGGCGCTGCACCAGGATGTTCAGCCCGGCGACCGGTATTTCTGGTATTCCACCACCGGCTGGATGATGTGGAACTATTCCGTTGCGTCGTTGCTGGTGGGTGCCACACTGGTTATTTACGACGGTTCGGCGGGTTATCCCAACATGGATGTGCTCTGGAACCTGGCCGATCGGGCCAAGGTCAACCATTTCGGAGCGGGAGCCGCTTATTTGCTGGCCTGCATGCGGGCGGGTTTGTCCTTCATCGACAGTTCCCGCCTGGTTCACCTCAAAACCATCGGTTCCACGGGTTCGCCCCTGCCGCCCGAAGGGTACCGCTGGGTGTACGAATCGGTCCGGAAAGACGTCTGGCTGATTTCCATCAGCGGTGGCACGGACATTTGCAGTGCGTTTGTCGGCGGTTGTCCGCTGTTGCCGGTGTATGAAGGTGAAATTCAGTGCCGGATGCTGGGGTGTAAGCTGGAGTCGTTCGACGAAAGTGCCAAACCGATCCGGGAGGAACTGGGCGAAATGGTTATTCTGGAACCCATGCCGTCGATGCCGATTTACTTCTGGAATGACGGCAACGGCGAACCCAACGGTAACCAGAAATACCGAGCCAGTTACTTCGAACAATACGACGGCATCTGGCGGCACGGCGACTGGATTAAAATTACCGACCGGAAAACCGTCATCATTTACGGTCGCTCCGATGCGACGCTCAACCGCGATGGCGTGCGGATTGGCACAAGTGAGGTTTATAGCGCCGTTGAGAGTGTACCCGATGTGGCCGATAGCCTGGTTATTTGCCTGGAACTGCCCGGTGGGCGGTACTTCATGCCTCTTTTTGTGGTGCTGAAAGGCCAAACCGACGTTCCGGCCACTGAACTCAACGAAGAAACCGCGCAGCGAATCCGGCTGGCGCTCCGGTCGCAATACAGCCCCCGGCACGTTCCGGATGCCCTTTTTCAGGTGCCGGAAATACCGTATACGATTAGTGGCAAAAAAGTGGAAACGCCCATCAAAAAAATACTCATGGGCCTCTCCCCCGATCGGGTTGCCAGCCGGGATACGCTCCGAAATCCGTCGGCGCTCGATATTTTTATCCAGCTAGCCGATACCATGAAATCGGATTTGACGGTAAAATAACAGACATAAAAAAATTCTCTTTCTTTCATGACGCATCGGCAAACATTTTGCCTATATTTTATCGTTAATTACATACCCACAGACTAAAAGTCCGTGAGATCCCAATTCCAGCTGAGTTTTGAAATGTTAAGAATTACACGGACTAAACAGGCCCGCCCGGCGGTCCGTAGATACGAAATATGAGAGGACCTGAACGCGAAAAAATTCAGAACGACAAAGCGACCGTTCGTTTGCCGATTTTACTGGGCATCACGCTGGCAGCCGGCATGTTGATCGGCGCTACGTTTTTTGGGGGCGGCAAAAGCCTCAACAACATCGGACGCGGGTACTCCAAATTCAAGGAAGTTCTCCAACTCATTGAAAATAACTACGTTGACTCGGTCAATACGGACGAGCTGGTGGATTATTCGATTTCCAAAATGCTGGAAAAACTCGATCCGCACACCACGTATATGAACCCCACCGACGCCGTAGCCGCCCGCACGCAACTGGAAGGCGGTTTTGATGGCATCGGCGTCGAATTCAACATTTATAAAGATACCGTCTACGTCGTGACGCCGATGGCCGGTGGCCCGTCCGAAACCGCCGGTATTTTGAGCGGTGATAAGATCATCAAGGTCGACGACACCGACATGACCGGAAGCAAACTCGACAACGCGCTGGTATTTAAAAAGTTACGCGGCAAAAAAGGAACCGAAGTCAAGCTGTTCGTTCTGCGGAAAGGTGAGAAAAAACCGCTGACGTTTACGATCCACCGCGACCGGATTCCGACCTACTCGGTCGATGCGGCTTACATGGTCGATGACAAAACCGGTTATATCAAGGTAAACCGGTTCTCGGAATCCACGTATGACGAATTCAAAAAGGCGCTGGGAACGCTGAAACAGAAAGGCATGACCCAGATGGTGCTCGATCTGCGCAACAACCCCGGCGGGTACATGGACCGGGCGACGAGCCTGGCCGACGAATTTATTTCCGGCGATAAACTGCTGGTGTATACCGACGGTAAAGACGACCGGTACGATCGCCAGACCAAAGCCCGCATTGCCGGACAGTTTGAAGACGGCCCCGTCATTGTGCTGATGGACGAAGGCAGTGCGTCGGCGTCGGAGATTGTGGCGGGGGCATTGCAGGATCAGGACCGGGCGTTGATTGTCGGACGGCGGTCGTTCGGCAAAGGGCTGGTGCAGATGCCGGTGATGTTGTCCGATGGCTCCGAACTGCGGCTGACCATCTCCCGGTATTATACGCCCAGCGGTCGGAGCATTCAGAAACCGTACGTTGCCGGGCACGGGGAGGATTACGAAAAAGACCTCGAAATGCGCTCGAAAAGCGGGGAATATTACATTGCCGACAGCATCAAGAACAACGAAAAATACAAGTTCAAAACAATGGGGGGCCGGACGGTTTTTGGTGCTGGCGGCATTACGCCCGACGTTTTCGTTCCCCGCGACACGCTGTTCATGACCAAATACCTGATTCAGTTATTTAACAAAAACATTGTGCGGGAAATGGCGATGGAATACGCCAACGATCACCGCAAACAACTGGAGAAAGACGGTTTTACGGCCTACAAAAAGAATTTTGTGGTTAGTGAAGCGATGTTGAAACGCCTGACGGACGACGCGACGGCGCAGGGAATCAAATTCAATGAAGCCGAATACAAGCGTTCGAAGAAATACATTCAGACGCAGCTCAAGGCGTATATTGCCCAGTATGCGTGGCGGCAGGGCCACCGCGACGGTCTGAATAACGAGTTTTTTGAAATGCTGTCGGAAAGCGACGAAACGTATAAGAAAGCGCTGACGCTCTTCGATCAGGCGCGGTTGTTGGAAAAAGGCGGTTATGCCTCCCACAAATAATAAAGAGGGCGGAGTCAACTCCGCCCTCTTTTTATGCGTTTTCAGACCCATTCCGGTTATTTCATCATTCGGCTGAGTTTCCCGGATGCGTTCATCTGGTTCATTTTCTTCATCATTTTCCGCATCTCGTCAAACTGTTTCAGCAGGTTGTTCACTTCCTGAATCGACGTGCCGCTGCCGTTGGCGATGCGTTTTTTGCGGTTTCCGTCAATAATATCGGGGCGTTCGCGTTCGAGGGGTGTCATGGAACCGATGATGGCTTCGATGGGTTTGAACGAGTCGTTGTCGATATCGACGTCCTTCATCATCTTGCCCATGCCGGGAATCATGCCGATGAGGTCTTTGATATTTCCCATTTTTTTGATTTGCTGCAACTGCCCCCGGAAGTCGTTGAAATCAAACTTGTTCTGGCGCATTTTGGAGCTGATGCGCTTGGCTTCGTCTTCATCAAACGCCTGCTGCGCCCGCTCAACGAGCGAAATCACATCGCCCATGCCCAGAATCCGGCTGGCCATCCGATCGGGATAGAAGACGTCGAGCGCTTCCATTTTCTCGCCCGTACTGATGAACTTGATCGGTTTTTGCACCACCCCCCGAATCGAAAGCGCGGCCCCACCACGGGCGTCACCGTCCAGTTTGGTCAGCACCACGCCGTCGAAATTCAGCCGGTCGTTGAACGTTTTGGCCGTGTTGACCGCATCCTGCCCCGTCATCGAATCGACAACGAACAGGGTTTCCGACGGATTTAAGGCTTTCTTGAGGTTTTCCACCTCCTTCATCATCACCTCATCAACGGCCAGACGACCGGCGGTATCGACAATGACGACTTTCTTACCGGTTTTACGGGCGTGCGCCAGGGCGTTCTGGGCAATCTCGACCGCGTTCTTGTTTTCCGGTTCGGCATATACTTCCACGCCCACCTGCTCGCCCAGCACTTTCAACTGGTCGATAGCAGCCGGGCGGTAAATGTCGCAGGCCGTCAGCAGCACGTTGCGTCCCTGCTTTTTCAGGTAAGCAGCTAATTTGCCCGAGAAGGTCGTTTTACCCGAACCCTGCAAACCCGCAATCAGAATAATGGCCGGTTCACCTTTGAGGTTGATGCTCTGGGCCTCACCACCCATCAGATCGGTCAGTTCTTCCTGAACGATCTTGACGAACAACTGGCCCGGCTCCACCGCGATGAGGACTTTCCGATCGAGGGCTTTCTCCTTGACGCGGTCGGTCACCTCTTTGGCTACTTTGTAGTTGACGTCGGCATCGGTTAAGGCCCGGCGCACTTCCTTAACGGTTGTGGCAACGTTAATTTCGGTAATCCGGCCCTGTCCTTTCAAGGTCTTGAAAGCCTGATTAAGCTTATCCTGAAGATTTTCAAACATGATTCGATTCTTTATAACTCCGCTTAACTCTCTTTTTCTCTGCTTATCTCCGCGAAATAGTTTTCAAAATTGTTTCGCGAAGCCAAGCGGAGGAAACAGAGTTGAGCGGAGAATCACAAAGTTAGTGAATTTTAGGGCAGGTTGGAAATACCTTTGGGGTAGGTTACCTTTGAGTTAATCGCAAATTCATCGTCTAAGGAGTAGGGAAGTCAAAATCAAAAATCAGAGCCCCTCGGAGAGCCGCCTGGAAAGCACCTCGGAAACCGGGTCAACGCACCGGTTAACCGTAGCCGAATACCGCAATCTGGAGTTCGACGACAATGACACCCACCTGTACGAACTCATTGACGGAAAACTGGTGAGAAGATCTGCTCCGGCCCCCAAACACCAGCGCTGGAGGTCGAAATCATTTCTCCTTCTTCCATCGTCCGCGATCGGGTCATAAAAAAGATCTTTACGAACGGTTTGCTGTCCCGGAATATGGGCTGATCGATCCGGCGAATCAGGAAATCGAAATTTATGCGCTGGAAGGCGGTTTTTATAAATTGTTCAGCGCAATCTCCGCCGTCAAGCGAGAAGTGGTTTCGAAACAATTATCGGGTTTTGAACGGGCTGTTTGCCTGAGTTCTGTTATTCTTTTTATAAATTTTGGGGTTTCAACACCTGGGCTATTTCTGTTTTTTTCCAGCGCTTCTCTTCGTCACTCCTCAATATCATCCAACTGAAATAAGACTTCGACGGTCGTATTAAACACTTTAGCCATTCGCAGGGCCAGTACAGTGGATGGAATAAACTTCCCGGTTTCAATCGAATTTAAACCCTGCCGTGATATCCCGATGTGTCTGGCAAGATCGGCCTGGGTCCAATTTTTCTTTGCTCGCTCCACCTTAATCGTGTTTTTCATACCCCATACTTTTTTTTCGAAATGAACCAACCAATAAAATAAAAGCCCCAGCAATAGCCCACCAGATGCCCATAGCTAAACCACACGGGATTCGAAAGATCACACAGGCTAAGCAAAAATAAAAGCATCATCAACATGGCCGTCAATGAAAAACCGATAACAATGGCTTCCAACTGGACCCGTTGCTTTACTTCGTCCATAATCGAAAAGGCTTTGATTAATTTAAAAACAAAAATGGCGAATGTGACAACGGGCACTATTGCAAGAATGACCGAAAAAGGCGGGTCGACGACATGATGTTTCAACAGCCATGTTGCAGGCAAATAAGTGGCACCGTGCAGAAGAGCGAAAACAATGGATTGCCGGTTTACGGTTTTTTTAGATTGTTCCATGATAATTCGATTAGTTAGTTGCTCACAAAGATATGTAAACATTTCTTTATGTCAAGTATTGTAGACTTTTTGTCTATAATAATGGCTTTTCATTCATTGAAAATTAGGCTCAATGCCGAATACCGAAGCATTGGAAGATGGATCTCTTCGAGCTCCCTGGGCCACGCAGCGAATCGGGTGAGGCAGGTCGTGAAAGATAATATCACAAATACATAGAGAAGTAGAAGAAAGCGGGAACCTCAGAAGTTAGCTTTGTAAAATCAGTGTCTGCAAAACTAACATCGTAAATCGACCACAACCCGCTTGCATGAAATCTGAAAACAAGAAAAACCGCCGGGATTTTTTGCGCAGCGGTTTACTCACCGCCACCACAGCACCGCTCCTACCGAATCTTTTAGCAACAGCACCGACCAACCGGCCGGACGCTGCCCCGCCCAAAAAAAACGCGCTGGATAATCACCGCAACCTGTTCAACGGCGATACCTGCGTCTATTTTTACAACCCCGAACTCTGGCAACCGGAAGATTATGCGCTGAAGACCGTCGCCAATCCGCGCACCGGCAAGATGGGCACCAAACCGGTGGCAGTGGGCGGGCCGTTTAAGGCCAAAGCCATTCACCGCTACGTGGATGTATTGGCCGACAACGGAATCGACACGTTCGTGATCAACGCCAACGCCAACCGCGCCTGGTATCCGAGCAAGAAAATCCCCAGCATTCTCGACGGTTACAAGCGCGGGGATCGTAATTTTTTTCGCGGACACGCCATTTGTCAGGGCATTACGGAACCCGAAGCCGTCGAAGAATTTCTCGATAACTTCTCGCGGTTCATGGATCGCTACCAGGACCTGATCGACGCGGGCGTAGACTGGCTGGCCGAAACGTCCAAAGCCTGTCGGCGCCGGAAAATCTCGCCCTGGGTCAGCATCCGGATGAACGACATGCACGGCAGCCGGAACGTGGAAGGCAGTTTTTTCAATTTGCCGCTGTTTAAGAAAGACGAAATGCGGCTCAAACATGCGTCGTACGGGTTGCAGAACGCGCAGGACCGAATTGGCTTGAATTACGAAAAACCGGAGGTTCGCGCCCTGATGTTCGAGCAGATTCGGGAAGTGGTGGAGGATTACGATTTCGAAGGCCTGGAACTCGACTGGTGGCGGCAACCGCTGTGTTGTGAACCCGGCGCATCGCCCGAAACCGTCGCGATGATGAATGACTGGTTTCGCCAGATCCGGGCGCTCACCCAGCGCCAAGCCAAGAAAACCGGAAAACCGTATCCGTTCGGGATGCGGATTCCCGGCGCACTGGGCCCGCTGAAAGAGATCGGGGTGGATGTAGTAACGCTGTGTCAGGACGGAACGCTCGATTTTGTGATTCCGGGCGGTTTCTGGCCCACGACCTGGGACATGCCCCACGACGAGTTTCGGAAACAACTCGGCGGCCGCGTGGCCATTTACGGGTCCATCGACGACGGAGCCAATTCGCTGCCGACGCAAAACGAATCGGGAACCGTCAAAGAGCGGATGCGGTACATCGGCGCCAGTCCGGCGATTGAACGCGCCAACGCGGCCGGTAAACTGGCGATGGGCGTCCACGGCATCGAATGGTTCAATTTTTTCTGTTCGGATCAGCCCCTCCAGTCGGGCATCCGGGCCGATTATACGGCCCTGCGCGACATTCATAAACTGGATTTCTTGCGGGGAAAACCGAAACACTACTGTTTCAGCACCGCCGGAGCTTTTTTTAATCCGACTCCGTTTGAGTTGCCTGCCCAGATGCCCGCCAGCATCGGCCCGTTTGCGCAACGCCCGTTTAAATTGGCGATGTGTGCCGAACCTGCCAATCAAAATCTGGAAGTGGTGGTGCAAGTGGTGCTCAAAGCAGACGACAAACCCGCTCACCTGCCGGTTTCCATTAACGGTTGCTGGCCGAATCTCAAAAACGAATCGACCGGCAAACTGCTCCTTCCCTGCGGTTCGCTGACGCACTTGACCAAAGACCATGTGGGTTACAATTACCGGTTTCCGGTTTCGCTCATCGCCGACGGCTGGAACCAGATTGTCGTTGAAAACCAAAACAAAGACCTGATTACGGTGGCCGCCATTGAAATTGCCATCCTGCCCAAAACGGCTTAAAATCTGCCGAACCGATTGATGAAAATTACCGACGTTCAAACGATATTATTGACGGGTCCCTGCACCGGCGATCCGTTTCTTTCCGAAGCCCGCCAACTGCGGTCGGCGGCTTTTATCCGCATTGAAACCGATGCCGGAATCACCGGGCTGGGCGAAACCTACGCCGGTTATTTTTTCCCGGAAGGCGTGCCCGGTATCGTGGATTTTTTCAAACCGATTCTAATCGGCAATACCGTCGATGACATTCCCGAACTCTGGCGACGGATGTACCAGTGCGGCAATTTCTGGTGCCGCGTGGGCCTGGGAGCCATCGTACTGGCCGGGATCGAAGCCGCCCTCTGGGACCTGAAAGGAAAGGCGCTGGGTGTACCGGTTTACAAACTGCTGGGCGAAAACTGGAAAGGTGGTTTTCCCGAAACCAAAGAAAATCAGTTTGTTGCTCAGGGTCAATTGCCCGCTTATGCCACGGGCGGCCCCAGCAATTATCCGCTGGAAAAACTGGGCGATAAAATTGCGTTTTACCAGTCACTGGGCTTTCAGGGCGTGAAGATTGGGGCCGGAGCGTATTGGAAAGAGACCGGCTTTGCGGTTTCCATCGACCCCGCCGAAGCTGCCGATCTGGAAGCCACCAAAGCCGCCTACGTCCGCCAGCAGTTTGGCAACGACCTCCGACTGCTCTTCGACGCGCACATGGGCAACAGCCCGACGCTGACCTGGGGACTCGAAACCGCCACCGCCGTGGCCCGCGCGCTGGAACCGTACAACCTGTTTTTTCTGGAAGAACCGCTGCACTACACCCGCCCGGATTTATACGCCGAACTGCGCCGGAACACCAAAACCGTGATTGCCGGGGGCGAATGCCTGACGGCAGTTTGCGAATGGCAGACATTCATCGAGCAGGATAGTTTCGGCGTTGGCCAGCCGGATGCGTCGTTTACGGCGGGGCTGGATCAATTCATGCAGGTGGCTTCGAGTCTGGCGCAGCGCGGGCAGCACATTGCGCCCCACGCCTGGGGGGCGGGCGGTTCGCAGATGCAGAACATTCACGCCGGTTTTGCCTGCCCGAACACGGTTATTCTGGAAGTGGCCCCGGCGTATGGGCCGCTGCACAGCGAAGTAATCGGTGACAGTTTGCTGCTAAAAAACGGCTTCGTGCAGCGTCCCGAAAAACCGGGTCTGGGCATTGAGCTGACCGACGAAACCATCCGCCGGTTTCCGTTTGTTCCCGGTACCGGCGAATTCAACAGCGTTCCCGGCAAAATCCTGACGACCTGAAAAACCATGCTGAAGGTATTGATTGACATGCCGGTGTATGAACCGGTGCTGCGGCAGTTGCAACAAACGCCGGGTATTTCGGTGGAAGTGGTGGCGCAGCCGGAAGAAAAAGTGCGGCCTTTGCCGCTGAGCCAGATTCAGGATTGCGACGTGTTGTTTTGCACCTTCCTGCCCGAAAACCACGAAGCGATGACGCGGCTGAAACTGGTGCAGATCAGTTCGGCGGGGTATAGTCAATTGTTCGGCAAAAAGCTGGTGGAGCGGGGCGTTCGGGCGTGTAATTCGCTGGGTGTGTTCGACATACCGATTGCCGAATGGAACATCGCGATGATGATCAATCTGGCGCGGGATGTGCGCGGGCTGATTCGGAATCAGGAAAACCGCATCTGGGATCGGTCGGCACGGTTTCAGAAAGAAATCCGCGGATCGGTCGTCGGCATCTGGGGTTATGGCGGTATTGGCCGCGAAACCGCCCGGCTGGCGAAAGCCCTCGGCATGACGGTTCACGTGCTGGTTCGACAGGAAATTCAGAAACGGAATACGGTTTTCTGCGTCCCCGGCACCGGCGACCCCGACGGCACATTCCCTGATCGGATTTTTTATGGTCACGAAAAAGAAGCGTTTCTGAACAGCCTCGATTTTCTGGTGATGGCCGTTCCCCAAACCGCCACCACCACGGGAATCATGGGCGAAACTGAACTGCGAATGCTGAAACCCACGGCTTTTGTGCTGAATCCGGCGCGGGGTCCTCTGATTCAGGAACAAGCCCTGATTCGCGCGTTGGAAGAAGGCTGGATTGCAGGGGCCGCGCTCGACACGCATTATTACTACCCCATGCCGCCGGATCATCCGCTCTGGGCTCTCCCCAACGTGATCCTGACACCCCACATTTCCGGTTCCAGCCTAAGCCCCCGGTTTTTAGAACGGGTTTCCACTATTTTTTTAGAAAATGTCGTGCGGTTTTCAGCCGGTGAACCCTTGTTGAATGAGCTGACGGTTTCGCAATTGGCGGGGAATTGATGTCTAACAGCCCACGGTTTTAACCGTGGGAAACCGAAAATGGGCATGGTTTTTTTGAACCGTTTTAACGGTTTTGAGGGACAGAAACCGTTGAAACGGTTTGTATAAACGCCGTTTTTGCTAAGAACCCACGGTTAAAACCGTGGGCTGGTAAAATAAAACGAACGAGAGGTTGTCTGACTACTCTCCGAAATCCGTGGTCGGTGTCTTCACAGACCATGGAGAGGAATATCAGAGCTTGATTTCACGCAAAATTTCTCCTGATATCCGCCTTATTTCGCTCCAATAAGAATTGTTAAGAGAGTCAACATGCCACATGGCTGGATTTGTACCCTCACTCATACTGTCTAATAAAGTATTTATTCTTTCGGCTTTATGAAGAGCCTCTGGACTGATGCTTATTTGGTTTAAAGCCGATTTCCAAGGTTGATAGGCATCGTCAAACTCGAGAGCAAGTTCATCAGTAGATGGGAAAGCGTTCAGCTTAATTAAATAGCTCCTTTGCTCCTCGATTGAAGAAGCTAAGAGGGTAATCACTCTAATTAGTTGACTATCTTTTAGGTTCATTTTTGTTGCATAATCAAATCTTGTTTTGTCCAAATTAATAAAAAGCAGAATCTGTTCATTTAAGTCCATAAAACGACAGGTTGAACGCATTAAAATCAGTGTAGTTCTGTTTGAATGCAGAAGTTTGTAAACCCGTGGTTGGTGTCTTCACAGACCATAATTGTATAAAAAAGAGGTTTGTGAAGACACCAACCACGGGTTCGATATTCATTAGGCGAATGATATGAAAACCGTAGCGCTATTCACATTTTTACTGTTCGGAAGTTGTGCGGTTTTTGCGCAGGAAGCGAAGTGGGACAGCACCATTCGGCCGGATATTTACAAGGCCCGGGTCGATCTGTTCCGGTCGCTGCCGCATTCGCGGAAGGATGTGGTTTTTCTCGGAAACAGCCTGACGTTCTGGGCGGACTGGAGCGACATGCTGGGCGATACGCGGTATAAAAACCGGGGCATTCCGGGCGATATGACGTTCGGCGTGCTGGAACGGCTGGATGAAGTCATTCAGGGAAAACCGGCCAAAGTTTTCATCCTGATCGGCATCAACGACCTGGCCCGCAACGTCCCCGACAGCATTATTGTACGGAATTACCGCCGGATGGTCCGGCGGATCAAAACCGGGTCGCCCAAAACCCGGATTTATTTCCAGACGCTGCTGCCGACCAATGATTCGTTTCAGAAACTAAAGAGCCATTACAACAAGGAAGAACACATCCGGTTTCTCAATTCCACCCTGAAAGAAATGGCTGCAACCGAGTCGTTTGAAGTCATCGACCTCCACCCGCATTTCGTGGACGAAACCGGCAAGCTCAGAAAGGAATACACCTGGGACGGCGTTCATCTGACACTAGCCGGCAACCGAAAGTGGGCAGAGGTTTTGAGTAACGGTGGGTACGTGAAATGGAAGCGTTGACGTTCGGCATCAGGCATTTAGCCCGCCGTCCATCAGAATATTTTCACCATTGATGTAGGCCCCGGCCTGCGATGCCAGCAGCACGATCAATCCCTTGATGTCGTCGTTGTTGGCCATGCGTCGCAACGGCACTTTTTTGGTGTAATTTTCCAGAAACCGCTCCGGCTGGTGGTTGAAAAGGCCGCCGGGACTGATGCAGTTGACCCGCACGTTTTTGCCCGCCAGCACCTGCGCCAGGTATTTCGTCAGGTTGAGCAAACCCGCGTTGTGGAAGAAATAATCGGGGGGCGGGGTACCCATCGTCGTGCCTTCGTAATTAGATAAATCCGGGCCGTACATGCCCATCATCGAACCAATATTGATGATACTGCCCCCACCCGCCTGCACGATCAGATCGGCCATTTCGCGCAGGATATCCATCGACCCGGTGGCGTTGACCCGCATCGATTCCGCAAAATCGGCCATCGGGCCATCGTAGCCTTTCATCGGGCGCGAAACCGCATTGTTGACGAACACATCCAGTCGGCCGAATTGGGAGAGAATCTGCGCTTTCAGATTTTGTACGGAAACCGGATCGCCCTGATCGACTTGAAGGGCGTGAACATCCAGTCCGTTCGCCCGAAACCGGGTTGCCACTTCCTCACTCGTTTCCAGATTTCGGGAAGCAATGATCACCGTGGAGCCGGCTTCGGCCAGCCCTTCCGCAATGCATTTTCCGTAGTTCCCGGCGCCACCCGTCACCAGACTGACTTTTGTTTTTAAGCTAAATAACTCGTTGATATGCATGAGGTTGTTCGCGTTTAGTTTAACCAGCCCATCCGATCCCAATACGGCAAATCCAGAAATGCAGGATCAGGAAACGCCAGGGCTTTTGCCCGCGCCATTGTTTCGACGCTGAGATGCGGGCCATTAATGGACGCCAGCGACTGATTCAAATAGTCCTGATTATCAATGCCGACCAGCAGGGATGAAACAGCCGGAAAGGACGCGACAAACCGGATGGCCAGGGTCGACAAATTCGGAAAACCGGTTTGGACCAGTTCATCGAACCGGCGAAGGTGGTTTTCGACATTGGCCAGGGCCGGGTGCAGTTGCTGGCCTTTGCTCGTCAGCAAGCCTTTGAGCAACACCGAACGCACTACGATTCCGACGCCATTTTCGGCCGCCTGGTCAAACAGAGCCGCCTGCCGCTGGTCCATCAGATTGAACGGCAGTTGAACGACATCCCAGACGCCGGTTTCAATGGCTTTCCGGGTTTCTTCGACCGCATACGTGGAGACGCCCATGCTCCGAATCGCGCCCTGGGCCTTTAAATCGGTGAAAATCCGGGCGATTTCGTCGTTCTCCAGAATGCCCAAATCAGCCTGATGGAGCATGTACACATCGACGTAATCCGTCTGCAAGGCCGTCAGGCTCTCCAGCAACGAGGTTTTGATGATCTTTTTCAGCGTAGCGCCATCCGGCAAATCGCCGTTCGTGTCCCGCAACTGACGGCATTTGGTTTCCAGAATTACCTGCCCGCGCCGGTCCTGAAACGCTTTGCCCATGATGGTTTCGCTGTTGCCATAAAGCCGGGCCGTGTCGAAAAAGTTAACGCCCGACTCGATGGCGGTGTGCAACAACTGAACGGCTTCCGATTCCGTAATCATGTCGGCCTGGCTCTTGACGCCAATGCCGTACGGCATTCCGATTTCGACCCCTCCAAAAGCAAGTTCCGAAACCGTAATTCCGGTTTTTCCCAATGGCTTTTTTCTCATCACTTATAACCGCCCTGCGCCGGTTGAGCGGCCGTGACGTCGTTGTTGAATTTGCTGACCAGACCGTGACAGTAGTTGCTGATGCCCACGACATCGGCCCCGACATTGATGAATTTGTAACCCAGCGAAATAAACTCTTCCAGCCGGTCGATGGGTCCGGTGGTGGCGGCAAACTTGCCGTGTCTGATGCACGCTTCAGCGACGCGTTTCCGGGCATCCACCAGCCGGGGGTGGTTCCACTCGCCGGGTGCCCCGATGGCCTGACTGAAATCGCCGGGGCCGAAAAACAGCATGTCCACGCCGTCGAGAGCGGCAATTTCGTCCAGCTCGTCGAGCGGTTCGGGGTCTTCGATCTGAAGCCCTACAAACCGCTGGCGGTTGGCTTGCTCGAGGTAATCACTGAACGCCATGTTGGTATAAGCGCCGTCGGCATTGCCGCCGTCGATGGCGCGCAGGCCCTGTGGATGGAACCGGGTCATTTTCACCACGTTCTTCGCATCTTCCACGCCCATGCAGTGCGGCACCAGAATACCGCTGGCGTCCAGTTCAAGCGGTCTGACGTAGTCGCTGTAACTGCCGCGCGGCACCCGCACCATGATGTCGGCCTGCTGCGATTTGGTGGCCCAGATGTGGGAACTCACCACCGACCAGTCCTGCCCCTGGTGTTCCTGGTCGATCCAGATGCAGTCAAAACCGGTCATCGCCACCAGTTCCGACACTTGTGCGTCACCAATATTTACTTTAAAACAACTGACCACTTCGCCAGCTCGTAACTTCTTCAAAACCCGGCTTTCGCGCATGTTCATGGTAAAATCTGTTTTCCGTTTCGTTATACCCGCTTCAATTGCATCGGATAGGCTTTATTCGCATTCCATTGGCAAACATACACATTCTCGTCCGCGTCGATGCATACGTCGTGCGGATGAACAAAAACCGGTTGTTGCTGGAATTGGGTCTGTAAGTTTCCGTCGACATAAACCGGTTCCGTTCCTCCCGGTGTCGAGATTACGCGGTCGTTTTCGTCCAGAACGGTGATGTAGCCCGAGCCGAAATTCCGGTTGGTCGTCGACCGGAAAACCGCAGCAAAAACAAACCGATCGTGCAAAACCGGTCGGCAGACGAAGGAACCAGGCAACGGAATGGTCGCCAGGTATTTCCCGTCCAACGTAAAGCGCTTCAGAACATTATCGTTCCGGGATGTGATCAGCAAGGTTGGTTCGCCCGGTTTTCGGGTGTCGAGCGCAATGCCGTGAACGCAGTCGAACTGCTCGTTCGCGCTGCCCCGTCCGCCCCAGTGCCGGATGTATTCGCCCTGCGGAGTGTACTGGATGACATACTGCAAACCGTAGCCGTCGGTGACGTAAATGTCGCCGGTGGGGCCAATAGCGGTTTCGGTGGGCATAAACTGCTCCGCCGACGTATAGTGACTGATTTCCTTCGGATAATCGATGGTCATCACCACCCGCCCCTCCAGCGTCGTTTTGATGACCTGATGGCGTTCAATATCGGTGATGAACAGAAACTCGTCGCCGTTTTCGTTGCTTAACGTCAACCCGTGGCCGCCGGGATACTCCGTTCCCCACGCATCCAGCCGTTTCCCGGAGCGGTCGTAGATCAGGATGTTGTTGCGGGTTTCGTTGGTCAGCATGAAAATCCGGCCTTGGGCGTCGAGCTGCATTTCGTGGCAATCGTTCACCGGATGCGTCGCCGGATTCAGGTTTCCCCAGTCCGGGAAAACCCGATACCGGTGGGTGTTGTGACCAATAACGGTGTTCGGGTCGCTCATTTTACGCGGTTTCAGCCTGGAGTTTCTTCTGGTAAGCTGCCTTGGCTTCGGTGTCTTCCTGCGCCGATGCCGCCCAGTAAATCCAGCCGAGCGCCTTGCGCGTGCGCTCGCTGCGGTTGGCTTCCGCCCAGTGAATGGTCATCGAATGGTGAATGAGCAAATCACCGGCTTTGGCCGGAAACGCCACGGCTTTGGCCTGATCGTCGTCGGTCCAGAAATCCGTAATGCCCTGCGAAAAACCGAGCGTCTGCGTCCGGCCGTGCGGGCGAACGCCGTGGAGGTGCGAACCGGTCACGTACCGAACGCAACCGTTTTCGGCATCGACATCTTCCAATGCCAGCCACATGGTAGCGGCTTCGGCCGGTTTCAGCATGAAGTAGTAATTGTCCTGGTGCGGGGGAGTCGGTTTGCCAATGCGGGGCGGTTTGTTGAAATATTCCAGCGTTTTGGGAATCACCGCGTCATCGAGCAGCAGTTCGGCCAGTTGCTTGAACTTACTGTCGTTCAGCATCTTGTCGAAATACGGATCGTATCGCTGCATATCGATCAACTGCTTCAGGGTCGTCGGATCATTCTTATCCTCGTAAAAGATGTGCCCCCAGGGCATGTCGGCCACCTGACTGGCGATAAAATGCTGGACTTTGTCGTTCAGTTCACTTACTTCTTCGGCGGATAAAAAACCGGGCAGAAAAACGTAGCCATTGGTTCGAAACGACTCTTTCAGGGCTTGGGTGTCGATTGTTTCCATCGGGATTTGAACAGTTTTGTATACAGTTGACCCGGTTTTCGGGCTTATTTTTCAAGCAGTTCGGCCAGTTTGGTTCGGATGGCCTCTTCGGCGCCCGGTTCCAGAAAACTGGTTCGGCAGCGCCAGGTTTCGTAACCGCCCCGTTCGATTTCGTGCGCGGGCGGAATGTAACCGATGTAGCCGTTCGCCATCGTGATCGTAAAATACGGCGAGCGGTTTTCCTTGAGCCGCAACCCGGTTTCGGCAAAAAACTCCCCGCCCAGCGCGCCAATCTGGCCGTCGCCAATCCGGATGGCCTGCACCGGAAACACATTGATGTCCGGGTAGTCGTTGAGCAACACCTGCTCGCGGGCGTAAATCCGGCGCAGCACGTCCATATCCAGGTGCTGAATGTTTTCGTAATGCGTTTCGGCCACCAGCAAGGTAGCCGCTTCCAGTTCTTCCGCCGACGGTTTTCGGACACCGGTTTCCACGTCGGCGTATTGCGCCGACAAAACCGGATTGTCCTGCCAGTCAATGGTTTGCAAGGCTTCGAAGACCTTTCCGGCAATGGCCTTGCCGATCAAATCGCTTTTGGCGAAATGTGCCTTCGGGTAGCGGTCCGGGTCCAGAAAATCCCAGATGTTGGCTTCGCCACTGGTGCCGTTGCTCATCATCCCGACGAAGGCCGGGCCCGCATTCAGCAAGCGGCCGATTTCGTTGGAAAACACACCGAAATAGTCGGCGGTAATCGTGCCGTTTTCCCAGTCGCCGACATAATGCAGCGAGTAATTCGCCAACAGGCTAATCCACTGATCGTCCGATCCTTTTACCGCCAGAAAGCCAACTTGTGGATCAACGGGAACCACGCGCCGGTCGATCTGCTGTTCATCGCCAAACGGATTGGTTTTCACACCGTCGACTCCCCCGCTGACGGGATTATGCGCGACATAGCCTTCTTTCATGAAAAACCGCCGACAAACGACGTGTTCCGGTACGTCCACCGCCCCGAATCCGATTTTAGCCGGACGCAAATTTTGCGAAGCCATTTTAACGGATTCCACGAGTAAACCGGGCAGTTTTTGGCGATACGGCAAATCGGCTGCGCCCAGCAAGAGGCTGGCAATGGAACCGGCCGCGTGCGTGTGCGTGCTGGCAATCAGTACATTCTGGGGCAAAAGACCGGTTTCGTCCTGAATCCTGATTTTGACCGCATCCAGAAAATCCCGAGGCATGGCGCAGATATCGACAATCACCAGCGCCACCCGCGTGTCGCCCTGTTGCAAAACCAGCGCTTTGGCGAATAAAGGATCGTGGATAAAACGGGCGTAATGAGTAATGAAATCGCCGTTGATCAACGTTCCCAATGGGGGCGTAATGTCCACCTGAGCCGCTCCGGCTTGAAAAGTCATAGTTCGTTCGGTTTTAGGGTCGGTTCACCGCTGTCAGGGTCTTTGGCCGCTGACAGGGTGTCGCACGGTCAAAGACCCTGACAGCGGTCAAAATTTTATTTCCAGGCCCGGCGCAAAAACCGGAGCCAGTTTCCGTGAAAAATATTGTCGATATCCGATGGCTGATAGCCTCTTTTTTCAAGTATCGTCTCGTATTTCCGCAAATCGGCAATCGAGTTCATGTCCCAGGGCGACTGCTCGGTGCCGAAAATACCGTCGAGGTCGCTGCCAATGGCGACGTGATGACTGTTACCGGCAATCTGGCAGATGTGATCCCAATGGTCGACGAGGTTTTCGAGCCGGATGTCCAGTTGCCAGGGGTCCGAAACCGTATCGATAAACCGGATGTCCATCGCCCAGCAGTCCAGCATCCCGCCAATGACTGCATCGCGTTCAATGAGTTGTTTAATCTGTTCGTCCGTGAGTTGGCGCTGGTTCGGAACGATTTTTCGGACGTTGTGGTGACTGGCCCAAACCGGTCCCTGGTATAATTCCATCACCTGCTCAAAGCCTTCGTCGGTCAGGTGCGTAACGTCCAGAATCAGGTTGAGTTTGCCCATTTCGTTCAGTAAATCCAGTCCCAGGGGCGTCAGCGGGCCCTCCATCTTCGTGCCCGGCGCATACCGCCCCGGTCCGAAATGCGACAGCCCCATCGCCCGCAAGCCGTAGTCATAAGCCCGGTGCAAATACGAACTATCGACCAGCGAATCCGCCCCTTCCAGACTTAAAATATAGCCGATGGCTTTCGTCTCGTCCGGTATTTCGGTGTTTTCCCAAAGCGCCAAATGGGTTTCCAGTTCGGTCAAATTGGTGATCTGCACCATTTCGCCGAGGGCTTCCATTTCGCGGTACCAGACCAGTTGGGCCTGCGTCATGGCCCAGGCCTGCTGGGGCGAATGCCAGCCGGGCAGCGCGCTCCCCGGCGGAGTCACCCGCGACAGTTGCGTGGCCACCACCAGCCCAATCCCGCCCTTCCGCAGTTCGGGCAAACAAACCGTGCCCCGGCCCCGGTCGGGCTTGTCTTTCATTCCCATTTCCCGTTGCCGGATTTCGACCAGCGGGCGCGACAGATCCCGGTTCCATTCCAGCGCGTTCATCGCCAGATCGAGATGGGCGTCAAAAATCAATCGTTTTTTCATTGCACAACCGGCTGTTTACGAATCGGTTGCGGCACTTCGGCGTAGTCAAACGGATACTTGCTGATCAGGTCGCGAATCTGGTGGCTAAACTCCCGAAACGATTCTTCCCACTGCTCGGCTTCGTCTTTTTTGTACGCATAAAATCCTTTTTCGGTTACCATTCCCAAACCGCCGTCCTGCACGATTTCGTTGAAAAACCGGGGAACATGGCGGGCTTTCGACAGTTCAGGAAACAGATCCTGCATCACCACGCCGTAAATGAAGGTGCCCATCAAATCCATGTACCGGAAATTGCCCGAAAACGGCAGGTAATAACCGGGATCGTTCCGGCAGGCGCGGTCGACATCCTCGACGGTCACGTAGCCATTTTCCACCAGGTAAAACGCTTCCCGAATCATGGCGCACAACAGGCGCGTTCGGATACCGTTGTCGTTGCGAACCACATACGGGTCTTTTTGCCAGACCAGTTTGGCCGTCGTATAAAACGCATTGACCTGGCGGCTGTCCGTTTTATCATTGGCAATAATTTCCAGAAAATAAGTTGTATCGGCGGGAATTGTCCAGTTGACGCCAATGATCCGTTCCGGGTTGGAGGCCTCCTGCTGAAGCGTGCTGAGCGGAATGCTTTCGGTATTGATGGCAATCAGCGCATCGGACGGAAGAACCGCTTCCAGTTGCCGGATCAGGGCTTTTTTCTGAACCTCATTTTCATCCGTACAGGCAATCACCTGGCTAAAATCGGCGGCTTCGTCCAGCCGGTCGATTACCGTCAAAAACCGGTCTGATGAATTGATTTCCAGTTGATTCGGCGAAACCGGCGCACTCGCAGGGTTCTCAAACCGACTGTCGGCACAGACCGTAACCGGGTGGCCCGCCTGTCGTAAACAGTTGACAATTCCGGTCGTCAGTTTGCTCCAGCCCGTGACGAGGATCGGTTCTCTTTCAGGTGATGTATGACTCATAATTCAGGTGTGTTAAAACGCGGGGAACACGTACGCTTCGACGTTCTGCACTTATTTCCGGTTTTCCAACTATAGATTTCCAAGCACTTCGCGGGCCGTTTCGATGGCATGGTCGATGTCGGCTTCGGTATGGGCGGCACTGATGTACCACAGCCCCCGGCCAATGACCCGAACGCCTTTGTCGTGCATACCCGCAATAAATTTGCCGAGTTTCGCCTTGTCATACGACAGCGTATCCCGGTAATCGGTAACGCTTTCCAGATTGGTAAACCCGGAATGGAACATCGGCCCGAGGCCCTGTACCTTCAGATTCTGACCGGTTTCGGCGGCTGCCTGCCGCAAACCCGCCATCAGTTTCTGACCAAACCGGTACAGCCGCTCGTGTGGTTGATCGCGCTCCAGAACCTGAATCGTGGCCAAGGCGGCTGCAATGGTCGGATTTCCGGCGTTCATCGTCCCCGCGTGAATGACCCTGGCTTCTTCGATCAGGCGCATCCAGTCGTATTTACCAACAATGGCGCTGATCGGATACCCGCTGGCGATGGCTTTGGCGAAAATGGACAGATCGGGCGTGATGCCAAAATAATGCTGCGCCCCCCGGAGCGAAACCCGAAAACCGGTGATCACTTCGTCGAAAATGAGGGCGATCCCGTATTCATCGCAGATGTCGCGCAAGCCCTGCAAAAAACCGTCTTTGGGCAGAATGCAGCCGTTGTTGCACATAATCGGCTCGGTAATGATGGCGGCCAGTTCGTGGTGGTGTTCGGCAACGGTTTTTCGAACCAGTTCCAGATCGTTCCACGGCAGAATCAGGAATTCGTCGCGGGCGTTGTCGGCCAAACCGGCGCTCCAGGGATACGCATTCGGAGACTCCCGATCGCCCAAGGCGTCGGCGGAGGGCTGCGAAAGCCCCCACGCGACGTTATCCAACCAACCGTGATAATGGCCTTCAAAACGGAGAAATTTGGGTTTGCCGGTTTTGGCGCGGGCGATCCGAAAAGCGGTTTGCACGGCTTCGGAACCGTCGAGGCAAAACCGCATCAATTCGGCAGAGGGAATCAGGTCGGCGAGCTTCTCGGCAAGTTCGATTTCCCGGTGGTGTTGTCCGGCAAAGAGCTGGCCTTTTTCGGAATACTCGTTAATGGCCTGCAACACGTCCGGATGCGAATGGCCGAGCAACAACGGCCCCTGGCTCAGCGTAAAATCCAGGTATTCGTTGCCGTCGACGTCGTAGATCCGACTTCCTTTCCCATGCGTATAAAAAATAGCGTGTGGATGATTGTACTTACGAAACTCGGACGAAACGCCCCCGGCCAGTACTTTTTTCGCCCGTTCGAGCAGGGCGGCCGATTCGGTATACTGTGTCATTGTGTTGATTTAGCCGATTCGCTGGTCGGTCCGGAACGGATACCGGGCGGCCAATTGGTAAATATCTTTGTTAAAAACCGCAAAGGCTTTGTCCCATTCCTTCGCTTCTTCTTCGGTATAGTCATACAAGCCCTTCGCGCTCTGCGTTCCCCGGAGTTGCTGATCGACAAGCTGTTGCATTAGTTTGGGAACCTGTTCGGAGTTCGACAGCAGCGGAAAAAGGCGCCGGAAGATTTCGGGATAATCCTGCAAACCGGTGTAGTCCATCCGCCGGAAAATGCCCATCATCGTGATCCAGGAACCGGCATCGTACCGGAACGCTTTGTCGACATCCTCCAGGCTCGCATCACCGTTTTCCACCAGGTGCAGGCCTTCGCGGTAAATGGCGTACATCAGCCGGTTGGTGACAAAACCGCGAATGTCTTTCCGCAGCAGTGTGGGTTCTTTTTTCCAGTAATGGGCCAGTTCGAACGCCCAGTTGGCGCGTTCCAGCGAGGTTTCTGTACCGCAGGTAATTTCCATAAACCGGGTCATGTACGCCGGTTCGGCCCAGTGAATGCCCAAAAACCGCTCCGGATTCGGGACATACTGCTGCAGCATGCTGATCGGAATGGCCGACGTATTGCTGGCAATGATGGCATCGCTGCTGACCACGTCCGCAATTTTCCGGTAAACGATCTGTTTGATGGCAATTTTTTCCGTCACACATTCCAGCACCATCTGACAATCGCTCAGGACGCTATAATCCGCCGAAACCGTCAGTTGGGCCATGTATTCCGCCACCGATTGGGTGAGTAAATCCGCTTCCTCGCCGTGTCTGATCTGACTTTGAATGCGTTCCGGCGCGTCGGCCAGCTCATCGGGCAGCGGAGCAATCGCTTTCACCGGGTGGCCCGCCAGCAGCAGAGCCGCCACGATGCTGCTTCCCATCAACCCAAGTCCGACAACGCCTACGCTGATCTCCCTCGTTTGTATAGTCTCATCCATTCGCCGAACCGGTTTTAGGCCGGGAGTTTAACAATGCAATCAATTTCTACTTTCAATCCTTCCGCCAGCACCGA
Source organism: Larkinella rosea (assembly GCF_003858635.1). Classification (GTDB taxonomy): domain Bacteria; phylum Bacteroidota; class Bacteroidia; order Cytophagales; family Spirosomataceae; genus Larkinella; species Larkinella rosea. Next base: position 112,769 of record NZ_RQJO01000016.1, read on the forward strand.
CTGCACCGTAGTCCGGGCGGGTTTGATGCCCGGAAAATAACTGGCATACACCACATTGTAGCGATCGAAGTCGGCAATGTCGGCCAGGTGGGCAGTACATTTTACGACATCGTCCATCGTGGCACCCGCCGATTCGATGATGGCTTTGATATTGGTCAGGGTCAGGTGGGTTTCTTCTTCAATGGATCCCAGCACGAATTGGGACGTTTTAAAATCAACGGCGGCTTGTCCGCTAATGAACAGAAAGCCACCGGCAATCACGCCATCCGAATAGGCACCGGTTGCAAAGGCGGGATCGCGGTCGGGGTGGATTACTTTTGTTTTACTCATGCGTGAAAATGCAGTGATAGAATAGAAGGTCGTCGGAGGGCATGCAGTATCGGCCCTCTAATTATCAGCAAAAGTAGTCCCGCAAGTTTGCTATTCCTGTTACTTTTATCCATATTTCTAATACTATTTTTCATAACTCTTCGCCGAAATCAGGATTTTCGATATACTTACTGACCGGTTTTATCTTCTATGCCCTATTTACGATGAAAACAGTTGAATTTCGGTTACCGCAGGAATATGACAAATCTTTTATTGTATTTCAGGAAATTGGCCAATTTTTTCCTTGTCCCTGGCATTATCATCCCGAATACGAGCTGGTTCTGGTGTTAAAAAGTACCGGTCGGCGAATGGTGGGCGATCACATCGGTTATTTCGACGCGGGTGATCTGGTTTTTATGGGGCCGTCGCTGCCGCACGTCTGGGTGAACGATCCGGAGTTTTTCAAGGGCGAAGCCGGTTATCAGGCCGACGCCATCGTGGTGCAGTTCGTCGATGCGTTTCTGGGCAAGCCGTTCATGGAAATCCCCGAAATGGAAGCATTCCGCAGTTTCCTGCTACGATCCAACCGGGGCATGGTCATTAAAGGTGAAACCCGTGAAAAAATAACCGCTCTGATGACCCAAATGCTACCGATGAACGGGCTGCAGCGGCTATCGTCCCTCCTCCAACTATTTGACCTTCTGGCACATACAACTGAATACGAATACCTGGCGAGCCCCGGTTTTGTGCAGAATACCCAGCTCAAGTCGTCCGATCACCTCCGGAAGATCAACCAATATATAATGCAGAATTTTCAGGAAGAAATCACATTGTCAGAAATTGCGGGTGTAGCCAATATGGCCCTGACCACGTTCTGCTGTTTTTTCAAGGATCACTACCGGGTCTCGTTTGTCGAATACCTGAATACCGTGCGTATCGGGTACGCGTGCAAGCTGATTTCCGAGAAGGATCTGAACATTGTGGAAGCCGCCGGTGAGAGCGGTTTTAATAACCTGGCCAACTTCAACCGGCAGTTCAAAAAAATCAAAAATATGACCCCCAGTGAGTATCGGAGGACGCTAAACGTCGTCTAAACTTCTTTTCTCCCGAAAAATAGTATCGTTGCTGCTTTTCCGAAAAATAGTATTACAAATACAAATAAAAGTAGCAGAATACAATAGAAACGAAACTTAATTTTGCTATCGTCAAATTTGGTACGACTTTCTATTTAAGATACTATGGAAAAGAAAACTTTACCTGCTGTTTTTTTCGAAAAACGCTGTTTTTTGCTGGTCGTCCTCTTCTTCACCAGTCTGGCCGTTTTCGCTCAGCAAACCCGCTCTGTCAAAGGAAAAATTACCGATGAACGCAACGAAGGTTTACCCGGCGTCAGCATCGTTCTGAAAGGAACCACCACCGGAACCACTACGGATGCCAGTGGTCAGTACACGCTCAACGTACCGAACAACCAGGCGGTTTTGGTCTTCAGCTTTCTGGGGTACGAATCCCAGGAAATCGTCGTTGGCAACCAGGCGCTGCTGGATGTGACGCTGAAAGGCGATAGTAAAACCCTGAACGAAGTCGTTGTTGTCGGTTACGGAACGCAGTCGCGGGAAGTGCTGACAACCTCCGTTTCGAAGCTGGACACGAAAGTGCTGGAAAACATTCCGTACGCCAACGCGGCTTCGGCCTTGCAGGGTACGCTGCCGGGCGTTCGGGTGCAGGGAACGGAATCCGGTGGGCAACCGGGCGCGGCTCCCCGGATCATCATTCGCGGGGGAACGTCCATCAACAACCCCAACGGCGCGGCCCCGCTTTACATCATCGACGGGATCATTCGGACCAATATGAATGACATCAACCCCGACGACATCGAGTCGCTGCAAGTGCTGAAAGATGCCGCTTCGACGGCTATTTATGGCGCGCGGGGTTCCAACGGGGTGGTGATTATTACCACTAAAACCGGTAAGAGCGGCAAAACCCGGGTGACCTATTCGTATGACCTGATTTTCTCAAAACCGGGTAAAATGTACGAAATGGCCTCGGCCCGCGACTACATTTACCTGCAACGACTCGGGGCGGTTCGCTCGGCGAAAAAAGACCCGACGGCCACGCGGCAGTTGACGTTGGCGACCGGTGCGGGAACCGGTAACGACCTGACGAACAACACGGTATACACGACCCAATACCTCACGGAAGCCAATAAATACAAACTGAACGAAGGCTGGGAAAGCATGCCCGACCCGCTGGATTCGTCCAAAACGATCATTTTTCAGGGGACTGATTACCAGAAACTGATTTATCAGGACGGGGTTTCGCACAACCATTACGTTTCATTGACCGGCGGTTCCGAAAAAGCGACGTTCAACGCGGGCATCGGCTATCTGAACAATCAGGGAACGGTGATCACGACCAAATACGACCGCCTGACCTTCAACCTCAACGGCGAACTCAAGGTGCGGGACAACCTGACGTTCTTTGGCCGGACGATGTACACCCGTTCGAGCAACAACGAGGTGTATAATATTTCGCAGATTTTCTACCGCTCGGCGGCCAACGTGCCGACCTCGAAACTGTATTACGAAGACGGTTCGCTGGCACCGGGCTCCAACCGGGGTAACGGAAATCCGTTGTACTTCCTGAACAAGGACAAACGCGGCAATTCCATCGAAAACATGACGCTGTCGGTCGGTGGCCGCTGGGATATTTTGCCGGGTCTTTCGTTCGAACCCCAGGTTTCGATGTATAAACTGGCGACCGATGGCTATTCGTTTCTTCCCTCCTATTACAACGGAACCACGGCAGTAACGACACGGGCGGCCAGTTCTTCTTACACGAAGTTGACTCAGTATCAGGCGGATGCCGTTTTATCCTACGACAAAACGTTTGCCACATCGCATAATCTATCGATCAAAGGCGGTTTTTCTTACTTCGGTCGAAACAGCTTTGCCTTATCGGCCAGCGGCCAGGGCGCAGCTACGGATCTGATTCCGACGCTGAATGCGGCCACGACGCCGGTTTCGGTGGGTGGTTCGGTCAGTGATCAGGTGATTCTGGGCTATTTTGGCCGGGTCAACTACGATTACAAGCAGAAGTACCTGTTCTCGCTGAACGCCCGCTACGACGGTGCTTCCAACCTGGGTGCCAGTCACAAATGGGGCTTTTTCCCGGGTGTTTCGGTCGGTTGGAACCTCCACCACGAAGAGTTCTGGAAAGCACTGCCCGCCGATCTGATTCAGTTGAAACTACGCGGAAGTTACGGGGTGAACGGAAACATCAGTGGTCTTTCCGACTTCCAGTCGCAGGGAGAATACGGTGTCGGTGCGCGTTATCTGGGCGTTTCTGCCGTACAAAATACCGTGATTCCAAACCCGAATCTGAAATGGGAACAGTCCAAGACCTTCAACGTCGGTGCCGATCTCGGCCTGTTCAAAAGCCGGGTAAACCTGATTGTCGATGTGTACCGTCGTGTGACCGACAACCTGCTGACCAGCCTGACGCTGCCGCCCTCGACCGGTTTTTCGAGTATCTTCACGAACCTGGCCAGCCTCGAAAACAAAGGGGTTGAACTCGAACTCAGCGCGCAGGTTCTGTCGCCCTCTTCCGCGCTGCAGTGGCAGATCGGCCTGAATGCGGCCAAAACCACGCACAAAATTCTGAAGCTGCCCTTCAACGGAACCGCAAACAACCGGATCGGTGGGTACAACGTGTATGATGCCGCCAGCGGATCATACATCTGGGTTGCTGGTTTGCAGGAAGGTGGGCGGATTGGCGACCATTACGCCTGGAACCAGATTGGCGTCTATGCCACGGACGAAGCCGCCAAATCAGCACCGGTGGATCAGATGATTACCTACGCCGATAAAACCAAATACGGTGGCGATGCGATCTTCCAGGATCTGGACGGCAACAACATCATCGACGAACGGGATCGCGTTTACATGGGCAATCCGTTCCCGCTCTGGACCGGCGGTATTTCCAACACCCTGTCGTACAAGAACTTCAACTTCCTGATTCGGATGGATTACGCGACGGGCCACACCATTTATAACTACGCCCGGGCGTTCATGGACGGTCAGTGGGCCGGGGTGAGCATGACGAAGGAAATGGCCGAAAAATCCTGGAAAAAACAGGGTGATATTGCCAGCATGGTGCAGTACCAGCCGGGGATTGGCAACTACAGCAACTGGCGCGGAACGGCCTGGCACGAATTAACGACCAATTCCATCTATTACGAAAAAGGCGATTACCTGTGTCTGCGGGAAGTTACCCTGAGCTACAGCGTTCCGACGGCGGTTTTGCAGCGGTTTAAACTCAGTAACCTGCGCTTCAACCTGACCGGCAGCAACCTACATTACTTTACGGCTTACAAAGGCTTGAATCCGGAAGACGGCACCCGGGACAACGGTCGGTATCCGATTCCGAAGAACATCGCGTTTGGGGCTTCTCTTACCTTCTAATCACTCGCTGAACCATGAAATCACGCTATAAACTTTTTTCGGGATTGCTGCTGGGCCTGCTGATCAGTACCTCTTCCTGCACCGATCAATTGAATGTTGAACCGACGAGCGTCATCACGAATGCGTCGTTCTGGAAAACGGAAGACGACGCCAAAGGCGGGTTGAACGGGATGTACGTCAAACTGCGGAACGAAGCGCTGCTCAACCTGTTCATTTACGGCGAAGGGCGCAGTGAAGTGATGCAGAAATCGCTGGCCGGTACACTCGATTATGACCGTTTCTACCTGAATACCATCAGCCAGGCTGGTGCCGGACCCGACTGGATCGGTCTGTATTCGGCGGTCAATGCGGCTAACCTGATTCTGAAATACGCGCCGACGATTACCTTTAGTTCGGAAAGTGCAAAAAACACTACGATAGCGCAGGCCTACGCGATGCGGGCGTACCTCTACTTCGTCATGGTCCGGACCTGGGGCGACCTGCCCCTGCGAACCCTGCCCACCGAAGGTTACGACCCGGAAACGACCTTTATTGAACGCTCGCCCGTTGCGGATGTCTTTAAACTGATCAAAGAAGACATTGAAAAAGCGCTGCAACTCTTTCCGGACAACAATTTTACGAACGGCCGGAGCATGTGGTCGAAACCGTCGGTCAATGCACTGAAAGCCGATGTGTATTTGTGGACGGGCAAACGCCTGAACGGTGGTCAGGCCGATTTCACGACGGCGCTGGCAGCCTGCGACGAAGTGGGCAAAGCCGACGTTTCGCTGCTGGCCGACTACGCCAGCCTGTTCAAATACACCAACAAAGGCAGCAAGGAAATCCTGATGTCGGTGGGCTTCCGGTACCTGGAAGCAACCGATAACTACTTCAATAACATCTACATGGCCGTTGGAGTCTTGCCGGCCAATGCCGAAGCCATTTCGAAAACCATCGTGGGCGTTTCGGGTGGAAACAACGTGTGGGAACCCAGTGCGCTCGTCCGCAATCAGTTTTCGGTCGACGATCAACGCCGGGCCGGAACCTTCCACGAGGTTTATACGACCGGAGCCAATGGCGCCCGCAACTACTTCATCTCGGTGCAGACGAAAGGCCAGGGAACGGTCGAAGGCGGGGTGCGGTTTTTCGTCGATGACATCATCCTGTACCGCTACGCTGACGTGCTGCTGCTGAAAGCCGAAGCCAAAAATGCGCTCGGACAAGACCCCAGCACGGAGATGAACCTGATCCGCCAACGGGCATACGGCACCAAGTTCGATGCCTACAAATTCGTCAACGGCACGAAGGAAGCCAACGACGCGGCCATCCTGAAAGAACGCTTGCTGGAACTGATGCTGGAAGGCAAACGCTGGTGGGATCTGGTGCGGTTTGGCAAAGCGTTCGACATCGTGCCGTCGCTCCAGGCTCAGAAAGGCAAGGATTACCTGCTGCTGTTCCCGATTTCCAGCAACGTACTGAGTCTGGAACCCAAAATCAAGCAGAATCCGGGCTACTAATTTCCTCCACCGGCATCCTAGGTCCAAACCGACGGTGCCGGTTTTTCTATTCCTATCCTTGACCAGTTCTATTTCTTCTTTTCCTGCCAATCCGGTTTTGGATTGGCAGGAAAAGAAGAAATAGAATAACCTTCTAACCCCATGAAAAACTATTTTCTCGTCGTTCTGCTCGGTTCGCTGCCCTGGGTTGGAAAAAGCCAGCCGACGGCGCCGGTTAACTGGGAAGAACAAAAAAACGTCCGCTTCACCGTCATTTCGCACGGGATTCCGGCGTATGGCAAAACGGAAGGCCTTTATAAACAGAATGGCAGCGAAAAATACCGGATCACCCTGGGCGAACCGGTGGTGGTAACCGTCGCCGAAAAACCGGAAGGTTGGGGTTTTATCCAGTTCCCGAAGCTGTATCGAAGCATCGACGGAGCGATTGTGGCAACCTGGGCCATGCACACCGACCACGCCGAGAGTTATGGCAAAGACAGCGACGGTTTTGCGGTTTCGAAGGACGGCGGAAAAACCTGGACGTTTCCCGGTGGACCCAAACCGCCGGGCGATGGCTTATTGCTGCCCAACGGCGATATCATCCGGAATTATACGCCCCCCGCGCTGGACACCGCAAGCCTGAAATTGCCCAGAAAAGTAGGTACGGTTTCGGAAAACTACGGCCGGACGTTTTCCTATTACAAACTGGATCAGCTTCCTGAAAAATTACAGGGCGTTTACCTCAATCGGTTGAAAAAAGGCCAGAAAGAATGGTCGCTGGAACACAGCCAACTGCTTGATCCGACGGCGGTTCGCTACACCGACAACAAGCTGTTTCCGCTGGTGTGGTGGGGCGACATGAAAATGGAATCGACCAACGACATTGTGACGGGTATCTACCCCGGTTTTTCGCTCGAAAACGGCAAAGTTCCGGCGTCGGGCGTGCTGTTTTACCGCTCTTCCGATCAGGGAAAAACCTGGAAAGCGGTCGGCAAAATTCCGTACGCGCCGGATGTAACGCAGGACCCCAACGGCAACAAACGACTGGCGCTGGGTTTTACGGAACCGGCTTTCGAAATTCTGGCCGATGGTTCCTACCTGTGCGTCCTCCGGACGTCCGACGGCCTGGGCAATAGTCCCATGTACGTCAGCCGGTCGGTCGATAAAGGAGCGAACTGGAGCCGGCCGAAGGTTTTCACCAGTTCGGGGGTATTGCCCAAATTGCTCCAGCTAAAAAACGGGGTCGTCGCCCTGGCGTCGGGCCGACCGGGCATGCAACTCCGGTTTTCCAACGGATCGAAGGGGTTGCAATGGAGCGACGCCTTTGAAATGCTGCCTTTTACGGACCAGAAAGATGCCGTCTCCTGCGGGTATCCCGATCTGCTGGCGCTGGGGCCGGATAAATTCCTGCTCGTTTATTCCGATTTTAAATACAAAAATGCGCAGGGCGAAATCCGCAAGGCCATTAAAGTTCGGGAAGTAACGGTTACACCGCGCTGACGATTTTCTGCTCAATTACCCACATGACAAAATCCTACCTGCTGTTTCTTGGCCTCATTCTGAGCGGTTTTGCGACCGCTCAGAAAACCGCTATCCCGGCGACCGATTGGGCCGAACGGAGCAACGAACCGCTTTCCGTCATTACCAACGGCATTCCGGCGTTTGACAAAACCGTTATTCAGTACAAACAGAATGGCAGGCTAAAATACCGCGTCACGCTGGGCGAACCGGTGGTGGTGAGCGTGGCCGATAAGGAAGAAAAATGGGGCCATTTTCAGTTTCCGGACATTGCCCGCACGATCGACGGAACCATCGCCGTGAAGTGGAACATGGCCAACGACAACATGGAAGCCTACGGCGGCACTTCATCGCCGACGGCCATTTCGGCCGATGGTGGCAAGACCTGGAAACCCGGCCCGACCGACTGGGAACATACCATCCTGGCTGAAGGAGTGCTGATGCCCAACGGCGAACGGATCAAGATCGTGACGCCCAAACCGGTCAAGGAATCCGAATTGACGATGCCCAGCCCGGTTGGCTCGATGACCCGCCGGAATTACAAACACACGTTTTATAAACTCACCGAAATGCCTGCCAGTCGGCAGGGCGTTTTTCTGGCGCGCCGGAAAGAGGGGGAACGAGCCTGGCAGAACGAACAGGCCACGCTCGACGATCCGCAGGCGTTGCGCTACAGCCTGCGCGGCATGGTGCCGGTGGTCTGGTGGGGCGATCTGAAAGTGGCCGCCGACCGGTCGGTGGTGGCTTGCGTGTACCCCGGTTTTCACATCCGGGACGACGGCAGTGTGGACACCAAAGGCGGGGTTTTCTTTTACCGCTCCACGGATTCGGGGCATTCCTGGAAAATCCTGAGCCGCATTCCGTATCAGCCGGACACCAAAATTGATACGAACGGCGTAAATAAGTTCTGGTTTACCGAACCGGCTTTCGAAATCCTGTCCAACGGCACCTACCTCAGCGTCATTCGGTCGCACGACATTTACAGCGGCCCGCTATATGCCAGCCGTTCCACGGATCAGGGCAAAACGTTCACGAAACCCGAGGTCTTTGCCCCCAACGGCGTCTTTCCGCGCTTGTTGCAGTTGAAAAACGGGGTTACGGTGGTAGCTTCCGGTCGTCCGGGCGTACAAATCCGGTTTTCGAACGACGGTAAAGGGGAACAGTGGACGAATGCCTTCGAAATGCTGCCCTTTGGCAAAAACAGTACCTACGACCAGGTTTCCTGCGGGTATACCGGTTTGTTGCCCACCGGCGACAATTCATTCCTGATTGTTTATTCGGATTTTGATTTCAAGAATCCACAGGGCCAGATTCGTAAAGCAATTAAAGTGCGCGAGGTGACGGTTTCTCCGCGTTGAATTGGGAATTAATTTTTGGAGGAAAGAGCCGATTGGAAAAAGGCTTTTGCATGGGAATAGATGCTTACATCGAGGTAGACACAGATCGCATAGCGACCAAATATTTGTAGACAAAACGTCCTCAGTATCGCCGTGATCGCGTAGCGATCGAACCGGTTTTGGCGGGTTTGTTCGGTCGCTATGCGACCCAGGTCCATTCCCAATCCAGGTTTTCTACAAACATTTAGTCGCTATGCGACCGAACTTTCAGGAGCGTACAAAACGGTTTTACAATACTCAATGGCATTCAGCATGAATTATCGCAAGTGTTTTTTTCTGGTCTTGGGTTTAGTTTATACGGTTTCTGTCGGTGCAACGGGTGGAAAGATTGCGGATTCTACTAAAAAACCGGCCATCGCCGATTCGAGCCAGACGTCCCGCGCCAAAAAGCCGAAGAAAGAAGCTACACCGTTTCTATACAGTCCGCAGGCGGCTCCAAGTCCAAAACTGCTGTTTGATTATTACCACCGCAAAGGGCCCAGCACCAAGGTCGGCAACTACATGGTGACGGGGGCCTGGACGACCATCAACGGCCGCTACGGCTGGGACGATTTTGTGCACACCAATTCCTTCGACCCGGTTTTTGTGGCGCTGGAAAAAGAGTATGCCATTTCGATGGCGCAGGAACCGTATTCCGACGCGACGCTGGCCACGAAAGACGCCGTGGTCATTGTTAATCCCGACAACCCGAAACTCGACCCCACGGCCAACGTCCTGACCGATGCCGAGATTGCGATGCTCCGGCGGTATGTCGAGAAAGGCGGCAGCCTGATGGTCATGATCAACAGCGGGGGCGAAGGCCGGGCCGCCGAGGATTTTGAAGACGTTCAGTTGCGCAAACTGGCGCGCGGTTTCGGCCTCGACTGGAACAGCGACGACACCCATTATTCCGACGTGTTCATTGGCGAAACCCACCCCTATTTCTACGATGTGCCCATTTTTCACTACGGCTCGGGCTGCACGCTCAAGATTTTGCCGGAAGCGAAAAATCCGACGGTTTTAATGCAGGTTGCGTCCGATGCGGGTTATCCCGACCGCAACGTCAAAGGTCCCGGAATTGTGATGACGCGGCCCGGCAAAGGCAAGTTTATTCTGGTGGGTGACAACGGTTCCTGGACCGGCAACATGTCGCGTCCCTGGGCCGAGAACGAGCGGATTCTCAAGCAGTTGTTTCGGTACCTGAAACCGGATCAGGGTGTCAAAACCCCGCAATTACCGGCCGACAAATCGTTTCAGTACGAAGTGACCGTGGCCGAATTGCAGGGTATTCCGGTTACCAATACGCTCAAGGAAATGGAGCATCCGCACTTCAAGATGTTCTCACCCCGACCGGCCACGAACATGCCGTACCTGGAAGCCACGGCCGACCTGACGCTGAAAGTGGGTAAACACGGCCCCGACGAAGCCGCCCCGCTGACCGCCGACGTGAACGGTTTTCGGTGGTTCGAGGAAACGCCACAGGAAAAACAGCAGATTCAGATGGTCGCCAGTCGGCAGGGAAAAGTGAGCCAGCTTGTTGCCAAAGGCCAGGCCGCCCGGTGGCTGGCGCCGGATGTATCCATTCTGGTGCCGCTGTTGCCGGTCGACGGAATTCGGCCGGGCGATCACTGGGAAAGCATTGAAAATGTGCGGGTTCCGATGCTGAACGGCACGGATTTGCCCCCGCTCAAACCGACTCCGATGAGCCTGACGTACATTGCCGATACGGAACTCAACGGTCGGGCGTGTCGGCTCATTCGGGCCACGGGTGAACGCTGGCTCAGTGATCTGGGTGTACGGGTCGAGGAGTTGCTGCCCGACGAAGAGGTTCGGCAGGTGGGCGGTTCGCGCTACCGGTTTTTCAACGAACACGGCGGCAAAATTCTGTACAAACGCGAGCAGTGGGTGGATCGGGAAACCGGGACGGTGATCAAGGGCCGGGTGCAGACGCGGATTGTCGCCTGGATTCAGGACAAAACCGTTCCCGTCGGCAGCAGCAACGCCGTCAAAGACCAGCAAATGATCGTTTCGATGGCCCACAGCTCCACCTTTACTCTGAAGGAAGCAAAATGAGGAAACCGATTTCCCGCCGTGAACTGATCAAAAAAACCGGTGCGTTGAGCACAGGTCTGGTAGTGGGGCCATTTCCGCTCACTGCCCTCAGCCGGGCGGCCGGTGTCGGTAACACAAAATTGTCGGATGTCAATGACACGGACCTCAAAGGGGCGATTACGCTCGGCTGCGAAACGATGAGCAACGTGTTCAACGCCGATGACAACGACATTCCTTACTTTGGATCAGCGATCTCGACGGTCGGCGGGGAATCCTATTTCCGATTCAGCAGTACCCATACCGAATCCCACATTCCCGGTCGGCATCTGAATGCGCTTTTGAATGCTGAAAATGCGATTGGCTACAAAATTGCCCCGGGCGTGATCGAAAAACACGCCAAAGCCGCCTTCTATTCCTACAGTGGCGCTATTCCGGTTCCGCTCAACCGCGACAAAATTGGAGGATCATTGATTCGTTTTGCACCGCACAACATTCGCGAAGGGTTCCACGCCCTGTATGCGTTGGCAAAGTACCGGAATTCGGAGGAAGCCCGGGAAACCGCCCGCAAAAGCATCGACTTTATTCAGAAAACCTGGAGCCCGGAATCAGGATGGGACAAAGATGCCATTGAAAAGCGGGGGGTCCTGCTCATCGAATCGAAGTCGCCCCGCTCCCATTTTGTCACCGGTTTGGGCCGGGCTCTCGGACCGCTGGTGAAATATTACCGGGCAACGGGTTACAAACAAGCACTCGATCTGGCCATCGCCATGAAAGACAAGCTGTTGCGCGATCATTTCTACGAAGATGGGAGCTTTTCGCTGGAGCGGTTGGGCAGTCATCCGCATTCCATTACGTGTGTGCTGTCGTCGCTGGCCCAGTTGGCAGACCTGACGTCGGATCGCCCATTGATGCTTCGGGTAAAGGCATTTTTTGACAAGGGACTTTTACAAATTAGCGACGAAATTGGCTGGTCGATCGAAAATTGCGATCCGGCTTCCAGCGCCAATCCTGACCGGGGCGAAGTGAACAATACGGGCGACATCATCGAAACTGCATTGATTTTGGGAAAATCCGGTTTTCCGGTTTATTACCAGAAAGCCGAGCTGATGCTGCGGGCTCATGTGCTACCCAGTCAGTTACGGGATATTTCGTTCATCAAGGAAACGGCTAATCCGACCAACGAGGACGCCAAACGGGACGTCGCCCGTCGGCACCGGGGTGCTTTTGGCTTCCCCGCTCCCTACGGCCACAAACCGGCCGGTTTTCCGGCAGAAATCTCATTCAACATGGACATCGTGGGCGGAACCGTCGGCTCGCTCTGCGAAGCGTACCGGGAAATAGCAAGCGTTTCAGCAAGCGGTATTCGGATTAATCTGTTGTTTGATTTCGAATCGGATGCGATTGCCATCGAATCGCCCTATACTCATCCGGCCCTCAGGATTCGGGTTAAAAAACCAGCTTCCTTATGGGTCCGAATCCCGGCCTGGGCCGACCGAAATTCATTGGCCAGGTCGTTGAAATCAGCCTCCCTAAATGGCGATTATCTGCATTTCCTGACGCCACCCGTTAATGAATTCATCACCCTACCATTTCCCCTCCCCATCCGGGAACTAACGCTGAACCACCGCACCCGGGCAATTCGGGTTCGGCTGAAGGGCGACCGGGTGGTAGCAATAGATCATTTCGACGCGGATCTCACTTTTTTCGACCGGTTTTAAAAATAGCCCTTCCACAATGATCAAGTTCTTTCGGACCTCTTTTGGTATAGTTATGCAGAATCACGCTACACGACATACAGTATTGGGTTGCCTGCTGACGGGAATACTGCTTTCTCCATCGGTGAGTGCGCAGGAAAGCCGGGTGTCGAAAGTGCCGTTTTTCACCTTCGGAACGACGCTGGAAGAACAGGAAAAACAGCTAAAAACCAATCCGTTGCTGAAACGGTTTAAAGTCTCCAGCCAGGAACTCGCCAAAGATCACCACCGACCCACGTACCATTACGTCAGTCCGGAAGGCATCATGAACGATCCGAACGGCTTGTGTTTCTGGCAGGGTCGCTGGCATATGTTCTACCAGGGTTTTCCGCCGGAAGATCCGCGCGTCCATTGGGGCCACGCGGTCAGCACCGACCTCATTCACTGGCGCGACCTGCCCTACGCCATTTATCCCAACCCCGAAGACCGGGTGTATTCGGGCTCGACCTTCGTGGAACCCAACCGCGTGATTGCCATGTACCACGGTGTGGGTTCGGGCTCAATGGTGGCCACTTCGTCCGACCCCCTGTTGCTGAATTGGTCCAAAGTAACCGGAAAACCGGTCATTCCGATTCCAAAACCGGGCGAAAAGCTGCCGTATAACGTCTTCGATCCGGCCATCTGGAAGAAAGGCGATCAGTATTACTGCGTGCTGGCTGGTCAGCGCCCGGTGGGGCCCGGCGGCAAATTGATTCGCGCCCTGTTTCTGTTCCGTTCACCGGATCTGGCCAACTGGCAGTATCTGCACCCGTTCATCGAAAACGATGGGTACGGGATGGTCGGGGACGACGGCGCTTGTCCGTATTTCTGGCCGATCGGCGACAAGGGAAAGTATATCCTCCTGCATTTCAGCCACATGAGTGGCGGCAAGTACATGCTGGGCGATTACGATCAGGTCAACGACAAATTCATCGTCACCGACGGCGGCAACTTCAATCACGGGCCGATGCTGCCCAACGGCGTGCACGCACCCTCGGCTTACCCCGACGGAAAAGGCGGAATCGTCACCATTTTTAATGTGAATGAGGGAAAAACGGACAAAACCTGGGGCCGGATTATGTCGTTGCCCCGGCTGCTGACGCTGGACGAAAACGGAAAACTCCTTCAGGAACCCATCGGCGACCTGGCCTCTTTACGGTCAAAAAAAGTAACCCTGGCCGAAACAGCATTGCCCGCCAATCAGGAAATTGTGCTGCCAACGGTTTCCGGAAATGCGCTGGAAATGCACGCGGTGATTGACCCCAAAAATTCCCCGACGATTGAACTGAACTTACTCCGGTCGCCGGGAAAAGAAGAATACACCCGGATTTTATTCTACAAAAACGGCGGTTTTTGGGACCGGTCCGAAGTCAAAAACGTACAATACAGCGCCATTTCCATCGATAATTCGAACGCTTCGACGCTGGAAGGCGTCCGCTCGCGGGTGCCGGAAACCGCTTCCGTGCTGCTTAAGGAAGGTGAACTCGTCGACCTGCGGATTTTTGTCGATAAAAGTATCGTGGAGGTTTTCGTGAATGGTCGGCAGTGCGTGGCGGTGCGGATGTATCCGGGTCGCAACGATAGCCAAGGCGTATCCATTCGGGCGCACGGCAGCCCGGCGACGCTCAAAACGCTGGAAGCCTGGCAAATGGAAAACCTGTTCGCCAACCCGTAAGATTGATACAATCATTCAAAAACCGCCCGGGCGAATGGCAATCCCGTCGATAACTTTGAAAAATAGTACAACAAATTGAAACAAAAGTAGCAGGATGACTAATCTACAAAACTTAATTTTGCATACGTTACATCGGGAAGAATAAAATAGCGATCAATTTCAAATTGATAAACGAAAATAAACACTCCTATCCGTACCCATGACCCTAAACCTGAAAAGTACCTGTTCGTTTTTCCTGCTGTCGGGCGTTATAGCCCTCGGCCTGACGTCGTTTGTTGCGGAGAACGCCCCTATCCCACAAACCACCAATGTTCCGCCCGCCCGGAAAGTCAAAGACTTCGTGATTTACCAGGACGAGCGGTTTTACGCGTCGTTTCCGTCGATCGTCAAAAAACCAAACGGCGAATTGTTGATTGCTTTCCGGCGGGCTCCGGAGCGGAAAGGGTTTGGCGAAAAAGGAACGAACCACGTCGATCCGAATAGCTACCTGGTGGGCCTGCGCTCGAAAGATGGCGAAAACTGGACGAAAGAACCGGAACTGATTTATTCACACGCTTTCGGTGGTTCGCAGGACCCGTGTTTGCTGCAGCTGAAAAACGGCGACATTCTGTGTGCCAGCTACGGCTGGGCGTTCCTCCGGCCCGAAGGCATGGCAAATCTGAAAAAACCGTATTTTGAAACAAGTGGGGCCGTTTTTCTGGGCGGTTACCTGGTGCGTTCGACCGACGGCGGCAAAAACTGGCAGGGACCGATTTACCCCACGCACATTGCGCCCGAAATCAACCTCAGCCCCCTCGGCGGAAAACCGCTCGGCGCCTATAACCGGGGCGCGTTATACGAAGGGAAAAGTGGCCGGATTTTCTGGGTCGTCGCTTCGAGCGATTCCAATTCCCCAAAAAAAACCTCCAACCATTTGATCGTTTCGGACGACAAAGGGCTGACCTGGAAGTATGAAAGTGTGGTAGCCATCGATGACAAAGTATCGTTCAACGAAGCTTCGGCCTACGAAACGCCCAAAGGCGACATCATCGGTTTTCTTCGCACGGCCAACATGGACGATCAGGCGTGTATTGCCCGCTCGACCGACGGTGGCAAAAGCTTTAAATGGGAGTCGATGGGTTTTCAGGGGCATCCGATGCAGGCCACGCGGCTGGCCGACAACCGGGTATTGCTGGTTTACGGCTACCGGCATAAACCCTTCGGCATCCGCGCCCGCATTCTGAACGCCGAATGTACCGATTATAAAACCGCTCCCGAAATCATCCTGCGGGAAGACGGCGGCAGCACCGATATCGGTTATCCGTGGTCGGTGCAACTCGACAAAAAACGGGTGCTGGTCGTTTATTACTTTAATCTGGACAACGGAACGCGCCACATTGCCGGATCGATTCTGGAACTGAACTGAATACCTCCCCTCCTGAAAGGGGTTGGAGCAACCGTTGAACTGTTATGAAAACCGATACACTTCCTGTTTCTCCCAAAACCGCCATCCTTCCGGCGCGGGCCTGGTTTGTCGTTGCGCTGCTCTGCGTGGTCGGTTGTTTGAACTACCTGGATCGGATCATGATCACGACGATGCGCGATTCAATCAAGGCGGCCATTCCGATGACGGACGCGCAGTTCGGGCTACTCACGGCGGTTTTTCTCTGGGTATACGGTTTTCTGAGTCCCTACGCCGGTTTTCTGGCCGACCGCTTCAACCGCAGCCGGGTTATTATCGGCAGTCTGTTCGTCTGGTCGCTGGTCACCTGGCTGACCTCCCACGCGACGACCTTTGAAGAGTTGCTGGCGACCCGGGCGCTGATGGGCGTCAGTGAAGCGTGTTACATTCCGGCGGCCATGGCGTTGATTGTCGATTACCACCGGGGAGCCACCCGCTCGCTGGCGACGGGCATTCACATTGCCGGGATCATGGTCGGGCAGAGCCTGGGTTTTCTGGGTGGTATGATTGCCGAAAACCGCGACTGGAGTGCCGCGTTCAGCGTTTTTGGACTGGTCGGCATTCTGTACGCCGTGGTGCTGGCCTTCTTCCTGCGGGATGCTCCCAAATCGGCAGAAACCAAAACCGTCGTTTCGAAACCCGCCGAAACCGTGCGGTTTGGCGAAGCCGTCCGAATCCTGTTCAGTAAACCGGCCTTTAGTATCCTGCTTCTTTTCTGGGCCTTGCTGGGCGTGGTCGGCTGGCTGATTGTGGGCTGGTTACCCACGTTTTATCAGGAACAATTCAATCTGTCGCAGTCGCAGGCCGGGCAATATGCCACCGGCTATTTCCACACCGCAGCGCTGGTGGGCGTGCTGACGGGCGGGGCGCTCACCGATCGCATCAGCCGCAACAATCCGCGTGGCCGGATTCTGGTCCCGGCCATTGCGCTTTGCATTGCCGCCCCGGCCATTTTTCTCGCCAGCACCACCGCCATTTTGCCGGTCGCCATTGTCGGATTCATCTTTTACGCCTTTACGCGGGTGTTCAGCGATACCAACATGATGCCGATTTTGTGCCTGATTGCCGACGAACGGTACCGGGCCACGGGCTACGGCATTCTGAATCTGGGCAGTTGCATTGTCGGCGGTTTGGGACTGTATGCCGGTGGCGTCCTGCGGGATGCGCAGGTGAGTTTCAGTCAATTATTTCAGGTTGCAGCGGTTTTGCTGCTGATCTGTTCGGCTCTTTTGTTTCTGCTCAAATCCCAAACTACCCTCAAGTCCGACGTGTAATTCAACCAACGATGAAAAAACTGCTGCTACTCCTAACCCTGACCGTTTGCCGTTCTGCGTCGATTCTGGCGCAGGACGGTTCTTTTCCTGAGTACGTAAAGGTCACCAAAATCTGGGATCAGCCGCCCCACAGCGCGTTTACGGATCTGGTGTTATTCAATAATGCGTTTTACTGTACGTTCCGCGAAGGGTTTTCGCACGTCGATACGACCAACAGCGGCAAGGTGCGCGTGCTGAAATCCAAAGATGGAAAAGACTGGACCAGCGTGGCCCTCCTCGCCATTCCGAAAATCGACCTGCGCGACCCGAAACTGACCATTACGCCGGACAAGAAACTGATGGTGACGATGGCCGGGGCGGTTTTTGCGTCGGTCAACAACAAGAATAAAGTGCAGCGGATTGCACCGATGGTTTCGTTTTCCGACCTGAAGGGCGCGAATTTCTCGGAACCGCAAAAATCGACTTTAGACCCGGCGATTTCGCCTTCGCTGGATTGGATCTGGCGCACAACCTGGCACAACGGAACCGGTTATGCGATTGACTACCAGGTTCTGACTGACGATAAATGGGTGATTTACCTGCTGAAAACCAAAGACGGCATCAAATACGACAAAGTTTCTGATTTGGAAGTAAACGGTAAGCCGAACGAATCGACAATCCGTTTCGATAAAACCGGGAAGATGTACGTCCTGATCCGGCGCGAATCGGAAGACCAGATGGGAATCATGGCGGAAAGTCCGGCCCCCTATACCAATTGGACGTATCACAAAATGAGCATTCGACTCGGCGGCCCTAATTTCCTGTTTCTGAACGACAATAAGCTGGTTATCGGCTCCCGGAATTACGCGTCACCGAATAAAATGGCGCTGTATTTATCGGATCAGAACGGCAATATCACCAAAACCATCCCGTTCCCGAGCAGTGGCGACGCGAGTTATCCGGGCATGGTCATTCACCAGAACAAACTCTGGGTTTCGTATTATTCGACGCACGACGGGAAATCGGCCATTTACCTGGCGCAGGTTCCCCTCGACAAACTTCAGTAGCGCCGATGCTGGCCAAAACCGCTTCCGTCAACCGCCCGCTCGAAGCCGCCGATATTCGCGGGATTTGGGCCACGCTGATGTTGCCCATCAACGAGGATGAGTCCATCGACTTCGGGCGACTGGAGGAGGAAATCGACCGGATCAGTGCGTTTGGCGTCGATGGCATTTATTCCAACGGAACGGCGGGCGAGTTTTACAACCAGTCCGAAAGCGAATTTCGGCGCATTCACCGGCTACTGGCCCGGCGTTGTCGGGCGGCCGGATTACCGTTTCAGATCGGCGTCAGCCACATGAGCCCCTGGATTTCGCTCAGTCGGCTGAAATGGGCGATCCGGCAGGAACCGGGCGCGGTGCAACTCATTCTGCCCGACTGGTTTCCACCCACCGAAGCCGAAATCATCGCTTTTTTAAAGAAAATGGCCGCCGTTTCGGCCGACGTACGACTGGTTTTGTATAATCCCGGACACGCCAAGGTGCGGCTGACGCCCGAGCAATTCGGCCGGTTGAAAGACGCGGTTCCCCAACTCGTCGGCGTTAAGGTGGCCGGAGGAGATGCGGTTTGGTACGAACAGATGCGGAAACACATGGCCGACCGACTGGCGGTTTTTGTGCCGGGCCACCGGCTGGCGACCGGTTTTCGGCAAGGAGCGCACGGTTCGTATTCGAACATTGCCTGCCTGCATCCGCAACTCGCGCTGGACTGGTACCGGCTCATGCAAACCGATCTGGCGCAGGCGCTGGACTGGGAAAAAGCGATTCAGCACTTTATGAATGACCACATCATTCCGTATATTCTGGAACAGAAATACCCTGATCCGGCCTGCGACAAATTTCTGTCCGTCGTTGGCGGCTGGGCGAATGTCGGTTGCCGGATGCGCTGGCCGTACCGTTCCATTCCGGAGGCCGGGGCCGAAGCCGTACGGGCCGCGGGCCGAATAGTAATCCCGGTTTTTTCAACCCTTGTTACCGAATGAAACCGTTACGAACCTTGCTAGTTACTTTTTTGCTCATGACGAATCTTACTAAACCCTTCGCTTCGGCCCAGCCCGTATCCGATGCGTTGCGCAGCCAGTGTTTGCAGGAATTGCGAACGGTTTTGCGAACGGAACAGGAATGGATCAAAGTCCACGCGGCCGAATACCTGCTCTGGATCGGCGAACCGGCTGGCGTTCAAGATGTTTATCTGGACGAACTTCAGAAGTTTTCCACGAAAGCGCCTTACCGCATCGGTATCTGGCGGGTGTTGGCGCAGGCCGCTACGACGCCGGATGAAAAGGAAAAATGGACCGATCCAATTGCTGCGGCCTTTAAAGACCCCAACGGCCCCGACCGCATTCATGCCGCCGAAACGCTGGCCAAACTCGGCATTTCACCCACCACGGTCGATGCCGAAGCAGCCCGCAAAGCCATTTCTGGCGAAAACCGCCCCCTGTCGCTTTATACCCTCTGGGGCGCAACGTTATCAGATGCCAAAACCGCCCCCGCCAATCGCCGGAAATTTCTGGATCTGGCGCTGAACCGACAGGAAGAAGTGGCTCCCCGGAAACTGGGCACCTTTATTACCCGCCGGTTGGGCGGGCTGACTGCCGCTGAATGGAAGCAGCTGGCCGAAGCGGCTTTATCAGAACCGGTATCGTCGGCGGTTCAACTGAATCTGGTGCATGCGGCTTTGGTGACGGCATCGACCGAAGCAACCCGGTCAGAACCGTATCGACTGCTTCGGATCAAGATGCTGGCGGCTCAACAGTCTCCGGCCGTTGGCGATCAGCTGGAACTGGTGGCTGCGCTGGCCGAAACCGGTCTTCCGGTCGATGTAGCGGTTTTGACGCCCTTGCTGAAACACGAAAATGCGGACGTTCGCGCGGGAGCGGCTTATGCCATTTTGAAAATTGGAACGAAAAAAGGATAGGAATACAACCCAAAACACTGTGGTAAAAATTGGAATCATTGGCATGAGTGCGGGCAACGCCCACCCATACTCCTGGTCGGCTATCATCAACGGTTTTTTTGATCCGGAGGAAATCAACCGGGTGGGCTACCCCGGCGTGTCGGCCTACCTGACGGCCAATCGCGATTTGCTGGGTATTCCGGGCGCGCGGGTGACGCACGTCTGGGCGCAGGACCGGGCCATTTCGGAAAGCATCGCCAAAGCCGTTCAGGTCGAAAACGTCGTGGACGACCTGACGGAGCTGATCGGCCAGGTCGATGCGGTGATTCTGGGCCGCGACGATCCGGAAAACCACGTCGAAATGGCCAAACCGTTCATCGAAGCGGGCATTCCGCTTTTTATTGATAAACCGCTGGCGGGCAGTCTGGAAGACCTGACCTACTTTGCAGAGCAGGTGGCCAACGGCAAGTTTGTGAT
This sequence comes from Larkinella rosea, assembly GCF_003858635.1. Taxonomy (GTDB): domain Bacteria; phylum Bacteroidota; class Bacteroidia; order Cytophagales; family Spirosomataceae; genus Larkinella; species Larkinella rosea. The sequence continues at coordinate 133,493 of NZ_RQJO01000016.1, forward strand.
GTCGTGTTCGTCGATGCGCTACGCGACGGAATTGCGGGCGGTGAAGAACGAATTCAGCCAGTTGGGCAAGCTGCAACTGGTTACGGCGGTCGGCAAAAAAGACTGGATTCGGTACGGCGTTCACATGCTGGAGGGACTGTTCATGGTGCTCGATGACCCGACGCCGGTTTCCGTCCGGCACGTGGGGCGCGAGGGTGGCGACGTGGTGTATCTGGAATTCGCCGACGGATTGCAGGCCACTGTGCATCTGTTCATGGACATTGCCCTGACCTTCCAGATTTCGCTGTTTGGAAAAGACGGCTGGCGGCTGATCGAGGTCAAAAACTGGTTTGGGATGTTCCGGGATAACCTGATCGAGTTTGTCCGCTCGGTGGAAGAAAACCGCCCGCGTCTGGATTTCGTCAAAACCGAACGCATCATTCGGACGTTGCTGGCTGCTCACGAAAGTCTGGCCGATGGCGGAAAAACCGTGTACCTGAATTCCTAACATGGCGGATTTATTTGCCGATACATTCGGTTTGCAGGGAAAAGAAATCTGGGTAATTGGGGGCGCCGGGTATCTCGGGCAGGCCACGGTCCAATTGCTGCAGGCTGCGGGCGCCCGCGTGCTCTGCGCCGATCTGGAAAACCGGGCTTTCGATTTTGTTGAGAAGAGCGGTTTTGATGCTCAGGTAACACCCGCTACACTCGACATTCGGCAGGGATCGGCCATTTCAGCATTCGTAACCGAACAGATTCAAAACCGGGGAGTGCCGCACGGTTTGGTCAACCTGGCGTTTGCTTCCACCGGAAAAAAACTGGAAGAGCTGACGGAACAGGATTTCGACGAAGTGAACCACGGCGGACTGACGGCCACGTTTCTGCTGGCCCGGGCGGTCGGGCAGGAAATGGCAAAGCTGGGGCGCGGAAGCATGGTTTTGTTTTCGAGCATGTACGGTTCCGTCTCGCCCGATCCGGCGGCTTACGAAGCGCCGATGAACAAAAACCCCATCGAATACGGGGTCGGCAAAGCCGGGATTATCCAGATGACGCGCTACCTGGCGGTGCATTGGGGTCGGCAGGGCGTTCGCTGCAACTGTATTTCGCCCGGACCGTTTCCGAATCCAGCGGTGCAGCAAAACGAACCGATTTTTGTCGAACGCCTTTCGCAGAAAACCCCGCTGGGACGCGTCGGCCAGTCGCCGGAAATCGCGGGAGCGGTGACGTTCCTGTTATCGGATGCTGCTTCGTACATCACCGGGCAAAACCTGTTCGTCGATGGCGGCTGGACGAGCTGGTAGCTATTTCGAACTGAACGTGAATCGTCTCGTAGAGACGGAATGTTTATAGATCCAATTGCCTGAATATGAACCGCCTGCCGTAGGTAGGAAACTCCTATCAGCAACTTTCAGAAGCAAACCATCCGGACTTCCCGAGTCGAATACACTTTCCCATTTCTAAATCCCGAAAAACCGGTGGTTAGGAATGGGAAAGTGTCTTTTAAAGGGTTGAGGCATTCTTCATTCCCTATTTTTCACGCTCAATCTAGTTAATTCACACAACGCTGTTTGATAGGTTTGCCTATCTTACACCATATTTAGAAACAATACGCATTTCAAACGAAATCAACAATGGACAGAAACCACAAATACGTATTGCCCATTCTATCGTTTATTGTGTTAGCAGGATTACAAATCAGTAGCTTTACCGCTTTTGCCCAGGGACCAGGCCCGGGTCAACGACTACCTTTACCGCCCATACCCCTAAAAAGCGATACGACTCATACCCTATCCCAACACTTCACACCGGCCTCTGCCGCCCAAAAAGCACCCGATGCCAATGGCTTTATCCAACGATGGCTGGTGCTGGAACCTGTAAAAAAAGATATCGTCCGGAATAATATATTCACGGACAACTACCTTAAAACTGCGTTTTCGGCCGATAATTTTTCCGGCGATTACACCACCATTCCCAAAAATGGCGAAACCGTACGAGTAGGAACCCAGGAACTGAAGTGGTATGCGTTGGACAGCAAGGCTTTCAACTTTAATTTATACCATTTTACCTACGCCATCAACAAACCAAAATACGGAATCCTGGTCTGGCTCGTCACGGTCATCGATTGCCCCGAAGAAATTAAAAATGTCCGGATGGCCGCCGGATGTAATTCCGGTAGCCTGTGGTGGTTGAATGGGCAGGAAGCCTTGCTGCTTTCCGGCGACCGGGATATGATTGCCGATAATGGTACATCGGCTCGTTTAACGCTTAAAAAGGGTAAGAATATCATCCGTGGAGTCGTCATCAACGGACCGGGTATGGCTAATTTTTGTGTTCGTTTTTTAGATGAAAAAGGCTCGCCCGTAAAAAATTTCCGTATTCGTTACGAGTAACAGATCGTGGTCTGTTTAAGCGAATTAAAACCAATTAGTTCATGAAAAGAATAAAAGAAATCAGCCTGATATCCTTCTTCGTTTTATGGATAACCCAAACCGTACAGGCCCAGATCGGAAGACCCTTTATCCATGATCCCTCAACCGTCGCGGAATGTGACGGCAAGTATTACACATTCGGCACCGGCGGTGGCGGATTAATTTCCCATGATGGCTGGACCTGGCATGGTGGCGGGGTACGTCCGGGTGGTGGAGCGGCACCTGATGTCATCAAAATTGGCGATCGTTACCTGGTCATCTACGGAGCAACCGGTGGTTCGCCCAACCACAAAGGCGCTATTCTGACCATGTGGAACAAGACCCTGGACCCCAAATCTCCCGATTTTAAGTATTCAGAACCGGTTGTCGTGGCTACTTCGGATGGCTACGAAGAGAACGACGCCATTGACCCCGGTGTGCTGTTAGACCCCACGACCGGACGCCTTTGGCTAACGTACGGCACCTATTTTGGCTTCACACGTCTGATCGAATTAGACCCCAAAACCGGCAAACGCAAGGCAGGCAATAAACCGGTGGATGTCGCCATCGTCTGTGAAGCCAGCACATTAGTCTTCCGCGACGGTTGGTACTACCTGCTGGCCACACATGGCAGTTGCTGCGACGGAGCCAACTCGACCTACAACGTGGTGGTGGGTCGTTCGAAAAAAATAACCGGGCCATACCTCGATAATGTCGGCCGAAGCATGTTGCAGGGTGGTGGGAAGATGGTGGTGGCTACCCGCAAAGGGTTAATCGGCCCCGGGCATTTTGGCCATATCATCCTGGAGAACGGCGTTGAAAAAATGTCCATCCATTATGAAGCCGATTTAGAGCAGGGGGGCCGAAGCGTCCTGGGAATCCTTCCGGTGGTTTGGAAAGACGGATGGCCGGTTGCCGGCGAAAAGTTTAAAGAAGGCACGTATGAAATTGAATCCGTACGAAGAGGCTATGGCCTGGAATTGGCCGTTGATTTTACCCGAATGGCCGTTGGACCACGGGGGTTTGGCCAGCCGAACAATGAGCCGGTTAAGCCGATTCCGGCTCAGCAATTAGCCGATGTCATGAAAAACTGGCCAACGGGTACCATTCATTTGCGAATAGGCGACTACATGTCCCGGCCCCATCAGCAATGGACGATTACCGATGCGCCGGATACGACCGGCTACCTAGGCGGCCCCTATTATAAAATTGTCCTGGCCGGAACCGACCGGGCCTTAGCGGCAACTGCCGATGCCGAAGTGATAACCGTACCGGCATTTACCGGCGCACCTGAACAACTATGGCGAATCGATCAATTGACGGATGGCACCTATCGAATCCTGCCTAAAACCGTACCGGATTCAGGCAGGAAGGTAGCGCTGGTATCGTCTGGAGACAGCACACCGACCCTGGCAGAGTTTGATTTTAACAGCGATAATTCCAAATGGAATTTTAGGATTCACTAAAGAGATTCATGACTTAGTATGATGGGTAGTCGCTGTTGGCAAACGGCAGCACCCTTACTCTTTCTCTTTCAGCTTTTTCTTCACGTAATCAGCCGGGTATTGCAGGGCGATTTCGCGGATTTTGAAGCTGAATTCCGTGAAGGTTTCCTCCCAGAGTTTGGCTTCTTCCGGCGTGTAGTCGTAAAAACCGTGCGCATTGGCTACGCCCCGGCCGCCACTTTTGACAATGTCGTCAATCAGTTTGGGCACTTCCGTGCTGTTGTTGAGCGTCGGCAGCAGGTCTTTCATCACCGTGTGATACGCCGGAACCCCCGTCAGATCCATCCAGCGAAAAACGCCCACCAATGTCATGAAATACCCCGCGTTGTTGCGGCACGAACGGTCCACATCCTCCACCGTCGCGTAGCCCTTCTCCACCAGACTGATCGCTTCCCGGTACATGGCGTACATCAGCCGGTTGGTGATAAACCCGGCAATGTCTTTTCGCACCAGAATCGGCTCTTTCCGCCAAAAATGAGCCAGTTCATACAGGTATTCGCCCTGCGAAACCGCGCTGTCGTCCCCGCAAATGATTTCCAGAAACCGGGTCGTGTGGGCCGGTTCGGCCCAGTGCAGCCCAAAAAACCGCTTCGGGTGCTGCGTCAGTTGCTGCAATACACTGATGGGAATCGCCGACGTATTGCTCGCCAGCAGCGCGTCGGGCGCAATCACCCGCTCCACTTTTTGGTACACCGACTCCTTGATCGCCCGGTTTTCGATCGTGCACTCGATGACCAGTTGACAGGGCCGAAGCTCCTGATAATCTTCCGTCAGGATTAGCTTACTCAAATAATGATCCGGCTGCTGATCGATCAACCCGTGCTGCCGCGATCGCTCGAGGTGATCCTGAATCCGGGTCAGGGCATAAATCAGATCGTCGGGAATCGGCGCGACGGCCACCACGGGATGCCCCGCAATCAGTAAACAGGTGGTGATGCTGCAGCCCATCAGCCCCAGGCCAACGAGGCCAACCGGGATCTCTTGCGGAATAAGATTCATGCGTAAACTAGTATTAATAAACCACTTATAGAATAACAACCTGGCCCGTCCGCACCGATTCGTCACAGGCGAAGGCAATCCGCAGGCTGTTGACGGCGTCCTGCATGTGATCCGTCAGGTCGATGTCTTCCCGGATGGCTTTGAGAAAATACCGCTGCTCGCGGTTGCACAGCTCCTGGTGGTCGGGTTCGTCTTCCAGATTGATCCAGGTATCGGCTTTGGCGAATTTTTCGTTGGCGTCCAGCTCCGAATGATGCACCCGGATCGACTCGGTTTTGGTGTGCGCTTCGATGGATGACGACTTGCCTTCGCCCCCGGCCTCTTTGGCCACAATCGAAACGCTGCCTTTCGGCCCGAATACATCCTTGACAAAAAAGGCGGTTTCGCTCACCATCGGCCCCCAGCCCGCTTCGTACCACCCCACCGATCCATCGTCGAACCGAATCTGCAGCTGGCCGTAGTTGTAGTTATCGGCGGGAATTTCATCCGTCAGCCGGGCGCCGATGGCGTAGACCTGAACCGGTTTCGAACGCGTCATCTGGCACATCACGTCGATGTAATGTACCCCGCAATCCACGATCGGGCTGAGGCTTTTCATCAGATTCCGGTGCAGCGTCCACATGCTGGTGTCGCTCTGCTGGTTGAGGTTCATGCGCATCACCAGCGGTTTTCCCACCTCGTGGGAAAGCGCGACAAACTTTTCCCAGGACGGATGATGCCGCAAGATATAGCCCACCACCAGCTTTTTGCCCGCTTTGACGGCGGCTGCCACCACGCGCTCGGCCCCGGCCACCGAGTCGGCGACCGGTTTTTCGATAAACACATGACACCCGGCCTCAAACGATTTGACGGCAAATGCCTCGTGCGTATCGGGGTAGGTGGAGATACAAACGGCATCGGGTTGGGTGGTTGTCAGGGCCTGGTCGAAATCGCTGAACAGCGGATAACCGCCCCCCAGTTTTTCGTTCAGAATTTCCTTGCTTTTGCCGGTGGAGACGATGCCGCAGATGTCAAAGCCCTCCAGGTTGTGGTAGGCCGTGGCGTGGGAGGAGCCCATGTTTCCGCATCCCACCACCAGGACGCGGATCGGTGTTGACTGATCAGACATGACGAATTTCGGTTAATCGGTTTGGGGTTTTATTGGGGTGTTATTTCCGTAAAGGCACCAATTCTACTTTTCGAACAAACAGTTCGGCGCCTTCGGACTGAATCTGAATGCGGCCTTTCGAGGGTTTGACCTGCGTGGCCTGATTGACCAGCACGCCGTTCAGATAACTGGAAATCCGATCCTCGTCGGCGACGCACACCATCGTATTCCACTCCCCGAGCGGTTTTTCGACGTCTTTCGCGCCCCGAAATCCCTTGACATCCTTCCAGTTCGGGTCGCGGTCGAACCAGTCGATGCGGCCGCTGTGGATGGTGACGGGCGTACCCGACGGCGAAAAAACGCGCCCCCCGCCTTCTTTGTTCGGCGCAATGGTGGCCGTCAGGGCGTAGTTGTCGGTGCCGTCGCCAACCACCAGAAAATCACCGGTTCCCCCTTCAATGAGCTGGCATTCGATGGAGCGCATCCAGATGCCGCGATACCCGCCGTCCGGCCCGGTCGAGTGCAGGAGCACGCCACTATCGCGCGCCCGGTCGGCCCGGGGGGCGTAGGTGTTGTCGCCCCATTTGAACTCCACGGTCAGCGTGTAATTCGCGTATTCCTCGTCGGTAATGATGCTGCCGTATTCCTCGCCCGAGACGTGAATCAGTCCCTTTTCGACCGTGAACACCTTTTTTACGTCGTTCTCGCGGCCCCGTTTTTCCACAAACCGGTACCAGCCTTTCAGGTTTTTCCCGTTGAAAAGCCGGACGGTTTTTGACCGTTTCGACTGCGCCGTGGTTTCGCCCGTTATCACGAACAGGCAAAGGATTGCAGCCAGAAATTTAAGATTTAATTTCCCCATTTGTAAGCTATTTTTTGTCTCCGAAGCGGTTTTGGGCTATTTTTTCTGACTGGCCTGAATCATCCGGTCGATCCGGTACGGAAGGGCTTCGAGAAAAGCGATCAGGTGGGCCATTTCGGTCGGGTTGAGTTGCTGGTCCAGACCCGGCGGCATCATCGACAGGGTCTGCGGTTCAATGGCCGTGATCTCTGACCGGGCAATCCGTAAACCGGGCGCCGGACCGAGTTCAATCACGACCGATTCAGGCAGTTGCTCCTTGATAATTCCCACGTACGAAGTGGTTTTGGTCACCACCCGCGAGGTTTCGTATTCCCGCGCAAAGCTGGCGCTCGGATACACAATGGCTTCCAGAATGTCGTGTTGCGAGCGGATTTCGCCAATGTTGGTCAGGTCGGGCCCAAACCGCCCGCCTTCCGGCCCTACGGAGTGGCAGGTGTAGCAGGACGCTTTGCCGAAAAATAGCTTGCGGCCTTCGCCCACATCGCCCCCTTTCAGTTGCGTTTCCAGCTTTTGCAAATGCGCCAGCCGGTCGGCATGGAGGGATTTCAGCTTGACGAGCAAGGGTTCGGCCATCGTTTGTACGGATGCGGGAAACGGTTTCAGCAGGTTCTGAAAATCCTGTTCTGGCAGGTTATCCAGTCGCCCCGAAACCGCTTTGAGGGCTGTCATGAGTTCCTGACCCACTTTTTCATCCTTATTCCCTTCAAAAGCACCCAGCAGGGGCGGCAGCAGAAAGGCGTCCGTCTGGCCGATCCGGGTGCGGGCAATAATCAGTAACTGGTCGTTGGTCAGTTCGGCGCGGTTCAATAACCGCACGGCCTGCTGACGCACCGGCGAGTCAAATTCCGGGCCGAGGTAATTCAGCAGGAGTTGAAACTCCCGTTCCGAAAGAGCGGGCGACGACGTGATCCGCGCGCTCAGGGCTTTCAGCCGGAAACCGACCGGCGTTTTTTCCGACTGCACCAGCTGATCCAGTTTCTGGGCGACGGCCTTGATGCGCCGGGATTCGATCAGGCCCAACAGTGGCGACAAAACCGCATCATCGGTCGTTTGGAGCTGGTTCCCGATTTCGGTTACCCAGGCATCCGGAAGTTTTTTCAACGACCCTTTCGCCATCACATCCAACAGCAATACTTTCCGCGCCGACGTCGTCGCCGGATTGCCTAACTGCGCAACCACAAAGTTCTGCAACGCCGGTTCCTTGATAAACGTCAGCATCAGATCCCGAACCGAGTTGGCGTCGGCATCCGAAAGGGCCGGATTTTTCAGGCTTTTTTCCAGAAAACCAATCACCACATCCGACCATTCGGGGTGATGAGAAGCGATCCAGCTACCGGTTTTCTGAATTTCGGCCTCCCGGGCGGTCAGGGCCGCAGCCAAATGGGTTTTCTGGAGCGGTTTTCCGTCCATCTGATCCAGCGCAATCAGGGCGGCTATTCGGGTTTTCAACGCAGGACTTTCCAGCGCCTTAACCAGCAAATCCGAATTTCTAAGCAGAATCAGCGAATGAATAATGGCGTGGTTCACAAACCGGTCGGTAGAAGCGGCCGCTGCGTTCAGCAAGGCCGGAACCGCTTTTGGATCGCCGATCTGCCCCAGCGCCGTAGCCGCCTGACGGCGAACGGGCAGCGCATCTTTCTGCACCAGCTGAATCAATTTGTTTACCGAAATGGCATCTTTTTGCAACCCCAGCGCACGAACCGCAGCGGTTCGAACGACCGGGCTTTGATCATTCAGCGACTGCCGAACACCATTCCAGGCGGCTGGTGTGTTGATGCGCGACAGGGCAAAAACCGCCGACGCCCGCATGTCTTCGTCTTTCAAAACCGGAAAGGCGTTGAGAAGAGGATTCACAGCCGCATTTCCGCGCCGGATTAATTCTTCCGTTGCCTGCTCCCGAACCGCCGGTCTGGGATCGGTCAGGTATTTTAGCAAACGCTGCGGAGCTTCTTTCGCTAAAGCCAGTTTTTTTCCCCAGGCATCGTTGAGTTTGGCGGCACCGGTTTTTCGGATGCGGTAAATACCGCCCGCCACCTCCGGTTTGGCCACCCGCGAGAGCGGACATCCTTCGATAAACCAGCCGCCCGTCACGACCATGAGCATACTGCCGTCGGCATCCTGGAGCACATCCGTCGGGTGCGAATCCGAACTGAACGACTTCAGAAAGACCTCGTCGGCGGTTTTGTAGGTAGCGCCATCGGGCGAAACGATGTGGCGCATAATCCGCCCGGTATTGAATTCGGCATTGAACAGATTGCCCCGGTAGGCCGGGCCAAAACCGCTGCCCCGGTAGCGCAGGATGCCGGAGGGTGCCACCCGGGGCATTTTGGTCATCACCGGCATCAGCTCGCCGGTCAGTTTCAGGCCATCTTCGGCAATCACCGCGTTCGGTTTGGGATAGGTGCCGCCTTCCACCCAGTGCATGAGCGCATCCCGTTGCCCGTCCTGCGGATCGACGAAGTACGTCATCGTACCGATGGTTTCGCCCGAAGGCATGAAGGCCATTTCGATGGAATTGTCAAAACCGCCCCCCGCCATCGACTCCAGACCGGTGCCGTCGGGGCGGCACCGCCAGATCCGGGCACTTTTTCCCTTCAGCGCCTGGCCTTCTTTGGTGGTAATCGAGAAGCCCCGCCGGGCATCGGTGAGGTACAGCCAGCCGTCGGGCCCGAAAAACGGTCCGCCCAGCGTGGCGCCGTTGGCGTGGAGCGTCCAGCCGGTCAGAATGGTTTCTTTTTGATCGGATACACCATCGGCATTCGTATCGGTGTATTTCACCAGATTGGGCGATTCGGCCACGTACAAACTGCCCTGGTAAAAGACGCCCCCTTTGGGAAACGGGATGTGATCGGCAAAAATCCGGCTTTTTTCAAACTGACCGTCTTCGTCCAAATCTTCCAGCAACCGAATGTGGTACGAGGGTTCGGCCAGCATTTTCTCGGTTCCCATGGTATTGGGGCCGGTTGATTCAAAGACGAAAAGCCGTCCGGTGCCGTCGAAACTCGCAAACATGGGATACGACAGCAAGTCTGGTGCCACCGCCCGTTCGATGGTAAAGCCTTCCGGCACCTGAAAACCGAGCGTTTCGTGGGGTTTCTTTTCGGTCGACGCGGTCAGGCAGACACCCGCCAGCAGAACGATGCTGCCCTGAATGAGTCGTGATTTACGGGAAAGGAAAGACGGAAACATATTTATAAAAACGGTATGGATTGGAACCGTATAGCGTGGCCGGATATTCGGCTGATTTACTGATTGTTAACACGATAATCCGGAACAATCATACTTCATTTCCGGTACAGAGTCAAGCAAGGCGGTTCAATCCCGAAATAAAGTATCAGTAATCAGAAAAAAAGAAGAATCTGGCCACTTGCCAGAGGTTGGGAAAACAACCCCGATGGCTTTGTCGTTGGGCATTCAGGCTGCATAAAAAAAGCCCCGGTATTCCGAAACATCAGGCCAATGTCTCAGTATACCGGGGCAATTAACGAACCCACCTTTCGGAGAATTCTCGGGGCCGGGCCGCCAGCAGGATTCCCGGTCATGAACAACATCGACAGATGTCGTCGGGCTTTTAGTGGTATTAATTCATCGCCCCGGCGGCATCGGCATCCACCCATACATACCCTTTCGGATGCGTTTGCATGATACTGGCCGGAAACTCCTCAGTAACAGGACCTTCCAGGGCGGTTTTGATGGCGGGTGCTTTTTTGCTGCCACTGGCGATCAGGATGGCTTCGCGGGCATCCATCAACTGCTGCAAACCGGTCGTAACGCCCTGCGTCAACGGTGTTGGTTCGGAGAAGTATTTTTGCCCGACAACGATGGTGGTTTCGGCCAGTTCAGAAACGTGGGCTTTCAGGTTGAACGGCGTTCCGGGTTCGTTCAGGGCGATGTGGCCGTTCAACCCGACGCCCACCAGAATCAGGTCAAACCCGCCCCGATCGTCCACAAACCGGGTCATGGCGTCACATTCGGCTTCGAGGTCAGCGGCTTTCGCGTCGAATAAACGGCATTGGCTGGCCGGAATATTGAGCGGTCCGAAGAGTTCGCGTTGGAGGTAATTCGCGCAGCTTCCTTCGCTTTCCGGCCCTAAACCGACCCATTCGTCCAGCCCCACAAAGGTGCAGCGATCGACGCTGGTTTCGCCGTTTTTCACCAGTTGAACCAGCGCGCGGTAGGTTCCAACGGGCGTATCGCCGGAAGCGGCACAGATCAGGGCATCGGGTTTGCGATTCAGTAAGGCGGCAATGTGCTGGGCAGTATGACGGGAAAGGGTTTCGTAGTCGGGGAAAATCTGGAAGTCCATAAACGGGTTTAGCAGTTTGGCCGCTAAAATACGGCGAAGCAGTTGCTTTCTTCACAAAAGGCTAAAAATCTATTTTCGAAAATCAGTACGTCAAGAAAACCGGTTGGACCAGACCGCCAGCATCGTCCGCAAATCGGTCACCTGATTCCGGTGCCGGTCGATGTGAAACCGCAGAAATGCAAACCGCTGGTGAATATCCAGCGGCCCCGAAATCGGGTGCGGATGAATGATGGCTTCACACAACCTGGCGAAGTCTCCCAAGAGACATGCGGTTTTAGGCTTACGATGGCGATTCGGCGAAAATGTCAAAACCGTTGAACTGCTGGCCGTTACTTCAGTTCGTGCAGGTATAAATAAATCGCTTTCAGTTCGTCGTCGGTATACACGGTGGCGAAATACTTCCAGGGCATAAACTCGTTGATCACGGTTCCATCCGGTCTTTTCCCTGTCTTGATGGCGGTAACAAAATTGTCCGACGTCCATTTCCCAACTTTGCCGGTTTGCGTCAAATCCGCAATATGCGGTTCGCCGGGGCCGTGGCCGGGCCCACCTTTGAAACCAGGGCCGTGGCAACCGGAACAGGTCACAGCCAGGTATTTTCCGTATACGGCATCGACGGCGACCGGCACATGTTCAGTGGGTTGAGCTTCGTGGTCGATGACTTCGGCCGGATAAAGCGGCAAAGATCCGTTAAAGGCTAAAAACCGCCCCAGGGGTTTCACTTCTTTGGCCGGACGGACTTTATCGACGGGTGGCTGACTCTTCAGGTAATACACCAACGCCCCCATATCCCGGTTCGACAGCGGAGCGCTGACTTCCGGCGACGGCATGAACCACAGCGTTTTGTTGTCTTTCCCCAACCCGTGCCGCAGCGCCCGAACCCAGTCCTGATCGGTGTAGGAAATCCCGCCTTTTCCGGTGGTCAGGTTGGAAGAATACAAAACCGCGATTGGCGTGCTTTCGTCGAAGAAAGCCCGGCCACTGAAATCGGCCCCGTGACATTCTGCACACCCCCGGATTCCGGCAATGTGTTTGCCCAGGGCGTAGGACGCCGAATCGCTGGGAATGGTGAGCGATTGCAGGTTGACATCATACACTTTGTTGGCCCGCGACTCGGTTTGGAAATAGACAAAAGTGTAAAAAGCGAGCAGCAAAACCACCAGGCCGCCCACGATGATACCGACCCATTTGAGGACTTTCTTTACCATGACAATGTCTTTTAGCGTAGTGCGTAAGAAAAGCGAACTGTCCGGTTTTTGAAAACCGGATAAATAAGTAATTGCCAATAAGTTAAACGATAGTTCGCCTGGAAATGAAAACTTTTGAGTGAAAGGTAAAAACCGGTTTTCTGAATTGATTAAACGGGTACGGATGATGGTATCCGGTGTGCAAAGCCGGGCGGGCGAAAACCGCCCGGCTTTTTCCGTGAATTCAACAGCGCGTTTCAACGCGCGGGCTTTGATCTGTTCAAACGCAGCGACAGGGTTCTGACGGGCACAAAATACTTCGGTACTTGTTCAATACCGGTTCCGGTGCCGAGGATCGAATAAGGCCATTGGGTTGAATGAAAAGATTGTACATGAATCACTACCAGCGGTCGAAAGCCATACAGCTAGCGGAATTCAGCCGGTGAATACCGTTTTGTGTAGCCGCATTCGTTTACAGACGGCATCAGCGCCCTGTTTCGGGTAGTTGGTCGGATTTTGGGGAAGCCCAAGTAACTTTTACAGGTCGTTAACCATCTTATACAGTTCCTTAACAGATGCCGGAATAAGAACCGGTAGCTTTATCGAAATTCTTAAAAACAAAAAGAGAAATGACGAGGCTCGTGCACGTGTGTACTGTATTGATGGTTGTTTTTTGCGCTTCCTGTGGGAGACAAAACAAACCAGATTCCCCAAAAGAAAAAACCAGGTATGAAACACAAGACGCATCCGCTTCCAGCTGGATTTACACCAAATATGAGTACACTGATTCTATCGGTAAGAGCCTGATCATACAAAACAGCTTTCCAAAAGGTGTAACAAAATACACTAACCCTGATGGGGAGGTATATAATTATGTTGTATTTTTTAACCGAGTAAGCAATGAAACAGATAACCCTTTAGAATTGAAGATTGAGTTTCCTGTAAATTCATATGAAGTTCCGCCTTTACCTGGCAAATACTTTAACGTATTGGTTCCTCCCGACACAATGACACTTGATAAAGAATCCTTATTTAATTACGGACTGACCGATTTAAAACCTTTTTTAGATACTTGTATTCATAAACCGTCTTCGTTGAAAAGAACTATCAACTCGAAGGAATCGAGTGGTTTTTATGTTGTAATACTCTGCTTGGTTGAAGGAGCGCACGGTGTAATGCGAACAGGACTTAGCCTAAAAGGGCAAAATCTTTTTTATAGAATTAAAATTGATGGATCAAAAAGTAACACCAAATCAAGCGATAAAGAAATTCAAATTGGAAGTATTAATTTAAAAAATTTGATGCTAAAGAAATCAACATAAAATCAGCGCACAATCTGTGGATAAGAGATGCCGTAGATCGCAGTAAATCGATGGTCTTTACTTTAATGAAGGTTTATACCAACCAACCTGAAACGGAAGTGTTTTTAAACCCCTACCTCTCCTACTCTAAAACGTTTCTCTCAATTTTTAACCTACCCTTATTGGTACCTTATGAATAATAAGGTACCAATCAAATACTTCATTTTAACTCTTCGGTTGTGGCTGTAACAGGAGAATAAAAAGAATGCATCGGCAGGCTCCGTCTCCGCGGGACATGGCGTGCAGCCGACTGGTAGTTGCTGGCGGGTGACCAAACTGCGCGACCCGTCAGCAGCACCATGCTGAAAATAGACGAAGAAACGTACCACGATTTGCGTCATCAGGAAGCGAATCGTTAGTTTTGCGGTTTATTAAATTCGAACGGCTACAATGATTCATTTCAAGCGGTTAGACCACATTCTTATTTCGATTCCGGAAGGAAAAAAGGAAGACGCACGGGCTTTTTATGGCCAGGTGCTGGGCCTGGAAGAAGTGCCGGGCGAACACCCCGGCGCAGCGCTCTGGTTCTGGATTGGCGACATTCAGCTGCACTTTCGTGAAGAACCAGTCGGGCCGTATTCCAAACGCCATCCGGCTTTTGAAATCACCAACCTGGACGAAGCGAAGCTGGAACTGGAAAGCCACGGTATTGAACTCACGTATTCCTCCGAGATCGACGGACGGCAGCGATTTTTTTTTCATGACCCGTTCGATAACCGGATTGAATTGTTGCAATTCACTGCGTAAGAGAGCGAAGCGGTTTAGGGTTTATAGCGGAAAGAACGTTAAATTTAGCATTCCCTTTTTACGTATGGTAACGGAAGAAGTAATACAGATTCATTCCAGCAAGGAGTGTACGCGGAGTTTGGGCGGGGTGCGCGACGCTCTGTATGTGCTGAACGGCAAATGGAAACTGCCCATCATCATTGCCCTGCGCGAAGGCCCCAAACGGTTTAAGGACCTGCAGCGCCGGGTTGAAGGCATCACGCCGAAACTGCTCTCGAAAGAACTTAAAGAGCTGGAACAGAACGAGTTTATCATTCGCCACGTGTATCCCTCCACGCCGGTTCTGGTCGAATACGAGCTGACGGAATACAGCAACTCCCTGAACGATCTGATTCAGGCGATGGCGGACTGGGGCCTTCAACACCGGGCGCGCATTCAGTCGCGGTAACGGTTTCAGAACTGAAAGTAAATGAACGAGTTGCTGCTTTTCTGCGTCAGAATCAGTAAAATCAGCATTCCGGTCCAGATCAGACTCAACAGCCACCACGGCATCCGTTTCCCCAATTGCACCAGCGACGAATCGCGCATGAGCCAATGGCAGGCAATCAGCACCACCGTTACCGAACTGACTTTCAGGATGTCGAGCGAAGTCAGCAGGGCCGGGCCGTCGGGAATGACGCCAAGCATGCACAGCAGAATCTTCATCGCGCTGCCGAAGTCGGGCGCCCGGAAAAATACCCAGGTGATATCGACCAGCAAAAGCGTTAACAACGCCAGTCCGAAATCCCGAAACTTTCCGTTCAGCGAAACCGGCACCATCGATGCCTGTGCCATCGACTCGGTCAGTCCCGGATCAGCCTGATTTTTTCCGGCAAAACTCCGCTGGCGTTGGCCGGTCCACTCCCGAATGAGTCGTTCGGCACACAGAAAAATACCGTGCAAACCGCCCCAGATTACGAAATTCCAGGACGCTCCGTGCCATAAACCACCCAATAACATCGTGATCATCAGGTTGATGTACGTTCTGACGTTGCCTTTTCGGTTTCCACCCAGTGGAATGTACAGGTAATCGCGCAGCCAGGTTGAGAGCGTAATATGCCACCGGCGCCAGAAATCGGAGAAACCGATGGCTGCGTACGGATACCGGAAATTGTCGGGCAAAATGAAGCCCAGACACAGCGAAATACCGATGGCGCAGGTCGAATAACCCGCAAAATCGCAGAAAATCTGTCCCGAAAACGCCATCACGCCCATCCACGCATCCAGCGGCTGTACCGGAAACGGCACGCCAAAAACCGTATCGGCGGAACTGGCCAGCAACGTATCGGCCACCACCACTTTCATGAACAACCCGAGCGACAGCAAAAACAGACCCCAGGTCATTTGTTGCGATGTAGCGCGGTGCGGTTTTCTGAACTGCGGAATCAGGTCCTCAGGCCGGACAATCGGCCCCGCGACGAGGTGCGGAAAATACGTCACGAACAGCGCAAAATTCAGGAACGACGGTTCCGGATCGGTTTTCCGACGGTACACATCCAGCGTGTACGACAGGGTTACGAAGGTGTAAAAGGAAATCCCGACCGGTAGGATTATATCGGGTTTGACGGCCTGAAAAGCGATTCCGACCGAGGACAATAAGAGCGTAAAATTTTCCAGCAAAAAACCGCCGTATTTAAAATAACTCAGCATGCCCAGATTTAGTACCAGGCTGATGGTCAGGAGCAGTTTTCGCGGCATAGGCCGTTGTTCGCGGGAAATCAGCCGGGCCGCGTAGAAATCCACCACTGTGGAAAGCCAGAGCAGCAGAATGAACGGCGGGTTCCAAAGGGCGTAGAATAAATAACTGGCCAGCAGTAAATTAACCTTTTTGACCTTCCACGGCAAAGGCAAATTGTGTAGCACCAGCAGCAAAACGAAGAAGAGGGCGAAACTGTAGGAGTTGAAAACCATGATCGTTTGGAGCTATTGGTGGGTGGAAAGAGAAGCCGTTGTTGCGGGTACTTTCGCCCCGTTCACATTGATTGGCCAGCCGGTTTTCTGCTGCAGAATCGGAATAAAATCCTCCGTAAAGGTGATGGCATCCTTCGGTGCCAGGTGGGACCATTCCGGGCATTGGTATTTAGACAAAACCGGGTAATCTTCAAAATGAATGCCCGCCGTTTGCGTATGCGCCAGCAGCCGGTCCCAGTATTTTTCGCGGGGATAGCCCATTTTTTCGGCTTCGCGGAACGGCCCGTCCGACGGCATCCGCACAAAAATAACCTTACCGCCCCGCGCCCGAATCCGATCAACCGACTGTTTTACCGAGTTTAAAATGGCCGTTAGCAGCGGCCCGTCGACCCCCTGTTTGGGGCTGTGGCTGCCAATTTCCAGCCACATCGCTTTTACCTGATTTTGAATGGATGTGTCGGCCACCATCGCGTCCGTCATCACATTCTGCCGGTCGAACCGGGTCACCGAAAATTCCTTCGGGAATTTGGGGCCGCCCCAGGTGTCGGGCCGGGGCGGAATCGGCAGGTCCGTCAGCAAGGGCTGGAGCGACAGTCGTTCTTCATCCAGGAAGTACAGATGGTCTTCCAGCAAGTGATTGATGTGGAAACTGAGTTGTTGCGAAAGCGACCATTTGGGGTAAAATTCGACCCGTTTGGTGGCCTCCCGTTCCGGAAATGAACCGTCGGGCGTAAAGAAAAGCCCTTCGGTCACGTCGATAATCACCGTGCCTTTAAAGTTTGGATCGTTCGCGAGGTCGTTTAGCAAGGGGCGGGGCGAGGTTCCGACCAGCGCCAGCTGCACCGGTTTTTCGCCGGTGACGCGCTGCCAGGCAGCCAGATCGAGGTCAAATTTAACCCGCGAAGAACCGATCAGAACCGGTCGCGACGGACTGGTTTGGTAGATCTCCTTCCGGGTGTGCGCCCAAAGGCTTTCGTCGTCATTGTACGAAAGCGCGAGATGTTGACTGCGCCAGTACAACTCCCAGCCAATCACAAAAGTCAGGACAGAAATCAGCGTCAGAACGCTCGCTTTTGAAAAGTGATTCATGTGCATTTATTTATATCTTGCTGTCAATCAGCTTAGTCGAAATAATTTACGGAAGAGGAAACACGCAAGCGTACATTATTTATTAATCGGTAATAATAGCGGTTTTTCTCCCGCGCAATAGCCCATCCGGTTTTCTTTCCGTACTAATCAGGAACGAATCGACTGAAGATGAAAAATGCTGCGATCTATTTCCGGGAACTGCGAACGGGGGCGGTTTTAACCACGGTTTTCTTTGCCCTTTTCCTCTATTACAACCGGCAATTACCACTCACCGAACTCCTGCCGGACAGTCCTTTTTTTATCGCTCTATTCTTTCTGACGTTTACGATTGGCCAGCCGCAAGTCTCGGAGCAACTGAAGCAGAAAATTGGCGGCTGTCTGGAACGGGCCGCTGCGCTACCGGTTTTGCTGATTGGCCTGCTGTATGCGTATCTCGGATTTCACGGACACGCGCCGTTCAAAGGTTCGGCCGCGTTGTTTTTCTTTTACCTGCTGTTTCCGGTACTCGGTTTTCTGGCGTACAAAAAACCGCATCAACCTGTCAACTGGACCGATTTTATCATCTATTTCCTCTTCCTGATTCCGGCCACGTCGATTTCATTCGGCACCAAAACCAACCTGCCGTTCAACGGGTCGGGTTTCAGTAATGTGCTCAAATTCGTGCTGATTCTGACGGCGGTTTACAGTTTTAGCACCATCCGTCACCTGCCCGACATCGGTTTTTTTCCGACGTTCAACTGGAAATACTTAAAAACCGCCATTGGCGTCTGGCTGGCGTTCATTGCCCTAACCACGGTCATTGCAACCGCCAGCGGTTTTTTGAAAACCGGCGGGTACGAACCGCTTTCCCTGGGTTTAATGCCCGTGGCGGTTGGCGAACTGGTGCGGATTTTCTTCGGGACGGCCCTGTTCGAAGAAGTCTTTCTGCGGGGGATTTTGCAGAATATGCTGGCGCGAAAAATCACGGAATCCGGCGTCTGGAAAACCTATTGGAAATGGGGCTTTGCGGTTTTTCTGCTGCTGTCGCTGCTCACCGGTTACCTGATGCATCCGACGCTACTCTGGGTGCCGGTGCTGATTACGGTTTTGCTATTTCTGGCGGCTTATTTCATCGAAAACAAGGCGATTTTGCACGGTCCGTATACCTCGCTGGCAATCACGAGTGTGTTTTTTGGACTGGTTCATTTTCACGCGGGTTCGCTGGTTTTTGTGGGCTTGGCCAGCATCGCAGGTTGGGGGTACGGCTACACCTACCTCAAAACCAAAAACGTCTTTTATGCGGCTCTGGTCCACACGCTGGTCAATGCGTCGGAGTTTTTGTTTCAGTTGGACGGTTTGAAATGATTTCGTTAAATAGCGTCGTTCAGGTCGCATCGCGACCTGGAACGGTCCACTGGGTTTATTTTCAAAAAAAGTTTGATCACGTTGTCCAATTCTGAAAACTCGGTTGTCAATGGGTTTTAACAACTGAATTTCATCAAAATGGAACAACGACTGAATGTCCACGAAAAAGGACAAGGTGCCCTGAAAACGCTTTTCGGTATTGGCGGTTATCTGAAAAAATCGCCCGTTGAAGAAGCGCTGCAGCTATTGGTTTATTTCCGGGTTTCCCAAATCAACGGCTGTGCCTATTGCCTGGATATGCACTACAAAGATGCGCGGGCCAAGGGCGAAACCGAACAGCGGCTGTACGGTTTAAGTGCCTGGCAGGAATCCCCCTACTACACGGAGCGCGAGCGGGCCGCTTTAGCCTGGGCGGAGGCCATAACCCAATGCACGGCACCGGATGCGGTGTATCATCGGGCAAAAGAGCAGTTTACGGACGAGGAATTGATCGATCTGACGCTGGCCATTTCGAGCATCAACACCTGGAACCGCTTTAATCTGGCCTTTCCAAACATGCCGGGGACGTACCAGGTTGGCCAGTTTGGTTGATGCAACGAGTAAATTTTCCATTTGAAGACCTTCCATGCAATTAAAAAAAGCGTCATGAACGAATTTTTGTTAGCGATTCACCGGGATCTGAGCAGCAAAGACGCCAGTCCCTCGCCCGAACAAATGCAGGCAGCCATCAAGCCATTTCAGGATTGGATTGGCAGCATTGCCGCCCAGAACAAACTGGTAGCTCCGCCCAAACGCTGGGATACCGATGGGCGGGTTGTCAAGCAAAACAACACGGTTTTAAACGGCCCTTACGCCGAAATCAAGGAATCGCTGGGTGGTTTGTTTTTGATCCGGGCCGCTGATTACGACGAAGCCGTTGAAATCGCCAAGGGATGCCCGATCATTCAGTGGGGCGCCGTCGTGGAGGTGCGAATGGCAATTCCACCGACGCAGTAAATTAACCGCCGTGCCTTTGTATCTTTACAAAGGCACTTTTTTTGAACCGATGGAAGAACAAATCCTTTTGCCCCATTTGTTCCGAACCGAATACCGGAATATTGTTGGGGTTCTTTGTTATTTGTTTGGTATTGAACACATTGCCATTGCGGAAGACATTGTAAGCGATACGTTTCTGGCGGCCACCGAAGTCTGGGCCATGCAGGGATTACCCGAAAATCCGACCGGCTGGCTCTACACGGTTGCTAAAAACAAAACCAAGAATTACTTAAAACGGAATTCGCTTTTTGAGCAGAAAATTTCGGCCGAACTCCACTACAATTCCCCCAAAACCGAAGAAATTGAAATCGATCTGTCTTATAAAAACATTGCCGACAGCCAACTGGCAATGATCTTTACGGTTTGCAATCCCGCTATTTCCAACGAATCCCAAATTGCTCTGGCGTTGAATCTGCTGTGCGGTTTTGGCATTCCGGAAATCGCCGACGCTTTTTTAACCAATAAAGAAGTCATTTATAAACGACTCAACCGGGCCAAGGAAAAACTGAAAGAGGCTCACCTAAAAATTGAACCGCCGACACGTTCGGAAATCAATAACCGCCTGGAAACGGTTTTAACCACGCTCTATCTGCTGTTTTCCGAAGGTTATTATTCGACCTCCCAAAACACCACGTTACGCAAAGAGTTATGTGCCGAAGCGATGCGGCTGACTCATTTACTGGTCGACCATGAAATCACCCATAAACCGGCCACCAATGCATTACTTTCCCTGATGTGTTTTCATTCCTCCCGGTTCGATGCCCGAACCAACGAAAACGGCGAAACCATTCTCTACGAAGATCAGGACGAAACGCTTTGGAATAAAGAACTCATCGACCAGGGAACCTACTTTCTAAATAGGGCATCGACGGGCAATCAGGTATCGAAATTTCACCTGGAAGCGGGAATCGCTTACTGGCATACGCAAAAAGAAAATACGGATGAAAAATGGGAGAATATTCTGCAACTTTACAATAACTTACTGATTCTGGAATATTCACCCATTGCCGCTTTAAACCGGACATTTGCCGTAGCTAAAACCAGCGGGAATCAGGCGGCCATTGTCGAAGCCGAAAAATTAAAACTCACGACCAATCACTTTTATTATTCACTGTTAGGCCACTTATATTCGGAGATTGATAGTAACTTAGCAGTGCAACATTTTGAAACCGCTTTGCAGCTTGCTACTTCCAGTTCAGACAAGGCAACTATGCTCAAATACATTGGTCAGCTGAAAACCGCAATAACGCCCACTACTGACCTTTTGCAGGCAAGAATCGAATGGGCGGCTGAAAATGAGATACAAAGTTCAATTTTGATCAGGTAATGAACGAAAATCAACTGCCGTTTAAAAACCGCTTCTGGTTAAAAGTCCTTCTGATCGCTTTTGTGCTTGCCGTTTCGGTTGCCAATATTTATCTCAGCAAGCGCCCGAAGCATTCCGTGAGTTACCTGGAATTATCAACGCTGGAACTCCTTTCCGAATTTGATGACTATTAAAAAGAGTGCAAACTGAGTAAAAAGCGGACCATTCGTATCCCTAAACATCTTCGCTATTCGGAATCGATACTTTTACCATGCGAGAATTAAGCAGACAAATTCAGAAGTCACTGGTGATTTGGCAGAATTTATTCCTTATACCATTGCTTCTCACTCCACTGCTATCGTTGTATATCCAACCATTTATTGAATTTAATGATCTTTATTTCCTGAATATAAAAGCCCATTTCTTTAATGTTACTCCTCCCCTGTTCGTTGTTCTATTTTTCACTTACGCCGTCGTTTATAAAATCACTTTACACATTAACCGAATCGATTTTCTTCTTCTGGCTTATGGTTTATATAGTTACCTGAATTACGCTGTTCTTGGTTACGGATATAATGAAATCCTGATCACCTTCCTTTTATCCATTGCAATCGCACTCCTTTTAAAGCAATTATTTTCTCAGAGTCAGTTTGGCATTTACATTCAGTACGGTTGCTTCCTTCTGCTGATCTTTCTCGGTTTGTTTGAAGTGGTAAACGGAGAGCTTCAACTGATGGGAGTTAAACCCAGCCATCATAAACTATTCAACCTGACCGGTACGTTCATGAATCCCGGTCCTTACGCCATTTTTTTAAGTCCCGTTTTTATTCTTTCGCTGGCAATTATTCTGTTTCCGCCTACGCAGCCGGTTTTATCAAAACTACTTGTCATCACAAGCTGGTTTTCGCTCGTTGCCATCAGTTGTATCCTACCAGCCACGCAATCCCGTTCTGCCTGGATTGGGACGTTTGCCGGTTCATTATTAGTGGTTTATCTAAAATACAAGACCGAATTTTGGGCTTTGTACGCAAAGACGAAAATCGCTGCCCGACTCGGTATTGGTATTGCCATCTCCCTTTTGTTGACCACCGGATCGGTTCTACTTTATCATTATAAACCGGAGTCTGTCGATGGCAGGGCGTTAGTTTGGCGCATCGGCTCGGGTTTATTCAATCAGAACATTGTTTTCGGAATCGGTTTTGAGCAATTCAAGGCCAATTTTGGGCATTTACAAAGTGAATTTATAGAATCGCACCTGAACGATCCATCGCTGATTGAGCGGGCCGATTATGTGCCGTATACATTCAATGATTACCTCCAGATCTTGATCGAAAATGGCCTGGTTGGGCTGGCTCTATTTGGCATTCTACTGATTTTAACATTCCGAAAAGGGTTTCAGCAAATTCGCACAGAATCACCTTTTCTCATCGGATCAATGGGAGCTTTAGTATCGCTTGGTATCGCCGGTTTTTTCTCCTATCCTTTCGAAGTCCCCATCATC
This sequence comes from Larkinella rosea, assembly GCF_003858635.1. Lineage (GTDB taxonomy): Bacteria > Bacteroidota > Bacteroidia > Cytophagales > Spirosomataceae > Larkinella > Larkinella rosea. The sequence continues at coordinate 156,138 of NZ_RQJO01000016.1, forward strand.
TGGTTCATATTTTTATTTTTCATCAGCATCATTTCATTTCTGTCAAAAGATAAAACCATATTCGTAAGCGGCCAGTCGTTCCACTTAAAACTGATTGCCGTTGTGGCTATTTACCTGATGATCCTGGTCCTGAAAAATGAAATTCATTTGATTAAAGCCCAGGCAAACTGGAGAAACGCACGGAATTTACTTTCCAGTCGCGCCTATAAAAAATCGGAAGAAGCCTACCGGGAAACATTGACCGAATTACCCGACCGACCGGGTGCTTTGTTAGGATATGGCAAAGCCTTGTATATGACCGGGAAGTTTGCGCAAAGTGCGACGGTTCTTGAAAAGGCCTCGACCCGGATTTCAGATCCATTTCTTTATATAAATCTGGGCAATACGTATTTAAAACTGAATCGGGTTAACGAATCCGAAAAAGCGTATAAAAAAGCGATTTTAATCATTCCGAATCGTTTATATCCACGGTATTTATTGGCAAAAATGTACCAGCAAACGGGTAATTTGGCCAGCGCAAAAACGGTGGCCGACCACATCGTAAAGATGCCCGTTCCCGTGTCGTCACCGGCATCCCGGCAAATTCTGGACGAAATGAAAAAACTGCGGATTAAAACGAATTGATGGTGAAATTACTTTCAAAAACCGGTTTATATGAAACAATTCTTCTTGCTTTCTCTGGTTTTTATTGCCTCTATTCTTGTTGTTTCGTGCGACACCAAGGCGAAAAAAGAGAACCTGTTAAAAGCGGTCTTGGCGCATTATCAATCGCCGGCCGACAGCCTGCAGCGGAAATCGGCGGTATTTTTAATCGAGAATATCGACGGGCTCTCGACCGGCAAATCCGAAACCGCTGATTTGGGAAATGTCGATTCGGATTACCTCATTAAAAACATTGATCTGGCTGTAAAGGCCGCATCTGCGCAGTTGCGGGATGGCTCGCTTTCGTTCGCGGATTTCTGTGAATACGTGCTGCCGTATCGACTGGCCAATGAACCCCTGACCGACTGGCGGCAACAGGGGCTGAAACAGTTTGCCTTCCTGCTCGATACGTTTCGGCTGGCCGAACCCCCAAACATGGATCTGACTACGAATATCAATTCTAAAATTACCCCGGGATTTACCTATTCGCCCACTGCCGAACCCGCACAGTATCAATCCTGGGGGCAATTGATGGAGAACAAAAAAGGGAATTGCTGGGCAATGACGAGTTTGCTCAATTACCCCCTGCGGGCCCTGGGCGTTGCCGTCGCGACGGACTTTGTTCCCCGATGGGGGAATAATAACGGCGAAACCCACGCCTGGAATGCACTCAGAATATCGGATAAAAAATGGGTGCCTTTTATGGGCTGCGAAAGCCCGCCCGGCCAATTTGATCCATTTGGTATTGTCACCGCCAAACGGTTTCCCGGCAAGATTTTTCGGAAAACCTATTCCATCAATCGGGAGACATTGCCTCACCTGATTTCCGATCAGGACGACATTCCTTATCAGCTTTTAAACGATCGAATTATTGATGTAACCGATCTCTATCTTCCCGTTGGTGATATCGCGGTGAAGCTTGATAATCCGGACATTAAAATGGCATATCTGTCCGTTTTTTCGAACGGTGACTGGTCACCGGTTTTTTGGTCTAAAATGGAAAATAACCAGTATCTATTCCGGAAAATGGCGCGGAGAGTTTTATATATGCCGAGTACTTATGCATCGGGTGATGGCACAAAACCGGTCGGCGCTCCACTATATATTGATTCGTTGGGAAAAATCGTCATTTGCAAACCAGCACTTAAAAAGAGGACATCGATTGCTATTAAGACAGTCCAATCCATGGCATTTGACGAACTTGATGTGTTTAGCTCAGGCAAAAAAGGGCTGGATTTCACATTGGCAATGGATAGCATTTGCCTTGGATTAAAATGGAGTCCACCCATTCTGAATCAGACCTATAACCTTTTTTACTGGGATAATGGCTGGCAGTTTGTGGGGAAACAGAAGAAAAACGCAACCCGTCCATTGCAGTTTGACAATGTTCCGTCGGGTGCCATTTATCGGTTATTACCCGAAAATCCGACGAATAAAGAGCGGATTTTTACTTATGCCAACGGGAAACAAACCTGGTTGTAAATGAAGTTACGTGTTCTCCTCTTACCATTTAATACAGTTTGTTTTTTCATGAAACCGGTATTTTATCTTTCCATTTTATTCCTCAGTAGTGTTCTTTGTGGATGTGATAAAAAGAAAGTTAAAGACAACTTATTGCAGGATGTTCTGGCGCATTATAAAGCACCGGGCGATAGTCTCCAGCGTCGGTCGGCGGTTTTTCTGATCGAACACATGGACGGTAATTCGACCGGCGAATCCGAAACGGATGATATTGGTAACGTGGAGGCCGATTACCTCATTAAAAACATTGATCTGGCCCTGCAAAACGCTTCCGGACAGTTGCGGGACGCTTCTTTATCATTCGCCGATTTTTGCGAATACGTTCTTCCCTATCGGATTGCCAACGAACCGCTGACGCCCTGGCGCGAGCAATGCCTGAACGAGTTCGGTTCGCTGCGGGATACATTTCAACGGGCCGATGACCGGAATATCGCCGTCTGTAAGCACATCAACATTGCATTCTACCGAGAGCTGAAGTACAGCATGAACGCCAAACCCGCGCGCTACCGGGCGTGGGAGGAAATGGCGAAAAACAAAGAGGGCGACTGCTGGCTGATGACATCCGTTATCGAGTACCCGCTGCGGGCGATGGGCATGGCGGTTACCACGGATTTTGTGCCGATGTGGGGCAACAGCAACGGCGGCCCGCACGCCTGGAATGTGATGGTCACCTCGAACCATTCGTGGACGAAATTTATGGGTTGCGAACGGTATCCGGCGTTTCCGGCCGACTACGATCCGCTGATTACTTACCACGAGTTGCGACGTGCGGGGAAGGTATTTCGGAAAACGTATACCGTCAACAAGGCCACGCTGCCCCATCTGTTGAGCGACGAAGACGATATTCCGTATAATCTCCAGTTCGACCGGGTGATCGACGTTACGGATCAGTATTTTCCGGTCGCCGACATTGATCTGACGCTTGCAGACGGTTCGGAGCCGGAAATGGTGTATCTGGCCACGTTTTCGAACGGCGAATGGGTGCCGGTTTCCTGGTCGAAGCCCGAAAAAAACCGCTGCCGGTTTCCAAAAATGGCGAAAGGCGTGCTGTATTTACCCTGTACGTACCGGGGCGGAAAAGGAATAACGGCCATCGATAAGCCTTTTTATCTGGACGAGGAAACGGGGCAGAAAGTGGTTTTCCAACCGGATTTGCAGCGTAAAACCGCTGTTCAGGTGGCCTACACCCGCTCTAAATTAATGGAAGAAATTGGCGCTTTTTCGCTGAACCGAGCCGATTTGGAGCTTTTTCAGACGATGGACAGCATCTGTCTGGATCAAAAACGAAGTGTGCCGCTGGCCGACCAAACCTACCGGCTTTTTTATTGGGATAACGGCTGGCAACTGGCGGGCGAACAGAAAAAAGGAGCAAAACCGTTGCAGTTTGTGAATGTTCCGGCGGGTGCCTTGTACCGCTTACTGCCCGAAAATCCGAAGAATACGGAGCGGTTTTTCTCCTACGCCGAAAACCGGCAGCTTTGGTGGTGAATGGTAAGAGACAAAAGAGGAGAGACAGGAGAATAAAGACAAACGTGTTACTCGCTGGTCTTTGTTCTCCTGTCTCACCTCTCTTTTCTCTCCTCGCTTGTCTTAAAAAATCATACCCCCAACTGGTGCTGAAAACTGGCGTGATCCCAGTCGATGGCGACGGCCACAATTTTATCGTCTTCGTTGAAGCGGAAAATGAAAATATGGTCGCTGTTAAACCGTAACCCTTTGTTGGTAATTCCGGCAAAATCGGCGGTTTGCGTTCCAAATAAAACCACATTGCAGACAATTTTATCGTCTTCTGTGGTCACTTTATCAACGGTGTTGTCGATGTCCGGGAAAGCGCCGATGACGCCCGTCCAGAAATTGCGGCCCAGTTCGCCGATGGTTCCCTGGGGTTCGGGGCCGAGCGGCATGAGCCAGAATTCGCCGTTTGGATCGAAAAGAGCCATCATGCGTTCGATATCGCGTTCCTGATAGGCCGAGAAAAATTCAATGCTGGTACCTTTGCGGGTCAGGTCGGTTAATGATTCGGTTTGTGTCGTTTTCATGACAAGGTATGGTTAAATGATGACCCAAAATTACCCGACGACCCGCTAGGCTCATTGTATAAATGCGACATTTTAGGTGCGGTTTAAAAACCGGTGCCTAGGATTTTAAAAAATTAGCCAGTTCGACGTTATTCCGCACGTAAAGAGAGGGATTTCGCCCCATAAAACCACTGAACTCCCGGATAAAATGCGACTGATCATAATACCCGGCGTGGTAAATGACATCGTGCCAATCGTCCACATTCCAGCGTTTATGGGCCAGTTGCGCACACAGATAACTGATGCGCCGGATGCGGGCGTAGTATTTCGGACTGACACCTACCTTCAACAGAAATTTCCGTTCAAACTGCCGGCGACAAACGTATAGTTCGTCCATCAACGCATTGATATTGATGATCCCGCGCTGCTCCACAATCAGGTTGGCAACGTAGTCAGTTCGGTCGGTTTCGGCGCCGGTGCGGGCCAGTTGGGTATTTAAAAACGCTTCCAGCAGTTGAATCCGTCCGGTGGGACTGTCGGGTTCGGTTATGTGTTGCTGAATCGATTGGATTCGGTCGCCGAGAACGGCCGCCAGTTCGATGCGCTCATCGGTGAATTCATACATTGGCAATCCGAACAGGCTATTCAGGCCCGCCGGACGGAAAACCGCCCCGACCATTCCAATCTGACCGCTCAGTTGCAGTTGATAACTGCCCGTGGACTGGCCGCTCAGGAACGATACCGGCACCGCAGTCTGGCCGTTTTTCTGGGTTAGAAGCTGATACGGATCACCGTAATTGAAGACCAGCGAACCAAAGCCGTTGGGTGGTGACTCCACGGTGATGGATTGTTTCAGCGACTGCGCGTTTTCCCAAACGTAGTAGCATTCCACAAAGGGGCGCAGATGGGGAGCCGGTTGGTATTTTTTGTAAAACATAGTATGACGCTGGAGCAGACCAAGTTACATCTTTCTGGGCCAAAACCGCCCAGCGATTTAGCAAAAGGTAGCCGGGAAGTAATAACTGGTGAGTTTCAGCCTATAGTTAACAGGGAGGGTGTATTTCCGGGAGCCGGTTGAATGTCCGAAATAAGATGCGAAACGCGGTCGGAATGCGAGCCGTTTTTGGCAAAGTTTCATCGAATGGAACGAAGGTATTTTTTCAAAAAAAGTGGGCCATTCGCTAAAAATCAAAAAATAATATCAAAAATATCTAATTCCTGATTTTACCCGGAACGAGCTAATTTTCAGTCTTTTTTGGCCGCAACACGTAGTTTTAAGTCCGATAATAGCCACGATACGCTACGATCTAGAGAAAATAATTTCAGTAAGTCGACCGGTTCTTTTGACTTTATCCGGCAGTCCCAGCACCAATTATTTTCAATCCTAAACTAGCACCTTATGGGCTTACACGTTACTATCCTGTTTCGGCAGGGGTGGTTCAGGAGTCTGTTTATGACACTCCTGCTTTCCTGCCAGCTGGCTCCAGCTATTTCAGCTACCCATGTACACCCGCTTTCAGGGCGGTTTATCGACAAAACCATTACTGGCCGGGTCGTCACCCAGGAAGACAATACGCCGATCCCCGGCGTAACGGTGGTGATCAAAGGCACGACGACCGGAACCAATACCGATGTCGATGGCAAGTATCAACTCAAGGTCAGCGACGACAACGCCATTCTGATCTTCTCGGCGGTAGGCTATGTATCCCAGGAAAAACCGGTCGGCAACCTGAGCATCATCGATGTAACGCTGACCAGCGACCAGAAAATGCTGAATGAAGTGGTGGTTGTCGGTTACGGAACCCAGAAAAAGCGGGATTTGACCGGGGCGGTTTCGCAGATCAACACCACTAAACTCGAAAATGAAAACCCCAACTCCGTGCAGGACATTCTGCGGGGCAACGTGGCCGGTTTGAGCGTCGGGATGTCGCCGTCGGCCAAAGGCGGTGGTAGCCTGCTGGTGCGGGGCCGCAACTCCCTCAATGCCGCCACCAGCCCGCTGCTGGTGCTGGACGGCGCAATTTATTACGGGGAGTTGTCGGACATTAACCCGAACGACATTGAAACCATTGACGTATTGAAGGATGCCAGTTCGGCGGCTGTTTTTGGGGCAAAAGCCGCCAGCGGGGTTATTCTCATCACGACGAAAAAAGGGAAAGAAGGCAAACCGATCATCAACATCAATTCCAATATCGGGATGGCGAGCGTGGGCCGGGACCAACCGGTGTATAGCCCGGACGGTTTTGTTTCGTGGCGGAGCGATGTGATGAAAAACATCAACTCCACGTTTAAACCGGGCCAATTCGACAATCCGGCTAACCTGCCGGCCGGCGTGACGCTGGACCAGTGGCTGGCGTATGACGGATCCAAAGGCGACCCGACTACGATCTGGCTGCAACGGCTGGGGATGCAACCCATCGAAATTGAAAACTACAAGGCGGGCCGCAGCGTCGACTGGTACAACATGATTTTCCAGAACGGCATGCGCCAGGATCATACGGTGAGCGTTTCGGGCCGGAACGATGGCACGAATTACTACTTCTCGCTGGGGTATCTGGACAACAAAGGGATGCTTTACAACGACCGGTTTAAAACCGTTCGGGGGCGTTTGAATCTGGAAACCAAGATCAGCAAATTCCTGTCCGTGGGCGTAACGACCCAGTTCTCCGACCGCGATGAAAGCCCGATCGTGGCGGATTATAACCTCGCCCGGACGCTCTCGCCCTGGGGAACACCCTTGAACGACGATGGCAGTTACAAATGGCGTCCGAACAACGAGGCCAGTGGCGGCATTCACCCGTACTACAACATGAGTTTGACGGATCAGAAAGTCAAATACACGACGCTGAACGCAACCCTGTTTGGGCTGGTGACCCTGCCGTTCGGTATTACGTACCGGGTCAATTTCACACCCCGCTACGAGTTTTACGAAAAATTCAATTCCATTTCGTCGAAACACGCGGATTATGCGGCCACCGGCGGAACAGCCAGCCGCCAGGAGTACAAGATTTATTACTGGCAGGTGGACAATATCCTGAAGTGGAACAAGGTCTTCGGAAAGCACAGCTTCGACGTAACCCTGCTGGCCAATGCGGAGAAATACCAGAAATGGGATAACACCATGACAAACAAGGGCTTTCTGCCCACCGACGCGCTGGGCTATCACGGGATCAGCACCGGAACGAGCCCGACGGTTTCCAGCAACGACGAATACAGCACGGGTGACGGTCTGATGGCGCGCTTGTTCTATTCCTTCAAAGACCGGTATATGGTGACGCTGTCGACCCGCCGGGACGGTTATTCGGCCTTTGGTCAGCAAAATCCGCGCGCGCTGTTTTCTTCGGCAGCTTTGGGCTGGGTGTTCACGGATGAGAAATTCTTCAAAAGCAGCTGGCTGAACTACGGAAAATTGCGGTTGTCGTGGGGGAGCAACGGAAACCGGGACATTGGCCGTTACGTCGCCTTATCGGATCTGACCACCGGGAAATACCTCTACGTCAAGCAGGACGGTACGGTTTATCAGGCCAATCAGTTGTACGTCAACCGCATGCAGAATCCGAACCTGAAGTGGGAGCGGACGTCTTCGCTGAACCTCGGTTTCGATTTCGGTATTCTGAACAACAAGATCGACGGTTCAATCGAATTCTATAAATCCTCGACGAAGGATTTGCTGGTTCAGCGGTCGCTGCCGAACGTCGTGGGATTTGACTGGGTGATGGACAACCTGGGCGAAGTGCAAAACCGGGGGATTGAATTCAGCCTGAACTCGGTGAACATCGACCGGCCTAATTTCTCCTGGCGGTCGATGGCGACGTTCCAGTTAAACCGGAACAAGATCGTTCACCTCTACGGCGACAAAGACGCCAATGGCAAGGAAATCGACGACGTAGCCAACCGCTGGTTTATCGGCCATTCGATTGACGAAATCTGGAACTTCCAGGTCGACGGTGTGTGGCAAACCAGCGAGAAAGAGCAAGCGACGAAATACGGCGTGCGCCCCGGTGATTTCAAAATCCGGGATGTCGACAACGACGGCAAATACACCAACGCCGACAAGGTGTTTCAGGGCTGGACCAACCCGCGTTTCCGCTGGACGTTGCGCAATGAGTTCAAGCTGTTCAAGAGCATCGATGTATCGTTTGTGCTGTATTCCTACTGGGGTCACAAAGCCGGTTTCAACCAGGCCAAAAACATCGACGGTTTTCTGGACCGCACCAGTTCGTACGTGTTGCCGTACTGGACGGAGTCGAACCCGATCAACGATTACGCCCGCCTGTATTCGAGCGAGGGGGGAGCCACCGGTTTTGGCGTTTACAAATACCGCTCGTTCATCCGGCTCGACAACATTTCCGTGGGCTACAGCCTGCCGAAATCCCTGGTGCAGAAGGCCAGCATCCAGAACATCAAATTCTTTGCGTCGGTCCGGAACGTGGGCTACTACGCGCCCCAGTGGAACTACTGGGATGCGGAACCCGACAGCGATGGCAACAACGTACCGGTTCCGCGCATCCTGACGGCTGGAATTGATATTACCTTGTAAACTATTGTTCGCAGAAATCATGAAAATTCATACGATAAATTCAAAGCGGGGCGTTGTGCTGGGAACCATTTTCCTGGCGGCCACGCTGACCAGCTGCGATAAGTCCTGGCTGGAACCCAAACCGCTCTCGTTTTTTGCCCCCGAAAATACGTTCAACGACCCCGCCGGTTTGCGGGCTACGCTGGTGGCCTGCGAGCGCAATATGCGGATCGAATGGTACGGCGATGCCCCCCCGATGGTGACGGAGGCCATTTTCTCGGATATTGCCGTGGAAGGAACCACCGACAAATCGGGTCCGGCGCAGAACATGAACCTGCAGATTACGCCGACCGCCCAGTTGAACAGCGGGGATTACAACAAAATTGGCTGGTACTGGAGCGAGGGTTACAAAGGCATTAAATACGCCAATGCGGCCATCACCCGGATCGATCAGCCGAAGTATACGTCCGAACAGCAGAAGAACGAGATTCTGGGTATGGCGTATTTCCACCGCGCAGCCCGCTACTACCGCCTGACCCACCAGTTCGGCGATGTGCCGCTGATTCTGGAAGAGGTGAGTACGCCCAAACTGGATTACCAATCGACCAAACGGGAAGTCATTCTGCAACGAATGAAGAAGGATCTGGAGCAGGCCGAAGGCTGGGTTCCGCCCGTCATGGACAAAGGGACGGTGAACAAAGGATCGATCAGCCATTTGCTGACGAAGATCAACCTCTCGCTGGGCCTGTTCGACGACGCCATCAAATCGGCCAGCAATGTCATCGACGGCGGCACGCACGCGCTGATGAAAACCCGGTTTGGCGTGAATCAGGCAGATGCGACCAAAAACGTGATCTGGGATTTGCACCGGCCGGAAAACAAGTCGATTGCGGCCAACCGCGAAGGTCTGATGATGGTGATTGACCGGTTGCTGCTCGATGGAAACGCCGACGGTGGGATTCAGCTGATGCGGAACACCGTTCCGTTCTGGCACAACAACATCAATACGCCAAACGGAAACCGGGGCACCATCGACACCTACGCCATCGAAATCGATCAGGTGAACAAAGTGGGGCGCGGCATTGGGCGGGTTCGGCCCACCTGGTATTCGACGCACAGCGTCTGGGATGATAAAAACGATTTGCGCCACGCGCCCGGCAACTGGATGCGGATGCAGGATCTGGTGTATAACAATCCGGCGCTCAAAGGCAAAGATTCGTTTTACGGCAAGAACCTGCAACTCCGGACGGATGCCGGTGCTTTGCTGACCATCGACACGATCCGGTGCTGGTTCGACTGGCCCGCCTATAAGCTGTTTATTCCCGATCCGGAACGCGTTCAGGCCACCGGAGGTCATACCGACTGGTACGTGTTCCGACTGGCCGAAACCTACCTGCTGCGGGCCGAAGCCTATTTCTGGAAGGGCGATCTGGCCAATGCCGCCAAGGATTTGAACGAGGTTCGGGCGCGGGCCGGGGCGGCCCCGCTGGCCCCGTCGGCGATTAACATCGGAACGATTCTGGATGAACGGGCGCGCGAACTCTACTTTGAAGAACCGCGTAAAACCGAGCTGACCCGGATTGCCTACATTCTGGCGAAAACCGGTAAACCCGCTTACAACGGAAAAACGTATTCGCTGGAGAATTTCTCCGACAATAACTTTTTCTACGACCGGGTGATCGAAAAAAGCAATTTCTACAACAAGGGCGTCGTAACCCGCCACGGCGACGAATTCAAAATCAGCCCGTATCATGTCCTGTGGCCGGTTCCGCAAAATGCCATCGACGGCAACTCGAAGGGAATCATCAACCAGAACAAAGGTTACGCCGGTTTTGAGAAGAACATTCCGCCGTTGACGGAGGTCAAATAAACCGGTTTTAGTCGGTATGGTTAAAACGATAAAAGCCCCGGCATCCGGGGCTTTTATCGTTTCGGGTGGTTACTTTCCTTACGGTTTCCGTTCCGGCACCAGCAGTAACTTGATATAATTCTTTCCGAAATACAGATTAGCCGCCTGCTTCGTACTTTCGGGCGTTACCTGTTTCAGAAATTCCGCTTCGTGCAGGATTTCGTCCGGGGCGTCGTTGTTGAAATACTGGTTGGAAAGATACCCCAGCCAGAAACCGTTCTGCTTCAATTGCAGTTCGGTTTCGCGCCGGGTTTCGGCCTTGAACTTGTCGATGTCTTTGCTCTCCGCCCCATTCTGCTTCAGCTTGTCGATTTCGGCCAGGGTGCGGGCAATCAGTTTGTCCACGTTTTCGGGCGCGCAGCCAAAACCGATGCGTAGCGTGTACCGCTGTGCCGGAATTTTCGAGTAGGCACCGTTGACGCTCACGCCGTAAACGCCACTTTCTTCCTCCCGCAGGGTTTCAATCAGCTTGATTTCCAACACTTCGGCCAGGGCGTCGACCTGGGTGGTATTATCTGTATTCCAGACAAAATCACCGCTGAATACCAGTTGAACCGTACTTTTCGGTTCGAGTCCCTTAACCACGGTTTTTTCAATTTTTCCCGCCGGAATCCGAATGCCCAGATCACGGTAGTTTTCCTTCCGGTTCGTTACCGGAAGTCCACCTAAATACTTCTCTATCAACGGCTTCATGTCTTTTTCTTTGAAATTCCCAACGAAGAAAAACGTAAAATCGCTGGCGTCGGCAAAGCGGTCTTTGTAAATCGCCCCGGCCCGATCCACGTCCACTTTTTCCAGCCGATCGGGCGTCATTGGCAGCCGACGGTAATGGTACGCACCCAGCAGCGACTGCACCGTATCCTGAAAAACCTTCTGGGGCGTGGGCGTAGCCTGCTGGTTTTGCAGCGCACTTTTCTGATTCGATAGAAATCCCCTGATCACATCGGGATCTTTGCGGGGCGCCGTAAAGTAGGCATACACGAGTTGCAGGGCCGTTTCCAGATCATCGGGCGTGGTGCTGCCGCTGAACCCTTCGGTCGTTTCACCGATGTAGGGCGACACACTTACGGTTTTTCCGGTCAGGTATTTCCCGAGTTGAATCTGACTGTATTCGCCAATTCCGCTCATCTGCGTGAGGGGCGATGCAAACCGCGCCGACTCAAAATCCTTGTCGTTGTAGATCGATGTCCCGCCCGGACTATTAGCCGAAAAAATGATCTGATCGTTTTTAAAATCCGTGGGTTTCAGCACCACTTTTACGCCGTTGCGGAGCGTCCATTCCGTTACATTGATATCCTTAATTTCTTTCTCACTTGTTACCGGATTTCCCACGGGCAGCGTCGACAAAAGCGGTTTATCCAGCGTTTTGTCCACATACGCCGTCAGGTTTTTACCCGCGTTGTCGATCAGGGCCAGGATTTCCTTTTCCGTTGGCAATTTGGCTTTGTCTTTCTCGGGTGCCATGATGACCACGACCCGGTTTTCGGTCGTAATGAACTGTTTCGCCAGGTTGTTGACGTCGCCGACGGTAATGCCGTTCAGGTATTTTTTAGTAAAATCGTTGTAAAACGAAATGCTGACCGGGATGTCGCCGTGCAGAAAATTTTCGACGTATTCGCTGACGTAACTGGTCGAGCGGGTTTTGTCGCGTTCCCGATAGGCCCGGTCCACGTATTTCTGGTACTGCTTTTTGGCGCGTTCCAGTTCGGTTTCGGTAAAGCCAAACCGGTCGACGCGGGCGTTTTCGTCCAGAATGGCCGTAACGGCCCGGTTTACGTTCCCGTCTTTGGCAACGACGTAGGAACTAAACGCATCCTGATCGCCCAGAAAACCGCCGTAATTGCTGTATCCGCCCAGAAACGGCGGGTCCGACTGTTGGGTGAGTTCGTTAATCCGGTTCCCGATCATGGAATTAAACAGCACCCGCTTGATGGCTTCGCGAACATCGTACAAGGTTTTTTCCTTGATTTCGGGGCGTTTGTACATAATTTGGACCATTGTATTCGGTTGTTCCGGGTCCGTTACTATCGCGATTTTGGTGTCTTTGTGGGGCGGAATGGGGTATTTCAGACGCGGTTTGGGGTTATTCACCGCCGGAATTCGACCGAATTTTTCCCTGATCATGCCTTCGACCTGCGCCACATCGAAATCGCCGACGGCCACCACGGCCATCAAATCCGGGCGGTACCAGTCCTTGTAAAACCGCTGCAGTGCCTCCGGTTTAAAGGTTTTGATAATGTCATCTTTCCCGATGGGCAGTCGGTAGGTGTAACGCGCGTTGTTAAGAATCAGCGGGTAATACTTCTCGCGCATCCGCTGCCCGGCCCCGCGCCCCGACCGGGCTTCTTCCAGAATGATCCCGCGTTCCTTGTCGATTTCGGTGGGGTCCATGGTCACGTTGTGCGCCCAGTCTTCCAGAATCTGAAACGCCCGCTCAAACAAGCGCGCCGAGTCGGTCGGAACGGGCAGTTGGTAAACCGTCTCGTCAAAACCGGTCGATGCGTTCAGATCGGCTCCGAACCGGATGCCCGACGATTGCAGGAAGCTCACCAGTTCGTTTTTGGGGAAATTCTTCGTGCCGTTGAACGCCATGTGTTCCATGAAATGCGCCAGTCCCTGCTGGTCATCGGTTTCCAGAATCGACCCGGCATTGACCGCCAGCCGCAGTTCCGCCCGGTTTTTGGGCTCAGCATTTTTGCGGATGTAATAGGTCAGCCCATTGGGCAATTTGCCCACTTTTACGTCCGGATCGAACGGAATCGGCTGTTTCAGTTCAGCAGGAATACCGGCAGCAACGGCTTTGGCGGACAGCGTTTTGGCCGGAGCAGTGGTCTTTTTGGGAGCGGTTTTCGCAGGTTGCTGCGCATTCGCACCGGATGCCAGCAAAGCCAGGCAGAGTCCGGTTGCAAGAATCTTGTTCATGGTGTCAGGTTGGCGATACGGTTTTTAGCGTATTCCCGTATTTAACCCGAAATTAGTGGTATTATTTATACTTTGATAATGATTTTTTTCTGATACATCACGTATAAGATGACAAACCAGATCAATACAAACGTAAGTGCGCCGGCCAGCGACGCGTTGTACGGACTTTCAAAATACGGTACAAAAAACGTCTGATACATCCACTCTTTGGCGCCCATTTCCGTTTTGTGGAAGTAACTATTTTGTATTCTGGCTAATTATTTGATCAAAAATAATCCTCTGCTTTCAACAAATATCATTTGATATTGGGAGCTTCCCAAAATTCAATGCCCTCGGCATCACTTAACAGAACATACGGGCGGTTAGTACCGGGGAAAGCATAAAACAGGGATTCTTTCATGACACGTTGCGTCGGATTGCTCAAAGATTCAACGATCGTATTGGGCTGAGGATAATACTGATACAGTTCTTTACCTGTAATTATATAGCCGGTTCCTTGTGAAGAAAAAGCCGCACAGTGCTGGGAATAAGGAAGTAAGAAATTCTTTTTAAACGTCCATTGTCCGCTGGATGTGTATGAAAATAAGTCGTAAGAATTTGATATTGCCCGAAACAGAACGGCGTACAATACATCGCCAATCGAGAAGGCTGTGATCGGATTGGCAGCTATCTCTGGGGCAAGATTACTGGTTCGGGAAGTCCACTGATTCGTTTCGGGATTGTATTCCTGTAAAGTACCGTTACCACCCGGTGGTAACCAGTAACCCAGTCCCCTGACAGATCCAACCACCAACGGATGATTGGCTATTTTTTCGACGGCCCCAGGTGCTGCTACTACCTTCCACTCATCCGTAGTTGACCTATATTCCCACATGGCCATACGGTTTCCGGTTTTGCCGCTGTCCATAACCACATATACCCGTTCTCCAACTGTAAACGCCCCCGCCATAGCAGTCTCAAAATTGGTAATCTGAGCACTGTGCAGACTGCTATTTTTTTTCCATTCATACCGGACCGGATCATACATAAGAAGTTGGCAAAGAGCTGAATTCGGCGTGGTAATTAGTACGTACGCTTTATCCCCTACCTGAAATGTGGTCAGAACCCTGGAATTGCCTGACGAACTAAATGGCTCGGTTTGATGGGTTGCTCTTTTTACCCAGAAAGCGTCAAAGGTAAGATCCACTTCCTGCGATACTTCCTGCTCGCAGGCCTTAATCTGTATTTTAACACGACTGGTCGGTTTTGGATAAATACCGTCCAGGGTTGAAATCGATAGATAATTATTAGAACTGGAAAAAGATGGATTGGAATTGGCAAACGTTACAGAAACTGGCGGAATAAAATTACGGCCCGTCACATTAACCGGCGACCAGGAACTATTGTAGGAAAATAGAGTCGGATCAATTGTTTGAATTTGAGGAGGAGCCATGGCGAATTTCTGCGTCATAACCGGGAGCGTCACATCCCGGTATAAGGCAGAGTTTTCGCGACGAACCCGCAGGGAAGAATACCGCCAGGGTAATGCCGGAATTTTTAGTTGTATTTCAGTCGTAGAAACCTGCTCTACCCGTACTTCCATAACCTGACCGGTTTGATCGCCGAGGAATTCTATTTTCCAAGTGTGCGGCTCGCCTTGTAAATTCCGGCCTTTAATGGTTAAATGATCCTCGTAAAAAGCGGTTTTCGGTGTAAAATCGTCAACAACAGGCCCCGAAAGCATTACATTAATTCCGTTTTCTTTTTTGGCTGTTCCCGTTAGTGAGGTGACTGCCACCGGGAGATCGCCTTCGGGTACATCAATTGGGATTAGACAGCGGATGGTGGTTGCCGTAGACCAAACAATCAGAGCTTCGCGTTGACCAATCATTACTTTCAGATCCGACTTTCGATACCCTAAATTTTCTCCTGAAATGGTAACCGTATCGCCCCAGGTTGCTTTTTGAGGGTTAATCTCCTGAATGACTGGACCTTTTCCGCCCTGGCTAGGAAATTCCTCCCAATCACCGTATACCGTATAGCCATCACGGGTCTTTATATACGTCCTTACAATATAGTTAGTTTTGGTTAATCCATACGAAACCCGAGCTTCGATTCTGGTTTTGCCGGAAGAGAAACTTCCTAGTGATATTCTTTCGATATTAGGTTCGGCCGGTAGGTTTTTAAAGGTCTTTTGTCCAATCTCCCACACAAATCCATGATCGATGATATCACCTTTTGGCGCTTCAAGCAGTTGAGCCTGAAAAGTAGCTCCGGTACTATTGATGTCCGTGATAGTGGTCGGACTGAGCAAGCCGTGGTTTCTTAAGGACTTCGGCTCTTCAATAACGCAAGTACTTAGCAGGCCAATTAATCCAATTAAAGATAAAAGTGATAGAATTCGCTGCCCGTAAACAGAGTTGAAAGAATACATAAGTATCTGAAAAACCGTTAATGGAATAAAAGACCGGCAGAAAGATTGATTGACTGATAATAAGTTCGTTCCCTCGGATTCACGCCCTGTTGAGCAATACCACCGATCAGGTATTCATACCGTATTTCACCATACCAGCCCCAGCGTTTTTTCAATGGCGCTGCCAGGCCAATAGCGCCATTGAGGCCAAAAGTGACGGGTTTAGCTGCAAAAAATGGTTCTCGATAGCTATTTATAACTTTATCGTATTCGACTTCCCCGGTGAATCGGCTATTAGATTGCCATTTTATAATAGCACCAGGACCAATCGCTATATACGGTTTCCAGTTTTTTACGGGAAATGTATACCTACCCAGCAAAGTGGCCCGTATAGCCCGTATCCATAACCAGGCGTTATAAGTTGTGATTTGAATATTATCGATCTCTTCTACATGAGAGGAATAAGCTTCGGAGAAAAAACCGATGCCAGCCTGAACCGCCAATTTTTCCGATATGCGGGGTGCTTTGATCAAAAGCGTCAGAGCTGGCGTGATGGGAGTGGATTTAAAAGGGCGTAACGACGATTCAATTCTGTTAAAATAGGCTGAATTTAATCGAAAGAAAGAAATCTGGTGATTAATGCCAAGTCCCCACTCAAATGAGGTCCACGGCTTTTTCGTGGTAATCGACGGGTTCGCCTGTCCAACGCATTCGTTATACTTTGTAAATATTTCCTCCAAATTCTGACCCGTCAACTTAGCACGCTGAATGATTGACTGAACATCCGGGCAATCACTCATACGCACACTTAATAGCATAGCAAACCGCTTTACCTGAGCTACGTACGGGTTATTTTGGCGGTAAATCGTACTGTCGTAGGTAACTAATTCGCTAAATTCGTCGGAGTTAATCTGGGCATAATAACGGCTTTTGTGCTGGTAAAGTGTTGCCCGGCCTGCAACCAGTACCTGAACAAAAACAGGATTAACTGCCGAAGGAAGTTTGATGGTACGATAGTGGGGGCCATCGGCAAAACCGTACGCTGCTAACTCGGTAGGGGCGGAACAAGTGATCGCGGATTTTTGATCTAATTTATAACAGCAGGTAGTATAGCGCTGAGACGTTTCCCAATAGCGAATTACACCGTGAAGCGTATCCCCAGCAAGATTCACAGTATAACCGGAGCGATACTTTTGCTGGGCATATGTTATCTGTGCTCCTGTTAAGAGGAGCAGCAGGGCTAAGTACAAATAATTCATAAATTACGGTGGAATAATCCTACGCAAATTTATGAAAACATCTAAATTTGTATAGAATTTTAAATCTTTATTATTATCTTTTTTTGATACATCACGTATAAAATTACAAACCAGATCAATACAAACGTCAGCGCCCCGGCCAGCGACGCGTTGTACGGGCTTTCAAAATACGTCACAAAAAAGGTCTGATACAGCCACTCTTTCCCGCCCATTTCCGTTCCGTCCGGTTGCTGCGTTTTAATCATATTCAACAGGCGCGGAATCAAACCGGATAAAAAGAAAACCGTAATGGCGTTGACGCCAAACGCAACGAACGGTTTGGTCCAGCGTTGATAGCCCTGCACATCGATCAGCCAGTAGCACAAGGCCAGCGCCTGCAACGCCAGCCCCGATGTTAGCAATACGAACGAGCTGGTCCAGAGCGATTTGTTAATCGGGAAAAACCCGTTCCAGACATACGCTCCGATCAGTGACAAACAACCGGCCACAAACAGCCAGGCGGTTTTTTCGGCTTCGGATCGGTTACTCTTCAGGAGTGTTCCGGCCCGAATGCCCGACAAACCGGTGGCAACGGCGGGCAGCGTGCTCAGCAAGCCTTCGGGGTCCCAGACTTTGGCGGTTTTCCAAAGGTGTTGTCCACCGAGCAGCGTCCGGTCGAACCACGCGCCGAGGTTGGTCTCGGGGTCCAGATTGGCAGATCCAAAATCCGGCACCGGAACGAACGACATCAGCAGCCAGTAACCGACGAGCAGAATGCCGATCAGCCAGCCCTGCGTTTTGGTGTCGGTTTTGATGTAAATCAATGAGCACGCCAGATACACGAGCGCAATCCGCTGCAACACGCCCGGAATCCGGACCGTCGTCAAGTCAAACTTCGGAAACAGGTTCAGAAACAGCCCTAATCCGAACAGAATCAAACTGCGTTTTACAATTTTTCCGACCAGCCCTGCCCGTTGCTTATTCTGCAAAGCGTACGAAATCGAAACGCCGACAATAAACAGGAAAAACGGAAAAACCAGGTCCGTGGGCGTCCAGCCGTGCCAGTGAGCGTGACCCAGGGGCGCGTAAATATGCCCCCAGTCGCCGGGATTATTGACCAGAATCATGGCCGCCACGGTAATCCCCCGGAAAGTATCGAGGGACAGCAGCCGGGCCGTACCCACGGACTTTAGTCCGTGTTTTTTGGAAGTGGAGAGTTGTTCCATACTAGTCGACAATCTACAAAAAAATACGGACTAAAGGCCGTAGGTACGTTCGTTCAGAAAACTGAAAGGCCAGTCGCGCCAATCAGGTACCAAACCCGCTTTCACCGGATTCTGGAGTGTATAATTAATGATATTTTTCAACTCCTGGTCATTCCGGACAACATGATCATAACTTTCCGGTTGCCAGAACGCGCCCGAGCGTCCCAGAACTTTATTGGCCTGATAAGTATTTCCTTTTATCTGCTGTAAAACCGTAAAAAGTTGCTCGTAATTTCGGTCGATTGCCTGAATATTTCCATCTAATCCCTCCAATTGTATGGACGAATCAACGACCAAATGAACGTGATTAGGCATAATACAATATGCGATCAGATCATACTTTTCCCCGTCGTAAGATTTGATCTTCTCTGCCACGATTTCGGCAATTACCGGATTCTGAAGCCAGTTGTAACCTGACTGACAACGATCAAGAATGCCATCAATCTTGGCAAAATACCGCTTGTGTTCGTTAGCGGTTTCGTTCTGTGACGGCTGTTGAATCTGGCGGAGCGTATATTGGTGTTCTTCAATAAGTCGGCGAACGACTTCAGTCGGGAGTGATCCTTTCAGACAAAAGGTAATAAAAAAAGTTGCCCCAACATATTGCAGATGGGGCAGGTTACGGCGGTATTCAATTTTCATGACGTACCCACGGACCGCCCCGTTTAGTCCGTGACTCCATGCTATAAGACGGTAATTGCAGCATAAAGTCACACCCTATTTTGTCATTTGGGTGCCGAAAACTGACACGGACTAAACGGGGCCGCCCGGCGGTCCGTGGGTACGTTAAAAATGCCAGCGGACGAAGGCTTCCATGGCTTCGTATTCGGCCAGACCCAACTGGTTGTAAAGTCCGGCTGTGGCTTTATTGCGCTCTTCGGCCCGTTGCCAGAACTCGCGCGAATCGGTGCCCTGATATACCACGCCGTCTTTCTGTGACTGGTGTTTGAAAATACCGAGCCGTTTCCGCACCAACTGGTCGGGCGACATCGGCACCGCCATCTCGATTTCGTGAATGTCCCACTCGGCCCAGGCGCCCCGGTAGAGCCACACCCAGCAATCCTGCATGAAATCCTCGTTTTTCAACCGGCGAACGGCTTCGAAAATGGCATCCAGACAAACCTTGTGCGTTCCGTGCGGATCGGCCAGGTCACCGGCGGCATAAATCTGGTGCGGTTTTACCTTTGTGATGACGTCCATTACCACCTGAATGTCGGCTTCGCCCAGCGGTTTTTTCTCCACCTTACCGGTTTCATAGAACGGCATGTTCAGGAAGTGGGCGTTTTCGACCGGGATCCCGACAAACCGGCAGGTCGATTTTGCTTCTCCTTTCCGAATCAATCCTTTGATGTAGCGAACCTCGTCGGTGTCCATTTCGCTGCCTTTTTTCTCGCGTAGCGACTCGGCCGCATCCCGGAAAATCTGGGTCGCTTCGGGGCTGTCGATGCCGAATTTCTCGTTGAAATCCACCACGTAATCCGCGAAACGCAGGGCTTCGTCGTCGGCAACGGCAATATTTCCGGAAGTCTGGTACCCTACGTGAACCTCATGCCCCTGATCGTGCAGCCGCTGGAACGTTCCCCCCATCGAAATGATGTCGTCGTCGGGGTGCGGGCTGAAAATCAGGCAGCGTTTGCTGGCGGGCAGGGCGCGTTCGGGGCGTTTCTTGTCGTCGGCATTCGGTTTGCCACCCGGCCAGCCCGTAATGGTTTGCTGGAGTTGGTTGAAAACGTCGATGTTCAGATCGTATGCCTGGCCCACCTGAGCCAGCAAGTCGCTCATCCCGTTATCGTTATAATCTTTGTTGGTCAGTTTCAATACCGGTTTTCCCAGCGTGCGCGACAGATACGTCACGGCTTTCTTAATCATGTGGTTGTCCCACTCCACGGTATCGACCAGCCAGGGCGTTTGCATCCGCGTCAGATCCGAGGCCGCTGCCTGATCAATGACAAACAGCGCGTTCCGGTGGGTTTGGAGAAAGGATGCCGGAATGGATTCCGTCACGGTTCCTTCCAGAGCCGCCCGAATCACCGGCGCTTTGCGTTCCCCCCAGGCCAGCAGCACCACCCGCCGGGCTGCCAAAATGGAGGTGACCCCCATCGTAATGGCCTTTTTCGGCGTTTTGGCCAAACTACCGAAGTCCATGGCCGCAGCCGCCCGCGTCGAATGGTCGAGCATCATCAGGCGGGTGTGCGAATTGATCAGCGAACCCGGTTCGTTAAAACCGATGTGGCCGTTGCCCCCAATCCCGAGCAACTGGAAATCCAGACCACCGTACGATTGAATTTTTTCTTCGTAAGACCGGCTGAATTCCGCCACTTTATTGACCGGAACGGTTCCGTCGGGAATATGATAATTGCCTTCCGGAATATCGACGTGGTCGAACAACTGCTCCTTCATAAACCGGACGTAGCTCTGCAGCGAGTCGGGTTCCATCGGGTAATATTCGTCCAGGTTGAACGTCACCACGTTGTGAAAACTCAGCCCTTCTTCCCGGTGTTGCCGGATCAGTTCGGCATACACCGTTTTAGGCGACGAACCGGTGGCCAGACCCAGCACGCATAATTTGCCCTGCTGCTGTTTTTCACGGATCAGATCCGCAATTTCGTGGGCTACGGCGCGGGACGCATCTTTCGCATCGGCGTAAATATGCGTGGGAATTTTCTCGTACGTGATGGCCGATTGCACCGGCTCACCCGGTTGGCGACCCGACGTGTTTTCGATAACGGAAGGTTCAGAAATCATAACGAAATAGTAGAATGGGGTTCGTGCGGTGCGGCAAAATTCGGCATATTGATCCGTAACACCAATAAAAATATTTTAAAATTTTTTAAAAATGCCCGAATCCATTCTAAAGTACGAATTCGCTGCCTATTCTGCCTTATCTTGTACTGGTTTTTGTCTCATTTGTCCTACTGTTCCCGCCCAAGATGTCGTTTTCCCGCCGAAATTTTCTGCAAACCCTGACAGCCGCTGCGGCCACCACGGCTTTTCGCCCACCGCTTTCCGTGATCAAACCGCCCCGCCTAAAACCGGGGGACACCGTCGCGCTGGTGGGGCCGGCAGCTCCGGCTTTCACGCACGAAACGGTGCAGGTCGCGGTCGAATCGTTGCAGGTGCTGGGCTTCAAAACCGTCGTTGCCAAACACGTTTTTGATCGCTACGGCTACCTCGCCGGAACCGACGCCGACCGTGCCGCCGATCTCAACGCAGTATTTGCCGACTCCACGGTCGACGGCATCATGGCGATGCACGGCGGCTGGGGGTGTGCCCGGTTATTGCCATTGCTCGACTACAATGTGATTCGCCGGAACCCGAAAATTCTGGTGGGCTACAGCGACATTACCGCGTTGTTACTCGGAATTTACGCCCAAACCGGCTTGGTTACGATGCACGGCGCAGTAGGATCAGCTACTTTCAATCCATTCACAGTCAATTATTTCCGACAAACGCTGATGGACGCCCAGGCGGTTTTGATGGAAAATCCGCGCGACAAGGGTGATTTGCTGGCGCAGGTCAAAGACCGGGTAATGACGCTGTATCCCGGCAAAGTGCGCGGCCGTCTGCTCGGCGGAAACCTGACGGTGTTAAGTCACCTGATGGGGTCGAAATACCTGCCCGACTGGAAAAACAGCATTCTGTTTCTGGAAGACATTGGTGAAGATGTATACCGGATGGATCGCATGATTACCCAACTCAAACTGGCGGGTGTGCTCGATCAGATCAGCGGTTTTGTGTTTGGAAAATGTACCGACTGCGAACCCGGCAAAGGATACGGTTCGCTGACGCTGGAAGACGTTTTCCGCGACCACATCGTTCCCCTGAAAAAACCGGCCTATTCCGGTGCCATGATCGGCCACATCACCCATAAATTCACGGTTCCGCTGGGCATTGAAGCCGAAATCGACGCCGAAGCCGGAACGATCCGCCTGCTCGAACCGGCGGTGAAGTAACGTACCTACGGTCGGACAGCCGCTGCTGCTTCAGTCCGTGTTTTACTTTCTATCAAGAACCCTGATTTAAAAACGGACTGAAGTCCGTGGGTACGAAATGCGGAAATGTCCGGAAATTTTATAATTTTTGTAGTAGAATACAGTACATTAACTTTTTCGAACTCTTTATAAAGAGTCGATCAATAGAAACCTGAACCCTGAAGTATGAAACCTCAACTCCTGGTAGTTGGCGGGTTGGCCGTGGTGGTTGCGCTTACGCTTTCGTCGTTCCTCGGAATTTTCGAGGACAAGGTGGATTTTAATACCCAGATCAAGCCCCTGCTCAATAAAAATTGCATTGCCTGCCACGGGGGCGTCAAAAAGGCGTCGAACTACAGCCTGCTTTTTAAAAATGAAGCGCTGGCTCCGGCCAAATCCGGGAAACTGGCCATTGTGCCGGGCGATGCCGACGCCAGCGAACTGATCCGCCGGTTGACGCTCACCGACCACGACGAGCGGATGCCGCTGGAAGCACCACCCCTGAAACCGGAAGAAATCGACCTGTTGCGGAAATGGATCGACCAGGGCGCCGAATGGGGTGATCACTGGGCGTACCAGTCCGTCGAAAAACCGGATGTGCCGACAATCGGGACGTTCTGGTCAAGGCTGGGCGTCGTGGAAAACGATGAACTGAACTGGGCGAAAAACGAAATCGACCATTTTGTACTCGATAAACTCAAACTGGAAGGCTTAAAACCGTCTGCCGAAGCCGACCGCGCCACGCTGATTCGCCGGGTATCGCTCGACCTGACCGGTTTGCCGCCGACGGAAAAGGAAGTCGCTGATTTTGTGGCCGATAAATCACCCAATGCGTACGAAAAGGTGGTCGATCGCTTGCTGGCATCACCGGCGTATGGCGAACGCTGGACCGGCATGTGGCTCGATCTGGCGCGCTACGCCGACACCAAAGGCTACGAACGCGATCCGGGCCGGACCATCTGGCGGTACCGCGACTGGCTCATCAAAGCGTTCAACGAAGATAAACCGTTCAACCAGTTTACCGTGGAACAACTGGCCGGGGACTTATTACCCAATCCAACGGATGACCAGTTGATTGCGACCGGTTTTCACCGAAACACCATGACCAATGACGAGGGCGGAACGCAGGACGAAGAGTTCCGGGTGGCCGCCGTCATCGACCGCGTCAACACGACCTGGGACGTCTGGCAGGGAACTACATTTGGTTGTGTGCAATGCCACACGCACCCGTATGACCCATTTCTCAACGAAGAATATTACAAGTACATGGCGTTCTTCAACAACGCCCGCGACGAGGATGTTACGACCGAAACGCCGACCCTGCGGTTTTATAAACAGGAAGATTCGCTGAAAGTAGCGGAGTTGAACAGCTGGCTGAAAGGGCACGCAAAACAAACCCGGCAAGCACAGGACGTCATGAAGTTTGTCCGGATTACTGAACCGAAAATCAATTCGCACGATTTCGATGAATACGTCAATGCGTCGCTGATTGATGCCAAATTTTTCGGGGTTCGCGATGGGGGTTCCGGGCGAATGAAAAACATTGATCTGACGGGCAAAAACCGCCTGATCATGCAGTGGAGTACAAAGGTTAAAAAAGCCTTTTTTACCCTGCGCCAGGATAGCCTGACCGGTCCGGTTTTACTGGCCACGCCAACGCCGACCAATGGTCGCGATACTACCATGATTTTTGCGCTCCCGGCGGTTTCGGGACGACACAATCTGTACATGACGCTGGTGAATCCCGATGCGCCGAAAGACTGGGTTCAGGTCAAATGGGTCTCATTTCAGCCCGCGTTGCCGGGTCAGCCCGCGACTGAACTGGGCGAAATGGATTTGAAATTAATGGCCATCCTGAATACCCGGCCCGAAACCACGCCCATCATGCAGGACGGCGTCGGCGATCTGGCCCGCAAAACGTTTGTTTTTCAGCGCGGAAACTGGCTGGTGAAAGGCAAGGAAGTGAAACCCGACGTGCCGAAATCACTGCCGCCAATGGCGAAGGAATTACCCAAAAACCGCCTGGGTTTGGCAAAATGGATGGTGAGCCGTGAGCATCCGCTGACCGCGCGGGTAGCCGTCAACCGGTTTTGGGAACAGATGTTCGGAACCGGAATTGTCGAAACCGTTGAAGACGTGGGCACGCAGGGCATTCCGCCGACGCACCGCGAACTGCTGGATTGGCTGGCCGCCGATTTCATGGAAACCGATCAGTGGAGCGTAAAGAAACTACTGAAGAAAATGGTGGTTTCGGCCACCTATCGCCAACGTTCGGACGTTTCGCCCGCTTTGCTGGAAAAAGATCCCTTCAATAAACTGCTGGCCCGCGGACCCCGCGTCCGGCTGGCGGCCGAGCAGGTTCGTGATCAGGCGCTGGCCGTGACCGGTTTGCTGAGTAACAAACTCTATGGCCCGAGCGTGATGCCGCCCCAGCCCGATGGCATCTGGCAATCGCCCTACAGTGGCGAAAAGTGGCTGCTGAGCCAGGGCGAAGATCGCTACCGCCGGGCGCTGTACACCTACTGGAAACGCACCGCGCCGTATCCGTCGATGATTACCTTCGATAGCCCTAGCCGGGAATTCTGCCAGCTCCGGCGGTTGCGCACCAACACGCCCTTGCAAGCCCTGGTGACGCTCAACGATCCGGTGTATGTGGAAGCCGCCCAGCGACTGGCCGAAACCATGAAATTGCGCGGAAAAACGCCGGAACAGCAGATTCAGGCCGGTTTTCGGCTGGTCATGCTGCGAAATCTGGCGCCGAAAAAACTGGCGGTTTTGACCAAATTGTACCGCAATACTGAAACCTATTACCGCCAAAATCCGGAAGAAGCGCAAAAGCTATTGTCCTGCGAAGAAGCGACGCCCCAACTGGCGGCCCTGACCGTGACAGCCAATACGATGTTGAATCTGGATGAAGTGATTACGAAAGAATAAACCGATGAACAAACTCCTTAAAGAACTTCAGGAAGCGGCTTTGCAACGCGAAACCCGGCGGCATTTTCTGCACACCTGTACCACGGGCCTGGGTGCGATGGCGCTGGGATCGACACTGACCAGTTGTGGTTTTTTCGATAAAAAACAGGAACAAACTGCCGCCAACACAACGGCTCCGGGCGAACCGATGACTCCGCGCCCGTCGCAGTTTTCACCGAAAGCCAAACGGGTGATTTACATCCACATGGCCGGTTCGCCGTCGCAGTTGGAACTGTTTGATTACAAACCGGAGCTGGTGAAATACCACGGCAAAGACTGTCCGCAGGAGTTGCTGGAAGGTAAGAAATTTGCGTTCATTCGGGGTGTTCCGAAGATGCTCGGGCCGCAGGGCAAGTTTGCCCAGCACGGCCAGTCGGGCGCCTGGATTTCCGATTATCTGCCGCATTTGCAGACCGTTGCCGACGAGATCACGTTCATCAAATCGATGCACACCGACCAGTTTAACCACGCTCCGGCGCAGTTGCTGATGCACACCGGTGCCGCCCGGCTGGGTCGCCCCAGCATTGGCTCGTGGGTAACGTATGGGTTGGGGTCCGAAAATGATAATTTACCGGGATTTATCGTGCTGGCGTCGGGCGGAAAACAGCCGGATGCGGGCAAGTCGGTCTGGGGCAGCGGTTTTCTGCCAACGGTTTATCAGGGCGTGCAGTGCCGCACCGACGGCGACCCGGTTCTGTACGTTTCCGATCCGAAGGGCATGAACCGCGACATTCGGAAACAGACCATCGAAGCGATCAACGACATCAACCAACAGCAGTATGACGACGTGAAAGATCCGGAAATTCTGACCCGGATTTCGCAGTACGAAATGGCGTTCAAGATGCAGATGTCGGTGCCGGATGCGATGGATATCAAGAGCGAACCCGAATACATTCTGAATGCCTACGGTGTCGATCCCAATAAAGGCTCATTCGCGCGCAACTGCCTGTTGGCAAGGCGGTTGGTGGAACGCGGGGTGCGGTTTGTGCAGTTGTTCGACTGGGGTTGGGATACGCACGGCACCAGTAAGGACGGTTCGATTGAAACCGGTTTGCGCGATAAATGCACCTCTTCCGATCAGGCCGTTACGGCTTTGCTGAAGGATTTGAAACAGCGTGGTTTGCTCGACGAAACGCTGGTGGTTTGGGGCGGTGAATTTGGCCGTACGCCAATGCAGGAAAACCGCGACGGTCAGACGCTGCCGTTCATGGGGCGCGATCACCACCTGGATGCGTTCACGGTCTGGATGGCGGGCGGTGGTGCGAAACGCGGGTTCAGTTACGGCGAAACCGATCCGATCGGGTATTATGCCGTGAAAGACAAAGTCCACGTCCACGACCTGCAGGCCACGATTCTGCATTTGCTCGGCTTCGACCATTCCAAGCTGACGTACCAGTTTCAGGGCCGCCCGTTCCGGCTGACGGATGTCGCCGGGAAGGTGGTCAAACCGGTTTTAGCGTAGCGAATCGATCCCTATATAATGATTAAAAAAGCAGGCTGGCTGGTCGTATTGACGACGGTTTTTCTGACTCCGGTTTTTTCGCAAAACCGGATGCCGGTATTTCGGCAGGACGTTCCGCTGGATTCCATTCGGCTGAGCGACCCCTGTATTCTGGCGGATAAAAAGACATCCACGTACTACATGACCGGTACGGGCGGTTTATTGTGGAAAAGCCCGGATTTGAAAAAATGGACCGGGCCTTTTGTCGTAGCCAAAACCGACCCGGAATCCTGGATGGGCAAAGCCCCGATGATCTGGGCCGCCGAACTGCACCCGTACAAAGACAAATACTATTACTTTGCCACCTTCACCAACCGGGCGGTGAAAATCGATACGGTCGACGAAAACATCATCGAGCGCCGGGCCAGCCACGTGCTGGTTAGCGACAAGGCCGAAGGACCTTATGTGCCGATGAAAGATCCGATGTATTTGCCCGCCGACAAACCGACGCTGGATGGCACCTTCTGGGTCGATACGGACGGAAAACCGTATATGGTGTATTGTTACGAATGGCTGCAAAACCGGAACGGAACCATCGAGAAGATCGAGCTGAAACCGGATTTAAGCGGTTCGGTCGGTGAAAGCAAACTGCTTTTTAAAGCCAGCGAAAGCCCGTGGAGTCGGGAGAATTCGAAAGATAAAGACAAGGTTGGCCCGAACAAAGTGACGGACGGCCCCTGGCTATTCCGCACCGGAACCGGTCGGCTGGGCATGATCTGGACCAGTTGGATTTATGACGTGTATACGCAGGGCGTTGCCTACTCCAAAAGCGGCACGCTGGACGGCCCCTGGGTGCAGGAAAAAGAACCGATCACCCCGCCGAATTACGGGCACGGTATGCTGTTTAAGACGCTGGAGGGCAAATGGCTGATGTCCGTTCATAGCCATAAAAGTGTCAACGGTCGCACGATGCGGTATCCGCATTTATTCGAAGTAGACTTTTCGGGCGATAAACTGGTGATTGGAA
This sequence comes from Larkinella rosea, assembly GCF_003858635.1. Taxonomy (GTDB): domain Bacteria; phylum Bacteroidota; class Bacteroidia; order Cytophagales; family Spirosomataceae; genus Larkinella; species Larkinella rosea. The sequence goes on from NZ_RQJO01000016.1 coordinate 183,976, forward strand.
AACCGTATCAGCCGTAGTGGAAGTAGAAATAAGAATATAAATAAAGGGTACAGAGAAAAAGGAAAGCCCGGTCGTATTCGGACCGGGCTTTCCTTTTTAATATGGTTTGTTGGTACCCTGAATGAGCCACATTTTGGCGTAGTGGTGATCCTTGCTCTGGCCCGCCGGAATGTAGTTGGTACTGCCCAACCGGCTTACGGCCTCATTGTAATTCGCGATGTATTTGGGGTCCAGGTTGGGGGTTGGATACATGTAACGGATCGGCAGAGCCGCGCCGAACTGGGCCACCGGACCGGTTTTCAGCGCGGGATAGCCCGTCCGTCGCCAGTCGAACCAGGATTGGACGCTGAACCAGGACGAGATCCATTTTTGCTCTAAAATCCGTTCCTGCTTGTTCCCCGCGCTGGCGTAACTGACGCCCGGTTGCGCATAATACGTTTCGAAGTTGAATCCGGTAGCGGCCAGCGCTCCTTCTTTGTCCATCGACGCCTGAACCGCCTTTTTATAGTGACCTTCCGCATCCGTAGCACCAAAAGTGCCCAGCAAGGCCGCTTCGGCCAGGATGAACTCTACCTCCGGGTAATTCATGAAATTCATCGCTACGTAAGGGTCGGTATTTTTCCGGTAGCGGTCGTGAATGAACGAAATGTAGGGATTCTGTTCGTTGGGATACACCGCCACATCATTTCCCTTGTTGTAGACGATGCCCTGCGTAATGGGCAGACCGACCGGCAAACCAACGTAAAGATTCGTATCTGCACTGGAAGCTACGCTTGGCACATAGACCACGGAATAGGTTTCCCCGAACAGGTTCGTGACGGTTTTGGTGGTTACCGCGGTCACGGTTGCATCCCATTTTCTCCGAACCGGATTGGCCCAGCGCTGCAAGCGCGGGTCTTTCAACTGCAGCAACTTGTCGACGAGCGGTTTTGCCGGTTTGGTCAGCCAGTTGAAGGTAGCCGATGCCAGCGGACCGCCGGGTTGGGCGTTGTCGGAATTGGTACCCAGAAACGCCAGGGTGGCATCGTCGGCCTTGCTGGTGAAGGCACCGGCAGACGCTTCCTTGAACTCGGTTTCCAGATTGATCCCCAGAGCCGCCATTTCCGCCTTTTTATCCGCCAGACGAAGCGCGTAACGCAGCCGCAGCGAATTGGCAAACTTCCGCCATTTAGCCCCATCTCCCTTATACATCACATCGGACGTTGCGCTCACCGCATCCTTGGCCGTCAGGTTCTGTAGCAACTCGTTCGCTTTTTTGAGGTCGGTCAGGATGCCCTTGTAGACATCCGCCTGGCTATCATACTTTGGAAAAAATGCCCCGTCGCTGGCCTTCAGGGCTTCGGAATAGGGAATATCGCCATAGATGTCGGTCAGCAACCCGAAAATCATGGACCGCATGGTCAATCCGATGCCCTGAAACAGTTTATTGTCATCCCGCACGCCGTTGTCGTAAATGATCTGCACGTTCCGCAGGATATCGTAATAACCACCCCAGCTTTCCTGCGTCCAGGCATACTGGTTCGTTTCGGCGGCTCCTTCGTTTGTTCCCGCCTGCATGTACTGCATGGCAGCCGCGATCTTGGAGCTGTTCTTACCCAGCCCAAAGACCAGCTTTCCGCTATTGACCAGTGAATAGGTAAGAACGTAGTTGGGCGACACATTTTCGGGACTGTTCGGATTTGTGTTGATCTCGGTAAGGTCCTTACAGGCGGATAACCACAGACACATCGTCGCCAGCAGGGAAATTCGTACGGCTTTTATCATTTTCATTTTTGCTTCCAATTAAAAGTCTACATTCAATTTAGCCCCGAACGAACCCGTGAAAGGCAGCACGTTGTAATACTCCACGCCCTGCGACCAGCCCACGCCGTTGGGTCGGAAAGCCCGTTCCGGATCAAGGCCTTTGATACCCGCTGCGGTCCACATGAAGATGTTGTTGGCAACAAACCCGATCGAGGCATTTTGCAGATGCAGCCGGTTGACAAAGGTTTTGGGAAGGCGATAGGTAATCGAAACTTCCCGCACTTTCACGTACGTAGCACTGTACATGTTCTTTTCGGCAAAGGGCCGATTGGCGTAGCGGTAGGCGCTGAACGGATCCAGCCATTTACTGCCGGGACCGCCCAGGTTTTCGGTATAAACCGTATTGCCATTCGCATCTTTGGTGACCAGTACGCCCGGGTTAAGGCTGGCATCCTGCACCCGCCGGCCCGCTTCCACACTTCCTTCCGGCCAGGCAAAGCCGTTGTATTCGGCATTGCGGCCACCGACCCAGCTCCCCAGGTATTTGTCCGGATTTTCTTTAATCTGCTCAGCCAGGCTTCGTTTCGGATCGTAGCTTTCCCCGGTCAGGGTTTTTTCCAGCTGACCGTTATTACCCAGGAACATCATCGTATTGGAGTAGAACGACCCACCCAGACGCCAGTCGACGTTTGCGAACAACGTTATATTCTTGTATGTGATCGACGGTTGAACGCCCATCAGGAACTTGTGGTTGAAGTTGCCGATCTTTTTCAGGTTGTTCACATCGTTGTCGGTCTGGTAAAGCCCTCCGCTGGTCACGATCGGATAGTTATAGTACGGTGAATTGGTATCTTTCACCCGCAGGATCGGGGCTGCGTAGATATCCCCCACCTGGCCCCCTTCGTACGTCCGAACCTCGGCTCCGGAGTAGGACACAAAGGAGAAATACTTGATCCCATCCGCCAGTCGGGTGATATACGTGCGGTTCCGGGTCAGGGTGAAGTTCATGTCCCAGGTAAAGTTCTCCGTTTTGATCGGCGTCGTGTACAGGGCCAGTTCAAAGCCTTTGCTTTCCACCAGTCCGGCGTTGATCTGCTTGGTGTTCGCCCCGGATTCAATGGGCGTTACAATCGACAGTACCTGGTTTTTATTTCCCCGCTGGTAGAAAGTCGCATCCAATCCAAGTCGGTTGTTCAGAAACTTCAGGTCAACACCGATCTCGCTTGAGGTAGCAATTTCAGGTTTCAGGTTCGGGTTGGTGAGCGTTCCGCCCATGTACATGCTTTTGGCCGCGCCCCAGTCGAGGGCGGTTTGGTAGATTCGGCTGTACGAGTACGGCGCGACGTCGTTACCCACCTGCGCATAACCCGCCCGTACTTTGGCGAAGCTGACCCAACGAGGCATGGTGAACATTTCCGAAGCGATCAGGCTGAGCGAAGCCGACGGATAGAAATAAGAATTGTTTCCTTTCGGCAGGGTACTGGTCCAGTCGTTACGCGCGGTCAGATCGAGGTAAACCATGTCTTTGAAACCAACGGAGGCTGATCCATACACGCCATACAGCTGCTTCCGGTTCAGCAAGCTGTTGTAGGAAACCGCTCCGGGAGCGCCATTGGAAATGTTATAAACACCGGGCACCACCAGGGCGGTTGCCGCAGTCGCCAGGCTCCGTCCGTATTGCTCCAGCCGGTTTACCCCAGCCAGTGCGTTCAGGCTCCAGTTGTCGCCAAAGCTTTTCTTGTAGCTCAGGATCAGGTCAAGGTTGGTTTCCTTGTTGTAGTTATTCGAAATCTGATAAGCTCCGTTGACGGCCTCGAAGTTGTTGTAGGCCTTTTTGGCTTCCTGAATCTCTTCGTACGAGTCACGCGAGTACCGGCCGGTGACCGAAAACGCCTTCGTGATGTCGTAATCGAGCTGAATCTTGCTCACCACCCGGTCGCGTTTAAAACCGGTGGGATTCTCGTACACCAGGTAAAACGGGTTATTCTGTTTGTCCTTGTATTTCCGCTGGGCGATGCCTTCCTGACCGGGCAGCCAGTAGTCGCGCAGGTCGTTGATGTTTACCTGAGCACCGGTTTCGTAAACACTCCGAACGACGTCATTGCGGCTTTGGTCGATGATCGGGCGGTTATTGGAACCCGATTCGGTGATGTTCATATTCACCGAGGCCCGCAGCTTGTCCGTCAGGTTGTAAGTGGTGTTCAGGGCGAGCGTCAGGCGGTATAGATCCGTATTCGGGATGATGCCGGTATTCGACATATTTCCGACCGACAACCGGAAATTTCCTTTGTCGTAATTCCCATTCACCGAAACGTTGTTCGTGTTCGTGATCCCGGTCTGGAAAAAATCCTTGAACCGGTTGGGATACGAAACCAGTGGCACTTTTTGGCCATTGCTGTTCCACAATACCCATTGCTCACCTTTATCGAGGGCCGCTCCCCAGCTTTCGTTTTCCGGTTCTTCCAGAATGTGCGCACCGGTTTTGCCCGATCCGAATTTGTTCTGAACCGGTACATACTGCAGCGGAACATCGGCCACAACTGCGGTATTCAGGGACACCCCAATCCCTTTTTTACCCCCCGCACCGGATTTTGTCGTGATCAGCACAACCCCATTACCGGCCCGTGAACCATACAGGGCTGCGGCACTGGGTCCTTTCAGGATCGATACATTGGCAATGTCGTTCGGGTTGATGTCGGAAATGGGATTCCCCATGTCGGCGCCCGCAAACCCGTTGGAGAGCTTGTTGGCGACCGGTACGCCGTCGATGACAAACAGCGGCTGGTTGTCGCCGTTCAGGGAATTGGCTCCGCGGATGATCATGCTCACCGACGACCCAACGCCCCCGCCCATCTGCGAGATCTGAACACCGGCAACCTTGCCTGCCATGGCGTTCAACACGTTATTCTGCGGAGTTTGGGTAACGGACGTGCCTTCAATCGTGCCCACGGAGTAGCCCAGTGATCGTTTATCGCGCTTGATCCCGAGGGCCGTCACAACCGCTTCCTGCAGGGTATTCACACTTTCTGTCATTACCACGTCAATCACGCTGCGGTTATTGACCGGAATCTCCTGCGTCTGAAAACCGATGTAGGAAAAGATCAGGACGGCCCCCTCGCCGTTGACGTCCAGGGAAAACTTACCCGTCGCATCGGTGGTCGTCCCCGACTGGGATCCTTTCAGGATAACATTCACGCCGGGGATTCCCGCCTTGTCGGTGTTGGACGTCACAACGCCAGTTACGGTTTTGGCCGGCGCCGTGCGCGTTTCAGCAACCGCGATGTCCATAGACCCCGATGCCTTGAGTGAAGAGCTGCTCTTTTTGAAAAGCAGGATCTGTTTTCCCTTCACCTCAAACGAGGTCTGTAACGGGCTCAGCAGTTTGATCAGCACATCGCTCAGCCGCTCGTTACGGACTGAGACGGTCACTTCCAGCGATGACTGAATTTCGCTGGGGTTATAAATAAAACGGGCGTCCGACCGGTTTTCGAGCGCGGAAAGCACTTTTTTCAGGCTCATGCCCTCCATTTGAAGGCTTACTCTTTTCTCAAGGATTTCCTGGCCACGCGCGTCGGCACCGGCAAAAGAAAGGCTGGAAAATACGAGGGCGATACAGAGCTGGAGTACCGATAGTTTCATAATCGTGCGCCAAAGGGTTTTGAAACGCTGGTTTGGGTTCATATTTCAATGGTTTTACAACACTGGATGACTGGGCAAACTACGTCGGATTACCCAGGTCAAGGTCAAGTCAACGGGAGAGAATAAAGGGGTTGGGGAGTTCATGATGGTTGCGACATCATGTTGTTTTTAGTAGATCAGGTTCTATTCATAAAGTAGGGTTTCGTGAATGATTTGCGTCTTCAGCGGGCAGTTGTTGATCGGTTTCAATGATCACCCGGCCTTCTTCAATATGGTACGTGCCTTTGATAATGCGGCAAATGAGATCCAGTTCGTCGTGCAGGCTCATCTCGGAAAAGGTTGCCGTCAACAGATAGCCGTGTATTTTTTCAGGCTCGTATTCAATGTCGATACCGTATTCTTTCTCAAGAGCCGTAAAAACGTCGGTAACGGGTGTTTCGTCGAACGAAAACCGGGGCGGGTGATACAGCTTCGCCAACCCCTGGACCCTTGATTTGGTAAACCGGGCCTTATTCTGACTGAACGTGACCTGCTCATTGGGCAACAGAACCAGTTGCCCAGCCCCCGGACGAATCGCCATTTTTTCCAGGTCTTCTTTCGCAAATACGGCCACCTTACCCGTCAGCACACTGACCGACGCCTGCTGTTCCCGCGCATACGCCACTACCCGAAAAGAAGTACCTAATACTCTGGTAATAAGCTGGTTCGAATAAACAAAGAAAGGACGCGCCGGATCCTTCACCACATCAAAGAAGGCATCGCCGTCGAGGTAAACAACCCGGTTCGACGCCTTTTCCAAAGTCGAACCGAACGAGAGCCGGCTGCCCGGTTGCAGGATGACGGTACTCTTGTCACCCAGCAGCACCGTCATCGGCCGATCCGTGTCGTTTCTCCGTTCCACCCGGGTTTCTGACGACGATGACCGGGTGGAGATTGCATTCAAAGAATCCGCCGTCGGAAACCTGTACACCAGCCAGCCCAGTCCGGCAACCAGCAGCACGGCGGCTGCCATCCTCGCCAGCACCAGGTACAACGGCCTGGCGGTTGGCGGTGCCGTTTCACGGTTCAGCTTACCAAGGGTGGCCTCCACGATCTGGTCGAGTTCAGGGTCGGAAAGCGTTTGCTTTTTTTCCGCCATCGCCAGCAAAAGCGCCCTGGCCTCCTGGACCCTTTCCGACCGGTCCGGATTGGCGACCAGCCAGTGTTGCCAGAAAGTTTCCGCCTGGGTGTCGCCGGTCAGGACCCACGCCCGGAACAGCGCGTCGGTCAGAAAATCTTCGATGGTATACTTGCGGTAATCGGTCATAGCAATGCGCTTCAATGATGAGATGCAGGGAATGCGTCTCTCATACCAGATTTTTGTATTATTTTTTTAAAATTTATGAAAGGAGCCTTTTCTAGCTCAGAAAGAGGGTTAGAAAGACGAAGAGACTGATCGTAACCGTTTTCATCCGGTCCCGCAGATTCGTGAAAGCCATTTGAATCAGGTTCGATACGGTTTGGGGAGAAATGGTCATGACCTCCGCGATCTCCTCCCGGCTAAGCTCCTGGTAGTATTTTAAGTAGATCACCTCCCGCTGGCGCTTGGGAAGGAGGTTGAGCAGATAACCCATTTTCTGGGTTCGTTCGGCCAGGCTTTCTTCTTCAATGAGCCACCATTCCGGGGAAAATTCAACGTATACATCGCTGTCTTCAGCATCCACGCTTTCAGATTGGTAGGACAGCGGAAACTTGTGAACCTCCCGGTAGATTTTACGTCGGAGCGACGAAAAAAGATAGGCTTTGACGTTGTCGGGGCAGGACAGCGTCAGTTTCCGGTTCCAGATTTCGATGAACAATTCCTGGATGCAATCCTTGAGAAATTCTTCATCCCGGATAAATTTCTGCCCGTAATTCAGCAAGGATCGGTAGTGTATCCGCATGAGTGATCCCAGTGCCTGCTCATTGCCAAGCACTAGCTCTTTCCAGAGCTGGGAATCTCGCAATCTGTTGGTCTCCGGCAGATTGGACATGGTTACTGGGTTAGCTGATGGTATCGGGTCAGAATGGGGTGGTTCCCCGGGAAGGTGTGTCTTATTTATACGTTCAATTTAGGAAAAGTACTAGTCAAAATGGTACTACGCCCGTGATTTTATTGTAAGAAAAAGTGAATGCATCGGTGGGCTGCCGTACTGAACGCATTTTTGCCGGACGGATGCGATTACGGCAGCACCGGGCGGTTTCCGTTCCAGCTTAGTTTTTGATTGGATAGCAGCCAGGTGCGGCCCTTGTCGTTGTTACCCTGGTAAAACAGGTAGGTTTGCCGGTCGCTGTCTTCAAAAATATGCGGGTGCCCGGATTCGCTGGAATTCCAGCTGCCTGGCGCCCCATTTTTCAGGAACGGTTCGGCCTGCATCCGCTCCCAGCGTACTCCGTCCTGGCTCCGGGCGACGCCAATCTGCTGCGGCCAGTTGTTATAAGCTCCGGCGTAAAACATCACCAGTTCGCCGTTTCGCTCAATCACCGAAGCTCCTTCGATGCACTCCCCTTCCCAGGCCAGTTCCGGTTTCAGAATCGGGCCTTCGGTGGACAGTTGTTGCCACTCTTCCCGGTTAAAGGATGTTTTCAACGGGGCAACGGCCACGCCCAGAAGCTGGTTTTTGTAGGCCGGGTCACGGGTGGCAAAATAGAGAAAGTACTGGTTTTTAAACCGGTATACTTCCGCATCGATCGCCCGGCCGCAGTTCCACGAACCCGTCGGGCGAAAAATAGGGTTGGTAGCGTTGCGCGTAAAATAAAGGCCATCTTCCGACCACGCGTGGCAAATCGCATCCTTCGGGCCACCGCCGTAGGTCTGGTAAAAGAGGTGTACCTTCCCATCTTTCACCAAAGCGCCGGGCGCGCAGATACCCGCTTTTTCGTAATCGGCCACGGGGGGAATTTCCCCCATTTTCTGCCAGTCGGTCAGGTTCCGGCTTTCGGCCACGCCAATGCCCCAGCCGTGCTTGACGCCACTGGAGTCGGTATAAGCAGGCACGGAAAAATACATCAGGTAACGCCCCCTGAATTTGACAACGTGCGGATCTTTGGCGTAGGGTCGGCCCAGCCGGGACTGGTCGCCGTACAGCATTTTGGGGGTATCCCGGTACCCAGCCGCCGTCGGGCGCAACCAGCCACTACCGAACAGCCAAAGTACCATCAGGCCGACGGGCCACGTAAAGGAGTATTGTTTCATCGCGCAAGAAATTTTCCAACCGGTTTTTCACCCAATCGACCGGCAAGTTAACGGTTGACGGGAATAGGTTGCAAAATACGGTTAGTGTTTGATTACCCTTCATGCCGAAAAGCGTTTCTTCGTTGGGTATATTTGGGTGCTGATCCATCCTGAACCCGGAAATGAAATCCTTACTCCTATTATCCCTGCTGGTATCCGAACTACTGGCGTCCTTCGTAGCCGTGGCCCAACCGGCGGTTTTATCCGAAAAACGACTCACCCTTTTCACCCTGGGCGATAGCAACGGTACCTTTCCATACAGCTGGCCCCAGCAGGTAAAATCGGCGTTCCCGAACGCCAAGGTCGTTAATATCAGCCGGTCCGGACGAACGATCGGTTTTGTAAACAACGGCGACAGTACGCTGAATTCGCTGCTGGTCGCGGATGTCAACCTGAAAAAAGCAGCCGAGTCGTCCAATGGCCAGGCTTACGATTTTATCCTGATTGAGCTCGGCACCAACGACGCCAAGGCGGTTTTTGCCGACCGTCAGGCCGAAGTGCCGCTCAATCTGGAGAAACTGATTCGTCGAATCAGAGCGTGTCCCTATCCGGTTCTTAACAAGGCCAAAATCGTCATCATTTCGCCCCCGCCGTACGGCACGAAAGCATTATCCACGGAAAAATACGCGGGCGGTGGAGAGCGGGTCAAAGCGATGAGCCAAACGTTCAAACAAGTGGCTCAACGAAACCAGTGCCTGTTTGTCGATGGATTTACAACGCCGGGTCTGGACATCGAAACAATGACGCCCGATGGCTTGCATCTGGATGCCGCCGGTTCCCGAAAACTGATTGAACCCCTCGTAACGCTGCTTACGCACTAAAGAGCCACGAAAACCGGTGGGCTTCGCTCCTCTTTTTTGCCGATCTTAGCGGTTTTTCCGGGCGATCTTTCTCAACGGGTTAAAGTCATTATGCAATCAATTCAACCGTCTATTTCTACCGTTCACTCAAACCATCGTTTTTGGGCATAGGGGGAAAGCCCACCTTCGCGGTCAATGCTGTACCAACAGACTGTAAACAACCGCAAGAAGGTAATGCATTTCCATTTGATTTTTCCCGTTCACGGCTTCGGCCGGATTTTCGCTTATCCACAACTGATTTTTGCAGGGCTTCTTCTGCTGAGTCGAACCAGCTTAGCCCAACCGGTTTCCAGCCCACAGACGTTTTCAGGACGCATCACCGAAACTCCGTCGGGAGCCGCCGTGCCCTTTGCTTCGATTGCGGTGAAGGGCAAATCCATTGGCACACAGGCCGATGAAAACGGTCAATTCAAATTAACCCTGAACCAGCGGGCCGACTCGCTGCTGGTTTCGGCGATGGGCTACCAAACCACAACGATGGCGATCGCTGGTTTTCAGTCTTTCCAAGCCGTTGAGATTGTTCTGAAACCGGTTGCGACGCAGTTGACCGAAGTGGTGATTCGGGCGGGCGAAAACCCGGCTTATCCGATTCTGCGGGAGGTCAATGCCCACCGTGCCCAAAACGATTTTCGGAAGACCGATGGCTACGAATACCAGGCCTATAGCCAGCTGGCCATTCACATCAGCCAAATGGCCGAATCGTTCCGGCAACGAAAACCGGTCCAATCCATGCTGCGGGCTGTCGAGCCAAAACAAGGCGGAAAACCATCGCAGCATGTACCGCTCTTTTTCTCCGAAACGGTTTCCAGCCTGTATGCCCGACGCCAGCCGGAACGCCAGAAGGAGCAAATTCTGAAAACCCGCATCAGCAGTGCCGGTTTGACCGACGATCGCTTTATTGCCCAATTTACCGGTGCTGGTTTTAACACGCTCGACTTTTACCAGAACACCGTCAGCCTGTTCAAAAAAGACTTTATATCGCCCCTCGCCGAGCGCGGACGGGTTGCCTACACCTATTTTCTGGCGGATACCGCGCAGGTTGGGCTGCATACCTGTTACGAAATCGATTTTGATCCTAAAAACGAGCGCGATCTGGTCTTTAAGGGGAAAATGTGGATCGATACGCTCAGCTTTGCCCTCGTGCAGATTGACGCGCAGGTGGGAGCCGCAGCCAATGTCAATTTTATGAAACAGATTGACGTGCATCAAACGCACGAAACCGCCAGCGAGTCTTCCACCGTCTGGTTTCCGGAAACAACCCGCCTGACTATTCAGGTTGCTGAAGTCGTCAGAAACACCTTTGGAGCCACGGTAGATTACCTCTCCACGGTTCGCCAGCCGCGGGTGGGGCAGCCCCGGCCGGTTGGATTCTTCGACCAGGAGGTGCAGGTAGTCGAAGACGCCCGGAACGCTTCGGCGGAATACTGGCAGGCCCAACGCCAGACGCTCCCCGACTCCCGGGCAAGCGAGGAAACGCACGCGCTTCTGGATACCGTGCGGAACCTGCCGGTTTTCAAATTCATCCGGTGGGCGGGCCAGTTTGTGCTCAATAGCGGTTATTTACCGCTCACCAAAGGCATTGACATCGGACCGGTTTTTTCGCTCTGGGCGTATAACCGGATTGAAGGAAACCGCCTGCGACTCGGGCTGCAAACCAACAACGCGTTCAGCCGCAACTGGCAGCTGTCGGCCTACGGTGCCTACGGAACGCGCGATCAGGTCTGGAAAATGGGGGGCGAAGTGAACTTCATTCCGACGCGGCAACCGCTGACCCTGATCATCTTAAAGAGCAGTTATGATTTGGAGCAACTCGGTTTTCGAACCGAAGATCTGGCCGGCAATCCGCTGCTGCGAACCACCAGCCGGTTTGGTCGATACCGAAATGCGTTCTATCAGAATGAAACAAGCCTGTCTGTTCAACGGGATTTAGGTGTTGATTTCATTCAGACGGCCGGGGTTCGCTACCGCCACATCGATCCGCTTTTTCCTGCCTTCCGGCATCCCCTTCAGGACACGCAGCAAACCGCTTTTCAGTCGAGTATCTGGGGAAAAGAAGCCTTTCTGGAACTGCGGTATGCTCCGGGGCGGGTTCCCACCCGCCGGGTCACGAAACGCCGGATTCAGCGCCGGGCCACCGAAACCGCGCCCCTCCTCACGCTTCGCTACACCTACGGCACGGCGGCTTTCGAGGGAGGATCGTTTGGCGGTTATCACAAATGGCACTTTCAGCTGGATCATACGCTGCGGTGGGGGTTGCTCGGGCGGACGCAGTACAGCGTGCAGGCCGGTTTTACGCCCTCAACCCTGCCCCACCCGCTCTTGCAGGTCCACGTTGGCAACCAGTCGCCGTTTTACAACCGCAATGCGTTCAACCTGATGAATTACGCTGAGTTTGTTAGTGATCGGTACGCATCGGTTTCGCTGGAACATAAATTTGAGGGATTGCTCACCAACCGGGTTCCGCTGATCCGGCGTCTGGGCTGGCGTACGTTCGTCAATACCAGCGTATTATGGGGCGGTTTAAGCCCGGCGAATCGTACCCTGATTGCCACGCACGATGCCTCCGGCCAGGCCCTGGCTCCGGTTTATTCGCTTCAACGCGATCCCTACGCGGAAGTGGGTTACGGGGTTGAAAATATTTTTAAACTGGTTCGCGTCGAAGCAATTCACCGGCTAACCTACCGCCAGAATCCGAATGTAACGCCCTTTGCCATTAAAGTATCGTTTCAATTGGGTTTATGACCGGTTTCAAGGCGAATCCGGGGAACGGAAGGCCATGTGGAAATTCGCAACTAATAAAACCGGCGGATTGAAAAACCGGCACATGGCGTTAATTCCGGTCAGTGGAAGGCCAGTGTCTTTTCAGGGCTTTGAACCAGGCTTGAGCCATTTTTTCGGCCCCGCGCGCGTTCGGGTGTACTTTATCGGCGATGGTGTTCTTTTCCCATTCCCAGCCTTTGGCCTGATTGACCAGAATCACCTGCCGGTTATTCAGCTGGTTGACCATCTCGCCGATTTGTTGATTCAGGGCCGGAATGTAGCTGTATTTCGGCAGTTTGCCGCTGGTAATCACCTGAGCAACCAAGATCACCACGCGGGGATTGATGGCGATCAGTTTAGCGATCATTGATTTTTGGGCCGCAATAATGCCCGCTACCGGATTTTCGGTATCAAAATGGTTATGGCCCGAATGAAGCAACACGACATCGGCCGGAAACCGGGTGTAAATGCTGTCGACCATCGTTGCCAGAAACTCGGCCGTTTTACCGCCGTATCCCGCATTATATATGGAATCCGGTTGATGAACGCTCGCTTTGGGACCAATCAACCGGAAGTGATACCCGGCCTGCCGGAGTTTTTTCTGAAGCGGAAAAAGGTACGAATCAAAATCGGTACTCCCCTGAGTGATCGAATCGCCCAGCCCCAGAATGGTCACGGTTTTCGGATTCGTATCGTTCCGGTCTTCCCCAGACCGGGTTTCGGACGGTTCAGGATGGGTGGCAGACCGGGCTAACGCGGGTTTTGCAAGGGTCAAGGTAAGGACGAACAAACAGGCGGCTCCAATCGATTGCATAACTGACTTTTTGACTATTCGTACTAAGAAACGCATTGGGCAAGACTTTTCTCCTCATCCCGTGCAGAAAATAACCGGATCCTACTCTTTTGCCGCCACCCAAAAGTGCCTATCGCTTACGCGCAAACCGGACCGGTTTAAAAAAACTCCGCAAGCGGCCATTCCAATCTTACCTGCTATCTTGCCATTGGATAAACGGTTAACGCCGGAACGGTTTCGGATTACCTCCTTAGTAGCCACACGTCTGACCTGATTGAGATGCCTATGAACGTCACTTTTTTCAGTTCCAAGCCCTACGATCTTACTTTTTTTCAGCAAACCAACGCCGATTTCGGCTTTCAGCTGCGGTTTTTGAAAGTGCCGCTGGACGAAACCACGGCGGAGTTGGTCACCGGTTCGCCGGTGGTCTGTTTATTTGTCAACGATCAGGCCAATGCCGCCGTCATCCGCACATTAGCCCGTCAGGGCGTTCGATTGATTGTCTTGCGGTGCGCTGGTTTCAATAATGTTGATCTGGATGCCGCCCGCCAGGCGGGGATTCAGGTGATGCGCGTGCCTGCGTACTCCCCGCATTCGGTGGCAGAACACACGCTGGCTCTGATTCTGGCCCTGAATCGAAAAACCCACCGCGCTTACAACCGGGTCAAGGAAGGTAATTTTGCCCTCGAAGGGTTGATGGGGTTCGACCTGTTTGGGCAAACCGTCGGTTTGCTGGGCCTGGGCAAGATTGGCAAAGTGACCGCCCGGATTCTGGGCGGTTTTGGGTGTCAGCTGTTGGCGTATGATGTTGTTCGGGATGAAGAAGCCGAGCAACTCGGGATCGAATACGTTTCCCTGCCAGAACTGCTCAATCGGTCCGATATTCTCACGTTGCACTGTCCGCTGACGCCCGAAACCCGTCACATTATCAACAAAGACACGCTGGCCCGGATGAAAAAAGGCGTGATGCTGATCAACACGGGCCGGGGGGCACTCATCGATACGCAGGCCGTCATTGAAAGCCTGAAAAACGGACAGGTCGGGTATCTGGGCCTGGACGTTTACGAAGAAGAAAGTCATTTGTTTTTTGAGGATCTCTCGAACACCATTATTCAGGACGACACGTTCATGCGTCTGCTCACATTCCCCAATGTACTGATTACGGGGCATCAGGCCTTTTTTACCCGCAATGCGTTACAGGGAATTGCCCGGACAACCTGCCGGAACATTCAGGCGTTTGTTGAAGGGAAAGCTTCCGGAAACGAAGTGTGAAACGATTCACGGATTGAGCATGTGCTCGGTATGAGTCAGTTAACAGAAAAGGCGCAGACCATCGACCTGCGCCTTTACCAAACCTGAATAATGCGTCTTAGTGCTTCAACACCTTCACGGTTACGGTTTTTAGTCCACTATTGACCCGCAACAACAATAGCCCTGCGGCCTGTCCCGACACCGAAAACCGCTGGTGCTCGACCGGTTTTGCGACTTCGGCCTGCCGCTGGCCAACCAGCCGACCGCTGGCGTCGGTTAATTGCAAGTGAAGTTGCTGGCCCTCCCCACCCCGGATTTCGACCTCGACCTGATCCGAAACCGGATTACCCAAAACCGTTACCTGAAGCGCCGAACCGGTTTCGGCCGACAGCCGCGTGGGCGCGTTACACGTCAGTGGTTTTCCCGAATCTTTCAACGCGTACGTACTGCCCAGTACCCGGCCATACATAATTCGCTGATTCCCGTCCTTCAGTCCCGAGGGAACCTCGAAACTGTAGGCATGAACCCCGTTGCCTTTCCCCGCATCCTTCAGATCCTGTCGGAAAATGTTGGCCACCGTACTGCCCCAGATGGTTTCAACCCCGCCAGCGGTTTTGGAATAAATCTCGACGGTGACCGGCGTGTTGGGTTTATTGCGATCCCAGACCCAACCCCGAATCGTGCCACACTCCACTTTGTCGAGATACCCTTCAAAACTGCCCGTGACCGTCGTCGTCGATGCCGGGTTGACCGTCAACGGAAAACTCACGGAATTGGTCAGCACCCCATCATTGGCCGAATACGTCAGTACAAAATTGCCGGCAACGGTGGGTATTCCCGAGATCACGCGGTTAGTCATGTTAATGGTTAACCCGTCGGGCAAACCGCTCAGGGCGTACATCAATGGCTGGCCTTCGGGATCGGTGAAAGCCACCAGCGTTCCCGAAAACGGTACGCCCACCTGAGCCGCCAGGGGCGCAATCAAAACCGTGGGCGATGGCGCAACCGGCGCTTTGTTTTCCGGCGTTCCGGTGCCAACGCAGATCAGGGCTTTGGGGGAGTCTTTCAGAATGAAGCTGCTGCCCGCGACGCGGGCCGAGAGGTTGTGGGGCAAACCGTCTTTTAAACTGGCGGGAATCGGCCAGCTAAAGGCGTGTTTGCCATTGCCTTTGCCGGCCGTTTGCAGATCCTGCCGAAAGACATCGGCCAGAACGGTAGCAATGACGTTGGGCCCATCGAGAATATCGACCGAAACCGGGGTGTTGACTTTATTACGATCCCAGGCCCAGCCCCGAAAGGTGCTGCAATCCGCTCCGTTAACAAACCCGTCGAACGAACCACTCACCAGGGAAGGGCTAATGGTAACGGTTGTGGAACCGGGGGGGCTGGTGCAACTTCCCACCGTACAGGTGGCCGAATACACCAGCGTTCCGGTCGTCGCGGTAGGTACAGAAATGGTAGTGCTACTGCCAGTGACTCCTCCGGGTCCCTGCCAGCTAAGGGTCCCTCCTTCGCAACCCGAAACGGTCAGGGCAACAAAGGGGGTATTTTGTAAAACGGGCAATGAGATGTTCGGAGGCAGACTGATAACCGGTGCCACCTGGCTGGAGGTGAGCGTCAGCGAAAAGGCATTGGATGTCAGCGAATTACAGGTTGAGGTAATGACTACCTGATAGCTTCCTTCCTGGGCTGCCTGTACATTGGTGAGGCTGAGCGTGGCCGAAGTTTGGGCCGGATTAAGCGGACTTCCATCCTTGAACCATTGGTAAGTTAAGGAACCAACGCCCGTAGCCGAAACCGGTACACTGACCGAACTGCCCGCGCAAACCGCCGAAGCCGACGCAGGTTGGCCGGTTATGGTAACCCCCTGAAATTCATAAGCTCCCATATCGATGGTGTTGACAAAGCGCGGGTTACCGGCCAGATCGGTGGTAATTCCTGTCAGGCCATCGGCGCTGTTGTTCCCGGCATTCACCGGCAGCGAGCAGGCCACCGGTTGCAGGTTCTCATTGTCGGCATCCACAAATGGAGAGGTGGTTGTCGTCAGGTTGGTCGGGTCGGTTGTGTAGGCGTAGGGTGCATCGAACAGGCTGTTGGTTGCAATGACGACGCCATAAAACGTATCGATCGGGTTGGTGCCGTTATCAAACAAGACGCAGTTGATGAAAGTAGCAATACCTATCTGCGTAAAAGGGCCACCACAATCTACGAAGATGACACCAATGTTATCCTTTCCGCTATTTTGACTAAAGCTACAATTGGTGATGACGGGGGTACTTCTGCCCCCATTTTCAGCATCGGCGTACATAGCCGCTCCCCACCCAATTGATCTATTTTTGGTAAAACTGCAATTGGTGATCACAGGGTTGGAATTACCGCTCCGCCCGTTATTTTGGATGGCTGCCGCCCCTTTTACAAAACCTCGACCGGTTGAGGGAATTTCATTCTGACTGAAACGACAGGAGATAATGGTCGGACTGCAGGTACCGCCTTCACCATCATTCACGATCGCTCCGCCATGTACTTCTGCTTTATTCAGACTGAAATCACAACGTTCAATGCGGGGATTGGAAATTCCGCCACTGGCACCCGAATTGTAAATAGCGCCACCCCTTAAATTGGCGTAATTTTGCGAAAAAGTACAATCACTGACCCGGGCATTACTAGTGCCCCCCCCCGCTGAATTGTTATACAGTGCGCCCCCGGATGGAGCGATATTGCCGGTAAAAGTACAGTGACTGATGACGATGGGATGATCGGGATCACCGGTTCGGTCATTAAAAATGGCGCCACCGCGATCATCACATTTGTTTTCGATAAAGTCACAATAGGTAATGATTGGATTGCTTCCGGGCAGGAATGCCTTGTTCATCATGGCCCCTCCTAAAACGGCCGCCGAATTTTGCGTAAAAGTACAATGGGCAATTGTAGGGTCTGAGGGCTGTTCCGGGTCGGTCAACTCCAGATTGAGAATACCCCCTCCCCAGCCATCCGTACCGGACCCATTGGCTTTTCCGCCGGTGATAACAAAACCATCCAGGCAAGTCCGATCGTTGGCTCCGTAAAACCGCACGACGTGATAACTATTGCCATCATCCAGCGTATTATTGTTGTCAATATCGCCGGATAAAGTCGTGCTGGATGGATTGGTCGTACGGTTTCCGCTGGAAGGATCATAACCGCCGTAAACCTGCACGCCGGATGCAATGGTGAAGGATTGGGTGCGGTCACCGGTAGTCGTTGGTTTATACAAACCGCTGGCGACCAAAACCGTTAGATTAGCGGGGTTGGATAGTACGCCCGGTAAGGCTGTGCCGGGGTAAGCGGTTTCCCAGGACGTTCCATCCTGCGTACTGATACCCCCGTTTGGGGTCACATGGATCTGGGCAGAAGCCGTCAGAGCAACGAAGAGCAGCGCAAAAACCGCGAATAGGCGCAGACCGATCGATCTACGCGGGAGTAAATTTTTTTTCATATGAGTAAACTAAGCTATGGAGTGGTTTTCTTCCACCGGCGAACATACCTAGTTCATCACGCACAGACTATCGCAATTTTCCCAATTACTATAACAATTTTCCCACTGACCCAAAAATGAGCAAATGGACCTAAACTCCGGACTTTGGCGAGCGAATTGGGATAATTGTGATGGATTTAGGGATGAAGGCGATAATCTCCCAAAGCACAATAGGGTAAGCCGATGAAGGGGACTGCCACCCAATCTGTAAAAATTGGAGAAGTGATTTCTTTTCACGGAGCGTATACCCCAAAAAGCTGATAAACCCGCTTTACTTAGGCGGGTTTGTTTTATCCTTCCGAAAGTCTTGTTGTGATGGAATTATTTGGCGTTGGCCAGATACTGCCTCGGGCTTACCTGGTAATGCTGCCGAAACATTTTGGTAAAATGCGCCGGTGAATCAAACCCGACCAGGTAGGCCGTCTCCGAGATCGCTTTTCCCTCTTTCAACAGCTGAACTGACCGCTTCAGCCGGTATACCCGAATAAAATCACCGGGTGTCATCCCCGTCACCACTTTCATCTTGCGGTACAGACTCATCCGGCTCATGTTCGTGAACTTCTCGATGTCTTCGACCCGAAACGCAGCATTATCCAGATTGGATTCAATGAGTTCCGTGATGCCCGCCAGCAACGGATCGACTGATGCCGGGGCCTGATTTTGAACAGGCTGCGGCAAACCCGGCTGAAGCAACTCGGTATGGAGTTGTTCCCGCAGCCTGCGCTGGTTCTCCAACAGATTCCGCACCCGCAACTGAAGCTCCTGCACGTGAAACGGTTTGGTCAGGTACTCATCCGCCCCCCGCGTCAAGCCTTCGATCCGGTCTTCATAAGACACCTTCGCCGTCAGCAACACCACCGGAATGTGGCTGGTTCGCTGGTCACTTTTCAGGTTGTTGCACAAAGTGTAGCCATCCATCACCGGCATCATCACATCGCTGATGACGACATCGGGCATGTGTTCGAGGGCCATAGTCAGCCCTTCCAGTCCGTTATGGGCCAGATCAAATTCATACCAGAATGGTAAGCTCTCGGTGATGAACTGCGCCAGTTCAGCATTGTCTTCAACCAGCAAAATCCGAACCCGTTCGTCTCCGACCTCCTCTTTAAAAATGGCCATCGGTAATTCAACACCCAATCGGCTTTTCTCGGCAGGTTGCGCTACCCGAACCGGCAACCACACCCGGAAGAGGGTGCCTTGTCCTGTCTGACTTTCCACCGCAATCTCCCCCTGCTGGCACTCCACGAGTTCCTTGACCAACGACAGTCCGATGCCCGTCCCCGACGGTCGGCTGGGAATGTATTCTGTCCCGGTTTCGACCTGATAATACCGGTTAAAAATCAACGGTAAGCTGACGGCGGGAATACCAATTCCGGTATCCTTCACCACGAGTTCGACCCCGTTCTTTTCGTCCAGCGGCTGAATCCGGACCCAAACGTAGCCCCCTTTCGGCGTAAACTTCAGGGCATTCGACACCAGATTATAGATGATCGGTTCGAGTTTGCCAGCATCAAACCAGTAGTGCGATGCCAGGCGGTTTTCGAAGGCGAGTTCGATGCCCAGTCCGGCAGCCTGTTCCCGAAACGGCACCAGCCATTGATCCACACACTGGCCCAAGTCACCCAGCGACTCGTTGAGAGTCATCAGGCTGGCTTCCAGCTTGGAGAAATCCATTAACTGGTTAATCAGTCGCAGCAGGTGCCGGGCCTGGGTTTCCATGATCGAAATCCGGCGCTGGATGTCGGCCTCCAGCGGTTGTTGCAGCAATTGTTCGGCAGGCGACAGAATCAGCGTCAGGGGTGTGCGGAACTCGTGGGTGACGTTGGCAAAAAACCGGGTTTTCATCGCATCCAGCTCCCGGAGTTTTGCAGCTTCATGGTCTCGCAGAGCGATCGACTGTTGCATTTTGAGCTGGTTGACGTAATTTTGAAATAGCCCGTACGAAATCCAGATAACAACTAAAGCATAGAACGCGTAGGCCCACCAGGTAGCCCACCAGGGCGGGTGAATGATGATCTTCAGAATACGGATTTTCGAACTCCAGACACCGGTTAAATTGGTCGCGTTCAGGCGCAACGTATACGTACCGGGGCGTAAATCCGTAAAAACCGCTTCGGGTCGACGGCTTTCCACCCAGCCGGGATCGAGCCCCTCCAGTTGGTAGCGAAACCGGTTTTTTTCGCGTTTGTTAAACTGTAAAACCGCAAATTCAATGGTCAAAAAGTTCTGATTGTAGGGCAATCTTAGCTCGTGAATGGCCTGAATGGGGGATTCGCCCAGGGGTGAATTCAAACCCGGCACAACCGGTTTATTATTAATGAAAAGGCTCGTGATCTCGGTCACCGGCTGAAAGGAATCCGGGCGGATTTCACCCGGTTTAAAGGCCGTAATGCCCTCCAGCCCCCCCATCAGGATGTGGTCGTCCGCAGCAGTTCCCTGCCTGGGCATGTGCAGAAAGTGAAACCGGTTGAATTCATTCGCCAGTAAGCCATCCTTGGTCGTATAAGTCTGTATTTTCAGCGTTCGTCGGTTAATCCGCCCCAGCCCCTTGTTGGTACCTGCCCACACATCGCCGTGGCTGTCGGGAATCACCGAATAGATGACATTATTGGGCAGCCCATCGGCCACCGACAACCGTTTGGACAAACCGGTTTTTTTATTGAAAATACAAACCCCACTGCCGAAGGTTCCGATCCAGAGCAGGTCCGGGTTTGTAGGATCAGAAGCCAGACAGAGCAGCGCATTGCTGCTCAGCGAGACCGGGTTGTTCCGAATCTGATTGTACTTTTTGATGCGACCACTGGACCGGTCGATCCGCAGCAAACCGCCGGATGAGGTAGCCAGCCAGAGGGCCTGGTCATCGACGACCAGCATCTGGTGGGCATTGAGCAGTGGGTGCGGAATGGGGTAAGGAAAAGTTCTCCACTGGGTTTGCTGCTCATCATACCAAAACGCGGTGGTATCGTAAACCGCCCACACCCGCCCGCTTGGGTCAGTGGCCAGGGGGCAGGTATGGAACCCGATGACCGGATTTGCGAAGTGCCTTGGGAACGAAATCGGATCGGTTTTCTTTTTTTGAAAATCAATGCGGTACAAGTCCGAGCTACCCATGTTATACCATAGTCGGCCGCGCTGATCGAAGGTGTAGCGAAAATTGTAACTGGTTAGTTTGATTTTACCGGAAAATCCGGGTTGAAGGGCTCCTCCCAGCCAGTTCGGAGAAAGTAAATCCGGGACAAATTCGGTTTGGTAGGGGGCGGTTTTAAAGGGGTGATTGCGCAGGTCGTATTTTCGAACGCCCATGCCGGAAGTGCCTACCCAGAGCACATCCGATTGATCAATAAAGGCTACCTGGTACGAATTTTGACTTTGGTCACCACCTTCATCGAGCAATTGAACGCCCTGTTGATCAATAAACCTGAAAAGGGCCGAGTGACGGGCAAAATAGAGGTTCCCGTGGCTATCCTCCGTAAAATGTACATACCCGTCGGGGGTGGCGATCGCCGGAATTGGATACTTGCGAATCTGTCCGGATGCGGGCTTGACAACCCATAACCAACGTTCCGTGGTCATCACTACATCGCCGGATTTACAGACCCAAACGCCGGTGGTACTGGATTCTAAAACCTGCTGGTGCAAATAATGGCGGATGGCATGGGTTTTCCAATCAATTCGATCGAGTCCGGTGACGGTAATTACCCAAAGATTACCAGCCCGGTCTTCCCTGATTCCAATGACAAAATTGTTACTCAATGATTGAGGCTGCTGCGGATCATGTCGAAAATGCTGAACCCGTTTGGTTCGCAAGTCTAAGCAAATTAACCCGTCATTTGCCGATGTTTTCCAGAGCTGGTCATGTCGGTCGACATAATACCGGGATACCAGAAGATCCTTTGATTTAAAGGATTTAAAATCGGATTGCTTCGAAAAATTGGTAAACTGTTCCGTAACCGGATCGAAGACATCCAGGTCATTTAGTTCATTCGAAATCCAGAGCTTTCCATGCTTATCTACTTGTATTTGAGCCACTTCGGCAGTCGAAAGCGATGGCCGTCCGTTCGGGTCGGGCTGAAACACTTTGAACTGGCTGCCGTCGTAGCGAGCCAGCCCGTCGCGGGTTGCCATCCAGATAAACCCCTGCTTGTCCTGCACAATGGACGGTACAAATGACTGCGGCAGGCCCTGCTGGTCGGTTATCAACTCGGGCCTGGGCAGCGTTTTGGGTTGCGCCAGTAAGACAGAACAGGGGGAGAAAAGCCATCCCCACACCAACCATAGTAATTGACTGTAACGCTGCTTCATTCATTACACCAAATTTCAATGACTACGAAGTAAGGATTGTTTTTCAATATGTTACTACATTTAATATACTTTTTACTTAACGTCATTGGAATGAAGCACACCAGAAAGATCGGTTTTGGGGTCTGAGAATCAGACGAAAAGCGGAGTTTCGGTTTCGGGTTTGTCCATCTGAGGTAGTAGAAACGCGCTTGTTTCGAACCGGAAAACCGCAGGCTGAATGGGTTTGTCCTGAAAAAGAAAGCCAGACGACCGAAGTCACCTGGCTTTTGGTATCGCTCAATGGGTGGTTATTTTTTCAATCAGGTACCTTTCACAGTATCCCCACGCATCAGCGATTTACTAGTCTAGTAACCAGCGGCACCGGAAAGGTGTTTGAAAACTTTGCTAAATTTTTTTAATGGTTTTCCTACCGTCTTCGCTGCACCCCGGCGGCTCTCCCCTGTAACTGCTGGTCGAAGCTGGCCACGGGACGGTTTTTGATGTCACCTGCGTCACCGAACCAACCAGGTTCTTGCGATCCTGCGTCCCGTAACCGACCACGACCACTTCGTTCAACTGGCGCAGATCCGGTTCCAGCCGAACGCTCAGCGATGAATTTGTGGCCGGAATCTCCTGACTTTTGTAGCCAATAAAGGAGAACACAAGCGTGCCTTTCGTGTCCGGCACCGTGAGTTGAAACGCCCGGTTCCCATCCGTGATGATTCCCTGATTCGTTCCTTTCAGAGCCACGCTCACGCCGGGAGTCGGCTGGTTATCAGCCAGATCAGTCACTACTTCCGTAATGACCACGCTCTGCTCCAAGGCAGGCTGGCTGATCAACCAGACAAGGGCAAGCTGCTAAAGTCGAATTTTTAATCCATTTATATTTATAAAATCTATAGATATTTTGTGTAAAGATTTGATAAATACTCGTCGCATGGGCATAACTAGTTTAGAACAAAAAGAAGTTGACTCCTGGGTGGCTTCGCTTTGATTAGCGGTTTTCGCGCGACCGGAAACCGGGTCGGCAAGTGTAGGCCTTTTCATAAGTGATGATCCTGTTTAAATACGTCTTTCAAGGCCCGCTGGGCGGCCCGGTAGCCGCACATCCCGTGGACGCCCCCGCCGGGTGGCGTCGAAGAAGAGCAGATATACAGCCCTTTCGCGGAGGTTCGGTAGGGCGACCAGCGCAGGGCCGGCCGGGTAAACAACTGGCCGAGGTCGATGATGCCGCCGTTGATGTCGCCCCCGATGTAGTTCGGATTATGCTCCTGCAACTCCGCCGTGTTCATCGTGTGCCGGGCCAGAATCCGCTCCCGAAAACCGGGTGCAAACCGCTCAAGCTGCCGTTCGATCACCTCCGTCCGATCCACCGTTGATCCGTTCGGAACGTGGCAATACGCCCAGGCCGTGTGTTTACCCGCTGGTGCCCGGGTCGGATCAAACAGGCTTTGCTGCGCCAGCAGAACAAACGGTTTTTCAGGATGTTTGCCCCGGGCGGTTTGCCGTTCCGAATCGACAATTTCCTCCAGCGTGTTCCCGATGTGCACCGTTCCGGCCCGTCGGCAGCCTTCTGCTGTAAACGGTATAGGGCCATCCAGCGCCCAATCGACTTTAAAAACGCCCATCCCGTAGCGATACCGGTTTAGCTGCCATTGATAGACCGATGAAAACCGGTGCCCGGCAATTTGCAGCAGT
The DNA here is from genome assembly GCF_003858635.1 of Larkinella rosea. GTDB lineage: Bacteria > Bacteroidota > Bacteroidia > Cytophagales > Spirosomataceae > Larkinella > Larkinella rosea. The sequence continues at coordinate 207,768 of NZ_RQJO01000016.1, forward strand.
TGCCGGGGCGTTACATCCAGCAAAACCGCCTTCGTCGCCGGTAATTGGGCCAGGTCATGCACGTAAAAATTCGTCTCTATTTTTCCGCCCAACGATTGAAAACAGGACGCCAGCGCATTGGCAATCTGCTGCGAACCGCCTTTGGCCAACGGCCAGCCCCGCAAGTGAGCCGCCGTCATCAGCACCGTCGCGATGGCCGAGGTCGCCCAGTTGGATAAGGGTTGAATGGAGTGCGCGGCCATCCCGGCCCACAGGCCTTTGGCGGATGCGGTTTTGAACCAATGGCCCAACCAGGTCGAAGGAGGTAAGGCTTTGAGCCCGAACCGCGCAAAATCAAGAGGATGTTTCGGAAACGTCAACGGACCCAGTACGTCGGCGTCGATGCGGGGCCACTGGTCGATCAGCGGTTTAAAAAAATCCAGATACGCCTGTTCATCCGGCCCCAGCAAGCGGGCGGTTTCCGTCACCGAGCGCGTCAAAACCGCTGCCGAACCATCGTCAAACGGGTGCGCGGCTGCCACTGGCGGCTGAATGTATTCCAGACCGTGGGCGTCGAGCGGCAAGGTCCGGAAGAACGGCGAATTGATCGCCATCGGATGAATGGCCGAACAGCTGTCGTGCAAAAAACCGGGTAATGTCAATTCCGCCGAACGCAGTCCTCCGCCAATCGTCGGTTTGCCTTCCAGCAGCAACACCGACAACCCGGCTTGTTGCAGGGTAATGGCAGCGGCCAGCCCATTCGGGCCCGAACCGACAACAACGGCATCAAATTCTGTTTTATTCACGGTTTTCGATAAGTTGTTTCGCGGAGTTGAGTGGAGTTAAAAAGAGTTAAGCGGAGCCTCTGCTAATCTCTGATTTACTCCGCTCAACTCTGCGAAACAGTTTTATACTTTTAAACTTCCGGCCGGAACAGAACCTGCCCATCGGACTTAACCCGCCAGGTCGAATTGATGATTTTATTGGCCTGGAGCAAATACGCCGTCAGGCTGTAGACCTCGGCATTTGACAACGAACCGGACGCGTTGAAGGGAATGGCCCGGCGAATGTAATCAAACAAAAACGGTTACTCCCGTTCAAAAAATACGCTTACTTATAACCAGTTGGTAGGAGCCTTGCCGAACCTGCTTTTGAAAGAATGGGAAAAATGAGAAAGACTTTCAAATCCCAGATCCAGGTAGATCGCCGATGGCTTCATTTTCTTTTTTTCAATCAGATGGCGCGCTTCCATCAGGCGTTTTTCCTGAAGCCAATGGCGGGGCGACATACCAAATGTTTTTTGGAAGTCGCGCTTGAACCCGGCAAGGCTCCTCCCGGTGAGGTGGGCAAACTTTTCTACCGGAATATTGAAGGTAAAATTGCGGAGCATAAATTCTTCCAGATCGATCTTGTAGGGTGCCGAAAAGTCAAACAATAAGGGGCTGAGCTCGGGCATGACATGCAGCAGCAGTTTCACGCCCTCCTTCACTTTTAAAATGCCCATATCCGTTGAGATCGTTTCGGCCGGATTGCGGACGTAAGGCACAATCGATTGAAAGTAACCCCGCAGGAAATCGTCGCCGGGAACCAGCCTGTTGAGTGGGCCGACGTATTTCCGGTTTACCTCGATTTGTTCCTCCAGCGCTATTTTGCGGAGCAGGTCTTCTTGCAGAGAAATGACGATCGTTTCATAATTTTCACCGGGGGGAGGTGTTTTGGTGATCTGCCCCAGTTGATTTTTGCCAATCAGCAACATCTCCCCTTTTCCCATCGAAATGGTCTGGTCAGCCGTTTCCAGCCGGAATTGCCCCGAAACCTGTAGTACCAGGGTGTTGTGCTTCAGAAAGCCCACTTTCTCCTTTCGCTGGGTCGAGAAATACGAATAAAAGAGTACGCCCGGGATGATTTCGGTTGGATTCGTCATGGTGCAATAATACGAACTAACGGGTTTTCCACCATTCTATTACCGGTGGAGGTAAGTGCTGCCGAGGATTGCACCCGGTGAAAAATGCGCATTCAGAGTGGCCATCTCGTCAGCCGTAAATTCGATGCCCATAGCCTGAATGTTTTCCGGTAGGCGCGATCGCCGACTCATGCTGACCAACGGCATGATGTGGTCGCCCTGTGCATTTACCCAGGCGATGGCCAGTTGGGTTGGTGTGTATCCCTTTTCGGTTGCCAGTTGCTTCAATAGTTCGACTTTTTCAAGATTCCTGATCAGGTTCTCGCCCTGAAACCGAGAAAAGTGATGCTGGTAGCTACTGGCCGGTAGCGGTGCTTTCAGGTCACCGGTGAGCAGACCTTCGGCCGTGTTGGCAAAAGCAACTACTCCGATACCGAGTTCCCGGGCCGTCGGCAGCAAGTCGGCTTCGATCTGCCGATCGGCCAGTGAATACCCAATTTCCAGGGCAGCTACGGGATGTACGCCGTGGGCTTTGCGCAGTTGGTCGGCGGTAATTTCCGATACCCCCAGGTAACGCACCTTTCCTTCGCTGATTAGCTCGGCGACGGTTCCAATCACCTCTTCCAGCGGAACGCTGTTGTCCAGTCGGCACGGCTGATACAGATCAATCGTATCGATCCCCAAACGCACCAGTGAATAATTGATGAAGTTCCGGATGGCGATGGGGCGCAGGTCCAAACCAAGCCACCGGCCGTTGTCGAAAATTGCCCCAAACTTGACACTGATGAAGGCATCGTCTCTTCTACCCCTGACGGCTTTCCTCACCAGCAGCTCGTTATGGCCGGTGCCATAAAAATCGCCGGTATTCAAAAAATTAATGCCGTTGTCCAGCGCCATTTGAATGGTTGCCACACTTTCGACCTCATCATTCACCGGGCCTCCCCAGGTCGACGACATGCGCATACAGCCTAAACCAAGTTTGGATACGAGCGGGCCATTTTTGCCAAGGCGTATCGTTGGAATCATTGTCATTGTTGTAGTTGGTTGATTTACGTGACAAAGTTCCGGGCTTTTGCCAATGGCCTATTTCGTATATGGCTCAATTTACTTGCCTGAATGGCTCAACCAGGCGAAAAGTTTTCATGTACAACATCCTGATTTTAACCCGAACAATGAGACTTCTAATTGACTATGAACCAATTAACCACCAGCGACACAACCGGTTTGCAGCCAAAAAGCGATTAATAATCACCTGGTTAGCTTTCAGGTTAAGAACGCAGAACGGTAAAAAGACGGAGTTGGGCCAGGGTTTTGCCCGAGTTGGCTATTCGGGTTGTTTCGGATTGGATGTATACGATACGCGGAGCATTCTGACCTTTGTTGGTTGCTGAGTATACGGATTCAAATCATTGACGTATTCCAGTTGCGCTGAGCAATGGCGGGTTTCATTCCAGAATCTCGAATGATCCATTGCCTTGAATCCGGCCTGAATCAGCCGGTTTTTCAGCGTATCGGCCACCCAATTTTGCTGCATCATGGGATAGCTCATGATCAGGTCACAGGCATTTTTGTTGTCCTGGCGGAACCGTAAAAAATGGGCGATATACAGATCGACCCGCTTGCGGTTCGACTCAGAAGGACTGTAGGAAAGAGTCGTCGCATCACCCATCGGCGATGACTGTTCCTCGTACCGGATTCGGTCCTTGCTCAATTGCGTTTGAACCTCCTTCAGGGTTTTGCCCAAAAACTGTTCCTGAGCCTGGCACGAATTCCAGGCCGAACATACCCCCAACAACCCATACAGCCACCCCCTCATCGTCTGCCAGTTCGTCAACACAATCGTAAGTATCAAAGTAAATAGGTTAAAGTGTATGGTTTTCGGCTCAACAGACACCAAAATAGAGCAGCGGTTTGTTTTACCGATGACCTCAGCAATCCTTAGCCATTATCAATCAGGCAACTGCGAATTTATTGCTGCCAACCTGCAAACAAAATCGCGCAGTAGCTAGCCAGAAGCGACTTTGTTTCGGAACTTTGCGGTTCTAAAATAGGCCCGGATGAACTACCAACCTCTCCCCCAACCCGAAAAATACCGCCTTCTTGACCATTCCGTTCGCCTGGTCTGGGATCATCTGACACTTCCTCAAATCAATTGGCTGACAAAGCAGGCTTTTTATTTCAAGGAATTTCTGTTTGCTGATCTCGCCTATTATGGCCAGATTTTTTCGCTTGACATCAAGATTGGTCCGGACCAGTTAACGACGCTCTACTTTCCTAAATCCGAAGTTGGAACGATGACCGACGAAATGATTCGGCAAATCATTGGTGAATTAACCCATGTGCCGGTAGAATGGCAAGACCTTCTGGAAGAAAAACCGTAATACGACCGATCCATTGGCGGCTTACCCGAAGCAAATTATTTTAGCGCCAACCGGATTAAAATACCGCCGTTTTGCTGAACCGGCGAAGCGTCTTGAACAAGGCAATAATGCCTGCAATGACCAATCCGACCACCAAACCAAGGCCAAATTCTTTTACGGTGGCCGGCAGTGCAGGAAATAATGCGTGCAGGAAATGAATGTTATGCACAAATATTCCGCCCGCAACCAGCAAGAGAGCCAATGTTCCTACGACATTCAAAATCCTGATTAAGATGGGTAGGGATCCAACCAATACCTGGCCGAGCTTTGCCAGGAACCCTTTCCTATTCGAACGTTTGATCAGCTGATAGCCCGCATCATCCATCCGGACAATGAGCGCTACGATGCCGTAGACACCAACCGTCGCCAGCAAGGCCACTACAGACACCGTTAAAATCTGTATCAATGTATTTTCTTTCGCAACCGTTCCCAGCGCGATGATGACGATTTCCACCGAAAGAATAAAGTCTGTTGTTATGGCGGATTTTACCTTTGATTTTTCATAATCTCCGGTTGCGTCATCCGGCTGCCGCGCGGGAACCGTATCCGGTTTTTCTTCCTTCGCTTTGAAAAAGAATTCAATTATTTTTTCTGCCCCTTCGTAAGCCAGGTAACACCCCCCCACGACCAAAATGAAGGTGATCGCAACCGGAAAAAACGCATTCAGCGCCAGGGCAATCGGAACAATAATCAGTTTATTAACCAATGAGCCTTTGGTAATGGCCCAGAGAATTGGCAATTCCCGTTCGGCTAAAAACCCCGTGGCCTTTTCGGCATTTACGGCCAAATCATCCCCCAATATACCTGCCGTTTTGCGCGTGGCTACTTTAGTGGTCAGCGCAACATCATCCATTAAGGCCGCTATATCATCCAAAATTGCAAAAAGACCCGATGCCATTCCTGTTTTACGTTTAGATTCAATTAACCAACTACTTTCTACTACCTCACCGACGGTTACTGATCCGTTTCCGGATGCGGCTCAACGATTCCGGCGCTACGCCAATGTACCTGGCCAACTGATAGTGGGGAATGCGCCGGATCAAATCCGGGCGAGTCTCCAGCAGGCGTAGGTAGCGCTGTGCTTCGGCGGCAGAGAGGAGAGACAGGGCGGAAAAGTAGCGGACGAGTTTTTCGCGCATCGGTTCGGGAGTAGTTGCCGGTAAGGCCGTGGCAATATACGGTTTTTTATTCCGACCCGCCGATCTTAACCAATGCCAATGCACAGCCGCAGGGCCACCGGTAGGTTTGCAGGATCAATTTCCCACGTAGAGCAACGGGGCGTGGCCCTATCTTTCATCTGTAAACAGCCTGTCAATATGAAAACCGTATGTATTCTTTTTGTGGCCCTGTGGCTCATGGCGTGTAAGAGCCGCCCCAACTCTGCACCGGTTTTCGGACGTGGAAGGACATAAACTGCGCCAGTCGGTCCTGGGTTCGGCCAGAATCCCGTTCGATCATTTGGCGGGTGATGGCCTCCAATACCGGAAATCAGCTGGTACATGGCTGTTTCCGGCCCCATTTCGCCAACCAGGACGACGGTGTCTTCGCCACAAGCCAGGTAGTTATAGCAACGGGTATTCGGTAAAATTGGGGTCCAAGACAGCGAATCCAGGGGCGATAAGTTATTGACGTTTGGTAAGAACCAAACACCTGGTGACAGCACCCGCAAAACGGGACAAGGGCCTTATTTTTCGGGTATGTACCAGAACGGAAGCGTTATGATCTCTTCCGGGCGCTTTGAAGGGTCGGCCTGAATACCGATTCGGATTAAATTCTTGCCTGGTCTCAGGTTGGTCGGCAGCAAAACGGTTTGCCAGCCTTTTTGATGATGCTGGCCCCACTGCGTGAATAATAAGTCCGGATTTTGGTACAACGAGTCATTGATGGTGAGGTGTATGAACTGGTTGATCTGCTGATGACTCCAGGCCGCAAACCGCCGGCGTTTTTCGGCTCTTGCCAGGGTATCGCTCCAGACCGGCTCGGGTGCCAGCCTGGTCAGGAGTGTATCGAGGGCTTTCGGATAAGCGATAAACAGGCGAATAAACGGATCGCGGGTCACATCCGCCTGAATAGCTGCCTGCTCGATGTAGGCATCTTCCGCGCGCAGATTGTTATACGCACTCGGATTCACGTAAAGACTATCAACGCGGGTCGAGAAGAGATGGTGTCGGTTCAAACTAGTCGTGCGCCGGTTTACCCGCGAAAAATCGACCAAAAATTCCACCATGACCACAACAAAGAAACAGCCCATCATCAACACCATCGTTCGGGCTAATTTCTGGTAGGGAATGTGACTATAAAACGTGTTGACAATAAACACGACGGGTTTGTAGAGACCCCAGTACATCACCTTATTCATCGCCGTGAATCGGTCGTGCCAGATTGCGCCCCTCGGATTCGACCGGATTCTGGGCAAGTTCAACACCACACTGGTAAATAAGTAACCAAGCGCGAGCGTACCGGCGACTATTTTAATCAATAACCAATAGGGGGCGGGTACAACAGGTCTTACAATCGAGTAAATAACCAGAACCTGCACGTAGGTGAAGGCTACCAGAATCAACAGGAAGACAAAAAGAAAGGCAACCGCAAATACGATATTGCATCGTTGGTCCAGCCGGTGGACATACGCATCAAGTGGCCCCAGCTTAGCCGCCATCCGTTCCTGAGATTGTTTGGTCGTAAAGGGAATCCGGTCGTAATGAATACCGCTCGGATAAACAGCCCGCAAACCCACCAGTCCGACCCAATAGGCCCGCATGACAAAATTGGTCAGGAAAGCCATAAACAACACATAACCGGTCGCCCGCATCAGGCTGTAAACCAGGGAAGGAAAGATAAGGTGTAAGCCCGTAGTTTGGGTCATCAGATTAAACCGGAAGTAATCGAATGCTTCGTCGAGCAAGTCCGGCAATTGGAGCACGGCAAACAGAGCCGCTCCCGAAATAACCAGTTCGAGGTTCCAACTCTGCGCGGTCAACTCCCGCAGCTTTTCATCTTGCTCCGGATTCGGATTTTCGTTGGTTGTTGATGATGTCACCAGGGTCAAATTAAGGATTACGAAAAACGGAAAGATAGCGAAAAAAGCGAAGCGGAGACCGAATGGCTGCGCTTTCAGTCGGACACAAAGGCACCCGGTTTAGTCGTGAGGGCGGTTTTTGGGATAACCTCCGTCTAGTCTGATAAAGCGGGGATAAAAGACACGCAGTGCTGACAAACTGCCAGTGTGCCCGCCAGGAGCAGGGCTACAAACAATCGTTTCATTCGTAATCAGGTTGGTTAGGTTGACTCCTGGCGGCAAAGGTGAGCAGAAAGGCCGCACCGAAACACCCGCTGAAGTGCCGGCGGGGCGCAATGGCCGGATTAGCCGATCAAACGGAGACACCTTAGGCTGAATGAGGGAATGGGACAAAAGCCTTACGGTATTGCTACTCAATGAAACCGCAACGGCTTCAGGTCAAGGCCGATAACCGCTGGCTGATTAATTGAGCAGCGGTCCGTAATTCGGATTCGAACTCCTTTTTACGGTCATCGCTGAACCGGATTTCAGGCAGGAAAATACTCAAACTGGCAATTACCTGATTGTGCCGCCGAACGGGAACCGCTAAACCAATAATGTGCGTTTTCGACCGGGTTACGGACAACTCCTGGGCCTGAATCGATCGTAATTCGGCTTCTAATCCCTGCGACGTTGAAGCTCCGGGCCAAATATCCGGCCCCGGATACCCGATTGCATTGACGAGGCTTTCCCGTTCTTTAGCGGACATGAAGGCCAATAAAAGTCGGCCTGATGCGGTTTCGTAAATATTACGTTCGGTACGGCTACGTACCTGGAGATCCTGATCGCTGTTGACCAAATGGACAATGAATCGTTTCTGATTGCGAAGAACGCCCAGAATGGACGTTTCGTTGATCCGCCGGGTCAGGTCTTCCATGATATCTTTCGCCACCAGAACCAGGTCCTGACTATACGACAGATTATTGGTCAGGTTGTACGCCATCGGTCCCAGACGATAGCCTTTCTTTCGTCCCAGGTGTTCCAGGTAATTCTTTTCAACCAGCGTTTTTAAAATATTTACACAGGTTGCCTGATTCATCTGCATCGTTTCGGCAATCTCCGTGAGTGAATGGGCCCGGGTGGGGTCCTGAGCAATCAGCTCCAGTATATCCAGGGCTTTGACAATAACTAATACCATAATTTATCGTTCGTCATTTCGAATCCACCTTCCAGCCATCGGTTCGCTGCTTAAAGAAAATAGCCGGTTGGTTGTGGCCAATGTATCCTAGTAATTTTCCAGTTACCAAAGCGGTTTTATCGAACAGATCAAATTGTTACAAAATACTTATACTGTATCATTGTGATAGTAAATGCAAGTTTACTCGATTAAAGTAAAATTACAAGCACGTCAGCCGGGTAAATCTTCCATAGATTGTACTTTTAAAGTATAAAACCGGCCTAATTCCGACAAGGTCTGCAAGGGTTTATAATTATTCAATTAGTCCGAAAACTAAAAATAGTTCTATAAAAAATAAATAAGTAAAAATAATTGACAATAACGGGCCTAGATTATAGTATTGTAATGATAAATTCTAATTTATCATTGATAAATAATATCTAAACCCTCATGAATAAACTTTCTCACTATCAAAGTCGAGCCTGGCTGTTGGGATTGGTCTGGCTGTTGACAGTAAGCCAACTGCTTGGCCAGACAACCCATACCGTTACGGGTCAGGTTTCTGACGAAATAGGCCAGCCGCTACCCGGTGTTACCGTCCTTGTCAAAAACCCCGCGACGGCAGACCGGAACAACGGAACGACAACGGATGCCAAGGGAGCTTACCGCTTAGCGGTTCCGGCGGGCAGTGCAACGCTGGTTGTTTCGTACCTGGGCTATACGAGTCAGGAAATTGCCATTAATAACCGCTCGGTGATTGACGTTCAATTGGCACCCGATACCAAAGCCCTGAACGAAGTGGTCGTGATTGGGTATGGTACCCAACAAAAAAAGGACCTGACCGGAGCAGTCGCTTCGGTTACGGCCAAAGACATTCAGCGCCTGCCCGTTTCGGGTCTGGATCAGGCCTTGCAGGGGCAGGTGCCGGGTTTACAGATTTCCTCGACATCCGGCGCACCGGGTGGAAACACAAATATTCTGGTACGTGGTATTGGCTCGGTATCGGGCGGAAATGAGCCTTTGTTCGTCGTAGACGGTTTTCCGATCAATAACTCTGGTGTTGGCAATCCGTTGAACACCATCAATCCGGGCGATATTGAATCCATTGAAATACTAAAAGATGCGTCAGCCACGGCCATATACGGGTCGCGGGGGTCCAATGGTGTCGTGATCGTTTCGACCAAACGGGGTAAATCAGGGAAAGCCCAGATTACGGTGGATGCCTACACGGGCGTTCAGGAACCGGCCAGATTGCTGAAAATGATGAATTCGCGGCAATTTGCCGAATTCGTCATTGAAGGCCACAACAACGGCTGGCTCGACAATGGCGGCCCCACTGCGAAAATCACCGATCCGAACAGTGTTCGCTCCACTTCGTATCGGATACCCGAAGAATGGCAGAACCTGAATAACCTGCCAGCCATCGACACCGATTGGCAGAAGGTTATTTTCCGCACGGCTCCCATCCAGAATTACCAGATCAGTGCCGTTGGGGGGAATGATAAGTTACGTTATTCGATGTCGGGCGGTTATTTCAATCAGAAAGGTATTCTGATCAGTTCCGGTTTCCAGCGGTATTCGGCCCGGATCAACCTCGACGGTCAGCTTAGCCCCCGGTTAAAGGTGAGCATGAACCTGGCACCTACCTACACGGCTACCGACAACGTTCCGTCGACGGGCCACTACGGCGACTTTAACGTTGTGGCGGAGGCACTGTCGATGCCTCCGCTGATTCCGGTTTACAACCCGGACGGCACCTACGGTAACACAAACGCCCTAACCAACGTGGGGATGGGGGCGATTCCGAACCCGGTGCAAACTGGCAACGAATACAAAAGTGCCAACTCGCAGTTCCGGGTGCTGGGCAACCTGTTTGGTGAATACGAAATCATGAGCGGTTTAAAGCTCAAAGTAAGCGTCGGAACGGATTTTAACTATTACACAACGAACACGTTTAAACCGTCTACCTTATCGTCGAGCGCTTCCGTATCACCCGCTACCGCCAGTATCGTCAACACCTCGGACGTAAACTGGCTGAACGAGAATACGATCAATTACCGCCGGACGTTTGGGGCACACGCCATCGATGCGCTCGCCGGTTTTACCATCCAGAAATCGACGACAACCGAAACGACAACAAGAGCAACCAATTTTGCCGACGATCTGCTCCAAAACATCAATGGCGGTCAGATTACGGGTGGCGGTTACAGCATTGGGCAATGGTCGTTGTTTTCGTACCTCGGCCGGGTCAACTACGCCTACAATGACCGGTATTTGGTAACGGCCACCATTCGTGCCGACGGTTCATCGCGCTTCGGTTCGGCCAACCGCTGGGGGACGTTCCCTTCGTTCTCGGTCGGCTGGCGCTTATCGGAAGAACCGTTTCTGAAAGACCTGAAACTGTTCGACGATTTCAAAATTCGGGCGGGCTACGGTTTTTCGGGAAACAACGCCATTGGCAACTACCGCTACCTGGGGCTGCTATCGGCAACGAATTACGTGCTGGGAAATACGCAGGTGCCGGGGCTTTCGCAGAACAGTTTCACCAACAACAACTTAGGCTGGGAAACCAGCAAACAAGTGGACATTGGTCTGGACCTGGCGTTCTTCAACGGCCGCTTGCAATTCACAGGCGATTATTACAACCGCCGGAATACGGATATGTTGCTGAACAAGGCCATTCCGTCCGTAACGGGCTACACCTCCGCCTGGGTCAATATCGGTGAGCTGGAAAACAAAGGAGTCGAACTGGCGTTGTCGGGCAAACCATTAGCCACCCGCGATTTTCAGTGGACGAGCAGCTTCAACATCACGTTCAACCGCAATAAAGTATTGCGGCTCGGTACGGATGGCGAACAACTCTTTTCCGATGGCGGACGGGGCGATGTCAGCATCACGCAGGTTGGGCAACCGATCGGTAGTTTCTACGGCCACCAGGTGGAGGGTATTTTCATGACCCAGGAACAACTTTCCTCCCATGCCAAGCAAACCGGGGCAAAACTGGGCGATTTTATGTATAAAGACATCGACGGAAACGGCGTTATTTCCGATGCCGACCGGACCATTCTCGGCAACCCGCAGGCCCGCGCTTTTTATGGTTTCAACAACACGTTTACGTACAAAAACTGGTCGTTGAACATTCTGATGAATGGCGTTCAGGGGAAAGACGTGTTCTGGGCCGGGGCGGTTTTTGTGCGCGGGTACCACGGTGTCCAGAACAACCTGGCCGAAGTCATCGACAACTACTACAAATCGCCCGACCAACCCGGCGATGGCAACTCACCCCGCATTATCCGGGGCGCCCTGAACAACAACCTGCGGTATAGTTCTTTCTTTAATTTCGACGGTTCGTACCTGCGGATTCGGAACGTGACGCTGAATTATAATCTGCCGTCGAATCTGGCCAAGCGAATCGGGATGCAGGGTGGGCGGATTTACCTGACTTCCAATAACCTGTACACCTTCACGAAATACCCGGGTTACGATCCCGAAATCAGCAACTCCGGCGATAACATGCTGGCGTCCGGCATCGATTACCTGGGGTATCCGCCCGCTCGTTCGTACACGCTCGGTTTAAGTCTCACCTTCTGACCAGCTCATTCCTCATGAAAGCCAAACATATTTTTCTCGTACTATTCGGTGCAGGCATTCTGACGAGCTGCAACGATAACTTTCTGGCCCTGACGCCCCAGACCGACCGGAACACCGTCAATTTTTACCAGACAGCGGCCGATTTTAACAATGCCGTCGTAGGGTCCTATGCCGCGCTCAAGCTGTCGGGTGTCTATGGCACATCGCTTTACTGGATGGGGGAAGTATCGACCGATAATGCGGATTACGGAGTGACGACGCGGCAAGCCGTGAATGTTGACAATTTTCAGTTTGTCGACCGTACCTACACATCCCTCAACGACATTATTTATGCCGCCTGGCGTGACCACTACATCGGAATCAGCCGGACAAATGCCATCCTGACCCGCATTGAAGGAGCCAACATTGCCGCCAATCTGAAAACACAATACAAGGGCGAAGCTCAGTTTATCCGGGCGCTGCTCTATTTCGATCTCGTCCGCCTGTTCGGCGATGTGCCCCTGGTGACTACTGAAATTACGTCGCCCGACGGGGCCAGCAGCCTGAACCGGATGTCGGCAGAGGATATTTATAAACTCATCATCAGCGACCTGCAAAGTGCCGAACAGGCCTTACCGGTTTCTTACGGAACAGCGGATGTTGGTCGCGTACCACAGGGGGCGGCCAAAGCCCTGCTGGGCAAGGTATACCTGACCCGGAAAGACTGGGCCGCAGCTGCCGGTAAACTAAAGGAAGTAATCAGCTCGGCTAAATATCAGTTGTTGCCTAAATATGCCGATGTGTTCAGTTTTGCAACGCCTACCAACGCCGAGATTCTGTTCAACGTGCAGTATAAATCGGGGAATACGGGGCAGGGAAGCAACTTTGGACCCGTACAGGCCAGTGAAGGATCCCGCATTACGGGGGGTAGTATGCGGTACCCAACGGCCGACATGGACGCGGCCTATGAAACCGGTGATCTGCGTAAAAGTTTCTCCATGCGGTCATCCTATATCGACGCAACCGGTCAGACGATCAACCAGCGCTACGTAAGCAAGTATGTGCAATTTGGCTCGCTGGCGGGGGATTCGGACATCGACTTTCCGGTGCTTCGTTACGCCGATGTCCTGCTGATGTACGCCGAAGCGCTGAATGAGGTAGGCTTTAACCCGGAAGCCGTAATGTATCTGAACCAGGTACGCAAGCGGGCCGGGCTGGCCGATACGAAAGCGACCGACCAGGCAAGTTTCCGGCTGGCGATCGAGCAGGAACGCCGGGTTGAATTTGCTTTCGAAAATCAACGCTGGTTCGACCTGGTCCGGACGGGCCGGTACGTCGCCGTCATGGCGGCTAAAAAGCTGCCGGTTAAGGATTTCAACATGCTCTACCTGATTCCGCAGCGCGAAATTGATCTGAACAAAAACCTGAAACAGAATCCGGGGTATTGATTAATCTGGGTTCTATTAAAGCCTTTTGTCGATGAAATTCCCTAAAATCCTAGCGTTTATCCTGCTGACGGGCCTGCTGGTCAGTGCCGCTCCGTCATTGCCGACAGTCTACGTCATCGGCGACAGCATTTCGATGCGCTACGGGCCATTTCTGGAAAAATATGTGCAGGGCGTCTGGCAATACGATCGAAAAAGCGACGATGGACAGGCGGCCAAAAACCTGGACGTACCGGTTGGGGCAAACGGTGGCGATTCGCGCATGGTGCTGGCGTTTTTGAAGATCAAAACCGCTGAAAAAGCGTTTCAGCCGGACGTTCTGCTGCTGAATTGTGGCCTGCACGACATCAAGCGAAACCCGGAAACGAACGTCATTCAGGTGGACTCGGTGAGTTACCGCAAAAATCTGGAAGCCATTTGGCAACTGCTCCACAAGCGGAATATCCGGCTGGTCTGGATGCGCACGACATCCGTGGAGGACGAACGGCACAACACCCGCTCCAAGGCTTTCAAGCGGTATGCCCGCGATCTGGACGCTTACAATGCCATTGCCGACGAGGTGATGCGCAAACACGGCGTCGCGGTCATTGACCTGTATACCTTTACCCGAAGCCTGGGCAGCGATCATTTTGTCGACCATGTGCATTACGACGATTCGGCGATGCAGTTGCAGGCGGCTTACATCGCCGGTTTTTTACAAGGCCAGCTTCCCTTAACTCAACAACGGAAATGAGCATCGTGAACCCCTCTCTTCTCGCAGCGAGTCTGTTGAGCCTGACAGCATCCTTCGGCCAAACCCCTCCCGAACCGACCGGTTTTCGGGAGATCGGGCAATTGCGCCCCCGTTCGGCGAAAGAAATCACCTCTTCGACCTGGTCCATCGGGGGCGAAACCCTCGACCGGGATTATACCGATTACCAATCCTATAAATCGTATTTAGGCCCCCTGGGTGCCAAACGGATTCGGCTGCAGGGCGGCTGGTCGAAATGCGAGAAAGTCAAAGGGAATTATGACTTTGCCTGGCTCGATGCCGTCATTCCGGATGCGCACTCGCGGGGTGTATCGCCCTGGGTTGAATTGTCCTACGGAAATCCGCTTTACGTCGGGGGCGGTGAAGCAAAACTGGGGGGACGCATTCCAACCTCCGAAGAAGGGTTGACAGCCTGGGATAACTGGGTCAAAGCCATCGTAACCCGCTACAAAGGGCAGGTTCCCGAATGGGAAATCTGGAACGAACCGGACCTGAACAAAGACAATACAGGCGAAGAAGTCGCCACCTTCTACATCCGGACCGCCAAACTGGTGAAGTCGATTCAACCGGGTGCCAAACTGATCGCCCTGGGCATGGCGGGTGTGCCGCGGGAGACCTTCATGAAGCCTTTTCTGGACAAGTTAAAAAAGGAAAATGCGCTTGATCTGATCGATATTCTGACCTATCACGGGTATGCCGCCAATCCCGATGAGTCGTATCCGAAAATTGAGGAAATGCGCAAACTGGTTTGGGGCTATAATCCGAAAGTCGTTTTCATGCAGGGCGAAAACGGTGCACCCTCAACCGCCAGCGCGGTGACCATCGGCGCCCTTCGGCAGTGGGACTGGACCGAACTCAGCCAGGCCAAGTGGGATTTGCGTCGGATGCTGGGCGACCACGGACGCGGCATTGCGACCAATCTGTTCACCATCAGCGACATTCACTACGCGGCTGGCGATCACATGACGGGGGTAAATACCAAAGGTCTCCTGAAAACCAACCCCGATAAAACCATTGAGCGGCCGAAGCTGGCCTACAAAGCGGCTCAACACGTTTTTTCTACGTTCGACGACCAGATTGAACGGCTCGATAAAACCCGGCCAACCGTCAACCAGACTACCGTTTCGGCGTTTCAATACCGCCAGCGGAAGACCGGCGGCAGTCTCGTCACATTATGGAGCGGTGAAGCTCGCCCGGCCGAAACCTACACCCCCAAACCAACCGACGTAACGATTGAAGGAAAGTTTACAACACCGGTTTTTGTTGATCTGATTAGCGGCCGGGTCTATGAAATCCCGAAAAACCAGTGGAAAAAAACGGGCAACAGTTACACATTTACGGCCATTCCGGTGGCGGATTATCCGGTACTAATTGCCGAAAAAACCGCCCTGCCGCTTACGACCCCAACCGGCCAATCGGCCAATCCTAATTTTAAATACCTGGGCAAAATAGCGCCGAAGCATTCACGGGAGATTCGTTCGTCCAACTGGTCGGTGGGTGCCGAATACATGGACCGGGATTATACGGTTTACGCCAACTGGAAAGATTATCTGGGGAAACTGGGGGTCAAAAAAGCCCGGATTCAGTCGGGTTGGGCGAAGTGCGAGAAGGTGAAAGGGCAGTACGACTTCGCCTGGCTGGATGAGATCGTGAATGACATGGTGAAACAAGGCGTTACGCCCTGGATCAACCTGTCGTACGGCAATCCGGTTTATTCGGGCGGAGGAGGCACGACCCTGAATGCGGCTATTCCCTATTCGGGCGAAGCGCTGGAAGGCTGGAAAAAATACGTTGCCGCCCTGGTCAATCGCTACGGCGACAAGGTAACCGAATGGGAAATCTGGAATGAACCGAACTACAAAATTGCCATTCCCGATTATGCCAACTTCTTCATAACCACCGCCGAAACCGTCCGGTCCGTTCGGCCCACTGCCACAATCAGCGCCTTCGCCCTGGGCAGTGGCGTCGATTACAAATTTGCCGACAACGTTCTGAAGATCCTTCAGGAAAAAGGCAAACTCGATCTAGTCGACGAAATCACGCACCACCGGCATATTGCCAATCCGGATAACCGGGAACCGGAAATCGAACTGGAGAAAGTCGTTGCCAAATACAATTTGCCTTCCAGCTCCAGAAAAATACGAATCCGGCAGGGCGAAGCGGGTTGCCCGTCCGCCTGGAGCGATCATTTTGCGATGAACAAGTATCCCTGGACGGAACTCACCCAATCGAAACACATCCTACGGCGACTTCTGACCGATCTGGGGCACGATAAAGAGTCGTGTTGCTTCACGATCATGGATGCGAAAACGCCCGAAGAGTGGAACCATAAGGGGTTGCTGCAAGCCCGGGAGGACATGACCGTGGCCTACGCCAAACCCGCTTATTACGCGTTTCAGAACCTAATTTCGGTATTCGACGACCGACTGGATCGGCTGAAAACCTATCCGTATTCGGTCAAAAAAGAAGATAACAGCACTTTATCGCTGTATGCGTTTGCGGATAAAACCAGTCAACTTCAGGCCGTAACGGTCTGGATCAAAGACAATGTTCCATCCAACAACAACGAACAAACGTTGTGCGATTTCACCTTTGCCAACGCCCGGTTCAAGGATCCGGTTTGGGTGGATCTGGTCGCCGGAACCGTGTACGAAATTCCGAAGGAAAGCTGGCAGAAAAAGGAAAACCTATTCCGCCAGATTCCGCTCTATGATTCGCCGGTTTTGATTGCCGACAAATCGCTCATTCGTTTATCCCCAAATCAATAAGCCCGTTCTTCATGCGTCATCCACTGGCACTTTCAATCCTCCCTTTGCTGGCAGCCACCCTGTTTCAGGGGCGGAGCCTGGCCCAGTCGGAGCCCGAAGTGCCCTTGTATGCAGCGGGTATCCCGAATGCAGTAGCCAGTACACAACCCGAGCGAAGGACCTACGATGCCGCCGGGCGTTTAACGGCCTTATCGAATGTGCTTGTTCCGCGACTGTTTGTTTACCGCCCCGCTTCGCCCAACGGAACCGGTCTGATTGTCTGTCCGGGCGGTGGATATCGGAACCTGAATACCGAGAATGCCCGGTTCATTGCCCAACGATTGAATCAATGGGGAGTCACGGTTTTCGTGCTCACGTACCGGTTACCCGCCGATGGCCTGATGCAGGACCGGTCTATTGGGCCGTTTCAGGACGCCCAGCAAGCCCTTCGGCTGGTTCGGCAGCGCGCTGCCGAGTGGGGTCTTCAACCCAATCGCCTGGGCATATTGGGTTCGTCAGCGGGCGGACACGTAGCCGCGATAACCGCAACCCGGTTTACAAAGGCGTTTGAACCGGGAAAAGACACCAGCGGTTTACGCCCTGATTTTCTGGTACTTTGCTGGCCAGTCATTAGTTTCCGGGCCGACATGGCCCACCCGGGTTCGGTAAAAAATCTGCTGGGCGATCACCCAACGGCTACACAACGAGTCGAATACTCGCCCGAAGAACACGTAACAACGGCCACCCCGCCGACCTTCCTGGTCCATGCGGGTGACGATCCGACGGTGAAATTCAGCAACAGCATCCGGTTTTACGAAGCCCTCAAAAAAGCGGGTGTGCCGGCCGAACTGCATCTCTACGAAAAAGGCGGACACGGTTTTGGTCTCAAACCCGATCTGCCCGACTCCTGGATGACACAACTGGAAATATGGCTACGAAACCGGGGACTTCTGAATCGATCCTGAGTCACAAAACATACCTCATCAATCCCTTACGAATCAACACCTAACGAATGGAAACTGCCGGTTATCAACGGATTAAGGATACAGCCCTGAATTTTGTCAAGTCAATGAAAATTGGCGATACGCCGGGCGTTTACCGCAAGGAACGGAGTGAAGGCGAAAGCTTTTACGGTTCCTACCATGCGGCCCACGTGCTGGATTTATTTGGCGAACTGCACAATCGCCCGGCCGCCGATCTGGATCGTTGGGCCAACCAATTCATAAACCGCCAAACCGAGCAAGGTTTTTTCGCCGGAAAACCGTCGGAGTTCAGCCGCATCCGAACGCTGGACGAGCTGGAACCGGTCTGGCACTACACCCGTGGGAACATCTGGGCGCTTCGGGTGCTTGATCGCAAACCCGAACGCGAACTTCGGTTTCTGGAACCCCTGCTCAATGCCGATCGGCTGTACCGCTGGGTGAAACACTACGACTGGCGCAATTCCTGGGCTGCGGGTAATCAGGTTCTGGCTGCGGCTACGGCGCTGTTTGCGCTCCGCGACTGGTTTGGGGCTTCGGAAGTCGATGCGCTGATGGAGAAGGCGGTTTTTCCTGCCCTCGAAGAGTTGCAGGACCGCAAAACCGGTTATTGGGGAACGCAATTGGGCGCCGATCGCGCCAATGGCCTCTTCGGCACCATCCACGTGATCCCTATCTATTTTGCCTTAGGCTGGCCCCTGCGGCATTTGGAACGCTCCATCGACTCAACGCTGGCCTGCCAGTTAGCCGATGGTTCGTTCTGGCCGGGTGGCTCCGACTGCCCCGATTTCGATGGGGCCTACCAATTAGCCAACCTGGCCGCCCTGACCGATTACCGTCGCGACGATGTGAAAACCGCCTGCCGTCGCTACCTGGCACATGCGCTTCAACACGAAAGTCCGGACGGGGTTGGCTGGTTGCTCCACCGCCGGGATAGTCAGCCGAAAGACTGGGTACCCCGCCCCCACTGGATCTGGCAGGAAGGAGCCAATACCGCCACCGCCGAACTGCGCGACGAAGACCCGAATCGCACGCACATCATGCTGGGCTCGTGGTTTTATCCGCTTTCGATTGCGCTGGTGAGCCACCTTCTCGGCAACACCGGATACGAAGGTCCGTATCATTTCAACAGCCACTCGCTGCACGTCTGTAACGTATTCAACGAGCCGTTGGAACAAAACCAGTAATCATCGTCATTCCGACCGGTTTTGCCGGTTGGGATGATCAACGAAAAATGAAATCAACGATGGAAAACAACCGCCGGACTTTTCTAAAAACCCTGTCGCTACTGCCCCTATCCGCTTCTTTCGAGCTAAAAGGAAATGCCACCGAATCCATTTCTTCATCCGGCAATCCTGCCGCTGCGTTAAAAAAGATCGGTTCGATTCGCCTGAAAAAACCCACCGAAATTAAAAGTTCTCCCTTCGGGATCGGCTGCGAAACGCTGGATCGTGATCTGTGGAAACCCAAAGACGTGTATCCGTGGATGGATAATCTGCCGGTCAAATGGGGTCGTCTACAAACCGGTTGGGCGCGTGTGGAGCGGGAAAAAGGCAAATACGACTGGGGCTGGCTCGACGAAAGCGTTGACGGCCTGGTGAGCCGGGGCGTCAAGCCATTTTTTAACGTGGGCTACGGGAATACCAATTACCAGGCAGGCGAAGTGGGTTATTATCCCTCTGCCGCCGACCCCGTGGCAAATGCCGCCTGGCAAAAATTCGTTGTTGCCGTTGCCAAACGCTACAAAGGCAAGGTGCAGCATTACGAAATCTGGAACGAACCCAATCTGTCGGGCTTCTGGAAACCCGACAAACCGGACCCCAAAAAATACGTGCAGCTGGTTCGCGAAACCGCGCCCCTGATCCGGAAAAGCAACCCAAATGCGATTATCGTCGGAGGAGTGGTTTCGCGCATGCCGATCACGTACGTTCAGGAGCTTTTTAAAGAAGGGTTAGGGGAATTGATCGACATCTTCTCGTTCCATCCGTATACCACCCTGCCCGAAGCTTATACCGAACGAACGAAAGCCCTCCGCCAGTTCATCGATCAGTATAATCCTAAAATCCAAATCTGGCAGGGCGAGAACGGTTTTCCGTCGGATCCCAACAGCACCGGTTTTATCGGCGAAGGCCCCTGGACCGAAACCATTCAGGCAAAAATCATGCTGCGCCGGCTGCTGACCGACTGTTCGCTGAATCTGCCGATGACACTGTGGTTTCTGATCGTGGATCTGCACGATTACCCGAAGGGTTCAGGCAATACAAATTACAAAGGCATCCTCCGTCAGAAACCGGAAATCAAACCCAAAATAGCCTATAAAGCCCTGCAACACCTGGGTAGTCTGGTACATGGCGAGGTTCGTTCCCGGACGGCCATTGTCCATGCGATGCCGGGGAAAGAAGCTGCGACCGAAAAAGAATACCAGGCGTTTGGCAACGGCGTCCGGAAGAGTCTGGCAACCATCTGTACGGCAACATTAAATACCGACAACGGTCCCGTTCTGGCTTACTGGTCCGACCAGAGGGCCTCCGACAATCCAACGACCGACAGCATTCACCTGTTTCTCTGGGACTGGGAAGGCCGGGGATTCACCGACCCGGTTTTGGTTGATCTGCTCTCCGGTGAGATTCTTGAAATACCGGACAAACAAAAGTCATCCGATGAAGGCAAAGGCCGGGTGGAAGCCGAAGCGCAGATTTTCCGGCAGCTTCCCGTATCGGACTACCCGATGCTGATTATGGAAAAAAGTAAAGTCGTATAATTCATTTCACCATGTCGGGCGCATTCAACATTCTCTTTCTCTGGCTTGTCGTTTCCATCAGCGGTTTTGCCCAGAAGTCAACCGGCGTTTGGGACGTCTTCGCAACCGGGGCCAAAGGCGACGGTAAAATACTGGATACCAAAGCGATCCAGAAAGCCATTGACCAATGCCACGCAGCCGGGGGCGGTAAAGTGTACTTACACAACGGCCAGTTTCTGTCCGGTACAATTTACCTGAAAAACAACGTCACGCTCTGGGTGGAAGCCGGTGCTACGCTATTGGGCAGCCCGAAAGCCGCTGAATTTCCGGATCAGCCATCCGAATTCCCGACCTACGACGAGCATCCGCTGACCAGCAAAGCCTTGATTTATGCTGAAAACGTCCGAAACATCAGCAT
The DNA here is from genome assembly GCF_003858635.1 of Larkinella rosea. Taxonomy (GTDB): domain Bacteria; phylum Bacteroidota; class Bacteroidia; order Cytophagales; family Spirosomataceae; genus Larkinella; species Larkinella rosea. The sequence continues at coordinate 228,896 of NZ_RQJO01000016.1, forward strand.
CGAAGGACGCGGTACCATTGACGGACGGGGCGATTTGATCGATAACCGGGGACCTAACGATCCGTATCTGCGCCCTTCGTTCAAATACCGTCCCCGAATCATTCACGTCCGCGGTTGTGAGAATGTCCAGATTAAAGGAGTCACGCTGCAGAACGCGGCTTCGTGGGTGCAAACCTACCAGGCCTGTAAAAACCTGATCATCGACGGGATTACGGTGGACAGTCGGGAAAACAAAGACGTGGAGAATCCCAATCGGGAACATGCCGTCAAGCACCGAAATACCGACGGTATGGACTTGGTCGACTGCGAGGTCGTTCGTGTCAGCAACTGTTTCATTACCAGTGGCGACGATGGCATCTGTCTGAAAAGCTTTTCACCCGACAGAGCCTGCCGCAACATCACCATCAGTAACTGTGTGGTCAGCTCGGGTGCCAGTGGCATCAAGATCGGGACAGAAACCGCCGGTCGGATCGAAGACGTTGTGGTTCAGAACTGTACGGTATTCGATACCTGGGGCGATGGCCTGGCCATCATGACCGTCGATGGAGCTCAGATCAGGCGGGTTACTTTTTCAGACATTAGCCTGCGAAACATCAAACGCTCCGGAATTTTCATTCGATTGGGTACCCGGAACAAGAAATACGGCGCAAATACGGTGGTCAACAAACCGGTTCTTCAGGACGTAATGATCTCGAATGTTCAGGGAAGTCGGCTGGCGTCGTTGGGTTGCTCGGTTACGGGTCTACCGGATTATCCGGTCGAGAATGTGCTGCTTCGAAACCTGAATCTCGAATTTGAGGGTGGCATCACCGGTGTAAAATCAACCCCCATTCCCGAGAAAGCGGATGCCTACCCGGTCGGAACGATGTTCGGAGCTACCTTACCCGCGTACGGTTTTTACGTTCGGCACGCCCGAAACATGACGTTCGATCAGGTGCAATTGCGTTTCGCCAACGAAGATCAGCGCCCGGCAGTCGTTTTTGACAACACCGAGGAGCTGGAAATTCGGGGCTTAAAAGCGCAAAGTGCCGCCCAAACGCCGGATCTGATCCGACTGATCAACACCCGTAAAACCAACATTGCGGATTCCCGTCCAACGTCGGCAGTCGCCACATTCCTGTCGGTTTATGGGTCCCAATCATCCGCTATTACGCTGATCAATAATCAGTTGGTTCTATCAAAGCAAACGTTCTTTTTTGAAACCCCATCCCTGAAAGAATCCGTCAAAGAATCAGGAACGATCCAGTAATTGGTCAAAGCCCATTGGTACTATGCATAGATTCGTCCACATCCTTTTCTTCAGCCTGCTTCTCGCAGTCAGCGGTTTTGCCCAGAAGCCTTCCGGCGTTTGGGACGTTTTCGCGACAGGAGCCAAAGGCGATGGCAAAACGATGGACACCAAAGCGATCCAAATCGCCATCGACCGATGCCACGCGGCCGGGGGCGGCAAAGTGTATCTGCACAACGGCACGTTTCTATCGGGCACGATCTACCTGAAAAGTAACGTCACGCTCTACGTTGAAGCGGGCGCTATCCTGTTGGGAAGTGCCGACGTGAATGATTACCCCAGTACGGCTTCAAAATACCCGGCCTACGGAGGGGAACTGGTGACAGAGAAAATGCTCATTTATGCCGAAGAGGCCCACCATATTGCCATCACCGGGCGGGGAATCATTGACGGACGGGGAGACGATTTCAACGGCCCTTACCTGTCGCCGTCGTTCAGCGGCCGTCCGCGGATTCTGCATTTCCGAAACTGCGACAACATCCAGGTTCGCGACATTACGTTACGTAACTCCGGCTCGTGGGTGCAGTTTTACCAGTCGTGCCGAAACATGGTGATTGACGGCATTACGGTGGACAGCCGCGAAAACAAAGACATTGAAAAACCCCGTCATGCCGATGCGAAAGGCCGCAACACCGATGGCATGGATCTGGTCGACTGCCAGCTCGTGCGGGTTTCCAATTGCTTCATCAACAGTGGCGACGACGCCATTTGCCTGAAAAGTTTATCGCCCACTGAAAGCTGCCGCGATATTACCATCACCAATTGCATCGTCAGTTCCAATGCGTCGGGTATCAAGATCGGGACAGAAACGAGCGGAGCGTTTGAAGACATTACGGTTCAAAATTGCACCGTATTCGATACGCGCGTCGATGCGATCAGTATCATGACGGTCGATGGCGCCCGCATCGAACGGGTCACTATTGCGAACATTTCGGTTCGCAATGTGAAGGGTACCGCCATTTTTGTTCGATTGGGTGCCCGAAACCGGACCTACCGCAAAAATGCCCAAGCCACTGCGGGAATGCTGAAAGATGTTCTGATCGAGAACGTGCAGGGTACCCGAATTGGGGGCTACGGTTGTTCAATTACCGGCATTCCGGGTTTTCCCGTCGAAAATATAACCCTGAAGCAAATCCGGCTCCGCTTCGATGGGAGTAACATCCCCCTGCGGAGTGACGACGATACGCGAAAAACCGCCCCGATCGAACCGCCGGTGGTCAATCCGATGGTTCCCGAAAAAACCGATGCCTATCCCCGCGGTGAAATGTTCGGGCGGTTACCGGCTTACGGGTTTTACATCCGGCACGGCAGGAATGTAGCGCTGGAAAATCTTTCCCTCGATTATGCGGGCGAAGAAAACCGGTCGGCCATTGTCGCAGAAGATGTCGACGCGTTACAAATCCGTGATTTAAAAGCAAAAGCCAGCCCGAAGGTTCCGGAGCTGGTGCAGCTTAAAAACGTTCGAAATTCTCCAAACATGCCTAAATCAAACTAAACGTGCAGACGCTTCAACAACTGGATTACTGGGCCATTGCCATTTATATGCTCCTGATGGCGGGCATCGGGCTGTTTCTGGGCAAATTCGTCAAAAACATCGGCGACTACTTCAAGGGGGGCAACGCCATTCCGTGGGTGTCGGGCGCCATCAGCAACTTCATGACCAAGTTCAGTACCTTCATTTTCGTGGCCTATGCCGGAATTGCGTACCAACACGGTTTTGTCGCATTAACGCTGATCTGGAGCACGGTTCTGCCCGCCCTGATTGGCGTTGCGGTTTTTGCGAAACGCTGGCGCCGGGCGGGCATCATGACGCCGATGGAATTTCTGGAAACCCGCTTCAACGCGCCCGTTCGGCAGACCTTTTCCTGGATGGGTGTTCTCTTCAAAATTCTGGACAACATGGTTCGGCTCTATGCGCTCGGCCTGTTTGTCAAGGCAGCAACGGGTCTTTCGCTCGAAGCATCGATTCTGGCCTGCGGAATCATTGTCGCCCTTTATACGGTCGTGGGTGGTTTGTGGGCGGTTGTCGTGACCGATGTCGTCCAGTTTATTATCCTCATCGTTGCCACCTTGATTTTAGTTCCGCTGACGATTCAGGCGGCCGGCGGGTTGCCCAGGATGATGGCGACCATTCCCGATCATTTCACCTGGTTGAATGGTCCCAAAGGAATGCCGTTGTATATGACGGTTTATTACCTCATGATTCTGGTCAAATACAGTGGCAACTGGACGTTCATCCAGCGGTTTTACAGCGTCCGTGACGAACGGGCCAGCCAGAAACAGGGCCTGTTAACGGCGGTTTTTTTCTTCCTGTTTCCGGTTATTTTCCTCTTTCCGTCCATTGCGGCCAAAGCGCTGATCCCCAACCTCGAAAACCCCGAAATGGCGTACGTCAGCGTTTGTCTGAAGCTATTACCTGCAGGGATTATGGGGCTGATGGTCGCGGCCATGTTTGCCGCTACGATGTCGGTGCTAAGTGGCGAATACAACGTAACGGCGGGTGTTCTGACGCGGGATATTTACCAACGGCTTTTCAATCCGAATGCGACGGACACTGAAATGCTCTGGGTCGGTCGCCTGATGACGCTGGTCCTCGGCGGGCTCATTACGGTTGGCGCGCTCTTCGTTGGCGGTTTTGGCGGTGCGTTTGAGGCCAATAAGCTCTTTACGGGCCTGTTCGCCATACCGATGACCCTGCCTCTGGTGCTGGGAATCGTGCTCAAACGGCCGCAACCCTGGGGTGCCTTTGCCACCTTAGTGACCGGAGTGGTTTTAGGGCTGGTGCTGAATTCGATGCCGCAGGTTTCCTGGGAGTGGGCAACGCTGATCGAAATCATCGCCTGTGTGGTCGTTTTCCTGGTTTCGGGCGTGCTCATTTCACCCAAAGAAGCCTACCAACAGCGCGTCGACGCTTTCTTTCGTCGGCTTCACACCCCCCTGACCGACGCGGAGAAACCCGCTGAGAATCCCGGTTTTATGCAGACCATGAACCGGTTGTATGCTGTCGCTCTGGTCGTAACCGGGATTTTATTCATGGCCATGAGCGTACCGTCGCTGAGCGAAACCAGCGGCCGGGTCGCGATAGGTGCCGGACTGCTCTGCCTGCTGCTATCGGGACTAATGTGGTACCGCGCCCGCCGACCGGTTTCCGGCTCTCCCATCACGCATCCAACGCAGCGTCAACAAACCGTTGATACCACGATCGATAATCATTGAAAAACGCGCAACACGAGCATCCAAATCTGACTATGAATTATTTACAAGACAAAGTTATCTTCATTACCGGCGGTTCCAGTGGAATTGGAAAAGCAGCCGCCATTGCGTTGCTGGACCAGGGTGCCAAAGTCTTTGATTTTAGCCGAACACACCAATTAGCGGACGACGTAACGCACGAAAATCTCCGATCGTTTCAGGGAGACGTGAGCCAGGAAGCCGACGTTATTGCCGGTTTTACCGCCTGTCAGGCAACCTTCGGCCCGGTCGACATTCTCCTCAATAACGCCGGTATTGGTCTGATCACCACCGACTTGTCCACCACCGATCTGGAGACGTACGAGCGGATGATCACGATCAATATGCGTGGTGTCTTCCTCTGCAACCGCGAAGCACTGAAGCAAATGAAACCGCGTAAACAGGGCCATATCGTCACGGTCATATCGATGGGCGGGCAACGGACGAACCCAACGGCCCCGGTTTACTGTGCCTCCAAATTCGGGGCCCGCGGACTCAGCAGCGGTTTAGCCGATCAGGTGTTGAAAGAAGGGATTCGGGTCACGGATGTCAATCCGGGGCCTACCGACAGCAACTACTGGGGAGACCGGAAGGTCGCGCGCGAAAAATTCCTGAAAGTGGAAGATGTGGCCCGGGTTATTCTCTTTGTGCTCAACCAACCGGAATACGTCCTCATTCGGGAAATCAATTTTGACAACATGAAATTTCTTGCACAATCATGATATCCAACGGAAAACACCATTCGGACGACAAGCAGACCGTCCCCCCCTATCCGATTCCCGTGTTGGAAATGCGGATGCGGTATCTGCAACTGTATACCGGCGCAATCAACGACGTACTGCGCTTCAATTACAGCATGCACGCATCCAGTCTGCCCGCGGCCTTTGCCCCGCTTCGCGAGGAAATGAAAATGGCGGGGGTGGCTTTTACCGTCAAGGGAGGCCCCGATATTACGACCGATGGGGAGTTTGAGTTGCGGGCCCAGATGCTCGAAGACCTGCATCAGGATTCGGTCGTTGTCTGGGATTGTACGGGCGATACGGTCACCTCGCAATGGGGGGAGGTGATGACGATGGCGGCCCTCAAAGCCGGTTGCCGGGGGGCGCTCGTCAACGGCATTCGGGATACCAAAGCCATTCTGAATTTAGAGTTCCCGATCTTTCACAAATACAAAACCAGCACCGGAATGCTCGGCCGGTTCCGCATGTACTATTACCAGAAACCGGTGCAGATTGGGGAAGTCATCGTACGGCCCGGCGACTGGATTTTCGGCGACATCGACGGGGTTATTGCAATTCCCCAGGCCATTGCATACGATGTGCTGGTAGCCGCTGAAAAAATCGTGCACAAAGAAGAAGGCATCAAAGAAATGGTCGAAAGCGGGATGACGCCCACCGAAGTCGTGCGCAACGGAGGATATTTCTGATGGAAGTGGTAAAAACATCCGGTTTGTTTTTGACCGAAGCCGAGAAGCAGGCCATTCTGTCCAGCGCCGATCCGGTCATCCGGCGGTTTCGGCAGGCGCTGGCGCTTCGCGTCGCGCAACGGCTGGCCACGCCCGGACTTCAGGCCGAAAGTCCGACGCTGGGCTGGTGGTATCCGGCTGCGGAATACCTGTCGGATGCCGCGATGCAGCACGCGCTCGAACCCACGGACGCCCTGGCTGCCTGGCTCCGCAGCACCACCCTCCACATCACCCGGCTGCCGACAACCGAGTGGGTAGGTCCGTGGTTCCGCAATCATGCTGAACCGTTTACGGGGCATCTGGAAACAGCGCACCTCTGCTGGGGCGTAGCCGCGGTAGTGACGTTAGCCGGTGCGGTTTTTACCGAAGCGGAGCGGGAAGAAATTCGTCAGGCGCTTCACGACAAAGGGATTGTGCTCTGCCAGCGTTGGTTAGCAAAAAACACGCACCTGGCCAACTGGCGGGGTATTGTGGCTTCCGGTGCGCTGGTTGCTTCGGCAGCGCTGGACGATGACGAGTTGCTCATCGAACTGCTTCCGGAGGTCGTACGGATGGCGCAGGCTTTTCAGCCCGATGGCTCGTATGGCGAGTCATTGCAATACGGTAATTACCTCGCCAACGCCCTGATGCTTGCCTACGAATCGCTGATTTGGTCCTACCCCGATCTGGCTCAACAACTGGATGTGGAGGCTTACGGGCGCGGTATGGGTTGGATGGCGCAGAGCCTGTTGTACCGAAAACCTCTCGAAAACTGGGGCGATTGGCCACGGGCGCGGGCCGTTAATTTCAACGACTCGGCCGCCTTATTCCGGCCCTCCGGCGATTTGCTGCTGCACGTAGCGGCTCGTTCCAACGCTCCGGTTCAGGCAGGACTGGCCCGGTGGCTCTTTCAGGAATATTACGAACCGGATCCAACGCAGGGGCCGCACGATCTCGCCACGTTTGGTATGGTGAATGACTGGGGTTTTCTCACCTTACCCTTGTTGCTCCGTTCGCCCCAAGCGGTTTCGCCAGCGGAAGCGGGCCTTCCTTTAACGACCGCCTTCTCGAACGGAAACACGCTGGTGCGGGATGCCTGGAACGGCGCATCCGTCGTGGCCATTCAGGCTGGAAATAATGATGGCGTCCATGCCCCGGGGCATCTTCAGGGGGATTTAAACAGTTTTATGCTGGTGTATAACCGCGAACGGCTCCTGGCCGACCCGGGTCATAGCTGTTACCGCAACCTGATTCATGGACTGGAATGCGCTACGCAAACCCATAATACCTGCACTTTTCTACTTGAGCAGGATACCTTGGGTTTACAGGAAGATCTGGCGAAAATTAAGTTACTCGAACAACGGAACGTCCTGTCCCGTCGGCTCATTCATTCCGATGGCTCCATTGGGCCCGCCATTGAGCGAGGAGGCCGATTGCTCACCACGCAACGAGTCGACGACATTTCGCTGGTTGTGTCGGAAGCCGGGGCTTCCTATGGTCCACCTATTCAGGAATTTACGCGCTGCTGGATTCAGGTTGGCTCCCATGTTACGTTCGTCATTGATCGCATTCGGGCCAGTGAACCGGTACGTACCATCTGGAATTGGCTCCTGAATAACCGGGACAGTCAATCGGTTGTCAAGACCGATGGAAACAGGCTAACGATGTATCGTCACCAAACCGGTTTAAAGCTCTGGCACATCGGTGAAGGGACATTGGCCGGTCCGGTTTATGCCTACCTCCACGATGCGTATCATCCCGAACCGGCGCAACGCGGGGAAGGACGGCCGGGGAGCGGTTTGTTATTCCGGCATACCGATTCGCAAAAAGCAACCTCCATCCGTCGATTACACATGCTGGCCGCCGATGAGCTGGTTGAGATTGACCGCTGGCGTGTCGATGCTGAAAATCAGCGGTGGATCATCAGCAAACCGGGTACTGTGGTTCAATTAACCGGCTCGTATGAAAACAACCTGGCGCTTTCGCTGACTGTCCGGAAAAAGACTTACATCCTGACCGAAAACGAAACCGGTTTTAGTCTTGAATTAGCCGGTCATTCACCATCCGTTTAAAACTTATCTTCCGAAAACCCTTACCCTTTTTTATATGAACGAATCCCTTTTTCTGGGCGTCGATCACCCCGCTGTTGCGGCAGATGAGGTCGAAACACTGTCGGATTGGTATTGTCGGGTGCTTGGCTATCAAAAGTGGTTTCGGCACGACAAACCGGTCTGGATGCTGCGTGCTCCTGACCAGACCCTGCTGGAAATCATGCCGAAAGACCAGACCCTACGTCCTGCCCGAACGACCTGGACACCCGGCTGGTCGCACCTGGCGCTCCGCGTTGCCGACATCGATCAGGCCATTCGCTGGCTCGATTCGCACGGCGTGACGTGGGGCGGGGAGCTTTCCAATGCCATTGGCGGAGGCCGCGTTCGTAATTTTTTTGACCCGGAAGGGAATATGCTCCAGATTCTGGAACGTGGCCCGATCGACCGTTAACAAACTCGTATCTAACTCTTTTATTCGCTGCCCATGAAAGCTGCTTATTATTCCGGCAATCAAACTTTTGAAGTACAACCTACTGATCCAGAACCGGTTTCGTCCGGCATGGTTCGCCTGAAGGTTGCCTATTGCGGTGTCTGCGGCACCGATGTCCATATTTATCACGGCAAAATGGACCAACGGGTTCGTCTGCCCCAGGTAATCGGCCATGAAGTATCGGCCGAAATCGCGGAGTTGGGCGAAGCTGTGTCGGACTGGCAGGTGGGCGATAAGGTAGCGGTTCGACCCCTGCAGCCCGGCCTGGCCGATCCATCGGATAATGGTCAGAGACACATTGGCAAAAACCTGAGATTCATCGGTATCGATACGCCCGGCGGAATGCAAACGTACTGGAACGTACCCGCTTACACCCTGCATCGTTTACCGGAACAGATGCCGCTGGAATTAGGTGCACTCACCGAGCCTCTGGCGGTGGCCTGTCATGATGTACGGCTAAGCAGACTCCAACCAGGTGAAAATGCCGTCATCATTGGTGGCGGCCCGATTGGCGTATTGATTGCGCTGGTTGCCCGGCACAAGGGCGCGAACGTCCTCCTTTCTGAACCCAACGCAACCCGGCGCGCCCTTTGCCAACAGCTTCATTTGCCCGCCGTCGACCCTATGACGACCAATCTGGTCAATGCAGTGGAAGCGTTTACCAACGGAGCGATGGCTGATGTCGTCTTTGAAGTATCGGGGGTAGCTGCCGGGGTCAAAGTGATGACGGAACTGGCGCGCGCCCGTGGCCGGATTGTCATGGTGGCGATTCACAGCGAACCAAAACCGGTCGATCTGTTCCGCTTTTTCTGGCGGGAACTGCAACTGATCGGCACCCGGGTTTATGAACCGGAAGATTTCGACGAAGCAATTCGGCTGGCCGCTTCCGCTGAACTTCCGCTCGACCAGCTCATCACGCAGATTTCGCCACTGGAGGATATTCAGTCCGTTTTTGAAACCATTGACAACAACCCGGCGGGGATGAAGTATTTACTGAAATGCTGATAACAAATTGATTATCATTGCCCCTGGCTAGCTGGACGAAGCGGTTTTCACCATTCCGTTCCACCGGTCAGGGGCAATGACAAACCCTCCGTTTTGACTATAATTTCTTATACAGAATATTTTTGTATTGGACGATAAAAGGCGGTCCGGAATGCATTTGAAACCCGATTAACCCTTCCGGAACAAAGTTTTTAGAATCTTCATCAATACAGATGCTCATCACCTGATTATTGATGATGTGGATCATGATGGGTCCTCGGGCAATAATATGATAGGAATTCCAGCCATTAATATTGGCCACCCCCCGCAACAGGGCCGGGTCGGCAATTTTTGCCACGGATTTGAAGGCGGGTCCGTCGACCGCACGCGTTACTTCCCCGCGCCTTGCCAATACCACATGTCCGGTTCTCCCCCGCTCTTCATGAACGTTTCCGGTAAAGAGATTGGTAAAATCCAGATCGGCCTGATAGCCTTTCAGAATCCATTTTCCAACTTCCGGCAGCTCTTTACTCCGATACTGCATCCCACTGTTGGTTCCGTTTATTTTAAAGTCAAATTTGAGTTCAAAATCTTTTACTTTTCCTCCGCGCCAGATCAGAAAGTTATTCTCTTTAACCACTCTGGTGGGTGTTGTTTCGCCAATGATAATCCCATTTTCGGCACGCCAGAAGTTGACATCCCCATCCCATCCGTTCAGGGTCTTCCCATCAAAAATAGGTACGAATCCAACGCTATCGTCCTTTACCGCTACCGGGAACAATCTACCCATTCCACCGCCGGCCGGTCTGTTGGCTGGATTAGTCGCGGGAACGGTTTGCGCGTCAACCGCAGAGGAGAATAAGAATAAGGAGAGTAATAAGCTCCCTCCCAACGTACGAAGACGGAAGCGGTTTTTGTAGGCTTTTTTCATTTTGCTTTTGGTTAATGTTGACCCTTGCAACTTTAAAAGAATTGTCGACCGCTTTTATAATGGATTTTAAAGCATACCTATTTCCCAACAAACTCGGAAGGCGTCTTGCCGTAGTATTCGCGGAAGGATTTTGTGAAGTAAGCGGGACTGTCAAACCCCGATCGGTAAGCGGATTCGGAGCTGTTATAGCCTTCCTTTAAAAAGGCGGCCGCGCGCGTGAGCCGGTAATTGCGGACGACATCGCCCGCGGGCAAACCGCTGACCGCTTTCAGTTTTCGGTGCAACTGGACCCGACTCATGCCCATCAACTCGTCCCACTGCTCCACGCCAAGCGAAGCATCGTCCAGGCGGTCTTCGATCAGGTTATGGAATTTTTGCAGGAACGGATCGACCAGGTCCGGTACAGTGGGATTTTCGGCTTCGCCCGAAAATGGCGACAGCAACTTCTGCATTTGCCGCCGTAGCCGCCGTTGTTGTTCGAGCTGGTTGTGCACGCGAAGGTTGAGTTCCTGAACGTGAAACGGTTTTGACAAATAATCGTCGGCTCCCAGCGAAAGTCCTTCGATCCGGCTATCCACGTTGGCTTTTGCGGTCAGCAGGATCACCGGAATATGGCTGGTCTGCTCGTGTTGTTTCACCTTCTTGCAAAATGTAAATCCATCCATGACCGGCATCATCACATCGCTGATGATCAGATCCGGCACCTGCTCCAGCGCCACGTTGAACCCCTCCGCTCCGTTCACCGCCCGGCTTATCTGGTAGGCATCGGGCAGGCTGTCATTGATAAAATCCGCCAGTTCGAGATTGTCTTCCACCAGCAGGATGTGCACCTTTTCGTCTCCCAAAACAATGGGCTCCGCCACCTGCAGGGCGGTTTCCGGGTGATCAAACGTGGTTTCGGATACGTCGTGGCCCACGGGCTGATAAGGCATCATAAGCCGGAACGTAGTCCCCTCGCCTTCCTGACTTTCAACCTCTACTTTCCCGTTTTGCAGCTCGGCAAATTCTTTCACCAGCGACAGGCCAATGCCCGTACCTTTGTTTTTCAGCAACTGGTGCAGTTCCGTATCATCAACCTGATAATAACGGTCGAACACGTACGCGATGCGGTTTTCAGGAATCCCGATTCCTGTGTCAGCCACGGCAAATACAATCCACTGCCCGATGGCTTCCACCGAAACCGCTACCCGGCCGCCGGCAGGTGTGAATTTGATCGCATTCCCAATCAGGTTACCCAACATCCGTTCGAGTTTGGGTGCGTCAAACCAATATTCGCCACGTACGTTACGCCGAAAGCTCAACTCCACGCCCTGCAACAGGGCTTCTTCCCGAAACAGCTCCACAATCCGCTCAGCAAAAACGTCCGGCGCCCCGCGCGATTCGTCGACCGTCAGTACATGGGCATCCAGTTTGGAGAAATCCAGCAGTTGATTCATCAGTTCGAGCAATTGCTCGGCATTTCGCTTCACCGTCACCAGCCTTTTCTCCTGTGCGGTCCCCGACATTTCGCTGATCAAACCGGGCATGGGCGACAGGATCAGCGTTAAAGGTGTCCGGAAATCGTGCGTAACGTTGTTGAAAAACCGGGATTTTATGTCCGATAAGACGTGCAGTTGCCGTGCTTCCTGCTGTTTCAGTTCGACGGATTTGCGCAGTTCCAGCCTGACCAGCTGCAACCGCATCCAATACCAGATACTCCCCGCGATGACGAGCGCATACGCCACATACGCCCACCAGGTCTGCCACCAGGGCGGGTGGATGGTAATCGGCAACGATTTGATCTGATCACTCCACTGCCCGGTTGTGTTGCTTGCATTGACCTGGAACTCGTATTTGCCCGGCGGTATTTTGGTGTAATTGGCGAAAGGCGTCGGTCCCGATTCGACCCAGCCGTGATCGTATCCAACCAATTGGTATCGGTACCGCAAATCCTGCGGCTGGCTGAATTGCAAACCGGCAAACGAAACGGTCAGCGTGCTTTGGTCGTGGGCGAGCACCAGTTCGTTCAATGCATTGATCGGTTTCTTTAAAAGGCTGTTTTTAGAGGGAAAAAGTGGGGCATTATTGATTTTCAACCCGGTCAGCGCGGTAGCGGGGCGATAACGATCATCTTTGATTTTAGAAGGTTCAAATAATGTCCAGCCCTCCGTGCCGCCAAAGGCCAGCCGCCCGCCCGGAAGTTGCAACTGATGAAACCGGTTGAACTCGTCGCCCGGCAAACCGTGGCGCGTCTGAAACACCCGCACGTCTTTTGTCACCGGATCGAAGCGGCATAACCCCTTGTTGGTACCCAACCACAGTTGGCCGAACGGGTCGCGCAAGAGTGAATAAACCGTCTGGTCGGGCAAGCGGTCCTTTAACCCGAAAACGTCCGCTTTCAAGGTGTTTTTGTTCAAACTAATCAGGCCATTGTAACTGCCGATCCAGAGTAAATGCGGCCGTGAAGGGTCTGGCTGCATGCCGAGCAACTGATTAGTAGGCAGCGCCCCGGCAACATCATCCAATTTGAGCTGGCCCATTTGCCCGGTTTTCAAATCGATGTGCAGCAGCCCGTCGAACTCGGTCGTCATCCAGAGTTTTTTATCGTCAAGCAATATATCGCGGATCGTCACGCTGCCAAACCGCCCGGGAACCGTTCCTTTAGGCAGCAGCCAGTCCCACCGGTTTTTATCCTGGTTGTAAACGACAATATCGCCCCGGTAATTTGCCACCACCGGCATCCCGCTGGCATTGACGGCAATTCCCTTGATGGTGATCCCGGGTTCGGCCGGGTCGAACAAAGGCATTACCCGGGGCAAAACCGTGCGTTTCGTTCCACTCGGGTCAAACATGACAACCGTTTCCTTCAGGCCCACCCAAAGCTGCCCACGGCGGTCCTTTGCCGAGCGAATGTGATAACCGGATGCCGCTTTCTGCTCATTTGCGGGAGTCCAGCCGAAAACCTCCTGCAACGATGTGCCCAACTGGCGGGCGAGCAAATCGCCGACGAATCCCTTTTCATACCGGAATGAAGGAAAAAAAGGCGTATTCAGGTCGACTTGAAAAAGACCGCGCGCGTTCGTTCCCAGCCAGATAAGCCCCGAATCGTCCACCAGGAACGATTGTACATCGGTGCCTGTACGGGCGGCCATGTCGGTGACCACCGAGAGCCCGGTCTGGTCGCTGTATTTGTACACGATTCCTTCCCGCTCAAAATAGTCGTGCCCACCGGGGCCGCTATCAATCCAGAGCAGGCCCTGGGCCGATGTACCGGGTAGCGGCACCGTTCTGATTTTTTTGGATCGGGGAGAAAAAATAAACAGATGCTGGCGGTCGCCCCACATCAGCTCGCCGTTGATGCGACCGTGCAGGTCTACGATTTTGATCGTGGGATCATTGGCAATGTGATAGGTCGCAGATACGGGAAGTGCGTAGTTAACGACCTGACCGGTGGCGCTGTTCAGGCTGCTGATTCCCTTCCCGGTTACCACCCACATGTGGTGCTCAACATCCCTGCGTATGGCCCAGATTGTATCACTCGCCAGCCCGCTGTTTTTTTTTCCGAAATGCCTGATCTGCCGGTTTTTGGTGTTGTAGCTGTTGACTCCCTGGCCATGAACGATTCCCCAGAGTACCTGTTTGGAATCCAGAACCCAGGATCGACGGAGAACCCGCAGCTCCTTGAAGTTCCCGGTTAGCCTACTTCGCGGCAGCAAACGCACCAGGTCTTCGCTGGCGGGATCAAACAGGTCGATTTCTCCCGATTCATATTCAATGGAGATCTTTCCCTGATAAGGTTTCATGGATACGATCACATTGGACGCCAGGGAGGTGCTGTCGAGGGTGCTGTACCGGAATGGACGAAACTCAATACCGTCGTAGCGGGCGAGCCCGTTGCGCGTGCCTACCCAGATAAACCCTTTCTGGTCCTGCACCAGCCCCGAGACAAAGGATTGCGGCAGGCCGTCTTTGGTCGTAAGAATCTTAACATGCTGCCCACGGCACGGACTGCTCACCAGCGCGAAGACGGCAAGGAACCAAACAGCCTGGATGAAAAGGATTTTCAACGGGGTGATCTTCTGACGAATGGGATTTCCATTTCAATAGCTAAAGATACACATCTACTCATGTATTCAAAAAAGGACAAAGCTTACCAGACGGTGATCCGTTCCTTTTCCGGTTTATACATTTTATCGCCCGGTTGCACATGGAATGCTTTGTAAAAAGGCGTGAAGTTCATCAGGGGGCCGTTTACGCGCCACCTGGCTGGTGAGTGCGGATTGGTGTTGACATACATCCGCAAATACTCATCCCGGGTTTTGACCCGCCAGATTCGGGCTATCGAGATAAAAAACCGTTGATCAGGCGTAAAACCGTCCAGTTTCGTGGTGTCTTTGCCTTGCTCGGTCAACTTAAAGGCATCATAGGCAATGGCAACCCCGGCAATATCGGCGGTATTCTCGCCCACGGTTAAGGCGCCTTTTACGTGAACAGAATCGAGGACGGTAAACGAATCGTATTGATCAATGACCTGCTGGGTTCTCATTTTGAATTTTGCAAAGTCCGCTTTGGTCCACCAGTTTTTCACGTTACCTTGTTTATCATACTGCGCTCCCTGGTCGTCGAACGAGTGCGTTATTTCGTGCCCGATCACCATGCCGATACCGCCGTAGTTCAGCGCATCATCGGCGTACAAATCGAAATAAGGCGCTTGTAAAATGCCCGCCGGAAACACGATTTCATTGAGTGGCGGATTGTTGTACGCCGTCACCGTGGGTGGCGTAGTCAGCCATTCCGTCCGGTCGACGGGCCGTCCCACTTTGGCCAGGTTGTAGAGGTACTCATTTTTCGTTGCCGACAACCGGTTTTCAAAATAAGCGTCTCTTTTTACGTCCACCTTCGAATAATCCCGCCATTTCACCGGGTAACCAATTTTCTCCGAGAAGGCCTGCAGTTTTTCTTTCGCCTTTGCCTTGGTAGAATCGCTCATCCAATCCAGCCTGGCGATGCGGGCTTCGAACGCTTTTTTCAGGTTGTCGACCAAAACCGCCATCCGTTTCCGGGCCGCTTCCGGGAAGTATTTTTTCACGTACACCTGAGCCAGTGCTTCGCCCAGCGACCCATCAACCGCCTGGGTCATTTCTTCGCCCCGTGGTTTTTTAACTGCCTGTCCGGTCAGAATTTTTGTATAGGCAAACGATGCTTCCCCAAACGGCTGGCTCAAAAAATTCGCATAATTGGTCAGCGCGTGGGCTGTTAAGTAGACTTTCCAGTCGTTGATGGAAACCGATTGCAAGAGCTTATTTAGCTGGTCATAATAAGGAGGCTGCCCAACGTTGACCGAATCCGCCCTGACACCCAGATCGTTCAACAGCTTCGTCCAGTTCAGATTCGGATGTTTTTTTGCCAGCACGACGACCGCCAGCTTATTGTAATTCGCTTTTACATCCCGGAGTTCAACGTTCGTCCGGTGGGCTGTTGCCAATTGTTTTTCAATGGCATAGGCGACGCCTGCCTTTTTTTCGGCCGTTGCGGCCTCCGTTCCCGTCAATTCAAATAACCGGCTGAGGTACTTTTTATAGGCCTGCTGAATGGCCAGCGTCGATGAATCGGTTTTGAAATAATACGCTTTTTCGGGCAGGCCGATGCCGGATTGATAAAACTGAGCGATGTTGACCGTGCTCTGCTTGTCGTCCGGACCAACCGAAAAACCAATGATGGACCCATTCCCTGCCTTTTGTTCTTCAGCCACCAGCTTCAGTAACGAAGCCCCATCGGTTACGCCCTCAATGCGCGCGAGAACCGGTTTGATGGGGTCGTAACCCCGTTTATCAATGGCAACGGTGTCCATACCGGACGCATAAAAATCGCCCACTTTTTGTTCGATGCTTCCGGCCGGATTTTCACTCGCCGAGAGGCTGTCCAGAATCCCCTGCAGCCGAATGCGCTGCGGGTAATTCAGAAAGGAGTACGAACCCACGCCGGTTTGACTGGCTGGTATGCGGGCGGTATCGGCCCAGATACCGTTGACGTAAGTGAAAAAATCATCGCCCGGTTTTTTGGACGTATCTATTCCCGTTATCACAACCCGTTTGGTATCCGAATCGGGCTGACAGGCTCCGGCCAGCAACAATGCCAGAGCAGCATGGAGGAATCGTTTCATCGTTTTAAATTTATTAGCGGTAAGAGCTTTCGCATATCAGGCGAAATTGACTCGGCTTAAAAACGCAGCTAATCGCTCAACAAACCTTGTTTGAGTGGCCAAACGGTGGTTTGAAGATGGTAGACACTCGTTCTATCCTAACTAAACTGGCTTCCGGCTAAGATTCTCATGGCATCCACCGAAAGATAGGAAAATCGCTACGAAATAGAGCCATTTGGCATGCGTGGCAAAAAAGAAAACTGGTCAGGAGAAGCTCCCCTGACCAGTTCGATCATCTATCGCTTATTTCAAAACGGACCCAATACTCGCTGTTAGAAAATGGCCCAATACTAGTCTGGCGATAGAGCCTGCGCAAACGACCAGGGGTGAGATGATGAAAAACAGGTCTGAATTGTCGAAAATAAATTTTATTGAAGCGCGCTCCTCCCGGTTTTTAGTTGTCAGTCTGGAAATCCATGTGCGACCGGTACAAATAATTTTCATTAAATAGACAGATTTGTCTATTTAATGATACCTTTGTGTCATGAAACAAAGAGGACAGGTTGTAGTCGATAGAATACTTGATACTGCGGAGCGGCTTTTCTATGCGCAAGGCTACAGCAATACCGGTATTAACCAGGTGATTGAAGAGGCCGATATCGCCAAGGCATCGTTGTATAAACATTTCGAAACGAAGACAGATCTGTTGGTCGCATACATTCAGCGCACGCACGAACGCTGGTTTAACCGGCTTGAAACCGCTGTCAATGAGGTATCCGATCCGAAAGACAAACTGTTGGCGGTTTTTGACTACCACACCGAGCGTCAGGAAATCCGGCAGTTTGGCGGATGCCCTTTCATCAAGGCCAATGACGAAGCGGGTTCGAGTGACCCGCGCGTGCTGGCCGAAATCCAGCGGACCAAACAGCACAGCAAAGACTTCATCAAAACGCTGGTGGCAAATTCGGGCCACAAAAAGCTATTAACCGATCAGGAATTGGCCGATACGATTTTTCTTGCCCTGGAAGGGGCGATAACGACCGCATCGGTATTTAAACGACCCACCGAAATACAGTCGGCAAAAAAAATCATCCAAAAACTTATCTAAGATGAAAGAGCTGAATAACAAGTGGTTAGAGTTGATCATTGTACTATCGGCCCCCTTACTTTCCGTCATTGATGTGTTCATCATTAACGTTGGAATACCGGCCATAAAAAAAGGAGTCCATGCGACAGACGCTGAAATTCAGCTGGTCATCGCCGGGTATCTGCTTGGGTATGCGGCATTTCTGATAACCGGTGGAAGAGCGGGCGACCATTTTGGCCGGAAGAAGGTCTTCTTCTGGGGCATGTTTGCGTTCACCATTGCTTCCTGTTTTTGTGGGTTATCGACCTCCGCGTTGCAACTCAACATAACCCGGTTTTTTCAGGGACTGAGCGCTTCGTTTATGGT
Organism: Larkinella rosea; assembly: GCF_003858635.1. GTDB lineage: Bacteria > Bacteroidota > Bacteroidia > Cytophagales > Spirosomataceae > Larkinella > Larkinella rosea. Next base: position 246,889 of record NZ_RQJO01000016.1, read on the forward strand.
GCCCCAGACAATAGCGTTTATCCAGGTGCTTTTCACCGACACCAACGAACGGGCAAAAGCATTCGGTTTATACGGAATTACACTTGGTAGCGCAGCCGCAATCGGACAAGTTCTGGGTGGTTATTTGTCCGACACGCACTGGGCCATTGAAGGCTGGCGACTGATCTTCTTTATCAACCTGCCAATCGGCATCCTGACACTTTGGGCAACCCACCAGTACGTGACCGAAACGAAAAACCGCCAAAGTACCCAATTTGACTATTCGGGTATTTTGATTCTGACGGTCGCCCTGTTTTGTCTCATTTACCCCCTGATTCAGGGCCGCGAAGCCGGGTGGCCGTTGTGGAGCTTCGGGTTGCTGGCGTTGTCGGCTGGCATTTTCGCATTTTTCATCAATAACCAAAAACGAAAACTCGCCAGAAACGGAAATCCATTGATCGATGTCAGGTTGTTTAGAATCAAGGATTTCAACACGGGCTTGGCAGCGGTTTTGTTTCATTTCATGCTGCACACGGCCTATCTGCTGTTGAGTGCCGTGTACCTTCAAAACGGCCTCGGCATTTCCGCTCTGGACAGCGGATTGTACTTTATCATTCCGGGGCTGCTGTTCATTGTGTCGTCGGTAGCAGCGTCCAAACTAATTGTCCGGTTCGGAAAACGAGTCCTGCAGGTGGGCGTTGTTCTTTTGGCTTTAGCATTTTACCTGCAAATGCAGCTTTGGAAACCGGGAATAAATCCCGGATTGATTATCGGATTGATGGGAATTTGGGGACTTGGAAACGGACTTGTGCTGCCGTCCCTGATGAATATTGCGCTCAAAAACGTTCCGGCTCAGTATACCGGCGCAGCAGCGGGTATTTATTCAACCTTTCAGCAAACCGCTTCGGCCCTGGGCGTCAGTATCATTGGCGGTCTGTTTTTCTATTATTCCAGATACGGCTGGCAAACCGCTTACCAGGCCGGAGTAACCGGCTTACTGGTTTGTGTTGTTCTGGTCGGAATTATGCTGTTCCTGCTCCCGGATGGAAAAAGTCAATCGCAGAACGCAAGCTCTTCGGGTACGAATCTGTTTATAGTCCGTCTCAAGCATCTCGACGACGACACAAAAGTGAAGTAAAAAATTGAGGTGTGAGAATTTTCGAGAAGGTTATAATTTTAACAAAGCACTTATAATCAACAAAAAAGCCACATCTTCAATCTTTGAAGAGTCCATAGGTAGTTGAAAACCATACTTCTCTAAAAACCGATCAATTGGGTTAATTTCGAATCATCCTGTTGATACGATATGTTTTATGACACCATTCAACTTAAGGCAACAAATTTAATCCGTTAAACCGACAAGAGTTTTTTCGCGATTTTAAAATCAATCAATTCCTGATCAGATCTTTTAGTCTTGCTTCTTGGGTTAAATTTGCCTCTTTTATAATTATGTATCAATATTAATACTTTTGAGATTTCAAAATCCTTCCATCTACCAAGAATATATTGATCAGGCGTAAATAAATATGCTGAACTTGAAGTTAGCTCATACGATTCACAAAGCGATTTATCAATCGACAGATTTATCTCTAAAAAGAAAACTTTGTTTGAAATTAAATTAATTTTTTCTTCCTGAGTTAATATTCCTTCCGATACCAAAATAGTAAAGTCATACGGAAGACTTTCAACCAGGTATGATTTTGCACTTTCAATAAAACAATCTATAGCGCAGTTTCCGGGGCTTCTTTCTGTGGAGTCCCATTTCCCTTCCTCACTGTCAGGAAGTGGGTTATACATATTTGGTACACTTAGGCGGCCACAATTTATCTTATTTCTGAAATCTTTATTTGAACTAGCCTTAATCAACAGCTGGTTTCGAACAGATTCGGCCCTTTTTGACGGAGGACTTATAAACAAGGTTGAATTTATGGTGCATTCAAGGTTTTGCCGAGCCGCCAACGTTCGTTCACTATTATACCTATTTAAAAGACGGTTGGCCGTGTTATCATTTAGAATTTCATGAAGTTTCCAGGCAAGATTATCCGCATCCTGTATTCCCGAGTTAGCCCCTCTGGCCCCAAACGGGCTAAAAACATGCGCCGAATCACCGGCAAATACTACAGAATTATAGACAAATTTTGGCAGCATTTTACAGCTAAATTTGTATTTGCTAACCCATAAAATTTCAATTTCCTTATCACCAACCACATTTTTAATCTTGTTATATAGATAGATTTTGTCTTCGATTACGTTCCTATCAATATTCTTACCAAGCTTAAAATCAATTCGCCAAATATTGTGAGGCTGTTTATGGAGTAAAATAGTGCTTTCAGGATCGTATAGGGGTGAAAACCAAAACCAGCGCTCGGAAGGGAAATCAGAATCCATCCTAAAATCGATAATCAGGAATTCATCTTCAAACCGTTCTCCTTCTAATTGCAGCCCCAGCAAATTGCGAATGGGGCTTTTACTCCCATCACAGGCAAGCAAAAAATTAAAATAATATTCTACTTCTTTCGTATCATTTACCAATACTATTGAATTTAGATCTAAACCCTTATCCGTATTTGAAACTTTTTCATTCCTTCTTAAGTCGTGGATAGTGTGATTCAACTTGATATCAATATACTTTTCACTCAATGCTTTTTTTAGTAATATCTCTTCTAAATCCTGCTGCGATATATTAATAAAAGATGGAAACTTCGCGTTATTATTTGGAATTACTTCAAATTTATCAACCTCTTTATCTTGAAAAAATATTCTCCCGGTATGCCACCGTACGCCAATCTTCATTACGGCATCAGCAACATCAATTTTATCAAATATTTCCAACGTCTTTCTTGAAAAGCATATGGCCCGGCTTCCCACCGATGCCTGTTTTTTCTCATCTATTAGAACTACTTTCTGACCTTTTTTCGCCAGTAATAAGGCCAACGTAAGCCCAACAAGGCCAGCGCCTGCAATGACAATCTGGTGTTTTTGAATTTCATTTTCCATCGTATAAACTAATGTTGAGTAGCATTACTAATTAATTAAATTGAAAATTGGATCGATCCGAAAATGAGGAAAACCTGATAAAATGGCTGGTTGTATAGCCTCCTACTCAGGCTACAGCGTCGCTGTCTGTTGATTGGTAAACGGTTTCCATCAGAAGCAATATATAAAAAATGACAATAGATACTTTTATCTGAACGCCCTCCCAAAATCGAGCTGGTATTTATAAATAAAATGCGTTAAAATTGCACGAATTTAGTAGCCATATGCACCCAAGGACGAACAGCGAAAAACGGACGGAAGAAGAATCGCTTCTCTGGACGGCTTTGCGCGCCAGTGACCGCAATGCGCTGGGGAAGTTGTTCGATGCCTATGTGCGGGAGTTGCTGACGTATGGCTACCGGATGTCCCGGGATATGGCCTTGACGAAAGACGCCGTTCAGGACGTTTTTGTCGATCTTTGGGCCTACCGCGAAACGCTTTCGCCCACCGTTGAGGTGCGGTTTTATCTCTATAGCTGCCTGCGAAGAACGCTGCTCAAACAGTTGAAAAACCGTCAGCCGTTGTCTACTGATTGGGCCGAAGCCGAAATGAACAGTGAGCCTTCCGCCGAAACCCAATGGATGGAGTCGGAAACGGGCGACCAGCAACGGGCTCAGATTTCCAGCGGACTTCAGGCCTTATCAAACCGGGAATACGAGGTCGTTTCGCTGAAATACTATACAGGTCTGAAAATCCGCCAGATTGCCACGCTGTTGAACCTGAAAGAGCAAACCGTTGCCAACACCCTGCAAAATGCCCTTTTGAAACTGCGCAAACACCTCGTCCACCTCCTTTTCCTGTACCTGCTTTTTTAATAGTTTATTGTTTCTAGGTTGAGTTAACTGTATATAAATCAATACGTTAATTCAAAACTATAAGCACTAAACTATAAACTAACTTTTTACCAATAACTTTTTTGCAAAAAAGTGCTTTCCTCTTTGGTAGTAAACTAAAAACCGGCTCTCTGTACTTAAAATAGGATAATTATATCCTGATTTCGTATCAATGAGCAACTATTTGCCCTATACACCGGAGGAATTTGCGACGGACGATTATTTCATCCACTGGGTGCTTTCGACCGACCTGGAAGCCGAGACGTTCTGGCAAAACTGGCTGGAAACGTACCCTTTCAAGCGCAACGAGGTGGAAACCGCCCGGCAACTGGTACTGGTTGCTCATCAACTGCCGGAACCAACCCTGCCCGACTCCGAGATCGCGGCCTTAAAGCAGTCGGTCTTCGATCGCATCGATGCCGATGAACCGTCCCAAACCGTCGTTCGTCCGCTGCTTTCCCGATGGTATTGGGCAGCCGCCGTTCTGGCCGGTTTAGTCAGTTTTGGCAGTTGGTATTTTATGACGCAGGAACGCGAAACCAAAGCCGAATACGCTCAACTGGTGAAGCAGGCGACCGAAAAATACGACCTGGTTGAAGTGGAGAACCAGACCAAACCAACCCGTCTGATTGTACTGCCGGATGGGAGTTCTGTCTTGCTAAAAAAGGGCAGTAAACTGTCTTATCCCACGTATTTCAACCGGAATGTCCGGGAAATTTACCTCACGGGCGAAGCATTCTTTGAAATTGCCAAAGATCCAACCCGTCCTTTCTACGTGTTTGCCAATGAAATCGTTACGAAAGTATTGGGAACAAGCTTCAACGTGAGGGCTTTCCCCGACGACAAACGTATACAAGTTACCGTTAAAACCGGTAAGGTTTCCGTTTACGAAGCGAAAAGCCCCGAAGCTGCGCACCAGGCCCAAACCCGTCGGCTGGAAGGCCTGATTCTGAACCCCGGCCAGAAGGTAGTTTTCTCGAAAGAAGCCAATCAGCTGGAAGCCAACGTGGTGAAGCAAACCGTACCACCGGTTTCAGCCAGGCAACCTGAAACCATTCAGGAAATGGCCTTTGAGTACGATGAAACACCGGTCAGCCAGATTTTTAGCCAGTTGGAAAAGACGTATTCCATTCGGATTGCGTACGATCACGAGCGGCTCGGCAATTGTCCGGTGACGGCTTCGCTGACGGATGAACCGCTGTACGAAAAGCTGAAACTGACGTGCCGGGCCATTCGGGCGCACTACGAGATCGTGAACGGCGAAGTCGTCGTAACCGGAAAAGGCTGCAACTAACTCATAACAACCCTTTATCTATCCTAAACCTTTAACATAATGCCCGTATGAAGTAGCGTGCCGCATCAAAGGAAGGGCGTTGAAAGTGCCGTTTCAACGCCCTGAAAATCCCACCTCATCGTGCCGGATGAGCCGGATTTGTATTGTCAAAATGGCTAGATTTTAACAATCAAAAGTATGAAGAAGAAACTACAACTTCAGCATTGGTGTATCAAAATGCTCAAACTAACCCTGTACCAACTCCTCCTGCTGGGGCTGTGCATCAACCTCGCTTCGGCCCACGTCATCCGGGCTCAGAACGTGCTGGATCAGGTCGTGAGCCTGAAAATTGTTGACCGGAAATTCAAGGATGTGTTGCAATTGCTGGAAAAGAAAACGACCGTTAAATTCGTCTACAGTTCCCGGGTTATCGACGTCAACCAGCCGGTTTCGCTGATCGTGACGAACAGCACCATGCAGGAAACGCTGGAAAAACTGTTCCGGCCGCTGCGAATTCGATATGAATTATCGGGCCGACAGATTATTCTGGACCGTATCGAAACCGGTTTTTTGCCGGCAACTACGGCTCCTCTGGAGAGAAAACAGACGGATAATACCGTTACCGGAAAGGTATCGGACGAAAAAGGAGACGGTTTGCCGGGCGTCAGCGTGCTGCTAAAAAACACCACGCAGGGCACAGTGACGGATGCCAGCGGGCAGTTCCGAATTCAGGTTCCCAACGCATCGGCCACGCTGGTTTTCTCCTTTCTGGGCTACGAAACCAAAGAGATTATTATAGGCAATCAAACCACATTGGTGGTTCAGTTGACGCCCGGTTTGCGGTCGTTGAATGAAGTGGTGGTGGTGGGTTATGGAACCCAGACGAAGCGGGAAGTAACGAGCGCCATTTCCAAAGTCAATACCAAAGAATTGAATGAATTGCCCGTAGCCGAAGTCGGACAAGCCTTGCAGGGCCGCGTGCCGGGCCTGACCGTTACCAACGTCAGTTCACCGGGAACAGCCCCCAATATCCGCATCCGGGGTGTTAGCTCGGTCAGTTTTTCGACCGATCCACTGTATGTCGTGGACGGTTTTCCGACCACCAATCTGGCGAGTTTTGATAACAAGGATGTTGAATCGGTCGAAATCCTGAAAGACGCCAGTGCCGCAGCTATTTACGGATCGCGGGCGACCAACGGCGTCATCCTGCTGACCACCAAAAAAGGGCAGAAAGACAGCAAGCTCCGGGTCAACGTCGACTCGTACGCGGGGGTGGAATCGGCCTGGCGGCTGCTCGACCCGATGAATACGGACCAACGTAACCGCTTCATGGACCGCATGTATTCGGGCGACAACCTCGAAAATGCCCCCGCCCGCCCGAGTCGCTATACGGCCACCGAAATGAATAAACTCCCCTATCCCGGCGCAACCCAAACTTACGGCCAAACCAACACCAACTGGCAGGATCTGTACTTCAAAACCGGTTTTCTGACGAACAATAACGTGTCGGTTTCGGGTGGCAGCAAAACCTCGACGTTTTACAGCTCGGCGGGGTACATGAAGCAGGAAGGCATTGTCAAAGGAGTTGGTTTTGAACGGTATAACTTCCGGGTGAACTCGACGCATGATTTAGGTTCCCGGTTTACGTTCGGGCAAAATCTGCTGGTGGCTTACACCAATCAGCTTTACAACAACGCCGACGGCCAGACCGGCGACCAGGGCACGCCCCTTTCGCTGCTGCAATTTGCGCTGCCCCACCTGCCCGTCAAAGACCCCAACACCGGCATCTGGATCAAAGCCGGGGGCGACGCCATCGACGGCCACCCGTTCCCAAATCTGATTGCCGACATTGAAAACATCGTCTTCAAGCGGAAAACCGTCAAGATTCTGGGAAGCGCCTTCCTGGATGTGAAACTCCTGGAGTCGCTGAAATTCCGGAGCACGTTCGGGATGGACTACGCCAACGGTCTGGAAGACGGGATCGATCAGAGTTATACGGTGAACGACGGACAGAATATTTTCAAAACCAACGACGGTCTTTCCAGCATCACCAACAACCGGAACGCGTATTCGTCCCTGCTGTTTTCGGAGCAACTGACCTACGACAAAACCTTCGCGTCGGCCCACCACCTGAACGCAGTCGTCGTTTTCGAAGGGCAAAAGACCTCTATTCGCACGGAATTGATGACCGGCAAACAGTCGAATCCGGCCATTAAAACGCTCAACGGGGCCACAAACATCAGTGCGTTGAACACGATTGAGGAAAACCTGCTGCTGTCGTACGTCGCCCGGGTTGGGTACGCCTACAAGGGCAAGTACATTCTGAACGCCAGCATCCGGCGCGACGGCTCGTCGGTCTGGGCACCGGGCAACAAATACGCCAACTTCCCGGCGGCTTCCATTGGCTGGAACGTGAGCGACGAACCGTTTTTTCAGAAACTGGCGGTTTTCTCCGACCTGAAACTCCGGGCCAGCTACGGCGTTACGGGCCTGAATCCGTCGGCGCTGAGCAACTATCCTTGGCAATCGCTGATTTACAATTCGTCGTATCCGTTCAACAACAACACCGTCGTCAACACCGCTTTTTACAACAAGCTGGCCAACCAGAATCTGGAATGGGAAAAAACGAACCAGTTCAACGTTGGTCTGGATGCGAGTCTGTTCCACAACACGGTTTCGCTGACGGCCGAGTATTTCGACCGTGTAACCGACAACCTGATTCTGAAAGCGCCAACGCCCCCTTCCTTCGGCTACGTACAGTTTACGGACGTCAACATCGGAAAAATGCAGAACAAGGGCTGGGAACTGCAATTGGGTTACCGTGCACCCCGCAAGCGGGATTTTAGCTGGGGCATCAGTGGAAACATCAGCCGGGTCCGCAACAAAGTCCTGCGGCTCGATTCGCCAAGCGGAGCCATTTTCGGGGGTGATGGCAATTACTTCTCCAGCTGGGGTGTTCCCGTGACCCGAACCGTCGCGGGCGACCCGATCCAGTCGTTCTACGGCTGGGATTTCGACCGGATTTACCAGACCCAGGCCGAGGTCGATGCCGATAATGCGGCCGCCCGAACCAAAACCGGTAGTGCGAATGCCTATTACCAGAACCAGGCAACGGCTCCCGGCGACGTGCGGTTTCGCGATCTGAACGGCGACGGTTTTGTGGATGACAAAGACCGGAAAGTAATCGGATCGTTTCTGCCCAAGTTTACGTATGGCATGAACCTGACGGCTTCCTACAAGCATTTCGACCTGTCGATTCTGTTTCAGGGCGTGCAGGGCGGTGACATTTACAGTGGGATTGGCGTGTACGCCGGGGCCTTCCGGTGGCCGTTGGGCGGTAGTTTAGCCGCCTACGAAAATGCCTGGACCAAAGAAAACCCGAGCACTACCAATCCACGCATCAAGTGGAGCGATCCGAACGACAACTCCCGGGTGTCGTCCCGCTGGTTGCAGGATGCATCGTACCTGCGGCTGAAAAACATCAACATCGGCTACGAGTTACCGGCGGACGTGCTGGCGGCCAAAACGAACGGAGCGATTTCGAAATTCAGGATTTACGTAGCCTCGCAGAACCTGCTGACCCTCACCGGCTACACACTGGGCTACGATCCGGAAATTGGCATGAAAATCGGCAGTAACCGGGGTGCGGGCAACCTGACCAACGGCATCGACTACGGGCAGTACCCGGCGGCCCGTTCGTTTTCAGTGGGTTTGCAAATCGGTTTTTAACTTCCAACGATAGACATCACTTCCATGAAAAAACAGACACTACTCATCGGACTGATCGGCTGGTTTATCGGGCTGAGCAGTTGTGAAAATAGCCTCGACAAGGTCAATCCGAATGCGGTCACGGCGGAAACGTATTTTAAAACCAGCGCCGAATTGTTAAAAGGCGTCAATGCCGCTTACACGACCCTGAACGGCAGCTACCTGGTCGGCGACGCCTACATCTGGCTGCACGATTTGCGCTCGGACGATTTTGTGGGCACGACCCTGGCCGACGACCGGGGCGAGATTCTGCGTGGAACGCTGGGCGTCAACAATTCCTACACCGAGCGGGTCTGGAAAGGCTTTTACATCGTTATTCACCGCTGCAACGTGGTCATCAACAACACCATTGCCAGCGACCCGGACGATCCGTCGGGCCAGCTTAAAAACCGGGTGGTGGCCGAAGCCAAGTTTCTGCGGGGATTGGCGTATTTCGAACTCGCCAGCCTGTGGGGCGGGGTTCCCTTGATTACCAAACCGGTAACCGATTTTGGCGGTTTTGTGCCCCGATCGACGCAGAAAGCCGTGTATGAAGCCGCCATTCAGGATTTGAAAGACGCGGCAGCCGCCCTGCCCCCCACCTACGAAGCCGCCGAAAACGGACGCGCCACCAGCGGAGCAGCCAACACGCTGCTGGGCCGGGCGTACCTGCAACTAAACGATTACGCCAACGCCAAAACCGCCCTCGAAAAAGTCCGAAGTTCGGGTTTATATGCCCTTTCGCCGACCAGCACGGAGAACTTTCAGGAAGAAACCGAATTCAATAAAGAGTCGGTTTTCGAGTATATTTTCGCGCCCTCACCCTCGGCTGCCGAAGACGAAGGCGACGATTATGCCCAGGGCCAATACCGCGAATCGACCAACGGAACCCGGCAGTACGACATGAATACCGGCAACGGAATTGTACTTCCTTCGCCGGGGCTCAAAGGCGAGTTTGAAACCGGTGATCCGCGCAAAAAAACAACGATTTACGAAGTGGGTGATCAATGGGCCGGGGGCGTGATGACCCAGGAATCCTGGAAAAAATACACCCTGAGTTACAAGAATGCGACGCCCGGTAACGTGACCAGCGCCCTTAACCGCCGGATTCGCTACGCCGAAGTGCTGCTGATGCTCGCCGAGTGTGAAAACGAAGCCGGAACTGCCCAGGCCGCCATCGCCCGACTGAACGACATTCGAAACCGCGCCGAACTGAAAACCGCCGGTCTGCCGACCTATCCCAACGCCAAATATCCCTGCAACTCGAAGGACGAAATTCTGAAAGCCGTCATGCACGAAAAGCGGGTGGAACTGGCCGGTGAACAGGTTCGGAACCGGGACATTCTTCGCTGGCGGGCGGCCGGAAAACTGGCGCTGGCGGGTGGAGACCCAATTCCGTATTTCCAGGCTAATAAGCACGCATTATTACCGATTCCCCAATCCGAAATCGACCGCAATACCGCCCTGGGCTCGGGCGGGGTGTCGGCGCAAAATCCAGGCTATTGATCCACACCATTGAAAAACCGCCTTTGAGCAGACCGAAGGTTTCAGCGGCAGGCTTAAGGCGGTTTTTCTTCCTTGATTATGAAACCTACTCGTATAAACCAGTATTTGATTAGCCTTTTCGGAATACTGAGTTTCTTGCCCGGCTTCACGCAAACCGTTACTACCCAAGACCTTAGTTCGCCCGACCAGGCCCTGAAAGTTTCGGTTAGTCTCGGCCCGGCCATCACCTACCGGGTTTATTACCAGAACCGGCTGATCGTTGCATCCTCCGAAATCGATCTGGTTTTGCAGGATGGTCAAAAGCTGTCTGCCCGAGCCGGGAAACCCAAGTTTACCACCCGGCAAAACCGGGGTCAGATTGTTTCGCCCGTTCCGGAAAAACGGAAGGTTATACCGGATGTTTATCAGGAACTTACGGTTGATCTTCGCAATTCGTTCAGCCTGATTTTCCGGGCGTACAACGACGGCGTGGCTTATCGGATCGTTACAGCATTTAAAGACAGTATTACCGTCAAAAACGAAACCGCCCGGTTTCAGTTTCCCGAAAACCACCGGCTGTATTTTCCGGAAGTCGTCAAGCGACCCGACCAGGATCGGTACCACACCAGTTTTGAGGAAGTGTACAGTTTCAAACCGCTGGACAGCCTGAGCAGCCGGAACCTGTTTTTTACACCGGTTTTGGTCGCGCCGACGACCGCACCCAAAATTGCCCTGACCGAATCCGATCTGGAAGATTATCCGGGCATGTTTCTCACCGGAACCGGCTCTAAAACCATGCAGGGCGAATTTGCTCCCTATCCGCTGGACGAAGCCATCGCGGGAGGTGAATATTCCCAAAAATACGTAACCCGACGAGCCGATTACATCGCCAAAACCGCCGGAACCCGCAGCTTCCCCTGGCGCGTCCTGATCGTCGCTCCACATGACAGGGATTTACCCGGCAATGATTTGGTGTACCGGCTGGCGTCGCCTTCCCGCGTGGCCGATGTTTCGTGGGTGAAACCTGGCAAAGCGACCGACGAATGGATTATCTCCTCGAACCTGTTCAACGTGCCGTTCAAGAGCGGCATCAATACTGAAACCTACAAGTTTTACATCGACTTCGCCAAACGGTTTGGATTCGAGCGGATTATGATGGACGCGGGCTGGAGCGACACGCAGGATCTGTTCAAAATCCGGCCCGAAATCAACATGGATGAAATCATGGCCCACGCCAAAAAGCAAGGCATCGGCGTCAGCATGTGGACCTTGGGGATGACGCTCGAACGGCAGCTCGAACCCGCCCTGGAGCAATTCAACCGTTGGGGCGTGGATTTTATCATGACCGACTTCTTCGACCGCGACGACCAGAAAACCGTTCGCTTGTTTCAGAAAATCGCCGAAGCCTGCGCCCGGCACAAGCTCATGATTATGTTCCACGGGGCCTATAAACCGGCCGGTTTTAACCGAACCTACCCGCACGCCGTGGCCCGCGAAGCAGTGCTGGGTTCGGAGTTCAACATCTGGAGCAACAAACCCTCGCCCGACCACAACCTGCTGCTGCCCTTTATCCGGATGCTCAGTGGCCCGATGGATTACGAACCGGGATTGCTCGCGAATGCCACCCCCAAAACCTTCCGGCCCATCGGTGAGAATGTGATGTCGATGACCACACGCTGTCAGCAACTGGCGATGTTCATCGTCTACGAAAGTCCGATTCAGTTTTTTTCCGGGAATCCGTCGCAGGGCCTGGCCGAACCGGCTTTTATGGAACTGATGGGCAGTATTCCGACCACCTGGGATACGACCCGGGTGCTGGACGCCCGCGTGGGCGATTACCTGATGACGGCCCGTAAAAAGAATCAGGACTGGTTCGTGGGTGCCATGACCGACTCCACGGCCCGCGATCTGACGCTTTCCCTTGATTTTCTGGGTGAAGGTACCTACGAAGCTGCCATTTGCGAAGATGGCGTGAATGCCGATCGCTACGCTTCCGATTATAAATTATCGACAAAAACCGTCACCAAAAAGGATGTTCTGCCGGTTCATCTGGCGCCGGGGGGCGGTTACGTCGTCCGCTTGCGAAAGAAATAACTCCATTCGATAGTCTTGTTCAACATGATGCGCCTGATTTGCTGCCTGTTTGCTTTTTTTATACTCACGTCCGTTTACGCTCAAACCGACAAAACCGTTTATCCCGGAGCCGATGAAAAAACGCCTTCGATGGCGATGTATTTCGACTGGATCAACCGAAACTGGAACGGCTCCAATGAGCAGAAAACATTGAAAAACCTCGGCTTCTTCGGCTGGATGAAACGGCAATATGGCATGCAACTCGACGTATTTCTGCTCGATGCCGGGGTGTTCGACAACGGGCCCAACTGTTCGTCGACACCGAAAGAAATGGCCTACGGCAATCTGAACTCCCCCTGGTTCCGAAAAGCGTATCCCAACGGGTTCAAAACCATTGCCCAACGCGCCGACAGCATCGCTACGCGCCTGGGCTTGTGGATTGGTCCGGACGGTTACGGCAACACCCCCGAAGAAGCCCAACAGCGCGTGGACCTATTGGCGAATCTCTGCCGGGATTACCGGTTCAAAATTTTCAAAATGGACGCCTGTTGCAGCGATTTGCGTCCCGAAAAAGAACTGTACTTCATTGAAGCCATGCAAAAAGCCCGGCGGTATTCGCCCGATCTGATCGTGTTGAATCACCGCATTTCACTGAGTGAGGAGGCTAAAAAATACACGACGACCTTTTTGTGGGAAGGCAAGGAAACGTACATCGACGTCAATAATTTCAATGATGCAACGGCCATTCACCACCGGCAGGGAAACATGAAGCGCGGATACCCGCCCAACCTGCTGCGCCTGACCGAAGACCACGGCATCTGCCTTTCCTCGGCACTGGATTTCTGGGAAGACGACCTGATTTTGCAGGCATTCAACCGCAGCCTGATCATGGCGCCCGAGATTTACGGCAATCCCTGGCTGCTGCGCGACGACGAATTTCCGACCCTGGCCCGCATTTACAACCTCCACCGGCAATACCGATCCATTCTGACGGAGGCCATTGCGTTGCCTGAAACGGATTACGGGTACAAGGCGGTTTCCCGCGGAAACGCTACCACCCGGTTTATCACGTTGCGGAATCTGGGCTGGACCAGCGAGATTCGGTCTATGCATTGCGATAGCTCCATCGGTTTGGGACCGGCTCCGCGTTTCACGGTCAAGCAGATTCACCCGACCGAGAAGGTCATCGGCGTTTTTGAGTACGGCAAATCGGTGCCGGTGGAGGTTCAACCGTTTCGGTCGGCCCTGTTTATGATAACCGCCGAAGATACTGATTTTTCGATTTCCGGAATTGACTACAAATTGATCAATGACCAGCCCGGCAAACCGCTGGTGATTCAGCTACTCGGACAACCGGGGACAACGCATACCGTTCAGATTAAAACAGGAAACCGGGCGTTCACCAAAGCAACGCTGGATGGAAAAACCGTTGACGCTATCGATTCCGGGATGAAGGTGACGTTTCCCGGAAAGTTACAGAAGGATGCTTCGCACCGGAAAACGGGTACGCTTTCGCCCATCCCAATGCCATCAAACTACCGGGCGGTTTACGAAACGATGTGTTTTGCCAACGACAACAATGCGCTGGAAGTGCGCAGTCTGGCCCGTGCGGGGAAAACGAAATATCCGGAAGTCCAGGCCGCCCGCGACGCTTTTTTCAACGATCCGACGTTTGTTCAAACCGGATCGTGGGATCGCTACGCCTTTGATGGCGATACTGGCACGGCCTTTAACGCCTACGCCAGTACCTACACGAAAGGCGTCATTCAGCCCGGCGCCCTGCGGATCGATTTGCAGCATCCAACGCGCATCGACCAGCTCGTTCTCCGCCAGATTCCCGCTGACTACCAGCCCGGTTCGGTTGCTTTTTCCAATGATCTGGTTCGCTGGCAGTCGGCAACGGTGAAACGAATCGGGAGCACTTTATACCTGACGGTTCCGGTGGGCGGACCATATCGGTACGTAAAAATGGCAAATGCCCCGTTGTCTGTTCGGGAAATTGAGGGATTTTACAAAAATCGAAAACTCCCCGCAAGCGCATGGAAAGCCAGCAATCTGTTTGAAAAGGAGAAAGAAGCGAAGCTGGCCTGGGCGCATTCGTTTTCAATTGCCGAAGCAGATTCGGGCAGTTATCTGGCCCTGGCCGTACCGGGCAACTACAAAACCGAGGGACTGTTCGCGGCCATCCGCAGTGGAAATGAAGTCATCGCTCCCACCGACCGGAGCCCGTCATTTCCGTACAACAACTGGGAACACGTCGATACGGTCGATGGACATGTGACCTTCTATTTCCCGCTTAAAAACCGCCTGCTGAACCAGCCGTTAACGGTAGCGTTATTTTCAACGGACGGAACTTTGACCACACTCCAACCGACCCTTTGGCTGACGACGTACCCAAACTCCTTTCTGAAGAAAGAATTGATTTTGGAATAAATAGCCGGGCAATAGTGATCGTAACATTAAACCTGTTCAGACTACTGGAAACGATCCCCACTCGTTTGCTATTTGATGATTCGATCCCACAAAATTCAAACTCTGTTGGGAATCTTTTCCAGTAAGCTGAACAGTATGGTCGTCAGCCAAAAGTGGACTTGCTACATTTGACTGGAGGGATTTTTTAGGCAGGTTTGAGCCAATGCTAAAATTTGACTACTATTAAAAGCGGGTTCAATTTGGTACAGACCACCAAATCCAAAATTAAGGCTTCCGAGAAACGAATGTTGAGGGCTTTTTGAACTTACTTCTTGACGCATATAGAACTCCATTTCGATGCGGCTACCCAGTTCAATTGATTTTTCTAAAAATTAACCCTAAACAGATCTTGTCATAGGATACCTCCGACGAACTGAGTGAAAGTAAACGTGGTTTTCAACCGATCACGTACTTTGAGGAGTGTGATATACCACCTCAATTGGAAGGAGGTTTCATACCGGGCTGGGTAATGATAAAACCGGTTTTGGCTTTTTCGTCCGCGACCATTTTCTTCACGTCGGACAACAGCTTTTTGGCGTCGTAGACAACGCCGTCCTTGACGGTATATTTTACGCCACCGACCCGAATCACTTCGTTTTCTTTTGTCAGTTTGATGGCGCCGGTTCCGTACAGAACCTGCAGGTTCGTCAGTGGATTTTCCTCAACAATCACCAGATCAGCCAGCTTCCCGATTTCGACACTGCCCAGGTCTTTGTCAATCCCGAGCGATTCGGCTCCGTTCAGCGTCGCGGCTTTGATGACTTCCAGCGGGTGAAAACCGGCTTCCCGCAGCAATTCCATTTCCCGGATAAACGCAAAACCGTAGATTTCGTAAATGAAACCCGAGTCGGTGCCCGTCGTTACCCGCCCGCCCCGGTTTTTATATTCGTTCAGAAAAGCCATCCAGAGCCGGTAATTTTCTTTCCACTGAATTTCCTGCTCCGTTCCCCACGAATGCCAGTACGAACCGTGCGCGTTCCAGCTCGGCGTAAAGAACGTCCAGACTTTCGGCATCGTGTATTCTTCGTGCCACTCCGCCCGCCGAGCCCGCATCAGGTCGCGATTGGCTTCGTAAATGTTCAGCGTTGGCGACAGCGTAAACTTCAACGCAATCAACTCGTCCATTACTTTGTTCCACTTCTCCGTAAAAGGCGCAGCGGCCTGTTTCCACAGCGTTCCCGCTTCGCCAAACCGGTCTTGCTCGTTGGTGTAATTGTAGTCGAGCGAATAATTCTGCACGGTGCGGTCGGCAAACAGGGCTTCGGGTAAACCGTACCAGTGTTCCAGTGAATTCAGACCAGCCCGGGCGCTGTTCATGACGTTCCAGCGGCCGACATCCGTCTGCGAATGGTGCATCATCGAGCGCAATCCCATCTTCTTGTTTTCATCGAGTGCCGCCGTCATGATGTCCGGAGCAGCCCCGAAAAACTTAATACCGTCGGCGCCTAGTTTTGCATTGTTCCGGACCCATTGCCGGGCCTGTTCGGGGGTAGAGATGGGCGTTGGACTTCCTAAACCGAAACGCGTATACGCCCGGATGCGCGGGGCGGTAATCTGATTTTTGTTACTCTTTTCCCGGGCGTCGATCGTCCAGTCCAGGCCGTTCATACTCCCCGGTTCGGCAATGGTCGTCACCCCGTGCGCCATCCAGAGCTTGAACACGTACTCAGACGGGGTTCCCCGGCTTCCCGACCCAATGTGGGCGTGGGTATCGATAAAACCGGGCATGATGTACATCCCGGCGGCATTCAGTTCTTTTCCGCCCGGTTTGAGTTTGGGCCGCCGTTGCGGATCGATGGGTTGCACTTCATTGCCAACGGTGACAATATTCGTGATGCGGTTTTTCTCGATAACAATGTCAACCGGCCCGAGTGGGGGCGATAAGGTGCTGTTAATCAGAATCGCCGACCGAATAATAAGCTGCTCGTACGGTCCGTCGCCCTCAGACTTCTCCAGGGCTTTCAACAACGTTGTCTGGCCGTAGACCCGCGACGTCAGCAGCAGGCCGAGCCCCCAGATGGCTAGTTTCAGTAAATAATTTTTCATCTTGCTGTATCGTCTCGTTCAGCCGGAATTCAATAAAGCCCTCTGAAGAACCAGGAAATCAGTACCTTCAGAGGGTTGGGAAACAGGGGTTGCAAACCGCCGTGAGCGGTTTAGGGAGCCATCGTATACTTAGCCGGTTGCCCGGCTTTTGGCGTCGATTTTTTAATAAAATTGCGGATGTCTTCGTTGGCCGAAACCAGATCTTCCTGCCGCAAATACATCATGTGACCACTGCGATAGCCCTTCCATTCCATGCGGTTTTTGAGTTTCCCGCTGGGGTCCATCTGCCACATGTTGTATTGCGCGTTGAAATAATCACAGGCACCGTCGTAGTAGCCAGACTGCACCAGCAGATTCAGGTACGGATTCTGAGCCATTGCCTGCCGCAGGTTTTCGCCGGTATTGTCGGCGTTTTCACCCGTGCGCAACCACGGTTGTACCGGACCGAACATGTAGTATTTCAGATCGGTTTTGTAGCCGAGTACCTGCCGGAAATAATAGTTGATCGGCGGGGTGAACGAATGCAGCCATGACGTCAGCTCAGCCGCGTACTCCGGACGTTCGCCCGCGCCCTGGCTGTCGATCCCCAGGTAGCGCGAATCCAGCCGACCCACGGTATAACCGCGATCCCGCAACAGTTCCTTCCAGAAAAAAGACGACGGAATGTTCAGGTTGTGTTCCAGCACCACCTTTTCCGACAGCCCGGAATACATCGCAAATTTGGTGGCCACCTGCTTCCGCTTCGCCGGATCGACAAAACCGCCCATCGTCAGGGTTGGAATCAATTCGTCGATGGTGAATTTCTCAACTTCCGGTAGCAGGGCCACCAGGTCTTTCTTCTGCAAATCAGCGCTTAACGCCTTGTGGTACCAGGCTGTCGCGGAATAATACGGCAGCATGTTGGCGGCCGAAACCGGTCCCCGGCGTTCGATCCCGAGGTTGGTCGGCGACACCAGAATGACGCCGTTGATGTACATCCAGTTGGCGTTTTGCAACTCCAGCGCCAAACCCGAAACCCGTGTCGTTCCGTAACTTTCACCAATCAGATACTTGGCGGACGACCAGCGGTTTTTCCGGCTGACAAACGTACTCAGCCAGTCGGCCAGGTACTTGATGTCGGCATTGACGCCGAAGAATTTCGACTTCGGAATGCTGTTGTTCGCCGGGCGGGAATAACCGGTATTGACGGGGTCGATGAACACGATGTCGGCCACATCCAGAATTGAGTTCGGATTGTCCTTGATCGTGTACGGTTGCACCGGATAACCTTCGCTGTCGATGTTCAGCAGTTTAGGCCCGGTATAGGCCATGTGCATCCAGACCGACGCCGTACCCGGCCCACCATTGAACGAAATCACCAGCGGACGGCTCGCCCGATCTTTTACATCCGAGCGTTCGTAATAGGTAAAAAACACCCCGGCAATCGGTTTGCCGTTTTCGTCCCAGACCGGCTGCGTACCAACGGTGGCCGTATAGGGAACCTTTACCCCCTTGATGGTCACGGTATTGGAGGTTGTGATGGTCGAATCCATCAACAGCTTCAGGTCGTTGGGGCCGGGCTTTGGAGAATAGTTTGCACCGCCCGGTGTTGGAGCGGGTGCGCCAGCGGCCGGACTGGGCGGCCCACCGGCTCCGGGCCGTCGTTGTTGTTGGGCCAGCGTGAACGAAGCCGTGGTGATTCCGAGTACTAAGGCAATTATAATTCGCTTCATGGACTTCTTTACAGGTTAAAAGTAATGGAGTACAAACCGTTGAGACATCTGACCGGATCCTTAGCGGCTGCCGCCCGCTTCCGTGTATTTGGCGGGTTGTCCCGGTTTGGGCGTGGTTTTGATGATGAACTGACGGATATCTTCGTTGGACGTAACAAGATCTTCCTGACGCAGATACATCATGTGACCACTCCGGTACCCTTTCCAATCCAGCCGATCTTTCATTTTGCCGCTCGGATCGATGTGCCACATGTTGTATTTCGCATTGAAATAATCCGTCGCTCCGTCGTAATAACCCGACTGAATCATCACGTTCAGGTACGGATTCTGGGCCATGGCCTGCCGCAGGTTTTCGCCGGTATTATCCGCGTTCAATCCTTCGCGATCCCACGGGCGGGTTTGCCCGGCGATGTAGTATTTCAGATCGGTTTTGTATTTGAGGTGCTCGCGTAAATAGGTGTTGATAGCGGGCGTAAAGGTGTGCTGCCACGACGTATTTTCAGCCGCGTAATCGGGTCGTTCACCCGCCGTTTGTCGATCGATACCGAGGTAGCGGGAATCCAGCCGGCCCACGTTGTAGCCTTTGTCCCGCAGCAGTTCTTTCCAGAAATAGGAGGTCGGTATAGCCAGGTTGTTTTCGGCGACCACTTTTTCGGACAAACCCGAATACCGGGCCACTTTGGAAACGAGTTGTTTTTTCTTTTCCGCATCCAGAAAACCGCCCCGGGCCAGCGCCGGAATCAATTCATTCACCGTAAATTGCTCGACTTCGGGTAAAACGGCATTCAGGTCTTTCGATTGCAGATCTTTTGGCAAGACTTTGTGATACCAGGCCGCTGCCGCAAAATACGGTAGCACGTTTCCGGCAGCAACCGGGCCTTCCCGTTCCAGACCAAGACCCGTGGGCGACACCAGAATGACGCCGTTCAGGTACATCCAGTGTACATTTTGCAGCTCGAGCGCCAGTCCCGAAACCCGCGTGGTTCCGTAGCTTTCACCGATCAGATACTTCGGTGACGGCCAGCGGTTTTTCCGATTCACGAAAGTCGCAATCCACTCCGACAGGTACTTGATATCCGCGGTTACCCCGAAGAATTTTGACTTCGGAATCGAGTCGTTGATGGCCCGCGAAAAACCGGTGTTGACCGGTTCCACGTAAACAATGTCAGCTACGTCCAGAATCGAGTTTGGATTGTCTTTAAAACCGTACGGCTGAACCGGATACCCTTCGTCATCCACCAAAACCCGTTTCGGACCGGTATAGCCGAGATGCATCCAGCAGGAAGCCGCGCCAGGCCCCCCGTTGAACGAAATAAACAGCGGCCGCGTCGTTCGGTCGGTCACATCCGAACGTTCGTAATACACGTAAAACAGGGAGGCAATCGGTTTACCGTTTTCATCCCAAACCGGCTGATTACCAGCTGTGGCCGTATACGGAACCACCTTGCCTTTGATCGTAACCTGGTCTTTGGTCGTTACGTCGGCGTCAAGTTTAAGGGTACGGTTTTGTGCGAATGCCACCGTACAGGCAACAAAGCACAAGAGGAATAAGGAAATCGAGTGTTTCATAAGTTACTGTGAATCGGAAACGGGTTTTGTCGAGGTAACTGGGAACTAGTTGAAAACAAACTGATTAACGGTACACTTCATTCTGCTGGATGTTGGTATTGGTCCGAACTTCGGCAGACGGAAAAGGCAGCACCTGCCGACCCGCGACCTTGATGGAATAGCTTGGCAAACTTCCTTTCGACCGGCGCACATTGGAGAAAACCGTCATGCCCAGTCCGCGCCGGATCACATCGAACCAGCGTTGGCCTTCGCCCACAAATTCCAGTTTGCGTTCCTGCAAGATGGCGGTAATCAGATCGGCTTTGGTGCTGGCGGTCGTTTTGGCAATGCCCGCCCGGGTCCGTACGGCGTTGAGATCATCGGCGGCACCGGTCACGTTGTTTTGCTCCGCCCGCGCTTCGGCCCGGATCAGGTATTGCTCGGACATTCGAAGCAACTGGAAATTGTCGGCGTTCTGAGCCGCACTCCATTTGGTGGGGTAATACACGTTCGCGGTGGTATTTTTGGCCACCAGCGTACCCCGGACATCCGCCGGATTGGCCACCATTTCAGCATACATGGCATCGTGCAAAGCCGTGCCGCCCCGACCATTCTGGCTCGACGGATAATACCACTGCCGAATACCCTGCCCGTCGTTCTCGTTGAACTGGAGTTCAAACAAGGTTTCGGCGCTGTTTTTCGTCTTGAAAATCGTTTCGAACGGCGTGTTCAGCGGCTTATTGGCAATGGCATCCGTGGCGTATTTCTCGGCGTTGGCCCACTGCTGGTTGTAGAGGTAATAGCGGGCCAGCAAGGCTCGGGCGGCCGGTTTGGTCGCTTTGGCTTTGGACAAAACCGCCGTCGCGCGGGTTTCGGGGAGTTTAGCAAGGGCTTCCACCAGATCCTTTTCCGCCTGGTCGTAGGTTTGGCGCAACGTACTTCGCTTGGCGTAATCTTCCTGCGAAATACCGACCGAAGGCGTCAGTTTGATGACCGCACCGTCCGTACCATAGACATTCGGAACACCGCCCCAGAAACGGGCCAGGTCAAAATACGCGAGCCCCCGGACAAAATACGCCTGACCCATCATGTCATCTTTATCCGCCTGGGCAATGGTCATGCCCGGCACGTAGGCAATGATGCTGTTGGAAATGTCGATGCAGCGGTAGAGGGTCGTATACAAATCCTCGACTTCGGAATTATCGGCTCCCCAGTTGAATTCATCGGCCGCGATGAGCGCGTCCCAGGTATCGATCTGCTGCGACATGTCCGAGGCTACGTCGCTGATGACCTGAACGCGCCACTGGTAAACGATTTGCAGGTTATTGTACAGCCCGTTGACAACGCCCTGCGCGCTGTTCAGGTCAGTAAAAGCCTGGTTGCTACTGATTTGGGCCAATGGCTCAATCTCCAGAATGCTGTTGCAGGACGAAGCCGTGGCGATGAGTAATAAAGCGGTTAGTATCTTCTTCATCATACTGAGAATTAAAATGTTAGATTGATCCCTCCCATCCACACACGCGGCTGCGGCATAACGCCCTGATCAACCCCCTGAACGGTTTCGGAAGGACTCACCGATACTTCCGGGTCCAGACCGGTGTACTTGGTAAAAGTCAGCACATTCTGACCGGAAGCATACACCCGGACGTTTCCGGCCCCAATTTTGGAAGCGATCGTTTTCGGGATATTGTAACCCAGCGTCAGGTTTTTCAACCGCAGGTATGACGCATCTTCCACGTGCCGCGAGGGCCGGTAGTTGATGTCGTAATTGACGCGGGCCATACGCGGAATGTCGGTTACATCACCCGGTTTTTGCCAGCGATCGAGTTGCTGGGCACTGTACCCCGTGGTCCGCTCCCCGCCGTGTTCGAAGAAATAGCGGTTGTAGTTGAAGACGTAATTCCCGTAGCTGTATTGAAAAAAGGCCGTCAGGTCGAAGTTTCCGTACTTGAGGGTATTCGACAAACCGCCCTGAAAGTCCGGCCAGGCACTTTTACCGATGATAAACCGGTCGCGGTTGATGTTGAACTTGCCATCTTCACCGGCCCGCCAGATGATGTTACCGGTTTGCGGATCAACCCCTTTCTGCTCATGCACGTAGAACGAAAACAGTGGGTAGCCTTCCTCAATCCGGATGTAATCCCGGGTGAACGCGCTGATCGGGGCTGCCAGTTTTTTCACCAGGTTCTTGTTATGGGAAATGTTGAACGCGATGTCCCAGGTTAGTTTATTCCCCACATTGGGCGACGCGTTGATGCCTAGCTCAAAGCCCTTGTTCTCCATCGCTCCGTAGTTCTGCAACAGCACGCTGTAGCCGGTCGAACGGGGTGTGGGCACTTCCAGCAGCATGTCTTTCGTCTGCTTGTTGTAGTAATCGAAGGTGAAGCGCAGTTTGTTGCTGAGTAGCGCCATATCAAACCCGATGTTAAACTGAGCGGTGGTTTCCCATTTCAGGTCAGGGTTCGCTAACTGGATGGGGTTGAACCCCGGATAATTGACGTAAGCGGCCGATCCGCCCGAACCCGGTGTGGGCCCTCCCCCACCGCGCAGGCCACCGCGCTGACCACCCCACAAACCGAGGGAAGCAAAGTTGCCGATACCGCCCTGGTTCCCGGTAACCCCGTAGCTCATCCGCCATTTAAATTCGGAGATGGCCTTAAACCCTTTCATAAAGTTTTCTTCCGACATCACCCAGCCGACGGAAGCGGACGGGAAGAAACCCCAGCGATGGTTAGCCCCAAACCGTGACGAACCATCGTACCGGAAGTTACCCGTGAACAAATACTTCTTGTCGTAGTCGTAATTGACCCGGCCGAAGAATGACGCAATGCTCCAGGCCGTCTGATCGGCGTTGGAATTTTTAACGGCAGCCGCAGCAATGGTCCGGAAACTGTTGCTCGGAAAACCGCTACCGGTCGCCGACGAATAGTTGTTGACGTTTTTCTGAATCGTGGTTCCGGCCAACAGGTTGAAATTGTGTTTGTCGGCCAGTCGGAACTGATACGTCAGTACGTTTTCGTTGATCCAGTTAAAATCATGCACCACGCTGCTCGTTGCCGTACCGCCAATGTCACCGGCACCCGCCACCAGGTTGGTGTTGGAATACTGGTTTTCATTGATGTAGTTATTGTCAATACTCCAGTTGGTCCGGAAAATCAGGCCGTTGGCAATCGTCCAGTCGGCAAAGAAGTTACCAATAATCCGATCCGTCGTCATGAGGTAATCGGTTTCATTGGCGAGGGCCACCGGGCTTTCCCAAACCGGTCGGTTGTAGGTACCATCCGCGTTATAAATCGGGATGTTACTCGGATAAAAGAACGCATTGGCTAACGCCGAACTGGTGTTGTTCCCGTTCTGAACCCGGTTACGCTGGCTGTTGGTATACATGATGCTCGTACCAAACCGCAACACGTCGGAAGCGACAAAGTCGATGTTGGCCCGGAAGGATTTCCGGTTAAAGAGCGTCGGTTTGATCAAGCCTTCCTGCCGGAAATTATTGGCCGAAACCAGGTATTTCACCTTTTCGTTGCCACCGGAAATCGACGCATCGATGTTATACAGCCCGCCATTTTGCATGATTGGATCGAGCCAGTTCGTATTGATAGCCGCATCGGGATTGGCATAAGGCGCCTTAAAAGCTACTCCCGACGGGTTGAGAGCCGTTACCGAACCGTAGGTATCCGACCAGTTATTGGCGGCCGCTTCGTTTTGCAGTTTTTCAAACGTCGGCCCATCGACGCGGAGTTTGTTGGGATTACGCCAGGCGGAGGAAGTGCCGCCGTAGAACGAAATCGCGACTGTCGGCTTACCGGATTTTCCGCGTTTCGTCGTAATCAGAATCACCCCGTTGGCGGCCCGCGCTCCGTAGATGGCCGTTGCCGACGCATCTTTCAGGATTTCCATGGATTCGATGTCGGACGGATTGATATCCGAAAGCGGATTCGTGGGTGAGCCAAACGTGGTACGTGCTAAATTCTGGGAAACAATGGGAACACCGTCGATGACGTACAGCGGTTCCGAACTGGCGTTGATGGACGTTGCTCCCCGTACCCGAACCATCACGCTGGTTCCCGGCTCACCCGAACCGGCACTGACCTGAACACCCGGACTCCGACCCTGCAAAATCTGATCAGGACTCGGGCTCGGAATGTTTTTGATCTGGTCGGCACTTACCGTCGAAATTGCCCCGGATACCGTCCGGCGGTTCTGCGCTCCGTAGCCCACCACCACCAGTTCCTGCAAGGTCTTGGCCTCGGTTTCGAGTGTTATCGTGTAAACCGTCTGACTCGTAACCGGCACCCGAAACTTCTGATACCCGACGAAAGAAGCCACTAACGTCGCTCCGGACGGCACCTGCAGGGTGAATTTTCCGTCAGCATCGGTTTGCGTTCCCTTCAATGTTCCTTCGATCACGATCGATACCCCCGGTAACGGCGAATTGTCCTCTTTCGCCATCACCGTTCCTGAAATGGATTTATCCTGCGCATAAACCAGCCAGGCGTGACAGAATAAAAACAAAAACCATAGTAGTTTAGCCTTCATAGACAGTACGGATTTGGGTGTTGGTTAAGCAAAGAAAAGCAACATTTTAGTACTCAAAATACCCTCAAACCCATTCGGCTAATATCTATTTATCAAAAGACAATTTTGGTTAAGTTGCCGAATTATAATCTACTGATACCCTTACTAATAGAATAATATTCTGCATTAACTCGTAACTTATACTGATAAATTTTGACAAGTCATTAGTCAACACAAGCCTTCGATGGCTTCCGATTG
Organism: Larkinella rosea; assembly: GCF_003858635.1. Lineage (GTDB taxonomy): Bacteria > Bacteroidota > Bacteroidia > Cytophagales > Spirosomataceae > Larkinella > Larkinella rosea. Next base: position 271,872 of record NZ_RQJO01000016.1, read on the forward strand.
CTATTAAATAAATCCAAAAAAAAGCCAGCAGGATGATGAGAACATCCTGCTGGCTTACCGATCAAATTTACCTGGGTGGGTTATACGGACCCTTCCGGGTTTAAAAACGGATAACCGTAACGCCGGGGCGGGTCAAATGTCTCTTTGATCGTCCGTGGCGACACCCAGCGGAGGAGGTTCAGCGCCGAACCGGCTTTGTCGTTGGTTCCCGAGCCTCTTGCTCCGCCAAACGGTTGCTGACCGACCACGGCCCCAGTCGGTTTATCGTTGATGTAAAAATTTCCGGCGGCATTTCGCAGACCCGCCAAAGCCTTTTCGATGGCATACCGGTCGTTGGCCAGCACCGATCCCGTTAGCGCGTAGATCGAGGTTTTATCGATGACGGCCATGACCGATTCGTAGTCCGCATCGTCATATACGTAAACGCTCAAAACCGGCCCGAACAGCTCTTCACACATGGTAACATACTGCGGATCATCGACGCGTAAAACCGTCGGTTGAATAAAATACCCCTGTGTTTTGTCGCACGTTCCGCCCGCGACGATTTCAACGCCGGCCTCTTTTTTGGCCTGATCGATGTATTTTGCAATTTTATCGAATGATTTTTCCGAAATAACCGCGTTGACAAAATTTTCGAAATCTTCGACCGGCCCCATTTTGATCGTTTGCAACTCCCGGATCAACCCATCCTTCACGGCTGGCCACAGAGACTGGGGAATATACGCCCGGGAAGCCGCCGAACATTTTTGTCCTTGATACTCAAATGCGCCCCGAATCAACGCCGTGCAAACCACATCGGCATCCGCACTTTGGTGCACCAGGACAAAATCTTTCCCGCCGGTTTCGCCAACGATGCGGGGATAACTCTTATAGCGGGCAATGTTCGTCCCGATGGTTTTCCAGATGGTTTGAAAAACCGGGGTGGAACCGGTGAAATGGATCCCGGCAAAATCGGGATGGCTAAAAATGACGTCACCGGCCATAGGACCATCTACGTAAATCAGGTTAATCACTCCAGCCGGCAAACCGGCTTCTTTCAATACCTCCATAATCACCTGAGCGGCATAGACCTGATTTTCCGACGGTTTCCAGACCACCACATTGCCCATCATGGCCGCCGATGTCGGCAAGTTGGCCGCAATGGCGGTGAAGTTGAACGGGGTCAGGGCAAACACAAATCCTTCCAGCGGCCGATGGTCCATCCGGTTCCAGACACCCGCCCCTGAATTGGGTTGCGAAGCATAGATTTGGGCCATATAATACACATTAAACCGCAGAAAATCAATTAATTCGCAAGCGGAGTCAATCTCAGCCTGAAAGGCATTTTTAGACTGGCCTAGCATCGTAGCCGCATTGATTCTGGCCCGGTACGGCCCTGCCACGAGGTCGGCGGCTTTTAGAAAAATGGCCGCCCTTTCGTTCCATGCAAGTGCGTCCCAGTCGGCTTTTACCGCGAGGGCAGCATCAATGGCCATCTGAACATGGCTACGATCTCCTTCGTTGTAGTATCCAAGCAGGTGGTGATGATCATGGGGTGGATGGATGGCTATTTTTTTATCGGTACGGACCTCGGCATCACCAATGTACATTGGAAGATCGACTTCCCGGGAGCGGGCAATGGCCAAAGCCGCCTGTAAGGAAGAACGTTCGGGCGTACCGGGAGCATACGTTAAAACAGGTTCATTTGTGGGTTCCGGAACACGGAATAATCCATTTGACATAACGATCTAGTTGTTAGAAATACGGCATTTCAAAGGTAAAGGCGCCTTTGGCTTAGGCTGCGTCAGAAATTGTCCATGTATCATCCAATATTGCCAAAACCCGTACCCCCGGAATTCCGCAGTTAGATTTGTAGAAAAAACCGTAGGTGTATGATGAAGATAAAATCGATTGTTCCGCTGGATAATACCGCCGATGCCTTTGCGTACAAATCAGATACTCAACTGCGAAAAGCCAATGCGTTGTTTTACCTGATGAACCAGAACTGGCTGGTCAAGTTGGGGGCAAAACTGACTGAACTGGCGGTTCAATGGAGACTCCCCGTCAAAAGTCTGATCCGATCCACCATTTTTGAACAGTTTGTCGGCGGAGAAACTCTCGATGAAACAACGGGCCTGATTGAAAAACTGAACCAGTTCAACGTCAAGGTCATTCTGGATTACGGCGCTGAAGGCAAGGCAACCGAAGCGGATTTTGACACCATAAAAGAGGAATTTATCCGGGTGATCACCTATGCGTCAAACCGGCCCAACGTGCCGCTCATTGGCATCAAGATTACGGCATTGGCCCGGTTTGAATTACTCGAAAAACTGAATGAGCTGGCACTGGTTTCGCGGTTTAACACCGTGATTGACACCAGTCCGCTGACGGCTGCTGAAAAACAGGAATGGGATCGCGTGGTCCGAAGAACGGTTGAAATTTGCACCGCTGCCGCACAAAAGGGCATTGGAATTCTTATCGATGCCGAAGAATCCTGGATCCAGAATACCATCGATGCGCTCACGATGGAAATCATGCTGGCGTTTAATAAAGAGAAAGCCGTGGTTTTCAACACGATCCAGTTATACCGCCACGACCGACTCGATTTCCTGAAATTAAGCCACGCGCTGGCTTCTAAAAACGGGGCTTTTTTAGGGGCAAAAATTGTTCGCGGGGCCTACATGGAAAAAGAGCGAAAAAGGGCTCAGGAAAGGCAGGAAACGGTGCTGATTCAGCCCGACAAAGCTGCTTGTGACGTTGATTTTAACAAAGCGATTGACTTTTGCATCGACCACCTGGATACGGTTTCTTTGATTGTTGCCAGTCACAACGAATACAGCGTTCAGTATGCCGTCAACCTGCTGCGGGCCAGATACTTTCCGCTGGATCATCCGCATGTTCATTTTTCCCAATTGTACGGTATGAGCGATCACATTACGTTCAATCTTGCCAAAGCGGGCTGCCAGGTCAGCAAATACCTTCCCTACGGCCCGATTGCTGACGTCATCCCCTATTTAATGCGACGCGCCCAGGAAAATAGTTCAGTCGCCGGCCAGACCAGCCGTGAATTATTTCTGATCCGAAAAGAAATCCGGAGACGCCATCTTTGAGGAAAACCGGCGACCCTTGTGGCCAAATTTCGAATTAGATTTATTTCAGAAATACAAAAATACATTCACAAAATACCACCTATTATTTTACCGTCTAGTTAAACTCCCATAGTTTCCATAAGTATTAGCCAATCTTCAACAAATAGTATCCTGCATATTGCCCCAAAAGCAAAATTTGGCTAATATTGGTTTAGACTCCCTTCTCTATTAAAAGATTCGTACTACAGTTGGTTACAGTGCAGCCCTTGATTCATCTGGGCAATCTTCTCATGACTTGTATTGTATTATTCTTAGAATAAATGGTTAAACAACTCCTATCTTACCACTATGAAAGTACTACAATTTACTCCGCCGGTTCCGCAAGAGGATTCCGTAATTGTAGACGAAGATTTCCTTTCACACTTTTACAATTATTTTCATCGACACAAGCAGCTGCAGATTACGCTGATTATTAACGGTTCCGGAACCTTGATGGTCGGAAATTACAGCCAGTCATTTAAACCCAACGACGTCTACATTGTGGGGGCTAATCAACCCCATATTTTCAAATCGGACCCGCATCATTTCATCCATCCGCAGGTCGGGAACGCCCACGCCATTCACATTTTTTTTGATCTGGAGCGTATTCCCAAAGCCTTTCTGGAACTGCCGGAGATGGGCCTGATCAGCCGGTTTCTTAAAACCATCCAGAATGGACTGCAGCTTCCCCCGAAACATGCGATTCAGGTTGGAGGAGTTATTAAAAAGCTAAAAAACAAGTCAAGTCTGGAACGTCTTCTGGCCGTGATCAAACTATTCCAGTATTTCTCAAAAGAAGTGAAGGAGTGGAAATCACTGCACACTGGATTCTTAAGTTATCCCATTTCCGATTCAGAAGGTATCCGAATGAATGACATCTTTCAGTTTACACTCGACCATTACGCCGAGAATATTACGCTCGACCGAATTGCCGATATTGCCAACATTACGCCCCATGCTTTTTGTAAATACTTTAAAAAGCATACCCGAAAAACGTACAATACGTTTCTGAATGAAATCCGGATTAACGAAGCCTGCAAACGGATTATGAACAGCAGTTATGATGGCATCTCTACGATCGCGTATTCGACCGGTTTTAACAGCGCGACGAATTTTAACCGCGTATTCCGGAAGACAACCGGCATGTCACCCAGTGACTACATTCGCGCTTATAAGAGCAAAAGTCGGTAGTTTTCTTTTGTTGGCAACATGCGTTTAAAAAGCTTAAAACCATGCCATTTACGCTTCTGTAAATGGCATGGTCTACTATTCAGTTTCTGACGGTTCTACTGTAACTTTTCCTTTGCCCGAATTGGCTTTTACGATGAGAAAATAAACCGGTATTCCAGTGAGCGTAATGATCAGGCCCGGCCACGTATAATTCGGTTTATAGATAATTAGTAGGATACAGAATGCAAGTCCCATCAAAATGTAAATAACCGGCAACACCGGATAACCGACGGCTTTATACGGCCTTGGCGCATCCGGTAACCGTTTGCGGAGGATAATAATTCCGGCAATGGTCAGCATATAAAAGACCACTACCACAAAGGAAATCATATCGAGCAAATCGCCGTATTTTCCGCTCAGACTCCAGATACTGGCCAGCACGCACTGAATCCATAAGGCCAGACCCGGAACAGACTTTGCATTCAGTTGGCCCACTTTTCTGAAAAACAATCCATCCTTTGCCATGGAATAATAGACCCTTGCACCGGCCATGATCAACCCGTTGTTGCAGCCGAATGTAGAAACCATGATCATCAGCGCGATGATGACCGTACCAGCGTTTCCAAAGATCACGTGGGAAGCCGTCACAGCCACCCGATCTTTGTCGGCCGACGCAATCGCCTGCAACGACAAAACACCGGTATACATAATGTTTGTCAACAGGTAGATTGCGGTTACAATAAGCGTCCCCAACGCGAGACTAAGTCCAATATTTTTCTTCGGATTTTTGATTTCACCGGCGATAAACGTCACTGTATGCCACGAATCGCTGCTAAAAATTGACCCCACCATGGCTGCGGCAATCGCTCCGAAGGCCGCCAGCGTAGTATAGGATTCCGTGCTGCCGTCAGGGTGCAATTTGTGCAGATCCCAGATGATAGCATCCGCCCAGTTGGCGCTCCAGACCTCCGGTTTTAGGGCGTAAAGGCCGAAAACGATCAATCCTAATAGACTCAGCAACTTAGCCAAAGTAAACGTGGTCTGAATGATTTTACCGCTGTTTACGCCACGGGTATTGACAAATGTGAGAAATACAATCACCAGGATTGACAGCAATTGCGCAGCCGAAATAGACAGGAAGCCTAAGTCAATCAGAACGTTGTCTTCACTGAATGGCGGGAAAATATAAGCGGTAAATTTGGCGAAAGCTACTCCCACAGCTGCAATCGTAGCCGTATGAATGACCGTAAAAAAACTCCAGCCGTATAAAAAACTGATCAACGGATTATAAGCCTCCTTCAGATAGACGTATTGTCCACCGGCTTTTGGGAACATCGCACTCAATTCTCCGTAGCTCAGGGCTGCCGTCAGGGTCATGAATCCGGTGATGACCCAAACGAACATCAGCCAGCCTGCACTGCCGACATTTCGCGTAATATCCGCACTGACAATAAAAATACCGGAACCGATCATGCTCCCGGCAACCAGCATGGTGGAATCGATTAACGTTAAAGAAGGTTTGAACGAATGAGTTTCCTGCATTGGACAATTATCTATTGAGGCTGTAAACGGATTTATTCGCACCAAAGGTAACGGGCCTTATCACAGAAAAGCGTGCAGGTTTTAATCAATGGTTGACAATTTTAATCCCATTACTGACAACTTTGCTCCATAAAAAATGAATATGGATCAGGATTTTGAATGAATGGGTTCTTGTGTTCCCTTAAATCCGTATACGTGTTTTGTAGTACCCTGAACAAGCCTTACATAAATGATGACCAACTATTTTGATTTTATATCGTCTACTGGGTTACTTTCTTGATGAATTCTTGAACGAACATACTGCCCCAGAGCAGCCGCTTATTAAGTTACAAAAAGGGTAAGGTCAAAAAGGGATTAGATACTGAACTCTCTATTGTAAAATAGTAAATGGTGGTATTGATTACAGGATTACAGATATCCTACTAATACTAAGTGAACCAAGTTATGCCTCAATTAAAGCGGATTCATTTGATCCAATCCTGCGAACGGTGGTGAAACCACCATGGAATTAGCCACGAGTGTTTTTGAGAATAAATAATGAAAATAAGAGCAAGTTAACAGGGAATATGCGTGGGATAAGGGTTAGGTTCTAAAACAAACTCGATACTCTTTTCAAACGTAGGCCGTATTCACGCTATGCCTTACTGGCTATTTTTTTGAACCGGTAGTTACTGCTTCTGGGATCGCCATTGAGCAGAAGACCACAGACGATCCCTTTTGTATCCCGTTCAAAACTGCATAAATTGATAAATGGATTTTGGGCCGTAAATCCACCCGGCCAGACCGGTGATAACTGCAGGTTGGGCCGCTTGGGGGTGACCAGTTCCAGCTTATCATTTTTAACGATAACCTGGTAGGTGGTCCCAAGCTCTTTACTATAGTAGTCTCCGGCATAATCCTTTAGCCCGGCCATAACTGGCTCGTTGGTATCCAAGCGGGTAAACTGCTGGCCTTTGTACTTCACGGTCATCACCTTTTCAGGCTGAAACAGGAGTTCAGAGCCATCTTCTTCGTCCTCTACCCTAAAACGGTTTGCTGAAACGCGTACCGCTGAAACTTTACCCAGGTTCGGCAGCCATGCCGTTAAAATATTGCCATCTTTTTCAATGCGGAGGTAATTACTTTTACCTTGTTTAAAAACACCCGTGAAAGCATCCATTTCTAACGCCACTGGGGCCTTGTTTGATTGCTCCGAATCTACCGCCATGCCACTTTGAGGCTGTGGCTTGAACTGATTCGCCAGGAAAATATCGGTGATTTGAATCGCTGCGGTTTGCGCATTGAAGAATGTACTGTTTGTGAGTACCACCACGCCAAACTTTTGTTCCGGAAAAAAAACATCGAAGGTACTAAAACCAGCCCAGGAACCGGCACTGGTAAACATGGGTAGGTCATGATAGCTACCGGAGGTTATGCCGGAAGAATAGCGGTTGATCGTGCCATCGTTCAACCGTCCGGGCGTTTTCATGAGGGTAAGGGCCTGACTGCCAGCAACCCTGGCACTGCCAAAATTAATGAGCCATTTGGCCATATCTTCAACGTTACTGAATACCGAACTCGAACCCAGACCGGTTAAGGCATTGACGGGCTTATACCAACTACCATTAGCGCCTTTGACATAGCCAAATGCACGGTTTGAAATCAGCTCACTGTAATTATCTTGTACCAATGTACTCGTCATGTCAAGGGGATCAAAGATTTGCTCATTTGCCCATTTCCGAAAGCTTTTCCCCGTGACTCTCTGTATCAATTCGGCCAATAAGTTATAGCCCGTATTGGAGTACAGGTATTTGGTGCCTGGCGCATTATTCAATGATTTCTGACGGTAGGCAAAATTGAGTATCTGGTTAAATGTTATGGGATCATCGGTTCGACCGCCGGCGATATAAAAGGAGCCGTACCAATCGCGAATGCCGCTGCTGTGCTGCAGCAAGTGTTCGATGGTGATCGTTTTCCCAAAATCGTTCAGCTCAGGAATATACGCTCGAATGTCATCCTGGAGCCGAATTTTACCTTCGGTAGCCAGCTTGCAAATGAGCAAGCCCGTAAACTGTTTTGCCAGCGAGGCCAGGTCAAAAACCGTAGCTGGTGTCATCTTTACACCATGCTCCAAATCGGCCATGCCGTATCCTTTGCTCAGTATTATTTTCCCATCCCGAACCACGGCAAGGGCGATACCCGGGGACGTTGTTTGATTCAGGTGGGCGTAAAGAGAGTCAATTCGGTCCTCATACGATGGATTGTCTTGTGCGCAGATTACAGGCGATAGCATGAAAAACACTCCCCATAAGGTTGAGGCAAAATAAAAAAGCGGTTGAAAAAGCCTGCTCGCCATAGCCTATGTTTTTTGGTCGTCGATTTAAATAAGTAAGTATTGACCCCTTAATCCGTTTATGCAATCGGGAGCAGTAAGGGAAATGCCTACAACGATTTTGGGGGTGACTGCCAGAGTACATTAACGATCATCCAGCGCCCATTGTCCTTCATTAAATGCAGGTAATCGATGCCCCAGACGGCCGTTACTTTGGCGGTGGCAGTTTTGTCGGCCATATCCAATACCTCTACCTTTCTGGGCGAGGTTGCGGTAGCTCGTTTACCGTCCTTGTTCCAGATCTTGGCCAGCCGGATCAGTGCCGGAAAGGGCATTTCCAGCTGCTTGGAATAACTGCCCGCTTTTTGATCAAATGAAAAGCCTCGTTTCTGAAGGGTTGGGTGCACACTCGCGTAAGCCAGCGTGGTATCGGCCTGATAGAACGTATCGATGTAGTTGAAGCATGCCTGCCGAACACCCGCGATTTCCTCGGCCGGAGCCGATTGATCAAAATCCAGGGGTAGAAAAAAGGCAACGAGTAAACCGATTAAGGTAGTTTTCATGGCTATTAAGTTATTCAGAACGTAAGCTTTTTACTGGATTGGTTAGGGCGGTTTTGAGGCTTTGCAGCGAGATGGTGATAAAAGCCAGTACTAGCGCCAATGCGCCAGCCGCAACAAATACCCACCATGGAATAGCGATTCGATACTCGAAAATCTGAAGCCATTGGTGCATGGCGTACCAGGCAAGGGGCGAGGCAATTCCGATGGCAATGAGGACCAGTTTCAGGAAATCTTTGGAAAGTAACAGGACAATGCTGGCAACCGATGCCCCAAGCACTTTACGCACACCAATTTCTTTGGTCCGTTGCTGAGCAGAAAATGTCGCTAACCCGAATAGGCCCAGACACGAAATCAGGATGGAAATGAGGGTAAACGTGCGGACAATGCGCGAGGTACGGTTTTCTGCGTGGTAGTTCTTCTGAAAATCTTCATTCAGGAAGGTGTATTCAAACGGCTCATCCGGTCGCAAGGTTTTCCATTTCTGTTCCAGAAAGCCCAGTATGTTGGTCATGTCAGCGGTGTTGACGTGGACGATAATGTAGTTGAAACTAGGTCGTCGGCTCAGCATGAACGCATAGGGAGTGATAGGCTGGTGCAGGTCTTCATAGTGAAAATCATGTACGACACCCACAATCTCAAACGGAATCGTTTCGCCCTGCCAGTCAAAGTTCAGATGCTGTCCGATGGCGTTAGTCTCCGGTATCTGGAATTGGCGCAGAGTGGCTTCGTTGACGACGATCCGATTGGCCGTATCACCGGGAAACTGGCGCGAGAACATTCGCCCCTGCTTCAGCCGGAAACCCATGGTTTGCAGATACTCAAAATCGACCCGGTTGGTGCGAATATCGTGCCCCTGTTCCACGCTTTGGTCAGGTCGGTGAAACACCATGTCGCTCAGGTTTGCAATACCGGGGTAAAACTGGGTTCCAGCCGCCGACACAACCTGATTGTTTTGGAGAATTTCATTCCGAAAAGCCGTATACGTAGTCCGCGAATCACCACTGCGGAAGGGAATGGCAATCTGCTGGTTTTGCGTAAAACCCAGGGGTTTGTCGCGCAGGTAGTGCATCTGCTTCTGAATGACAAAGGACGCCAGTACAAGACCCACCGACACCACAAACTGAAACACCACCAATCCCTTCCGCAATGCCACTGCCGACAGCGAGTTGGTGAACTTGCCTTTAAGCACCTTTGCCGGATTGAAGAGTGACAGATAGAAAGCGGGATAACTGCCCGCCAGAAGGCCGGTCAGTAACGCCATGCCCAGAAAAATAAGGAGAATTTGCGGCTCAACGAATTCGCGGATCGAAAGCGCTTTGCCCGTTAATTGATTGAAGAGGGGTAGCAGTAAAATGCCCAGGGCCAGCGCAATCAGAAATGCCAAAAACGTCAGCACGATCGATTCGCCCAGAAATTGCCATACCAGCGCGCCCTGATGGGCTCCCATGACTTTCCGAACCCCAACTTCCGCGGCTCGTTTGGCCGACCGCGCCGTGGCCAGATTCATGAAGTTGATACAGGCAATCAGTAAGGTAAAGAGCGCAATGGACCCGATCATATACAGATAGATAACACTGTTTGTGGGCGTAACAACGGACGGAAAATGGGCGTACAAATGAAGGTCAGGTACCGGAACGAGAAATAACTGCTGGTCGAAGCCAACCAGTTTGAGGTCGGCACGGGCGTATTTTTCGATAAATGCCGGCAGCTTGGCGGCTAATGCCTGAACGGCGGTATTCGGCTGAAGGCGCAGATACGTCAGGAACATGTTGTTATTGGCAAAATCCGGATGCCCTTCCCGTAGGAAATGGCCGATGTCGCCGGTATAAATAGGCAGGAAGAACCGAGCGTCGATGTGCGAGTTGGTGGCGGAGGTACGGTATACGCCCGTTACTTTAAAGTCTTCACTCAGGCCCGCGTCGCCCCCAATCCGAACCAGTCGTCCCAGCGCGGACGCGGAGCCAAACAACTTAGCCGCCACCTCTTCCGACAGCACGACGGAATGGGGGTCGGTCAGCGCCTTGTGCGGATTGCCTTCGATAAAGGCGTACGTAAATAAATCGAAGAAGGTTGAATCGACCTGATAGCCCTTCGTCTCATAAAACGACTGCAATGGTTTTCCCTGCTCACGGACCTGAAGCAGGGATTTCTCATCGGCCATGTATAATCGGGCCATCTGGATAATCTCCGGGTATTCGGCTTTGAGCGCTGGTCCGTAGGGGGCCGAGACCGCGGCATGCTCCCGTCCGGCATTCTGCCCAACAGTCGATCGGGACCCCAACAGGTACAGTTCCCTGGCATGTTGGTGGTGGGTATCAAAGGACCATTCACTGCGGATATACAGTGTCAGCAGCATACAGCAAGTCAGCCCCAGGGTCAGGCCCAGCACATTAATGGACGAAAAGGATTTGCTTCTCAGCAGGTTGCGCCAGGCAACTTTGACATAGTTCAGCAGCATAGTTGGGCTCAGGATAGGGGGTTGAGAATAGGCTTGTGTTGGCCCGGTTCGAGACCGGCTAAAGGGGCGAATTAGTCGCAGGACTGCCAGCGAATACCGCCAACGGGCGCCCCGCAAACCGACCATTTTCACCCAGTAGGTGTACATCTCCTGCAGATCCCCTTGCAGTTCATCCTCCAGTCCGACTGGACTGAACTGGCTTAGCAACCATTCTGCCCAGCGTGGCGGCTGCCGGGCCGAGTGTCGGTCCAACGACGTTCGGCGATCCGCGGGTTCTGGAATGCCCTTACTACCTTTCGTTATACGCCCCATAGCTGTAACACCGGGGTTGGAATCTGTTCCCACAATTGGCTGCGCACCTGCCGACACTCGATCAGCGCCCGTTGACCCGCCACCGTGACGGTGAACAGCCGTTTCTGACGACCTCCCCGCTCGGAAGTGGCACCACCCATCTGGGAGGAGACGAATCCTTTTTCTTCCAGACGTTGCAGGGTGGTATGGACAGTGGGGAAGCTGATGCTGCGGGCCATCTGCTGATCGATGGTTTGGGTAATCGACGCGCAGTATGCCAGTTCCTGCAGAGCGGCCACCGTTAGCAGGACGACTTCTTCTAACTCACCTAAAAAGGGTCGTTTCATAGCGGAAAGCGGTAAGAATTGATTCTGTTCAATTTCAAAAGTTAAATAAGGCGGATCTGCAATCAGGGTGCCGAACGAGGTCGAGCGGAATCTGTTAGTATTAGTATAGACTTTGTCGTACAAATACCTGGCCAAAATTTTAAGATTGGTCTAATGACCTTAGAATCGCCGTTTTACCAATTTATGTGGTGAAATTTTGTCCAAAAATGGACATAAATCGTACAATAACGGACAGGGCGGACGATGGTAGACGATCCTATTCCTATATTCAAACAATGAAAAATTAATGTAGAAAGCGGAGCTGTGCAACAGCCACGCGCTTTATTGAGACGGAGAATGATTGCTTTATCATACTCATTCGTAGAAAAAAGAACGTCTACTGGTGACCAGGTCAGCAATGCTCAACTTAGTTTGCGCTCCCAATCTTAAATTGGATCTTTAATCGCAAATGCGGTATTATGGTCTGCGGTAGTGGCGCTTTTCGCTTATTTTTTGAACCGATATGCTGACCCAAAATGTGCCCCAGATGTGTGTTAAGAATTAATATTCTCAGAAAGTCATGAATTTGTGGTTAATCTGCCATTTTCGATAAGAAACCGTAGTGTAGGATAAAAGGCTCGTGTGATCCGGATGGTAAAGCGGACCGGTCTATTTGATTGGTTTTGATTATTATTGGTTCAATGGGGCCAAACAGTTTAGATCATACCCTTTTAATGTTGTGGTCTTTTCTCATTTTGACTACAAATCCCCTCAATTAGACTACAGATAATGACTGGTATACCTTGACCTTTGACGCATCATAATTTCAAGGTATTTACTATGATACATCAGAATCAAAATGTAGCCTTTCAAACGGCAACACCCCCTGTAATTTCTCCTAAAGTCTGGTTCATCACGGGTGCTTCCCGTGGTTTTGGACGCGTTTGGGCCGATGCCGCCCTTCGGCGTGGCGACCTGGTGGCGGCTACTGCCCGAAAATTGGAAAGCATTTCCGACCTGAAGGAAAAGTATGGACAGAACCTACTGACACTGGAGCTTGACGTGACACGGCCTGAGCAGGCAAAAACAGCTGTGGAGCAAGCTCACACTCACTTCGGCAGGATTGATATTGTGTTGAATAATGCCGGTTATTCCCTGGTTGGCACTATTGAGGAAGCGAGCGCGGATGATATTCGTGCACTGTACGAAACCAATGTCATCGGCCCGGTTTCTGTTATTCAGGCGGCTCTGCCCCTATTGAGAAAGCAGGGGGGCGGTCACATCCTCGGCACTTCCAGCAATCTTGGGCACGTAACCTTACCGGTGATCGGATATTACGCTTCGTCGAAATGGGCATTTGAAGCCATCCACGAAAGCCTGGCGGAAGAAGTCAAACCATTCGGGATCAATGTAACCATTCTCGAACCGGGCGCTTATGCCACCGAGTTCGGAACCCCGGAATCCTTAAAGTTCGCACAAGGGCTCGACATCTATGCAACTTTTAAAGAGGAGTTCTTTGGTAGGTTGAGGGACCAGGAACGGGGCGATCCCAACGCAACGCCAAAGGCGCTCTTTCAACTCGTTGATGCTCCACAACCGCCACTCCGGTTTTTTCTCGGCAGCCACAATTTACCCTGGGTGCGTGAGGCCTATGCAGAGCGGTTAGCCACCTGGGAAGCGTGGGAAGACGTTTCCAATTCGGCTCAGGGCTAACCCGGATAGCGAACCCACAGACCACGAAAATGGTTGATTATGTACTCTTGGTAACCGATCGTTGAAATGGCATCGGTTATCATTTTTTATAACCTGACAGATGAACAAAGTAGAAAACAGTCCGAAAAAAGTGGAATCGCTGGCCGATGCGCACCTGGCATTTGGTTTGCAGAAACCGCAGCACCCATTGGTCAGTTTGATCAACGGTTCTTACACGCAGGTCGATGAGTCCCGGATTTCGCATCACCATGTGCTGGGTTTCTATAAAATAGCGTACAAACCCAAGCTGAACGGCAAATTAAAGTACGGCCAGAGCTATTATGATTTTGATGAAGGGGGGCTGTTATTCGCTGCTCCGGGCCAGGTCGTCGGTAGCCATGACAACGAGGTGAGCGCGTGTTCCGACTATACGTTGCTGATTCATCCGGATTTCTTTTTAGGGTATTCCCTCGCCAGAACCATCAAAAACTACGGCTTCTTCTCGTATTCAACCCGGGAAACGCTGCATCTTTCAGAAGATGAAAAGCGAACGATCTTTGAGATCTTTCAGATGATTGAAAAAGAATTGTCCAGCCGGATCGATGATTTCAGTCAGGACGTGGTTATTTCCCAAATTGAATTGTTACTGAACTATGCGAATCGTTTCTACAAACGTCAGTTCATAACCCGCAAAGCCGTGAACCACGATCTGCTGCAAAAGCTGGAGGACTTATTGAATCATTATTTTAACGATGAACGGTCGTTGAGTCAGGGATTGCCAAGTGTGAGCTATCTGGCGGACCACTTAAACCTAACACCCAGTTATTTGAGTGATATGCTGCGGTCATTGATTGGACAGAATGCCCAGCACTATATTCACGATAAACTGATTGAAAAGGCCAAAGAAACGCTGTCTACCACCAATTTATCGGTAAGTGAAGTGGCATATACCTTAGGATTTGAGCACTCGCAATCGTTTAGTAAACTCTTTAAATCGAAAACGAACCTTTCACCATTGGAATTCAGACGGTCGTTCAATTAAACCGGTTTTCAACGAATTATTTTTATGAATTAGCCAGATGAGCTCTCATCATATATATTGATACAACAAGGATAGATTTGGTTACGCCTATGGAGCGGTGACTGACGATTTTTGCAAAAAAAACAGCATTATGAAAATCATTGTCACAGGTTCATTAGGACACATCAGCAAACCGCTCACCGAAGCGTTGGTACAAAAGGGATATAAAGTAACGGTGATCAGCAGCAACCCCGATAAGCAGAGCGCCATTCAGGGTTTGGGTGCTACCGCTGCCATCGGTTCCATTCAGGATGCCGGTTTTCTGGTCAATACGTTTAGAGGGGCTGATGCGGTCTACACGATGGTGCCGCCGGTAAGCTATTTTGACCCAACTCTCGACCCCATTGCCTATTTCCGTACAATCGGCAACAACTATGCGCAGGCCATTCGCCAAACGGGCATCAAACGGGTGGTGAACTTAAGCAGTTGGGGAGCGCATCTGGATAAAGGCAACGGCGGAATTGCGGGTGCCTACCATCTGGAGCAGATCCTGAATGAACTTCCGGACGAAGTGAGTATTACGCATATGCGTCCCACGTCTTTCTACTACAATTTGTTCAGCTTTGTGCCAGCTATTAAAAGCGCCGGGATCATGGCCGCTAATTATGGCGGAGAGGATCGCACCGTATTGGTAGCGCCTTCGGATATTGCCGCTGCCGTTACTCAGGAATTTGAAACACCTGCGGTAGGTCGCCAGGTACGCTATGTCGCCAGTGACGAACTGAGCTGTAACGAAGTAGCCCGAATTTTAGGTGAAACCATCGGAAAACCGGATTTAAAATGGATCGTGGTTCCGGCCGAACAAATGCTAAACCGCCTGGAAGCCGCCGGTATGCCTCCGCATATGGCTAGAAGTTTAGTGGAACTACAGGCAGGCCATCACAGTGGTATTATTGCGGAAGATTATTACCGGAACCGGCCCGTTGCCTTAGGTAAGGTCAAAACCGCTGATTTTGCCAGGGAGTTTGCGGCCGCGTTTCATCAAAAATAAGGATATTGTGTCATGGTAAACCAGCCGCCCTACCTCATCAGAACCATCAGTGAATTTCATCAGTTCAGGAAACTTCCCGGTCCGGCGCATCCGTTGGTGAGTGTGGTGGAGTTTGAGAAGATGAGGGAGCTTGCCGAAGATCATCCCCGAAGTTGGATCCTTGACTTTTACGCCATCGCACTGAAAAGGAACTTTGGTGCTAAGCTAAAATATGGACAGCAGGTGTATGATTTTGATGAGGGTATCATGACCTTTATGGCGCCGGGCCAAAAGATCGGTATTGAAACGGGGTCTGATGAGCACTTAGAACATTCGGGATGGTTATTGATTTTTCATCCCGACTTCTTATGGCATACGCCCTTAGCCAAAACGATCCGGCAGTACGAATTCTTTGATTACTCGGTCAAGGAAGCCTTGTTCCTTTCTGAACAGGAAGAGGCCATCATTACCGGTATCATGCAAACCATCCGCCAGGAATATCATTCGCACATTGATGCGTTTACTCAAAACATCCTGGTAGGCCAGGTAGAGGTTCTGTTGAACTACGCCGATCGGTTCTATCAGCGTCAATTCACGACCCGTAAGGTCAGCACTCACGATATCCTGATTCGGCTGGAAGACCTACTGACGGACCTATTTAAAAATGACACGGTAGCAAAAAATGGGCTGCCCACCGTTCCTGACATAGCCGAAGCTTTAAATGTTTCACCTAATTACCTGAGTGGCCTGTTAAAAACACTGACCGGAAAAAGTACGCAGCAGCATCTGCACGATCGGATCATTGCGAAAGCGAAAGAAAAGCTCTCCGGAACGAGTTTGTCGGTGAGCGAAATTGCGTATGAACTGGGGTTTGACTACCCGCAGTCGTTCAGTAAATTGTTTAAAGCCAACACCCATCTTTCACCGGTTGAATTTCGCCGATCCTTTAATTGAGTAGACCTGGTGCAGCTTTCGGTGTAAAGGTGGGTAACTGCCTGTGTGACTAAATTACATGGAATAGCCTTGCACAACTGCGGTCATTTTATTGCAGTGTAAAACCAATTTTTGAACGGACCCGCTGACCCGAATTGGGCACAATTTCTCTTTTCAGACATAATAGGGTCAAAAAGCTATGATTTGCGAATCGGGTCCGATGCCCTTTCTCCCCTTTCCGATGAAAGAAAACCGACAGTCCAGCAAAACTTCACGGAACTGTCGGTTCATTTCCATTTATTCGAGTTCAATCAGAAAGCGGATTTCACCGCTTGAGCATCTCAGGGTTTAAGCACCTTCAGAGTAACGGATTGTTGACCGCTGCTAACCCGCAGCACCAGCAGACCCGAAGCCACAGAACCCACACTCAGCGTCTGGCGCTCCACCGCACCCGCCTGCTCGATCTGACACTCCTTCACCCGCCGACCACTCAGATCCGTCAGCTGTAGGCCTAGCGGCTGTCCTTCCACGCCCCGCACCTCAACGACCAGCTGATCACGGATTGGATTGCCCAGCACCGTCACCTGAAGCGGTGAACCGGTTTCGGCCGATAGCCGTGCCGGGGCACATTGATACGCCCTGGGCGAGCCTTTCAACTCGTAGGTACTGCCGAGCACCCGAGCCCGGACGACTGTCCCGTTGGTCACACTCCCCGGCGGGCTGAAATTGTAGGCATGTGATCCGTTGCCTTTTCCGGCGTCTTTCAAATCGGGGCGGTAAATATTGGCCACGGTACTGCCCAATACCGTTCCCGGACCATCCAGATAAAATTCGACCGTCAGTGGCGTGTTGGGCTTTTTGCGATCCCACACCCATCCGCGGATACCGCCACAATCCAGTTTATCCAGATAGCCCTCAAAATCCCCGGTGACGGTGGTGGTGGAGGCCGGGTTGACCGTCAACGGGAAGCTGACGGAGTTGCTGGCTCCCAGCGGGTCAGTAGCCTGATAGGTTAGGACAAATATCCCCGACTGAGTCGGTGTGCCGCTGATGATCCGGTTCGGCAGTTGCAGACTTAAGCCCTCTGGCAAACCACTCAGTTCGTAGCTCAAGGTTCCGCCTTCCGGATCGGTGAAGGCAACCAACATGGCCGAGAAAGGAACGCCAACCTGGGCCACTACGGGCGTAACCAAAACCGTCGGTGTTGGGGGTTTCGGTGGTTGGTTACTTTCAGGTGTAAGGTTCCCCTGACAGATCAGGGTTTTCGGTGAATCTTTTAACACAAAGCTGTTGCCCGTCACCCGCGCTGAGAGACTGTGCGGCAAACCGTCTTTGAGACGTTCGGGGATCGGCCAGAAAAAGGCGTGTTTCCCGTTCCCCTTGCCCGCGTCGAGCAAGTCTTGCCGAAACTCACTCGCCAGGATTGTCGCAAGGATGGCTGCTCCGTCAAGGATGTCGATGGAAATAGCGGTATTGGGTTTATTACGGTCCCAGACCCAGCCCCGGAAGGTCGAGCAGTCCGCGCCGTTGATGAAACCATCAAAGGAACCAATCACCGTCGGAGCCATTACCTCCACCGTCAAGCTGGCGGGATCACTGGTACAGCTACTGACGGTACAGGTGGCCTGATAGACAAACGATCCGGGCGTCGTGGTAGCAACGGTAATAGTGCCGGTCCCCGAAGTTCCTCCCGGTCCATTCCAGTTGATGATTCCGTTACAATTGGTGGCGGTCAACGTTACGGCCGGTGCTCCCTGGATGACGGCCGAACTGGCCATATTCGGAATGGGCGGTTTTGTTGGATCTCCACTAATGGTCACACTGGTAGAAGCCGAACAGCCACCGGTGGTGACCGTCACTGAGTACGTCCCAGCCGTGGTGATGGTGCGGTTGGCACTGGTGGAGTTGTCCTCCCAGCGGTAGGTGGTGCCTCCACTGGCCACTAAACTCACACTTGGACTCCCACAGGTTAAGGTCGCACTCGACGGGGTGATGGTAGCCACCGGTACTTCACTGCTGCCTGAGATGGTAATCGACTTGGTGGCGGAACAACTGGCTCCATTGATGACCGTCACCGAGTAGGTGCCTGCCGTGGTGATGGTCCGGTTGGCACTCGTGGAGTTGTCCTCCCAGCGGTAGGTGTTGCCCCCACTGGCCACCAAACTCACACTTGGATTGGCACAGGTCAGTGTTGCACTGCTGGGCGTGATGAGGGCCACCGGCTCTTCACTACTGCCCGAGATGGTCACACTGGCCGTGGCCGTACAGCCACCCGGTGAGGTGAGCGTCACGGAGTAAGTGCCTGCCGTGCTCACGCTGATCTGGGCATTGGTCGATCCCGTATTCCAGCGGAAACTCCCCGTGCCATGAGCCGTCAGGCTCACCATAGGACTAATACAACTCAGGGTCGCACTGCTGGGGTTGATGCTGACCGAAGGAGCGTTGGTAGTGCCACTCACTTCCACACTGGCCGTAGCTGTACGATTATCGGATGATGTTACCGTTACTGAGTAGGTACCCGCCGTGCTGACACTGATTTGGGAAGTGGTCGCCCCCGTACTCCAGCGGAAGGTGCCCGTTCCATTGGCCGTCAGACTCACCGTGGGAGTGGAACAGCTCAGGGTCGCACTGCTGGGATTGATGCTGACCGAAGGAGCCTCTGTTCGTTCACTCACGACCACACTGGTCGTGCCCGAACATTCTCCAACGGTACCCGTCACGGAGTAGGTGCCCGGCGTAGTGACCGAAATACTTTCCGTCGTTTCCCCGGTCGACCATCGGTAACTAAGCGCTTCCGAAGCAGTCAGGGTAGTCGTCTGTCCCTGGCTGATGGTCAGAGAGGGGTTGGCCGTCACAATGGGACCGTCATTGGGCCCACCTCCTGGGGTAGTGGTCAATAGGCCTGTGTTGTGGTCAACATCAAAATAGCCCCCATTGAGATTTCGTATTACCCCTGAATTATAAGTAATATTGCCACTACAGCAAGGCGCATACTCAATGATGAAACCGGAGTTGTTAAAATTGGTATATACATCAAAGTTTTGGTTTACCTTGTTTACCCGGCGTACCAACCAATGGCTTACGTTGCCATAGCTCTCGATATAGGCGTCACAACCGGTGTTGTAAAAATTGCCTACATTACGAATACCATTCAAGCCGAATTGTTCGATGGCTCCGATAATAATCTGACCCTTGTTGGTAAACTCGGCATATGTATCGATGCCAGGGCCAGCGAGCTGTGGTATACGGTCAGGATAAGGATATATATCATCAGAAGGATCACTTAAACCAATAGTCCTGTTATCCTCGTTCTTCAAGGCAAGGTTGGTTGTGCGGTCAATGGCGATAACTCCGCCCGGATTGTTGTTGAATGTAGTCTGATTATAGAGTCCCCAATAGGCTGCTTGTGCGATGCTGCCAATCGTAATTCTGGCTGCGTTGTTAACGATGCCAGTGTTCCACATACCAAATTTGGACGTTCGGTCAATGGTGATAATGCCACCCGCACTATTGTCCAGGGAGCCCAGGTTATAAAATCCAACGTAACCCACCTCTACAGTGGCTCCGATGGAAATCTGAGCCGCGTTATTGAATATATAAGAGTTTTCCAGGCCGTACCATTCTGTTCTGTTAATGGAGATAACACCCCCTGGATTATTATCGAAGCGAGCCGCGTTTGCCAGGCCTACGATTCCCACCGTTGTGTTAGCCCCGATGATGATGTGCCCTGAGTTCGTGAATTGCCTTCCTGTAGTAGCACTGTTTTGCAAACCATAGCTGGTTGATCGGTCGATAGCGATGCCCCCCCCCGTTTCGTTGGAGAAGCTTCCCTTGTTTATAAGTCCATACCGACCTACCGCTGACGTGTTGCCAATCACTAACTGCCCCGCGTTAGTAACCGTGCCAACCGTGTAGAAAGCTGTTGTTTGGCCGCTACCAAAGTCCCTGGAGCCGTTTAAGGTCAGCTTACCACCACTGGTAATACTCAGTGAGGCTCCGCTCTGTACTTCTACGGAACCAGCCAACGCCGAGACCGTAAGAACGGGCTGTGTAGCGGCACTGGCGGCAATCACGACATTGTCGCTGGCCGTAGGAATGCCAGCCGGGCTCCAGTTGCTGGCGGTGTTCCAGTTCGTCGTCGTCCCGATCCAGGTTTTTTGCGCCTGCGCGTTCAACCCGGTCAGCAGCAAAAGCAGGCCCGACAGAAGCCTGCCCAACAAGCGGAAATTGACGTGTCGTGGTTGACGGGCAAATGTGTAGTGTTGTCTCATGCTGGGTAAAATGATAAAGATGAATTGAACGGACCTACCACCAACTGGCTCCCTTGGCGGAGCATTGATCTTGCCTGGTCACCTACCGACCTATCGGCTTTCCCGGCTTCTACCGCTGGGGGAATAGACCTGCTGCATTGATTGTCCCAAAAGTGAAGGGGGCCGTCCTTGCCCAAGATCAGGCCAAAGGTCGGGTATGAATACCGCATCAGACGATAACAAATGGTCCAAATCCGATAAGAGATGTTCCATTTTGCCCAATTGGTCCAAAAATAGCCGGGAACGTGCGGACCATCCGGGGAGAGAAGCAAATTAACAGGGGGGATCTGCTTATTCGGAAACATTTAGAATCCGCACCGGTTAAAACTATGGTTTACTTGACTCCCATTAGTAAACCAATAAATGTTTCTACTTTAATACGTAAGCCCAACTCTGTCATTCAAATTGCCTGTTCATATACCGTCGTTCGTTCGAATTTTTGTCTTTCTGCTGAGTCTGCTGACCCCATCGGATTGGCTTTTGGCGCAATCTTTTCGCCTGCCCCAACCCGGAGTGATTACTGATCGCCAGGGATTGCCCCAGGCCTTTGTGCCTTCTATTCTTCAGGATAAACAGGGCTTCATCTGGGTCGCCACCCGCGATGGACTCTGCCGCTACGATGGGCAACGGTTCAAAGTTTTCCAGCCCGATCCCGACGGGCGACCATCGCTCTCCTTTGCCGGACTGAATCAAATCGAGCTGGACCACCACGGGAAAATCTGGATCGTTTCTGAACAGGGCGATATCGACCAATTCGATCCCCGAAGCGAAACATTTGTCAATCTGTCCCGGCAAGCTGCCTTTCGCCGGCTTACAAAAATTAAAATAGCCTATTCGTT
The DNA here is from genome assembly GCF_003858635.1 of Larkinella rosea. GTDB lineage: Bacteria > Bacteroidota > Bacteroidia > Cytophagales > Spirosomataceae > Larkinella > Larkinella rosea. The sequence continues at coordinate 293,465 of NZ_RQJO01000016.1, forward strand.
GCGGACCGATCGACAGGATCGGCTTTGGCTGATATCGCTTGGCGATGGCGTCATTTGTTGGGATCTTAAAAAAAACAAGGGCCAGTGGTTTCGCCACCAGCCTGATCAGCCCGGATCACTTCGTAGTAATTACGTAACGGATGTGGTAGAAGCAGCCGATGGGCAAATCTGGCTAGCTACGGCAAAGGGGCTGAATCGGTTCGACGAAGCCACGCGCAGCTTTGTTGACCTGCAACACCAACCCGGAAATCCTCAATCGCTGCCCGAGGATACGGTTTACCGGGTCTATAGCCGGCCAACCGGAGAGATTATGGCCCTATCCCGACGGTATCTGACGTTGCTTCAGCCCCGGACGGGCCAGTTACGCTCGTACCGCATGCCCGCCCAGGGAAACCACGTGGATGGTCACAGGATAACCATGGACCGGCAGGGAGCCGTCTACTTCGACCAGTTTAACACCCTGTTTCGGTTTACCGACCAGCAAGGGGTCCAGGTCTTGGGCCGCTGGAATCAGCTGAACGACGGGTGTAGCAGTTTGTTCGTCGATTGCACGAATGTATTATGGATCGGTACCGCCGGTTCGGGCATCCGCACCTACAATCTGCAACCCTTGCCTTTCCAGACGCGCCGGTATAGCCGTAATTTTTACCAGGACCTACTCACGAACGACTCGCTGGGTTTGCCACCCGTTTGGCGGGTGATCAAGGCGACACTGAGTGGCCTGAGCAGCTATAATTTTCGCTCCGCCTTCGATTCTTCGGGCCGGTTCTGGTTTAATGTGGGCACGTCGGATCTCTACCGCCTGGATCGTAAAACCCGTCAGGCCGAGCGGTTGCCGCTACCTGTTACCTTTCGCTGGAATGCCCCCGGGTACATTCCCTGTCCGCTGACGACCGACCCCCAGGGGCGCGTTTGGGCGGTTTATGACACCACGGCGTATTGGTTCGATGAGCTGAAACAACATTGGACGGCTTTCCCATACCCCATTTCCGGTCAAAGCACAAATCCCATTACGGAACTTGTGGTGGATAACCAGTTTCTCTGGCTGGCCAGCCGGTCAGGTGGACTTTGGCGGATGAACCGCCGGAACGGCCAGCTGCACCAATTTGTCAACCGGCCGGGCGATCGGGCTTCCCTCAGTAGCAACTCACTCTACAGTATTTCGGCCGACCCCGACGATCCCAATCGCCTATGGATCGGGACCTTTGGCAATGGGCTTTGTCTCTTCGATAAAAAAACCGGTCGGGTCCTCCGGTTTACCAAATCCAATGGCCTGCCCAACAACGTAGTGTACTCGGTGAAAGCGGATCGGCAGGGGTATCTGTGGATGGGAACCAATAAAGGACTCTGCCGGATGAACCGCCGGACCTTCAGGACTGAGACCTTTACGCGGGATGACGGCATCATGGCCGATGAGTTCAATAGCTACCACTACGTCCAGTTTCCGGATGGGAAAATCCTGATGGGCGGACTGGAAGGCTTCACCAGGTTTGATCCCCGGCAGATCGGTCAGGATGCATTTGAACCCGTCGTTGAGCTGACCGAACTGCAAATCAACAACCAGATCATTCAGCCGGATATTCCGGGAATGGTTGATCCCGATACCGCTTCTGCCGCAAACCGATCGATACTCGGTACGTTACCCATACAGGCCACGAATCAACTTACGTTGGCCTATAATCAGAACTACCTCACGGTTCAGTTTGCCGCCCTGCAATTCAATCAGCCGGGCAAAAACCGGTATCGCTACCGGTTAAAAGGACTGGAAACCGACTGGAAACAGGTTGACAGACCCGAAGCCATTTATACCAACCTGCCCGCGGGCGATTACGTATTGTTGCTGAATGCGTCCAACACTTCGGGTCGGTGGAGTCGCCATGTTCGTATGCTGGCTATTACGATTTTGCCACCGTTCTGGGAAACCTGGTGGGCTTTTGGTCTGTATTTTCTACTGGGTCTGGGCGTTGTCCTGGGCCTGCTGCAAATCTACCTGAATCGGCTGCGATTAAATCAGGCTATTGAACTGCGGCAGAAGGAATCCGAACAGCTGCGGGCCGTCGATGCGATTAAAACCAACTTCTTTACTAACATCACCCACGAGTTTCGCACGCCGTTGACGCTGATCCTGGGGCCGACCGAACAGCTGATGAGCCAAGAAACGGAGCCTAAAAACCGTCGACGTTTATTGCAAACCATTGAACAGAATGCCCATCAACTCTTACGGCTGATCAATCAACTCCTGGATCTATCCAAGCTGGAAGCGAGTGTCATGTCCATTCACGAGTCCAGAGGGAACCTGACGGAATTCATCCGGCACTGGTTGCAACCCCTTCGTGATCAGGCCACGAGCCAGGGATTGAGCCTGGTATTCCGTTCTGAAGTCACGGGAGAGTATTGGTTCGATGCCGAAAAGCTCGAACGCATTGTCTATAATCTGACGGCCAACGCCCTGAAATTTACGAAAAACGGTTCCATTCAGGTGTCGTTAGAAACCGCTTCGGGGCATATCCGACTAACTGTTGCCGATACAGGCATGGGCATTTCAGCCGAGCATCTTCCTCATATTTTCGACCGCTTTTATCAAGTCGGGCCGCAATCGGTCGGGCCGCGATCGGTTGGTGATGCGCGGTTCCCCGCTGGGACAGGCCGACCGGGCTCGGTTGATCAGTCCAATCCGGCCACGCCCCCGGGCACGGGAATCGGTCTGGCGCTCGTTCATGAATTGGTACAATTGCAGGGCGGGCAAATTTCCGTCGAGAGCCTGGTAGACCAGGGCACCACGTTTGTGGTTGAGTTACCTTACCGACAGGCAGATTCGGTAGCCGTTATGCCGGAAGTGGTTATCCCGGCGAGCCGGGAAGTCACCACTCCGGTCTGGACTGCTTTAGACGAATCCAATGAATCCCGGGTGCTGATCGTGGAAGATAATGACGAACTGGCTCAGTTTATTGCCAACAGCCTGCCCCTGCACTACCGCATTCGCAAAGCCGTCAACGGACTCGATGGGCTGGAGCAAGCCCTGGAGTACCTGCCGGACCTGATTATATCGGATGTGATGATGCCGGGGATGGATGGTTTTACCCTCTGCGACCGGCTGAAAACCGACCTGCGGACCAGTCATATCCCGGTTATTCTGCTGACGGCCAAAGCCTCCGTCGACAGTCGGATCGAGGGCTTGTCACAGGGGGCGGATGATTACCTGACCAAACCGTTTCAGGTGTCCGAACTCCAGCTTCGGGTGCGCAACCAGCTGGTAAGCAAACAACGGCAGCGTGAGTGGGTGCGGGCCAGTCTGGCCAATCCAAATCCGTCGGATTCCCGTCCGGCCACAGAGCCGGCAGATCCTTTTCTGAACCGGTTGTATGAGTTGCTGGAATCGAATCTGAGTGACCCCCGGTTTGGCATTGAGCAGATGATGCTGGAACTGGGCCTGAGCCGAACCAGCCTGTTTCGGAAGGTAAAAGCGTTGACCGATCTGTCGGCGAATGATCTGTTGCGAAATTACCGGCTCAAACGGGCCGCCCAACTATTGCGAACCGGGCAGAGTGTCAATCAAACAGCCTATGAAGTTGGTTTTGAGAGTCCCGCTTACTTCAGCAAATGTTTCCGGGAACTCTATCAGCTTACCCCCAGCGAATTTGCCGCACAGCCCTAATCATCTTTCCCGCCTATTTTAGCCCTGTAACTACCACCCATTTGCCACTTTTCATCGCAATTGGAACAGGCGTTATGTTATTTGGAACAGGCGTTATCGTACGTTTCTGTTTCTTCCCCTAGGTTTGTGACCGACTCTCTACCCTAACTTTCTACTGCCATGACCCTTCATTTTACCCTTCAGGCTTCCGATCTTCCCTGTGTTTGTAGTGCAGAATTTGAAACACTCATGGACGTATTGAATAGCTTTATTTCCATTGGCAACGTTCTGGTATCCGCTTTCCTGATGGATGATGATGGCACTCGCATTGACTTACCCGTAAAGGCTTTTGATGGTTTACCCATAGCCGGTTGCATGCAAAATTTGACAATCAACTATCAATACCTGCTCAATACGAAAAGCCGGGCCTAGGAGGTCCGTTTACCTGTCCAATTTTTTACGTTGTCCCGTCCAAATAAATCTCCCCTCACATGATTTTAGCACCAGAAACAACCCTGACAGCCGATGTCGAGGATAAGCTAGAACAACTTTGGAAGTTGGTTGGCAACACGCCCATGCTGGAATTATACTATACGGATCAGGGACAGCCCCGTTCACTTTACGTAACATGTGAGCATTACAACCTGACCGGCAGCATGAAAGACCGCATCAAGTTACAACGGAAAATGGGTCCCAAAGCCCGGGTGGTAACTGTTTTGTGTGACAGCCATAAAAAATACCTGAGCACGGACCCGGTTCGGCAGGAACCGATCAAACCGGGCTATGTCGCCCCCGGTATTGAGTTCACGAAATATCGGTCTATCAGCTGTTTATCGGTTAGCCTGTCCAGTGAGCTTTAAGGGTTGTTCCATTGATCGATAGTATTCCGCACCATACTAGGCCGATCGGCGAAGCTTACCCATAAGATTCCTTACCCGATTATAATCAGCACTTCCATCTGATTTCTATGGACGGCAAACACAGAATTTTAACCTTAAAATTGGATCCTGTTTAAAGGCATGTAGAGTCTTTTTTGAACGGACCCGCTGACCCGAATTGGGCACAATTTCTCTTTTCAGACATAATAGGGTCAAAAAGCTATGATTTGCGAATCGGGTCCGATGCCCTTTCTCCCCTTTCCGATGAAAGAAAACCGCCAGTCCAGCAAAACTTCACGGGACTGTCGGTTCATTTCCATTTATTCGAGTTCAGTCAGAAAGCGGATTTCACCGCTTGAGCACCTCAGGGTTTAAGCACCTTCAGAGTAACGGATTGTTGACCGCTGCTAACCCGCAGCACCAGCAGACCCGAAGCCACAGAACCCACACTCAGCGTCTGGCGCTCCACCGCACCCGCCTGCTCGATCTGACACTCCTTCACCCGCCGACCACTCAGATCCGTCAGCTGTAGGCCTAGCGGCTGTCCTTCCACGCCCCGCACCTCAACGACCAGCTGATCACGGATTGGATTGCCCAGCACCGTCACCTGAAGCGGTGAACCGGTTTCGGCCGATAGCCGTGCCGGGGCACATTGATACGCCCTGGGCGAGCCTTTCAACTCGTAGGTACTGCCGAGCACCCGAGCCCGGACGACTGTCCCGTTGGTCACACTCCCCGGCGGGCTGAAATTGTAGGCATGTGATCCGTTGCCTTTTCCGGCGTCTTTCAAATCGGGGCGGTAAATATTGGCCACGGTACTGCCCAATACCGTTCCCGGACCATCCAGATAAAATTCGACCGTCAGTGGCGTGTTGGGCTTTTTGCGATCCCACACCCAGCCGCGGATGCCGCCACAATCCAGTTTATCCAGATAGCCCTCAAAATCCCCGGTGACGGTGGTGGTGGAGGCCGGGTTGACCGTCAGCGGAAAGCTCACTGAGTTGGTCAGCACCCCATCGCTGGCCGAGTAAGCCAGCACAAATGTGCCCGCAACGGTGGGGGTTCCCGAGATCAACCGGCTGGTCATGTTAATCGACAAACCGTCGGGCAAACCGCTTAGGGTGTAAGTCAACGGCTGTCCTTCGGGATCAGTGAAGGCGACCAGGGTACCGGAGAAGGGCACTCCAACCTGAGCAGCTAGAGGAGCGATCAACACGGTAGGCGAAGGTGGAACCGGGGCTTTATTGCTGGGCGTTCCGGTACCCTGACAGATCAGTGATTTGGGCGAATCTTTCAGAATAAAGCTGCTGCCACTGACGCGGGCGGAGAGGTTGTGAGCCAGTCCGTCCTTGATCAGATCGGGGATGGCATAGCTGAAGGCGTGTTTGCCGTTGCCCTTGCCCGCCGTTTGCAAATCCTGCCGGAACACATCGGCTAGAAACGACGCGATGACGGTAGGTCCGTCGAGAATATCGACCGAAACCGGAGTATTCACTTTGTTGCGATCCCAGGCCCAGCCCCGAAACGTGCTGCAATCCGCCCCATTGACAAAACCGTCGAAGCTGCCGCTGACCAGTGGTGGACTGATGGTGACGGTCGTGCTGCCGGGCGGTGAAGCACAACGGCCCGTCGTGCAGGTTGCCGAGTAGACGATCGATGTGACTATCGCGGTGGGAACACTGATGACCGAGCCGCTTCCCGTCTGACCATTACTGCCCTTCCAATCGACCGTGCCGCCGTCACAGCCCGTGATGTTCGCCGTTACAAAGGGCGTATTTTGCAGGATGGGTAGGGTAGCGGCTACACTGAGTACCGGAGCTGCCGGGCCGGGGCTGACTGTCAGGTTGAAGGCTGTGGAAGTCAGGCTGCTGACCAAACTACTGACCACCACCACGTAGGAACCTGCACTGGCCGTGGTGGTGGCGGGTAGGGTGAGCGTAGCCGAGGTCTGCCCACTGACTACTCCGCCATCCTTATACCACTGATAGCCTCGAATATCTCCGATAGCACTGACGGAGACGGCCACGGCTGAGCCTGCGCAAACGGTCGAAGAACTGGTCGGCTGCTGGGTGATGGATAGGCAATTGGCCTGAACATCGTCGACTGAGTTGCAACCAGGAGCGTTGTTCGAGATGGTCACTTCGCCCGGCGGAGAGGCTAAATAGCGGCAGATGGCATCGATAGCGCATTCGCTCAGTTGGGGGTTGTCTTTGATGGTTAAATTGAGCTCAATGCGGGTTAGACTACTCAGTCCTTTCAGACTGTTCAAAGCAGCGTTGCTCTCTAAAGATAGGTTCCCTGTTACAGTTGTCACCCGGTCGAGTCCTGCCAGACTGCTCAGTTTGGGATTTCTATCCATTCCTATTCTCCGGAGGGTGGTGAGCTTGCTCAGGGCGGCCAGGCTAACCAGGTTATCGTTTTTAGTGATATAAAGATCACCCTGGAAATCCACCAGGTTGTCCAGCCCCGTCAGGTTGGTGAGTCCGGGACTGTTGTCGATAGTTATTGAATAGATTACAGAAACTGGATCCATATCCATACGGGTCAATTTGCTCAGCGCGCTGAGGCTGGTGAGCCTCTCGTTGCTCGTGATTAACAGGCTTCCTTTGGTGAGAGTGGTAATATTATCGAGACCAGTCAGGCTGATGAGCTGAGGATTGTTAACAACACCCAGACCGCCAAGGCTGGTGAGTTTGCTCAGGGCAGTCAGGTTATTGAGAACATCATTGCTACTAATGGTCAGGTATTCGGTAACCGTGCTCAGGTTTTCCAGCCCCGTCAGGCTACTGAGCTTCGGATTATAACTAATATCCAGCGACTTAAGGCTTTTCAACTTTTCCAGGGCGGTCAGGCTATTTAATAAATCATTATTATCAATTCCAAGGTATCCCCCAACAGCCGTGAGGTTGTCCAGCCCCGTTAGATTGGTGAGTTGAGGATTGGCTGTGATTCTCGCCACGCCTTCAATGCGAATCAACTTACCCAGGCCCGTCAGGCTCTTGAGTGAAGCATTTCCCAGAATAAAAAAATCCCCCCCGACGGCCGTGAGGTTGTCCAGCCCGGTCAGGTTGACCAGGCCCGGTGTTTCACCTATACTCAGATACCCTCCGATGCTTTGCAAACCACTCAGTGCGCTCAGGCTGCTGACATCATCACCAAAAATGTTTAATGAACCCGGCAAATTGGTGCACCCGGCCGGAAATGCATCGATCTTTTCCTGGGAACTTAATACTACATCCCCCGTTGGACACTGAGCGTAGGCCATTGTGAGCAGTCCACAATAAAAAAGCAGGAGCAACAGCAGCCTGCGGCCCCTGACTGATTGCCTGAACGATTGGGCCGATAAACTGCCTGGAAGTAGAAAAGAGTTCATAAGCGAATGGATTAGGTATGTGTTCACAAATGTGGGCTGAACCGGCCCGACAGGACTATAAAAAATGTTCCAAATACTATCAAAAATGGGTCAGCAGGCCATTAATGAGGAAATTGACTTACGCGGGTTGCGGGATCAGGCCCAACGGCAGGGCGATTTGCATCCGGGTAAACTGCCCCGGCTCAGAAACCACCGAAAGTTTGCCGCCATGACCTTTCGTCACCAGGTCATAACTGAGCGATAGTCCCAGACCGGTTCCTTCGCCGGTCGGCTTGGTCGTGAAAAATGGCTGGAAGACCTTTTCTATCGCGGATTCAGGAATCCCCATGCCGTTATCGTGCACCTCAATGATCACCTGATCAGCCTCCTGCCAGGTCCGAAGCCAGACCGTTGGCTGGTAGCTTTCCGTCGTCGGCAGGCGGTTTTTCTTTTCCTGAACGGCATAAAAGGCGTTGTTATACACGTTCAGCAGTACCCGTCCAATGTCCTGGGGAATCACCATTACCGGCCTTAGCCCCTCCTCGAAATCAGTGTGAATGGTCACGTCAACGGGATTTTTGTCTTTTGTCCGCATTCCCTGACAGGCCAGCTGGAGGTATTCGTTCGCCAGTGCATTGAGATTGGTCGGCTCCCTGGTACCCGTAGTGGCCCTGCTGTGCGCCAGCATGCCTTTCACGATTGCATCGGCCCGGCGGCCGTGGTGGGCTATTTTGTTCAGGCTTTGACTGAGGTCTTCCAGGAATGCGCCGGCCAGTTCCTTTTGAGCTGGGAGAAGCTGCGGGACCATGTCCTCCCGAAACTCGTCAACCAGTTCCGTACCCACCTCGGCGAAATTGTTGACAAAGTTGAGCGGGTTCTGTATTTCGTGGGCAATACCTGCCGTAAGTTCACCCAGGGAGGCCATTTTTTCCTTTTGAATGAGCTGGTTCTGCGTCGTCTGGAGCTCGCGCAGCGCCTGCTCGGCTTTGCTACGCTGCTGATCAAGTTCGGTTTTTTGAAGCGTCAGCAACTGATTGCTTCGCCGTTGACGCTGGTTGTTCCGCCAAAGTAACCCCGCTACCAGCACCACCACGGCCACCAGGCCCGAGAGCCCGTACAGTCGGATGCGGTTTTGGTACAAAGCCGCTGTTGCCGCCTGTTCCTGCCGACGTTGCTGTTCCTCAAAGCCCAGGGTGAGGAGTTGCTTGAGTTTTTCCTGACTGAAAAGACTGTCTTTAGCCGCAACGGCTACTTTATAATAGCGCAACGCCTGGGTGTTATCACGTCCCTCATAGAGCTTTGTAAGGAGTTCACTGGTGGAAAGAATGACATTTAAATAACCGCTTTGCTGCCCGGCTAAGAGGGCCCGGCGGGCGTTGACAATGCAGGAATCAATCGGCCCCTTTGCCTGGTAGACGGTAGCGATGCGCAAATAGATGTCGGCCAGGATAACCGTTGTGTTACTTTCCCGGGCCGCCACCAGGCCCCGGCGGTAGTAGGCCAGGGCAGCGGTTGTATCATGACGTTTCAACTGCAAATCGCCCAACTGGTAGAGATTGTGTTCCAGAACGATTCGGCCGCCTTGCTGCTCCGACAAGGGGAGGGCCTGACGCAAGTAGTAGTCCGCCGAATCCAACTGGTCGATCTTTAGAAAGGCTTCTCCCAAATTGCCATACAGGGTAGCATAACTATGGGCGTCCCGTTGGGAATCGTTCCGATGAACCAGTTCAAAAATACGCTGGGCTTCCTGGAGCAGACGTAACGCCTGTCGATGATCCTTCTGATCCTGATAGGGAGCCGCCATGTTGTTAAGTGTTCGGTACGTAGCCGTCAAATCGTGGATGGAGCGGCTAATCTGTAAGGATTGCTGAAAACTACGGATGGCTTTCGGATAGTCGCCCAGGCTGGCCAGGCTGCTGCCCATTATACTTAGTCCCCGTGCCCGGCCCGGCTTGTCGTCCAGTTCCTGCGCGAGCTGGTAAGCCTGTTGGGCGAGTCGGTAGGTGGTATCGGGTTTGATGTCTAAATAAAGACGCCCCAACTGGTTCAGCAACCGAACCCGATTGGTGTCGGCGGGTTGATGGGCCAATTGCCGTTTCAGGCTATCAATCTCGGCGGACTGGGCACAGACCAGCCGGCCGTTTCCCCCAATTAGGAAAACAACAGGCAGCAGGATGGTGCGGATCAAAAGTTTCATGCGTTTATTACTTGATTAGATACCTGGCCTAAATGTGGAAAATGCGTCGGTTACCGGTTTACCTGACCTCAGCTAACCTGCGCATTTAGTTCATAATCAGCGGGTACCAGGGGTTGGATACAGTAGTGTTGCAGGTGCCCCAAAAGAGTCTGTAGCAATCGGTTGGCGTCAGCCGCCTGCCGGTCGGCCTGGGTCTCCCAAATCATCAGCAACATACACTGATTAGTCGCCGAATTGGCCAGCAACTGACCATGCAGAAAGCCCGGCTGTTGACGCAGGGCGGGTCCGATACTCAACCGAAAGTAGGTAGTAGCATCGCTTAGGGCTTCGGCCCGTAAGCCACCTTCGAGGGTACGTGCAAACATAAGAATGACTGGAATAGAACGATTTGGAGCGTCAAGCCCGGACGGACTTGACGCTCACAAACTTGTTCATTCCAGCCGGGCGGGACCATAATGAATAGGCCAAATACTATAAAAAATCGGTCAAAGGTTGTGCAGCAGGCTATCAAATGCCGCATTCTCACCTGAACGATCAGCCCTGCGCGATAAACTCACGGGGAGTTAGCTGGTAGAGTTCCCGAAAGCATTTTGAAAAATAGGATGGGCTGTCGAAGCCAACCCGGTAAGCCGTCTCGGTAATGGCATGGCCTTCGCGCAGGAGTTGGGCGGCTCGTTTCAGTCGGTAGTTGCGAACTAATTCATTGACCGATAGATCCGCTAAGGATTTGACTTTTCGAAAAAGACTGGAACGGCTCATGCCCAGCGCCGTGACCAGACTTTCCACGTTAAACATCGGGTCGTCTAAATGGGATTCGATCAATGCGTAGAGTTGGTCCAGAAACGGGTCTATAGGGGGACTAACTGACGGAGTTGCATTCGTTCCGGGTTGGGTCAGACTGGTCCGCACCCAGTCGCGCTGCCGTCGTTTGCTGTCAAGTTGGTTACGAACCCGCAGGTGAAGCTCCCGCACCTGGAAGGGTTTAGTCAGGTAATCGTCGGCTCCCTGCGAAAGCCCTTCCAGCCGGTTTTCGGTCGAGGTTTTGGCGGTGAGCAGAATCACCGGAATGTGGCTGGTGCGAAGGTCGGTTTTCAGGTGGCCACACAGCGCAAAACCATCCATCCGGGGCATAAGCACATCGGAAATGATCAGGTCGGGCTGGTATTCCTGCGCCTGCTCCAATCCATCACGCCCATCAACCGCCCGGCGAAGACGGTAGGTTGGAGGCAGACTATCAAGGAGGAAGAGGGCTAATTCGTCGTTATCCTCCACGATCAGGATTCGCGGACGGTCCGCCGATGCGGCTTCGTCATCCGCCTTCCCCCATTGTTCCTCATGGATACCGTTCAGGTTAGCTACCTCGCCGGCCGAAGCGGATTCAGCTACGCGACGAAAGGGTAAATCCACCACAAAAGTGGTCCCCTGATTGACTACACTGGTCACCGAAATTCGCCCACCCTGTAAGTTGACCAGATCCTTTACCAGCGCCAGCCCGATCCCCGTCCCCTGCCGGAGCTTGGAAGGGGTTCCCTTTTCACTGGCCGACGGCTTTACCTGATAAAACCGGTCAAAAATGTGCGGTAGCTGTTCCGGTGATATACCTGAGCCAGTGTCGGAAATCGTTAGGCGTATCCCCTCAGGTGCGGGCATCAGCGAAAGGTGGATGCTGCCCGCTGTTGTAAATTTCAGGGCGTTGGCCGTCAGGTTGGAAACGATGCGTTCCAGTTTTTCGGCATCAAACCAGTGGGTGCCCTCCACCCCGGAGGTAAAGGTAAGGGTGAGTCCCTGCGAGGTAGCCTGCTCCGCCAACGGTTGTAGCCAGTAAGCGATGCTTTCAGACAGTGCACCGGGCGACTCATGAACTGGCATGACACTCGCTTCCAGCTTCGAAAGATCCAGCAACTGGTTAATGAGTCGCAACAACTGATGGGCGTTCTGTTCGATGGTTGTCAGTCGGCGGTAATTTTTCGGTTCCGGATTCTCACTGACCATTTGCTCGGTTGGCCCCAGAATCAGCGTCAACGGCGTTCGGAACTCGTGGGTAATGTTGGCGAAGAAGTTCGACTTCATCTGGTTGATATCCCTGAGTTGTCTGGCTTCCTGCTGACCGAGCGCAATTTCGCGCTGCTGTAAGGCGAGCGACTGCTTCAGTCTCACCCGGTTGGCATACACGCGTACGCCCACCAAGCCCAACCCAATGGCTCCTAAAGCGTACAACAGATAAGCCCACCAGGTCGACCAGAATGGCGGATGGATGATTACCGTCAGTTTACGCATGTACCGGCTCCAGTGCCCCGACGTATTCGACGCATTGAGCCATAGGATGTAATGACCCGGTGGCAGGGCGGTGTAAACCGCAATGGGTCGTTTTGTTGCCGTCCATTGGTCATCAAGACCTTCCAGTCGGTAGCGGTATGTGTTTTTGGTTGGCCGGTTAAATTGCATGACGGCGAACTCAGCTGTCAGGTAGTTCTGATCGTGGGCCAATGCCAGTTCCTGAGCCGCCGGAATGGATACGTATTCCCCGTTGGCATCCGACCATTTTGTGGGTAGCGAATCAACCGGCTGGTTATTCACCAGTAAGGATGTCAACTCGACGGTTGGTTCATAGGCATCCTCGGTAAGGCGGATTGGATCAAAGCTGGTGATCCCCTCGAGTCCACCCATCACGATGCGTTCGCCTGAAGGAGCAGCCTGTGCGACCGGGATGGCATTCCCCAAACTCACTGCTCCTGGCAAATATAACCAGTGAAAGCGGTTGAACTCATCGGCCAGCAAGCCATCGTCCCGCGTAAATGTTCTGGTTTTGAAAGTTCGAAGGTCCAGTTGACAAATGCCTTTGTTGGTCCCCATCCACAGCGATCCGTGCCGGTCGGGAATCACCGAATAAATCACGTTATTCGGCAATCCATCCCGGTCGGTGAACCGCCGAAACCGGCCGGTTCGTTTGTCAAACGCACACAGTCCACCACCAAAGGTACCCAGCCAGAGCCGGTGCGGTACCTTCGGATCCTGCGACAAGCAAAATAAGGCATTGTTACTCAGCGATTGCGGGTCTTGAGGTTGATTGGCGTACTGCTGCAGCTGACCGGATTTTCGATCCAGCCGCCAAAGCCCTTTCTGGTCGGTGGCCAGCCAAAAGGCTTCTTCATCAATGGTAAATACCAGCACCACACCAATTTGTGCCGCCGGAATTCGGTAAGGCCCGGTTTGCCAGCGATGCTGTCGTTCCTCGTAGAACCAGGCTACCGAATCGTGTATTGCCCAAATCTGCCCATGCGGATCGGTCGCCAACGGACACGGTTTATCGCCGAACTCCCGGTTTTCAAATGGCTGGGGCAAGGGGCGGTGTTCAACCCGCTTTGTTTTTAGATCCACCCGCTGAATCTGGGAGGAGCCCGTATTGTACCAAAAATCACCTTTATTACCAACCGTATAGCGAAAGTCATAACTGCTTTTCCGTATAGTCAATGGCCGTTCACCGGCCGGGATGGCCAGCCCCGATTCACCCAGTATGTCGTCGTGAAACGAACGCTGATAGGCCTGAGTCTGGAACGGCATGGCCCGCAGGTCGTATTTCCGAATGCCTCCGCCCCGAGTACCTTCCCACAACACATCCGACCGGTCGACCCACAGGCGAGTGCCCCAATTTTTATAGTCAGACGCTTGCTGCCGCGTCACGATCTCCACACCTTTCGGAAACGTTAACCGGGCGAGCGCATTTCCAAACACGAAGTAAATTCTTCCGGTGCGATCCTGCGTGAAATTAGCCTGTACCCAGTCGGGAGTACCATCCGGCAACGGATACGTCTGAACCGCCCCCGTTCGGGGATGTAACCAGATGAGTTGCCGGGGCCCGGCTAGCAAGATGTGGCGGGAAGAAGCGGCAAACAGGCGATAGATGGGTTGATTGAAGCCATGATTTTCTGCGCTTCTGGCTACCTCCGAACCCGGTAGTTTGTAGGGCCGAAATTGATGGATTTTCCGGTCAAAATACAAAAATCCCTGACTGGTTGCCAACCAGATTCGACCATCGGCGGATTCCGTGATATCGAAGATCGCTCCAGTAGATTGGTTGGGGAGATAAAACCGGGTGATTTGGCCGGTTTTCAGGTCTAGCCGAAGTAATCGGTTGGAGATGGCCGTGACCAGCCACAGTTGTTCCTGGTGGTCGATACAGAAGGAAGTGAGTTTTTGTTGTCCCATCGCTTTTCGATAAGCGGGCCATTGAGACACATTGCTGAAGTGTTCCGAGCGGGGATCAAATCGGTCCAGGTCACCAAATTCGGACGTAATCCAGATTTGTCCGCGGTAATCGAGGGTTAAGCGACTGACTCCGGCAGACGAGAGTGACGGTCGTCCCCCGGCAGTGGGTTGAAATACTTTGAACCTGTTGCCATCGTAGCGGCAAAGGCCATCGCGTGTGGCTGCCCAAATAAAACCCTGACGATCCTGGACGATGTCAGGAACAAATGCCTGCGGCAGGCCCTGGCGGTCGGTGAGTAGCTCAGGCGCTGGTAAAGCAGCCTGCTGCGCACTGGCCAATAAACCCGCACCATGCCAAAGAACCAGTAAAGATGCGATCAGGCCAAACCCGCCCAACCATCCAGACTCCCGCATGGCAATAAGGAATGGTAATATCTCGGAGAAAACCGAATATGCGAAAATTATTGAATAGGAAATAGTGTGAGGAGGAAATCTTACTTCGTGGTGATCGAATCAATTAGTGGTCTGTACTGATCGTAAAAAGAACTCCTACTAGGAAGTAATTGCTTGTATTACATTAAAATAGCCTTGCACAAATGAGGTCAAATGATTTCAATAAAATACCTGTTTTTAAACAGACCTATTGACCTCAATTGAGCTCCATTTTTATTGAGGAATAACCAGGTTCAGAAAGTTATGCTTTTGAGAACGGCCGTAATGCCGCGCAAATGCATTTCCTGGTACTTTTTTAAGAGCGCCCGATCGGTCTGATCGGTTTTACACTGGGCTAAATCAGCGGCTTCAAACGGTGCTTCAATATCAAAAGCGGGCGTATTTAATTCTTTGTAACTCCAGGTCGGCATACTGCCCGCCGTACAAAGGTAGAGTACCTTCTCCTGGGCCGCATCCCGGTTAGCCATGCCCTGCCAGAGCGTGTTGGCATAGGCATTGCTCCGATCGACAAAGGATTTGCTTTGCAGACCATCCTTGGAAGCCGCTAAGGTTTGTCCCGCTATGCTGGCCAAACAGTGGTACGAAAAGATCACTTCCGGTTTGTGACTTTTCATAAACTGCATGATGGCGACGGTTTCGTTTTCGCTCTCCGCAAAGGCCCCACGGTATGTATTCGACTGGGGATCATCCGTTGAATACCCGTAGGTTGTCTCCACGTCCCCCCAATTCGCCGGAAAATTCCGATTGATATCCACCAGGTTCGCATTCCGGCGCAGATACCAGGGATTTCCTTTCACCTGCCGCTCCCGCATATCCGGATTCGCCGACGGAATGGCGACCACCGACACTTTTTTCAGCAAGTCAGGGTGGTTTTCCAGGAGGTTTTCCAGCACATAAAGAATAATTTCGGGACCGGCTTCGCCCGCATGGACGGCCCCAACCAGGGCAATGCAGCGCTTGCCCTGACCCACTTTAAGACTAACCAGGGGTCTTTTATTGGTCGTTACCCCAATTTGATTGACCTGAACGAGCGCAGGAAACTTCTTTTGGAGCTCGTCGGCCCGTTTCTGAACCGTTTCATAGGGCCACCAGATTTCCGGGTCCCGCGCCTTCACCGGCAAGGGTCCTTCCGGTACGCCCAGAGCGGAACCAATCCAATAGCAGTAAACCGTGCCCAGTTTGATGGCCTTGTCTTCATAACGAAACTTGTTATCCAGCGAAGGCTCCATTTTTCCCTGAAAAATCAGGGCTGCTTTTTTGTGGTCAAGGGTTCGGAAATATTCACTGTAATCAATTCCAAATTTAAAATCAGGGCACTCCATGCGGTAAATGCGGATCTGATCATAATGGTAGCTAAGCTCTTTCTTTTTGTAGTACCGCATGGACTTGTATGCGGAGATCACCATTTTATTCGTATCGAAATAAGCCTCGCCTTCCCGCAGCGTCTGGTAATCCGGGGTAGGTTCTTGCGCGACGGGGAGGGAAATATCACCTTTGTTGCCGTTCAGGAAAGTCGGCATCACGAACGAGGACGTCGATAGACCGGCCAGCCCAAGAAAGCTCCGTCGATTGAACAATTGCTTGATTGATTTTGCCATAACCCGTTTAACCTAGAAGAATTGAAAAACGTCCGTATTGCTACTCATGACGCACTAGTGCGAAAAGAGACTTGATGAAATCTTCTTTCTCCGTTCAGACCAAACGCCGTATATCATGTTTGTTTTTTGGTTTCGGTTACGTACCCAATAATATTGAAACAAAATTTTTATTCAAAATTCAAAGCAAATTCTTAAAATTACTTTTGCTTTTTACAGCCTATTTCCTTCCTGTGCGTTGAAGGCCGAGGTGGCTTGCAGGTATTTTATGGCGTTTTTCTGGTCAATAAACCAGGTACATGTAATTGGGAAAGAGAACGAGCAAACGTCATACTGATCCGCCGGGAAGCCATGGAGCAGCGGTATGATAGCTTTTCCGCACCGACCCAAAATCAGGATAGAGACCCCACTTTTAGTAAACCGCCCCAGACCGCCCAGGGCCTGATCAGGGGAGCCAGTTTACCGCCCATACATTCACATCCGTCTTGCAGGGGGCTTAATTCGTATCTCGATGGATGAAAGGGGCGGTTTTTGTTTTTCTAGGAGACAGTTAGACAAAAGAAACTCAGTACTGGACATTTGTACAACGGCGTGGTATTCCGTTGTGGTAATGGCTTTACTAACCGATGCTTGTTCAGGTCCGGCAACGGAGTGCCACTCCGTTGTACATTTTATGTCCAGTACTGAGCAAAAGAAAAAAGATGGTCGTTTATCTTGTTGATTTTTAGTCGGTTAATCGCTTGTCTATTCTCTTTATTCTTTTGTCTGCGTATAGTTTTGATGAACGTCTTTTAGGCTGCCAGATTCTTTTTTACAATTGCCATGGTTTCACGCTGACGTTGTGTGATGTATTTACGGGCCTCCTCTACTTTCGCTTTAGCCGCTTTGGGGTCCTTGGCCATCGCCAGGACTGTCGGAACGATTTTCGCTACGTCGCCGGGCGTATCCATGTCGAATAGCCAGTCGCCCAGGCCAACATCGCGCCACATGGCACCTTTGCTGGTCTGCTCTTCAAACCGACAAACGATCGCCGGAACACCCTGGGCAATGCACATGATGGGCGAGTGCATTTCCAGCCCGAACAACCCCGCCGACCGAATATAGGTACTGACCGCTTCATCGGTCAACCAGTAATGATCGCGCCAGACCACATTCTTTTTTACGTCTTCCGGTAGCGGATCGTAGAGCATTTCTTTGCCGATACGGACCTGGGTTTCGTTTTCGGGCACCAACAGCACCTTCAGGGGCGTTTGCCGAACTACCTGGATGATAGCTTCCCGGATGGGGGCGTTGTCCTGCTCTTTCATTTTGTCGTTATACGCCCGTTTGGCATCGTTGGGAGCCTGTTTTTTCTGAGGTAACTCCCACCAGGGCGAGAACCGGTATTGGGGAATGGCACAGAGGAATTTACCGGGCTCGAGGTTATGTTCCCGCAAAAACGCATCGGCAGCCGCATCGTTCCGGACATCGACGGCAAAAGCGCCATCGGGGCAAAACTCCATGATGGGGCAGTTTACCCCGTTTTTCTTCGCAAACGCCAGCGAAACCGAGTCGCGGAAATACGCAAACCGGGCTTTGCTCAACAGGCCGATATCGACCGGATTGAATTTGCTGCGCTCTTCGGGGAAGCCATAAACGCCGGGAAACGTAATGCCGTAGATGCCGTAGGGTTTACCGGTTTCCTGCACCCATCGTTCCAGGTCCTTGCGCGCTACCAGCTGCGGACCGGAGCCGTGCAGCAAAAAACCGCATTCGGTAAATGCCCGGGCAACCTCGTCGGGCGACTGAAGAATGGGGACCTTCGGAAACCGCTTTCGCAGCATGGCTTCCACGCCATCACCCACATTAACTGGCCACAGCCGCACTTCAACGCCGGGCAGGTATTTTTCGAGCAGCGTCAGCACCCCGGGGGTATGCCCGATGTCGCCAATGTTGGCGGTTTGCCACGAGGAGCGAAGAAGGATCGGTTTGGTAGCCAGATTGCTCGCTTTCAGGCCAGGAAGCACCCCCAAAAGGAGACCGGCCAAGGGAGGGACCTGCTGCAGAAAATTGCGTCGGTTAAGCATGTTTTAGGAAATCGAATAATTGAATCAAAAACGCATTGATATGGGGTTGCGGCTACACCATCACCTGTTGCTTCACGTAGCCCATCGTTTCGCGCTGCCGTTGCTCGACGAATTGACGGGCTTTGGCCGCCTTCGCGCGGGCGGCTTTGGGGTCTTTGGCCATCGCCAGGACCGCCGACGCGTACCGCGCGATGTCTTCTTCTTTGTCAAAATCGAACAGCCAGTCGCCCAGACCAATATCTTTCCACATGGCGCCTTTGCTGGTTTGCTCGGCAAACCGGCCAACTATAGCCGGAATCCCGTTGCCGATGCACATGATCGGCGAATGCATTTCCAGCCCGAACAGACCCGCGGACCGGATATATGTACTAACGGCTTCGTCCGTCAGCCAATACCGGTCGCGCCAGACCACTTTCTTCTTTACATCATCTGGTAGCGGATCGTACAGTATTTCTTTGCCGAGTTTGACCTGCGTTTCGTCTTCCGGACAGATCAGAATTTTGAGGGGCGTTTGCCGAACCACCTGAATAATCGCTTCCCGCAGGGGCGCGTTGTCGTGCTCCCGCATGGCCTGATTCCGGTCGTGCCGGGTTTGGTCGAACGGGGTTTTCTTGCTCGGTATTTCCCAGTAGGGTGTAAAACGGGTCCGCGGGATCACACACATGAACTTGCCCTCTTCCAGCCCGTGTTCCTTCATGAAGGCCGTGGCGGCCGAATCGTTTCGCAGGTCGACGGCAAAGGCCCCGTCGGGGCAGAATTCCATCACGGGATTATGAACGCCGTTCTTTTTGGCGAAATCCAGGGAGATCGAATCCCGAAACAGGGCAAACTTCGCCTTGTTCAACATCTCGACGGCCTGCGGATTGGGCGTCACCATCGCTTTCGGGTCAGGGCTGTAGACCCCCGGAAACGTAATGCCGTACACCCCGAACGGTTTTCCGGTTTCTTTATCCCAACGAACCACGCTGCTGGTTGCCACCAGCGAGGGGCCGGAACCGTGCAGCAGAAACACGCATTCTTTAAACGCCTGCGCGATTTCCTCCGGCGTACGGATGATCGGTACGTTTGGAAACCGCCGACGCATCAGGGGTTCTACCCCATTGTCGAGGCTCGACGGCCACAACCGCACTTCGACGCCGGGCAGGTATTTTTCCAGCAGCGTCAGAACGCCCGGCGTGTGCCCGATATCGCCAATATTGACCGTTTGCCAGGACGAACGGAGAATAATCGATTTTTTGTCGGCCGGACGGTCTGCGACCGATTGCGCCAGCGCCGGAATAGCGTCAAGAAGCCCGATCAGGGCGGGCGTCTGTTTGAGAAACTGACGACGGGTTGAGGTACTTAAACTGTTCATATTGACTAATTTACGACGCTAATTTGACGAGTTTACGCACGACCTGCATGGACGCTTTTTGCCGCTCCGCGACCACCAGCATGGCTTTACGGGCTTTTTCTTTCGCCTGTGGGTAGTTCTGGTGAATCTGCATCAGCGTCGCGTTCATCGTTTCCGCCGACGTTTTGTTGATATCGAATAGCCAGTCATTCAGCCCAATGTCACGGAACATCCATCCCTTGCGCCCGTGCCACAGGGCGCGGGCGTGGATAACCGGCACTCCCAGGGCCAGGGCCATGATGAGTGAGTGGGGTTCCATGCCAACCAGAGTGTGAGCCCGGGCGAAAACCGACATCGCTTCGTCGGCACTCCAGAACGGCTCGCGGAAAACGACGTTTGCTTTCACCTCATTGGGGAGGGTATCGTAAAGCAGCGTACGGCCGTATTTGGTTTCTTTGAGCGATTCGGGGGCAATCAGGACCTTCAGACCGGTTTTTCGCACCCAATTGGAAATAAGCTGGTTCATCTTGCCCATCCAGTCAAGATTTTCGGCCTTCTGCTCCGGGGTTGGCTCGGCCGGGTTCAGCAGGTTCCCTTTGCCGGCGGCATCGAGGGGGGGCGTGTTGGTTCGAATGACGACGGTCAGAAATTTGCCCGCTTCCAGCCCATTCTGCTTCAGATAAGCCACCCCTTTTTCTTCGTCGCGCACGTCGATGCCAAAGCAGCCGTCCGGCCCGAATTCGAGCACCGCGGGTTTGAATCTGTTTTCGCTCAGGAAATGGAGCGATTCTTTGTCGCGGGTGTAGATAAAGGCGGCCTGGTTCAGCACATCGCGGTAGATCAGGTCGGCGGGTGACGCAAATTTGTCAAACGACTGCCCATACAGCCCGAACGGAATGTTTCGCTCGCGGCAGTAGAGCATCGGGGCCAGGTTCGTCATCGTACTGCCCCATTCGAAATTGAACAGGCCGTAATTCATGGACATGCCCGAATTATGAATATACAAACTGGCCTCATTGAAGGCCCTGGTGACCGGGCTATCGGGCTTGTCTGGCTCAAACCCACCGGAAATCAGCCGAACTTTCGGGAAATTTTTAGCGACCAGTGCTTCGGTTACGGGGCGGGGAGCTGCGTGCCACAGCAGAATCTGCGCTTCGGGCACATACCGTTCCAGCAACCTCAGCGTCCCCGGTGTGTGTCCAATGTCGCCAATGTTCTTGTCATTCCACGACGACTTGAGCAGGATGATCGGTTTAGCATCTGGAAGTGATCGACGGAGGGGAAGCGCGGTGGCGGCCATCGACAGGCCGGATAGTTTAATAAAATGTCGGCGTGAGGTCATATAGCATTAGGCTTTAGGAAAGTTTTGAACCAGTGGCCGTCCCGCTTCTGCCCCTTCTGGAAAGGTAAAGGTCGCCACGATGGGTGATGTGGAAAGGGCCGTATCCTGTACCCGGACCATCACCTTCCCGGCCCGGTGCGTCGGATTTCCGACGGCGAGGGTCCAGCGTCCGTTGGCGGTTCGTCGCCATTGGACGACACAGGGTTGATCGACTTCCAGTTTGCGCTGGTCCGGCAACACCAGCGAACCGGGTTTCCAGAAGATTCCCTGCACGAGGTCCGGGGTAGCAACGGCCTGTAAGCTGGACGTATTGGAGACAATGGTCGGCGATTTGGTTTGGTTAAATGCGGCAATACCGTCAGGCATCAAACCGGGTGCCACCACGTAGCTGTACTTAAAACCCTCTTTCGCGGCATTTTCGTGTTCGATCCAGAGACTAAACACCTCACCCTCGACGGCCGCCGGCGGATTGGCGGGGTCTTCCCGGGCTTCCCGGTGCGGAGCCGTGTTGAGTGTTTGCCACGGAGCCGATTTGCGTTCGGTCCGGATGCGCAGGTTCGACGGCTGCGGAAACAGGTAGGTTACCCCGTCGTGGTGCACCCAGCCCGCCGTTTTGTGCGTATGGGTTTCGTCGGCGGCTAAGGCAGCGGTGTTCATGCTCGTCGTGACGGGGCCTTTCGCCCAGCACTGGTTCACACTCGTCACCACGGGTAAGGTGGTATCATAAGATTTAATGGCTGCTCCCAGGCAGACAACTACCTCATCAAGAAAAAACCAGGCCTTCTGTGCGTGCAGCCCGGCCCGATGCACTTCCATGGCGGCTGCGCCTGACGTTCCATCCGATACCCCACCCGCCCAATCGCTGCCGCCGTACGAGCCGATTCCCCAGCTATGTAGTGGCAGTGGGACGGCCGGGTTATAGACGCAACTCACCCCCGGAACCCGGCGCCAGTCCCAGAGTGGAAAAATATTCCGGTATTCATCCCCGGTCTGCATCAGACACATCGCCCCATCGCCCAGGTGATAGCCCAGTTCGTTCTGTTTCCCGCCCGACTCGTGACTATACACCCGGCGCGACGACATTCGGGCCGAAGCCAGAAAACCGGGTCGGTTGTGTGCCATATAGTCCGACATCCAGAATAACCGGTTGCCCGCGGGAGCGGTTTTGGCTTCCGCTTCACCTCTTAGTCGCCGGGCAAACGCCTGGAGTTCAGCCTGGCGCTTGCCGCCGAAGGGTATGAGGTGGTCGCATGCGGCTTCTGCCCCGAAACCGGAATCATGATCGGGGCCGTGCTTTAATGGCCAGGCCACCATCCGCCCCACGGTGGTAAAATCAAGCGAACGGCCCCGCGTCAGGGGTTGCAGCCCGTCGAGGACGTAACGGGTTAGGGTTTCCAGTTTGTCGGGCGCAAAGGCGAAAGCGGTTTTATGCAGGGCGAGCGCTAAAGCCGTCGCGTCGCGGGCAAATCCAAGGCCGTAAAGTCCCCCGGAATAAAACTGGGGGCCGTGCTGGTGGAAACTGGAATCGACCTGAATGCTTTCGGACCGACCGGGGCCAATTTCCTGCTCTGCCTGCTTGGCGTATCGGGCAACGTAAACCGGATCATTCGCTAAACAACCGGCTATCACCTGAATGGTGGCTTCGTGCATCAGGTTCTCGCCGGTCGCCGGAGAGCCGGAATAGTCCAATACCCCATCGGGACGCACGCAGGTTTTAAGGATGGTTACAACCTGCGCTTTTTCAGAAGCAGACAGTTCGTTCCCCATCAGCAGGGCGGCCTGTCCCAGCGCTAAAGGCGATCCAATCTGATAGAACCAGCCCGCCGAGGGGGGATGGGGCTTGCCCAGCCATACACCCAGCGACCGGTGCAGGGCGTCAGCCAGTTGGGTGCGTTGCGGGCCGGTAGCGGAGTGAAAGGCTCCAGCCAGTTTAAGAATTCGGGTGCAGTGGCCGTACCGCTTGACCCCTTCGTGTTCGGGTTTGAACTGCGCTTCCAGATCAGGCCAGTGACCCGTCGGATCCAGGGTCCGGAGCAACTGATCGACACTGATCCAGTTCGCTTCCGGCGCGATGACCAGGGACTGGTCGGCCATTCGTTGCCGGATAAACGCCAGTTCGGGAAGGACATCCGTCGTGCCAACCCATTGGCTCAGGCTGAATGCCGGCCCGGCCAGCCCCAGGCTACCAACCGCGCCGGTTGTCGATTTAAGAAAGGTACGACGGTTGAACAACCGTTTATGTACTTGGTCCATGGTTTTGGGTAGTAGATACGGTGTCTACGAAAGACAAGTTGCTGACGATCAATAGCCCGGATTCTGTACCAGTTTCGGGTTCGCATCCATGTCGGTTTGCGGAATCGGAAGCAGGTTATGGAAAGGCTGAATGGTCGCGTTTCGGTTAAAGCTGTTTTCCGCTTTAACGGCTTCCACTAGCCGGTTTGTACGGACCAGGTCGAATCGCCGGCTATTTTCACACGCCAGTTCCAACCGGCGTTCGAGCCAGACGGCCTCTCTGAACTGGGCTGCGGAAAGCCCCGCGAGTGGCGTTAATCCGGCCCGGGTCCGCACCCGGTTCAGGGCTGCGTACGCTTCGGGGGTTGGGCCGTTATTCGCTTCATTGAGGGCTTCGGCCTGCATCAGCAACACGTCGGCAAAGCGGAGGATGGGAATACTGGTCCCTTCACCGCCGGAAGTTTTGGCGGTTTTATCCCACAATTTTTGGAACGAAACCGCCTTGGTCGGGTCCGGGTCGGTCACCGAGAGGTTGGTCGTTACGTTGTTGTATACGTACGAGGTCAGGAAGGTAACGGCTTTCCGTTTATCCGCTGCAGTATAGGCGTTGAACAGTGACGCACTCACGCGGGCGATCCCCGCTCCGCCACTGGGATAGATCAGCGCCTGCCGAACCCCGAAATTACGCCCAATGCCGTGCCCCCGAACGTCGGTAATGTATTGCACCTCGAATATATTTTCGCGCCCGCCCCGGGCCGACAGCGCAAACGCATCGGCGAAATTCGCGTAGAGGTCATACACCCCCAGGTCAACCACTTCCTTCGCTTTCGCGGCCGCCTGGGCCCAATACGGTGAACCGGGGGTTGTACCCGCTCTGGTCAGGTATACTTTGGCTAAGATCCCTTTGGCGGCTCCTTGTGTGGCCCGGCCCGTTTCGGCGGCTGAATAGCTCTTGGGCAATACGCTCTCGGCTTCTTTCAGGTCGGCTTCAATCAGGGCGTAGACATCCGCCACCGGCGATCTGGCTATTTCCAGGCCATCCAGGGAAGCCGTCTCGGCCGTCACCAAAGGCACATCACCGTAATACCGGACCAGGTTGAAGTAGTGGAGGGCCCGCAGGAATTTGGCTTCGGCGACGTAGCGTTTCTTGAGCGCTTCGTCCATCGCAATGCCCGGTAACCGATCGATCACGGTGTTGGAACGGTTGATTCCCCGGTAGGCGGGTACGTAAGCTCCAATCAGCGAATTGGCCGGGGTAAGGTTGTACCGCCAGAGTAGCGGGCGGTTGGCATCCCCCGTCAGGAACGGAATGGCATCGTCGGTTGTGGTGATGTCGATGTTGGGGTCGAGATTCCCAATGGCGTTGTAACAGGCCCCCAATGCCGCCCGGGCATCATCCGCATTTTTATAATACGTGGCATTGGTCAGGTTGGTCACGGGCGACAGGTCCAGCTGGCTTTCGCAACCGAACGCCAGAAACGCCGGAATCGTGAGGAGAAGACGGATATTTTTCATGAACGCAGGTCGGTTTAGAGTTTCAGGTTCAGGCCAATTAATAAGGTTTTAGCGGCCGGGTACCCGCCATAGTCAATTCCCTGGCTGAGCGACGAGCTGCCGTAGCGATTGACTTCCGGGTCGTAGCCTGTGTACTTGGTGAACGTCAGGTAATTCTGAGCCGCCACGTAGACTTTGACCGACGAGAATCCCGCCCGGCTAACCCAGCGCAGCGGTAGCGTATACCCCAGCGAAATATTTTTCAGGCGCAGGTAGGAGCCGTCCTCCACGTGCAGGCTGGACAGGAGCCGCGATCCGCCGGCGGCATTGGCGCGCGGAATGGTATTCCCGCCCTTGGTGGGTGTCCAGCGTTCTAGCACCCGCGCCGACTGGTTGTTGCCGCCCGTCAGGTTAATGAGATCGAATGTCGCATAGTTGATGATTTCGTTGCCACTGGACCCCTGAAAAAAGAGATTCAGGTCAATGCCTTTGTACGAAAAGGTATTGTTGAAGCCCCCGAAAAAATTGGGATTGGCGTTGCCGATGATATCCCGGTCCAGATCACTGATCGACCCATCGCCGTTTATATCTTTATAGCGAAGGTCACCCGGTTTTGCCGTTTTCTGCGCAGAAGCATCTACTTCGGCCTGGCTCTGAAAGATACCGTCCGTCACCAGACCGTAGAAATTGCCTAATGGGCTGCCTACCCGCAGCAGAATCGGGTTTTGCCCCGTATTGGAAATGGTCGCGTCAGAACCGGTTCGAAACTCCTGTCGGCCATCGAGGGTCAGGATTTTATTCCGGTTGAACGAAATATTAAACTCCGACGTCCAGCGAAAACCACCTTGGTCCACATTGATGGTGTTGAGGGACAGTTCGAAGCCCGTATTGCGAACGCTACCAATGTTTTTGAGCGTGTTCGCGAAGCCGGACGAGGTGGGTACGCTCACGCTGAAGAGAAGATCAGAGGTCAGCTTGTTGTAGTAATCCGCCGATACCTGAAGCCGGTTGTTGAACAGGCCTACATCGAACCCGACATCAAATTGCGCATTTTTTTCCCAGCGCAGATCGGGGTTACCGATGCCACCGGTTGCGGCACCCACCTGCAAGGCTCCCCCGATAACGTAGGGTGCCGACGCGATGTTGGCCAAGTACTGGTAGTTCCCGATTTCCTGATTCCCCGATAAGCCGTAGCTGACCCGGATTTTAGCATCCGACACGCCCGGCAGATTCTGCATCCAGGGTTCATTGGCCAGTTTCCAGGCGAAAGCTCCCGACGGAAAGAAACCGAATTTGTTCGCTGGACCGAAGCGGCTCGACCCGTCACGACGGCCGGTTAGCGTAAAGAGAAAGCGGTCTTTGAAGGAGTAATTGACGCGGGCCAGGTACGAAATGAGTCGCCATTGACTGGCTCCCGTGCTCGGAGCCACCAGCGTTGACCCCGATCCTAAGTTATTATATAGGGCGAAATCATTGGCAAAGGTGTTCGCGTTGGCATCCACCGATTCCGAATTGATCCCCTGAAAGGTGTAGCCGACTACGGCGTTGACGGTGTGGTCGGTACCCAGTTGGCGGCTAAAGTTGAGCGTATTTTCGTTCAGCCAGTTAATCGATTGCGTCGAACTCACCGATCCGCTGCCCCCCAGACTGGCGCCCAGCGTAGCCAGCCGGGTAATGTAAAAATTATTTTTTGAGGTCTGTAAATCCGCCCCCAAGCTGGTTCTGAACGTCAGGCCTTCCACGATTTTTACATCCAGGTAGGTGTTAGCCAGCAACCGGATCAACGAGGTTTGGTCGGTAAATTCGTTGATCATGGCCACCGGGTTGTCGGCACCCAGACCGTTTAGAACGCCCACGTTTTTATAGTAAGTGCCGTCGGCGTTATAGATCGGAAAGGTTGGGGAAAAATTGAAGGCTGAAGCGATCACGCCGTCGACGGCCCGGTTGCCAGCGGTTTCCGTGCGCGGGCCATTGTTGATCGTATAGGCCCCCTGAATGGTCATTCCTATTTTAACCCGCGATGAGAGTTCGTTGTCGAGGTTGGTGCGCAGCGTGTAGCGCTTGAAATTGGAGCGGGGAATGATCCCGTCCTGGTTGAAATAACCGGCCGAAATCGCGTACCGGGCCGTAGCCGACCCACCCGCCACCGAAAGCTGATGGCTTTGGATGGGCGCATTTCGCAGGACGGTTCGCTGCCAGTCGGTGCCTTCACCCAGGGTGCTGGCCAGCGGCCGGTCGGCGGAACTGCCGTCGAAATACGGTTTTCCGCCGTTGTTGGTCTGGGCTTCGTCCACCAATTCCGCAAACTGACGCGCATTGAGCAGTGGAATGAGATACCGGGGAGTTTGGCTTCCATAGTAGCCATCGTAGC
The DNA here is from genome assembly GCF_003858635.1 of Larkinella rosea. Taxonomy (GTDB): domain Bacteria; phylum Bacteroidota; class Bacteroidia; order Cytophagales; family Spirosomataceae; genus Larkinella; species Larkinella rosea. Next base: position 320,618 of record NZ_RQJO01000016.1, read on the forward strand.
TGACGACCGCCTTGCCCGTCTTGCCGCGTTTGGTCGTCACAAGGACGACTCCGTTTGATCCCCGTGAGCCGTAGATGGCCGTCGCCGACGCATCTTTCAGCACTTCGATACTCTCAATATCGTCCGTATTGATCGAGTTCAGGTTTCCGGTCGGGAAACCGTCGATCACGTAAAGGGGGTCGTTGCTGGCGTTAACCGACCCCGAACCCCGGATGCGGATGGTGGAGCTGCCACCCGGCCGGGCTGAATTCGTTACCACCTGCACCCCGGCCGCCCGGCCCTGCATAGCCCGGTCGAGTGAGGCAATCGGGGTCGCTTTAATGTTGGCTTCGCCCACCTTGGCAACGGAACCAGTCAGGTCCGATTTTTTGACCGTACCATAGCCCACCACCACAACTTCTTCGAGTGATTTTTCATCGGCTTTCAGGCGAACGGTCAGCGTCGATTGCGACCTGACCGCCACTTCCTGTTTTTCGTAGCCCACATAACTGAAAACCAGCACGACATCTTCGTTGGGAACCTGCATCCGAAAGGCTCCGTCTTTGTCCGTCGTGGTTCCGTGGTTCGTCCCTTTCTGAATGATGCTGACGCCCGGCAACGACTCGTTCCGGGCCACATCGGTCACGTTTCCGCTGATGGTTCGTTCCTGAATGGGTGAAGAGCCCGTTGGAGATACTGCCGACGAAAACGATGGCTGTGGTTGTGTCTCTGAATTCGTGCCGGATGAGGTGGGCGGTTCTGCGGTTTTAGTATCACCAGTTGACTTCGTTTCCGGCCGTTTCCGATCCCGGTTGTAAATCAGGTACGAATGCGGATTGTTTTTTTCAACCACCAGATTGAACGGTGCCAGCAGGGTTTGCAACGTCCGTTCCAGTGAACCCGATGCGTTGGTGACCGGCGCAACAAATTTATCTTTCAACTCCCGGCGGTTGTAATCAAAGACAACGTGGTGTTGTTTTTCCAGATTTTTCAGGACATCGATTAAGGCCTGCTGATTCTGGCGGTTTGTTTGCTGCGAACGGGCCGATGCCATGGCCACATCCTGGCCAATGGCAGGCAAACCGGAAAGGAACAAACCGATAACGGCCCAGATAAGTACACGTGTTTTCATAAGGGTAAAGGATAGAAACTGACTACTCAATGATGTAATGATCGCCGTCGAAGGTGACGGTAACATTGTAGATTTTCTCGATTTTGCTCAATACCTGTTTCACATCATCGGCTGGAATCGAACCGCTGAATAATTCCCGTCCAACGGCCGAATTGCGCAACTCGACCTGCAACCCATGACTGTCCCGTATCTCCTGAAGCACTTCGGAAACGGGCTGATCGGTGAACAGTAGGATGGTGGTTTTCCAGGCCAGTTCGCGGTTGAGATTGGCCCGAATGGGCTTTAATTGCCTTGTGGTCTGGGAGTAGCGAACTTCTTCGCCGGGTTTCAGCGTGTACGTTTGTTGGGTCGGGTCGGTCACTTTAACTTTTCCTTCCTGCAAAACAACCTGCGTCGTACCTCGGCGGTTTTGTACGTTAAACCGGGTTCCCAACACCTCGACGGCCAGTTGATCGGGTGTATGAACGACAAACTTCTGGTGATTACGAGTATGCTGGACCCCGAAAAAAGCTTCCCCTTCCAGCCAGACGTCGCGTTGACCGGTTTCGGCCCAATCGGCCGAAAACCTCAGCGATGAATTGCCATTGAGCGTCACCACCGATCCATCGGGCAGTTCCACCGTGCGCTGTTCGCCGTATGCTGTCCGAATGGTTTGTGGCCCGGTCAGGTGTTGATAAAACAGCCATCCCGAAACCAGCAGAACAATTGCCGCAGCCGCCCAGCGTACCACCGGCAGTTGCAACACCCGCCCGGATTTGGAAACCGGCAGATCGGTATTTTCAGGCTTGTTCGCTGCCTTTTCGTCGAGCGGTTTTTCAGCGAGTTGCTGCCAGATGCCCGACAGCATCGTGTTGCGGAGGGACTGGCGTTCCGTTTCGGAAAGCGAGCGCAGGTACGAATCATCATCGGAGAAATGCTTCCACCAGCTTTCTAATTGCCGTTTCTCAGCATCGGTCGCTTTCCCGCGCAAAAGTTTGCGGATCAGGGTTTGCAGGTATTGTTTTCCCATGAATTCGGTTGGGGGTTTTCCTGTAAGTAGGACAACTCACCCCAACCCCTAAACCGAATCTTACCTTTTTTAAAGATTTTTTTGAGGGATTCCAATTGCAGAAAAAATCATATACCTTCAACTTTTGAACAAAACCGCATGCAATGTCCAAGTGGTCTTCGCCCGATAGCGCAATCGAATCGGAATGGCTGCAAGCCCTGAAACAGGGTGACCGGAATGCTTTTACCCAACTCTACGATTTCTACTGGCAGCGTCTTTTTACGGTAGCTTACAATTACACCCGATCCCGGGAGACGGCACAGGAACTGGTTCAGGAAGTTTTTATGAGTTTATGGGTCAAGCGGGAAGAACTGGTGGTGCGAACCAATCTGGAAAGTTATCTGTATGGCGCAATCCGGTTCCGGCTGTACGACTTGCTGGATAAACAGAAAAGCGCCAGTCTCTACGCCGATTATGCGGCCTACACCCAGACCGCGGCCGAAGAAACCACCGAACAACAACTGGCCTTTGCGGAAACGACCGCTCTGATTCAGCAACAAATTGATACGTTTCCGGAAACCACGCGGCAGGTTTTCCTGTTAAGCCGCTTCGAAGGACTTTCCGTTGCCCAGATTGCCGAAAACCTGCATCTATCGCCCAAAGCCATCGAGTACCACATTACCAAAGCCCTACGCTTGTTGCGACTTCATTTGACAGACATCTGCCTGTTATTGTTATATATGGGTTGTATGTAAATTGGCAGTGCAGTTAAAGCTTCTTTTAAGCCAACCTGCCGCCAGGTGTATTTCCGTCAAAATAAAGGGAAGTTTGCGTCTATTTACACATTTTCTGAACCAAGATTGGTTGGTGGTTTTCCTTGAGAAAAGGGTTATTAAGCTATCAATTGATGGTTGATCACACTATCTTCACCTCGACTTTTGCAACAGATCAAGGATTATAGAAGAGAAATTAGTCTTGCCACCCCTGCGGTTTTACCGGTGTGCGGGTATCACTCGGGACACAAACGGCCAGGGGGGGACGGCCCTGAACAGATTGGGGTTCATCGACGGGACCACGCCCGTTCAGGGCGACAAATAAGCCAGGACCCATTCCAATCGCATCGTTTCGGGTTAACCAGTACCGGACGGCAGAAACACTGGATACGGTGAAATAACCGACCACCGGCTCATTTTGCCTGGCCACCTGATGGACGTTGCCTACCAATAAAGCAGGTTGACTATCGGCCACACCCCCGAGGGCCCGCGTTTGCTCATCCAGGCGATTAAAAAACTGGTAAGCCTTTTTGGTTAAGGAACTTTGTCTGATTTCAACCAGACAAGGGTCGTTCGAATACAGAGGTACCCGGCCAATGCGCAAGCCTTTCACCGGATTTCCATTGGTGTTCTGATCACTGAATACCACCAGGTCATGACTGTAAAGTATTTCCCAACAGGCCGTTCGACAGTTATAATCAAACGTAGCGGTAAAGAAATTCGAATTAGCTGGGACACAATCTTCGATGAAGTGGCCTTGCGCATCCCTGATTTGATAAAGTCCCTGCGAGCAGGTGCGGCACCAGTCCTGGTGTTCCCAATCCATCCAATCCCACCGATAATAATTGGTTTGATCCGCCGGATCGGTAAAGTCTACATAAAAATCATGGGCGGCTGGATAGTAAAAATTGGCCAGTCGTTCCGTTGCGCTTAAACTGGTGGGATTAAAGAGCGCCCGAACTTGCCTGATCGGAGCCACCGGCTGGAGAAGCTCCGGGGTTGATTCGTACCGGGTGCCATCCGATAAGGTAAACCGGAGTTGGTACGTATGGCCGACTTGCCCCCTGAAGTCGGCCGGTAGCTGATAGCGGCCATCGGTTGTTTCCGGGGCAATGACTACGTCTACTGAATCAACTACGATCTGTACGCTAGCCTTGGTGATGGGTACATACCCGAAGCGACCGGTGAGTCGATCCGCCCGAGAGCGACTCAGTCGAATCAGCTGCGGCTCGGCTTTGTCCGTAATGGTGCCATCCACAACCAGTACATTCAGCGAACTATAGATTGTCGATTCAACCGGATCGACACAGGTAAGCAAGCTTACGACAGCACTTAAGCAAATCAAAAACTTCAGCGTTAATGAGCGCATAACCAGCTAAAAAATAACTAATACCGTTCAAAAAAGGTGATGGAGGTCCACAATCTATCGGACCGGTCCCCGCTTTTATGTACGATCCCAACGTACAAAAGCGCATCTGTAGCTAGAACGTATTTTTAATCCCGCCAGTCGGTTGGTTTCAACGCGGTGCGAGAGTCGCTTTCGAGACAGACGGCCGTCGGTGGACGGTCTGACCCATCAAAGATTCCATACCCCCGATCTTCGGGGGCATTGGTTTCCGGATGGGGATTTTTCCCATTACTCAGGGCCTGATATAATCCTGGAGCGGCTGTCTGGGCATCCCGGCGATCCAGCCAGTAACGCAGTGATGAAACCCCTTCGGCTGTAAAATACCCAATTACCACCTCCTTTCGGTTGGCCAAATTATGCACATTGCCACTTAAAACCGTCGGGGGCGTGTCTGCCAATCCACCCGTATTTTGCGTCTGGTCCTGTAAAAGCTTATAGTAGCGGTAGGCACCGGCCGTCAGCGCCCCCTGGCGAATATCGACCAGACAGCCCCCGGCCTGGTAATAGGGTACCTGGGCGATCCTCCGGTTGACAATGGTTCCTCCGTTGGAATATTGATCGTCAAACACATTGATATCGTAGCCCTCGAAAACCTGCCAGCAGGGTGTGCGGCAGGAATAATCGTACGTAAAATACTCGGACTGAATATACCGACTCACATCCACGCAATCTTCAAAGCGTCTGTTCTGATCAAAAGGATAATACTCCGAATAATAGGCGTTATCGCAGGTACGGCACCACTCCTGCCGTTCCCAGAGTTTCCAGCTCCAGCGGTAATAGTTATGTTGATCAGTGGGGTCCTGAGTCGTCAGAAAAAAATCATAGGCTGCCGCATACACACCATTGATTCGTTGATTGAGGGGCAGACTGTTGGCATTAAACTGCGGGGTAAGCTGACCAATTGGCGGGGACGGTTGCATTACCTCCGTCGTTGATGTGTAATTTCTGCCATCCGGGAGGGTAAAGCGTAACTGGTAGGCATGACCCACTTGGCCCTTAAAGCTCAGGGGTGCCTGATAGGTACCCGAATCTTTCTCCGTGAAGGGGACTGCCAAACTCGAATCAACCAGCACCTCAACGATGGCTTTCGAGATTTTTATGGTTCCCAAACGCCCGGTGATCGGGTCGGCTTTGGCCCGGCTCAGGCGAATGCGCTGGGTTTCGGGCAGGTTCGTGATCGTTCCCTCGATTACCAGCAGATTCGTCGTATCCTTAAAGGGTAGCTCAATGGCATCAACACAGCCCCCGATGAGGAAGCTGACCACCCCAATCAACTTCAGAAACCTTGAATAAAAGCGCATAGGTTAGTTATTCAACCTCTAAATAACTAAATTATTCCTATGAATTTTGTTATTTGTTACTGATTATTCCGGGCAGTTAAGATCAATCAGACCTCTCCGGCCAATCGCGTATCTATTGGTTAAAAAAACCGTATACCGACCCGAACACGACTTTGACCTGAACCTCGATTATGCGTATCCGAGTACTGACGGCTCTGCTGTTGACCTTTTTGGCCTTTCACTTACCCGCTCAAAACCGCTACACCCTCTCGGGCACCGTCCGCGATTCGTCCAGCCAACAGCCCCTAAACCGGGCCGCCATCGTCATCGATTTTGACCGGCACACGACCGGAACGTACACCGACATGCAGGGCCATTTCTCCCTTTCACTCGCGTCGGGTTCCCACACCATCGTCGTCCGACTCATCGGCTACCGAACGTTCCGCGCTGTCCGCTCGATTCGCCAGGATACCCAGCTGGACATCACTTTACCTTCGGTGGCCAGCCAGTTGGAAGAAGTCATCATTTCGAACAAAGGGTACGACCGCCATGTGCGCCAACCCCTGCTGGGCGTCAGCCAGATCAACATCGCGACCCTAAAAAAAATGCCTGCCGCGCTGGGCGAAGTCGATATTCTGCGCAGTCTGCAGATGATGCCCGGCGTGACCAGCGTGGGCGAAGCGGCCAACGGTTTGAACATCCGGGGCGGCACCACCGATCAAAACCTGATCCTGATGGATGAAACGCCCATCTTCAACCCGACGCACATGTTTGGGTTGTTTTCCGTATTTCCACCCGATGCCGTCAGTGGCCTGGACCTTTACAAGGGCAATGTCCCCGCCCGCTATGGCGGTAGGGCCGCATCCGTCTTGGATATCCACTTGAAAACCCCCAGCCTGGAACGGGCTGAACTCAGCGGGGGCATTAGCCTGGTCGCCAATCGGTTGACGGCGGACGTCCCCCTCATCAAGGGCAAACTGGGGCTGCTGGTCTCGGCACGCGGGGCTTTCAATGATTTTCTGTTGCGACTGGTCTCCCCACGTTTCGATGACATCCGGGCGAAGTTTGGCGATGGGGTCGCGAAGGTGTTTTGGCGGGTCAACCCGCGCAGTACGGTTACGGCCCTGGGCTACTACAGTCAGGACCTGTTTCAGACCAATCTGGTGGGCAGTCTGGCTAATGTCAACGCGGTTAACACCCAATTTGCCCAGCAAACCGCCAATGGTATGGTAAGCTGGTTCTACGCCATCAACCCCCGGCTCAATATAAAAACCAACGCGCTGGTGGCTCAGTTTATTCCCCGAATCCTATCCACCGAAGACAGCACCTACAATAAAGTGGAGCTTAAACAGGCGCTGCTGCAACGGCAGGTCAAGTCGACACTCAACTATCAACTCACGCAACAGAAGTGGGAATTAGGCCTGAGTGTGACTCAGTACCGGTTGAACCCCGGTGAACTCCGGCCCGGCAACAGCCTTTCCGTCAATTATCAGAAAACACCCCGCGAACAGGCGCTGGAGTTAGGTATCCATCTTGAAGATGAAATGAGTCTTTCGGATCAACTGGCCGTTTCGGCGGGTCTGCGGTATTCGCATTTCCTGACGATGGGGCCGTCGGTGGTGCGTAGGTATGAGATTGGAGCTGTGGCCGATGCAACCACGGTGATCGATTCGCTGGTATACGGGGCCGGGCAGATCGCCAAACAATACGGCGGATTGGAACCCCGGTTGGGATTCCGGTACGCTCTGACGCCAAACGCTTCCCTCAAACTCGGATATAACCTGATGCGTCAGTATTTACAGGTCATTACCAATACGATGACTCCCCTGCCGACAGCCCGCTGGAAAACGTCGGATACCTACATTCAGCCTCAGGTAAGCCAATTGTGGTCGGCCGGGTATTTTCAGAACTCCCGAAATAACATTTTTGAGTTATCGGCCGAGGTCTACTACCGACGTACGCTGCATATGCTGGATTACAAACCGGGGGCCAATTTTCTGTTGCAACCGTACCCCGAAACCCAGTTGCTGGCGGGGCGAAGTAAAGCCTATGGCCTGGAGGTGATGGTGTCCCGAAAGAAAGGCGAATTAACCGGCTGGATCAATTATACCTACGCCCGCACCTTAAACCGGGTCAACCAGGGCGATAATTTTGATCAGCAGATTAATGGGGGCAACTGGTACCGGGCGAACTATGACCGGCCGCACAGTCTCAATACCAGTTTGAACATCAACTACAATAAAACGCACAGTTTTTCCTTCAACTTTGCCTACAGCACCGGTCGGCCCTATACGGCTCCCGAAGGATTCATCCGTTACCAGAACCGCAATTATCCGTACTATAACGAGCGCAATCAAAACCACCTACCGGCCTATCACCGGCTGGATTTTGCCTGGAATATTTACCGCCCCAGCCTGAAAGACCGGCGTTGGCAGGGACACTGGACATTTACAGTGTATAATCTGTATGGGCGAAAAAACGCCTACTCAATCTTTTACCGCACCGAAGGGCAGGCAACCAATCCCTACCGACTGAGTATTTTCGGTGCCCCCATCCCCAGTTTAACCTACAATTTTGAGTTTAAGTAAATATTCGTACCTGGCGCTTAAAATTCCCAAAAATGGATATAGCGGGAAGGATGGGGCGGAGTAATTCAGCTCAGGAATGAGGTCAGTTGTAATCGAAAAATACACCTTTCTGAACAGACATATTGATCCCAAATACACCTTTGATTTGCCCTATAATTTGTTGGGCCAAGAAAGGTATGATGTGTTGATTGAAGTCCATTTTTCCCCTTTTCCAATCCAAGGAAAAAACATAAACTGTGTGAACGTTGGAATGGACGTCTGACACGACAGTCGTCTTTGGGCGTTTTTTTCTTTGAGGCTGTCCAAATTTCAGCAATACTGATCTAAAAAAGGGGAGATTTGTTGCCGGATTAAAACAAAACGCAGATGCGTACAGTAAGATACACAAAATGGGGCTTACTCATCATTCTGTTTGCCTTTTCAGTTTCATCAAGAGTGGGGGCACAATCGAAAGATACCCTTTATCTGCCGGACCCGCTCATCGCCGAAGCTTACTATAAGGCCGCTCATCAGAATATTCTGGCAGCGGTTAATCCCGCTGTTTTCAATGGCTATTTTTCGGTTTGTGCCGACGGAAAAGGCTTTGGTTACGGCAATAGCTATCCTTCTCTGGACGGACATCAGATGAGTGACGCACTGCTGTGGCTGGGACAGATCAATACGGTAAAAGCAAATTGGGACTATGTGAAGTCTTTTCAAAAGCCGGATGGGAGGCTACCCCTGGCCATCCTTCCTGCGAACGCCGGGAAAAAGATCGGCCCCCAAAATTATCAGGCTGAAGTTGATCCCAATGGAGGTTTGTATCAACACTGGGTACCGAAGGATCCGTTGAGAGCATTGGCGGGAACTACCTACATTCAGAATGCCGATGTGATCTTTCGATTCACGTCTGATAAGCAATGGCTTACAGAACAATTGCCTTCCATCAACCGAACGGCCGATTACCTGGCTTCCCTGATTTCGGAGGAAGGCGCGGTGGGTGGCGCCGGGTATTACGTCGAGCGTCCTACGCGGGTGGAATTCGACGGGGTATCTCAAGGGCATGTGGTAGACGCCTTCCGGCGATTGGCGGCTCTAAACAAGGTTGTTGGCAACCTGGTGGCTACCCAAAAATACCGTGTGCTTGCGGATCGTGTGGCGTCGTTCTTTCAAAAAAAATTCTGGCAGGGAACTCAGTATGCCGAATACATTCATCCCGAAAAAGGAGTTGTCAAGGGGCATGGCCTCACCGATGTCGACTGGACCGCCCTGGCTACCGGGGTTGCATCAGAAAAGCAAAAGAAGGTAGTATGGCCCCAACTGAAAAGTGCTAAGGGCTTCTACTACAAGGGCATGCCAACCGGAATTGCAACGAAACCTGCAACGTACGAGAGCTGGGAAACTACCTATGCTGATAACCAGGACCTAGCCGCAATGGGCCGGGTGTGGTATCTGGAAGCCTGGGCGAGGGCGAATATGGGTGACGCAGAAGGGCTGATCAGCAGTATTCGGGCGGTGAGCCAGGCCGGTCGCGACAGTAGCTACTACTGGCGTGAGCGGTACAATGCCAACGGTGGTTACGGCGCTAAAAAGTACAATGAGTATCCGGCCAATCTGATCCGGATTGTTCAGCGGTTTTTATTTGGGGCCGAACATGGTCTTGACGGGTCGCTCCAACTTTCACCGGTAGCCCCTGAGGCCTTTTGGCGTTCTGGTTTTGGCCAACGATTATCATTACGCAACGGTGCGATCTATTATATGATGAAGAATGGGAGAACGGACGGCCAGTATACCGGCGACACGTCACAAACCCTGTCGATCAAATTCCCGTACCCGGTTAAAAATATCCGTCTGGTCATCAATGGAGCGCCGGTCGCCCAGCGTAGGAAAGACAAGTGGATAACGTTCGTATTACCCGCTTCAAAAGAAGGCCGGCCATCGACGTTCAGTATGCGCTTTGACCACTAGCGTGTACGTCGTCAGCCCGGCCGTATCTGTCCATTTTCGGCTGACGATGTACAATACCTAGACCGGTTTTGATCATTTATCTGTTTATCCTGAAACTAAACGGGTTGATCGCTATCGATGCCAGTAGAAATCCGGCAATTCAAAAATGACGTCAATCAGCCGTTACAATGTTTACGACCACCAACGCATTCAGCAGGTTTTTGGTCGATGATCGCCCAAAGGTCAAAACGTTTTGTCAGCAGACGCTGGGACTGGAGGTTACTGAGGAACACAAAGGAATATCGTTGTTAACACTGCACTTGGGCGGTGGCAACAAACTACTATTTTACCCGAAACAGGATCCTTCCCCGGCCACTTTTACCTTCCTCAATTTTCCGGTGGAAGATGTAAACCAGGCCGTGGATGAACTGACCGGTAAAGGAATTGTAGTTGAGCACCTCCAGGGTGACATCAGCACGCATGAAAAAGGAATGTCGCGGGGGCAGGGCCCGACCATTGCCTGATTCAAAGATTCTGTCGGCAATATATGATCGATTGTGAAAACCAATCCGGAAAATCGATGAAAAGACTGGCCGAAGGGTTGATCGACTTTCGGTCCAATCCGGGTTTATATGCAAAAAGCCCTGACAGTTGCCAGAGCTTTCTGAATAGAAAAATAGCAGTGTACCTGCCAAACCATTAACTGGCCAGAAAATTGATGGCCTGCTTTAACGTCCGTTCGTTATGGTTTTCCGGATCGTTGTAGGACCGCTCTCCTACTTCAATGGTCAGTTGCTTTCCTTCCAGCTGTTTGGTATCAAGTTCCTTTTCTTCTTGCGCATCGATGCCTACCATGTCAAACAATTTGATAATGGCGGGCATGCCTGCTTTGGATTGGTAAAACCGCTGGGATACATATCCATCTTCGTTTTCGAACCGAACGGCAAAAAATGGAGTGCCTTTGTGTTCGCTGACCCCTTCTTCAATGTGGGTGATGGTTACCTGTTGCAGGCCGTCGGCCAAAACGGCTTTATTCTGCCCTTCCTCTACTGCAATTTTCATAGCGTTAAATGTATGTTATACTTATATTATATAACTTACCAAAACTTAAATTGTTTATTTTCACATGTGCTATTACTCGAAAAAGCCAAAAATTCACTATTTACTAATTTACGGGTATATTGTAACTATATTATAAAACTAAGGTGTGTTGGTTGGCACTTGCTGGAAAGTATAGTATGAATTATATGAGAACAGCAAAAGCGTACACCTTATAAAAATTTGGAGATTTGTCCTAAGAATCGGATTTTAAATCATTTTTGTTACTTTCTCCATTTATAAATCTCTACCTATTATACTCGATCTGATGTGGATCCTTTTTTCATTATTGGCAGCCCTTGCTTCTTCGATCGTAGTTACGCTCTCGAAAATGGGGATCAAGCATGTCGATTCAAGTATCGCTTTCGCGATCCAATCTATTTGTATTCTGGTGGTATCCTGGGGCGTTGTCATTGGACAGGGTACACTATCGGACGTGAGCCGTATTGATCGCAAGGTTTGGTTTTATCTTATTGTAGCTGGAATTATTACCTGCATTTCCTCGCTGCTTTCGTTTCGGGCTTTGAAACTAGGTGACGCTGCCCGAACCTCACCACTCGACAAGGTTTCCCTGGTGTTTACTATTGTACTGGCGGTTATTTTTCTGAAGGAAAAAGTAAATGGGCAAGTTATTTTTGGGGCTGTTCTTATGGCTGCCGGTGCCATTTTGATTGCGCTGGCTCGCGAGTAAGGTTATCGTATTATTTAAGACCAACATAATAAAAGCCGTCAATGAAGAGAATCAAATGTAACCAGAAGAATTGTTCAGACACTGTCTGAATGATTACGAAATCCACAATTCGCAGTAGCAATCGTGGTCTTGATAATACTTCTGGCTGATTTTTGATAAAACCATTGGGGAGATAGGAAAGGTCTATGAAATTTTAGCCCACTATTGTCACAAAATAGACTTCATCCAGTCTCAGGAGAAAACGCTGAGAAAGATGAACACTCCATTTCTGGCTCCCATTGAAAAGCCTAAGAGTTTACTCTGGAAATTACTGTACTTTTTAACCCGCCAACGATTCGGCAAAGTTATCACACCCTTAAAAGTTATGGCTGCCAGAATGCCAGTCGCTTTCGGCTCATTTTCGGGCAAAATAGGGCAACTTGACAAAAAGCTTCAGCTTCCAGCTGAAACGGTTATGCTTGTGCGTGAACAGGTAGCCCACATTAATATGTGCCTTTTCTGCATCGACATCGGCCGGGCCTTTACCATCAAAGCGTCCATGAACCAGGCTAAATTTGATGCCTTGCAGGACTATCAGGACAGCCCACTCTTTTCTAAAAACGAAAAAGTGTTGCTCGATTTTGTTACCCGGCTGGCCCGCGACCGCAAGATGGACTCCGAATTATTCCACCAACTCGCTCAGCATTATGATGAACGCTCGATCTGTGAGATTGTCTGGATCGTAGCCACTGAGTTTTATTACAACATGGGTAATATTGGCTTAAACATTCACTCCGACATGATCTGCGACATTGTTCAAAAAAAAGTCCATCAACATGCTAACTGATTTAGTTGATACGTTGTAGATCGGTCGGGAAAAACAACTGTCTTTCCGTCGCTTATGGTGATTACAAATCAAGTCCTTCAACTGCGGCCTTACCTGTTTCGCATCGCCTATACTATGCTCGGTGTCATCGAGGAAGCAGAAGATATCGTTCAGGATGTTTATGAAAAATGGGTATCAGTCCATGACGTCGAGCAGCCAAAAGCCTATCTGGGACGGATGACCGTCAATAAGAGCATTGATCGGCTCCAGGAATTGAAACAGCAACGGGAAAGCTATATTGGCCCCTGGCTTCCCGAACCGTATATTACCCTGGATGCCGATCAACCTCCGACCATTGAATATGGTCTATTATTTCTGCTGGAACGGCTTAATCCCATTGAACGGGCGGTTTTTATCCTGCGGGAAAGTTTTTCGGAAGACTATCGCACGATCGCCGAACTCACGGGCTTCTCAGCCGAAAACTGCCGTCAGTGGTTGCACCGGGCCCATGAAAAACTCGGCAGCCACAAAACCCGACCGGTAGAACCAGCCATTCAACGCACATTTACGGAAGCATTTCTGGGCGCTTTGCAGCATCAGGATCGTGAGTCACTCAACCAGCTTCTCAGATCAGACATTGAATTATTCAGCGACGGCGGAGGCAAACGCCCAGCTGGACTAAAACCCCTGTTTGGCCTGGAGAAAGTGCTGAAGTTTTTATTGGGCGTCCTTCAGATTCCGGAAAATCAGACCGACGACTATCGTCACCAACCGGCTTTTGTCAACGGAATGCCAGCAAGTTTAATCTTCCACCGGGTAACGGGTGAGTTGGATTCGATGACTTACATTAGCTGGGAAGGCACTGAAATCACCCGTCTATTATACGTTCGCAATCCGGATAAGTTACAGATTTGAGTCGGCACACATTAAAATGTCCCTAAATAAAACCGGTCTGGCTGATTCTACTAAAAATTTCATTCGGATTTTAACAATCCATTTTACAGGGGTTATGACTTGTTGACTAGGCTTTGATAACAAAAGCTTTCAACTCGGCCATTTTGCCGTTGCGAAACCGCCAAACATCGCAATAAGAATAGCTGGCTAATTCCCCGCTTTCATCCTTCAGGCTGATTTTACCAATGGCCGTAACAAAATCGCCTTCAGCAATTAGGTTATCGACCCTGAATTTGGGAGGTTCTGCATAAGCCGTTGTCATCCATTGTCGAACAGCTTCTTTTCCTTGCAGGATTCTGTCACCTACAAAATCCCATTGAGTGTCTTCTGTGCAATGGGATAGAAATTCCTCATTGTCCCCCTTACTGATGGCCAAATTAGCTTTTTCTAAAATTGATTTATTCTCGTTCATTAGAGTCCGACTTTTCATCAGGAAATCCATTCCTTTGGTAAATAGTCTGAACCATCGAATTGTTTTTCGGATCTGGGAAATAGTGGTCTTGCCAAACGGAAACTGATGACGAACTTCATCTCAGCTCTCCCCTAGTTGCATTATTTTAAAAATTGAATTTTTATTTTGATTATATTTTTAAAATAAAAGTTGTAAAGTATTGATAGAGAGAAACATATAACACTAATTTACAACTAAAAATGCATGTAAAATTAAGGATTTTATGAAAGTAATATAAGTTGTAAAACTGGTTGCTCATTTAGTTGTTCCTCTCAACCTGACTGATCTTAGCCCTAATAAGTGGACATTGAAAAATAGAGGATTCGGACAATTGTTGTACTTTAAATACAAAAGCAATTGTCATGAAAAAGACGGCAGCGGCCGACCGTCAAATTCACAGAAGCCCAGATTGTGTTTGCTCTTAAACAGGCTGAAACAGGAGTTGCTGTTGCGGAAGTATGCCGTAAAATGGGCATTAGCGAAGCGACCTTCTACAATTGGAACGGGGCCGCCCGCGCGGAAGAAGTATGCCGGTTTAGGTGTTTCTGTCTTAGCCCCCTGAATGGTTGGACAAAATTGTAAAAACAGTTTAGTCCCTTAATTTCAGGAATCTATGAACAAAGTAAGACGAACCTTTTCCCGGACGATCGCTACTCGATTGTCCAGGAATCCATTCGAGACGGCCATACGGAGGTCTGTCGCAAGTATAGCTTATCCCCCTCACTGCTCAGGAAATGGCGGCAAAAATATCTCGCTAAGGGAAAAGAAGGCTTGAGAGACTCCTATCCTCGGGTTGATCCACAACTCCGTGCTTTGGAAGAAGAAAACGAACGATTGAAACGGATTATCGCAAAGCAGGCATTGGAAATCGAGCGGGGCCGCCCGGCGGTAAAAAGCGAACTGCTAAAAAAAACATCTATCGGACCACGGAAAAGATAGCCGTTATGAATCAGTATGAGCAGCATACAAGCCGTATCGAGCTTTGCCAATGGTTGGATTTGCCGCGTAGCGTTTCTTATTATAAAGCGAAGACTGGCAAGCCGGGTGCTAAACCCAGCCAGATGACCTTGAGGTTAGATGGAACCTGGGTATCAAATCAGGAAGTTGTAGCCCGTATCCGGTTATTGCTCGATACCGAGTTTAATGCATTTGGCTACGAATATACCGCCCACGAACTCAAGAAAGAATTCGTCATCAATAAGAAAAACGGGGCCGCCCGCGCGGGTGTATCGGCTGATGAATGAAAACGGGTTATTATTGGGAAAGGTGATCCGGCCAAGTGGTAAACGGGAGTTTGTTCAGTTCATCGGACCGCCGAAGCGGACGCATTGAAGCCACTAAACCGCTTGAATACCTATGTTGGGATATCAAATATGTTTGGATACATGGTGAACGGCGAAATTATTACCTGCTCTGTGTGTTGGATGTCTTCACGCGTAAAATTTTAGATTGGATATTTCAACCCAGCATTCGCCAAATGGACCTGATCAATTTACTACGGCGGGTGAACCGTGATCATGAACTGAAAGGAGTTGTCCTACGCAATGATAATGGTAGCCAATTTATTGCGCACAGAGTGCGTAACTTTCTGAGAGGATCAGAAGTAAAACAGGAGTTTACGCATGTAGCTACTCCAGAAGAGAATGCTTACATCGAAGCGTTTCACAGCATATTGGAAAGAGAAGTTATTGAGCGTAATGAATTTGCCAGCTATTATGAGGCCAAGCAGACGTTGCAGCGTTTTATCACTCATTACAACATCAATCGCCTTCACCGGTCGATTGGTTTTGTGACACCGCAGCAAAAGTGGGAGGCTACCTATCAGGAAAATGCAGTTTACAACACAACTATTTTAGAAGAAATGTCTAACTGATAGGGGGCTAAGACACCCCATTTGAATGAAAGTATGCCTTCCCGATCAAAAAAAGGGACTATCGCATTAACTGTGTAAACTTTCTAATCGGGGTTGGGCGAAGCTTAAAGCCTAACCCTCTCTTCAAAAATAGTTAAAAACTGATTTAGAATCATACCCCAGTTCCGGATAGGCATCGTCC
>NZ_RQJO01000017.1 GCF_003858635.1 Larkinella rosea
CCGGCCGGTTACGGCGCTGGACGTGCTTCCTTAGCACCGTAACGCAGGAGATGGCGATCAGCCACCAGGCTCTGCTGTGGCCGCATCCCGGTTTTTGCTCGGGGGCTTACTGGGCAGCAAGGCCCGGTTTTTTTCGAAAAAGTCCGGGCCTTACTTTTCAGGAAAGTCACTGGGTTACAGTTTGATGCCCAGTTTTTTGGCGATATCGGCAAACATTTGGGGGTCGATGTCGTCGGCCCCGGGAGCGTTGAGTTGCGGTTCTTCGTCGAGGTCGGGGGCCGGGAAACCTTCCGGCGATCCGAAAACCACCTCCACTTCCTGCCCGTCGTCGGGGTGCGGACCGTTCCAGATTAGCCCGGCCTGCTGGTAGTCATCCTGGCTGAAGGTATACAATTTCAGGTGCAACTTGTTCTCCATAAACTTTCGGGCCTCCGGGAAGGCATCGTTGCTCAAATCCGGAATCGGCAGCAGTTTGGTTACGGCCACGCCGGTCAGTTTTTCCAGCGCTTTGGCATAGGCCACCACGTGCAATCCCCCGCGAACCAGCAGATAGCCCACCATGGTCCGGGCGGTTGGATCATCGACCATTTCGTAGACCCGCATTTTATTGGCCCGGGCCCCACACTCCAGGAAGAAATTGTGCAGCAAATCCAGCTTCAGATTCCCGCTACTGAATACGTTGTCGCCGGTCCAGTAATGCCCCATTGAATCCATCGCGAGTGACGACTGGCCACTGGCAATAAAATGGTGGGTGTTGCGGGCATCGACGCCGTTGGCCAAGGGCCTGGTCGTGGGGTCGAAACCGCGTTTGCTGGCACCAGTAAGCAGCAGGTTGGTGGTATAAGAAACCACTTCGATGTGGCCATACTCTTCTCCAGCAATGCTGCAGATCAGGTCGTAGAACGGGCGAAGTTTTTTCCGGCCCCGGAAGTTAAACGACTGAAACGTGTAATTCATCAGGGTTGACATTTCCCCAAACTTGCCTCCGAGCAGTTCCTGTACCGCAGCCGCGCTGTTGGGCGAGGGGTTTTTCGGGGTAGGCAGCTCAATCGGCAGCCGGTCCATCTTCAAAATCATAACATGAGCTGGTTAAACGTGAATGTATTTAATCAACCATTCACCCTGCAGACGATCTCATTTTCGGGTTGAATAATGAGGATTCGGCCGGTTCAACTCAGGTAATTGCTACGGTTCTTGCCGATTTATTAAATACATTATTCAAGTTGCGAATTGAATACCCCAACGAACTGGCCATCCGGTTGATATGCTGTCATCTGGGGTTTGTACACGCCCTCAAACAAAGTTTACGCCGTACCCATGCCGCTGATTACCAGTGCTATCTGGAGCCGTCCGATCTGACCAGGCTCACCCGCTACACCACTATCCCGGCGGCTCTGCTGGATCGCCAGGCCGAGGATCTCCAGACGTTGCGGCAAACCGGCCCGGTGGATGGTTTCGCGTTCCTGGCCCTGAACGAATTGCTGGTTCGCTTCAGTGACAGCATGGGCCGCTGTGAGCGAATCAAAAACACGCTGTTTCCGGTGACGTACTGGTATTTTACCCGGGTGTTTATCTGGCTGCTGATTGTGATTCTGACCATCGATGTTGCCGAAGAAGCCGGCAGGTGGTCGATTGGGCTGGTTAGTTGGGTTTGTCTTTCATGTGACGCATCTGAACGGGCTGAATCTGGTCAATCCTTTCGATGGCAATCCGGCCAGCGTCCCGCTGGATTCGCTTGTGTGCACCATCGAAATCAACGTCTTGCAAACGCTTAACTCCTCTTCAATTCCCGGGCCGATCGAAGCGGTAGATGGCGAGTATATTCTATAGGTTGCCACTACTAAATCGAATCAACGTGCGGTTTTCAACTAGCAAACAATGTAGCGGTTCAGGGCGACATCCAGGTTTAGGAGGCAGAACGTCCGAACGCGTTGGAGGGTTAACATCGGCGATTTGAAAATTATACACTCGTCCTGGTCTGAACCACGAAAACCGGATTCCAGTCCTCATCCGGCGTATTTTCGTTACTTTTATCCCATGCAGACCGTTGAATCCCTACTTACGTACAATCGGCAAAACAGCAAGCTCGCCATCCGTCTTATTTCGCCTGCATTCGGACATCTCCCGTCTGAAATGGCGCAGCAATACGGCCTAACGCACCGAAAACCGCACTATTTTTTCCTCTTCATGCTAAAAGGTCATACCCGGCATGGTGTCGATCTCCAGCAATTTGATGTAAAAGCCAATGAACTTCTTTTTATCCTGCCTCACCAAATCCACCGGCTTCCGGCAACGAAGGAAGGGACGGATTACTTCAAACTTGGGTTTGATGAAAATTGCCTTTCCCGCTTACCCAAACACTATGCCTTCCTTGTCAACCCGTTTAACAGTCAAAAAATACCATTTTCGGCAGCGGCAACGGCGCGATTAAAAGCGATCTTCGAAATCCTGCTCAACCTGCTAAGCACAGTAGATACCGATCCTGAACTCATCCTGGCTCACCTCAACAGCCTGTTAGCCGAAATCAACAGCGCGTATTTTTCCACGGATAAAAGTCCGGCCGACGACAACCTGACCAACTACATCCGTTTTAAACTCTTCGTAGAAGATAACCTGACGGCTCATCCAACCATCCCTGAAATTGCCCAAAAACTTGCTCTCAACACCAACCGGTTATACACCCTTGTGAAACATTATTCCGGACGTTCTCCCAAAGAGTTCATCATCAGTCGTCTGATACTGGAAGCCAAGCGTCGTCTGTACTACGCGGAAAGTTCCACCAAAGAACTGGCTTATGACCTGGGTTTCAACGATCCTGATTACTTTTCCCGCCTGTTTAAAAAAGTAACCGGCCAGACCATCGCCACCTTCGTGCAGGATTTGTCCGGGAACTAATACGTTTTGTCCAGCCCATTCGCTGCCGGACTTCTGACCTTTGTTCCCGTACTTATTAATCAAGGTGATGAACAGAAAATTAGGAACAAATGGCCCACTGGTCTCATCCATTGGGTTAGGTTGTATGGGCATGTCGGGGGCGTACGGTCAAAGCGACGACAAGGAATCCATTGCGACCATCGAACGAGCCCTTGACCTGGGGCATAACTTTTTAGATACGGCTGATTACTACCGTTTGGGCCACAACGAAGAACTGATTTCCCAGGCCATTAAAGGAAAACGGAACAAAGCCTTTCTTTCCGTAAAAACCGGTCAGCTGGTCACTGCTGCCCCAGACGGCTCAATGGCACCCGGCCCGGTCAGCGGCCATCCAAATCACCTTCGCAACGCGGTTTTTTACAGTCTCCGCCGGTTGAAAACGGATTACATCGATCTTTACACGCCGGCACGGGTCGACCCGGCTGTTCCAATCGAGGAAACGGTCGGAGCCCTGGCCGACCTGGTCCAGAAAGGGCTCATCCGGTACATCGGTCTCTCGGAAGCCTCCGCTGAGTCGATCCGTAAAGCCGCTGCCGAACACCCCATCACCGCCTTACAGATTGAATACTCACTCTGGAGCCGCGATATAGAAGCCGAAGTCCTACCAACCATACGGGCATTCGGAATTGGGCTGGTTGCCTATGCTCCGTTAAGCCGGGGCTTTTTAAGTGGTGAAATCCGGACACCCCAGGATCTCAAGGACAGTCGCATCAACATGCCCCGCTACCAGGACGAAAACTTCGACAAGAACCTGGCGTTGGTTGAAAAGATCAAAACGCTGGCCACTGCAAAAGGCTGTACGCCCGCTCAATTAGCGATTGCGTGGGTCCTTGCCCAGGGGGACGATATCATTACCATTCCCGGCACCAAACGAATTCACTATCTGGAGGAGAACCTAGCCGCTGAAAACGTGCCGCTTAGCCGGGAAGACCTGCAAAGCATTGAAGCCATCGTGCCCGCCGGAATCGTTTCAGGCACCCGCTACCCGGAACGGTTTATGAATGCGCTAAATCGATAGGACTTCAAAGGATGCGCTGGTTCAGCGCATCCGAAATTTCTTTATTGGCCCAACCCCGTAATTCCGGCGTTTGCAAGCGATTCGCCAGCAACGGCCCGGTGGTGGCGCTGGAAGTAAAGCTATCGAATTCCCCAATTCTGAAGCGGGGCACATCAGTAGCGCAGGAAGAGTTGGGCCAGTTACCCATTCTGGTCGTAACGCCTTCGGCTGGCAATTATCCGTTTCGGGTGTGGAGGTAGTGGATATCGATTCGCTCTGGGATCGGTTGAGGGAAATGAAGACACTGGCTCAATCGAATTGAAAAGATAGATGCGGAGGCAAATGGATGGAGATCTATTTTTTCCAGGCATTCTAAAAATGGTCCAGCCAAAAAAAGACCGCTCAGCGGTGAATGGAAATAAGTTAGCTTCTAGCTGCGAAAACCACCGGTTTTGAATGGTCTATCTGGAAATGGGTAGCAAACAAAAAAGCCACTCACGGCTTTTTTGCTGTAAGTGGCTGATTGTCACTGTGGGCCCACTTGGAATCGAACCAAGCACCTACTGATTATGAGTCAGTTGCTCTAACCGAATGAGCTATAGGCCCCAACCGGAAAACCGGTACCTTTTCCAATTTGGAGAAAGGTAGGCAAATATACAAAAATCGGGTTCTCCTTCAAATCGCGGTCGTAAAAGTCGATCGAAATGCCCTGCAACACTCTTGGCCATTTTGGCGTATATTTGCCTTTGAACCTGTCCCATTCCACTTGGCTTCCCAGAACAAAAAAAAAATACTGAATGACCCCGTCTATGGGTTTATTACCATTCCAAACGATCTGACATTCGATCTGGTGGAACACCCGTATTTTCAACGGCTCCGCCGAATCAAACAGCTGGGACTATCGGAACTGGTCTATCCGGGCGCGTTGCATACCCGGTTTCACCACGCCTTGGGCGCCATGCACCTGATGGGGCAGGCCATCCAAACGCTGCGCAGCAAAGGACACGCCATTTCTGAACGGGAATGCGATGCCGTCCAAATCGCCATTCTGCTGCATGACATTGGTCACGGCCCGTTTTCGCACGTGCTGGAATACTGCATTCTGCAAGGCATTGCGCACGAGCGGTTGTCGCTTCTGTTGATGCAGGAACTCAACCGGCAATTCAATGGCAAACTCTCGCTGGCGATTCAAATGTTTGAAGGAACATACCACCGGCCGTTTTTTCACCAGTTGATTTCCAGTCAGTTGGATATGGATCGGATGGATTACCTGAACCGGGACTGCTTTTATACCGGCGTGGCGGAAGGAACCATTGGCGCCGACCGGATCATTAAAATGCTTGATCTGGTGGAGGATCATCTGGTAGTGGAAGCCAAGGGGATTCTGAGCATCGAAAATTTCCTGAGCTCCCGGCGGCTGATGTACTGGCAGGTTTACCTGCACAAAACGTCGCTCTGCGCCGAGTCGATGCTGGTGCAGATTATGCGACGGGCGCGGTTTTTGTTGACACAAACGGAGGGGAATCAGGATAAAAGTGATGCGGTTTTTACAACTCCCGCCTTGCGGACCTTTCTGTCAAAACCGGTAACGATGGAGGAGTTTGAAACCCATCCGGAATACCTGAACGCTTTTACGCAACTGGATGATTACGACATCTGGACGAGCATCAAATTCTGGAGCCAGCATCCCGACCGGGTTTTGTCGACGCTCTGTCACATGCTGCTCGACCGGCGGCTGTTCAAAATTACGATGTCTGATCAGCCGTTTGTCGGAGAATTGGTTCACGTAATTGAACAGCAATTGCTGAGTGCCGGTGTTCAACAGGATGAATTGTCCTATTTTCTGGTCGAAGGCGTTGCAACCAATTCGGCGTATTTACCGTCTATCGATAATATAAATATCAAGCTAAAAAATGACCGGATTATCGATATCGCCGATGCCTCCGATCTACCCGGTATTAAAGCGCTAACCAATATGGTCAGCAGATACTACGTCTGCTGGGCGAAAAACCTGTCTCAAAGGCCGGTTTGGTTGGTATAGTTCAATTTGTTCTCTACCTTAGCGGCACAAATATCCGAGTAATACAAAGCCCCAACGACGATTACGTCTACTCTATGGAATTTACAGTAAAGCAGATTGCTGCCCTGCTCGGCGGTACAGTTGATGGGAATGAATCTCTGAAAATCAGTCAACTGTCCAAAATTGAAGAGGGTAAAGAGGGGAGCATCTCGTTTTTAGCTAATCAGAAATACGAACCTTTTTTATACACAACAGCCGCTTCGGCGGTCATTGTCAGTAAAGATTTTCTGCCCAGACAACCCGTACAGGCCACCTTAATTTTCGTGGATAACTCCTATTCTGCGTTTACTATTTTATTGGAGCAGGTAAACCGGTTACAACGAGGGGATAAAGTAGGGGTTGAGCAGCCTTCTTTTATCGCCGATTCGACCCGGACGGGCGAGTACATCTACCGGGGGGCATTTTCGTACATTGGCGAGCATTGTGTGATTGGGCACAACGTTAAAATTCACCCACAGGCTTACATCGGTAACAACGTTACCATCGGCGATAATACCGTTATTCATACCGGAGCCCGAATCATCGACAATACGGTTATTGGGAAAAATTGCGTGGTGAAAGCCAATGCGGTGATTGGCAGCGAGGGGTTTGGGTTTGCGCCCGAAGCCGACGGCAGCTACCGGGCGATTCCTCAACTGGGCAACGTTATTATTGAAGACAACGTCAGTATTGGGGCTAATACCACGATCGATTGCGCCACGGTGGGTTCTACCATTATTCGACAGGGTGTCAAACTGGACAATCTGATTCAGGTGGCTCATAACGTTGAAATTGGTAAAAACACGGTGATTGCTGCACAATGCGGTATTGCGGGCTCAACGAAAATCGGCGAAAACTGCGTCATTGGCGGACAGACTGGCATAACAGGACATATTGTGGTGGCAAACCGAACGAAAATTGGTGGCCGGACGGGCCTCATGAACTCGGTGAAGAAAGAGGGATTATCGTTCAGTGGCATGCCCGCATTCGATGTGAAGGGTAATCTGCGCTCATCGGTCATTTTTCAGCGGTTGCCAACCCTCGAAAAACGCGTTGATCAGTTAGAAAAAAAACTAAACAAACAGTAGCTGCAAGCGAACGGTTCCTTACGGAATAACCGTTATCAAGTGGCAATAAAAGTCTTCAGGTCAGAAGCTTACGGAATGAATACCAAACAGCAGACAATACAAAAGGCAGTATCGGTATCGGGCGTAGGGCTACACACAGGCGTTATGGCAACCATGACGTTCCTGCCCGCACCCGCCCATCATGGTTACAAATTTCAACGCGTCGATTTGCCGGGCCAGCCGATTGTCGATGC
This sequence comes from Larkinella rosea, assembly GCF_003858635.1. Lineage (GTDB taxonomy): Bacteria > Bacteroidota > Bacteroidia > Cytophagales > Spirosomataceae > Larkinella > Larkinella rosea. The sequence continues at coordinate 7,312 of NZ_RQJO01000017.1, forward strand.
CGACGTCGATAATGTGGTCGATCTGTCGCGCGGCACCACCCTCGAACAGAACGGTGCCCGCATTCATACCGTCGAACACGCACTCGCGTCGCTGGTCGGTTTGCAACTTGATAACATCCTGATTCAGCTCGACGGCCCGGAACCGCCCATCATGGACGGCAGTTCGATCAAGTTTATCGAAGCCTTGCAGGATGCCGGTATTGAAGAACAGAATGCGTATCGCAACTACTTCGAAATCAACGAGTACGTTCATTACAAGAACCCGGAGAAAGACATTGAAATTGCGGCTTTACCGCTCAGCGATTACCGGCTTACCGTCATGGTGGACTATAATTCGCGGGTGATTACGAGTCAGCACGCTTTCCTGAACGACATCAATCTGTTTTCGTCACAGATTGCCAATTGCCGGACATTCGTGTTTCTGCACGAACTGGAAATGCTTTATAAGCAAAACCTGATCAAGGGTGGGGATCTGACGAATGCCATCGTGATCGTCGACCGGGATGTCCGCGAAGGCGAACTGGATTACCTGGCTGACTTGCTGAATAAACCGAAAGTCAGTGTCAACAAGAAAGAGGGCATTCTGAATAACCTCGATCTGCATTATCCGAACGAAATGGCCCGCCATAAACTGCTCGATCTCGTCGGCGATCTGGCGTTGGTAGGCCGGCCCATCAAGGCGCAGATTCTGGCAGCCCGGCCGGGTCACGCGGCTAACGTGGCGTTTGCCAAGAAGATCAAGAAGTTGATGCAGAAAAATGCCGCGAACACGAGCCCGGCCTACGACCCGACTCAGCCACCGGTTTACGATTTCCACAAAATTGCGAGCTTACTTCCGCACCGCTATCCCTTCCAGATGATCGACAAAATCATCGCGCTGGACGAGAGCAGCGTTGTTGGCATAAAAAATGTAACCATGAATGAGCAATACTTCATGGGGCACTTTCCGGGAAATCCGGTGATGCCGGGCGTTCTGCAGCTTGAATCGATGGCCCAAACCGGCGGAATTCTGGTGCTGAGCACCGTTCCCGATCCGGAAAACTACTGGCCGTACCTGATCGGTATCGAAAACTGCCGCTTCCGGCGCAATGTCGTTCCGGGCGATACGGTTATTTTTCGGTGTGAGTTTATCTCGCCCATGAAGCGGGGGATTGTCAAAATGTCCGGGAGGGGGTACGTCGCCGGGCAGCTTGTCTGCGAAGCCGAAATGATCGCCAGTCTTGTTAAGAAAAAATAGGTTTAAGGTTTAAAGTATAACGTTTAAGGCAACAAACGGCTCCATTTCAGCGTCTATCCTTAAACATTAAACCTTAAACATTAAACATTAAACCACGAAGTTTAATGATTCAACCACTTGCATACATCCATCCTGATTCTAAAATAGCTCAAAACGTTGTTATCGAGCCATTTGCGATTATCCATAAGGATGTCGAAATCGGGGAAGGAACCTGGATCGGCTCCCACGCCGTCATCAATGAAGGAGCCCGCATCGGCAAAAACTGCCGCATTTATCCGGGGGTCGTCATTTCCGCCATTCCACAGGATTTGAAATTCAAAGGCGAGTATACGCTGACGTTTGTGGGGGATAACACCACCATCCGCGAATACGCCACGGTAAGCCGGGGAACGGAAGAACACCGCCGGACCGAAATTGGCAGCGACTGCCTGATCATGGCGTATGCGCACGTTGCCCACGACTGCCGGATCGGGAACCACTGCCTCATTGGCAATACCGTTCAGATGGCGGGCCACGTTCACCTCGGCGACTGGGCCATTATCAGCGCCTTCAGTGCGGTTCATCAATTTGCCAAAATTGGCATCCACGCCTTTATTTCGGGCGGTTCGCTGGTTCGGAAAGACGTTCCGCCCTTTTCCAAAGCCGCCCGCGAGCCGATTACGTACGCCGGTATCAACTCCGTGGGCTTACGGCGTCGCGGATATACTAACGAACAGATCAACCAGATTCAGGAAATTTACCGCTATATCTACCTCCGCGGGTTGAACAACGCCGAAGCGCTCACCCGCATCGACCTGGAATTGCCGCCTTCCGACGAACGCGACGAAATCGTCAACTTCATCCGCAACTCCGAACGCGGCATCATGAAAGGACCGTCGGGCCGGGAAGTGGGCGAATAATTAACAATGAATAATGAACAATGAAGCGCGTGTGTTTCATTGTTCATTATTCATTATTCATTTATGCAAATCACCACCGAACGACTTGGCAAGCGCTTCCGGCGCGAGTGGATTTTCCGAAACGTTGATCTGACGCTGCTGGCTGGAAACAGCTATACGTTTGTGGGGCCCAACGGGAGCGGAAAATCGACTTTACTGCAAACTATCGCCGGTGTCTTGCCCGCTTCGGAAGGAACGATCCGGTATTCAGTTGAAGAAAAACCGGTCGAAATCGACGACTGGTTTCGCCATCTGGTGATAGCCGCTCCCTATCTTGAATTGATTGAAGAATTGACGCTGCTCGAATTGCTGACGTTTCACCAGTCGTTCAAACCCTTCAAAAATGGGATCACACCCGATCAGCTTTGTGAATTGATGTACCTGAACCACGCCCGGAACAAGGAAATCAAAGCGTTCTCGTCGGGCATGAAACAGCGGGTAAAACTGGGGCTGGCCTTCTATTCCGACGCTTCCATTGTTATACTCGACGAACCGACCTCAAACCTTGACAAACAGGGTGTTGCCTGGTATAGCGAGCAGGTTCGACAGCTGTCCGGCCAACTGCTGCTGATCGGTTCCAACCAACCCGACGAATACGATTTCTGCCCCAACGTCATCGACATCAGCCGCTGGAAATAGGTTGCCTGTTCTTTTCGTAACACCCCAAAAACTAAGCATCGGTAACATATAGTTGCAACTCTTCCCGCCGTTATGGAGTCATGATGAGAAGATAGAGGTGAGACAAGAGAGTAGAGATCGTTTTTTTCCAAATTAGAGTAAAGTCTTTGCTCTCTTGTCTCACATCTTTCCTCTAAAATACCTATTTTAGAAATCGTTTTGATGTTGTCGGTCTATGTGGAGAACGTTTACTGTTTCTTTGATTTGGTTCACTTTCGGCCTGTTTGCTACGGTTTTTGCCGGTAAGCCCGGCGGAGCCGATCCGGCGAGCAATGCCGTGCGGTTTGTTCAGAATAAAGGGCAATGGGCTTCGGAAGTGCTGTTTCGGGCTGAATTGCCGGGCGGTTTTTTGTTTTTGAAAAAGCAGTCGCTTCACTACGTTTTCTACGATACCGAAGCGCTGGATCGAATCCATTTGGGCCAAACTACTCCGGCATCGGCCGCGTCCCGAACGGCGTCTCCTCCCGTACAATCCGAGCCCCTTGTGCGGGTTCACGGGGTGGAAGTTCAGCTTCAGAATAGCCGGTCTGACGCGCAAATCGAAAGTAAAAACCGCATTTCCGAGCACCTGAATTACTTTTTAGGAAATGATCCCAACCATTGGGCCAGTGCTGTACCGGCTTTTGGTGAGATCGTTTATCACGACATTTACCCGGGAATCGACCTGCGTATGTTTGCGTATTACCAGACAATGAAATATGAATTTCTGGTAAAACCGGGTGCGGACCCGTCGGTTATTCGAATGCAGTACGATGGCGCTACGGCGGTTCGTTCGGAGAAAGGACAACTGGTGGTTGAAACCAGTCTGTTGCCGTTTCGGGAAGAAAAACCGTATTCCTTCACCGAAAAAAATAACAAAACCACCGAAGTTCCGGCCGAATGGACGCTGGAAGGAAAAACCGCTTCGTTTCGTTTTCCGGCCCAATACGATTCCCATCAACCACTTACCATCGATCCGACGCTGATTTTCTCGTCCTATTCGGGATCGGTCAGTGACAACTGGGGCCATACGGCTACCTACGACAACGAAGGCAATTTGTATACCGCCGGAACCGTTTTCGGAAACAGTTTTAGCCCAGCCACCGGTGCTTTTCAGACCAGTTACGGAGCCGAAATTGACATAGCGGTTTTAAAATTCAGCCCGGACGGAAAGCAGTTGCTGTATGCTTCTTATTTAGGTGGTTCCACGGGCGAAACTCCTCACAGTCTGATTGTTAATAGTAAGAACGAACTGCTGATTTACGGCGTAACTTCATCCGTTAATTTCCCGACAACGACCAACGCTTACAACCGGAAATTTGCGGGCGGTACAGCGTATACGCCCATTGGAAATTCGCCACCCGAACCGGCCACTCCCATTCAGTCCATTTATTTCAGAAACGGAACGGACTTGTTTATTGCCAACATCAGCACCGATGGCCGGGCGTTGAAGAACAGTACGTACGTCGGGGGTTCATCGAATGACGGAATTAATTACGCCAGTTTATTTCTGGGTATCTACAATTACGGTGACGACCTGCGCGGAGAAATTGTGGTCGACAAGAACGACAACGTTTACGTGGCAACGGTAACCTTATCTGCTGATTTCCCAACAACTGCCAACGCTTCTCAAACAAAACTTCAGGGACCGGCCGATGCGATTTTGCTGCAATTGAGTCCGGATTTAAGTCAGTTAACCTGGAGTACCTATTATGGCGGTAGCGGTTACGATGTCGCCTATGCCCTCCGCACCGCCGAATCGGGAGCCATTTATGCCGTAGGAACCACGCTAAGTGCCGACCTGCCCGCCACCGCCGGAGCGTATCAGCCTCAGTTTGCCGGGCGGGAAGACGGTTTTCTGGTCAAATTCGTAAATAAGCGGCTGGAACGCAGCACCTATTTGGGCACCGTTGCCGACGATGCGGCTTATCTGATCGATCTGGATCCGCAGGAAAACCCACACGTATTTGGCTTAACCAAAGGGACTTACCCGGTTTCGGCGGGGGTTTATCAAAATGCCAGTAGTGGACAGTTCATCCACGCGCTTGATCCGTCTCTTTCCAAAACCATTTTTTCAACCGTTGTCGGTTCCGGTCGGGCCAATCCGGATATTTCACCGACGGCTTTTCTGGTCAACGAATGCGGTAACATCTATTTATCGGGCTGGGGAGGAACCGTAAACGTGCGAAATGGCATTCTGACCAGCAATACGAGGGGGCTGCCGGTAACCGCTGACGCGTATCGAAGAACAACCGACGGCAGTAACTACTGGATTGCGTTACTGGAACAGGGAGCAAAATCGCTCCTGTATGGCACGTTTTTCGGCAGCGAAAACCTGACCGGGCGGGGTGACCACGTCGATGGCGGCACCAGTCGTTTCGACAAAAGTGGGGTGATTTACCATGCGGCCTGTGCCTGCGGAGGTACCCATTTTCCGGTGACAACACAAGCATGGTCGCAAACCAACAAAAGCTCCAACTGCAACAATGCCGCGTTCAAGTTTGACATCGACCGTCTGAAGGCCACCTTCGATGCGTACCAGGGCACGCAAAAAGACGTGATCCAGGGATGTACACCCTTGACACTCAACTTCGTCAATACCAGCGAGGGGGGTATAACCTATGCCTGGGATTTTGGTGGCACCGGCACGTCGGCCAGCCCGACGCAGGTAAGTCATACGTTTGACAAACCGGGGGAATACACCGTTACGCTGACGGCCTTTAATAAACTAACCTGCAAGCGCGTCGATGTGGCTCAGAAGGTGATCAAAGTGTTTCCGGCCGATTTCAAAATCAGCAAAGACACGACCATTTGTGCCGGTCAGCCGGTGCAATTGCTGGCGAGTGGCGGCAAAACGTACGAGTGGACGCCGTCGCAGGGGCTGGCCAGTGCGACCGTGAGCAATCCGGTGGTCAATCCGACTAAAACGACCACATATGCCGTAAAAATGACGAACGAAAACGGGTGTTCAATGACAAAAAACGTCACCATCACGACGGATGATTCCTTCCGGCCCGTGGCTGAAGTCCGGCTGAGTTCGGAATGCGGTAAACCGATGAAAGTTGAATTGGTCAATAAAACCGCCGGAGCGACCGGTTTTCAGTGGGCGATGGGAAATGGCGATACGCTGAAGACCAACTCGCCGGAACCCTACCAATACGCGCAATCCGGGCAGTACCAGATTACGGTGACCTCCTCCAAAAACGGCTGTAGTCTGGCGCTCAATCTGCCGGTGACGATCGAAAACATGAGCGAAGTGCCCAATGTGGTAACCGCCAATAACGATGGCAAAAACGATGTTTTCAACGTCGGTTTTACGGGGGCAACACTGGAAATCTTTAACCGCTGGGGCAAGCAGGTGTACCGCAGCGAAAACTACAACAACTCCTGGGGGCGGGATGCCGCGAACGGTTTATATTATTACCTCCTGACAACGCAACGTGGCACCAAATGCAAGGGTTGGGTGGAGGTGCTGGAGTGATTTTTACGCCCAGTCTTTTTCTTCCAGCACGAAAATAGTCTCAAGGGCGACGTTAAATATAGAAGCAAGTTTCAACGCCAAAGTCGTTGAAGGAACGAACTTGCCAATTTCAATTGAATTTATCGTTTGTCTGGAAACGTTCACTTTGTCGGCTAGCTCAGCCTGCGTGATATTCAGCTTTGCCCGTTCAACTTTCAACGTATTTTTCATGTGCTGTCCGGTTATTCCCAGAAAAAATAAAATCGTACATAATAGATACTGAGGGCCAGGGCAAAAACGAGGATCAGAAAATGGTTAATGTCCGTGAGCTGGAACGAAATCAATTGATGCGTGTAGAGATTGGAACTGAGCAGTTTGAAACCGTAGGCCAGCGTGAGTGCAAGGAATGTTGAAGAGGCTTTCAGGAGAATGGCCCGTTCATCCTGTTTTTTCTCTTTGCTGATTAACAGGGTAAATAACCCGACGAGTAAAGGCAATTCTGCTCCCGCCGACGTGTCGATCAGGATGGTTACCATTCCGATTCCGATTAACAAAATGCCCACATATTTGATCAGGTGCCTCATGATACAAGAGTTTGGTTTTCTTGTCTAAAAGTACACTTTGTAAGATAAAAAGACAAATAAACTGTACTTTTATAAAGCCTTTTTTAATTCCTCCTGTTGGCCTGACGGGGGGAATATAAAAAAGTTTTCTCTGCCAATAGGGGTACGGTTTCTGACGCGGGTCATAGCGGCATACAACAACAAATGCATTCCAAATTGCTATGACAACGATGAAATTCACATCCATTCTTTCCGCATTTTTCGTCCTGGCCCTGGTGTCGCTGACTTCCTGCGACTTTGAGCGTATCGGCCCTTATGAGGAAGACGACCGTTCGTACGGGCTGACCAATTTCGATCGCCTGGATATGGGCAGTGCTTTCAACATCACCGTTCGGGCGGGGAGTACCTACAGCATCGAAGCGCGCGGCAACCGCCGGGATCTCGATGACCTCGATATGTATACGAGCAACGGTACGCTGCGCGCCAAATACCGGAACAATTCAAGAAACCGCCGGTACGACATGAACATCACGATTACCATGCCAACGCTTCGGGGCGTCGATTTTTCCGGTGCTTCCCGTTCCGACGTGAGCGGTTTTCAGGGCTTGCGCGAACTGGATATCAAGCTCTCCGGCGCTTCCCGCGCCACGGTTGATCTCGACGCCGACCGGACCAACATCGATTTGTCGGGCGCATCCGACCTCGATCTGGAAGGAGCCAGCGGTTTATTGATCGGCGATTTATCGGGTGCCAGCAAAATAGAAGCCTTCGATTATCCGGTCGATGAAGCCGAACTGGATTTGTCGGGTGCCAGTACCGCCCGCGTCAAAGTAGCCAAACGGCTCAATGTAACCGCCAGCGGAGCCAGCAGCGTCCGGTATCGGGGAACGCCGGTTATCAAGTCCAATACGTCCGGTTCCAGCACGGTTCGGCAGGATTGATTTTTTAGAGAAAAGAAGTGAGAATAGAGACAAGCGATTTCCATGGACTGTGATGACACAGTCCATTTCTTTGTCCGATATTCTGAAAATAAAGTGGGCTGTGAGGACATAGCCCCTGGAGAAAAAGAAAAGGAACACCGATAAGTGTTCCTTTTCTTTCTTCTCTATTCTCACTTCTTTTCTCTAAAAAATCAAACCACTTCCAGTTCCTGCGGTTTTTTGGGTTTTACTTTCTTCCCGGAAAACCGGGCAATGATCCGATCGACGACCAGGTACATGGATGGAACGATCAGCAGCGTCAGCAGGAGAGAAGAGGTCAAACCGCCGATGATGACCCAGGCCATCCCGTTTTTGGTTTCGGCTCCGGCACCACTGGCGAGCGCAATCGGTAACATCCCCAGAATCATCGCCAGCGTCGTCATCAGGATCGGGCGTAACCGCTCTTTTCCGGCTTCGATCAACGCATGGATCACGTCGTGCCCTTCGGCCTTCAACTGGTTGGCAAAGTCAACGATCAGAATCGCGTTTTTGGCCACCAGACCCAGCAGCATGATCATCCCGACAATCGAGAAAACCGTCAGACTTTCCATCGTCAGCGCCAGGGCCAGCAAGGCACCCACCAGCGCTACCGGAATCGAGAACAACACGACGAACGGATACACCACGCTTTCGTAGAGGGCCACCATGATGAAATACACCAGCAAAATGGCAATCATCAACGCCAGCCCCAGGCTTCCGAACGCGTCGGATTGTTGCTGCAACTGACCCAGATACTGAATCGAAACACCTTCCGGTAGTTTCACTTTCGCCATTTTGGTCTGAATATCAGTACCCACCGTTCCGACCGGCCGACCCACTACCTGCGCATTGATCGTCACCGATGAAAGGCGGTCGATGCGTTCCAGTACGCTTTCGCCGATCTGTTCCTGAACGGTTGCAAACTGCGACAGTTCAAACATTTTTCCCTGATTATTGACAAACGTCAGGCGACTGATGTCCTCCGGTTTGGTGCGATCGAACCGATCCAGGCTGATCAGAATGTCATATTCATTTCCGTTCTGTTTGAATTTCGACTGGTCATTGCCCCGAAATGCATTCTGCAGGGCCATCCCAACGTCGGCCGCATTGATGCCCAGTTGCGCCATTTTCTCGCGATCCAGATTCACGGTTACTTCCGGTTTTGGATCTTTCACCGAATATTTTACGTCCTGCGTACCCGGAATGGACTGGGTTACTTCTTTTACCTGCGCAGCCGCTTTCCGAATAGCCGTCAGGTTGGTTCCTTTCACGGCAATTTGAATCGGGGCCTGTTGCGCGCCCACGATACCCACCGGACTAACGGTTACTTTCACGCCCGGTATTTGTGCCACTTCTTTTTTCAGGATCTGCCCAAAACCTTCCGTGGAAACCGTGCGCAGTTTTTTATCGACCAGTTTCACGTTCAGATCGGCAATGTTGCTGTTCGATGAGGTCGCAATACCGCTGCTCGTATACCCCACATTCGTGAACACATTGGTCACTTCGGGGTGTTTCATGATGATTTGCTCGGCCCGTTGTGCCAGTGCATTTGTCTGGTAAATGGAAGCCGTCGGAGCCAGTTCAATCTGGACACTCATTTCGCTCTGATCACTGGCAGGCATAAACGCACCTCCGATGAAACCCGCTGGCACCAGCGCAATCGCCCCGACCAGCATGGCAAAGATACCCAGAAATACGTACCGTTTATGACCCAGCGCCCAGACCAGGATGCGGCCATAAGCCGCCGTCAGCCGATCAATCAAACTCTCAAAACCTAGGTTCAAACGGCCCCAGAGCGATTTTTTGCTCAATACTTCAATTTTGCCAAACCGCGAGGCCAGTAACGGCGTCAGCGTAAAGGACACCAGCAAACTCATCAGCGTCGAGAAAACCACCACCAGCGCAAACTCCCGCAGGATGTTCCCGATCAAACCGCCCGTCATTGCCAGCGGCACGAATACCACCACGTCGACGAGCGTGATCGCCAAGGCCGTAAAACCGATCTCGCTTCGGCCGTCCAATGCCGCTGTTCGTTTATCTTTCCCCATTTCGAGGTGGCGGTTGATATTTTCCAACACCACGATCGAGTCATCGACCAGAATCCCAACCACGAGTGACAAGGCCATCAGGGTCATCAGGTTCAGCGAGAAGCCCATCAGGTACATGAGCGCAAACGTCGGAATCATTGACGAAGGCAGCGCCACCAGTACGAACATGGCCGACCGGAAGCTGTGCAAAAACAACAGCATGACCAGCGATACGATCAAAACCGCCAGACCCATGTCTTCCACCACCGCGTGGGCCGACGCCAGCGTATAGACTGACTGATCGGAAGCAATGTTGAATTTCAGCTTGACCTTGCTGTATTGTTTCTCCAGCTGGGCGATTTTTGCCTGCGTCAACTGGCTGACTGACACCGCATTGGCATCCGACTGTTTCTGGATTTGCATCCCGATGGACGGCCGGGCGTTGATGTGGTTGATCGCCGTCGGTTTGGTCGTTGCATCCACTACTTCGGCAAGATCCTTCAATAAAACCTGGCTACCATTGGTTTTCCGGGCAATAATCAGTTCGCGTAACCGGTTGGTCGTTTCGACAGACGCGTCAAAACGAATCGAGTATTGCGATTCCTGTGTTTCCAACTGACCCGCCGGATAACTGGTGTTAGCGGCTGTAATAGCCTGCGAAACCTGACCAATCGATACGCCGTAGGCGCGAAGTTTTTCGGGATTGACGTTAATCTGAATTTCCCGTTCGTTCCCACCAATGATATTGACCTGACCAACGCCGGAAACGTTCGACAACTGCGGTTTTAAGTCATTGTCAATCAGGTCATACAACTCCGTCGGCGACAGGTCAGCCGTAACCCCCATCCGCAAAACCGGTATTTCATCGGTCGAGAATTTGTTCAGAATTGGTCGGTCAGCGCCGTCGGGTAACAGGTTGACAATCTGCTCCACTTTGCGCTGGGCATCCTGCTGTGCCAGCGTCGTGCTGACGCCGTTTTTGAGCTGAATAATCACAATCGACGCGCCTTCCTGTGAGGTCGAGGTCATGCGATCCAGACCTTCCAGCGACGACAGGGCATCCTCAATGCGTTTGGTGACGTTCGTTTCCACCTCATCGGCGGAAGCACCCCGGTAAGTTGTTGCCACGCTGATGACGTTGGCTTCGAACTTCGGCAATAAATTATAAGACAATTGCTTGTAACTCAGCGCACCGAACAGAATTAGTACGATGAATACGGTTGTTACCAGCAACGGCCGTTTGACAGCTATTTCGGATATTGACATTTTAGTAGTTTTTTAACGTACCCACGGACCGGCGGGCGCTCCCGTTTAGTCCGTGAAATCCTGATCAAGAGTGATGTTCTGGAAATTTAAGAATCTCACGGACTGAACGGGGTCGCCCGTGCGATCCGTGGGTACGTGCGGTTATTTCGTAATTTCTACGGGTTTGCCGTCGCTCAAATTAAGCTGGCCTGTTGTAACAACCTGATCACCAGCCGATAAACCGTCCAGAACCTCAATCGAATCGCCAAACTCCCGACCCACTTTAATGACGCGTTTCTTCACCGCATTGCCATTCACGATGTAGACGTACGGGTTTTTGATGCTTTCAACGAGCGCCATACGCGGAATCTGTAACGCTTTCTGGTTGGATTTCTGCGAGAAATCGACGTTTACAAATGTTCCGGCTTTTAAGCCACCGGCGTTGTCGATCGTAATTTCGACCGGATAATTGTGTTCGTCGGTGCCTTGCGGGGCGATGTACGAAATGCGGCCGTTGAAGGTTTTTCCGGGAAATACATCCGCCGAAACCCGAACCGTCTGGCCTTCGCGCAAACCGTATACATCACTTTCATTGACTGGCACCTGCACTTTCAGACGAGCCACATCCAGAACCGTTCCCAAAACCGTCCCGACCGTGATGTACTCACCCGGTTCGATGTTCTTCTTCACAATCCGCCCGCTGATCGGCGCTTTCACGTTTGCATCCGCAATTTGCTTCTGAATCTGTTCGGCCTGATTGATGGCGTTTTCGTAGTTGTATTTCGTCTCGTTCAACTGGATTTCAGTGGTCGCATTTCCGGCCAGCAAGGTTGTGTAGCGCGTCACGTCCTTTTTCAGTTTCTCGATGTTCAGCCGGGTGGCTTCCAGCGACAGTTCTTTCAGTTTGTTGTCCAGTTCCACCAGCGAAGCACCCTGACGGATCGAAGACCCCAGCTCAAAATTCACTTTCGTCACTTTTCCGGCAGTCGTGGCCGTAATATCCGCTTCCTTGAACGGAATCAGGTTACCGGTTTTGATCAACTGCTGGCTAACGGTCCCTTCGGCCACTTCCGTCACCGTCACCGGAATGGCCGTGCTGGTGTTGGTCGGCAACTGGTTTTTTTCGTCGATTTTCTTCTTGTTGGAAGCCAGCCGGAAGCCGATGAGTGACGAAACGGCTAAAATGGCTACTACAACGATGAGGGTTGTCTTTTTCATGGTATTCGGTTGTATAACTTGCTGTTGTTGACCGGTTTCGTGTTCATGTTGGTAACCCATAGCACGAAACCATGAACTCATTTATTGAAGTTGGTTATAAAAGCTGAGCAACGTGCCCTGCGATTTTTCGAGATCGAGCCGGGCCTGATAAAAATTGATGAGTGAATTGATGTAGTTCGACTGCGACTGTTGGTACGAATTGTCGGCGTTGATCAGATCCGTCAGCGTTTTGGTGCCCTGTTTGTATTGCAGGGTGGTGACGTTGTAAACCTCCTGCGCCAGTTTCACGTTCCGGTCGTCGTTCTGCACGTTGGCCTGCGCCCGCTGAATCTGCGATTGAGCATTATTGAACTGGAGCCGGTACGACGCCGTGTTCAACCGTTGCTGTTCTTCCTGCGTCAACACGGTCAGTTTGGCCTGCTGAATCTGGGCGTCGCGCTGAAAACCGTCGAAAATCGGAACATTCAGCCGCAACCCGATGCTTCCAAAGCCCATGAAGTTGCTGAACGAATTACTGAAATCATTCGCCAGCACCAGCGAGCCGTAGTTGGCCGAAAAATTCAGCGTTGGCAGATACCCGGCTTTGGTGCGCTGCAGCTGCAGCCGTTGCAGCGACAGATTGGTTTCGGCCTGCTGGAAAGAAACCAGGTTTTTAGCTTCGAACTGCGACGGCTCCAAGGTCGGTACCTGCTTCATAATCAGTGAATCGGTAAGCACCAGCGCCTGTTCCTGCGGCAAACCCATCTGGAACTTCAGGCGGTTCAGTGCCAGATTCAGATCGTTTTCGGCCAGCGACAACTGCGACTTTGAGTTGTTCTGATTCACTTCCGTCCGGGTGTAATCAACCGGCTGAATGACGCCGTTGTCCCGTTGCAGTTTCAGAACATCCAGTACCTGCTGCGTCCGTTCAATATTATCTTTCAGTAACGCAATCTGCTGCTGGGCGATAAACACCTGGTAATAATTGCTCGTGATGTTATAAATGATTTCCTCGCGGGTCTGGCGGGTGTTCAGTTCGGCGAGTTGCTGGTTCGGTTTGGCGGCTTTCAGGCCCAGCAACAACGATTTGTCATAAATCGGCTGGGTCACCTGCGCGTTGACGTTGGTCTGATATTTTGAACCCAGCGTAATCCGGGTGGGTTCGGTACTGCCTCCTAGACCGGCGGGCAATAAAGTCGATTGCAGTTTCAGGTTATCGGTGAAGTTTCCCGTTCCGCTAACCTGCGGCAAATACAGGCCGAGGGCCTGACGGGCTTGCTGGTTGGCGGTTTCGGTTTGGTACTGTGCAATCCGAACGGTGCCGAAATGCTGGAGGCCGTAGTCGATGGCACTTTTCAAGGTCCAGTTCGTTTGTGCCCAACCGGGCAGCGAAGCGGTTGTTGAAAGCATTAAAATAAGAGCAGCTAACTTTTTCATAATTGTATTATACTGAGAAAAACTTTTATTGTGGACATATCAACAGTAGACATATCAACTATTTATTCAAAAGAAAATCAAACTTCAATCAGTGTCATTACTTTCCGCAGTAACCGAACCAGCGTTTCTACTTCTACGGGCGTCAGCTGGCTGGTCACCTCGTCATCCAGTCGTTTCGCGGTATTGACAATTTTTTCGATAATCATTTTCCCGGCAGGAGTTAGCTGAATCAGATTCTTGCGCCGGTCGATACTATCGGGTGTAATCCGAAGATATCCGTCCCGTTCCAATGTGCGAATTGAACGTTGAATGCCCGATTTATCCTTCTGCAATATGTTGGCGATATCCTGTTGCGAGAGTAATCCATCCGGTGAACAGTTGACGACAAAAAGCACCGGAAGCTGTTCTAACTGGAGCGATGACCCGGCTTTGGCCAGATCCCGGTTTGCTTTCTTGGCAAATAAATGGGAAACCTGGTTGACATTAAATAGGACAAGATTACCCATCATGGCTACTATTCGTTCTTTGATCGTTGTTTCTTCGTTGGAGATCATGGCTGCAAACTTATAATCAGTTGATATATCAACCAAATTTTATCAAAAAAAGTTTTGTATTTTTTGAGGATACGGTTTCTTGTCGGGATGAACGGTAAACCGTACCCTCGGACCGGCGCGCGCCCCCGTTTAGTCCGTGGATACGTTAGTTATTCTTCATGATTCGGTCGGCAAGGGCGGGTGAAAACCGCTGGAGAAGCCGCAGGAGTTTTGTCTTGCCAATGGGAATCTCCAGCCGATCATTCCGAAAATGGGGCATGAATTCATCGACAAGTTGTTCGGGAGACATCTTTCCGGTTCCCCGGCCGGCCGTCATGGGCGTTTCGACCAAGGCCGGAATGATCTCGAAGACCTTAACCGACGTCGGTTCAAGCTGATACCGCAGTGCTTTCGTCACGGAGTGAATGGCTGCTTTTGTTCCGCCGTAAACCGGTGCCGATTTTTTGGGTGCATACGCCAAACCCGACGACACATTCACAATGGCGGCTTCGGGTTGTTTCAACAGAAGCGGCAACAGCCCATAAATCAGGTGCAGCGGGCTGGTCAGATTGACAGTGATTTCATTTGTAATTTTTCGGGAGCCATCCGGTTCGGTGGTCCAGTCGTAATTGTATTGCACGCCCGCGTTGTTGATCAGAATGGTAATGTCCTGATGTTCAGCCCGACAGCGCTGGATCAGCGCATCAACCTGGGCTGGATCGGCCAGATTGCAGGGAAGAGTGATGATTTCGGGAAACTGTATCTGGAGCTGATGCAACCTGGCCGGATCGCTGGCGACGACAAGCAGCCGGTTGCCGAAGTTGTAAAACCGCTTAACCAGTTCATAACCAATGCCCGAGGTGCCGCCTGTCAACAGGATCGTATGGTTAGTGACTTTCATGGGGAGCGGTTTTTAAACGTTCGTCAAATTCCCGGAAACCGTTTTCCTGCCCCATAATGAGATCGACCAGCTCGAAATACGGGCCACTGTAGATTTTGGTGTCCCGCAACCGCTCGATGAGCCATTGGTAATCCTTCAGATTACGCGTTCGGACAATTAAAAAATCAGAAACCCGGGCATGAAAATATTCGCTGTCAAACAATCGAACCTCGACCGTTTGGCTGACTTCCTGAAAAACAGGCCGTACCGTTTTTTCAAAATAGGTGTTTCGTTCGTTGCGGCTGAGCGAAAGCCATTGGGGCTTCGCGTTCAGCAAGAGCAGGATGGTGTATTCGGTTTCGCTTGTCATGGTCTGTTTTGGACGAGAACAGGTATTCGTCAGGGCAAAACTAGGGGACGCGAAACGGAAGAAAATTTACATAGGTAAAGAAATCAGCGACGGGCCATTTTTCGCCGAATGCGGCTTAACTGCGTCGGGGTGACGCCCAAATAAGAAGCAATGTGGTATTGCGGAATGCGTTGTTCCAGACCGGGAAACTGTTGCTGAAAGAGTTCATAACGGGTCTGGGCGTCGGACAAAACCAGTTCGATCTCCCGTTCTTCTTTTTGTACGAAAAACCGCTCCGCCAGCAATCGAGCCGCCCGTTCGAGATCGGGGGCGGTATCGTATAGGGCTGAAAAAGAAGCAAAATCGGTTACCAGCAATCGGCAATCGGTGAGCGACTGCTGCCAGATTTGATTGGGTTTTCCGGTAATCAGGGATGCGTAACCACCTATAAAAGACCCGGGTACAAAAAAATGTTTGTTGTATTCAACGCCCTCCCGGTTTCGGTAAAAAGCCCGCATGACGCCGTCTGTCAGAAAGCCAATCTGGGTCGCTTTCCGCCCGTCTTCCAGAAAAAACCGCCCTTTGGGTAGCTGAACTTCCGAAAAAAGAAGTTCCAGTTGCTGCCAGGTCTCTGAACGAATGGGCGTAAGACCGTTGAGGAAGGCTTTTAAGGTTTCCAAACTATATGTACCCACGGACTTTAGTCCGTGAGATGCTGGATAATTAAGTCGCTTGCTAGTAACGAAGTCTCACGGACTAAAGTCCGTGGGTACTAAACCGCATAACGGCCGGTGGCCGCGTAATGCTTCAGTTCGATGGTATCGCCCGGCAGCGGTTTGGTGTTCCAGTGGTGGTGAATTGCCAGTGCCGAGCCGAGTGCAGTGGCCTGCGCCATCGAAGCGGCAAAAACTTCCGTTTGCGGAAACGCGGATGCCAGCAAATTCATGTAGATCGGGTTTTTGCTAAAACCACCGTCCACAAAAATCCGCTTCACCGGAGAGTTTTCGAGCACCAGATTGGTCGAAATCAATTGCTGCGATACAATGTCCAGAATCAACTGGTGGTAGGCTTCTTCGTAGGTCCGGAAAGCCGACAGATCGCGGTATTTGAAGAGTGATTCCTGGAGCGGGGGCGCTTTTACATCTTTGAATTGATTGTCAGAATTCGGACGTGAATCCCGCAAATACTGGATGGTATCCGCGTCAAAATCCACCTGTTTGTAGAAATCGACGGCGGTTTCAAAATGCGCGGCAATGCGTTTGGTCTGCTGTTCGTGTTCGTACCCGGCAAAAAGCCGCGACGCCTTGATGGGTTGTCCCTGATAATGCAGGTAACACAGGCAATCGTATTGCAATTCTTCCGCCGTCAGCGGAATGGTATTGAACGGGTTCAGGCTGATCGACCAGGTGCCGGTCGAAATCAACACGAATGGTTCCTGAAACGACGCCAGATACGGGATCAAAGCCGCCGAACTGTCGTGCAGGCCGACGCCCACTTTGAGCGGATGATTCAGCCAGATGGCATTGAGAACGCTATCGGAGGTGAAAATGGGACCAAACAGTTTGTCCAGTTTTTCAGCAATAACCCAGTCGTGGTACTGTTTCTTGGTAAAATCCCACAACATCGTGTGGCAGCCAATGCTGGTAACATCCGTCAGGACCTGGCCGGTAAACAGGTAGCTCAGGTATTGCGGTAAGTGCAGCGAATACCAGATGCGACGGAATAACTTCGGTTTGTCATACTTGATGCGGTATAACATGAGTCCCGAATTCAGGCTGTCGAGCGCCGGAGAAGCGGTTTGCATCGCCAGGGTCGTCTCATCGCCGTAAGTCTGGTAGAATTTCTGCCGGATTTCTGCGGGGTACGGTTTCAGGTAATTATACAAATAACCGATCGGCCGGCTTTCTTCGTCGAGGTGAACAAAACTGGCGCCGTAAGTTGAGAAATTCAGGGCTTTGATTTCAAACTCGGGCAACGCCAGAACCTCCCGCAACAGGGTCTGAACCCAGGCCGTCAGCCGGGTCAAATCTTCGCAGGGATCACCATCATCGTCTACAATTTCCTCAAACGGCTCCGATCGTTCCCACACGATTTCATACCGCTCGTTGAACAGAAACAGCTTCTTATTCGTCTTCCCGACGTCGAAAATGGCAATAACTGGCGTTTTCATTTTTTGAATGAGTGACGGGGCCGCCCGCGCGGTGAGTGAATGATAGAATGAGTGAATAGCTTCGAAGGAAGTATGTAGTGGACGAAGCTATTCACTCATTCTATCATTCACTCATTCAAAATTAAATTTAAAGTCCTGTGGCGATGGTTTTTAGGCCACGTTCGCCGATGAGTTGCTGGCGGATGTTCAGTTGGCGGAATAAAGTCAGGGGTTGCAAGGCACCGCCCGCCCGCCGACGCGCTTCGGCCACCAGGGCGCGGACGTCGGTGCGGTAAGCTTCCTGCAAAATTTCCTGCGCCCGCACCACATCATTGGCTTCGCGGGCTTCTTCCAGTGCCACGCGATCGACCAATAAGGCTTGCGCGTACGCCAGTTGAATGGCTTCGACAGACTGCAACAAATCTTCCAGTGGATCCTTGACGTTGTGGCTGGCATCGATCATCCAACCCAGATCGGTCGCGTGATCCATGCCTTTGGCGTCCATGCCTTCAATCAATTCATTGAAAATCAGAAATAACTGATAAGGCCGAATGCTGCCAACCGTCAGATCGTCGTCGCCGTATTTGGAGTCGTTGAAGTGAAAACCGCCCAGTTTGCCTTCCATCAGCAGCAACGCAACGATTTGTTCGATGTTGGCATTTGGCAAATGATGCCCCAAATCGACGAGCGTGTAGGCTTTCGGACCCAGTTTATTGGCGTACAGCAAGGAGGCACCCCAGTCGCCGACGGTCATCGAATAGAAATTGGGTTCAAAGGCTTTGTACTCGACAAAGACTTTCCAGTTATCGGGCAATGCCGTGTAGATTTCCTGCAAACTTTCGTACGTCCGCTCAAACGCTTTCCGGAAATTGAGCTGTCCCGGAAAACAGGAACCGTCGGACAACCAGACCGTTAGTGATTCGGAACCCAAGGCAACGCCGTGTTTGATGACCTCAATGTTATGGTCGATCGCCTGTTGCCGAACCGCCCGGTCGACGTGCTGGAGCGAGCCAAATTTATAACTATGTTCCTGATCGGGCTGATCCTGAAACGTATTGGAATTCATGGCATCGAACCGTAACCCAAAACTGGCGGCCAGGCTTTTGATGGCTTCGCCGTCCTTCGGAATATCCCAGGGAATGTGCAGCGAAATCGCTCCACTGGATTGGTTCAGGGCATGCAGTAAGCCGACATCTTCAATTTTTTCCTCCAGCGAGCGCGGTTCGCCACCGCCCGGAAACCGGCCAAAGCGGGTTCCGCCGGTTCCCAGCGCCCAACTCGGAATGGCAATCTGGAAATCGATCAGTTTTTTGATGATCTCTTCCGCATTGGCAACTTCCTCCGTCCAGTACGACAGCTTCCGCTGGTGCGCTTCCAGTGCCTTCTGGTTATATTCGGCTATTTTATACGCTTCGAGTTTCATGAAGGGCTAGGGGTTTAAAGGGGTTATTTCGCGGAGATAAGCGGAGTAAAAGGAGTTTAGCAGAGAAAAAATAAACCTCTGCGTAACTCGGATTTACTCCGCTTAACTCTGCGAAACATTTGACTTTTATCTCACAAATGCCATTGCAACGCCACCATCGACGTTCAGGACGTTGCCAGTGGATTTGCTCAGCAGCCCGCCGACGAAGGCGAAACAGGCGTTGGCAATGTCGTCCGGCAGGATGATTTCGTTCAGTAACGTCCGTTTGGCATAGTAAGCGGGCAGTTCGGCCACCGTCACCCCGTAGGCTTTGGCGCGGCCTTCGGCCCAGGCACCGGCCCAGATTTTACTGTCGGAAATAACCGCATCCGGATTCACGACATTGACCCGAATGTGATCTTTGCCCAATTCGGCGGCATTCAGGCGGCTCAGGTGCAATTGCGCGGCTTTGGCCGAACCATAACCGGCATTGTTCGGACCGGAAACCAGACCGTTCTTACTGGCAATGTTGATGACGTCACCACCCAGTTTCTGTTTCCGCATGATTTCAACGCCCTTTTGCGTCACCAGGAACTGGCCTTTGACGAGCACGTCATACAGCAGATCCCAGTCTTTTTCCGTATGGTCTTCAATCGGTTTCGAGATCGACAAACCGGCGCAGTTGACCACGATATCGACACCGCCAAATGCCAGTGCTGCGGCATCGAATGCTTTGCTGATGGTTTCAGCGCTGGTTACATCAAGCGTCGCGGAGGTGTGCGTATCCCGGCCGTATTGCTGGCGGAATTCGTCGTCGGCACCTTTCAACCGATCCGGATCGTTGTCGTTGATCACCACCACCGCACCTTCGGCCACAAACCGCTTGGCGATGGCTTTTCCGATACCACCGGCGCTTCCGGTGATGAGCGCAATTTTGCCCGACAACGGTTTGGGTTTCGGCATCCGCTGCAATTTGGCTTCTTCCAGGAGCCAATATTCAATATCAAACGCTTCCTGACGCGGCAGTGAGGTATATTCCGATATGGCTTCGGCCCCCTTCATCACGTTAATGGCGTTGGTGTAAAACTCAGCCGCAACGCGGGCGGTTTGCTTGTCTTTGGCGAAGGCAAACATACCCACCCCCGGCCACAGAATGATCACCGGATTTTTATCCCGGATGGCGGGGCTGTTCGGGTGTTTACAGGTTTCGTAATACTCGGCATACATCGCCCGGTAGGCTTCGTAAGCCGGGGCGAGTTTTTCCTGAATGGCCGCCGTATCGGTCACATCTTCGTCGGGTTTCAGATCGAGTACCAGCGGACTGATTTTGGTACGCAAAAAGTGGTCGGGGCAAGAGGTTCCGAGTGGAGCCAGCCGGTCGAGGTCGTTGGAATTGATGAATTCGAGCACGCGTGCGTCGTCCGTGAAGTGCCCGACCATCGACGTATTATTTGAGCAGAAACCGCGTAAAATGGGCGCCAGCGTAGCGGCCTGATTCAGACGGGCGTCTTTTTCGAGACTTTCCAGTTTGGTACCCCCAAAAACCGGGCGGTTTTTACCGTAATTTTCTTCTAGGTATTCCGCGCATTTCTCAATGACTTCCAGCGTATTGACGTAGCTTTCGTAGGCCGTATCGCCCCAGGTGAACAACCCATGCGAACCCAGCATAATGCCCCGAATGCCCGGATTTTGCTGCAAACATTCGTCCATTTTCAGGCCCAGATCGAAACCGGGACGCTGCCATTCCACCCAGCCGATGGTGCCGCCGAACAACTCCTCCGTAATTTTTTTACCATCTTTGGCAGCCGCAATGGCAATGGCCGCGTCGGGGTGCAGGTGGTCGATGTGGGCAAAAGGCAGAAAACCGTGCAGGGGGGTGTCAATTGAGGGCGCTTTTGACGCTAAATCAAAAATGCAATGGTTGAACAATTCCACCATTTCATCTTCAAATTCGATACCGCGATAAATGTTTTTCAGGCTCCGCAACCGATCCACGTACAAAGCCGCCAACCCACTTTTTTTGAGCGTACCGATGTCTCCGCCGGAGCCTTTGATCCACATCACTTCGGTTTCTTTGCCCGTCAGCGGATCTTTGGCCATCGTTTTGCAGGAAGTGTTGCCTCCGCCGTAGTTGGTCAGCCGCAGGTCGGCACCTAAAAGATTAGAACGATAAATAAGGAGGGCAACTTCATCACCAGCCAGTTGAGCAGCTTTGGCTTCGTCCCACAAATAGCTTACATGACGAAACTCGTTCGCCTGCCGTGTTTTGTTCGTACTGAGCATATCGAATTGATGTCGGAACGCCGACGCGATTGAAACTTCAGGGCCTAATTAATCCATAAAGCGGTGATTTCACCAAATTATACCCAAAGATAAACGCTTCTGACAGGCTTACTTTCATGTACTGTCCTATTTTCTGTGTGAAAAATGAATTTTGTGTCTGTCAATCCGGCAATTTCAGGAGCATAAATACCATTTTCAGCGCATTTAAACTCTTTTTTGTTAATTGTGTTTTTTAAATAAAAAGTATAAAAACCGTATGTTGCCCATCGCCCCCGTCACCATTCAGAAAATCAGTCAATCTAATGACCCTCAGGAGCACACCGATTTACTGGCGGTGGAAGAGCCGCTGGAGATCCGGCTGGGATTTGGTCCTCCCGACGACCGGCAGCAGCGGAGCGTTGCGGTAACCATGCGGACGCCGGGACATGACGAAGAACTGGCACTTGGTTTCCTGTTTACCGAAAATATTATCGAAAATCCGTCCCAGCTCATTTCGGTCCGGCATTGTGTTTCCAACGCTGAAAAAAAAGGCAATGTGCTCCGTGTTGAACTGCAACCGAACGTCGAGATCGATTGGCAGCGGCTCGAACGGCACAGCTATACGGCATCCAGTTGCGGAATTTGCGGAAAAGCCTCCATCGAAGCCGTTCAGACGGTTTGCCAAACACCGATTCGTACCGGTTTTCACGTAGACCCGGAAATCATTCATGGTTTACCGGAACAACTTCGGGAAACCCAGCGGACATTTGCGTATACGGGCGGTTTGCACGCAGCGGCTCTGTTCGACGAAACCGGTCGGCTGGTCCTGGTTCGGGAAGACATCGGGCGGCATAATGCGCTGGACAAACTGATCGGGGCGGCTTTCTGGCAGGGCTGGTTGCCACTGAGCCGGTTTGGGGTGCTGCTAAGTGGACGCGTTGCGTTCGAACTGGTGCAGAAATCCTGGATGGCGGGCATTCCGCTGCTGGCGGCCGTTGGCGCTCCCTCAAGCCTGGCCGTCGAACTGGCGAAGGAAGCCGGAATAACGCTCCTCGGTTTTGTCCGCGATAACCGGTATAATCAGTACACGTTTGAGACGGCGCCATCCGGTTTTTCCGGATGAAAAATCAAGTGCCTTCATTACTTTTAGTAACCTTCTTCGTCTCAAGTGTATGTTCTGACATGGATTTATTCCTGCTGTTGTCAGAATTCCACCGTTAACACCTGAGCGTAATGACTTTACGAAAGACACCCCGACTGTTTTATGCCCTCGTTCTGGCAATTGGTTTCGCTTTTTCGGCCTGCGACAAGGACGATGACACAACAACGCCCGACACCGGTACATCCGTCGGAACCGACGTTCCCGACGTTTATAAAAAGATTTACGGCGCTTCGCAGATTTACGTCGAAGGCAATTACATCGTCGTGAAATCAACCGGTTTGCCGGATCATAAAACGCCGTATTATAAAGGAACGCAATGGGAATCAGCACTTTATGTGAATGATACGCGTTCCGGTTTTAAAATGAACAGCAATACCATTCTGTCGTTCAGCTACGTGTTTAAACTACCAAAAAATCCGACGGTAGCGTCGACGCATAAAGCGCTGGGAGCTGCCACCATCGGTGTGGCAATCAATGGTGTACCGCTTTTCAATCAATACCAGATGGAAAATCAGTTGCTGACGCCGGGCGCGGGTGAATACGTTTCGTTTGATTTGTACGGCGGGCATCCGACGCCTTTCAGCGAATACCACTACCACATTGAACCCAGCTACCTGACGGCCAGTAAAGGCAGCAGTTCGCTGATCGGTTTTTTGCTCGACGGTTTTCCCCTCTACGGCCCGGTCGAAAACGGTAAAACGCTGACGAGCAGCGACCTCGATGCCTATCACGGTCATACCAGCGCAACGGCGGATTATCCCAACGGCATTTACCATTATCACACCACCGCCGACGCTCCGTACATCAATGGGAATGGTTATTATGGCACGGCGGGTACCTGGTCGAAGTAAACTGCTCGGGTTACTGGCAGGAATCTGGATGTCCTGCCAGTCGTCGCCCGAATCCGTCTCCTTTGTGGATGCCAGTAAAATCCGGATTCAGGTCAAAGGAGGAATTACCTGCAGTGGTGATAAACCCATTTCAGGGATTTTATTTGAAACGGACAGACACGGCGATACAACCTTTCGGGTTTCTTTTGTAGACGGAAAAGAAGACGGAACCGCGCGATTTTTTTATCCCGGAAACCGCCTGCGCGAAGAGCGGTTTTTTGTGAATGGCTGGAAAGAAGGCGTTCACCGGGGCTGGTACGAAAACGGAAAACGCCGGTTTGAATACCATTTTCGGGATGATCTCTTCGAGGGAAATTACAGGGAGTGGTTTCCAAACGGAAAACCGTTCCGGAATATGCATTACGAAAAAGGGCAGGAATCAGGCGTTCAGCAAGTCTGGTATTCTTCGGGAAAAATAAAAACAAACTACCTCATCAAAGACGACCGGCGCTATGGTTTACTGGGCACCAAAAACTGCAGGAATGTGGCCGACAGTGTTTTTCGGAAGTAAGCTGCTGGCGATTGCGGTTTTTCTACTAGGCTGTCAGCACGAAACCGGTCAGCGGTTGCCGTATTATAATACCCCCGATTTTACACCGGTTTTTATCGAATCGGAAACCGAGGTAGCCGGAAAAATTCCGCACACGATTGGGGATTTTTCCTTCAAGGATCAGCACGGCAAAACCGTTAGTCAGAAGGACATCGAAGGCAAGATTCACGTCGCCGATTTTTTCTTTACCTCCTGCGGAATTATCTGCCCGCGAATGACCAAACACCTGAAATTGATCGAAAAGGCGTTTCCGAACGACCCGCATCTGGTGTTGCTTTCGTACAGCGTGACGCCCTGGATCGACAGCGTGGCCCGGCTGAAAAAATACAGCCTGACCAACGGAATTCAGTCGAAGAACTGGCATTTGTTAACGGGCCGTAAATCGGAAATTTATCAGTTAGCCCGGCAATCGTACTTTGCCGAGGAAGAGTTAGGGTTCAACAAAGACAGCACGGAGTTTCTGCATACCGAGCATTTTTTGCTGGTCGATCAACACAAACGCATTCGCGGCATTTACAACGGCACGCTCGAACTGGAAATGGAGCAACTGATTGCCGATATCAAAACCCTCCGCCAAAAACCGGAATAAGGCTGTAGTTGGGAGAATTGAGTCGGATTGCGTCAGATTAGTGGAGTTTTACTACCTTACACACGGCAACGCCGGGGCGGTTTTTGAAAACTATTCCCGATGACAGAAAGTTGTCGTTTGGGGCGTTTTTCCGCCCGAAGTTAGAACCCATGAAACTCGCTCCTGACACCTTAACCGGCCTGAGAATTACCAAACCAACAGAAACCGCTGCAGGGCTGACCGCCGTGACGGTTTCTTTGCAGCATGTCTTTCGGAATACGGACCTCATCCGGGGCTGGAAGGCACTTTATCACCTGAATCAGAAAAACGGGTACGATTGTCCGAGTTGCGCCTGGCCCGATCCCGACGACCATCGTTCGTCCATTGCGGAGTATTGCGAGAACGGGGCCAAAGCCGTTGCCGACGAAGTGATGACCAAACACACGGCCTCACCGGTTTTATTTCAGCGGTATTCGGTCGAGGAGTTGCGGCAAAAAGACGATTTCTGGCTGGGGCAGCAGGGCCGTCTAACCCAGCCACTGGTGATTCGGAAGGGCGGGACACACTACGAACCCATTTCGTGGGAAGACGCTTTTCAATTGATTGCCGGGCATTTGAATGCGCTGGATTCGCCGGATGAAGCGGTTTTCTACACCTCGGGCCGAACCAGCAACGAAGCGGCTTTTCTGTACCAGTTGTTTGTTCGGCAATTCGGTACGAATAACCTGCCGGATTGTTCCAACATGTGTCACGAATCGACCTCGGTTGCACTGGGCGAAACCCTCGGTTTAGGCAAGGCGTCGATTGTGTACGAAGACTTTGAGAAAGCGGACGTCATCATGATCATGGGTCAGAATCCGGGTACGAATGCGCCCCGCATGCTGACGCCACTGGAACAGGCCAAGCGCAATGGCGCGACGATTATCGCGGTTAATCCGCTGGTGGAAACCGGTTTGCTGGCGTTCCAGTTTCCGCAAAGTGTGCGCGACATGGTGTTGGGCGGGCAAAAACTGACCGATCTTTACCTGCAAATCCGCATCAATTCCGACCTGGCTTTCCTGAAAGCCATTTGCAAACTATTGCTAGACGAAGAAAAGAAAACGCCGGGTGCGGTGATCGATAAATCGTTCATCGAAAGATATACGGTTGGTTATGAGGATTTTATCACTAGTCTGGAACAGTATGAACTCAGTGATTTGGTCGGCCAAACCGGTTTATCGCTGGAAGAAGTGCAGCAGACGGTTGATCTTCTCAAACACACCCGGAAAATTATCATTTGCTGGGCGATGGGGCTGACGCAGCACCGCAACGCCGTTCAGACGATCAACGAGGTGATCAATGTCTTGTTGATGAAGGGCAGCATCGGCATCGAGGGTGGGGGAGCAGCTCCGATTCGGGGACACAGCAACGTGCAGGGCGACCGGACGATGGGTATTTGGGAGCGACCGAAGCCCGAATTTCTGGACAAACTGAAAACCGTATTCGGTTTCGAACCCCCGCGCGAACACGGTTTTAGTGTTGTCGAAGCCGTGCAGTCCATGCACAAGGGTGAAGCGAAGTTTTTTTTCGGGATGGGCGGGAATTTCCTGATGGCGGTTTCCGATACGAATTATACCGCCGAAGCGCTGCAACGCTGCAAACTGACCGTTCAGGTATCGACCAAATTAAACCGCAGTCATTTGATTCACGGCGAAACCGCTTTGATTTTGCCCTGTCTGGGCCGTTCCGATCGAGATAGCCAGGCTGCGGGTGATCAGTTTGTGACTACCGAAGCCACCACGGGTGTCGTGCAGCAGTCGCGCGGCACGCTGGAACCGGTTTCGAAACACCTGAAAAGTGAACCGGCTATTGTGGCCGAACTAGCCAAAGCCGTTTTCCATTCCAGGCACAACAACGTCGATTGGGACAAATTGATCAGCAATTACGATCACATCCGCGACCTGATCGAAAAAGTCGTTCCCGGTTTTGATCACTACAACGAACGGGTGCAGAAACCGGGCGGTTTTTACTTGCCCAATGGCCCCCGCAAACGAAAATTCGAGACCAAAGACGGCAAAGCCCATTTTTCCATCAATGTTCCCGAAAAGCTCGAACTTCAACCCGATGAGTTGCTGCTGATGACTATTCGCAGCCACGATCAGTTCAACACGACCGTGTATGGGCGCGACGATCGCTACCGGGGCATTCACAACGAACGGCGGGTGGTGTTTATGCACGCGGATGACATTGCGCACCGGGGCCTGAAACCGCAGCAGGTGGTGAATCTGCAAAGTCGCTACGACGGGAAAATCCGCACCGCCGAGCGGTTTGTGATCGTTCCCTACAACATTCCGCGCGGGTGTGCGGCTGCTTATTTCCCGGAAACCAATGTGCTGATTCCCATCGATCAGGTCGCGGAGGGAAGTCTGACGCCCATTTCGAAGTCGATTGTGATAACTGTGGAAAAGTAATGCTATTTATAAATGGTAACGAACTCAATCGGATATGAAAAATGTAGCCGGAATTTTAGCCGTTTTTCTGGGTTTAGTGTCTTTCTCCTACGGTCAGACACCCACCAGAATGCATTTTTTGAATGCAACTTCCAACATGTGGACTCCCCGAATACGCACCACCCGTAATCTGGATAAGGATATCAAAATTTTAAACAATGAATGGGCGGTTATACAAACGGACGAAGATAGCCTGGGAATCATGATCGAAGACCGACCCTATTACATTCATCTTGACCCGGGCAAAACGTATTATTTCGTTATCAATTCCAATGAGCACATGAAATTTTGGCTCCGGGAAGTATCCGAGCGGGAGTTTCTGTTTAATGCTCACTTTAACAAATCAACCCCGCCCAAAGAGTACCAATTAAGTGGCAAAGCAAACTGATGGGTAACCTTGCCTGCTTTTCTGCTGTGAATGGCGAGTTTCCGGATGTAGGTGCTACGATTCAATACACAGACGAACTTTTTTAAAAACCGGACTATTCTTTCCGTATTCATAAACACGCTTGAAACCGAAAATGTCTACTATTTTATTAACCGGCGGAGCTGGTGGCTTAGGCCGCTCGATTACCCAAAATCTGTTGAAAAACGGTCATACCGTCATTGCCACACTTGAACCGGGCGGCCACGCGCTCGATTCGCAACCCAATCTGTTGACGTACGAACTGGATCTGACGGACGAAGCCGGTTGTCAGGCGCTGGTTCAAAAACTGGTTGCTGAACACGGTGGTATCGACGCGGCAGTTTTATTGGTTGGCGGTTTTGCAATGGGTTCGATTGCCGAAACCGATTTTGCGGGTATCGAAAAACTGTTCCGGCTGAATTTTCAGACGACGTATCAGGTAGCCCGCCCGGTTTTTGAACAAATGAGCCAGCAGGCCGACGGCGGCCGCTTTATTCTGGTTGGTGCCCGACCTGCTTTGGTGCCGTCGGCGGGCAAACACATGGTGGCGTATGCCCTTTCCAAATCACTGGTGATTCAATTATCGGAACTAATTAATGCCGAAGGAAAGGATAAAAATATCGTTTCGACGGTTTTGGTGCCAAGCACGATCGACACGCCGGTCAACCGGAAAGCCATGCCCGATGCCGATCCGGCGAACTGGGTGAAACCCGAAGACATTGCCGAACTGATCGATTTTGTGACGTTCGGGGCCGGAAAAATGCTGCGGGAATCGGTTTTGAAGGTGTATAATAAGGCTTAAAAGGGCCTATTACCCTACGGCATCCTACTTGAATACAGTAATTTTCGCCTGGCAGCCGCTTTTAGAAATATGCACCTTTCTAATCTCTATTCACAGAAATTCTATTCTTTGTTAACCCCAAAAACCGCCCTGATTGGCCTGTTCTGGCTGATTGTTCATGCGGTTGCTGGTCAGAATCCGTCAGCCATCTGGTATAAACAGCCCGCTCGCAACTGGAACGAAGCGCTTCCGGTGGGCAATGGGCGACTGGGCGCAATGGTTTTTGGCCGGCCCGGTGAGGAATTGATTCAGCTGAATGAATCGTCGCTCTGGTCGGGCGGGCCGGTCAATACGAACCCGAATCCCGGCGTTGCGAAGTATTTGCCCGAAATCCGGGAAGCGCTTTTCAAGGAGGATTACGCGGCTGCGGCCAAACTGACGCAGAAAATGCAGGGTTTGTATACGGAAGCGTATCAGCCGCTGGGCGATTTACTGCTGAAACAGCGTTTTTCGGGGCAATCCACTGATTATTACCGCGATCTGAATATAAAAACCGCTACGTCGACCACGCGTTTCAAGGCCGATGGAGTCAGCTATACCCGCGAGATTTTCGTTTCGGCCCCCGATCAGGTCATTGTGTTGCGATTGACCGCCGATAAAAAAGGAACGTTGAACGTCACGGCGGCCACGCGGAGTCTGCACCCAGTCACAAAAGCCGTTGCAGGTCGCGATGAGTTGGTGATTCGCGGAAAAGCGCCTGCACATGCCGATCCGAATTACGTTAATTATAATCCAAAACCGGTTATTTACGGTGATTCTGCGGGTTGCAAGGGCATGCGGTTTGACTGGCGGGTGAAAGTGCGCTCGACGGACGGAACGGTTTCAGCCGACACCGCCGGAATCCGGATTCAGAATGCGACCGAAGCGGTTTTACTGCTGACGGCCGCTACGAGTTTCAACGGTTTCGACAAATGCCCCGACCGCGAAGGCCGGGACGAAAAACAACTCGCCGACGGGTATCTGAAAAAAGCACTTCCGAAACCGGTCGATGTGATCCGCAAAGATCATATTGCTGATTATCAACGGTATTTCAATCGGGCCAGCTTTACGTTGGCAAATCCGTCGCCGGTCAGTTTGCCGATGGACGAGCGATTGAAACGCTACGCGGAAGGTGGTGCCGATCCGGAACTGGAAAGTTTGTATTATCAATTCGGGCGGTATTTGCTCATTTCGAGTTCGCGACCCGGCGGCCCACCGGCCAATCTGCAGGGGCTTTGGAACCCCATGGTGCGGCCTCCCTGGAGCAGTAATTACACCACGAATATCAACGCCGAAATGAATTACTGGCCGGCCGAAATGGTCAATCTGTCGGATTTGCATGCGCCCTTGCTCACCTGGATCGGGTATATGGCGAAAACCGGCCGCGAAACCACAAAGAACTTTTACAACGCCCGCGGCTGGACGGTTCACCACAATTCCGACATCTGGGGGGCCTCCAATCCCGTCGGCGACAAAGGCAAAGGCAGTCCGTCGTGGGCCAACTGGGCGATGGGCGGAGCGTGGTTGTGTCAGCATTTGTACGACCATTACCTGTTTACGGGTGATAAAAAGTATTTGCAGGAATACGCCTATCCGTTGATGAAAGATGCCGCGTTGTTCTACACCGACTGGCTGGTGGAAGACAAACAGGGCCGTCTGGTAACCGCTCCGGCAACGTCGCCGGAAAACGTTTTCATAACCGAACAAGGCGCCAAACAATCCGTTTCGTTGGCCACGACGATGGATATGGGGCTGATTTGGGACGTATTTTCGAATGTGATTCAGGCGTCGTCGCAACTGGGGATCGATGCTGATTTCCGGAAGGAGTTGTCCGACAAAAAGAACAAATTGTTTCCGTTGCAGATTGGGA
Organism: Larkinella rosea; assembly: GCF_003858635.1. Taxonomy (GTDB): domain Bacteria; phylum Bacteroidota; class Bacteroidia; order Cytophagales; family Spirosomataceae; genus Larkinella; species Larkinella rosea. The sequence continues at coordinate 37,362 of NZ_RQJO01000017.1, forward strand.
AAAACGGCAATTTGCAGGAATGGTATAAAGACTGGCAGGATGAGGACCCGCAACACCGCCACGTTTCGCACCTGTACGTGCTGCATCCGGGCCGCGAAGTGTCCCCGCTGACAACGCCGAAGTTCGCCGATGCGGCCCGCAAAACCCTCGAAATCCGGGGCGACGGCGGTACGGGCTGGAGTAAGTCCTGGAAAATCAACTTCTGGGCGCGGCTCCACGACGGTAATCATGCCTACAAACTGCTGCGCGAACTGCTGAAACTGACGGGCGTCGAAGGCACCGATTATGCCAGGGGGGGCGGTACCTATCCCAACCTGTTCTGCGCGCATCCGCCGTTTCAGATCGACGGCAATTTCGGCGGCACGTCGGGAATTGGTGAAATGTTGCTGCAAAGCCACGACGGTTTGCTGAACCTGCTGCCCGCCCGCCCCGATGTCTGGGCCACCGGTGAGGTGAAGGGTATGAAGGCCAGGGGCGGTTATGAAGTGGATATGAGCTGGAAAGACGGAAAACTGACCCGCGTGGCCGTTCGCTCGGCCCTGGGCGGAAACTGCCGGCTGCGATTGACGAACGCTCTCAAAGGAGACGGAAAAACCGCCCTGAAAATCGCCAAAGGACCCAATACCAATGCGTTTTACAAATTACCCGAAAACCGCTACCAAACCACCACGCCCGAAACCCCGGCCAACGGCGTCTGGATTTACGACCTGGCTACGGAACCCGGTAAAGAGTATGTTTTGCTAGGAGAAAAATAGACGTTGACGATGGCCCATTGACAATGGATGATTGACCATCGACCATTGACAAAATAGAAGAAAATAAAGATGTGAGAACCGGGAAATAAGGCGTATTCTTTACGCTCAAGTCCATCGACGATGGTCCATCGTCAATGGTCAACCATACTTTTTATCAACTTACCAAACCCAATTACCCATGAAAACCCTGACCTGCCTGATTGCATTATTATTGGTAAGCGGAACCCTGCTGGCGACCGAACCCACAAAAAAAGATGAGAAACAAGCCGTAGAACAGGCTGTCGAGAAGTTAAAGAAAGGCATTATTGACGCCGATGAATCGGCATTAAGCAGCATTACCGCCGATCAACTGACCTACGGACACTCGAACGGTCTTCTGGAAGATAAAACCGCTTTCATCAAGGCGTTGGTGACCAAAGAATCGGATTTTGTAACGATCGATCTGACCGATCAGACTATTTCAATTGTCGATAATACCGCCTGGGTGCGGCATAAACTATCTGGAACTACCAATAACAAGAACGTTGCAGGAAAAGTGAGTCTGTCGGTTTTACTGGTTTGGGTCAAGCAAAAAGGCGACTGGAAACTGCTGGCGCGGCAGGCCGTGAAGATTTAAAAACGTACCCACAGACTTTCGTCCGTGTTGTTAGAAGTCCATCTAGGAGGGTTCAAAACACGGACCAAAGTCCGTGGGTACGTTTCTACTTCTCCACAAACTTCTGCCCCTTCAACAGCCGGTTGACGGTTTCGGCCAGTCGTTCGATCTTCGTTTCTTCCGATTTCGCCGAATCGATCCAGCCGATGTACGCCTTTTGCTCTTCGGTGGAAAAGCTTAAATAAAATTGGTGCGCGATGGGTTCGTCTTCCAGACACAATAACAAATCGTTCTGGGTATCGACCGGCTGTTGGGCGGAAAATAAGGTGATTTGGACCCAGTCTCCTACTTTTTTACCAATGATTTTCCGGATTTCGGCTTTAACCGGCAGGAAAAGTTTCCCGTTTCCCATCGGCATCAGGGAGTAGTTTTTCAGTTCGTAACCATCGACATGGCCGTTTACTTTCACCCAGTTGAAGTAGGCCTTTTTGTCCGGAGTCACCTCGGGGAGCGCGGCATAGGTCCACCCCCCTTTTCCCTGAAATTTTTCCAGAAGGTAGGAGCCATCAACGAGCGGTTTTTCCATAGTGGGCGGGCGGATAATCTGCGTAATTCCCAAAGATAAGGGATAAATCCGACGCCCGGAATGAAACTGCATAAAGAGATTTTGAGGCTTTTAACGGCCTTTATTCAAGGTAAGAAACGCTTCTTCGGGCGACGATAGAAAGAGTTTATACAGATTGGCCGTGTTGCCGACATGGATTTCGTAGGTATTGTTTTCCAGCGCATTCAGCAGATCGTCAGCCACCACTTTGGGGGATATACCGTTAATTCCGCCGATTTCCTGCGAAAAATCCGTATTGACCAGGGGCGGCATCAACTCAAAAACTTTGATGGCCGTATCCTTCGCCAGGGTGTAGCGTAATGCCTGCGTATACGCGTGCAGGGCGGCTTTACTGGCCGAATACGTAGCCGTCGTGTGGCCGGGAACAAACGCCACAATGGACGAGACATTGACCAAGGCCGCTTCAGGTTGCTTCTTCAATAAGGGTAATATTTTTTCCGTTAAACCGATGATCGACAGGTAGTTGGTCGTCATTTCTTCCCCGGCTTTGTCAATCGCGTGAATGCCGTCTTCGGAAAGTGAATAATAAAAAGCCCGACCGGCATTGTTGATGACCAGATTCAGGTTTGGGAAGTCGTTGTTCAACCGTTCCACCAGTTGATCGACGTCCTCCGGTTTGCTGACATCCGACACGATCGCTGTCGTGTTTTCCAGTTGAGCAACTGCTTGTTGCAGGCGGTCGGCATTGCGCCCGGTGATGATGACCTGATTGCCGTTCTGGGCGAATAATTTGGCGATTTCAAAGCCGATTCCGGCACTGCCACCGGTAATTAAAACCGTGTTGTTCTGCGTTTTCATGATGCTAAAATGTAAGACTGTGATTGTTTGATTTTATATACCGATCGGTATATGATTGGGTAAAAAAATTAGCTCTCCGATTTGATCGTGATTTCGTGAATGAGTTGCCGGGCGGTTTCCAAAACCGTATTCAACACCAGTCCGTTGCGGGTGGTCCGGGTAATAAAAATCCCTCCCTGAATCAAGGCCAGGATTGATACCGCCATTTTCTCCGCGTCAATGTCTGCGTTAAATTCGCGAGCTACCATTCCGTTCCGAATGATGTCCGCCAGGTATTGCTGTGTTTTGGTCAGTTCTTCCGCAACTCGCATCCGTAGCGGTTCGTGCGTGTCATCGGCTTCGGTTCCGGCATTTAGCAGCGGACAACCGCCTTCCGGAAATTGCCGGATTTCTTCGGGAGAAAACAAATCAATAAAGGCCCCGAGCTTGTTTTTGTAGCCCGTCGTTTTGTCAAGTTTAGCCTGGATGATTTTCGCCCGAAGTGCGGCATTGAAATCAAAAACCGCCAAGGCAACGTCTTCTTTATTTTCGAAATTACCGTAAATACTGCCCTTCGTCAGCCGGGTCGCTTCCGTTAAATCGGACATCGATGTTCCCGCATACCCTTTCTTATTGAAAATACCGGCGGTCGTTTCAATAATGAACTGGCGGGTGGCCTCTGATCGGGGTGAAAATTTCATACGGCAAATATATACCGATCGGTATATGAAAAACAAACGTTTTCGAATTTATTTTTGATGACCATTTATTTTTCGCTCCTGACAGGCCTTTTCTGCCGCAATGGATTGTTGAATCCCCTTAATTGATGCATATTCAAGCTCAATATCATTGCTTTTGCGGTTATCGATAAGATGGAGCGTGTAATTTTGGCCATTCCAGTTTGTCGATTTGTAATCGACTGCCTTCACTTCCTGAGGCTGACCAAACTCCTGGCGATACAGGGCCTGTAGTTGGCCCGCCGATTCATACGAGTCTTTGGTATACAGGGTGGTTCGGATGAGCGTATCGCGTACAAATTCCAGTTCGGCGGTATGAAATTGAACCGCACCCATTTGTAAATACTTTTGCGAGGTGATCTGGTATTTTTTGGTGGCCTTGCAGGAATCAGCCAGCGTCAGCCGCATTTCAACTTTTCCCCTGAATTGTTCATAGGGAGCGTCTAACGTTAAATCTTTATAGCCCCGCTGGGCATCGACTCTGTCATAATGTTTTTCGGATGGTGTGCAACGGAGTACAACCAGCATCAATAAGCCGGGTAAAATCTTCTTCATTGAGAAACAAGGTTTTTTAGGAGAAGCGTGAAGCTACCCATTTTTGCAGTTATTCAGAAAAGCCGTTTTTGATTGGGGCATTGAACCGGAAAGCGGTACCGAGATGCCTCGATACCGCCCGGTGGAATCCGAATGATGCGCTCTGATTTTTGGGCACAAATCGGGTTAACTCATTTTCTCAATATTACCTTATCAGAGCTACTAATTTACTAGAAAGGAAGGTGTGGATAAGTGTCGTTTTCAGGGAGGGTACTCCAAATCATTTACTTAAAATCAAATAGGAACGGAAATAAAAAGGTTACCAAGGCGCACCAGAAACCGTAAATCGGCAAAAAGAGATTCATGGATTTGCCCACCAGCGAAAGGTCGGATTTGCGGCTTAATGCCCCCCAGAGCCGTATTCCGACCAGCAACAGATGAATCAGCATCAGTACATTCGCCCCCAGAACAGCCGCCCGGTTGGGGGTGAGGCCCCATTCCGAAATCCGGAACAATACCGCTGAAAGAGCAATTCCATTCACCAGGATAGTCACCGCCGACAAGAGAAAAAGAATGAGAATCTGAGTCGAATTCTTCCGTTCTGAAGATGCATCAGCGACTGAAAAAAAGATCAGCGCCATGACTCCAATCAACAACCCATTGAACAGCAGCAGGAACTCCCGGTCGTGATAAGGATCTTTTCCCGAGAAAACCATTGCCCCCAGATAAACCAGCAGCATCACCAGCGCAATCGGGCTGAACAGGTTGGCAATGAGCGGAGAAACCTTGTTGACCAGGGTAGGCTGCGTCTGGACGAGAAAAGTGCCTACCACGGGCACGGCGGCCAGCCCGGAAATGACAATGTATTCAAAATAAAACTTCTGGATGTCCCAGCCAATCAGCCTGAACAGGTTGATGGTGAGTGCGGTCATGAGTCCCCCCGAAATCAGCAGCAAGGCAATCATCACGGCCAGTTCGCCGTTGTACCGCAGAAAACTCAACCAGTTGATGCCATTTTTGGATTTTTCCCCGCCGAACGTGAAGCCCAGCAGTGCCCAGAGCAGCAGGGGTAAATGAATACACGACAGGATCAGGGTGTCGCTGCTCTGGTTTTGGGGTAAATAGTTGATGAACCCGACGGCAGCCAATATCACTCCGGCCAGCCAGAGCCCGGTTTTGGAGGCTATTTCATTTTTCCAGGCGAAATAGGCAATTAGCAGCGGGAAAACGATGAAGCCCAGATTACGAGTGTAGTAGAACTCTTCGTTTAGAGACAGGATTTTCGGAAGCTTGGCCAGCAAACCCGCCACTAAAGCCGCCGAAGCCACCAGGAGTCGCTCCTGCGGAGTTCCCCAAAACGAACTTTCGGAAATATAATTCAGTCGCTGGTACCAACCCTCGGCCAGCGGGTCGTTCTTCAGTTGAGGATACAGGGCATTAAACGCCGTTTTGAAGCTTGGCCGATTGGTCCGGTACAATTTTTCCAGTTGCCGGGGATTGTTCAGATTCAATAAAATTTCCTGATCCATGAATAAGTAGTCTTTTAAAGTACTTTGTGTTTCAAAGTTAAAGATGATTTTTAAATTCCAAAGAATTTGTGAAAACTTTTTTTCAGAGATATACCGTTCTTTTGGGCAAACGTTGGCCATAAACGCCAAAAACCGCTTGAGAGCGGTTTTTAGCGTAGACAACAAAATGGCTTTTCGGATTATTCCTTCGGTTTGGTCGACGAAGCGCCCCCCAAGGCGGCCGGGGTTGTGGTGCCTTCCGCCATGGCCGGATTACCATCCTTATCGAGTTCGACCACTTCATACCCAAGTTTTTGCAACCCCGGTTTGATCGCGGTTTTATTTCCGACAACCGTAATAATCAGGTTATTGACCGGTAACCGCTTTTTAGCGATGGCGTCGATTTCTTTCTTCGTCATGTTTTTCAGAATCTGGCTCTGCTGTTCCGCGAAGTTGCCTGGCAGATCATACTCAATAACCTGGTTGAGGAAGTTAGCTTTCTGGAATGAGGTTTCGTAGCGCAACGCATCCCGCTGACCCACCGAACTTTTCAGGAACGCCAGCTCGGATTCCGTAATTCCGGTTTTGCCATAATTCGTAATTTCCTTCACGAACTCGACCACCGAACTATCCGTTGCCGCGGCTTTTACACCCGCCTGAGCGGTGAACGGTCCGGGTGTTTTGGTGCTGCTGAACGACGACCGGGCGCCGTAGGTCCAGCCTTTATCTTCGCGCAAATTCATGTTGATGCGGCTGTTGAATGCACCACCGAGAATATAATTGGCGAGACCGGTTTTGAAGTAATCACCCGTTGCGTCGAAGGGCAGGTCGGTCAGATAACCAATCCGGATTTCCGATTGAGGCGCTTTGTCTTTGTCGATCAGGTAGATCCGGGTTTTGTCCACTTTCTTCGCGACACCCGGTTTGGGCAGGTCGACCGGTTTGGCGGGCCAGGTTTTCAGAAAACCGAGTTTCGGCAGGATAGCGGTTTTGTCGACATCGCCCACGACCACGAGGCTCGTAACGGAAGGCGAGAAGTTCTGCTGGTAAAATGCCTTCACGTCGTCGAGCGTAATGTTGGCGACGGTTTTCGTCGTTCCGCTCGTCGGTACGGCGCGGATATCGTCGCCGTACAGCAATTTGTTATACGCTTTGTTGGCGATCACCACCGGTTGCGTGCTCTGGTTGGCGATCAGTTCGATCTGCTGCTTTTTCAGGCGCTCAAAATCTTCCGAAGCAAACCGGGGCCGGAATAATTTTTCTTCCACCAGCGCCAGCGTTGCGTCCAGGTTTTTGGTTAGTGTCGAAACCGACACCTGAATATTTTCGGTGCTGGCGTAAATCTGGATGCTGCTGCCCAGTTTTTCGAGTTTCGCGTTGATCTCCTCGTTGCTGAAATTCTGCGTCGCTTCGTTCATTAAAGCCGCCGTGAGCTGGGCAATCCCGGCTTTCGATGGGTCTTTGGCCGAGAGCGTGTGGCCGCCTTTCACCGAAAACAACAGCGCCACTTCGGGCACTTCGTCGTTTTTAGCACCGATCACTTTCAGGCCATTCGGCAGTTTATCCGTCCAGAACGGCGGCACTTTAATGGCCGGATTTGGGCCGGAAGCCGGTTTTTTGCTACGATCGAACGCATCTTTGGCTTTCACGTATTTCAGTCCGTCATAACCATAATCCGGCGCTTTGTAGCCCTCGGTCACGATGGTGTAGTTGTCGGGATGCGCCACGATTTCCTTCTGATCTTTCGGGTAAACCGTCAGAATGACGCCACTTTTGCCTTTAACATACTGGTTGTACACCCGCATGATATCCGCCTTCGTAACGTCCTGATAGCGTTTTATTTCCTTTGGCAGGTAATTGGGTGTTCCGACAAACGTCTGAAAAGAAGCCAGTTGGGAAACTTTGCCCGACACACTCGACAGGTAACTGATGATGTCGGCTTCGCGGGTGGCTTTGAATTGAACCAAATCGTCGTCGGTTACCCCGCGTTTTTCAAACTCAGCCAGGGTATTACGAACGATCGCTTCGGTGCTATCCAGCCGCATTTTCGGGAAAGGTAAAACCGTGAACGTAAACTGGCCGGCCAGCTCCTGCGCCGGGTGGTCCACACTGGCCTGAACGGCTTTCTCGGTTTTAACCAGATTTTTGTAAAACAAGGAGCTTTTGCCACCCCCCAGAATTTGGGCCAGGGCGTCGAGCGGAGCTTCGTCGGGGTGAAAACGCGGGACGGTGGGGTACACCATTCGCAGCATCGGAAACCGGACGTTGTCTTCGTACGAGACGTAGCGGTCTTTGTCCAGCACGGCGGGCGGAACAATCGTCTTGCTCACCGCCGGACCTTTCGGAATGCTGCCGAAATATTTCTCCGCCAGTTGGACCACCTGCTTCGGATCAACGTCGCCACCGACGGTCAAAACCGCATTGTTGGGACCGTACCACCGCAGGAAAAAGTTCTTCAAGTCGTTGACATTCACCCGGTTCAGGTCTTCGATATACCCGATAGTGAGCCAGGAATAGGGGTGCCCGTACGGAAGCAGGTTCTTGGCAACGTACTCGCTGACCAAACCGTACGGCCGATTGTCGTAGTTCTGCCCCCGTTCGTTCTTCACCGTCGCGCGTTGAATTTCAAATTTTTTCTGGGTAACGGCATCCAGCAGAAAGCCCATCCGGTCGGCTTCGAGCCAGAGCGCGCGCTCCAGCTGGTTGCTGGGCACGGTTTCGAAGTAGTTGGTGCGGTCGGCGTTGGTTGTACCGTTCAGCGTTCCTCCGGCTTCGGTCACGATCTTGAAATGTTCATCGTCTGCAACGTGGTCGGAACCCTGAAACATCATGTGTTCGAAAAAGTGCGCAAAACCGGATTTGCCGATTTCTTCCCGCGCGGAACCCACGTGGTAGGTCACATCCACGTGAACGATCGGATCGGAATGGTCTTCGTGAACAACCAGCGTCAGACCGTTGGGTAAAATGTATTTTTGGTAGGGGATCAGTAATTCACCGTTTTTTCGGGTTACGGTTTCCACAAGTTTGGCCTGAGAGAAAGCCAGATGAGTGGATAAAAGGCTTAGAAGCCCAAGGCAATAGCTTATTTTTTTCATTGTATAGGCTGATGAAACTATACAAAGAAACCAGAATATATGCAGGATTGAAAGTGCAGTTCCTATTTAAGCGTGCTCATTCCGCCATCGACGCCCAAAATCTGGCCGGTGACCCAGCCGGATTCATCCGACAGTAAAAAGGTAACCATACCGGCAATATCGATGGGTGTGCCAATGCGGCCCAGCGGATGTCGCTTCCCGGCTGCTTCGATTCGGTTGGGCGATACCAACCCGACCGATTGTGCCAATGGTGTATCGGTGAGCGAAGGAGCAACGGCATTGAACCGAATGCCGTAGGGCGCATATTCGGCGGCCAGTGATTTTGTAAGTCCTTCGACGGCCGATTTCGACACGCTGACCGACGAATGAAGCCCGAAGCCGAGTTGGGCTGCTACGGTGCTGAACATCACGACACTGGCCGATTTCGACTGGATGAGGGCAGGGATGACGGTTTTCAGGATGGCAATAGCACCCAACACGTTCAGGGTAAAATCTTCCTGAAAATGTTCGGGCGTCAACCGGCCAAAAGCGGCCAGCCGAATACTTCCCGGCGCATACACCAGGCCGTGCAGGGTAGGCGGTAGTGCACTCAGATTGGCCTCGCCGGGCTGGGTGGCGTCCCACATTACATGCGTGGATTGGAGTCCGTCGGGTTGTCGCCGACCCGCCGTAAACAACGTTGCGCCTTCCGACTGAAGCTGCCGGGCGGTGGCCTGACCAATGCCGGACGACGCGCCGACAATCAGAATATTTTTTCCATTGAATCTGCTCATGTCCTGCAAACGCGGTGTGGAACCGTGTGGTTAGAAAAAAAGAAGATTTTTTGAAAAATTGTCGGTGACGTAAAACAAAATAAGCCCATTAGAAATCTAGTGGGCTTATCCTACTAACCTATGATGAAATAGTATTCTACGATTCAAAATTAGTATCTTAAAGTGATCTAACTATACCGTGCTGTCATGCTTTACAAAAATAGTTGGGTTATTTTTAAGTAATTTTATCGTTAGACCCGGCGGTTTTTCCGCTTTGTCGTTCAGGAGAGGGCAGGAAGGTCATTCTCGGGAAACTACACAGATTTGTTGAAAAATCACTATACATGGCTGTCATTTGGGGAGTTGTCTTGCATGCGCTCGGAGGATTTGCTTCCGGCAGTTTTTATTTACCCTATAAAAAAGTAGAAAGCTGGTCGTGGGAAAGTTACTGGCTCGTGGGCGGTATTTTCTCGTGGGTATTTGCGCCACTGGTTTTCGGTCTGATTACCGTGCCGAATCTGTTCGAGGTATTGGCGGCAGCACCGACTGAAACCAAATGGTGGGCCTATTTCTGGGGCGTCCTCTGGGGCTTCGGCGGTTTGACATTCGGCCTGACGATGCGGTATCTGGGCTTATCGCTTGGAATGGCCGTGGTTTTAGGGCTTTGTGCGGTTTTCGGCACCGTGGTGCCGCCCATCTGGCAGGGACAGTTCGGCACGCTGATGAGTACACTCTCGGGTCAAATCATCATTCTGGGCTTAGCGGTTTGTGTGCTCGGCATTTCCATCAGTGGCATCGCCGGAATGATGAAGGAAAAATCGATGACGGATGAACAGAAGAAGGAAACCATCGCCGAGTTTGACCTGAAGAAAGGGATTCTGGTAGCGGTTTTTTCCGGCATTATGAGCGCCTGCTTTTCGTTTGGACTGACGGCGGGACAGCCCATCGCCGAACTGGCCGTACAGAACGGCACGGATCCGCTTTACATGAACAACGCCCCGCTGGTGTTTATTTTGCTGGGCGGATTAACTACCAACGCGATCTGGTGTATCTATCTGAATATCAAGAATAAAACCTATACGGATTACGGAAACGTCACCGCGCCCGCGTTGAAAAACATTATTTTCTGTGCGCTGGCGGGCGTAACCTGGTACCTGCAATTCTTTTTCTACGGCATGGGCGACAGCAAAATGGGCGAATACCGGTTTTCGGGCTGGACGCTTCACATGGCGTTCATCATCGCCTTCAGTAGCTTCTGGGGGCTGTACCTCCACGAGTGGCGGGGTGCGAACCGGCAAACCATGCGAACGATCACGATCGGAATTGCCACCGTCGTTTTTTCAACCGTTGTGGTCGGTATCGGGAATTATCTGGCGGAATAAAAACCGTATGAACAGCCGAGTCTGGTATTTTCTGCTCCTTGCTATCGGTTTTTTCGGTACGTTTCCAAGCCGTGGACAGTCGGATAAACGCAAGGCGTTGTTCGTCATTGTCGACGGGATTCCGGCGGATGTGATCGAGAAACTGGCGAAACCGAATCTGGACGCCATTGCAAGAGAAGGCGGTTACGTCCGGGCGTATGTGGGCGGTCAGAAAGGGACCTATTCGCAAACGCCGACCATTTCGGCAGTGGGCTACAACAGTTTACTGACCGGCACCTGGGTCAACAAACACAACGTCTGGGATAACGACATCAAAGACCCGAATTACCAGTACTGGACCCTATTCCGGTTTTTCGAAATGCAGTATCCGCAGAAGAAAACCGCCGTTTTTTCGACCTGGCTCGACAACCGGACCAAACTGGTAGGAGAGGGACTTCCGGCCACCGGCCAGTTGCGTCTGGACTATTCGTTCGATGGTTTTGAGCTGGATACGCTCCATTTTCCGCACGACAAGGACAAGGAATACATTCACAGAATTGACGAAAAGGTCGTCGACGAAGCCGCTGCGTACATTCGACAGGAAAGCCCGGATTTGTCGTGGGTGTATCTGGAATTTACCGACGACATGGGGCACCGATACGGCGACAGCGAGCGGTTTTACCAGGCCATCCGCACGATGGACGACCAGATGGGGCGGTTGTGGAAAGCCGTTCAATACCGGCAGAAAACGTTCGGCGAAGACTGGCAGGTGTTCATCACCACCGACCACGGTCGTAGTGCCGACACCGGTAAGAACCACGGCGGCCAGTCGGATCGGGAGCGGAGTACGTGGATGGTCACGAATGCGAAAAGCCTGAATCCGTATTTCCGAAACGGAACGCCCGGCATTGTCGATATCATGCCGACGCTCGCCCGGCATCTGGACGTTACGATTCCCAAAGAACAGGCTTTTGAAATCGACGGGATTCCACTGACCGGAAAACTGTCGATCACCCATCCGACGGCGAAAAAAGAAGCCGGTAAAATTGCGCTAAGCTGGAAAGCTGCCGACGCCGAAGGCACCGTCAAAGTCTGGCTCTCGACGACCAATCACTTCGAAACCGGCCAGCGCGACCGGTATTTGCTCATGGACGAATTGCCCGTCAACGCCGAAAAAGCCGTCATCGACGTGTCGAAATTGCCGACCGGTTTTTACAAAATTGTATTGCAGGGACGCTATAACAGCCTGAATCGCTGGATTGTGGAGAAATAAAAAACAATCCCGGCAGATGAGCGAGTCACTTGCCGGGATTGTTTTTCGCTTACAAATTCTTCTTTTTCAATTCATTAACCGCATGATTGGCCGCCCGTGCCGTGATCGCCATGAAGGTCAGCGACGGGTTTTGGGTGGAGGTAGACGTCATGCAGGCACCATCAGTGACGAAGACGTTTTTGCAGTTGTGAAACTGGTTCCACTTGTTGAGCAGCGACGTTTTCGGATCTTTGCCCATCCGGACACCCCCCATTTCGTGAATGTCCAGTCCCGGCGCTTTGTCGGGTTTGTCGTGCGTCTGGATGTTCGTAAAACCGGCCAGCGTCAGCATTTCGGTCATCTGAGTATGAAAATCCTGAATCATCTTTTCGTCGTTGTCGTCGTACCCCACCGACACCCGCAGCAGCGGAATGCCCCAGTCGTCGGTTTGCGTTGAATCCAGCATTACGGTACTCGCTTCTTTGGGAATGGTTTCACCCATCATGTGCGAACCGACGCGCCAGTTGCCGTACTTCCGGTTGAAAAGACTCGTTTTTAATTCTTCGCCAATGCCCGCGGTATCGGCCCCGTTGATCCGGCTTCCGCTAAAACCGGCGGCATACCCGCGCAGAAAGTCCGTTTCCTGCTTGAAAACGTTGCGGAACCGCGGAATGTAACTGCCGTTTGGCCGGATTCCTTCGGTGGTTTTATCAAGTAAGCCTTCGTACTCGGCGGAAATGGTTGTTCGGAAATTATGGAAAGCCATGTATTTGCCCAGTAAGCCATTGTCATTTCCCAAGCCGTTCGGAAACCGGTTTGATTTGGAATTGAGCAGGATCAGGTTGGAGTTCAGGCAGGCGGCATTGACGAAAATGATTTTGGCATAATACTCGGTCGCCTGTTTCGTGTGCGCATCGATCACCCGTACGCCCGAAGCTTTGTTTTTCTTCTCGTCAAATAGAATCGAATGCACGACCGAATCGGGCCGTAACGTCATTTTTCCGGTTTTAGCCGCCCACGGCAGCGTCGAAGAATTGCTGCTGAAATAACCGCCGAACGGACAACCGCGCTGGCACAAATTCCGATTCTGGCACTGCCCGCGTCCCTGTTTCAGGTGAATTTCTTTGGGTTGCGTCAGGTGCGCACAACGTCCGATCACGATGGGCCTGGCGCCTTTGTAGTGCATCGCCATCTGGTCGGTGAAATGCTTCTCGACGCACGATTGCTCGTGGGGAGGAAGAAACTCGCCGTCCGGTAATTGAGCCAGGCCGTCCTTGTTTCCGGCCACGCCGATAAACTTCTCGACGTGGCTGTACCAGGGCGCAATATCGCCGTAACCAATGGGCCATTCGACGGCAAAACCGTCGCGGGCCGGGCCGTCAAAATCGTACTGCGACCACCGCTGGGTACCCCTCGCCCACATCAGCGATTTTCCGCCGACCTGATAGCCGCGAATCCAGTCGAACGGTTTATCCTGAATATAGGGATGTTCGGCATCTTTGACAAAGAAATGGGCCGCGTCCTCGTTGAACGCGTAACACCGGCTGGCAATCGGATTGGCGTCTTTCAGCGCCTTCGGAATCTGCCCCAGGTGGTCAAATTCCCAGGGATTCATCAGGGTCGTCGGGTAATCGGTGACGTGTTTGACATCGCGGCCGCGTTCCAGAACAAGTGTACGTAATCCCTTATCGCAAAGCTCTTTAGCTGCCCAGCCTCCGCTGATGCCCGAGCCAATGACAATGGCGTCGAAGGTGCGGTCCTTGACCGAATCAATATTGAAGTATGACATGAGTAGGAGAAATCAGTTGGTGATGACGTTCACGCAGCCGTGGTAAAAACCGGGTGCCATCACGTATTTCTGAACGTTGACCAGGTAATATTCCGAGTTGGTGTAGCCCCGGATGGTCAGCCCTTTGACCAGATTGGCAAATTGCTGCGTGGCCGGTTCGACGGAAGCTCCCATCTGCCGCAGCAAGTCGGTACGCTGGAGAGTGTCGCAGGATACGAACGGTTTGGTGTAGGCTTGCCGGGCGAGTTCGTCGGTTTTGGCCAGCCCTGCTTTCAGCAAATCCTGCGCCGACAGATCGTAGCAATCGTTGAGCATGCGCAAAATAAACTGGTGTACTTTCAGGGATTTGGCCCCCGGCGTGGTGGTTTCCGGAATGAACGTTTCGACCAGTTCGGCCAGCATTTCTTCCTCCGCCAGTGATCCGTAGGAAGTTTGCCCAACGGTTTCGGGTGTCCAGCCAGCGGCCCAGGAGGGGAGCGCGGCTATCGTTCCGGCAGTCACCAACAGACTCTTTAGTGCGTTACGGCGTTTCATTTTTTGCAGGTTAGTTAGCACTAAATTACGGAACACTTTTCGTTAATCCGCGTTGTCCGGTATTTTTTGCCCGAAAAACCGCCTGCTGACCTTTAAACAGAAATGTGTATCTTCGTGATGGCCGGGTAAGGGCCCCTCTTAGTTTTGTATGGGTGGTGATGCAGTTTTGTTTCTTTACGTTGGTTCGGTGGGGGCGATTTTCCTGCTGAACGCGTTTCAGTGGAGTTTTTCCCGTGACTGGATTTACGGCCTGTTTACCCTGCAGACGTTCATCTGGTTTGCTTACTCACTACTCCAGCGGTTGTTCCTCTCCAACGAGACCCTGACAACGGCTGATTACATGACAATCCATTCGACGGTGCATGGCCTGGCGCAGCTTGCGTACCTGGAGCTGGTGTATCGGCTGTTCAAGGTTGAAAACCGCCATCCCGGATTGCGACGCTGGTTTCGCTGCAGCCAGTTGATCGCCATTCTTTATCCGCTGACGGACGTTGCCCTGTTGCTTTACACCAACAAGGCGTGGCAGGCTACCTCGCTCAGTTTCGTTATTTCGACTTGTTACTGGATATTGCTGATAGGAAACTGCCTCTTGGGCATCTGGGTGGCTGCCCGGCGTCAGAATGCGGTTGGGTGGTTTTTTATGGCGGGTAGTTTTCTTTTGTTGTTGCACGAAACCAACTCGCTGGGCAATTACATTGGCCCCTTTTATCCGACGCCAACGACCGAATCGGGCATCAACCTGGCGAAACAGATTCTGGGCGGTGGCTTGATCCTCGAACTGATGTGTTTCTCACTGGCGCTGGTGTTACGTCAACGTCAGATTGCGGTGGCTCAGGCCGTGGAGCAAACACAACTGGAAGCCAAATTGGTGCAGGAACGGCTGGAAGCTGAATTAGTGCAGGAACGGCTTGAAAAGGAAAAAGCCGATGTGCAGCTCCGGGCGATGCAGGCGCAGGTCAATCCGCATTTTCTGTTCAACAGCCTCAATTCGCTGTCGTCGCTGATCGACGACGATCCGCAGCGGGCGGGCCGGTTTGTCGATCAGCTGAGCATTGTTTACCGGTATTTACTGCGCGCCAACGAGCAGCCTCTGACCACGCTGGCGAACGAACTCGACTTTATCCAGTCGTATTTTCACCTGTTAAAAACCCGCCACGGCGACGGCCTGACCGTCAATCTTCAGGTAAATGCCGACGATCTGGCGCAGTTGCTGCCACCCCTGACGCTCCAGTTGCTGGTCGAAAATGCCGTCAAACACAACGTCATCTCCTCCCGCCGACCGCTGTCGATTGAAATCCGCAGCGACGGAACCGGGCAACTCACCGTGCGTAACAACCTGCAACGCAAAACCACCCGTGTCTTTTCCAACGGCGTGGGCCTGGCCACCATTGCAACGCATTACCAGAAACTCCGCCAACCCGCTCCGGTGATCACCGAAGAAAACGGCCAGTTTGCCATTACGCTGCCGTTGATTGCGGCTTCGACGGATCTGGCGGAAGTGGAGTGAATCAATTAATAAACATCTCATCCACCAGCACCAGCCCCGGTTTGCCCTTACCGCCGTGCCATTCGGGGAGGGTGCACGGTTTGGCCACGATTTTCAGGTAGGCCACGGTCTGCGGTTTGAAGGTGCAGGTCACGTTTTTCAGGGAGTGTTCTTCCCCTTTGACGGGCATCGGCGGTTTTGTTGTCGAGAGCAGTTTTAGCTGTTCGCGGCTGTCGCCCCCCCAGACTTCGACGGAGCCCGGCGGGAAAATACCCGTGGCTTCTTCCACCATGATGCGCAGGGCGACGGACGAAACGTTGACCGGTTTTTTGAATTCGGCCATCAGCACCATGTCGTTGTTGCGAACGCCCGTCCAGTTGTTGGCCCAGGCCGGGCTGTTGGCGTTGAATGTGCCAAGTTTGTGATCAAAAAGCGATTTGGCACCTTCGGCCTGGTGAACCCGGTTCAGCGGCAGCAACAGGTTGACACTGTCGGGCGTGTAGGCACATTTGTAAAAATCGAAGGTCGCCAGACTGCTGCCGTACCAGCCATCCTTGTAGGCCTTGGCCTTAATGGTGGTCATATCGGTCAGGACGGTTTTGTTGTCGAAAACCGGTGAATGAACGCTATCGGGCTCCGTACCGTCGGTGGTGTACCGAATCTGCACGCCTTTGATCGGGTGGCGCAGCAGCAGCGGCATCGATTGCGCAAAGACCACGGAAGGGTTTTTGACTTCCGGCGGATTCAGCGTGAGCGGATTTTTGCCGTCGTCTTTAAAACCGGCAATAAACGTGATGTTTTTGTTCGCCTTTTGCAGTTGCTGAATCTCCGAACTGGTCACGGGCGTATCCCACAGCGCTACCGTTTTCAGGCTTTTCAATTCCCCGAGCTGCTTCTGCAATTCGGCGTAAGTCACCTTAGTTCCCGACAGCGTCAGGCTTTTCAATTGTTTTAAAGCAGCCAGATCGTTTAAGGTTTTTCCGGAAATATCGGTGAAATTCAGATCCAGTTTTTGCAGGTTTTCAAACTGGCTAATTGCTTTTAAATCCGCATCTTTGACCGGTAATTTGTTCAGATTCAGCGAAACAACCTGCTTTTTAATCTCACTTAATTCCTGCAATTTGTCGACAGAATACGTGCTTCGATTGTAAAGGTTAACCGCCAGGGCCGGCGATTCTTTGGCCAGTGGCGCAATCGTGCGGTAGTCATTGTTTAATTTCTGGACGGTTTCTTCATCAGCTGCTGAAAAATCATACTCCACTTCCACATGATCGGCGGGTTTAAACAACGAGGCAGCGATGCGACGTAGCGAATCGGAGGGAGGGAGGTCCAGCACCTTTTTGTTGAAGTCGGGGCGGCTTTTTGCCCACAGCGTCAGGAGCGTTAATTCGTCCGTTGTCAGCTGCGTTTTGCCCGTCGGCGGCATGTGTTTTTTGTCCTCCATCGGCATGTGAATCCGTTCGAACAACAAACCGGGATTCGCACTGTCAGCCTTGAATAACTTGCCGGATTTTCCGCCTTTCAGAATGGCTTCCACCTCCGCCAGATTCAATTGGCCCTTCAATTTTTCCGGATTGTGGCAACTGACGCATTTCTGTTCGAAAATCGGCTTGATCACGTCGTTAAACACCAGCGCCTGATCGATCGCAACCGGTTCAACTTTCCCCTGTTTGATGATTGGGCCGGTAATGAAGTTGTCGCCGTGCGTAATCACCGCGCCGTAATGACCCGCAACAATCAGGAATAAAACCGCTAAAACCGCTCCGGATCGGGCCACCGGTGCCTTGTACCACTCTTTGTTCCGGCTCCAGTAAATGAAACAGGAAAGGTAGAAAAGCCCAATCCCCGTCCACTTGTGCCACTGCAAAACGTCGCCGGAATATCCGTCTTCTTTGGACAGAAACAGGCCCATCACGACGGTTATTGCGGCCGACAACGCACCGACGAGTAGCAGATTAGACAGAAAACCGCGGTAAAATGCATTTGCCGCATACGAAGGATTGAAGCGAAAAAGCTCCATTGCCATCGCCAGCAACAGGATAACAATGGGAAAATGGAGAATAAGCGGGTGCATTCGCCCGAGGGGTTGGACCCAGGTCGGCACCACAATTTTACTTTCAAAAACCAACAGAAACAGTATAAAAATGCCAGAAGCAAACAACGCCTGCTCGGCCAGACTCTTGACCTTTTTAGTCATCACAAAAGCAATCCAGTGGGTTTAGGCAATCAGGTCATTAATAACTTTTCCGGAAACGTCCGTCAATCGATACCGGCGTCCGAGGTGTTTGAAAATCAGTTTTTCGTGATTCAGGCCCATCTGGTGCAAAATCGTCGCCTGAAAATCGTGGACGTGCACCGGATTTTGCGCAATGTTGTAACCCAGCTCGTCGGTTTCGCCGTAGACCATACCCGGTTTAATACCGCCACCGGCCATCCAGATGGTGAAGCAGCGGGGATGGTGGTCACGACCGTAGTTGTCGGCGGTCAGTTTACCCTGCGTATAGCTGGTCCGGCCAAATTCACCGCCCCAGATCACGAGCGTTTCATCGAGCAAACCGCGTTGCTTCAGGTCAGTCACCAGGGCCGCCGATGCCTGATCGACATCTTTCGCTTGTCTGGCAATTTCGAAAGGCAGGTTGCCGTGCTGATCCCAGCCCTGGTGGTACAGCTGCACAAAACGAACGCCGTTTTCGGATAACTTCCTCGCCAGCAGGCAGTTGGCTGCATAGGTGCCCGGTACCAGACAATCCGGGCCGTAGAGTTTGATAATATCGTCTGATTCTTTCGACAGGTCCATCACTTCCGGAACCGCCGTCTGCATCCGGTAGGCCATTTCGTATTGCTTCACTTTGGCCGTGATTTCCGGATCGCCAAACTCCTGATACGCCATGTCGTTCAGTTGCGCCAGGTTGTCGAGCATATCCCGGCGCGCGTGGCGGTCCATGCCTTCCGGGTCGCGGAGGTACAAAACCGGGTCTTCGCCCTTGCTGAACTGCACGCCCTGGTGAATGGAATCCAGAAACCCGTTCGACCACAGTTTGGAATACACGCCCTGCCCGTTTCCGATTCCGCGCGACAGCAAAACCGTAAAATTCGGCAGGTTTTTATTCTCATTTCCCAGGCCGTAACTCAGCCACGAACCCATGCTCGGGCGGTTTCCCTGCTGCGAACCGGTTTGCAGAAATGTCAGGGCCGGGTCGTGGTTAATGGCTTCGGTAAACATCGATTTCACGATGCAGAGGTCATCCACAATTTTGGCCGTGTAGGGAAACAAATCACTCACCCACGCCCGCGACTGGCCGTATTGTTTAAAATTGACAAACGAACCCACCAGCGGAAACGACGCCTGATTGGCCGTCATGCCGGTTAACCGCTGCGTACCGCGCACGGAGGGCGGGATTTCCTGCCCCAACATTTCCCGCAGTTTGGGTTTGTAATCGAACAGTTCCTGCTGCGAAGGAGCGCCGTTCTGGAACAGATAGATCACACGCTTGGCCTTGGGCGCAAAGTGCGGAATACCAGGTGGTAAGCTATCATCATCGGCGTTGTTTCCACCAAACAGATCCGGGATCATCAGCGATCCTAAAGCTGCGCTCCCCAGCCCCAGACTCAGTCGGGACAGAAAGCGACGCCGGTTAAAATTGAAGCCGTGTTCTAAGATTTCCTTTTCCATTTTATGACGTATCCACGGACTTGAATCCGTGTTTTTTGGCTTACTTTTCCTTGGGTTAATTTCGAAGATGAACTCACGGACGGGCAGTCCGTGGTACGTTAGGTTTTCGTGATCGTTTCTTCCAGGTTGTAAATCGTCGAAACGACGCGCATCAGGGCGGCCAGTTTCAAGCGATCGATTTGCGCCGGAATCGGGTATTCACCCACGGCCAGCGATTTTTCCGCCACCGGTTTTTTAATTTCCTTCAGCTCTTTTTCATAATAGGCCGTCAGCATATCAATTTCCTTTTCGCGCGGTTTGCGCCCCACAATCAATCGGAATGCTTTGCTGATCTTGTCCTTTTCTTCGCTTTTTTCCTGTAGTAAATTGGCCGCCAGAACGCGTGACGCTTCCAGAACCGTCGGGTCGTTCATCATCACCAGTGCCTGCAAAGGCGTATTGGTTTTCAGGCGTTTAACCTCGCACAAATCCCGGTTGCTGGCGTCGAAAATCGCCATCGACGGGGGCGGAACCGTGCGTTTGATGAGGGTGTACATCCCGCGCCGGTACAGTTTGGCACCGTGATCCTGCACATAAGTCGAGAGCAGACCCCGGCCCGAAGTGGCGCCTTCCCACAATCCCGGCGGTTGGTACGGTTTGACGCTGGGGCCGCCGATGGTTCGGTTCAGCAAACCACTGCTCGATAGTACCAGATCCTTGACGAACTCGGCCGCAATGCGGTACCGTGGGCCGCGCGCCAGGTAAATATTGTCCGGATCAACTTTCAGTTTTTCCGGCGTAATCACCGCCGACTGACGATACGTGGCCGACGTCACCATCTGTTTCACCAGTCGTTTGATGTCCCAGTTGTGGTCCATGAAATCGACCGCCAGCCAGTCCAGCAGTTCCGGATTGGTGGGCAAATCGCCCTGCATCCCAAAATCGCCGGAGGTTTTCACGATCCCTTTTCCGAAAAATTCCTGCCACAACAGGTTGACATAGACCCGGGCGGTTAGCGGATTCTTTTTGTCAAATAGCCACTGCGACAATCCCAGGCGGTTTTTGGGGTAATTTTTGTTGAAAGGCAGAATGGACGAAGGCGTTCCGGGAGTTACTTCATCCCCCGGCGCATCGTAAACGCCCCGCTTCAGAATGTAGGTTTTACGCGAGGTGTCCGGTTCCAGATCGCCCATGATCGACACAATTAATCGATTCGTATCCGGTTTATTGACAAACGTTAAAATGTTTTTGACCTCCGCATCGCTGATTTCCATCAGCGGTTTTTTGGCGTAGGTTTCCGGTCCACCAATCACCGATTCAATCCCGACTTCTTTCACATTATTGAAAAAAGCAAAGAGTTGATAGTACTCTTTCTGCGAAAACGGATCGTATTTATGGTCGTGGCAATGCGCGCATTCCATCGTAACGCCCAGTAACCCTTTCCCGAATAAATCCGTCCGGTCGGTGACGTAACCAATCCGGTATTCTTCCGGAATAACACCTCCTTCTTCCGTGATTTTATGATTGCGGTTAAAACCGGTCGCCAGCAATTGTTCCTTGGTCGAATTGGGCAGCAAATCACCCGCCAATTGCCAGGTCACGAAATCATTGTAGTGCATGTTTTTGTTGAACGCGTGGATCACCCAATCACGCCAGGGCCACTGCGTCCGGTAGCCATCATCCTGATACCCATGCGAATCGGCGTAGCGGGCAAGGTCCAGCCAGTGCAAGGCCATCTTCTCTCCGTAGGCCGGATTTTTCAACAATTGATCGACGGCTTTTTCGTAGGCGTTTGCACTATTGTCGGCCAGAAACTGATCCATCAGCGGCAACGACGGCGGTAAGCCGGTCAGGTCCAGACTTAACCGTTTCAATAACCGCTCTTTATCCGCTTCTTCATTGGGCGATAAACCTTTCTGTTCCTGTTTATGCAGGACGAAATAATCGATCTCATTTTTGGGCCATTCCTTTTTATCAACTTCCGGAAGAGCCGGTTTTTTCGGAGCAACAAACGCCCAGTGTTTCTCGTATTTGGCGCCCTGTTTTATCCATTTCTCAATCAGTTTAATTTGATGAGAAGTCAGTTTTAGATTGGACGAAGGCGGAGGCATTAACAACGACGTATCCTGCGTACTGATTCGCAAATAAGCTTCCGACAATTCCGGTTTTCCCGCCACCAGCGCGTGGGCCGTCGGGTTTTCCTGCAAGGCTTTAAAAGCATTTTCGGCAATGTCGAGCCGCAATCCTGCTTCCCGCTTATTGGCATCCGGACCGTGGCAAGCCAGGCATTTATCCGACAGAATCGGACGGATGTCAAAATTGTAGCTGACAACATCCGGCAGTTTCTCCTCCTCAACCCGACTGCCTGAACCCGTGTTACAGGCTTGTAGGGTAAATAAACTGCCCGCAAGAACACAGATCAAATAAAAGGACCACTTCAGCATATGAAAACAATCTTAATTCAATAAAAAGTCGAAATTCAGGAAATTTAAAAGAGGATGTGGGGCATTGCCATTCTGGAACAGGTAAGGCAATTTCATAAAATAACGAATCAGAACCTGATATGATTCATCCTGATAGTGATATTATTTCATAAATTTAGCCAAATTGTCCTTCGTTACCAACTGAAACGGGATCAGTATTTCTTTGTCGAATGCTTCGCCCTTGGCAATTTTGACGGCGGTTTCGATGGACTTGGCCCCCTGTTGCTCGGCGTTCTGGAAAACCGTCGCGTCGAGCGTGCCCTTCTGAACGGCCTGCAACGCATCCGGAATGGCATCGATGCTGACCACGATTACTTTATTTTTCAGGCCCGCGTCGGTCAATGCCTTGACGGCACCCATGCCCATTTCGTCGTTCTGGGCAAAAACCGCATTGATGTCGGCGCCGTACGACTGAATCCAGTTTTCCATCAGCGCCATGCCTTTGGCCCGGTCCCATTCGCCGGTCTGGTGAGCGAGCAGTTTCAGGTTTGGATATTGTTTCAGCACCTCCCGCGCGCCCTGTTCACGTTTGATCTGGGCGGCTTGCCCCATGTACCCGTGCATCATCACGACGTTGCCTTTGCCGCCCAGCTTTTCGGCGATAAATTTCATCGCAATCCGGCCTGATTCCACATCATCTGAACCGATGAAAGCCGACGGTTTGGCGGTGGTTTCAGAGTTTACATTGATGATGGGAATTTTAGCTGCCAACGCTTTTGTAACGGCCGGTGAACTGGCTTCTACTTCGCAGGGATTCATGATGATGACGTCGACTTTCTGCGCAATAAAACTCTCCACCTGCTCGATTTGCTTCAGGGCCGAACGCTCCGCATCGACGGTAATCAGCTCGACACCCAATTCCTTCGCTTTCTTCTCGATCTCGTCGCTGACATTGACAATAAATTCGTTCTGCATGCTGAGCATCGTAACGCCAACCGTCAGTTTTTTGCCTTCGCTTTCGCCACTTTTTTCGCTCGAAGTAGACTGGTTACAACCGCTTAGAAAAACGGAAAGAAGGAAGATGGCACTGAAAGAACTGAAATAAATACGTTTCATTTTTGAGGTTAAGGGGAATAGAGAATCAATTCTTAGTTTGATTTAAACTATCCAGCACAACGGCACCGATGATGATAATTCCCATCACAACCTGCTGGTAATAGGACGTGACGTTCATCAAATCCAGACCGTTGCTGATGACGCCAATCAGCAACGCGCCGATGAGCGTTCCGGTCATGGTTCCGGTTCCACCGGTCGTACTGGTTCCGCCGATAATGGCAGCGGCAATCGCGTCCAGCTCAAAACCAACTCCGGCGTTGGGTTGACCGGTTGTAATTCTGGACGTTAGCAAGATTCCGGCCAGCGCGGCCAGCCCACCGCAGAGCGTGTAAACGACCATTTTGACCTTGTTCAACTGAATACCGGAAGCTCTGGCAGCCGGTTCGTTGCCGCCCACCGCGTACATATACCGGCCCAATACGGTTTTTTTAAGAACGACCGAACAGACGATAAACAGCACAATCAGGATGATAATTGGAGTAGGAATACCCGCTAATTGCCCTCCGCCGATGAAATTAAACGAATCGGATAAATTCGAAATGGGACGTCCTTTACTGAGAATTAAAGCCAGTCCACGGCCAATGGTCATCGTGCCCAGCGTGACAATAAACGGTGGAACTTTGCTTTTGGTAATGACTAAACCGTTAAAAGCGCCGAGCAATAAACCAGCGGCTAAACCCGCAAGGATGGGAACAATGACGGGATAGGAATCCGGGTGGGCGAACATCGCAGCGACCACACTGGTTACGGCAACAATGGAGCCAATGGAAAGGTCGATGCCGCCCGTAATAATAACAAACGTTACCCCAAAAGCCAGTAATGCATTGATCGATACCTGCGTAACGACAATCAGTAAATTTGAGACCGTCAGAAACTTGGGCGTAACAACCGAAAGAACGAGGCAAATCAGCATGAATGCGATAAAAATACCGTATCTACCGATGCCTCTGATGCGTGTTTTATACGGTTTCTGGGTTGAATTACGGTCGGTTTTTAAAAGGTTTTCCATCCGGGTTAGTCAACGAAATGATCAATGTACCGCATAACTCATAATTGTTTCCTGCGTGGCTTCTGCTTTACTCAGTAAGGCGGTTTGTTTTCCCTGCGACAGCACCAGAATCCGATCGCTCATCCCCAGAATTTCGGGTAATTCAGACGAAATCATGATCACGGCAATGCCGTCGGAAACCAACCGGTTTATTAATTTATATATTTCAAACTTGGCACCCACATCGATTCCCCGCGTCGGCTCGTCGAGTATCACGAGATCAGGCGACGCCAGCAGGACTTTACCAATCACTACTTTCTGCTGGTTTCCCCCGCTCAGATACATCACTTTCTGATCCATACCGGCGGTTTTTATGCGCAGGTCCGCGATCATCTTGGTCGCCGTAGCCGCTTCGCTTTTGTCCTGAATAAACAGCCCGCGGGCGTGGTTCGGCAGGCTCGACAGGGTAATGTTGTGCTTCACCGACAGGCCGGGAATAAACCCCAGACCCTTCCGATCCTCGCTAACATAACCAATTCCCTGACGAATTGCATCCTGTGGAGTCTTGATAATAAGTTGTTTTCCTTTCAGGTAAATCTCACCGCTGTCGACGGCATCCAGTCCAAAAATGGCACGGGCGATTTCCGTCCGACCCGCACCCATCAAACCGGCAATGCCGAGCACTTCCCCGGCATGCACTTCAAAAGTGATATCGGAGAATTTCCCCGCCCGGCTCAGGTTTTTAACTGACAGAATCTCAGCACCTTTGTGACCGGTCGGTTCCGGAAATAGGCTGTCAATTTCCCGGCCCACCATCAGCTGAATCAGCGAATTGATCGTCAGGTCGGCGGCCGGTCTGGTGTCGATGTATTTGCCATCCCGCAAGACCGTAATGGTGTCGGAGATTTCAAATATTTCGTCCATTTTGTGGGAAATGTAAATGATCGCGACGCCTTTCTGCTTCAAATCTTTGATAATGCTGAACAGCGTGGCGACTTCTTTGTCGGACAGCGCGGAAGTCGGCTCATCCATGATAATGACCCGGGCGTCGTTGGAAAGGGCTTTGGCAATTTCCACCATCTGCATTTCGGCCACGCTCAGATACTTCATTTTGGCCGTTGGCGAAATGCTGACGCCCATTTGTTCCAGCAAAACCGCAGCCTGCTGATTCAGCTTTTTTTCATCGATCCAGCCGAATAAACCGCCGTTGGTTTCCCGGCCCAGAAAGATATTCTGCGCTACGGTCAGCTCGGGAACAATCAGGATTTCCTGGTGAATCATGGAAATGCCTTTCTTTAGCATTTCACTGACGTGACTGGCCTTCAATTCGCTTCCTTCAAAGAAAATCTCCCCCGAATCGGGTGTATGAAGACCGATCAGAATCTTCATGAACGTGGATTTCCCGGCGCCGTTTTCACCCATGAGCGCGTGAACTTCCCCTTTACGGAGGTTCAACTGAACCTGATCGAGCGCCTTTACGCCCGAAAACGATTTGGTTAATCCATGAACGGTCAGAATGTAATCCGGATTCATTATTGATGAAAACACAATGGGTTGGGAGAATTATCAGCCCACGCACGGTTCGAACCGTGGGAACAAAGAATAAATATTGGCTAAATCAAAACCGTTTTAACGGTTTCCGGGGCTCGGAAACCGTTAAAACGGTTTTGATAAAATCAAATATGATTCTGTCCCCGAAACCACGGTTCAGACCGTGGGCTGGTAATTACCTAAAACTATTTCTCCGTCCACTCGACGCCGGTGTCTTTCCAGCTTTTCGATTTGGCGGATTCGATGACGGCTTCGCACACTTTCTGGGTTTCCAGCGCATCCTTGAACGTGGGCGAGCAGGGCTCACCGGTTTCCAGACTTTTCAGGAAATCGGCCACCTGATGGACAAAACCGTGTTCGTAGCCGATACCCAGACCCGGCACCCACCATTTGTCCATGTAGGGTTGATCGCCATCCGTGACGTGAATCGAACGCCAGCCGCGGACAATGGATTCGTCGGAATGATCGAAGTATTCCAGTCGGTTCAGATCGTGCAGATCCCAGCGGATCGATGCGTGTTCGCCGTTGATTTCGAGCGTATAAAGCGCTTTGTGGCCACGCGCGTAGCGGGTCGATTCGAACAGACCCAATGAGCCGTTTTCAAAATGGCAGTGGAAAATACAGGCGTCATCAATCCCAACGGGTTGCACTTTGCCGGTCAGGGCGTGCATCCGCTCTTTCACAAAGGTTTCGGTAACCGCCGATACATCCGTGATGCCACCGTTGATCCACATGGCTGTATCAATACAGTGAGCCAGCAAATCACCCGTTACGCCCGAACCAGCAGCCTCGAGGTCCATCCGCCAGGTGCCGGTACCGCCCTGCGGAACGTCGGCGTTAATGGTCCAGTCCTGCAGGAAGTTGGCGCGGTAGTGGAAAATCCGGCCCAGTTTGCCGGAAGCGACGATCTGCTTCGCCAGTGAAACGGCGGGCAGACGGCGGTAGTTGTACCAAACCGTGTTGGCCACACCGGCTTTGTTGACGGCTTCCACCATTTTCTCGCCTTCGGCCAGGTTGCGGGAGAGCGGTTTTTCGCAGAGAATCATTTTCCCGGCGGCCGCTGCGGCAATGGCGATCTCGGCATGGGTATCGTTGGGCGTGCAGATATCAACGGCGTCGATGTCGTCCCGGGCTACGAGGGCTTTCCAGTCGGTTTCGATGGATTCGTAGCCCCATTGATCGGCAAACGCCTGTACTTTCTCGGCGTTGCGCGAGCAAACCGCCTTCAAAACCGGCGTGTATTCCAGGTCAGGGAAAAAATTGGGTACGCGATTATAACCATTGGAGTGCGTCCGGCCCATAAAACCGGTCCCGATCAATCCAATTCGGAGTTCTTTTTTAGCTGCCATTTTTTAAGTTAAGGTTTACAGTTTTCGATATACGGTTTTCGGCGTACCCATGGACTTTAGTCCGTGTTTTCCATATTGACCATGACTTAGCCCTGAAGAAAGAACACGGACTCAAGTCCGTGGGTACGTTAAAAACTGTATACTATTCACTCCATCCGTGCTGGTCGCGGACTTTGATGAGGGCTGCCAGGATGTCGTTCCAGGTTTGCTGTTTATACATGACCTCGTTCGGGAACATACAGCCATCCCAGCAAATGTGTTTGAAGGCTTTGGTGAGGTTGCCGTTTTCATCGCGGAGCCAGTAGCCCGCATCTTTGGCAATATCGAGTTTACCGTTCGGGTCGGTGGCCAGGCAGTGGCGACCGGTTTTGTCGTGCGAGCCGGTTCCGTGAACGGTTCCGTCATTCTGAGCCACGTGGAAATCGATGGTCCAGGGGCGCAGGGCTGCCGTCATTTTTTTCAGGCCTTCTTCCAGTGCAGCGCGGTCGCTCCAGTCGAAGTCGGCGGGCAGAATGCGGTCTTCGGGGCTGTTGTAACCCAGCATGTACAGCAAGGTGTGCGACATATCGGCCTGGAAGCCCATGTTCGGACGGTCGACAGCCGCCAGCGTATCGATCATCGTTTTCCAACTGTGCATACCACCCCAGCAGATTTCGCCTTCAGCGGCCAGTTTTTCGCCGTATTCAGCGGCTACATCGCAGGCTTCGCGGAAGGTTTCAGCAATCAGTTTGGTGTTGCCCGCCGGATCTTTCGCCCAGGTTTCGGGGGAACTGGCCGAGTCGATGCGAATGACACCGTACGTCCGAATGCCGATTTCTTTCAGGTATTGACCGTATTGACAGGCTTTCCGAACCATGTCGACAAAAACCGCCCGGTCTTCCTTACTACCCAGAACCGGTCCGCCCCAGATCGGAGCCACCAGCGAACCGATGACTAACCCGTGGGCGGCCACTTTATCGGCCAATTTCTTAGCCCCTTCTTTCGGGTCATTGATGTCGATGCTGGGATCGAACAGACCGACATCGACGCCGTCGAACTTCACACCGTCTACTTCCGCAGCCGCCGTCAGTTCCAGCATGGTATCGATCGGAATCAGCGGTTCAGAATCTGGACCTTTTCCCACCACACCCGGCCAGGTGGCGTTGTGGAGCTTGGGGAAACTATTTGTGCTCATGATGAAATGTTGGTTTAAGGTTTTAGAAAATCGTACCCACGGACTTTAGTCCGTGTTTTTTGAGCTATTTATTTGGTTACCTCGAAAACACGGACTAAAGTCCGTGGGTACATTACAATACTAAATCCGGATTAGCCGGGCCGAAGTGTTTCAGCATGACAATCGGATCGGTCGTCGACGGGTTGACGATGGTAACACCTTCCACGGCGGATTTTTCACTGATGAAAAATTCGTCGTTGGTCAGTTGGCCATAGCGAATCAGGGCCGGGGTTTCGATGTCCCAAACGCCCATTTTGCCGTGTCCCTGCATCACGATGATTCCGTAGGCGGCACTGTCTTTGATGGTAACGGTTTGACCCGGGAAAACCGTCAGTTCCTTGGCGCTGAACGCGTCGGATTTGTAGCAAACCCAGACTTCGCTGTAACCTTCGGCGGCCATTTCGGCGGAATCCTTCACCGGTTTCGGCACCATGTAGCGGTTGGCCATCATCTGCGGATCGACGTTCAGGTCCCAGTCAATGGCTTCCATCAGCTGGTCGTAGTCACCGATGCGGTCTTTCGGCGTGCCGTTCCAGAGCAATTCTTCCGGAATAATGGCCTCATTGACAAGGGATTGGTACATCGCAAAAACGTCAGACGCTTTTTGCGGTTCGTACGTACACAAACTACCCGGCGCGTGGAGCAGCCCCGGCGGAACATCCCAGCCCGTTCCCGGTTCCAGGCGATAGGCCATCGAGTAGTTGGTGATCTTGTTATCGCCTTTCGTGAAATTCTGCAGGCATTCCTTGATCTGTTCTTTGCTCGTTCCCGGCGCAATGCCGATGAACGTATAGGGGAAATCACCGCCGTGATTGTTCAGTTGCGGAGGGAAATAATAAGCCTCCGGTTTGCCCAACTGGCCGATCAGGGCTGCCTGCTCGTCGTTGTGGTGGAGGTGGTGGGGGAGTGGCCCCATGTTGTCGAAAAACTTGGAATACATCGGCCACGCACCGTATTCATTCCACAAGCGGTCGCCAATCAGTTCGCCTTTCAGCTCGTCGATGGCGTCTTTCAATAAAATTTTTTCTTCCGTTGTGCCGTCCGAATAAACGACTGCACTCAAGCCTTCGTTTTCGCCGGTCAGCGGACCATTTTTTGCGGGCGTTGTCGACGACAACCAGCGTTCGTCGATGCCACCGCGCTCACCGCCCAGGACGTAATAATCATCAGGATGTAACTTAATTCTCCGTCCGGGAACACAGAATGACCGGGGCACCCAGGTCGGAGCCAAACGCAAAATTCCTTTTCCCTGTTCCAGGGCTTTTTCTGCTAAACTCATTTTTCTCGTTGTTTTTAGTCAGCCAAATTTAAAAAATGTTCGATTTTATCGGTGGTATTCAGGATTTCAAGTTCCACATTGTAACTGCGGCTTTCGCCCGGCGCCAGAAAAATCAGTTCGTTCAACTCCCGGGCTTTGGCCTGTCCCATCGGTGGATGGGTGCCGGGTTCGATGCCCGTCACGTATTCGCCCGCGCCCCAGTGCTGCCAGTTGGTCAGCCAGGGAAGCTGCGATTTCTGAAACCGCATCGCCAGCGCAAAACCGAGCTGGGCGTTGTACAAACCGGCCGTACAGGTTCCGCTGTCGTCCGGGGTGGCGTCGATAATGGCGACTTCTTCCCCAAAACCGCTGTGGCTTTCCAGCGGAGCCGGGCATTTCCGGAAGTTATTCCCTTCCACAAAAATAAAATTCTCCTGATCGGGATGCCGGGGTTGCCAGGGGCCTTTCCAGATCAGATCAGTTCCTTCGTCGACCAGCGGCCAGCCAAAATTGAAATGGTACAGCAGCATGTGCGGAGCGGGCGTGTTGGCCCGGTTGATCACCTCGTCGTGAATCCGGATGGTCGGCTGCCCAAGCGTGCCGGAAATCGTCCGTCGTAATTCCAGACTCGGACCGAAAACCCGCGTCTGGCGAATTATCCCGGTGATGCTCATGTCCATCTTGCCGATGGCCGGATCAGGCTGAATGATGGATTCGATTTCGGCCGGAATGTTGCTGATTTCACCGTGCAAACCGCGCTCGCCGTAGGCATCCGATTCAGGACCGCCCACGTGCGTGAGGCCACAGGTAACCAGCAAACCGCCGTTGAACGTACGAAGCCAGTCGATTCCTTTATCCGAAAACGGCTGCGGAGGGGTAATGCCGGAATGGCTCAGCCAGGCCAAACCGTATTGGTTATAAAACGCATCGGCGATGTCCATCGCCCGGTCGATCACCACTTTGTAACGCAATCCGGTACCGGTATTGATCCAGGCAATGCGTGTACCGCGTCCGGCGCCGTTGTCCAGCACAGCGGTTTCGATTCCGCCCCATTGCGCCGGGTGAGAAAGTTTGGTATGCCAGTTTGGTTGTGTCAAATCTGTTTAAAGTTTACGGTTTACCGTTTTCAGTTTTCGGGAGCTGACGCATTTCTGTTCATGCGTCAGCTCCCGAAAACCGTAAACGGTAAACCGGACACCGTAACTTATTTTATTTCTTTCAGCAACAGATTGCGGTATTGCACCTTCATCGGCGGGCCGACGTGCACCTGAACGCCCAGCATTCCTTTGGCGGCTCCGTTAACCGTGTCTTCGTCGGTTACTTCACTCATCAGGATACCGTTGATGTAATGCTGCAGTTTGTTGCCTTTCACGATCAGGTGGAACGTGTTCCAGTCGTCGCTTTTAATAAAAGCCTTCAACGAGTCCGAACTACCCAATGAACCGGTTACGGTCAGGCCATTCCAGGCATTCCGGCTGACGTTGGCCCGAATGCCTTCCGGAGTTGCCGGACCCGTGTAGGGCTTGATGGTGGTTTTCTGCCCCCGGTACGCCAGCGTCGTCCGCTTGCGTTCCTCGTAATTCTGACCCGTGTAGTTTTTCTTGCCGTCGATGTCAGCCTGATAGCCCCGGAGTGCGAAGGGAATGTCGGTCAGTTGTTCACTGCGGTAATTGATACCGGAGTTACCACTTTCAGTAATGTTAAATTCACCTTTGAGCTCGAAATCAGCCGGTTGGCCGCCTTTCCAGATGATAAAATTGTTGGTTTTGAGGAGGGTTGTTGGGGTAATTTCACCGACCAGATTACCGTTTTCGGCCCGCCAGTACGTCGGGTCGGCGTCCCAGCCTTTCAGGGATTTTCCGTCAAATATTTTTACGTAGCCTTCTTTTTTTTCCTGCTTCGTCTGACCCACCGAAACCGTCGCTAAACCGCCGGTTAACAATGTTGTCAATGCCAGTCCGGTGGCAAGAAATTTAACATCTGATTTTTTCAGCATGGCATTTTCGATTTTTAACACTTGGACTATTTTCTACCAAAACGCAAAATCCCTGATTCCTCATGTAACGGAAGAACCAGGGATTTTGGTCAATTTATTTATCGCCTTTTGATGCTCCGCTACCGCCTTTGTACACAGCGTTATCCGGGTTTCCGCCCGCTTTCAGGAATGCCATCAGATCTTTCAATTCCTCCGGATTCAGCGAGTTGATCAGGCCCGGCAGCATGATCGATTCCGTCGAAAACTTGGTAGAAGTTACATCTTTCTTCGGAAGTTTCCGGGTTTGATCCGTAGCAAACGGGTTCTGGGAAATCGTATAATTCACTTTATCCTCAGAAAGCTGGCGACCGACAACCGATTGCCCGTTTTTCAGGTAGTAAATGGTGGACGCATACTGGTCCGAAACCGCTTTGTTCGGGTTGATGATGGCGTCCAGAATATCTTTGTTTGAAAACCGGGTACCGAGTTGCGTCAAATCCGGACCTACATCACCTCCTGAGCCCTGAACGGAGTGACAACGACTACAGAGAATGGCACCATAGATTTTTTTGCCTTCCTCAAAATTACGTCCTTTCAGATCTTCACCAACGGCAGCAACGGCATCGTCTAACTGCCAGCGCCGACCGGGGCCTTTGGGCGCATAGCCCATCGACAGGTCATTACCTGACGATGTGAGCAATTCGGCACCAGACATTTTGTT
Source organism: Larkinella rosea (assembly GCF_003858635.1). Lineage (GTDB taxonomy): Bacteria > Bacteroidota > Bacteroidia > Cytophagales > Spirosomataceae > Larkinella > Larkinella rosea. The sequence continues at coordinate 69,408 of NZ_RQJO01000017.1, forward strand.
ATACTTGTCAAACTGGTCTTTAGGAACATGGGCCAATGCCAGTTTGCGGGCGCGGTCAATAAAACCAACGTAACTACGGCCACCCTGGTATTTGAACGCATTTCCGAACCAGGTGAAGTATTTGTTCCGCAGTTCGGGCGTCCAGCCGGTTTCTTCGCGGCTCAGCATCACGGCGTAGTAGGTCTGTTGCAGTGGCGGTACTTTTTCCAGCATTTTGGCAATGTCCAGACCATACTGCGGGTTGCGCAGAATCAAATCGGAAGATGCCGTTGAAGGTGTCAGATTAAGATCGGCCATGCCCGGTTCTTCTTTCTTTTCCATCAATGCCAGTGTTTTGGACACAACACCCGGCGCTTCCAGGTAGATCAGCACTTTACTCAGTCCCCGGTTCAACAAGGCGGTTTTGGCCGGATAATACGGATTCAAATAAGCAATTACTTTGGCTTTGTCGGCGTCGGCAGGGGCGCCCATCCGAAGGAAAATCAGCTCAAAAGCCCGCAGCACATCGAATTGCTGCGATTCCGGCAGTTGAGCAAAGTTAATTTTCAACAGCGTATTGATGGCTCCGCTTTTTACGGATTCGCTGCCTTGCCGGGCCAGGGCTACGATGGCCTGCGTTGCGCGCTGCGGATTGGTTTCGGCCAGTGCCTTATCTTGCCACTGAGCGACCGGCTGATGTTCCACAGCAATCCGGGCCGCGTAACGGACAAACCGGTCGGGGTGGTTCAAATTCGGCCAGGCAGCGGCTAAAGCCGCCGGATTGGGCTCCAGGTGGTATTGTTCCAGACTGGTCCGCAGTTTATGCTCGGCTGTGATGTTGGGCGTCAAAGGTGCGGTTGACGTCGACTCGGAACCGTTGTAATAAACCCGGTACAGATCCGATTCCAGTCGACGACCACCGACCAGGAAGTACATGGCACCGTCGGGACCGATCGAACCGTCCGTCAGCGGCAGGGGAGAGCCCGAAATAAATTCTTCGCGTTCGCCTTCGTAGGTCGCGCCTTTTGGTTTGAGGTGAATCGAGTAAATAATCCCGAAACTCCAGTCAAACGCGTACAGCGACTGGCGGTATTTTTGGGGAAACTTCGCATTTGAGCCGTAAAAAACGTTGGTCGGGGAGCCCTGGCCAATGTTCACCAGGGGAGGTAAATTGTCCGGATTGCCGGGCAACCATTTGCTGTTCCCCGTGCGCCAGCCAAATTCGGCTCCGCTCGGAACGTGGCAAATGCGGGTCGGACGATACCAGGGGGTACCAAAATCCCACTCCATGTCGGAATCGTAGGTGAACATGTCCCCGTTTTCGTTAAAAGCCACGTCGAACTCGTTCCGGAAACCGGCTCCGATCAGTTCCCAGCGTTTTCCTTCGGGGTCGATATTGGCGACCCAGCCACCCGGCGCCATCCGGTCGTTGGCATGGCCACGAGGATCTTTGATCAACGGAAACAGGTTGTCTTCTTTCCAGTTAGAGGGCAACCGGTAAGCATCCATCTGGGGAACGTCCGTGTGGTTACCGGCAACCACATAAAGCGATTTTTTATCCGGGGACAACACAACGCTGTGTGGTCCGTGTTCTCCTTCGCCTTTCAATTCCCGGAGCAAGGTAACCTTATCGTATTGGTCGTCACCGTCCGAATCCTGCAGGCGGTATAAACCGCTGGACTTCGGAAAACGGGGATTAGACCGGTTATTGACCATTACATAAAGGCTATTGAATGCATAGAGCAATCCCTGGGCATAGCCCATTCCCAACGTATCCTTGCCAACGCTCAATTTCTCAACGGTGGGTTTGGTCGAGCCGGAACCGATCTTCGGAATAGTCAGTCGGAATAGACCGCCGTATTGATCGGAGCAAATCATACGACCTTTGTCGTCAAACGTCATCGAAACCCAGGAACCCTGGTTATTTTCGGAGGGACTGTACAAATGTTCTGCCTTAAAACCGGGCAGCAGTTTTAGCTTGTCGACTTTCGGACTTTCGGCCCCCTGGCGGTTCGTTTCCGGATACCGTAAGGTCACCCAGGATGCTCCGACCAAAACAAGAGCCGAGACCGATAACACGAGTTTGGCTGCGTTGAAGCGTGAAAACATAAGAAAATTAGATAAAGGTTTAATTAAGTACTGTTACTATTTGTCCGAAGACCACCGGTAACGATCCGGTTTTTATCTTAAAATCGTTTTGGCTGACTGTCCCGACTGATTCCCGGAATACGAACCGGTTCGGCCAGTCCGGCCGGAAGTAATGTATTTTCTTCCCCCTGAACTGCGCATACTTTTCATTTCTTCGTACAGCCTCGCCAATAAAGCCATTTCGGCGGGATGTCGTAACCTGTACTGTCAGGGTATTTTCACCCGGTTTCGGGAATTTGGTCACATCAAGTTGATAAGGCGCAAAGAGCCTTTTTCCTACTGACTTGCCATAAACGGATACATTCGCTGTAAAAAATACTTTGCCCAAAGCCACGCCGTAATGCATCGCCGGATCAACGGTTTTCTGGGTGAAAGAAGCCGAATAAACGCTTTCGTCGGACTTGTATGTCCGTTGATCGTTTCCGGACGCATACCGCTCCATCCAACCGTAAGGTGATACTTCGTAGCTGTCGTTTCCGGTTGCGGTCTTTATGTTATCGTTTTCGGGAAGGAGGTAATCGTAGGTTTTGTCAACGATCATCGGATCGAGGTGATCGATGACGTAGTTTGTTTTGGATGAAGCAATGAACGACGGATTTCCGACGGTCGGAATCGACCCGGCGACAACAATCCGCCCATTTATGTCGGCAGGAGCCTGCCAGCGAGCTTTCGGGTTCGTACCTATCGTGAGGGGTTGCACTTCAACACCGGCAAAACCGTTGTCGGCCAGTACTTTAATTGTGCGCCGGAGTTCCTCGCTCGTGATGGCGTTGCCGGGTAACCACCAGCGGGTAAAGGGGCCAAATGCCCGGGGCGCTTTTTGAAACGTGGCGGCATCGAAGTCAAAATACGGAAACCATTCGCTGGACTCAGCCGACGCGTTCGGTTCCGGCCCGCAGGCTAAACCGGCCAGACTGACCAACCTAATGACTAACGTACGTTTCTTCATAAAACCAGGTGAGCAACTCGAAATCGTATTTGTCAGCGCTACGCAAAGCGGCTAAAAAGAATAAAAACCCGACCGGTTTTCGGAAAAACCGGTCGGGGTAAGGTCATTAAAAATTAGGCGTCAAAGCCGCTTCAACGGCTGGCAGACCATAGTAGTCGTCCAGAACCGTAAAGGCGTTTGGTGGCGGAACCGCCCCTTTCGGGAAATAGTAGTCCAGCGGATTGGCCTTCACTTTCGCACCGTACGCACCGATGATTTCCTTCACACGGCCCGTCCGGGTCAAATCAAACCAGCGTTTGTTTTCGAAAGCCAGTTCAACGCGTCTTTCCTTAAAGATGGCTTCCCGCATGGTAGCCTGCGACGTAGCCGTGGTAGCGGCCAGACCGGCCCGGGCCCGTACCTGATTCAGATAGGTAGCTGCGTCGGCGGTTTTTCCCTGCTCGTTCAAGGCTTCTGCCAGGAACAGCAGTACTTCCGCATAGCGGTAAACCGGCCAGTTCTGGCCCGTGTTGTTGTGCAGCGAGTGCGGCCGAACGTATTTTTTGATGTACGGATACACCTTGTTGTCCCGCAGACTCTGGCTGAGGGTTACGTAACCAATGGAGATATCCTTCCGTTTATCGCCGGTTTCATAGGCCGCAATCAGGTCCGGTGTCGGAATGTTGTTACTCTCCTGCGAGGTAGGCTGCGCATTCGAAGTTCCGGTAAACGGTTGCAACTCAGCCGCGGTGATCGGCGAAGGCATGAAGCGGTACATCTGGTTACCGTTGTAGCCCGCAGATCCTTCCATATACTGAATTTCAAAAATCGACTCCTGGTTGTTCTTGTTGGTAGCCGTGAACGAAAAGGCATTGTTGTAATCAGGCATCAACATATAACCGTCGTTAGCCACAACATCCTTCAGCACGGTTTCTGCCTGAGCCCATTTTTTCTGGGTGATGTATAGGTTTGCCAGCAGCGTTTTAGCCGCACCCGAGGTGGCGCGTCCGGCTTCCTGTTTCGCTTTATTCAACAGGCCTTTGCTAGCGTCTGTCGCGTCTTTTTCAATTTGCGCGTAGACCTGATCGGCCGTTGCCAGCGGTGAAGCCGCATCTTCGCGACTGGTAACCGGCGTTAAGTGCAGTGGAACTTTACCAAACAGGCGGATCAGATCAAAATAAGCAAAGGCCCGCAGGAACTGAGCCTGTCCTTTCAAATTGTTTTTGGAGTCAGCTCCAAAATTGACTGCGTCAATGGTCGTTAGAATCTGATTGGCTCGCGCAATGATCTGGTAATTAAGGCGATACTGCACCAGCACGTTATCGTTGGCCGTTACACCGTTAGCCGTTGGAACCGCAAAATCGGCAACGTTCTCCGTGGCATCAACGGCACCATACAGTGTGTTCCGACCATAGTAGGTATTATCGGAGTGCATCTCCTCCAACACCCAGGCCCGCTCGTTAAACATCTGCCGAAGCGGTGCATAGGCCGCATTGACAGCCTGCTGGAAGTCAGCTTCCTTGCTGAAAAAAGTGGCCGAACTCAGAGCGGTTTCGGGCACAACGACTAAGAAATCCTTGCAACTGCTTAAGACAAAAGCCATAAGCCCGGCTGCGATGTATTTTGTTTTCATTCCTGATCAGAATTAAATAGTTTAAAAATCGGCCAGACTTAGAAATTCAGGTTGATGCCCAGCGTGTAGGTACGTGGAACCGGGTAGCTGGAGAAGTCAACCCCCTGGCTCAGGTTACCACCATCGCCATTTCCATCACCTTGTGCACTGGTTTCCGGGTTTGGTCCACCGGTGTATTTCGTGAATACATACACCTGTTGGATGGAAGCGTAGAGACGAGCCGATTTAAAGAATTTGTTGATCGCACCGATGTTGTAACCCAGCGTGATGTTTTTGATCGTGAAGAACGAGGCATCGGCCAGGAATTGCGTACTGTTCCAGTCGCGTTCGATACCGGTAAAGTTACCGCCGTTATTGGTGGCGCCAAACATGCCGGCACCCGGCGTGATGACGGTCGTAGCCACGCCCGCTGCGTTGTTTTGGACCCGGAAACGATCTTTCACACCTGCAACCATGTTGAAAACCGCATCGAGGTTGGCCGTGCTGTAGAGGTGGCGAACCCAGAGTTGGTTACCGTATGAACCCGATCCTACGACGGAGAAATCCCAGTTTCCGTACGTCAGGGTGTTGGTAATCCCGTAAAGGAATTTCGGGAAGGGCGTGCCAATGATGGTGCGGTCATCGGCATCACCACCGTACGTAATTACGCCGTCGCCGTTCACATCTTTCATTTTGATCGTACCAATGGCCGAGCGACCCGGAATGATCGGTGAGTTTTTCAGCTCTTCCGCGTTTTGGTAGTACCCTTCCTTGATCAAACCGTAGAACTGGCCGAACGGCTGACCCACCTGCGTAATGTGGAACGAACCGTATACGCGGTCGATGCCCGGAGCCAGCGAAACCACCTTGTTCCGGTTGAACGAAATGTTGGCGTTGGTCGTCCATTTCAGTTTGCCTTCCGTGTTACGGGTTGTCAGAGCGAATTCGTGGCCCCAGAATTTAATCTCACCGATGTTATCGTTGAAGTTACCAAAACCGGCTTCCTGTGGAATCTGTACGGCGTACAACAGGTTGGTAGTCCGTTTCGAATAGTAGTCATACGTGAACTGAATCCGGTCGTTGAGAATACCCAGGTCTAAGCCTAAGTCAAGCTGTTTGGTCGTTTCCCAACCCAGGTTGTTGTTCGCCAGGGAGGTTACCGCGGCACCCGTGGCTACGGTACTACCAAAAACCGAGTTGACGGTGTTGTTCACCAGCGCGTATTGGGTGTAGTTACCGATGTTGTTGTTACCGATTACCCCGTAGCTGGCCCGCAGTTTAGCAAAAGACACCTGTGAGATACTTTTTACGAAATCTTCATCCGAAATAACCCAGCCAGCGGATACCGACGGGAACGTACCCCAGCGGTTGGCCGAACCGAACCGCGAAGAACCGTCCGTCCGGATTGCGGCCGTCAGCAGGTATTTTCCTTTGTAGTTATACGACAAACGCGACAGATACGACGTCAGTGTCCATTCGTTCACGCCATTGGTCGTACCACCCCGGTTGATGTTCAGCGCGCCCTGGATTGTTGGCAGCCGGTCGTCGGCGTAGGTGTCGGCCTGAATTCGGGAGAATTCCTGGTGGTACCGCTGGTTCGTAAAACCGCCCAGCAATTCGAAGTTGTGCTCGCCGAAAGACCGCGAGTAGGTAGCCGTATTTTCGTTCAGCCAACCTACGTTCTCCAGACTTTGACGGATCGAAACGGCCGTGGTTGGAATCGGAACGTTGATTGCGCTCGTAGCCGTCGACGGGTTGAAGAAGAAAAACTTGTTGTTTTCAAACTCGACGTTGATTGTCGATTTCAGGTTCAGACCTTTGATCGGGCTATATTGAATGTACGCATTGCTCAGGATCTTGGTCTGTTTGGTTTCGTTGACCAGTTCCTTGGCGGCCCGTACCCAGTTCGGATAAGCAAAGATGTTCCCCGTACTGCCCGGGAACTGGTTAAACTTGGTCAATTCACCGTTTGCATCGTAAATCGGCATCACCGGCCAGGTGTGCAAAGCGTTGAAAAGAATACCGGTTCCGCGGTCACCGTCGGTACGGGGCGTGTTATCGAAAACATATTGCGGAGCCACGTTAAAGCCAACCCGGACTTTTTCAGAGATGTCGTAATCCGTATTCATCCGAAGGGAATAGCGGTTGTATTTGGTATTCAAAACCACCCCTTCCTGATTGAAGACCCCGGCAACAATCGACGTTCTGGATTTTTCCGTGTTCGATGAAATACTCAGGTTGTAGCTCTGAATGGGAGCTTTCCGCAGCAGGGCGCCATACCAGTCGTTGTTTTTTCCTTCGTATTGTGAAGGATTCTGGAATTCGACCGGAACCGCCTGGCCCTGATCTTCGTAGTATTCTTTTTTGAACTGCGCAAATTCAACGGCGTTCAGCATTTTAACCCGGCCTTTTTCCGGAACCTGCTGCATGCCGTAATAGGCGTTGAAACTGACGCTGGTCTGACCCGCTTTTCCGCGCTTGGTCGTCACCAGCACAACGCCGTTGGCAGCCCGTGAACCGTACAGCGAGGTTGAAGAGGCATCTTTCAATACCGTAATTTCCTCAATTTCATCGGGGTTGATGGCACCAATGCTACCGGTAATCGGAAAACCATCGACTACGTACAGCGGATCGCTACCGGCCGAAACCGATAACTGGCCCCGAATCCGGACCGACATCCCCTGACCGGGTTTCCCCGTCGTCTGGTTGATTTGAACCCCCGCCAGACGCCCCTGTAATTTCTGAGTCACCTGCGAAACCGGAATGTCTTTCAGTTCCTTTGCGGATACGGTTTGAACGGCACCGGTTACTTCTTTTTTCAACTGGCTACCGTAACCGACCACGACCACTTCCGACAGCGTCTGGTCATCGGGCTTCATTTTGATCGTCAGGTTGGTTTGCGAGCCAACGGTAATTTCCTGTTTCAGGTAACCCACGGAGCTGAAAACCAAAACCGCCCGTTCGCTGGTAACAGAAATTTTGAATTTACCCTGGGCATCGGTCGTGGTTCCCTGGCTGGAGCCTTTCACAACGACGTTGACACCGGGCAGGCCGGAACCGGATTCGTCGGTTACTGTTCCGGTAACATCGGCCAGAACGGCCGGGGCATTGGTTGTTGGCTTGTTCTTACTGACATCACCATCGGTATTGGCCCAAACGGTGCTGGTTACTAAACTCACTAACAGACACGGAACCAGCATCTGTTTTACATAAAATCGGGGATCACCCAATGGAGTAATACATCTTTTCATAATCGAGAAGGTAAATAGTTTAAGAAAATGAACGCCCCACGTTGACGTGGAGGTGAGGCCCTGACGATTCTGACATCCTGGACTCGTTTTCATTGTTTTGACTTAGAGCATGTTTGAGATTTGGTTAAGTTTCACTTACGACGTTAAGGTGGTGCTTTTAGGAATAATAAAAATCAAACCTGAAGCTTGCACGGATGCATTAAATGCATGAGCAAACTACAAGTTATTATCAAATTAGTTCAATTTACGGAGAGGTAAGGCAATAACTATCCTTTACTCTGCTGTTTTTTGCAAAAAAGAGCGTTTTTTTAGGATAATAAGTCCATAACGGCTTTTCCCTTGCCGTCAGGCGTCGTGTAGAAGGGGCGTTTTTCGATTTCGTATTGGGTGTCCGGCGCAATGCCCAGCGCGTGGTAGATGGTCTGGTGGATGCCGTCGATTTTTACCGGATTTTCGATGGATTTACACGGGCGTTCGTCAGCGGTTTTTCCGTACACAAACCCGCGCTTGATCCCCCCGCCAAACATCAGCACCGAGGCACCGTCGGTAAAGTGACGGTGCATTCCGTAAAACTTCATGTCCGACAGAATGTCCGGCTGGTTCACCTGTTCTTTTACTTTCTCGCCCGGACGACCTTCGACCATCATGTCGCGGCTGAATTCGCTGGCGAGAATGATCATCGTCCGATCCAGGTGACCGGTTTTGTCCAGATCCGCCACGAGTTGGGCCACCGGGCCGTCGATCAGTTTCTTCATGTCCACCATCCGCGTATGGCCGTTTTCGTGGGTGTCAAACCCTTTGAACGGTTCGTATTCGGTGGTCACACTGATAAACCGCGCGCCCTGTTCGGTCAACCGGCGGGCCAGCAGACAGCCCAGGCCAAACTTACCGGTATTGTAGATATCGTAGCTTTCTTTCGGCTCCGTACTCAGGTCAAAGACCTTTGCTTCGGGCGAATTTAGAAGCATATAGGCCTGCTCCATCGAACGTTTGAGCGATTCTTTCTGGTAGTCGCTGCCAAACTCACCGATCGGGCTGTTGCTCACCAGGTCGTTGTATAGCTGGTTCCGACGTTCAAACCGGCTCGAATTCATCCCCACCGGCGGACGCACGCTTTCCAGTCCCTGACTGGGGTCGGGGATAAAGAAAGGACCAAATTCATTGCCCAGAAAACCGGCGGTGTGGAAGGCCTTCAACTCTTCGGCTTCGCCCACCGTAAACCGCTGACCAATGTCGATAAACGCCGGAATAACCGGGTTTTTCGGCCCGAGTTCCTTGGCAATCCAGGAGCCAATGTGCGGAGCGGCAACGGTTTGAGGTGGTTCGTAACAGGTATGCCAGTGGTATTGGTGCCGCGAATGCAGAATAAAGCCCAGATCGGCCGAAACATACGACCGGATCAGCGTTCCCTTGTCCATCACTTTCCCGATGGACTGAAGTCCTTCCGAAAAATGAATGCCGTCCAAAACCGTTGGAGCCGATTTGAACGTACTCAGAACCCGGTTTCCTTCCATACCGGTTTCGAAAGGGGTATACCGCTTCGGATCGAAGGTTTCGGTATGGGCCATGCCCCCGGCCATCCAGAGCAGAATAACCGTGTCGGCAGTACCGTCGGTCTGACCGATTTTCTTGGTTTTACAGCCTGACAGGAGACTGGCCATGGGAGCGCTCGCTGCTAAAGCCGCCATCGTGGCGGCACTTGTTTTTTGCAGAAATTCCCGTCTGTTCCAGGTGCTTTTCATGGTTGTATTATCTTGAATAATTAATTAATCAATTGAAATTCAGGGTGCAGGCTGATGGCCCACACCAGATCCTGGATGCCTTCAATGCTCGGCTTCTTGCCGACAATTTTCTCGGCAACGGCCAGTTCCTTGGGTTGCGGCTCGCGTCCCAGGGCTTTTCGATACAACTCCTTCACGATCAGATCCGAAGTCGGGTACTTGGCTTTCCAGATGATGGCCCCATTTTTCAGCGCGGTGTTAAACTTGGCCCCGTTGGTCAGTTCGAGCGCTTGCAGGAGGTTGGCCTGGGAAGTCCGGCTGGTACTGACGGTTTCACGATTCGGACGACCCAGAGCGGTCAGGAACGGGTCGTTTTTCACGAGCGATGCCCGTGGGAACGGAATTTCCTGCTTGATGGTTTCGGGCAGGAGTTTGGTCGCCAGCGACGTATCGCCATAAACCGGGTTAAAGACAATGCTGACGGCGTCGGCAAACTGTTCGGCCGACAACCGACGGCGCACCATGCCTTCAAACACGTAGGTCGGAGCCGTCAGCAAGGCTGGGTCTTTCACGCTGATCGAGGGTAACTGATACGTTTTCGACGTCAGGATGGTTGTCATCAATCGCTTGATGTTGTAGCCATTGGCCGTGAAATCGGATGCCAGCCAGTCGAGCAGATCCTGGCTCCAGGGTTCGTTGTCCATCATATCGACGGGCTCGACCAGGCCACGGCCCAGCAATTGTGCCCAGATGCGGTTTACGAGCGTCCGGTAAAGCCGTCCATCTTTCGGTTGTACCATGAACTCCGCCAGTTGGCGAAGCCGTTCGGGCGTCGGTGCTTCGCCGTTGATTGTTCCCAGTTCCTTGAACAGAATCCGGCGTCCGGCCATTTTGCCGGTCGGTTTGTCGCAACGGTGAATTTCCAGCGTCGTATCGGAAAATACGTTGGCAAAGGCGTAGGAGTCGGCCAGTTTCCAGTCGCTGATGAAACTGTCGTGGCAGGATGCACATTTCAGGTTCAGTCCTAACAAGACCTGCGCCACGTTCTGAGCGGCCTGCATTTCAGTACTTTGGCTCGAATTAATGGTTCCGCGCCACTTGATGCCTTTGATAAATCCGGCCGATTCTTCGGTCGGGCTCACCAGCTCGCGTACAAACTGGTTGTACGGTTTATTATTTTTCAGTGACGCATACAGCCACTTCGTGATGTCGAACCGGCCTTTGGTGATGTAACCGGTGCCGGAATAATCATTGCGCAGCGCGTCATTCCAGAACGTGAGCCAGTGCTGGGCGTAATCTTCGTTGCGATTCAGCAATTCAGTTACCAGAATTTCGCGTTTGTTCGGGCGCGGATCGGCCGTAAAAGCCTGAATCTGTTCGGGAGTCGGCAACAATCCTATCACGTCCAGGTACACCCGACGAATGTAGGTATGATCGTTCACCACGGTTTTCCAGGCAATTTTATTCTTCTGGAAGTATACGTTAACAAACCGGTCGATCGGGTTGGTCAGGTCGCCGGTTGCCGCCGGAATTGCGGGCAGACGAGGTTCCAGAGCGGCTACGCGGTAAATGCTTTTTTCGGCACCACTGGGCCAGGGGGCACCTTGTTTGATCCAGAATTCGAGCACGGCGATTTCTTTTTCCGTGAGCCGTTTGCCTTTTGTCGGCATGGCGTCGTCGTGACCCGCCGGGAGTTTAACCCGCCGAATCATATCACTGTCTTCGGGGTGACCGGCTTTCAGAATCGGGCCGTTTTCACCCCCTTTGAAAAGGAGTTCTTTCTTGTCCAGCCGCAGTTCGCCCTTCGTTTTGGTGGCGCTGTGGCAACTGTAGCAGTTGTGGGCCAGAATGGACCGGACTTCCAGGTTCAGGTCCTCAATCTGCTTGGGATTCAGGGGTTGATTCGTAGTACTGATGAAGGCAAGGTTAGGATTGGGTGCCGAAGGCGATTCCTTTTCGCTCCCAAATGGCAAAACACTGGTCAGGTAATCTTCGCCGTGCGTTAACAAAGCGCCGTAATGACCGGCAATGGTTACGCCAAAAACCGTCAGAAAAAGCAGCGTCCGATACAACGCCTGACGACCGGAGCGCAGTGCAAAAACCGTAATCAGGGCGAGCGCCATGGTGGCAAGTCCTGACCACTGGTGGACAGTTACGGTTTGGCCGCCGTATTCCTCCTGGTTAATCAAAATAAGTCCGAAGGCTGCGGCAATCACCGAACTGATGGCGCCGATCCAGACCAGGGCGGTAATACCGGCCCGCATATCGTTCGATTTCCGGGACCAGCCGATGATTTCAAGCAACAGAGCCACACAAAGCAGACCGACCGGAAAATGGACGATCAGCGGATGCAGACGACCCAAAAACTGCCAAAGCCAAAAAGATTCTGTTAAAACGGTCACTGGTTATGTTGGGTTGTATGGGGTTGAAAAAAGGGTTACGGTTTGCGGTATTCAGTTTACGGTGGTGGAAGCATTCTGTTCCTGCGCCAGCCAACCGTAAACCAAAAACCGCATACCGTAAACTACTCTTTAAATTAAACGAACCAACACCGGTTTTTAGTAGCCCGGATTTTGGGTTAATTTACTACTGATCAGGATTTGTGGGGCCGGAATTGGAAGGTAATACTCGTTGTCCGTATACACATAATCCAGTGCGTTGAAGGCAATTCCTCCCCGGTCGACAGTCGGTTTCGCTTTTTCTTTCGCACCATACGCATTCATGAAAGCCGTTAGCTCGGCGGGCGTTTTGGTTCTGCGCAAATCGAACCAGCGGTGGTTTTCAAAAGCCAGTTCCACTCGGCGTTCTTTCATAATGGCATCGCGAAGGGCCACTTTGTCCAGCCCCGCAACGGCTGCCAGACCGGCCCGTTTCCGAACCTGATTCAGGTAATCAAAAACCTCAGCCGATGGGCCGGTCGCTTCATTGATCGATTCCGCCAGCATCAGCAAGACGTCGGCATACCGCAACACCGGCCAGTTGTTATCCGTCCGACCGGTAATGGTGTGCGGATACGTAAACTTGATGATATACGGAATATTAACGACCGTTCCGTTCAAGGTATAGCTGGTTTTCAGAGAAACATCTTTGCGCAGGTCGCCCGGTTCATAAGCCGCAATCATGTCGTTGGTTGGAATGTTCCGTCCGCCCGGCGTGGTGTTGGCAAAACCGGTAACGGCTCCGGCCGACAACCGGGGTGCAAAGGTGTAGGCAAAAGAACTCCACTCGCCAAGGTCATTACCGCCCTGAAACTGAATTTCAAAGATGGATTCGGGACCATTCTTTTTCGCCGGATTGAAGTTGTCGGCATACAGCGGGTTCAGCGTATAACCGGTAACCTGCTTCAGCGTGGTGACGGCATCGGCGTATTTCTTCTGCGTCAGATAGGTTTTACCCAATAAACTCAACGCAGCCCCTTTGGTCACCCGTCCGGCCTGAGATGTCGGGTAGGAAGCGGGAAGCACTGCTACAGCTTCTTTCAGATCTTTTTCAATCTGGGCCCACACTTCGGTTTGTGGAGAACGCGTCAGGTCAAAAGCCGCATCCGGTTTGTCGAGGGTTTTGGTCACCAGCACAACGTCGCCAAAGTATTGGACCAGATTAAAGTAGGCATACGCTCTGATAAACTTCAGCTGACCTTCGATGGGGGCTTTTACAGCCGCGTCGACCGAACTTCCCGCCATTTTCTCCAGCGTATAGTTGATGTTGTACATCATGGAATAATACTGATTCCAGACGTTGGCAATCTCCCCATTTCCCTGGTTGACGGTCGAAAATTCGAACGCTTCCCAACCGGCCGCACCCCCGCGGTCGAGCGGGTTGAAATCGAGGGTCGTGTTGTCCGACGGAAACTCCTGAAAGATGTAAGCCGATGTCGTAATGGTCTGTAATTGACCATATACCCCGTTCAAAGCCTGCAACAATTGGGTTTCAGTTTTGTAAAAGAGGTCGGAGCCGATCCGGGTTGGGTCGGTCGTCACCAGCATATCATCTTTGCACGAAAACTGAGCAAGACAAAAAAGAATTGTACCTATTGCGGTTATTTTTTTCATGTCTGATTCGATTAGAAGTTTAATTTGATACCCGCAGCGAATGTTCTCGGAATGGGATACGACTCGTCGTCGTTGTTTAGTTCGGTTCCACCGCGCACCCCGGCATCCGGGTTGTTACCCGGGTATTTCGTGAACATGAGCAAGTTGTTACCCGTTATGAAAATCCGTGCATCGCTCAGGATGGATTTCACTTTCGGCAGGTTGTAACCGATGGTGACGGTTTTCAGCCACATGTAGCTACCATCATAGACATACCGTTCGCTGCTTTCGCGTGACCATTTAAAGTAGCTGGTACCCCCCTGCGAGTTTTTCGCGTTTGGATTCGAGCCTGGATTTTCCGGTGACCGCCAGCGGTCTTTGGCTTTGTCCAACACGTTGAACACACCGTCCATGTTCATCGTCGATGCCTCGATGTTCCGATACACGTCGAAGTTCTGCGCACCCACGAACATCACGTTCAGGTCAAACCGCTTGTAATCGGCGGCAAAAGTCCAGGCCCAGGTAAAGGCCGGATTCGGATTGCCGATTTCCACCATGTCCTGCGTATCGTAGGTAATCACGCCGTCGCCGTTGGTATCCGCGAATTTCATGGCACCCGGAATGGCTCCGTCCTGCTTCGGCCAGGCATCGATTTCGGCCTGGGTATTGAAAATGCCCATCTTCTTGTAGCCGTAGATCATCCCGATCGGGCGTCCCACTTTCTGAACGTTGTAACCGCCGTAGAAACTACCGTAGTACAGCATGTCATTGGCTCCTTTGATGGCCAGGATTTTACTGCGGTTGAAGGTAATGTTGGCGTTGGTCCGGAAGTTGACCGGCCCGATGTTGGTGCGGAAATCAGCCCCGATTTCAAGCCCTTTGTTTTGCACTTTTCCGATGTTGGCCAAGCTGGTCGTAAAACCGGATACGGCTGGAATCGAAATCGGCAGCAGCATGTCGTTGGTAATCTTTTTGTAGTACTCCAGGTTCAGCGTCAGCTTGTTGTTGAACAAAGCCAGGTCCATACCGATATCCAACTGGTTCGATTTTTCCCATTTCAGCTCCGAGTTGGCAAACGAGCTAACGACTTTGCCGGCGGCAAACGCATTGCCCAGGATGTAGTTGTTGGCACCTACGAACGCCAAACTCGGGTAGTTACCGATGTCGTTGTTCCCCGTCACCCCGAAGCTGGCGCGGAGTTTCAGGTCGGAGAGCCAGTTCGTTTTGGGCATGAACGACTCTTCCGAAATCCGCCAGCCCACCGAGGCCGCCGGGAAATTACCGTATTTGTTTTTAGCCCCAAACCGCGAGCTGCCTTCGCGACGGAACGAAGCCGACAGCAGGTATTTGTCCTTGTACGAGTAGTTGGCCCGGGCCAGGGCGGCCAGGTTAACCCAACCAAATTCGTAAGATGTCGACGAACGAATGGAAGCGGATCCTAAGAAGGGAACCAGATCATCAGGGAATGTATTACCTGAACCGGTAAATCCGCGCACGCGCTCCTGCTGAGCCGTGTAACCCACCAGGAAATCCAGGTTGTGCTGATCACCGATTTTTGGATTGTACGTCAACAACTGATCCAACGAATAATTGACCAGTTCTTCCGTATTATCCGTTTCAGTCGCAATCCGCGGAGGAGCACCCGCTGTACCTGACGCTACCGACAAACCGATCGTCGACGGGACGTATTCCTTGTACGTATTGTTGTTCAGCTTGATGTTGGCCGACGTTCTGAACTTGAAATCTTTCAGGAACGAGACTTCGACAAACGCATTGGTCAACAGATCGGCGATGCTTCTTCTGCGCAGCACATTTTCCAGAACGTACAGGGGGTTCGGGAAACCGAATACGCCGTCGACCCCATTGCTATACGGCTTCAGGCTTCCGTCTGCATTGTAAGGCGTATCCCGTGGATCCATCAATAACGCACCACCCAGCAACGCACTCCGGCCGTCGGTATTGGCCAGATTTTGACGGGTATAGGTGCCGTTGATATTCAAACCCACATTGATGAACTTGTTGACCTGACCACCGAGGTTGGAACGAATCGAAAACCGGTCATAATTCGTTTTCTTGACGGTTCCGTTTTCCTTGTAATACCCTGCCGAAATCATGGCTTTCAGCGGCCCCTGACCGGAGGTAATGTTCAGGTTAGCGTCGGTATACGGAGCATTATCGTTTAGAATCAATCCGTACCAGTCGGTCGAATACTTGGTTTGCTCCGGATAGCGAAAACCGATGGGCACTTCGTCGAGTGTCGGCTCCCGTTTTTGCAAAATACGGATCTGATCTTCAAAAATCTCTTTCTTAAACTGGGCAAATTCCACCCCGTTCAGCATTTTCACCCGTCGGGTCATGGGCAGCGACTGAATACCGTAATCCAGCGAAAAACCTACATTGGTTTTACCTTCCTTCGCATTTTTGGTCGTAATCAAAACGACCCCGTTAGAACCTCTGGCTCCGTAAATAGCCGTCGAAGCGGCATCTTTCAACACCGAGATGCTTTCGATGTCATTCGGGTTCAGGTTCTGGCCGACGGATGTTCCTACGGCAAAACCGTCGATAACGTACAATGGGTTACTACCGGCACCCAGCGAACCGACACCCCGCACGCGCACTTCAAAGGCACCACCTGGCGTACCACTTTTCGTTTTGACAACGACCCCCGCAGCGCGACCCTGCAACATCTGGTTCATGTTGTTGGCCGGTTGCTCGCCGATGTCTTTCATGTTGATAACCGAAACCGCGGAGGTAATATCCTGTTTCCGTTGCGAACCGTACCCCACAACGACCACTTCTTCGAGGGCTTTGTTGTCGGCGGCTAACTGAACATCGATCCGGGTCTGGTTGCCCACAATCACTTCTTTAGAGACATAGCCCACGAACGAAAAAATCAGGGTGGCATTGTTTTCCGGTACATCCATCCGGTACGTTCCTTCGGCATTGGTCGACGTTCCCCGGGTGGTCCCTTTCAGAACCACGCTGACACCGGGCAGACCTTCTCCTTTTTCGTCTTTGACACTGCCGGTAATCGTCCGGTCGAGGGGGGCATTTTCGCGGGCATACAGGCTCGTGGCAGCCAGTATGGACAGGCAGAGCAGCAGGAGCGATGCTCGGATGAAGCTACCCGGGATGGGTATGAGTTGTAAGGGTTTTTTCATTGTTTTTTAGTTAAACGATAGAATAACGGTTATTTTTCCAGTTTGTCAATGGACACTTTGAAAGGCCGATTGAGCGAAATAGGGTACTGCCGATTAAGATGGGGAATTACCGTGTGGCTGGCCCTGAAAAGGCGCGGGAGTAAAGGGCTTTTAGCATAGTCGTTGGGTTTAGTGAAAAAATAAAGGGCGGTTTGGTGTCGGCAACCTATTTGTCATGCTGCCACCATTTTAGGTTGATCGTCTGATTATCGGTTGCTTTTTCGGCCTGTGTTCGGTGTTGAATTTTGGCCCAGAGTAGTTCTTCCAAGTGATTTCTGGGCAGGTTTTCGGTTTTTTCTTCGTGTTCCTGATCCAGTAAATCATACCAGTAATCTAGCATCTGTTTTTCGTCAGATGTGCAACTGCCATCCATGTAGCGTTGAAGCAGTCTTAAAAAATCGCTACGATTCGTGTGCATTCTCAGTGTAAAACCGGAATAATCAGTTCAGGGAAGGAATAGCCTATACAACTACGTCAATCCTGAAGAAAAAAACCGCAAATCGTTCTGTAAAATAGCGGAATATTTATATTATCATAAGGCTACTTACTAAAAGTTCTTAGTTTTATCACATCATTAGCCGCAAAGCGGACGAATTAGCCACGCAGTTATTATACTAAGTGAAAATTGAAATAAACCAAGCCGTTTGAATTATTAAATTTTTTCAAAAAAAGAAGGAAACAGGTAAGTACAGGATAGGGCGTAGGGCTAAAATGGAAATCTTAGAATATAATTTTAGTCTTTTCGGGGAATACTCTCCGCAAAAACGCACAGGCAGACCCACTATAGCGATCTTCTATGGAATATTCGGTTTTAAATGATGTCGTATTGGTAAAACTTCTCCAGACAGGTGATGAAGAGGCTTTTCAGGCGATTTATCGCAAATACTGGCATCCTCTTTTTGTCGTAGCCCGGAAGAAATTGTACTCGCAGGAGAACGCTGAAGAATTGATTCAGGACCTTTTTGTGGACTTGTGGGAACGGCGGGAAACGATTCAGATTGACGAACTGAAGAAGTATTTATTCGGTGCGGTGAAATACAAAATCCTGAACCACATCAAAGCCCTGATCATTCGGCAGAAATACGAAAATTTCAAGATTGCTGATCTACCCGAATCCGATTACCAAACCGAAAACCTGCTGGCTTACGAGGATTTGAACAAAGCCCTCGAGTTGGGCATTGCCCATCTGCCCGATAAAACCCGGCAAATCTTCCGCTTAAACCGTCTGGAAAACCACTCGGTCCGGCAAATATCCCTGCTGCTGCGCATCCCCGAACGGACGGTCGAATACCACATTATGCAATCGCTGCGAACCCTTCGGTTCCACCTGAAAGAATACGTGGGAGCGGTTTGACGGTTTAGCCGAAGCGGTTTTGGTTATTCTTTATACTTCTTATCCAGAATCAACTTAATTCCGTTCAACTCATCCACTGCAAAGACATTTTCCGGTGGTACGATGCCGCGTGCAATCCAGTTGCTTACAACCATTGTACTTTTCAGATTATGTCGCTTCGTATACTCTTGAAGTGTAATCCATTCAGTCAGGTCGAGCACTTTCCCTTCCGACACTAAAAACCGTTTTCCTTCCTCAATTAGCTTATCCGATTCGGCCAGTAGTTCCTGTATGCTCTTTTTTTGCGTAGTTTCCATAGAGGTTATTGTTAAAAGATACCGCTCGCATTACGCTTCTTCGAGACCCCGAATAATTTTCAAAAATTCGGCTATCCGGTCAAGCAGTTGATTTTTTCAGTTAATTCGTCACTTTGGTCTCGTAATGCTTGCTTAAGCGTTGCGAGTTGCATCCGAAGGTGTAAAATCAATTGTTGTTTTTGGGTCATAGGGTAAAGTTGCCAAGTAATATACCTCTTGTTTTGTTACAAAACAAGAGGTATATTTTTCATTAGTTCTATTTGCTCAACTTTAATGAGACTGTTTTTACCAGAAAGTGTCACATTTTTCAAATACCTTCAATGGAACTTCACGAAAGAACGGAATGCAACTCCCTAAACCCGTCCGAATTCAAATCGTTACCGCTCTACTTTGGGTCTTGACTGTTTTTGCGGTTCAGGCTCAGCAACTTTCGCCCGCCATCCGCTTGAATCAGGTCGGTTTTTATCCGAAAGCCACCAAAATTGCCATCGTTGTTGGCGAGTCTCCGGCCGATTTTCAGGTGACGACGCCGGATTTGAAGAAAGTCGTTTTTAAAGGGCAGCTCAGTGAGCCGCGTCAAAACAGCATTTCCGGCAAAACCGCCCGAACCGCCGACTTCTCGGCCCTGAAAACCGCCGGAACTTTCGTCGTACTGATTCCCGGTTTGGGTCATTCGCAGCCGTTCGAAATCAAAACCGATGTGCACCGCGCCGTGGCAATCGGTTCGCTGAAAGGCTTTTATTACCAGCGCGTTTCCGTTGATCTACCGGAAAAATATGCGGGCCGCTGGAGCCGCCCGGCCGGGCATGTGAAGGAAGACGGGCAGGTGCTGGTGCACCCGTCGGCGGTTTCGCCGGGGCGTCCGGCGGGTACGGTTTTGTCGTCACCGAGGGGCTGGTACGATGCGGGCGATTACAACAAATACATTGTTAATTCGGGTATTACAACCGGGACATTGCTGTCGCTGTACGAAGACTTTCCGCCGTTTTGCCAGAAATTTCAGACGAACATTCCCGAAAGCGGTAACCAATTACCGGACGTTCTGGACGAATCGCTCTGGAACCTGCGCTGGATGCTGACGATGCAGGACCCGGCCGACGGTGGGGTTTATCACAAGCTGACCAACGCCCGGTTCGACGGGATGGTGATGCCGGATAAGGCCACGAAAGAACGGTATGTCGTACAGAAAAGCGTAACGGCGGCTCTCGACTTTGCCGCCGTGATGGCGCAGGCCAGCCGGATTTTCAAGTCTTTTGCCCGGAATTTGCCCGGTTTAAGCGATTCCTGCCGGACGGCTGCTGTTCGGGCGTGGAAGTGGGCCCGTAAAAATCCGGATCAGTTGTACCGCCAGAATGCCCTAAATGAGCAATTCGACCCGGATGTGGTTACCGGCGAATACGGCGACCGCGACGCCAGCGACGAATGGATCTGGGCCGCGGCTGAATTGTACGTGACGACGAAGGATGATGCGTATTATAAAGCCGTCAACCTGTTTCCGGACACTAAAATGCCACTGCCTTCCTGGGCGCAGGTCCGGTTGCTGGGGTATTATACGTTACTGCGGTTCGAAAAAACGCTGACGCCAGTTGGGAAACAGGATTTACCCCGTTTGAAGCACCAACTGACCGGTTTTGCCGATGAGTTAATTCAAGATGTGGATAAACAGGCTTACCAGACCGTGATGGGAAAAACCGCCCGGGATTATATCTGGGGCAGCAGCGCCGTTGCGGCCAATCAGGGCGTCGCGCTCATTCAGGCGTATCGGTTGACGAACGACAAAAAATACCTGCGGGCTGCGCTAACGAACCTCGATTACCTGCTGGGCCGGAACGCGACGGGCTATTGTTTCGTCACCGGTTTTGGTGATAAACCGGTCATGAATCCACACCACCGTCCATCGGTGGCCGATGGTGTCGAAGCGCCGGTGCCCGGTTTGTTGTCGGGCGGGCCCAACGGCAATGCGCCCAAACAGGATAAATGCGAGGGCTACACGGCGACCTCGGCGGACGAGATGTTTATCGACGCGTCGTGTTCCTACGCGTCCAACGAAATTGCCATCAACTGGAACGCTCCGCTGGTTTATGTAGCCGCTGCATTGGAAGCGTTACAAACCAGCTTGTGAAACCGGTTTTCGAAAAAAGAGCAGGAGGTTTGCCAACCTGTTGCGGTTGACAAACCTCCCTTTTTATAAACCGGGTTAGTGTACTTAATTCGCTTTCAGAAGTTTAATGGTCTGTGCCTGGCGAAGACTCGAAACCCGCAACAGAAGAATACCTGAAGCCGAATTCGGAACCGATAACCGCTGAGGTTCGGTGGCAGCCGCCTGTTCGATGTGTCGTTCGGCGATAGTCCGGCCCTGCAAATCGGTTAGTAAAACCCGCAGCGGTTCACCTTCGGCACCCCGGACTTCAAACTCCACCTGATTATTCTGAATCGGATTTCCCAGCACCACTACCTCGAGCGTTTTTTGATTTTCCGCCGATTCAGTCGCCACTCGGCTACCACTTGGACAACTCAGGGTTTTAGGTGCCCATTTCAGGACGTAATTGCTGTTATAAACCTTTGCGCTGATCGTATACGTCTGCCCGTTTTTGATACTGGCCGGGGTCGGGAAGCTGTACGCGTGCTCGCCGTTGCCTTTTCCCTGATCTTTTAGATCCTGCCGAAAAATGTTGGCGTCGATGGTGCCGATGGAATTACCGTTGGCGAAAAACTCCAGTTTCATCACCGTATTCGGTTTGTCTTTGTCCCAGACCCAACCCCGGATACTCACACATTCCACTTTGTCGAGGTATCCTTCAAAATTACCGGTAACGACCGGACCCGGATTGGGATTATTGACAACGGGCTGCACAATCACCGTGGCACTCGATGTCGCACTTACGCAGCCGCTCACGTTGCAGGTGGCCGAATAGACAAAGGTGCCGGTGACGGAAGTCGGTACGGTGATGGTGCCGGTTCCGGAGGTATTGCCGGGACCGGTCCAGTTGAGCGTGCCGGTGCAGTTCGAAACCGTCAGGACCACCGCCGGCGCATTTTGTGTCACGGTAACGCTAGTCTGACCATTCGATGCCAGGTTTGGCGCGGGTGGAGCCACGCAGGGATTCAGGCGGAACAGTTGTTTCGATCCGTTGGAACCCGTTGCGGCAAAGTACAGCACGCCGTTGATCGGGGTTAATTCATAGGGCGAAGAATCGGCAGCACCGGGGTTCACATCGGCGACCAAAACCGTTCCTGCTTCGGTGCCGTTGCTTTTCCAAAGTTCAAAGCCCTGGGATGCGGTTTTAGCGCTCATGTATAAAACGCCCCCCATATCCGCAAAGCTCGTGGGTTCGGAGGCATCCTGTCCAGGGTTGATGTCTTTGACCAAAACCGTTCCTCCACTGGTGCCATCGGTTTTCCACAATTCGCGGCCGGTGCCGTAGTAATTGGCCGTAAAGAAAATCTGGTTATTGACCACGGTCAGAAAACCGGGTATGCCGTTCGCGTCAGCTATGCCGGGCCAAATATCTTTTAGCAGCGTCGTTCCGGCCGCTGTGCCGTTACTCTTCCAAAGTTCGGTTCCGGCGGTTGGATCATAAGCTTTGAAATAGGCGGTTCCGTTCAGGTTGGTAATGAAAGACACCTCAGAAGGAAAAGGGCCGGGATAAATGTCTTTCACCAGCACGGTTCCGGCGGATGTGCCGTCGCTTTTCCAGAGTTCACTGCCTGTCGCTGATTGCCAGGCTACAAAGTAGAGTGTGCCGTTGATATTGGCCGGATAGGCAATACTGGACCCGTTGATGCCAGGATTGATGTCTTTCACCATCACTGTTCCAACGGATGTGCCGTCGGTTTTCCAGAGTTCCGACCCATTGGCCCCGTTGTTCGCTTTAAAAAAGAGCGTCCCATTGACGTTGGTCAGGTACTGCGGATCGCCGTGGGCCGAGCCGTAGTTAATATCCTTCACCAGGGTAGTTCCGGCTTCGGTGCCGTTGCTTTTCCATATCTCAGAACCGTTAGTGCCATTATCGGCCCGAAAAAAGAGCGTCCCGTTGACGTCCGTCATCCAGCCCGGGGTGGAGTCGTAACCACCCGGGCGAATGTCTTTTACCAAAACCGTACCGGCCGCCGAACCATCGGTTTTCCAGAGTTCGATGCCGGTCGAACCGTTGTTGGCGGCAAAGAAGACGGTATTGTTGATCACAATCAGACGGGCTGGCGACGAACTGGCCGCACCGGGGTTAATGTCTTTCAGTAAAACCGTCCCACCGGCTGTGCCGTCGCTTTTCCAAATCTCCAGGCCCGTTGAACCGTCGTTGGCGCTGAAAATCAGCGTACCATTCAGGCTGACGATTTCGGTAATTCCGCCGGAAAAACTTTTGAGGGATATCGGTTGGGCCTTCGCCGAAAGAAAGGGAAGCCAACAAGCCAGCAAATGCGTGAGAAACGTAAATTTCTTCATGATGTTCAGTAGTAAATGGTGTGGATTCGTGACGAATGATGCAAAAGTAGAACTGGGAAGTAACCAGATGCCAGTCAGAATAAACAACCGGTCAGTCTGACCCAATAACCGGCGGCATTCGGGAATACCTGACGCATCCGGTTTGGTACCAGGCGGACGAACGGAAGGATGTATCACAAAAAAGGGATAGGATCGCCGAAAACCGGTGATCCTATCCCTTTTTTGTGAATGAGAACTTAACTAATTGACTTATTGTCAGCTTTATAGCTGGCGCATCGAAAACCGCTTTCCGGTTACATTTCAACCATCGCTTTAATAACGCCGTTGGCCGGATTCAGAAAACTGGCAAACTGGTCTTTCACCTGACCAAACGACACCCGATGGGTAATGTAGGTAACCGGGTCGATCAATCCTTGTTTCAGGGAGTTCAGAACGTGTTCGAAATCCTGCCGTGTGGCATTCCGGCTGCTCATCAGCGTGGCCTCCCGCTTGTGAAATTCCGGATGGCTCAAGGTGATTTCTCCGCGCTGGAGCCCCACCAGCACATACCGCGCGCCGTGGGCCATGTAGTGAAACGCGTTGTTGATAGCCGCCTGATTGCCGGTTGCATCGATTACCACCGTCGGCATGTCGCCGTTGGTGATTTCGCGCAGTTGCTCCGTTACATCGGCAGAACGGGCGTTGATCGTGTAGGGTACCTGCAATTTTTCCCGGCAAAACGCCAGTCGGGACTCGTTGACGTCCATCGCAATGACCTGACCGCCCGCAATCCGGGCAAACTCCATGACGCCCAGGCCGATAGGTCCGGCGCCAATGACCAGCACAAATTCGCCCGGTTGCACAGCCGCCCGTCGGATGCCGTGCGCCCCAATGGCCAGCGGTTCGGCCAGCGCCAGCTCGTCCAGACTCAGGCCGTCGCCGTGCACCAGCGAATAGGACGGCACTTTCAGGTATTCGACCATGCCGCCGTCCATGTGAACGCCCGACACCTTGAGCTGAACGCAGCAGTTGGTTTTTCCGGCGCGGCAGGCCACGCAGGTTCCGCAGTAGAAATAAGGAAGAATGGTCACTTTTTCGCCTTTCTCAAAACCGGATGCACCGTCGAACTCGACCAGCTCGCCCGCCAGTTCATGCCCCAGGATGCGGGGATATTCAAAAAAAGGCTGCGTTCCCTGAAACGAGTGCAGGTCGGTACCGCAAATCCCGATGCGTTTCATTTTGATGATGGCGTGGTCCGAACTCAGTTCCGGTTGTACACCGGGCCGGTATTCAAACTGGCCGGGTGTTGTGCATACTAAAGTTTCCATGGTCGATCAATGCCCGACTTTCCTGATGTGTTGAATCGGTTTTACAAAGGAAAGACAAGTGACTGAAGATTTTTTCTATTTTATTATCAGTATAGTAGGATATTTTAACATTCTTTCAATACGGGCTCCCAACCCGTTTTAAAAACAAGCCTCTGCTGCCTATTTAAGCGGTATTAATATATTTATTTTATAGAGACAGTATAAAATGTGGTTTTCTTCGTTATAAGATTTACATTGTCCAACGGTGGATCAATAGCACAATTTAGAATCAGGGGAGCGAATACGGTCGTCAGTAATAATTGGTTGACAGGTGCCTTGTAACCCGGCAGGTGAAATATGACGACGACAAACGTAAAGTTCCTTAACAAGGACAAGTCAACTTTTTTTCCGGTGCTCCGGACGCGAATTGAGCGGTATTTTCAGGAAAATGAAATCTGCAAATCCGGCGGCTCTCCCATGCTTGGCAAGGCCATTTTCATGCTGAGCCTTTATCTGGTGCCTTACGTGCTCATTCTGACGAATGTATTCCCCGCCTGGGCCATGCTTGTCATGTCAGGAATGATGGGAATTGGTATTGCCGGCGTCGGCATGTCGGTGATGCACGATGCCAACCACGGTTCTTTTTCGACCTCGCCCTGGGTTAACAATCTGTTCAGTGGCAGTTTGTATTTGCTGGGTGGGAATGTCTACAACTGGAAAGTGCAACACAATACGCTGCACCACACCTACACCAACATCGACCAGCTGGACAGTGATATAACGGGCAAACCGTTTCTTCGGCTTTGCGATCAGCAGCGGTTGCACAAAATGCACCGCTACCAACACCTCTACGCGTTTGTGCTGTACGGCCTGATGACGTTTTCTTTCCTGGTGAAAGATTTTCGGCAGGTGGGCGAATTCAACCGGAAAGCGAAACAGAAATTAACCAAATCGTTCTCTGCGCGCGAAATCGGTATTTTGTTGGTAAGCAAGCTAATGTATGTCTTTTTTGTTTGTGTTTTACCTTTGCTGATGACGGACATCACGTTCGGGCAGTGGGCAATCGGTTTTTTGCTCATGAACTTTGTCGCCGGTTTTGTATTGAGCGTCATCTTTCAACTGGCTCACATTATTGAAGAAGTCCATTCGCCGATTCGGAATGATCAGGGAAATATCGAAAATGCCTGGGCCATTCACCAACTGGAAAGCACGGCCAATTTTTCGGGTCACTGGCTCATGTCGTGGTGCATTGGCGGACTAAATTACCAGATTGAACACCATTTGTTTCCATCCATCAGCCACGTTCATTACCCGGCCATTGCGCCGATTGTTCAGGAAACCGCCCGGCAATTTGGCCTGCCTTATTACCAGAAAACATCGATTTTCGACGCCCTCGGTTCTCACATTAATATGCTGAAAAAACTGGGACGACACGCCGAGCAAACCGTAACCGCCCAACGTGTCGTGTGCACTCCCCAGCCGGTTATCAGCAGTTCCCAACCGATTGGATAAATCGGATTATCCCCGTTTTACTCTTTTTACCGTCTGAATCTGATCACGACCGGCAACGCACAGCAGATCCATGCCCACCGGATGATTGGCAAACGGCAAATGGTTTTGCTTAACTTCCAGCTGGCTTTCGGAGATGAGATGCCCGTTCAAATCGGTCTGAACCGGCAACCGGGCGGTTGGCAAAACCGTACAGCTGCGCCAGAATAAGGAATAAGAGTAAACAAGTTGTTTTCAGTAGTGTGTAGTTGTAATGTTCAGAATCTAAAATTACCGCGTCGGCTGAACACCCCGTCTATGCCCGACCAAAGGTGCCGATCAGGTGAATAAGTGAACCGTTTTGGCAGGGAATGCGCGATTTGTGCCCGATCCTTCTTAATTTGAGTTCCAACCTGATGACATCGCGACATGACTAAATTGGTACTGACTGCTTTTGCCCTGCTTGGTTTTGCCTTCGCAACGCGCTCTCAATCCCTTTCGCCCGACGAGAAAAAAGTTATTGCGACGGCCCGGCAGTTGCAACCCGAAACGGAGAAGTTTCTGGAAAAAACCGTGAACATCAACAGCGGAACGCTCAATCTGGAGGGGGTTCGGGAAAACGGGAAATTGCTGGCCGGTGAGTTCGAAAAGCTGGGGTTCAAAACCGAGTGGGTTTCGTTGCCCGACTCGCTCAACCGCGCCGGTCATCTGGTAGCCACCCGGCAGGGCAAGCGCGGTAAAAAGCTGTTTTTGATTGGACACCTGGATACGGTTTTTGAAAAAAGCCTGCCGTTTGATCCTTACAAGCGGGTCAATGATTCGACGGCGACGGGTCAGGGAACCAACGACATCAAAGGCGGTAATGTGATGATCATTGCTGCATTGAAAGCACTGCACACCCACGGTTTGCTGGACGATGTATCGATTACGGCTTATTTTACCGGTGACGAAGAAAGCAGTGGCGGACCCGAAAGTCGGCGGGATTTCATCGAACGGGCCAAAAAATGTGACATTGCGCTGGCGTTTGAAGGGGCGCAGGGACTTTCGCAGGTTACGACCGGTCGGCGCGGTTCCAGTAGCTGGACGCTCAACGTGGCCGCCCGAACGGGTCATTCATCCCGGATTTTCAGCGATTTAGGGTACGGAGCCATTTTTGAAACCGCCCGGATTCTGAACGAATTCCGGCGCGTGCTGGGGCAGGAACAATACCTGACGTTCAACCCCGGCCTGATCGTGGGTGGTTCGGAAGTGAAATACGATGATAATGCGGCCAAGGCCGAAACCACCGGCAAAACCAACATCGTGGCACCGGCGGCCCTGGTGAAAGGCGATTTGCGGTTTATTTCGGAGAAACAAAAGGAGAGCGCCCGCGTCCGGATGCGTGAAATTGTGGAAAAAAGCCTGCCGCTGACCAAAGCCAGCATTACATTTTCCGACGGTATTCCGGCAATGGAACCGTCGGAAAAGAATGAAAACCTGCGCAAAGTGGTCGATCAGATTAGCCGCGACATGGGGCTGGAGCCCGTTAAATCGGGTGATCCGGGGTCGCGGGGCGCGGGCGACGTTTCGTATGTGGCCGAATACCTGCCGTGTCTGGACGGTTTGGGTGCGTCGGGCAGAGGGGCGCACAGCATCGAAGAAGACATCAATCTGAAACACTATCCGCTGCTGATTCAGCGGACGGCCGTGTTGATTTACCGCCTGACGCGGTAGTAAACGGAAACCATACACCCAAACTCTTTTGATTTTTCATGGATCAAGATTCGGAAACCCTGATCATTGGCGCCGGTCCCTTCGGACTGGGCCTGGCGACCTATCTTCAAAAACGGCAACATGATTTCCGACTGGTCGGGCATCCAATGGCGTTCTGGAAGCGGCACATGCCCGCCGGAATGCTGCTGCGGTCGGGGGTAGAATGGCACCTTGATCCTGATAATCAGTGGACCATCGAGCGGTTTCTGACTGAACGCGGGGAATCAGCCGAACAGGCTGAACCGCTGGCGCTGGAATGGTATCTGGCTTATTGTGAGTGGTTCATTCGCCAGGCAGAGCTTCCGGTACAGGAAACCTACGTAGCACAGCTCAGTCGAAACGAGACCGGCTTTCGGGCAACGCTGGCGGATGGTTCCAGCGTACAGGCCCGGCAGGTGGTGATCGCGACCGGTTTTTATTCGTATGCCCATGTGCCCGCGTTGTTATCGGAACTGATTCCGTCCGCCCGATTGCGGCACACCCGCGATGCCATCGATCTGGCGGCTTATCGGGGCAAACGGGTACTCATTGTTGGCGGTCGCCAGAGCGCATTTGAGTGGGCGGCCTTGATACGGGAAGCCGGAGCCGCCCGCGTCGATCTGAGTTACCGACACGATACGCCCCAATTTACGGTTTCGGACTGGTCGTGGGTGGAAGCGCTGGTGGCCGGGATGGTCGCTCAGCCCGGCTGGTTCCGGCAATTACCGCCCGAAGAAAAGGAAGTTCATCGTCTGCGGCTTTGGACGGAAGGCCGGTTGAAGCTGGAGCCCTGGCTTGCCGACCGGATTTTTCAGCCGGAAGTGGGCCTTCATCCCCGAACACAAGTAAGGGCGGTTACCGAAAAACCGGGTGGATTGTCCGTGACGCTGGATTCGGGCGAAGAACTGGAGGTCGATGACGTGATTGCTGCCACGGGGTATCAGGTCGATATTCGACGGCTGCCGTTTCTGAGTGAGTCGTTGTTGACCGACTTGGAAATTACGAACGGTTTTCCGGTTTTGGACGAGGGGTTTCAGAGTAACGTGCCGGGTTTGTATTTCAGTAGTTTTCCGGCGGGGCAGGCCTTTGGGCCGTTCTTTGGCTTTACCATCGGCGTTCGGGCAGCCTCCCGGATTTTGGGAGCGGTTCTGAATCGGCAATAGGTTTTCGGTTTACGGTGGGCTGGCGCATTCATTTACAGGCGTTAACCGCCGAAACGACAACCCGCCGAAAACCGTATACTGTAAATCGAAAACCGCCTATCGAAAACCATTCACGAAATAACGCGTTTATTCGATGTCCACACGCTACATCGTATGAATCGTATCACTGTTTCGCGGGCGCTTGCGCCGGTTTTGTTGTTTCTGCTGGCATTGCCGCTACAGGCCCAGTTTAAGCTCGATCTCGAATCGGGGGTTGTCCTCGGAACGCCGTATACCGAGGTTCGAATTCCGAATCGGGGCGGCACGCTGGTTGATCTGGCCAAAGAGTTGAGCGTAAATCCTAAAGTATTTTACCGGGCCCGCCTGGGGTATACGATTGGTAACCGGCATACCATCTCGGCTTTGTACGCTCCCCTGACGGTTCGGTACCAGGGAAGTTTCGACCGGGATATCAATTACAATACCATCGTATTTCCGGCCAACCAGCCTACGACGGTTTTTTACAAATTCAACTCCTATCGGCTGACGTATCGTTACGATTTTGTGGTGCGCGAAAACTGGCGGGTCGGTGCCGGTTTTACGGCCAAAATCCGGGATGCCAACGTGCGGTTTGAAGGGGAATCCAATCAGACGGGCTATGATAACGTCGGGTTTGTGCCGCTGCTGAATTTCTACGCGGCCTATTCGCCCACCGATCGCTGGACGGTTTTGTTGGAAGGCGATGCGCTGGGCGCGAAGGTGGGCCGGGCGGAGGATATTTTTGTGGGTGCGGCTTACCACGTCAGTCCCCGGTTGGGTATTAAACTGGGGTATCGTGTGGTTGAAGGAGGAGCCGATTCGGATGAAATCTATACGTTTACCTGGATCAATTATGCCTCGGCGGGTTTGCTGCTGACGTTTTAACTCGCTAAAACAATATACGGTTTTCAGTAACTGCGCGCAGGAACGCATCAGTCACCGAAAACCGTATACCGAAAACTGCTAACCGATTAGATACCAGTTCCTTTCAGCTTCAGAATGGTGCCATAACCATAGTCAAGCAGGTAATACGTATCGCCCTCAGTCTCGCTCAATTCGATGTCAATCGCATGGCTAATGGGGTAGTTAGGGGTAATTGACAACGTGCCTGCGTTCTCATTCGCTATCCGGGAAGGATTGCTGGGATTAAAGGGCCAGCCATATTCCGTTACGATAGGCTTTCCGCCGGGTGTTAATACGATGTCAGTACCTGACGTAAAGCCGGTTTTATAATCTGAAACAGCAGGTACAGCCCCGGGAGTTATCTGGAGAATTCGCGAAGCTCCAGGGAAGAAAGGTCCTCCGGTTAGGGTAGAGATCAAAAATTTAGAGCCATCGTAAACAATACCGGTCGGCACCGCATCCGGGGAGCCACCGGGAGGGGTAAATGGACCTACTTTGGCGTAAACAGTGAATACTTTTGTGTTTTTGTTTCGGCAAAGAATAAGGTTAGCGGCCGCATCGGCGATGAATAAGTTTCCATCCGGACCCCAGGTCATGTTGTACGGGTCAGATTCGCCCGGCGTTTTACCGCTTTCAGGTTTGCTAATGGCGCCAATGTCTTCTCCTACCAAGGTACTGGCAGCCACGGGTGCGGTTGTACCCGGAACAAAACCCGAAACATCGTAAACGAAGAGTTTCGCATCGATTCCGTGCAGGATATACAGTTTTCCTTCTTTATACTTTAGGTGGGCCAACCCTTCTGCAAACCCTGATTCCTGAGTCGTGTACGAGTTGAAGCCGGTAATGACCGGATATTTAACTCCTGCCTGGGTGATAGCTGATACACTACCATCATTATTCCCCGTTCCATTTTCGGTAACGAAAATCACATCGCCTTTTCCAATCGTCAATCCAATGGGTGATTTCAGATTCTCAACGGTTGTGCGGGCTGTAGGGGGAGCTCCGTAAAAGAATGAAGCCGTAAAACCGGCGGGGCTTGGTACCTTGTGATCTTCTAACGTACCGCAACTATTGGCGGCAAAAAGTAAGCTGCCGATAACCAAAATGGTCAGCAGAAATTGACTTGTAGAACGAATTGTATTCATAATTGGAATTGTTAGGGTAAAATAGAATTAAACTTATTGTAGGGCACTAACTAAACGGAACGCGGTAACCGGAAAAGAAAAGACTGGAAATCAATGGGGGCGACTACGTGCTTATCGGATAAAATTAACCTCCAGTACATTATCGTAATGATATTTTTTGCAACGAGCTGAAATGCCATTTTAAGAATGAAATTGTAGGCTTGCTTACGAATACGGTACGAATTTAAGGTGAATCCTGTCCGATTTACTGCCGGAGACGGCTTCAATCAGAAACGATCGGATCCCCTAAATGGCTCTAATAACTTACGTAAAACGTAATGGTTTCAAATGTATAAACCTTTGCTCATCCATCAGGCGATAATTTATTATGTGGTGACATTTTCCCGGATTGAAACCGCATTTAAAGTCGACTAAGCGGTTTTAGGCAGATAGCCTTAGCCCGGCAAACGATCTTTAACGAGATTGCTTTTCGCTCTAAAATCCACTTCTTCCAGAAACCAACAAAATGTCTCGGGAAGTCAATAAATATGTATAGGAATGTTGCAAAATAGACAATACAAATCCAAAGAAAAATTTTTCCTAAGACCGGTATTCTGAACGAGGGGAAACAGAGGAGGTTACGGCAAGTCCGCACACTTTATCCGTTTAATAACAGACTGCCAAATGTAGGGTATTGAGAATGATTTTTCCAACTCAACCGCATTTATTTTTATTTTAAGGCACATTCTGATCAAGGCAGTGTCTTCTCAAATTGTTCATAAACCTGTCGGTAACGCCGGTGACGGTCGGCATCCGGTTCGAACGTCTGACCAAAACCGACCTGGTGGGCGGCTTCCACCAGCGACGAAACCCGTCCGGTCGCTTTCATCGTCAGTAAAATGGCGCCAATGGCTCCGCTTTCGTTGCTTTCGTTCAGCCGAACCGGTACGCCAAAAATATCCGCCATCATCTGCACCCAGAACTCCGATTGGGCAAAACCGCCGTTGGCGTGAATCACTTTGGTTGGACCGGTATGGCGTGATAAAATCCGCTCGATCCGCAGTAAATTAAACAAAACACCTTCCAGGGCCGCCCGCACAAAATGCGCCCGTCCGTGCTGCCAGTCCACGTTCAGGTATGACCCGCGCACGGCCGCATCCCACAAAGGTGCGCGTTCGCCCTGCAAGTAGGGCAAAAACAGCAAGCCGTCGGAACCGGGGGGAACGGTGGCGGCTTCGGTCAGCACAGCCGCAGTTTCAGATTGCGTCAGTTTCTCCGAAACCCATTGCAGCACATTCGCTCCGTTGTTGGTCGGCCCGCCGACAACATAGTAATTCTTGTCGGTTGGGTCATTTACGTTCAGGATGTAGCTGAACAAACGGCCCTGTTCGTCGCGTAATGGCCGTTGCGAGGTTCGCCGAATGGCACCGCTCGTTCCAATGGTGATGGTGGTAATTCCCGCTTCAATCGCGCCCGCACCCAGGTTTGCCAGACAGCCATCCGACGCCCCAATGTATAATTTAGCCTCCGCCAGTTCGTCGGAAATGACTTTCGGTACATTCGAATTCTGCAACGGAACGGCGTAGGTTGTGGGCACCGGTTCCGCCAATTGTTCGATGCGCACCCCGGCAAACTCGAGCGCAGGCGCGTACCATTCCCGCCGGGCACTATCGAACAAACCGGTTGCGGTAGCAATCGAATAGTCGATCTGGTAGCGCCCGGTCAGTTTGTGCCAGATGAATTCTTTCAACGAAATCCAGCCGGTTGCCCGTCGCAAAAGCCGGAGGTTGTGATCGCGAAACCAGGCTAGTTTGCACAGCGGAATCATCGGGTGCAGGGGCGTACCGGTTTTTTGGTAGATGTCTTTGCCAAGTGGAGTTTGACGGAGCGCTGCCGCCTGCTTTTCCGCGCGGTTGTCCGACCACAAAATGGCGTTGGTAAGCGGTTTCCCCTGGTCATCGACGCCCAGAATGCTGTGCATGGCCGAACTGAATCCAACGGCTTCGATATGCCCCTTTTGCTGATTAACCTCCCGGCAAACTTCTGCCAGCACGCTGGTTAGATTCGTCCAGACGTCAACCGGGTCCTGCTCCGCGTAACCCGGTTTGGGGTTCAGCGTGGTCAGAGGAGCGGAGGCATGGGCGATAACCTGCCCGGTTTCGGGTTGAAAAGCGAGGGCTTTAACGTTTGTTGTGCCGATATCGACACCAAGGATGCAATTCATGAGTAAAGGAATGCGGCTTTTATCGTGCAAAGAAATGATAAAAACCAATAGCGATGACGGAAAAGGTCAGGTCACGTTATGGCGTCGGTTGAAAAACAGGCGGTTTTTTGATAAATTTGTTGTGTCTTTTTTCATACTATGTCTTTCCATAAATCAATTTCGGCGATTGTTTTTTTGCTTTTTGCGGGCTTACTCCTGGCCTGCAATTCAAAACAGAAGTCAGCCACACCCACTGAACCGTCTGGCCTGAGTGGTCAGGAACTGGCCCAAACCTATTGCAAAAGTTGCCACGCCTTTCCGTCCCCGGATTTGTTGGAGAAACACATTTGGAAACAGAAGGTTTTGCCGCAGATGGCCCTGCGGATGGGGTTTTCGGCCGATTCACTGTCGCCTTTTCGACAAATGAGCGACCCGGAAGAAATTCAGCGGGTGCTGGTTTCCGGCAGTTTTGCCAATTCACCCATGATACATCCCGACGATTGGGCGAAAATCACGGCGTATTACCTAGAAAAAGCACCCGAAAAACCGCTGCCCCAGGCACCGAAACCACCGGTTTCCTACGATTTACCTCTTTTCAAACTCCGCCAGCCCGCGCAATCGGTCGATAATCTGGTCACGTTGCTGCACTATGAACCGGAAAACCGGCGGATTGCCGTGGGAAGCCGACGCGGGAACTTATTTTTCCTGAACAATGAACTTCAAAAAGTCGACTCGGTCGTCACGTTCAGTGCGCCGTCGAGCCTGCGTACCCGAAAAGACGGAAGCCTGGATGTGCTGACGATGGGAACGATGGACCCAAACGACCTGCAGAACGGTGAACTTCTGCACATTAACCGAAACCCGGGGACGCAGAAAATTGAACGATCGGTTTTATTGAAACGGCTCCAGCGCCCGGTTGAAGCGACCTATGCTGACCTGAACGGCGATGGCAAAGAGGATATTCTGGTTTGTCAGTTCGGCTTTTACGTCGGCCAGTTGACCTGGTTTGAAAATGCCGGCTCGACCTACATTGAACACATTCTGGAGCCCGTGCCGGGAGCCATTCGCGCAACTGTAACCGATATGAACGGCGACGGCCGGGCCGAAATTGTCGTTTTGCTTTCCCAGAGCGACGAGCAGGTGGCCATTTTCAACAACGAAGGCGGGGGGCGGTTCTGGAAAAAAACCGTGTTGCGGTTTCCACCGGCTTTTGGCTCCAGTTACCTGGATATTGTCGATTTTGACCAGGATGGTGACATGGATTTCCTTTACACCAACGGCGACAACGCCGATTTTTCAAACTCGCTGAAGCGTTACCACGGCATTCGGCTGTTTCGGAACGATGGTAACTTCAGGTTTAAACAACAGTGGTTTTATCCCATGCACGGAGCGACGAAAGCCCTGGCGCGGGACTTCGACGGTGACGGTGATCTGGACGTCGCCGGCATTGCCTTTTACCCGGATTTTTCGCGCCGGCGCCCCGAGGGTTTTGTGTACCTGGAAAACCGGGGAAATAACCGGTTTCGGCCTAAATCGTTCCCGGAGTCGGCAATGGGGTCCTGGCTGACGATGGATGCCGCCGACGTCGATCAGGATGGGGACGAGGATATTCTGCTCGGTTCGTTTGCCTTTCGGGTGACTCCCACACCGAAGGAATTAATGGATCGCTGGCGAAAATCAAAAGCGGGCGTTATCCTGCTGGAGAATCAGACAAAAAACCGGGAGTGACATTCGGATTTGATTTGTAACTGGATTGTTATATTTATTTCCTTTAAGTAAAAATACTGTCTGAAAATAGGTCAATTACTCTTGCTTTGATTTTAGATTTAATTTAATTTCAAGCCGTTGACCAATCTCTGCCCCGTGAAAACCTCCATCGTAATTGCCGACAATCATCACGTACAGGCTCAGGCCCTCGTTGATCAGATTCAGAAGTTTGAGAATTATGTGGTGTGTTTTGTAGCCAAGAGCGGGCGTGATTTGATCCGGTATCTGAGCCGTGGCACGAAAACTGATATTGTATTGCTGGACGTCAGCCGGACTGAAACAGATGCGTTCGAAACGGCGGCTTACCTGAAAGATCATTTCCCGGGCGTTAAAGTGGTTGCCTTGTCGGGCGCCGAACAGGATGAAAATCTGCTGCGGATGTTCCTGAATGGCGTGCGGGGGTATTTACCCAAAGATTGTCGCCCCGCCGAACTGCGCCGGGCGCTGGACGAGCTGCGGGGCAAGGGCTACTATTACTCCGAATTTTCGACGGACCGGTTTTTCAGAAGCCTGCATTCCACGGCAAACCAGCCGCCAAAACCGTATTATAATTTCAGTCTTCAGGAGCACGTTTTTCTGAAAATGGCGTGCAGCGACCTCACCTACGCCGAAATTGCCGATAAGATGTGTGTCAGTACCCGCACCGTCGATGGCTACCGGGAGGCTTTATTCCAGAAAATGAACGTAAAAAGCCGGGTTGGTATGGCGCTGGAAGCCGTTCGCTGGGGTCTGGTCCAGTTATAAGCCGATTATCTGCAATTTTTCCAGTATTTTTGCGGTTGAGTAAGGCTGGGTGGTAACTACAGCTTTACGTTTCCTAGTTTCCGCTTCGGTACAGGTTACCTGTGCCGTTTACTGTTCCAAAATACCACATGGCTAAAGTTTCTGATCACATCCGTCAGGCAAACGGAAAAACGATCTTTTCAATTGAAGTTATTCCCCCCATTAAAGGCGACAATCTCAAAAACCTGTTAGATAATATTGAGCCGCTGATGGAGTTCAGGCCGCCCTTCATCGACGTTACCTACCACCGCGAAGAATATATCGAACGGCCCGAACCCGACGGTACGATCAAAAAAATCGTTACCCGAAAACGACCCGGAACGGTGGGCATTTGCGCGGCAATTCTGCACAGATTCGGCGTTGATCCGGTGCCGCACGTTTTATGTGGCGGTTTTACGAAGGACGAAACCGAAGATTTTTTGATCGACCTGAATTACTTAGGCATCGATAATGTGCTGGTGTTGCGGGGTGATCCGGCCAAACCGTTCGATACGTTCAAACCCAAGACCAACGGCTATTCCTACGCCAGTGAGCTGGTTAGGCAGGTCGCCAACATGAACCGGGGCATTTACCTGCACGAAGGCGAAACCCCGATGACGCCCAGTAATTTCTGCATCGGCGTGGCGGCTTATCCCGAAAAACATTTTGAAGCAATCGATCACGATACTGATTTCAACTACCTGAAACTGAAAATCGAAAATGGCGCCGATTACATCGTAACCCAGATGTTTTTCGATAATCGGAAGTACTTTGATTTCGTGAAGCGGTGCCGTCAGGAGGGCATTACGGTGCCGATTATTCCGGGATTGAAACCGCTCACTACACGCAGGCAATTGCAGGTGCTGCCCCGGCTTTTTCACCTCGAAATGCCGTCTGATTTCGTTAAAGCGGTGGAAGCCTGTGAGAACGACACCCAGGCACGGCAGGTCGGCATCGAATGGTGTATCCAGCAGAGCCGCGAACTGACCAAAGCCGGTGTGCCGGGGCTTCATTTTTACACGATGGGGAAATCGGATAATATTGTGAAAATTGCCCAGGCGGTTTTTTGATCGCGTCAGCTAAAATCTGAACTGGGATTACGCCGATTAAAAGATTAACTGGATTAAATAATAAGTAAAGTCATGCCAGTTAATCCTTTAATCGGTGTAATCCCAGTTCAGACTCCTTTTTCTTATGAAACCCTTCCTTCTTTTTGTTAGCCTATTCATTAGCTCATTCGCTTTTGCCCAAAATTCTGCCGCTGAAAAAGCTGTTCTGGAAGTTGAAAAACAGCGCTTCGATGCCCAGGTGACCCGGAATTATGCGGTTTTGGAAAAAACCTTGGGTGATGAGCTGCTCTACAATCATTCCAACGGCAACCAGGATACGAAGCAGTCCTATATCCAATCGCTCAAAGACGGCAAACAGTCGTACGAATCTATTGGCGTGCAGGAACAGACGGTTCACGTCTACGGCAACACGGCGGTGATTACCGGAATTTGCCTGGTCAAAGCAACCAATAACGGGCAGAGCATCAATTCAAAACTGCGCTACACGGACGTCTACGTGAAGAAAGGGGCGCAGTGGCAAATGGTGGCCTGGCAGTCGCTGAAATTGGCTAACTGAACTATGATTACGGTGATTTTGATGCTGGAAATGATCATTAGATTCCGGTGAAGTGATTAGTAAAATCACTTTTTATCATCAAAATCACCGTAATCATAGTCCACGACGCACCGTTCTTTCTTCAGCAATTCCAGCCCGCCGTCTTCGAGTCGCATGCGGGATTTTTCGTTGTCGAAATCTTCCTTGTAGGCTTCTTTCAGTTCTTTCCGTTTCATGGCTTCCAGAAACCGCCGGGTTTCGTCGGGCGTTTCGAGCAACAGGGGCGGCACTTCGGTCGTTTTGTGGTCGTCGTCGGTGGCTACCATCGTGAAATACGAGGTATTGGTGTGTTTGATGGTTCCGGTACGGACGTTCTCGGCAATGACTTTGATGCCGATCACCATCGACGTCCGGCCGACATAATTGACCGACGCCATCAGCGAAACCAGTTCACCGACTTCCACGGCCTGCCGGAAATTGACGCCATCGACTGAAACCGTCACGCAATAAGCCCCCGAATGTTTGGACGCGCAGGCAAAAGCGACTTTGTCCATCAACGACAGCAGAATACCGCCGTGAATTTTGCCGCCGAAATTGGCGTAGGAAGGAATCATCAGCTCAGTGAGCGTGGTGCGGGAGGAAGCGACGGATTTGGGGGCCATGAACTGACTATGATTACGGTGATGGTTATGATGATAATGATAAATCAATTTTTCAAAATAATCATAAGCATCATTGAAATCACCGTAATCAAAGCCCAAAAAAAGGCACCGCGTGGAAGCCGACGGTGCCTTTAACAAACCTAATCAAGAAATATTTTTTACAGGAAGAAGGGAGGAAAGGGCGAAAGGAGAAAAGTATTGTTACCGCTCTTTTTCTCTTCCTTCTCTCTTCCCTCCTCCTTTTTTCTTAGACCGAAAAACTCTCTCCGCAGCCGCAGGTCCGGCTGGCGTTGGGGTTTTTAAACTGAAATCCTTTGCCGTTCAGGCCGTCGGAAAAATCCAGTTCGGTGCCCGCCAGGTAGAGCAGGCTCTTGCGGTCGACGTAAATTTTAATGCCTTTGTCCTCCACAATGTGGTCATTGGGTTGCTGAGCCGTATCGAATTGCAGATCATACATCAGACCGGAACACCCTCCGCCCTGCACTGCGACGCGAATGGCATAGTTGTCGTTCAGACCATCTTTCTGGCGAAGTTCGACAATTTTATCTTTGGCTTTATCCGTTACCGAAACCATGTTAGTACGTAATAGTTAGACGCTAAGGTAAAAACCGCTTCCCGAAAAGAAAAGTTTCTTCAAAAACTCTGCGTAACTCTGCGGTTCTCTGCTCAACTCTGCGAAATAACTTTATAACTTGAAAGCGGTTTCGCGGAGTTAAGCAGAGAACATTAGAGATTAGCGGAGAAATGTTGACGAATGTAGAGCATATTGGGATTGCGGTGAAGAGCCTGGCGGTTTCCAATGACTTGTTTACGAAGCTGTTGGGCTGTAACCCCTACAAGTCCGAAGCTGTGAAATCGGAGGGCGTGACCACCTCATTTTTCAAGATCAATCAGACGAAAATCGAATTGCTGGAAGCCACCAACCCCGACAGCCCGATTGCGAAGTTTCTGGAAAAAAAGGGCGAAGGCATCCACCACATCGCCTTTGAAGTCCCGGATATTTACGCCGAAATCGACCGACTAAAAACCGAAGGATTTACCCCGCTCAACGAAACCCCCAAACGGGGTGCGGACAACAAACTGGTTTGCTTCCTGCACCCGAAAGAAACGAACGGCGTGCTGGTGGAGTTGTGTCAGGAGATAAAACCGTCTTGAACCAGGATTACACGGATTAAAGGATTTACAGGAGAGTTCGACTTAAATGATGGACAGGACTTCGACGAACTCGCGAAACAATCCCGTTCCTTCAAGCATTTTCATGAGCAAGTCGTTACCTTTCTGGCGAAATACTAAAACCACAGACCTATGAAATACTACCATTCCATCATAGATACCATCGGCGATACGCCCCTGGTGAAGCTGAATAAAGTGACCAAAGGCATCCGGGGGACGGTTTTGGCGAAGGTCGAATATTTCAACCCCGGCAACTCGGTGAAGGACCGCATCGCCGTTCGGATGATCGAGGACGCGGAGAAAGCCGGTACCCTCCAGCCCGGCGGCACCATCATCGAAGGGACGAGCGGCAATACCGGTTTTGGGCTGGCGCTGGCGGCCATTGCGAAAGGCTACAAGTGCATTTTCACGATGGCGGATAAACAGTCGAAGGAGAAAATCGACATTCTGCGGGCGGTGGGCGCCGATGTAGTGGTGTGCCCGACCAACGTGGAACCCGACGATCCGCGCTCGTATTACTCCGTCGCGAAACGCCTGAACCGCGAAATTCCGAATTCGATTTACCCCAATCAATACGATAATCTCTCCAATACGGCGGCTCATTACGACACGACCGGCCCCGAAATCTGGCGCGATACCGAAGGCAAAATTACGCACTTTGCTGCGGGCGTCGGAACGGGCGGAACGATTTGCGGAACGGCCAAATTCCTGAAAGAGCAAAATCCTAACGTTGTTACCGTCGGGATCGATACGTACGGTTCGGTGTTCAAAAAATACAAAGAAACTGGTATTTTCGACCAGCGTGAGGTCTATCCGTACCTGACGGAAGGAATTGGCGAAGACATTTTGCCGCAGAACGTCGATTTCAGCCTGATCGATCATTTTGTGAAAGTAACCGACAAAGATGCGGCCATTATGGCCCGGCGGTTATCGAAGGAGGAAGGGCTTTTTGTGGGGTGGTCGACGGGTTCGGCGGTGCATGGCGCGCTGGAGTGGGCGCGGGAAAACCTGAACGACGACGATGTGATGATCATTCTGTTGCCCGACCACGGCACGCGCTACCTCGCGAAAATTTACAACGACACCTGGATGAAGGACCACGGTTTTCTGGAATCCCGCGAGTTTTCGACGGCCCGCGACATTGTTCGCAGCAAAAATGGAAGTGGGGCACTAACGACCGTTGACAAGAGCCTGAAAGTAGGCGACGCCATCCGGTTGCTTAATCAGCACAGCATTTCCCAGATTCCGGTGACGGAAACCAACGGCGATATCGTCGGCAGCCTGACCGACTCGACCATCCTCAGCAAATTGATCGAAGACCCCGCTGTCAAAGACCTGACCGTTGGCGAAGTGATGGACAAACCGTTCAAATTTGTTGCACTCGACAACACCGTCGATGTGCTGTCGTCATTGATCGACCGCGACAACAAGGCGTTGCTGGTTCGCGATGAGAATCAGCAGGTTCACATCATCACGCAGGCGGATTTGCTGGCAGCGATCACCAATTAAATGATGAATGATGAATGATGAACGATGGATTGAAAAACCGCAATCAAGTCGCAGGGATTTTCTCAAAACCGCCTTGGCGAGCGGGCCGCTGTTGGCAACTGTGCCGTTGGTCGGGCAGTCCGGTGCGCTGACTGAACGGGCGGATTGGAAGAATGTGCGGCTGAGTTGCAATCTCTATTCATTCAACGAACCGCTGACGAAAGGCCAGATGACGCTGGAACAGGTGCTGGAATTTTGTGCCGACCTGGGTTTCGATGCGGTTGATCCGACCGGCTATTACTTCCCGAATTACCCGGTTCTGCCCGACGACAGTTACGTTTACCAGATCAAACGGAAAGCGTTTCGGCTGGGGCTCGACATCAGCGGCACCGGCGTTCGGAATGATTTCACCCTGCCCGACCCAAGTCGCCGAAAAGCGGAAATTGAGCTGGTTCGGAAATGGATTGGCGTTGCGGCCCGTCTGGGAGCACCGGTTTTGCGAATTTTCTCCGGAATCGGCAAGGAACTGAAACCGGGCTATCACCGCGATGAAGTGACGACCTGGGTGGTCGATGCGATCCGGGAATGCACCGAACACGCAGCCCGTCAGGGCGTTATTATTGTGCTGCAAAACCACGCGGATTTTATCCAGACGGCGGACCACGTGCTCGACATTGTCAAACGGGTTGATTCGGAATGGCTGGCGGTTAATCTGGACATTGGTAGCTTCAAGATCGGCGATCCGTACGCGCAAATCGCCCGCGTTGCGCCGTTTGCCGCGACCTGGCAGATTAAGGAAAACCTCTTCGTCGACGGACAGGAAACCGTAACGGATTTAGCCAAAATTATGGAAATTGTCCGCCATTCCGGTTATCGTGGGTACCTTCCCATCGAAACCCTCGGCAAAGGCGATCCCAAACAGAAAGTCCCCGTCTTCTACGAAAAAGTCAAAAAAGCGCTAAAGAGTTAAGGATAAAAAAGAACGCGTCAGCCAATTCATAATTCATTTCCGGTTGTCTTCGCCCGAAACCATCCCAATGTAACTCCAGTAGCGGCTTTCGGCGATTTCCTCGTTGCCGACAGCGTCTTTGATGGCGCAACCGGGCTCGTTGATGTGCAGGCAGTTGTGAAACCGGCATTGGTTCAGGCGGTCGCGCATTTCGGGGAAATAGTGACTGATTTCTTCCTTTGCCATGTCGGCTAAACCTAATTCTTTGATACCGGGCGTGTCGATAATGTACGTATCGGGCGCAATTTCAAACATTTCGGCGAAGGTCGTCGTGTGAACGCCTTTGTTGGCGAAGGTCGAAACTTCACTCGTGCGGAGTTGCAGGTCGGGCGCGACGGCATTGACCAGCGACGATTTTCCGACGCCCGAATGCCCCGCTAACAGACTGATTTTGTGATCCAGTAAGTTTCGGAAAACGTCGACGTTGGCGCCTTCGGTGGCCGATGTTTCCAGACAGTTGTACCCAATGCTCTCGTAGAGATCAATGATTTCGCGCTGGTAGTCGAGGGCTTCGTCTTTCAGAATATCGGCTTTGTTGAAAACCAGCGTGGTCGGGATGCGGAACGATTCGGAGGTCACTAAAAACCGGTCGATGAAACCGAGTGACGTTCGCGGAAATGCCAGCGTCACGATCAAAACCGCCTGGTCGAGGTTGGCGGCCAGAATGTGTCCGTGGCCGGTTTTATGGACGGATTTTCGGATGATGTAATTCTCGCGGGGCTCGATGTCGGTGATGACCACGGTATTTTCGAGTTCGTCTTCCAGTTCGAACTGCACGCGGTCGCCCACGGCAATCGGATTGGTGACCTTCAGGCCCTGAATCTTGAATTTGCCTTTCAACCGGGCGCGGTAAATGTGTCCGTCGTCGTTGCGGACTTCGTACCAGGAACCGGTGGAGCGTATGATTAAGCCAGTTTGCAATGCTTTACGTGTTGTTTCGCGGAGTTGAGCGGAGTAAAATAGAGTTAAGCGGAGTTTTTAGATCGGGATTGAGAACTCGGCTTATACCTTCTTTTAACAAGGTTACGTGAAAATTGATTAATAAACCTAATCGAAATTGGCCTAACTTTAGATAGGTGAGCAGTTGGGCAAAATGAACATCCGTTAAGGCCTCAACTGTTTTTGTTTCCACCACGATTCGCCCTTCCACCAATAAATCCATTCGATAACCGTGATTCAACCGAACTTCTTTATAAACAATTGGCATTGGCTTCTCCCGCTCCACATACAACCCATATTCCGATAGTTCATACTGTAAGCACTCCTGATAAGCGGATTCCAGCAAACCCGGCCCCAGCGCCCGATGAACCTCAATCGCTCCTCTAATAATCTGATACGACAACTTACTATCCTCCATATACCTCCGCTAAACTCAGTGAAACTCTGCTTATCTCCGCGAAACAACCGTGCCCCTCACGATTTCCATCACTTTAGACGTAGCACCCGTATTCAGAGTAACGTAATCACCGGAAATCGCTGAAGCCTTCGATGGGTCTGCATAAATCCGCCGGAAAACCGTATTGAGTTGATCGGAGTCGGAAACCGGAAAAGCCGCCCCGGCCTTCACCAGATCGACCGCTTCCTGAAACTTGCCGTAGTTTGGCCCGAAAAACAGCGGCATCCGAAACGTGGCCGCTTCCAGAATATTATGAAGCCCTTTCCCAAACGCGCCACCGATGTAGGCAAATTCGCCGTATTGATACAGCGACGATAGCATGCCGACGTTGTCGATGATCAACGTGCGAAAGGGGTGGAGGGTTGAATGGTTTCCTGCCTCCGAAAACCGCACGGTTTGGCCGGGGAGCTGGCTGCGCCAGCGCTCAATTTCGTCGTCGTGGATTTCGTGGGGCGCAATGATGACTTTCAACGGCTGGTCGAATTGCTTCAGGAACGGAATCAGCACGTCCATGTCAGCCTGCCACGCGCTGCCGACCACCAGCAGGGGCGTGTCGGCTTTAAAATTCCGGGCAATCGGAATGATTTTTTTAGCGTCGGCTACCTGCTTCACCCGGTCAAACCGTGTATCACCGGCCAGTGTCACGTTGGTCACGCCAATGCTTCTCAGCAGATCGACCGATTCCTGATTTTGCACCAGAATGTGATTGAAAAACCGCAGGAAATTTCGATAAAAACCGCCATACGGTTTGAAAAAGATCTGATCGGGGCGGAAAATGGCCGAAAACGAAAAAACCGGGATGTGCCGGGCGTTGAGTTCGCGCAGGTAGTGATACCAGAATTCGTACTTGATAAAAAACGCAACTGCCGGTTTAACACAATCGATAAATTGGCGGGCGTTGGCGGGCGTATCGAACGGCAGATAGAAAATATAATCCGCACCGGCGTAGTTTTTCCGGACTTCGTAGCCCGAGGGCGAGAAGAACGTCAGCAGAATTTTATAACCGGGATACTGTTGCCGAAAAGCCTCCATGACCGGTCGTCCCTGTTCAAATTCGCCCAATGAAGCGGCATGAAACCAGGCAATTGGTGCTGCATTATCAGCCAATTTTGCGTTAATTTGTTGTAACCATCCATCCCGTCCCCGAATCGCCAGTCGGGCTTTGGGGTGAAAGAAAGCCGCAACCTGGAGGGTGGCCTGATAAAGTCGGATGGACGTTGTATAGAGTGCGGAAAGCAAGCGGGTGGTTCGTTGGTTCGAATCCGTAAAATTACAAACTCAATCGGTATCTTTTAACTCATAAGCCCATGCAATCGTATGATACACTCGTCGAAGCCCTCGACGACCTGAAAAAGAAGGGGTACACGCTCGATTTCAATCTGGCTAATGACGGCCTTTTTTGCCGGGATAAAGACCTGCAACTCAGCCCCCGACAGTTTCACATCGTGGATTATTACCGCTTCGAAGGCATGAGCGATCCGGACGACAACACGGTTTTGTACACCATCGAGTCGATCGACGGTCACAAGGGGACACTGATCAGTGCGTATGGGCCTTACGCGGATGAAATGTCGGGCGAAATGGTGGAAAAATTAAAAATTGCCTGATCCGGTGCGAAACTTTTCTAACCCAATATGGCTTATATGCACGTAGTTACGTGTGAACAAGCATATGAACTGGAACAAACTGCAGGATAACGCCCAAATTGCCCAAATCAAAGAAGAGTCGGCTGAACAGCCGGTTTTGATTTTCAAACACAGCACCCGCTGCTCCATCAGTTCGACGGCTTTAAGCCGTTTAGAGCGCAACTGGAGCGATTCGGCCGGAATTAAACCGTATTTTTTAGATCTGATTTCGTACCGTCCGGTGTCGGGCGAGGTGGCCGACACGTTCGGCGTTGATCACCAGTCTCCGCAGGTTCTGCTGATTCAGAACGGCGAATGCATTTACGATGCCTCTCATTTTGAGATTTCGTTCGATGAGCTGAAACAACAGGTTGTCACGGTATAATTCAATAATCGAATTTGATAGAAGCACCCGTATC
This sequence comes from Larkinella rosea, assembly GCF_003858635.1. Lineage (GTDB taxonomy): Bacteria > Bacteroidota > Bacteroidia > Cytophagales > Spirosomataceae > Larkinella > Larkinella rosea. The sequence goes on from NZ_RQJO01000017.1 coordinate 114,194, forward strand.
TTGGTAAAGACCGGGTGTTTTTTTGTGTGCGAAACCTGTCAGCGCCGGGCCGTTGATACGGTTGCAGACAGGGTTTCATCCTTACATTTGGCACTTTGCGCAAGACTGTTGTAATTTCGTTTGTAATCGCTATCGCAGGAGGTCTTCTGATCGGAATCGGGCGGTAATGACCTTTACTCGTTCTCAGCAAAAATGACATCAAAATTCATTTCGATCAGTGATAGCATTATTGAGCAGATCAAAACCGGCGAATTGCAGCCGGGTGATCAGATTCCGTCCGAAAATGAGCTGATTAAACATTTTAAAATCAGCAATACGACGGCGCGTAAAGCGCTGCTTGAAATTGAATCGAAAGGCTGGGCCAAGCGTATAAAAGGGAAGGGAACGTATGTTTTAAACCGGACCGACGATCATCATTTAATCCGAACATTGGGTTCGATTTACGCGACGCGACGCGGTTTTCACGATAGCCTGATTGCCGAAGGATTTACGCCCAAAAATATCGTTCTGGAAAAAACCATTCTCGAAGATGGCATTTCATCCGAAATAAATGGCCGGCATTTTATCATCGAAGGGCCGGTTTTAAAACTGCATCAACTTCGCTACGCCGATGATTTACTGATCAAAGACGAAGTCAAATACATTTCACTAACGCTGTGCCCGAAGATCAATAAAATGCCGACAGAAATCTCGTATTTTAAAGTCTACGAGAATAGTTATCACCTGAAAATCAATGAGGTGCAGCAGACGTTGGGCGTAACGATCATGCAGCCCAATACCAATAATTTCGAACTGACCAAAGCCACTCCGGCCTTCGTATTAGACAGCGCAGTCATCTGTACGGGTGAGAAAGTAGTCGAAATTGAACGGTCTTATTACCACGGCGATAAATACAAGTTTGCCGTCATTGCCAGTCCTGAACATGATTACCGCCCCGCCAAACCGATTACTTCGTAAACCACTTGACCAACTCGTTCGCAATCAATTGGTGCCCGGCCAGATTGGGGTGATTGACGGATGCCATATACTTCACTAAATCGCCCCGAATCGCTATTTTTTTGAATTGAGCGTACGAATCGACCAGGCCGATATGGTGCGTTTCGGCTAGTTTTATAATCTGGTTGGTGTGCAATTCCAGATCATTTCCGGCGGTTTTTATATCGACCCGCTGATCGGGTGATGGCGTCAGTAAAATGATTTTTATATTTTTTGAAAGCGCCGATTGAATCATTTTCTCCCAGGCTTCTTTCGCTTTCTCAAGCCCGGCACCGCGATCGTTCAGTGCATAATCGATGAATAAAACATCCGGTTTATGAACGAGCACTTCCTGTTCGAACCGCTTCTGGCCGCTCAATGAATTTTCTCCCCCAATCGCCGTAACGATCACATTAATAACCGCATACGGATATTTTTCTTTCAATTTTGCCAGCACCAGATTCGGGTACGATTCCAGCGTATGGACTTCATGATTCTCCCAATACCCCGCCGGAACCGAATGGCCGTGAAATACCAGATTGATCGTGCGATTTTTCGGCCATTCGATGACTAATTCCTTTTTTAGATCGGACAAATACGTCTCAGAATCAGCAATTTGGGCTCTAATTTTAAACGTCAATCCCAGAAACAGGGCAAAAAACAGCGTAATTTTATTCATTGAAAAACTGGTTTTAGGGTCAATTTTTACTTTTTGGATCGGGCATGTATTTCTCAAACCAGTCGGCCAGCACGCCCAGATCGGTCTCCCAGGTTTCATCCCAGCCGTGCGCACCGCCCTGGTGAATAATGAGTTGCGCCGGAACACCCTGCGATTTGAGTTTGGCAATAAACCGCTCCGACTGTTCGAGCGGCACCAGCGGATCGACGGTCCCGTGAAGGATGAGGGTCGGGGCCGAGTCTTTGGAAATCGCGTGAAAAGGCGACAGATCCTGCATCACTTTCCATTTTTCCTCCCGCGATTTACCTTCGACGCCAAACTGCGGCCAAAACCGCCGAACGGTGTCGCATTCGACAAATAACCGCCCGGTATTCCCGTAATTGGTCAGATCGGCGGGCGGAAAAAAACACGCAACAGCCTGAACCTGGCTGGAAACCTGATCGATGGGGTTAACGCTTTGTCCGTTTGCGGCAGTAGCTATCGGAGGCCGAGCCACGCCCGTGCCGATGGCCGTGGACAAATGACCGCCGGAACTCATGCCCGAAATGCCCAGCCGGTTGGGGTTTACGCCGTATTCTTCCGCGTGGTAGCGAATAAACCGGACGGCCCGGTGAATATCCTGCACCGCTTCACTCACCAGAAACCGGGGCGCCGAACCGTGGTACACCAGAAAAACCGTTTGCCCGCGATCCGTAAAGTAGTGAAACTGAGCCATCCGCTTTTCGAGCATGTTCAGGTCGGAATGCCAGCCGCCACTGGCCATAAAAATAACGCCAATGCCGTTGGGTTTGGCAGGTTTCAGCACGTCCAGCGTAAGCGCCATTCCGAACTTGGTGCCGTATACGACGTGGCGAATGCGAACCGGTTCGTCAACGCCAATCCACAGCCGCTCCCGAAGGCCGGGAACAGCCGCATGGCTAATTCCATAAAAGCCCAGGAGTACGATTAAAAGGATATGTTTCATAAGCCTGTCAGCGAATGGTTTTTACGGTTTTAATCGTCACCGGCCCCAATAAACCAGATTCGATCAGGGGCAATTCACCCCAGGGAACGAAGTTTTTGTTGGCTTTTGTAATGTTGGTTTTGGTGAATTTTTCACCGGTAAGGGCGTCACCGGTGAGCCGGTTCGACCACGTATTGGCGACTTCTACTTTTAACGTATTGTTTCCGGTTTTGACAACATCGGTAATATCAACCCGATACGGCGGTGTCCAGACGATTCCCAGCGGCTGAGTGTTCAGCCAGACTTCACCGACTTTCGATACATTCCCGAGATCGAGATAAACCCGCTGATTTTGCGCTGAACCGGAGGTTGGGTTGTACTCAAAAGACGTTTGGTAGGCGGCTATACCCGAAAAATAACGAATACCTTGCTGCTCCGATTGGGTCCAGGAAATCAGCTTCGGAAAGGTGGCCGACTCGGGAGCGCCCCAACCCTTCGGAAAAGTGAGCTGCCACGGTCCAGCCAGTGTTACGTCGAACAAGGAATTATCAACCTGCTCAAAACCAGCTTCTTTTTTTAACTCAAAGGCACCGGCCTGAAAAAGGGTCAACCCGTTGGGCGTAAATGCCAGATGCGGTGGATTTTCGCCGGAACCGGTTAGTTCGGTATGGTGAGCCGGAGCAGTTTCTTTCGAAAAAACCACGAAATAAGAACCGTAAGGCGGCAGCGAAACTGGGAGTTGCGTGCGTCCATCGGCCTGATAATACACCGTAACCGGAGCGGTTTCGCCCGTTTGTGGGTTCCAGATTTCGGGGGTTTTATCCGCCTGACGGAAGGAACAATTCCGCGAAATCCATTGATTGGTCGTGTTTCGGATCAGGTAAAAATCTAATTCGCCGTTTCGGTGGTGAATGTAATCCAGGGGTGTTTCGCGTTGATCCACTTTTTGATCGCTATAACTGAAATCGGGCAAAATTCTCAGTTCTTTCAAAACCGGTAAAGCCGGTTTTTGATCCACCAGACGACCACCTTGATCCACCAGTTTTTTTAATTTGTTCCGAACTTCCGACGGAATAATACCTTCATTACCAATGCTTAGTACTTTATATCGCCCGACTCCCGGCAACACCCATTCACCGTTTTCAACGGTCAGATCACGCAGGAGAACTTCTGTATTGACAACCTCGTAATCATATCCCGGCCCGACTGAAAACCGGGTGTTTTTGGGCGGAATCAGGTTCGGAATGGCGTCGCCGTAATAGTGCAGCACATCAGCGACGAACACGGTTTTTTGCAAAATGTACGACACCCGGCTGAGGTAATCGTTGAACGGTTTTACCTTCGGCCACCAGGTGGTCCGGTCGTTGTAATGCGTACCGGCAAAATAGGCAATTCCGGGATGCCCCATAACCGCCGGATTGTGCGGAAAACCGTGAATGACCAGCCGGTTCATGCCTTCACAGAACGCCCGGTCGGCAATCACTTTCAGGTCGGAGGGACCTTCCTGCCAGTCCCAGTAACTCGTAAACGATTCTTCCTCGACGATGCCACGCTTGTAAATGTGCGACGCAGCCGCGATTTCCTTCACCAGCCAGATCATGTCGACCAGGCTATCTTTGTCGTTTTCCAGAAAAAACTCCCGGTTATACCAGTATTCCCCGCGCGGAACGTCCAATGAACCCAATGCCTTTAGCGTTTCGACCGGAATGTGGTGCAAATGACCCGGCCCGCCCGATTCGGAAATGATCTGCAACCCGTAACTATTGCAGATTTCCTTGGCTTTCCGGTAATGGTTATTGATCATCAGTTCGGACAGCGTTTTGTCAAAATCGAACTGGAAATTTTCCGCCACCTCCGGCCGATACCAGTCTTTGTTGTAAATGGCCGGCAGAAATTTGTAGAGATCGTAGCCATTCAGTTTTTTAAAAGCCGCCGGTAGGGAGGGCGTCCAGGTAAATTCTTTCGCTTCGTAACTGGCTAGATACAAGTTCTTTAGCGCGCTTTTGCTGAAATCGCCGAGCACCGGTTTTAACCGATCGATGAAATACATCACGTGCATCCGCGTGGCTGTCGAATCAAAATGATCGATGATCGGGCCGAGCGAATTGGGCGTAGGGCGGATCAACTGCTCACCCGAATTGGAACAAACGTAGCGGTAAACATCCCACGCACCCGCCGGCGCTTTCCAGTTGAGCTTTTCGGTTTTGGGGTCGAAAAAAGCCGTCACGTTGATGACTTTTGTCGTATCGAGCTGCGAGGTTTGACCGGCAGGCAGGGCAATCACGGCCACTTCTTCATGGTACGCCGGTTTGCCGTCGGCTCCGTAAACGATGGGCCGGGGCTGGCCTTTTTTGTCGGGTGTAATGGTCGGAAACGGTAATTTAATAGTCTGATCACCAGCGGTTTTTAATGTTGTTTTGGAATAATAAATGGTTTTGGCCGCGTGCTGCGGTTTTACCCAACTTCCCCCGGCGTTCCAACTGCTGGCGAGGTTCAGGCCCACTTCCAGGTCGAGTTTTCCGGCTTCCCGAATCGCCATCGCAATGTTTTTGACCGACTCTTCACTCATGAAAGCCGGACCCGCCGGAATGAGCTGATTCGGGTCGCTGGCCGGTGGCAGACCGATCTCGAACAAATCGACGCCACCTAATCCGGCGTTTTTAATCGCGACCAGTTCTTCCTTCAGCCGGAGCGTATCGACATACCCGTTCAGCCACCACCAATAGACTTTCGGTCGGGCCGGAATCGGCGGATTTTTGAAACCTTCTTTCAAGGTTGAGTAACTTAACGTTTCGGTTTCGGGGGCGGTTTTCTGGCACGAAACCATTGAAACGATGAGTCCTATTCCCAACAGGCAGGAGTTGAATTTCATCGGAAGGGGAAAGTTAAGGGTTAGGAAATCTTACCAGAATGCCACCAGATCACCGGTTACATTCTCGACGACATAATGTTTGCCGTACTTTTTATCGCCGGTTTTAAAGGCGGTTTTGCCTTTTTTCCACGGATAACTCGCGTTGGTATAGACGTTTAAGCCTTGCTCCGTGACTGCATCGTCCGGGTAAATCCGCACGGTGGCATTTTTCAGGCCCGTCAGTCGAACGCAACGTTTCATCCGTTGAACCCCCGAGGTCATTTCCTGACAGGAAACCATCCCTTCCGGTTGATCGATGAAAAACCGGCTTTCGCGGTGCCAGGCTTTGGGCAGGGAATAAACTGAAAAGCCGTCGGCCAGTTCGGTTTCGTAGCCCGTCAGAATAGGCGCGCCCTGCGGCAGTTTGAACCGGTGGGTGAGGGTGGTGTTGGGACAATAGCCGGAAAACAGAAAACCGTTGCTGCTGCGGGAAATGGTCAAAACCGGGTTTTTGACCGATGGGTTCTTTTTATCGACCCGGTAATCGACGCCGAATTCCTTCAAAACATACCGCATCAGCAGCGGTCCGGTGAACAGTTCTTCCGGATTGTCGGGCGTCAATAGTTTGCCACCGGTGAACCTGCTCGAATTGGTGCCGCGCACATAAGCGACTTTTCCGCCTTTCCACTCCGGTTTTGCCCGAACCCACACTACGTCGCGTTCGTTGCCGGATTGCGTCATTCTGGCCAGGATTTCTGTTCCGTGGTCGGCTTTGTTTTTCACCTGCGTTGCAACACCGCCCCCGGAAAAGAGGGCCTGATGAATCAGTTTGTCGGGATATGGTTTGGCCAGTTTGTCGAGCGTAATCGATGAATTGACCTGAAATTCGCCTTCGAGAGCCGTGGTATTCTGCAGGTTCAGGAGGTTCAGAAAAGCGGTTCCTGCGTGATCGGCAGGGCCGTAAACCAGCAATTTGCCGCCGTTCTGAACGAAATCGATCAGCTTTTTTTCGAGTGACGAACCGGCTTCCGGCACAATCGAAACCAGAATCGACTCGTTGAAAAAAGCCGGTTTTTCGGTAATCACTTTCTGGAATGAACCGGTCGAAAGGATGGTATTCAGCGGAAAACCGTTGTTGATGGCTTGTCGGATGAGCCAGTCGCCGTAGTAAATTTCCGGCAGTCGATCGGGTTGTTTGTACGCCCAGCTGTGGTATTCCTCGAACGGATACACCCAGACAAGCGGCCCCGGCGCCGTCGGCGAATCGTAACGGGCTTTCAGAATGTGCGGAATCACCTCGTCGGGAACCTGCGCGGGCAGCTCGCCGTACGAATTGTCGGCGGTCAGAAAATTCAGGTGCGTCGGAAGCCGGATTTCGCCTTTCGCGTTGATGCGGGCTACGGCCATCGGCAGGTAAATATCGTGCGGTTCCTGCCCGTAGCGATCCAGCCACGGACTGTTGACCCACCACGGATCGTGGGTGTAATACCGAAACAGATACCGCTCGTCGGGCAGTTCGGCCATGCGCGACATGTATCCCACCATTTCCAGCCCGAAATCGCCGTCCAGAGCCGCCCAGGGCGAATTCGGTGGTGGCAATATATTGTATTTTCCACCGTAAATCTGCATTAAATCGACGCCGTCGCGCGCCAGATCCGCGCCAGTGGAGAGGTTCGTGCCGCGCGTCTGGATCTGAAATTTCGGGCATTCCTTGCGGAACAGATTCCAGAAGCCGGCAATCAGTTCTTTCGTGTTCGCCAGTTTTTCCGGCAGAAACGCTTTTCCGGTGAACGTCGCGCCCGTCGACGACCAGCCTTCGACGCCGAAGCCAAAACCGTTGCTGAGCCAGATGTAATCATAGCCCAAATCCGTTAGAAAATGCTGGCTCTGGCGACCCAGAAAGGTGCCGAACGGCGTATTGGCCGGGATGCCTTTCGGAAAACCGGCGTAGGATTCTTTGTCGGCGTTCAGGGTCGAATAGCAACTGACCATCGTTTTGTGGCCCATGGCGTTGCCGCCGAGGATTTCGGGGTGTTTTTTGTACTTGAACTCCGATTTGGCAAACTCCGGGCCGGGGTCGAAGGTCGCGCCGATCCGAACCGGTTTTCCGGTGATTTTTTGCCCGGTCGTTTTCAACGTCTGAATGATGAATTTCAGATCGCCGTAGGTAAACTTAGGTGGGTTTTCCAGGTATAAGTAAGCGCGTTCGTGCAGCGATAATTCCTTCGGCCCCGACCCCACTTCGTGTTCCGTATTCGGGTTGCCGATGTAGCGCGCCCATTCCAGCGGCTGATTCAGATTACCCTTGTAGTCCAGAATCTCCGATCCGTCGGAGGTCCAGAGCATGACGGAAACCGTATCGGTGTGGCGCAGCAGCGACTGCCACTGGGTGAATAACTCGGTGGCAACCTGCTGAATATAAGCCTTGTCGTTTTTCTTGAACGGCTTGAGCGAGGCTTCCAGCGTGATGTTGTGAAACGGTTTTCCTTTCAAGGTCGAGTCATCCAGATTCGGCGTTTCGACCGGATTTGTAAAACCGGTTAGGAGCAGGGTTAGTAAGATAGCTAGGCGCATGTTAAAAAGGTTGTTTCGCGGAGTTAAGCGGAGTAAAAAGAGTTACGCAGAGGTTTTATTTATCTCCGCTCAACTCTTTTTAACTCCGCTTAACTCCGCGAAATAGTTTAGTCCTCAATACCCAGGATTTTGCTTGATGACCGTCGGATTCAGGTCGACTTCGTTCTGCGGAATCGGGAAGATCAGCTCGAAATCATCCACTTTAAACGTCAGTTTCAGGCTGGCATAATGGGCATTCATCACGGTTTGCACCCGTCCGGTCCGCACCAGATCGAACCAGCGCTGCCCTTCAAATAAAAACTCGAGTTGGCGTTCTTTTTCAATGGCCAGCCGCAAACCGGCCTGGGTGGTTTCGGTTACATTCGCCAGTTTGGCCCGATTCCGCACCTGATTGATAAAGGGCAGTGCGTCGGCGGTTTTACCCTGTTCGTTCAACACTTCGGCGTACATCAGCAGCACGTCGGCGTAGCGGAGTTCCGTAAACGTAACGCTGCCGTCGGAAAGATCGATGGCTTTGAAATCGACAAATTTCAAGCCGTAGCGGCTGTACGATTTCTTGCCGCCGATCAGTAAAACCGAATCGTTGACCGAAACCGCCTTGCGGGCGTCGCCGGGTTCGTAGGCCTTAAGCACATCCAGCGTCGGTACGATCCGGCCGGAACCCTGCAGGTTGCCCGTAAAAATCGCCATGCTGGTAATGGCCGGGGTAAACAGCGCCGAATAATTGTTACCCATACTCCGGCCCGACACGTATTCAATCTCGAAAATGGACTCGCTCAGGTTGTTGTTTCCGTTGGTAAACAGCGTTTTATAATCGGCAACGAGTGAGTACGTTTTGGCATCGATGACTTCTTTCAACTTAGCCGCAGCCTGTTCGTAGTTTTTCATCGTCAGATACACTTTGCCTAAAACCGCTTTGACGGTCGGGCGCGAGGCCCGGGTGCGGTCGGTGTTGAGCGCAACTGGCAGCAACGTTTCGGCGCTTGTCAGATCCGCCAGAATCACCTGATACACCTGCGCGGCCGGTTTCGGCGCCAGATCGGCCGCGGCCACTTCTTCCGGACTGCCGAATTCCTTATCAACAATGGGTACATTTCCAAACAAACGAACCAGGTAAAAATAGCTGTAGGCCCGCAGGAATTTGGCTTCACCTTTGATGCGGTCTTTGGTCGCCTGGTCGAACGAAACCCCGTCGATGCGGTTGATGATCGCGTTGCTGCGTGAAATCGTATACAAACAGGTATTCCAGGCTCCCTGGATGTTACTGTTCGTCGAAACCACCGCATTCTGATCCAGCTGCATCTCGTTTACCGAGGGCGATGACCACTGAATTTCGGCGTTATCGGTCGTCAAATCACCCAGGTATTGCACGTTGGCGGTGCTGAACAAACCGCGAAACGTGCTGTAAACGCCCGTCAATGCTGTCTCAAAATCGTTTTGATTTTTGTAAAAAGTCTGGTCACTGATCTGGTATTCAGGGCTCAGGGCCAGAAAATCCTTGCAGGACGAGGCCGTAACGAGCAGAATGAGTAAAAGGAATAGGTTCTTTTTCATGGCAGTATCCAATTGATTGTCCTATGGCTGGATTAGAAGGTGACCCGAAGTCCAAGTGTGTACGTCCGCGGATTGGGATAGGCGAAAAAGTCGATGCCGCTCCGGGCAATGTTGTCGCCCGTGGTGCTGCCTTCGGGGTCGTAACCGGGGTATTTCGTGAACGTGTAGAGGTTGGTTGCGTCGGCGTAAACCGATAAAGCCTGTAATTTTAGTTTCGTCACCAATTCCTGCGGAAACGCATAATTGAGGTTGACATTCCGGATCCGGACGTACGAACCGTCGAACAAATACTTCGTGGTACCGGCGCTGAAACCGAACGCGTAGTCGTTCCGGATGGCTCTCGAATAGTCACCTTTACCCGGATTGGCTTCCGACTTCCAGCGGTCGGCCATGATTCCCAACTGGTTTTGAACACCGGCGCCATTCAGTGAAACTTCTCCTCCCTGAAAGTAAATTTCATTTCCCTGCGAACCGTTAATGCTGATATTCAGGGAGAATGATTTGTACGAAAACCGGTTGCCCATTCCCCACGTAAAATCCGGCCAGGGATTACCCACAATCGTGCGGTCGTTTTGGGTGATGGTTCCGTTTCCGTCGGCATCCTGATACTTATAGTCACCCGGCTGCACGCGTGGATGCTGTTTCGGGCTGGCGTTCACTTCCTCCTGCGTCTGGAAAACGCCCAGAATGTTCAGCAAACGGAAGCTGGAAATCGGATAGCCAACCTGAGCGACCTGGTAATCCGAGGTGGCGATGCGGGCCGTTGCGGAGTTAAGCGCCAGCACTTTGTTGCGGTTCCAGCTGATGTTAAAATCCGTATTCCACTGAAAACCGCCTTTGCGGATATTCTCCGAATTGATCGTCAGTTCAAGCCCTTTGTTTTCGACTTCGCCGATGTTCTGGAGCGAACTGCTGAAACCAGATGCTGCGGGCAGAATCACATTCAGCAACAGGTCTTTTTTGTGGGTACGATACGCATCGACCGTAACGCTCAGGCGGTTCTGGAATAACGCCAGATCAATTCCGACATTGGTTTGTACCGATTGCTCCCAGGTCAGCACGTTGTTGGCTAAACTACTGGGAACCACGCCCGAAACTACCTGCCCATTCGACACATTCCGCGAGATGCCCAATAACCCCTGACTGGCGTAATTCGGAATCAGGTTGTTTCCGGAAATACCGTAGCTCGCCCGGATTTTCAGGTCGCTGATAAAGCTGACCGGTTTCATGAACGACTCGTCGGTAAGCCGGTAAGCGGCTGAAAACGAGGGGAAGGTTCCCCAGCGGTTCTCGCGTCCAAACCGGGAACTGCCGTCTTGCCGGATGGTGGCTGTAAACAGATATTTGCCGGCCAGGGTGTAATTGACGCGGGCCAGCCACGACAGCATCGACCACTCACTTTTGAAATTGGTCCCGGACGTAACGGCTCCGGCGGCCAGGTAATGCACGTCGTCGGTCGGAAAATCGGAGGCTCCGGCCTGCACCACTTCGTCGGTATTTTTCTGGATTGTATAACCAATCAGGGCATCGAGATCGTGCTTTTCGCCAAATCGGTGCCGGTAATTCAGGGTGTTCTCGTTCAGCCAGTTCAGACTTTTGCCTTCCGTAACGCCCGCCGTGGCCGCGCCCGTCCGGCTGGTGGCCAGACCTACTTTTGAGGACTTCCACAGGCGGGTGATGTTGTTGGAATAGTTGACCCCAACCGACGTTTTGAAAACGAGTCCGTTTGCGATTTCGTATTGTAAATAGTTGTTGGTGAACACGTTGGTGTTATTCCGTTTGTCCGAAAACTCGGCCGCAATAATCAGCGGGTGTTCGACCGGAATGCCCGTTGGGTCCGAAAATTCGGAGTAATAATTGCCGTTGGCATCGTAAATCGGAATGGTAGGATCGCTGGCCAAAGCCGCCGAAATCAATCCCCGGTATTGCAGGTGACCTTCGGCGCGGGCAAAATCACCGTACGAATGCGCCCCGGAGAACGATGCCCCCAGTTTCAGTCGCGGAGTCAGTTGAGCGTCGACGTTCGTACGGAGTGTGAACTTCTTGAAATTAGAGCCAATGATGATGCCTTTCTGGTCGAAAAAACCGCCCGAAACGTAGTAGCTGACGTCTTTGCTGGTGCCACTGGCGGCCAGTTGGTAGTTCTGAACAAAGCCCTGCTGGAAAATAACGTCCTGCCAGTCGGTGCCATAGCCGGAATTCGCAAACTGATCGGGTGTCCGAAAACCCGGTTTGACCTGCGTGGCCGTGCTGCGGAGGTTGTTCGGATCCGAAGCTTTTCCGCCCGCAAACACCCAGGCGTTATCGCGCCCTTCAGCCACGTATTCGGCATACTCGCGGGGCGTCAGCAAGTCCAGTTTTTTCGCCAGTTGCTGAATACCACTCGAATGCTCAAAATTGAGGGTCGTTTTGCCCTGCTTGCCGCGTTTGGTCGTAATAATCACGACGCCATTCGCTCCGCGCGATCCGTAAATGGCGGTGGCCGACGCGTCTTTCAGTACCTGAATCGATTCGATGTCGGACGGATTGATGGTGCTGAGCGGATTGACCCGGTTGGTCGAACTGCTGCTGGCAATGCCGCTGGCGGTGTATGAACTGGAACTGAACGTGCTCAAATCGGAGCCGCCACCACCCGTTCCGATGGCGTAGCCATCGACCACATACAGGGGCGAGTTTCCGCCGGTTATTGAACTGATGCCGCGAATGACGACGTTGACGTTCCCGCCCGGTGCGCCCGACGTTTGGGTGATCTGCACCCCCGCGACTTTGCCCTGCATCATCTGATCGACACTCGTAGCCGATGGCACCGGTACCAGATCTTTGCTGGACAGGTTAACGATCGAACCCGTCAGATCCTTTTTGCGCTGGGTTCCGTAGCCGACCACCACCACGTCCTGTAATTGTTGCTGGTCGGTTTTCAGGGCGACATTGAGTACGGAGCGGTTTTTGATGGCGGTTTCAAAAGGCGAATACCCGATGAAACTGACGACGACGATGGCATTGGGAGCGATCGAAAGTTTGAAAGCGCCTTCGGCATCCGAGGTCGTTCCGTTGGTGGTTCCTTTTTCCGTAACGGTGGCGCCCACCAACGGCTGACCGTCTTCTTCGGCGGTTATTTTTCCGCTGATGGTCACTTTGGCGGTCGATTGCGCCCAGGCACCGTTACCGAGGGTGACGATTAACAGGCTGACGATCAGGAAGGATCGCAGACGATGGGTTAAGAAATAATTCATAGGACAAGGATTTAGAAGTGGTCTACCCGGGTTTTATCACTGAATAATGACGGATTCGATTTTCAGGTAATCGGCGATTTTTTGAATCGTTTCAGCGTGGTGGCCAACGCCCAGCGCGAAATGGTGGGTTGGGCCTTCTTTGATCCAGCGTTTCAGGAAGGTTCGCACGTCGGGTTTGAAAAAACCGCGCGTATTCGTGTTGCCCGTCGGCGGAATTGGCCCGGCCAGCGACTCGCCTTCGGCAATAATGAATTTCATCTTTCCCTCATACGTCGAACTGATACTCAGCATTGTAATCGGCCCCTGCTTGATCTTGAACTCGACGCCCGCGCCAAAACCGGGTTTGCCGTGGTATTTTTTTAGGCTTCGCAAAACCGGCTGGCCGTCGGCGATGGCGATGTTGTGCGGCCCGTCGTGGCCCACCAGCACAAAATCTTCTTTGAAATCGACCGGGTGAAATTCGGCGAAGCTGCCGCCGATGCCCAGGCGTTCCATGATCAGCATGGCGATGCAGGTTTTCAGATCCGATTCGCCACACATCGGAAAACCGGCACCCTGGAGCAGCGAGTTGCCCACAATCAGGTTCGACATCACCACGCGGGTGTCGCTGCCGTCCGGGCCATCGTAGTAGTACGCCAAACCGTCCAGTTTTTTGGCTTTGACAAACTTCTCCAACGCGACGGTTACCTGAGCGGCAATGCGCAGATCCGAGTCGCGGAGTTTTTCGGAAATGGGGTCAGAAACCGGGTCGGGGGTATCGAAAAAAGCCAGAATCCGCTCCTGCACCAGCTGAATTTCTTCTTCCGTGGCCTGCTGATACTGCGAGACAATTTCGTGCGCTTCACACTGGACAATGTGGGCACCGAAATGGGCGGTCAGCATCGTCGAGTCGGAATGCATGTCCAGCATGGCTTCGATGGGGTGACCAATATGACCGATTTTGGAAGTTTTGAGGTCGTGTAAAACCGTGGCAATCCGGCAATATTCTTCAATTTCGGCGTCGGCTGCGGGATCGTCATACAGCGTTCCAATGATCGTCTGGGGTACTTTTTTACCCATTCGGACGGCGACACCGGCAAATTCGGGCAGGGAGCAGATGTCGTCGTTATAAAGTTGTAAGTAGGTTGACGCGCGACTGTAATCCATCGCTTTATCGGGTTGAAGAGCCACCAGGACAATGGGCGTATCAATGCTTTTGATGACAATTCCAAACGTGCTCGAGGTCGCGTAAGTGAGCATGTCGCAGAAAATCAGGTCGAGGTTGGCAGCCTGGAGTTTCGGAACCAGTTCGTAGGCCTTGTTGACGTCGTCGACCAGGCCAAAGTCAATGATCTCCACCGAATTGAGCACTTCAATTTTTTCGATGAAAACCGCCTGCTTTTTCAGCATATCTTCGAGCAATCCGTCGAACTGGCTCCAGTATTTGAAATAGCCGACGCCAAATACACCAATTCGGGCGCGTGTTTTTTTTCGTTTGATAAAACCGGTCTGATCGACAGCGGTCGCGTGGTTCAGCGATTCGTTTTCCATATTTTGAAGGTTTATGTCTTTGTTTCGGTATGTTAACGCACTAAGTTGATTGGAGCAAAATTTCTGGAATACAGCGTTATAAATCAGAAAATCAGGTTATTGCAAACAGAAACCGGACCATTGGCGGATGACCTCATTCGTCAATCCGTCTGGACGCTTTTCGGAATGATTTCTACCGGTTGCGAATTGCTGAATACGGGTATGATTTTAGGAATCAGCCCGATCAGTAGCAGGAAAGCCAGCGGATACAGCAAGCCTGACGCGATCCAAAGCGGGCGGTATGAATAGTTCTGAATCACTACACCCATCAGCGGATTGAGCAATAGACCCGAAACCGCTCCCGCTGTTCCCGACAAACCAACGACGGTGGAAGTGGCTTTCTGTCCGAACATATCGGAAATGGCAGTGATGTAATTGGTGATCCAGAAACCGTGGGCAAACATGAAGACCGCCATGAGTGCAATGGCCAGATTGACCGACGAAACCCACTCGATCAAAGGGGTTGAAAGCGTGAGCGCAGCTGCAATCCCCATCACGGTTTTTCGGGCTTTGTTCACCGAATAGCCACGGGCAATCAACTGGCCGGAAAACCAGCCGCCGAGGATGTTGGCGATGCCCAGCGCCAGAAACGGAATCCAGAAAAGCCCTCCAATTTGCTCAAAGGACACATTTCGTACCGAACTGAGGTATTTTGGAATCCAGAACATCATGAAATAAAAAACCGGATCGAGCAGAAAGCGGATCAGGATGAATACCCAGGTCGGCTGCTTTTTGAACAATTCCAGAAACGGGATTTTAGTGGTTTTTTCGGAGTCGATGGGAGATTCTGTCACTAGCTGTTCTTTTTTCCAGGGAATACAAACCCACACAATGACCCAGGCAATACCGATCAAACCGGGGATCAAAAAACCGCCCCTCCAGCCGTAATGGGTTGATAGCCAGATTGTCAACGGCGGAGCCACAACTGCCCCAATGGCCGAACCACCGATGGCAATGCCGTTGGCGAGCGCCCGTTCTTTTTTGTCGAACCAGCGGAAAACCGTCCAGGCAGCACCCGGAAAACAACCCCCTTCGCCCACACCGAGCAAAAACCGGAAGGTTAGCAATTGCGAAAAACTGCTCATTACCGCGTGCAAGCTGTTGGCAATCGACCAGACTCCAACTGAAACCGCCAAGCCCATTCGGCCCCCAATCCGGTCGATGAGCCAGCCGCCCAGCGTAAACATGATGGCATAACTGATCAAAAAACTGGTATTGATCATGCCGTATTGGACATCCGTAATGTGAAACTCCTCCTGAATCTTCAGAATGGCGATCGACAGGACCTGCCGGTCCAGAAAGCTCAGGCCGGTTGCGATGAAAAGCAGGAAGACGATCAGCCAGCGGATGTTTTTTTGCATGGTTGGGAATAGGAATAGCGCGATTGAAAGTGAGACAGAGAGTAAACCCGTCTCGCTTCTCTGGTCTTAGCTCTTTTGTCTACACGCTAACTTAACGCACTAAGTTAGCGTTAACAAAGATAGAAGTGTGTTGAGGAGAAAATCAAGAGGTCCTGGTACTTTTTTTTAAATAAATTGCAGGAATCCAATCAGTAGGCCAGTTGGGTGAAATGGCAGAAACGAAGAACGGGCAGCGATGGTGAGTAATTTACGGGACAATTTCGGTCGTTTGCTGGTACCATTTTTCAAACTTAGCCATGAGTTGCTCCAGTTTGATGGGTTTATTGATGATATCATCCATCCCGGCTTCCAGGCAACTTTGTTCCGTTCCTTCGACGGTATTGGCGGTCAGCGCCACAATAACCGGTTGTTTGATCGGGGATTGGCGAATTAGCCGGGTCGCTTCCAGCCCGTCCATGACCGGCATCTGCATATCCATCAGGATCATGCTATACGCTTTGTCACGGATCGCTTCCAGTGCTTCCTGTCCGTTACTGACCATATCGGCCTGATAGCCCAACCGCTGGAGAATGTGCATGATCACCCGCTGGTTCATCACATTGTCTTCCGCCACCAGCAGAACGAAGGGATATTTTTCACAAAAATCGGCCGACAGTTTTTTCTGCAAAACCGGTTCCGGAGATTTCGGGATTTGCTGGTGAAGCGCATTCTGAACGTGTTTCATCAGGACGTGCTGTTTGATCGGTTTGTTCAGAACCGAAACAAAAAGCTGCCGCTGTTCATCTTTTAACTCCTCGCCAATGGAACTGAGCAGAATGAGGGGAATTTTGGGCAAACGGGTGCGGATCTGCCCGGCCAGCATCAGTCCATCCATGCCCGGCATTTGCATATCCGTAATCACCAGATCAATTTCCGGCGTTTTCGACAGAATCTCCAGCGCTTCGTCTCCGCCCGTAGCCAAAACCGGTTGGAGCTTCCAGGTTTCAAACTGTCGCTTCAGAATCGTCAGGTTGGTCGCGTTGTCGTCTACCACCAGGACGCGTTTCCCCTCCAGATCGATCAGGTTGTACCGGGTATAGGGAGTGAGCGTTTTTGTTCCGACGCGCGTCTGGATCGTAAAGGAAAACGTAGAGCCAATGCCCGGTTTGCTCAGCACGTCCATTGCTCCGTTCATCAACTGAACCAGTTTCAGCGAGATCGCCAGGCCCAGACCGGTACCGCCGTATTGGCGGGTGGTGGAGGCATCCACCTGCGAGAAGGACTTAAAGAGTCGCCCCAATTTATCGGCCGGAATACCAATACCGCTATCCTGGACATCGAACCGGATCGTCAGGGTGCCGTCCGCAGCGACGTGGTCCGGTTTTACAAATACACAGACTTCACCCTTTTTGGTAAATTTCAGGGCATTGCCGACCAGGTTGGTTAAAATTTGCCGGAGCCGCAACTGATCGCCCACGATTTGAGCCGGTACGTTTTCGTCAAGTTCGTAAATGAGGTCAAGGCCGAGCTGAGTGGCCCGGGTTCCGAAAATATCCAGTGTGTCTTCAATGCACTGCCGGAGGTTGAAATCCTCGTTTTCCAGCTCCAGGTTTCCCGATTCGATCTTGGAAAAATCTAAAATATCGTTAATCACGTTGAGCAGCGTATCTCCGCAACTGGCAATGGTTTCGGTGAACATTTGCTGCTCTTCCGTCAACGATGTTTCCTGCAAAAGAGCCACCATACCGATCACGCCGTTCATCGGGGTTCGGATTTCGTGACTCATCGTGGCCAGGAAGATGCTTTTGGCCTGATTCGCTTTTTCAGCCTCAATACGGGCTTTCTCCAGTTCCAGGTTGGAGGTGCTGAGTTGTTGGTTGATTTGTTTCAGTACTTCTTCGTTTCGTTTCCGTTCCAGCGAGAGTTGCGCTTCTTTTTGCAACTCCACCATTTCCATTGCCTGATGAAGCTGAATTTCGTTGTATTTCCGAAGCTGATAGGACCATAAACCGCTAATCAGAAAGATGACGGCTGCCAGCAGGATATGGATGACGAATGTCAATAGATCAAAGTAATCCAGCCGGGTGAAATAAATTTCGTTGACACCGCTGTTTTGGAGGTAACCAAAAACCGCATGGTGAACCAGCACAACGACCATCATGGGAATCTGCAATTTCCATTTCTGATACGTGATCAACACCGCGCTGCCAATAAAGGCAAAAAAATGCATTTCGAAGAGTCCGTGCATCTGGTAGATATACTGGGCCATAAACACCCCGTAAACCGCACTCAGAACATACTGATAAAGGTCGGAAGCAGGCAGCAGGGTTTTGGCGGAGTAATAGGCGACCAACGAAAGCCCGCCAACCCCAAGCGCAATCAACCAGGTGTCGTAAAACAAAGCCAGGGCGAGTCCGATCAGGAAATAACCGCTCAGAAAATAATTCATTAAGCGGTCGGACCGCACCTGAACGCCCGAGAGAAAGTCGTGGGTTGGGTTAAGGGATACGGCGGGCGGATACGCCACACGGGGTTGTACCGGAGGTGAAGTCATTTTTTACAGTAGGGCAGGCTACAGCCGTAAGACGTATGGGCAAGTTGGTCGAACACACGACCGGATTCGTTCTGCAACAACCCAGCAAGGGCCATTTTTGCGTAGCTGGTTTTCTCATCTGTGCAGTAGCGGCTCCGGTTGTAATTTCCACGAAAATAGAGACGATGTTGTGCGTCCAGCAAAACCGCCTGGGGAGTGGAATAAACCCCACACGATTTGGCGATGGATGGATCAAATAAAACCGGGATGTCCAGCCCTATTTTTTCCTGTATTTCCTGAACCGAGTACATTTTCGCACTCATCACAACGACGACGAAGTTTACTTTTTCCCCGAATTGTTTCACCAGGGATCGAAAATGGGGTGTATTGAACCGGGAACAGGGGCAGTTCGGATTGAAAAAATGAAGCAAAACCGGTCGGTTAAATGGTAACGCAGCCAGTTCGTTTACGGGAATGACGGTTCCGTTAGCTACCGGTTTATAATTTTCAGGAACAGGTGTGGGCAGTTGGTACATCCAATCGTTGTACCAGAATAATCCTCCCACGGCGGAAAGTAAAACGAGCAGCCACAGTAATACCAAACCTTTTTTTACCATGAGTTGAGCGCTCTTTTTGCCGGGAATCGGGTCGATAGATGGATGAAATCGGGGAATAATTCAATTTTATTCCTTCCGATTTTGATCTTATAAACGATCAAAATCGGGCAATAACAGTGCCATTTTCGTTTCAAAAGTTACCGTTTTTCCAGTATTGGTAATTTATAGGTGACAAATGGGGGCAGATACTGGGCTGATCCATCCGAAAAAAGCCGGAAAGCGATCCCAATTTCCAGACGTTCCAGACGAATTCTATTGGTAAGTTCTGGTGTGGATTAGCCCCGCAACGTAATCTTCGCGCGGTGGCAGACACCCCCGATGGGTGGGTTGAATTTGGAGACACTGACCTCAACGGTTTCGACGTTGGGGTAGCGTTTGCGGATTTCGGTGATGATGTTGTGAGAAATGTGTTCGAGCAGGCGGGCGGGGCGCTGCATGGCTTCGTGGGCGATGCGGTATAATTCGCCGTAGTTGACCGTCGTACTCAACTTGTCGACGCGGGCGGCTTCGGATAGGTCGGCAACCACCGTGATATCGACGGAGTACTTGTTGCCGATTTTCTGTTCTTCGTCGTAGAAGCCGTGGTAAGCGAAAAATTCGAGACCTTCAAGCGAAATTGTTCCCATACATGAGGAGGCCGACGGATTTCGGCCCGCCCGGCCAACCGGTTTGATTTTCGCCCAAAAGTAGAAGAAAAAAAGCGGACTCGGTGCCCGCCTGGTGTGATTAAATCTGATCGAAGAACGATCCGGCGCCTTTTTTCTTTTCGCCCGAATCCGATTCTTCGTGAACGGCCTGGGGTTCAGCGGTTTCGTCTTCTTCCGCTTCCTTTTCATCAACCGGTTCCGTAACGGGCAATCCGGCTTCGGCGGGTTCTTCGCCTTGAGCAGCTACCGGGTCTTCAAGGGTTTCAGCAGTTGACGTTTCCGCTACTTCGGCGGTGTGTTCTACGGCGTCATCCGTGGTTTCGACGTGCAGGGTTTCGGGATCGACCAGTGCCGAATCGCCGTCAGCTGGGCTTGTCCCCTTGGCCGCTGCGGGTTCTTCTTCCTGGTGCTGCGCGGTCACTTCGTCGATTTTGGCCTGCAGCGATTGCTGGTTGAATTTTTTCTCAAACCGGTCGACGCTGTCGATGGCGTTGTTGGCCAGCGTCCGGATTTGCTTGATGAGTCCTTCCTTGTATTTTTCCATCGCCTTGAAGTCGTGTTCCATCGACTTCAGGTCGTTCAGAATATTTTCCTTGATAAACCGGGCCTGATTCTCCGCGTCCTGCACCATCAGCGTCGAGCGTTTGCGGGCGTCGGCCAGGATTTCATCGGCTTTTTGTTTCGACTCGCCCAGGTATTTTTCGGCGGCTTTGTTGGCCTGATCCGTAATCTGGGTGCTGGTATCGTCGGCGGTTTTCAGCGTCTTGAACAGCGTCATCTCGATGTCCTTGAACTTGTTAAGTTCTTTCTCCGCCAGTTCAAGCTGCATCTTCAGCATTTTGCCTTCACTCGTCACGCGTTCCCATTCCTGCGAAAGAGACGCCAGAAAAGCATCTACCTCATCGGGGCGGTAACCGCCGAATCCTTTCTTTTCAAATGTATGCTGCCGTATCTCGATGGGCGTAATTTTCATAACTGAAAGGGTTAATGGTGACAAATGGTCACTTGTCTGCTAAAAGTAAAGTTATCCGACCGAAAATATCAATTTTTTACGCTGAAATTTGCCAAAAATCCGAAAAGTAACCAAATCATTTACCTACCGGGTAATTTCCCACACCGAAATCAGCCGATCGTCGCTGGCCGAAATCAATTGCTGTTGGTACGGACTCCAGAGCAATTTATTCACCGATGTGCCGTGTCCGGCGTGTCGGGCCCGATCGATGACCTTCAGGAGCCGGAATGTGGCAGCATCCCACACCTTGATGGATTTGTCCATACTGCACGTAGCAAATAACGCGCCATCCGGGCTGTAGCATATATGATTGATTGCGAATAAATGGGCGGCAATGTCATTTTGTTGACTGTACTTATCGTCGACAGCCCAGATTTTCAGGTGTGCATCGCGCCCCGCCGAGAGTAAAAACCGCCCGTCGGGCGAATACTGAACCGCAAAAATAGAATTGGTGTGCGCCGGAATGATTTTTTTTAGGGTGAGCAAATCGAGGTCGAAAATTCGGATCCCGTTATCGCTGTACCCAACGGCCACTTCCCGGCTGATGGGATTGATCGTGATGCTGCGGGCACTTTTATCGCTTACTTTCAGGTGTTTTTTGACGACAAACTCGGCCACATCCATCACCACAAGAACACCGTCGGACAAGGCCACCCAGGCCTGTCCTTCGAAGATTTTGATGTCGAACAGAGCCGCCGACGTAATTTGCGCCGAACGAATTTCCTGCTTCTGAACCGGATCAATAATGTGAATCCCGTCGTAATTTTGACCCACCCAAAGCTGTTTCCGTTCCGGATCGAATGCCAGGGCGTAGACCGACGCCGGAATGCGGGCCAGCAATGAACCCAGATCCGGTTTGTCCAGTTGCCAGCGAACCACCAGTCCGTCGGCACCAGCCGAAAAAAACTCGGTTGGCGAAGCGCCCGCATCCAACGTGTAAACGCAGTCGCGGTGACCGGCAAAGGTGTCAATTTTATGAACTTGCATACCTGAAAAAGGCTGAAAAATAGTGAATATCGAACCTTGGCGGGGCCGCCCGCGCGGTAACGAATATTGAAGAGGACTTCTACTTCCTTATTCGCTATTCATAATTCGCTATTAAATAAGTTGCGCCTTCGGCTATTTTATAATTTCGCAGTAAAACTAATTAGAAAACCGGGATATGTCCGTTTATCAAATCCATCGCCTTGGGGCCGACTGTACGGCGGTGTTGTGGGAAATCGAGGAAAGTGAGGAGGAGTTGCACGCGCAGGTAACGCTGACGGTTCCCGAACAGATGGAGTTGATCGAGATTACGCACCCGGCCCAGCGCGTCGAGTGGCTGGCGTGTCGGGCCGCTCTCCGGTCGCTGGTGCAGACCTACTGGTCGTATGCCGGTTTGTATAAAGATGAATTCGGAAAACCGCACCTGATTGGTCTGAAAGCGCATGTTTCCATTTCGCATACGTCAGGCTGGGCGGCTGCCGTCGTTCATCATTCCAAAGCCGTCGGGATTGATATCGAACCGTTTCGGGACCAGTTTGTGCGGGTGGTTCCGCGCGTTTTGTCCGACGAAGAAATCAGCCATGCCAACGGCGACCTGCATCGGCTGGCGGTGTACTGGTGCGCCAAAGAAGCGCTTTATAAATTGTATGGAAAACGCCAGCTCACGTTTCGCGAACACCTGCACGTCGAGCCTTTTGCCGATGGTGCCGGATTGCTGACGGGCCATGTTCGGTTACCGGACGATGTCCGCGAATTGAAAATTCACTATTTTGAAACCGGGCCGGGCATGCTGGCCATTGCGTTTTAACGTACCCACGGACAAATTGATTTAAGTTAAATAACCGACGAAATAACCACTTAATAGCCCACTGCTTTAGCTGTGGGTAGGCGAAAAGTAACCGACTGGAACGGAACCGTTTTAACGGTTTTTTCGGATGCGAAACCGTTAAAACGGTTTTTAATTTGGTTGTCTTTTCTCTTTACCCACAGCTAAAGCAGTGGGCTGATAAAAAGCCATTCGTAGGTACGCTATTTGTTCGTATAATCCGACAACGGCGGAGTCGCATCTTCGTCATACACCGCATTCAGTAATTGCTCGACCTCTTTCACCCGACCGGTATCGCCGATTTTCTCGAACGCCAGCATCAGATTCCGCAGGACGCGCCGGATGATATCCAGATTCGTGCAGGGCTGGTAGTAGGTGTCCGCCGGTTTCAGATTTAGCTGACCGATGTAATGGTCGATGTCCGACTTCGAGAACACCAGGCCGCGGTTGAACACATTGATGTAGAACTGCGTATGGTCTTTTTTATAGGTTAACACGAATAGGCTCGGCAGATTGACGCCGTAGATCGGCAGGTCGAGCTGCTGGGCAATCATCATGTAGATCACGCAGAGCGAAATGGGGTTGCCGCGCCGACTTTCCAGCACCACATTGATCATCGAATTGGACGGCGAATGAAAATGTTTGGTGTTGGCGGCAAATTTCAGTTTGTTAAAAAAGACGGTATTCAACGTTTTTACCTGATCGATCGGGTGCATTTCCGACTTGCCTTCCAGCCACACATCAAGGTAAAGTTGCTTGATTTCCTGCCGGATTTTATCGAGCGACAGATCCGGATATTGATAAGTTGCCACGATCCACAAGCCTTCCAGCAGGTCGATACCACCGGTTTCTTTCCAGATTGTTATTCGCTCCAGCACAGACTGGTATTGCAAATCATGGATCAATTCCTCAATTTTCTTCTGATGAATTGGATTAAAACTATCTTCCCATTCACTTTCCAGGTAGGGGATCAACTGGCCGCCCAACTCACGGATTTTCTGTTCAACATGTTCGGTGATTTCCTGGTCTTCATCGTCCAGCAAAGAAATCAATGCTTTTATTTCGTTGTCGTTTATCATGCCACTTCTGTGGGTTACGGTCCGACGTTTCGTTGGTTGAGTGCCAATAGGAACTTACCCGAAGATAAAAACTTATTTTTAGAAACCTACTGAATTTTATACTTTTGCCCCGCAAGAAATGGGCTAAACCCAAATTCTAAACTTCACTTTTTGAAAAATGATTTTCTTCTCAACCGGTTTGGGGAGAGAAATAATCCGGACATAACGGCAAGTTTTTTGCTTGATTCCGTCGTAAACTCAACGTTTGAACGAACTCCTTAAATGCCATCACTCAAATGAAAATTCTAGTCACTGGCGGAGCCGGATTTATTGGCTCGCATACGGTCGTTGAACTGCTGAATGCGGGCTACGAACCCGTTATTATTGATAATTTTTCCAACTCAAATCGCTCCGCTCTGGCTGGTCTCCGTCAGATTCTGGGCCACGATGTCCCCTTCTACGAAGCCGATATTAACGATCGGGAAGCCTTAAATGCCATCTTTGAAACCGAGAATTTTCAGGGCGTCATTCATTTCGCAGCCCACAAAGCCGTAGGAGAGTCGGTGGCAAAACCGTTGATGTATTACCGCAACAACCTGAATTCCACCATTCTGCTGCTCGACCTGATGCAGCAACACGGTGTTCCGAACCTGGTTTTTTCGTCGTCCTGCACGGTTTATGGGCAGCCCGACCAGCTTCCGGTAACTGAAGAAACGCCCCGGCTTCCGGCCCAGTCGCCCTACGGAAATACGAAAGCGATTTGCGAAGACATTATCCGCGACACGGTTCGGTCGGGAGCACCCATCAAATCCATCGCGCTGCGGTATTTCAACCCGATGGGCGCTCATCCATCCGGACTGATTGGCGAGCTGCCGTTGGGCGTTCCGGGCAATCTGGTACCGTTTATTACCCAGACGGCGGCCGGTATTCGGGAAAAACTGACGGTGTATGGCGATGATTACGATACCGCCGATGGCACCTGCATCCGGGACTACATTCATGTAGTGGATCTGGCCAAGGCCCACGTTCAGGCCCTGCGATTGCTCGATTCGCACCCAGAAACCGGTTTTTACGATATTTTCAACGTCGGAACCGGTCAGGGCAATACCGTGCTGGAGATCATCCGGACGTTTGAGGAGGTAAACAACCTGAAATTGAATTATATCATTGGCCCGCGCCGTCCGGGTGACGTCGAGAAAATCTACGCTCAGGTCGACAAAGTGAATAACGTCATGGGCTGGCGCGCCGAAAAAACGCTGGCGGAAGGCTTGCAGGATGCGTGGCGTTGGGAGCAAAACTTACAATTGAAAAACTCAATCGTTTCGGAGTAGAAATCATGTCAAAAAAGATTCTGATCACCGGCGGGGCCGGATTTATTGGTTCACACGTTGTTCGGTTATTCGTGACGAAGTATCCAGATTATCAGATTGTTAATCTCGATAAGCTCACCTATGCCGGAAACCTCGCCAACCTAACGGATATTGAAAATGCTCCCAATTATACCTTCGTAAAAGGCGATATTACGGATGCGTCGTTTCTGGATCAATTGTTTCGGGAACACAACTTCGATGGCGTGATTCACCTGGCCGCAGAATCCCACGTCGACCGCTCGATCACGGACCCAATGGCCTTTGTGCTTACCAACGTGGTGGGGACGGTAAACCTGTTGAATGCGGCCAAAAACAGCTGGAAAGCGGATTTTTCCGGGAAGCGGTTTTACCACGTCTCCACCGACGAGGTGTACGGTTCGCTGCATAATCCGGAAGATTTCTTTCTGGAAACGACTTCGTACGATCCCCAATCGCCGTATTCAGCTTCCAAGGCAGCTTCCGACCATTTCGTGCGGGCTTACGGCAATACCTACAAATTGCCCATTGTGCTGTCAAACTGCTCGAACAACTACGGCCCGAATCACTTTCCGGAAAAACTGATTCCGCTGATGATTCATAACATCCAGACCAATAAGCCGTTACCGGTTTACGGAAAAGGAGAAAACGTACGGGACTGGTTATACGTCATCGACCACGCGCGCGCCATTGATACGATCTACCACAACGGCAAAACCGGTGAGACCTACAACATCGGCGGTTTCAACGAGTGGAAAAACATCGACCTCGTGCATTTGCTGTGCGGGATTATGGATCGGAAACTAGGTCGGGCCGAAGGTACTTCCGCTCAATTGATTACGTATGTAACCGACCGGGCAGGTCATGACCTGCGTTACGCCATCGATGCCCACAAACTGATGAACGAACTCGGCTGGCAGCCTTCATTGCAATTCGAAGAAGGTCTCGAAAAAACCGTTGACTGGTTCCTGGCCAATCAGGAGTGGCTCGAAAACGTCACCTCCGGCGCCTATCAGAAGTATTACGACTCCATGTACGAAAATAGATAATTAATTGTGAATGATAGAATGAGTCAATAGATCGAAGATCACGCTACAAGGTAACGGACTGCGGTAGCTATTCACTCATTCTATCCTTCACTCATTGAACTATGAAAGGAATCATTCTGGCCGGTGGCTCCGGCACCCGTTTGCACCCGTTGACCCTGGCGGTCAGCAAGCAACTCATGCCGGTTTACGACAAACCGATGATTTATTATCCGCTGTCGATTCTGCTGCTGGCGGGCATCCGCGAGGTGCTGATTATTTCGACACCCCACGATTTGCCGCATTTCAAAAAATTGCTGGGCGATGGGGCGCAGGTGGGCTGCTCGTTCAGCTATGCCGAACAACCGCTGCCGAATGGGCTGGCGCAGGCCTTCGTGATTGGCGAAGAATTCATCGGCGATGATAAAGTCGCGCTGATTCTGGGCGATAATATTTTCTACGGGTCGGGCCTGTCGAAACTCCTGCAAGCC
Organism: Larkinella rosea; assembly: GCF_003858635.1. GTDB lineage: Bacteria > Bacteroidota > Bacteroidia > Cytophagales > Spirosomataceae > Larkinella > Larkinella rosea. The sequence continues at coordinate 140,451 of NZ_RQJO01000017.1, forward strand.
AACAACGATCCCGATGGCGGTGTGGTGTTTGCCTACAAGGTCAATGATCCCGAGCGTTACGGTGTCGTGGAATTCGATGATGACTTCAAAGCCCTGTCGATCGAAGAAAAACCGGAACAGCCGAAGTCGAACTATGCCGTACCCGGTTTGTATTTCTATGATAATGAAGTGGTTAAGATCGCTAAAGAACTGGAGCCGAGTCCCCGGGGCGAATACGAAATCACGGACGTCAACAAGGTTTATCTGGAACGCGGCAAACTGAAAGTCGGTATTCTGGATCGCGGAACCGCCTGGCTGGATACCGGAACCTTTGTATCGCTGATGCAGGCCGGTCAGTTTGTTCAGGTCATTGAAGAACGCCAGGGCATGAAAATCGGCTCGATCGAAGAAATCGCGTATCGCATGGGCTACATCGATGCCGCTCAATTGAAAGAAATCGCTAAACCGCTGGTCAAAAGCGGGTACGGACAATATCTGCTGAATTTGCTGAAGTAACAGACGCCAATTCGGAGGGTGTAAAGGAGGGCTAAATCGCTTCTTTACGCCCTTTTTTTGTGCTTTTCGTTAAAAAAAAAGCCTGGACAATGTCCTGGCCTTTTCCAAACCTAACCTATGAGATGAGAAAATCGGCCCGTTTGGTCGATTGACCGGACTGACCAACTCTCTGCAAATGTGCAGGGAAGTTACTAAGAATGGCAGAGAAGAAATACTGAAATAGCCCAGAACCGATAATTTTTTTACCAAAAGGGTATAGAATGCAATAAAATGCGGGATATTCCCTGATTGAGTACGTATTTATACCTGTTTTTCAGAGGACTACAACTATCCCACAGGAAATCAATTTAACTTGGTAAAGCAAAACAAACTGCTCTACCATGCACGAACCGCGTAAACCCTCCGACAAATTTCACGGGGATGTTGGCTCTTTTATCACCGCTGCCGACGCCAAAAACCGTACCCGCCAGCATCGCGCTTTTGAAGAAGGAAAACTGGGTCTGAAACCAGACGAAGTGACCAAGGCCGAGTTTTTTGGCATCAACCGCATTAGCAAATTGATGGGGCGTAAAGATTGCGTAGGCATCCGGATTTACTACGGCAAACGCTACGAAGACGCGGACGGCGACCCCACGACGCACGACAAAGGCGAGCTCAAACCCCGCTTGGTATTAGTAGGTGTCCGCGCCGACGGTTCCGATATTTTTGAAGATAAAGAAGGGTTGAAAGATCTGATGGGCGATGGCGATGCATTGGCCGATGGAATGCCTTGTCCGCAATCGTGTTAGTCGTAGCATTCAACGAATGAAATGTTAGAAAGATTCTTTCATTTATATTTAGAACATCCTTTAGAGTTAACCCATGATTTGGCAACTGTAATACCTATTGTTGTCGGATTATTTTATGCCAACCCAAAACGAAAGGAGATAAGATTCCTGTTAATATATTTCGTTTTCCTATTTTTCAGGAATCTTATTTCTAATATTTACGCTACCTATAGAATAAATAATATTTTTTTATATAATTTTTTTAATTTTATAGAGATAATTGGCTTCGGATTAACTTATTATTTTAATATCAATAAGTCTAATTTTAAGTTTTATATTCTTATTGGTAGTATATTAGTAATTATCATAAATGTTTTTTTCTGGGAAACCAACGAATTTTCTGCTGGTATCCTTACTTTAACAAGAATCTTCGGTTTATCTATTGCGCTATTTTATTTTGTAGAATTATTGGCCGAGATGAAAGTGAAAAATATCCTGAAACATTCTTTGTTTTGGGTAAGTAGCGGAATAATCATTCATTCTACCGGTACAATCCTTATTTTCTTATTTTCAAAAATAATCCTATCAACGCGAGCTGCACCAGATATTTTCTTTGCTTATTGGAATTTTATATTAATAATGTATATAGTATTTTGCCTGTTTGTCTCCGTGGGTTTTTGGGTTAGTAAATATGATGAAGATAATTATGCTTGATTTGGTATGTAATTATTTAGTTACTTTCTGAATGCAATATCTATTTAAATCAATTGGGATTAATCCCCGATTTAAATCAGAAAACCGGCCTGAATAATCAACAAAACAGGATCAGAAATGCATTGTAAACATAGCCCGGTTTTCCGTTTACTCAAAGGTTTCCGCGTTAATTGCATTCCACACCAGGCTTGTGCAACTTTGGAAAACTATTTCAAACATCATTTTTACCGTATAACCTCTTTTTTCCATGAGTTCAATTAATAGCGGTGCGGGACGCTTCATTTCGAATGAAGAAGCCAATCAATTCAAAGGAGCCTATGAGAATCGCAAAAAACAGCAACTGATTCCGGAACAGGATACCGTTCGCTCCGAATTCTTTGGCAGCACCAATCTGCAGCAGATACTCGATCAGCCGGGCTGCATCGGTATCCGGATTTATCACGCCAAGCGTCGGGAAAAGGTGAATGGGACCGAACACCTGGTGCCCCGGGTGGTGCTGGTTGGTGTTGACAAAAACGGGAAAGAAATTCTGCAATTGACTGTTCCGACCGAAACCGGTATGAAAGATATGCCTGCTGGAAAAGAAGGACAATTGGCCGATGGTCCGATCTGTCCGCCGGAGTGTAACGGGTAACGCAAGGAGGGAAAGCCTATGCTTGATCACCCCTATATATCATTAATTCTGAAGTATCCGGATTCATTTTTACCAGATCTGTTCCTGCTTCTGGCAATCGGGGCAGGTCTGGTCAACTATTCTTTTCTGGATAGGCCCAGTCGGTGGTTATTCAGAATGCTGGTTCTCTCGTTGGTCATTAGCCTTATTCAACTTCATGATGCGGCCTACCGGCAGAATAACACGTATTTACACAATCTGAATTCACTGGTTGAAATGGGCTGTTTTGCCGCAGCTTATCGGATTGAATTAAAAGCCCGGAGTAATCAGGTAATTGTTTTTACGGGATTGGGGATATATTTATTGGTATTCCTGAATGATTTCAGCTGGACCCGCATTGCCGGTGTTACGCTCGGTGTGGAACGAATTGTCATGATTGTCTACGCCTTGTTGTATTTTCATTACATTCTGGCTCGGATGCAGGTACAAAACCTATTGATTCATTCAATGTTCTGGGTGAGCGCCGGAGCCATTGTCCATGCAGCCGGAACGTTATTTGTCTTTCTGTTTGTCAAAGTGACACTGGGTGACCTTAGTTCAAACGGCAGTTACGCATTGTACATCACCATCGTACGAACCTTTTCGGCCTTTTTTTACATCATTCTCGGCTTCAGCTTCTGCATTCGACGGCGCGAATTTCGGCTGGCTGAGCGGTTTACCGTTTAATACATCGTTCTTGCGCAAATGACTCCAGAGTTTTATATTTCGCAAATTGAAACTTAATCATTCCCCGTGTATGGGAACGCACTTCGCTTCTGGCCCGCTGTGAACGAGGACATGAAATTATATATTGCCGTTGGAACGGCCGTTTTGCTGGTGATGGCTATTTTCATCATTGTATTTGTTGCCTATTACCAGCAAAAACAAATTCGTCAGCAACTGATTCTGAAAGAGTGGCAGGAGAAATACCGCAAAGGTCTTCTGGCCGCAACGCTTCAGGCGCAGGAACACGAACGTCGGCGGATCGCCCAGGATCTGCACGACGAAATTGGAACGATGCTGTCGGTTACAAAATTGAGCCTCAATCAGCTGGGTAGAACCGTTGAACACAACGACCCCGGCTCAACGGTTTTGGTTCAGAAAACCCGCTCACTCCTGGACGAAACCATCGCCAACGTCCGGCGCATCAGCCGCGATCTGGTTCCTACTACCCTCGAACGGTTCGGCCTTGTTTCGGCGCTGGAAGAACTGGCCGAAAAAGCCAGCAATGGCGAAGTCCATGTCGAGTTGTCGTGTTCGGATAAAATGCCGACCTTGCTGCCGCAGCTGGATCTGACGCTGTTTCGGATTGCGCAGGAGTTGATCAACAACGCGATTAAACACGCCAATGCCGAGAATATCATCATCGATTTGCATTGTCAGCCCAACGGCGTCCTGCTGTCGGTGATCGACGACGGACGCGGTTTTGATCTGGACGAAATTCTGAAAGACAAAAAACGCGGGTTGGGACTGCGGAACATCGAAAGCCGGTTGAACGTCATCGACGGGCATGTAACGTTCGATGTCGAAGAAGGCCGTGGCTCCCGGATTCACATCCAGGTGAAAAATTTAAAACCAGAAGTGGAGGTTGAAGTAGAAGCGGTATAAAATCAGCCATCTAACCCTAACCATGAAAAAGATCAAGATTGCTTTAGCCGACGATCATAATCTGTTCCGGAAGGGAATGGCTTCGGTGCTGAGTCAGGTGCCGGATTTTGAATTGGTGCTCGAAGCGAGCAACGGCCAGGAACTGATCGACAAACTGACCCGCCGAATGCCCGACGTGGTGTTACTGGACCTGGAAATGCCGGTCATGGACGGTATTGCGACCACTGAATACATCCGCGAAAACCACCCCGACGTCAAAATCATCATGCTAACCATGCACGACGAAGACCGGTTTGTATTGCACTTACTCGAAAAGGGCGTCAGCGGGTACGTTCTGAAAGATGCCGACCTGGATGAAGTGGAAAAAGCCGTTCATCGGGTCATGGACGATGGCGTTTACCTGAACGATTTCGTCTCGAAGGTAATGCACCGGAAAATGGTCAACAAAACCACGGTTATCAAGCAATCCTCGACCACCACACTTTATAATAGTAAGGTATTGCTGTCGGAACGCGAGAAAGAAGTGCTTAAGCTGATCTGTGAAGGGTTATCGACCGCCGAAATCAGCGAGAAAATCTTCCTCAGCCCGCGCACCGTCGAAGGCCACCGTCTGCGGATTCTGGAAAAAACCGGTACCAAAAATACGGCAGGAATGGTGGCTTACGCATTCAAAAATAATCTGGTATAAAAAACGGAAAAAAGGAGGAAGGGAAGGAAGGAGAAACGAGTGCCGTCAATGCACCTCTTCTCCTTTCTTCCCTTCCTCCTTTTTTCCATTCAATCCGGCTTCCCTTCTCCCTTTTTTCAACTTATTTCCGATCGGTATTGTTACCAAAACAGAATCACTTCAGGTATTAATAAAGAATTGAAAAATAGTAGACAATCTTTCTATTTGAATCGTTTAACTTTGCCAACCGAACATGGGTGATTCCGAATTATGGACAGATTCTCGTATATAGCTAACTCTGAAGCAGCGTACATCGACGACTTATACCGGGCTTACAAGCAGGACCCCGGCTCAGTGGATGGAAGCTGGCAAAAATTTTTTGAAGGTTTTGAATTTTCCCAGTCGTACGGCGAAAATGGCAACGGAACCAATGGCCATTCCGGTGCTGACCAAACGACTACAAAACCCGTTATTGACACCAAACACGCTGAAAAGGAAGTATCGGTCGCCAGTCTGATCAAAGCGTACCGCTCACGGGGTCACCTTTTAGCCAAAACCAATCCCATTCGCAGCCGGAAAAACCGCAATCCGCGGATTGGCCTCGAAGACTACGCCCTGACCGAAGCCGACCTCGACACGGTTTTTGAAGCCGGTAGCCTGTTGGGAATCGGGCCGAGTACGCTGCGAAAAATCATGGAGTCGCTGGAGAAAATTTACGCCGGAACCATCGGTTTCGAGTACATGTACATCCGCGAGATTGATGTCAAGAACTGGCTGCGGAATAAAATCGAGAAGGAAGCCCTTGTTTTCGATCCGACAATTGACGAGAAAAAGCGGATTCTGGAAAAGCTGAACGAAGCAACGGTTTTCGAGAACTTCCTGCATACCAAATACTTGGGCCAGAAGCGGTTTTCGCTCGAAGGCGGAGAAACCACCATTCCGGCGCTGGATGCCATCATTAATTACGCATCCGAACTGGGGGTGGAAGAAATGATGATCGGGATGGCCCACCGCGGTCGTCTGAACGTGCTGGTGAACATCCTGGGCAAATCATACGAAAGCGTTTTCAGCGGTTTTGAAGGCAATGTTCCCGACCAGGTCTTCGGCGACGGTGACGTGAAATACCACCTGGGCTATTCGAGTCTGATCGAAACCAAGGCGGGCAAGCAAATGAGCCTGAAACTGGCGCCGAATCCGTCGCACCTGGAAGCGGTTAATCCGATTATCGAAGGATTTGTTCGCGCACAGGCCGACGAAGAATACGCCGGTAATTTCGACAAGATTCTGCCGATTCTGATCCACGGCGATGCAGCTGTGGCGGGGCAGGGGATTGTCTATGAGGTGACTCAAATGGCGAAACTGGCTGGTTATCAAACCGGTGGAACGCTCCACTTTGTAATCAATAACCAGATCGGTTTTACGACTGATTTTGAAGACGCCCGCTCGTCGATCTACTGCTCGGATGTTGCCAAAATCATCGATGCGCCGATTTTCCACGTCAACGGCGACGATCCGGAAGCGGTGGTTTTCTGCGCCAAACTGGCGGTCGAGTTTCGCGAAAAATTCAACCGGGACGTTTTCATTGACATGGTGTGTTACCGTCGCTACGGCCACAACGAGTCGGACGAACCGAAGTTTACGCAACCGGATTTGTACAATATCATTGAAAAACACGCCAATCCGCGCGAAATTTATAATAAAAGCCTGATCGATCGGGGCGAAGTCGATGCCGAACTGGCGACGAAAATGGACGTTGCGTTCAAGAAGGAACTGCAGGATCGGCTCGACATGGTGAAGCAAAAGGCCGAAATTCCGTACAAACCGCTGCGTCTGGACCGCGAATGGGCTGAGTTGCGGGTAAGTACACCTGCTGATTTCGACCAGTCGCCCGAAACCGGTGTTCCGCTGGAAACACTGGAAAAAGTGGGCAATGCGCTCGTGACGATTCCGAACGGTTTCAAGCCGTTGAAGCAGATCGACAAACTGCTGAAAGATCGTCGGCAGATGCTGTTTGAAACGAAACAGGTCAACTGGGGGACGGCGGAATTACTGGCCTATGGTTCAATTCTGAGCGAAAATAAAGTGGTTCGGCTGAGTGGCCAGGACGTGCAGCGGGGAACGTTCTCGCACCGCCATGCGGTTTTGCACGATTCGGAAACCAACGAATCGTACAGTTCACTCGACCACATTGAGGGCAGTCCGCAGAAGATGCAGATTTACAACTCGTTGTTGTCGGAATACGGTGTTCTGGGCTTTGAGTTCGGCTATTCGATGGCGGCTCCGCATGCACTGGTGATCTGGGAAGCCCAGTTTGGGGACTTCTCGAACGGTGCGCAGGTCATTATCGACCAGTTTGTGTCGTCCTGCGAGTCGAAATGGGGATTGATGAACGGTCTGGTGATGCTGTTGCCGCACGGCTACGAGGGTCAGGGGCCGGAACACTCCAACGCCCGCCCGGAACGCTACCTGCAACTTTCGGCGGAGTATAACATGGTGGTTGCCAACGTAACAACCCCAGCCAACTTCTTTCACCTGTTGCGTCGCCAGTTGACATGGCCGTTCCGAAAACCGTTGGTGGTGATGTCACCAAAATCATTATTACGTCACCCACAAGTAGTTTCTCCGTTGGAGGACCTTACCAAAGGTACTTTTAAAGAAGTATTGCCGGATGGTTATGCAACGGGCAAGAAAGTGAAGCGGATTTTGCTGTGTACGGGTAAAATCTATTACGAATTGCTCGAAAAACAACAAGCCGATAAGCGTGAAGATGTTGCCATTGTTCGGTTGGAACAGTTACATCCTTTCCCGCAAAAACAACTGGATGCGATTTTAGCCGGATACGCTAAAAACGCTGAACTGATATGGGTGCAGGAAGAACCGTCGAACATGGGTGCCTGGACATACTTGCTGCGTTCAGCCCTGGATTTGAAATTGCGCGGGATTACCCGGAAAACGAGTGCGTCGCCCGCAACCGGTTATTCCAAAGTTCACAGCCAGGAACAAGCCGACATCATTCGCCGGGCATTTGAATAAGAGTTTACAGTTACCACCAATCCTCTGGTAATTGACAACTGAAAACGAAGAAAAAATGGCAATAGAAATGAAAGTACCCCCGGTTGGGGAATCGATTACGGAAGTGACCGTTGGCGCATGGCATAAGAAAGAGGGTGATTCGGTGAAGCGGGACGAAGTGTTGTGTGAACTGGAATCCGACAAAGCCTCGTTTGAATTTCCCGCCGAAGCGGATGGCGTATTGCACATTCTGGCACAGGAAGGCGATGTATTGCCCATCGGTGCGGTTTTGTGTACCATCGAAGCCGCTGGTGCATCCAATGGCGCGGCTCCGGCACCGAAAGCTGAAGCTCCGGTCGAACCATCTAAACCCGTTGAACAACCGGCTCCCCAGCCCGTGGCGGTTAAACCGGAACCTGCACCGCAACCCGCAGCCCCTGAACCCGCTGCGGCTTCAACTGCAAAATCCATAGAAATGAAAGTGCCTCCTGTCGGTGAGTCGATCACGGAAGTGACGATTGCCTCCTGGAGTAAAAAAGACGGTGATCAGGTCGCCCTGGATGAGGTCCTCTGCGAACTCGAATCGGACAAAGCCACGTTTGAGCTGCCCTCCGAAGCCGCCGGAACACTCCGGATTGTGGCCGAAGCGGGGTCAACGCTGGCGATTGGTGCCGTAATCTGCCGGATTGAAGTCGGTGCGGGGGCCGCACAACCGGTTGCACAACCAGCAGCCCCGGTGCAACAGCCAGCTGCTCAACCCGTTGCTGCTCAGGCTGATGGCTACGCGGCCAATCATCCGTCGCCGGTTGCGGCCAAAATTCTGGCCGAAAAAGGCATCGATCCCAAAGAAGTGAACGGTACCGGAATTGGTGGCCGGATTATGAAGGAAGACGCCGTGAAGGCCGAAAAATCGGCGGCTCCGGCTCCACAACCAGCGGCAACTCCGGCTCCCAAACCGGCCCCTGCTCCGGTTGCTGCGGCTCCGGCAGTCGAAGGTGGCAATCGCGTTCAACGGCGCGAACGCCTAAGCTCGTTGCGGAAAACCATCGCCCGGCGGTTGGTGGCCGTGAAAAATGAAACCGCCATGCTGACGACCTTCAACGAGGTCGACATGAAGCCGATCATGGATTTGCGGGCCAAATACAAAGATAAATTCAAGGAAAAACACGCGGTTGGGCTGGGCTTTATGTCCTTCTTCGCCAAAGCCATTTGCATGGCATTGCAGGAATTCCCGGCGGTGAATGCCATGATCGACGGCGATTCGATTGTCTTCAACGACTATTGCGATATTTCGATTGCGGTTTCGACGGAACGCGGGCTGGTGGTGCCGGTTATTCGCAACGCGGAAAGCATGAATTTCGCGGGCATCGAGAAGGAAATTATCCGGCTGGCGGGTCTGGCACGGGATAACAAACTGACCATCGAGCAAATGACCGGTGGTACGTTCACCATTACCAACGGTGGTACGTTCGGTTCCATGTTGTCGACGCCGATTATCAACGCTCCGCAATCGGCCATTCTGGGCATGCACAACATCGTGGAACGCCCGGTGGTTGTCAACGGCGAAATCGTGATTCGCCCGGTTATGTACGTGGCGCTTTCGTACGATCACCGCATCATCGATGGCAAAGATTCCGTGAGCTTCCTCGTTCGGGTGAAGCAACTGTTGGAAGATCCGGCCCGGATTTTACTGGGTGTTTGATAAATAAGTAGGACGGATTATAAAACCGGCTTTGCTGCGTGCCTTTTTGGGCTTGTTGGCAAAAACGGTATAATCCGTCCTACGTTTGTATATAAGATTATTTACCTGCAAAAAGATCTACTGTTTATGCAATACGACGTCATCGTCATCGGCTCCGGGCCGGGCGGCTATGTGGCCGCGATTCGTTGCGCCCAGTTGGGTTTAAAAACGGCTATCGTGGAAAAATACAAGACGTTAGGCGGAACCTGCCTCAACGTTGGTTGTATTCCGTCGAAAGCCCTGCTCGATTCTTCGGAGCATTTTTACAATGCCGCCCACACCTTCGCCGAACACGGTATTAAACTGGCCGATTTGCAGGTCGATCTGCCGCAGATGATCAAACGGAAAACCGGTGTTGTCGACGCAAACGTAACCGGTATTGCGTTTCTGATGAAGAAAAACAAGATCACGGTTCACCAGGGGTTTGGTTCGTTTGTCGATGCCAATACGCTGAAAGTCAAGAAAGACGACGGCAGCGAAGAGCAGATTACGACGAAGAATTTCATCATTGCCACGGGTTCCAAACCGTCGTCGTTTCCGTCGATGCCGATCGATAAAAAACGCGTCATCACCTCAACCGAAGCGCTGACGTTGCAGGAAGTACCGAAACACCTCATCGTGATTGGCGCGGGGGTTATTGGTGCCGAACTGGGGTCGGTTTATGCCCGCATCGGCTCCAGAGTGTCGTTCGTTGAATTTGCCGATTCGATGATTCCGACAATGGACAAAACGATGGGGAAAGAACTCCAGAAAGCCGTCAAGAAACTGGGTGCCGATTTCTATTTCAGCCATAAAGTAACCAGCGTCGAAAATACCGGCGAAGGTGTGGTCGTGAAAGCCGATGCCCCGAATGGCCAACAGATTACGCTGGAAGGAGATTACTGCCTGGTGTCGGTCGGTCGCCGTCCGTATACCGATGGCTTGAACCTCGAAGCCGCCGGTTTGGCTGCCGACAGCCGGGGACGGATTGAGGTGAATGATCATTTGCAAACCAAAGTTCCCAACATCTACGCCATTGGCGACGTGATCCGGGGGGCCATGTTGGCGCACAAAGCGGAAGAAGAGGGCGTTTTTGTGGCCGAAACCCTGGTCGGGCAAAAACCGCACATCAATTACCGCCTGATTCCCGGCGTGGTCTATACCTGGCCGGAAGTGGCCAGCGTGGGTTTCACCGAGGAGGAGTTGAAAGCAGAAAACCGGGCTTACAAAGTCGGTTCGTTTCCTTACAAAGCGCTGGGCCGCGCGCGGGCCTCAATGGACGTTGACGGTTTGGTGAAAGTGTTGGCCGACAAACAAACCGACGAAATTCTGGGGATGCACATCATCGGTGCACGAGCCGCCGATATGATCGCTGAATGCGTCGTTGCCATGGAATACCGGGCTTCGGCCGAGGACATCGCGCGCATTTCACACGCCCACCCGACCTACACGGAAGCCATCAAGGAAGCCTGTCTGGCTGCAACGGACAACCGGGCGATCCATATGTAGTAGTCGTTTGTACCCACGGACTAAAGTCCGTGTGATTCTTGGTTAACTATTAGCTTTTAACATACCCAGGATTACACGGACTAAAGTCCGTGGGTACGTCATATACTGAACCCCAAATTGCAATCCACTGACAATCAATTGGATTTATTGCATAATTCTCAACCCGGCTTTGGAATTCAGGCCGGGTTTTTCTTTTTTAGAAGATACCCAATCCCGCGATGAAAAAACTATTACTTGCCTTCTGTCTTTTCGCGACCGGCGCTCAGGCCCAATCATCCGCCGACTCCGTAACCATTCGCAAAATCTACACCGAAATCCTGGCCAACAGTCCGTCTTATGAATGGCTACGCCAGTTAACCAAAGGCGTTGGTCCGCGATTGAGCGGTTCGACCGGGGCGCAGAAAGCCGTCGACTGGTCGAAACAACTGATGGAAAAGCAAGGGTTTGACCGGGTGTTCTTGCAGGAAGTAATGGTGCCGCATTGGGTGCGGGGCGCGAAGGAAGTGGCTTACATTCAGAATGGTAAACAGAAAATAACCGTGCCAATTGCGGCTCTGGGTGGTTCGATTGCCACGGCACCCAAAGGCGTTGAAGCGCCGGTGATTGAAGTGAAAAACTTTCAGGAATTGCGGGATTTGGGCGCGGAAAAGGTGAAAGGCAAGATTGTGTTTTTCAACCGCCCGATGGACCCCACCAGGTTGAGTACCTTCGAAGCCTACGCCGGAGCCGTCGATCAGCGCGGCAATGGCGCGTCGGAAGCCGGAAAACTCGGAGCTGTGGGCGCCATTGTTCGTTCGATGACAACGGCAATGGACGATAATCCGCATACGGGGGGCATGCGCTATGCCACCGGAGTACCCCTGATTCCGACGGCCGCCATCAGCACCAACGGTGCCGAATTGCTCAGTAAGTCGCTGAAAGAGAACGCCAACCTGACGTTTTACTTCAAACAAAATTGCGAAATGCTGCCCGACGCCAAATCGTACAATGTCGTTGGTGAAATCAAGGGATCGGAAAAACCGGACGAGATCATTGTGGTGGGCGGCCACCTCGATTCGTGGGATCTGGGCGAAGGAGCACACGACGATGGCACTGGCTGTGTGCAGTCGATCGACGTATTGCGTACCTTCAAAGCCTTGGGTATCAAACCCAAACGCACGATTCGGGCCGTGATGTTTATGAATGAGGAAAATGGATTGCGGGGCGGTGTGGGCTACGCTGATTATGCGAAGAAGAACAACGAAAAACACATTGCCGCGGTCGAGTCAGACGAAGGCGGTTTTACACCCCGGGGCTTTGGAATTGTCGGCACGGCTGAACAGCGGGCAAAAGTGATGCCGTGGAAACCGCTGCTGGTTCCCTACGGATTGTACGACATCGGTGCCGGTCCGGGCGGAGCGGATATTGGACCGCTGGCGCAGTTCGGCACGGTTTTATTCGGTTTCAAACCGGATACGCAACGGTATTTCGACTTTCACCACACGGGCATCGACCGCTTCGAAGGCGTCAACAAGCGCGAACTCGAACTGGGAGCGGCTTCGATGACGGCCCTGGTGTATTTGCTGGATCAATATGGATTGTAAGGAGAGTTAAGAAATTGTTTCGCGGAGTTAAGCGGAGAAAAGGGAGTTAAGCGAAGGTTTTAAAAGAAATCTCTGCTTAACTCCCTTTTCTCCGCTTAACTCCGCGAAACAATTTCAACTTAAGTCCAAAGCCACAATCTCGTGGTCAAGGATTTTAGAAACTGTTACCAATACTTTACCATCCTTCAGCTCAAATTTAGGTTTGGTATCGCTCATCAGTAGCTTGACACCGGTCACTTTAGCCCCCGCCGGAACCGGTACGCTCACCTGTGCTTCGACCGGAATCAGCTCCCGGAAAGGCCCTTTCATCATCATCGGGTTCGTCAGATTCACCAAATGAACGGTCATGGATTTGGCCTGTCGCCAGACCGTTACGTCGATGACGCCCGGCCCCGATACAGTGGCAATCGGTTCTTCATCCAGCGCCCAGTGGATAACGTTGCTCAGCAGTTGCCCGTGATCGGTGTTCAGCAGTTGCCAGAATGACCGGTCCAGATCGCCGGGGATATAGGCTACCCGCCCTTTGCCCACCTGCCGCAGGTACAATTCCCGCGTGTCGGTTTCGGCCACGCGCGGATATACATCTTCCATCGGTAAGTCAGGATACGTCGGAATGAGCGTAACCGGACTGGGAAAAGCCGCTGTCGGTTTGACGTTGACTTTATAAATCGAGTTGATGATGCGGGGCGTGTCGTCCAATCCCTGCAAAATCAACCGATTCTGGCTGTTTTTGGCATCGTGTCGTAATTGCAGGTAGCTATTCCGCAACGGGCCTTCCACGTTTTGACTGTAGGAAACGCCGAACAAACCGGCCAGCCCGAAATCCGGTCGTTGTTGCCCTTCTTCGTTGTACAGCGAGGTTTCAAAAGTAGCTACCAGACTGCCACCGGAGTCGACAAACGCCTGTAACTGCCTGCACTGTGCGTCGGAAAGAGCCGCGATGTTGGGTAGAATGAGCAATTTAAACCGCTTCAAATCATCCGGCGACAGCAGCCGGTCGTTCACCATATCGAACGGAATACGGTTTTCTACGAGCGAATGGTATATGCCGTCGAGGTGGTCACCGGTTTTCTGCTGCCAGGGTTTACCTCCGTAATTTCGGTCGGTTTGTTCGGAATAAACCACGCCAACCCGCGCCATCGGAGCCGTGTTGCGCAGGTATTTTTCGTTTTTATAATACCCTTCATAGAGTTTGGCGACGGCTTCCATCCACCGTTTGTCGTAAATGTCCCCACCAAACTTGACAAAACACGGACGCATTCCGTTGGCCGTTCCTTCGGCTACCCAGATTCGGATTTCGGCATCGCTCTGCACCGAATCTTTCCAGCGAAACTCTTCTTCGATGCCCACACTGAAAATCCCGATGAGCGGTTTTAAGCCGAGCGTCGAACGGAGTTCCTTCGCGCCTTTGCCGTTCGACCAGGGAGCCGTCAGACCGCGCCGGGCCTGTTGATCCGCAAAAAAAAGATCGGCTTCCCTGCCGGTGACGACTTTGTCCGGAAAACCGTTGGGAATGAAACGGGACGTGGGCCGGTGTTTGCGGATTTCATCGTCCCAGACCGACCAGAGTTCCCGCAACCGCTTCATCCGCCAGTCCGTCCATTTCCGGTAGGTGAGATCCAGCTTATCAATCTTAGAAGGTAAGGCCAGACCGGAAGCGGTTTTAAAATTACGCTGGCAATGTTCGCAGTAACAAATGTCGTGACCCGCCCAACGGTTGGAGAAAATTCCTTCCGGCTGAAACCGCTGCATGATTTCGCCGGTCACCTGCTTCATGAACTCAAAATTGTACGGCCCCAGGGCGCAGGTGACCCACAAATCCGGGTTGGCCCAGTGACGGCGTTTTTGCCCGTCGGCGGTTACGGCGATCCAATCCGGGTGGGCGTCGTAAACGTTTTGTCGGGCGGCATGCGGGTCGGTGCGGAGCATAATTTTCATGCCTTGCTTTTTACACCCTTCCACCAGGTAACCGAGCGTGTCGGAATTCCCCAGAAAATCGCTCCGGTGGTGGAGCGGAATTTGCGTCGGGTAAAAAGCCACTACGCCACCCGCACTGAGCAACGCCCCGTCGGCGTGAATCCGCTTGAAGTAACTGAGCCAGAAATCAGGATCGTAATGACCGGGGTCGCGTTCCACAAAAGCCAGCTGCGCCCACCGCATCGGACCGTCGAGCCAGAACGTAGGCGTCTCGATGGACGGTTTGGCGAGCGTATCGGGACCGGATAGGGCATAAGCCCCACCGATAAGGCCAGCGGTTTTAATAAAATCTCTTCGTTCCATAAGTGGGGTTTAGGTTTATGAAGAAGAGTTGTTTCGCGGAGTTAAGCGGAGGAAAGTAGAGTTAAGCAGAGAAAGACTTTTTAAATTAAACTCCGCTTAACTCTGCGCTTCTCCGCTCAACTCCGCGAAACAATCCCTATTTCAATTTCTCATTTTCCAGATGCCGCGTCGCATCCCGCACGGTTTTCTTCTCCAGGTTTTTCTGAAAAGCCGCCGTCAGATCGACACCGGTTTGGTTGGCGAGGCAGATCAGCACCCAGAGGACATCGGCCATTTCGTCGCCCAGATCTTTGGCTTTATCCGATTCTTTTTCCGATTGTTCACCATACCGCCGGGCAATGATACGGGCCACTTCGCCGACTTCTTCGGTCAGCATGGCCAGGTTGGTCAATTCATTAAAATACCGTACGCCGATGGTTTTGATCCATTCATCGACGGTCGTCTGTGCTTCGCGTAACGTCATTGTTT
This sequence comes from Larkinella rosea, assembly GCF_003858635.1. Classification (GTDB taxonomy): domain Bacteria; phylum Bacteroidota; class Bacteroidia; order Cytophagales; family Spirosomataceae; genus Larkinella; species Larkinella rosea. Next base: position 155,926 of record NZ_RQJO01000017.1, read on the forward strand.
TAATTTCCGTGGTCTGAGTATATCAAAGCAAATTTATCAGTAAATAATACCAAATTTTGCGGGAATCGGTTAAGTTTGTCAATCAGCGGCCTAAAATGGGTCCGTTGACCGAATACAAATGAACGCCCGCCCAGACTCCACCAATGACCAGACGCACTGGAATGCTTTCCGGGAGGGAAGTGAGTCGGCATTTGCAGCTTTGTATTCGACGTATTACCGGTATTTGATGAACTACGGCCGGCGATTTGGCGCAACCGATGCCACCACCGAAGATGCGATCCACGACCTGTTTATCGAGTTGTGGAATTACCGGCAAACCCTCAGCCAGCCCCAGTCGGTTCAGGCTTATCTTCTCAAATCGTTTCGGAATCGGCTGGTGACCCAACTCGCCGAACGGCAACGGCGGTTTGCCGACGTGGATGTGGAAGAGCAATTCGGTTTATTGTCGCCCGAGCCCTCCGCCGAAGAACAGCTGGTTGCGGACGGATTGAATCGGGAACAGCACGAACAGGTACAGGGCGCGTTCACCACCTTATCGCCCCGCCAGCGGGAGGTACTGTACCTGCGTTATTTTACCGATTTAAGTTACGACGAAATCTGCGCCGTTATGGGCATTACGTACCAAACCGCCCGCACGCAACTCTATCAGGCGCTGACCGCGCTCCGCAAACGTCTCCAAACAAACTGGCCGGTTTTGGTCCTGCTGTTCAGCCTGTTCGACAACTAGCTGAAACTTTTTTTTACAAATTTTTCTTCCGTTCCTACTACAAAAACCGCATTGTCTTCTCTTACGGATGATTGACCTCTCAACACGGCATGAAACCGCTGGAATACTACGCCACTATCGATACCATTGAGCTTGCCCGCGATCCGGATTTTCGGATGTGGATTCTTCAACCAACATCGGAACGAAACCGGTTTTGGGATTCGGTGAAAACGCTTTATCCGCACCAGCAAGGCACGATGGAACAGGCCCGTTTGCTGGTGGCCGGGCTGGAGGCAACCTGGCAGGAAATTCCCGAAACGGCGGTTATGGCTTCCTTTCAGCAACTTCAGAAAAAGCAGCTGGAACAGCAACCGGAACCCAGGCGGTTATTTTTCAGCCCCCGGTTTTTCCGGTATGCCGCTGCCGTAACATGCTTGCTGATGGCCGGATTGGCGGGATGGTTTTACCAGCGAACAGATTCCGTTCTCGAATATAAAACCGCTTACGGACAGATTCAGACGGTGAGCTTACCGGATGGTTCGGTAGTGACGCTGAACGCGAATTCGGTTTTGCAAATGGCGGGCGACTGGGAAACACAGGAACGCCGGGAGGTACGGCTGACGGGCGAGGCTTTTTTTGATGTCAGTAAAAAACCGCAGGGCCGTCGGAAACCGTTCGTGGTGCACACCGGCATGGGCGATGTGGTGGTGTTGGGAACGCGCTTTAACGTAAACACCCGTCATACGCACACGCAAGTGGTTTTGCAGGAAGGAAAAGTAAAAGTAGCGCTGCCGAAACACCCCGACGTGCTGATGCAACCGGGCGATCTGCTGGAAACCACGAACGGAAAAACCGCCATCCGCCGGGCGAAGGTGGATGCCAACCGCTACGTGGCCTGGCGCGAGAATCTGCTGGTGATGGAAGATGTACCACTCGGCGAAATTGTTGAGCGGTTGAACGACCAGTACGGTTTGACGGTGTTAATTACCAATAAAAAATTACTTACCGAATCATTTACCGGTTCGGCACCGGTTGATCAGCCTGAGTTGTTGCTGCGGCTGGTGGCTGCAACGTTCCGTTTAAAAATGAGTAAAAAAGAAAATCAGATCGTGTTATCCAACTAAACCAATGAATAAAACCGTACCAAATCTTATCCGACTGGCGATTTTGGGCGTGTGGAGTCTGTCAACCACCGCCAAAGCGCAGATGCTGGCGTCGAACACGCTGCGGCAGCCATCCCGATTGGCCCAGGACTATTCCCGGCCGGTCCGAAACGTCCGAACGTTGAGTGATGTATTGCGCGAACTGGAGCGCAAATTTGGGATCAAGTTTGCTTTTCAACGTAAAACCCTTCAGGATAAAACCGTTAGCCTGCCGTTGCCGTCGTCGGCCGATCGGGAAATGGTTTTGAAAGCGGTTTTGAAACCTAACAACCTGACGTTTAAGAAAGTCGATGACCATTATTACGTCATCATCGAAGCCGACGAAGCCACGAGCCGCGTCGCTCCGTTTCTAGCCCCGCTGGAAGAAAGCCAACTGTTGCAGACCCGCTCGAACCCGATGCCGGACGACCGGATGAGTATGGTGGTGCCATCCTCGCTGCACATGCGTCAGCCGCTGGAAGTGATTGTTCAGGAGCGCCGGATTTCGGGCCGAGTATCGGCGGACGAAAACGCCGACGGTCTGCCGGGGGTGAGCGTGGCCTTGAAAAATTCGACGCGTGGCACTACAACCGACGGATCAGGAAACTATTCGGTGACGATCCCGAACGAAGGTGGCACACTGGTGTTCAGCTTCATCGGGTATGTGACGCAGGAAGTGCCGGTTGGCAGCCAGTCTACCATCAATATTTCGCTGAAACAATCCGATCAGACGCTGAACGAAGTAGTAGTAGTGGGTTACGGTACACAGCAAAAGCGCGACGTAACCGGTTCAATTGCGTCGATTAGTACCAAGAATATTAAAGACCAGCCGGTTCCGAACATCGTAGAAGGTCTGACGGGGCGGTTACCGGGGGTTTTGATCCAGCAAAATACGGGTGCACCGGGCAACAGTCCATCCATCAAAATTCGGGGTTTGGGTTCCATCAGCGCCGGGAACGGACCGCTGGTCGTGATCGACGGGCAACCGCTGAACTCGGGTGACCTGGCTAACGGCGGAGGTCTGAACCTGCTGAATCCGAACGACATCGACAAGATCGACATTCTGAAAGATGCGTCGGCAACCGCCATTTACGGTTCGCGGGGTGCCAATGGGGTTGTGGTTGTGACGACGAAACGCGGGAAATCCGGGCAGGCACGTCTGACCTTCGATTATTACACCGGGGTGCAGCAGATCACCAAAAAAATGGACATGCTGAACGCCCAGCAGTTTGCCGAATTCTCGAAAGAAGCGTTCAACAATGCGTACCTGGAGCGGGTTCCCGGTTCCAAAATTGATGATCCGAACAGCGTTCGGGCGGCCGGGCAGCGGTACCGGTATCCGCGCGGTGAAATCGCGGGAGTGAGCTTCGACAATCCGGGTGCCCTGTCAAGTTACGATTACCAGGATATGATTTTTCAGAATGCGCCCATCAGCAGCTACCAGTTGAGCGCATCGGGTGGCAGTGATAAAATTCAATACATGGTTTCGGGTAACTACCTGAATCAGAAAGGGGTTGTGAAGCGTTCGGGTATCGACCGATACACCATTCGTACGAATATCGACGCTCAGATTACGTCTTTCCTGAAAATGGGGGTAAGCCTGAGTCCATCGTTCTCGGTCGAAAACCGGGCCAATACGGACGGGCACTGGGCGAGCAACGGGGTGATCAATGCCGCGTTGAGTTTGCCGCCTTTCATTCCGATTTACCAGCCGAATACGACGGTTTACAATTCGCAGGCTTTCTACGCAGCTCCGTACGACTGGCCGGGCATCACCAATCCGGTCGCCAATATTTACGAAATTGATAACCAGGTTCGGACCACGCGTCTGCTGGGCAATGCCTATGCCGAGGTGAAACTGCCGTTCGGAGTTCTGTACCGCGGAACGATCGGGGGCGATATCCGGCAATTGCGCCAGAATTATTACCAGACGTCCGCGTTGCCCCTGAACCAGTTATTGCCGCCGACGGCCAACTCCGCCTACGCCGAAAATTCGCAGGAGCTGAACTGGGTAACCAATCATACGCTGACGTACAATAAAGAGATCGGACCCGATCACCGCTTTGAGGTGCTGGTGGGTCTGGAAAGCCAGAAAAACGATTTTGAGCGGACCCGGATCGATGCCAATAACTTCCCGAACGACATTGTCCGGACAGTAAACGCGGGTACGATTGTCGGAACCAACTCTTCGCGGAATGTTCGGGATCAGTGGTCGCTGGCGTCGTATTTTGGCCGGGTGTCCTATTCGTTCAAGGACCGGTATCTGGCCAATGCTTCCTTCCGGCGCGATGGTTCGTCGCGGTTTGGGGCCAATAACCGCTGGGGTACATTCCCCTCGGCCTCGGTCGGCTGGCGGGTTTCGGAAGAATCCTTCCTGAAAAATAACCGCATTATCTCCGAATTGAAAATCAAAGCAAGCTATGGTCTTTCGGGCAATAACGCCTTCACCGGCAATTATCCGTCAATTGGTTTGTTAGGCCCGGATAACTACGTGCTGGGTAATGCGCTGGCCAACGGTCTGGCCGTCAACTCAATCGGAAACGATAACCTGACCTGGGAGAAAAGCCGGCAAACCGACATCGGTCTGGAACTCGGAATTCTGAGCAACCGGATTTTCCTGACCGCGGATTACTACAAACGGATCACCACCGATTTGCTGCTGGCGGTTCAGGTGCCAACGCTGACCGGTTTTACATCCGCCGTGAAGAACATCGGGAAAGTAGAAAACAAAGGGTTGGAACTGGCGCTGAACACACGTAACCTCACCGGTGCCTTTAGCTGGAATACCGATCTGAACTTCTCGTTCAACCGCAACAAGGTGCTGGCACTCGGACCCACGGGCGACCCGATCCGGAGCGGAACCGGCGTTGGTGAAACGAACATTACCATGATTGGCGAACCGCTGGGCAGTTTTTATGGCTACCAGCAACTGGGCGTTTTCAAGAACCAGGCTGAACTCGATGCCTATCCGCATTTTGCCGATGCCCGGCCGGGTGATGTGAAGTTTGCGGATGTGAATGGCGACGGAAAAGTCGATGCCAACGACCGTACACTAATCGGTAACAACCAGCCGGATTTCATTTACGGGATGACCAACACCTTCACTTACAAGGGCATTGATCTGGGTATTGTAATTCAGGGCGTTCAGGGATCAACGATTCTGAACCTGTCGCGCCGGTTTTACGAAAACCTGGAAGGGAACGCCAACGAGCTGACCACGGTGCTGAACCGCTGGCGGTCGCCCGACCAGCCGGGTGATGGCAAAACGCCCCGCGCCAACACGCGGTCGACCGGTAACAACAACGCGGTTTCGTCGCGGTGGATCGAAGATGCCAGCTATTTCCGGATTCGGAACATCACGGTCGGCTATAACCTGCGGAAAACGCTGATTCAGAAGGTCAAACTGCAAAGTCTGCGGGTGTATGGCGGTGTTCAAAACGTGCTGACGGTTTCGAAATACCTGGGCTACAACCCGGAAGTCAGCGGGTATGAAGGTCCGCTGACCGGCGGAGTCGATTACGGCAGTTACCCACTGGCTCGTACCTACACGATTGGCGTAAACATTGGTCTTTAATTCTGAACATCCATGAAACGAAAATATTTAGTTGTTGCCCTGCTGAGTCTCGCGTTGACGAGCTGTAAGGACGAGTTTCTGGCCTTGTCGCCAATTTCGCAGGCCAGTACGGCAACGTTTTACAAAACCAGTTCCGACATGCTGAATGCGCTGAACGGCGCTTACGGAGCCCTGCAACTGGCGGGTCAGTATGGCCAGTTTTACGTTGTTTCGGAAATCCCGTCCGACGACACCCGACCGGTTTTGTCCGGTTCGGTCACGGATCAGGATGAGTTCGATAAATTCTATATGCGGACGACCAATCCGTATACACTGGCTCGCTGGAGCGATGGTTACAAAGGTATTTACCGCTGCAACGCCATCATCGACCGGAGTGCCGGGGTGACGATGGACGAGACCCTGAAAAAACGGGTTGTCGGAGAAGCCAAATTCCTGCGGGCGCTGATGTATTTCAACCTCGTCCGGGTGTTTGGCGATGTGCCGCTGGTGGTGAAGGAAATCGTCGATCCACAGGATGGATACGAATACGCACGCGCTCCGGTGGCAGATGTCTATACGCAGATTATCAAAGATTTAACGGATGCGGAAGCAGTTCTGGATGCAAGCTATACCGGCGCTAATATAGGTCGGGCCACGCGCGGAGCGGCCAAATCGTTGTTGGGAAAAGTATACCTGACGCAGAAGAAATACGCCGAAGCATCTGCGAAGTTGAAAGAGGTTATCGACGCCAATACGTATGATTTGCTGCCAACGTATGCAGCGGTTTTTCAGGCTTCGAACAAGAATCACAAAGAGTCGATTTTTGACGTTCAGTACAAAAAAGGCAGCATCGGGGAGGGCAGCGGTTTTGCGAATGCCTACGCTCCCGAAAACTCGGGCAACGCGGTGATTCAGTTTGGTGGCGGTGGGAACAACCAGCCCACGGCGGACATGGTGGCGGCTTACGAAGCGGGTGATTTGCGCAAGGATGTGTCGCTGGCGACGAGCTACGTAAATGCCAGTGGGGTAAAAGTGGATTACAATTTCATTCGGAAATACAAAGATCCACCGATCGTCAATGGCGATTCGGAAGACAACTGGCCGGTTTTGCGGTATGCTGATGTGTTACTGATGTATGCCGAAACGCTGAACGAAACCGGTAAAACTGCCGATGCGCTGCCCTTCCTGAACCGCATTCGGACCCGGGCCGGACTGGCAGCCAAAACCGCTGCCGACGCCGGAACGCAAGCCGCCATGCGGTTGGCACTGGAACAGGAACGTCGGGTTGAGCTGGCCTTTGAAGGACACCGCTGGTTCGATCTGGTCCGGACGGGCCGGGCGTTGGACGTCATGAAAGCCAAGGCGACCGCGATCGGGATCAAAACCAATTTGACGGAAAACAACCTGATTTTTGCCATTCCGCAGAGCCAGATCGACATCAATTCCTCGAAAATCAAGCAAAATCCGGGGTATTGATGGGAATAGAATAAAGAGATGAGACAAGAGATGTGAGAGTACGGTTTTGTCTCACGTCTCATCTCTTTATTCTCATCAGTAGATTATTGACAGTCAGCGGCTTTGGGTGTTTGAGAAATCAGCATCCAAAGCCGCTTTTTGTATGAATCGACGCTATTTTCTGAAAACATCCGCCGTGGCCGGTTTGAGCGGACTGGCATTTAGTCGGGCCGTTGGAAAACCGTTGGACGTTCCAATTCGGGCGTTGACGAAAGGTCCCGGTTTTCACTGGTTTGGGTATTACGACAAGCGGCAGTTCGATCCGACAAACCGCTACGTGTTGGGGATGCAGGTCAATTTCGAAGGTCGTTCGCCAACCGCCGACGATGTAATTAAAATCGGCCTGATCGATTTACAGAAGAACGATTCGTGGACGGAACTGGGTGAAAGCCGGGCGTGGGGCTGGCAGCAGGGGTGTATGTTGCAATGGATTCCGGGTTCCAAATCCGAGGTGATCTGGAACGACCGCGTTGGTAATCAGTACGTCAGCCACATCGTCGATGTATTTACCCGCAAAAAGCGGACGTTGCCGAAAGCCGTCTATGCCCTGAGTCCAGACGGAAGCTGGGCAATCGGGACCGAGTTTAGCCGGATTCAGGATCTGCGACCCGGTTATGGCTACGCGGGCATTCGGGATCCGTATTACGATATCAAAGCGCCGAAGGAAATCGGCTTGTATCGGATGGATTTAAAAACCGGTACAACAAAATTACTTCTGTCACTGGAGGATGCGGCTGCGATCCCGCACAACGGTGCGTCGGTTGCGAATAATTTCCACTGGTTCAATCATTTACTGATTAACACAGACGGAACACGGTTGACGTTTCTGCACCGCTGGCGGGCCATGCGCGAAGACCGGCAGATCATGGCGCGGACCCATTTCGTCACCCGCATGTTCACGATGAATCCCGACGGCAGCGACCGGTTTATCATCGACCCGTCCGGCTTTACGTCCCACTTCATCTGGCGCGATCCGACGACAATTTGCGCCTACACCAAACCGGAAGGACAACCGCAAACCTTTTATATACTGGAGGATAAAACCGGTAAAACCGAGCGGATTGTGACGGAGAAAATGCCTGTCAATGGCCATCAGACGTACGTTCCTGAGCGAAATAATGCGTGGTTGATCAACGACAATTATGCCCAGAACGGAGGTTCGGGAGCCAAAGACCGGAATCAGACACCGTACCTCTATCACCTGCCCACCGACCGCCGGATTGACCTGGGCCATTTTCCGGCGGGAGAAAGTTACGTGGCCGAGTGGCGCTGCGACCTGCATCCCCGCACGAGCAACGACGGCAATTTCGTCTGCATCGACTCCACCCACGGCGGCAACGGACGGCAATTGTATTTACTGGATTTGCGGCCGGTGTGGCAGGGGGAATATTGACGATCGACCATTGACGGATGCCAATAGAGCGCTGACCATGGGCGATTAGCAATGGTCGGCTGTCAATGGTCAATCGTCTATCATCGTCTCACTCCTCAAAAGCCAGTTCCCGCAGCATGTCGATGGTGACGTAGTTGAGAACCTGCTGGTGGGTGCTGGCGAGCAAAACCGGGGGCGCAACGCCCGCTTCGTAGGCTTCGCGCCAGCGCAGGACGTGCAGACACCAGCGATTACCGGGTTTCAGACCGCGAAAGCGTAATTCGGGGCGGGGAGTGATCAGGTCGTTTCCCCGGCTGCGCGAAAACGCCAGAAATTGCTGGGTGATGATCGCGCAGACGAGGTGTTGACCCTGATTTTCGTCGTCGGTCCGGCAAAAACCGTCGCGGAAAAAACCGGTCATCGGGTTTGTGCAGCAGCTTTCCAGTGGATTGCCGTAGACGTTTAATTCAGCCATAAAAAGGGCGCAGGATGTTCGGACGCCCAAGTTAGCGGATAACGGCTTTGATCACAACCGGTTGGTGGTCCGACGGATACCGCTGTTCTTTGGCATCGGTCAAAACGCCGTATTTCAGCACGTCGATGCCTTTTTTGACGAAAATATAATCGATGCGGTTTTTCATCGGCGCATCGAATTTAAAGCTGTTGAAAGTGCCTTCGGGACCGTAAACCGGTGTTTTGGTTACCTCGTGCGAATCGCTCAGCAACGTCTGAATGGTTTTAATCTGCTCCGTTTCGGGCGTCGAATTGAAATCACCGACCAGCACGACGGGTTCGTCCTTCGCGATTTCCTGAATTTTCTGCACCATCAGTTTCCCCGATTGCCGACGCGCTTCCACGCCCTGGTGATCGAAGTGAACGCTGAAAAAATAGAACTTCTTTTTCGTCGTTTTATCCCGGAACTGCGCCCAGGAGCAGATGCGGTTGCAGCAGGTCGCGTCCCAGCCTTTGCCCGGTTTGTCGGGCGTTTCGCTGAGCCAGAAATCGCCGGATTTCAGGACTTCAAACCGGTCTTTTTTGTAGAAAATCGCCGAATGTTCCCCGGCCTGCTGCCCGTCGTCGCGGCCTTTCCCCAAAAACGCAAATTCGGTCAGTTCGGCGATGCCATCCAGTTGTTCCCGCAAGCCTTCCTGGGTGCCGAACAGGTCGAATTCGTGGAAGCGGATCAGGGCTTTGACATCTTCCTTGCGGTTGGGCCAGGCGTTGATGCCGTCGTTTTTGGTATTATAGCGGATGTTGTACGTGGCAATGGTAATCGGCGTGTCTTTCTGGGAAAAACCGTCCTGGGTAATCAGAATGCTAGCCAGCAGGATTAGGATCGTTAGTTTCATCGTTTGACGTTAGGTTTAAATAATAGTTTCGCGGACGGGGCCGCCCGGCGGTTAAGCGGAGCAAAAAGGAGTTGAGCAGAGTAAAATAAAACTTCGCTTAACTCCCTTTTTCTCTGCTCAACTCCGCGAAATAACTCTTTTACTCATCACCACCCCGGATTCTGGCCGATTTCCGGGTTCAGCAGCCGGTCGTTTTCGGGGATGGGGTAGAGGTAATATTTTTCATCCCATTTTCTGGGGATATTGCTCAGCCACGTCAGTTCGCCGGAGGTGTCGTTCGACAACCGCTGCGGATTCGGCACGCCGTTGACGGTTTCGGCCACGTTGATGTACGTAACTCCCGCCAGTTGCGTCGCCGGTTTCACTTTGTAGAACACCACGTCGTTTTTACCGTCTTCGTTCAAATCCATCGGTTTGTCGAGCGCCGGGACGTAAAAGCCGTTCCAGACCTGCTGCATCAGCTCCCCGCGTTTCCAGCGAATCAGGTCCGGGAACCGGAAGCCTTCCAGCGACAGTTCAATACCCCGCTCGCGCCGGATTTCCAGCAGCGACGGGTCCGAAATACCGGGGAAATAATTGGCTTGCAGGTACGGATCGGCAACGGTCGGTTTGGCCGTCAAACCGCCCGTGATGCCCGCGCGTTTCCGCAAAGCGCCGATGGTTTTCACCCAGTCGGCATCGGTAAAGGTACCCAATTCGGCTTTGGCTTCCGCGTAGTTCAGCAGAATTTCGGCGTAGCGCATGGTCGATATGGAATTATCATTCCGGGTTCCGCCGTCGTAATACGTATCATCCAGCGACCATTTGATGGGCATGTAACCGGTATAGGTGTACGAAAAAACCGGTGGGCCGGGCTCCACAGTCCCGCCGTTGACGCGGGTGTAGCCCGGAGTCCGGATGGTTTGCATCAGGCGTTTGTCACGCCCTTTCACTTCCTCCGTAAAGGTCATGGTTTTATACGCCGGATTAGCCGTAAAAGGCGTGCCGTCGAGGTTCAGATACGTGTTGACAAACGTGCGGGTCAGGCTGACCCGGGCGCCGTACGTAGCGCTCGTCCACCACCAGTTGGCATCATTGAAAACACTCAGCGCGGGGTCTACGACTGCCGAGAGCATGATCTCGTTCGTCACCGGGGTTTTGTTGATAAACAGTTGGCGGTAGGATTTGTCGGTTCCACCGGCTTCGTTCAGCGAAAAACCGCCGTCTTTCATCACCGCATCCGCAGCGGCCACGGCTTCTGTCAGCCATTTTTCGGCAGTCGCTTCGAGCTTGTACGACGTCTGGTATTTGCGGAACGTGCCTTCAAACAGACAAACGCGCGATTTGAACCCCTGCGCCACCGATTTGGTGATCAGCGTACGCGAATTGTCGGAGGTGGTGCGGATGTTTTGAGTGGCATAATTCAAATCTGCCAGCACCGAATCCATCACCATCGTACGCGAATCGCGGCCTTTGAACAGATCCTTATCCGTTACGTCCATTGCCTTGTTGATCCAGGGCACATTGCCAAACCGCTTCACTTTATCGAAGTAGAACCAAGCTCTGAAAAACCGGGCCAAGCCGATGTAATGCCGCCGAACATCCAGCGGAATGGCCGGATTAGTCGTATTGGCAATGAAATAATTGATGTTCCGCAAAGCTGTCCAAGACCAGCCGGTGCTTTGCCGAGGTCCGTAAGCGCCATCCCGAATGAAATCAGGTACCTGCGTCCGGGCCGCAAAATCGGCCATTTCGTCGCTCCGGATGATGTCATTGGCAGTAGGTAAATTATCGTAAAACGAGTTGGCGTATAATTCCAGACCCTTTTCGCTACTGAAAACTGCGTTTTTTGATGCGGTGGATTCCGGTACCTGTTCCAGCTCGCTGCATCCGGCGAAAAGCAGACCGGCTAGAAAAAGACTGATATGTTGTAATTTCATTGTGTTGCTGATTTTTAGGTTAGAAAGTAACGGACAAACCCATCGTGAAGCTCTTCAAAATCGGGTAATTATGCCCGTTTCCGCTGTTGCCATCCGTCAACACGCGGTCGGAAGCCGTGGCACTCTCCACATCCAGATCTTTCGTGCGTTTGTAGAGCGATGCCCACGTCAGGAAGTTTTCGGCCGATACAAAAACCCGGGCGTTCGTCATTCCCGCCTTGCTGATCAAGAGCTTGGGCAGATTATAGCCCAGTTGAATGTTTTTCAGCCGCAGATACGCCAGGCTCTGGAGGTATTTGGTTTGTTCCTGACGAAGTTCACCGGCCGCATTTTGGGCCACATACCCGCGGTACCGGGGCAGGTACGCGTTCGGATTTTCGGGTGACCAGATGTTGTCCAGATGCCAGGTTGGCAGGCGGTTATAGGGGCGGTTATATTGTCCCCAGAACGTTCCGGCTTCCGCGCCCGGCCACCAATCCTGCTTGCCAACTCCCTGTAAAAAAGCCGAGAAGAAGAAGTTGTTCCAGTCGGCGCTCACCATAATCCCGTAGGTATAGCGGGGCGTTGAGTTACCAATCACGGTGCGGTCGCCGGGTTTGTCGACCGTATTGTCGCCCGGATCGATCACGCCGTCGCCGTTCAGGTCGCGGAACTTGATGTCGCCCGGTAACAACTGGTTGGTGTTCGACGCCTTGAACAGCGTTTGCTTGGCGGAGTTCTTAATGTCATCGGCGGATGTAAAATAGCCTTCCGTCGTATACCCCCAGATTTCTCCGACGGTCTGACCGGCGTAGTAATCCGTCAAGCGCTTGTTCGGATTGTTGAACTTGTCGATTCTGGCCGTGTAATCCGCCATCGTCAACCGGACTTCGTAGCCAAACGGTTTACCACCGACGCTGGCTTTGTCGCGCCAGGCCAAAACCGCTTCCCAGCCTTTGGTGGTCAGATCGGCGTAGTTTCCTTTCGGTACGTCGGTTCCAAAAACGGCGGGCAAGGTCATCCCGGTCGTAAACATATCCGTCGTTTTTCGGACGTACGCATCGGCCGTCAACGTCAGGCGGTTATTCAGCATGCCCAGATCCAGACCGAGATCCGAGGTTGTGGACGTTTCCCAGGTCAATCCATCCGGTATTACACTCGGCTGACCGGTTTTCTGCGGCCGAACGCCGTTCAGAATCCGACCCGACTGGGAGATCGAGAATTTTTCCTGGAACGCGTAGGAAGCAATCGTCCCGTTGCCCAATGAACCATACGACCCTCTGATTTTCAGGTCCGAAATGAACTTCGGTGACACTTTCCAGAACGATTCGTTGATGACGCGCCAGCCCGCCGAAACCGAAGGGAAAAAGGCATACCGCTGACCCGCCGGGAACTTGGACGAACCATCGTACCGACCGTTCACTTCCAGCAGATACCGGTCTTTGTACGAATAATTCAAGCGGTAAAAACCACCCACAATGGCCCAGGTTTCGCGGCCACCGGCGGTTGTAATCGCCTGACCGAGAGCAAGGTTGATGTCATCGGCATCTTCATAAATCAACCCGTTCCGAACGGCCTCCAGACGGCGGTAATTCGAGGTTTCGTAGTTGTACCCCGCCAGCACTTTCACGTAGTGGTTCGCGTTGATCTTGGGTTCATATTCGGCGTAGAGGTTGGTAGCCGTGTAGAGCGTTTCGCGGAAAATGTTCTGCAAGTCGTTGGTATTGGTTCCCACGTACTCGATTACGCCCGGTTTGCGGCTGTACGGCACCGGCACCCGCGTGCGGTATTCGTTATCGTCGGTATTCTGAAACGTAAAGTTTCCTTTTACCCGTAACTGGTCACTGAAAAAACTGGTAGCGAAATCGGCGGTGTTCCGAAACACGCGCTTGTCCATATCGATGCCATTCTTTCCGTACCAGAAATCGCCAACCGTGTAAGCCGCTGAATACGAAAGCGTTCCGTCGGGATTGAACATCGGCGACATGTTGTGGCCTTCGTCCGAAATGTTCCGCCAGATGCTGCCGCCTTCGCCGACGTTCAGTGGATTGTGGTATTTCATGGACGAATAATCGGCGTTGTTCGACACCTTCAGCCACGGAAACACCTGAACCGAGCCTTTGGCGCGCAAGCTGATGATCTTGTAATCATCAGAGTTATAGCGGAACAACCCTTCCTGGTTGTAATAGCGGCCGGTTACGTAAAAATCAGCTTTTCCGCTGCTGCCCGAAACCGAAAGATTGTGTTCCGTCGCGCTGTTCTGATTTTTGTATAACTCTTTGTACCAGTCGGTATTTTCGTAGTAGACATATTCACCGGTCGTTGGATCGACCACGGTTTTGGGTAAACTCGGGTCATTGTTTCTCCGCTCCAGTTCGGCCAGATAAGCGGGCGAAAACCGGACGGTTTTGTTGACGTTCTGCGGAGTCTGCGAATAATCATTCCAGGCCGACCAGCCTTCGTTGAAATTCTTGGCAAAAATGTAGCCGTTCGTTACAAAATCCGGCACGCTCGTTGGGCTCTTGATCGAATGATTCAGCGAATAGGTGACACTGGTACGATCTTTCGTCGGGCTTTTTGTGGTGATCAAAACAACCCCAAATGCTCCTCTGGCGCCGTAAATGGCCGCCGAAGCCGCATCTTTCAAAACGGAAACCGAGGCTACGTCGTTCGGATTCAACCGGCTTGGGTCACCTTCCACGCCATCGATCAGCACCAGGGCATTTCCGCCCTGACCAATCGAGGTGGTTCCCCGAATGTTATACGACGGCGATTGAGTCGGTTTTCCGTCGCCCATTTTCAGGTTCAGGTTTGGAATCGTGCCCTGCAAACCCTGCGTCAGGTTCGGCAGCGACCGGTTATCCAGCACTTCGCTCGTGATTTGATCAACCGCGCCGGTTAGGTTCACTTTTTTCTGTGTTCCGTAACCCACAACGACGACTTCATTCAGCGTTTTGGTATCCGGTTTCAGGGAAACATTCAGGCTGGTGCGGTTGCCGACCACAATTTCCTGAGATTCGTAGCCCACAAAACTGAACACCAGCACCGCGTCAACTGTCGGTACGGCTAGCCGATACGTTCCATCGGCACTCGTCGTTGTGCCTTTTGTTGTTCCTTTCAGCACGACACTGACGCCCGGAATGCCGTCCCCTTTCTCGCCATCCGATACGCGCCCTTCGATGGTGACATCAGCGGGAACCGCTTTTTCCATGGGCGAAAGAATCAGCGGTGTACTGGCTGTCGTCCGTTCGACGGAAAGATTTTGGGATTGGGTCGGCTGAATCAGCGACGACTCTTCCCGGCCGCGCGGAGTTTCTTTTTCTTCCCGTTCGCTGGTGATGATAAACGTGTTTTCCCGGATTTTCTTGTACCGTAAACCACTGCCTTTTAGCAAGTTGTTCAGGTTTTTCTGCGCAGAAAGGTTTGAGTTCAGTGCATTCGCCGGAGCGGTTTTTCCGGTCATGAGTTTGTCTTCAAACACGATTTCGACGCGGTACTGCTGTTGCAGATCAAGTAGGGCATTTTTGAGTTGAACCGTCATTTTCCGGTCAGACGGCTGTTCCTTCTGCCGGGCATAGGCGAGGGTCTGGCTGAAGCCTGAAACCAGGCAGCCGGTCAGCAAAACTGCCAGTAGACAGGCGTTTCGTACAGGGTTTTTCATAGAGATTTGGATAGAAAGCATTTGTGAATCAGTTTTTTAGTAAAATTACATCACCACTCGGTTCGGCTTTTAGGTTGAATACTTCGGTTAAAATTTCGAGAAGTTCGTCGGCATTTTGCGCTTTGAAGTTGCCGGAAACCGTGCGTTGCGCCAAGACGCCGTCTGTGATGACGATTTTGACGCCAAAATTTTCACGAATCAGGTAGCAGACCTCCCAAAGGGAGGTTTCGTTAAAGACAAACCGATGCTCTTTGGAGCGGGCCGGCGTTGTGGGCGGGGTCAACTGCCGGAGGTGGATTTTCCCCTGCTGATTGACCGTCAGCAACTCGCCCGGTTTCATCAGCACCTGGCGTTTCTGCGCTCCGTCGGCGTAATTGATCCGGATTTTACCCCGGTTCAGTACCACATTTGTTCCACGCTTCCGGGCATAAACCGTAAACTCGGTTCCCAACACTTCTACCTGAAACTGATCGGAAGTCTTGACGATAAATGGCTGATGGTTAGGTTGGTGAGCGACATCAAAAGCGGCTTCACCGGTTAGTAAAACCTGTCGGGCGTTTCCCCAGAAACCAAAGCGCGGGATTTGCAACTGCGAGTTGGCATTTAGCGATACCCGGCTGCCGTCGTTCAGTGTAAGTGTTAGATTCTGAGCGGGCAAAGTCTGGTACGTGCGGTACAGGAATACGTTTTTTAGCGGGCTCAGCCCGATTCCCAGCACGATCAGGACCACAGCGGCCGCCAATAGACCAAACAGCGGATAGAGCGGTTTGGGGTTGGGCGCGGGTTCTTCTGCATCGGTGGGCAAGGACGTGCCGATTTGGGCAATGCGCTGGTTTAATTTTTCAAAAGCAGCTTCCGGGTCCGGGCCGTATTGCAACGATTGCGTTTCCCATTCCAGCAGCCATTCGTGAAAAGTCGCGAGATTCGCCGGATTCTTCAGCCAGTCTTCCACCGTTTGCCGTTCGAGGGGATTTGCCTGCCCGGCCAGGTACATGAAGAGCGTCTGCTTCGTCAAGGAATGCTTCATCTTCGATAATTGTTGAGGATTAGACTCGGAGACAATCCGTTTCCCTTAGTTGGGCAGCAAAAAAGAGAGCAGTAAAACCGCCAGTTGCCACTCGCCCCGCAGCGAAAGCCGCAGGTGTTTGAGGGCTTTGGACATATGGACCTCGACCGTTCGGGCCGAAATTTGCAGTTCGTCGGCGATTTCTTCGTATTTCTTGTTCTCGAACCGACTTAACAGAAAAACCCGTCGGCATTGCGATGGCAACTGACCGATGGCCTTGTTAACCGTTAAGAACAGGTTGTTAAAATGCACCTCTGCATCGGGTTGCAACTGCGGATTGGTCAGCAGGTGTTCGGTCGTAGTTTCAATGGAATCCGTTTTGCCAAATTCCTTCCGTAAATACGTATACGCTTCGTTCCGAACCGCCGTAAAGAGATAACTGATGAAGGACGTGCGGATTTTGAGGTGCGCTTCGGTGCGGTAAAACTGGTAAAAGACTTCGCTGACGAGGTCTTCGGCAATTTGCCGGGAATACACAAACCGCACCGCGTGGCTGCACAGGGGCGCGTAATAATGACGGAAAAGCAGTTCAAACCCTTTGCGCGGTTCGCTCTCGAACGTTTTTCGAAGGAACGTCTCACTGTCAAAAACCGGTACGGACGGATTCTCCTCCGGTTCGGATCGGAAGGGCAACGGGTCGGTTGAAGCGAGTGGATAGTGCAAGGTAGAGTTAATCATTGCGTCGATGAAATTAAAACAAAACAAAGACTTTTTTTAACTATTTTACCCTTAGTCTTTTTTAAGGTTTTTTGTAAAAAAAGTTTAAACCGGTTTTATTGAGCTAATTACCGAGCTGATTTGGCAGATTTTGTTATACAAGAAATAACTAAAACAATAGTTTTTTGCCGAAAAAGCCAGAAACGAAGGCGATGGAATGGCAATTGATCGCGTTTTTACCCCTATAATGGTATGGCATCAATTAGGCTGCGAAGAAAGGGGATAATTGGATTTTCCTTATGAAGGAGTGCGTTATGAAATTGTGATTTTGAACGACAGAATGATCAAAAAAGAATAACGTAAAACGTACCCACGGACTTTAGTCCGTGTTTTCTTAGTACTCGAAAAGCTAGCTAAAAACACGGACTAAAGTCCGTGGGTACGTTAGATGCGGTTTTTGGAATCGATGACAATCGTGACTGGGCCGTCGTTAAGGAGAGCTACTTTCATATCTGCACCAAATTCGCCGGTTTCGATGGGTTTGCCCAGATCGGCGGAAAGTTGGTGAATCATTTGTTCGTAAAGTGGTATGGCAACCTCGGGCCGGGCCGCATCAATGAACGAGGGGCGGTTGCCTTTTTTCGTGCTGGCGTGCAATGTAAACTGGCTGATGAGCAGGATAGAGCCGTCGACGGTTTTCAGATCCAGGTTCATTTTGCCGTCAGGATCACTGAAAATCCGCATGCCGACGATCTTTTTGCTCAGCCATTCGAGGTCTTCGCGGGTATCATCGTGGGTAATTCCCAATAAAATCAGAAAACCGGTCCCAATCCGGCCTTTTACCTGCCCGTCGATGGTAACGGAAGCTTCGGAAACACGTTGAATGACTGCAATCATAGGTAGATTGGTTTAGGGTTTACGGTGGCTGACGCGTTATACTTATCGCGCTAGCAAACACGCGTCAGCCACCGTAAACTGAAAACCGTAAACTTTAAATGCTCAATAACAAACTGGCAATCAGGAAATAAACGCCAATGCCAAGCAGGTCATTGACGGTGGTAATGAACGGTCCGGATGCGATGGCGGGGTTGATGCCAAACCGATTGAGTGCAATAGGTGTGATGGTTCCCATAAACGATGCCAGCAATACCACGGTTAGCAGGGCGAGTGAAACTACCGGAACCAGTCGCGGTTCGCCGATGAGCAGACAATAGGAACCCGCTAAAGAACCGATTATCAGGCCGTTGATCAGCGCCACCAGCACCATTTTGGCCAATCGCTGACCCACCGTGGCGCTCAACCCGGATTTTTCGGCCAGACTTTGCACAATCAGCGATGCAGTTTGAATACCAACGTTTCCGCCCGTCGATCCGATAATTGGAATAAAAGCCGCCAGAGCCGCGATTTTGGTCAGTTGTGAATTAAAGGTGTTGATGACCGTAGCCGCCATCAGACTGCCGACGGCCCCCGCAATCAGCCACGGCAAACGCGCGCCGACGAGTTTCCAGATCGTATCGTCTTCTTCTTCCACATCCCCCGTAATACCGGTAATCGCCTGAATATCCAGTTCAGCCTGTTCGGTAATGACGTCGACGACGTCGTCAATCGTTATCTGACCCAACAGTCGCCCCTGTACGTTTACGACCGGAACGGCGTCAAGGTCATACCGCTGCATCACTTCCGAAACTTCCTGTGCCGGGCGGTAGGTTTCGACAAAAATGACGTCCTCTTCGTAGATGTCGGCAATTTTGGCGTTTTTGCGCGCCAGCACGATTTTTTTCAGCGAAACCCGGCCGAGGAGTTTGTCGGCATCGTCAACGACGTAAACCGAGTAGACATTCTCCACATTTTCAGCCTGTTGCCGGATTTCTTCGATGCACTGATTCACCGTCAGGTTGATGTTGATCTTGATCAACTCTTTCTGCATCAACCCACCGGCCACGTCTTCGTCGTAATGGAGCAAATCGAGAATAAACCGCGCCTGTTCGCGGTCGCTCAGTAGGGCAATGACTTCCTCGCGGGTCTGGATGGGCTGCTCGTTCAGCAAATCGACGGCATCATCCGAATCCATTTCATCGACGTACTGCGCGAGGTCCGGCGACGTGAAGCTCTGTAAAAACTCCTGACGATCAATAACTTCCAGGTTGGCCAGAATTTCGGCCCCTACTTTCCGGTCGAGCAACGCCAGTAAATACCGGGCGGTTTCGGTATCGAGCTCGTAGAGAATGCCGGAAATATCAGCCGGGTACAGCTCTTCCATTTCGGCCCGGAGCGTGGTGTCGTCCTGGGCTTCGATAGCCGCCTGAATGTGCTCTACGTATTCTTTGGTAAGCTCGAAAGTCATGGTTTTAAAAGAATGAACCGCGCGGGCGGCCCCGAATGAATAAGTAACGATGAACAATCAGAGGAAGCGGGCCGCCGATTCAATCAGCCGACTTTTCATTGTTCATTATTCATTGTTCATTAACAACGTAAGTTGTACAAATTCTGCAACGCCCAACTGTTCCGCGCGTTTGTCCAGCAATGGGTGAGACAACATCGACTCCGGAGGGTTTAATGGTTTCAGTGCGTTGCGCAACGTTTTCCGGCGGTTGTTAAAACCCTGTTTGACGACCTGAACAAATTTCTTTTCATCGCAGGGCAAGGCTACAACCGTGTTCCGGCGGAGTCGGATGACCCCCGACTGCACTTTGGGAGGTGGCGAAAAAACGCTGGCATCGACCGTGAATTCGTAGGTAATGTCGTAATAGGCCTGCAGCAAAACGCTCAGAATACCGTAATCCTTGTTGCCGGGTGGAGAGGCAATGCGCTGAGCCACTTCCTGTTGCAGCATACAAACTACTTCCTGCACCTGCTGGCGGTGGTCCAGTACTTTAAATAGAATTTGGGACGAAATGTTATAGGGGAAATTGCCAATGATGGCAATGGGCTCCTGAAACAGTGTCGATAAGTTTTTCCGGAGAAAATCGCCCTCCAGAATCCGTCCGCGCAGCATCGGAAAATGCGCAGTCAGGTAGGCGATGGATTCGGTATCGATTTCGATCACATGCGTTGTAAACGGCAGATCGCTGGCCAATAGATATTGTGTCAGAACGCCCATGCCGGGGCCGATTTCGAGTACGGTTTTGTAGCCATTATGGCTGGAAAGTAAACCGGCAATGCGTTCGGCAATGCTGAGGTCTTTCAGAAAATGCTGACCTAAATGTTTTTTGGCGCGGACCAAATCTTTCTGAACCGAATGTTCCCGGGGGGGCGCGGTTCGTTTTGAATTTTTTCCGTAGGAACGTTCAGACATGCTCAATCGGTTTTGATACCGCAAAGGTACACCGATCCTGCTGATGGAACCGTATAAAATTCATGGCTTTCCTGGGAGATTTGGTTAATTTTACCGTTTTGTGAGTAACCAGTTATTTTTTCATGCAGAGGGGCGTTATTCATTACGATGAGTTGACCGAATGTGGCCTGTTCAAGGACGCCAGCGGCCATATCCATACTTTCCGAAAAGGCGATCCGGTTTTTCAACACGTCTGGACGTATGAAGTAGCTGAAAAACCGCCCGTTGCCGTTTCGGCCTCATCCCAGCGACCCCCGATCCCCCCCGCGATGGCCGTGGTAAAACCGCTGGTACCCACTTCCCGACCGGGTTCGACCAGTAGTTCTCCGACCAGTCGGTTGAGCATTTTGAACTGGGCCGGACTGGCGTTGTCCGGGTTGGCGTTGTTGTTACTGATCAACATTGGTGGGGAACCCCGAAAAGATGGTGTTGGTACCAATCCGAAACTGATCGACTCAATTTGGGCCGTTATCGCCGGCGTTTTGTTACTGATTCAACTAATTTATTTCAGTGTGGGCGCGGCCCGCTGGCGCATACGTACGAATTACTGGGGTATCGTCGTTTGTACAGTATTTGCCAGCGTGCTCATGAAAGGCTGCGATCATTACCAGGCCGACAAAGTAGCGGACGTTTACACGATTGTGTTAGCTATTTTACTGCTGGTGGTTTATCTGTTGCCAAAACAAAAAAACGGGTAATCGATTTATTCAGAGCTAGATGTGGGGAAATGGCCGGCCGGGAACCGGTTTCCAAACCAGATATAATACAACGTGCACAAACTAATGAATCAATCACCCCTTCGGGCAACCAGCCTGGTGTTTCTTGCGCTCCTCCTGTTTTTCCAAAGCTGCGGCCGGAAAGAGAAAAAAACCGAGAAACAGCCCGAAGCCAAACCCGCCGGAATCAGCAATATCCTGTTTTTCATGGAGACTTCGGCCAGCATGGGCGGTTACCTGAAAGGCGAAACCAATTTTAAAGTGGCTGTTTCTGAGGTGGTTACCAAACTGAATCAGATTGCCCCCGTTGAAGTCTGGACGATTGCCGGAAAACCGCAACCGTTTGTGGAAGGCTACAACCAGTTTGTGGTCAACCTGGCGACAACGCCCCTGGCGATGGAACGGAGTTCGGAACTGCATCACATTTTCAAGGAAGTAGGCGAGAAAGCCAAAGGCAATACCGTCACATTGCTGGTGTCGGATTGCATTCTGTCGTTTCCGGATGCCGAAATCAAAAAGAACCCGGAAATCAATCGGCAGAATGCGGAAAGCGTGCTGAAAAGCCAGATTAACGATCAGTTTTCCAGTCTGAAAAAGAAGGGCATCAGCGCGACAGTTTTGGCCTACAGCTCCGGTTTCAACGGAACCTATTACGATTATCAGAATAAAAAGCACACCTTGTCCGGCGAATCTCGACCATTTTACATTTGGGTTATCGGTAAACAGGAGCTCGTTGGCGACCTGAACCGGAAGCTGAACGAACTGATGATCACCAAACCGGCCAAGCAACTCGATTTTGGGGCCAGTGGGGCATTGAACCAATACGATCTGTTCTTTTCGCTGAATAAAAAAGGCGAGTGGCGTGTCGAAAAATCGGCTATTGCGGAGCTTTCCGCCAAACCGACAGCTCCGGCCGAGTTTGCGGTGGGCGTCAATCTGGGCGGTTTACCGGCCTACGCCCAGGCTGAAGAGTTTATTAAGAAAAACCTGGTGGTTACTGCACCGAGCGCTACGGTTAAGCTGGTGAATGTGCAGAAAAAAGAAAAGGTTTCGACCAATCGCCTGAAGGAACGGGAGTTGAAACTGCTCAACCAGAACACCCACGTGCTGACGTTCCGGGTTGAGAATCTGTATGACCAGAAAGCGGATGTTACCGCTAAACTGCCGGTCCGGTTCGACGACTGGTACGCGTCCGGCTGGTCGACGATGGACGACCGAACGTCCGAAAACCGGTTTAACAAAACATTCGCGCTGGTTCATCTGATGAACGGCGTCAAAGAAGCCTACCAATCATCGACCAACGATTTTCTGGTCCTGAATTTTAAATTGGAAAAATAAAAAATATCCCCATGTTTGTAACCCTGTATGAACTCTGGCTGGGCCAGAACAATGATCCTATCTACGCCGACGAAATTTTTACCCCCGTTGGTCTCATTACGCTCTTATTTTCAGCCGGTTTGGCGGCTTTGTTTTACCTGATTCTGGGTCGCTGGAAATCGGTTTTTTACCGGACTTCCCATTGGATCATTACGCTGGTCGTTGCCGGTATTTTTGGCTTCGGTTACGCGCTCTGGTTTGCGCTGGATGCCACCGATGCCGAGAATACCGACAGTTACATGCAGGGCTTTGGTGCCGTAAACTTATTGTACGCACTAATTTACTTCTTCATTTTTTCGTTACTCCTGAAGCGGTTTTCCATCTTTGCGAAACGAACTCCCTTTTAATTCTTCTGAACTGGGATTACGCGGATTAAAGGATTAAGAGGAAATTCTTCGGATTTAAAAAGCAGGAATAGGTAATCCCAGTTAATCCTTTAATCCGCGTAATCCCAGTTCAAGACGGCTTTTTGTCTATGAAACTATTTCTTTTTGGTATCGGCGGCACGGGCGCCCGCGTTCTTCGGTCGCTGACCATGTTACTAGCTGCCGGGTCGAAAACACCTGCGGATCTGACCATCATCCCGATTCTGCTCGACATGGATATGCAGAACGGCGATACGGAACGGGCCTTACGGGAAGTTGAACTCTACCGCGCCATTCGCCGGACGGCGTATAAAGATACCGCGGCCAGTCAGGGAAGCCAGACGGAACGACGGACGTTTTTTGCGACTCCGTTGCAACCACTCGGGACACTTCAGGCCGAAAATGCGCAGGAGAAAATCGGCGACTCGGTGTTGCCCAAACTGACCGATCACGAAGGCACTTTCGAAGAGTTCCTGAGCGTCAGTAACATGGACGACATCGACCGGGAACTGCTGAAATTGCTGTATGACAACTCGGCCAAACCGACCAGTGCGGAGCTGAAACTCAATCTGTCGGTTGGTTTCAAGGGCAATCCGAACATCGGTAGTGTGGTGTTCAATGCGCTGGAAGATTCGGCGGTTTATAAATATTTTACCGGCGCGTTCAACGACCAGACCGACCGGATTTTTGTGATCAGTTCCATTTTTGGCGGTACGGGCTCGGCCGGTTTTCCGCAACTGGTGAAACTGCTGCAGCATCCGAGTCAGAAAATCCAGATTCGCAATGCGAAGAAAGGAGCCGTGACGGTGATGCCGTATTTTGCATTGGAAGAAAACAACCAGAGTGCCATCGATCAAAACCGGTTTTTGTCAAAAACCAAGGCGGCTCTTTCCTATTACCAGACGCAGGTGAACCTGGATGCGCTCTATTACATCGGCGACCGGCCCGGCAGTAAGCTCTATCCCAACGTCGAAGGTGGTTCGAAGCAGACCAACAACGCCCACGTGGTCGAGATGCTGGCGGCTGCGGCTATTCTGGATTTTGCCAATAAACCCGATGCCGAATTCGGTGATGCGAAGCGGTATTTTGAATACGGTTTGAAACGCAACGACCGCACGCTCGATCTGCCGCATTTTTACGACCAGACCTACAACGGTTTGCTCGAACCCCTCATCCGGTTTGCCTACGCAACGAAGTTTTTTACGGATTTTGTGCCCGCGAACCTGGGCGAGGCCTTTGCCAAAAACCTGGCGCTTTCCCAGAACCTACGCACCAATACGTTTTACACTTCGCTGGAGAATTTCATGACGCACCATTTCAAAAACTGGCTGAACGAAATGGCGCAGAACGACCGGGCGTTCTTTCCGTTCGACCTGCCGAACGAGTTCAATGCGATGGTGCGCTCGAAACGAATTGAAACCAGTTTTTTCGATAAGGGCCTCAGCGACAAGTTTTTGCGGGATCAGGCCGGGAAGATTGAAAACACCCTGCAGACGCCCTTTCCCCAACCGGAAATGCGGTTTATGCAACTGCTGATTGATATTGCGGAAAAAGCCCGCGAAAAGCTCGGCCCGCTGAACCGGCAGCTTTCCGATGCTACAGTTTAAAAAGTTGTTTCGCAGAGTTGAGCGGAGGAAAAGGGAGTTAAGCAGAGAAAAGAAAAATAAAACCTCAGCGTAACTCCCTTTTCCTCCGCTCAACTCCGCGAAACAACCCTCTTTGACTCTTGAACTCAACTCATGGCACATATTCTCAGAATTGATAACGACCCCAACGTCAGCCAGCAGAACCACCAGGATTGGACGGGTTCGCACACCGGCTTGACGGGAAACCGCATTGAACACATTCCTGATACCCTTTCCGGCGCAGCTGGTGGGGCGGCCGGGGCTGCGGCCAAAGCCGGAACCTCGATTCCGTCGCCGTTTGCGCGGCTTTATCTGTTCGATACGGCGTTTCGGATGGTCAAAAACAACCAGCTTCCCCGCGAACTGTCGTTGTACCACGTGCTGGTTTCGCACGCGCTCGACATGCTCGAACTCCTGTTTCAGGCGGGTAACAGCGCGGATTTGACCTACCGGGTCTGGAACCGGCAGGAACGGCTGGACGCGCTGCGTAAGAAAGCCAATCCATCAAGTACGGTTCGGCATGCGCACCAGATTCTGGCCAAAGCGCTGGAACTGGATTTCCGCAATGAACTCGGTACCATTCAGCAGTTTACGCTCATCTATTACAAGGGCGCATTGCTGGGCGGAACGTCGCCTTTGTCACTGGTTTTTACCTCGCCGAACTGGGAGCAGGAACGCCAGAATAAGTTTATCGACCCGCCGAAAAGCACGACGGGCCGGATGCTGTTCCAGAATGAATATGTGCCGCTGCACGAACGCGACACGGCTTTTGTAACCTATCTGCGAAGGCTTTACGACCAGTATAAAGATTATTTGTCGCCCAAAGGCGGTTTTTCGGAATTCCTGTACAAAGCGTTTTTCGACAACGTCGTGCAACTGCCGGTGGAAGCCAACACAACGCTGGCGAATTTTGAGCCGATTCAGATTGGCGGAGAAGGCAATTCGACTTTGCAGGTGTTGCCGGGGCTAATGCTTTATAAAGTCCGCGAAAACGATGTGCTGGACGACATCGAAGAGAACAGCGATTTTGTCATGCAGCCCACGGTTTCGTATTACCAGCAGGAGTCCCGCAACGGGGCACCGACCAATGTGCGGAAACCACTGGCGCTGGCGTCGCGGATGGATGTGGCCGGGCGATATGTGAAAAATACAAACTGGAATCCGCAAACCGTGATCATGCGTTCGCTGCTGAACAACCTCAGCGAGGGCGGTTTGCTGGCCGAACGGTATTTGCCGGGCGTCGATAACGTGCGGTATCCGTTTCTGACGACGGATGATTTTCTGGAGGATTTCCTAATTCAGGTTCCGTTCAAGATCAATAACAAGCGGTTTTTTACCGGAACGATTGGTGAATGCGAGTTTCTGCTGCCCATTCGGAAAGAGTATTTCAATTTCTTCCGGATTGAAGATGTGCAGAAACAGTTCGCTTTTTCGTCCGAACACCGGGGAACGGACAAGATCATTACGGCCACGTTGCGGATTCCGATCCGGAATAACCGTACGATTGAGTTCCGGAAAGAATACAATCTGGCGCGCTCGGAAACGGTGATCGATTTCCGGGCCGGACTGGCGTTTTTCCCGTTCTACCGCGTAACGGTGCCGGATCTGCAACACCTGAACCAGTATCACGTCATGCTGGCCGACGTCAGCGATCCGAACATCGGTTTTCGAGCCACCAACTCGGTGCAGTTTTACGAACTGGCGAACATCATTGCCGGAAAACCGCTCAACGTACCGACGCCCGAAGCGCGTTCGCCCAAAGTCGATCCGCTGCCCGCGTCGTATTTCTACAAAGTGCCGCAGGCGTTTGACGTGATGGAAATCCGGCTGGAGCGGGGCGGTATTCCGTACCGGGGGCTGGTGCTGCCGCAATTCACGCTGATTACGGAGAAAGGCTATAAGAATTTCACATTTGCCATCGACTTCGGGACGTCCAATACGCACATCGCCTACACCGATGCCGCGCTGGGCGATGTGGAGCCGAAAGCCCTGACGGTGAGCGACCAGAATACGTCGCTCGACAAGGATGAACTGCAAATGGTGCTGTTCAACAAACCGTATGAGGGCTACGAAGCGCAGACGATTTACGATAAATACGAAAAACGGGTTAGTTTCGGCGGCATGGTTCAGCTCGACCAACTGGTTCGGCGCGAGTTTATTCCGGCCATCATCGGCAAAGAATTTGGCTCGCCGTTTGCCTTTCCGCTGCGGACGACGGTTTACGAAAAGAGCGGTTTTACCGACAGCACGAACAACCTGTTTTCCAAAGTCAATCTGGGCTTTAACATCGACCTGGAAGAAGGCAGCACGGGCGTCAACCACTACGTCACGAACCTGAAATGGTTGTTTGAAAACCAGCCGACGGATACGCTGAACCGCCCCCGCGTTCGGGCATTTTTTGAAACGTTGTTGCTACTCATTCGGAACAAAGTAATTCTGAATCAGGGGAATGTGCAGCAAACCGCCATTGCCTGGCTGGCTCCGTCGAGTATGCGGGCCGTTACGGAAGACAATCTGGTGCACGAGTGGGAGCAGGCGTTTCGGAATGTGTTTGGTTCAACGAATAACTTCCGTGCCAAACCGGTTCCGGAGTCGCTCGCGCCGTATTTTTACCTCGTTAAGAACGGTGTGAAATCGTTTGCCGATACCGTGAATGTGGACATTGGTGGTGGAACCGCTGATATTATGTTGTTTATGAAGCAACAGGGCCGGTATCTGAACACCTCGTTCCGGTTTGCCGGTTACGACATCTGGGGGGGCGGTCTGGACGAACAGGGGCACCCGTCGCACCGGAAAGACAACGGGTTTGTCAAAAATTACCTGGCCTACCGCCGGACGCTCAACCAGTCGCCCGCGCGGGAGGATTCCATTCTGGATACGTTCGTCAATAAACCGGAACTGACGGCGGAGGACATCGTCAGTCTGCTGTTCAAATACGATAATCACTTCAAGTTTACGCAGTCGATTCAGGACGGAAAACCGGCCTTACGGATTGTGTTGTATCTGCATTATAGTGCCATTGTTTACCACCTGGTTCAACTCCTGGAATCGCACAACCTGACCTTGCCGCGCTACCTGACGTTTACCGGTCGGGGCAGTCAGTATCTGGCCATGCTGGGGTCGCGTTCGCGGCTGATTCAGTTTACAAAAATGCTGTTCAAGGCCTATTCCAACCAGTCGATTCCACCGGATTTTGAGGTAATCCTGTCCGACAATCCGAAGGAAACAACGGCCAACGGAGCGGTTTTGTACGAAAATGCCGGTGGCGAAAAAGCCCAGTACGAAAACCGGGAAACTACCTGTTACTGGGGCAATGAACCCGAAACGCCGGAGGAAGGACAGGAGCCAAAGCCTCAATTCGCCTTTGAATACCGGCGGACAAAAATCGGGGAAGTCAGCCCGCAGCGGGAGTTTCACCACTCGGTTTTGCACAACATGAAGCGGTTTCTGGAACAGACCCTGCTCGACCGCGACATTGCCTATTTCCTGAGCGAATACAACATTCAGACGCCCGAACGGTACGTCGAATACCTCGTCGGTTCGGATATTACGCGCGGAGGACGGCTCTACGATAGTTACATGCTGGCCCGAATGGGTTTTGAACAACGACCGAATGATGCATTGGGCGAAACCTATTTCTTTCTCCCTCTGAAACACGCTTTGTACGAGCTGTCAAAATACATTGCCGAATCGTAATGACCATCTAACCATCGACTCAACGGATGATTTGTCAGACTGCCCGCTGGCTTTTGCTGTTTAGCGTTTTGCTGCTAACCAAACCGGCTTTTGCCCAACTGGACGCCGACTATCGAAAAAAACTCGATCAGGCTGCTTTTCAAATGATTAAGGCCACGGCCGAGTTTCTGGCAACGGATAAACAAACGTTTCCGGAGGTTCAAACTGCTCAGTGTACTTGTGATGAGTATGCCGGTCTGAACGAATTTATTGCGAAAAATAAGCTTGTCGGGGCGGATAAACTGGTTGAAGATGCCCGTCGGCGAGCGGCTCAGAATTTTGCGCAAATCAATCAGCCGCGGACGGCGCTGGATGAAATCAAGACGTATTTGGTTCAGAAAGTGGCTAGTGGTGATCGGGCAAGCCGTCAGCAATTACCGGGTTATAAAGCCTACGAAACCACTCTTACCGACCTCGTCAACGCAGCAGTAACGCCAGGCACAACCCCTACGGCAACCGTGCAACCGGCTGAAACCCCGGAGCCGACAACCCCGGCGGACACGGCCGAAAAAACGCCAACACCAACCACTTCAACTACGCAATCAAACGGAATTTCTATGGATAGTTTTGCACTAATTTTATCAATTCTAAGTCTGGCGGGAGTGGCCTTTCTGGCTTATGTCGTGCTAAAGGACCGGAAGCCGGAACAATCGGCCCGGGACGTACAGTTTGACTCACAATTGGCAAAACTGAATGATCGAATTAGTAAACTGGAGGTTCGAAAAAACCAGACAAACGAGACGTTTCATTTGAATTCGCAACTTGAAGCACTGGAGCGGGCGGTCCGGCAATTGGAACAAAACCGGGCAGAAAAATCGGGGGCTCCGGTGGCCAAAGTTCCGCTGGAAGTGATAGTGCCGATGCAGGAAGCCCCGGGCGAGGCTGAAGTTCCGACGCGACCGGCGAATCGGTTTCGTCCTACGCCCGTTTTGCCCACAAAGCCAACCGCTTTCTATGCCCGGACAGCGGATTTGGGCGACGGTTTTAGTGCGGGCGGTTTGTTGACAACGCCCGAACGCGATACGGTTTTTGACATTAATCTGCAAAATGAAACGCAGGCTACGTATCAGGTTTCGGAAAACGCCGATGCCCAGCGGCTGGCGTTGAGCGACCCGTATTCCTACCTCAACGACGCCTGTGAATACCTGACACAACCAAACCCAAACAGCCGGATTCGTACGGAACAGCTCGGTCGGTTAACGCTTCAGGGGGACAAATGGAAGATTACGGAAAAAGCAAAAATTCGTTTTATTTAGTAAATTAATACCGGGTCCGGAGTATGTGGTATCAAGTCAATAGAAAATAGAAATATTCTGATAATCCATTAAAGAGCAGCCGGTATTCGCTACACCAAATAGGTATTTACGGGCACAATGACACTGGAAGAATTACGGGATCGTATTAAAAATGAGGTCGTTCTGTATGAGGGCGAACTAGCTGACTGGCAATGGCGCCAAAAGGGACTCGTGGCAGATGCCAGTGAGTTGGGAATCACCGACTTCACCCGATTAGTGAATGACATCAGCCGTCAGGTAAACCGCGATTTTGGTAAAATTCTGGACCTGAAAAAGAAGATTGTAACCGTTGCGCTGCAACGGCAGAATAAGTTGACGGAAGCCGATGTCAATCAGTTCGTTATCGAAGCCGAGCGCGTGCAGTTGTCGCGGACTTTTGTGACGGAACAATGGATACCGGCTATTCTGGAAGCCCTACCGGTTTCTTCGACTAATCGGTTCGAACCCCCTTCCGTTACGGCTGGGGCCAGCGCGGTTTCGGCAGAAACAAAACCGCCGACTCCCGTCATTCCGGACCCACTTCTTGCCGTTGATAAGGTTGAATCGGTTCGGAAGAAAATCAAGAGTATTTTAGACGACTACGACAAGCATATTCAGGCCCAGAGCCTGAAATTTCTGTTTAAGGCCGTTGATTACGACGAAACCGCGCTGGCGGAGGAAATACGGCTTTATTTGTCGGAGAATTTTTACGCATCAGTCAACCCTCCCCGGGGCGCTACACTTAAGGAAAAATTGATTTCGACCGATTGGCGTCACCTGAGCTGGTGGGAAAAGGAGCAGCCCAAGCCAAATCCAGAACCGGCGGGTTACGTTAAAACGCCAACGGGCTATGCGTCACCCGCTGCCGCTGCCAATAACGGGAACGGTCAGACCAGCCGAATGGCGGAGAGCGCATGGACACCGCCGGATCGTCCGCAGCCTGTTCCACCTCAGCCGGTGAATTTGCCGGAGTCGTCCAAAAAAAGCAGTTTTTCGGATGCTGCGTTGATTGGCCTGGCCATTTTGTCAGCTCTGGTTTTGATCTGGGTGGTGCTGCGGATGACGCGTGGGGGAGATGCTGAACCCGAACCTGAACGGAAACGCCCCAAAACGCACACCAGCATTGAGCAGAAGAAGGGAAAGTCGGTTGAGTCGCAAAACCGCACTAAAAAGAAAAAATCTGCCAGGGAGAGTTACGCTCCTTCGGATGTGGGTGAAGACACGGAGTTCCGGCCTGCTGGTGAAAAAAAACAGTCGGGAAATACGGAGAAAACCGGATCGAAAAAAACGCAGCCATACGATCAGGTTGATGATGCCGTCGGTGAGTTTGGGTTGCGGGCGGCCCGGAAAGGGCGCTTCTGGGGGTATATCGACGATCGGAATAAATGGATAATCGAGCCCCAGTACGACCTGGTAACTTCCTTCAATAACGGAAAAGCGAGCGTCGAACTGGATGGTATTCAATTTTTTATTGACCGATCTGGAAACCGGATTCGGGAGGATAACTAATTCAGAACTAAACGAATAACCGTCAGGCATAAAAAATTGCTGAAAAAAAAGAGTAATTTGTCATTGCCGTATGATCAAATTAATAAACAGACAAAATGCTGTACGGTTCTTTACAGGACGAAGGCAACCGCTCACCTAATTAATTATGATGAGAATTTGACTTTTTGTACCTTTTGGAAGTCTAAAAAGAATGGGGTACTTCGTTTATTAAATTAAGCCTGAAATGATCGATACCATTCGTCAAAAAATTGAAGAAGTTTTTGGGCCTGATAACCAGCACGTTCCAGCCGACGTGATCAATCGGTTATTTGTTGCCACGTCCTACGATGAAGTTGCCTTAACGCAGGAAATCATGGGTTACCTGCTCGAGCATAATTACGAAGCGTTAAAAACTCCCAAAGGTCAGTCGTTGCGGGAACAACTTATTTCGACGGATTGGCGGCAAAAAGAGACCAAAAAATGGGCTTCTGAACCCTCTCAACCACATGCCATGCCGGCAACTTCCAGTGCGCCGGCCCATCCCATTCAAAACCGGCTGGATCAATCGAATCGGGTATTGATTGTATTTGTTCTTCTGATTGCCAGTGTGTTGTTATGGCTCTGGAACGGAAAACTGTCTGAAATTGACAACGGAGCTGGCCAGATTGACGCGACCGAGACGGAATCGGAATACAGCGGCTCCTCTGTTCAAACCAGAGAAACGCTGCAACGTCCGAATACCGGTACATCCCCGAAAAAAACGGCTCTTCCGCCTGCCTCTCAGAAGGCTCTTGAGAAAAATAACAATCATTTAATTTCAGCTGTTTCGACTGCGGAGCAGCTTCCGGTTGCCCCGGTTTTGGAGTCGCCCGTCGCGGTTACCGGTTCCAAAGTCAGCCCCTATGATTCAATCGATAACCACGTTGGTGACTTTGGTTTGCGAGCGGCCCGGAAGGGAGGGAAATGGGGGTATGTCAACCAGAAAGACCAGTGGCACATTGATCCGGTTTATGACGACGTGACGCCATTTTTAAATGGAAAAGCCACCGTGGTGCTGGATGGACAGCAAATTGTGATTGACCGGGATGGTGCCCGGATCCGGGATGAGAGCTAACGGGAAGCGGCTCCGGAACTGATCATTAAATTTTGAAAAGTTGTTCCGTCAGTGGTTGTTACAAACCCGATTCCCGTTCCCTGATACTGTCGAAACTGGTACGGGCTTGTCGGTATTTCGCGTCCATTCAGGTAAAAATGAATCTGATCGGTTTTCTTCCGAACAGTCAGTGTATTTTTTGTCGCCGATAGCGGTATTCCGGCTGGCACATAATCCCCCCGCATGTAAATGGTGTAACTCAGGCCGTTGATCACGTACTTGACCGACACCTGATTTTTGTTATTGATCCGAAAATGACAGTAGTTCAGTGAGTCTTTGACGCCCAATAGTAAACCCGCATCGGGAATGATTCCGCTCGGACCGGCCAGGTCCACCTGCACCATAAACGTATCCAGTTTGTTCAGATCGAACGTTGGTGGCAGCTTGATGATACTCTGCCCGGATGCCGGAGAATTGCTGGCCTGTTTATAGATGTGGTACATGTTCTGGGAAATATCGTACGAATAATCTCCCTTTCGGCCAATGAGCCAGCGGTTTCGGTTATCACTGAAGTCTTCGGTAAACAACCGGTTTGAGGCCGGTCCCGAAGTTT
Organism: Larkinella rosea; assembly: GCF_003858635.1. Taxonomy (GTDB): domain Bacteria; phylum Bacteroidota; class Bacteroidia; order Cytophagales; family Spirosomataceae; genus Larkinella; species Larkinella rosea. Next base: position 188,465 of record NZ_RQJO01000017.1, read on the forward strand.
TCGACTTGATTTTGACGTGCACCCACGAACCTGAAGCCGAATAGACGCCCACCTGTGCCAGACTCTCACCGAACAGTGCAAGCAGAACTCCCAAAATCATTGCGAATCGCATCCTATGTCAGTCGTTAAAATTTGTAGTTGAACACCGCTACCGGAGCCCCCGATTGAGCACCCAGCCGCAGACTCACCTTGGGTTCAGCGGTTTTCATGCGTTCTTTCTGGTTACGCATGCCCTTGATAAACGTCGCGACAATATCGGTTACCCAGATGGCACCGGAAAGTCGGGTAGCCAGGTAGTAGCGGTGGTGATGGGTGTTGGCCCGGTCGTAATAGGGTTGTGCCGTTGTGCGACTCCGCTGCTGTTCGTAGAGTGTGTACTCATCCCGTGATTTTTTACGCTCCACCAAACCGTAGATCATTAGGCCGTAACAAGCCGCCGTCACCCCGAGTCGGTGACCGATTATGGGTTTGGGCGATTGCACAAAAATATTGCCGACGCCCGGAGCCACCACGGATAACAAGGCAAATTCGGGTCCGCCGGGGCGGTATTTTTTCCTGGGCAGGGTATCGATAACCGTTGTAACCGCTTCAACGGGTTTCCGTCCGTTGACGGGTGCCACTTTGACCAGAATGGTCGCCCGGATATTTTCATCCAGTTCCACGCCATTTTCCAGGGCTTTCCACAGAATGCGACGATTGGCTCCCGGTTGCACCTCCTGGCCCCAGTCACCCGAGATAAACCGGGCCGAGGGGCTTAATAAACCGGTCGATTGGCCACGAATGCGAATAAAAACCGAGTCAGCAGGTTGGTTACCCGCAATATCGTACAGGATTTCGACTGCCGATTCGTCTGTTGAGTTCACGCGGATATTGGTTACCGTGACCTGACTAAAAGCCGGAAAAGTATAGATCAGGAAGCAAAAGAAAAGCAGTGGTTTCAGCCAGGTATGTGCGTAGTGCTGCTGCATAGCGGAAAAGAAGACTAATTGGTGACTGAAACCTGGCGTGAAATCGTGAACTTATCGTCACACTGATTGGCGAGCACCATCGTTACGTTGTAAGTGCCGGCTTTCGCATATACCGCCGTGAATTGCGTACCGGAGCGATTGCGCCCGTCGCCCAAATCCCAGCCAACTGCGCCAATATCGCCTTTCTGATTTTCGAGATAAAAAGTAACTTCCAGTTTCGTTGCCGAAAAGCCGATGGAGCCCTCCGGTTTTTCACAGATCGGGAAATTCTTCTGATCCAGATCAAAAGGTTCGCAGGCAGAACAGCACAGGCTGATCAATACCAACGCAATAAAGACTTTTATCATGAGTAGGCAATAAGCTTGCGAAACTAATCAAATTCACCTTAACGTACTTCCAAAATAATGCCATTCCGACAACCAACCAAACGTTTAGCACATTGCCCGTATTTTTTTGTAAATTTATCCAGTATTGCGAACCGGTTTCGGTAAATCCAGTCGTGAATTACTGGTTCGAAATGGTTGAAAGTCAATGGTTTATCTGAGTTTCCAAACACCCACACGTACGAATGTCCTCGACAGCGAAAACAAAAAATGAACTACTGGCCGAAATTCGACGGCTTAGTAAGGAAGTAGATATTCGAAACTCCCTGGATGGAATTTCACAACCGCAGCCAGCGTCGGTTTTTGACGTCAGCAAAACGGTTGATCAATTAAATCTGATTGGGTTAACGATTGAAAAAGACGGAACTGTAACGTTTTGTAATCAATATACGCTGCGAATTACTGCCTGGCAACCCACTGACGTGATCGGGAAAAATTTCTTTGAAATTTTTATTCCGGCAACTGAACGGGTGCAGATGCAACGCGATTTTGACGAGGCCATCGAGCGGGGCGGTTTGGTCGACCAGAAAGAGATCAACTTGCTGGCCAAGAGTGGGGCCGTGCGTAATGTTCACCTGAATTCATTCATTATCAATACTGTAGCTGAGCATTCTGCCGTTGCCTCATTTACAATTATTGGTGAAGACGTTACCAACAAAAAGCGGGTAGCCTCGGCTTTGTCCTATTCCAACTCGCAATTGCAGGACCTGGTCGACAACACCAGTGACCTGATTCAACTGGTGACGCTCGACGGCAAATTTATGTTTGTCAACCGGGCATGGCGCGAAGTGCTGGAATACAGTTCCGACGAAATTGCCTCACTAACCTTGCAGGACGTTTTGCACCCGGATTATGCCGAAAGTACGCTGATGCGTCTGCAGCGCGTTCGGGATGGTGAGAAATTTCCGTATTTCGAAACGGTTTTTCAGAGTAAAAAAGGCAAAACCGTCTTTGTGTCGGGCAGCGTCAATTGCCGCTACGATCAGGGAAAACCGACGGCTTACCGCTGTATTCTGCACAACATTACAAGCCGGATACGCGCTGAAAAAGCACAAAAGCTTTATTATAGCATTGCCAACTGGACGCTCAATGCGCCCAATTTGGATGAGCTCTACCAGAATATTCACGATGAACTGAGTAACATCATCGACGCCCGTAACTTCTTCATTGCGTTGTATGATCAGAGCAAAAGCTTTCTGTATTTCCCGTATTACGTCGATGAATATTTTACAGGAATGCGGTTTACGAAGCGGAGATTGGGCAACGGGTTGACGGAGTATGCTATTCGGGCCAACCGGCCACTGTTTCTTTACGAACAGGATATTCAGCAATTAGCCGACACCCAGAACCTGTACTTATACGGTCAGATTCCGAAAGCGATGCTCTGCGTTCCGCTCCGGATCGGCGATCGGATTACGGGGATCATTGGCGTAAAAGCCTATGATAAAGCCGATACGTACAACATCCGGGATCTGGAATTGCTGGAATTTATTTCGGGGCAGGTGGCGCTGGCCATTGCCCGCAAACAGGACGAAGCGGCCATTAATAAACAAACCGCGCGGCTCAATGCCATTTTTGACAGCAGTTCTCACCTGATCTGGTCGGTCAATAAAAGCTTTCAGTTGACCTCGTTCAACCGCAATTATACCCGCCTGATCGAGAATCAGTTGGGCGAAATACCGCAATTGAACGTAACAACCGAGAAACTGGGCTGGCGAATCATTGGCGCCGGAAACCGGAAGCTGCTGGAAGAAAAATACCGCCTGGCATTCCGCGGGTTGCCGCAAACGGTAGAACTCCATTTTCAGACCACCAAAGGGGAAGCCTGGCTGGAAGTACACCTGAATCCGATTCTGCTTTCGGGGGGCGTTATCGAGGAAGTCTCCGGAATCGCCCGCGACATTACGGCCCGGAAGCGGACCGAGCTTGAACTCCGGGGAAGTGAAGAAAAATTCCGGGGAATTTTCGACAATTTACAGGATATCTACTGTCGCGTTGATCGGGAAGGTCGCATTACGATGATCAGCCCGTCGGTGCTGAAACGGACGGGATATACCCCGGAAGAAGTGCTGGGTCAGCCCATTACCGATTTTGTCGATAAGCAGGACATTCGCCGGGCGCTGGTGCGGTTGATTCGGAACAAGAGCCTTCGGAACTTCGAGGCAACGCTCCACCGCAAGGACGGTTCGGTCCGGCAGATTATGCTCAACATGCTGACCCTGAACGACAAAAATGGTCGGGTCGATGAGGTAGCCGCACTCGCGCGCGATATTACCGAACTGAAACGCAACGCCCAGGAATTGATGAAAGCCAAAGACGAAGCCGAACGGTCGCTGAAGGTGAAGGAGCGGTTTTTGGCCAACATGAGCCACGAAATCCGAACGCCCATGAATGGCGTAATCGGGATGATCGATCTGCTGAACGATACGCCCCTGGATCGAGATCAGAAGGATTACGTGCTGACGATCAAAAAATCGTCGGAAACGTTACTCAATATCCTCAACGATATCCTTGATCTGTCGAAAATTGAAGCCGGGAAGATGGTTTTGCACGATGCGCCGATCCGCCTTCAGGAGGTTTTCGAAAAACTGGTGTCGCTGTTTGGCCAGCAGGCCAGCGTAAAAGGCAACAAACTCAGTTATCACCTGGCCGACGATCTGCCCAAATATGTCATTGCCGATCAGACGCGTCTGCTGCAAATTCTGTCCAATCTGACCTCCAACGCCATTAAGTTTACCGAAAATGGGGCTGTAACCGTACGGGCCACCCTGGTGAGCAAAAAAGGCAAGTTCAACCGGATTAAGGTCGAGGTCAAAGATTCGGGCATTGGCATTGCCAAAGACGATTTGGGCCTGTTGTTCAACTCGTTCAGTCAGGTAGAAATGTCGTCGCGCAAGTCGTTCGGAGGCACCGGGCTCGGTTTAGCCATTTCAAAAGAACTGGCGGCTTTGATGAAAGGCAGCATCGGGGTGGAGTCGGTTGCCGGGCAGGGGAGTACGTTCTGGTTCACGATCGAACTAAAAGAGACGCTGATCAGTCCGACCAGCCAGAAAGCCGATCAGCCCGAAATTTCCCTGCAAAACGTCTTCACCGACCATAAACCGTATCTGCTGTTGGTCGACGACAATGCCGTAAACCGGAAAGTGGCGACCGAGATTTTGAAAAAATCGGGTTGTGAGGTTGAAACGGCGTCGAGTGGTCAGGAGGCAATCGATAAAGTAACGGCGGCCATGCAGACGAACGGAAAACCGTATGAACTGATTTTTATGGATATCCAGATGCCGGATATGGACGGCGTTGAAACGACCGTGAAACTCCGTAGCCTGTTCGGAACACAGTTGCCACCGGTTATTGCCATGACGGCGTATTCCATGAAGGAAGACCGTGACCGGTTTTTGAGTCAGGGCCTCGACGATTACATTGCCAAACCGATTCGCGCCCAGAGCCTGATTGCCAAAGTAAAAGAAACGGTGGACGCCCGGCAGGAATTCCGGGAAGCGGCCCAGATGCGCTCGAAACAGCTGGAAACGATTCGGGAGCCGGAAATGCCAATGATTGACAACGAAATTATCGGTCAGCTTGAACAGGTTGGGGGCTGGGATCTGGTGCTGTCGATTTACGAAGATTTTGTGATCGAAGCGACCACACTCGTTCAGGAGTCGCTGCAGGCCTTTTCCATCGGTGATGTACCGACCGTTAAAAGTCATCTGCATACGCTGAAGGGAAGTGCCGGTACGATCGGCGTCGCCCGCATTGCGCAGGTTGCCCGCGAAGCCGAAGCGAAACTGAAGGTGAGTGACATCAGTTCGCTGGCCGACGACTTGCAGATGCTGGATAAGGAATTTACCGTATTTTTAAACGAGCATAAATCCGCATTGGATAGATTGGTGGCTGAAAAAGCCGGATAATGAAAGCAAATTAATTTATGTCGCAGCGTCAGCTTATTTCTTCGGGTACTCCCTGGGAGCCCTTGGTTGGTTACAGCCGCGCCGTTCGGGTCGGCAATCTGATTGAAATTTCGGGAACCACCGCGATGGATGGGGACGAGCTGGTAGGAAGGGGGAATGTGTATGAACAAACCCGGTTTATACTCCAAAAAGTCAGTGCAATTCTTGCGGAAGCCGGGGCAAGCCTGTCGGATGTGGTGCGTACAAGGATGTACGTTACTGATATTTCGCAGTGGGAAGACGTCGGAAGGGCACACGGTGAGTTTTTCAGAGATATTCGTCCGGCGGCTTCGATGGTGGAAGTCAGCGCCCTGATTTCTCCTGATTTGCTGGTTGAAATAGAGGTTACTGCGGTTTTGCGCCCTGTTGGATAACTATTTTTTAAATTGCTAATCATTTTGTAAAACGCGTTCGGTGGATTGATTTAAAAGCTTACTTTTGCATAAAATCAACTTTAATAACCTACTAATCAGTGTGTTACCCACCAATAGGTAAGTAAGCATAACGAATGACACCGGAAACAAAACAAACGAGCGAAGAGATTATTACTACCGAACTGATTATCAAGAAGGCTGTTGAAGTGATTTGCGGGAAATGGCGAATGATAATTATTCACCTGCTGCGTGAAAAAGTCCTGAGATACGGAGAAATTAAGCGTGGCGTACCCGGAATCAGCGAAAAGGTGCTGGTTCATGAATTGAAGCAGCTCGTTGAACTGGGAATGGTTGAAAAGGAGTCATTTGGTGAAGTGCCCCCCCGGGTCGAATATCGGCTCACTGACAAAGGGCGCACGATTTTGCCGGTTATTGATCTGCTGAGAGAAGTAGGCCGGGCTTTTATATGAGGTAAGACCGCTCGGACGCAGTTAGGGCAAGGTCTGCGTCCGAGCGACAGTTCTTCAATCAGAAATTGACCAGTTTATACCCCAAGGTTAGCGTGGCATACCCGACAAAACCGGTGATTCCGCTATCATTGAACACCCCTCCAATGGGCAAACCGTAGCGAACGTCGACTTCCAGTCGTTTCAAAAGCGTTAGTCCGGCTCCCACTTCGATCCCAAAATTGAAATTTTTAACCTGTAAAATACCGGCCTGTTCCGCATTGGTCAGATCAATTCGGTCGGTGATGTTCGTAATGGTGTAACCCGGAAAATTAATGCTGGCGTTGGGCCCCACGATTCCGGAGGCATTCCGAATCGCTTCAGCTTTGTGCGTAAACAGAAATGTTGGTCCGCCATACGCGCGCCATTTGCCTTCCTGCCACTCTTTTCCCACATAAACGGGAATGGTAATCGTGTTCAGTGTTGATTCAGAAGTGGTGTTTAAGCTGGCAAACAAGGTTCCCGGCGGAAGATTGATGGGCAAACTAACGCCAAATTCCGTTGCAGCAGTGACATCAATGCGTTCGATGGGCGCTTTCTGCTTTAAAAAGAGCGTGGAATAATTTACTTCGGCCTGAAGGAAAAACCGGTCGGACTTTTTTCGAATCCAGACGCTCCCCAGATAACCGACACCAATGCCGTTGTTGGTATTTCGAATGCGGGGCACTTCCGTACCCTGCGCCAGCGATTGGGTCGGAATAACGGCATACCCGTGGCTAAAAGTTGCTCCCCCTCTGATTCCCAGTTCCGTTGTGCTTTGCGCCTGAGCGGTTAATGCGCCCAGAAAAACAAGGCAAGTAAGCCCCCAAAAATTCATTTTAAAAAATAGGTTTGGTTGTTTCATTGTCGCTCCAATTGAACGCAAGAACGGAAAACTCCGTCAAGTCAAAAATAGAATTTCAACTATTTTATGGATAATTGATTACTTACCGATAATTTGAGCGTCTAAAGAAGGATTGTGAAACCGACTCGACGGACTATTTAAACAGTTCGCGGCATTCGCAGTTATTCTATTCGAACCCCAATTCATCGTTAACTAAATCAAACTCACAAATCCATGGGACTGCTCAGTTTTTTCAAAGGCGTTGGCGAAAAAGTTTTCGGCCAGGAACACACCGCTCCGGCTTCCGAACCGGCCAAAGCTGCCGAAGTAGAACCGCTGAAAGCCAGCGCATTGCTCAACCACGTGAAGCAGCTTGGCCTGTCGTATAAGAAACTGACGGTCAAAACCGCTGGTGATACCGTCGTTTTGGAAGGTCAGGTGGCCAGCCAGGAAGATGCCGAAAAACTGGCGCTGGCCGTTGGCAACGTCGAAGGCGTTCATCAGGTCGATAACCGGCTGGTGGTGGATACGCCGGAACCGGAAGGCCAGTTCCATACCGTCGAATCGGGCGATACACTGTCGGCCATTTCCAAGAAAGTGTACGGCGACGCCATGAAATACGGGATTATTTTCGAAGCCAATAAACCCATGCTGAAAAGCCCCGACCTGATTTATCCGGGCCAGGTGCTGCGGATTCCGAGGTTGTAATTACAAAACCATTTTCAGAAAGTACGAAAACCGCTTCGCAAGAGGGCGGTTTTTTGTTGGATTTTACGAAATTTGCAGAGCTTGTATTGCTTGATCAAACAATATTAACTTTACAATTGACCATTTACCTTTTTCGATCATTGCCGATATAGTCGTAAAGCTCCTGTCAACACCACATTTTATCGTTTTTACGCATGAAAACCGTAGTTCGTTTTTTTCTAATACCTCTTTGGTTACTGATTATTTTCACTTCCTGTACGGTGCAGGATCATTTACGGCCACAGCCAGGAAATCCGTATGAAAACTGTTTGATCACCAGAATTCGGGATGTGCAGAAAATCAAGCTGGGGCCTGATTCGAAATTAAAAGTGGGTGATCCTTTTTTGGATTATTTACCCGAAGTAGGTCCGATCAGTGAAATCATTGAGGTCGATGGTCAAAAATATGCCCTGGGGCCTTTGTCTGACCTGATTGACGAATTCAAGTATGATTCGCAGAAAAGAGTAACTGAGCATGTGCATATTCTGACAACCGCGAAGGGGGCTGAAGTATATTCGTATGAATATCCGTCGCCTAACCAATTGATTCAGAAGTACGTGCACGAGGGGTTTCCTACCCAATCGGGAACAGTTACGTATCAATTAGACAATGAAGGCTTGATTGACCGGACGAAAGAATCCTTTGTCTCCGGTGATTATTTTGGACATTATTCCTACGGAGGAAATCCTGCCAATAACCCGGTTTTTAAGAATAATCCGTCGGTATCAGAAGGAACAAATCCAATAACCGGGAAATACACTTCTATCGTGGAATTTGATTTATCAAAACCCAATTTGCCGAATCCCGTTCCGTTTTTTGGTAAAACCGATTTGAATCTTCCCCTGAATTCAACATTAACTTATGAGACGTATATACCCAAAGTTGTTGGAGTTGAACATCGGTATACATTTGATAGTCAGGGAAAAGTAATCAGACGAATTACAATAAACACCTACGATAGCGATAAAGGCGTAACCGTTACGGAGTACGAATATAAATGTCAGTGAGAATGGTTATCAAATGCTGAGGTATCTAAGGTAAATACTGCAGATTCCCGGCTTATAAAAATTGAGTGTTTTGAACTGGCGGCTCCGATTGGAGATGTCCCTTACTATTTAGAATGACTTACCCAGCGTATATCTTTTCTTAATTCTTGACGTCCTAAAATAAATTTCTGTTTACAACCAAAACCATCGATGAAAAAAATTAACCGAATCGCCATTCTAATAATTAGTGTATTGATAGTGTTCGAATCCTGCTCCGTGCAGGATCATTTACGGCCCGCAGCATCAGATCCGTACAGCAACTGCTTACTGATTCAAGATTACGATATTGCGATCATCAAAATTCAGCCGGATTCGAAATTAAAAGTGGGCGATACCCATCCAGGTCCTTCTGGGTTTGGTGAAATCGTTGGCAAAGTCACCGAAATAATTGATATAAACGGGCAAAAATATGCACTGGCGCAAGGCGGTGTTGGTGGGAATGACTATGGATACGATTCGCAGGGAAGAGTGAGTCATTATGTGACGGATTATTTTTTAGAAAGAGGTGCTCCAACTTACGACTACGCGTATGAACCGGGCAAAATCATCGAAAAATACCAGAATGCTGGTTTGACACCGGTTTATACAACCACATATACCCTGAATGAGTACGGACTTATTCCTGCGAAAGACGTTACGTACGATAAGGACGGGTATGAAATTGAGCGTCGCTTCCTGATTGATTACGAGGGGACAACCGGGTACACCAAAAAAACGATCCTGGATGGAAATGTAGTCAAAACCGAAACGAAGGATAAGAGTGGTGAATACTTCACAACGTATGAATATGATCTAACTAAACCGAATCTACCCAATCCACTTCCGTTTCTTGGTAAAAAAGATCGCAATCTCCTGATAAAAACGACGACGGTTTATACCAAAATAGCTGATTCGTCCACATCCACGAACTCATCGATTGAGTACCGCTACACATTTGACGGTGATGGAAAAGTGATTCAGAAGTTCGCGATATCTACGTATGATGGGAAGCAAAATGTATCGGCCCGGAGTTATAAATACAAATGCCAGTAACGGATTTGAATGGATGCTTTACCAAATACAAAACGCCTTTTACAAATGACTTGTAAAAGGCGTTTTGTATGCTATCCTTTCATTTATTCCACCTTGAAATGCGGGTTTTCAATAATACCCAGCACATTCCCGAACGGATCTTTCACACTAGCCACTTTGATGTCTTCGCCTACTTCCTCGATGCCGGAATGCACGCTGGCGCCGTGGCTCATTAAATGCTCCCAGGCCTTTTCGATGTTCGGAACACCCCAGTAGGTGATTGTACTGCCATCAGACGGTTTTGCCGCCGGGTCCAGGCCTAACTCGTAGCCACCCACTGAAAAACCCACGTAAAATGGTTCGTCAAAATACGGTTTTACTCCTAAGATCGTTGAGTACCACGTTTTTGCGTAGGTTAAATCGGGTGCTGCGTAAATAATTGTCCGCAGGCCCAGAAAAGCGGATGCCATAGAAAACAGTTGAGTTGCCCATACCAACAACCGCCGGATGGAAATGAAATGGAAAAATAACAAAAAAGATTAAATAGCACGTATAGAATTTCTTTTCCGGTTTATAACCTTTCCGGGAATGAGACAATTAGTGGCTTTATCATTTCCATGGATCGTATTCAGGTTGGACCCGGCAAGGTATTTGCGGGAATAGTACCAACTGGATTCGGATTTGCTCATTCGTAGCTATTGATTTTTGATGGAATCTTGCCAATTTTACACACAAGTTTTCAGTAGCAAAGTTGTTTCGCAAAACAAATAGAGAATTGCCGTTAAAAACTGACCTGCCCTGTTCGTATGTCTAAAAAAAATCAGTCCTCATCGGGTCAAAAACCGCTCATTCGTCCGACTGCCGGGGGAGGCAACAAGCCTGTTCCGCGTCCGGCAACTACCCCGGCCCGGCCCGTAAGTGCACCGGCCAAACAGCTACCCCAGGCCACCCCCGAACCGCTCCCTGCCCAGCCGATTCAGTGGGTCTGGGCAGGGCTGGTTGCCGTCGTTGGATTCGCTTTATACATCAATACGTTTAATCACGGGCTGGCACTGGATGACATTGCCGCCATCACCCAGAATCTGTTTGTCCAGAAAGGAATCGAAGGTATTCCCGACCTGCTCAAGACGGAATTCTGGCACTTCAGCAATATTTCGCTGGGCTATTACCGCCCGCTGGCGCTCATTACGTTTGCGCTGGAAAAAGAATATTTCAACGCCGATCCGCACATCAGTCACATCATTAATGGGATTGTGTACGGCATCACCGGTTTTTTTCTGGTGATCCTATTGCAGAAATGGATGCCGGGCCGCGTGGTTCTGACCACCCTGATCGCGCTGTTGTTCATGGCGCATCCACTTCATACCGAGGTAGTTGCCAACATCAAAAGCCGGGATGAAATGCTGAGTTTCCTGTTCATCACGCTGGTCATGCTGACCTACTGGAAGTACCTCGAAACCCGGCAAATCGGCTGGATCGCGTTTTCGGCATTCTGGATGTACCTCACGTACCTGTCCAAAGAATCGTCGCTGGTGGGGCTGGGCCTGATCGTCATCATGCAGTATACGTTTGCCAGACGTAATTTCTGGCAGTCGCTCCTCAGCATCTGGCCGTATCTGCTGGTGACGGCGCTGTTTTTCTGGCAGAAAAAGGCGATGATCGGCACCTTAAGCGGAAATCCCCCGGTCGACTGGGCCAACTACCCTTACGCCCTGCAAAACACCAAGTTCCTGACTACGTTCAAGTTTTTTGCGCAATACCTGCGGTTGCTGATTTTTCCGCTCCACCTTTCCTACGACTATTCCTATGATGTCATTCCGTCCGGTAAGCTGAGCGATTGGGAGACCTTGCTCGGTCTGTTTTCCTTTGGCGGGCTGGTCTGGCTGGCCTGGAAAGGCTTCTGGAATCGGACGGTGTGGGGTTTTGGACTCACCTGGATGTTTATTACCATGACACCGGGCCTGGGTTTCGTGTTGTTCCGGGGCGGTATTCTGGCCGAGCGGTTTTTGTATTCGCCGATTCTGGGGTTCGTCATTGCCGCCATCGCCGGGCTGGATCTGCTGCTGGTCAAGCGAATGAATCTGTCCGAGCCGATACCGGTATTGAAACGATACGGAGTTCTGATTGGTCTGTGTGTGGTTGTTGGTGGGTTATTTAGTTTTCGAACTGTGGTGCGCAATGAGGACTGGAAGGATAACTTTACGCTCTTTAACAGCGGTCTGGATTATGCGTCCAACAGTTGTCAGGTAAACCGCCACGTGGCGAATGAGTGGATCAACAAGTGCGCGGAAGAGAAAGATCCGAAGCAAAAACGCATTTATTTCAATAAAGCGATCTACCACCTGAAACGCTCGACGGAGATTTACCCCGGTTTTGGCGAAGCCTTTTTCTCGATCGCCTATTCGTACCAGAAGCTGATTCCCAACCGGGATTCGGCGGTCTATTACTACAAACAGGCCATTCGGGCGTCTTCGAACTACGCACCCGCCTACAACAACCTGGGCGTCATTTACCAGGGCGAGCGCCGGTATCACCTGGCGTCTTATTTCTACAACATGGCGATGCTGGTCAACCCTGCGTATCAGGACGGCAAAAATAACGCGAATATTATGAAGACCCAGCTGGGGTTGGATGTGAAGATTTTACCGGATAGTTTGAAAAACGAAGCGGTTTTGCCGGGCACTCCAATGCCTACGGCCGTTCCGGCACTGCGGTTTCCGGTGAGATAAAATTACGGTATTCGGTTTACAGTTTACGGGGGCTGACGCGAGCGAAAAAAAGCAAGCGTCAGCCCCCGTAAACTGTAAACCGAATACTTATTTTGCGTAGGCGACCGAACGCATTTCCCGGATAACCGTAATTTTGATCTGGCCGGGATACTGCATTTCTTTCTCAATTTTCTGCGAAATATCGAACGACAGCGTGTTGGCTTTTTCGTCGGATACATTCTCGGCATCGACCATGACGCGCAGTTCGCGACCGGCCTGAATGGCGTAGCACTTGGTCACGCCCTGAAAGTTCATGGCCAATTCCTCGAGTTCTTTCAGTCGGCGGATATACGACTCCATCATCTCGCGACGCGCGCCAGGGCGTGAACCCGAAACCGCATCACAAACCTGCACAATGGGCGAAATGAGGGTTGTCATCTCGATTTCGTCGTGGTGCGCACCGATGGCATTGCACACTTCCGGGTGTTCCTTGTATTTCTTCGCCAGTTCCATGCCCAAAACCGCGTGCGGCAGTTCGGCTTCTTCCGGCCACACTTTACCGATGTCGTGTAAGAGTCCGGCACGTTTGGCTAATTTGGCGTTCAAGCCCAGTTCGGCAGCCATCGTAGCGCACAGCTTGGCTACCTCGCGGGAGTGCTGGAGCAGGTTCTGTCCGTAGCTGGAGCGGAACCGCATCCGGCCAATCATCTTGATCAGTTCGGGGTGCAAACCGTGGATGCCCAGGTCGATCACCGTCCGTTCGCCAATTTCGACGATTTCGTCTTCGATATTCTTGCGGGTTTTGGCCACAATTTCCTCAATCCGGGCGGGGTGAATCCGGCCATCCTGCACCAGCCGGTGGAGCGAAAGACGGGCAATCTCACGCCGTACGGGGTCAAAACCGGAAATGATGATCGCTTCCGGCGTATCGTCTACGATGATTTCAACGCCCGTGGCGGCTTCCAATGCCCGGATGTTCCGGCCTTCGCGGCCAATCACTTTCCCCTTGATGTCGTCGCTTTCGATGTTGAAAACCGATACGCAGTTTTCGATGGCATGTTCCGTCGCCGTCCGCTGAATGGTTTCGATCACCACTTTTTTGGCTTCTTTCGTCGCCGTCAGTTTGGCTTCTTCCACGATACTTTTGACATAGGAAGAGGCTCTGGAATCAGCTTCGGCTTTCAGCGCATCAATGAGTTGGTCACGGGCCTGATCGGCGGTCAGATTGGCAATTTTTTCCAGAGCTTCCACCTGTTGCTGCCGCATGCGTTCGGCTTCTTCCCGGCGTTTGCCGATGGCTTCCTGCTGCTGATCCAGTTTCGCTTTCTGCTGGTCGAGTTCGGCTTCTTTCCGTTTGCTTTGATCGGCCTGTTGCTGGAGCTGTTGTTCGCGTTGTTTGAGTTTATTTTCGTTGGTAATCAGAATGTTCTTTTTCCGGTTGGTGTCTTCTTCAAACTCAGCTTTCAATTTCAGGTACTTTTCACGCGCTTCCAGAATGCGGTCTTTCTTGATATTTTCGGCCGTCAATTCGGCATTTTTGATAATCTCCGCCGACCGTACTTCGGCATCTTTCTCACGCTGGGCAAACAGGCGGCTCAACAGCTTCCTGCCAATGTAGATGCCCACTGCTATCGAAAGCATATCCGACAGGAGCATCACCCAGAAATCAATTTTATTCATGGTCCGTAGACGTTTGTGTGAAAAATATAGTTTTCACAGATCCCTACAGTACCGAAAAAGAAGCGGGCCAACTGCGGAGCAGTCAGCGACAGAAGTGTACGGGGAGAAGGTGGTTATCGCGTTTGGTTTTCTACTTTGTGTCAATTAAGTAGTTAACGTCGAGTCAATTAACTCGTCTAAACGGTTTATCCGTTGTGTTATCTTTTCTTGCAGCACCGCTTTTTCAGTGCGCGCTTCGAGCCATCTAACGGTATTCATGACGGCAATAACCGCCAGAATGTCCACATCGTCGCGCTTTTTCTTCTTATTTTTCTCCTCCAAAAAACGTTCATTGACGAGACGTCCGGCTTCCCGGGCGGTTTCTTCGTCTTCAGGAAGAACGCTAAGCGGATAGTTCCGGCCTGCAATTCGGATATTTATTGACAATAACTCTTCCATCCGTACGGCTTGTCCAACCGGCACTGAAAACGCTACCGGCGCTTTCGGTTTTCCGATAATCTGATTTATGACAAGTCACTTAAATAGGCAATGCAACGATCCAATTCTTCGATGTATGCCGTCAACTGTTGCTTCAATTCGGCAGTAGTCTCTGCGTCATTGTGTTTGTTATTTACAATCTTAGGAATATTTGTTGGTTTTGAAAACTCTTTTGGCGAATTATTCACCATTTTTTCCAATTGCCTCAGTTGATTTTGCTGTTTTGTTACTTCAATGGCCAATTTTGTACGTTCCCGCTCCAGTTCCGCTTTCTCCTGTTCCAGCGCAATAATGCGTTGCCGACCCGCATGAACCATCTCGACCAGGCGGAATGCCTTGTCCTCGAAAGAGTCCATTTGTGACAAAACCGGCAGTGTCTCGCTCATGACTGGTTTACTATTGACCGTTTGAAATTGACTGATTGCAACTGAAAAATCAAGCAGTCCCCAGACTTCTAGCCTATTTTCTGATAATTGCCCCCAGCTCCCGTTCGAATGCCGACATCAGTCGATTCATTGTTTTATCGATAACCGTATCGTTCAACGTTTGAACCGGATCCTGCAAAATGAAACTGACGGAATATGATTTTTTGCCTTTCTCCAGGTTCTCGCCTTCGTACACATCGAAAACGTTTAGATCCCGCAGCAGCTTCCGTTCGGTCTGGAACGCCAACCGACTGATTTGCGCATACGTAACGCCCGTGTCCAGCACCAGCGACAAATCGCGCCGAACTTCGGGGAAACGCGATACTTCTTCAAAAACAACCTTGCCGTTGTACAACTTCACCAGATACTGCCAGTCGAAATCGGCGTAAAAAACCGGAGTCTGCTTCAATTCAGCCAATCGGGTCAAACCGGCTTTCACCAGCCCCAGTGTAACAACCGGTTTTTTATTCACCAGCAACGTCAAGCCGTACTGGAAGATAGCTGGGTCAGCGGGCTGGTTGTCAGTTACTTTTACCCGGAACGAAGTCAGCACTTTCTGAACAACCCCCGCGAGGTCATGGTAGGTGAGTGCTGTGTCCGCAGAGCGTTGATTTCCGGTGAGCCAGCTTTCCGATTGCATGCGTCCGGCCATCCAGATTCCCAGGTGGGGACGTTCGTAAAAACGCTCGCCGTCGCGGCTGTAGGTTTTGCCAAACTCAAAAATTTTCAGGTCTTTCTGCCGACGGTTGATGTTATACACCAATGTTTCCAAACCGGAAAATAGCAGGGTTTGCCGCATCACCGACAGCTCTTCACTCAACGGGTTCAACAGCTTGACATCCGCCTGTGGCAAGGTGTCCCGAATGGCGTCGTGATATGCCGGCCGGGTCAGCGAATTGCTGAGGGTTTCGTAAAAACCGTTGGCGGCCAGCAACTGACTGGCGCGTTCCTGCAATTGATCCGGGTCGGTTTCGGGAAACTCAGAAAGAAAATCCGACGACAGGTGATCCGAGAGCGGCACGTTATCGAGTCCGTAAATCCGGAGAATTTCTTCGATGACATCCACTTCCCGCTCCACATCGACGCGGAAAGGCGGAACCGATGCCGTGAAACCCAGCTCGGTCTGGTTGCTGACCCGAATGTCCAGACTTTCCAGAATCCGGCTGATTTCAGCGCGGTCGATCGGAATACCGATCAGTCGGTCAACGTTTTTGTAGCGAATTTCAACCGTGCGGTCTGAAACCGGGGCAGGATAGAGGTCAATAACCGACGAGCTAATGGTTCCGCCAGCCACTTCCTGAATCAGCAAAGCCGCCCGTTTAAGCGCAAAAACCGGCATATTCGGGTCCGTTCCCCGTTCGAACCGGAACGACGCATCGGTTTTCAGGCCGTGGTGCTGCGACGTTTTCCGAATCCAGGCCGCGCTGAAATAGGCCGATTCCAGAAAAATCCGGGTGGTCTGGGCGTTCACGCCCGATTTCTGGCCACCAAAAACGCCCGCAATGCACATCGGTTCAGCAGCATTGCAAATCATCAGGTCGCTGGCCGACAATTTCCGCTCCACGCCGTCGAGCGTAACGAACGGCGTTCCTTCCGGTACGGTTTTGACAATCACCTGGTTACCCGCAATCTGATCCGCATCGAACGCGTGAAGCGGTTGCCCCAATTCGTGGCAAACGTAGTTCGTCACATCGACAATGTTGTTGATCGGATTCAACCCAATGGCCCGCAGCCGTTGCTTCAACCAGTCGGGCGACTCGCCAACGGTCAAACCGTCCATCGTCAAACCGGTGTAGCGGGGCGCTCCGTCCGGACTTTCAACAATAACTTCAATCGGTAAACTCGGGTTGTCGATTTGAAACCCTTCAATCGAAGGCCATTGAACCGGGCGTTGTAAAACCGCCTTCAGATCGCGGGCCACACCGAGGTGCGAAGCCGCGTCGGCGCGGTTGGGCGTCAGTCCGATTTCAATCTGATAGTCAGCTTCCAGCCCAAAATACCGGACGGCAGGGGTGCCGTTCGGCAGGTCAGTATCCAGGACCATCACACCGGCGTGCGAGGTTCCCAAACCAATTTCATCTTCCGCGCAAATCATGCCTTCGGAAGCCGCTCCCCGGATTTTCGCTTTCTTAATCGTAAACGGTTCTCCGCTCACCGGATAAAGCGTCGCCCCCACCAGCGCAACGACCACTTTCTGTCCGGCCCGCACGTTGGGGGCTCCGCAAACGATGTGCAGAATTTCCGGCTGACCTGCATCGACCGTCGTCAGACTCAGCTTATCGGCTTCGGGATGCTTTTCGCAGGTCAGCACTTCTCCGATCACAACCCCTTCCAAACCGCCCGGAACCGACTCTATTTTTTCAATACTTTCAACCTCTAAGCCCGTGTCTGTCAGTATTTTACCGACATTCTCGGGGCTTTCACTCAGGCTAATCAATTGATTGAGCCATTTATAAGAAATCTTCATAGATCAACTGGAAATGGATTGCAAAGATAACTAGGATTACGGTGAATTTTAATGATGATGAATGATGAATTATGGATGATGAGAGATGAAGCCAGGTTACCGTGTAGTAATTCATCATTCATCGTTGCTCATTCATCCTGAAAAATCATAGTCATCACCGTAATCACTGGTCATATTTTTCGCCCGCCCGGACCTCCACCGGCAAGGTGTTTTCGGCTGGCGGCAGCGGACAGGCGTATTCGTGGTTGTAGGCGCAATAGGGGTTGTAGGCTTCGTTGAAATCGATCAACAGGCGGTTTTCCTTCGCATCGTCGGGTTTGAAGTCGAGGTAGCGGCCCCCGCCGTAGGTTTCCTTACCGCTGGTTTTGTCTTTGAATAAAACCGACAGTGTATTGTCGTGCTTGAGCACCAGCAACCGGCAGACTTCATCGTGCAGCGTAAAAACCGCATGAGCGTATTTCTCATACACTTCTTCGCTGCCATCGGTTAATTTAACCACCACTTTTTTTCGGTCGGCGAAGGGCTCCAGCCGGGCCGAAACCCGGTAGTTGGGGTCGGGATTGAAGTAGATCAGGCTTTTGAATTTGGATTTATCGGTGTAAGGCGATTCTGTACTGGTTCGGAAAAATTCATCTTTCTCCTTTCGCTTCGTTGCCATTTCCGTCCGATACGTTTCCGGATTGGTCACGGCTGGTGAATCGGTATTTCCGGAGTCGAAAAAGGAGAAATAAATGATCGCCAGTAGAATCAGAAAGAGACCCACCAGCAAAAAACGGTTCCGAGGCATAGGGTTGACGGTTTAAATCGTGAAATTACGGATTCATTGCGTGATTTTTAGGATAAAATCGAATCGTTTTTGGGCGGATGCGTGGGGGACTGACTGGGTTTCCGTACCAAACCGGGTCGTGTCAATGCAGAAATTATGTTTTACTTTTAGCGGTTTCTTGGCCTTGTTTCAGCTTTTCAGCTTCCTGGTTAACGGGCAACGATCCCGATAAGTGGGGGCAAGTGATCGATTTTCCATATGGCCCAACTTTTGAAACTGGATACATTTACGGCTGAATCCGGCGATCTGACGGTTTTTGAGAAACTAATGCCGGGATTCATCAAGCGTTTTTTTTACGTTTACGAAACCGACGAACCGGAGCGGTTCGGATACCGGCACCGAACGGCCTGGCACGCCCTGATTTGCCTCAACGGAAGTTGCCGGATGTATACGAACGATGGAGCCGACGAATCATTTTTTGTGCTGGACAACCCTCAGAAATGCCTGATCGTTGAGCCGAAGGACTGGTACCAGATCGACCAGTTTAGTCCGGGAGGTGTTCTGCTGGTGATGTCAAATGACTATTATCATCCGGAAGACATTATCTACGAGAAATATCCGTAACGTACCCACGGGGGTACAGGTGGAATTCTTACCACCGCCCGCCTGTTATCCGATTAAGCTAATGTGAGAAAATATGTTTACCGGAATTGTAGAAGCCACTGGCGAAGTGACCAACATCACTGCCGAAGGCACGAATTTGACATTTCATCTGAAATCCCCCATTGCCCCTGAATTGAAAGTGGACCAGAGTCTGAGCCACAACGGCGTTTGTCTGACGGTGACGGCGGTGGAGGGTGATACGTATACCGTAACGGCGGTGGAAGAAACGCTGAAGAAAACCAATCTCGGTCATGTTAAAACCGGCGACCGGGTCAATCTGGAACGGTGCATGCCCGCCAACGGGCGTTTCGATGGGCACATCGTGCAGGGACACGTTGATCAGACGGGCATCGTGACCCGCATTGCCGACCAGAATGGGAGCTGGCTGTTCGATTTTCAATACCCGCCGATCTCCGGCGAGCCCGAACACAACAATATTACCGTAGAAAAAGGCTCCATTTGTATCAATGGCGTTAGTTTGACCGTTTTTAATTCGGAACCGGATTCGTTCCGGGTTGCCATTATTCCTTATACGTACGAACACACGACTTTTCGCGACCTGCGGGTGGGCGATGTGGTCAATCTGGAGTTCGATGTGGTGGGGAAATACATAAAAAAAATGCTCGGGTTGTATCGATAACCGCCCGGCAAACCGCTAATATTGTGGTTTAACGAAGCGCATCTCATTGGTTTCATGGCGAAAATCAGCACGCGTACCACGGCCGATCTGCTCACTCATATTGGTATTATTCTGAGTTTATTAGCCGTCCTGTTTCTGGGATTTTTCTTTCTATACTTACCCTTTACGACTCACCACGGGCAAACGATTACGGTTCCGGACCTGAGCCGGATGAATACATCGGAACTGGAAGATTTTTTGAACGACCACGATCTGCGGTTTGAAGTCAGCGACAGCACGTACGTAGCCGGAGCCGAACCACTGACGGTGGTTGCCCAATACCCCAAACCGGGTTTCAAAGTGAAGGCCGGACGGAAACTGTACATCACCATTACGACGGAAAACCCGCCGATGATTCCGATGCCTAAACTGGTTGACCAGACGTATGTCAGCGCACAATATGCCTTGTCCAGCAATGGGTTACAGATGGGAAAGCTGAAATACGTTCCGGATCTGGCGCAGGGGACGGTTTTGCAGCAACTCTTTAATGGCAAGGAAATACTGCCGGGTACGCGCATTGCCAAAGGATCAAAAATTGACATTGTTGTCGGCGACGGTTTGGGCAATACTATGTTTGCCGTTCCGGACGTTGTAGGTAAACCGCGCGACGAAGCCGAAATGTTGATTCGCGGGTCCAATTTGCAGGTTGGCACGATTCTTCCTGTAGAAGACCCTGAAAAAGAAGTCGGAACGGTTGTCCGGCAGAACCCGGCCGCCAAACCCGGTGCTACCATCCGGGTGGGCGATGTCATTGACCTTTGGGTGGTGGGGCCGGTCGAAAATGATGATACGCAGTAAGTAATGAAGCACCGTTTAGGACGTAATCAGCAAGTTCATTTTCTTCCGTTGGCGATGCGGGCCTGGCAGCGGCTGATCAGGCAGGCATGTGGTCCGAAATTCCCGCTTGGGCTGACCTTTGTCGTTTACTTTTTTTGGGGCCATGCTTCGGCCCAGATTCAGGTTGTTCCGATTGAATCTTTCCCGCAATCCGTTGCAATCCCAGCTCCCGGCGGAGCCCGGATTCAGGCACTGAGCCTGCCTTTTTTTGACGACTTTTCAACCGTCACCGAACATCCCAGCTCCGCCTTGTGGCAACGGAGCAACGTTTACATCAACAACACGCTGCCGATCAACCACCCCTCGATCAATGTGGCCACGTTCGATGGCCTGAAATCCGACGGGACGCCCTATGATGTTATCAACCAGATTGCCACCGGCCCGACCGATACACTGACCTCGAACCCCATCGATTTGTCGGGAACGACAGCCGCCGACGCCATTTACCTGAGTTTTTACTGGCAGCGCAAAGGCTTGGGCGAACTGCCCGACACCGAAGATTCCTTACAACTCCAGTTTCTGAACAGTGCGGGAGTCTGGGAACCCAAATGGACAATGAAGGGCGATACGGCCAACAATAACTTTACCCAATCGTTTGTTGCGGTTACAGAATCCCGGTTTTTACACGCTGCTTTCCAGTTCCGGTTTCAGGCATTCGGGCGGACATCGGGCGCGTTCGACACCTGGCACATCGACTATATTTATATGAATCGGGGACGGTCGGCAACGAACCTCTCCATCAAGGACATTGCCGCCCGCCAGCCCGTATCGTCGTTTTTGAAACGGTATACGGCTATGCCCATGAAACAATACCTACTGAACCCGGCTGCCGAAACCACCGATACGATTCGGACGGATATTGTCAATCTGTTCAGTAACTTCAACACAACGAGCTTCAACACCATCATTACCGATCAACTCAGCAGGCAGGTTTTACAGCAGTACACATCGACTGAAGCTAAATTAATTTCCGGATTCAGTTCCCAACCGGTCGGAATGAAACCGGCGCAGCTTCCGGCTGGTTTTGCCGCCCCAAAAGCCGTGCTACAGACGCAGTTTGTGGTTCAAACGACCGATCAGGCCAACATTCCCGGAGTCGATCTGCGCCGAAATGACACCATCGCCGGTATAACGGTTCTG
Organism: Larkinella rosea; assembly: GCF_003858635.1. Classification (GTDB taxonomy): domain Bacteria; phylum Bacteroidota; class Bacteroidia; order Cytophagales; family Spirosomataceae; genus Larkinella; species Larkinella rosea. The sequence continues at coordinate 210,112 of NZ_RQJO01000017.1, forward strand.
GATAATTATTATGCGTACGACGACGGAACCGCCGAAGCCGCCATTCAAAACACGCAGCGGCAGGGGCGCGTCGCGATGCGGTTTTTGCTCAATAAACCGGATGCGGTTACCGGGTTGCAGGTTTGTTTTGCTCAGGTAAAAACCAGTCTGGCCGGGCAAACAGCGGTTTTTAGCATTTATGCCGATGAACGGGGCCGACCGGGTCGCACCTTGTATCAGAAAGCCGCCGTGATTAGCTACGGCAGTTCGCGCAATGGTTTTGTTGAGGTTCCCTTCGAGTATGGAGTGGCCGTTACCGATACTTTTTACGTGGGCTGGACGCAGGTGAGTGAAGACTATACCGTCGCCATTGGGTTCGACAAAAACAGCCGGTTTGGCACTCAGGTTTTCGAAGGCCGGGGAACAAGCTGGGACCCGAATAATCCGGGTGGGGTGCCGATGATTCGACCGGTTTTGGGTACGGGCAAGGATGCTCCCATCACGGGCATCGATGACGAACCGGAAGCCCATACGAAACTGATGGTGTTTCCGAACCCGAATCCCGGAATACTAATCTGGCAAAATCCGGCCCTTGAGCAAATCGAGATTGCCGATATAAGTGGGCGCATCGTTCTGAACGCGCGCCCGGCAACCGGACAAAACCAGTTGAATGTGAGTCAGTTAGCTGACGGTTTTTACATCATTCGGTTATCGGATGGCAAAAAGACCGTCGTTCAGAAATTAATTATCCGAAAGTAAACCTACTTTTGGCATTCAATACCTGACAAAAACAAAAATTGATATGGACATTACCGTACAGGAACTGAAAGAACGACTCGATAAAGGCGAGAAAATCAACCTGATCGACGTTCGGGAAGAATACGAATATGAAGAAGATAATCTGGGTGGCGAACTGATTCCGCTGGGCGAACTGCCGAGCCGCATCGATGAGCTGGAAGATCGTCAGGATGAGGAAATTATCCTCCAGTGTCGGTCGGGTGCCCGCAGCGGTCGGGCGCAGCAATTTCTGGAACAGAACGGTTTTTCCAACGTTCGGAACCTGATCGGCGGCATCCTGGCGTACCGGGACTTTGAGCGGAAAAGCAAATAAGTAACTATTGAATAGCGAATGTTGAATAACGAATATCGAAGTCATTTCGAAATTCATTATTCAACATTTCCTATTTTATGGGTGCATCAAAAAATGCTTTATGGAGACGATCGAAATAAAACTGACGAATCAGCAAGCGCTGAACGATGGCAGGATTTGGAAGATCTCAATCTAATTAAGTCATCAAGAGAACATAAAAAAATCATCTCTGCGCGGTACAGACCCAAATGAGCGAAAAGGAGATCCATACGCAGTTGGCCCCATTTGTGACGAATGGCCGATCTCCGTCTGAGCTCCTGTTGAACGCATTTCGTTATTCAACCAACTTCAAAATTTCTTCATATTCCTCCGCGCCAAACCAGCGGTAACTTCCCTGATTGCGAAACCAGGTTAACTGGCGTTTGGCATACCGCCGGGAGTTGCGTTTGAGCAGCCGGACCATTTCTTCGTAATCATAGTCGCCATCCAGATACCCGAAAACTTCCTTGTAACCGACGGTTTGCAGCGCCGTCAACTGGCGGTAGGGCAGGAGGGAGCGCACTTCTTCGAGCAGCCCGTGGTCTAGCATCTCATCCATCCGGCGATCGATTCGTTTATAGAGCTCGTCGCGCGGCCGATCGAGCGCGATAAAAACCGTTCGGAAAGGCCGGGGAGTCGATTCTTTTTTTCGAAAGGACGAATACGGTTTTCCCGAACTTAAAACCACCTCCAGTGCCCGGACAACCCGCTGCGAATTTTGCAGATCGGCAGTTTCGGCATACACCGGATCGAGTTCGCGGAGCTGTTGCTGCAATGGCGCTAAGCCCCCGGTTTCCAGTCGTTGCATCAGTTCGGCGCGGAGTTCAGGTTCGGCCTGCGGAACATCGTCGAGTCCGAAACAAACCGCATCGATGTACAAACCGGTACCACCCGACAAAATCACGACTTCTTTTTCCTGAAACAACTCATCCAAGATGGCGAGTGCTTCGCGCTCGTATTGCCCGGCGCTGACCGGTTCCAGAATGCTGTGTGAATCAACGAAATGATGTCGAACGCCCTGCATTTCTTCCAGCGTTGGCTTGGCCGTGCCGATGCTCAGTTCCCGGTAAAGCTGCCGTGAATCGGCCGAGACGACCTCGGTTTGTAGCGCTTTTGCCAGCCGGACGCAGAGGCTGGTTTTTCCGACGGCGGTAGGTCCGGCAATGACCAGCAATAATTTATTCATTTCGTGTGAGAGACCAAACCCGGTTTTCCGCGTCTTAAATGTAATCAGATCATCTTTGGTAGAACTGCAAAAGTCTGTACCTTTCGTCAACTATCCAACTTAAACATGGAGTCCTCGAATACGTTATTTATTCTAATTACGCTGCTGTTGGGTGGGTTCGGCGGTGTGGCCCTGACAAACTGGTGGCGCAAAAAGAAATCGGCACCGGTAACCGACGTGCGGAAAGAGTCCACGATGTTACTGGATCGGATCGAAAAGGTATTTAAAGTAGTCATGGCTGAAGGTTATTTTACCGAAATACTGAGTTATCAGGACGATAAAAAGTTTTTGTATTTCATAAATGACCCTAAAAAAGCGTTAATCATTGCGAAGGCAAAAGTGTTGGTGGGGTTCGATTTTGCGAAAATCCGGTTCCGGCAGCCGGAATCTGGCGAAAAGAAACTGATCATCGAGTCATTTCCCGAACCGCAGGTGTTGTCGATCGATACCGATTATAAGTTTTACGATATTGATCCGGGTTACCTGAATCATTTCCGGAGTGAGGATTACACCCGCTTGCTCGATGAGTCGAAACAGACGATGCTGGAGAAGGCGATGGAAAGCGATTTGCCCCGGATTGCGAACAACCAGATTCAGTTCATGATGTATCAACTGGCCGACTCGATGGGCTGGCAACTCGAACTGCCGGAAGCCGAACAGCGTAAATTGAACGAAATAAACGAACAGTATAACCTCCTGAAAGCCGAACCCAAGGCGTTGCCGGGGGATATTCTGGATGAAGATAACTAACGCATGAAAGCACCTTTCCCCGAAAGTAGACTGCGCAAACAGGTTCAGCTCGTGATCCTGTTTTTATTTTGCCTTACCGCATCGGCCCAATCGCCCGACGAGGGCGTGGCGGCTTGTCAACACACCCGATTGAACTACTTCGGTTCGCTGGCGAAAACCGGGCGTTCGGCCCGCATCCAGTATCCCGGTGATGCAACGATCGACATCACCTATTACAAACTTGACCTGAATATTACCTACACACCCAACTACCTGCGCGGGGCTGCAACCGTCGGTTTGAAAAGTGTTGGCGATAACCTGACCCGGTTTTTTCTGGATTTGGATACTAGTCTGAAGGTGGATTCGGTGAAAACCGGTGCGCAGAAACTCGTTTTTTCACAGCAGAACAATCAGCTTTCCATCACACCAGCGCAAACCCTTGGCAAAGGTCAGGCGTTGACAGTTACGGTCTTTTACCAGGGCGTGCCGGGATCAAAAGGGATAGGAAGTTTTGTGTTTGAAACACACGGTTCTCAAAACCAACCGGTTATCTGGAGCCTGAGCGAGCCTTATGGTTCCAGTGAATGGTTTCCGTGTAAAGACACGCCGGGCGATAAAGCGGATTCGTCGGATGTCTGGATTACGGCTCCCAAACAGTTTGTTTCGGTTTCGAACGGTCGGCTGGAAAAAATGATCGAAAATGCCGACGATACCCGCACCTATCGCTGGCGAAACCGCTACCCGATTGCCCAGTACCTGATTTCGGTGGCGATGAGCAATTACGCGCTTTACGAGCAAACCTTCCGCCCAACGCCCACCGATTCGATGCCGGTGACGCATTATGTGTATCCCGAAGGGCTGACCGACAACTTCCGGAAAACGCTCGATCAGACCACGAACATGCTGGATGTGTTCACGAAATATTTTGGACCGTACCCGTTTCTGAAGGAAAAATACGGACACGCGCAGTTTGGCTGGGGCGGTGGCATGGAGCATCAGACCATCAGCTCGATGGGGGCATTTAACACCGATATCATGGCGCACGAGCTGGCGCACCAGTGGTTTGGCGACAAAATTACCTGCAAAACCTGGGAGCATATCTGGCTCAACGAAGGCTTTGCGTCGTACGCGGAAGCGCTGTATCGGGAAGCCGTCGGCGGAACGGCATCCTACCGCTCTTACATGAGTGCGTATTTGCTTCTTGCCCGCCGGGCGCGTGGAACGATCTTCGTGCAGGACCTAACCAATGTGAGCAACGTTTTCGATGCCAACCGCACGTATTACAAAGGAGCTACCGTTTTGCACATGCTCCGGGGCGTGGTGGGCGATCAGAAGTTTAAGGAGATCCTCCAGAAATACGCGGCATCGGCCTTTGCCTACAACTCGGCGACGACCGAAGATTTTGTCACCATTGCGTCGCAGGTGTACGGGCAATCGCTCGATTATTTTTTCAGGCAGTGGATCTACGGCGAAAATTATCCGTCGTATCAGGTCAAATGGAGCAGTGGCGCCATCGCCAGTCAGCCTAATCGATTCCGGGTACAACTGCGTCTGCAACAAAGCACCAGCACCGCCAATCCGACGTTTTTCACGATGCCGGTTCCGGTGAAAGTGCTGACCTCAGTGGGCGATACGACAATTGCGGTTTTTAACAACAGCGCCGATCAAACGTTTGAACTGACCGTCAGAGGGCAACCCACTGAAGTTCAAATTGATCCGGATAACTGGATTTTGAAACAGGTCGAAGTGACGGAGGTGATTACTGCCTTGAACGATCCCGTTTCCATCACACAACTGACGGTTTTGCCTAACCCCACCCGTGATCAACTGACGGCCCAGGTCGATGTCGCCAAACCCTTTACGGGACGACTGGCGTTAACGAATCTGGCGGGGCAGGAAGTCATTACCTTGTCCGACCGGCCGTTCACAACGGGCCGCCATATCATTTCCTGGCCGGTACAGCAACTGCCCGTTGGTCGGTATCAGTTGACCCTCACAACCGGCAAAAACCGGGTATCGAAGGCGGTTTTGATTGTAAAATAAAATGAACAATAAATAAGTGCGCCAGCTATTTAGTGTTCATTTTACAACGACCGGTTTTTCAAAATCCGCTTTCATCTCCGCCGGTAACTGAAAGACCTGCCCCTGCCGGTTGCCGAAATAAAGAAAAGAAGCCGACGGTTTTCGGGCGTTGCCATCCGCCCAGAACGCGTAAAAACCAGGATTGGCGGCCACCGGCCGTCGCGGATATGTGTGGTTCCGGACGCTGTTCTGCGTTACGGTTTTCACGGACTTCCAGGTTTTTCCGGCATCGCGGCTTTCCAGCATCGCCAGTTCGCCACCCGTACCAAACGGCTGCGGACCCGCTTCAACGGAGCCAATGATTCGCCAGAGGTTCCCTTCCACGTACAGCGAACCCATGTCGTAGTTGTGGTCCGATTGCGTAACGGTATGAATGTCCCAGTGCTGGCCGGTCCAGTGGGCAACGTGCCACTCGTAAGGTCCGTTGCCCGGCCCCGGTTCCGGGCCTTTGCTGGTGATGTACAGGATGATCGGGCGGTTTTGGGAATCGTAATTCACATCCCCGATGTATACATTCTGGCGCAGTTTCCGGTAGTCATTCACCAAAGCCGGATTGAGCGTGTCCTTTAATGGCAACTGAACCGGTTTTCCGTCGGCGGTATGCCAGCTTTTGCCAAAGTCGTCGGTTTCCACGTAATACAGATTGGTGCGGTAATCGAGCCCGGCGCCTACTTTGGTGTTCGGATGGTAATTAAAGGCGCTGCCAATTTTGTTCCCCTTTTGCCCGCTGCTTTGGTAATGCCCTTCTTCGATGATCGCAATATCCTGCCAGGCCGACCAGTTTTTGCCGTCCGGGCTGGTGATGTAAGCGATGGTTCGGCGGGGTTTATTGGCTCCGTAAACCAGAACATTCCGGTCGTAATGCGTCATCAGATTGAAAAAACCGCGTCCGTTCTGGTAATAACTTTGGACGTACGAAAAATTCGAGAAGGGTACGGTTTCGCCTTTTTCGTTTTGGCGGTTAGCGTCAATCCGGTCGAAGGTATCGATGTCGTACGGTTTTCGACTCCGGTGAATGAATGACGGTCGTTCGGTGCCGTGTGAGGTCGAGAAAATCCAGATATAGCCCTGATTATCAATCTGAATAATCGGATTGTCGTGAGCGTCGTCGGTCTGTTTGTTGAGTAAAAGCGTGGGCCGTGATACCATCCCGGTTTTGTGATCGAAGAAACCAATCAGGTGACACAACTCGCGGGAAGTGGAGTCGGTGACGCCACCGTAACAGAAAAAAGTCCGTTGAACGGCGGGAGCATACACCGAAAACGGATAGTGATTGGCCGGATACGTCCCCAAACCGCCACTGTATTTATAGGCGTATTCGTTTTTCGTTGCACCAATAAAATACCAGATGCCCCGGTAGCCCGCTGCCTTCCGGTTGAGCGTTTCAACCTGTGAATGCGCCGGAAAAAAAGTAATTACAGCAATGAAAATCAATAGAATACGAGCCAGCATGGTTAGGTTGTTTTGAGTAATCCTTCGTCTTTCGGCACTACGAGAATCACTTCTTCTTTCTCTACTTTTACCTGCCCGGCCGCCAGCCCTTTGGGTTTGCGAACGAACTTTTTTGGGGTGTAAATAACCGGGCAAAGCGAATCCGTCCGGCGTTTGGAATACCAGGCCGCCAGTTCGGCCGCCCGCTCGATAACGGTTTTCGGAAACGGTTTCCCGGCTTTGTATTTAATGATGACGTGCGAACCCGACACATCGCGGGCGTGGAGCCATAGATCGTCTTTGTAGGCGTATTGCTGGGTCAGCAGGTCGTTGTTTTTCGCATTCCGGCCAATCAAAATTACGAAGCCCTCATGGATGATCTGTTTGAAAAGCGGAGCGGTACCATCGGCGGCTTTTTCTTCTTTAATTGGATTGGCTTTCAGGTATTTCCGTAATTCCCGCAACGATTCGATCGGTTCAATTCCCGCGATCTGCTGCTGAATTTCCTGAATTTCACGCTCCCGGTTTTCAAGTTGTTCCTGAAGAAGCGTGGTTTCTATTTTTTCGTTTTTGGCCTTTCGGTAATAGTGTTCCGCATTTTTCTGCGGAGTTAAATCCGGTTTAAGTTTGATTTTGATGGGCTTATTCCGGTAAAAATCGTCCAGTTCCACCACTTCGGGCGAGCGCGAACCGGGACTTTCGGGAATCTGGTGGAGATTGGCCATCAGAATGTTGGCAACTTCTTCATTCTTAACGGCTTCGTCTAAACCGATGAGCCGTTGCAGGTTGGCGTCGATGTAGGCCTGCGTCTTTTTTAACCGCTTTTCCAACAACCGCAACGCTTCTCCCTTCTCGCGGCTCAGCGTGTTTTGTCCCATAAACGCCGAATAAAACCGGTTACTGGCGGCCAGCGGATCGGTAAATTCCTGCCGGATTTCACCGTAGGGCAGGAGCGAGAGCGTCGGTTTATGCTGAAAAGTGGTCAGATAAAACCGAGGGTGCGTCAGTTGCTGAACAGTTTCCTGAATCAGCTCCCATTTTTCTTTTTCTCCTTTTTCCTGTATTCCCTTCTCCTCCAGATACGCATTGACCAGTTTGCCGAAGGTTGGAAACAGCTTTCGGTGATCAAAACCGCTTTGCTCGTAGGCTTCCCACGACTGGTCGAGCGGACGGTCGAGGGCCGACCGAATTAGTTGGGTATCGGTAGTCAGTTTGTTATTGAACAATTCGACGACTTCGTCCTGCGAGAAAATGAGCAGATTGGGGCGGTTACCGAAAAATTTGAACAACAACGTAAAACCGCCTTCGAGCGTAATTCCCAGACAGCGCTCGTTCAAAAATGAGCGAACGGCCACGACTTCGCGGTCGTAATATTCCTCGAACAAATCGACGCTGTTGATGCGCGCGCGCTGGATGCTTTCGGGAAATAATAAGCCTGAAAAATCCGGTCGGAGGGTGGCTTTGATGAAAAAGGGGCGGTAAAAATTGATTTTTCCCCGGGCGTGGGCGAACACCAAAACCAGCTCGTCGCGATCCTGACTGAAACATTCCATGAATTTCAGGCCGGTGAGCTGCGGTTCCAGCGATGGGGCAAGCTGGCGGAGAAAATAATAATTGGTGTGCATACCCTACAAAAGTACCGCTCCAAACAATTTTCCCTACTTCCGGTTAAATTCTTATACCAAATAAGCTGAAATCATGGCACACAACAAAACGACGAACCTGCCCGGTTCGAACGATAAGCAGCCCGGTTCAGACAATAACCGGAATTACAACGCCCGCGATACGTCCGGACAAACACCGAATATGGCCCAAAGCCGGTCGAATCAACACAAAAGTAAGCAGGATAACGGCGGAAAAGGGAACAGCAATATGCTGAACGAGAGCGATCCCGGAAAGTAGATAAAGGAGGAAACTAAAAGGAATATAGCGTATTGAAAAACGAATATTGAATAGCGAAGTAGAAAAAGTCACTTCATTATTCGATATTCGTTACTCGATACGCTTTATTCCTTTTTTACCTTTTCCTAACCCTTCTATGTTCGATTTGCGAACAATCCGGCAAGAACTCAATCAGGAGTTGAAAGATATTCTGGCTTATTGGCAAAAATACGGTCCTGACCCGATTGAGGGCTACTATGGGCAAGTCGATTACCAGAATGTGCCAAAAACCGATGCCGCCAAGGGCATTGTGCTCAACAGCCGCATCGTCTGGACATTTGCGGCAGCCGCCCGGCATATGCAGCACGACGAGTATCTACCCTACGCCGAACGGGCCTACAACTACATCGATAAGCATTTCCGGGATAAAGAACACGGCGGAGTTTACTGGTCGGTCGATTACAAAGGCGAGCCGCTGCAAACCTTCAAGCAGCAATACGGACAGGCGTTTGCCATTTATGGGCTGAGCGAATATTACCGCGCCAGCAAACACCAGCCCGCGCTCGATTTTGCCAAAGAAATTTACAACAAAATGATCAAACACGCCTACGATCCGAAGCGGGGCGGTTTTTACGAATGCCTGACCCGCGACTGGTCGGGCATGGCGGAGGAGTATGTGATCAGCAAAAAAGACAATCAGGAGAGTAAGACGATGAATACGCACCTCCACATTCTGGAGGCTTTTACGAATCTGTACCGCGCCTGGCCGGATAAAGGGTTAAATCAGCAGATTCGGAGTTTGATCGATGATTTTACGAAATACATCGTCGATCCGAAAACCTACCGGATGAACCTGTTCATGGACGACGACTGGAAAGTTCGGAAAACCGCCATTTCCTACGGGCACGATATTGAAGCGTCGTGGTTGCTCGTCGAATCGGCCGAAGCCCTGCACGACGAAGCGCTGGTCAAGAAAATCAAGACACTTTCGGTCAAAATGGCCCGCGCAGCCGCCACCGGTCTGGCCAGCGATGGCGGAATGAATTACGAATACGATCCGAAAGAAAATCACCTTAATCATGAACGCTCGTGGTGGGTGATGGCCGAAGCCATGGTCGGTTTCATGAACGCGTATCAGCTCACGAAGGAAAAGCAATTCCTGGATAAGTCATTGAATACCTGGGAGTTTATTAAAAGTTACCTACTGGATAAGAAGAACGGCGAGTGGTACAGCGGAGTGGACGAAAATCACAAGATCCTCGGCAATTCCAAAATCAGCATGTGGAAATGCCCCTATCACAACGGGCGGGCGTGTATCGAGATGATTGATCGGTTGGGGTGAAAAAAGGAGGAGAAAGGAGGAGGAGAGGAGAGGAAGAAGGGGGGAGAGAAAAATCGCATTCGTCCTTCTTCCCCTCCTCCTTTCTTCCTCTTTACATTTCAATTTTCAGGCCGTCGTAGCCCAGGCGGATCGAAGCGGGGAGTCGTTTTTCAACCTCCCGGTGCAGGCCAATTTTGTGGCTCATGTGCACGAAAAAGGTTTGTTCGGGCTGGATTCGTTCCACCAGAGCGATGGCTTGCTCGAGCGTAAAATGGGAAATGTGCGGTTCAATTTGCAAAGCATCGAGCACCAGAATCTGCGTTCCGTAGACTTTTTCCAGCTCTTCGTCGGAGATGTAATTGAGGTCCGTTAAGTAGGTAAAGTTGTGAATCCGGTAGCCAAAAACCGGTAGACGGTGGTGCAACACGTCGATGGGCGTAAACAGAACTCCCTCAATTTCAAACGCTTCGTTCCTGATTTCGTTGAGCTGGATGCGTGGAATGCCGGGGTATTTTTTCTCCGCAAAAATGTAGGCGTATTCGGTTTGTAGCTGGCTCAGAACGCGCTTATGGGCATAAACCGGGACATCTTTCCCCTGCAGAAAATTGTAGGCGCGGACCTCATCCAGCCCGGCCGTGTGGTCTTTGTGTTCGTGCGTAAACAAAACCGCATCCAGCCGCAGAATACCGGTGCGCAACATCTGCTGTCGAAAATCCGGACCGGTATCGACAACAAAACTTTTTCCATCAATGTCGAGATGAACGGATGTCCGCAATCGCTTGTCCCGGAAGTCAATCGAGCGGCATACCTCACACGCGCAACCAATCAGCGGTACACCGGAGGATGTTCCAGTTCCGAGCAGCGTAACAATCATAAGAAGGAAAGCAGCAAGGAGACGGGAGGAAAGAAAAGCAGTAAAACCCTCTTTACTTTCCTCCTGCCTCCTTTTCTCCTTATTTATCCGTCAGCTGATTCACGACCTCTACCAGTCGGTCGAAGTTCAGGGGTTTTACCAGAACATCGTTAAAACCGGCGGTTTTGAATTCTTCTTCCGTATAATTTTTGGCGTTACCGGTAATGGCAACGACGGGCACAGCGGCTTTGTCTTTGTCGGCCAGCGCCCGAACCCGGCGAACGCATTCCATGCCATCCATGATGGGCATATTAATATCCAGCAGGATGATGCTAAAATCTTCCTTCTCCAGAATTTGCAGGACCTGTTCCCCATTTTTAACGGAAGTGATGTCGTAATTCTGAAATTCTAGAATTTTGCGGGCAAGGTTCTGGATAACGGAGCTGTCTTCGGCAATCAGTACTCGTTTGGTAGACATAAAGTCAATGGCTTGTGGTGAACTGTATCTTCACAGGAAGTTTGGACAGGTGAAATTAACGACTATTCCAATAAGACAAAAAAAATGTTCGCATACCGCCCCACTAAAATCCCTTTTACCGGACAATAAAGCGGTGACTCTGAATTATTTCTCCTTAAGGTAAATTTTTTAAGGGGAAATTAATATAAAATTTCCGCCGGAGTTGTATTTTTACTATACTATTGAAGTAGAATATGAGTTGTGGTTGAATGGCTAACGGTATGTTGTTGAAGCCGAAATGGGTTTCTCGCTTTGCGTTAGCTGCCTCGTGCCGAAATTGTATTGCGTGACTATCCTGCTTACTTCGGTCTGTTGCTGGCAGATCGGCTGACTTCTAACCCATGAAACTGACTGGCCCCGAGTCTTCCTTTGAACTGGATATTCTGGATTACGAATACAGCGATTCGAAATACTTTATGGATCGTAACTGGCTGTTGATCAGCCTCAGAACCCGTTATCAGAATAAAGAATACACCACCACGGCCCCGTTGCTGTCGACCTGGGAGATCGAATTGCTGATCAACTGGATGCGGTCGGTGGCGGCTCAGCGGGAATTATCGCCCCGGCTTTCGTTTGTCGAACCCTGTCTGGGATTCAGTAATTCGTCGGACGGGTTGAGCGGTTATGCGTTTGGAATCAAACTCGATCAGGAAGCAGCACCAGATTGGTACAATGACCATTCAAAACCGTTCTGGCTGTCGGTCAACCCAAACGATGATGAGTTACAATCGGCCATTCAGGATCTGGAAGGGCAATTGGGGCGGTTTCCGGTGCGGGAATGATTTGTTCCTCAGTCCGTAATGGCTGTCGATTCCCAGGATGCGGTTTTAAAATCAGAAAGGTCTGAAATCTGCTTCGCAATCACCAAACCCATTCCGAAACCCGATCTCGTATGGAACCGGGCCTGCTTAAACCCGAACCGTCGGTAGCGTTCCAAACCCCCTCAGCAACAGATTCTTGCGTTGAACCGCCTTGGACAAATCGGCACGCAGGTCGGGAAATTGTTGGATCAATACCGGAAACGCCTGCATGGCCTGCATTCGGGCCAGGTTGGCACCCAGGCAAAAGTGAGAACCATACCCAAAGGCCAGGTGCTTGTTTTTTACACGGGTAATCTCCAGCCGGTCTGCGGCTTCAAACTGGCGTTCGTCGCGGTTGGCGGAACCCAGACAGACGTAAATCTGCTCCCCGGCCCGAATGGTCTGGCCCGAAATCTCCACATCTTCCAACGCAATTCGGGACGTAATCTGAACCGGGCTGTCGTACCGCAGCATTTCCTCGACGGCCGGTTTTAGCAGCTCGGGTTGGTTTCGAAGCAGTTCATACTGATCCGGATACGCTGTCAGAGCTGCAAAACCATTGCCAATCAGGTTGCGTGTCGTTTCTTCACCCGCCACAAACAGGTTCGCAATCAGGGAAATCAAATCATCCCGGTCCATCGGCTGGCCGTCGGCACTCCGTTGCGCCAGCAATTTTCCGATCATGGTATCGACCGGTTTTTGTTCGTGCGCCGTAAGGCAATCGTCGATAAAAACCAGAAAATCAGAGGCCGCCTGATTGATTTCAACCATTTCGGTCTGGGTCAGCATCGGTTCAAAAACCGTTGCCAGCCGTTCGCCCCAGTGTTTCAGCTGTTCAATGTGTGAATCGGGAAAGCCCATTAGCCGCGAAATGACCCGAACGGGTAGTGGTTTGGCAAAATCGTCGATGAGATCGATGGCGGTTTTCCGGGCCATTTCGGCGGTCAGTTCCGCTAAAACGGCTTGCACACATTCCGCAAAATTCAGCGAAGGCCAGATTTTCATCACCATCTCCCGCGTCCGGCCGTGCATCGGGCGTCGCAGGTACAGCAACCAGTTATACGAAGCCTGATAAGTCGGGTACATTTCGATGGCCGTATCGTTGACGGTCAGGGTTTTATCCCGAAAATACGACGGCATGTCGATGACGTCGATTCGTTTGTCCATCAAAACCGTACAGACGTCGGCGTAGCGGCTAACCACCCAGTCGCCGGTTTTAAGCTGGTGAACGGGATCGAGTTCGCGCAGGCTTCGGTACATCGGATACGGATTAATCCGGTTGATCGGGGAAAAAGGAGCCCAGAGCGTCGACAAACCTTTGCCCATCAGCGTTCCTTGCGAAGCGGGTGCATTCATTACGATGGCGTTTGCGTGGGAAGATATTCGTCAACTAACCAGTCGGACAAACTGGCGATATCGGGCATTTCCCAGAAAATAGACGGGTCGATGGCGGTGCCGAGCCAGGTTTCCAGATCAACGGCCAGGGTAACGACGAAAACCGAGTCGAGCCGCAGCGAAGCAAAAGGCTGGTTGACATCGATCCGGTCGGGGGTAATTTTTAATTCAGTTGCAATTCGTTGAGTTAGCCAGTTTTGAATGGCCGTTGACGATGGATAGAAATCAGGCATTACTTCAATTTAGGTTTGTTTCTCGTTTACTTGAATGGAATCCCAACGGTAATGCTCGGCCAGGCTGTTCTCCAGGAAAGCCCGCTGGCAGGCCGAACGCTGCACCTTGCCGCTCGTTGTTTTAAATAACCCATTGGGCCGCAGCAATACCACCGCCACGGGCGCCAGCGCGTGTCGCAACCCGATTTCGCGCAGAATCGCGTGGGCAATGTCCTGTACAGGCGCAGTCGGTAAAGCCGCCCGCTTCAGTTCGTGGATGACCACCAGTTGCTCTCCGTCATTGGTGTAGACCGAAAAAGCCGCTCCGGCGTTGCTCGCCAGGGCTTCGTGACATTGCTCAACAGTCAGTTCAATGTCCTGTGGATAATGGTTCGCACCCCGGATGATAATTAAATCTTTGAGCCGACCGGTTACAAAAAGCCCCTCTTTTTCCCGGAAATAACCGGCGTCACCCGTTCGCAAAAATGGCCCTTCGCCCGTTTGGGTATAGCCGGCAAAGCTTTCGACAGTCAGCTCCGGCTTGTTCCAGTAGCCGCGCGTAACGCTGGGGCCTTTGGTCCAGATTTCGCCAATTTCGCCTTCTTCACAAACCCGACCGGTTTCCGGATCAACGATTCGAAGAACACTATCGCTCATGGGCCAGCCTGAACAAACCAGTTCGCGGGCATCGGGCGTTCCGGCAGGTCGGCCGATAATCCGGCCTTCGGTCAGCGCGTCGGCATCCACGGTTTCCCGGCTGGGTTGGCGGTCGACACGACACATGGTGACAGCCAGCGTCGATTCGGCCAGACCGAAGCAGGTAAATAAACTTTTCGGGCTAAAACCGCTGACGGCAAACGCTTCGGTAAACCGGTGCAGGGTGGAAGCCCGGATGGGTTCAGCCGCGTTGTAAATGTGTTTAACCCGGCTTAAATCCAGTTGGGCGCGTTCGTCGGGCGTGGACCGATCGACGCAAAAATCAAAGATAAAATTGGGTGCACCGCCGTAGGTTCCACCGTATCGGTCGAAAGCCCGTAGCCAGCGCAACGGACGTTGCACAACGTGTACGGGGTTGAGCAACACGGCTTTAAAACCGCAGTAAATGGGTTGCATAATGCCGTCGATCAGGCCCATGTCGTGGAACGACGGCAGCCAGCAGACCGATACGCTCGAGGAATCGTTCTGAAAAGCGTGTTGGATGAAGGCCGAATTCGCCATGATGTTGGCGTGGGTTACCATCACCCCTTTGGGCTGGCTGGTCGAGCCGGAGGTATATTGCAACAAAGCCAGATCGTCGGGGGCAGGCAGCGGAAATTCCGGCGTTTCGGTGGTCGGAATCGTATCGGTAACCAGCCAGTTCAGCGATTGGAACCAGGGATCATGACTAAAATTTTTCTGGAGCAGTTCGTAGGTTTTGGTGGTGGTCAGACCGGTTTTTATACCGGCATCTTCCACCAGAAAACCAATTTTGTTGGCCCCCCGGTTTTTGCCGGGAACGGCAATCGGAACCGCCACCGCACCAGCGTATAAACACCCCAGAAAAGCTTCGATAAATTCGAGCCCTTGCGGATAAACCAGTAAAAAAAGCGGACGGTCTGATGTCGCGGGTAAAGTGGGCGAAAGATGGCGGGCAATGGCCCGTGCGCGCGAATGCAGCTGGTTATAAGTCAGTGATTCTTCATCAGTTTCGCCGTCTTTCAAATAGACAAACGCAGTTTGATCGGGAGTGTGAGTGGCACGAAAACGAACGGTTTCAACGATGGTTTTAAACGTTCCAATCATAGTCAGGTTATCAAATAAAACTGAGTAAGTAACTATTGTATAATAATAGTAAACTTACAGATAGAATACCAGCGTTAGCCGGTCAAATTCTACAACAATTCTTCTTAATCGTGTAAACGGCGGGAAACGGTTATCCCAGTTCGGGTTCTTCCGTTTGCCGGACTTTCTGGTGCTGCCACATTTCCTGAAAAACCGCACTTCGCTGCATTAATTCCGGAAAACTGCCTTCGTCGATAATCCGACCTCTTTGCAATATATAAATATGATCAAACATTGCCAACAGGTGAAGCCGGTGGAGGGTAGAAATAATGGCTTTATCACGAAAATCAGCGAGAAGATGCTGGTAAATCTCGAATTCGGTCTTTGAATCAACACTGCTGGTGGGTTCATCCAGCAAGACCATGTTACTGCTGCGAGCCGCCAATATGCCCCGGGCCAGCGCCAGCCGCTGTTTCTGTCCGCCCGACAGGTTGACGCCTTTTTCCTGAATGTTGGTTTCCAACCCATGCGGCAATTGACTGACCACGTCCGTAAACCGCGCCGTTTCGCAGGCTTGCAACACGTCGGCTTCGTCGAAGGGCAGGCCCAGCGTAATGTTGTACGCAATGGTGTTTTCGAAGATTTCCGGTTCCTGGGGCATCAGCGTCACCGTGTCGGCAATCAGGCTCAATTCCGGGTAGCTTTGCCCGTCCACCCGGAGTTCCAGATTGGGTTCGGGATTGTATAAACCGCGCAGAAGTGCCAGCAGCGTACTTTTTCCGCTGCCGCTTTCGCCAATCAGGGCAATTCGTTGACCACGCCGAATCCGAATGGTCAGGTCGTATAAACCGGCTTGGTGCGGCTTTTCGGTCGGGCGGTTTTCCGGGGTATGTTTGAAATTCAGACGGTTGATGTCGATGGTTTGCCAGGTCGATGGCAATGACTCGGTGGCTTCCGGGCGGTGTTGCTGCGCGTACGCTTCGCCAATCCTGCGGGCGGTCTGAACGTCGGTATTGTGCTGAACGATGTCGGTGTATTGGTAAGCGACATCGGTAAAAACACTGCTGAATTTATTGATGTAACCCAGTAAGGTCACCAGTCCGCCAATCAGAAACACCTCGCCGGGCACGTAATGCTGGTACACATAGCCAACGGTAATGACGCCGTACATGATGGCAATCAGCATACTGGCCGCAAACCATTTCCATTCGTTGATGCGGACATGCCTTCGGAAAGGCGGAAGAATGGCCATAATTTTACCCAGCAGACTGGTTTCCATCTGCTTCTCCAGCCGGAGTGTAATGACGGTGATGATGTTGGAAAGGCTGTCGAAAAGCGTAGACGACACCTCGTGTTCGCGCTCGTTGGACTCATCGACGGCCTTGATGAACGGTTTATCGAATTTCAGGATTACCCAGATGGTCAACGCACCCAGCAGAACGCCGATGCTGCCGAATAGGGGCGAGAAATAAACCATGGCCGCAAACGAAAACACGCATTTCGAAATCGTGTGCAAATACAGAAAACCGCTCTGAAAAAAGTCCTTGAGCGCATCGTTGGCTTTCCGAATCCGGTTGATCGTCGCCCCGCTGTGGTGATCTTTGTGCCAGCTAACGGGCAGATTGAGCGTCTGATGATAAAGTTCGGTCAGGAAATTGCGGCTCAGCGAAAACGCCAGTTCGCGTTCCATGATGCGGGCGGGGCCGTGAAAAACCCATTCGCCCAACTGAAGTCCCACATAGGCCGCGGCATACCACAACACGATCGACGTGACCGCAGCCTCTTTTTGCTGAATAGCGCCCACAAACCAGCCGAACAGCAGCGGTTCCATCGCCGAAACCACATTGGCCAGGATGAACAGGAAATAGACCAGTAAAAACCGCCTTTTTTCGTGACGGGCATAGTGCCAGGCCGTGCGAAGCAGAGCCAGGTAGGGATTTTGCATGCAGGTTGTAATTACGTTCCAATTGCTTTTGGAAAGACTTTATTTCCAGATGGATTGCGCCGTAAACAGTTCAAGATTCTTGACTTCGATGCGGTTTCCCCAAAATTGAAGGCTTTCTTTGGCCGTTGAAATGGGTTTTCGTTCCATTGAATACGAGTAAGCACCGTTGTCGATAAACACTTCGACCGAGGTTCGATCCACGTAAATGTCGGCGGTAACTTCCATGCTGGTCATGTCTTCGGGCGAGTAGAAAACGCCATTGACCAGGTTCGAATTCAGGTCGTAGTCGAGTATCCGCTGACCAAACAGCGAAAGGCCCGCGCTGGTAGCATGCGACAGTTTCAGGGTTGCCTTGATCCGAAACCGCTCCAGTGATGGAAGCGATTTTAACTTGTCATTCGCTTCCGCGGCTGGTAACGACGTCCATTGCCCGACCCGGTTAAACAATTGCTCCGTTTCCCTGACCGGAACACTACTGAGCCGAAGCCCATTTTTAGTCGTCCGCAACCGCAGTTCGGTGGGCAGCAGCATCATGTGGTTAAACGGCATTCCCGGCTGCGGAATCCGGCCCCAGCCGATTTGAATGCGCCGTGGATCGCTTTCGGGCATGTTGGTAAAAGTCTGGGCCGCATAGATGCTCCCGGTCGTATACGAATGTTTGCCCGATTCCGGTTTGAACGTTTTTCCATCGAATGAACCAATCATGTACGTCGTGGAAGCGCCGTACATGACCCATTTCGTGCGGTTTTTATCCCCGTCGACGGGTAACTCGAATAAGTCCGGGCATTCCCAAAAACCGGTCACGTGACTCTCGAAATGCCACTCCTTCGCGTTTTTGGACGTGTAAATGGAATGACCATCCCGCTCGTTGAGCACCATCACCCAGTGCCTGCCGGGCTGGTACCAGAACACGCGCGGATCGCGGGTATCCTTGCTGTTCCATTTCGCTTTCGAATCGATCAGCGGATTTTTGCTGTATTTTGTCCACGTTCGGCCTTTATCCAGGCTATACGCCAGGCATTGAACTTGCTTTTCGGGATTGTCGACCGTAAAAAAAGCAAGCATGGCAGGTACGTTGCCCCGATTAAATCCGGCTGTATTGGTGTAGTCGATCACGGTGGAACCCGAAAACATCGTTCCCAGGCTGTCGGGGGAAAGCGCCGTTGGCAGTTCTTCCCAATGGATCATGTCGTTGCTGACCGCGTGCCCCCACGACATGTTTTCCCATTCCCGTTCGTAGGGATTGTGCTGGTAAAAAAGGTGGTATTCGCCCTCGTAAAAAATCATGCCGTTCGGATCGTTGATCCAGCCCCGGCGGGTTGAGTAGTGGAATTGCGGGCGGTTTTTCTCGTGATAAAGCGAATCCTGACCGGCAAAGGTGTCGTCCTGATAAATTTTGCTCAATCCGGCCGAATTACCATCATACCTAATCGTGATGGTTTGTCCTTTTAAAGCCGCCATGTCGCAGAATACCCAATAGTCGGGTTGATCGGTTGCCAGCCGTATTTTGAACGAGCGTTCCAGTTTATCGTTTTGCCGGAATTGCATGATGCCCCGGTTTTGGGCCTGCGACACCGGCAGGTTCAGGTACCGTTTCGTAATCTTCAGGGCAAGAGTCTGCGCTGAAAGCAAATGGCTGCCAAACACCAACACCGTTAGGGCAATGAGCGTAAAAGTTGATTTCATTCGTTGGGGAATTAGAAATAATGAGCGGTTTTTTCCTTGAAAGGAGTTGGGCCTGGCACCATCCACTTACAAATCATAGGTAAAATTAAAGAAAATACCGGTCTGGCCCTGCCGGTTGACGGAGTAACTGATCCGTCCGACGATGTTGTAGAACGTTGCAATGTCCAGCGCAACACCACCGCCATACAACCACGAGTTTGCCAGGCGGCTTTGGTATTCCTGCGCCAGCGTGCTGTTGACGTAACCCATATCGCCGAAAACAGAAAGATACAACGCCAGTGGAACCGTACTGAATTGCTTCATCGGGACCCAGTTGAGCTGCTTTCTGACGTTTAATAATTGGTATTTCAGGGTATTTCTCACCAAACCATACCGTTGTCCGTCAATGACATACAATTCGTAACCCCGAACAAAATCTGTCAGATAACCCAAACCGCGCAGGTTGATATACGGCTGGCGGTCGGGCCAGGAGAGTTTGCCGCGAACGCTATTGCTGGCGTAAAACTTCCCGCCCAGCGGCCAGTAGCGGGTGTAGCTGGCCGTCATTTCGAACAACCGCACTTCGTCGGACCGCAGCAAACCGTATTGATTGGCCATCAGATTGAGGTAATGCCCCCGCAACGGATACGCCACGGCATCACGCCGGTCGTGCGTAAACAGGTAACTCAGCAGAAAATACCGCTGCCGGGTTCGGCCATGCAGAAAATAATCAGGGTTGAGTTTGGCCACGGTGTCGGCAATCGAGTTGCGGACGAACCGGAGTTCCAGGCGGTGGAAATTGTAAAACTGATTCCGGCGCGTCAAAATGACGTTGGTGAAAAACCGGTCGCGCATGAGGTCTTCGCTCCGAAAATAAACCAGTTTGTCGAACGCCGAGCGGTAGGCTACTTCCTTGTTGGTCTGGTACGAAGCACCTACACTGATGCCGGTTTTCTGCGCCTTGTCAATGTACGGAAGGGTGTATAAAACCTGTGTTCGGCGCGTAAATCCAAATTCGAAAATGGCGTTGATTTTGTCGGCATTGCCGGTCACGTTTTTGTAATTCAACCGAGCGCCGTAAATCGTTCGCCGGAAACTGCGGCCCCGTTCATACCACCATTCGTTGAAGTTGCGGTCGGCCAGATCAAAAACCGGTATCACGAAAATGTACCAGCGTTCCTTCACAATCACTTCAATGTCAACGTAATGTGGTTCTGCTTCTTTCGCAATTACGTCGACGGTGACGAACAGATTGGTGTTGGCAATTTTGCGCTGATCCCAGGCCAGTTTTTCGGTCAGTTGCTGCCGCTGAATGGTGTCACCGGTTTTCACTTCCAGTTCACGCAGAATGATGCGCTCCCGCGTTTTGTGATTGCCCTGAATGGTCACCGACCGAATGACCCGGAAATCCTGCGGCACCGAATCCGCCACGGACTGCGGTTTTGCCGTCGAATCGGCCAAAGACAACGTCCAGAAGAGAAAGGAAAGTAGCATCAAACGGCGGCTGGAAATGTGGGCATTTGCAAAAATACCGGAATAAAAAAATAGGTAAAAACAATCTTAGAATCTTGCAACAAAATCAGTATTATTGTCAGAATGGCGCTCTTTTTTGGCCCTTCTACGAACCTAAACACATTCTTACTCTTTGTTTTTTCTCTCATGAAAGACAAGCCCCGCTTAAGTTTCTGGCAAATCTGGAATATGAGTTTTGGATTTCTGGGCATTCAATACGGCTTTGGGTTGCAACAGGCCAACATGAGCCCGATTTTCCGGTACCTCAATGCCGACGAGTCTTCCATTCCCATTTTGTGGCTGGCCGGGCCGGTAACGGGTTTGCTGGTGCAGCCCATCATCGGTGCCATGAGCGACAAGACATGGTCAAAACGCTGGGGACGCCGAAAACCGTATTTTCTGGTCGGTGCCATCATCACCAGTTTTGCATTGGTAATGATGCCCAATTCGTCGGCACTCTGGATGGCGGCCAGCCTGATGTGGTTGCTGGACGCCGGTCTGAACATCACGATGGAACCCTTTCGGGCGTTTATTGGCGACAAGTTAGCCATTCAGCAACGTAATCTTGGTTTTGCCGTCCAGAGTTTTTTCGTCGGGTTTGGGCAGACGCTCGCCAATTTGATGCCCTTTATCTTACCGGTTTTCGGTATTGCGATGGCGGCTTCGGGGGCCAACCTCATTCCGGATTTCGTTAAATATTCATTTTACGTCGGTGCTGTCGCCATTCTGGCTGCGGTTTTCTGGACGATGTATACCACCACCGAATATCCGCCCGAAAACATGGAAGAGTTCGAGCGGATGAAAAAGGAGAAAAGCGGGGTTTTTCACGCCTTTACCGAAGTTTTCGACGCCTTTCGGAATATGCCCGCAACGATGAAACAGCTCTGGTGGGTGAAATTTTTTACGTGGTACGGTTTGCCGCTGATGTGGCAGTACCTGTCGCTGGCCATTGCCCGCCATGCTTTCAACGCGCCGGATGCCATCTCCAATCCGAGCGGTTTTGCCGAAGGACTGAAATGGAGCAACCTGTGTTTTGCCCTGTTCAACGTCGGCTGCTTCGGTATCTCGTTTCTGTTGCCACCCATTGCCGCCCGTTTGGGTCGCCGGAGCACCCATGCGGTTTTTCTGACCATCGGCGGGCTGGGATTTCTCTCGATGATGTTTTCGCCCGATAAATACGTGTTTCTGATCGGCATGACACTCGTCGGACTGGCCTGGGGTTCCATCATGTCCATGCCGTATGTGATGCTTTCCACCTCGGTGCCTAAAGAGCGGATGGGTGTTTACATGGGTTTGTTCAACGGGTTTATCGTGGTTCCGCAGATCATCAACAACATGACCATTGAGTTTCTGTACAAAACCATCCTGAACAACGATCCGCGTAATGCGCTGGCTCTCTGCGGAGTTTGCCTGATCTTAGCCGCCGGAGCCTGCTTTCTGGTCAAAGAATCCAAACAATCCGAAGAGGCCGCGTTCCCGATTGGCGCCGGTGGACATTAAGCGTATGAATTCCCAAAACCGTACGTACGACCTTCTGGCGGTGGGCGAATTGCTGGTTGATTTAATTGGTCACGAACTGGCCGACGATCTCCGGCAAACGCGTGATTTTCACCGGTATCAGGGCGGAAGCCCGGCGAATATGGCGGCCAACATGGCCCGGCTGGGCAATCGATCCGCTTTAGTCGCCTGCGTCGGAAACGACAACCTGGGCGTTTACCTGAAAGACCGTGTTGCTGAAGCAAACGTTGAAACGCAATTTATTGCGTCTAACCCCACCGCCCCCACGAGCGTCGTCATCGTTTCCCGCACCAAAGGCACCCCCGATTTCATTGCCTACCGCGAAGCCGACTGCTGGATCAAACCCGAACATTTGCCCGATGACTTACTAAAAAACGCTGCCATTTTCCATACTACCTGTTTTGCCCTCAGTCGCCAACCGGCGCAGGATGCCATCGTGGATGCCGCCCGGCGCGCGAACGAAGCCGGTTGTCAGGTCAGTATCGATGCCAATTACGCGCCCGCGATCTGGCCCGACCGGGAACTGGCGCAGCGCGTTTTGCAGCAATATTGTTCGGCCAACGCATTGGTCAAACTCAGCGACGACGACGCAGCGCGCTTGTTCGGATATCGGCAGAAACCGGAAGAAATTGCGGCTTATTTTCACGGAAATGGTGCCCCTTTGGTTTGCCTGACTTTAGGTGCCGAAGGGAGTTTTGTCTCCTACGAAAACGGTCGCCAGCGGCTTCGAATTCCCAGCCGGAAGATTGAAGTGATCGACGCCACCGGCGCGGGCGATGCCTACTGGGCGGGTTTTCTGACGGCCTGGCTCGACGGCCACGATCCGGCAAGCTGCGCCAGAGCGGGCGCTCATCTCGCCGAAAAAAAATTAACCCGCCAGGGCCCCTTGCCCGGCGGGATGGATAAAGAGGAGTTGTTTGGTTAGAAGAAAGAGGTGAGACAAGAGAGTAAAGACCAATGTCAATAAAGGATATTAGTCTTTATTCTCTTGTCTCACCTCTCTTGTCTATTACTCACTTCAATTCCGCCAGCTTGTCGAGGTCGATCTTTTCGAGCGTGGCTTTGATTTTATCCATGTCGACGCCGTTGCCTTTGGCGGTAACGATGAAGCGGTTTTTGATTAACACGGCAATTTCGCCGTTTTTATTGCTGTTGTCGTATTTTTCGTAAGATTTGTAATCGCCGAATTTGGTGGTTTTTTCGTAACCGTTCTCGGTTTCTTTGTCCACTTCAATAATCGACCAGGCGGCTAAACCCATCAAGGCACCGGTTCCGCCCGCATCAACAATGTCAATTTCAATGGATTGGCTGCCGTCTTCGTTGCGGTAATCGCCTTTTGCCGTTGAAATATTGAAACCCGCCATGCCGTTTTTCTCGCCGGTAGCTTCTTTCCGGGCCAGCCCGTCGGCATCGGCGGGGAGCATTTCTTTCAATTTCCGGAAATCAACGGTTTCGACCGGGCCGTTTTTCGACATATCTTCGGCCTGTTCGGCCATCTTTTTCAGCGCCTTCACACTTTCGGTGGCCGAGATTGACGTGCCGTCGTCGCCCGACTCTTCCGTTTTTTCTTCTTCTTTATTTCCACCACAACTCATCAGCAGCGTTGCCGCCAGCAGGAAGACCGGTACCGATTTGATCAATTTCATGGTCAGATTGATTGGTTAAGTCAGGAATTCAATCAAAAAACAAGGTAAGAAGTATTTCAACTTCTAGTGACCAATTTTGATTCTCCGGTAATTAAATAAAGATTAAATCGCTGATTTTAACGGGATTTGCTCGAATCGATGGGGGTGGGACGTTTGCGAAAACTCACGATCAGCAGATAAATACCGGCGAGTACGGCAGGAATACTCAGAATCTGTCCCATATTCAGCGCCAGCGTGTTCTCAAACTCCACCTGATTCTCTTTGAAGTATTCGTAAACAAACCGCAAACCGAATACGCCGATCAGGAAGATGCCGAGCAAACTGCCGTGGGGCGTGTTCTGTTTGTAGCGGTTCCAGAACCAGAAAAGAAACAGGCAAATGAAAAAGCACGAAATGGCTTCGTATAATTGCGCCGGATGGCGGGGAATCTGTAAGTACTCGGTGTTGTTAACAAAGACGAAACCCCAGGGCACATCGGTCGGACGGCCGACGATCTCGGAGTTCATCAGGTTACCCAAACGAATGAAACAACCACCTAATGCAACCGCGATCACGATGCGGTCGGTGACCCAGAGAAAGGTCTGGTTCGTGGCCCGGCTGGATTTCCGGCGGGAGTAGAGCCACAAACCGGTCAGAATCCCGACGGTAGCGCCGTGGCTGGCGAGTCCGCGGTAGGGGGGAAGAATGACTTCGAGTGGGTTTTTGAACAATACTTCGGGTTCGTAGAAAAGGAAATGGCCGATGCGGGCCCCCAAAACCGTGGCGATAACCATGTAAAGCGTCAGGGCGTCGATATCAGCGATCGGCTTTCCTTCGCGTTTAAAGATGTAGAGCATGATTTGCTGGCCCAACAAAAAGCCGAGTGCAAACAGAAGACCATACCAGCGAACGGAGAATGTACCGATGGAAAACAATTCGGGATTGACGTCCCAGATGATGTATGAGAGCATTCGATGTAAAGAAGTGTTAAAAATAGACCCGCTCCGGCGGTTTAGGGTTTGAATGTGTCCAAATGCGCGAACGGTTTTAAAACCGGGTCGGCACGGACTGAAAGCAAAGATAGAAAAGATTTAACGAAGGAGTTGTCACCCACTATGAAAACCGCATTGATTGGTTTCGTTCGCTTTTATCAGGGAGCGATTTCGCCCTACCTTCCCAACGCGTGCCGGTACACGCCGACCTGCTCCCAATATATGATCGAAGCCGTGCAGAAATACGGTGCTTTGAAAGGCGGACAATTGGGATTGAAGCGGATTTCGCGCTGCCATCCGTGGGGTGGAAGCGGCTACGACCCCGTTCCCTGACGATTTTGATCCGGAGAAAAAGGCGGCCTCAACTGACAATTTGTCGCATTTGTCGTCCGAAAGCCACATAGCCTGATTGTTGAGCGAATTGCCTCGCGACGCGAACTGCGCGCAAAAATGACAAGTGATATACTACGATGGAAATAACGGCAGATAATCGATTAAGACGATTGATCGTTGTGGGTGACCGGGTGCTGGTGAAACCCAAGAATCCGAGTGAACGTACCAACAGCGGTTTGTATTTACCCCCAACCGTAACGGAAAAAGAACAGGTTCAGAGCGGCTACGTCATTAAAGTGGGGCCGGGTTATCCGATTCCGTCGCCAACGGAAGACGAGCCGTGGAAGGAAACTGAAGAAAAAGTGAAATACATGCCGCTTCAGGCACAGGAAGGTGATCTGGCGATTTACCTCCAGCGGAACGCCATTGAACTGGAATACGAAGGCGAAAAATACTGTATTGTTCCCCAGTCGGCCATCCTGCTGCTGGAACGGTCCGAAAACCTCTTCGAATAAAATGGGTTATAAGAGTTCGTAAGCTTCCTTTACGAACTCTTCTATTTTTACGATGAACACGGGTTGGGTAGTTGGCATGCTGGTGGGTATGATCTGGTTGGAAAACGCCGGTTTTCAATCGCCATCCCTGAAAAATACGCTGGCGGCAAAACGGGATCATCGGCGCGTTCTGGTGATCTACAGCCGGGAGAGTTCGCAGCAGGAACTGGATGCGCAGCAAAAGGCTTTTCAAGCTGAAAAAACCGGTCTGGCCGAGCGGGATCTGGACGTCATTGTACTGACCGACGCGAAATTGCCGGAAACGGATCGCCGGTTTTTGATGCAAAATCCGTTCAACCTTTCTCCCGCCACCGGTTTTAAAGGCTGGCTCATCGGCAAAGACGGCGGGGTTAAACACGCGTTTACCAAACCGGTTGACTCCGGCGAACTCTTCCGCATCATCGACAGCATGCCCATGCGTCAGGCGGAAATGTCGAAAGGGAAGAAGAGTTAACAGACAGGGACAATTCTGTATGCGGAAGAAGTAAAAGTTTACAACAAATTCAACTGGACCAGCACCGACAGAAACTGATAGCATCCCGTTTTGATGTGAGCGAACTCGTCGGACAGCCCGGTAATCTGGAGTGAAATGGCTGAATACAGGCTCAGATGCGGTTTTCCGCACTTCAGACAGCCCGACGAATTGCCTGAAACGGTACCTTCACAAAGCAGGTCGGACCGCAGGCGGTGGAACCACACTTTTAACCGGTTCAGCCGCTGGGAATAATCGATGGCCCGCTGGCGCAGATTCTGGTGATTATATTGTTCCAGGACGTCATTCAGCAGAACCAGCAACTGATCAACTTCCTGTTCATAGCTCGTCAGCGTGACGCTCCAGCGCTGATTTTCGGTATGACATTGATTCAGGAGGTGCAAATCGGCAATTGGATTCTTCAACGGTTCCATCGTTTCCATGTTTTCCGTAAAGCTCCCGGTTTGGCCGAACCTTTCCCATGACATTCGTCAGTTGCCGGGCAGACGATAATCAGTTGTCAGACTAATGTCAGTCATCCAACTGGTGCTTTTCCTCCGCCACTTTTGTGTCATCAAATTAGCTCACAAGACGATGAACACGAAACTTTCTTTGCCCGCACATGCCGTTGCTGAACAGAACCACACTCTGAGCTGGCGTACAAAATATAACAACACAATTAATTTACTGGAAACCGGCGATTACCGCTTTACGGTGATGGTGGCCATGCTGATCATTCAGAGCTGTATCATCACTCCGGCGTCCCTGCTGATTTTCCAGTATTTTGATTTTGGCTTCAGTGATGTTTTCGCCGGAATTGCGGTAGTAGCCTTCTTTGGCGTACTGGTTTCGAATCTGGGACTGTTGTCCGTGCGGTTTTGCATCAGCCTTTTCACCGTCAATGTGTTACTCCACGTAGTGATGGTGGCCATGCATTTTATCCGCTGAGGTCGTTGAATGAATCAGGAAATCTGATCATTCAGTCGGTAAATGCGTTATATTTGTTGGGATATAACGACCAGCCAGCTAATCCGACCTGAATGAGATACAATTACGCTTCCCTGATTGGAAAATTAGCCCTTGGTATCCTCTTTTTTCAACCGGCTTTTGCGCAGCAGATTCGTTCTGCTGACTCAAGCCGGGTTTTTAGTTTGGGAGAGGTAACGGTTTTGGGGCGCCGGAGCCTCGACTCGGCCCATACCGTCCAGAGTGGTCGAATGGAGCTGTTCAATCGGCTCGACGTGGGCCGGGCGCTCAATCTGCTGCCCGGCGTCAATTTGTCGACGGTGGGGGCGCGCAACGAATCGATGGTGTACTTGCGCGGTTTTGATTTGCGGCAGGTGCCGGTTTTTATCGACGGCATTCCGGTGTATGTTCCCTACGACGGCTACGTGGATCTGGGGCGGTTTACAACCTTCGATCTCGCTGAAGTTAATGTCACCAAAGGATTTTCGTCGGTTACCTACGGGCCCAACACGATAGGGGGCGCCATCAATCTGGTGTCGCGCCGACCTCAGAAGCGGTTTGAATTTGAAGGACGTGGCGGGTTGATGAGTGGTCAGGGACACCGCTACAACCTGAACGTTGGGACGAATCTGGGGAAATTTTACTTCCAGGCATCGGCTTCGCAATTGAAGCAGGAGACGTTTCCGCTGTCGAACCAATTCGTCGTCCACGCCCAGGAAGACGGCGGTGACCGGCAGAATGCGTACCGCAATGACCGAAAATACAGCCTGAAAGCCGGTTTTACCCCCAACGCCACTGACGAGTATACTTTTAGTTACGTTAATCAGAAAGGAACGAAAGGAACACCGCCGTACGCGGGCGACGATCCGAAGCAGACGCCCCGGTTTTGGCAGTGGCCCAACTGGGATAAGGAAAGCTGGTATTTTATTTCCCGGACGGCCCTGACAACCAGTAGTTACCTGAAAGTCCGTTTGTTTTACGATAAGTTTAAAAACCTCCTGAGCGCTTTCGACGACAATACGTATACGACGCAGAAAAAAGGGTCTTCCTTCAATAGTTTTTACAACGATGACACCAAAGGCGGTTCGCTCGAATACGGTAACCGTTTGGCCGAAAGTCATAATCTGAAAGCCTCGTTCCATTACAAACAGGATCGGCACCGCGAAAACAACCAGGGCGAACCGGCTCGGACGTTCATCGATCAGACGTATTCGCTGGGGGTTGAAGACGTATTTCGGCTGACCAGTCAACTCTCGCTGGTGCCGGGCATCAGCTACAATTCGCGCCAGAGTCTGCGGGCGGAGAACTACGAAAGTACGACGAAACTCATCAAGCCGTTTGCCGGGAACAACAGTTCGGCCCTGAACGCGCAGGCCGGTTTATTTTATAATCCAACCGCCAATCGGCAACTGGGTTTCACCGTCGCGCGCAAAACCCGCTTTGCCACGATCAAAGACCGGTATTCGTACCGCATGGGAGCCGCCATTCCGAATCCGGAACTGAAAGCCGAGTCGGCGCTGCATTTCGAAGCGGCTTATGCCGATCAGTTTAATCTGGGAAAACCGGGTCGAACCCTGACGCTTCAGGGCAGCCTTTTTTACAGCAAACTGACCGACGCCATTCAGCAGGTCAACAATGTGCAGCCCAACGTCTATCAGTTTCAGAACACCGGCCGGGCCGAGTTCTACGGCGGGGATTTGTCGGTCAAAGTGCCGATCGGTTCCGTCTTGCAAACCGGGCTACAGTATTCGTACATTCACCGCCAGAATCGGAGCAATTCCGACCTGAAATTTATTGATGTTCCCGACAACAAAGTGCTGGTTTTTGCGCAGGCTCAGGTGTTGCGCCGGGCCACCTTGCTGGCCAATGTCGAATACAATTCGGATCGGTACAGCACCAGTTACGGCACAAAGGCGAAAAGTTTTGTGGTGGAATACGCCAAAGCGTCGGTGCGGATTGTGCGGTTTGTGAGCCTGGAAGGCGGAATAAATAATATTTTTGATCAGGACTATGCCCTTGCAGAAGGGTTTCCCGAACCGGGCCGTATGTATTTCGTAAATCTGCTGCTGACCAACTTATAAAACCGACCATGACCCGATTTAACCTCCTGTTTCGCCCGGCGCCTTGGGCCTTGTTTGTTCTGATTGGTGCGTTTTGTCTGGCGGCCGGTACCGGTTTTGGGCAGATTACCATTTCCGGCGAAGTTACCAAACCGCTGACGCTCCAGGCCGCCGATCTGAAAGCCCTGCCGCATACCGAGGTGACGGGCAAAGACCGCGACGGAAAAGAACACAAATACGCGGGTGTGCCGCTGGCCGACCTGCTCAAACTGGCGGGGGCCACGATGGGCGGGGAGTTGCGGGGCGAAAACCTCATGAAGTACGTCGTCGTGAAAGCCATCGATGGCTACGAAACGCTGTACGCGCTGCCCGAACTGGATGCTGACTTTGCCACCCGCACCATCATTCTGGCCGACAGCGTCGATGGATCGCCCCTGCCGTCGGGCGTTGGGCCGTACCGGATTGTGGTTCCCGGCGAGAAAAAACCGGCCCGCTGGGTGCGCGAAGTGAAAAGCATCGAAGTGCGGTTTGCAAAATAAAAAGATGACTGTCAGCCGGTTTGTTCTTTTCGGATTCGTGGCGCTGGCCGTTCTGGCGGCCTTTCAACCTGCTGACGACCCGGTTCCGACTGGCCCGTACGAGCTGAAATACCCGGCTTCGTTCGGCGGACGATTCAGCATTCCGGCTGACAATCCGATGACGCAGGAAGGCGTTTACCTGGGTCGGCTTTTGTTCTATGAACCGCGTTTGTCGGCCACCGGAACGGTTTCCTGCGCCAGTTGCCACCAGCAGTCGCGGGCCTTTACCGACGGTTTGGCAAAAAGTGTAGGTGTCAGCGGCAAACCGACGCGCCGGAATTCGATGTCGCTGGTCAATCTGTTGTGGGTTCGGCAACTGTTCTGGGATGGTCGCTCGAATTCTCTGGAAGAACAGACGCTGGTGCCGCTCCAGCACACCGACGAAATGGGTTTGAAACCGGGTGAAGCCGCCCTAAAAATACAGAAAACGGCTCCGTATGCTGCTTTATTCCGACGCGTTTTTGGCTCGGATTCCATCACCGACGGCCGGATTGCCAAAGCCATTGCCCAGTTTGAACGAACGCTGATTTCGGCGGATTCGCCCTACGACCGGTTTTTGGCGGGAAAATATGCATTGACGGCTGCGGAAGAACGCGGATTCCGGCTTTTCTCGACGGCTCCGAATCCCGAACGCGGCATCCGGGGCGGCAATTGCGTCCACTGCCACGGCGGTCCCAAACTGATGCAGGAGTTGTTTCACAACAACGGTCTTGATTCAAACGCGACTGACCCGGGGCGGCAGGAAGTGACGGGGCTGGAACTGGACCACGGGCGGTTTCGGGTGCCGACCTTACGCAATATTACACTGACCGCGCCCTACATGCACGACGGTCGGTTTACCACGCTGGCGGCCGTTCTCGATCACTACAGCGACCATGTTCAGGCCAGCCCCACGCTGAGCCGCGAACTGGTGGCGGCTCAGGCGGGAGGACTTGGTTTAACACCTTCCGAAAGAAACGATCTGCTGGCTTTTCTGCATCTATTGACGGATACGGTTTTTGTCAACAATCCGCAGTTTTCGAACCCGCATGTCCGGCATTGAAACAGGTTACTGAAATTAAATAAAGGGCTGTGGCTGAGGAGTTTGAAGGCCTACCGCCGACTTGATCCGGTGTTGAAGTTCCAGATCCAACTGCCGGGCATAGTCCGTCCACTCTTTATCGGCCTCCATAAACTGGTCCCCGCGTTCCTTTTCGTCGGCTTTATAATGTTTCTCGGCATCTTTGACGTAAGATGCGGCCAGGTTGAGGGCATAATCGTACATTTTCTGAATCTCTTCGAACGAAAGCTCACTTAGATTTTTCATAAGACGGGGTTAATGTGTGGACTATAAACTATCGGACACCGCTAAATGTTAAAACAAGGTCGGGTAGGCAGGAATAGGCAGAAAAGCGAGGGTGCCTGGCTCGTTTAGTTGATTAACTTTTCTATATTTGATAAAAAACAATACCGACATGGCGATCGCGTGGCTTATATCCGGAGTTGTCCTGCTTTATTACATTGGGAAGGCCCTGGAAAAACCGGGTAAACCCAACTGGAACAAAGCAATTGTGTCCGCGATTTTCTGGCCTTTTTCGATATTCATGAATTGGAGGACCGAGAAAGAAGATCCAAAATGAGCTGACCTCTTTTTAACCACTGTGGTTTTATCCTTCAAGTTTATTTTTCCTGCCTTTTAGTGACTTTCTGGCAAGGCTTCCGTCTTACTGATAACCGGTCTCAAAACACGCATTGTAGGGGCGGTTTTGATACTGAATGATCCACAAACCGGAATTAACCTTGTCTTGAAAATGACCACTCCTGTCAGCAATACTCTGAAAAAAAGTATTCGATCTTTGTTTATTCTCTTCGTTATTATTGCGTCACTGATTGTAGCAAGTCCGGCGAATATGCGCGGTATTCTGATCGCCGTCGGCAGCTTCGAATTCGTCGGAATGAGTGTTATGTCGTGGATGGCTGCATCGGCTCGCTGGGTGTTCAGGGATTCTGCCTATCCAACTCATTGAGGTGAAAACTGAAGAACAACCCGCCGGTTTTTCACTTTCGTTTCTTCCGACTCGTTGGATGCCGCCGGTGAATCAGCGCCTTTCCAGGCAGGTCGGATCTGGTTGGCTGGAACTCCCTTTTTTCGCAAATAATTGGCGACGGCTCGGGCCCGGAATTCAGACAAAGTCAGGTTTAATTTTCGCTCACCAACATCATCCGTGTAACCGGTTATATCAACCACAATGTGGTTTTGATTGGCCAGAAACTGCGAAATCGAGTCCAACGCAGCCGTGGTTTCTTTGCGTAATTCATAACTGCTCTGATCAAAATACAGTGATCGTGTCGGGAGTGATTCCGGACGGTTCGACAAAGCTGCATTTGCAGAAACCGGTTTTTCAATGCGAATCGATTTAAAGTTAAAGCCCGGACCGACGGTCAGGGACTCGCGCAAAAGCAGACGGCCATCGGTCGTTGATGCGGTCAGGACGTATTCGCCCTGCCGGATATCGCGCAGGAAAAAATAAGGCGCTTTTTTTAAGAGTTTCGAGTTAAATTCGGTGAAAAATCGTTGTGTTTTACCGTGTTTCATTTCATAATTAATCTCCAGGCTATCCGGCGAATGAAAGCTCCAGTAAAGCTGATTTTGTTGTTTGACAGGAAGGGAATCTTTCGCGCTGATGGGAATGGTGACGTAAAAGTTAGCGTCATTTTCGACTTTCCCAAGAAAATTTACCGGTATGGTCGCCGGCTGATAACCGTCCAGTTCGAACGACAGATGGTGGGTTGAATCCGGTAACTGCAAATGAAAAATTCCTGAATCGTTGCTCTGCCCCAGATTTACTCTGCGGTTTCCGTACAACGCAAATGCCCTGATCTTCAGATCGACGCCCGTTGCCACATCGTAACAACTGCCGGAAACCAGCACCGAATGAGTAGCCTGATCAATTTTACCGGAGGAAGGGGCGCTGCCGGAAAAGCAATACGCCCAAAGGAGAAAAAAGGAAACCATACGTCATTTTCTACGTTTTCTGCCCATCTACTAGCTAAAATGTACGCTAGACTTAGCAAGTATAAGGTAAATAAATTATAAAACTAAATATATAGTTAAAAAATAATTGATTTATTCTGCCGCACAAAATACCCCGTAAAAGACAAAACCAGGGTCAGTGATTTACTTTGTTAACTTCCTGCGTATTTTTGGAGCAGATCACCGCGCTATTCCGTGCAGCTTGCAACCCTTCTATGAAAAAAACGCTTTTCCTCCTTTGTGCATTCGTTTACCTGAATTGCGTACCGGGTTTTGCCCAAACTCCCACCGAATACGTCTGGTGGAACCCCACTCAGGCCGATTTTCCGGTCATTGAGGGCCAGGGCTGGCGGGGCAAGGACATCCAGAATCCGTATGACCGCTTACCCGCCGAATCCGAAAAAAGCGTCCGGAAAGCCGTCTGGGACTTGTCGCGCAATTCCGCCGGGTTGATGATCCGGTTTCGGGCCAATACCGATAAGATCGTGGTTCGGTACGCAGTCAGTGGCAAACAGGCCATGCCACACATGCCCGCAACCGGTGTTAGTGGTGTCGATTTATACGCAGCGAACTACGACGGTGACTGGTTGTGGTGCAACGGAAAATACGCATTCGGCGACACGATCCGGTACGAATACGCCAACATGGAACCCACCGAAAAAGGCCGGGAATTCCGGTTATATTTGCCGCTTTACAACACGCTGAAATGGCTCGAAATCGGGGTTCCGAAAGACGTTACGTTCACCCCCTTACCCATTCGGGTCGATAAACCGATTGTGGTGTACGGCACTTCCATCGCGCAGGGCGGTTGTGCATCGCGGGCGGGAATGGCCTGGACGGCGATTCTGGGCCGGAAAATGGACCGGCCGCTGATCAACCTGGCGTTTTCGGGCAATGGCCGACTGGAAAAGGAAGTCGTGGACCGCGTAGCGCAACTCGACGCGAAAATCTACGTGCTGGACTGCCTGCCGAACCTGATTGCCAACGGCGACCGGAAACTGGAGGATGTCTACAACCTGATTGTCGAAGCGGTAAAAAATCTTCGGCAAAAACAACCGGCCACGCCGATTCTGCTGGTTGAACACGCGGGCTATACCGACGGGGGCATCAGTCCGCTGCGCCGGAATTATTACACCGAAGTCAACGAGGTGATGCGCAAGGCGTTTACGAAGTTGAAAGGCGAAGGAATCGACCAGTTGTATTTACTGCCCAAATCGCAGATCAACCTGGATTCGGACGCGATGGTGGACGGCACGCACCCGTCGGATCTGGGCATGCAGCAATATGCCGAAGCCTACGAGAAGAACCTGCGCGTCATTCTGAACGAACCATCGGGGCCGATTTCAACGACAAAACCGCGTACCCAGTCGCGCGACTGGCGTATTTACGACTGGCAAACCCGCCACCACGAGATCATGGCCCGGGTAAAAACCAATCCGCCCCGCATCGTTTACATGGGCAATTCGATCACGCACTACTGGGGTGGTGAGCCGGTGGCGCCCCGCGCGGCCGGTGCCGATTCCTGGAAAGCCGTCATGGAACCGCTGGGTGTGCTGAATCTGGGTTACGGCTGGGACCGGATCGAAAACGTACTCTGGCGCGTATACCACGGCGAACTCGATGGTTATAAAGCCGCGCAGGTGGTGCTCATGATCGGAACGAACAACCTGGGGATCAACACGGATGCGGAAATCACGGCCGGGCTCAAATTTCTCGTTCAGGCCATCAAGGTGCGGCAACCCACGGCCGAAATTCTGCTGATTGGCATTCTGCCGCGCCGGAACGAAGAAAAACGCCTGACGAACCTCAACGAAGAACTGGCGCAAATGGCTGGAGAAGCCAACATCCGGTTTGCCCAGCCCGGTACGGTTTTTCTGAAACCGGATGGCAAAATCGACGAGGCCCTGTTCAGCGACGGACTGCACCCGAATGCGGAGGGTTACCGGCAGTTTGCGGCCAAACTTCAGCCGTTTCTGAAAGCCCCGGAGCAGGCGCTGAAGCCCGCCGAGACCGGTCGAAAACGGAGAAAATAAGGGTTAATCGCTGGTATCGGCTTGCCGGACGCGCGGCCCTTTGATCTCTTTTTTGCCGAGTTTGTACGAAAACGTCAGCCGCATGTGCTGGTTCTGCACGCGAAACGTCTGGGTTTGATAAAACGAATCTGAGACGGTTTCTTCCGTGATAAATGTGAAGGGGGACAGGATGGTATCCAGCCGGAGACTCATGGTAAATCGCTCATTTTTAGCTTGTTTGCTGAACGTCAGGCTGTAGTATTTCCAGCCAGTCCGGGTACCCTGGAGCCGGATGTTTTTCGCGTCGAAAAAACCGTAAAAGTAGACGCTGAATCCGCGGGGTAGTTTATACGTGATCGTTGGTACAAACTCGCGCATCAGGCCCCGGTTGGCGATGTGGAGCGCGCGGCTTTCCAGCCAGACGTACTGCGTCGTGAATGTTGCGCCCACCGACAGTTTCGACGACGGTTTCCAGCTCAGGGTGGCCGACAAACCCAGCCGCCGGTTTCGGCCGATGTTCTGCCAGGTATTCTCAAAAACACCGTCGGGTCGGGCGGTCCGGATTCCCTCAATGCTGTTTCGGTTGTGGTTGTAAAACAGGGCGATATCGGTAAATAACTGCGTCGCGTTTCGCGAATAACTGAGCTGATACCGCCGGGTCAGTTCCGGTCGAAGATACGGATTCCCGAACTGGATCGTGAGTGAATCGCTGTTGTTTACCGTCGGGTTCAGGTAGGAAAAATAAGGACGTACCAGTTTCAGGGTATAGCCCAGTTTCAGCATACTTTTGGTGGTTAACGTTCGACTGATCAATAGATTAGGAACGAGATTGTCGAACGCAGGTAGCTTTAGAGCGGTGTTTTTGAACGATGCGTTCAGGGTGGTTTTTTCGTAACGCGCTCCGGCGATGAACTGCCATTTCTTGATTTTCAGGTTGAAACTGCTGTACAAGGCGTAAACCGAATTTTGGTAAGCGAACGCATTGGAACGTGTTGGGTCATTGGCATATGCCTGATTATCTAAATTATAAATACCAAACCGGCTGTCGCTCCTCAGATTTTTGCGAGTCAGTTTTGCCCCGTTTTCCCACTTCAAATGCTCGTTGAAAGCCTGTGCGTAGTCGGCCTGAAGCGTGAAATCGCGGTTTTCGGTTTTGCTGTCGAAGTTTTCCCGGTAATCGGGCTGATCGGCGCCGGTTTGCGTCAGGTCATAGCGGTTGGTGCCTTTAAACCGGAACGACATTGCCAGCAGCGAAAACTCCTTCTTTTTGTCTTTGGAATTGCCGGTGTACCCCACGCTGAATGTACTCCCGTCGTTGCCCAGCGGAACATCCAGATTTCGTTGAAAGCCGGGTGAAAGTGCTTCATTTCCAGTGAAATAATTATTGGTAATCGTCTTCGTTCGATTGGGTGTCGAGCGCAGACGATACCCCACACTGAGTGTGTTGTTGGAATCCAGGCTGTAAAGGATGTTCGTTCCGCCGAAAAAGTAGCGGCCCGTCTGCCGGGTTTCGCTCTTCTGAACAATGCGAAAATCATTCGTTTCCCGCTCCAGCACGGCCCCGTTCCGGTTCCAGTAGAGCTGGTAAAAACCGTCGGCTTTCAGCAGCCATTTCTCGCTTTTGTGCTGAAAATCAGCCATCCCATTTTCGGTACGGTTTCCGATAATTCCGCTCAAATTGCCATTGGTCGCATTATTGCGTGCTTTTCGGGTGATGATGTTCACCACGCCGTCGGTTCCTTCGGCCTCGTAGCGGGCCGAGGGCTGCGTGATCACTTCCACCTTGACAATGTTGTCGCCCCCGATGGATTTGAGCGCATCCGCCACCGACGAGGCATACAGATCGGACGGTTTTCCGTCGATAAACACCCGGATCTGCGAACTACCCCGGATGGAAAGTCCGCCGTCGGCATCGACATTCAGCAGCGGCACCCTCCGCAGCATATCCGCAGCGCTGCTTCCGGCGATGGGCGGCAAACTTTCCACATTAAAAACAATCCCGTCCGCCCGCTGCTCGATCAGCGGTTTTTTCCCCCGAACGGTCACCGTTTGCAGCGTCCTGACGTCCGGGCTGAGGACGAGCGTTCCCAGATTCAAAACCGGGTTGAACGAATCGATCACCAGCGTGGGCGTTTGCAACGAACGATAGCCCACGGCACTCAGGGTAATGCGGTACGAACCGGTCGAAAGCTTCTTCAACGTAAATTGTCCTAGGCTATCCGTCAGGGTTCCATCCGCCAGTTGATTCGTTCGGAACAGCGAAACCGTGGCAAAACCGACCGGTTTTTTGCTGATTGAATCCACCAGAAAACCCTGCACTTCCCCCGGGCGATCGGCGGTTTGGGAGTTCAGTCGAAACGAAATACCGCCGGAAATGAGCAATATAAAAACCAGGTATTTCATGACAGATGGATTCGAAGCGAATGGACTAGCGGTTTTCAATCAAGGCAATAACTTTCCCGGCCGGCTAAAAAACCGGGAATTGATAGCAGACAGAAAAAGCGGTTTTATTACTTCGTGGGGTAATTGGGGATGTTTTTGCCGAGGTGAATGTTGCGCTCGCCTTTGTACATATTACCCACATCGACCAGTTTCACGATGCCGCTGCCACCCCGATTTTCCAGTTTCCGGCGTTTTTCGGTGGTCAGGAGCGGATCGTCATCGAACACAAATTCGTCGATGTAATATTCGTTGAGGTCCGGTTCCTTGACAGTGACGTGGATATGTGCCGGGTCGGAATGGCCGGGGTAGGGGGCGGGTCGGAGCGTCCCGAATTTGTAAAAACCGTTGGCGTCGGTGCGCACCCAGCCCCGGATCGAGCCGTGCCGTTTTTCCCAACCCTTCGCATCAGCCTTGGCGGTATAGTGGCCGGTTTCGTCGGTGTGGTAAATGTAGATAATTACCCCCGCAGCGGGCGTTCCGTCGGCTTTGTAAACGGTGCCGTTGATGCCCAGCGGTTTCTTGCCTTCCCAGGTCACACCCGGCAGTTGAACAAAGCTTGGTAGTTGATCAAACGCGATGGGCGATTCGTAAATCGCTTCACAACCTTCGCAGGGGCCTCCCACTTTTTTACCCGGATCAGAACCGGGCAACGAAACTACCTGGCAGGTCAGAACCAGCCCAACGAATAATGCTTTCATGATGTGAAATTTATGATGATTGACGATTGATCATTGACCATTGACAATGGTCAGCGGTCAATCGTCAAGTTTGATGAAACAAACCAACACCGGTTTCGGAAGATCGCCAAAAAAAGTAGAGCAACGACCAAAAAAGTAGATGAGCCTTTTTACGCGCGATTTTCCTCTACTTTTTGGGTCGTTGGTCGATATAATTTCGCCTGAATGCTTCTTTTGCTTTCATTTACAGCGAACTACCGGGAAACTTTATCGACTGCCTGCCATGGACTTTCTGGACCGACCCCTGAAACTGCCGCTTTCCAACCGCATCGTTCCGCTCAAGTACGCGCTGGTGCACGCGGCCTACTGGATTCTGATCACCGGTTTTTTTCTGTACGAAAAACGATACCTGATTTACAAGGCCAGCCTGTCGTATTTTACGATTTGCGTGGTGATGCGCGTGTCGCTGCTGATCGGCATTGCGTACCTGAATCTGCATTTTTTTCTGCCGCGCTACCTGCTGCAAAAACGGTATGGCCGGTATTTTTCGATGGTAATGCTGTCTATTCTGGGGTATCTGCTGGTGCAGAGTCTGTTTGATTTTTACCTGTATGGCTACGTCATCGGTCCGATGCGCAACAGCGATTTGTGGGAAAGTCTGTCCTACAATTTTTTCAGTACGTTGTGGTACCTGGGCTTGATGGTGGCGCTGAAACTGAGCATCGACTGGTACGAACAACAGCGGATTTTGCAGAAAATTACCGTCGAGAAATTGCAGGCCGAAGTGGATTTTCTGCGGTCGCAGGTGAACCCGCACTTCCTGTTCAACATCCTGAACAACCTTTACGCCCTGACGCTCAAGAAGTCGGATCTGGCGCCGGATGTGGTGCTGAAACTGTCGGAAATGATGGAATACATGCTCTACGACAGCGACGACGCCCGCGTGCCGCTGGAAAAGGAACTCCGGTATTTGCAGAACTATATTGAACTCGAACGAATTCGCTGTGGAGACCACGCCGACATTGCTTTTCAGATCGAAGGGAACCTGAACGGTCAGGAAATCGCTCCGCTGTTGCTGCTTCCACTAGTTGAGAATGCGTTCAAGCATGGCGTTGGCAAGCAGTCCGAAAAAGCCTGGTTACACGGTAAAGTGAGTCTGGATCGAAGGGCAGTAGAAATGAGCGTGGAGAATAACAAACCGGTTGCATCGCAAAGTGGGGGCAAAGGCGGCATTGGCCTGGCCAACCTGCGGAAACGGCTGGAACTGCTGTATCCCGGTCGCCATACGCTCCAAACGGAAGATAATCAGGATGTTTACAAAGTATCGCTGAACATCGTTTTTGCCGAAAATGGACGAGTGTAAATGGCAACGAAACTAGCTCACGCTAAACAACATGACTCATGACACTGCTTCGAAATTGTCTCCTGCTTGGGGTTTTGATCACCTTTGTTCAGGCCAGCCGGATTTCGCCCGACCCGACGGTTTTCTGGGCTACGAGCCCCTGCGACCAGATTCCCCGGTCGATGCTGGCGATTCCGGCCACGGCCGAGTGCAAAATGATCCGTTGGGAACTGGCTCTCCTCCGTGATCCGCGTAACCAGAATCCAACGTTTTACAAACTCAACTACACGTATGGCATATCGAAACCGGCCACCACGGATTTCATGAACAACGGAACGAAAGGAACAAAAGAAGGCAACTGGACGATGCTGAAAAATGGCCAAAACAAAACCGTTTACCGGCTGAGCCCGGCAGAAGTAACGCCCGCGATTTCCTTCGTCCGATTAGACGATAAGTTGTTGCATTTGCTCGATTCGGACGGAAAACTGATGATCGGGCACGGTGGCTGGAGTTATACGCTCAATATGAAATAACTACTGATTAACGCCATGAAAATCAGAATGTTTTGTCTGTTTGTCGGTTGCTTGCTGTTGGTCGTACAAAGCGCCCGGGCGCAGGAAGCCCGGGCGGGTAATGTGCCCTCGAAAACGTATTCCCGTACCCCTTTAGCCGAAGGGGCAACGGTGGTGGGCCATTTTGAAGGGCGGTTTCCCTGCGCCGAAATCACCAAAGACTGGAAGATGCCCGTTCGCCCGGAATGTGTGAAAATGAAATGGGGTCTTACGCTTTTTCAGGACCCGGTGACGCATCAACCGACGACGTACCAGTTAAACCGCAAAGCCCGCGCAGGAAAATGGGCGATTGTCCGCGGAACGAAAACCGATCCGGAAGCTGTGGTGTATCAACTGGATTCCGACACACCGGAGGTATCGGTTTACCTGCTGAAAGGCGACGATAACGTGTTGTTTGTCCTCGATCAGGAGCGCAATTTCCGGGTCGGCACCGGCTATTTAAGCTACACACTGAACCGGGTGGTGAACTGAGAATCAACATTGTTTGGGGCCGTAAACTGTATACCGAATACCGTAATCATCTACACTCCTTATGTTAAAATGCGTGGTCATTGACGACGAATCGCTGGCGCAGGACATCCTGACCGACTACCTGGGGCGGCTGGATTTTGTGGGGCCGGTTCACAAATTTGGCAATGCGCGGGAGGCTCTGGTGTACCTGGAAAACCACGAAGCCGAGGTGTTGTTTCTGGATATTGAAATGCCCGGCATGAACGGCATTGAGTTTCTGAAACTGCTGCCACATCCGCCCATTACGGTTTTCACCACTGCTTACCGTGACTATGCGTTTGAAGGCTTTGAACTGGGCGTGATCGACTTTCTGTTAAAACCCATTTCATACCCCCGGTTTTTACTGGCAATCGAAAAAATCCGGGATTTTCTGGCGCTGAAAGACCAGAATACCAAACTCGACGGCCCGACGGAAGAACCACTGGGATCGGTTTTTGTAAAGAGTGGAGTCCAGCGCATCAAGCTGAATTTCGACGAAGTGACCCACATTCAGGGACTCAAGGATTACGCCATCATTTATACCCTGACGGGCAAAATTGTGCTGAAGGGCTCAATCAAATTCATGCACGATATTTTCCCTCAAAACCGGTTCATCCGCGTCCATAAATCATTCATCGTAGCGGTTTCGCGCATCGCCCGCATGGAGCGCAACCGATTAATCATCAATAACAACCAGATTCCCATCGGCCGGAATTACAAGGAGGAAGTGGAACGGGTGCTGAAGAGGGTTGACCATTGACGATTGACCATCGACGATTGTCGATTCTTCTTCTGACATAATCTATCGTCGATGGTCAATCGTCAGCGGTCAATCGTCAACTCCTTCTCACTCCTTCGTCACCACCTCATCCAGATTCAGCATGGCGTTGGCGGTGACAGCCAGGGCGGCCAGTTCGGGCGTGCCTTCGGAACAGGTGAGTAATTTCCGGGCTTCGTCGGGTTGCTGCTGGTAATGGCGTTGGGTCGTTTGGTACAATCTGGTCAAAACCGCCAGCTTGGCTTTGGATAAAGGGCGTAACATAATCCGCTGAAAACCGGCCTGAATCTGCTGTTCCGGTGTTTTTCCCTGGTACCGCATCCAATCCGCCAAATGTTGGGCGGCTTCCACGTAAACCGGATCGTTGAGCGTCACGAGGGCTTGCAGGGGCGTGTTGGTGCGTAACCGGCGCAACTGGCAGAACTCCCGGCTGGGACTGTCGAAGGTGATCATCGACGGATACGGCGCAGTGCGTTTCCAGTAGGTGTACAATGCCCGCCGGTAGCGATCTTCGCCCTGACTCAGTTTCCAGCTTTCCGGGCTGTAGGGCGACTGCCAGATGCCGTCGGGTTGCGCGGGCATCACACTCGGGCCAAACTGTTTTTTGCTCAGTAACCCACTGGCCGCCAGCGTCTGGTCGCGCACCTGCTCCGCCGTCAGCCGAACGCGCGGCCCCCGCATCAGAAACTTGTTCCAGGGATCATGGGCCAGGGCTTCGGGCGAAGCTTTGGAATGCTGTCGGTAGGTCGCCGACAGCGCCATTTTCTTCAGCAATTTCTTGACGCTCCAGTGGTCGGTTTCCATGAATTCGGCCGCCAGCCAGTCCAGCAACTCCTGGTGAGTGGGTGGAATGCCCTGGGTGCCAATGTCTTCGACGGTTTCAACAATACCGGTTCCGAACAACTGTTCCCAAAACCGATTGACGGCCACCCGCGCCGTCAGCGGATTCT
The DNA here is from genome assembly GCF_003858635.1 of Larkinella rosea. Taxonomy (GTDB): domain Bacteria; phylum Bacteroidota; class Bacteroidia; order Cytophagales; family Spirosomataceae; genus Larkinella; species Larkinella rosea. Next base: position 251,922 of record NZ_RQJO01000017.1, read on the forward strand.
GGCGATTGACCATCCAACGAGCTAATCCCAGGCGGTTTTTGGGCAGATTTTTGTCCATTGGCGGTAACGATTTGGGCACATCGGCACTCACCTTTTTGCCTTTGACCAGCCAGTTTCCGCGTTGAAAAACAAAGGTTTCCCGCACCTGATCACCGGTATTTTCCTGCATGACGGGCAACAATTCGGCTTTGGCGTTCAAAATTTCGGTCAGCTTGTGATCCATATCGCCCAGGATCGTTGCGGGCTGGCCGGGCAAAGCGGGCTGCAGCGAAACCCATTTCACCATCACCCAATCCTGTGGACTTTTCGGATTACTGAGCGTCAGGTATAAATGATGCCGTCCTGAAACATTCGGAAGAGCAAAAACCAGCGTCGTATCGCGCCACGGACTCCCGGTTTTGGGAACCGGTTGCTGCAGCAAAACCGGGCCGTCGGGGCTGTCCTGATGAACGGTCATGACGGCTTTTTCAGCCTTGGTTCCCCACGCGATAATCAGGCGGTTTTTGCCGTTGAGGTCCATGTCTTTCATTCGCGCCGAACCCTTATCCTGAATGGCCGTATACATGGCTCCCATCAGCGACGCATTAACGTACTGATCGAAATAATGCGAATTGACCTTCGGTTCGGTGAGTCTCGTCAGCCGGTCAGCCATTTTGGTCTGTTGCGGATTTGCCGCGCGCTGGCTCACCCAGGCATGTAACTCTTGCACTTTGACCGAGTCGGCTTCTTTGTAAAACCGCAGGGTTGGTGTATCGCTGGGCACGTCTTCGTCGCGGGTGTTGTTGAAGAATGCCATGTATTTGTAATACTCGTCGTGCGTGAACGGATCGTACGGATGGCTGTGACATTGGACGCAGCCAAACGTAGTTCCCTGCCAGACGTCCCAGGTCGTGTTGACGCGATCGATAACCGCAGCCACCCGATACTCTTCGTCCTGTGTCCCACCTTCGTCGTTCGTCATCGTGTTTCGATGAAAACCGGTCGCAATCAGTTGGTTATCGGTTGGCGGTTCGCCGTTGCGATTTGGGAGTAGATCGCCCGCCAATTGTTCGACGGTAAACTGGTCGAACGGTTTGTCTTCGTTGAAGGCTTTGATCAGCCAGTCGCGGTAGCGCCACATCGGGCGCGACAGATCCGCTTCGTAGCCTTTGGTATCGGCATAGCGGGCCAGATCCAGCCACATGCCGGTCCAGCGCTCGCCGTAGGCCGGGTTGGCCAGCGCCCGATCGACCATTTTTTCGTAGGCATTCGGCGACTTATCGTTCAGGAAATCCACCACATCCTGTTCGGTGGGCGGCAAACCGGTTAAGTCGAGCGAAACCCGGCGAATGAGCGTGATTTTATCGGCTTCGGGCGACGGTTTCAGCGATCCGGCCAAGCCTTTTTCGTGCGAAATTTTATCCAGTACAAAGTGATCGATTTCGTTTTTGGCCCACTTCAGCTCGTCGTTTTCCACCACGCCCAGGCGCGACCAGAACGTCCCGATCTTCGGCACCTCCGGTTTCGTAACCGGTTCATACGCCCAGTGTTTGCCCCAGTCGGCGCCCTGATTGATCCAGGTACGAAGCAGTTCGATTTCTTCTTTTTTCAAAGGCGGAGCTTCCAGCGGCATCCGCTCTTCGGGGTCGGTGAGCGTCAACCGGCGGATCAGCTCGCTGGCGTCGGCGTTGCCGGGAACAATCGCGTGTTTGCCGGATTTGGCTTTCGCAAGGGCTTCGTGTTCAAAGAGTAAGCTGAAATCCGATGCTTTTTTGACGCCACCGTGGCAGGCAATGCAGTTTTTGTTAAGCAGCGGTTTGATCTGCGTATTGAAATCGACGCGGTCTTCCCGCATCGTGAGCCAGGCCACCGACGAAAGTGTAAGCAGAACAACAAGCGCAATACTTAATCGAAATAACGGTTTCATGATACGAGCAGTAGCGAATGGGCGGCTTTACATGAAAAGACAGACCGGCTTTAAAAATACTAAAATATACCCAAAACTGCCTGTTTTCTTCCTTTTTTGTGCCGTATTTTGCCGACCAATCACCCCATTTTTACCGGTATCATGGAGTTTTTTGACCAGCATTTCGATCCGACGACGGGCGCGCCCGACGCCTTTCCGTACCACGATTTTGAGCAGTGTACCTTCAAAAATCTCCCGTTGGGTAAAGCCGTGCTGGCCAATTCGAATTTTGTCAATTGCCGGTTTGAAAGCTGTAATCTGGATCTGGCGCTGGTGAAAGGGACCAAATTCAACGACGTAAGTTTCGTGAAATGCACGCTGGTCGGGGTTAATTTTGAGCATTGCAATCCGTTTGCGTTCTCGGTCGGTTTTGAAGAATGCAACCTCGATCAGAGCTATTTTTTCAATCGCAACCTCAAAAAAACGAAGCTGATCGGGTGTTCGCTGAAAGGAGCCAGTTTCATCAATTGCGATCTGGCCGGGGCGGTTTTTAAAGATTGCAACCTGGAACTGACGGTTTTTGTCAATAACACGCTGACGCAGGTCGATTTTTCGACTTCGTATAACCTGACGCTGGACCCGGAACAGAACAAGCTGAAAAAGGCAAAATTTTCGCTCCACAGCCTGCCCGGTTTGCTGACCAAGTACGATCTGGTGATCCGCTAGCCGAAAACCGTATGCTGTCTTTTCGACACAAACTTTTTGCAGAAGTGGCCCGGCAATTAAGCTTTACCAAAGCCAGCCAGACGTTGTTCATCAGCCAGTCGGCCCTGAGCAAACACGTCAAAGCGCTGGAGTTTTTCTACAAAACCGCCCTGTTTGAGCGGCACGGCAACAGCATCAGTTTAACCCGAGCCGGTCAGATTCTGTACACTAAACTACTGGAAGCGGGCGAGTTGCAAAACGAATTGCATCAGGAACTCCAGCTTGTCAACGAGAATTTCCAGCCGCCTACCGGCCTGGCCATCGGAGCCAGCACCACCATTACGCTGTACGTGCTCCCACCGGTTTTATCGACGTATTTACGGCAACATCCCGCAATTCGGATCAGCGTGCTCAACCGCAATTCCGACACCATCCAGAAAGCCCTGATCGATCACGAAATCGATGTCGGGATTGTGGAAAGCATCACCCGCCTGACCACACTAACCTACGTTCCGTTCATGACCGATGACGTGCTGGCGGTTTGCTCCCGAAATAGCCCGCTGCGCGAACGAACCCTAACGGTTCAGGACCTGCCAGGTATTCCGCTGGCATTGCGGGAAACCGGTTCCGGCACCCTGGCGGTGGTGGAAAAAGCCTTGGAAAAGAAAGGCGTCAGCCTGTCGAACTTGCAGGTTCTGATTCGGCTGGGCGGCACGGAAGCCCTGAAAAACTTCGTGCTGGCTGACACCTGCCTGGCGTTTATGCCCAAGCGGGCGATCCTGAAAGAGCTGGCTGACGGTGAGCTGGTTGAAGTGCCAATCCGCGATCTGAACGTTCAGCGGGAATTTTACTTTATCCAACGAAAAGGCACCGAAAACAACCGGCTCGTGAATGAGTTTATTCGATTCACGAAACGCCATTATTCCCTTTTGGCATAACCCATCTCAAAACGTCGTTTGCTTCCTTCTGGGCGGGCTTTCAATTTGCGGAAAAATACAGCCAACCATGAAAAGCCTGACCACTTCATCCCTGTTGCAGCACCTGCGGTGTTCGCAGTGCGGCAAAACCTATTCTCCATTCGACCTTCAAACGCTGTCAATCTGCTGCCAGGCTCCACTCCTGTGCGAATACGACCTTGATCGCCAACTCGTTTCCCGGGATTCGCTTCCCGGTCAGGTTAACTCGCTCTGGCGATACGAAAACGTATTACCGGTTTTTCAGGCTCAAAACCGCGTCAGTCTGAGCGAGGGATTTACGCCCCTGTTGCCGCTCCGGCGGCTGGCCGGCCGCACCGGTTTGCAGCACCTGAGTTTGAAAGATGAAGGACTGAATCCGACGGGCTCGTTTAAGGCGCGGGGCCTGAGTCTGGCGGTTTCAAAGGCGAAGGAAAACGGCGTGGAAGCCTGTATTATTCCGACGGCGGGAAATGCGGGTGTGGCGATGGCGGCCTATTGCGCCCGGGCGGGTCTGGAAGCCGTGGTGGTGATGCCGCAGCACACGCCCGACGCGTTCAAGGAGGAGTGTCGGGCCTACAACGCCCGACTGGTGCTGGTCGATGGGTTGATCAACGACTGCGCGGCCAAAGTGCAGCAAATGAATCAGGAAAACCGCTATTTTGATGTGTCGACGCTGAAAGAACCGTATCGGCTGGAAGGCAAAAAAACGATGGGTTACGAGATGGCCGAGCAACTAAACTGGCAATTGCCGGACGTCATCCTCTATCCGACCGGCGGAGGAACCGGCCTGATCGGCATCTGGAAGGCGTTCTACGAAATGCAGGCCCTGGGCTGGCTGTCGGCGGATCAGAAGTTCCCCCGCATGGTGGCCGTGCAGGCCGAAAACTGCCGCCCGATTGTTGACACGTTTCTCGGGAAACAGGCGAACAGCAAAACGTATGTCGGAAAACCGACGCTGGCAAACGGGCTGGCCGTGCCACGTCCGATCGGCGAGCCGCTGATGTTGAAAGTATTACGTGAATCGGCGGGCACGGCAGTGGCGGTTTCGGAAGACGAGATGATCGAAGGCGTGAGTCAGCTCAGCGCGGAGGAAGGTATTTTTGCGGCTCCCGAAGGCGGAGCGATCTGGGTTGCTACGCAAAAGCTGCTTCGGCAGGGCTGGATTCGTTCGGACGAACACGTTTTGTTGCTGAATACCGGTTCGGGACAGAAATACCTCGACAATTTGAAAGGAAAATGGCAGTTGAAATGATAAATGTAAAATGACGAATATCGAATGAAAAAGTAATTTGGCGCGTCTGAATCACTTTTACATTCGATATTCGTCATTTTACATCTTTACTGTACGAAGGATTTAAAAACGATTGGTAAAACGAGTTTTCTTTCCTTTTATCGGGTCACGGTTTTTGCCAAACGGTATCGATGCCAAGCCGATGGCTGTTTGTCCGCTACGCGGCCCCACTGCCATCACTTACATTAAAAGAGAAGAGACGACATTCAAATTTTAAAGACGGTTTCGTCAGAAAATCCAGGAAGATTATAGCAAAACGTAACCTTCGTGCACTACTGATTTTACATTTATCATTCTTTTACCTGCCAATCCCGGTTTTTGACCGACAAAAAGCCCCGGTTGGCAGAACGGTTTTTGAGGAGGAGGGAAGTTCCGGCAAATTTGATGACGTTTCAATCCAATTTACAACATCATGAAAAAGCTCCTTATTCTCGTCGCACTGCCGTTTCTTCATCCGGTTTTTGGGCAATCCGGCGGACCCATCAAAGACAAAGCGTATCGGCAGGCGATTCAGCGGGCTGAGCGGTTTGTAGACTCATTGCGCATCAAACAGGACATTCCGGGCATTTCGGTGTGCGTCGGAACCGCCGGAAAAATTCTGTGGGCGGAAGGTTTCGGTTTTGCCGATCTGGAAGCGCAACGGCCCGTGACGATTGCGTCTAAATTCCGCATGGGTTCGGTTTCCAAATCCATTACCTCACTGGCCGTCGGTAAACTGGTGGAAGATGGTAAACTGGACCCCGACGCGCCGGTTCAGCAGTATGTTCCCGGTTTTCCGGCGAAAAAATATCCGTTCACACCCCGCCAACTGGCGACGCACACCGCCGGAATCCGTCATTACCGGAACAGCGATCCGCTGGCGTGCCCGAAACGGTATGCGAACGTGCAGGACGGACTGACGATCTTCAATCAGGACAGCCTCTTATTCAAACCGGGTACGGCGTTCAATTACTCGACCTACGGTTATTCGCTGCTGAGTGCGGTGATCGAAGCGGCCAGCCAGACCGATTTTCTGTCGTACATGCAGCGGGCGGTTTTTACGCCATACGGCATGACCAGCACTGGCGCGGATTTCAGCGACAGTATCGTCACAAACCGGGTGAGGTTTTATGAACACCAGGGCAAACAACGGGTCAACGCGCCCCAGGTCGATAACAGCTACAAATGGGCGGGCGGGGGCCTGCTGTCCACGCCGGTGGATCTGGTGAAAATGTGCGGCAGCGGTTTGCTGCGACCCACCACGCTTCGGAAAGAAACCGTGGCTTTGCTGTTTACTCCGCAGCTGCTGGCGAATGGCAAAAACACGCAATACGGTTTTGGCTGGCGCATCGGAACCGGTCGGCAGGGCCGCAAGATTGTTCACCACGGCGGGTTGATCGACGGTGGCCGAACGTTCCTGTTGCTGTATCCGGAAAATGACCTGATCGTGGCCATCACCGCCAATATGAGTGGAGTAACCATCAATCAGCCGGAAGTCGAAACCATTGCGGACTACTTTTTTGCGAACAACCGATGAACACGTCGATCATAAAGCTCCTGCACCTTGGTTACTGGTTGTTCTACTGCCTGGTCATCACCTTTCTTTTTGTCCTTTCCAGCGATGGTATCCAACCGGCATTTGAAAATTGGGACGATTGGCTGATCATTCTGGCGACCATGCTTCTCACCGGATTCATCAGTTTTTACGCTTTTTACGGGTGGCTGGTGCCGCGTTATTTGAAAAATCGGCAACTACAGCAGTTCCTCCGTTGGGGATTGGGAGTGAGCATCGCCATTACGGGGTTGATTATCGCGTTCGTGATCGCCGGGCTTTCGGTGGTCGTATCCGTGGTCTTTGGAAAGGTTTTCTTCGTTTCGGTTTCCTTCGGCGAATTATTTTTTTTACTGATTGGCAGTGCGTTGGTTGCGGTTATGAATGGTTTGCTTGGCACGGTTATTCGGGGTTTCATCATGTGGTATCAGGATATTCACGTGAAGGAGATGCTGGCCAACAAGACGTTACGAACCGAACTGGCTTTGCTAAAGGCCCAGATTAATCCGCATTTTCTGTTTAACACGCTCAATAACATTGATATCCTGATCGAGCGGGATGCGCCGAGGGCGTCGTTGTACCTGAACAAACTATCGGATTTGCTCCGGTTTGTGCTGTACGAAACCCAGGCCGAGCAGATTCCGTTGACGCAGGAACTGGAATACATCCAAAAGTACATCGAGTTACAGAAAATCCGGACCACCAACGAGCACTACGTCACGTTACAAATCGACGGAGAGCCGGACGGTTTACTGATTCCACCGATGCTTTTTGTGCCGTATCTCGAAAATGCGTTCAAGTACGCGACCAACAAAAAGGTCAATAACGCAATTCGTATTCAGATCAGGGTGAACAGTGAACAGATTCATTTTCAGTGTGTCAACGTGATCGACAAGGGAAAAACCGCCCAGCATGCGCCCGGCGGCCTGGGAAATGACCTGATCCGGCAGCGGTTGACGCTGTTATACCCGAACAAACACACGTTAACCATCCGGCACACCGGCGACGACTATTCGGTTGATTTGCTGGTTCCTGTAAAAACCCATGAATTGTCTCCTCATTGAAGATGAACCCCTGGCCATGTTGCGGCTGAAAGAGTACGTGCAGCGGGTTCCGTTTTTGCAGCTTTGTTTTGCGGTCGATAACGGGCTGGAAGCCCTTCCATTGCTGCAGCGCGAGAAGATTGACCTGGTTTTTCTGGATATTGAAATGGACGGTTTTACGGGAATCCAATTGCTGGAAGCCTTGCCCAACCGTCCCGCCGTAATTCTGACGACGGCTTTTGATCAATACGCGCTCAAGGCCTTTGACTTACAGGTCGTTGATTATCTGCTGAAACCGTACACCTTCGAGCGGTTTTTGCAGGCTGTAGTGCGGGCGCAGGAAAAGCTGAAAACCGCTCCGGCCGAAAACCGCAACGCCTTTCTGTTCGTCAAAACCGAATACCGCCTTCAGAAAGTCAACTTCAATGACATTCTGTACATCGAAGGCATGCGCGACTACCGGCGCGTTCATACGGTAGCCGAAAAAATCATGACGCTCGAAACCTTCGGGGAACTGGAACAGAAGTTGCCCCGCCCGCCATTCTGCCGGGTTCACAAATCGTACTTGGTGTCGCTGGATAAAATCGAGTCCGTCGAACGCGACCGCATCAAACTGGGCAAGGCGGTTATTCCGGTTTCAGACACCTACCGGGAGCGGTTTTATCAGGTGATCGGGCGGGCGCTCTAATTACAACAGCTTGACTTTTCGTATAAAAGCCGCAGGGGCAACTTCAACGAGTTGCCCCTGCGGCTTTGACGTCTGGAGGTTGTCCCGCTTCGTTAGCGAACGATCAGGATTTTCCGGCTGCGGAGTTGCTGGCCCTGACGCACCCCGACAACCAATGTTCCGATGGTGCCGGAAAGCGTTATTTTATGGCGCTGCCAACCGCTGCCTTCCACGGTTTTCCGGTACCAGGATCTGCCCAATTCATCCAGAACCGATAGTTCACTGACGGTTTGGGTTGCGGTATGGAAAACCACTTCAAATTCGCCACTGGACGGATTAGGCGTAATGATCAGATCTGTCGAAACCGCTTCGTCCGCCGAGACGCTCAATCGACCGCCGGGCGCACAGTTGAGGTTCTTGGGAGCCTCTTTTAAGGTATAGGTACTGTTCAGCACTTTTGCACTGATCGAAAACGTCTGACCGGTTTTGACGGCTGCCGGAGTCGTGAAATTGTACACGTGGTAGCCGTTGCCCTTGCCCGCGTTTTTGATGTCCTGGCGGAAAATATCGGCGGGTGCTGTTCCAATCGATTGGCCGTTGGCAAAGAATTCGACGGTCAGGGGCGTATTGGGTTTGTCGCGGTCCCAAACCCAGCCCCGGATGGTTCCGCATTCCACTTTGTCCAGATACCCTTCAAAATTGCCCGTCACAGTCGGCGGAGTAGGTTTATTCGCGATCGTAAACGGAATGGTAACGGAACTGGAATTGGTCCCGTCGCTGGCGGAATAGGTCAGACTCAAAACCGCCGAAGCCGTGGGCGTTCCGTTGATGGTGCGGGTGGTGGCCGTAAAATTCAATCCACCGGGCAACCCTGTTAGCGTATACGTTAAGGGCGCTGACTCGGGATCGGTAAACACGGGCAGGGTGGTGGTGAAAGCCGACGCGACCGTGGCCGACAGGGGCGAAACCGTTGGCTTAACCGGAGGCAGATTCTCGGGTGGTTCGGGCGCATCGGCAATCGTCAGGGTAACGACCAGGCTGGTGGAATTGACGCCATCGCTGGCGGCATACGTCAGACTCAGCGTCGCGGTCTCCGTGGGCGTTCCGGTGATGGTTCGGGTATCGGCCGCAAAGTCAAGTGCATCGGGTAAACCCGCCAGCGTATAGGTCAACGGGGCCGATTCGGGATCGGTGAACGCGGGCAAAGTGGTTGTAAAACCGGCATTGACCGTGGCCGACAGGGGCGAAACCATTGGTTTAACCGGAGGCAGATTCACGGGCGGAGTCGAGGCATCGACAATGGTCAGGGTAACAACCAGACTCGTTGAATGAGGGCCGTCGCTGGCGGTGTACGTCAAACTCAGCGTCGCGGTCTCCGTGGGCGTTCCGTTGATGGTCCGGGTATCGGTCGCAAAGTCAAGTTCATCCGGCAGTCCTGCCAGTGTATAGGTCAACGGGTCGGAATCGGGATCGGTAAACGCGGGCAGGGTGGCACTAAAACCGGCATTGACCGTGGCCGACAGGGGCGAAACCGCTGGCTTGACCGGAGGCTGATTTTCAGGTGGTTCCGGCGCATCGGCAATCGTCAGGGCAACAACCAGGCTGGTGGAATTGACGCCATCGCTGGCGGCATATGTTAAACTCAAAACCGCCGAAGCCGCGGGCGTTCCGGTGATGGTTCGGGTGCTGGCCGTAAAGTTAAGCGCATCGGGTAAACCCGCCAGCGTATAGGTCAATGGGGCCGATTCGGGATCGGTGAACACGGGCAGAGTGGCAGTAAAACCAGTATTGACCGTGGCCGACAGGGGCGAAACCGCTGGTTTGACGGGCGGCAGATTCGCGGGTGGGGCCGGGGCATCCTTAATTGTCAGGACGATGGTCACACTCGTGCTGGCTATCCCATCACTGGCTTTGTAAGTCAGATTGCTGGTTCCTTTGGCCGTGGGCGTTCCGGTGAGGATTCGCGTATCAGCCGCAAAAGTAAACCCGTTCGGTAAGCCGGTCAGCGTATACGTCAGCGTTGGCGAATCCGCATCGAAGAAGGCGGGTAAAGTTGCGGTGAAGGGTGAACTAACCGTGGCCGACAGGGGCGAAACCGCCGGTTTGATCGGAGCCTGATTGGCGGGGCGCGGGCAGGTTAATTTTTTGGGAGAGTCTTTCAGAATGTAGTTCGACCCCAGTACGCGGATGCTGAGGGAATGCTGTGTGTTGTCTTTTAGCGTCTCCGGGATCGAAAACGTATAACCGTGGAAGCCGTTGCCTTTGCCTGCGTTCTTCAAATCCTGCCGAAAATCGTCGGCAATAACCGTTCCGATGACGTTCTGATTGTCCAGTACTTCGACGTAAATCCCGGCGTTCGGTTTTTTACTGTCCCAGACCCAGCCCCGCAGCAGCGAGCAGTCGACCCCGCCCAGATACCCCTCAAAACTTCCCGGCAGCGATCCGTTCTGAAAGACATTGATTTGCACCGAAGCCGATGGCAAACTTTCGCAGCCGGCCTCTCCACGGCATTTGGCTGTATAGCTGGTAGTTACTTCCGGTTTGACCACCACCGACTGACCGGTTTGCCCCGTACTCCAGATCACGGATTCAGAACAGCCACTGGCCGTTAAAATCGCCGTCTGTCCTTCGGTGATGTCCGAAAGATTTTTGCTGATGGTGGGAGATGTCGGCGGGCTCGGACAACTGTTGGCACCCACCTGAATGAACGGGCTGTAGGTGAACTGGTCGTTATCCAGCACAATTTTCAAGCGGTAGAAATCCAGCGGAGAATCGTCTTCGTGAACAAACTGGTACGTTTGACCGGTTTCCGCGTCGCCAGTGGCTGCCACGGTGGTCAACGGACTGAAATTCACCCCATCCGTGCTGGACTCAAGCTCGAATTGTTTCAGGTTGGGTTCCTGCAGTGTCGACCAGGCCAGGTTTTTGTTGTCGGTCACCACTTCGCCGTGAAAATAATTCAGTTCAACGCCAGGGCCATTTTCCGGGAAAAGGGCGAAGTATTCGTCCAGAAAGTTGAGCCGGTTTTCGAGCCAGCTATTTATTTTGGCGATATCGGAAGTATTCACCGTACCGGCCCACTTGGTCGTTTCACGGGCGTAGGCTCCTTCGGCAGTCAACAGGTTAAAATTCGACGCAAACCGGTTTTTCAGATTCTGCAGCGAATATTCACTTTGCCGTAAGGTAAACCAGCGTTGTCGCAGTTTGCTTTTAAAACCGCCCGGATCCAGGGTGAGTAACCGATCAAACAAACCGTTTGAAATAACACTCCGGGCCTCTTCCGATCGGGTAAAAACCGTCGTATATCCATAAGTGGCGTCCATATCCCAGGGAATCAAAAAGTAGGGCTCGTTTTCTTTGTAACGGGCCAGAAACTGGTTATTCCCCGTGTTGTCGGTTGCATTGGTCAAATTGAGAAAAATAAAGTAATCGACCAGATTATCGATTTTAAGCCGTTTGGAAACGTTGGTTTTAAAATCTTCCGCAGGCGCATTCACCACGAATTTCACCAGATCATACAAATTGGTCCAGAAAGGGTCCGGATAATCCATCTCCCATTCGGCCCAGACCGGATCGGTGGGCGACGCGGGCGGAGCCGGTACCTCGACGAATTTGGTGGCACCACTCCAGCCACCGGATTTGTATAATTCGCCCCGTACTTCGTCATTCGAACCCGTTTTTTTCAATTTAAGCTGCTTGCGGTCCATCGGCTCCGTAATCATGTACACCCCGAAGTAGGCATTGTTGACAAATACATCACAGTATTTGGTTCGGATAGCCGGGTTGGCATCCGGTTCCTGGACGGCATAATACAATTTATGGGTGTTTTGCCAGATCGTGTAGGAAGTGGCATTATTTAACCGCAGCGGCTCGTTGTACATGGCTAGTAAATACCATTTACTGTCTTCCCGCAACCCCAGCAGTGAGGTTTCCAGTTCTTCATGGCCATCCGGATCTTTCCAAAGCTCCATGTTGTAGGACTTCTTCGGAAATTTCCGCGAAGAATTGCCCCGGATTCGGATGCCCATGCTGGCTGTAAAAAGTGGGTCGGTATCGTTGGCAAGGGTAAAGGTTCCCTTCGTTCGGTCGTCCGTGGTGCTAATCGTCTGATTGCCCTGTGTATCGATATTAACCAGCGGAAGGTTCGTAAAATAAAGCGTGAAGGTGGTGGAGCCGGTTTTTACTTTGTACGGTTTTCCAATTTCAAAAGCACTGACGGCCTGCGTAAAGGTGTAATCCTTGTCAAAGAAAAGCGTCGGCAACGGCTGCCCGGCCGGAAATGGTGGAAGCTGATTGCAGACGATTAATTTCAGGGAATTGTCGATTTGGTAGCGTCCGGTTGCAATGGGAATGGATTGAGCGAATAAGGAAGTAAGATTGAACAGGAGAGATAATACGAAAATGGGAACGGTAATTCGGATACTCCGGTGTAAGGGATAGGGTTGTTTCATACAGACTAAATTTTCAGTTGAGTAATGGCACCTTGCGTATTTTTTTGCCCCAAAAGCCGGGCAAAATACCGGTTGCCAGCCAATGAAGAAGGAAGGCTGCCTGATCGGCAACGGATGAGAAAGCAGTAACAAACATGAACCGCTAATTAAAATGATAGGACGTGCGTATTGGGAAGTGAGTACTACTTTAGCGGGAAATTACCGCTTTTTTTTAATGTATAATTAGACGAAATAAAGAATAAGTGCAAGAAGATTTTTAAAATATTAAATAGATAGACAATATTGGTAACAATAAGTTTACTTATTCAGAAGCTAACTTATTGATCAGAAATGGAAAAATTGAATGCTGAACGGGTTAATACCAGACAATAAAAATATAAGGCACTCAACCTGATTCCGGGCGCTATGGGTTAGTGAATGACCGAAAAACCGCCGACGATTTTTACCGCCGACGGTTTTTCAATCCGTTCATCCGCACACGGCAGCGGTGCTTAGCGCCCGATCAGTACTTTCCTGCTTCGGATCTGCTGGTCTTCCTGCAACAGAATCTGGAAAGTACCACCGGCATTTACCAACCGCACTTTCTCGTGGTGATAACCAGCACCTTCCACGGTTTTTCGGAACCACACCCGGCCTACCGCATCAACGACCGACAATTCAGCGGCCGCCGGACTGGTTTTCCGGAATTGAACCTCAAACTCCCCGGTGGTCGGGTTGGGCGTCACCAGCAAATCGGTTTCGGCGTTCCCGGCGGAGGCACTCAACCGTGAATTGGGGGCACAATTGAGCGGTTTGGGACTCCAGGCCAGCGTGTAAGGGCTGTTCTGAACCCTGGCGCTGATCTGGAACGTCTGACCGGTTTTGACAGAAACCGGGGTCGTGAAATTGTAGACGTGATTGCCGTTGCCTTTACCTGCGTCCTTCAAATCCTGCCGGAAGATATCGGCCCGCACTGTCCCGATCGGGTTGCCGTTGGCAAAAAACTCGACCGTAAATGCCTCATTGGGCTTGTCGCGATCCCAGACCCAACCCCGAATGGTTCCGCATTCCACTTTGTCGAGATAGCCCTCGAAGTTACCCGTGATGCTGACGGGCGGAGTCAACGGGCCCGAAATGGTTAACGGAACGATCAAGGAACTGGTGAGTGTGCCGTCGCTGGCCGAATAGGTCAGGCTGAGGGCGGCCGTTGCCGTTGGGGTGCCGCTGATGGTTTGCGTACCTGCCGTAAAACTCAGGCTGCCCGGTAAACCAGCCAACGCATAGGTGAGAGAGGGCGAGTCAGCGTCGGTGAAGGGCGGCAAAGTAGCCGTAAAAGCCGCATTGACTGTAGCCGACAAAGGGGTTACGGAAACCGGTGGCTGGGGCGGCTGATTCGTACTGGTGGCCGGACACGTTAGCGATCTGGGCGATTGTTTCAGAAAATAAGCACTGTTCTGGACCTTGGCGCTAATCTCGACGGCCTGACCGGTTTTAACCGAAACGGGCGTGGTGAAGCTATAGACGTGGTAGCCGTTGCCTTTCTGGGCGTCCTTCAGATCCTGTCGGAAAATGTCTGCCCGGGCGGTTCCGATCGACTGCCCTTGGGCAAAGAATTCGACCGTAAACGCCTGATTAGGCTTGTCGCGGTCCCAAACCCAGCCCCGGATCGTTTCGCACTCGACTTTATCCAGATACCCTTCAAAGTTGCCGGAAACCCCGGGAATCGATGCACTTTCGACCGTCAGCAAAACGGTGATGGAGGTCGTATTGACGCCGTCGCTGGCCGAATAGGTCAGGCTGGAAATTCCGGTATTGGTCGGGGTTCCGCTGATGGTTCGGGTGCTCCCCGTAAAATTCAAACCCGCCGGCAGACTCGATAAGCCATACGTAAGCGTAGGGGAATCCGGATCGGTAAACGCGGGCAGGGTCGTGCTGAACGGCGTATTGGCAACGGCGGTCAGCGACGCAACAGCAGGAGCCACCGGCGACTGATTTCCGGCGGGTGCGGTGAAACTTCCGGCGCAGGTTAATTTTTTCGGAGAGTCTCTCAGGACAAAGGTGGTGCCGTGGACGCGGGCACTGATCTGGTGTCCCACATTGTCCTTTAGTCCTTCCGGCGCGGCAAACAGGTAGCTATGACTTCCGTTACCCTTCTGTGCGTCTTTCAAATCCTGCCGAAAAATACCGGCTATCGTGGTGCCAATGACTTTCTGCCCGTCCAGAATATCGATGTAAATGGGCGCATTGGGTTTGTTACGATCCCAGGCCCAGCCCCGGATAAAGCTGCAATCGACGGCTCCTAAATACCCTTCAAAGCTTCCTGGCAGCGAGTTAGGCGGGTAAACCTGAACGGTGGCCGTTGCCGAAGGAACACTTTCACAACCCGCATCCAGGCGACAGCGGGCGCTGTAGGCCGTGGTTTCGGTGGGATTGACGACCACTACCGAACCGGTTTGCCCGGTGTTCCAGATAATGGTTTGAGCACAGCCACTGGCCGTCAGCACGACGGATTCACCGCCGGGGACGTCGGCAATACTGGCCCGGATGGAAGGAGGAGCGGGGGCATTCGGGCAGGTATTGCTGCCCAGCGAAATGAACGCGCTGTACGTAAAAGCGTCGTTTCCGGTAAAAATTTTCAGTCGGTAATACGTGTGGGGATCGGTTTTGGCGTGCGTGAATTCGTGTAAACTTGCCGCAGTGGGATTGCTGACCCCAACGGTTCCTACCGTATTGAAGCTGACCCCGTTGGAGCTGTGTTGCACTTCGACTTTCCGGGCCGTCGTGTTCGCCCGAAAGGCCCATTTCAGTTTTTTGCCACCGGAAATGCTTTCCCCCTGAAAATAGGTCAATTGAATCCCGTTCGGCTCTTCGGGAAAAAGCGCGAAATATTCGTCCAGAAACGCCACCCGGTTTTCAAGCCAGTGGTTGACGGCCGCGAATTGTTCGGGATATACCGACGACGGCCATTTGAGAGCCTCCCGCGTATAAGCACCTTCGGCCGTCAGCTGATTGTAATTGGCTGCGAGACCGTTTTTTAAGGTGGGCATCGAAAGTTCCTGTTGCCGAAGGGCAAACCAGCGTTTCCGCATTTTGCTCTTAAAACCGTTCGGGTCCAGCGCTAACAGCCGGTTAAACAGGCTGTTGCTGTTCAAAAGCCGGGGTTCCTCAAAAAATTTGCCGGTTGGGCTGTACCCGAAAACCGCGTCGAGATCCCAGGGAATGAAAAAATAAGGCTCATTTTCCTTGTAACGAGCCACAAACTGGTTATTGCCCCAATGGTCGTTAGCGTAGGTCAGGTTCAGAAAAATGTAATAATCGATGAGGTTATCGACTTTGAAGTTGTCGGAAAGTTTTGCGGTAAACTCCTGAGCTGGTGCGTTGATCGCAAATTGGAGGAGGTGGTACAGGTTGTCCCAAAAAGGGTCCGGGTAATCCATTTCGAAAGCGGCCCAGACTTCTGCCTGCGGATTGGCAGGTTTGGCAGGAAGCGCAGTAAAGGTAGTGGCCTCGTTGCCAATGGCGGTTTTGTACAACTCCCCCCGAATGGCGCCGTTGTTAGCGGTTTTCTTGAGCTTGAGCTGTTTCCGGTCCAGATCCTCGCCCAGCATATAAACCCCGGCGTACGAATCGTTCAGAAACACGTCGCAGTATTTGGTGCGAATGGCCGAATTGGCATCGGGTTCTGACGACTGGTAATAAAGTTTATGGAGGTTGCCCCAAAGCGCCTGAGCGCTGGCATTCTGCAGGCGCAGTGGCTCGTTGTACATCGCGAACAGGAGCCACTTGCTGTCTTCCCGCAATCCCAGCAGTGAGGTCTCCCGCTCTTCGTCTCCATTGGGATCTTGCCACAGCTGAATGTTGTACTGCTTTTTGGGAAATAAGCGCGAGGCATTTCCGCGGATTCGAACACCCATGGAAGACGAGAAAAGCGGATCGTTGCCGTTAGCGAGCGTAAAAGTCCCTTTGGTTCGGGCGTCGGTCGTACTGACGGCCTGTTTCCCCGCCGTAGTAATTTTGACGAGCGGAAAATGGGTGAAAAACAGGGTGTAATCCGTACCTCCGTTTTTGACTACGTAGGCTTTTCCCGTTTCGAACGCACTGATCGGTTGTGTAAACACGTAATCCTTATCGAAGCGAATTGTGGGAAGGGATTGACCAGTGGGAAAAGCCGGAATCTGGTTGGCAACAATGAGTTTGAGACCTGCGTCGATCTGGTAGCGATTCGGCGGGACAAGAACCGCTTGTGCCCGGCTGATGGCCACCTGAAAGAAAACCAGAAGAAAGGCTGTAATGACAGAGAAAGCTCTGAAAGGGGTGAAGTTGTGATGCATACCGTTTTGATGTTGGATAGGAATAGGTGGGCATGATTACCAAAGTTCCTGTTGTTGGTAATTTGGTAACATATCATTTATTCATACATCAAAATGTATTCCAATTACTACTCCGGATCGCACAGACATTCAATTATATGTCCGACTCTTCGTTTATTTTATAATTTGGTCGGAGACTCGCCTTATTAGATCGCAAAAACGTTGTCGAAAACGCGATTGATGCCGACAGGGTATCGGTTTTCAGCTACTTGATTGTTTCGAAAAAGAAGGCTGGTGGAAGGGCTGCCGGTTGCTTTGTGGCTGTTCTAAAATGGAATTGCCCGACTCCTGTCGGGCAATTCCATCGCTGCGTTCATCACTGATTCGTGCTAAACGGGGCGGTTATACGTCTTCGGAAATCATCATTTCAAATTGGCCAGAAATTCCACCACATCCCGGATTTCCCGTTTAGACAGAATGTAGCCCATCGGTGGCATGCTTGACGGCAAATTATCCCGTTTCTGGATGCGGGCCACCGGCACTTTCAAGGGTTCGGCTTCAGCGGTTTTCAAAACCAGTTCGTGCGCATTTTCTTCGGTCAGAATCCCGCTGACGGTTTGCCCATCTTTCAGCGTGAGCGAAACCATCCCAAAACCGGGGGCCAGCCGGGCGCTGGGTTCAATGAGTGCCTGCAAAATCTGATCGCGACTCAGGGTGTTGCCAATGGTCGTCAGCGACGGCCCCACGGCCCCGCCCTGCCCGCCGATGGCGTGGCACCGGACACATTGGGCGGTTGAGTTGGTGTTGAAAATCCGGCGGCCGATCTGGGCGTTTCCGCCAAAAAGGGCTTCCTGATAGTCGGCAACGCCCGTTCCGGTTTTGCGCAGCGGGGCCAGTTTGGCAATCAGGGTCGCCGATTTGGTGGAATCCACCGCTTCGCCGAGTTCCAGCGCCAGACTGGCCGGGAGTTGTTTGCTGGTCATTTTATCGATCACGCTGGCCAGAATCGGTTCGGTTTTAGCCACGGGCATACCGCCTAAAACTCGCAGCAACTGCTGTTGCTCCTTTACCGTTCCTTTCTCGAAAATAGCGTTCGATACATCCATCAGAGCGCTTGCCGACAGATTTAACCCACTGACCAGGCCCAGCGCCGTCGTCCGGACGTCCGCATCGGAATCGCTCATGCCTTTTCGGATCACCGATTCGATGTCTTTGTATTTCAGCTGGCTCAACGCCGTCAACAGGGCCGATCGCACCTCGGCCGATTGGCTTTCGTTCATGATCCGGGCGAGGTTTTCCGCTTTCTCCGTAATTCCCAAATTGCTCAGCATCTGGGCCGTAGCGACTAAAACCGCCGGTTCCGAATCCTGCAGCAGTTCATCAACCTGGCCCTGGATTTTGGCTTTTACCACTGCCGGACTCCGTTGGACTACGCCCCGATACCGACCGTCGACCCGGTCGAGAACCGAGGGACTGGCCCAGGTTCCGATGGTCGCGAGAGCTTCGGCGCGCAGTTCTTTTGTGATATCTTTCCGTTTCGCAAAGGCGATCAGGGTATTCAGTTGCTCGTCCCCACCCACGCGCAGACTCGCATTGATCGCGCGACGCAGTAGGGCTTCGGACGTGAACCGGGTTTCTTTCAGGCTCGCAGCTAAAGCCGGTAACGCACTTTCGATGGACAGATCGTCGTTGATGGCGCGGGCCGCTTCGGTGGCAATGTATTCGTCGTTGTCTTTCAGAAACAGGGCAACTTTGTCGCTGCTCAACCGGCGCAGGACCAGAACCGCAGCCAGTCGCAATGACTTGTTGGAATTTGACGCCAGCGCAGCCATCGGCTCGACCTGGCCAATGCGCGACAGAGCCAAAACCGCAGCGTGCCGCAAATAAACGTCCTCGTCATTGTTGGCTTTGATTAAATTCAGCAACGGTTCGACGGCGGGCTGGTACTTGATTCGACCGAGCGCCTGAGCACCAAAAAACTTCACCCGTGGATTTCCGCTCGTCAGTAAGGGAATCAGCAGCGGACCGGCTTCGGGAGCAGCCGCATCGCCGAGGACTTTAGCGGTTTGGGCAACGATCTCCGGATCCGCATCTTTGAGCAGCGGCAGCAGCGAAGCCGTGTAGGATTTATCGGCCCGTTCGAGCTGACCAATGCCCCAGATGCCGTGAATACGAGCCAGCTGGTTGCTGGTTTGGGCGATGGCTTTCTGCAAAACCGCTGCTCCTTTGGCACCCCGTTTCACCAGTTCAAACTGGGATTTTTGCCGAATTCGCATGTCCGGGTTCGACAGCAGTGACAGCAGCATGTCGTCCGTTTGCGAACCGTAATTCAGCGTCATCAGCCGTTTGGTTTCGGCCCGCAGGTCTTTCAGATCGTTTTTGTCGTCGGTGACATCCAGTTTCCAGACACGTCCGTAATTTTTGGTGTCCCAGCCGTTGATCCAGTCGGCAATGTACAAGGCACCGTCGGGGCCGAAGCGGATACCGGTTGGCAGGATTCCGTTCAGGATGTTTTTCTCGCCATCCAGGACAAACGAAGCGCCTTTCGGTTTCAGGCCAAACGACCAGATGGGCGATCGGGCGGGGTTTCCAACAAATTCAACGAGGAAAAACTTGTTCTTCCACTCCTTGCCTAAAGCCGTTCCGGGATTATAAACCATGCCCGTCGGCCCATTGTGGAAATTCTGAATCGGCGGAATGATGTAAGCCGCCTGACCGTCCCAGCGTGGTTTGTACAGCTTTTCATCCATCCAGACCTTGTAACTGTTGTTCTTCGGATCGGTGTATTTCCCGTATTGCCAGTTGGACCGCCAGCCCGCATCCGACCCTTCCACGACGTGTACCAGCCGTTCGCTTTCGCCGGGATGGTCGCCGTCGTTGTCGGAGCTGATCAGGTTGCCATATTCATCAAACACAAATTCGTGCGTATTGCGTAAACCGCCCGCAAACACTTCAAAATCAGTGCCGTCCGGATTCGACCGGGCAATGATGCCTTCGTTGGGGCGTTTGTGGTTGACGCCTTCAGCGGTGGTAATATTCGCGCCAATGTCGCCGATATTCCAGTAAATTTTGCCATCCGGCCCTTCAATTGGGTTCGACATGCCGTGGCCGCCAAAACCGATATGAACGCCGTAACCGTGGCTGATGGAGGTTTTCTGATCGAGAATTCCGTCGCCGTTAGTATCCTTCAACCGCCACAGGTCGGGCGCAATGGCCACAAACGCGTCCTCGGCCCGGATTAGCAAACCGCCCGCTACGTCGGAGACTTCCTCAAAGAAGTCATTCAAAATCCGGGTGGCTTTGTCGGCAATGCCATCGCCGGTGGAGTCTTCCAGCCGCCAGACTTCGTCTTTTTCAACGGTCAGATCTTTCCAGTCGTGGCTGCCGTCGCCATTAAGGTCTTTTAACCAGTTGTTTTCCTTGCTTTTTTCCGGGGCAAATGTGCTGCGTAGAAAAGCCCGCCGATCTTCCACCGATTGCAGAGCAATGGAAGGTGTCATCCAGTGCCGGTAGCCCCGGATGTCGAATTCGGAGTTTTTCTGCCGGTTGGTGCGTGCCAGATACACCCGCCCCTGATCATCGATGGAGATTGCAACCGGATCGGGTGCCAGCGAATCCGACGCCCACAAATCCAGTTTCAGGCCGTCGGCCAGTTTGACCACGGTATTGTCCCGGATTTCTTTGGCCCGGGCGCGTGCCTGCGCAGGGTCCTCCTTCACGACCAGCGGGGCACTGGCGGTTTTGGACGACCCGGTTGGACCCATTTTCATGCACGACACGACGGCAACGGCGAAAAGGCCCGAAACGATCAGCGGTATTCGAAAGCGGTTGGTTGGAATCATTGGTGAACTATTTTAATACAGGATTTGGAGCTACGATCGTGGTAAATACCGTAAGAGAGACTTGATTTAAGCCGTATTTTATCCACGAAGATAAAAGATATGTTCAATGAAATCGGTCTGACTTCCTATTTTTAACGACGCAGGTTTTGAGTCGGAGGGATGGATGCAGCCACTTTTGAAAAAGGCTGACCGATTTGTGCCCATTGCATCGGGAAAGTGTGAAATAGTTGAGTAATAAATGGTATATAGCGCCTTGATGGAGCTTTAGTGTTACTAATCGCTCATTTTTTTGCATTACAGGGAGTCAGAAACCGTACTGTAAGTTAGTTGAGTTGGTTCCTAAACCTCGATTTTTGCTCGATTACGTCTATGCACGCAACGCTTTGGAAACAAACGATAACCGGTGATGCGAAAGCCTATGACCAGTTAGTCCGGTTGTTTTACCAGCCTTTGTTCCAATACGGTTGCCGGTATTCGCGAAACAAGGAGCTGATCAAAGATTGCATTCAGGATGTTTTCCTGGAGGTTTGGCAGAAACGGCAGCAAATCGACAGTGATATCCCGCCTAAACCGTACCTGATGGCGTCGCTGCGACGCCGGATTCACCGCGTGGTGCTGGCCGACCGCCAGGTGATTGGCCCGGAAGATTCTTTGCGGGACGACCTGTTTGAAATGGAATTTTCGGTGGAAGAAACGTTTATTCGGGAAGAGTCGACGCTGCAAACCGCCAACCGCTGTCTTCAGTTGCTGAAAACCCTGCCCAAACGACAGCAGGAGGTCATTTACCTGAAATATTTCCAGGAACTTAGTCGCGACGAAATTGCCGAGGTAATGAAAATCACCCCGCAATCGGTCTCCAACCTGATTCAACTGGCCCTGAAATGGCTGAAATCGTACGTCGGTTCGGAAGTTTCGTGGCTGATTCCGGTGCTTTTTAGTTTTTTCGTTTAAATAAAACCTCACTTTTTTCGGAATACTTTCAAGGGTGCGTCGTTTTGAGAAACGACCAGCCACCGCCCCGATTTGGCCCGAAGACTAACAATGCCTTTGCAATTTCCATCGGCCAGAAAACCGGTTTTCTCAAAAAGCTGCGGAATGAAGCCAATCTTTCGATCACTCAGCAACACCAGCCCGACCGACGCATCCTGCTGACCCGCAACGGGTTCGGTGTCGTACGAATTGCCCACCAGCACCAGATCCGGACGTCCATCCCCATTCAGGTCGTCGGTTTCAATATCCGAAACGGGAGCCCATTGCGCCAGTGCAGGCAACGGTTTGATTTGGAATTGCCCCTTTCCCCGGTTTTCAATCCAGACGCTTTCCTGCCGATAGGCGCGTTTTACGGTTGCGGCTGCCCGTTCCTCCTGGCTGAGTACGTCTTTCAGTTCAGCACGGGCGTAGTCGGCATAGCGCACAAATTTTTTGCGCATCGATGGGATCTGTTTCATCATCAAATCACGGGGTGGAACGGGGTATTCTTTGCCATTCAGAAAATAGGAGGAAACCGCATCCAGCGTGCCATTGTGGTCGAAATCAGCGGCATAAACAGTCAGGGGTTCGGTGGGCGAGCACCGATAACGCGTATTCAATCCGGTATTTCCGACAACCAGATCCAGATCGCCGTCGCCGTCGAAATCGCCACTTTTGACGCAATTCCAGAAACCGTCCGATTGCGGCAAAACCGCCCGTCGACTCAATTTTCCCCGTTTATTCTGAAAAACAGTAATGGGCATCAACTCACCCACCACGATCAGTTCCGGCCAGGAATCGCCGTCCAGATCTGCCCAGACCGCGTCGGTAACCATCCCGACGGACTTCAAACCGGGTGCGACGGCATCCGCAACATCTTTGAAAATACCCTTGTCATTTTGCAACAGAAAACTTTCACCCGAAACCGGATACTGACCCGGAACCAGCCGCCCGCCCCGAAACAAATCCAGATCGCCATCGTGGTCGAAATCGGCCGCCCGCACACACGAACCGCTGCGCTGAATGACGGGCAATCGCTCCGGAGCCGCCGAAAAACCGCCTTTGCCGGTATTTAGATACAGCCGATCCTGCAAATAAACCGAGCGATCATCGAACTCATTGGAACCATTCACGATGTACAGATCCGAATCGCCGTCGCCGTCGGCATCAAAAAAGACCGCCCCCACATCTTCTTCCTGCTTCGGTCTGGATTCATCGGTATACGGTTTTTCGGTAAAACCGCTCGCTGTTTGAATGAACAATTTTCCGTAATGGCCGTATGATCCGCCGACAAAAAAATCGTCCAGCCCGTCGCCATTGACATCACCGGCTGCCAGTTTTGGCCCCTGCTGCGAAAATTTGTGCGGTAACAGAACTTCGGTTCCATAATCCAGAAAGTGTTCTTCTTTATGAATATAGTTTACCCCGCTTTTGGTGCTTACATCAACGAAAAGGCGGTTTTGAAGTGTTGAAACCGGTTTTTTGTAAGGCCTGGCTTTCTCATAAGCCAGGGTCAAAGTCTGGTTGGCGGCTACATGACGCAGCAATTCCCGTTTTCCGTCAGGCCAGACGATTTCCAGTGAATCCACCTGTTGATGATTTCCTAACCCGAAATGCAGTCGGTAATCGACCGACGAAGCGTAGCCCCGCGTGACAGCCTGAACCTGCTTTTGCTGTTTTCCTTTTGTAAAAACCGTTACCGTACTTCCCAAACCAAATCGGTTCTTTTCGGAACCGTTCAATTTTACGGTTAAATGATTGGCTTTCGGTGAGTTGTTCTGTAAAATAAATGCTTCCTCGTTGATGTTATTGACGACCAGATCGAGGTCGCCGTCGTTGTCCAGGTCCGCGTAGGAAGCCCCATTGGAGAGCGAGGTTTTGTCGCCAAACCAGGTCGCCGTAACATCGTCAAATGCATTATTTCCCCGGTTTCGGTAGAAAAAATTGACATTGTTCCAGGAAGGCATTTTAGCCGCCCGATCGATCGTCGATTGTCGGAAACTTTCCCGCGAGTGACCGGTTTGCCAGAGACTCACATTTTCAGTCACGAAATCCAGGTCCGTAATGTCGCGCAGGTAGCCGTTCGTAATGAACAGATCTTTGTAGCCGTCGTTGTCCAGATCGGCAAAGAGCGGTGCCCAGCTCCAGTCGGTCGCCGAAACGCCCGCAAACTGCCCGATCTCGGAAAAAAGTACCTGGCCATCCGGCGTTTTTCCCTGGTTGATGTGCAGCATATTCCGCATGAACTGGGGTTCGTAACCCGCCCGAAGCTCCATCGCAAATTGTTCGAAATGACCGGCGCCGGTCATTTTTTTGCGTTGAAAATTATCGGCGGGCAGCATATCGAGCGTCATCACGTCCAGCCGCCCATCGTTGTTGATGTCGGCCACGTCGTTGCCCATCGAAAACCGGCTCTGGTGTTTGAAATACGCTTTCGACGATTCCCGGAAACCGCCCGTTCCGGTATTGATGTAGAGATAATCGTTGTTCAGGAAGTCGTTCGACACCAGAATGTCTTCCCAGCCGTCGTCGTTCAGGTCGGCGATGGCAACGCCCAATCCCAGCCCGTCGTGCAGAATTCCGGCCTGACGGCTGATGTCCGTGAAGGTGCCATTGCCGTTGTTGCGGTAAAGTTTATCCGGCGAAAAACCGCTGCCGTCGCTGATGGCGGGTTCGATCTTGTTCGGATTCTGTACCAGGCCGGTCGTCGTGAGCAGAAAAGCGTCCAGGTCGCCGTCTTTATCGTAATCAAAAAAAGCCGCCTGGGTGGTGTAGGAAGTGTCGGCCAAACCGTATTGGGCCGCACTTTCTTTAAAGCGTACCGACCCACCGTTGCGATTGCCCTGGTTTATGAACAACTGGTTAGCTCGCTGTTTTCCTTCGTAATTCCCTGATTTACAAACGTAAATGTCCAGAAAGCCGTCGGCGTTGATATCCACCATCGTAACCCCAACCGACCAGCCGCCGGAGCGGATACCGGTTTTTTGGGTCACATCCTCAAACGTCAGATCACCTGTATTCAGGTAAATTTTATCGCCCGACTGGTTACCGGCAAAATACAGATCGGGCCGATTGTCGTTGTTCAGATCGCCCACGGCCACGCCCGCACCGTTGTAAACCAGATGATAATCGAACAGGTTATGCCGTTCGTCTTCCACCAGTTTGTTCTGAAAATCGACACCCGTATGGCTCGACGGCAACCGGGTAAACCGCTTTGGTTCGGTCGAATCGCAGCCGAATAAACCCACCAGAATCAACGAAATGAACAACAGAACAGACTTCATGAAAGGAGTAAAAAAGGATTTCGGGCAATCAGGAATCTTTTTATACGCAGATAGACGAAAGGAGCGTCCAGATACTCTAAAAATTCAGGAATTCGGCCATTCACCGGTTTTGGGGAAGGATTCAAAAAATAATTGAAAAAAGTAGGGTATCTGCCTGATGCCTTTGTCTATAGCCCAGTGAACCGGTCAATAAATCGATGCAACACTACCACTTGTACAACACGGAGGACTTCGTCTGGGATGATTTTTTCCGGAAGTGGGTACTTTCGCCAACGGCCGAATCGGACGCCGTCTGGACCAACTGGCTGAGCGAACATCCCGGCAAAGCGGATACGGTTCAGCAGGCGCGGGAACTGGTTCTGGCGTTGCAAGTCAAACAGCTTCCATTGAGCGAGACCGAACTGGAAGCATCGGTTCGGCAGATTGTGGGCCAGGTTACGGATGAACCGGTTTTGACCAGCCACGAAAATCGCTTTTGGCGCTACGGCTGGCTGGTGGCTGCTTCGCTCGTGTTGCTGGCCGGTCTGAGCTGGTGGCTGTGGACAACCACCAACCGCACACCGATCAATCCACCAACCGTATCGGCAAAACCGGGCCCCATATTGCTGGAACGAATGAATCAGAGCAATAAGGCGATGCTGGTGAGCCTGAGCGACGGCAGTGTGGTGGTGCTTCGGCCCAACAGCCGCATTCAGTTTCCGCCGGTTTTTTCCACCAACAAACGGGAAGTGCATTTATCCGGCGAAGCATTTTTTGAAGTAGCCCATAACCCAACCCGCCCGTTTTATGTGTTCGCCAATGAGGTGGTAACCAAAGTGTTAGGAACCAGTTTTTCGGTTCGGGCCTATCAGAATGAACGCGATGTTTCGGTGAAAGTCAGAACCGGACGCGTGGCGGTTTATGCACAAACCAGCCAGCCCAACCGCCCGACCGAGTCGAATGCTGTGGTTTTGAAAGCCCACCAGCAGGTGGCCTATTGGCGGAACAAAGCCCGGCTGGCGAAAGCGAGTCTGATCAAACCGACGAAGGAAGATGCCGATGCGGTTTTTCGCCGGTTTCAGTTTGAGGATACGCCCTTACCAGCCGTTCTTGAAAAACTGTCGATGGCGTATGGGGTGGAAATCATGTACGACAAAAATCTGCTGAAAGATTGTCCGCTAACCGCCCGGTTTTCCGACCAGTCACTTTACGAAATGCTCCAGTTCATTTGTACGGCGCTGGACGGGAGTTACACCGTGGAGGAAGGAATTATTACAATGGATTTGAAAGGCTGTCGATAGACACCAAAAGAGAAGGTCATCCATGTTGCAGCATGGATGACCGGAAATGCTCCCTTAAACCCGCAACTGATCCGGAAGATCGGGGTTTGGGGATGATTTTGCCGAATGTTTCAATTCAACCAAAACCCTTCAAATGTATGAAAGAATTCTTACTCAAGCGAACCCTGTCTCCCTGGACGATTATGCGAATAGGACTTTTACCGATATTACTGGTAATCTGGGGTTTGGGAACGGCTTTTGCGATTGACGGCAAGGCGCAGGATCTGCTCAGTCGTAAAGTGACGATTCGGGTAAAACAACTGGAAGTCAGGCGTATCTTTCAACAGATTGAGCAGCAGGCCGATGTGCAGTTTGTGTACAGTTCCCGGCTGATCCGGTCGCGGCACAAACTCACCTACGAAGCCGCCGACCAGCATCTGGAAAAAGTGCTTGCTGATTTACTAAAACCGCTCGGAGCCACGTACGAAGTGTCGGGCAAAACCATCATTCTGCGTCAGGAAAGCCATACCGGACCGCCAGAGAGCTTTTTGCCAGCTTTATCCACCGACGGAATGGTGGCTGAAATTCCCATTTCCGGCAAAGTCAGTGACGGGAAAGGAGAGGGGTTGCCCGGCGTCAGTGTGCTGATCAAAGGCACTTCGCGGGGGACGACGACCGATTCGCAGGGACAATACCGGGTCGTTGTGCCGGACAGCAAAGCCATTCTGGTGTTTAGTTATGTCGGCTACGTCTCGCAGGAGTTGACGGTAGGTGGGCAAAGTACCCTCAATCTGACGTTGGTGGAAGACAACAAAGCCCTGAACGAAGTGGTGGTGGTGGGCTACGGCGAGCAGAAGAAAAGCAACGTAACCGGTTCGATTGTTTCGATCAAAGCCACGGACATTACGAAAGTGCAGTCGCCGAGTTTTGAAAATGCGCTGCAGGGTAAAGTTCCGGGGGTGTATGTAACTACTAACGGCGGACAGCCCGGTGGCGGGATCAGCGTGCGGATTCGCGGTGTCGGAGCTATCAACAACAGTAACCCGCTTTACATTATCGACGGGGTACAGATTGGCGCGGGCGACAGTGAAAACTCGAATCCGCTGGCGACGATCAACTCCAACGATATTGAATCTATTGATATTCTGAAAGATGCGGCTTCGACGGCCATTTACGGAACCCGGGCGGCCAACGGCGTCGTATTGATTACGACCAAACGCGGCAATTCCGGAACGCCCCGCCTGAGCCTGACCACCTACCACGGGATTCAGAATCCGACCCGCAAATTACCCAATCCGATGAATGCGACGCAGTTCGGCCAGAATATGAATGCAGCCTTTACCGCAGCCGGACAACCCGCTCCCTTTGCCGACCCGACCACGCTGGGCGAAGGCACCAACTGGATCAAGGAGATGATGCGGCCCGGCAAAATTTCGGAATACCAGTTTTCGATTGCGGGTGGCGGAGCCAAAAATAAATACTTTGTTTCGGCTAACTATTTTACCAACGACGGGATGATGATCCGCACCTGGTTTGAACGGATGTCGGTACGGGTCAATACCGACAATCAGATTTCGGATAAAGTCAAAATCGGGAACAGCCTGTCCATTTCGCGGGTCAACCGCCGGGACAATGGGGCGGGAAACCGGCAGTTCATCGGCGGGGTGTTTACGAACATTTACCAGACATTGCCGACCATGCCGGTTTACAATGCCGATGGCAGTTTTGCGGGACCGACCGACAGCCGGTTTGAACGCCCGTCGAATCCGGTTTTTGACCAGCTTCGTCCCAAAATCGACAACGAAGAATACAACGTCATCGGAAATTTGTACGCCGAATACGAACCGATCAAACGGCTGATTTTCCGAACCAGTTTTTCGGCAAACGTCGGCAATGGTTCCAGTTACACCTTCAACCCGATCTGGACGGCCGGTTTGCTCAATTCGGCGGGGTTGTCGAACGTGAACGCCGGTTCGTCGCTGGGGCATCAGTGGACGTGGGAAAACACGCTGACCTACACCCGCGATTTTGGCAAACACAACCTGAATTTTCTGGTCGGGACCACCGCGCTGGATTACCGCGGGCGTAACGCCAATCAGAGTGCGTCGTACGACACCGATGCATTTCAGGAAATTACCAGTCAGGGCGCAAAGTCGATCAACACCAGCACGGGCTCGAGTCAGGAATCGCTGGCATCGGTTTTCGGACGGGTTGCCTACAGTTATGCCGACCGGTATTTGCTGACGGTGAACGTTCGGCAGGACGGTTCGTCGAAATTTGGAGCCAACAAAAAATACGGCGTTTTTCCCTCCGTATCCGGTGGCTGGCGGATTTCGGAAGAAGCCTTCTTTCCCAAAAACAACATTGTCAGCGACCTGAAATTGCGCGCGGGCTGGGGACAGGTTGGGTCGGATGCCATCGGTAACTTCCGGTATCTGGCGCGGGTTGGCAGCGGTTTTAACTACGCATTCGGCAACCAGACCGGGCAGTCGTCCATTGGAGCGGCTCTGGCCGATTTGGGCAATCCCGAAATCAAATGGGAAACCGTGACGGAATACAACATTGGTCTGGAATCCGGGTTGTTCAACAACAAACTGAGTTTCTCGGCGGAATATTTCAACCGGACCCGCACCGACATGCTGCTGACGCTGATTTTGCCGGGTGTTTCCGGTTTGCAGAGCACCGTTCGGAATGTCGGTAGTCTGACCAACAAAGGGCTTGAATTCAACCTCGGCTACCGGAGTTCGGTGGGAGCGGTTCGTTATAACCTGAGTGGAAACCTGACTACCTATAACAACAAAGTGGTTTCGCTGGGCGGCAGCACCGACATCATTGGATTGACCTATCCGGGTTCGGGTGCCATCACCATTATTCGGGAAGGCCAGCCGCTGGGCGTTTATTACGGTCTGATTTCAGAAGGTCTTTTCCAGACGCAGGAAGCCGTTGCCGCAGCCAATGCCATTGATGGCAATGCGGCCACGCCCTACCAGGCCGCCGGAACCGCGCCGGGCGATTTTAAGTACAAAGATTTGAACGGCGACGGAAAAATCAACGAATCCGACAAGACGATTATCGGGAATCCGACCCCCAAATTTACGTACGGTTTTGGCGGAGACGCGAGTTATAAGAACTTCGATCTGAGTCTTCAATTTTTCGGCGTGAGCGGCAATGACATTTTGAACCTGAACCGGACGAGCATCGAAAGTTCCGGCCGGGCCTGGAACAAAGTCGAGTCGGTAGTCAACGCCTGGCACGGAGAGGGAACGAGCAACAGCATTCCGCGGCCCATTCTGTCGGACCCGAATCTGAACAGCCGCGTGGCCAGTCACCTGGTGGAAAACGGGTCGTATTTGCGGCTGAAAAATATCCAGTTGGGCTATTCGATCAAGGGAGCGGGGCTGAAGAAACTGGGCGTGAGCAATGCGCGGGTATACATCGCCGTGCAGAACGCGTTCGTTCTCACCAAGTTCAGTGGTGTTGATCCGGAAGTGGGGCTCGACGATAACAACAGCGCCCGCGCCGGTATTTACAATGACCTGTATCCTCAGGCACGCACGTCATCACTCGGTTTAAAACTGGATTTTTAGCTATCAGACGTGAGACGCTAGAATAAAGAAAAACGACCTGTTCTTTCTTCTCTGCTCTTACTTCTTTTCTCTATATAACATCAATCATTTAAAGTCATGAAATACAGCATATTAACTCTCTTTTTGGCAGCCTTTCTTGTGATCGGCTGTAAAGAAGACTTCATTACCAAAGAATTTACGAACGGCGTTTCGGAGGAAAACTTTTTCAAGAACACCAAAGACGTCGAGCAGGCACTGACGGCGGTGTACGACGTCATTGGTCAGAAAGGCATTTACCGGGAATCGGTTTTCGTGCTGGGGAGTTGCCCATCCGACGACATCGACGAAAAAACCGGTGATACCGGCGACTACGGATTTCACTTCAAAAATGCCAGTGATTTCCGCTGGTTCCCCGATAATCCATTCTCCAAAGCACGCTGGTACGATGCTTATAAAGGCATTTTTCGGGCCAATACGTTTCTGGAGAAAGTACCGCCCGTGACGATGGACGAAACGCTGAAAAAGCAATACCTGGCCGAAGCCCGGTTTTTGCGCGCGGTTTATTACTGGAACCTGGTCATTACCTTTGGCGACGTGCCATTTTTTACCAAAGTATTGACGCAACCCGAATATGCTGACCTCGCCCGGACGGATAAAGCCGTCATTTACAAGCAGATCGAGGACGACATGAATGCGGCTATCCCGGATTTATTGGCCACCGCCAGCAACCCGGTTGGACGTGTCACGAAAGGAGCGGCCATGGGTTTTCTGGGCCGGATTTATCTGTACGAGAAAAAATGGCAGGAAGCTGCCGATATGGCCCAGAAAGTTATTGCATTGGGTCAATATCGGCTGGTTCCCAATTACATCTCGCTGTTTAATGGAAAGGCGGAAAACAGTTCCGAATCGTTGATGGATTTTCAGTCTGTCGGCTTTTCACCGGGTTATTTTAACGATGCATCCGAAAACTCGATTGCTGCCATGTGGAGCCCCACGATTGGCTGGGCCAACTGGTATACGCCGAGCGAGGAGTCCAAAACGCTGTTTGTGCCCGGCGACATCCGTCGGAAATCGGTCATGATTATGGGGGCTTCTCCCGCCGACTCGATCGACGTGGACGGAACCGGCCCCAAGGTGTTCCCAACCTTACCGATGCGCACGCAGTATTTCAATAACGCCAACGTCCGCAAGTTTTTACCCGACGGAAAGATCATGGCGCAGGTCGATAATTTTGACGTCAACTACCCGATTATCCGGTATGCCGAAGTGCTGCTGAACCATGCCGAAGCTCTTAATGAGCTGGGTCGTTCGGCGGATGCGCTGGCGTCGCTGAATCAGGTTCGGGCGCGGGCCAAAGTGGCTAATGTAACGGAAACGAATCAAGCCAGTCTGCGAACCATCATTCAGAATGAGCGCCGGGTCGAGCTGGTGTACGAAGGTCACCGGTTTTATGATCTGGCCCGCTGGGGACAACTGGAAGAAAAACTGAAGAAAAAAGGCTTCGTAAAAGGGCAGCACGAATACTGGCCCGTACCGACGGCAGAGCTGGATTTGATGAAGAAACTGACGCAGTATCCGGCGAAATAATTGATTATCGATCGCAGAATGACGAACCGACGGCGGGGATGGTCCCCGCCGTTATTTAGTAAAAAAGTGCAGATCGAATTAGATGGGTTGCTTGTCTGCCAAATGGCCTGTTTCCTGGTGACAGAAAACAAGACGAGGGAATTGGTGATTGATAGGCGATGGGTGCGGGATGTATTCGCCTTTTTAGCAGACTGGATTTTCCGGTCAGCGGCACTTGCGTTAGAAGTACATAAACCAGTGTCTACCGCATCAGAAACGCCCGCTCCCAGGCATTATCCGCGCCGAGTTGCGAGAGTAAAATCATCCCCACACTGGCTTCACCATCCAGAAAACTCAGGTCGCCACGGGTTGAAAGCGGAATGGCGGGGTGTGAACCGTCTTTTTCCATTGGCGGCAGTTCCTGATCGAGCGTAACCTGTAACCAGAACCGGGCGGTTTCGTCAAAAACCGGGTTCGGCTGTGAGTGCGCGAATTTTGAAAACAGGTGACCGATACCGCCCGAACCGTGGCAAAATGCCGTATCGGACACCAGTGTTTCTTTGCGGGTTCGGCGGGTGGCGGCTTTCAGCATGGTTTGTTCCGCAATCTGCTTCCAGCGGTTATTTTTAAGGATTTCGCCCGCCAGTTGAAACGTGTGGGCAATCCCTAAATCGCCGTAACACCACGCCATCCGGCTGAACTCGTTGCGCGGCTGGTCGTCAAACAACTGCCGGGGAAAAACCACCGGATGGTTCTCGTTCCGAACACTCCACAGCCACTGCAAACCGCCTTCGATCAGCCGGGCGCATGCGGATTGTGCATACCCATGTTGATACAGTAAACTCAGCAGGGCGACAATGCTGGCCGTTCCGTGCGACAACCCCAGGTTATACGAAACCGAGCGATCGTTCGGCTGGTCGAAATTCCGGAAATACCAGGTCATCGATCCGTCAATTTTTTTGATGGCAATTTTTTCGAGCTGATTGACGATTTCCGTCAAATAATAGACGATTTCGGGCGTTCGCGGACGTTCCAGAAAATACAGACAGGCTCCCAAACCGCCGTGCAGGTAATCGAAACTTCCGGCATACAGATCCTCCATCGACAACAGAAAAAGCGGTTCGTCGAGCGCGGCCACGATTTCGTGCGGATTATCCGAACCGTCGGCCAGAAAACCGTGGTTGTGCAGGTGTAGAAAACCCCAGGCAATGCCCGAAATACCACCGGCAAAGGTGTGGTCCACCTCGCCGGATTGGATAGCGTCCATACCCGCGCCGAGCCGTTCCCAGACGCGGCTGGTGTCGGTTAATCCGAAATGACGCTGGTAGTAACTCTCAAAAACCGCATAGCCGACCTGCCCCGATAACAGGGAGAAATTCCCGGCAATGGGCTCGGATGCAATCAGTTCATAAATCCGGTGGAGTTCCGTTTCCAGACGGGTGGGAGTATCGATCAAAAGCTGGTTCATGGGTGTGTATGTTGACTTATTCCGTCATCTGGGACGCTACTTTTTTGAAGTTCCGGAATGTGTACTCGTACAGGGTCCGTTCGTCAAAAATGATGTTGCAATGGCCCTGCATCCCGATCCGGACGCGTTTGGCGAGCCGCTGAAAATCGGTGAGGTGTACCTGAACATTGAACAATCCCTTTTCGTCGGGCGTGATCGAAACCTGACTCACCTGCCCGCGCACGGTTCCCCATTCATAAACCGGGTAAGCATCCAGTTTCAACACCACCGGCTGCCCAACTTTTACCTGTCCGATACGCGACGAATTGACTTGAGTATACGCGTAAAGCGGTGCATCCTGATAAATCATTTTAAGAACCATCGTGCCGGGTGCGGCCTCTTTTTCGCCGTCGAACACGAACGAAACCGTACCGGCCCGCTCCGCTTTCAGAATCAGGTGGTTACTAGGCGTTATTTCAAATTTGCCAAACCGCCCCTCGATGCGTTGGTGAACGGCATCCAGCGAACTACGGAGTTGGGCACCTTCGCCCCGAAAGTCGGTTTCTTTCTTCGTTAACTGTTTTTCCAGGCTCAGCATTTCCAGTCGTTTGGTCTCGATCTGCTGGCGCAACGAACGTTCTTCGTGTCCGAAATTCTGCGTACCGCTTTGGTAAGCCGCCTGCGCCCGCAGGAGCGTGGCTTCGTAGTTATTGAGGTCGTTTTTGCTGATGTCGCCGGTGCGGTACAACTCCTGATTGATTTTGAAAATGCGCTGCGCGTCGTCCTGCTCGAACTTCAGCTTGATCAGTTCCGACGCCCATTTGGCTTTTTGCACCTCGATCTGGGTTTCCTTCAACCGAATATCTTCGCGAATCTGGGCCGCCGTCAGCGCAATGATCTGGCGTTCCTTATCGGCCGAAACCGTGCGGTATTTCTCGTACTGACTGACGGCCGTGTTGGCGGAGGAGAAATCACTCACGAGCGCGGCCACATCCGGGGCGCTTACTTCGAGCAAAGGCGTTCCGGCCACTACGGTTTGACCCGGTTTGACGAAGGTTTTTTCCACGTAAATCGTCGAGGGAAACCGGTACATGTCTTCGGCTACTTCGGATTTGACCACGAACGGAACCGCGATCATATCCGGAAACCGAATCACGAAAGCCATGCCCGCACCAACCAGGGTCAGAATAACGGCAAACCAGCCCAGGCGGCTCAAAATCCGCTGACGCACGTCGGCAATCGGCGCATCATCGACGTGGTATAAATTCTCGTACTGGGTTACTTCCAGTTCTGCTAAAAGCGAATTCATGGGTTAATAGTCGATATACGTTTTGATGAAATCGTAGTAAAGGCCTTGTTTATCAATTAGTTCACCGTGGCTTCCCTGTTCGGCAATGGTGCCTTCGTCGAAGACCAGAATCCGGTCTACGTTTTTGAGCGTGTTCAGCCGGTGCGCAATCGAGATGATGGTTTTTCCTTTAAACCGCTCGTAAATGTTGTTCAGAATCCGGCGTTCGGTTTCCACATCCAGCGCGCTGCTGGCTTCGTCCAGAATGATAATGTCGGGTTGGTCGGCGACGAAAAGCCGCGCAAAACCGATTTTCAGCACCTGTCCGCCCGACAAATTGCTGCCAAAACTGCCGATCATGTGGTTGTAACCCAGGTGGTTCGACTTTACAAACTGGTGCAAATCCGCCAGTTGAGCGGCTTCCGCAATGCGGTCCATCGACGCCGACAGGTTGGCACAGCGGATGTTTTCCTTGATGGTATCGTTGAAAACGTAGGTATCCTGAGGAAAGAGATGAACGTGTTTCCGCAGCGTTTTCGGGTGAATGGTCCGCAGTTCGGCGTCGTCGCAGAAAATCTGGCCTTCGTAGTCGGGATAGAGGTTCATCAGGAGTTTGACGAAGGTGGATTTTCCCGTTCCGTTTCGACCCACAATCCCGATGCGCTCGCCCTGCCGGATTTCGCAATTCAGGTTTTTCAGGACATATTTAGCGTCTTTTTGCTGGTAGCGGAACGACACGTTGTTGAACCGGATCAACTTCCCCGAAAACCGGGAAACCTGCTTCTGCACGTCGGCGGCTTCTTCGTCTTCCAGAAAAATTTCGTTTACTTTCCCGAAACTGACACTCAATTGCGTCACCATCATCCACAACATACTGACGCTGTTGATGGAGTTCATCAGAATCATGAAAATGGCCGTAAACGCCATGTATTGCCCAATGGTCAGTTCGCCCGTAAAAATCTGGTAGGCACCCACCCAATACACTGCTATCTGGCTGAAAATGAAGATCAATCGCTGGATCGAATTGATCAAAATCTGCTTTTCCTCGTCGGCCATTACCGAGTTGATCGATTCGCGGTGCAGTTGTTTCCAGCGAACCAGCTTGTATTTTTCGAGCGACAGCAGCTTGACGGTTTTTATGCCTAAAACCGTATCCAGAAAACCGCCCAGCGACGCCTGATTTTTGTGGTAAACTTTCGAGCGCAGGTTTTTGATAACCGGAATGAAATACACCGTCGTCAGTCCGTAGGCCACGAAACAGACGAGCGCAATGGTCGCCAGTTGGGTGTTGAAACTGAACAGAATCGGGAAGTAGATCAGCATGAAAAACACGTCCAGAAACTGCTGGATGATGATTGGGTTGGTCAGCGCCCGGATGCCGATTCCCTCCTGAAACCGCGACATGAATTCTTCGCGTTTGCGGCTGTCGTAATACTTCTGTTTCAGCGAAATCAGCCGCTCGAAAAACTTCCCCATGAACTCCGTTTCGAAGCGAAACCGGTAGTGCATCATCAGCATGCTGCGCCCGTAAGTCAGGACCACCTGCACGACAAAAACCAGCATCAGACCGGCCAGAATCCCCACCAGCAGCTTTTTATTCTGGTTGATCAGCACGTTGTCGAGCATGGTTTGCGTAAACAGCGGTAACACTAGCCCGACCAGTTCCAGGATCAGCGAAAACAGGAAAATCTCAGCCAGCACACGCTTGCCTTCCTTCAGAATCGGGAAATACAATTGCCGGAAAACCGATGCTTTTCTGACCTTGTGTTCCTGAACGGCCTCCGTCAGTTCGGTGCTTTCGTAGAATTTCGGCGTCGGTTTCAGTTCCAGCACAATGCCGCTCCACTTATTGCAGAATTCTTCCTTCGAATACCGGGCTTTGCCAAACGCCGGGTCGGCCACCCGAACATACGTGTCCGTTGCTTCGTAAATAACCACAAAATGCTGGCCTTCGTAGTGGGCGATGCACGGCAGTTGAATTTTCTGCAAATACGGATAATCCAGTTCGTAGCCTTCCGCCTGGAAACCGAAACTTTCCGAAACTTCCATCAGGTCGTACAAACTGCTGCCTTCGGTATTGACTTCGGCCAGTTTGGTCAGTTGATGGCGTACATCCGCCGAACCGTAATGCCGGAAAACCATCGCCAGACAGGTGGGGCCGCAGTCCATTCCGGCGCTCTGGTCGAGGTGCGGAAACCGGTCTGTCAGCGCATAAGGGCTCATTTTTCCTCCGAAGATGGATTTCAAAACGTTCTTCATCGGTTTCAGGGCTAAAAGGTTACGGCTTCGAGCAGGGCGGTTTTCTTCGCCAGAACCGTGCGTCCGTACGCGGCCCGACCGTACGCGGCCCGATAGTATTTATGGAGATGGTAATAGAGCGAATATTCCACAAACCGCTGCCGGGTGCGGAACAGCCGGTTGGTCGTCATGTGAATCAGACTGCTCAACAATGAGAACAGCGGCACTTCCAGTTTACCCTGATTAGCCAGTTGCGCGATGGTTTGTATAAACGGCTGTAGCGTTTCCCGGCGTTGGCGGTTCAGGTCGTAGAAGAACCGATGGTCGTCGTTGGTTTCGTCCCACAACTCGCCGATAGCGGTTTCGATTTCCTTATAGCGGCTGTCCAGTTGCTTTTTCAGCACCGAATTATACCCAAATTCTTTCCCGAACTGAGCGGTTTTTTCTTCCGTAAAATCCAGTTTCTGTTTCAGATCAAAACCGAACTCGTTCAACAGCGTGTCGATCAGTTTCATGCCGAAACGCCAGCGGCATTCTTCGCCTTCCGACCCTTCGATCATACTCAGAAATTGCAGAATGGTCTGACTGTCAAGATGGAAATAGTTCTCGACGGCGTCGATGGAATGGCGGCCGTAGCGTTCCAGTTCGCGGTTGTAAGTATCGTTAACAATGGCGGTGATGATATTTTTCGCCAGAAAAGGCAACAGCGCGTCGTGCAATTCCTGAATCACCGTGCCCAGAAAAACCGGGTTGGTGAGATGGACCCGAAACCGGATGTGAAGCTGCGGATCGCCGTAGCGAATAAAGAAAAATTTGTCCGTCCAGCCCTGCTTTTCAAACCGGTCGGCCAGCGGATATAGCACGTTGGTCAGGATGGCATCGGCGGTTTTAATACCGGTATAAATCTTGTAATAAAGCCATTCCGAACCGGCGAAAAATTTGCGCGAAACCGTCGCTGCCGGTTCGTCCACGGGAGCGGTTTGGGAAATTCGGGCCACCTCCGGCTCATTTTTAAAAGCCACGATGAACTGATTCGAGTGCCAGCTCGTGGGCGACTGAACCACGGCGTTGTCAGCCCGGTGCAGAAACTCCTTGATCTGAAACTGGTCCTGCGATTTGATCTCGTTGACGAACGTTTCAACCAGCCACGGATTTTCCAGATCGATGTACAATTCGTTGTCATGATCCAGCAGACAAATGTGCCGGGGAATCCGGTATTGCTCACGCCAGCGTTCAATCCCGGTTTTCAAACCCGCCCAGTCCGCCTTCTTAAACGCCGTAACCAGCGGTTTGACCTGCTGCGCACGGCAATTCCAGCGGGCTTCGGCCAGAACGATGTTATCCAGCACGATGCGGGGCAGAAACACAAAAACCGAACTGGCCGCCCCCATCGAAATACCCAGCCAGGGCCGGATCGACTGGTGTTGCAGCGCACAGAGAAAGTGGTAGACATCCAGCGAGTTGTGCTGGGCGTAATTGTGGGCGTTCGAAAGCTGGGGAACGATGATTTTGTTGAGCGATTTCGACCGCAACACCACGCGGTCGCCCTGCACCCGAATCATCAGATCGGTGACTGGAATCTGGTGTTCGGCATCGACCGATGCTTTGCCCAGATACGGAATCTGGTAGTTTTTCAGTTGGGGCCGGATGATGATGTTGCCGGTGCGGGCTTCGGGCAAATGAATGATGTCGGCAAAAATAACGTCGGGCCGAATCGCGTCTTCGGCTTCACTGATTTGCTGGATCAGGTCGAGCACCTTAGCGTCGGTATGCCCGAAACGACCGAGTAACGACGTGCCGGTAGTACCTCCGAAACTGTCCAGAATCATCGTTTCGCGGCCATTTTCGCGAATCACCGAAAGCAGGACGGCGTTCGTTGGTGGTAACTTCGTCTGGGGCTGGTTAAGTTGGGCGAGGTCTTCTTCTGTAATGGTAATCTGCTGGGTATGATTGAGTTGAGCTTCCGCAATTTTCTGAAACAGAAAAGATTGCTCGGGTGCCAGCGTCCAGGTTTTTTTGGTCGAAGCCGCCGGACCGGCTGCTACGCCGTCTACCAGCGGAGAATCGTCGAATTGGTCGCGGTTGGCCGGAAAACCAATGCCAATTTCGGGATCGAGCGCGACCACCAGCGGGATTTCTTCGTCTTCGTATTGCGCGGAAAACCGGTTGCGAAAATCATCCAGCGCCCCACTACTGCTGGGCGACAGCTTGAGGAGCGCTGGAATTTTGGCAATTAATTTATTGAGAAGTCCCCGGTTCAACTGGCCGGAGAGCGTGGGTAAATACGTGTCGATCTGAAAGAGAACCTTGCGGTCGAAAGGGGTAGACAGGCGGCTCAGCTTTTGCTCAACCTGATTGAGTTGTTCGATTGAAGTCTCGTGCTTTCCACTTTCAAGGGTTTTCAGATCAACTTGAACCTCCTGCAAAAGCCCAACAATATGCGCTAATTCGACAGAAGGGTGCTGGCTGCCAATCGTGTGCAGAATGGTCAGAAGTTGGGTTAGAAAATTTTCGCCCGTCAGCGAAGGCTCCAGTTCGCTCACCAGCAACTGCGCTTCGATGACCGATTCGACGAAATTTTCGGCGTCTTCTTCGGTAATTTCATCATCGGTTAAAGCCGCAGTCAGGGTGTCGATCCGGGCACCGGTTTTGCTGATTTCCAGTACGTTGGTCAGGTATTCGCTTTGATCGGCACTGCTGAGGTGGTGAATCCGCCGGCCGTTTTCGTAGCGATACGTCACGTACCGGTATTGATCGTTAATTTCGTACAGGCTGGAATTCGGAAAAAAACGCAGATGCGGTTTTACATCGGGGTGTTTTTCCAGATCCTGCGCCAGCGCGCACA
The DNA here is from genome assembly GCF_003858635.1 of Larkinella rosea. Taxonomy (GTDB): domain Bacteria; phylum Bacteroidota; class Bacteroidia; order Cytophagales; family Spirosomataceae; genus Larkinella; species Larkinella rosea. The sequence goes on from NZ_RQJO01000017.1 coordinate 291,044, forward strand.
GGTAATTCATGTCGAGCCGAACCATCCGTTTCAGATTACCGGTGTCTGCTATACGTACATCGGTACGGGTCGATACGATGGGCGCCGTGGCAAAACCGCTGAAAAGTCCGAACGGCGTGCAACGGGTTGCGTAACGGGACAAATACTTGATTAGGGAGTACAGCACCCGGCGTGATTTTTCGTCGGGCTGACGACTGAAATCCAACTGGATGGCTTCTTCGTACAACGCGGGTGACGCAATGTACAGCGCTTCCAGAAAAGCCGGATTGCTCATTTCCCGGCGGAGCTTCGACCAGTCGGGGTTTTCAATGGCGGCAAAACCGGCAATGGGAACCCGCACAAAAGCCGTTTCGAACGCACTCGTTTTCATGAAGTTATAAGCATTTGTTGTGTGTAGGTACGCGCACGCGGCATTTTAACAAAATGAAGGAGTCTTACTTTCATAAAACTCCTTCGTGCTTTTCAGCGGTTTTTTCCAGAATTGTGGTAGCCGCTACATTGCGAACGGATTCAGAAATTTCATTGAACCACTGGTTTGAAATGGTGAATGACTGGTATCGGTTCGACAACGGGTTGTTTTGGCGGACGGATTTGAAAACCGATTACGGTTCGCAAATTTTAGACGTACAAGCCGTAGCGGTTTCGTGAGGACGGCCACCGATAACGTTGCGAGCCTGGCTTTTTGACAAAGCGATGATTTTGTCGGTTTTCAGCGTGATTTTTGAAACTTGCTTTTTCATTAGAGTTTGTGTTTTATGGTGTGATTGATGTGCCTACTCTATCCGGTTTTCGGCGTCCCCGTGTTTGGCTTTTCTGATTGGCCGATACAAATTTGGTGAACGGCGGATTGATTCAGAAGCCACAATTTGTAGCTGGTAGGAATTGATTGGTAACTAGCGGAAAATCGGCAATGGGTTGTTTTGGGCTGCTTCCGGGAACGTAAAACGGTGGCGGGTTAATTTCCCATCAATGAAATCGAAAAGCGGTTTTCCGAATTACAGATTCAATGGTAGTGATTAAAAGTCCACGGTTTTAACCGTGGGTCGTTGAACAAATTGCTGTTCCTGATTGAACCGTTTTACTGGTTTTGATTTGTGCGATTTTCCGGCAAACACCACGGTTTCAACCATTAATGCCGAAACCATAAAAAAAGGCCAGCGTTCAGACGAACACGGGCCTTTTTGGCTTTTAAGAGCTGCCTTGGTTTATAGGGTTCCCATCAGCCGTTCCGTTGCATACGGTAAGGCCGCGTAGCGTTGAAGCGTCTGGCTCAAAATCTCGATGCTTTTCAGTTTATGACCGGTTTCTTCCGCCATATTCATGAATATAAATTCGTCCACTTCGTAGATTTCCTGGAGTCGCGCCAACTCATCCAGAATATAGGTCGGTGAGCCAATCAATTCGTTATAAACACCAACGGGGCGCTGTAATTCTTGCCGGATTTTGCGGGCCTGCCGGTCCGTTTCGGCGCAGACACCAGCAAACGCCAGGTTGATTTCCGGCTCTTGTCCGTGGTTTTTGAAAAACTCGGCCCGGTATTCGTACAGTTTCTCCGCTTCCCGTTTGTGATCGTCGATCCGGGTGTGAAAGGACGATTTGCAAAGCGAAGTCGGCTGACCGGCCAGTACTGAAACGTTTTTCAGCCCCGCGCTCAACGACCAGAAGGTGGGCAGAAAACCGCCGAACGGCGCAATCCGGTTGGCATTTTCCTCCGCGTATAAATAATCGTACAAAGCCGTGCAGTTCCGGGAAAACCGCTCGATTTTAACCGCCGGAATCGATAAATCGACGTCCGGGACCAGTTGGGTTACGATTTCGGGCGGGGCACCCCCACCCGCCACGCCGAGGTCGATCCGATTGGGAAACAGATTATTGAGAACCTTAAATGCCGATGCCACGCGGTACGGATTATGAAACGCCATCAGCAAACCTGCTACCCCAATTTTGATCTCGCTGGTCATCCCGGCCAGAATCGGCAGCAGTACTTCCGGATTGCTGTAGGCCGACGAAGCACCGTAGTGCTCGCCCAGCCAAAACCGGGTGTAGCCTAATTCATCAGCCCGTTGCCCGTATTCCAATACATTTTCAACAATATCCATCGGACTGACGCATCCGGTTCCGAATTCAAGAAGACCCAATTTCATGGTTGTGATGAGAGGTTATACCGGCAAACGGTGGTGGAAATAAAATAGACTGAAGCAGCATTTGAGATCAAATGCTGCTTCGAATCTTCGAATGGTACTGAGGGGTCAGGCTTTTTGAGAGGCCTTAACCCATTAGATTACAGTTCAGTTGGGCAATAACCAGCGGTCGTGCAACCTCCGATGGTCTTATCTTTTGGGCGACCACCCATTACGTTGGAAGCCTGCGTTTTAGACAGAGCGATGATTTGATCTGTTTTCAGTGTCAATTTGGCAATTTGCTTTTTCATGATGTTAACTTGGTGTGATTGATGTGCCTACTCTAATCCAGTTTTCGGCGTCCCCTGTGGCTGTTTGGCCGATACAAACTTGGCGTGTTGGGGGTTGATACGGAAATCACACTTTGTAACTGGCGGGTTTATTCTGGTAGCTAGTGGAAATCTGCCCATAAGTCGAAACCTGAGCATAGACTGGTAATCGCCCATAAAATGGAAACGGAGTTGACGTGATTGCCTGCATCACGTCAACTCCGCTTTCGTATTAAACTACCTTTGATTTCTACTTGAACACGGCAGCTTCGGTAATTCCTTTCCAGGTATCGGTTCGGAACGGAACCGCCGGAAGCCCTTCTTTATTGTACAGATTCACTTCGCCGTTGTCGTCGGCCCAGCCGTAATGCACCGAAACCGGCGTTGCGACTTCGTTGGCGTACACAACGACCTTGTCGCCCTGAATTTCGGCTTTGGCCCAGTAGAATTTCTGGTCGGCACCGGCCACTTCAAAGCCTTTCAAATACCCGTATTTGTCGGTCGACAGCAACCCACCACCGACCTGATCGAACGTCAGCACGGCTTTGTTGCCATTAATTTCCATCGATTTAAAAACCGGTCCGGAATACACCCGGTTCTGGCCGTATACGGTTTTTAAGGCATTCAACGCCAGCCGTTTGCCAACATCCTGTTTGTTTTTCGGGTGAATATCCTTCGGTTCACCAATGTCGGATGTTACGGCCATGCCGGTGTTGGGCAGGGCGAGCGTCATGGTCTGGGCTTCGCGGAGTTCGCCCCAGGTGCTGCCTTTGGCACTGTTGCCATTGGCCGCATTGAAACTGGCCAGTTGAACAAACAGAAACGGAAAATCGCCCTGACCCCAGCGGGTTCGCCAGTCGGTGATCATCAGCGGGAAGGTTTTGCGGTATTGAAACGCCCGCCCCGCATTCGTCTCGCCCTGATACCAGATGACTCCCTGGATGGCGTACGGAATCAACGGTTTAAGCATGGCATTGTACAAAATCGTACCCGTCAGATTTGGGTTGACCAGCACAGCATTGCGGTTGAAGTCGGCGATCCGGAATTTCCAGTCGCCTGCCAGCGAAATATCTTTGCCGTTGCCCGTTAACTTGAACTGGTCTTCTTTAGCCGGAAAACCACCCCCTCCGCCGTAGTCTTCCACCCGAATCGAGATCACATTCCGACCCGCTTTCAGCGTGCCAACCGGAACCGTATACCCGCGAACCTGTCCGGCCTGGCCAGTATTTCCCACCTTGACGCCATTGACATAGGTTTCGTCGGTGTCGTCGATTGGTCCCAGGTTTAGCGTCATTTCTTTTCCGGCCAGCTCGTCCGGCAGCATAATCTCCCGCCGGAACCACACCACCCCGTCGAAGCCGGGAATGGCTTTCCGGTCGAAGAGGTCGGGCAAGCGGAGCGTCGGCCAGGTTGTGTCGTTAACATCCGCTCCAGACCACTGCTTGATTTCGGCTGCATCGGGCAATCCACCCTGCAATTTGGCGATCTGAGCCTGCAACTGTTCCATGCGCATTCTGGAATAATCCTCCAGACTTTTCGGCATGGCGGCCAGCGCCGGTTTAAATTCCTCGAAACTTTCCATGGCCTCGCGGCTCGTCCAGGATTCGGATTGCGTGCCACCCCAGGACGTGTTGAGCAGACCAATGGGGACGTTCAATTCTTTCTGTAGTTCGCGGGCAAAAAAGTAGCCGACCGCCGTGAAATCGCCGGCGGTTTCGGGTGAACAAAGTTTCCATTCGCCCCCCAGGACATCGTCTTTGGGCGTCAGGCTCAGGTCGTGTGGTACTTTGAAATGGCGGATTTGCGGATAATTGGCCTCCTGAATCTCCCTGGCTGCGTTGGAAGACGATTTAACGACCCACTCCATGTTCGACTGTCCCGAACAAACCCAGACTTCGCCCACCAGCACGTCGTCGAAGGAAATCGTAGTACGTTTGCCCCGAACCGTTAGCACATAGGGGCCACCGGCTTCGGTCGGGTCAAGGCGCAGCAACCACTTACCGGTTTTATCGGCTTTTGCGGTTTTGGTCTGATTATTGAACTGTACGGTTATCTTCTCGCTGGGATCAGACCACCCCCAGACCGGAATGGGTTTCCGGCGTTGCAGAACCATGTGGGAACCGAATACTTTCGGCAACCGAACATCGGCCCACGTTTGAAGGGCCATCAGAACGAATCCAACGGCGATTACGTGACGAAATTTGAAGAACATAATCCAGGTTTAGGAAAGGAATTTTTATGGAAAAAACTTGTATAGGCGGGAAAAATACAGATATTTAGCCCAAAGTGCAATTGACCTTGATGAAGCTTGACGATTTTCTGAGACTCCCCCACGATCACCAGCAGGAACAACTTTGGTTCCGGGGAGCGGTGCTGGCCAACCGTTACGAGGACACCCACATCTACCTCCTCTACGCCCTCGATTTGTTTTTTGTCGAGCTGCAGTACGACGCTGTCGACAACCGGTTGCTCCGTTTATCGGCCTTCACCTCCACCGAACCGTTGACTCCGTATTTGCCGTTGTTGCCGGATGATTTGCTGGCGGAGTTGGGGTGATCGAGTACCTCTACAAGTTATATACTTCTACTTCTGAAAGAATATCGTAATTTTCTAGCTGCTGAATTTTTGTTGCATGGGTAAGCAAATAAACCAGTACGACAAGATTTTCAAAGAAAACATCGAAGCCGTCATACCGGGTTTAATGCGGGATATACTTGGTATTACGCCATTTATGTCGGTGGAACTACCCGATGATATTCAACATACAAAAGAGCGTAAGCCTGATGTATTAAAGAAAATTACGGATGTTCAAGGCAACAATTTTGTACTCCAAATTGAATTTCAAGTTGTTGATGAACCGGAAATGATTTACCGTATGGCCGATTATTATATTATGCTCCTGCGGAAATATAAAATTCCTGTTCGCCAGTTTGTTATTTTTCTCGGTTCAACCAAGCCGCAAATGCTTACCTTGATTGAGAGTGAATGTCTCACATTCAGCTTTCCAGTCATCTCTTTTGCCAAACTGGATTATCATCTTTTTCTTAAATCTGACCAACCCGAAGAAGTTATTCTGGGCGTATTAGGCAATTTTGGAGGAGAGTCCCCTGAAACCGTTTTGCACCGGATTATTCAACGGGTTGAAGCAACAACGATTGGTGATCTCGCGTTAAAAAGATATTTTAGCCAGTTGCGCGTTTTAGCGCAGTTACGTAACTTAGAGCAAACACTTAAAGACCTTACAATGGACAGTATCGCCAAGTTTGTAAGCATTGAGAAAGATGCGGCCTATCTGGTCGGGCAAGACAATGCCCGGGAACAGGAGCAGATTAAATTTGTAAACAATTTGCTGACCGAAACAGATTTTTCGGTGGAAAAAGTCGCTAAAATTGCTGGCGTTTCGGTTGAATTTGTAGAAAAGATCAAGCAAAAATTTCCGACTAGTAATTAGCTTTTTGACTGGATTACGATTGGACATTTTCTAGTCCTACATTCCTAACCCTCACTCCGGCAATCCATACGCCATCCGAACCGCTTCATAATTACTGAAATCAACGGCGGCTAGACGACCATTGGAAACTTTGTCGGCGGTGACGACCACCACGCGGATGGCTTCGAAATACTCGTTGCCGGTTTGAAAATTGACCGTCCGGCGCAAAAACACCCCCGCCAGTGTCTGGCCGTTGCCCGGCGAAACAAAATGGGTGTAGGCATTGCCCTTAATGGTTTCACCCGGAATCGAAAACCAGTACGAATCTTCTTCACCATTGGCCTTCTGAACCGACTGTTTGACGTATACGTAAAAGACACTCTTTTCGACAATATCCCGATTGATAGCCTGGGGCAGCGGCAGCAATAAATCGGTCAATCCTTCGTGATTTCGCGCACTGTAGTTGATCTGCTGCGCGTTCGCCGTTCCGTCGGCCCCTTTGTCGCCTTTATCTCCTTTATCCCCTTTTGCACCGTTGGCGCCCGCCGGTCCCTGTGGCCCTTGCGGTCCTTCGGGCCCTTCCAGACTTTGGCAGGAACTGAACACCACGCAACTCATCATAAAAATCGCCACCACAGTGCGTAAAAACGTCTTCATAGGAAATCAGGTTATTTGTTTAATGCTTAAGCTCGAAATTTAGGAAAAAACCGCCCCTTTTCTTAGTTAACTCATCGTTTCGGGTTCCGAATAGACCAGATATTCGAGCAGGAGGGCCAGTGAGTGTGCTTCGCAGGTCCAGTCCATCCGAACCAGCCGGGACTGCGCCATGCGGTTGAGCAGTGGATTTTGGGACGCCGTCAACATGCCGGCAATAAAAAAGGAATAAGTACGAATTTCACTTTCCGGAATGCGGTTTACGGCAATCCGGGGTGGTTTTTCGCCCAGTTGTAGCAACGACGTGGAAACAATCAGTTGGTCCATTACCGGCAAACCGCTTTCCAGCAACCGAAAGCCGTCCCGGATTAACTGCGGCCGAATCGGCTCCAAGGGTTCCGGACGGAAAGCGGCCAGCAAACCGGCAATATGGTAGAAGATCAGGACGGTTCGCGGATACGAGTGTGAACAGCGAAACGGCTCGCGGAAGTACCGACCGGTTTCCACCACCGACCGAATGAACGTCAGGCTGTCGAAATCGTGTTCGTCCAGCGGCAGGTTGTAGTGAAAAATGCAAAACAGTAGATTGCATAAAACGCTGGCGTCGAACTCAACGGGCATGTTTTTGCCAAACCAGGTTGAATAGGCCCGCAGATTGATGTACTCGGGATACGAATCCTCGACCTGCCGGGTCGCCAGATTCGCATGCTGCGCCAGCTTGTGTTTCAACCAGAACAAGTCTTCGCGCGATGGCTGGCTGGTCAGGTAAATCATCGCCGTATCGTCGGCATCGTCGGGAAGCCGGAAATGCTCGATGCGGTGCAAAAACCGCCCGTTTGGAAAATGACCGGAAGAGCGGCCCGGTTTGGGTGTTTTATAAAAATTATAGGTTTTTAGCCCGTCTTTGTTCTGAAAATCAGGATAATGCAGCATGGCACTCTGACTAATTTTGTCGACTTTTTCCTGCAAAGCCACGGGAAGCCTGGCCCGGATTTGCTGTAAAGTAAAAACCGTAATGGCCGTAAAAAAAACGTTGGTATCGGGGCGGTGGTAGCCTGCCAGCAACGGATTGCTTCGGTAGGAGGGTAGCAAACCGGACGGGAAAAATACACTGTTTTCCGACTGAAGCGCCGAGATCCGGTGGAGTAACTGTTCGATGAAAGCGATTCGATCCGACATATTTCCCCAAAATAAGCCATCTCCAACCACTTTTGCCAACCTACAACCCGGTTCTGTTCGTAATTCAGAACCCGAACCTCTTACGGCCTTTTTTCCTTTCATCCGCTAACTTCTTGCAACCAACGGCTCTTCTCCGTAGTTTCGTCAACACGACTGTTTGCAAAAACATGACACCAATTCGAAAACAAACCATTTTACGTCGGGTGAAAGACATCGCCCTCAGTGCCACCCTGGGCCTCGCGCTGCTGAATGGTACGACGGTATTGCAAAGCTGTGGCAATTCGGGCGACTCCGATTATGAACAGGCCGATGATGAAAAACCGGCGTTCGGAAAAGGCGTTCGGACGTTCATCACGGAAACGAGTCCGGGGAATTTTAAAATTACGGACGAAGTGGAAGTCGACCCCAAACTGGCGGGTGCGGTGGTTAATTATGCAGATGGTCACCGCGATACGCTGAGCGTCGAAGCCGCCCGCCGGTTGGTACAGGCCGACTCGTCAACGCGTCGCTATTTTCATAATCCGGCGGCCTATCACCACCACAGCGGTTTATCAAATGTGCTGTTGTGGGGGAGCCTGGGCTACATGCTGGGTCGATCGACTACTCCGCGTTATGCCAATGAACAGCAATATAGCTCCGGCGTATACAGCAACCCCCAGACGTACGAACGCGCCAACCGAATCGGGAGCAGCGTCAGCAGTTCGCGGATCAGCCGCCCCTCCGGTGGTCGCAGCGGTTTTTTTGGCGGTGGCCGTTCGCGGGGCTTTTCGTCGTAGAACAGTTTGCAGTATTTGGTTTTCTGATTACGGAAGGCGGACGCATACTATTTATGCTGGCGTCAGCAACCGAAAGCTGTAAACCCAAAACCGTAAACCAACAACCAACCTGAACTATATGAAACAAACGTTTATCTACAGCGCGCTGCTGGCAACGGTGCTTTTGCTGAATGCCTGCCAGACTAAACAACAGGTATCGGAGGCCACTTCTCCGGTCGACAGTACTCAAATGGTTACCAATCAGCCTGATTCGGAAGTTGTCGTGAGCGATTGGCTGGAGCAGCTGGTTGGGCCGGACGACGGCCTATTCCGGGGAGTTAATTCGGGCGATGCGGTTTCGGTGGTCAAGGAGAAAGAGTCGGCTGAACCATTCGAAGAAGATGCCGCTCACGTGGGGTATACCATCGATTATCCGAATCTGGAGTCAACGGATATTCAGTATTTTCTGGATAAAAATAAAAAAGTTTCGGGCATTCAGGTCGATATTTACCTCAATAACCGGCAATCGGTTGATACGCACCTGAAGGAATTGACGACGTATTTTACCCGTAAATATGGCAATCCGGTTCAGCAAACGTGGAAGGCTTCCGGCAACGACCGGGTGACGCTGACCGATGTGTCGAAAGGCAAGGATTTTGGCCTGAAGCTGACGCTGGGCGGCAGTCCGAGCATGTAGAAAAAACAATGATGAATGTAAAAGTGGTGGAGTGTTTCACTTTTACATTCATCATTTATATTCATCATTAAATTTTATACATCCAGCCAAACGTGTCTTCAACCCGTCCGGTTCTGACATCCGTGAGGTAATTGAAGATGCGGTTTGCCAGTGAATCTTCTTTCGGAATTTCGCTCAGCATGTAATCTTTCCCTTCAAATCCGATCAGCGAATACGGCGAAACCACCACGGCGGTTCCTGCACCGAACGCTTCCGTCAGGTTGCCGTTTTCAATGCCTTCAATCACTTCCTGAATCGACACTTTTCGTTCTTCCACGTCGATGCCCCAGCTCCGAACCGCCTGAATGATGCTGTCGCGGGTAACGCCTTTCAGAATCGAATCCGACGTGGCCGGAGTGACCAGCTTGCCGTCGATCACGAACATAATGTTCATGGTTCCCGATTCTTCAATGTATTTGTGTTCAACGCCGTCGGTCCACATAATCTGGTCGTAACCAGCCTTTTGGGCCAGCATCGTCGGATACATCGATCCGGCATAGTTGCCCGCACATTTGGCGTATCCAACTCCGCCCGGTGCCGACCGGATGTACTCGGTTTCTACTTTCAGTTTCGGCGGTTTGGTATAATAAGCGCCCACGGGACAGGTGAAAATACAAAACCGGTACGTTTTCGAGGGGGCAACGCCCAGGAATACGTCTGTAGCAAACATGTAGGGCCGGATGTAGAGCGAGCTGTCGGGCGTGTTCGGCACCCAGTCGGCATCGACCCGGAGCAACGCTTCCAGACCACCCATGAAAACCTCCTCCGGAATCGTCGCCATGCACATGCGCTCGGCCGACACGTTCATCCGTTTCCAGTTTTCGAGCGGGCGAAACATCAGCACCTCACCGGCTTCATTTTTATAGGCTTTCATGCCTTCGAAAATCGACTGCCCGTAGTGCAGCGACGACAGCGCCGGGCTGAGGGTAAAGCTGTCAAACGGCACCACCTGCAGGTTTTGCCACTGGCCGTCCACGAAGTCGGCCACAAACATGTGGTCCGAAAAATGTTTGCCAAATGGCAGGTTGTTGAAGTCGACCTCCTCAATCCGGGAGCGTTCTGCTTTCTTTAGCGCGATGTTTACTAATTCGGTAGTCATAATGGTCGGTAGCAAATCTGACCAACTAAAAAAGTCGTCAGCGGGTTGATAGTCAGCAAATGTATTGAAAACTTCAGGAAGTGTCCAGTAAAAATTAGTTGTTATGCTAATTATTTTTTTTACGGTTGCTGATTTGTTAATAAGCTTTGAAAAGCGGTTACAAAACTACACCCTCGGTTTCCAGGTAATTTCCTCCGCGCCTAGTTCCTGCGTCATTTTGCGGCTCAACACAAACAGGTAATCCGATAACCGGTTGAGGTACTGAATCACCAGCGGATCGACCGGTTCTACGTCATTCAGCGCAATGACCAGCCGCTCGGCCCGTCGGCAAACCGTACGGGCCAGATGACAAAACGAGACGGACTGATGCCCCCCCGGCAACACAAACGCCCGGAGTGCCGGAAGCCCGGTGTCCATTTCGTCCATTGCCTTTTCCAGCACCGTAATGTCCGCATCCCGAATGGCCGGCAGCGGTTTTTTAACGGTTTTTTCCGGGTCAGTCGCCAGTTCGGCCCCAACCGTAAACAACCGATCCTGAATTTCCTTGATCAAGTCCTTGCGGTTTTCGTTCACCGGCTGATCCCGCACCAAACCGATGTAGGAATTCAATTCATCGACGGTTCCGTACGCACCGATTCGGTGATGTGCTTTACTAACCCGACGCCCGCCGATCAGCGAAGTCTGGCCTTGGTCGCCGGTTTTGGTGTAAATTTTCATGGGATATTAAAAGGCTGTTTTGCAAAGATCAACAAAGGAAATCAGAGTTAGTAACAGAATACTTTAAAGCTTGAATTGGGAACACACCGCGTCAGCCCGTACCTTTGCGGCCCAAAGCCTGATAGCAGGCGAATCGACAAATTCATGAAAGTTAGCACGTTTGCAATTCGATTATGGCGGCTGGCCTCGCTGGTGGGCTTCGCATCAATACTGATTTATACGTACGTTTCGCTGGAAAACAATGTGGCCGTAGGATTTACACCCGACAGCCGCCCGGATGTGTTTATGAGCCGCGACTACCTGTTTTACGCCTGCGTCGCCATTTTTTTGATTACGAATACCCTCATCAACACCCTCACGAAGCTTTTTCCGAAAGTAGACGGCGTGAAGTTGCCCATTCCGAACCAGCAGGCCTGGATCGAAAACCGTGACCAGTTGAACGAGATTGTCCGCAACTGGTTTTATTGCCTGATGGCCGCTGTCAATACCATTATGGCCCTGGCCCTGTATGTTCTCCGTCGTTTAAACAGTCAGTTGGGGTCAACCAGTTTGAGCGGGCACCAGTGGCTATTACCGGTTTGCACGGCTATCCTTGCCGTTGTAATTATTTCGCTGCCCATCCGTCTGGCTCTGAAACCCGCTGTTGAAGAGTGACGATGGAAGAGTTGCAACTCAATGATTTTCAATATAACCTGCCCGACGAGCGGATTGCCCGGTTTCCGTTGCCGCAACGCGATCGGTCTAAATTGCTGGAATACCGGCAGGGGAAAATTGATCATCGTTCTTTTCGGGATTTGCCCGATCAGTTACCGTCCGGCAGTTTGCTGGTCTTTAATGATACCAAAGTAATTCCGGCCCGGTTGCATTTCCGGCGGTCGACCGGGGCAACCATCGAGTTGTTTCTGCTCAATCCGGTTCCGGCCGACCGACTGGTTTCTGAAGCCATGCAGGATCACCATCAAAGCATCTGGCAATGCATGATTGGGAACCGGAAGCGCTGGAAACCGGACGAAGTATTGGAACAGGAGGTTCGGATTCATGACCATACGGTTTTGGTAAAAGCCCACTGGCACGACGCCCATCAGTCGCAGGTCCGGTTTGAATGGACGCCGGGCAACGAAATGCCGGGCGACGAAATGCCGGGCGACGAATCCTTTGCGGCCATTCTCCACGAAGCTGGTAAAATTCCGCTGCCGCCTTATCTGAATCGCGACGTAACCGAAGCCGACAAGGAAACCTATCAAACCGTCTATTCCCGGATTGAAGGGGCGGTGGCGGCTCCGACGGCCGGTCTGCATTTTACGCCGGAAGTGCTCGCGCAACTCGCCCAAAAAGGGATTAAAACCGATTACCTCACGCTGCATGTCGGCGCCGGAACCTTTCAGCCGATCAAAACATCGGACGTTCGCCAGCACGCGATGCACTCCGAGCAGGTGGTTTATTCCCGACAAAATTTACAGCATCTGCTAACGCACACCGGCCCCGTCATTGCCGTTGGTACTACGTCGATGCGTTCGCTGGAAAGCCTGTACTGGTTTGGCGTTCGGCTGCTGAAGCAGGAACCCGATCCATGGCATCTGGATCAAAAGTATGCATATTCCGTCAGCGAAAACGATCTGCCGGAAAAACCGGAAGCGGTGCGTGCGGTTTTGAATTACCTCGAAAAAACCGGTCAGGAAGCCGTCATCGGCCATACCGGTATTTATTGCATGCCCGGTTACCGGTTTCGGATAACGAACGGATTGGTTACCAACTTCCACCAGCCCGGTTCCACCCTGATTTTGCTGATAGCGGCTTTCGTCGGTGAAAACTGGCGTACGATATATAAGGAAGCGTTGCAAAACGGGTACCGGTTTTTAAGTTACGGCGACTCCTCGCTGCTTTTACCCTGAAGTTGTATCTTTGCACCCAAAAATTGAGGAAGAGAGGAGGAAGAGATAAAAGGAAGAAAGGCCATGCGTCCTCCCTTCCTGCCTTCCTCCTTTCTTCCTCTCCTCCTTACTTACATTATGATTGATTTTATTGAAGAACTCCGCTGGCGGGGCATGTTGCAGGATATGATGCCCGGTACCGAAGAACAACTCCGGAAAGAATCGACGGCCGGTTACATCGGTTTTGACCCAACAGCTGCGTCCCTGCACATTGGAAACCTGGCGACCATTATGTTGCTGGTTCATTTACAACGGGCGGGTCACAAACCATTCGCTTTGGTGGGCGGAGCAACCGGTATGATTGGCGACCCATCGGGCCGCTCAACCGAGCGGGAGTTTCTGTCCGAAGAAACCCTGCGTCGCAATCAGGAAGGCATTCGGGCACAATTAGCCCGGTTTCTGGTGTTCGATGAGAGCGCCAACTCTGCCGAAATGGTCAATAATTACGACTGGTTTAAGGGAATATCCTTTCTTGATTTTTTGCGGGAAGCCGGTACGCACCTGACCGTTAATTATATGGTTGCCAAAGATTCGGTTAAAAAGCGGCTGGAAACCGGTCTTTCATTTACAGAATTTTCTTATCAGTTACTTCAGGGATACGATTTTTACTGGCTTTACAAGAATAAAAATGTCCGTCTTCAAATGGGCGGTTCGGATCAGTGGGGAAACATCACCACCGGAACGGAACTCATCCGGCGAAAGGAAGTCGGTGCGACCGACCATTCGGAAGAATACCACGCCTTTGCGTTGACGACCCCGCTCATTACGAAATCAGACGGTACCAAATTCGGAAAATCGGCGCGTGGTAATGTGTGGCTCGACCCAGCCATGACGTCGCCCTACCAGTTTTACCAGTTCTGGCTGCACGCCAACGACTCGGATTGTCCCCGGCTGATCCGTGTCTTTACCTTGTTATCCCGCGAAGAAATCGAAGAACTGGAACGGCAGCACAACGAGGCTCCGCACCTGCGGATTTTGCAGAAAGCAATCGCTAAAGATGTAACGATTCGAGTCCATTCCCAAGCTGGTTATGAACTGGCGGTTAAAGCATCGGAAGTGCTGTACGGCAAGGCAACCATTGAAACACTGCGGACCATTCAGGCCGACGAGTTTGATATCATCTTTGAAGGAGTGCCGCAAACGCAGATTACCGGTGCCGATCTGGAGGCCAGTAAAGATATCGTTGACCTGTTGGCCGTGGCCACGAAGGGCGAAATCTATGCGTCGAAAGGCGAAGCTCGCCGGGCGATTGCGCAAAATGCGGTTGGCATCAACAAACAAAAAATTAATGATGCTACACTCCTGTCGGAACAGGAGTGGCTACAAAGCCGGTATTTGATTGTTTCCAAAGGAAAAAACAACCATTTGATTAAGCTGGTGTAATTATTTTTTAAATTTTTAAACAGGTAACTTCTTGAGAACGAAGCGAGTACTTCAACGCTAAAAGAAGTTACCTGTTTATTTTGGGATTAGGTCTTGACAAGGTGGGAAATTATTCGGTACTTTGCAGTCCCAAATCGGGGATACGAAGCGGGGAGGAGTTACCTAAGTGGTTGTTTTTGAATCAGTTAGGTGTTTAAAAAAGAAAAGCAGGTTAAAATTATTTTTTCTTTTTTAATTTGATTTTTCAAAACCTTCCCTTACCTTTGCAGTCCCAAATCGGGGAAAGAGTTCGGGTGCAAAATTACAATATCGGTTGACAAGCTTTCGGGTAGCTCAATCATCCATTTTCCAAACGAGGAAAATATGTTCTTTGACGTAGTGGACAGAAGTACCAAACAATGACAATCGACGACGTAACAGTAAAATGTTAGTACGTTATTTACAATGGAGAGTTTGATCCTGGCTCAGGATGAACGCTAGCGGCAGGCCTAATACATGCAAGTCGAACGGATAGCTTCGGCTATTAGTGGCGTACGGGTGCGTAACGCGTAAACAATCTACCTT
>NZ_RQJO01000004.1 GCF_003858635.1 Larkinella rosea
CCGGCCGGTTACGGCGCTGGACGTGCTTCCTTAGCACCGTAACGCAGGAGATGGCGATCAGCCACCAGGCTCTGCTGTGGCCGCATCCCGGTTTTTGCTCGGGGGCTTACTGGGCAGCAAGGCCCGGACTTTTCGGAAAAAGTCCGGGCCTTGCTTTTCAGGAAAGTCACTGGGTTACAGTTTGATACCCAGTTTTTTGGCGATATCGGCAAACATTTGGGGGTCGATGTCGTCGGCCCCGGGAGCGTTGAGTTGCGGTTCTTCGTCGAGGTCGGGGGCCGGGAAACCGTTGCTGAATACGTTGTCGCCGGTCCAGTAATGCCCCATCGAATCCATCGCGAGCGACGACAGTTCTTCCTCAATATTACATGGGGCTCAATTGAGATCAACATGTCTGTTCAAAAATAAGTATTCTACTGAAATCATTTGACTTCATTTGTGTAAGGCTATTTCAGTGTAATACAGGACTTGATTGGCCAAAATGACCGGCCGGGAGAAAATCCATTTTTAAGATTTTATGCACCATTCTTCCCCTTAAACCAACAGCTCTAATGGCCATCTCAAGGGCCTCCCGCTAAGTAAATAGTTGCAAAATTGAATTCTGTGTGCCAAATTGCTGTTAGGGTAATGAAATAATGCACTTGTTCATCCCAAATGACTTACACAACGCTGCCTCCGCAATCCGCAATTTACGCGCCTTATACCGTGATTGATAAATCCCGGCAGGGTATGCCCAGAGTGGAAGCAGATCGAGTGGCCGAACTGGCCGGATTGACCGATATCGAACTGGCTCGTATTCTGAATATGTCAATTCGGAACCTGCACCGGCTCAAACCCGACGATAAAATGGCGCGGGATGCCTCGGAGCGGTTGTTATTGCTGACTAATCTGCTACGGCATGGACTGGATGTTTTCGATGGCGATGCCGAAACGCTAGCGGATTGGCTGCGTTCACCCATTCGGGAATTGAACAGTCAGTCGCCTATCTACCTGCTGGACACCACTACCGGTTTTGGACTGGTGGATGATGTGTTGGGACGGATCGAACACGGTATCGTCGGCTAGGGGATGCTAACGTTTTACCGAACGGTGAAGGCGAAATATGTCGGCGAACCCCTGTCTACCGAGGGCGCCCGGCTGTTTGGCGGCCGCTGGAATCCCAAAGGTTATCCCTTATTGTATACGACCTCATCACCGGCTTTGGCATTGGTGGAGTCTCTGGTACACCAGCCCCGGGTCAACTATGAAAAGCTGCCCAAACTCTTTCTGATTACGCTAGAGTTGCCCAGCGTCCCTTTTTCAGAAAATGAAGGGACACTGGTAACTTCGTTCCCGCCGGAAACGCTCCCGGCTTTCTGGAACGAGGAAAGCTACGAGCGGACCCAATGGATTCTGCGGGACTGGTTGAGTGCGCCCCAAACCTTGGCGGCAGCGGTCCCTTCTGTGATAGTTCCGATGTCCTTCAACTACCTGATTCATCCGGCCCATCCGGACTTTAGCTCAATCCGCGTTGTAAAACAGGAACCTTTTCCGATTGAACACCGGCTGTGGCGGGATACAGATTCTCCACCGGTTTCCGGGTTGGATCTGTAAGTGCCCCTAATTTCAGACAGTAGCAATTAGAGTTTCTTCATTCTCAATTACCCTGTTTTTCCACTCTTCGGGCGTGAGATTACCCAGTGATTCCTGGGGTCTTCTTAGGGTATATTTCTCCATCCAATCGCTAGTCAGTTGCCGGACCTGGTCAAGTTCAAAAATAGATAGGCATCCAAAACGGCTTCTCGATACAGTCGATTGAACCGCTCAACATAGCCATTCTGCATCGGTTCGAATGGTGTTGGGCTTTCCCCGCTTTTGAATCACCCGTTCCAAAGTTCGGATAATCCTTTTGGCAGACTTGCAACAAAAAACGGACAAAGTTTTAGAAACTGTTTGAGTTCGTTTTGGGCAACGCAAAAGCCACCGGGTGGAGTTATGCTTTTGTGAAGAAGACATATACCTCTGACCTGACGACTTCGCAATGGCAAGCTATTGAAAACTTATCTCGGTCCAACGCAAAAGTGTTCATTCGCTCCAATTGATTGTGGAAGCCATTTTTTACCTGACCAAAAACGGCATTACCTGGCGCGACCTGCTCCAAGGTAGAAAGCCCTGGCAGACAGTCGATTGGTACTTCCGCAAATGGAGCCACAATGACACATGGTCGGTGATTGAAAAAGGGGGCCACCTTTTAGGTTTGAGAGTTGGTAAGAAACCAGGATTTGATAGCTTACCAACAAGTGAACAGAACGGGTTTTTCCTATGGGGGCGCAGAGTAGGAGCTGTAGACGCGGAACAAGTCCGCCGTCGCGGTCAGGTCCCGCTCTGTATTTACTTGCTTTTGGCAAATATCCAAAGCACAAAAAGCCGTTCATGAAACCGGAATCGTTGTTAGTGCAGTAGGTCACCGGCGAAGCGAAGATGAGGACTGCTGCGACTGGCGGATCTCTTACGGGCGCAACTGGGTTGCAAAAAAGAAAATCCGAAGAATGCGCTGTAGTAAAGGAACAATCTCGTCGACAAACGTACCGGTTAGGATCATTCTTATCCGATCTGGCTTGAAGTTTACTCCAAAATATGTCCTTCTTTCCAGTAAATTTCGCTGTGTCCGTCGGCGAAATTGCGCGTAGTGATCAGCACTGGCGTGGTATTGTTTTTCATAAACAGCGAACTGTAATACGCGCCTTCATTGATTGGTAAATCAGGCCAGGGATAGGAAATGCCGGTAAAGTTCTTGGCAACGCTATTGCCCACGAGTACCAGCATGGTATTCTTGCGCCAGTCACTGCTGATCGCCCGTCCGCCCGCATCCTGCGTCGACAGCAGCGTCTGGCCAGTCGGCAACTGAACAAGATACGGCGCACCGCCCCAAACCTTCTGCGTCGTAGCCAGCCACCGGCGGTTATTGGTCGTACTCCCTAAACTGGCATACCGCCAGCGGGCTGCAAACGATGACCACAGCACCCAGGGCGACTGGGTATTGTTGACCGACTCGATACCGAACACAATTCCTTTGTTGTCTTTCAGCACCAGCGGTACCGGCATTCCGTCGCGCATTCCGGCGAAATAGGCAACGTGCGACGGCGCGGTCCAGGTCTGCCCGTTATCCGTCGAATGGACCATCAGAATTTCCTGCTGGGGATTGTTGCCGGGCCACCAGGCCGCTTCACTGGAATAAAACACCTCAATGTCGCCGTCCGGCAGTTGTATCATGCCCGGTTCCCAGGAACGGCCCGTAGCAACGATGCGGGATACGCCAAAGGTCCAGCCCCGGTCTTTACTCATTCGAATCTGAATATTGTCGTGTGCGTTATCATCCGGTTTTCCCCGTCCGGTATAGGCCAGCATCACATCGCCATTCTGCAACACCTGAATGTCCGGATTGGCAAAACCGTAGTAGTTTGGATCGCTATCGGGGACCAGAATTTCGGCCACCGACCAGGTAGTGCCGCCGTCGGTGCTTCGCCGGATGGCGATGTTGTCCCAGTAATTTTCCCGATCTCCGCAGTGATACGTCAACAGCAATGTATCACCCTTCACCCGATGAACCCGGCCATATTCGGCAAAATAAACGTCGTGCGAAAGCTTGCGGGCGGTGTTGTCCCAGGTGATCGAGAGTGAAGGAACCGTGTTGTCAACCGGCGGCTGATCGTCAGCAGCAATGGAAGAATCGGCAGGGTCGACCGGTGTGGGCGTACTGCCCGGTTCATTTTTTTTACATTGAATAAAAAAAACCAACCCGATCCATACGACCAGGATTTTCACGCTTACGTAATGGATTCCAGAAGTTTTCATCGGTAAATAGTCGCGAAAAAGCACCGGCTTCCGAGATTATAAAAACCGGTGCTTCCCTGATAAACAGATCTCAATAACCGGGATTCTGCGTCAGAGCCGGGTTCAGATCCCGATCCGTTTGCGGGATGGGTAAAAGCTCACTTTTGCCTTTCACAAAGGTGGAAAAAGCCGGGTCGCGATTAGCCAGCTGCGGACCGAGATCGCCCCAGCGGGCCAGATCGTTCCAGCGATGGCCTTCGCCCGACAGTTCGGTAACCCGCTCATGTTTGAGCTGGTTCAGAAATTGGGCCTGAGATAGCCCCGGTTTGACGGTTGATAATTTGGCCAGTCCTGCCCGCTGCCGAACCTGATCAACATATGCATAAGCCTGAGCGGTTTTTCCGGTCGCGTTCAGCGCTTCGGCGTACATCAGCAGCACATCCGCATACCGGATATACCGCCAGTTGTTGGGTGATCGGTAACCTTCTTCATTTTTCCAATGGTCATTCTGAAATTTACGAAACCATACCCGCTGATTGTTGGTACCGTAGCGTTGCAGAAAAGTTTGTCCGTAAATCTGGGTAAACGCCGGGCCACGAACGTCGGTGGAATCATACAGAAACGAAGCCGCCAACCGGGGATCACGAGCGCCCGTTGTGGTGGATTCGTTGAATTCGCGGGTCACCCAACGCTGTGCTTCTCCATCCGACCAGCCTATGCCGCTAGGGCCAAAAAACTGCGCAATTGACGTTCCGTAGTTCTGATTGGGGGTTTCGGTATCGTCGTCGGTGTATTCCGCCGGATTCAGTTCAAATTGCCATTCAAAAACCGACTCTTTATTATTTTCGCTGGTAATCAGAAAATTATCGCGATAATTCGGCATCAGGGCGTAGATGGTTTTGCCATCGCCTTCTGCCAGCCACTGCAACGGCACCAGCGATTCGGTATATTTCTTCTGCTGAAAATAGGCCCGGGCGAGCAATGCAAAAGCGGCCCCTTTCGTGGCCCGACCCAGATCTGTATTGCCGTAGGTCGTCGGCAAACCGGTAGCCGCTTCGGTCAGGTCTTTTTCAATCTGCGCCCAAACCTGTGCCTGGGTGGCACTGGCAGGTTTGTCGCCGACCACGGCGGTTTGCAAAACTAAGGGTACGTTTCCGAATAACGTCGCCAGATGAAAATAATACATCGCCCGCAGAAATTTGGCTTCCCCGATGTACCGCTGCTTCAGCGTTTCGTCCATTGAGATGGTCGGAACGTTGTCGATCACCTGATTGGCCCGGTTGATTCCGATGTAGTTGTCGTTCCAGACACCGTAGGCATTTCCGTAATTGTAATCGGTGATCAGGAACTGATCCATGTTGTTGACGATGTCCGTTGCGGGGCTCTGGCTCCGGCCTTCGTCGGACCGGATGATGTAGTAAAACAGCATCCAGCGCGAAATATTGCCCCGGTGCGTAGTGCTGTAAACCGCATTCACACCTGCCAGTGCATCTTCGGCGGTTTTCCAGAACGATTGCGTGGTAGCCTGATTCGGATTAACAATATCCAGATTCCGGTCGCAACCGGTCAGCAGGGTAATGGCGGTAATCAGCAGTGGAAGAAATCTATTTTTCATGATGTGATGCAGTTAGGTGGCGATTAAAAATCCAGGTTGACACCAAGTGAGACAACACGGGGTGTGGGCCAGTGGCCGTTATCGACACCCCGCTCCTGAATGTTAGCGCCGGTAATATCCGGATCGAGGCCGGAATACGACGTAACCGTGAACAGGTTCTGACCGCTGACGAAGACGCGGGCGTTCCGGATTTTGGCCCGGTTAAGCAGCGCTTTGGGAACCGCATAACCAATCTCCACATTCCGAATCCGCACATAGGACGCATCTTCCAGCCAGCGATCACTGTAGGCCAGGTTATTGGAAATAATGCCCTGATCACCGGTTTCCAGGCCGATGCGGGGGTCGGTTGTGCTGGTATTGGTGGTCGACCACGGATTCACATCCGCCCTGAAGTTGGTTAACTGGTAACTATCGAGGCTCCGGCGGACATCGTTGTAAACCGTGTATCCGAACACGCCAATCAATTGCAGGTTGAGTGAAAACGGCCCATATGCCACGTTGAGCTGGGCTCCTGCCTGCAAGGTCGGCCAGGGAGAGGAAACAAACTGGCGGTCGTTGACATCGATGCGACCGTCGTTGTTGACGTCTTCGTACCGAACATCACCCGGTTTAGCAAACGGTTGTACCAGCTGGCCGTCCGGGCCTTTGTAATTATTGATTTCCTCCTGAGTCTGGAACAACCCGGCGGTTTTCAGCAAAAACCACTGCCCGACGGGATTACCCACCTGTGAACGCGTGTTACCGCTCAGAATGTAATTGATATTCTGGCCCTGATTTCCCACGTTTTCCACCCGGTTTTTAATGGTCGTAAAATTGCCCGAGACATCCCACTTCAGCGCGTGTTCATTGTTGCGGTAAGTAGCTGAAAACTCCACCCCCCGGTTGCGGATCGAAGCCGTGTTGACGTAGGGATTGCCGCGCAGGTTTCCCAAATAACCGGGCACAGTCAGGTTCAAAATCGCATTGGAAGACAGCGAGTTATATACATTGATTTCGGCCGTCAGGCGGTTCCGGAAAAAGCTGGCCGTCAGGCCGTAATTCTGTTGCGTTCGCTCTTCCCAACGCAGATCGGGATTTGCCAGCTGGGCTTGGTAAGCGCCCACATTTTCGTTCTGATCCACGCCAAAAATGGCTCTGGGATTGCTGTTAACGAAGGCCGTGTAGGGAAAGGAACCGAGGGTTGGCACTACAATGCCCAGTTTGCCATAGGAAGCGCTCAGTTTCAGATCCGTTACCCACTCGACCTGAAAAAACTTCTCCTGGTTGATGCGCCAAGCTCCCGCAATGGAAGGGAAAAAACCGGTACGGTTATTTGCTCCGAAGCGCGAATCCTGATCCACGCGGCCGGTCAGTGTCAACAGGTATTTATCGTTATAAGTGTAATTGATCCGCCCAATGTACCCCAGAATCCGGTAATCGTCGGGGGTGCCACCGGCCGCCGTCGAAATGCCCGTCGCGGCTCCAATCGTGTTAAAATACTGCCCTCCGGCAAACCCAAGGTTGGTGCGGCCGCCCGTTGTTACGTCACGCCGGGTAGTTTGCTGACTGATGCCCAGTACGCCGTTAAGGTTGTGTTGCCCGAACGTACGGTTAAAGTTTAGGGTGTGCTCGAACAACAGACTCAAATACCGGGAGCGGTCTTCCGAAACCGAACTGGGCACAGGCGCGGAATTGTACTGATAGGTGCCTAGTCGGCGCAAATTCTGGATGTAATCGAAGCTGACTTCAAGCCCGGCATTGAAGCGATACGTAAGCCAGTCCGCAAATTTAAAATCCAGAAAACCGTTCCCAACCAACTTGGCAAAATTAGATTTATTCGTCGCCAGATTGCGGGCGGCCACCGGGTTGAACGCGTACGTGACCGCGTCGGGATACGTGCCGATGCCATATCCACCGGGATTCGCAGCACTAATGTAACGCGGGTCCTGCACCGGAATCACGGGCAGGTTGCTGGCCATGTCGTATATCGGATTGATGCCCCCCGGAATGTTGTTCCCGTTGGAATTGGTGAGCACCAGGTTTTCGCCAAAGGTAAACCGCCCAAATTCGCTCCGGGAATTGATCCGCAAACTGCCCCGTTTAAAATCGGTCCCTCTGACGTAACCGGTGTTGTTGAAATAGCTTCCCGAAATTAGGTACGTGCTGGTTTTACTTCCTCCCGATAAGGTCAGGTTGTAATCCTGCAAGTTGCCGGTCCGGAGCACCTGATCCTGCCAGTCGGTGTCGATGGCTGGATTGAAGGTTCCGGTGGCAACACTGGCCGGGGGTACCTGCCCCGAATTCTGGTATTGCGTTCGCTGTAAAGCCGCAAAACCGGCGGCATTCGTCAAATCCCAGCGTTTGTAAGCCTGCTGCACACCGTATTTCCCCGAAAATGAAATCCGGGTGGCCCCTTCTTTGCCCTGTTTGGTGGTAATGATAATAACGCCATTGGCCGCCCGGGAACCGTAAATGGCCGCAGCCGACGCATCTTTTAGAATCTGGATGGATTCGATGTCGTCGGTATTGATGGTCGGGTTGGCGTCGGCAATCATGCCGTCGATGATGTAGAGCGGATCGGTATTCAGAAAGCTCGCAACGCCCCGAATCTGGATGGAAGCCTGCTGACCTGGCACCCCGGTGTTGCGGACCGTCACGCCCGGCGATAAACCCTGAACGGATTCGGCCAGCGATTGAGCCGTCACCTTGCTGGCATCCGTCGGATTGATAACGGCATTGGCCCCGGTTACATCGCGTCGGCGAACCGTCTGGTAGCCAATTACCACTACTTCGTTCAACGCCGTTGCGGTTGGGGTCATCGTCACATCGACGGTGCTGCGATTATTGACAGAAACATCCTGCGAAGCATAACCGATGAACGAAAAGGTCAGTACGGCGTTGCCATCGGGTACGGACAGGCTGTAAACGCCTTCTGCATTGGTGGTCGTTCCGGAACTCGTGCCTTTCAACACCACCGTAACGCCCGGCAGCGGTTGCCCTTTTTCATCGAGAACCCGCCCGGTGATGGGCTGCGCGGCCTGGCTGACCGGGTTCGGCAACGCAGCCAGAAGCGGATAGATAGTCAACGAACTGAAAACAATTGCCAGCAGACCTGTGTGTAGCCAACGCCGGGTCAAACCGGTTGCCCGTCGACAACCGCAGCTTACTAAAGGATTTTTCATAGAAGAGTTTAGTAAAGGTATTTCTGCCGATTTAACGCAAAAGCGGCCCAATCAGGGACCGCCCGCTTTTTATTCCTGGTCCTACGCGATGGGGCGCCCGCCGGTAGCACCATAAATCTCACCGGTGATGAAACTGGCTTCCTGAGAGGCTAAAAGAACGTAAATGGGTGCCAGTTCGACGGGTTGAGCCGCCCTTGCCAGCAGGGAATCCTCACCAAAATTTTTGGTTTTTTCTTCCGGCATGGTCGATGGAATCAAGGGAGTCCAGACCGGACCCGGGGCCACGGCATTAACCCGAACGCCCACTTCGATCGCTTCTTTGGCCAGGGATTTTGTAAAGTTGGCAATGGCGGCTTTGGTAGCGGCATACGCAAACAGGCTTGGCTCGGGCTGATACGCCTGAATGGACGTAGTATTGATGATCGATCCACCCGGTTTTAAATGAGGTAATGCCGCTTTGCAAAGGTAAAACAGGGCATAAACATTGGTGCGGAATGTTCGATCAAACTCCTCCGTCGTAATGTCCAGAAAAGAATTGTGATTCATCTGAAAAGCCGCATTGTTGACCAGAATATCCAATTGTCCAAACTCGTCGATTGCCCGTTGAACCAAGTGCTGGCAATGGGCTTCGTCCTGAATGTCGCCTTTGACGGCAATCCCCTTTCGGCCCGCTTCTTCCACCCACCGGATGGTGTCCTGCGCATCCCGGTCTTCATCCAGATAGGCAATCAACACATCGGCTCCTTCGCGGGCAAACGCCAGGGCAACCGCCCGACCGATGCCGCTGTCGCCCCCCGTTATGAGTGCTTTTCGACCGGTTAACCGACCACTCCCCTGATACGAGGTTTCACCGTGATCGGCAGTGGGCGTCATGTTCTGATCGGAACCGGGATGGTCCTGCGATTCCTGCGGATACGGTGGGGCTGGATACTGATGACGGGGGTCCTGATTTGGTTTCATAACGTTGAGTGCTAATTGTCGAAGGCTAACCCACAAAATCCAGGTTTGTTTTCGATCAAAAAGGATTAATGAGAGAACGGTCGGGGCCGGGCGATGTCCGGAAAAAGCAGGAATGGATCGGTTGAAATTCCAAACCCAGCCCGAAAAGCGCTCCGGACCAGGTTTGTTAAGAACTAGCTACCAGGCGCTCCTTTGGGACCACCGGATGAGCCTCCTCCGCTATGGCGACCTTCAATGCTGGTTGTTTTTGACGTACCTCTGCGGCCATCCGTTGAGCCATGCCGGGGACCCTTATTCGGCTTATCCGCTTTCTCTCCGCCATTTTAGGTCTTCAATGAAATAAATCACAGGTTTTTGCAATGAATTCAATGGGAAGAGTGTCTCCGGCTCCCGGTTGTAAACCATTCAGAAGCCATCTTGCTCCCAAAGGCGGTTTCTTGGCAAAAAAGTAAGGATCTGGGCAGGTTAATTCGTGATGCTATTCCCGACCCTGTATCGGATTCGGGCCGGAAGTTGGATGTCATTTGCATACATCCTAACGTTTAAAGCCTTAACGCGACTAGTGCTATTCCCGCGCAGGGGCATTTTTTAAGATGGTCAGAAAGTTATCCCAAAACCGTGTTTATTCAATAGCCTGTTTGGTGAGACCTGCTAACTCAGTACTTGAATCTGGTTAAAGCCCGGCCTTTGCCTCATTCTTGTAAGCGTCAGCAGGCAGGTCAACCCGATCAAGAGTTTTCGTAAGGTGTCTCATACCTAGTGATTGATTGATTTGTCAACAACCCGAATTTTTAAAGTTCGGGTTTGTTTTTATGAACGGGCGAGGATAATCAGAATCAGCCCGGCGACACAGGCACCTTCCAGGAACCACAGAAACCGGTTTGCTTTGGCCGGAGCGCCTTCAAATTACTTCCAGAGAAACATCCCTACAGTACGCAGACGCTTGTAGCGCCCTGACGTAACCCGTACGAAACCGCATCTCGTTTCGGGCGAACCCATTAATAAACGCTCCAGCGGCAGCCACTGGCCCAGTAAAGTCCGAAATTAACGCAAGGGAGCAGCAAGCACCAGCTGTAAATGACTGGGCCGGATCGTGTTCCTTTGCGATCAGAACGAACAAACGAGGGTGTGGTCCGCTGGGGGCCATTGGCTAATTGATGCCGCTATTTCGAGCCTGTTTACCGATAGATCAGATTTAAATCAGTATGGCAATAGCGATTCAAAAACTGAAATTCAGGTCATCTCACCAGCGCTCCGTTGTTAAAGGTAAGATTCTGGTTGTTGAGGATTCGGCCGATCAGTGGACTATTCTGCAGAAAGCTTTTAAGCAGGTCAATCCACATTTGCAGCTAATACGCGCTGAGGATATGCAGGAACTTGCCGCCTTATTACAGGAAAGCATCGGAACACAAACCGGTTTACCATGGCTCATCCTGCTTGATTTGTACCTTCCCCGGCGACATGACGGCTGGCAGATGCTGGAAACAATTCAACATTCAGCGCCTTCGGATATCCCGGTTTTTATTTTAACCTCTTCGACGGATCTGGAAGGTGTTATCGATGCTTTTCAGCAGGGAATCCGATGCTACCTGATCAAGCCAAAAACATTGCCCGACTGGCTGGAATGCTGTAACGTATTAAACGATTATCTGGAAGGAAGAAGGCTTTAAAAACGGGATACTAACCACTCGGTGGGCCATTTCCTCATTACTCCGTTGTTTTAATTCGTTCAGAAAGCCGAAGAGGGTTATGCCTGTGGACATGCCAATAAAAATTAAGAGGAACGACAAACCCGTTACGCCAACCTTCATCTTTTAACTGACGATCAGTCTAAATCTTAAAACGACCTCCCGGAACAGCAGATGATCGGTTTTACACCCTTCCCAAAACCGCCGGTGCCGTCCACGGATCCGGTTGCTATTTCTCAAATCTGATTCTCCGAACCCGGTATTTATTCCATGGAAAGAATAGAACCTTTTCAAGACGCTTTCAAAGTCAAGGCCTGGCAACAGGAATTGAAGGCCAATCAAGTGCAGATCCAGTCGGTTCGGGAAATTTATACCCGGCGCGGAAAGGACGGAAATGTACTGCATTCACTGATAAATCTCGATGCGCAGGGCCCTGACGGCAATCGGCTTGCTCCTTTGTGTTTTATCAAAGGTGATGCGGTTTCGATTGTGGTGGTACTGATCGACGAGGAAAGTAACGACAAGTTTGTGCTGCTGGTCCGGCAACGGCGCATCTGCAATGGGTCGCTCACCTACGAACACCCCGCCGGAATGATTGAGGACGACGAAAAACCCCTGGATGTGGCCGTGCGGGAGCTGAAGGAAGAAACCGGCTTTGAGATCAGTCCGGATGAAGTGGTCCCGCTCGGATCGAAACCCTGGTTTTCCGCGACCTCCACCAGCGACGAGGCCTTGTATTTTTTCTACTGTGAACGCCGAATGCCGTACGAAGCCATTCGGGCGATCGACGGAAAACAGACGGGCGAAGCTGCTGAAAACGAGCATACCAGACTTCAGGTAGCAACCTTCCCGGAGGCTCATAAGCTGATCAGCAATCTCCACGGGATTATGGGTCATTTCCTGTATCTGCAAGCTGTAGGGGATTACGAAACTATGCAGGGGCTGTCAGTTTGAAACGAGCTCAAAACCGGGCTATACTTTCCCTTTATGGTCCCAGTGATCTTTGATGATGGCACCGGTTTCGTCTTTGAGCAGGCGTCGCGCGAATTGATCACCCCGGATAATGCCCCGGTCGTTGGCTTTGCCGATGTACATCAAAACCGGGTTTCCGTCCTCGTCGGTTTTTAAGGCCACGTCGTAGCGGCTGATTTGAAAGGTAATCAGCTGCGAAGGAGCGTATGTTTTATTAAGCTGCTTCATCAATCTCTCACCAATTTTCATATGTCGCATCGGGTTTTGTTCTTACTGATTATGGGAGCTCTTCTGCTTAAAAAGAATTGGAGATGGTTAGTTTTTCAACGGCCGTTGAAATGAGCGAGTGGCCGGCAGACCATCACCCGCCGATTGCCCACTTTTATCTCCCCGAAATTAGGTGAGTAACCTGGATTTTAACAGGCTCTAGCCGGGCCAAAACCTCACTTTAAAAGAAGAATTTCGTCAACGTCTTCCCGGCGCAGTTCAAGTATCATTACCGGTCGGCCTGAAAGTCGACCGGATGTATAGGAAGGCGGAGTCACTACCCATAAACTACTCGACCAAACCTCATCCAACGAAGAGTCAAAGGCTGCGGATGCCTGCTTGAAAGGCGTTCCGAAAGTGGCTCATCCGTTGGTAAAAACCCACCTGAAGCTATCCCCGCAGGTGTTGAGCAAACGGCGAACGAAGGGCGGAACGGAAATCTCCTGAAAAGTTCAGGTAACACATGAAGCGTTTTTATGTAAACAGGAATCAATGAAAAGCTATTGGATTTCAATATTTCTTCTGGGGCTGCTGGCCTGTGGAGGAGGCAGTTCCGGCACCAACGATATCGATAGTGGTGGTGGCGCACGCCATGCTTCGAATGAATTAGGCCGTCAGGTGAGCGGCAGTCGGCTGTTGAGCGAGTATTACAAATACAACATGCCTTGCTATTACATCAGTGAAGCAACCATTAAATCCCTGCTCAACCTGGCGGATGGCACGCCCCTTACCTGGACGGAAACCGAGAGTAGCTGTGCAGTCGCCCTGAATAATAAAAAACGGGTGGTCCTTTCCACTACCGGCATCCGTCCGTTTGAGTCGGTTTTTCATGCCGATTACTATTTCACCCGGCTTTATCAACCCGGGTCTTTGGAAAACCGGGGCAGGAAACGGCCTTACACCGGCCCGGATACCGAAGAAACCGGTGCTGAAAGTCCGGTAGAAGGAGTCGGGGATAATTCATCAACAGGAAACAGCGCGGTTGCGGGCGCTCCGAACGATTCGGTTCAGGTTCATGCGGCTCCCGGTCAGCTTTCAACTTCTCAATTGAAAGACAGTGAAGAACAGAAAACCGGACCGCAGCCCGTACCGGGTGTTTGGGAAAAAGCCGTCTGGGATGTAAAAAGCCGAACGCTGCACATTCTGAACCTGCAACACGTCTTTCACATCACTGTCAATCACGGCCCAACGGCAGTAACTGACAGTCTGAATGCCGTAAAATTAGGGGCACTCCTGACGAAACAGGTAGACGATGAATCCAATCAAGGAGAACGGACCATCTATTGATCGGACAACGATTCCAGTCAGATCATCCGGTTTTATAAACAAGTATCAAATCACTTAAAACCAATCAATTAACCCAGTTGCTATGAAAACAATGCAGGAATTTATGGCGCACACGATTCAGGATCTGTACTCCGCCGAAACCCAGGCTTTGGAAGCCATGTCCCAATTGGTGGAACTTGCGCAGAGTGACCAGCTACGGCAGGCCATCCAGGTTCACCAGCGTGAAACCGAGCAGCACGTAAAACGGCTGGAAGTGATTGCCCGGCAAATGGGCATCGAACCGGATGGCGAAACGTGCCTGGCCATGGAGGGGCTGATTGAGGAGGCTCAGGATTTACTGGCCCAGCTCGAAGAGCCTGAATTGGCTGATGCAGCCATTATTGGTGCCGCTCAAAAAATGGAGCACTACGAAATTGCATCCTATGGAACTGCCCGAACGCTGGCGCAGCAGGCTGGTCTAACTCAGGTTGCGGATTTGTTGCAAACAACCTTAAAAGAAGAAAAGGCCACCGATGAAAAACTGACCTACATCGCCACCAACAGTGTCAATCAGAAAGCAGTCCAGTCCTGACAAACAGTCCGGGATAGACTTATCAATTGCTTTTGCCAAGTGATTGAGGTCTGTCCCGGAGGCCGGGCGGGTTTTACCGTTTCTCATTTTCTATGGAGTTAAAGAATCCAAATACCGGTTTTTCGGCCAGCCGATCCGAAAGTACTGAACCGGTCAACCAACTGCCCCGGGCGGTTTTACGACCCAACGATTATGTATTACTGGACGGCGAATGGCGGTTTTTACTCGATCCGGACGATCGGGGAATTGAAGAACGGTGGTGTTTAGGCCATTCGTTTGAAGGCACGGCCCATTGGCCCGGTTCCATTGAAGCGCACCTGGCACAGGCCAAAGGGCAATCAGAAGCCTCTGCCTGGAAGGATAAGGTGGTGGCCTGGTATGAACGGGAATTTGCGGTGCCCCCCCGCAGTGAATCAACCGCCCGCTCGATGCTGCAGCTCACCTTCGGAGCCTGCGGATACGAAACCCGGATCTGGCTCAACGGGCACCCGCTCCGAACCATTGAAGGCGACGAGGTGCATTTGGGGGAATATACCTCGTTTTCCTACGAACTGCCCGAAGAATACCTGCGTCCCGTAAACCGGCTCACGGTTCGCATTGCCGATACGATGGATGCCGAGATTCCGCGGGGCAAACAGGAATCCCACGTTTACAAGCGCGGAGGCATCTGGTACCAAACTTACACCGGGGCCGTTCGGAGTGTGTGGCTGGAAACCGTGGAACGAAACCGGCTGCGAACCCGCGTCGGGGTTGTCAGTATTGTTGAAGACCGTCTTGTTCGATTCAGCTTTACAACCCGCATTCACGATCCGGACCAGTATCAGTTACGGTTGCAGGCTTTTGCGCCCGGAGCCAGCGTGCCAATCGCTTCCTCCGAGTATCCGTTACGGCTTGACGCCGGGCAGAAACAACAGCGGGTCGTGCTGGATCTGGGCGATGCCCAACTGTGGTCGCCCGACACGCCCATTCGGTACCGGTTAATTGCTCAATTGATTGATTCAGAAGGCTATGCGGCCGAGATTGAGACGCATTTTGGCCTGCGAAAAATAGAAGCCCGCGGGCGCTCTGTCTACCTCAACAACGAACCCATCTACCTGGACGGAATTCTTTATCAGCCCGGCACCGCCACGTACGAGGAAATGCAACTGCACATGCGGGCGATGAAGGAACTGGGTTGTAACCTGGTCCGGGTGCACATTGCCGGGGTCGATCCGCGCATCTATAATCTGGCGGATGAACTCGGTTTACTGTTGTGGGTGGAAGTGCCCAGCCCCCACGTTTCCACCCCGCTCAGCCGCCAAAACCACCAGGCCGAACTATTGCGCATGGTGGCTCTGATCGGTACACACCCGTCGGTGGTCATCTGGAGTCTATACAACGAAGACTGGGGTGCTCAGGATATTGCGACCAACCCGACAACCCGGAAATACATTACGGATATGTACCATTACATGCAACTGGCCTATCCGCAGTTTCTGGTGGTGGACAACGACGGCTGGCAACATATCTCATTTGAAGGTCGGCTGAAATCGGATCTTCTCACTGCCCATCTCTACACACCGGATCTGGCCCGGTGGCAGACGTTGCTGGATCGGTTGACTTCAGGCGATCTGGAAGGAGTAGCCGCATTTTCCCTCGTGGTGGGTGATCCGTTTTTTTACCGAAAACAGGTGCCGCTGGTCATCAGCGAATGGGGCGGTTTTGGCTTTGCCGACTACGGTGGCCCCAACGAAGCCAGTGAACGGGCGGAACGCATTCGTCTGTTTAAGCACGAGTTACGGCAACGGGCCATTGCCGGCGATATTTACACCCAGGCGACCAATATCGAAGACGAACGCAACGGGCTGATTGATCCGAAAACCGGTGAACTGAGCGTGCCCGCCGGTTTGCTCAATTCACGAAATCCATCTCCCGCGTAGGTGCTGGCGATGATGCGGTTTCAGGTAGCGCACGGATGAAGCAAATTACCGGTTTTCAACCAGTTTTTTGAAGAGCAGGGCATCCTCCAGCATGTGGACATTGTTGAAAAAAATGTACGATGACCGGTTTTCGGGCAACAGTTCCAGCAGTTCCGAGAGTTCCTGCTCTTCGTATTGATACCGCCAGCCCTGGCGCCCATGAAGCCGGAAGTAGCAGTGATCCGGCGTAACTGTCTGATTTGTAAACGGATCGACCACGTGCCAGAGTTGCCGGTTTTCGCAAATGTCTTTCACAAGCTCAGGGTCCCAGGCGCCCCGGGGTTCCCAGGCCAGGTTTAGCCCCTGCCGGTCGATGTCGGAAAAGAACTGGTCGAGATGGGCAACATTTTCGCGGGTTGGTTTAAAGCTGGCCGGGCATTGAAACAGGACGGTTTTGGCCGCCAATGCCTTTGCACAGGCGAGCGTGAATTGCCAGGCCTGCTGAACCACCTCCGTTGGTTTGAACGAACCCGCCTGCGACCGTTCTTCCTCCGAAAGCGGTTTTTTCAACCGCTTGAAAGTCGGGCTACGGGCCTCGTGGGTAATTAGCTGCCAGGCTTTCAGAGTGAATTCAAATTCGGGCGGTAATTGCCGACGCCAGTTTTCCAGCGTCGACAGCCGGGGTGGCTGGTAAAAGGTCTGCTGCACTTCCACACACGGCAGCAATTGGGCGTATTCCGTTTTGGGACGGGGAAAGCCGCAGGTTCCAATGGTGATCCTGTTAGCCATTACGCATTGAAAAACGAGTGGACGGTTTTCCGGAAACCGGGAGAAAATACTTTATGTTAAACATCGCTTAGGGTTTAACGTTTATGGCTTCTAAGTCAATGGATTGATTCATAGTTAATTGGCTTGAGAATAAGCTAAAAATGAGTACCCATTGATTAAAAAAGCCGATAAGAATCCGGGCGGTTTCTGCCGGTTTTCTTATCGACCTTTTCGTCCGTGAATCGAACCTTACTTCTTCCGGCGGAGCAGCACAAAAACCGCAGCGGTAACTGCTGCCCCAATGAGTACTTTTTTCGTCAATCCCTGCGGGTCGTGTTTCCATTCCGCTTTCCAGCCTCTTTCGGCAAAGATATTGGGGACATGCCCCCGTTTGAAATCATCGATGATGCCTTCCACCATATTGACGCGGTCGGCTAGCAGCAGCGGGAGCCAGTGACCGTATTCGGATTCGCTGTATTTGAAGGCATACCGGCGGATCGCCCCACTTAATCCGGATGGAGGAGTCGACGTACCAAAAACCGCACTGACCGTCGGCCGTTCGATGGAGCGCAGCACTTCCACGTCAACCGGTTGCTGGGTGGGCCGTTCCCAGGTATAGCCCCGTTGTTCGTCCTGCCCGACGAAGCCGTCTGGCCGGTTTCGGATGGGGTACGTCGGATCGTTTTTCGGATCGGCATCGATGCCCCAGCCTTTGATGTGCGAATAATCCCGGCCAATAGCCGTTAAATCATTGGTTGTATTTTCCATAAGAGTTTAAAATCTGGCGGATGGAGGAATCAGAACGGGTTTGATGCAGTTGTCGAGCTTACTGGAAAACATCCGGTAGGCATCGGCGGCTTCTTCCAGCGGGACTCGGTGTGTAATGAGCGCTTTGGGATTGAGAACCCCGTTCTGGACGTGCTCGATGAGCCGCGGCAACAGGCGTTTAACCGAAGCCTGATTAGCCCGCAACGTCAGACCTTTGTTGACGACATTTCCAATTGGAACCAGGTTATCCGTCGGTCCATAGACGCCCACAATGGACACAATTCCGCCTTTTTTGACCGAATTAATAGCCCAGTGCAGCGCCGTCGCCGAACCGGCCTGCAGCAGGGTTTTACGTCCTGTAATTGTTTGCAGGGCACTTCCGGCCGCTTCAGCACCGACCGCATCAATTACAACGTCGGCCCCCATCCAATCGGTGATTCGCTTGATAAACACGACCGGATCATCCATTTCCTTGAAATTATAAACTTCGCAATTCGCGTAATTTTTAACAAACTCCAGCCGATACTCGTATTGGTCGAGGACAATCACCCGTCCGGCCCCAAACAACCAGGAACACCGGGCGGCCATGATTCCGACCGGACCGGCGCCAAACACGACCACTGTATCACCGGGTTGAATTCCGCCCATTTCGGCGGCCTGGTAGCCCGTCGGGACCACATCGGTGAGCATGACGGCATCATCCGGATCCATACCGGGCGGAATAACCGTTGGCCCCACGTTGGCGTAGGGAACCCGAACATATTCGGCCTGGCCACCATCGTAACCTCCGGCGGTGTGGGAATACCCGAAAATGCCGCCAACTGCGGTGGCCTGCGTGTTCGATTCGTGGCAGTTTCCATACAGGCCCTGTCGGCAAAAGTGACACTTGCCGCAGGCAATGTTGAATGGGACCAGCACATGGTCACCGACTTTTACATTGTGTACGTCCGACCCTACTTCTTCAACAATTCCAATGAATTCATGTCCGAACGTCATCCCGACCCGCGTATCCGGCACGTTGCCGTTGTAGAGGTGCAAATCGGAACCGCAGATACAGGAACGGGTTACGCGGACAATCGCATCTTCGGGATGCTTTATTTCGGGCATGGGTTTGTGACTGACACGGACGCGTTGCGGTCCGCGGTAATTCATCGCTAGCATAGGACTATTGATTTGAGATATGTTTGCCGAAAGCGGCTACTCTTAGCGAACCCCCAAAAAGAATAGACGGTTTACAGTAGTGAGCATTTGGCCCGGCCTGTTTTCCAGGGTCTATCCCTTTTTCACCCCAAGTGAATATTTACCCAACCGGATTTTCCGTAGCGGGCAAGGCAATTTGTCACAAGGAACTCCAGCTCATTGATCATGGCGATAATCAACAGCACTACGGGAAATCGATCCGGGACATTGCGGTTTAAAACTTCACTTTTTTCATCGGGCTCATTGATAACGTTTCCTTTATTCGCCGGTCTGGCTGTTGGGTGCGTCGACCGGTTTGGACTCGGGAGAGCCTTTCTGACGCAGAAAAATAGTCAGCACCACAATGGAAAGAACCGACAAAAACTCACTTTGCCAGTTTTG